>NZ_LRBG01000001.1 GCF_001580545.1 Paraburkholderia monticola
CGGCTTAAGATGTTGATACAGGACAGAGGTGTGCGTCTTGCCGTCGTAGACGATCTTGTCGTACACCTCGTCGGCGAAGATCATCAGGCCGTGCTGGCGCGCGATCCCGATCAGGCCGAGCAGCAGTTCGTCCGAATACAGGGCGCCGGTCGGGTTGTTCGGATTGATGACGACGAGCGCGCGCGTGTTCGGCGTGATTTTCGCGCGGATGTCGTCGAGGTCGGGCATCCAGCTATTCGACTCGTCGCAGATGTAGTGCACCGGCGTGCCGCCCGCGAGGCTCACGCCGGCGGTCCACAGCGGGTAGTCGGGTGCGGGCAGCAGCACTTCGTCGCCGTCGTTGAGCAAGGCTTGCAAGGCCATCACGATCAGTTCGGACGCGCCGTTGCCGATGTAGATGTCGTCGAGCTCGACGCCGTGCACGCCCTTTTGCTGCGTGTAGTGCATGATCGCCTTGCGCGCGGCGAACACGCCCTTCGAATCGGAGTAGCCCGACGAGCTGGGCAGATTGAGGATCATGTCCTGAATGATCTCGTCCGGCGCATCGAAGCCGAACGGCGCCAGATTGCCGATGTTCAGCTTGATGATGCGGTGGCCCTCTTCTTCGAGCCGCTTCGCATGTTCGAGGACGGGCCCGCGAATGTCGTAGCAGACATTCAACAACTTGTTGGACTTGAGAATCGGTTTCACGGCGGGCACTTCATCCTGGTTGATGGCTGGGGCAAACCTTGGGCAAACGGGTCCGGCAGACGACGCCGGGCCGCTCAGATTCACCGCTACGGAGAATTCGGACGCGGGGGCGCCAGCGACGGCGGCCATCCGCGAATTGGGTCGAACTGTCGAGCCGCCGCGGCTTTCCGGGTTCGGGCGCGGGAAAAAACGCAGCGAAAGCGGGCGATGCCAACACAGGTAGCCGGTGGGCCACGCCGATGCGCCCAGCGCGGCTTGTGGCGGCACTTGAGCGAGGGGCGCCGCAAGGCGGCTAAAAAGCTATAATTTAGCGGATTTTGGCCGACTTCCGCAATGCACCACCTGCAACGCACCCGCAGCGGCAAGCCTTTTCGGCCTTCTCGTGTGTGGCCCGCGTCGAACCGCGCGGCCTGTGGGACGTGCAGCCAGGCCGGCAACACGCATGACGTCTCACGACGACTTCGGAAAACCAATTTGAAATTACATCAGGATTCCAGCGGCGCGCTCAATACCGTCACCGGCTACGGCGCCGACTACGTCGAAATCAATCTGGTGCGTCACGCCGGCAGCATTCTCGTGCTGCCGGACGCGCCGGTCATTGCCTGGCCCGTCTCGTCGTTCGAGCAGCTGAGCGCCGAGCATTTCGCGATGCTGATCGAGCCCGCGCCCGAAGTGGTCGTGTTCGGCAGCGGCGAGCGGCTGCGCTTTCCGCATCCGCGCCTGACCGCCGCGCTCACCGCGAAACGCATCGGCGTCGAAACGATGGACTTCAAGGCCGCCTGCCGCACCTACAACATTCTGATGGCCGAGGGCCGCAAGGTCGCGGCCGCGCTACTGATCGAAGCCTGACCGAGCCCGGCGCCGGCGCATCCCGCGCGGGCCCGAGCCGCCCGTTCCGGCCCCCAGCGTGCGCCCGTGCGCGCGCTGTCGATAACAAAAAGGTTGAAATTGATGAACGATACGCCGTCGAGGCTACCGCTCAACCGCACCGCGATCCTGTTGCTGGTGCTGGTTCTCGCCGTGATCTGGTTCGTGCCGCTCGGCTGGCGCCATCTGCTGCCGAGCGACGAAGGCCGCTACGCCGAAATGGCGCGCGAAATGTTCCTGACCGGCGACTGGATCACGCCGCGCTACAACGCCTACAAGTACTTCGAGAAGCCGCCGCTGCAGACCTGGGCGAACGCGCTGACGTTCGCGTGGTTCGGCATCGGCGAATGGCAGGCGCGCCTCTACACCGCGCTCACCGGCTTCGCCGGCGTGCTGCTGATCGGTTTCACCGGCGCGCGCGTGTTCAACGCGGCGACCGGCGTGTTCACGGCACTCGTGCTCGCCTGCTCGCCGTACTGGAACCTGATGGGCCACTTCAACACGCTCGACATGGGCCTGTCGTTCTGGATGACGCTCACGTTATGCGCGCTCATGCTGGCCCAGCGCCCCAATCTGCGGCCCTCGTGCGTGCGCGGCTGGATGTGGGTGTGCTGGGCGTCGATGGCGCTGGCGGTGCTCTCCAAGGGTCTGATCGGCGTGATCCTGCCGGGCGCGGTGCTGGTGCTCTACACGTTGATCGCGCGCGACTGGGCGCTGTGGAAGCGCCTGCATCTGGTGAGCGGCCTGATCGTCTTCTTTGCGATCGTGACGCCGTGGTTCGTGCTGGTGCAGCAGCGCAATCCGGAGTTCCTGAACTTCTTCTTCATCGTCCAGCAGTTCCAGCGCTATCTGACGCCCGAGCAGAATCGGCCCGGCGCGTTCTACTATTTCGTGCCGGTGCTGCTGGTGGGCTTCCTGCCGTGGCTGTCGTTGACCGTGCAAAGCGTGCGCCACGCCTGGCGCCAGCCGCGCCAGCCGAACGGCTTCGCGCCGGTCACGCTGATGCTCACCTGGATCGTCTTCATTTTCCTGTTCTTCAGCGCGTCGCACTCGAAGCTGCTGTCCTACACGCTGCCGATCGCGCCGCCCATCGCGATGCTGATCGGCCTGTACCTGCCGCTCGTCACGCGCGACCAGCTGCGCCGCCATCTGGCGGGCTACGCGCTGTTTTTCGTGGTCGCCGCGTTCGCGGCGCTCTTCCTGCCGCGGCTCGGCACCGCACGCAATCCCGCCGAGCTGTATGCCGAATTCCGCGTGTGGGTGCTCGCGGCGCTGGCCGTCGCGTTCGTGCTCACGCTGTTGGCGCTGTGGCTGAACCGCCGCGGTGAAGGTGGCGTGGGTGCCACCGCGCGGGTCGGCCTCGGCAGCCTCGCTGCGTTCGGCGCGGGCTGGCTGCTGCTCGCCACGATCGCGGGCACCGGCCACGACGTGTTCGGGCGCCTGAGCTCCGGCGCCCCGCTCGCGCCCGCGATCAAGGCGCAACTCGCCAAACTGCCGCCCGACACGCCGTTCTACTCGGTCGGCGTGCTCGACCACACCCTGCCGTTCTACATCGGCCACACGATGATCATGGTCGCGCACCCGGACGAACTCGCGTTCGGCGTGTCCGTCGAGCCGCAAAAATGGCTGCCGACGGTCGACGCGTGGATCGAGCGCTGGAAGTCCGATCGCTACGCGCTCGCGCTGATCCCGCCGCCGACCTACGACAGCCTGGTGAAGCAAGGCGTGCCGATGCAGGTGATCGCGCGCGATCCGCGTCGCGTGGTGGTCATGAAGCCGCTTGACGACGCCGCGCCCCCGGCCGACGCCGCCGCCCCCACAGCCCCCGCAGCCCCCGCCGCCGCCGCCGCCCCCGCGGCCCCCGCGGCCAAGCCGTAACCCTATCGAGAACCAGACCGTCCGATGAACCCGATTTCCCTCTTCTGCATCCTCGCCGGCGTCACGCTGAACGCCGGCGCGCAACTGCTGCTCAAGGCCGGCACGAATGCCGTTGGACACTTCGAATTCACCCGTGCGAACATCCTGCCCATCGGCTTCAAGCTGGCAACCCAGCCGCCGATCATCGGCGGGCTCGCCTGCTACGTGGTCAGCGTGGCGGTGTGGGTCATCGGCCTGTCGCGCGTGGACGTGTCGATCGCCTATCCGATGCTCTCGCTTGGCTACGTCGTCAACGCGGTCGCCGCCTGGTACCTGTTCGGCGAAGTGATGTCGGTGCAAAAACTGGTCGGCATCGGCATCATCCTGGTCGGCGTGGTCGTGCTCGCGCGCAGCTAGGCGCGGCACCCGCAGGAACCCGAGCGGCGCCCGAGCCGCCTAAGCCAGACATAAGGTTATCCGGGGTAAGCTTGACGGTTGCGCTTTTTTCAGCCGCGGCCTTGGGTTTGCGCGTACTTTGTGGTTTACTTCGCGCCCGTCGGGCTGCGCCCCTTTCAATCGAGCGATGCATTCATGACCCAGTCACAAGTCCCGTTTTTGCCGTTTGTCAAACCCGAGATCGATGAGGAAACGATCCAGGGCGTCGCCGACGTGCTGCGCTCCGGCTGGATCACCACCGGCCCGCAGAACCAGAAGTTCGAGGCCGCGCTCTCGGAGTTCTGCGGCGGCCGCCCGGTGCGCACCTTCAATTCCGGCACCGCGACGCTCGAAATCGGCCTGCGCATCGCCGGCGTCGGTCCCGGCGACGAAGTCATCACGACCCCGGCCACCTGGGTGTCGACCAGCAACGTGATCCTCGAAACCGGCGCGACGCCGGTATTCGCCGACATCGACCCGATCACGCGCAACATCGATCTCGACCTGCTCGAAAAGGCCATCACGCCGCGCACCAAGGCGCTCCTGCCGGTGTTCCTGTCCGGCCTGCCGGTCGACATGGACCGCCTGTACGCGATCGCCCGCGCGCACAAGCTGCGCGTGATCGAAGATGCCGCGCAGGCGTTCGGCTCCAGCTGGAACGGCGAGCGCATCGGCAAGCTCGGCGACATCGTCTCGTTCAGCTTCCACGCGAACAAGAACCTGACCTCGATCGAAGGCGGCGCGCTCGTGCTGAACAACGAGGAAGAAGCGGTGCTCGCGCAGAAGTACCGCTTGCAGGGCATCACCCGCACCGGCTTCGACGGCATGGACTGCGACGTGCTCGGCGGCAAGTACAACCTGACCGACGTCGCCGCGCGCGTCGGCCTCGGCCAGCTGCCGCATCTCGAGCGTTTCATTGCGCAGCGCAAAAAGCTCGTGCGCGCGTACTTCGCGCAGCTCGAAGGCGGCGCGGCCGTGAAGCTCGGCGTCGGCCTGCCGTTCGCGGACTTCGAGAACAGCAACTGGCACATGTTCCAGATCACGCTGCCGCTCGAAAAACTGTCGATCGACCGCGCCGGCTTCATGGGCGAGCTGAAAGAGCGCGGCATCGGCGCGGGCGTGCATTACCCGGCGCTGCACCTGTTTTCCCTGTACCGCGCGCGCGGCTTCAAGGAAGGCATGTTCCCGCACGCGGAGCGCTTCGGCGCCTCCACCGTCACGCTGCCGCTCTTCACGCTGATGACCGAAGGCGATGTCGAGCGGGTGTGCCGCGCGGTCAACGAAATTTGCGAACACTACGGAAAGTAAGCGGACATGACTTATTCGGAACATCGCGCCGTCGCACCGGAAGTGTCGATCATCATTCCGGTGTACAACGAGGAAGCCGGGCTGGCCGCGCTGTTCGCGCGCCTCTATCCGGCGCTCGACGCGCTCGGCACCGGTTATGAAGTGATCTTCATCAACGACGGCAGCCGCGACAAATCCGCCGCGCTGCTCGCCGAGCAGTTCCGCGCGCGGCCCGACACGACGCGCGTGATCCTGCTGAACGGCAACTACGGCCAGCACATGGCGATTCTCGCGGGCTTCGAACAGTCGCGCGGCGACATCGTCCTCACACTCGACGCCGACCTGCAGAATCCGCCCGAGGAAATCGGCAAGCTCGTTTCGAAGATGCGCGAGGGCTTCGACTACGTCGGCACGATCCGGCGGCAGCGCCAGGACAGCCTGTGGCGCCGCAAGGCGTCGCGCGCGATGAATCATCTGCGCGAGCGCATCACCCGCATCAAGATGACCGACCAGGGCTGCATGCTGCGCGCGTACAGCCGCCACATCATCGATACGATCAACCGATGCGGCGAAATCAACACGTTCATTCCGGCGCTCGCTTACACGTTCGCGCAGAATCCGGTCGAAATCGAGGTCGCGCACGAAGAACGCTTCGCCGGCGAATCGAAGTACTCGCTGTACTCGTTGATCCGTCTGAATTTCGACCTCGTCACCGGCTTCTCGGTGGTGCCGCTGCAATGGCTGTCGTTCATCGGCGTGATTCTGTCGCTGGGGTCTGCGGCGCTGTTCGTCCTGCTGCTGATTCGCCGCTTCATCATCGGCGCAGAAGTGCAAGGTGTGTTCACGCTGTTCGCTATCACGTTCTTCATGCTCGGCGTGATCATCTTCGCGCTTGGGCTGCTCGGTGAATACATCGGGCGGATCTATCAGCAGGTGCGTGCCCGGCCGCGTTATCTGGTGCAGACCATTCTGGAAGAACGCGACGGCGCGGCCATTGTCGAAGCGCCGCGCCAGGCGGTCGTGCAAGGCGTGCAACCGGTGCCGGTCGGCGATCAGGGGCGCACGCCATGAAGCCGCGCGCCGTCGTATTCGCGTATCACAACGTCGGGGTGCGCTGCCTGCAGGTGCTGCTCGCGCGCGGCGTCGACGTGGCGCTGGTCGTCACGCACGAAGACAACCCAAGCGAGAACATCTGGTTCGGCAGCGTGGCATCGGTGGCGGCCGAACACGGCATCGCCGTCGTCACGCCGGCCGATCCGAAAAGCCCGGAACTGCGCGCCGCGGTCAGCGCCGCGCGGCCGGACTTCATCTTTTCGTTCTACTACCGCCACATGTTGCCGCTCGACCTGCTCGCGATCGCTGCACGGGGCGCTTACAACATGCACGGCTCGCTGCTGCCGAAGTATCGCGGCCGCGTGCCGACCAACTGGGCGGTCCTCAACGGCGAGAGCGAGACCGGCGCGACGCTGCACGAAATGGCCGCGAAGCCCGACGCGGGCGCGATCATCGCGCAAACCCCGGTGCCGATCCTGCCCGACGACACCGCCGCGCAGGTCTTCGACAAGGTCACCGTCGCGGCCGAGCAGACGCTGTGGCGCGTGCTGCCGGCCTTGCTGGCGGGCGAGGCGCCGCATCTGCCGAACGATCTCGCGCACGGCAGCTACTACGGCGGCCGCAAACCGGAAGACGGCCGGATCGACTGGAGCCAGCCCGCGCAGCAGGTGTACAACCTGATCCGCGCGGTCGCGCCGCCCTATCCGGGCGCCTTCGCCGACCTGAACGGACATCGTTTCATCGTCGCGCGCGCGCGTCTGGCGGCGCCCGGCGCGCTCCGCTCCGATTTGCCGCCGGGCCTGCACGTAAGCGATAATGCCGTTTTCGCGATCTGCGGCGACGGCCGTGCGATCAACATCCACGAATTGCGGCACCAGCACGACGGCGGCGAGACTGCCGTCAGTCCGGCGAAATTCGCCCAGCTCATCCAATCTCATTCATGAAAAAAGTCCTGATTCTGGGTGTGAATGGCTTCATCGGCCATCACCTGTCCAAACGCATTCTCGAAACGACCGACTGGGAAGTGTTCGGGATGGACATGCAGACCGAACGTCTCGGCGACCTCGTCAATCATGAGCGGATGCACTTCTTCGAAGGCGACATCACGATCAACAAGGAGTGGGTCGAATATCACATCCGCAAATGCGATGTGATCCTGCCGCTCGTCGCGATCGCCACGCCCGCCACCTACGTGAAGCAGCCGCTGCGCGTGTTCGAACTCGACTTCGAGGCGAACCTGCCGATCGTGCGGTCGGCCGTCAAGTACGGCAAGCACCTCGTGTTTCCGTCGACCTCCGAGGTCTACGGCATGTGCACGGACGAGCAGTTCGATCCGGAAGAATCGCAGCTGTCGTATGGCCCGATCAACAAGCCGCGCTGGATCTACGCGTGCTCGAAGCAGCTGATGGACCGCGTGATCTGGGGCTACGGCATGGAAGGCCTGAACTTCACGCTGTTCCGTCCGTTCAACTGGATCGGCCCGGGCCTCGACTCGATCTACACCCCGAAGGAAGGCAGCTCGCGCGTGGTCACGCAGTTCCTCGGCCATATCGTGCGCGGCGAGAACATCAGCCTCGTCGACGGCGGCGCGCAGAAGCGCGCGTTCACGGACATCGACGACGGCATCGGCGCGCTGATGAAGATCATCGAGAACAAGAACGGCGTCGCCACCGGCAAGATCTACAACATCGGCAACCCGACCAACAATTTCTCGGTGCGTGAGCTGGCGCACAAGATGCTGGCACTCGCGGCCGAATTCCCCGAATACGCGGATTTGGCCAAGCAGGTGCAACTGGTCGAAACGTCGTCGGGCGCGTACTACGGCAACGGCTATCAGGACGTGCAGAACCGTGTGCCGAAGATCGACAACACGATGCAGGAACTCGGCTGGGCCCCCACGTCGACTTTCGACGAAGCGCTGCGCAAGATTTTCGAGGCGTATCGCGGCCACGTCGCGGAAGCCCGCGCCCTCGTCGAACAGCAATAAGGGCGCGTCCTTGGCTCGCATCGTCCTGAAGATCGACGTCGACACGCTACGCGGCACCCGCGAAGGCGTGCCGAATCTCGCGCGCATCTTCGACCGCTTCAAGGCGCGCGCCACCTTCCTCTTCAGCCTCGGGCCCGACCACACCGGTTGGGCGATGCGCCGCGTGCTGCGCCCGGGATTTCTGAAGAAGGTGTCGCGCACGTCGGTGGTCGAGCATTACGGCGTCCGGCAGCTGATGTACGGCGTGCTGCTGCCCGGTCCGGACATCGGCGCGAAGGCCTCGGCCGAAATGCGCGCGATCCACGAGGCCGGCTTCGAATGCGGCATCCATACGTGGGATCACGTGTACTGGCAGGACAATGTGCGCGCCAAAGATCGCGCGTGGACCGTCGCGCAGATGCAGCAGAGCCACGCGCGCTTCATCGAAGTATTCGGCGCGCCGCCCGTCACGCACGGCGCGGCAGGCTGGCAGATGAACGGCCACGCGTTCGAGCAGATCGACGCGTGGGGCATGCGCTACGCGTCCGACGGCCGCGGCCACTCGCCTTATCTGCCGGTGGTGAACGGCAAAACGCTCACGCACGTGCAGATGCCGACCACGCTGCCGACGCTCGACGAAGTGCTCGGCGTCGACGGCGTCGACACGCACAACGTCGCCGCGTGGATGCTGAAGCAGACCGAAAAGAATCCGCACGACCAGGTGTTCACGCTGCACGCCGAACTCGAAGGACAGAAGCTCGCACCGATATTCGAACAGCTGCTCGAAGGCTGGCGCGCTCAGGGCCACACGTTCGCGACGATGGGCGATTACTACGCCACGCTAGACCGCGACACGCTGCCATCGTACCCTGTTACCTGGGGTGAAATTCCGGGACGCTCCGGCGAGCTGATCGTCCAGCCCTGAAGGGCCACGGCGCGGCGCGCTCGCTGCCGGGTCCGAGGATCGGACGCGTGCGCGGCAGCCACAAGGCCGCGCGCCCTCCGGGTCCCGAACAACAACAACCTCGACGACAGACCAGCCGACGCCGCGTTACCTGGCGACGCCGGCGCCAACAACCGGAGAACCTCGTGTCCATCGCAGTCGACCAACCCATCCCCGACTTCACCGCCGCCGCGACGGGCGGCGAGATTACGCTGTCCAAGCTGCGGGGCAAAAAGGTGGTGCTGTATTTCTATCCGAAGGACAACACGCCGGGCTGCACGACCGAAGGGCTGCAGTTCCGCGATCTGTACCCGAAGTTCAAGAAGGCCGGCGCGGAGGTGATCGGCGTGTCGCGCGACAGCCTGCGCTCGCATGAGAATTTCAAGGCCAAGCTCGAACTGCCCTTCCCGCTGATTTCGGATCCGGAAGAAGCGCTGTGTGCCCTTTTCGCCGTCATCAAAATGAAGAAAATGTATGGCAAAGAGGTACGGGGAATCGAGCGCTCCACGTTCCTCATCGACGCCGATGGCGTGCTGCGCCAGGAGTGGCGCGGCGTGAAAGTGCCGGGTCACGTCGACGACATTCTGGAGGCTGTACAAGCGCTTTGATGCGCGCTATATTGGGCCGCAATGAGTGCCTGTCCACCCCACATTTTTCTCCGCTGCGCCAGCTCTGACGGCCATTTGACCGAATCCACCGGTGCCGTTCGGAGCGTGAGGCGCAATGCGAGCATCATCGTCGAGCCGCTTGCCCCGAATGTCGGGGCGGCGGCTTTTTTAATTGCGCGCGGCCGTCCGTTTACCAGGCCGCACGCTTCCGTCAAGGAGCCTATCGAAGACCAGGCGAACCGGCATCTCTAGACCGAATGCGCGCCTCCTCGCGCAAACTGGGTGCTCCATGAGGGCATCGTCAGAATGCGACGGGCGGCGCACGATATGTGACCCGATCATTTCGAGGGAAACCATGCCTTTGCCTACTCCCCCCAGCAAGCTCGGCAATCTTTTGTCGCCTGACGATTACAAGGCCAAAGCCGTCACGCCCGCGCGCTCCACCGCGAAAAAACAGGCGCGTGAAGGGGAATCCGCAGAGTCGGCCGACTACGGCCGCGCCAATGTCGCCACGCCGATGGCGCACGCCGCCAACGCCGCCACCACGCTGCGACCCGTGCCCGCCGTCGACTCGCCCGCGCCCGCGCAACCCGCGCCGGCGCGCGGCCGCAGGACCAAACAGACCGCCGCGCTGTTGCAGCCGGTGCCGGCCGCGCGCCCGCAGCACGAAGCTGCCGACGCGCAGCCGGTCGTCGCGCGCGCACCTTCCGCGAAGCAGCCGGCGGCCGAACCAGCCGCCGCACCTGCCGCGGCGCCCGCCACCACCCGCAAAAAACGCGGCACCGGCGCGACGCCAGCCGAGGTGCAGAAACTGTTCGTGCTCGACACGAACGTGCTGATGCACGACCCGAGCTGCCTGTTCCGCTTCGAGGAGCACGACGTCTATCTGCCGATGATGACGTTGGAAGAGCTCGACAACCACAAGAAGGGGATGTCGGAAGTCGCGCGTAACGCGCGTCAGGTGAGCCGCACGCTCGACGCGCTCGTCGCGAACGCGGGCGACATGGCCGACGGCATCTCGCTCGCGCGTCTGGGCAGCCGCGAGGCGTCCGGGCGGCTGTACTTCCAGACCCGGCTGACTGCGATCGAGCCCGTCGAAGGTCTGCCCGAAGGCAAGGCCGACAACCAGATCCTCGGCGTCGTGCGCGCGTTGCAGCGCGACCGCACGGATCGCCAGGTCGTGCTGGTGTCGAAAGACATCAACATGCGCATCAAGGCGCATGCCATCGGTCTGCCGGCCGAAGACTACTTCAACGACCAGGTGCTCGAGGACAGCGATCTGCTGTACACGGGCGTGCGCGCGCTGCCCCAGGATTTCTGGACCCGGCACGCGAAGGGCATGGAGAGCTGGCAGGACACGAAAACCGGCACCACGTACTACCGGGTGACGGGTCCGCTGTGCGCGTCGATGCTGGTCAACGAGTTCGTTTATCTGGAGCCGCAGAACGGCGAGCCCGCGTTTCATGCGCTGGTGCGCGAGTTGAACGGCAAGACGGCGCTGCTGCAAACGCTGCGCGACTACGGCCACCACAAGAACAACGTGTGGGGCATTACGGCGCGTAATCGCGAGCAGAACTTCGCGCTGAACCTGCTGATGAATCCGGAAATCGACTTCGTCACGCTGCTCGGCCAGGCCGGCACCGGCAAGACGCTGGTCGCGCTCGCGGCTGGCCTCGCGCAGGTGCTCGACGACAAGCGCTACAACGAGATCATCGTGACGCGTGCGACGGTGCCGGTCGGTGAAGACATCGGCTTTCTGCCGGGCACCGAAGAAGAAAAGATGCAGCCGTGGATGGGTGCGTTCGACGACAACCTCGAAGTGCTGCAGAAAACCGACGACGCCGCCGGCGAATGGGGCCGCGCCGCGACCCAGGAGCTGATCCGCTCGCGACTGAAGATCAAGAGCATGAACTTCATGCGTGGCCGTACGTTCGTCGACAAGTATCTGATCATCGACGAGGCGCAGAACCTGACGCCGAAGCAGATGAAGACGCTCGTCACGCGCGCGGGTCCGGGCACGAAGATCATCTGCCTCGGCAACATCGCGCAGATCGATACGCCTTACCTGACCGAGGGCAGCTCGGGCCTGACCTACGTGGTCGATCGCTTCAAGGGCTGGGCGCACAGCGGACACGTGACGCTCGCGCGCGGCGAGCGCTCGCGCCTCGCCGACTACGCGTCGGAGATCCTCTAAGGGTTGGCCGGTTTTTCCGGCGTTTCATCGCAAGCCGCGTCCGGTTCGTTCCGGACGCGGCTTTTTTCTTGCCCCGGCGTTCCACGTGGGCAACATTTAGCGCACAAACTTCAAGTAATTTATCAACATTTCTTGCGGCAGCCTTGTTCGGCGGCTACCATCGCGACATATTCAGTGAGTCCATGGGCGCTGACCGCCCGACCGTCTTCATGCGCCGAGTCGCCTTATCGCTGCTGCCCCTCCTGCTGCTCGCCGCCTGCGCCGGCGCGCCGCAAAAGAGCTCGCGCTCGGGTGGCATCGTCGTCGCGAACGGCGCCTATCACCCGCCGCCGCCCGGCTTTCCCCACTTCGTCGATCACAGCATCGGCCGCGAGGAAATCTCGATTCAGGCGATGAGCCTCGTCGGCGTTCCCTATCGCTGGGGTGGCAATACACCCGATAGCGGCTTCGATTGCAGCGGGCTCGTGCGCTACGTGGTGCAGCGCGCGGCGTCGGTGGACCTGCCGCGCACGACCGCCGAGATGAGCGGACGCGGCGAGTCGATCGAACCGGACGAAATCGCGCCCGGCGATCTGATCTTTTTCAACACGACCGGGCGGCCGCATTCGCACGTCGGCATCTACGTCGGCAAGCTGCGCTTCGTCAATGCGCCGTCGACGGGCGGCACGGTCCGGCTCGACTATCTGACCAATCCCTATTGGGCCAAGCGCTTCGACGGCATCCGCCGGATGGCGGGTCCGGCCACGGCGCCGGCGCCGTTCGATACGCCGAGCTATCAGGCGGCAGCGCCGCGCACGGAACGTGGCGCGACGGGCACGGCAACGACCGTGGCGGCGCCGGCGGCATCCGCTTATGCCGGCGCCGGCGTGACGCCGATGTCCCGCACGCCGTCGATGGCGCCGGCGCAGCCGGCCGTGGACACGACCACGACAGCCAGCGCAAGCGGCCGCGCGCCCGTCGCGCAAGCCGATCAATTCGAGCCGCCGCCGTCAGGCCTGAGCGCGGCGCAACTGCAAGCGCGCGCCGCAGGTGCCGTCGCGCCGACGGTGGTACCCGCGGCACAGGCGAGCACAGATGAAAGCGGCACTGCTTCACCCATCCAACCGATGCAGCCGGTAACGACCGCGCGCGCCCTGCCGCAGACCGCGCCCGATGCAATCGATACCGCCGCCGACGCGTTCGAACCTGCGCCGCCCGTCTCCATCGCGGAACGCCAGGCCCGGCAGGCGCAGCAGACCCAAGGCAATGGCGGCGTGCAACTGATGCGCGCGTCGACGGCTTCCCACGGTGCGCCCGCGCCCACGCAAAGCAGCGACGACCCGATCGCCCGATTCGCGAACGGCAACGACTGACGCCGTGATCTGCTATCGTCATCGATATTCTTCCGATGGCGGGTGACGACGATGGAACTCGGGCTCAAAAACAAGGTGGTGCTGATCACCGGCGGCAGCAAAGGCATCGGCTTCGCCTGCGCGCGCGCTTTCGCGCAGGAAGGCGCGAAGGTTGCGATCGTGTCGCGCGATCCCGCCAATCTGGCGCGCGCCTACGAACAGCTGAAAGAGGAAGGATTCCACGTGCACCGCACGCGCGCCGATCTGCACGAGCCGCACAGCGCCGCCGATATCGTCGAGGAAGTCAGCACCGCGGTGGGCCCGATCGACGTGCTGATCAATAGCGCCGGCGCCGCGCGCCGGTACGATCCCGAAACGCTCGATGCCGACGCATTCCGCGCGACGATGGAAGCGAAGTACTTCCCGTACATCTATCCGCAGCAGGAAGTGCTGCGCCGTATGGCCGAGCGCGCGAAGGCCAACGGCGGCGCGGAGCCGGGCACGATCGTCAATATCATCGGCATGGGCGGCAAGATCGCGAGCGACATCCATATCGCGGGCGGCGCGGCCAACGCGGCGCTGATGCTCGCGACCGTCGGCCTCGCCCACTACTATGCACGCTACGGCATCCGCATCAACGCGATCAATCCAGGCGCGACGCTCACTGAGCGCGTCGAGGAAGCGGTCAGGCTGGAGGCGGCGCAACAGGGTATCGGCAACGAAGAAGCGCTCGCGCGCGGTCAGGCGAAAACGCCGCTCGGCCGCTATGCAAAACCCGAGGAGATCGCCGACGTGGCGCTGTTTCTCGCGAGTCGGCGGGCGAGCTATGTGACCGGCGCGATCATTCCGATGGATGGTGCGAACGCGCCGCTGATCTGAACGGCTCAGGCATCGCGCCGGCCTTCGAGACGGCGCAAAACGCGTGGTTTGGTCGAACTGCCGAGGGGAGACGATGCGATGCAACGGGCGGCATGACGCCGAAACCCGCGCGTGCCGTTCAGCCGAACTCAGCCGAACCTTGCAGCGCAGGCTTGCATCGCAGCGTGATTACAGAAAGTGGTGACCCAGCCACCAGGCACCGCCGGACAGCACGGCGGAAGCCGGGATCGTCAGAATCCAGGCCCAGACGATGTTGCCGGCGACACCCCAGCGCACCGCGCTCAGCTTCTGGGTCGCGCCGACCCCGACGATCGCGCCAGTGATCGTGTGCGTGGTGGACACGGGAATGCCGAGCGCCGAGGCGGTAAACAGCGTGATCGCTCCGCCCGCCTCCGCGCAGAAGCCGCCGACCGGCTTCAACTTCGTGATTTTCTGTCCCATCGTGCGCACGATGCGCCAGCCGCCGAACAGCGTACCGAGACCCATCGACAGATAGCAGCCGCCGATCACCCACAGCGGCGGCGCGTCCGCCTTCATCGACGCGAAGCCGGTGGCGATCAGCAGCATCCAGATGATGCCGATGGTTTTCTGCGCGTCGTTGCCACCATGACCCAGGCTGTACAGGCCAGCGGAGATCAATTGCAGGCGGCGAAAGCGCCGGTCGACCTTGCTAGGCGGCGTGCGGAAGTACAGCCACGACACCAGCAGCATGAAAAACGAGCCGAGCACGAAGCCGAGCAGCGGCGAAATGAAGATGAACGCGACGGTCTTCATCAGGCCGTCCCAGTTCAGCGATCCCCAGCCCGACTTCGCGAGCGCCGCGCCTACGAGTCCGCCGATCAGCGCGTGCGACGAGCTGGACGGAATGCCGTAGACCCAGGTAATCACGTTCCACGCGATCGCACCGACCAACGCGCCGAAGATCACGTAATGGTCGACGATGTCCGGGTCGATCGTGCCCTTGCCGACGGTCGCGGCCACCTTCAGGTGGAACACGAAATACGCGATGACGTTGAACGCCGCCGCAAAGGCCACCGCCTGCTGCGGCTTCAGCACGCCAGTCGACACGACCGTGGCGATCGAATTTGCCGCGTCGTGGAAGCCGTTCATGAAGTCGAACACCAGCGCAACGGCAACCAGGCCGGCGACGACCCAGATAGCAAGTTGTATCGATTGCATTATGCGTTTTCCAGCACGATGCCTTCGATGATGTTCGCCACGTCCTCACATTTGTCCGTGATCGTTTCGAGCAGCTCGTAGATCGCCTTCAGCTTGATCAGCGTCTTGACGTCGTCTTCCTCACGGAACAGCTTCGACATCGCCGCGCGCAGCACGCGGTCGGCTTCCGATTCGAGCCGGTCGATGTCCTCGCAGGCCTTCAGGATCTGGCTCGCCTGCTTCATGTCCGACAGCAGGCTGACCGCGAACTGCACGCGCTCGCAGGTCGCCGTGCAGATATGCGCGAGCTGGCTCGCCTCCGACGTGACCGCTTGCACGTCGTACAGCGAGATCGCGGTGGCGACGTCCTCCATCAGGTCGAGGATGTCGTCCATCGTCGTGATCAGCTTGTGGATCTCGTCGCGGTCGAGCGGCGTGATGAAGGTCTTGTGCAGCAGGTCGATGGCTTCGTGCGTGAGCTTGTCGGCCGCTTTCTCGGCCTTTTGAACGTTTTGCTTGTGGGTTTCGGCTTCCTGCAGATTGTCGATCAGCAGCTCGAGTTCGCGACTTGCCGAGATGATGCACGTTGCGTGCGCATTGAAGATTTCAAAGAACTTGCCCTCGGTGGGCATGAATCGACCGAACATTGGGATCCTGGATATGGGTCACATAATGGCTGACATAAAACCGCCATATTGTACCGTCGCGCCAATGTTGCCGCACTCGCGGCAGCATCGTTACAACAGCGCGCGGGGTTTCGCGTCACTCGCTGCCGTAGAAGTTCTGCGCACCGGCAAAGTTGTCGAACTTCGTGTATTGGCCGTGGAACGTGAGTCGAACGGGACCGATCGGACCATTCCGCTGCTTGCCGATGATGATCTCCGCGGTGCCCTTGTCGGGGCTGTCCGGGTTGTACACTTCGTCGCGGTAGATGAACAGGATCACGTCGGCATCCTGTTCGATAGCGCCCGATTCGCGCAGGTCCGACATGATCGGGCGCTTGTTGGGCCGCTGCTCGAGGCCGCGGTTCAGCTGCGACAGCGCGATCACCGGCACGTCGAGCTCCTTTGCGAGGCTCTTCAGCGAACGCGAGATTTCCGAGATTTCGGTCGCGCGGTTTTCGCCCGACGACGAGCCGCTCATCAGCTGCAGGTAGTCGATGATGATCAGCCCGAGCTTGCCGCATTGGCGCGACAGCCGGCGCGCGCGCGAGCGCAGTTCCATCGGGTTCAGACCGCCGGTTTCGTCGATGAAGATCTGCGCCTCGCTCATTTTCTGCACCGCGTGCGTGAGCTTGGGCCAATCCTCGTCGGTCAGCCGTCCGGTTCGCATGCGATGCTGGTCGAGCCGGCCGACCGAGCCAAGCATACGCATCGTGAGCTGCGTGCCCGGCATTTCCATCGAGAACACCGCGACCGGCAACCCGTACTCGACCGCGACGTATTCGCCGATGTTCATCGAAAACGCCGTCTTACCCATCGACGGACGGCCCGCGACGATGATCAGCTCGCCGCCGTGCATGCCCGAGGTCATGCGGTCCAGATCGACGAAGCCGGTCGGCGTGCCGGTCACGTCGCTCGGATTGGCAGTGTGATAGAGCGTGTCGATCCGCTCGACCACCTGGGTCAGCAGCGGCCCGATCTCGAGAAAGCCCTGGGTGCCGCGCGCGCCGTCTTCGGCGATCGAGAACACCTTCGATTCCGCTTCGTCCAGCAATTGCCGGACTTCCTTGCCTTGCGGATTGAACGCGTCGGCGGAGATTTCATCGGCGACCGACACGAGCCGGCGCAGCACCGCGCGGTCGCGCACGATTTCCGCATAGCGGCGGATATTGGCCGCGCTCGGCGTGTTTTGCGCGAGCGCGTTCAGGTACGCGAGGCCACCCACCTCTTCCGCCTTGCCGGAGGTCCCGAGCGCTTCGTAGACGGTCACCACGTCGGCCGGACGCGTGGCCGCGATCAGCTTGCCGATGTGCTCGAAGATGATGCGGTGGTCGTAGCGGTAAAAGTCGCTCTGCGCGAGGAAGTCGGCGATGCGGTCCCACGCCGCATTGTCGAGCAGCAGGCCGCCCAGAACCGATTGCTCGGCTTCGATCGAATGCGGCGGGACTTTCAGCGACTCGAGTTGGGGATCTTTGGACGGTGCGTTCATGGGGAGGAATTATCGGGCAATCCGGCGGCGGCCGCGAGCGGAAAAAGCGCAAATTCGGGGATAGACGAGCGAAATTCGGGCACAAAAAAAGCAGGGGCCGGTTACCCGGCCCCTGCTCTTCACCAGCGATACGCTGGCTGAACCTGCCTGATGCTTAGACGTGCTCGCCGACCACGGCCACCGTCACATCGACGAGAACGTCGGTGTGCAGCGAAACCTGAACCGGGTGCTCGCCAACCAGCTTCAACGGGCCTTCCGGCAGACGCACTTGCGACTTCTCGACTTCGAAGCCTTGCTTGCCGAGCGCTTCGGCGATGTCGGCGTTCGTCACCGAGCCGAACAGACGGCCGTCGACGCCAGCCTTCTGATTGATCTGAACGGTCTGGCCTGCCAGCTTTTCGCCTTGAGCCTGAGCGGCTGCCAGCTTTTCAGCGGCGACCTTCTCGAGTTCTGCGCGGCGCACTTCGAATTCAGCCAGGGCGTCCTTCGTTGCACGGCGAGCTTTCTTGTTCGGGATCAGGAAGTTACGTGCGTAACCGTCCTTGACCTTCACGATGTCGCCCAGGTTACCCAGATTGACGACTTTTTCCAGAAGAATGATTTGCATTGGGATGCTCCTTATCGCGTCGTCGGGTTAGGCCTTGTGCTGGTCGGTGTACGGCACCAGCGCGAGGAAACGTGCGCGCTTGATAGCCGTGTCCAGCTGGCGTTGATAATGCGCCTTGGTACCCGTGAGACGTGCCGGCGTGATCTTGCCGTTCTCGCCGATGAAGTCCTTCAGCGTTTCGATGTCTTTGTAGTCGATGTACTCGACGCCAGCAGCCGTGAAACGGCAGAACTTCTTGCGCTTGAAGAGCGGGTTCTGTTGCTGACGACGCTTGTCGAATTTCTTACCAGTCGGGCGGGGCATGATTAGTCCTTTCCAATGTCCTGCAATGCTGTGATGTGAAATACCAGAGTTCGCGCGTTACGGTGCTTTTTCGCCAGAAAACCTGTGAAGAGCGTTTCGACGCCCATCTGACAGCTTTCGAGCCTACCGCTCGCTTCGCCCGCGGCGACCGCCTGCATGGTCAGTTCGACCTGACGGGCAATGCCCGCCTCGACGACTTCCGTGCGGTGGTGCAACGTGCAGCTTGCAATCGGAACGCCGGCGGGGGTGTACCGCACCGGTTCGCGTTCGACGACGCTCGCCGTAAGTTGCAGCCGGTTCATGTACCTGATGGTCCTTCGTGTACGTGAGCGGAGCGACGCTGCGTATCTGGCAGCTTAAATAGTGTGTCTTAAGCCTGCGCTTCGGTCGGCTGAGCGGCTGCCGACTTCTTGGCTTCCTCGCGCTGCACTTCCTTCATCATCGGCGACGGGCCGGTTTCGGCCTTCTTCAGCTTGACGATGAGGTGACGCAGAACGGCGTCGTTGAACTTGAATGCGTGTTCCAGCTCGTCGAGCGTGGTCTGGTCGCATTCGATGTTCATGCAGACGTAGTGAGCCTTCGCGAGTTTCTCGATCATGTAGGCCAGTTGGCGACGGCCCCAGTCTTCGACGCGGTGGATCTGACCACCGTGCGACGTGATCGTGGTCTTGTAACGCTCGATCATGGCGGGCACCTGCTCGCTTTGATCGGGATGCACGATAAAGACGATTTCGTAATGACGCATTACACACTCCTTGTGCTGACTTTTGGATAGAAGCCGCCCGGGCGTCGGAACCGGTGCGGCAAGTGAGAAGCCAAAGAGTGTAACCCGAATGGGGACGGGTTGCAAGGCATTCCGCGGATTCGGCCGCGGAATCGGACGTGTTTTCAAGAGCTTAGGCGTGACAGGACCGCGGAACTCGGACCGTGCCAGCCACTCAACCCGCTTCTTTGCTTTGACTACCACTCTGCAAACGCGCTCTGAGCGCCGCTTCGAGGCCGCTCAACGCGTCGGGTGCGGCGTCCGAGATCGCCCACCAGGTCATGCCCGCCACGTCCCAGTGCGCGATCGAATAGCCGTCGTGAGCGAGCGATGCCGCCGCGCCGTCGATGCCGCGCGCCGCCTCTCCCGCCGTAGCCTGCGGGAACACGTACACGTCGATCACGTGCTTGCCGTAGCGATACACGAGCACCCCAACCCGCTGATGCGCAATGTAGTCGAGCCTGCCACCTTCCAGTGCGAAGCCGCTCGCGGCGAGATCCTCGACCGGCGGCGCGTAGTCGAGCCGACCGTTGAACCACGGCTTGACCGTGTGACGGTCGGTCGAGATCACGTCGATGTCGCGGCCGGAAACCTGTGCGCGGACGTGGCTTTCCACCAGTTCGTCGGCAAACGCCGTGGATTCGGCGGGACGGTGCAGCGTCAGCGTGAGGACCGCCACGGCCGCGCACAACGCGATCACGAGCGCCACGAGACCACCACGCGCGGCCGCGCGATTCGCGCCACCCGCGGCGAGCGGGCCGCCGAAGCCGGCCCAGCCGCCTGCGCCGCTTTGCTGACCGCGCGAATCGCCCGAGCCGCTCGAGCGGCCCGGCTCACCTGATCCGCTGAAGCCCCGGAGCCAGCTGTCCAGCCATGCGGGCCACCGCGCCCCGCGGCGCCCACGCCGAGGTTCGTGCGCCGCCGCGTCCTTGATGTCGACGGCGACGCTCCCGGCAGATTCCTTAGGTGCGTCCTCAGGCGCCGCCGTCGCGGCCGACACCGCGGTTGTTTCTTCGAGCGCGCCGGGCAAGCCCGCCACGATCCGCGCCCGCAACGACTGCGGCGCCCGATGATACGGCGCCGCGCGCAGCGCGCCGCTCAGCGCGCGCAGGTTGTCGCTCGCGCGCCGGCAGTCGTCGCAGCTCTCGATATGCTGCTGGACCCAGCGCGCATCGGGCGCCGGCAGTTCGTGATCGGCATTCGCATCGAGGAGCGGCCGAGCTTCGTTACAGTCCATCCGGCGTCTCCTGGGCGGGGTCGGCGGTAGCGCCGGGAATGTTGAGGGGCCGGCCGTCCGCAAACGCCCGGAGCTGTGTCACTTTTGCCGTGGCGGGCACACCCGCCGACGATGCCGCGCCGCCGTCGCCGGAACTTCGTGCCGACCGGGCGGCGGGCGCGCAGGGCGTAGAGGACGCCGAGGGCCCGGCTGCCGCCGACGGCGCGGGTCGCCCGGACTGCGCACCCAGATCGGACGAGGGCACATCAGTCGGCCCGCGCCGGCGACCCTGCCCGCCTTTGCGCCCGCCGCCCACCGGCTCTCCCCCGCCTCGCTGCTGCGCCATCAATACCTCCGCCAGCTTGCGCCGCCCGCGCGCGAGCCGCGACATCACCGTCCCGATCGGCACGTCGGCCACCACCGCGATCTCCCGATACCCCATTTCCTCGAGCTCGCGCAAGATCAGCACCTCGCGATACTCGACCGGCAACCGCGCGAGCGCCTCGTGCACCTGGCGTGCGTCCTCGTCGCGAATCAGGAGCGTCTGCGGATCGTCACCGCCGGCGCTCCAGCCGTCGAGCGTCGCGTCGTCCATCGTTTCGTCGAATTCGAGCATGTCGTGCGATGGCGCGCGCCGGCGCCATTCCGTGTACCAGGTGCGCCGCACGATCGCGAGCAGCCACGGCCGCGCGGAGTCGCCGCGAAACGTATCGAAGAAGCGGAACGCGCGCATGAACGCTTCCTGCACGACGTCTTCGGCATCGCTCGGGTTGCCGCACAGCCAGCGCGCGAGGTTGTACGCCGCGTCGAGATGCGGCAGCGCCAGCTGCTGGAAGCGGCGGCTTTTCGCTGCATCGGCATCGGCGTTGGCGTCAGCCTTAGGCTCGCCTCGCGCGCGGGCGGCGTCTGAATCGGTCTGGACCACGTGGGCCCCTCCAAGGGCATGGCGGCTGCGTCGTGCGGGTCGCTGTTGCGCGTCCCGCGTGGTGTCGTTCCTGACTTGTCTTTCACAGCAGAACTGGCCATGGGCCAAGTTTATTCCCGCCTCGCGCGAGGATTCGCAAAAATATCGGGACCTGTGCGCACGCCGCTCACCACCTAGTATGACGGCTGATTCCAGTAGTCGTCGCTCGCGTACACCTCTTTCAAATAGTCGATGAAATAGCGCACCCGCGCCGGCACGTAGCGCTGTTGCGGATACACCGCGAGGATGTCGTAATCGGGCAGCGCATACTCGTCGAGCACGGTTTCGAGCTCGCCGCGTGCGAGTTGCTGCTGGATTTCCCATGTAGACCGCCAGCCGAGTCCGAGCCCTTCCGAGACCCACCGGTGCAGCAACTCGCCGTCGTTGCAGTCGAGCGAGCCGCCTACCCGCACCGTCGCGAGCTTGCCGTTGCGGCGGAAATACCAGCCCCGGTTCTGTCCGCCTTGCAGATTGAACGCGAGGCAGTTGTGGGCCGGCAGATCCTCGAGCGTCTTCGGCTTGCCGTGGCGGCGGAAATAGTCGGGCGTGCCGCACACCACACGCCGGTTCGACGCGAGCTTCACCGCGACGAAGTTCGGATCGACCGTGCCGCCGATGCGAATCGACAGGTCATAGCCCTCGCGCACCAGATCGACGACCCGGTCGGTCAGATTGAACGACATCTGCAAGTCGGGTTTGCCGCGCAAAAACGCGGGCGCGAGCGGCGCGACGTGCTTGCGCCCGAACGCGGCCGGCGCCGATACGATGAGATGGCCGTTCACCGCGCGGCGCCCCGCGCTCAGTTCGTTCTCCGCCTGATCCCATTCGGTGAGCAGTCCCCGGCAGCGTTCGAGAAACGCGGCGCCATCTTCGCTGACCACCAGCCGCCGGGTCGTGCGGTACATCAGCTTCACGCCGAGGCGCTTTTCGAGCGCATCGATGCGCCGCCCGAGAATCACCGGCGACACCCCCTCCTCGAGCGCCGCCGCGGCCAGACTGCCCGCATCGGCGACCCGCACGAAGGTTTCGATCTGTTTGAAGCGGTCCATATTGGTCTCCGTCCAGTCTCTTGTCCGGCTGCGTTCGGCCGTGCGCCGGGCTTCGCGCGATTCAATACTTTTTGTTTCGGAATAAGCGACCCGGACTGATCTTATCAAACCTTTGGCGCAGGCATACAGTCTCCCTCAACCGACCTATTTCCCCGACATTGAGGAGACATTCCATGGCCAAAATGAGAGCCGTCGACGCAGCCGTTCTGGTGCTCGAAAAAGAAGGCATCGATACCGCGTTCGGCGTGCCAGGCGCCGCGATCAACCCGTTCTACTCGGCGATGCGCAAGGCCGGCGGTATCAGCCACGTGCTGGCGCGTCACGTCGAGGGCGCCTCGCACATGGCCGAGGGTTATACCCGCGCCCAGCCGGGCAACATCGGCGTGTGCATCGGCACCTCGGGCCCCGCCGGCACCGACATGATCACCGGTTTGTACTCCGCTCAGGCCGACTCGATTCCTATTCTGGCTATCACAGGCCAGGCGCCGCGCGCGCGTCTGTACAAGGAAGACTTCCAGGCCGTCGATATCGAATCGATCGCCAAGCCCGTCACCAAGTGGGCCGTGACCGTGCGCGAACCGGCGCTGGTGCCGCGCGTGTTCCAGCAGGCGTTCCACCTGATGCGCTCGGGCCGTCCGGGCCCGGTGCTGGTCGATCTGCCGATCGACGTGCAGCTCGCCGAAATCGAATTCGATATCGAGACCTACGAGCCGCTGCCGGTCTACAAGCCGAAGGCGACCCGCAAGCAGATCGAGGCGGCGCTCACGCTGCTCAACGATGCCGACAAGCCGTTGATCGTGTCGGGCGGCGGCGTGCTGAACGCCGTGGCCGAAGACCTGCTCGTGAAGTTCGCCGAAACGGTCGGCGTGCCGGTGATCCCGACGCTGATGTCGTGGGGCGCGATTCCCGACGACCATCCGCTGATGGTCGGCATGGTCGGTCTGCAGACCTCGCATCGCTACGGCAACGCGACGATGCTCGCGTCCGACTTCGTACTCGGCATCGGCAATCGCTGGGCCAACCGTCATACCGGCAGCATCGATGTCTATACGAAAGGCCGCAAGTTCGTGCACGTCGATATCGAACCGACGCAGATCGGCCGCGTGTTCGGCCCGGATCTCGGCATCGTGTCCGATGCGAAGGCGGCGCTCGAACTGTTCGTCGAAGTCGCGAGCGAATGGAAGGCCGCCGGCAAGCTGAAGGATCGCAGCGCGTGGGTCGCCGATTGCCAGCAGCGCAAGCGCACGATGCTGCGCAAGACGCACTTCGATAACGTGCCGATGAAGCCGCAACGCGTCTACGAAGAGATGAACCAGGTGTTCGGCCGCGATACCTGCTACGTGAGCACGATCGGTTTGTCGCAGATCGCCGCCGCGCAATTCCTGCACGTGTACAAGGCGCGTAACTGGATCAACTGCGGCCAGGCGGGCCCGCTCGGCTGGACGATTCCGGCGGCGCTCGGCGTGCGGGCGGCCGATCCGCAACGGCCGATCGTCGCGCTCTCGGGCGACTACGACTTCCAGTTCATGATCGAGGAGCTCGCGGCCGGCGCGCAATTCAAGCTGCCGTACGTGCATGTCGTGGTGAACAACTCGTACCTCGGGCTGATCCGTCAGGCGCAGCGCGCGTTCGACATGGACTACTGCGTGCAGCTCGGCTTCGAGAACATCAACTCGCCGGAGACGAACGGCTATGGCGTCGACCACGTCGCGGTCGCCGAAGGTCTCGGCTGCAAGGCGATTCGCGTGCTCAAGCCGGAAGAGCTGAAGCCCGCGCTGCAAAAAGCGCAGTCGATGCTCACCGAGTTCAACGTGCCGGTGATCGTCGAAGTGATTCTCGAACGCGTGACCAATATCTCGATGGGCACCGAAATCGACGCGATCAACGAGTTCGAAGAGCTCGCCGAAAAGCGCGAGGACGCGCCGACCGCGATCAGCCTGCTCGACTGAGCGTTGCGCTTTCGCGGCATCTGAAGCATTCAGCGCGCACGATGCGCGAGGGCCGAGCCTGTGGCGCGCACCCTCGCCTTGTCCCAACCAGCGCGCCATTCCCTGACCGACCTGAGAGACCTACGCACCATGCCGAAATTCGCAGCGAATCTGACGATGCTGTTCAACGAAGTGCCGTTCCTCGACCGTTTCGCGGCAGCGGCCAATGCCGGCTTTCACGCCGTCGAATTCCTGTTCCCGTATCCGTATTCGATCGCTGACTTGAGCGAACGTCTGCAACAAAACCGCCTGAAGCTGGTGCTGCACAACCTGCCGGCCGGCAACTGGGAGGCGGGAGAACGCGGTATCGCGTGTTTGCCCGATCGGGTCGCCGAGTTTCGGGAAGGCGTGGGCCGCGCGATCGAATACGCGAGCGCCTTGAAGGTGCCGCAGCTGAACTGCCTCGTCGGCATTCCGGGCGCGAACGTCGATGCCGACACCGCCCGCGCGACGATCGTCGACAACCTGCGGTTTGCCGCGGGCGAGCTGAAAAAGGCCGGCATCCGGCTGCTCGTCGAACCGTGCAACTCGTACGACATTCCGGGCTTCGCGCTGAACCGATCGCGCGACGGGCTCGACGTGATCCGCGAGGTCGGCTCGGACAATCTATTCCTGCAATACGACATCTATCACATGCAGCGGATGGAGGGCGAGCTCGCCGCAACGATCGAAAAGAACCTCGCGCAGATCGCGCACATCCAGCTCGCGGACAACCCGGGCCGCCACGAACCGGGCACCGGCGAGATCAACTATCCGTATCTGTTCGCGCTGCTCGACTCGCTCGGCTATGACGGCTACGTCGGTTGCGAATACAAGCCGCGCACGACCACCGAGGCCGGCCTCGGCTGGGTGCAAAGCGTCGCCGGTCAGGCGCGCGGCGCGGCGCATGCGGCGGCTTGAGGCTTCCGGGGATTCCTTCGGGTTCCCTAAGGCTCCTTAACGCACGCCCCCTATCACCCTGGAGATTCACACACATGGCAAAGATCGGCTTCATCGGGCTCGGCATCATGGGCGCGCACATGGCGCGCAACCTCATCAAGGGCGGTCACTCGCTGTTCGTGAACGGCGCGTATCCGGTGCCGGACGACATCGCGAAGAGCGCGAGCGTGGTGGCCAGTTCGACCGCGGTCGCGCAGTCGGCCGACATCGTCATCATCATGGTGCCGGACACACCGGACGTCGCCAACGTGCTGTTCGCCGACGACGGCGTCGCCGCCGGCCTCACCAAAGGCAAGCTCGTGATCGACATGAGCTCGATCTCGCCGCTCGACACGCAGGCGTTCGCGAAGAAGATCAACGCGCTCGGCGTCGACTATCTCGATGCGCCGGTGTCCGGCGGCGAAATCGGCGCGCGCGAAGCATCGCTGACGATCATGGTCGGCGGCCCCGAAAAGGCCTTTGCGCTGGCCAAGCCGCTGTTCGATTTGATGGGCAAGAACATCTCGCTGATCGGCGATAACGGCGCGGGTCAGACCTGCAAGGTCGCGAACCAGATCATCGTCGCGCTGAACATCGAAGCGGTCGCGGAAGCGCTGCTGTTCGCGTCGCGCTCGGGCGCCGATCCGGAGCGCGTGCGCCGCGCGTTGATGGGCGGCTTCGCGTCGTCGCGGATTCTCGAAGTGCATGGCGAGCGCATGACGAAGCGCACGTTCAATCCGGGCTTCCGGATCGAGCTGCATCAGAAGGACCTGAATCTCGCGCTCGATGGCGCACGCAAGCTCGGCATCGCACTGCCGCATACGGCGAGCGCGCAGCAGCTGTTCAGCGTATGCGCCGCGAACGGCGGCAAGGCGTGGGATCACTCGGCGATGGTGCGCGCGCTCGAGATCATGGCGAATCATGAAGTCGCGCAGACGCCGGATAGCGAGGCAGCGAAGGCGGCCTGACGTCTTCGTCTTTGATTCAGCTCACCGTTGATTGCGCCGCTTGCCGCTTCGGCATCGGCGAGGTCACGGTGAGCGCAGGTGGGGCGCCCGTTCGTCGCCTGGCAACTCCGGTTGCTGGCGCGGTGCAACGGGCAAATCGCGCCGCTCTGGGCTGAGAGCGGCAAGTGGGATCCGCAGCGGCACCCGGCGGCGCCGGGGAAGCCTTGGTCGGTCAGACGTCGTCGTCGGGTGTCCGGCTGTCGGATTCGTCAGTCAATACGTATCGAACATCTTCTGCAGCGCTGCCGGCGCCGTATGGCCCGCCGCCAGTGCCAGCATCAACAGCACACGCGCCTTGTACGGATTCAGCGTACCCGCGCTGACGAAGCCGAGCGCGTCGTCGGCGGCTGCGCCGTTGTGCATCACATGCCCCGAACCCACGCGCGACGAGCGCACCACCGCCACCCCGCGCGACGCGGCGTCGGCCAGCGCCTGCTGCAACGACTGGTGGATCGAGCCGTTGCCCGTCCCCGCCACGACGATGCCGCGCACGCCCGCGGCGACCAGCGCATCGATAGCGATTCGCGACACGCCCGCATAGCTCGTGACGATTTCCACCTGCGGCCACGCCGCATCGATCGCGAATTCGCTCGCGACCGTATGCGCGCGCACCACGCCGCGCTGGAATTCGACGCGGCCATCCTGCACCCAGCCTAGCGCACCGATCTCCGGCGACTGGAACGCATCGACCGCATAGGTACTCGTCTTTACGACGTCGCGCGCGCTATGAATGCGGTTGTTGAACGCGACCAGCACGCCCTGCCCGCGTGACGCCCCATGTGCGGCCACCGTCACCGCGTTCAGCAGATTCAACGGGCCATCGGCCGACAGCGCCGACGCCGGGCGCATCGCCGCGGTCAGCACGACCGGTTTTTCCGACTTGACGGTCAGATGCAGCAGATAAGCGGTTTCTTCGAGCGTGTCGGTGCCGTGCGTGACGACCACGCCGTCGACGTCGTCGCTCGCGAGCAGCGCGTTGATGCGCTGGGTGAGCGCGGTCCATAGCGGCAGCGCCATGTCCTTGCTGTCGATGCTGGCGATCTGCTCCGGCGCGATGCGCGCAACCGTGGACAGCGCCGGCACCGCCGCCAGCAACTGATCGACGCCGACGACACCTGCCTGGTAGCCGGACGTGTTGGCGGCATCGGGGGCCGCGCCAGCGATCGTGCCGCCGGTCGCGAGCACGGCGATGCGCGGCAGCGACGACGTCGCGGGAGGAGTCGGGAGAGAGGAAGTCGAGATATTCATGGCGGCGATTGTAAGCGATGCGCCAGGCGCCGCCATGCGTGAAAGCGCGGGGAACGCGAACGAAAATTCACGCCGCGCCCGCGCCAATCTGATGCGAAGGCGTGAGGCTTAAGCCGCCTCGCGCAACTGCGCCGCGATGTCCGCCTCATTCAGCTGCGGCGCGAACATTTCGATCAGCCGGTACGCGTACGCGCGCAGGAACGCCCCCTTGCGCAAGCCGACGCGCGTCGTGCTCGCCTCGAACAGATGCTGCGTATCGAGCGCGACGAGTTCGGTGTCGCGCTTCGGGTCATAGGCCATCGCCGCCACCACGCCGATGCCCATGCCGAGCTCGACGTAGGTCTTGATCACGTCGGCATCGATCGCGGTCAGCACGACGTCGGGCAACGCGCCTGCTTTCGCGAACGCCTGGTCGATATGCGAGCGGCCCGTGAAATCCTGGTCGTAGGTGACGATCGGGAATTCGGCAATCTCGTCGAGCGTCAGATTTTCCCGGCCGACGAGCGGATGATCCTTCGGCACGACCACGACGTGATGCCACGAATAGCACGGGAACGTGACGATGTCCGGGAAACGGTCGAGCGCTTCGGTCGAAATGCCGATATCCGCCTCGCCGTTGATGATCATCTGCGCGATCTGCTGCGGGCTGCCCTGGCGCAGCGCCAGATGCACTTTCGGGAACACCGACGTGAACTGCCGGACCACTTTCGGCAGCGCGTAGCGTGCCTGCGTGTGAGTGGTCGCGACGACGAGGTGGCCGCTGTCCTGATCGGCGTACTGACGCGCGACGCGGCGCAGATTCTCCGCATCGAGCAACATGCGCTCGATCAACTGATGCACCGCCTTGCCCGGCTCGGTGAGCCCCGTCAGACGCTTGCCGCGGCGAACAAAAATGTCGACCCCGAGTTCGTCCTCGAGATCCTTGATCTGCTTCGATACGCCCGACTGCGACGTGTAAAGCACGTTCGCGACTTCGGTCAGATTCATGTTCTGCCGCACGGCCTCGCGCACGAAGCGCAATTGCTGGAAATTCATCGTTGTGTCTCCGGTTCTGCCAGAGTTGAGTTATTGGAGCCGCCCGGTGAAACCACCAGAACTGGCCGATACGTTTCTCTCTTGTCTTCAGCGCTGTACACCAGCGCCGCCATCTCACTGCGCCGGAAACACGCGCAACGCGCGCGGCACCGCGGTCACGCCGTCGCCGACAGTTAGTTGCAACTCGCGCCACGTTTCGCGATCGAGTTCGGCTTCGAGCAGATTGCCCTCGCGCCCCGCGAGCTCGACGCGCACCGAGCCGCCGAGCGTCACCACGCGCCGCACATCGACGACGATGCCCTCGCGATGCCCGGCCGCCTGCGGATACAACTGCAGATCGTGCGGCCTCACGTAAGCGAACGCCGGGCCGTTGAAGCCCGCGCTGATCGCGACCGGCAGCGCGGCGCCATCGACGACGAAACCTTGCGCATCGACGTTGCCGTGCAGACGGTTGGCCGCGCCGAGAAACTCGTAGACGAACGGCGTCTGCGGATGGTCGTACACCTCCTGCGGACTCCCCACCTGCTCGACATGCCCGCGATTGAGCACGACGATCCGGTCGGCCACTTCGAGCGCTTCTTCCTGATCGTGCGTGACGAAGATCGTCGAGATATGCAGATCGTCGTGCAGACGCCGCAGCCAGCTGCGCAGTTCCTTGCGCACCTTGGCGTCGAGCGCACCGAACGGCTCGTCGAGCAGCAGCACCTTCGGCTCGACCGCCAGCGCGCGGGCGAGCGCGATGCGCTGGCGCTGACCGCCGGACAGCTCCGACGGATAGCGCTGCGCGAGCCAGTCGAGCTGCACGAGCTTCAGCAGTTCGTGCACCTTCTCGCGAATCACCTTCTCCGAGGGACGTTCCTTGCGCGGCTTCACGCGCAGCCCGAACGCGACGTTCTCGAACACCGTCATATGACGGAACAGCGCGTAATGCTGGAACACGAAGCCCACTTCGCGCTCGCGCGCGCCGACCGTCGCGACGTCCAGGCCTTGCAGCTCGACCTGGCCGCCGTCCGCGTATTCGAGGCCCGCGATCACGCGCAGCAAGGTCGTCTTGCCGCAACCCGACGGCCCGAGCAGCGCGACGAGTTCGCCCGGCGGAAAGTCGAGCGACACGTTGTCGAGCGCGACGAAATCGCCGAAGCGCTTTTGCAGGTTACGAACGGTGATACCCATTTACAGCTCTCCTTGCTTGAGCGGATGTCGCTGCGACGCAGGCGTGGCGTTGACGAAAATCGAACGGGAAGCGGACTGCGCGCTGCCGGGCTGTGAAGCGCCACTCGGCACCGGTCCCGCATGCGCGGGCACCTCGCGCGCCGCCGACAGTTCCGCCGACATATGGCGCTCGGCCAGCAGCTTGAGCCCCAACGTCACGAGCGCGAGCAGCGCGAGCAGCGACGCCACCGCGAACGCGGCCGAGAAGTTGTACTCGTTGTAGAGAATTTCGACGTGCAGCGGCATCGTGTCGGTCTGCCCGCGAATATGGCCCGATACGACCGACACCGCGCCGAACTCGCCCATCGCGCGCGCATTGCACAGAATCACGCCGTACAGCAAACCCCATTTGACGTTCGGCAGCGTGACGCGGCGAAACGTCTGCCAGCCCGAGGCGCCGAGCACGTGCGCGGCTTCTTCCTCGTCGTTACCCTGCGCCTGCATCAGCGGAATCAGCTCGCGCGCGACGAACGGGAACGTGACGAAGATCGTCGCGAGCACGATGCCCGGCACCGCGAAGATGATCTGCACGTCGTGATCCTGAAGCCACGGGCCGAACCAGCCCTGAGCGCCGAACATCAGCACGTAGATCAGACCGGAGATCACCGGCGACACCGAGAACGGCAAATCGATCAACGTGGTCAGCAGCGCCTTGCCGCGAAACTCGAACTTCGCGATACACCACGACGCCGCGAGGCCGAACCCGAGGTTCAGCGGCACCGCGATCGCCGCGGTGATCAGCGTGAGCTTGATCGCGGACAGCGCATCGGGATCGGCGAGCGCTTCGAAGTAGAACCGCAGCCCCTTGTTCAGCGCCTGATAGAACACCGCGGCGAGCGGCACGACCAGAAACAGCGCGAGAAACAGCAGCGCGAGGCCGATCAGCAGCCAACGCACGACAGGCGGCTCGCTGACCGGATCGGGGCGACGGGCGACGCTCGCCGGATTCGTCGGAACGCGGCTCATTGCACACCTCCACCGATCGCGGCGACGCTGGTGGTGCCATTCAGGACCACCGGCGCCGGCCCTGCGCTGCCGCGGCTCGTGCGCCGCTGCAGAAACCACTGCAGCGTGTTGATCAACAGCAGCATCAGGAACGACACGACCAGCATCACGACCGCGAGCGCGGTCGCGCCCGCATAGTCGTATTGCTCGAGCTTCGTGATGATCAGCAGCGACGTGATCTCCGACTTCATCGGCACATTGCCGGCGATGAAGATCACCGAGCCGTACTCACCGAGCGCGCGCGCGAAGGCGAGCGCGAAGCCGGTCAGGAGCGCCGGAAACACGGCCGGCAACACGACGCGGCGAAACGTGAGCCAGCGCGAGGCGCCGAGGCATGCGGCGGCCTCCTCCTGTTCGCGTTCGAACTCCTCGAGCACCGGCTGCACCGTGCGCACGACGAACGGCAAGCCGATGAACGTCAGCGCGACCAGCACACCGGCCGGCGTGAACGCGATCTTGATACCGAGCGGCGCGAGGAACTGGCCGATCCAGCCGTTGCTCGCATACACGGCCGCGAGCGAAATGCCGGCCACCGAGGTGGGCAGCGCGAACGGCAGATCAACGACCGCATCGACGATGCGCTTGAACGGAAACGTGTAGCGCACCAGCACCCACGCGACGAGAAAGCCGAACACCGCGTTGATCAGCGCGCCGCCGAGCGCCGAGAAAAACGTCAGCCGATACGACGCGAGCACGCGCGGCGAGCTGACCGCGCGCACGAACTGGTCCCAGTCGAGCGTGGCGGTTTTCAGAAAGGTCGCCGCCAACGGAATCAGCACCACGAGGCTCAGATAAGCCACCGTGATGCCGAGTGTCAGGCCAAAACCGGGCAATGCGCTCGGTTTGCGGAAGGTCAACGTGGTCATGCTGGGAACTCTGTTTTCATGTTCATGCCTGCTTGCTTGCGCGACTTGCCGGGCGATCCGGTTAGCCGGAAGCGCGCCTCGAAGTTCTCCAAGGCGCGCCCTAACTGCCCTACTGCGGCTGATAAATCGAATCGAACACGCCGCCGTCCGCGAAATGGGTCTTCTGCGCGTTGGCCCAGCCGCCGAACGAATCGTCGATCGTGTACAGCTTCAGCTTCGGAAACTTCGCGGTCAGATCGGCCGGCACCTTGTTCGAACGCGGACGATAGAAATTGCGCGCGGCGATCTCCTGGCCCTCCTCGCTATACAGGAAGTTCAGGTAAGCCTCGGCGAGCTTGCGCGTGCCGTGTTTGTCGACGACCTTGTCGACCACCGCGACCGGCGGCTCGGCGAGAATGCTCACCGACGGCACGACGATCTCGAACTTGTCCGGACCAAACTCCTTCAGCGACAGGAACGCCTCGTTTTCCCACGCGATCAGCACGTCGCCGATGCCGCGCTGCACGAAGCTCGTGGTCGCGCCGCGCGCGCCCGAGTCGAGCACGCCGGCGTTCTTGTACAGCTTGCCGACGAACGCCTTGGCGGTCTGCGCATTGCCGCCCGGCTGATGCTCGGCGTACGCCCACGCGGCCAGATAGTTCCAGCGCGCGCCGCCCGAGGTCTTTGGATTCGGCGTCACGATCGACACGCCCGGCTTCACCAGATCGTCCCAATCCTTGATGTGCTTCGGATTGCCCTTGCGCACCAGAAACACGATCGTCGAGGTGTATGGCGACGCGTTGTCCGGCAGACGCTTCTGCCAGTTCTTGTCGACGATGCCCTTGTTCGCGAGCGCGTCGATGTCATAAGCCAACGCCAGCGTGACGACGTCGGCCTGCAGGCCGTCGAGCACCGAGCGCGCCTGCGCACCCGAGCCGCCGTGCGACTGTTTGAAGGTGACGGTCTCGCCGCTCTTCGCTTTCCATTCCTTGCCGAATGCCTGATTGATGTCCTGATACAACTCGCGCGTCGGATCGTAGGACACGTTCAGAAGCGTGGTGTCGGCATGCGCGACGCCGCTCGCACCCAGCATGCCGAGCGCCCCCACCGCGCCGACGGCGAGCGCCGCGATCAGTTTTCTGCCTCGAACCGCAAGCCCCGTGTGCCGATGTTTCATCTCGATTTTTCTCCGCGTGATGTCCGCTGATGAGCGTCTGGTGTTGTTCTGCGTTGCGGTCACGTGCACATGAGCGCTAACCCGGAGGCCAGTCTATCGAAGGGCTTTCATCATTAAAAATAATGTTTCTTCATTTTTTAATACTCAAAAGTGGTAACGACAGAGGCGAGCGCTGCTCGAGCGGCAAAAGTGATGTTATGTGGCCGATCAGCGACGCCGCAGCGCCCCCTCGCGACGAACTTAAAGTAAAGCTTGAAATGCGCCGAATACTGTATAAAAATACAGTCACCTGTTCATACATACAGTGGCCATGACAAAACTCACCGCACGACAGCAGCAGGTTTTCGATCTGATCCGCCGCGCGATCGAACGCACCGGATTTCCGCCCACGCGCGCGGAAATCGCGGCCGAACTCGGCTTCAGCTCGGCCAATTCCGCGGAAGAGCATCTGCGCGCGCTGGCGCGCAAGGGCGTGATCGAACTCGCGGCTGGCGCGTCGCGCGGCATCCGCCTGCTGTCCGGGGAGGATGCGCCGCACCAGTTCACGCTGCCGCATGCGGGCCTGATGCAGCTGTCGCTGCCGCTGATCGGCAGGGTCGCGGCGGGCAGCCCGATCCTCGCCCAGGAACATATCTCGCAGCACTACGCGTGCGACCCGGCGTTGTTCTCGAGCAAGCCCGACTACCTGTTGAAAGTGCGGGGCCTGTCGATGCGCGACGCGGGCATTCTCGACGGCGACCTGCTCGCGGTGCAGAAGCGCAGCGAAGCGAAGGATGGCCAGATCATCATTGCGCGGCTCGGCGACGACGTGACGGTCAAGCGTTTGAAACGCCGGCCGAACGGCATCGAGCTGATCGCCGAAAACCCCGACTACGACAACATCTTCGTTGAAACCGGCAGCGCGGATTTCGCGCTCGAAGGGATCGCGGTCGGACTGATTCGCCCCAGCGAGTTCTGATCCTTCGCTGTCGCCGGAACGCTCGCGCCGGTTTGTTCAAACCAAGCCGCATCTACGCCGTATAGCCTGGAGAGACTCATGGAACGCCTTGCCCGCCTGCTACCTTTTCGCCAGTTCGGTCGTCTGCGTCATCTGCGCAAGCTCACGCCCTGCGCGCTGATCGAGGCGCCCGCGGCGCGCACGCCGTCGCTGTTCGACGCGCCCGTCGAAGCGTCCGGTCTGCCGTCGTCGTTGCCGGCGTTCGCGCGCGTGTCGCTGAATTCGGCGCTGAACATCGCCGAGCCAGCGCGTCGCGCACCGGTGCGGGTCTATCATGGGCCGTCGCGATTGATCATGGTCGGCACGGTCGACGCCGTATGCCGTATGATCGACCGTTGCATAGCCGAAGAAGCCAACGTGCACGGCGCGGTGTTCGAAGCGTGAGTGAGTTCTGAGCACGCATCCAAGGCGCATTTCGGATGTTCAGATACTCGCGAGTAATGGGATCGTTTCGGCCTCGCCGTGGTCGACAGTAGATCATCACTGACGTGGAGTCCCATTCGATGACAGTTCCGAAACGCATACAAGGCAGCGCCACCCGGCCGCTGCTGATCACACTGATCGTAGTGATCGTGATTGCCGCGCTGGGGTTTGTTTATGCGTCGCCGTATCTCGCGGTGAACAATCTCAAACGCGCGGCCGATGCCCGAGACGTACAAACCGTCAATTCGTACGTGGACTTTCCGGCGCTACGCGACAGCCTGAAGCAGCAGGTCGGCGCCATGCTGACACGCCGGCTCGAAGCGGACGCCGGCAACAAGATGGCCACGATCGGCGCGGTGATCGGCGTGACGCTGATCGGCCCGCTCGTCGATGCCTATGCGACACCCGACGGCGTCGCGGCGCTCCTGAACGGCATGCCGCCGCGCGGCACGCCGGGCGAGCAACCGTCGGCGCCGCCAGCCGCGGGCGGCGAAGCGCCGGCCGCACCGGCCGCGGGCGAAGCCGCCAACCAGGCCAGTGCGACACCGCCCGCGCGTGAAAGCACGGCCGGCTATCGCAGTCTCAACGAATTTGTCATTACGTACCGGCGTGGCGAAGGCAACGCGAATTACTCGGCGATCTTCCGTCGCGAAGGTCTGGTTACGTGGAAGCTCGCGGCGATCAACCTGAACGAGTGAGGTTGAAGCCTGGCTGGAAGCGATGTCTGACGGGATGCGTGGCTGGCCATCGAGGCCAGCCACGTGACAGGTTTGTTCACATCTGGATCACCTTGCGGGACACACGGTTTCGCGTCCCGCCCTGGCGTATTACGCCGCAGCCGCTTGCTGTTGCTCTTGCGCGGACGAGCACGCCACCAGAATGCTGCACGACACCCGGTCGAGCAGCGGCGTGTTGCCCGCCCCCATCCACCAGCGCGACAAACCGGTTCGGCAGCGATGGCCGACCACCACGAGATCGACCTGCAACTCGTTGGCAAGATTGGCGATCTCGTCGATCGGGTGACCGAATGCGAAATGCCCTTGGGCGTTCACACCGCGCTCGGTCAGCCAGTTCACGCCCTCCTGCAGAATCTCGCGGGCCGTTTTTTCGAAGCTGCCGCAGGCCACGTCGGTCAATAGGCCCGCGCTTTGCGCAATGCTCGAACGCATGTCGACGACCGACAGCAGATGCGTTTCCGCCTTCAGGTCCAACGCCAGATCGGCACCGCAACGCAGGGCTTTGCGGCCTTCGCGCGAGCCGTCGTAGCACAACAGGATTTTCTGGTAGCTCGCCATCAGTTTTCTCCGTTCGCGCGGAAAGCGCGGTCTGAATCAATCATGGTGCGCCGCAATTCAGCTTGCAAGGGATGGAAAACGCTAAGTGCATAGTCGGTGCATGTCGATCCAGTCTGCACAGGCGTTGGGCGCCTCGAAGCAGCGTTTGCATGCGGATGCCGCAACGCAAAATCTCGTGGCCGCCCGCTGTATCGGCGCTGCGCGGGCCGTTTGGCGCGCCAGTCGCGGCACCGCCAATCAGCGCCGCGTGCCGGCACGACCCAGCGCATGCATACCGCGTTCCCGAACACCCGATCGAACCGGCAACCGATACTCCGACATAGCCAGCTTTGCGGCCGCGCGTGCGCAATACGCGCGTCGCAGGTATGTTGTGTCTTGCGCGTACCTTGTGTCTTCTTTTCGGAGCCTTGCTCGACCCATGCCCGCCGCCCCCATCGAATTTCATCAGGTCAGGAAAAACTACGGCGATAAAACAGTCGTCGATGGATTGTCGTTTCATGTGAACGCCGGCGAATGCTTCGGCCTGCTCGGCCCCAACGGCGCCGGCAAGACCACGACCTTGCGCATGCTGCTCGGCATCGCGGCGCCCGACGCCGGCGCGATCCGCCTATGCGGCGAGTCGATCCCGGGCCGCGCGCGCATCGCGCGCTCGCGCGTCGGCGTGGTGCCGCAGTTCGACAACCTCGATCCCGATTTCACGGTGCGTGAAAATCTGCTCGTGTTCGGCCGCTACTTCGGCCTCTCCGCCGCGCAGTGTCGCGCGGCGGTGCCCGACCTGCTCGAATTCGCACGCCTCGAGAACAAGGCGGACGCCCGCGTCAGCGAACTGTCGGGCGGCATGAAGCGACGCCTCACGCTCGCGCGTGCGCTGATCAACGATCCCGACGTGCTGATCATGGACGAGCCGACCACCGGCCTCGATCCGCAAGCGCGCCATCTGATCTGGGAGCGCTTGCGCTCGCTGCTCGTGCGCGGCAAGACCATCCTGTTGACCACGCACTTCATGGAGGAAGCCGAACGGCTTTGTCATCGGTTGTGCGTGATCGAGGAAGGACGCAAGATCGCCGAAGGGGCGCCGCGCGAGCTGATCGAATCCGAGATCGGCTGCGACGTGATCGAAATCTACGGCCCCGATCCGTTTGCGTTGCGCGACGAACTCGCGCCCCTCGCCGAGCGCACCGAGATCAGCGGCGAGACGCTGTTCTGCTATGTGACCGATGCGCAACCCGTGCATGCGCGGCTCAAGCAGCGGGCCGATCTGCGCTATCTGCATCGGCCGGCGAATCTCGAGGATGTGTTCTTGCGACTCACCGGACGCGAGATGCAGGACTGACTACGCAACGAGAAACCTCATGGACGCACGCACTTACGAGACTCACGACGACACGCCATCGGCACAGGAGCCGTTCGGCGCCTTCCCCGCCAATGCCAGCAACTGGATCGCGGTATGGCGGCGCAACTATCTGGTGTGGAAGAAGCTCGCGATCGCGTCGATGTTCGGCAACCTCGCGGATCCGATGATCTACCTGTTCGGTCTCGGCCTCGGGCTTGGCTTGATGGTTGGGCACGTCGACGGTGTGTCGTATATCTCGTTCCTCGCGGCGGGTACGGTGGCATCGAGCGTGATGATGTCGGCGAGCTTCGAGTCGATGTATTCGGGCTTCTCGCGCATGCACGTGCAGCGCACATGGGAAGCGATCATGCACACGCCGCTCACGCTCGGCGACATCGTGCTCGGCGAGGTGGTGTGGGCCGCGAGCAAATCGGTGTTGTCAGGTGCGGCGATCATGCTGGTGGCCGGCGTGCTCGGCTATGCGAGTTTTCCGTCGATGCTGCTCGCGCTGCCGATCGTCGTACTAGCCGGTCTCGCGTTCGCGAGCCTCGCGATGATCGTGACGGCGCTCGCGCCGTCGTACGACTTCTTCATGTTCTATCAGACGCTCGTGCTCACGCCGATGCTGCTGCTCTCCGGCGTGTTCTTTCCGACTTCGCAACTGCCGGCCGCCGCGCAAGCCGTAGCCGGCGCGCTGCCGCTCGCCAACGCGGTCGATCTGATGCGCCCGGCGATGCTCGCCCGACCGATCGAGCATGCCGCGCTGCACGTGAGCGTGCTGGCCGCTTATGCGATCGGCGGCTTCATCGTGTCGGCGATCCTGTTTCGGCGCCGCATGATGAAGTGAGCCCGACGCGCGGGCGCATCGAGTCTGCACCCGCGTTAGTCGTCGCTATCCGTGCCTGCTATCGGCGCGGGCGCTCAATCCTCGTCATCGGTCCACGGAATATCGACGTCGGAGATGAACGCGACCGTCGCGAACGGGCCGCCCTCGTGACGCCCGATCTTGCCATCGGCGCGCTGCCACTCGACCCGGAACACGGTGGCGGGATCGTCCGCGATCAACCGCACCGTGCGCAATTCGTCGGGATCGGCGTCCTCGACCGGACCGTCCAGCGAGACCAGCAGCGCCTGCGGCCACAGGCCGTCGGCGGGGTCATAGATCTTGTCGCCATCGTGAATCAGGGTGAAAGCTTCCACGCCGATGGTCGCCGACGCATCGACGATCATCTTGGCAAGCGCCCGCAACAAGGCGGTCGCTCTCGCCGAGTTCGCCTGACGGATCGCGAGATCACCGCGCGTGAGCGCCTGCTCGAGTTTCGGATTGGTTTTCTGTTGCGCCATGGATGTGTTGGTCCTATCGCTCTGTCCTTGTGGGCAACGCGCCATCGGGACGGCGCGTCGCGTTTCTTCTTGGGTCCAGATATTGCCGCTTGTGTGCGTTGCAACATCGCGGGCTACGCGGCATGTCCGCGGCTCGACTGTCATTGTTGTGCCGCTTTCCTGATCGTTGCGCGCACCATCAGGGTCGTTTCGACAGGGCTGCCCTTGCCCGTCCACCACAGTTTAGGTCGTGATTCGGATCGCGGGAGAACATTTGCCGCTTAGTGCGTGGCATGTGTCGCATTTCATGCATCGGTTCGCGGTCGGCCCGGCGTACGCTTGCCGCGACTTCGCGCCGCCTTCGACCCGAGCGCCGCGGCCGGTTTCGCGCCGACGATCCGCGCGATCAAATGATTGCGAAACGCATACACCGACGGCGGCAGCTCACGCCCGGCCATCGTCTGCACCTGGATGCTGCGCTGGCGCATCTGCGGATCGGTCAACGGAACGATGACGAAGCCGTCCTCGGCATAGCGGTCGCGCACCGACAGCAGCCCCGTGAACATGATCGCGCCGGATTTCTGCGCGTAGCGATAGATCGCGCCGCTGTGGTTGCAGATCAGGTCCGGCTCGAGTGGGATGCCTTCGAGCGCGCAGGTGATGTCGATCAATTGACGAATCGTCGTGCCTGCCTCCGACAGCACGACCGGATAGCGGCTCACCTCGGCGAGCGACAGCTTCGCGCGCGCCGCCAGCGGATGATCGGCCCGCAGCAGCGCGAACACCGGCGCGCGTTCGGTGTGCTCGACCTTGACGCCCTTCTCCGGCGCGAGGCTGAACGACAGCGCGATATCGACGTCGCCGTCGCGCACCTGGCGGGTCGCATCGGCCGGCGACATCACGGTCAGCGTGAAATCGATGCCGGGGTGCTCGCCACGGAAATCCGCGATCGCGGACGGCAGGAAGTCGACCGCGAAGCCCTCGGTGGTCGCGATCTTGATCCGGCTGCCGTGCAAGCTCGCGAGACCGCCGATCTCCTTCATCACGTGTTCGGCTTCGAGCAGGCTGCGTTGCGCATACGCGAGCAGCCGCTCGCCGGCCTCGGACAGCGTCATGCCGCGCGGACGCCGCTCGAACAGCGTGACGCCGAGCTCGCTTTCGAGCCGCGCGATCTGTCGGCTGATCGCCGATACCGCGACGTGCAGCCGTTCGGACGCGTCGCTCAGCGAGCCGCTGCGCGCGACCTCGACGAAATAACGCAACGCGATGCCATGCAGTGAACGTGCCATCCGGGACACCGTGAGTTGGCCGTGAGTTGGCCGTGAGTTGGAGTTGCGGCTCGAGCCGTGCCGCGACGCTTTGCCTTTCCGGCAACGCAAGCTTCGAAACATGATCATTGTGACAAAAATGACGCGCTTCTAGAATCGGTCGCAACGACATCACCCATCCCCGCATTGGAGACATCGACATGAGCCGCAACCAGGCTATCGAGCTTGCCACCCGGCACTTCGAATCCGGCGCTTTTCTCGCCGACCTGAACCGCCGCGTCGGGATTCGCACCGAAAGCCAGGAGAGCGATCGCGGCGCGCTGCTGCTGGCCTATCTGAACGACGAAATCAAGCCTGAAGCGCAACGCCTCGGCTTTGAGACGCGCATCGTCGACAACCCCGTCGAAGGCTTCGGAGCGTTCCTGATCGCGAACCGTCACGAAGGCGATCATCTGCCGACGGTGCTGATCTACGGCCACGGCGACGTCGTGCGCGGCTACGACAGCCAGTGGCGCGCGCCGTTGACGCCGTGGGCGGTGACCGTCGAAGGCGAGCGCTGGTTCGGCCGCGGCACCGCCGACAACAAGGGCCAGCACTCGATCAACCTGGCCGCGCTCGCGAGCGTGCTCGCCGCGCGCGACGGCAAGCTCGGCTTCAATACGAAGCTGCTGATCGAAATGGGCGAGGAAACCGGCTCGCCGGGCCTCGACGCGATTTGCCACGCGCATCGCGACGAACTCGCCGCCGACGTGCTGATCGCCTCCGACGGTCCGCGCCTCGCCGCGCGTCGCCCCACCGTGTTTCTCGGCTCGCGCGGCGCGGTCAATTTCAGGCTGTCGCTGAACCTGCGCGACGGCGCGCATCACTCCGGCAACTGGGGCGGCCTGCTGCGCAATCCGGCGACGGTGCTGGCCAACGCGCTCGCGAGTCTGGTCGATGCGCGCGGCGTGATTGCGGTCGAGGGCCTGCGTCCGCCGCCGATTCCCGAGGCGGTGCGCCGCGCGCTGGCCGACATCACGGTGGGCGGCGGCCCGGGTGACCCGACGGTCGACGACAACTGGGGCGAGCCGGGCCTTTCCGCGCCCGAGCGCGTATTCGGCTGGAACAGCTTCGAGGTGCTTGCCTTCAAGGCGGGCAATCCAGAGAACCCGGTCAACGCGATTCCGCCGTCGGCGTTTGCGGTCTGCCAGCTGCGTTTCGTGGTCGGCACCGATTGGGAAAACCTCGGCAAGCATCTGCGCGCGCATCTCGATGCGCACGGTTTTCAGCTGGTCGAGCTCGACGTCGAACGCGGCGCGCCCGCCACGCGCCTGGACCCGGACGATCCTTGGGTCACGTGGGCGATCGCGTCGCTGGAAAAAACCACCGGCAAGCCGACCGCGGTGCTACCGAATCTCGGCGGCACACTGCCCAACGAGGTATTCGCCGACACGCTCGGTCTGCCGACGATCTGGGTGCCGCACTCGTATCCGGCCTGCTCGCAGCATGCGCCGAACGAGCACCTGCTCGCGCCGGTGGTGCGCGAGGGCCTGCAGATGATGGCTGGGCTGTTCTGGGATCTCGGCGAGAATTCGCCGCATACGGAAAAGCGCGACGCGGACGCGGCAAAGGCCGCGGGTTGAATTCCGCTCACGCTGGTTGATTCGATCCGCTTGCCGCAGTTGCCCCGTCGATCGAGCGGGACGGCCACGGCAAGCGTATCGCGATTACCTCGACATCAAGGCGCCGGATTCGGCTGCAGTTCGTGCAGCCGATCGATTTCCGCGAGCACTTCCGCCGACAGCTTCACGTCCGCGCTGGCGATGTTCTCCTTCAGTTGCTCGAGCGAAGTCGCGCCGATCAGATTGCTGGTCACGAATGGCCGGCTATTGACGAACGCGAGCGCGAATTGCGCGGGCGACAGGCCGTGCCGCTTCGCGAGCTCGACGTAACGCGTGGTCGCCTGCACCGCTTGCGGCTTGCTGTAGCGCGCGAAGCGCTCGAACAGCGTGATGCGCGCGCCGGCGGGACGCGCGCCGCCTTCGTACTTGCCCGACAGCCAGCCGAACGCGAGCGGCGAATACGCGAGCAGACCGATGTTGTCGCGATGCGCGTACTCCGACAGACCCGCTTCGTACGTGCGATTCAACAGACTGTACGGATTCTGGATGCTGACGATGCGCGGCAAGCCGAGCTTTTCGGCCGCGCGCAGAAACTGCGCGACGCCCCACGGCGTTTCGTTCGACACGCCGATATGCCGTACTTTGCCGGCCTTCACGAATTCGGCGAGCACCGTGAGCGTTTCCTCGATCGGCACCGTGTAGGCGTCGTCGACCCACGGATACGCCGGGCGGCCGAACGTCATCGTGCTGCGATCCGGCCAGTGCAGCTGATACAGATCGACGTAGTCCGTTTGCAGACGCTTGAGGCTGTCGTTGAGCGCCTCGGTCAGATTCTTTCGATCGAACTGGTTGCCCTCGCCGCGAATATGACGCGGATTGTGCGGCTGACGCGCGGGGCCCGCGATCTTGGTGGCGAGTACGATCTTCTCGCGCGCGCTCTTGTGCTGCGCGAGCCACGTGCCGATATAGCGCTCCGTCGAGCCTTGCGTTTCAGCGCGCGGCGGCACCGGATACATTTCGGCGGTGTCGATCAGGTTCACGCCGTGATCGAGCGCGTAGTCAATCTGCGCATGCGCTTCCTGTTCGGTGTTCTGCTCGCCCCACGTCATGGTGCCGAGACCAATCAGGCTGACCTGCACGTCGGAGTCGCCGAGTCTGCGGTATTCCATCTAACTTGTCCTGTTGAAGAGGTGATCGGAAAGCGCAGACGTTACCACGCCGGCGCAATACCTGCAGCAAGGCTAGAATGCGGGGCCCATGCGTTGCATCGCGCTCCGGATGCGCGCTTCATCACGACTTCGTTGCCATGAATCACGAACACCTCGAATTGCTGGTCACGCGCGTGATGCCCTACGGAAAATATAAAGGTCGCGTGATTGCCGACCTGCCCGGCCATTATCTAAACTGGTTCGCGAGCCAGGGCTTTCCGCCCGGCGAGATCGGCCGTCTGCTCGCGTTGATGCAAGAGATCGATCACAACGGCTTGAAACCGCTGCTCGAACCGCTGCGCAAATCGTTGCCCAAAGAGCGTTGAGACCGTCGCTCCGCAAGCCGCACGAAGTCTTGCCAAGCCGGCTGAAAGTCGCGCCGCAGGCAAGCTGCAAGCAATGTTAGAGCCGTAAAAAATTCATACAGGTTTTTTCTTGCGCATCGCGTCGGCGTGGCCTTTAATCGGCATAAATCGTCGCGTTGTGAAACGTCGATACGTGAAGCGCTTCAGTCGTTGTTCGTTCAAGCGCTTCGATGCGTTCCGGCGCCGTGCGATCCCTCGCCCTGCTGATCGCCTGTCTGTCCATGTCCCAATTCAACCTGTCCGCGCTGCTCGAATTTATCGGCCACGATCTGTCGCCGGTGCGCGCGGTCATCCTGTTCTTCGTGATCGGCTACGTCGTGGTCGGATTGCCTGTGCACTTCCGCCAGGGTGCGGCCTCCCGCGATGTCTGGGGCACGGCCGCCGGCGTGACGATGGCCGCCCTCTACGCGGCGTTCATCGCCGGCGTGTATCCGTGGCTGCATCACGTGTCGGGGCTCGCGCGTTGAGCGTCGGCCGCCGCCAGTTCTGGTCCGAGACCCTCCCATAGCGGTTCGAGCAATTCCCGACGCGGCTGCCAACGCCGCATCGAGGTTCGGTACAGCGGCCGGCGCACCTGTGCCGAGCTCGCGGTGCTGATACGCCGTGTCGTCTCATGAAACGCGAGACAGCGTGGGTCCCATTCGAGTCCGCAATGCGCGAGCATGCGACGCACGTTCGCTTCGAAATCCTCGACCAGCTCCTCGTACTCGATCTCGATCATCACGCCCGCGGGCAGTACGCGCCGCCAGTGCGCCATCAACGCATCGTAGGCGCGGTAATAGCGGCCCAGCTCGCCGAGGTCGTAGCCGAACGGCACGTCGTGAAAAATGCGCGAGAAAATCGACAGACAAGTCTGCAGCGGCGAACGACGGCTATGGATGATGCGCGCGTTCGGCAGCGCGAGATGAATCAGGCCGACATTGATGAAGTTGAACGGATACTTGTCGGTAAAACGCGCGACCGGTCCTTCGGATTCTTCCAACACGCGCTCCATCCGCCGCAGATAGTCCGCGCCGAGCGCATTCCACTGCGACGCGCCCGCTTCCTGCAGCGTCTCGATGTCGATCCGCAACGGATCACCCGGATCACGGCGAAGGCAATGGACCAGCGCCTCGCCGAATTCGGTGCGCTCGCCCATGCCCGACACGCGAGGATGACTCGCGAGAATCTGCTCGATGAGGGTCGAGCCGGACCGCGGCATACCTACGATGAAAATCGGCGCCGCCGACGGATCGCCGAGACCGCGCACCGCCGCGAGTGCATCCGCGTCGAACAGCTGCGCCAGACGCGCGAACAGTCCTGACGATTCCGCCTCGTTGTAGCGCAAGCCCTCGCGATACAGCGCGTTGCCTTTGAGCAGATGATCGAACGAAGCATCGTCGCGACTCACGCCGGACAGCGCCGCGGCATAGGCGAAGTGCAACTCGGCCTGATCGGCGCGCTCGAGCGAGGCGGCGTCGCCGGCAAGTTGCTCCAGTTGCACGAAGACCGGATCGTCGGCGGCGAGGCGCTTGGTCTGCACGAAGTTGCGGTAGTAGAGCGGCACGCGCGGCGCGCCGTCGATCGCGCGCCGGTACGCTTCATGCGCTTCGTCGAAACGGCCGAGCGCCTGCAGACAGTTGCCCATGTTGTTGCTCGAGCCATCGGCGCGCGGATTCAATCGCACGGCTTCGCGATAGGCGTCGACGGCAGCTTCGAGCCGATGCAATTGCTCGAGGGTCCAGCCGAGTCCGTGATGCAAATCGGCGTTGTGCGGATCGCACGAGATCGCCTCGCGATAACGGACCTCCGCTTCGGCATAACGGCTCAGCACGGCAAGCGTCGCGGCGAGGCGCTCGTGATGGATTGCAGCGGCCGGCTCGAGCGCGCACGCGGATTCGAAACAGCGCAGCGCGGCTTCGATATCGCCGCGCGCGACACAGGCGTCGCCTTCGGCGCGCCATTGCGGGGCGGTGTCCGGATGCGGATCGGGATTCATTGACGGCGGTGGATCGCTGGTGAGGGCTGGAGAAAAACTGTCGCGACGGCGAACGGCGGAAACGCGAATCAGCGTGCAGGCAGGCACAGCGCTTGCCGCTCAAAAGCGAATCGTCCGACGGAACTTAGCAGCCGTGCCCTTCAGTAGCGTTTCGGATCGTTAACGAAGTGTTACCGCAACGCCGTTCGGTAATACGCGGGAAGATTGATGGAAGGATTGGCCGTCCCGGCAATGGTTCGCCTGGTTAATGCCCGGAGCTCACGTCACCGCGCAGCTGCGGTAACGCCCGGACACAAATGCCCCTGAACTCCATGGCGAGCGGTCTTTCTGATGTTTATGTGAAGGAGGCAATCGTGAACAGGCTCATTGCTTCGATGGCGCTGCTGGCGGCCGCGGCAGCGAGCTTTACAGGATGCGTCGTCGCGCCGCCCGCGGGATACGGCTACCCGTATGAGCAGCCCTACTATCCGTACGCGTATGGACCGCCTTACTACGGGCCGGTGTACGGCTCGGTCGGCATCTACGGCGGCTTTGGCGGGGCGTGCTGCTATTACGGACATGGCTACTGGCATGGCCGCGGTGGATGGCATGGCGGCGGCTGGCACGGCGGGGACGGTGGGCACGGCGGATGGCACGGCGGTGGAGACGGTGGCATGCACGGCGGCGGGAGCGCGTGGAACAGTGGTGGCGGGATGGGGGGACATGGGCACGGGCATTGATGTGTCTACGCACCGATGATGGAGGCGAGCGACCGGAAAGGTGCAGGAGCCGCAGGACGGGCGTGAGCGCGTGTCGCACCCTGAGAGTGCGGGTTGGTCATGAAGACAGCATCTAACCGAACGCTACGACGCAGTGTTCATACGCATCCGCTTCGTGTTCGCCAGCGGCTCAAGCCGCATCGGTCCCTTAATGAGGTCGCTCATCGCGTCGCGGATCCAGCGGTTGGCCGGCTCGTGGTGAAAACGCGGATGCCAGTGCAGATAGAAGTCATACGTCGGAGCGGGAAACGGCAACGGCAGCAGCTTGACGTTCACGAATTCCGCGAAGCGTCGCCCGACCGCCTGAGGGACCGCCGCGATCATGTCCGATCCGGCGACGATGAATGGCACGCCGATAAAACGCGGCACGCTGAAACGCACGTTGACGCGGATCTTGAGCCGTTCGTGCGCGCGTTCGAGCACATCCTGCTCGCGGCCGTCGGCGTGGACCACCACGTGCGCGGCCTCCTTATACTGGTCGAGAGATAACGTGCCGCCAATCTGCGGATGGTCGTCGCGCGCGATGCACACGTACTCGTGCCGGTACAGCGACTTGCGCTTGAGCGATTCGCTGTTCAACCCCGGAAAGTAGCCGATCGCGAGATCGACATCACCGCTCGCCAGCCCCTCTTCCAGATCCGGCATGCTGAGCGCTACTGTCTTGATGCTGATGTGCGGCGCTGTTTTCGCCAGAAAGCTCTGCAGGCGCGGCAGAAACACCATCTCGCCGATATCCGACATGCACAGGACGAAGTTACGCGACGACTCCGCCGGCCGGAACTCGGGGGCCGGCAGAATCTCGACCTGCACGAGATCGAGCAGCCGCGCCACTGGATCGCCGAGCGCCTGCGCGCGCGGCGTCGGTTCCATCCCGCGCCCGGTGCGCACGAATAGCGGATCCCCGAACATTTCACGCAACTTCGACAGCGCGTAGCTCATCGCCGGCTGGCTCAGCCCGATGCTCGCACCCGCCTGGGTCACGTGCCGCTTCCTCAGCAGCGCGTCGAAAACCTTTAACAGGTTCAGATCGACCTGACGAATATCCATAATTTGGATGATCCCTATCGATATCACATAATTGACGGATTTTATCCCGATTCCTAACATCGTTTCCATACCAAAGGAGTGAGACGCCATGTCTGAAGGACAAAAGCCGCAACGCCCGTTGCGCAGCAATTTCCCGCGCGGTTCCTACCTCGGCGCAGTGCGTGCCGCCCAGTGGCGCAATCTCGGCATCAGCGAAGAAGACCTGACCAAACCGAAGATCGCGATCGTCAATTCCTCATCCGAGCTCGCAACCTGCTTCAGCCACCTCGACGGCATTGCCGCCCAACTGAAGGACGCGATCCGCGCAGCGGGCGCGCTGCCGTTCGAAATCCGAACTGCGGCGCCGAGCGATTTCATCACCGGCGCAGGTGCGCGCGGCGCGTACATGCTGGCGGCGCGCGATCTCATCACGAACGACATCGAAGTTGCTGTTGAAGGCGCGCAGCTGGACGGTATGGTGTGCCTCGTCTCGTGCGACAAGACGATCCCGGGTCAGCTGATGGCCGCGGCACGCCTGAATGTGCCGACCATCGTTGTGGCCTGCGGCTACCAGCCGAGTGGTGAATACAAGGGCGAGCACGTCGACATCGAAGATGTGTTTGTCGGCGCGATGCATACGCTCACCGGCAAGCTGCCTGTCGAGGACCTGATCGGCATGAGCCAGAACGCCATTCGCGGCCCGGGTGTTTGCTCGGGTCTCGGCACGGCCAATTCGATGCACATCGTCTGCGAGGCGCTGGGCATGGCCCTGCCGGGTAGCACACCGGTCGCAGCCAACAGCGAAAAAATGTTCAGCCATGTGCGTGAAGCCGGTGCGCGCATCGTTCAGATGGTCCTCGATGACCAGCGTCCGCGCGACATTCTCACGCCGGGCGCCTTCGCCAACGCCGTGAAGGCGGTTCTCGCAGTCGGCGGCTCGATCAATTCCGTCAAGCACCTGCAGGCCGTTGCGACGGAAGGCCAGATCGACGTCGATATTTACAAGCTGTTCGAAGATTGCGCCGATCAGACACCGGTCATCACCGGCGTTCGTCCGGTTGGCTCGCACACCATCGAGCAACTGGAAGCAGCCGGCGGCGCGCGCGGCGTAATGAAGCGTCTCGAGTCCTTGCTGGACACGAGCGCAATGACGGTGACGGGCAAGACCGTTGCGGAAAATCTCGCTGACGTAACGATTGCCGACGCCGACGTTATCCGTCCCGTCGATAACCCGTTTGCCAATAGCGCCGCGATTATCCTGGTGCGCGGCAACCTGGCGCCGCAAACCGGTATCGTCAAGTTCGGTATATCGCCGACCAAGGCTCGCGTATTCAAGGGCGAAGCGATCTGCTTCTGGACTTCCGATGAAGCTATCGCGGCAATCAAGGACGGTCGCGTGAAGCCCGGCAAGGTGGTCGTCATGCGGGGCGCGGGTGCTTGCGGTGGTCCGGCAATGGGCGGCGGTGCGTCGCGTGTCGTGTTCGCCATCGACGGTGCAGGCCTCGGCGAAGAAGTCGCCATGCTCACCGATGGCCACCTCTCGGGCCTCGTGTGCAAAGGTCTCGTGGTCGCGGAAGTCTCACCGGAGGCCGCAAGTGGCGGACCGCTGGCACTCGTGGAAGATGGCGACCTGATCGACATCGACCTGGATCGCCGCGTGTGCGACCTGCTCGTTGATGAGGCCGTGCTCGAACAGCGCCGCGCCGTGTGGAAAAAACCCGCGCCGGTCAACGACACGGGCTGGCTGAAGATTTACCGCGCTACGGTCAGCGAAACTCCGCAAGGCGTCGTGCTCAACGCATCGCGTACGCAAAGCGGCCGCTGACATGAACCGCTCATCCGTAGTCGATATTGGTGCGGTGATCGAGCGGGAGCAGACGCGCAGTTTCGGCGTTCTGCTGATCATCGCGATGGCTGTGGTGATGATGACCGAAGGCTATGACCTTGCCGCAATGGCTTTCGCAGCCCCTGCACTCGGTCGCGCCTGGCATCTGGATCACGGCGTGCTTGGGCCTGTGTTCAGCGCGTTCGTGTTCGGAACGATGATCGGCGCATTTGCGCTCGGTTATCTCGGTGACGTGCTCGGTCGCAAACGCGTGATCATCCTCGGTAGCCTCGTGCTCGCGGTGTTCACACTCGCGGCATCGCAAGCAACGGATCTGAGCCAGCTGTTGTGGCTGCGATTCCTTGGCGGCCTCGGTATTGGCGGTGTGGTGCCGAATGCGATCGCGTATATGACCGATTTTGCACCGAAGCGTCAGCGTGCAACGTGGGTCACGCTGATGTACTGCGGTTATATGATCGGTAGCAGCCTGGGCGGCATCATCGCAGCGCAATTCATTCCGACGCATGGCTGGCAAGTCGTGTTCATGATCGGCGGTATTGCACCGATTCTCGCTTCGATCATGATGGCGTTCGTTGTCCCCGAGTCAATCCGGTTCCTGACCCTCAAGGGTCGCCACGCAGACGTTGCGAAAATCCTTGCGCGTAGCGCGCCGGGCGTTTCGCTCACGCCTGACACGAAATTCGTGATCGCAGAAGAACCGGCCAAATCAGGGGCCTTTTCAGAATTGTTCGCCGGTTCGCTGCGTGCGATTACCCCGGTTCTGTGGCTCGTGTATATCGCCAATTCGTTCGCCCTGTTCTTCATGAGTAGCTGGTTGCCGGTGCTGATCGAACGTGTTGGCCTGTCCCCGCACGACGCTGCCCTCGTTACCACGATGTTCCAGATTGGCGGAACGGTCGGCGGCCTCGCGCTGATGCGTTTCGTTGACACGCGCGGCGCGATCGTCATTACCGTGTTGCCGATCGTTGGCGTTCCAGTTGTCGCGTTGATCGGAACGGGCCTGCCGGTACCGCTGCTGTGGTGTTTCGCATTCCTGTCTGGTTTCACCGTGGTCGGAACGCAATCTGGTTTGAATGCGGTTGCGTCGCTGATTTACCCGACCGCGCTTCGCGCAAAGGGAACGGGGACGGCGGTCAGTATCCAGAAAATTGGTGCAATCGCGGGTCCGCTCATTGGCGGCATGCTGATTTCCGCGCATGTTCCCATCGCACAGGTTTTCTATTGGGTTGCAGTGCCGGTTGCAATCGTCGCTGTCCTCGCATTTGTTTTAGGTCTGTTGCAGCGCAGCCGTGAACGCGCCACGCCTGATGCAATCTCTGAGAAAGGAATGAACCATGCCGTTTAACGTGACTCCCCTCGATTCAGCGCGTCCTGATTTTGCTGGTCTCGCAACCGGCATTGACCTGAGCGAGCCTGTCAACGAAGCGCTCGCATCCCAGATCGACGACGCGATGAATCGATACGCCGTTCTGGTGTTCCGCGGTCAACCGCTGACGCAAGATCAACAGCTTGACTTCGCGCGCGGGCTCGGTCCGCTCGATGTCGGCTTCAAGCGCGTGGCTTCGCCCCATGCCCGATTGAAATATCAGGAGCTCGCGGATATTTCGAACCTGAACGAAGAAGGCGAAATCGCCGACCGCAATCACCGCCGTATCGTGGGCAATCTTGCGAACCAGCTCTGGCACAGCGATAGCTCGTTCCAGAAGCCGTCCGCGCGTTACTCGATGCTGCACTGTGTCGTCCCGGCCGCGAAGGGTGGTGAGACGGAATTCGCCGATATGCGCGCGGCGTATGACGCACTCGAAGACGACCGCAAAGCCGAACTCGACGGTCTGGAAGTCGAGCACTATGCGCTGCACTCGCGTTTCTTCCTCGGCGATACGGACTACGACGAAGCCCAGCGCGCCGCGCTTCCGCCGGTGCAATGGCCCCTCGTTCGCCAGCACGCGGGGTCGCATCGCAAGCATCTGTACATCGGCGCACACGCAACGCATGTGCCGGGTCGCACCGTCGCCGAGGGACGCATGATGCTGGTTGACCTGCTGGAGCACGCCACGCAGCGCCAGTTCGTCTACACGCATTCGTGGCAAGCCGGTGACCTGGTGATCTGGGATAACCGCTGCACGCTGCATCGTGGCCGTCACTACGATTTGTCGCAGCACCGCGAACTGCGCCGCGCGACGACCCAGGATATCGACCGCACGGCCGCTACAGCCGCCACGGCCGCTACGGCTGAACACGGAGCGAATTAAATGCGCCTGAATGATGATGAACGCGCCATGCTGGACGGCCGCGACGGTGCGGCCGCTCAGGCAGCCATGGATCTGCTGGTGCGCTACGGCGACGCGCTCGGCGCTGAACGTCTCGTAGACACGAATAACGTCTGTGGGACGGTCGGCGCGACGATGCCGTTTCTGCGCGACTACGCACTGAAGGAAAGCGGCATGGATTCCGTCTTTTCGGAATTCAGCCTCGATACCCCGAACAAGCTCGACATTCCGAAGGTCAAGGTATTCAGCACGCACCTGCAACAGGGCCTCGACCCTGAAAACGCACATCTTCAAGGCATTGATGAGCAAGTCGTCAAGGTCTACAGGATGGGTGAGGAGTACAAGGCCAAACTCGGTATTCAGCCCATGAACACGTGTGCGCCCTACCTCACCGGCAACGTGCCGGTGCTTGGCGAACACTGCGCCTGGATGGAATCGTCGGCCGTCATTTATATCAATGCGGTCCTCGGCGCGCGCACGAATGCTGAAGGACGTGAAAGCACGGGCGCTGCGATGCTCACGGGCAAGATTCCTTACTGGGGTCTGCACCTCGAAGAAAACCGCGCCGGCACGCACCTGATCGAGCTCGATATCGAGATCAAGACGGTGCAGGACTGGGGGCTGCTCGGCTACTACGTCGGTGAAGCCGTGCAGGACCAGATCCCTGTCATCGATGGCCTGAGAGGCGCCGCGAACCTCGCAAAATTGAAGCATTTCGGTGCCGCCGCCGCATCCTCTGGCGGCGTCGAGATGTATCACATCGTGGGTCAGACGCCTGAAGCTCGCACGCGCGAAGAAGCGTTGCGTGGCCGCAAGCCGGTCGAAGTGATTCGTTACGGTGCAGCGGAACGTCGTCTTGCGTACGAGCGCGTGAACACGACTGCGCGCGAATCGAAAGTCGATTTCGTGATGCTCGGTTGCCCGCACTACTCCATCGAACAGATTTGGGAAGTTTGCGAATTACTCGAAGGCCGCAAGGTGGGCGCAAATAGCGCGCTGTGGATCTTCACGGCTCGTGCGACGCGTCAACTCGCTGACCAGGCTGGCTACACGGAACGTCTGAAAAACGCGGGTGCCGTGCTAATGACGGACACCTGTTCGGCAATCGGTCGAGTCATGCCCAAGGGCGCGCGTGTGGTTGCACTGGATTCCGCCAAGCAGGCGCACTACCTGCCCGCAATTATGGGCGTCGAAGCATGGTTCGGCACGACGGCTGAATGTGTGGAAGCCGCAGTCACCGGGAAATGGCAAGGAGGGCTCACGGCATGAGCGAGCGAACAGTTGAAGCGGCAGACGAACTCAAGATCGTTCTGCACGGCCGCAAAGTGGTGGGTGGCGTGGTTGAAGGTGAAGCACTCGTCACGCGTGAACAGATTTCGGGTTGGGGTGGTATCGATCCGCGTACGGGCAACATCATCGAAACACGTCACGAACTTCGCGGCCAAAGCTTCGCGGGCAAGGTGCTCGTGTTTCCGGGTGCGAAGGGATCGTCGGGTTGGTCGAGTCAATTCCATATCGCGCGCCTCATGGGTACTGCCCCGGCTGCGATGTTGTTCAACCAGATGACGACCAAGATCGCATTGGGTGCCGTGGTGACGCATTCGCCGTCCATGACCGATTTCGACATCGATCCGCTCGACGTGATCGAAACGGGCGATTGGGTCAAGGTGGATGCGGATCGGGGCATCGTTGAAGTGACTCGGCGCAGGCGGGATTAGAAGCAAGACTAAAAGCGGGTTTGAATGCAGCGGGGGCCTCTCCCGCGCATGCCGGATTTTATGGAGAAGATGGTGGCACGAGAAACCAAAATTGTTCAAAGTAACGAAAAGTCGAAAAGCTGGAAACTGCAAGCGGACATTTGTATCGTAGGCGCAGGAATCTCCGGCATTTCCGCCGCGCTCGAAGCAGCCAAACTCGGCCGCAAAGTCGTGCTCGTCGATAGCCTTCCGGCGCTCGGCGGTCAGGCTGTCAATTCGGTTATCGGTACGTTCTGCGGTCTTTTTTCCAATGGGCCGAAGCGCTTCCAGGTCACGCACGGTATTGCCGATGGCATCCTGAAGGACCTCGGCGCGCAAGGCGCGCTGACCTACAAGGAAGGCCCGCTCACGACCGTTGTTCTGTATGACGAAGTCGCACTCGCCCGCTGGATCGACAAACAGATTCTCGCTTCAGGCGTGACGCTCGTGCTCGGCGCGGTACTGCGTGAAGTGAAACGCGAAGGCTCGCGCGTACAGGAACTCGAAGTCGCAACGCGCTACGGTGACGTTCGCGTTGCAGCGAATGGCTTCGTTGACGCGAGCGGTGACGCTGCCCTCACCTACCTCGCTGGTTTCGATTGCCAGGAGCCGGTCACGCACGTCCAGGGTACGCAGATGTTCGTGGTCGAAGGCCTGGACGAAACGAACCTGCCGACCTACCCGGAATTCCGTGAACGTGTCGAAGCGCGTGCCCACGTCTATGGCCTTAAGCGAAAAGACGGTCTCATGTTCTATCTGCGCGGCACTGGCGTCGCCATGGCCAACATGACGCACATCGAAACGCCGCTCGACCCGATTGAAGCGTCACGTATCGCCCTGTCGGGCCGCGATCAGGCGGATGTTGCCTATGAATTCCTCAAAGGCGAATACCCGGAAATCTACAAGAATTCCCGTATCCGCGCGTACGCACTGCCGGGTATCCGTCAAACGCGCTGGATCGTCGGCGAGCAACAACTGACTTCCGATGACGTTATCCGGGCCGTCAAATTCGACGATGCCGTGACGCGTACCTCCTGGCCTATCGAACTGCACGACCGCGCCGATGGTTACGTGTGGGAGCCGTTCGGCGATGACCACCTGCACACGGTCCCGTTCGGCAGCCTGGTTGTCAAGGGTGCGGAAAACCTGCTCGCCGCTGGTCGCTGTATCGACGCGGATGCGACGGCGTTGTCGAGCGTTCGTGTTATGGGTCCGTGTATCGCGATGGGCGCGGCCGTAGCGCACGCCTTCGACCTCGCGGACGGCAAGGCCATTTCGGCGGTGGATCGCAAGGCGCTGCGCGAACGCCTGTTCGACAACGTGGATCGCATCAATCCTCCACATTTGAACGACTAGAGCAGCAAAGAGCCGACGACTCAGAGTCGCCGGCATAAAGAAACTCCGCGCAGCGTACTGGAGATGGCCGGTACCTGACGCGGCGTTCAAACGGAGGAGACAATGACTCAAGCATCAAATGCTGGGCGCACGATCGACGTGTCGCGTCTCATCGAGGAGCAAAAGGTCGGTTGGTTCGCAGTGGTCGTGATCTTCACGGCATGGCTCATCATGCTCACGGATGGTTACGAACTCGGCGCACTCGCCTACGCCGCACCTTCGCTCATCAAGTCATGGGGCATTCAACGAAGCGCACTGGGTCCGGTATTCGGCGCGAACATCTTCGGCATCATGGTGGGTTCGATCCTGTTCGGCTGGATCGGCGACAAGATCGGCCGCAAGCGTGCCATTCTGTTCGGTGCGGTGTTTTACGGTCTTGTCACGCTTTCGACCGTATGGGCAACCACGGTTCACCATCTTCTGTGGCTGCGATTTGTCGCGGGCGTCGGCATCGGCGGTGCGGTACCCAATGCGTTCGTGCTCGTGTCGGAGTTTGCCCCGAAACGACTGCGCGCCACCTGGGTGACGACGATGTTCACCGGCTATACGCTGGGTGCGGGTTTTGGCGGCGGTGTTGCTGTCTGGCTCGTGCCTAAATTCGGTTGGACCGCCGTCTTCGTGGTTGGCGGTCTCGCACCGATCATCGCGGCGTGCATTCTGTCCTTCGTCATGCACGAATCGCTTCGCTATCGGGTGCTTAACAACTGGCCGCAAGCGGGTATCAGGAAAACGCTCAAGCGCCTCGCGCCTGGTCTGTCGGTTCCCGCCGATGCAAAGTTCATCGTCAGCGATGAACGCAGCGTGACCAGGTTCAAGGTAAGTATGCTGTTCCAGGGCAACCTGCGCCAGATCACCACGACCCTGTGGCTCGCCTACATCGCGAATTCGATGGCGCTGTTTTTCTTGCAGAACTGGCTCCCCGTCCTGATCGAAGCAACCGGTATCGACGCGCACCATGCCGCGATGATTTCCACGCTGTTCTCTGTCGGTGGCACGGTGGGTAGCCTGGTGCTGATGCGTTTCATCGATACGAAGGGTGTCAAGCTCGTTACGATCCTTCCGCTTATCGGCTTCCCGCTCGTTGCGGCACTCGGCATGGGCTTCAGTGCAGGTGTGCTCACCGTGATTGTGTTCGGTGTGGGCTTCTGCGTGTCCGGCACGCAATCGGGCTTGAATGCGGTGGGATCGATGGTCTACCCCACCAGCTTTCGCGCGAAGGGGACGGGTACAGCCATCGGCATCGCGAAGATCGGTTCGATTTCCGGCCCGATGATTGGTGGCGCGTTGCTCGCCAGTCATATGCCTGTCGCGCAATTGTTCCAGTTCGCGGCGATCCCGGTTGCGGCGGTGACCGCGCTGATTTTTATTCTCGGACGCGCATACCGTGGCTCAGATGACATTTCCGAAGAAGTCGTAGCGGAAGCTGCTCATTAACGCGCTATGGGTACCTCTTATTACTAAGTTTTACTAATTCAATACCAATTAAGTAAAACAACTATTCCATCTAGAGGAAACACAATGAAGGTTGCAATCTGTGCCGCTGCGGTCCTGGCCGCATGCGCGACGCCGATGATGGCTCAAGCGCAAAGCTCGGTGACGTTGTACGGCATTATCGACAACGGTATTGCCTATACAAACTCAGTCGCCTCCTCGATCACGACGCAAGGTGCATCGCGCTGGTCGATGCAAACCGGCTGGGGTAGCGGTGACCGCGTTGGCTTCACTGGTCGTGAAGACCTCGGCGGTGGGCTCGCCGCAGTTTTCACGCTCGAAATGGGCTTCAGTGCCGTGAACGGCACTTCGTCGCAAGGGGGCCGTCTGTTCGGTCGTCAGGCGTTCGTCGGGCTGGATTCGAATACGTATGGGCGCTTCACGATGGGTCGCCAATACGACTTCACATTCGACTACATCGCCCCGATGCTCTCGTGGCTTCAGTTCGGCAGTATCTACGGCGCGCACGTTGGCGACGTGGACAACACGTTCCAGACGGTACGTCTGAACAACACCGTCAAATATGAAGTCAGCCCGCTGCAAGGCTTGAAACTCGGCGCGATCTACGCTTTCAGTAATCAGGCGGGCGGCCCGGACGGTCAAGGTTTCGCCAATAACCGCGCGTTCGGCTTTGGTGCCACGTACAAGCGCGGCGGCTTGCACGCGGCAGCAACTTACCTGCAACTGGATCAGCCTTCCGCGGGTCAACCTGGCGGCAGCAACCCGAACGGCGCGAACGGCGGTGAGTACACTTTCTCGACGGCCATCTTCTACAACGCGGGTTTTGTGGAGCGTCAACGCATCGCGGCTGTCGGCGCCGGTTATGACTTCGGCCAGCTGTCGGTGAACGCCGTTTTTACCGATACACATCTGAACTACAGGGGTGATCAATCCACGCGCGTGGACAATTACGAAGTCAATACAAGGTACATGTTCACACCGGCGATTTCGGCGGGTATTGGCTACATCTTCACCGATGCATCGGGCTTCACAGGCACCGGTGCGACGTCGTACGCGAGTGGCAGTCATCCGCGCTGGCATCAGGTCAATGCTGGGGCCTCCTATCTTCTGTCCAAACGCACCGATCTGCACGCGTCCGTCGTTTTCCAACGCCAGGCCGGTGACGCGGAGGCAACCGCCATCAACTTCTTCGGTCCGGCTGGTACGAACCAGAAAAACCAGATCGCGATTTTGGCGGGACTCCGTCATCGGTTCTGATACGACGCGTCGCGAGGTTTGCGTCCGCAATGACAAATTGCGGACGTAACCGATGCAGAAACATCCATTTCTGGTGGCAGAGGCTCTTACGGCGCGCCAGAGCGGACGACAATCTACACAGCGCGTTGAGTGAAGGCGAATGATGTCCGCCTCATACCGATGTCGCGAAGACGGCTTACCGGAGCAGAAAGATAGACTCCGGCGCGCCGGGCTGCACCAGCTCACGCTCATGCCTGTCGATCCACGGCTGCGCCGCCTGGCGCCGGTCGAAGTCTTCGACTCCGTGTGGACGACCTTCCCGCCTGCCTTCAGACGTATCTGCACGGTGTAGCGTATACTCCTGTCCGTGCGCTCCCGCGCCGATATCGTTCCATCGTTTTCCCGGTGCTACAGGCCAGATCTCGGTCCCACCTCGTAGCGCTCGACCGAAAACCACTGGAAATCGCACCGAAACCGCGTGCAATCACCCAACACCCAAACACCCGCCAAGCCCAGTACTGGCGCCGAAACACAATGAATTCAAGCCCTCGCCGAATTTCCGTAGCACCGATGATGGACTGGACGGACCGTCATTGCCGCTCACTGCATCGGATGATTTCGCGCCATACGTGGCTCTACACGGAAATGGTGACGACCGGTGCGCTGCTGCACGGCGACGTGCCGCGTCATCTCGCGTTTACACCCGACGAAGCGCCGGTCGCGCTGCAGCTCGGTGGCAGCGAGCCCGACGATCTGGCACGCTCGGCGAAGCTCGGGGAGCGATGGGGTTACGACGAAATCAACCTCAATTGCGGCTGTCCGTCGGAGCGCGTGCAACGCGGCGCGTTCGGCGCATGCCTGATGAACGAGCCGCAACTCGTCGCCGACTGCGTGAAGGCGATGCGCGACGTCGTGTCCGTGCCGGTCACGGTCAAACACCGGATCGGTGTCGATGCGGTCGAGGAATACGGCTTCGTGCGGGATTTCGTCGGCACGATTGCCGAGGCCGGCTGCGAGGTCTTTATCGTTCATGCGCGCAACGCGATCCTGAAGGGCTTGAGCCCGAAGGAAAATCGTGAGATTCCGCCGCTCAAGTACGACTACGCGTATCAACTGAAGCGCGATTTTCCGCAATTGGAGATCATCATCAATGGCGGCATCAAGACGCTCGATGAAGTCGAGACGCATCTTCAGCATGTCGACGGCGTGATGCTCGGGCGTGAGGCGTATCACAACCCCTACTTGCTCGCCGAGGTCGACTCGCGCTTCTATGGGTCGGCACAGGCGCCCCTCACGCGCGATCAGGTCGAAGCGAAGCTGATCGAGTATTGCGCGAGCGAAATGGCGCGCGGCACCTATCTCGGCGCGATCACGCGACATGCGCTCGGGCTCTATCGCGGCGAAGCAGGCGCACGCGGCTGGCGCCGAGTTTTGTCCGACAGCAAGCGGCTCGCGGCCCGCGATCTGACCATCTTCGACGAAGCAAGACAGCATCTGCGCGAGCCCGTCGAGATTTTTGAATAAAGGTTGAATTAAGGACTAGGCAAACGCAAATCTAGTCCCTATAATCTCGTTTCTTCGTCGGCGAGACAGCTTTTTCAAGCAAGTCAAGCAGATGTTAGTGGTGGCTGTAGCTCAGTTGGTAGAGTCCAGGATTGTGATTCCTGTCGTCGTGGGTTCGAGTCCCATCAGCCACCCCAAGAATTCAAGCACTTAGCCCGGTTTCGATGACCGGGCTTTTTGCTTTCTAGAGCCGTGTAGGCACCACGTAGGCGCTGCCAGGAAACGACGGCCTATTCGTCCAGGTGCTTCACCACCTCCGAGAGGACGAGTTCGAGCTTCGCGTTCGCCTCATCCTCGTCCATTCCCTGCTCGATGCTGATACGCGCGGCCAGCGTCATCTTCGCGGCATGCATGAGCAGTTGGAAAGCGTTCTCGTGCAGGAAGGATTCCGCAAGGTGTTCGGCCTGTCTCCCGATGATGACGGCGATGTTGTCGCCCTCGAAGCCGGGCGTGTGAGAGTTCATCTGCGTCCGCAAGTCTATGCAGAAGTCACGCAGGCCGTGGACTATCTCGATTGATGTCTCGTGCTCCTCTTTCATCGTGCCCCCGTTGGTTTAAGTCGTCGGCCCCAATCGTACCCGCGATGATTTCGGTTCGGTTGCGCGTGAGTCTTGAATGACTTTAACGTACAACGGTCTTGTTGAGCACGCCCTGCCAGTCCTTGTTCATGGAAGCAAAGACCGACTCAAAATGACCATCTGAAAATTTTGCGACCTCTCCAAACTGGCGGGCGGCATCCATAAGCACCATCAGGGCGGTAGAGAAAATCGACTGCACGAAGGTCGGATCGTCCTCCTGCTTGAATACCATCCCGCTGTCGCCCTGGTGTCGGAATGCAAGAACCGCCAGGTCATTGTGCGAGAATCCACAAAGCAGCGCGTATGGGCCGACGAGATGGAAAAGCCCAGTATTTCCGAATTCCTTACTGATCTTCTTCGGCCGATATTTGCCGGCATGTAACGAACTGAACTCCGACAAGCATTCGTCGAGGAGGATTCTGATTGGTTGCTTCCAGTCATCGGGAATGTTGGGGTCTCCGATAAGTCCCTCGTAAACCCGCTTTTCTCCATGTAGCTTGTCGTAACGCAACTGATTCACGTAGCTACAATCGGTCTCAAGCTTTCGCATGACAACAAGTGCTTCGATCATGGAGCGAACATGAGTAGCAGCGTGAGTGCTCATGTGTGCGTTTCCGAGCCGTAATGCCGCCTCAAACTGCTCCGCAATAGTCAACACAAGCACAACACGCATGCGGTCGGGCCCACCCTTTGGAGGACGCGCCCGCACGATCAGATCTCGCATGGCGTCCAGAATTCGGCCCAATGTATTGAGAAAATCCCCCACTTTTACCGTGTCCATTGGTGAGTCCTTCCTTTCCGAACTGGCCTTCCTGAGACGTAGAATACAGGTCATAAGGGAAATAGGAGGCAAGATTGGAGGTCAAATATTTTCTCGAACGACGCACAAGATTCATCCGCGATTTCTACGACCAGTCTGCGGCTCCTTTCCTCGAAGTGGTCAGAAAGATTGAGGCCAAGGAAGCACCTTTCGAAACGCCGTCAGACTACGGCTACGACGAAGAAGGCGAATACATCGGAACGGATGAACCCGCGTTCATGGCCGAGTGGGAGAATGCGCAGTACGCTATCCAGATTCAGGGCCGCGCTTGTCTGTCTATGCTCGCTGCATCGCTAAATCTCTACTTCTCGACCTGGGCGCACCAGCTAGGCGTGAAACCATTCAAAAAGAAGAAAGGCGAAGGTTGGCTTCAGGCGTACCAAAACGCGCTCGGTGAACGGGCGGGAATCGTTTGGGGCGACACCCCGGTACACCTTGACTTGATCGAGCAGATTGTACTTGCCCGCAACCGGGACCAGCATCCCGACAATATCTCTGCGTTGGACGTCCGTCACAGCGAAGATGATTTGAAAACTCATCCAAAGAATTTCTTCATCAGCGAGAGTGAAGCTGAAATGCTCCAGGCTATAGGCGGTGGCAAGGCCGCCGAAAACGAAAGTGTTAGATGGATTCTTACACCGGTTGTTAGCGTAGATCGGGATAAGCTGTTTGCCGCTATCGACGCAGTTGAAGAACTGTGTGATTGGCTTGAAGAACAATTTTTTGAGGCAAAATACCCTGATTCCACCGCTAGGCGACTGACTCGCGATTTATAGGCAAGTTCGAAATTTCGGGGCGGCTTACAACAACTAAAAGGAGGATTCCGTGCCAGGCGAAAAACTTAGACGCTACACCAACATTCCCGCATTGATTTATCTGTTGCAGAACAAGGCGATTACCCTTCTTAATCCTGCGACTTGGGATGACACGAACGACTCTTACTCATTAAGTGTCTACAAGGAAAAACGAAAACTGAAGAGCCTGCTTGCCCTGTGCTTTACAGAGACAGCCGAGACATATCACCACTGGCATGTCTTTGCCGGTGGAAACGGGGGGGCTTGCATCGAATTCAACAGGGAACGTTTACTGGCTGCCTTCGACGAATATATCGGCGTCAGACATCAGAAGGTTGAGTATCGCACACTGGTAAAAATAGGCGGTGGCAGCGTCACGGTCAATGAACTGCCGTTCGTTAAACGTGCGGGCTTCGTTGACGAGAAAGAATTCAGAGTAATTTGGGAAGACTCCGTCGATGAATTAAACGCTGTCGACATTTCGATACCACTTAATGCGATTGACGCTATTTACCTGAACCCGTGGCTCGCGCCCGCGCTCGTTGATGCTACTAAGGCAACACTCAAGTCAATCCCAGGGTGCAACTCCTTGAGGATTTTCCGTTCCACGCTTGTCGGCAACAAAAGATGGAAAGAGGCAGTGAGCAACGCCGTCGACAAGAGGCCTGACTAGTAGACCGCTCACCTGAGCAGACCTTTCCGTGGGCCTGAGGAAAAGTTTCGCGGATGGTGGTGGCGTTTCAGAGCCCCATGGCTGCCGGATAGCTTACACGCTCCGGGACGAGCTGAAACACCCTGAAAACGGCAGACCCGGGCGGTATTCGTTTACTTGGCTCGCCGATATGCACTCCGACAACCGGCGGCCCTGATTCCCTTTATGGACGGTGCGTTCCGGGTCATTTACTGATTGCTGCGGGCTGACAACATGGCCTTCACGCGGGCCAACAGGTCCAGCGGCAACGCCCAGTAACGGTACCGGCGAGTGCTAGGATGGATAGTATCCAAACAAGGGATGTAACCCATGACTACGGTTGCTATTGCGATGGCCAAGCTGGCAGGTATCCAGGGCGCGGTTAGATCAGCCCTGAGTGAGAAAGTAGGGCGCGGTGGAATGACTATTCATGAGCGCTCTAATTTCGATCCGGGACAGGTAGGCCAATATTTCGATCAGGCCGCCGCGAACCTTGCGACGTTAAGAACAGAACTACCAAATCAGTATGAAGATTTTGTTTTAGGCGGTGTTTCCCCTGAGACGCAAATGTCTCTTAAGGATGCGGCCGGTAATACGGTTTTCCATTACTCAAGGCAGCAAATGGAAAGACTTGCACGCGACATAGCCCAGATAATCGAGATACAAGTTAACAGTGGCGAGGTAGCACGGGAGCGCAAAAGCCCGCGACGTGTTTTTATTTCTCATGGCAGGGCAAAAGACTGGTACGAGGTGCAGGCCCACATAGAAAGGGATTTGAAGATTGAAACCATGGAGTTGGCGCAAGAGGTAAGCGGCAGCCTTACTATAGTCGAGAAGCTTGAAACCCGGTCGGATGATTGTGATTCGGCAGTTATCGTTATGAGCGGGGACGATACCGACGAAGAAGGAAAACCCAAAGTACGCGAAAACGTCATGCATGAAATCGGATTCTTTCATGGGAAGTTCGGCCGCCAGCGAGTAATCCTTCTTCACGAAGAGGGTGTAAGTATTCCGACCAATCTTGCGGGCATCGTCTACGCGCGATATCCCAATGGCACCGTGCAGGCGACGTTTCATGTAATCGATAGGGAGTTAAAAGCGCTGTATAACCTTTGAATTCTGTATGCACGGGGGCGCCACTTGCCCGATGCGGCGCTGCTCGAATGACGGCGTGCTGTCCGTGTGCTCGCTGTGCGAGGGGCGCTGGTTCCGGTCCCATGTGAGGCGTCTCTGCCTGCTCGTCATCGTGTGAATCTCCCTATAGATACAAAACCCACCCCCAACGACCCGAAACCCCAAACACAGGCCTGAAAGCCTTATCCAGCAAGGCTCTATCTGTTGGGGGTTATGTTCGGGGTGCGCCTGCACTCCCCCATCATCGAGCCGAAGGTGCGTCCCGAACCCCGAACAACCCCGAAGAAACCCCGAACAGCGAGAGCCTTATTCCATAATGGTTTTGGGTATCTGTTTGGGGCTTCGGGGTGTTTGGGGTACTTTCTCGCGCGCATAGCGTCCGACTTACTCGTCGTCGCTGCCATCCCCGTGAGCGACATTGCGAGTGTATGCCCGGTACACAGTCCCGGCAGGCTTTCCGGCGTTGACTACGAACTCCCCACGCTTGTCGTTGCGGTCGAGCATTCCAGCCTCGTGCAGCACGCGACAGGCGTGGCGCAACTCGTAGCCCTTGATTACTTCATCCTTGAACGCGGCTGGCAGAATCAGAAACACTGGCTCGCCGTCCACGTAGCGCTTGTACCCGAGAATGTTGCTAGTGGTCGGCTCGCTGGACGGGTCAATCGGCAGAAGCACAAAGCGCCCAAGCTCATGAGCACGCAGGATGCCGTCCACCTGTTCGAGCAGACGCTCGTTGTCGCGGTCAGCCGTGCCGAATGCCGCCAGCCAGCGAGCCCATGCCTGCATGACCCACGCGCGAGCCTCGGTGGCTGTCCAGCCAGTAATGCCAGCATTTGACGCCATCTCGGCAGCAGCAGCAAGCACGGCCCACTTATGTGTCGCACGCTGCGCGGCAGGCGCTGCGCCCGGATGTTCGGTCTCCAGTGCAGCCAGCATTTCGGCCTCGGTCTGCGCCACCCAGCCCATGACCTCATCCTTATGAGCAGCCAGCCATTCGACAAATGCGCGGCCAGCCGTGCCGTAGTTCGAGCGCGCGGCCTTGGTCAGTTCCACGGCAAAGTCGCCGCCATTCTTGCGACCGTGCAGGCAGTCGAAGACACGGTATGCACCGGAGTCAGCCGGAACGTCGAGCAGGCGGATTTCCTGTCCGCCACGCGGCGTCTGACCACCTTCGGCCAGGTATTGCGCCATGCCGACCTCGCCGGTACTGACCATCGTCAGACGCCACGAGCGCGACGCCACCACGCCGCCGTCCTTCGTGCCCTGAAGCCGCGATGTGCCGTTCAACATCGAGTAAATCGCAGCACCGATTTTGCGAGCGTCACCAGCGCCAATCTCGTCCAGGTACAGCAACCCGTCGTTGGCGTACTCCGCAGTCCTGGTAAGACCGAACGTCGTGCCGTCCCATGAGTGCAACACGCTCATAGGGTCGCCCCATAGGGACGCGGCGCTGTCGGCCGCCGTGGATTTGCCGGACGACGTGCGGGCGTGAAGGTGCAGGCCGATGCCATCACGCACGCCAATGAGACTGAGCAGCGGGCCAGCCAACGAGCACGCGACAGCAGCCACCACAAGCGGATTCTCGCGGGCAAGGTGTCCAACGGTATCGCGCCACGTCTGAAGGCTGCCGGCGGGCTCGTAGGTGGCTTTTTTGGGTGTGCCGCCGTTGTAGAAGATACGCTTCGTCGGCGTGCCTACCATGTCGCCGTTCGGCATGACGTAGCAGCCCTGTTGCCAGCCGGACAGACTGACGATTTCGTACCAGTCATCGCCACCTTCCTTTTGCAGGTAGTAGCTCAGGCGGCTGCGGGCCGTGGCCGTCGTCGCGACAGCCAGCCCTTGATTGCGCATGGTCGCCCAGCACTCGCGCTCGCCAATGACGGCGTTCTGCATTGCCATCTGGATATGCTCGCCGTTGCCTTGGCGCTTCCATTGCAACAGCCGGTACTGGTTACCAGCGTCATCGCGACCGTTGCCCAGCACTTCCAACTCGTCGCACAGCCACGTCGGCACCTTGCGGTCGGACTCGCCATCCTTGCCGGGCACGACGTTGATGAAGTACAGGCCGCCATCCGTAACGGCGTAGTGCGATTGTCCTGCGTCGCTAACCGGCTTGGACTTCTTTTTCGGCTCGGGATTCTTTACCGGCTTCAACTTCACCAGCTTCATGTTGGCGACGGCGGCGCGCATGGTTGCCTCCGCATCCATCTCTACGTTCATCTCGGCGCTCATACCGTCATCTCCAAAATCGTGTCGTTCAAGTCGTTTTCGGTCTGCTGCGAGACCAGCACTTCGGCACCAGCTTCTACCCAGCGGCGTCCGCATTCGTCGGCGGCAGCGACGCCCGCCGGGTCGTTGTCTTTCGCGATGACCAAGGTCTCGATACCAGCCAACACCGGCAGCTTCGCCAAGTTCCCGGCGTCGATGAGCGCCCATACCGGCTGCACGGCCCATGCGAGCGACAAGGCGCTCTCGATGCCTTCGGCAATGCCCAGCGTGCTCGTAGCGGCTTCGTCCGGCCACAGGCGGATTACGCCACCTTGTTTGCGGTGCCCCGCCAGCAACATGCGCGACACGCCCACGTAGGCCTTGCGACCGTCTGCACGAACCCATGTGCGGTGCAGGCTGATTGCATCGCCGGTCACAGCATCGGTGACGCGCGCGACCAGTGCCGGGCCGACGTAGCCGGATGGGTGCTTCAGGTTCGGGTGCTGACGCAGGTCGCCGTCGTCGGGCGGCAGTACGCACTTGCGCGACGCCAGATAGTCGACGGCAACGCTGCCCTTGAGCGGCTCGCAGGCGTCCCACAGGTCGCAACCATAGTCGGACAAGGTCTCGCGCTTCGGAGCCCGCTGGCGGCCAGTAATACGAGGCGTAGACGGTGCCGCGATATGAGCACCACGCTCAGGGCGGTAGGTCTCCACGAATGAGCAGCGGTGGCAGTGCGCCACGCCGGAGTAGTCGAGCTTGATGGTAAGGCCGCACGTCTTATCGCGCGGACCACGGCCACATGCCGGGCACTGGATACGGTGCTCGCCTACGTCGTAGTCGTTCCACTGAATCATGAGCGAACCTCGCGGCGCGGCAGTTCCCAGTGCGACGTGCCGAAGCGAGTGCTGCGGGTCTTCACCACGCGCAGGACGGCGCACGCGCGCTCGATAGTGCGGCGGCTGTGACCGGCTTCCTGAGCACGTACATAGACGCCATCGCCCGCGGCGATACAGAGGCGAAGGTGGGCGCGCAGGAACGCGCAGGCGGCTTCCACTTTCGACGTGATGTTGCTCATGCCGGACCCTCGTCAAGGTTGTCGTCGCTGGCGGTGCGGCTTGCGGGCAGAGTCCAGAACCAACGCGTGCCGACCTTGATCTTCTTCACCTTCACCGCCTTGCCTGCGCGCTCCAAAGTCTTCGGGGCGACGCGTGCCTCTGCCGCCAGAGATTCGACCTCTTTGGTCGGCACATGGCCCTTGCCGGTGAGCACGCGCTTGACGAACTCGATTGCTGAATCCAGTGCTCCGGCCGCCGTCAAGTTCGTCACGTTGACCTTGACGGAGTTGCCGACGGACTTGCCGGTGGCGTTGGTGTCGCTGCCGCGAATCGTGGCGCGGTTTTTCACGTCAGCGACGTGCTCGGCCTGCGTGACCATCAGGCCGTCAGGGCGAATCGCCCTCGCTTGCAAAATGATTTCTTGGTCGAGCCAGTACTGTGCGATTTCGTGGCTCTTGCGCGGGTGCTTGAGCGGGGCAGCCTTCACCGGCCAGCCGAATTTATTCTCCAAATCCTGAATGTAGGCACTAATGCGCCGGTACTCGTCAGGCATGTCGAACATGTTGATGCGTGCGCCGGTCAGCATCAGGTCGAGCGTCAATCCGCACATCGTGGCGTGGCCCGGCCATGACGGGCAGAACGCCGGTTTCGGAATGTCTGGCAGTTCCAGTTGTTCGCAGTCGTGGCCTACGTTATCCTGTGCGCGTTCGTTCAGGTCCGGTTCGCTCTTAGTGGCGGTCGGGCTATTTTTTTGGGCCATCGCCTTATGCCCCCGTCAGGCGGGCGATGGAGTCGCCGGGCCACAGCAGGCGGCCATTCGGCAACTTCGTCGGGACCACGCCGAAGTAACTGCCGGTCTGGCAGAAGCGCTTGCGCAGGCTCTGCTTCTTCAAGCCAAGCAGTGCGGCCAGCTTCTCGGTTGTGAGCGGGTCGAGGGCCGATTCCTGAGTAGTTGTCATTCCGTATCACCTTAAAGTCAACGCGGGTGCGTCGGTGAACGGACTCTATTAGGGGCTCCGGAGCCCTCATATAGATGCGACGGCTGGCGTCGCTTAACGTTGCTTAACGTGGGATAACGACGCGGCTTCGCGGGCGCTTCAGGCGCTATCTCTGCGTCGCAGCCGCACTTCGTCAATCAGCGGCGCTTAAGGCGCTGGCCCAGCGCGTCCCGGCTGAGTGTCTTCGGTTGGCCGTAGTCGTCTGTGTACTTCAGGCTGCCGTTCGGCATGACGCCCGTGAACGGGCCAGCTTGGTTATCTGCGCGCTCGCGCAGGTAGTGGAGCACCGCGCTGGTGTCGGTGCTGCCTACCTGCTCAACGGCGCGTTCAATCTCGGCGGTCAGCACGTTGGTGCGCCTGCCGTTGGCCAAGTGGTGCACGACGTTGCTGTTGGCGGTCGTTTTCAAGTTCGTCATGACGGAGTTGCCGGGGTAGATCGGATTTCGATCATGTTCGATCAGGTCTTGCTCGGCCGGATGAAACCGGAATGGAGTGTGCGGCTCGTGCAGGTCCAGCCATGCGTCCACGTCGGATAGATACGCCTCGCGATTCATCAGCAACGTGGGCGGCGGCAGCTTGCCAGGCGCGATGCTTTGGAACGTGCCGCGCTCATAGACCTTCAGGGTTCCAGACCTTGCCGAAGCCATCAGTTTGTCGAGCAGCGGCCATTCACGGTCCCAGTGGACCTCGAACTTCGGGGTGTCGGTCGCCAGCGCTGCCTCGTGCCCAATGATGCGCTTGACGATATCGGCGAGCGGTAGCCGGTTCTCGCGGTTCATGTTCGTCATGACTTCAGACCGCTTTCGGCATTGGCGGCTTCTGTTCGGCGGCGGCCGGTTGGAAGTCGATACCGGCCTGCTCCAGTAGCCACGTTTCGAGCTTGTCGTGCCATGAGCGCAACAAGTCCAACGGGCGGCGCTTGTAGTGCTTCTCGGCGGTCGCGCTCGGCTTGTGGCCTTGAATCTGAGCGGTGACGCCCACCGGCAGTTCGCACCACTCGCTGAGGGTCGCGAAGCTACGACGCAAACCGTGCAACGTTACGTGCGGCACGCCTGCAATCGCGCAAACGCGGGCCAGCGCGCGGTTCGGGCTCGTCAACCGGCCTTCACCTGAAGTCTTGGACGCGAACACGAACTCGCTCGGCCTCCACGTCTCGCCCCGGCGCTCGAACTGCTCGCGCAGCGCGCGGACGGTCGGCGGCGTGTCGTTGATGGCCTTCAACTTGAGCAACAAGGTCTTGAAGTACGGCGTGAGCGGAATCGTGCGGCCAGCCGCTTCGACCTTGTCGGCTAGGTGCAGGCTGTTCCACTTGAAGTCCACGTCACCCCACTTGAGACCGGCTAGTTCCTCGCGCCGCGCGCCGGTCAACAACAGCCCCTGAAGGTACGCCTCCATCACCGGGTTATCTAGCTGGCGTACGGCCGCGAACCATGCGGTCAACTGCTCGCGTTGTAGAACGTCATCCTTCGTGGACGGCTTTGGCAGTTCCTTCCGAAGCTTGGCGCTGACGGCCTTGCTATCCACCAGACCGGTGTACTGCGGCTGCTCGTCGGCCCAGCCAGCGAAGATTCGCAACAGATCGAACGCCTTGCGGGCGCGGGCCGGGCGCGTGTCGGCTTCGTCCGCCAGCCAGTCGGCCACGCGGTCGGCGGTCAGGTCCGCCAGCTTCACGCCCATGAGCGGCGCGAGCGGGCCGGGTGCCGTCAGGCCCTTGCCGCGCAGCTTCGGCACGCCGCCCAACTGCGACAGGTCAACGTGGTCACGGTAATGCAGTTCAGACCACTTAGACCGGCGAGCCTCGGTATAGACAGCCCACGCCTCCGCGAGCGTCGCGGTCTTGCGGGCGGCTTCGGCCTTGCGGGCGGCGTGGGCTACTGCCTGAGCGACGGATTCCTCACGCGGGTCTTTGCCACCGTCCACCAGCACACGCAGGCGGCTGGCTTCGGTTCTGGCGACGTCGAGCTTCCACGCCTTCACGTCGCCGATGGTGACGCGGACAGTCTTGCCATGCAGGCGGGCCTCAAAAATGAACGAGCGGGCCCCGCCAGCCGTTACCCTCAATCCCAGTCCGGGCGTGTTGGCGTCTTGGTGCAGGGTCTGCGACTTGCCCACTTCGCAGACCAACTCCGACATTACGCGCTGCTGGGTGAAATTGACCTTCATTGTCAACCCCTCTGAGCGCAGGAGTACGGCGGGATTGGCTGAATGGCTGCGAGCGTGTGCCAAATATCGACGTACGCGTGGTGCAGGTCGTTGTCCTTCCGGCAATCGACGGAATCCTTGAAATTGAGGTACGGCGTCGTCAGCAGCCGGTTCGCGATTACGTCCGCGACCTGTTGGCGCGGCAGAAACGCACGCACCTGGTAGTCGCGGCCCGGAATGTGAATCTCCTCCACGTCAGCGCCGAACACGCGGCGGATGTCGTTGGGGCGGCGAGCGCGGACCACAAGCAGGTTTTCATCTTTGTCACTGGCAATCACCGACAGCATCGAGTCATTCATCAATAGCCACATGGCACTTCCCCGGCGTTGGTCAGCGCCTACAGTAGGCACTGTGTAGGCACGGATTGTACATTCGAATCAACGTACGTCAACGCGGATAATGTAGGCAAATATGGCAAGACCGGCTTGCAGTCTTCGTTTCAGGCAGATATCGGGATGCTTCGTGTTGACCGGGAATTACAGTTGGCTAGGATTGTGATTCCTGTCGTCGTGGGTTCGAGTCCCATCAGCCACCCCAAAGAATTCGCGCGAACGGCGTTGTGAGCAATCACAACGCCGTTTTTGTTTTGCGACCCGCCTCAGCCCCTCCTTCCCTTCCTCAAAATCCACTTGCTCAACAGGGCCGGATCACCGCTCTGTCTTGCCGCGCTTACGTCTGATCGATTGTTTCCCGATGAGGAATAGTAATTTCAAATTATCGGCATAAAAAATCGATAGTAGGGGTATACACTGCCTTCCATCGACGTTGCAGACACCCTCCTCACCGGCTCCTGCGACGCCTTCCTGAAATGCAGTCGAAACGTTATCGGAGTCCTACCATGAAGACCAAGTTCATCGCCGCCCTGCTGGTTGCCGCTTCTGCCTCGATCGCCGCTCCCGCTTTCGCAAGCGGCTACGGTCCGGCACCGTACTATCGTCCGTCGGTTGGCGCACCGGCTTCGCAACAAGGCCAGAGCGCGCAGACCGTCGCGGCTGAACAAGCCAACGCCCAATCGAATTCGTACGGCGGCGTGAATAGCGTGTCGACGCAATCGGGCACGCACAGCGAACCCACTTCGGGTCCGCGATCGGTGTTCTTCGGCCACTAAGCCGCCAGCCAGCACCATCGGATCTGCTGCCCCGTGAGGGCAGCGATTGAACTGGGCGCCGCGCATGCTGTATCGATGCCGGCGCCTCGTTGCGTTTACGGCGGCCGTGGTGCCAAGCACACTCCTCCAAGCGGCCTACCCCGCGTGCAGCCCTTCTGCCGGCCCTCTTTACGCCGTCCGCCTTCGTCGCGACGCGCCTACCCGCTTCTAGCTCGCCAGCCCCGCATCGATCAGCTCACGCGCCGCGCGAAACCCCGCCTCAGCGGCCGCATGCTCGGTGGACCACAAGGTATCGATATGCACGAGTTGCCAGTCGACCACCGTCGAATCGTCGCGTAGCACCCGGAAATGCGCCTTGACGCCGGTCAGCACCTGCTCGACCGCCACCTCGATGTCGTAGTCGCCATAGCGCGCCTGGTAGTCGCCCATGTCGACGCCCTTCGGCTCCATGCTGACCTCCGTGGTATCGCTGTATCGCTGTATCGCTGATCGCGGGCAAGCGTACACGCGCGTCGGGCGGGCGTCGCGATGGCCAACCCTCTACCCACGACTCACCCGCGACGCGCCGCCCTGCTCTCCAGACCTGACTTGTGGCCGTCCGCCAATCGGCGGATCAGTCGCAATCGCCGGAAAGATATTGCCGGCCGCTGCAGTTGATTTCGACCTCGCCGCTGCCCGCTTCGGCAACGAGGCCGCATGCCAGCAACTCCGCCACGACGGACTGCGCGACTTCGGGCGCCGTCTGTCCGACGCCGACGTCGTTCAGACGCCGCAACGCTTCGACTGCTTCGGGACTCAAGGACTTCGACATGGCCGTCTCCGTCGGAATGCTCAATTCATCGTAGCAAGTTTCATCGGCGGATGCAGGTGAACGCGGCCGACGAGCCCGCCGCATGGAGCGCCGAAGCTGGGAATTGGCGTCTGGAGCCGTCGTGGCGGGCACGACCACAAGTAAGAGGACGGTTCATCGCGCCGGCGATGGCACCCCCGGAACACGGCCTGCTACTAGCGAGGCAGGTGTGCCCAAAGCCGCCTGTCGACCGACGGCACGCGACATCGAAGGAGAACGATATGAAGCGAGGCAAATGGACCGCGGCAACGGCCGCCGGCACTGCGCTGGCGGCGCTCCTCGCGAGCGGCGCGAACGCCGTCGCGCAGACGGCGCCGAGCGCGCCGCCCGACAGCCATGCGCCGATGGCCAAATCGCCCGACGCGGCATCGAGTGCCGGCGGTGCGAGTAATCCCGACAACATGCCGATCAAGCGGCCGGCGAGACCGACCAACGATCGCATGTCGCACGAACCGCCCGCCAGCGGCGCGAACGCGAAATAATCGCGCGCGCCGCTCGCGTCGGTGAAACGTCATCAGAGTCGCGCGATCGAGACCTCGGTCGATTTCACGAGCGCGACCACTTCCGAGCCGACTTTCAGTTCGAGTTCGTCGACCGAGCGCGTCGTGATCACCGACGTGACGATGCCGAACGGCGTTTCCACATCGACTTCGGACACCACCGAGCCGCGGATGATTTCCTTGACCTTGCCTTTGAACTGATTGCGCACGTTGATGGCGGTAATACTCATTTCAGATGACTCCACAGAAGCGGTTAACAACGGATCGGATCAAATCGAATCGGCTGACGACTCAGACGACTCAGACGACTCAGACGGCCCAGCGCACCTCGGTCGGCCGCGCGAGACGGCCGGATTCGGGCAAGCCGTACGGGTCATAGGGCTCATACGCGCGATGCGCCAGCGAGTCGTCGTTCGGCGCGTTCTTCAGCACGCGTTGCAGCACGTGGTCTTCGAGCGCGGCGAAGCCCGCCGACGCCCGCGCGCGCGGACGCGCCAGCGCGACCGGTTGATCGAGCGCGATGCGGCCGTCCTCGATCAGCAGAATCCGGTCGCCGAGCGCGACGGCTTCGTGCACGTCGTGCGTGACGAGCAGCGCGGTGAAGCGATGCTCGCGCCACAGCCGTTCGATCAGCGTATGCATTTCGATGCGCGTCAACGCATCGAGCGCACCGAGCGGCTCGTCGAGCAGCAGCAATTGCGGTCGATGCACGAGCGCCCGCGCCAGCGCAACACGCTGCCGCTGGCCGCCCGAGAGTTGCGCGGGCCAATCGTTGGCGCGTTCGAGCAACCCGACTTCGGCGAGCACCGCGCGCGCATCGTCGCGCGCGCCGCGACCGAGGCCGAGCATGACGTTCTGCAGCACGCTTTTCCATGGCAGCAGACGCGCATCCTGAAACATGATGCGGGTATCGAGCGGACCGCCATCCTCGGCGCGTTTTTCGAGCGCGCCCGAACTGGCTTCTTCGAGACCCGCGACGAGCCGCAGCAACGTCGACTTGCCGCAGCCGCTGCGGCCCACGATCGCGACGAAGCTGCCCCGCTCGATCGACAGATCGAAGCCCGACAGTACCTCGCGCTCGCCATAGCGTTTGCCGACGCCGCGCAGTTGCACGGCGACGTCGCTGCTCGGACGTGCGTCGTTGCGCGCGAGCGCGGCCGCGGGGCGCAAGCCGTGATGCGTCCCGTCTCGCTCGATCTCCAACAGGTCGTTCGCGTCGTGATCCGCCACGCGCGGTTGCGCGAGTTCGGCCTCGAGATCGCTGCCCGCGATGCCGCCGAAGGTCGTCGATAGCGTCGTTGCACTCATGCTTTCGCTCCTCGCTGATAGGCCGGATGCCAGCGCAGCGACACGCGCTCGAGGCTCTTCGCGAGCATGTCCGCGAGTTTGCCGAGCGCCGCATACAGCAGAATGCCGACCACCACCACATCGGTTTGCAGGAATTCGCGCGCGTTCATCGTCATGTAGCCGATGCCCGATTGCGCGGAGATGGTCTCGGCGACGATCAGCGTGACCCACATCAGCCCGAACGCGAAGCGCACGCCGACCAGAATCGACGGCAGCGCGCCCGGCAAAATCACGTGGCGGTACAGCGCGAAGCCTTTGACGCCATAGCTGCGCGCCATCTCGATCAGGTTGGCATCGACCGAACGGATGCCGTGAAACGTGTTCACGTAGACGGGGAAAAACACACCGAGCGCGACGAGGAACACTTTCGCTTCTTCCTCGATGCCGAACCACAGGATCACGAGCGGAATCATCGCGAGCGCGGGGATGTTGCGGATCATCTGCACACTCGAATCGAGCACGATTTCGGCGGGTTTGAAGAGCCCGGTCGCGAGTCCCAGCACGAGACCGATGCCCCCGCCGATCGCAAAGCCCGACACCGCGCGCCACGTGCTGACCTTCACGTCCGCCCACATTTCGCCGGACTGGATCAACGACCATGCGGCCTTCACGACCGCGAGCGGCTCGGGCAGCACACGCGTCGACAACGCGCCGCTGCGCGCGGCGATTTCCCACGCGAGCAGGATCGCGAGCGGCGCGAGCCACGGCAGCAGATGCGCGCCGAAGCGGCGCAGCGCGGCAGCGCGCGCCGCGGACGCGGTCTGCCGGGTCGCCCCCGTTGCCGCGCTCAAAGCAGTGTCACTCATGTTGCTGTTCTCCTTGTCGTTCGTCGAGCGCGCGCCCTCAGCTCGCACTCGCCGCCTTCGGCAGATAGCTGTTGCCGACGATCTCGCCGAACGGCCCCGACAACGGCCCGTTGGCGACCTTGCTGAAGCGTTGTGGCAGCAGCGGAAACACGAGTTCGGCAAAACGATAGGATTCTTCGAGGTGCGGATAGCCCGACAGGATGAACGTCTCGATGCCGAGCGCCGCGTATTCCTTCATCAGCGCGGCCACCTGCTCCGGATTGCCGACCAGCGCGGTGCCGGCGCCGCCGCGCACGAGCCCGACGCCCGCCCACAGGTTCGGATACACCTCGAGCTGCTCGCGCCCGCCGCGCTTGCCGCCGTGCAACGCGGCCATGCGACGCTGCCCTTCCGAATCCATCTTCGCGAACGAGGCCTGCGCACGCGCGACCGTGTCGTCGTCGAGCTTGCTGATGAGCTTGTCGGCGGCGGCCCACGCTTCTTCTTCGGTCTCGCGCACGATCACGTGCAGACGGATACCGAAGCGGATCTGCCGGCCGCGCGCCGCGGCGCGTGCGCGAATGTCGGCGATCTTCTTCGCGACCGCTTCGGGCGGCTCGCCCCACGTCAGATAGGTATCGATGTGCTCGGCCGCGATGTCGTGCGCGGCCGCCGACGAGCCGCCGAACCACAGCGGCGGATGCGGGTTCTGCACCGGCGGATACAGCGCCTTGCCGCCCTTCGACTGCAGATGCTTGCCGTCGAAATCGATCGCTTCGTTGCCGTGCGATGCAGCGAGCAGCTTGCGCCAGATATGCAGGAATTCGTCGGTGATTTCGTAGCGCGTGTCGTGATCGACGATCACGCCGTCACCGGCGAGCTCGGCCGCGTCGCCGCCCGTCACCACGTTGATCAACAGGCGTCCGTTGGAGAGCCGGTCGAACGTCGCGGCCATGCGCGCAGCGAGCCCCGGCGACGACAGCCCGGGGCGAATCGCGACGAGGAACTTCAGCCGCTGCGTCGCGGGAATCAGGCTCGACGCGACGACCCACGCGTCTTCGCACGAGCGGCCCGTGGGCAGCAGCACGCCCTCGTAGCCGAGCGTATCGGCGGCGACGGCGATCTGCCGGAAGTAGTCGTAGTCGGCTGCGCGTGCGCCTTGGGACGTACCGAGATAGCGGCTGTCGCCGTGAGTCGGAATGAACCAGAACACATTCATGTTGTTGCTCCTGCCTGTTCTTAACGGGATGAAAACGGTGCGCGCGAGCGCCGGCCGCGCGCATCGAGCCGGTTGCCGGCGAGGCGCTGCGACGGGTTAATGGATTGAGAAACGGACGATGGCTTCACACCACCAGCGTGCGCGCGATGCGCTCGATTCAACGGATCACGGCGACACCGGCGCCGTCTGTATGAGGGAACAGTCTATGGAGCGGTCCGCGGCTTTTGAACGATTTTTTTGAGCTTAGGATTTCCGCTTTCGTGATTAGCCCGGCGCTACCGCATACAGATGTTGCGCTTTATACACGCGGCCCCGGCCGGCCTACCCCGGTCGATATAATGGCGCACGTTTCCAATCACCCGGTGCAGGTCTTGCGATTCGCGTCGCCTGTACGTTGCCGGTGCAATGCATGCATAAAATTATTCTGCCGTTTGTCGCCGGTTTTCTGGCTTCCCTGTTCTTTCGCGAATCGACGCTGGGACTGATGCACGCCGCCGGCATGATCGAACCCAGCGGTTTTTCGACCGCACCTTTCTTGCCCCTTGGTCTGCCTGAATTCATCGCGAATGCGATCTGGAGCGCGTGCTGGGCCGTGCTGATGGCCTGGCTGCTGCGCGTCGCGCCGCATCGGCACGCGCCGTGGCTACCCGCCTTCGTGTTCGGCGGCATCGTGCTGACGGCGGCGAGCGTGTTCGTCGTCGATCCGCTGCGCGGCATCTGGCCGAGCGGCAACATGCTGCCGCGTCTCACGGTCGGTTTCGCGGCGAACGCGATGTGGGGTTGGGGCGCGCTCGTGTTCATGCGCGCGTTCATGGCGAGCGAGGAAGAGGAATAAGCGCGGTGCGCGTGACTTCGCGCAGCGCGTAGATTCACGCGGGCGGGATCGGCCGCGGCGCGTTTTGCGGGCGCTTACCCGCGCAGATCGCGCAGATCGCGCAACGGATGCTCGTTCGCCGGCCACGGGCTCTCGAACATCTTCTCCACATCGGCCGGCTTGACGTCCTCGATGCGCGCGAAGCGCCAGCGCGGCGCGTTGTCCTTGTCGATGATGCGCGCGCGAATGCCTTCCACCGTGTCGCCGAGCAGAAAGCTCGAGCGCGTCAGATCGAGATCGGTGCGCAGCACGTCGGCCATCGACCCTTCCGCGCGCGTGACCACTTCGAGCGAAACCCCCATCGACAGCGGCGAGCGCTCGCGCAGCACCGCGATCGTCTGCTCGGCCCACTCCGCCGCATCGTCGCCGCACTCACGCTCCCGTTCGAGCGAAGCGAGGATCCGCGCGACGTCCGGTTGCGCGAAATGCCGGTCGATCAGCGTGCGTGCCTTCGCAAGCGCGCTCTCCTCGGGCCGCGGCGCGACCTGAAACGCGCGTGTCTCGCGCTCGATGCAGGCAAGCACATCCGCATCGCTCTCGAACGGTTCCCGGCACAACGTATCGATGAGCGCTGGCAACGCCTCGTCGTCGATATAGGCATCGGCGAGGCCTGCATATAGCGCGTCGGCCGCGCCGATCGTCGCGCCGGTCACCGCCAGGTAGCGGCCGATCGCGCCGGGTGTGCGCGCGAGAAACCAGCCCGCGCCAACGTCGGGAAAAAGGCCGATGCGTGTTTCGGGCATCGCCATCTGCGTCGATTGCGTGACGACGCGCAGGCCGCCGGTGCGATGCGCGCCCTGCGAAATACCCATGCCGCCGCCCATCACGATGCCGTTCATCAATGCGATATACGGCTTCGGGTACGTGAAGATCGCGTGATTGAGGCGGTATTCCTCGCCGAAGAACGTGTCGCGCGCCGGCTGGTCACCGCGTTGCGCCGCCTCGTACATGAAGCGGATGTCGCCGCCCGCGCAGAACGCACGCGCGTGCCGGCTGCGCACGACGACGGCCAGCACCTCGGGGTCCTCGCGCCACTGGTCGAGCGCCGCGTGGATCGCGCGGATCATGGTGGTCGACAGCGCGTTCAGCGCTTTCGGCCGCTCCAGTTCGATGAAACCAATGCGGTTGGCGACGTGGGTCGCGATTTCGTCGCTAGTGGCGGGCGAGACGGACGTGGGCATGGAGAACGGGGCGCGGCGGCGCGGTATCAGGTGGAACTGAACGTTATCACGCGCTGCCGGCTTTTCGCTTGCCGGCGGGCGCGGGCGTCGGCCGCGTGGAATCGGCGGCCTCTTTGCCACGCGCGACGGCGCCCGTTGATGCGTCCGCCGCCACGGATTGCGGCGCGCCGAGCCAGGCGTCGAGCGTCAGCCCGACGAGCGTGTCGAGCGGCGCGCTCGGAAACACCGGGCACGTCAGATTCAGCGCGACGATGCCATGCAGATTCGCCCACAACGCCTCGGCCCAGACCGCCGGCTCCACCGAGGCAACCGACGCCGACAGACGCCCCGCGGCGCGCAACTCGTCGAGCGCGTCGATCATGATGTGCAACGCGGCGTCGCCGGGGTCGTCGCCTGTCTGGCCCGGCGCCTGGCTCGAATCACCGGTCTGGGGGTTCGCGGTTGCATCGCCACCCAGCGCCGCGCCGGTATAGCTCGGATCCTCCATGAAAATCAGCCGATACGTCTCCGGATGCTCGACGCCAAACGCAACGTACGCGCGTCCGAGCGCCTTCAGCCGTTCGGCGGGATCGGCGATCTGCACGAGCGGCACGAAGGTCGCGAGCAACTGCGCGTAACCCTCGGCGCACAAAGCCCGCGCGATGTCGTCACGACTCGCGAAATGCAGATACAACGTGGCGGGCGAATATTCGATCGCGTCGGCGATCTTGCGCATCGATAGCGCGTCGAAGCCCTCGCGCACGACGATGCGCCGCGCGGCATCGAGGATGCGTTCGCGCAGCGCCTGCTTCTGGCGGTGTTTTCTTTCAGCGATTCCCATGACTGGCAATTTTCAGGTTGACAAACTGAAAAGTCAAATTAAACTGAACACCGTTTACTGAACGATGTTCAGTAAATTTTCATCACTCAAATTTCGATGCCACGAGGTCGCGCGACGACGTCGCGGCGCCATCCAGGGAGTCGTCATGGAAGTCACAGGAAAGGTCGGTCTGTTCGGTGCCGCGGGCGCGGCAGGTCAAAGCATCGCGGCGGCGCTTGGCGCGGCGGGCCGCGACTACCGGGTGGTCGGCCGCTCGCGGGATGCGCTGCAACGGAGCTTCGGCCAGGACCCGCATGCTGAAATCGTCACCTGGAATCCCGACGATCCCGCGTCGATCCTGGCCGCGGCCGCCGGTCTGCAGACCGTGATCTACCTCGTCGGCGTGCCCTACGACCAGTTCGCCCAGCATCCGCCGTTGATGGAGAAAACGCTGGCCGGCGTGACGGCGGCAGGCGTCGAACGCTTCATTCTGATCGGCACCGTCTATCCATATGGCCGCGCGCGCGGCAACCCGATCCGCGAAGATCATCCGCGCGAGCCGCACACGTTCAAGGGCCGCATGCGGCTCGAGCAGGAAAAGCTCGTGTTGGCCGCGCATGGCCGACACGGTCTCGAAACGCTGGTATTGCGGCTGCCCGATTTTTACGGACCGGGCGTCGAGCGCAGCCTGCTGCACGATGTGTTCGTCGGCGCCGCGACGGCGAGGCGCGCACAGCTGATCGGGCCCATCGACGTGCCACACGAATTCATCTATCTGCCCGACGTCGGACCGGTGGTCGAACGACTCACGCGCACGCCCGAGGCCTATGGCCGCTGGTGGCATCTCGCGGGCGCCGGTACGATCACGCAGCGCGAAGTGGCGCGCGAGGCCTACGCGCTCGCAGGCCGCGAGCCGAAGCTGATGGTGGCCGGCAAGGGCATGCTGCGCGTGCTCGGGCTCTTCAATCCGCTGATGCGCGAACTCGTCGAGATGAACTATCTGATGACCGAGCCGGTCGTGCTCGACGACTCGGCGCTCGCGACGTTGATCGGGCCGCTCAGGAAGACGTCATATCAGGAAGGGATCAGGCGGAGTTTCGAAGCGGCACGCGAAGCGGTGGCGGCGCGCAGTGTGAATTAGCGGCAAATCGTTGGCGATGCGTAGGCAGATTGACCGACCCGCTGGACGAGCGCCCGGCCGCTCGCGCCGATGGTCTGACGGCGGATGCGCCTAACCCGCCATTTGCCCCGGCGGAAAGTGGCCGCTCTTGAGCAGCACCGGCGTGCCGTTGCTGATCTGCAGATGTTCGCGCGCGACGGCCTCGATACGCGGCCGACCCGCATCGAACGCGCGCAGCCAGCCTTCGAGATCCTCGCTGTACGCGCCGAAATGATCCTCGAGCGCTTCGACCGAGATCGCGCACGGCACCGGCTCACCGTCCACCAGCGCGGAAAAGACGACGGTCAGGTTGGAGTCGCGGTAAGCAGGCGCGTCGGCGGAAAAACGGATTTCCATGTTCGCCTCGTCAGAAGGTGGCGGCGGGACGGTGGCACACGCGGACGGCAGCACAGCGCCGCCCATCCTCGCGGGTCCCGCTATGGTACTCGCGCCGCCGGATTGCGGTCCAGCGTGCGTGGGCGGCTGATTCAGGGCGTCGCGCGCCGCCTTGGCGAGCACTTCGGCCAACCTTTTGCCCGCGCTTCGCCGCCACGCTCACTGCCCATCCAGCAATCGATCGACGTAGTCGCGCGCCGCCTGTTCGACGAACGCGAGCGCCTCTTCTTCGCTGCCGAAGCGTTCCCGGTCGCCGAGTTCCAGCAGCGTTTCCATCCGATGGGGATCGTCCGGACCCAGTTCGGCGAGACTGACCGAGCCGACGTAAGTACCACCCTCATGAGGGTGCGCGTCGGCGTCCTGCGGAGCGCCTGACGCGCTGCCAACCGGCACGAGACGTGCGCTGGCGCTGATGTAATAGCCGCGATAAGGGCCACTGACCCGTTCAGCCATCTTCGTTCTCCTCTTGCGGTGGGTGAGCTGCCGCCAGTCGCGACGGCGCCATGAAGATAAGGCGCGCCGCCGCGCGATAAGTTCTGCCCGCGAGACGAGCGAGAGCACCGCGCCTGCGTCGTCCCGCACTTCTGCCGCGCAGGCCGGTCGAACCTCCGTGATGGCATGTTCCGTGCTGTCCAATCCGCGCCTGTTACGACGCCTTTTCGAGACCAGTGAGCGCAATATGGGAAAATATTTTCTACAGAATCACGAACTGCCCGAGCCGGATGCGGCGAACCGCTGGTTTGCGTACGCCGAAAGTCATGGCATCGACATCCCGAAAGCGATCAGCATCTGGGAGGACGCGGCCACGGAAGAAGGCGCGCAAGCCCGGCGGCTCGTCAGCGCAGCGGGCATTACGGTCGAAGCGCCCTGACACGCGGCGCGCGCCATCGACGTAGGTGCCGGCTCCCTCTCCGGCAGCCCCCTCTATCTGAATGAAAGGACACAACACGATGCAATTCACGACGCAACCGCGGCGCGCCGGCCGATTCCAACGCCCTCGATCCAGCGCCGCGCTTGCCCTCGTGCGTCGGGTGTCGCTGCCGGCCGCGTTGCCCGCCGTGTTGCTGCTCGCCGTGGGACTGGGTGGCTGCGCGTCGTCGAACACGACCACGCTGATCAATCTGCCGAACGGCCAGACAGGCTTCGCGGTCAACTGCAGCGGCGCCGACGCCGGCTCGAGCTGGGCCTCGTGCTACGTGCAAGCGGGCAAGGCCTGCGGCGCGACCGGTTACGACATCGTGTCGAAGGACAACGACGAAGGCGGCGCCGCTGGCGGCAGCGTCACGAACGTGGTGTCGGCGAACGTGAAAAACCGCTCGATGATCGTGCGCTGCAAGTAAGCCGATCGTCGCGCGTTGCGCAGACGCTCAATGTGCCTGCATCTTCGAGAAAAGATTCAATACAGCGACGCCGGCGACGATCAGTCCAAGCCCGATGATGGCCGGCACATCCGGTACCTGCCGGTACAGCACCAAGGCGACCAGCGTGATCAGCACGATGCCCGCGCCGGACCAGACCGCGTAGACGATGCCGACCGGAATGCTCCTGAGCGTCAGCGACAGGCAATAGAACGCGATGCCGTAGCCGAGCACGACGACCGTCGACGGCAGCCAGCGCGAAAAACCGTCCGCCGCCCGCAGCGCGGAAGTGGCGATCACCTCGGCGACGATCGCGAGCGCGAGCAGCGCATACGGGGGTACGCGCATCGGTCAACTCTTCGCGAGCGCGAGCTTGCCGTAGTCGTGCCCGAGATGCGCGCACAGCGCTTCGACCACCAGTTCGTGATCGGCGCGCTGCGGCAGACCGGACACGGTGATCGAACCGATCACGCCCGCGCCTTCCACCGTCAGCGGGAAGGCGCCGCCGTGCGATGCGTACTCGGTGGCCGGCAGGCCGTGCTTGTCGGCTAGCGTCGCGCCCGCGAGTTGCATCTTCAGACCGATCGCGTACGAGCTGCGACGAAAATGCGCGACGGTGTTGCCCTTGCGGCGCGCCCAGTCGACATTGTCCGGCGTCGCGCCATCGAGCAGGCTGAAAAAGAGCGGCTGGCCGAACGTGCGCACGTCGATCGCGGCGGCAATGCCGCGCGCTTTCGCGACCTCGTGCAGATACGCGCCGACTTGCCAGGCGCGGTCGGCATCGAAGCGGGGAAACACGAGGGTCTTTTCCTGAATGGCGATGACCTGCAGATCGTGAGCGATATCCATGGAGTTCAGAACGGAGCGGAGAGTCGGAGGGCCCGCCGTCATGAAGATCCGGCGAGCCAAGGAGGGAATCTGAATTCTAGCGCAGCATCCGCGCGCGGCTTTGCGCAGCCGTTCCGATCAGCGACGTCGCGCGCTCGCGCGAAACTAATGAAGCCAATTCTTACATCACTATTGCGCGGGCCGTCTGGTTGGTCTATAATCTTTTCTTCGACGGACGCGGGGTGGAGCAGTCTGGCAGCTCGTCGGGCTCATAACCCGAAGGTCGTAGGTTCAAATCCTACCCCCGCAACCAAAACGAAATCATTGAAGGGTTACAACGCATTGGCGTGTAACCCTTTTTTGTTTTTGTCGCCTCGAATACCTGCACTCCAGGGGCAACCGCATACTCACGCCAGCCTCAAACGAAAAAAAACGCGTCAGGTGAATGACGCGCCAAGACTACGAGGCAATGTACAAGAGAGAAAGATGATTGCAGTGGATGCAGGGGCTTCCATCGCAACTATCAGCACCGATGCTATCAGCGGATCCGAAAGGCCACTGTCAAGCAATGTCAGACGCGACGGCGCTCGCCGCATTGAACGTCTTATCGCGCAGCCTCCGGAGGCGCCTCAGTAATCCCCCGCCCCGGTGATAAACTCCTATCACCCTTTCTCGTCCCCCTTCCAATGAAATTCTGTTCTGTCTGCGGCCACGGCGTCAGTCTGAGCATTCCGCCGGGCGACAATCGCGAGCGCTTCGTATGCGGCAGTTGCGGCACCGTGCATTATCAGAATCCGCGTAACGTGGTCGGCACCGTTCCCGTGTGGGACGACAAGGTGCTGCTGTGCCGTCGCGCGATCGAACCACGCTATGGTTACTGGACCCTGCCGGCCGGCTTCATGGAAATGGGAGAGACGACGGCCGAGGCGGCTTCGCGCGAAACGCTCGAGGAAGCCGGCGCGCGCGTCGAGGTGCAGAACCTGTTTTCGCTGCTGAACGTGCCGCACGTGCATCAGGTGCATCTGTTCTACATGGCGCGACTGCTCGATCTCGATGTCGCCGCCGGCGAGGAAAGCCTCGAAGTCAAGCTCTTCGAGGAGCACGAGATTCCGTGGGACGAGATCGCGTTCCCGACCGTCGGCCAGACGCTGCGCTTTTTTTTCGCCGACCGCGCGGCCGGCAGTTTCGGCCTGCATACCGGCGACATCTTCCGCTCGCTGCGCGAAGGTTGAGCGGCGCGCATGGTTCCCTGGCTCGGCGCTGACGATCCGTTTCCGCCCGTCGAACGCGCGCTCGGCGCCGCGAGCGGCGCGCCGGGTCTGCTCGCGGCAAGCGGCGATCTGTTGCCCTCGCGCCTCATCGACGCTTACCAGCGCGGCATTTTCCCGTGGTATTCGGACGGCCAGCCGGTGTTGTGGTGGAGTCCCGATCCGCGCATGATCCTGCGCCCGGCCGAGTTCAAGCTGTCGCCGTCGCTGCGCAAAACGCTCAAGCGCGTGTTGCGCGACGACGCGTGGGAAATCCGCGTCGATCAGGACTTTGCCGCGGTGATGCGCGCCTGCGCACAAGCGCCGCGACGCGGCCAGCGCGGCACATGGATCACCGCCGACGTCGTCGAAGCCTACTCCTCGCTACACCGCCTCGGTAACGCGCACAGCATCGAAACATGGTTCGAGGGCAGGCGCGTAGGCGGTTTGTATGGTGTGTCGCTCGGGCGGATGTTCTTCGGCGAATCGATGTACACCGACGTCACCGACGGCTCGAAAATGGCGCTGGCCGCGCTGGTCGGCCACTTGCGACGTCACGAAATAGAAATGATAGACTGCCAGCAGAATACGTCACATCTGGCGTCGCTCGGCGGCCGCGAGATAGCGCGCAAGGCGTTCGTCGCGCATGTCCGCGCGTCTGTCGGCGCACCGGCGATCCCGTGGCGGTTCGACAAGACCGCCCTGCTCGAAATCGTCACGCGAGCGGCGTAGGAAAAATCAGGCCGAATCCGGGTCCGCCGCCAATCGAATCGCGGCATCAACCGCCAGGTGCGCCGGATTTGCAATACAGAGACGCTTCGAGAGCTGCCAACGTGACTCATCCCAACGAGCTGCCTCTTTCTCCGCTTTCCGCGCTGCAATTTTATGCAACGGCGCCCTATCCCTGCAGTTACCTGGACGGCCGCATCGCGCGCTCGCAGGTCGCCACCCCCAGTCACCTGATCAATTCGGACGTCTACACGGACCTCGTCAAGGCGGGCTTCCGGCGCTCGGGCGTGTTCACGTACCGCCCGTATTGCGACGGCTGCCGCGCGTGTGTGCCGGTGCGCGTGCCGGTCGAGCGTTTCCAGCCGAACCGCACGCAGCGGCGGGTCTGGAAAAAGCACGGCGATCTGATCGCGACCGTGGCACCGCTGCACTACGACGAGGAACATTACGCGCTGTATATGCGCTACCAGTCGGCGCGCCACGCGGGCGGCGGCATGGATCGCGACAGCCGCGACCAGTACGAGCAGTTCCTGTTGCAAAGCCGGATCAACTCGCGGCTCGTCGAGTTTCGCGAGCCGTCGCCGAAGCGACCCGAAATGCGACCCGATGGGCGGCTAGACACACGCCCCGACCCGCAGGGCGCGCTGCGCATGATCAGCATGATCGACATTCTCGGCGATGGATTGTCCTCGGTGTACACGTTCTTCGAGCCGGATCTGCCGCACGCGAGCTTCGGCACCTATAACATCTTGTGGCAGATCGAGCAGGCGCGCAGTCTGAACCTGCCCTACGTGTATCTCGGCTACTGGATTCGCGAAAGCCCGAAAATGGCGTACAAGGCGAATTTCCGGCCGCTCGAAGGTTTGATCGATGGCGAATGGCGCGTGCTCGATCCGGCCAGCATCGAGTTGCCGCCCGTCGATTTCGCCATGCATGGGCGACGCGGACCGCTGCGGCCGTAGTCGATACCTGGCGTCGGGTCGCGGCTGTCGCCAGCCAAGCCCTGGCAGTCTCATCGAAGCCCAAAGCCGGTAAAATAGCGGGTTCCCATTTTTCCGGCCGTCCGGCCTCATCCCGTGCTCAGTTCCCTTTATCCGCTCATTCGCGCCCAACTCTTTCGCATGGACGCGGAAGACGCTCACCATCTGACCTTGCGCATGCTCGGCGCCGCCGGCCGCACCGGCCTCGCCGGCGCGCTCGCGGCGCGCGTGCCGGATTCGCCGCGCACCGTGATGGGCCTGACGTTCCGCAACCCGGTCGGACTCGCGGCGGGTCTCGATAAGGACGGCGCCTGCATCGACGGTCTGGCGGCACTCGGCTTCGGCTTCATCGAAGTGGGCACCGTGACGCCGCGCGCGCAGCCGGGCAATCCGCGCCCGCGCATGTTCCGCCTGCCGCAGGCGAACGCGGTGATCAACCGGATGGGCTTCAACAACGCCGGCGTCGACCAGTTCGTGAAGAACGTGCAGGCCGCGCGCTATCGCGGCATCCTCGGCCTGAACATCGGCAAGAACGCCGACACGCCGATCGAGCGCGCCGCCGAAGACTACCTGTACTGCCTCGAACGCGTGTACCCGTTCGCGAGCTACGTGACGGTCAACATTTCGTCGCCGAATACGAAGAACCTGCGTCAGCTGCAAGGCGCCGACGAACTCGACGCCCTGCTCGCCGCGCTGAAGGACAAGCAGCAACGGCTCGCCGACATGCACGGCAAGCTCGTGCCGCTCGCGCTGAAGATCGCGCCTGACCTCGACGACGAGCAGATCAAATCGATCGCGGACACCTTGCTGCGGCACCGCTTCGAAGGCGTGATCGCGACCAACACGACGCTCTCGCGCACCGCCGTCACCGGCATGCAGCACGGCGACGAAGCCGGCGGCCTGTCGGGCAAGCCGGTGTTCGACGCGTCGAACGAGGTGATCCGCAAGCTGCGCGCCGAAGTCGGCGAGACGGTGCCGATCATCGGCGTCGGCGGCATCTTCTCGGGCGACGATGCGCGCGCGAAGCTCGCGGCCGGGGCGTCACTGGTGCAGCTTTATACTGGTTTCATCTACCGCGGTCCGGCGCTCGTCGCCGAATGCGCGCAGGCACTGCGCCAGGGATCCGCGTGACTCGCGCATATAGACATAAACAAACGATATTTAGGTTGCGATAGTCCCGTTTGTTATGCTCTCGACCGTCAAAACGCCAGACGTATAAAGGAACACGATGAAATTTGGCCTGCTGAAGAAGCTCCTCGCCACCGCGCTGATCGGCGCGTCGCTGACCGCCGTCACCGCGCACGCGGCCGACCTGCTCGACCAGGTCAAGCAGCGCGGCACGCTGCGCATCGGTCTCGAAGGTACCTTCCCGCCGTTCAACTCGAAAGCGCCGTCGGGCGAGCTGGTCGGCTATGACGTCGACATCGCCAAGGCGGTCGCGGCCAAGCTCGGCGTGAAGCCGGAGTTCGTCACGACCGAGTGGAGCGGCATCATCGCCGGTCTGCAGGCGGGCAAGTTCGACGTGATCGTCAATCAGGTCGGCATCACCGACGCGCGCAAGCAGACGCTCGACTTCTCGCCGGCGTACACGTACTCGGCCGCGCAGCTGATCCAGCGCAAGGACGACACCCGCCAGTTCACCACGCTCGAAGAGCTGAAAGGCAAGAAGCTCGGCGTCGGTCTCGGCACGAACTACATGGACATGGCCAAGGCGGTCCCCGGCATCGACGTGAAGACCTACCCGGGCGCGCCCGAATACCTGCGTGATCTGGCCGCCGGCCGGCTCGACGCGGCGTTGAACGACCGCCTGATGCTCGCGTACCTGCTGAAGAACTCGAACCTGCCGCTGCGCACCGGCGCGAACGTCGGCCCGGGCAACCCGTCGGGCATTCCGTTCAAAAAGGGCAACCCGGAGTTCGCGAAAGCGATCGACGACGCGATGACCCAGCTCGAAGCCGACGGCACCTTCACGAAGATCTCGGAGAAGTGGTTCGGCATCGACGTGAGCAAGCCGATCAAGTAACACGCTTGGAGTGAAGCGAAGGGCGGCATCGTGATGCGATGCCGCCCTTCGCTTTTTTGCGGCACGCCGTCGACATTCGCCTCGCACCGCGCGTCAGGTATACCCCAAGCCGCATCGCGCGAACCGCGCCTGATCGCGCGCCAAAGTTTATGATGTGCGCTTTCTGCGCCAATAAGAACACCGCCCATGTCCATCACTTCCCTGCTGCTCCAATCGCTGCCGGTGCTCATACAGGGCGCCTTGCTGACGATCAAGTTCGCGATCCTGTCGATGATCTTCGGCCTGATCGGCGGCGCCGTGCTCGCGCTGATGGGCATCAGCCACAACCGTGCGCTGAACTGGATCGCGCGCGTCTATGTGAGCGTGATGCGCGGCACCCCGCTGCTCGTGCAGATCTTCGTGATTTACTACGGTCTGCCGAGCTTCGGCATTTCGCTCGATCCGACGCCGGCCGGCGTGATCGCATTGTCGGCGAACGTTGCCGCGTATCTGTCGGAGAGCATGCGCGGCGCGATTCTGGGCATCCACCAGGGTCAGTGGCTCGCCGCGTACAGCCTCGGCCTGTCGCGACGTCAGACGCTGCGCTACGTTATCGCGCCGCAGGCGCTGCGCATCGCGGTGCCGAGCCTGTCGAACAGCCTGATCAGCCTGATCAAGGACACCTCTCTCGTCTCGGTGATCACGGTGACCGAGCTGCTGCGCAGCGCGCAGGAGATGATCGCGTCGACCTATCAGCCGCTGCCGCTCTATCTCGCGGCCGCGGCCGTGTACTGGGTGCTGTGCCAGGTGCTCGAATGGGCGCAGCGCTGGTACGAGCGGCGTCTGTCGCTGCCGACGCGGCACTGAGCGCTACCCCCCGTCATTCAGCTCACTCTCCGGCAAACCTGAGACCGAGCGCCGCGCGCGCCGCGTCGGCCATCGCGATCATCTGGCGCGAGGTGTCGTGCGGCATCAGCGGACTCTCCAGCCGACCCGCGCGAATCAGCTCGCAGAAGTGCGCGGTCTCGTAGTTCAATCCCCCACCTTCGAACGGCTCATCGAGTTCGACGACGCGACCGTCCGCATAACGGATCGTCGCGCGCGACGGATTCCACCACGGTTCGTGCAGCGTCACGTGACCGCCTTTGGCCATCAGCAGCGCATCGCCCTTGCCATGCAGATCGAGCCCGCAGAATAGCTGCGCGATGCCGCCGCCTTCGTGCTGGCTGTTCAGACTCGCGAACGTATCGACGCCGGTCGTGCCGAGCCGGCCGAAGGTCTGCACGTCGCGGGGGGCGCCGAGCCAGTCCACTGCGAGAAACATCTCGTAGATGCCGATATCGAGCAACGCGCCGCCCGCATGCTCAAACGACAGCGACGGATGATCGGCCGGCACGGCCGGCACCGAGCAGCCCGCGCGCACGAGGCCCACCTCGCCGATCGGCGCGGCCGCGAGTTGCTCGCGCAACTTTCTGTAGAGCGGATAGAACGGCGGCTTCATCGCTTCCATGAACAGCCGTTGCGAAGCGCGCGCGACCGCGAGCACGCGTTCGAGTTGCGGAAGATTGATGCAGGCGGGTTTTTCGCACAGCACGTGCAGGCCGGCTTGCAACGCGGCGATCGCGTAGTCGGCGTGGCTGTCCTGGAGCGTCGCGATGTACAGCGCGTCGATACCGCTCGCGAGCAGCGCGTCGAAACTCTCGCACACGGTCCCGCCGAATTCGTCGGCGAACGCCTGCGCCGGCTCCACGCGACGCGACCACAGCGCGGCGAGCCGCGCATGCGGTACGTGGCCCAGCCCTTGTGCGAAGCGGCGCGCAATCCGGCCAGTGCCGACGATCCCCCAGCGGATCTCGCGCGATGAGGGGATGTGCTTCGCTGCCTGTTGGGTCGGTGGGGTCGGTTGGACGGTGGCTGCCTGCGGTGCCGCTTTCGTATCTGTCATCGTCTGTGCAAAGGTCCATGCGGTTCGAAGAGCCGCTATTGTCGCGCATGCCGAACATGCATGCGGCGAACCTGGCCACCACGAACCGCGCGGCACGCTTGCCGCGTACCGACCTTCGACAGCCGCCCCGCCGCCCTCGCGGGCGGACGCTCACCGATACCGGGATGCCGCGCTCACACCCGCGCCGGCGGCTCCGCGGAAAACCGGCCGCCGATCTCCTCGGCGCTGTAATCGATCATCGCGAGCGAGGCGATCTCGGCCTCCTTCGGATCGCGCCGCTCGATCGCCTCGACGACGCGCTGATGCGACGCGATCGCGTTCTCCCACAACCCGTCCCGGTCGCGCACGATCGGATTGACGGTCGACAGCGCGCCGCGAATGATCGCCGCCATCTGCTTGAAGAATTGATTGCCGCTCGCGATCACGATGCGGGTATGGAACAGTTCGTCGGCTTCCTGATAACCGGCCTCGCCCGGACGGATCACGCGAAACGCCTCGAACGCCTCGCGAATCGCCGCGACATCGGCGGCGCTGCCGCGCGCGGCCGCCTGCGCCGAGGCGCGCGGTTCGATCAGGATGCGGAACTCGATGACGTCACGCAGAAACATCGGATCGGGCTTGGCGCGAAAACGCCAGTTGACGACGTCCTCGTCGATCATGCGCCAGTCGCTCATCGGCCGGATGCGCGTGCCGATCTTCGGCCGCACGTCGAGCATGTCGCGCGCGAGCAGCATCGATAGCGCCTCGCGCATCACGGTGCGGCTCACGTCGAATTCCTTCGACAGCACATCCTGCGGCGGCAGTATCGCGCCGTACTTCTCCTCGACGATGCCGCTGACGAGCCCATCCATGACTTTGCTCACCAGCGAGCGATCCTTGTTTGCCTGTTCCATGAGATATCCCCGAAGCGGTGTTGACCCCGCGTAGCCTGTTAATTGAAAGGCCCGAACGTATCGTTTTTATGCAAATCGGATCGTTATCCGATACGTTGCTAGCTTCGAAACGGATGCGCCAGTTGGGACACTTCCTGACAGGGTTATCCCTCTGAAGATTTGTTTCGTTCGTGTAACGCGGTCTGTTTCGCCAGGCTCCAAAGCTTGCTTGTCGAAGCGTGCCTGTGTTGTGGGGTTTATTTAGTGCGAATACGCACGTTGCGAGACGAAATTGTCTGATTTGCACGGACGTGGTCAGACGCCTGCGTGCTCAAGCGAACAAATCTGGCATCAGACGCAAGGAATGGAGGCGGGTCGCGAAGCGTCCCGGCACGTGGTGCAAGCGCCGCTCGTCGAATGACGATCGCGGCGCGCCGCCTGATCGCAGGGCTTATCGGTCTGAACTGCCGTGGCGCGCGTCGGCGCTCCCCTCGTCGCGGCCATATTGATCGTCGAAGCGCACGATGTCGTCTTCGCCGAGATAGCCGCCCGACTGCACCTCGATGATCTCCAGCGGCGTCTTGCCCGGATTTTCGAGCCGATGCGTGACGCCGAGCGCAATGAAGGTCGACTGATTCTCCGACAGCAGGAAGCGCTCGTCGCCTCGCGTGACGAGCGCGGTGCCGCGTACCACGATCCAGTGCTCGGCGCGATGATGATGCATCTGCAACGACAGCCGCCCGCCCGGCTTCACGACGACGTGCTTCACCTGAAAGCGCTCGCCGCGATCGAGCGAATCATAAAAGCCCCACGGCCGCCCGACCTTGCGATGCTCGTCGGCCTCGCTGTCGCGCTGCGCCTTCAACCGTCCGACGATCGCCTTCACGTCCTGCACGCGATCCTTCGCGGCGACCAGCACGGCGTCGGCGGTCTCGACCACCACCATCCCGCTCACGCCGACGCATGCGACGAGCCGGCCGTCCGAATGCGCGAAGCTGTTGCGTGAACCGTCGAACACCACGCGGCCGCGCGCGACGTTGCCGTCGCCGTCCTTGCTCGAGGCGTCCCACACCGAGTCCCACGCGCCGACCTCCGACCAGCCCGCCTCGAGCGGCACCGTCACGCCGGCGAGTCGCGCGTCGTGTCCGATGCGCTCCATCACCGCGTAGTCGACCGAGTCGGCCGGACAGGCGGCGAACGCGTCGCGCGCGAGATGCAGTGCGCCGGCGGCGTCGATGCTCGCGCCCGCGAACGCGTCCTGGCAGGCCGCCGCGATCAGCGGACTGCACAGACCGATCGCATCGAGCCACACCGACGCGCGCACCACGAACATGCCGCTGTTCCACCAGTACTCGCCCGATGCGAAGTAGCGCTCGGCCAGCTCGGCATCGGGCTTCTCGACGAAGCGCTCGATCGCCCGCGCGCCCTGGTTGCCCACGGCCGCGGCGGTGCGGATATAGCCATAACCGGTCGCCGCGCGCTGCGGCGGCACGCCGAGCGTGACGATCGCGCCGCGCGAAGCATGCGCGAGCGCCTCGTTGAGCGCCGCGCCGAACGCCGCGTGATCGGAAATCAGATGATCGGCGGGCAGCGCGACGAGGATCGGATCGTCTCCGGCCGCGGCCGACGCGCGCGCGGCGAGCGCCGCGACGGTCAGCGCCGGCGCGGTGTTGCGTGCCACCGGTTCGAGCAGCATGCGCACCGGCTTGCGGTACTGCTCGACGCGCTCGAGCGTGGGCAGTCGTAACTCCTCGCAGCACACCACCAACGGTACAGCGGGGGGCCTGGTGCGCGCCGCGTCGTGCGCGGCCGAGTCGAACGCGTCGTCGAGCCGGCGCAGCGTCGCTTCGAGCAACGATTCGTCGCCCATCAGCCCGATCAGCTGCTTCGGATTGCGTTCGCGCGACAGCGGCCACAGCCGCGTACCGGAGCCGCCCGCGAGAATCACCGGTTGCACGCTCAGCTCGTGAAGCGCGACGGTGGACCCGGTGTGCGGTGCTAGCGGATTACCTGGCTCTACTATCTGATTCATTTTTATCCGATCCTGTGTGGTCCAGGCCCTGGACGCGCGCTATGCCTCTCCGAACGGACGCAACGCGCGTGCGCTGCGATGTTCGTCATGCTCCGGGTGCGGTCTGTGGAGTTCGCCGTCGTGCGCCGCGCTCTCGTGGTGACGCAGCTTCGTGAAGCCGCCGCGACAGACGTTCTCGACGTAGGACATGATGTTCTCCTGCGCGACCGACGACACGATCCCGTGATCGGTGTGCTTGCAGAAGGCCACGTGAATGCGCGTGAAGCGCGCGAGCCGCGTGCCGCGCGCGCCGAAGTAGCGCTCGAGCTCCTCGACGCCCTCGTCCAGCACGCCGAACACCAGATGCGTGTCAACGCCTCGCGCATCGAGCTCGGCGAACAGATGCCGCTCCTCGCGCGTGCCGATCTCGATGCCGCACAGTTGCTCGATCCGGTCCGCCAGCGTTGCACCGCTGCGCGCGAGCGCTCGCACCACCAGCTCGCGCACGACGCCCCAGCCGCCCGTCTCGCCCTTGAACACGCGCAGCCATTTACCCGGCTGTTTCATCGAGCGCATGTAGTTGCGCGTCGAACCGAACGCGGACACCGGGATCATCGGCTTGCCGTGTTCGTCACAGACGTTATGCCATCGGAACTTCTGCACGTTGACGATGACCGCGCCCACTACCGAGGGTTCGCGCGTCGCCGCATGCAGACCGGCGTACCCGCCCGAGCAGATGCCGAGCAGCACCGCGCCCGCATGGCCGCGCGCGGCGAGCCAGCGCGACGCGCAAGCGGCATCGGCCGCGCACGACTTCGAGTACAGCGCGTCGAGGCTGACCGTATCGCACGACGGCATGCTGTCGCCGACGCCACCCACGTCGATGCGCAGCGACGCGATCCCCTGACGCGCGAGGCGCCGCGCGAAACGCACGGCGAAGTGCCCATTGCCGATTCGCGACACCGCGCCGGTATTGAGCAGCAGCACCGCCGGCGCGCTCGCCGCCGCGGCGCCGTCGGGTCGGCAGTAGATGCCGAACACCGTGCCGTCGTTGATCCACACCGGCGTTTCGTGCAACCGCGGAGCGACATAATGGCCGCCCGCCGGTTCTTCGCCTCGCTGTGGTACCGGCTTCGCGGTTCGCGGAGGTTGACCCGTGCCCGCCACGAGCCAGTTCTCGATCGACTCGAACGCGGCGTGCGGAATTTCGCTCTGAAGCGCCTCCATCATGAAGCGGCCGTATTCGTTGAACGATTGACGCTCCACCTCGACGCCGTGTTCCGTGTAATGGGCGGCCAGCGCATCGACGCGCGCGGGGTCGAGCGAATCGAGCAGCAGCACGCGCGCGGCCGGCCGCGTCGTGTCTCGCAACAGATCGACCGGGCGCAGACCATCGAGCGTGTCGCGATACATGCGGAAACCATAGGCTTCGGTGAATTCACCGGTATCGGGCTCGACCACGCAATCCATCGCCTCCGGCAACTTCAGCCATTGCCGGTAGTGCGCGCGCAATTCGCGCTGGTAGTTCTTGCCCGACAGCACCGGCGCCATCAGCACGAGACCGTGCACGTCACCGAGTTCCTGCGCGGCCAGCGCGGCGAGCATGCCACCAAGCCGCAGACCGCAGACGCTGACACGCTTGACGCCGGTCATCGCGCGCAACTGCGCGACCGCCTGCTTGACGCTATCGATCCACGCGCGCCACAGGCCGAGGTCGGTCGGATCGCCGGCTGAATCGCCGGTGGCCGGATAGTCGAAGCGCAGCACCGGCATGCCGCGCGCGGCAAGGTGCTCGGCGAGCCGGCGCATGCCGCGATAGGTGCACAGAGAGTCAAAACCAAACGGGGAACACATCACAACGCCATCATGGCCGTTGGCTGAATGCAACCAGCCGAATTTGCCGTCGAAGACGATGGGTCTCACGGTCCACTCCTTACGAGTTTTTTCCTTTCGATTATTACAGTCCTGGTGTTCTCGCCCGTATGTGCGTCCTGCCGCATTGTTCTGGACTACGATTCAGTCCGCGGCTTGTGTGTATTGGCTAATGGGCTTAGATGCAGTGCAGCACGCCCTTGTAATGACTTTTAATATTTAACTCCGTCTTGATCGACCCTATCTGTACGGCCACCCACACAGTCACGCGGCCCCCCAGGGCAAGATGTAAGACCTGCGGCGCGTTGATGCCGCCGCCCATGTCCTCGCGCAGATACCTCTGCCCCTGCAACAGCGCCGACGCGCAAAATCACCCGATTTGCTCGCCCCTCCCCGGCCGGACACTGGAACATGGAACGAAGCATCGTCAGGAACATCTTCATCAACTTTGTCGGCGCCGTCGCGCCGACCTTCGTTTCGCTCGTGACGGTGCCCGCCTACATTCATCTGCTGGGTGCCGAACGCTACGGGGTGATCAACCTGGTGTGGGCGTTGATCGGCTACTTCAGCGTGCTCGATCTGGGCACCAGTCTGGCGACGGAAAACCAGATCGCCAAGGCGCGCGCGGCCAACGACGATTCGATCGAGCCGATTTTCTGGAGCGCGTGCTTCATGAATCTCGGCACCGGCATCATCGGCGGAGCGCTGATCTATGTCGGCACCATCGTCTACATCACGTACGGCGTCAAAATCGAGCCGACGTTCCAGCGCGAAGTGATGGCGAGCCTGCCGTGGATCGCAGTGGCCGTGCCGATCGCGAACGTCACCTGGGTATTCGCGGGCGCGATCGTCGGCGTCGAGCGCTTCGCGAGCTACAACATCAATCAGACGCTCGGCACCGCGCTGTTCCAGTTGCTGCCGATCGCGGCCATCTTCTGCTTCTCTCCTTCGCTGGCGGTCGTGATTCCGGCCGCCGTGCTCGCGCGCTTCATCGGCGCAGCGATGCTCGGCGTGGCCGCGATTCGCTCGCTCGGCATTCGCCACCTGCGAATGCCGCAATGGCACCTGATGATCGGGCTGTTCCGTCAGGGCCGCTGGTTGCTGATGTTCTCGGGCGCCAACATGATTGCGTCGACGCTCGACCGCGTGTTGGTCGGCAGCCTGCTTGGCGCGCGCTACGTCACTTACTACGCGACGCCGCAAAACCTGATCACCCGCTTGAACCTGCTGCCGATCGCGATCGTGCGCACGCTGTTTCCGCGTCTGTCGGCGGCCTCGCGCGAGGATGCCAATGCGCTCGCGCACAACGCGCTCGCGTTTCTCAATGGGGCATTCACGCCGTGCGTGATCGGCGCGCTGTTCGCCCTGAAACCGTTCCTGCTGCTGTGGCTCGGCCCGCAACTGGCCGCCTCGGCGCCGGTCGCGAGCGTGCTGATCCTCGGCGTGTGGCTCAGCGGCCAGTCGCTGATCCTCGGCGGCCTGTTGCAGGCGCAAACCCATCCGGTGGCGGTGGCGAGTATCAGCTGGCTGCAGTTGCCGTTCTTCGCCGGCGCGCTGTGGTGCGGCATCCACTGGTTCGGCATCATGGGCGCGGGGGTCGTCGTCGTGCTGAAGGCGCTGTTCGATTACTCAGTATTGCTAGCGTTCTCACGGCTGCATGCATGGACCATCGTGCGCAACATGCTCGCTCATCTGGCGTTTCTGCTCGTCGCGCTGGCGCTCGCGAACTCGATCGACTCGTTGCTGCTGGCGATCGTCGCCGCGCTCGTCTTGAGCGCGGCGAACTTCGGGATGTCGTTGCGTGGCTCTAGCGAACTGCGCGCCGCGCTCCATAAGCTCTGGCTGCGTCTGGTGCCGTCGTCCGGTCAGGCGCGAGGTTGAGCCCCCGCCCACGTGGCATCACAACAGCTCGAACGTATCGACGAACGATACGCCCTCACGCTCGCGGCGCCGCGGACCGAAACGCGCCTGAGCGCCACGCACCTGACGCGTGAGACCGATGAAAGGCACCCCGTGTTCGAGATAGGGCCCCTCCGTCTTGCGAAAGCCGAATTGCTCATAGAAGCCACGCAATTCGAGCGGTGCGCTCACGCGCGTGGCACGGCCCGGCCAGCGTTCGGCGATCGCATCGAGCACGCGCTCGATCAGCATCTCTGCCGTGCCGTCGCCGCGCCGCAGCGGGCTCGTCAGCACCTTGTCGATGGTGACTTCCGGATCTTCGGAATCGCCGGGCTGCACCCGCGCATAGGCGAGGACCGGCATCGGCCGCGCCATGTCCTCGACCGCGAACACGTGCAGGGCCTGCTCGTCGCGACCATCCGCGTCGAGGCACACATGCGACTGCTCGACGACGAATACCGCGCTGCGCGCACGCAGCACGACATACAACTCACGTGCAGATAGCTGATCGAACTCCAGCGTTTTCCAGTTCATTACGCCCCCGGTGGTCAGGAACTTCGGCGGAACCGGCGATGCCTGGCGTGCGCGACGACAGGTCGATCCATGACGGTCCCTCGTCATGAGCTACACGGTACGTGCGCGAATCCTGCGCTTCCGTGCGGCATCGCACTGACGCTCGGCGTTGACAATTCTTAAATACGGGTCAATAAAAAGCGCAGACTCACCCATGTGCGTCCGGTATCGCAGTGGGCTTCACTGAGGCCTTCTGCATCACCGCACTGCAACACCGCGCATGCGCGCAGCGGTCATCGCACCGCCCGACCCTACACACGAAAATCAAGTGCCGGCGTTCCGTCCGACGTCGGCACCCATCGGCAGATCTTTCGACCCCAGGGGGGACCACTGCATGAAGACTGCATTGAGACGCATCCTTTCCGAATCCGCACGCCTGGACGTCCCGGTGGAGGGCCTCGCCGACGACGCTGACCTCTACGCCGCCGGACTCTCGTCGCTCGCGACCGTGCATCTGATGCTCGCAATGGAAGACGAATTCGACGTCGAAATTCCCGACCGTATGCTGACGCGCCGCCTGTTCTCCAGCATCGACTCGATGGCCGCCGCGATGACGGAGTTGCTGCGGGCCAAGGCGGCAGCATGACCGCGCCGCTGCGGGATCAGGCCGCCGCGGCGGCATCCGGGTCGGCCGCGAACCCGACGACCGGCGCACCGACCGGCGACGCTCCGGCCGCGGCCACCGTCCCCTTGACCGCGCTCGCGTCCGGCCCCGAATGGCGTGCTGCGGCGCAGCGTTGCGCCGCGATCGCAGCGCAGCATGCGGACGCCGTGGACCGCGAGGCACGCTTTCCGCTCGAAGCATTCGAGGCGCTCAAGGGCGAACGCCTGCTGTCGGCAATGGTGCCGGCCGAGTACGGCGGTGCGGGTTTGTCGCTTGCCGACATTGGCGCGATCTGCGAAACGCTCGCGCAGGGCTGCGGGTCGACTGCGATGATCTATGCGATGCATCAGATCCAGGTTGCCTGCATCGACTCCCATCGCGGCGCTTCGGCCTGGCAGGCGCACCTGCTAAGCCAGCTAGCCGAACAGCAATGGCTGCTCGCGTCGGCGACCTCGGAAGAGACGATCGGCGGCAACATGCGTACGAGCGCGTGCTCGGTCGAACTCGATGGTGCGCGCTTCCGGATCGAAAAGCTCGCACCGACGATCTCCTATGGCGCCCACGCCGACGGCATCCTCGTGACCGCGCGGCGCACCGCCGACGCGGCCGCGTCCGACCAGGTGCTGATCGTCGCGTTGCGCGCCGACACGCAGCTCGAGCGGCGCGGCGGCTGGGACGCGATGGGCATGCGCGGCACCTGCAGCGAGGGCTTCCGGCTCGTCGCGACGGGCCAGGCCGAACAGATCCTCGCGACGCCGTTCGCCGAGATCGCCGATCAGACCATGCTGCCGGTGTCGCACACGCTGTGGGCGTCGGTGTGGACCGGCATCGCGGCCGACGCGGTCAATCGCGCCAAGACATTCTTCCGCGCGCAGGCGCGCGCGACGCCGGGCACGATACCGCCGGCGGGTCTGCGGCTTGCCGAGGCGGTCGGCCTGCTGCAGATGATGCAGGCACGTCTGTCGGTCGCGCTCGACGCCGCGCGCGCCGCGCATCAGGCACGCGAAGGCGCAGCGCAAGCGGACGCGCCGCTAGCGGCGATGCTCGGTTTCGCGTCGGACATGAACACGCTGAAGACCAGCATCTCGACCACCGCGCTGCAGGTCGTGCAGGAGGTGCTGATGATCTGCGGCATGGCGGGCTACAAGAACGGCACGCCGTATAGCGTGGGCCGTCATTTGCGCGACCTGCACTCGGCGCCCTTGATGATCAATAACGACCGTATCGCGCAGAACACCGCGAGTCTGCTGCTCGCGCAACGACCTGCCGCGCCGGGGAGACCCTGAATGAAGCTGACGACCGATAGCGCCGCTGTCGCCGCGGCCGCCACCGCCGCCGAGATGGGTTCGTCGCTCACCTTGCGCGACGAGATGCTGGCCGCCGGCCTGCTGATCGATACCGGTGAAAACGGCCTGTATGGGCGTAGCCAGATTTTCGAGGACGTGATCGACCGGTTGAACGTGGCGATTACGCATCTCGGCAAAGATCAGCAGCCCGAGGTATTGCGCTTTCCGCCCGCGATGCGACGGACCGACTTCGAAGATAGCGAATATCTGAAGAGCTTTCCGAATCTCGCGGGCACCGTTCATTCGTTCTGCGGCGACGACATGGGCCACCACCGTCTGCTGCGCGCGCTCGACGATGCGCTTGCCGAGGGCGACGGCGAGCGCAGCGATGCATGGCTCGCGCAGCAGAAACCAACGCGGGTCGTGTTGACCCCGGCTGCCTGCTATCCGATCTATCCGGTGATGGCGCGGCGTGGTCCCCTTCCCGCCGAGGGCCGCACGATCGACGTGCTGTCGTACTGCTTCCGCCACGAGCCGTCGCTCGATCCGGGCCGCATGCAGATGTTCCGCCAGCGCGAATATGTGCGCCTCGGCAGTCCCGAGCAGGTGATGGCGTTCCGGCAGATGTGGATCGAACGCGGTTCGCTGCTCGTGAATCTGCTGCGCTTGCCTGTCGAAGTCGATCTCGCCAACGATCCGTTCTTCGGCCGCGGCGGCAAGATCGTCGCCGACAGTCAGCGCGCGCAAGCGCTCAAGTTCGAGTTGCTGATCCCGATCGCCGATCCGCGTGGCAAGACGGCCTGCCTGTCGTTCAACTATCACATGGACCACTTCGGCGCGATCTGGAAGATCGCCTGCGATGACGGCGCGACCGCGCATACGGGCTGCGTCGGCTTCGGCATGGAACGCATCACGCTCGCGCTGTTCCGTCATCATGGGCTCGACGTCAACGCGTGGCCCGATGACGTGCGCGCGCTGCTGTGGGGCGACACCGAAAGCCGCGTCGTGCATGCGCTGCAGGCCGGGCAAGCGACGCAATCGACGCAAACGGCAGGCGTTGCCGGGGAGCGCTCATGAATCGATCGCCGGCCTCGGTGCTTCCCAGCGTGCTCGCCAACTCATCCCTGCCGGGGCGCTCTGGCGCGCAGTTGCGCGAGCACGTATCGCACACACTGCATCAGGGCGAGCGCGTGTGGCAGGAGACCAATTGCTACGTCGACCTGTGGATTGAACTGCTGCACGGCTTCGGGCTCGATCCGCGCGCCGCGCTCGCGTTTACCGTCACGCAGGATTTCGAAGACGATCAGTTCACGTTCTTCAAGTTTCCGCTCGGCGATCTCGACCATCTGTACGGCACCCAGGTGCAGGAACTCGCGATCTATGACTCGCTCGAAGCACGCGTGCTCGCGCAGACGCTGCGCGGACACACCGTGCTCGTCGAAGTGGACGGCTACTACTTGCCCGATACGCGCGCGACCTCGTATCGCCGCGAGCATCCGAAGACCACGATCGGCATCGACTTCGTCGACACCGCCGCGCGCCGCATCGGTTATTTCCATAACACCGGCTATCACCAGCTCGAGGGCGAGGACTACGACGGCGTGTTTCGCAAGCTGCCGCATTTCGCCGCGCTACCCGATCTGCTGTTTCCGTACGTCGAGTTCGCCAAGCAGGCGCGGCCCGCGCTCGAAGGTACCGCGCTCGCGCAAGCGTCGGCACAATTGCTGCGCGCGCATCTGGAACGGCGTCCGTTGATCAATCCGATATCGCAATGGCGTGCCGCGTTTCCCGCGCATCTCGACACGCTGTTCGAACGCGACGAGGCGTACTTTCATTTGTACTCGTTCAATCTGATGCGGCAGCTCGGCGCGAACTTCGAGCTACTGTCGAAGTATCTGCTGTGGCTCTGCGCACAAGGCATCGAGATTGCGCCGACGATACCGGCCGCCGCGCAATGCATCGCGTCGGAGTCGATGGTGATGCAGTTCCGGCTCATTCGCGCGATCGCGCGAGGTCGTCGCGATCCATGCGAAGACTGCTTCGACGTGCTCGAAAGCGCTTACGAAAAAACGCTGCCGCCGCTAGCCGCTCTGCTGCGCTAAAGCGTTGATGCGTTGATGCGTTGATGCGTTGATGCACTGATCCGTTGATCCGTTGATGCGCGCGCTTCGTGGCGCGCCGTTTTTCCGGGACCTGACCGTGGATGTATCGACACTCGATCCGGCGGCTGACGCGCGCGGCACGCGCATGACGTTCTGCGCGTCCCCGCTGTGGCCGCAGCGTCTCGACACAGGCTGGCAATGTCTGAGCACCTTGGCCGGCGCCTATACGTCGCCGGCCGAGCTGCCCGCGCAAGGCTGGCTCGTCGCGCCCGTGCCTGGCACCGTCGCGAGCGCGCGGCGTGCCGCGGGTCTGCTCGATGTCGCTCACCCCGCGCCGCTCGCGTTCGACGATCACTGGTATCGCCTCACGCTGATCGGGACGGGCCTGCGTCGTTTGCGTTTTCATGGGCTCGCGACGCTCGCCGAAGTCTGGCTCGACGAGGTGAAGCAGCTCGAATCCGAATCGATGTTCATCGCACATGATCTGGACATCGAACTGAATGGCGCCGCGACGCTCGTGCTGTGCTTTCGCTCGTTGACGCCGGCGTTGGCGGCCAAACGCTCGCGTGCGCGCTGGCGGCCGCGGCTCGCCTCACCGCCGACACTTCGCAATGTGCGCACCACGCTGCTCGGCCACATGCCCGGGTGGTGCCCCGCGATTCAGGCGGTCGGTCCGTGGCGTCCCATCGAGTTGCTCGGCGACGCGCCGCACGCGTTCGACACGATTGATCTGACTAGTCGGCTCGAGCGCGACGATGGGATTGTTTCGTTGACGTTACGTTTCCTGCACCCCCACGACACCGACACCTGTCGCGCGACACTTTCTTGCGGGGGCCATGTTTCGAGTTTGCAATGGCACGATGCATATACACTCACCGGCAACGTACGCGTGCCCGATGCAAAACGCTGGTGGCCGCATACGCACGGGGTGCCCACTTTATATCCTCTGACGTTGCAGCTCGACGACGGCACCGCGATATCCGAGTCTTTGGGTTCGATCGGCTTTCGTCGTATCGAAGTGAACCGTGGCGCCAACGGTAGCGACTTCACGTTACGCGTGAATGACGTGCCCGTGTTTTGCCGCGGCGCGTGCTGGACCAGCGCCGATCTCGTCACGCTCGCGGGCACCGAAGCGCAATTGCGCGAGACGTTCGAGCTCGCACGCGCGGCGGGCATGAACATGCTGCGCGTCGGCGGCACGATGCTCTACGAGTCCGATCTGTTTTATGCACTCGCCGACGAGTACGGACTGCTGATCTGGCAAGACTTCGCGTTGGCGAATTTCGATTACCCCAGCGATGCCGCGTTCAGCGCACTGATCGAACGCGAAGCGAGCCAGTTTCTGATCCGCACGCGTCGCTTCGCCTCGCTCGCGGTGCTGTGCGGCGGCAGCGAGGTCGACCAGCAGGCGGCCATGCTCGGACTGCCGGCGGCGCGGCGCGAGCAAGCGTTGTTTACCGAGCTATTGCCCGCGCTCGTCGCGCGCGAACGCGCCGACGTGCCCTATGTGAGTAACTCGCCCTCGGGTGGCCCCTGGCCTTTTTCGACTAACGAAGGCATCACGCACTACTACGGCGTCGGCGCCTATCAGCGCCCGCTCGCCGACGCGCGTCGCGCGCAGGTGCGCTTCGCCGCCGAATGCCTGGCGTTCGCCAACGTTCCCGACGATGCAACGCTGCGCGACGCGCTCGGCACGATCCAGCCGCACGATCCGCGCTGGAAAGCCGCCGTGCCGCGCGATCCCGGCGCAGGCTGGGACTTCGACGACGTGCGCGACTACTACCTGCAAACGCTCTACGGCGTCGAGCCGGCGCGCATACGCTATGAAGACCCCGCGCGTTATCTGGATCTGTCGCGCGCGGTGGTGGCCGAACTGATCAGCGATGTGTTCGCCGAATGGCGGCGAGCGGGCTCATCGTGCAGCGGCGCGCTCGTGTGGCAGTTGCAGGATCTGCGCGCGGGCGCGGGCTGGGGCATGATCGATGCAACAGGACGGCCCAAAAGCGCACTGCACGGTTTCGCGCACACGCTGCAGCCGTTGCAGGTCACGCTCACCGACGAAGGCCTGAACGGCCTCGATATTCATCTGATCAACGAGCGCGCGCAAACGTTTAGCGGCGAGCTCGAACTGGCCTGCCTGCGCGACGGCGGCGTCAAGGTCATGTCAGCGCGCCGCGCGCTGACGCTCGCTCCGCGCAGCCTGCAACGCTTGAGCGCGGCCGCGCACCTCGGCCAGTTCTTCGATTTCACGCATGCGTACCGCTTCGGCCCGCGCGCGCACGATGTCACGATTGCAACGCTATATGACGCCGTGAGCGGCGAGATCGTCTCCGAAGCCTTCCATCTGCCCGAGCGTAGCGTGCATGCCCGTGATGACCTCGGTATGACGGTCGACGTCGAACGCAGTAGCGACGACGACGGCTGGCAGCTCGCGATCGAAACGAAGCGCTTTGCGCGCTTCGTTCATATCATTGATTCGCACTACCGCGCGACGCGCGACTGGTTCCATCTGGCGCCGAACCGGCGTTGTATCGTGCCGCTGGTTGCGCTCGAGCCGCTGCTGCCGGACGCGTGCGCGACCGCACCACAAGACGTCGTTGCACCTGCAGCAAATGCAGCGTTTAAAGCGGGTGAAACAAGTGCGGCACCCACCGGTGAAGTCCGCGCGATCAATGCGCTATCCGCCATCTTCTACGGCTAGTGGTCATTCTGAACTGGTCGCATGCCCGCGAAACGCGCCAAAACCCGCTTCGCACGTCTCGAACTGTCTGCCCGGCTCATTCACTGTTGGCCTGAACGCGACTGTTGCCCCGTCTGAAAGGCCTTGCGTGCGACAACGCACGGATCGCACTTAACACTTCTGAATCATTTCCGGCACTTCGCGTAGAGCGCCTCAAAACGTGCATGCGGCGCCAGGTTCAAATTTGAGACAGGTTCGACAGCCCCCTTGTATCAGGCCGCGAGGCCCGTGATATCAAGGGATTGGCCGAAACCCGAAGCTTTCATACGATGCATTCCCCGCGGGGCGGGGGTGTGCAGAATTGAAACAAAAAGCCGCTTTTCGCCTCTCGACGCGCTGAGGCTTCCTTCGCTGCGCCGCATCAGCACGTGTTTTCCCTAACGTTGGCACGGTCCTCGCTAATACCCTTGCGCAACAGAGTGCTACCGCACACGAGCGCTACAACAGAAGCGGCGGCACACAGGCCTAAAACGGGGCCGAGGCTTTTCATCCAGGCTGCTCGCCAGGCAGCCCAGTCCAGGATGTGGGCATCGGATCAAAGAAACGAAGAGAGTCACGCGACGCGCGACTTTCATGCGAGGACCGATCATGTTGACACTTCAATCCGATCTGCACGGTAACCATCTGCTTGGCGCATTGCCGTCGCACGAATGGCAAGCGCTAGCTCCCCACCTCGAACTGGTTCATCTGCGCACCGAGCAACTGCTGTGCGACTCGGGTCAACGGATCCACCACGTGTACTTCCCCACTACCGCGATCATCTCGATGCTCTCGACGATGGAGGACGGCAGCTCCGTCGAGATCGCCGCGGTCGGCCGCGAAGGCATGACCGGCGTGCCGGTCCTCACTGGCGGCGAAACCATGCCGAACCGCGTGCAGGTGCAATGCGCGGGCTTCGCCTACCGGATGAGCGCACAGGCGCTCAAGCAGCAGTTCGCGCGTTCCGACTTTCTGCGCCGTCTGATGCTGCTGTACATGCACGCGCTTCTGACCCAGGTCGCGCAGACCGCCGCGTGCAATCGCCATCACGCGTTGAACAAGCAGCTGTGCCGCTGGTTGCTGATCGAAGTGGATCGTGTCGCGTCGAACGATCTGACGGTCACGCAGCAGCTGATCGCCGACATGCTCGGCGTGCGCCGCGAAGGCATCACCGAAGCGGCCGGCAAGCTGCACGACGAGGGTCTCATTCATCATAGCCGCGGCCATATCAAGGTACTCGACCGCAAGGGTCTCGAAGACCGCGCGTGCGAATGCTATGGCCTCGTGAAGCGCGAGTTCGATCGTCTTCTGCCGCGTCTGCGCCAGGCCGAGACTGTTGAATAAGCGGCACGCCGCTCGATGACCGGGATCGATTCGGCCATGTTCAGGACAACTGCGCGATGTCTCGACGCGCTCTTCGTGATTGCAGGTGGTCTGCTCGCGCATTGGATGCGCTTCTCCACGCCAATCGCGTTAGCCGATACCGAGCGCCTCCTGATCGCGTTCAACTGTGTGCTGGTGCTATTGCTGTTTCCCGGCTTTGGAGTCTATGAGACGTGGCGCGGCAAGGCGCTCGCGCCGGTGCTCGCGAGACTCGCGCTCGCGTGGCTCGTGGTGGTCGCGACCGCGCTGGTGCTCGCGTTCACGCTGCATCGGATGGATGCGGTCTCGCGCCTGTGGTTCGGTTATTCGACGCTGATCTCCGGCGCGCTGATCATCGCGACCCGCTGCGTCATGCACGTGGTGCTGCGTTTCGTGCGACGCCGCGGCCTGAACGCGCGCACCGTCGCGATCGTCGGCGCACCGGGTTTTGCGCGCACGCTGCTCGCGCATCTCGAGCGTGCGCCGCAAGCGGGCTTCAGACCCGTATGCGTGTTCGACACCAGCGTGGAAGGCCACGACGCGTACGGCGCGCGTCTGACCCGCCTGCCGGTGCTGACCGATCTGGACGCGTTCGCGGCCAAGGTGCGCGACGAACACGTAAGCGAAGTGTGGCTCGCGTTGCCGCTATGCGAAGAGCACACGATCTACCGCTTCACGCGCACCTTCAGACACGACTTCGTCAATCTGCGTTTCATTCCCGATGTGCGCAGCTTGTCGCTGTTCAACCAGACGATCGTCGATGTCGTCGGTTTGCCGACGCTGAATCTGAGCGCGACGCCGCTCTCGCCGCCGCAGATGTGGCCGAAGCTGATGTTCGACCGACTGTTCGCCGCGCTCGCGCTGTTCGCGCTCGCGCCGGTGTTCGTCGTGCTCGCGATCGGCATCAAGCTCAGCTCGCCCGGGCCGGTGTTTTTCCGGCAGACCCGCAAGGGCGTCGACGGTCAACCGTTCGGCATCTACAAGTTCCGCTCGATGACCGTGCACCACGAAGCGCACGGCCAGGTCACGCAGGCGAGCCGCAACGACTCGCGCGTGACGAAGCTCGGCGGCTTCATGCGCCGCACGAGTCTCGACGAGTTGCCGCAGTTTCTGAACGTGCTGCTCGGTCAGATGTCGGTGGTGGGGCCGCGTCCGCACGCGGTCGAACACGACGATCTGTACAAGGACCAGGTGTATGGCTACATGCACCGCTACCGCATCAAGCCCGGCATCACCGGCTGGGCCCAGGTCAACGGCTATCGCGGCGCGACCACCAAGGTCGAAAAGATGGAAGCGCGCGTGAAGTTCGATCTGTTCTATATCCAGAACTGGTCGTTCTGGTTCGACATGAAAATCGTCTTCATCACGGTCTTCAAGGGCTTTGTCGGCCGCAACGCGTTCTGACCAGACCATCACCGTCACCGCCGCCGCATCCGCGCGTGCCGGTGATCGCGTGAGGCTTACCGAAAACACGCGAAACCGAAACGACACCCGCGCTCACCTCACCGCAAATACAAACGCCAACGACAAACGCCAACGCCGGCGGCCCGATCGACAGCCACCTGCGTTGGCGCCCCCGCAAAGCAGCCGCGCCGGACCACGTCGTGGACGGGTCCGCGCGACACCGCCTCTACAGGAACGCGCTGACGTCGGTCTGAAATCGCACCGCGAGCGCCTTGGCGACCTTCTTGCTGATGGCGCGGCGGCCCGCGAGAATATCGCTGACCACGGTCGGCGATGCGATGCCGGCCAGATCCTTCTGCTTGAGCCCATGCGTGGTCAGCAGATGACGCAGCACTTCGCGCGGCTCCGCTTTTGGAATCGTCAGGTTGCGTGCTTGCCAGTGCCCGACCAGTTCCTTCACGATCGCGTGCAGATCGGCGAGCGGATCGTTGGCGTTGCCGCTCAAATGATCGGATAGCGAGTTGGCGACGCGCACCATCTGCTGATAATCCTCGTCGGTGCGAATCGGCGTGATTGGCAACTGGCTTTGCAACGTAGCCCAGGTTGCGGAGATGTCGGGAAAGGGTCCCGGAAGGCGATCGGCATTCATGAGATTAAATTCGTCCTCGTCCAAAAGTCGCCTGCGCGTTAATGGATGACGCGCTAACGACGACTACCCGTTGTAGTGAATCGCCACGGCACGCTGCGCTGCCGCCACGGCGAACTTCGCAGTGAGGCAGTCAAGCGGACACGCTAGCGAACGTCTGCTTCAGGTCGTTATGGCCACGCGAGGCATGCCGCGCCAGCGAATATCTCGCCCTAGCGCGTGGCGCGCACCCCGATGTCGTTTTTGAAGTAAAACCCTGCCTGCCTGACAAGGGCCCGCCGCGGCTGGCCTTGCACGCGCGGCACGTTTCGCGCGATACGCGAAACGCGCTGCCGATACAAAGCGCAAAGCGCACGCGCCCACACCGATAGCCGCCCGGACACGCAGGTCAGAACGGCTCGTTACTGCCTATTGCGAACTCACTGCATGACGACGAAAACCTCTTGCTCTCCTATCGAACCCTCCACGAGGCGAGAACAGCGCAAGACCCTCACCTCAGTTCCCCCACCTGTTTTTTGACGCTGCGTCGGCGGCGAGGCCCAGTTCCCGGCTTGCCGGATCGGGCTGGGCCCACTCCACCCGCTCCCTCAGCGCCCCCAATTCCGCCGGCGACAGACGGTGACCGGCCGCCACGATCGTGCGCGTGACCTCGGCCATGAACGCGCGCCGGAACACCAGCACCGAAAACCGCTCGGCATTCGCGCGACAGGCCGCAGGCGTGATGTACGCGCTCAGCCGCTCGAAGCGGTCGATCGCATCGAGCATCGACGCCACCGTCTGGCGCGCGAAAAAAACGCCGGTCGGATGCGGGTCGCCGACTGGCACCACGGTTTCGAGCGCACCGCCCTTGCCGAACGCTATGACCGGCGTGCCGCAGGCCTGTGCTTCGAGCGGCACGATGCCGAAATCTTCGTCGGCGGCTAACACGAAGGCGCGCGCGCGTGCCAGATAGTCCTTCAACACGCCGAACGGCTGATAGCCGAGGATCGTCACGTTCGGTCCGGCTTTCGCGCGAACCGACGCCATCTGAGGCCCATCGCCGATCACGATCAGCTTGCGCTGCGGCGTCGCGTTGAACGTCTCGACGATCAGATCGATGCGTTTGTGCGGCACCATCCGCGACACGGTCAGATAGAAATCGTCTTTCTCGGCGCGCAGTTCGAATTCGTTCACATCGACGGGCGGCGGAATCACCACGGCATCGCGTCGATAGGCTTTCAGCATGCGCCGCGCGACGGCTTGCGAATTCGCGATCAGACGGTCGACGCCATTCGCGGATTGCGCATCCCAGCCGCGCAGATAATGCAGCATCACGCGCGCGGCCCACGACTTCGGCCCCTTGAGCAGATTCGCTTCGCGCAGATACTGATGCTGCAGATCCCACGCATATCGCATCAGCGAATGCACGTAGCTGATGTGGGTCTGCTCGGGACCGACCGGCACGCCCTTCGCGACCGCGCAAGAACTGCTGATGATCAGGTCGTAGCTCGACAGATCGAAACGTTCGATGGCGAGCGGCATCAAGGGCAAATAGGAGCGATAGCGAGTGCGCGCAAACGGCAGACGTTGAATGAACGACGTGGTAACGGGCTTACCGGCGAGCGCCTTGCGATCTTCGAGAAAATCGACGATGCTGAAAAGATCGGCGTCGGGAAAGCACTCGATGATCTGCGCGAGCACTCTCTCTGCGCCGCCGCGAGCGACCAGCCAATCGTGCACGATCGCCACTTTCATATTCCGTCCTGTCTGTCACACAACGCCACCTGGCCTCAGAGAAGAGTGTATGTGCCCCTTTCCTGGCTGTGCGTGCGGGTGACCACATTCGACGCGCGACAGTGCTCGAGTCATTCGGAAGGTCTTTTCCTCCTGCGAATTCAGCGCTTCACTCGTTCGCTTTCCTCTGCGCTATGCGCGTAATGCCGCGCCCCACGTCTCCGCGCTGGTTGAAATGCGCCGGGTCGCGATGCTGTAATGAGCAAGCTCAATAAAAAACGCGTGTGAACCGTTGGCACGGCTCACACGCGTCGGTGCGAACAGAAACGCGATCCGCTTACTTCTGATCGTACGTGATCGTTTGCACGCCAGAGTCCGTGCCGAGCAGGCACAGATTCGCGCCGCGGCCCGCGAACAGGCCGACCGTGACGACGCCGGGCCAGGCGTTGATATGCGCCTCGAGCGTGCGAGGGTCGCTGATGCTCAAGCCCTTGACGTCGATGATCTCGTTGCCGTTGTCGGTGATGAACGGCGCGCCCTCTTTCGTCACACGGACGACGGGCACGCCGCCGAGCGCGGTCACCCGACGGCCGATCGCGGTGCGCGCCATCGGCACGACTTCGATCGGTAGCGGAAAGTTGCCGAGCGTCGCGACGACCTTGCTCGCATCCGCGATGCAGACGAATACGTCCGACACCGACGCGACGATCTTCTCGCGCGTGAGCGCGCCGCCACCGCCCTTGATCATCGCGCCGCTGTGATCGATTTCGTCGGCGCCGTCGACGTACACCGGCAGCGAGTCGATCTCGTTCAGGTCGAGCACCTTGAAGCCGTGCGATTGCAGACGCGCGGTGGTAGCGAGCGAACTCGATACCGCGCCGCGATAGCGGGATTTGCTGGCGGCCAGCGCGTCGATGAAACAGTTCGCGGTGGAGCCGGTGCCGACGCCGATCACCGAGCCTTGCGGCACGTTGGCGTTCACGTAATCGGCGGCGGCCTGGCCGACCAGTTGCTTCAGTTCGTCTTGAGTCATGGGAGAGGCGGGAGAGGCGTGAAAAATCGATAGTTTACCGGAGTGGCGCGCACCGAGCGGGGTTTGGATGGATCGAACCGAATCAGCTGCAGAATCCTGCTGCTCTATGAGCCGCATGGCCCGCGCTCAAAGCAAAGCGCCCGGAACCACCACCGCGTTCCGGGCGCCAACAATCGACCATTGACCGTCGACCAAAGCGACGATAAAAACTACTTCTTCACCGCCCTTTGCCGCACCGCCTCGAACAGACACACGCCGCTCGCCACCGACACGTTCAAGCTCTCCACCGTGCCCGCCATCGGAATGTGCATGACGACATCGCAGGTGTCGCGTGTGAGGCGTCGCATGCCCTCGCCTTCGGCGCCCAGCACCAGCGCCACCGGTCCGTCGAGCTCCGTGTCGTAGACGCTCTTTTCCGCGTCGCCGGCCGTGCCGACCACCCACACGCCCGCGTCTTTCAGCTCCCGCAGCGCGCGCGCCAGATTCGTGACCGTGATGTACGGCACGGTGTCGGCCGCGCCGCTCGCGACCTTCGCGGCGGTCGCGTTCAGTCCCACCGCGCGATCGCGCGGCGCGATCACCGCGTGCGCGCCTGCCGCGTCGGCCACGCGCAGACAGGCGCCGAGATTGTGCGGATCGGTCACGCCGTCGAGGACGAGGATCAGCGGCGAGCCGCTGATGCCGTCGAGCAGCTCGGCCAGGTTCTGCGCGAGCGGCATATCGCCCGCGCGCGCGACCACGCCCTGGTGACGCTCGGTGCGCGCGAGGCCCCACAGACGCGTTTCGTCGGCGGCGATCAGACGCACGCCCGCGTCCTTCGCGGCCTGCAGGAATTCGGTCATACGACGGTCCTTGCGCGTCGCGTCGTAATAGACATCCTCGACCGTCGACGCATCGTGCCGGATACGCGCGGTCACTGCGTGGAAACCGTATAAAACCTTATGACGTGCCATGACTGAACAACCTTTGATTGGGCGCGCGTGCAACGCGCGCCACGATGATGAAGATGAAACCGGATACCTGTGCGTCGATTCGCGTCACCGAAACAGCCCACACTACCCTCGATAAAACGCGAGACCGCGCGCAACCGACACGTATCGACGTGCCCGCCGCGCGCGGTCCCGGCGCTGCAACAGTCTCAGCGCTTCCTGCGTGCCTGCTTCGACGTCGCCTTGGTCGCGACGCCATGCTTCTTCGCCGCGCCGCGCGCCGCGCGCGCCTCCTTGACCGCCGCGCTCTGCGCGGGCGCGGCCTTCCTGCGCCGCGGCCCCGGCATCGACCCAGCGCCGTCCTCCGACGGCAACGCGCGCACGCGCGGGCCGGCGCCTTCGCCCTTGTCGGCCGCGATGCCGCGTGCCACCGGCGGCTTGATCGGCGTGTCGCGCACGAGGCGGAAGTCGATCTTGCGCGCGTCGAGGTCGACGCGGCTCACCTGCACGCGCACGCGATCCGACAGCCGGTAGCGAATCCCGGTGCGCTCGCCGCGCAGCTCGTTCTTGATCTCGTCGTACTGGAAGTAGTCGGAGCCGAGTTCGGTCACATGCACGAGACCTTCGATGAACAGCGAATCGAGCTGCACGAAAATGCCGAACGACGTGACCCCGTTGATCATGCCGCCATACTCTTCACCGAGCTTGTCGCGCATGAAGTAGCACTTGAGCCACGCTTCGACGTCGCGCGACGCTTCGTCCGCGCGGCGCTCGTTCGCCGAGCAATGCAGCCCGAGCTCTTCCCAGATCGCCACGTTGTTCGCGCGCGCGCGCGGGCCGCGCTTTTCCTCGTCGGCCTGCTGCATCGCACGGGCACGCGGCGACAGCGCGGTATTGAGCTCGACGCCGTGCGGCGGCTGCGGCTGATACTTGCGGCCCTGCAGGATCGCGTAGATCGCGCGATGCGTGAGCAGATCGGGATAGCGGCGAATCGGGCTCGTGAAGTGCGCGTACGCCTCGTAGGCGAGACCGAAGTGGCCGATGTTGTCGGGGCTATAGACCGCCTGCTGCATCGAGCGCAGCAGCATCGTCTGCAGCATCGAGGCGTCGGGCCGGTCGCGGATCTGTGCCATCAATGCGGCGTAGTCGCTCGCGTGGGGCGAGTCGCCGCCGCCGAGCGTCAAGCCCATGCCGCGCAGGAAGGTGCGCAGGTTCTCGAGCTTTTCCGCGCTCGGACCCGCATGCACGCGGAACAGACCGGGATGCTTGTTGCGTTTGAGGAAATCGGCTGCGCACACGTTCGCGGCCAGCATGCATTCCTCGATCAGCTTGTGCGCGTCGTTGCGCGTGCGCGGCACGATCTGCTCGATCTTGCCTTGCGCGTTGCAGACGATGTACGTCTCCGTCGTATCGAAGTCGATCGCGCCGCGCTTCTGGCGCGCGGCGAAGAGCGCCTTGTAGACGCCATACAGATTCTGCAGCTGCGGCAGCAACGCGGCGCGGCGGATCGCTTCCGGACCCTTGGTGTTTTTCAGCACCGCGGCGACTTCGGTGTAGGTCAGCCGCGCGGCCGAATGCATGACGCCCGGGTAGAACTGATACGCCTTCACGTCGCCACGCGCGGTGACGATCATGTCGCACACGAGCACGCAGCGGTCGACATGCGGATTGAGCGAGCACAGTCCGTTCGACAGCTTCTCCGGCAGCATCGGGATCACGCGGCGCGGGAAATACACCGACGTGCTGCGCTCGATCGCATCGGTATCGAGCCCGCTTTGCGGAAGCACGTAATGCGACACGTCCGCGATCGCGACGATCAGCCGGAAGCCGTCGCCGCGGCCGACCTTGACCGGCTCGCAATAGACGGCGTCGTCGAAGTCGCGCGCGTCCTCGCCGTCGATCGTGACGAGCGGCACGTCGCGCAGATCGATGCGATGGCGGGTGTCGGCCGGGCGCACTTCGTCGGGAAGTTTCGCCGCTTCGCCGAGCGCGGCCTCGCTGAACTCGTGCGGCACGCCGTACTTGCGCACGGCGATTTCGATTTCCATGCCGGGGTCGTCGATATCGCCGAGCACCTCGACCACGCGGCCGAGCGGCTGCGAATGACGGCTCGGGAAATCGGTCAGCTCGACCACCACCACCTGACCAACCTTCGCCTTGCGGGTGTTCTGCGTGATCAGAATGTCGTGGCCGATGCGCTTGTCTTCGGGCGCGACGATCAGCGCGCCGTTCTCGTTGAGCAGACGCCCGATCACACGCTTGTTCGCGCGGTCCGTGACCTCGACGATGTGCCCTTCCGGCCGCCCGCGCCGGTCATAACCGACGATGCGCGCGAGCACGCGGTCGTTGTGCATGACCTTCTGCATCTCGCCGTTGGGCAGGAACAGATCGTCCTGGCCGTCGTCGCGAATCAGGAAGCCGTAGCCGTCCCGATGACCTTGCACGCGGCCCGCGACGAAATTCGACGGATGGGTCAATTGATAGAGATTGCGCTGATCGAGCCGGATCTGGCCGTCGCGCTCCATCGCGCCGAGACGCTTGAAAAATCCTTCGCGCTCCTGGCGCTTGATCGACAGGGCTTCGGCGATGTCGTTCGCGGCAAGCGGCGTTTCACTCGTGCGCAGCACGCCGAGGATTTCTTCGCGGCTTGGAATCGGATACGGAAATTTGCTCAAGGGCTTGTCGATGATTTTTTCTCGTTGCATGGACGGCGGTCGGCGATGGGGTCCGGCCTGGAAGGCGTTTGCGTAATGCGCGCAGTCTCGCTCGGCTGCTTCTGCAGGGCGGCTGCGCTGCCTCGGTCATTGCACCTGCTGCTCTCTGCTCTACTGCAACTACTGCGATTTGCACCGGACACTGCCGGGGTCCCGCTCGTTCAACGCCAGCTCGACGCGCGTATCGGTGACCCGCATCTGGACACTCGCGTCGGGACACCGGATGCGCACCGTGCCAACGAACTACTGCGAGGCATTCTAACACCCGTGTCGGGCGCCAGGCGGGCCTGCGGCGGTCGTTCGAAGCCGTCGTGCGCCAGCTTGCCGCGAGGTTCGCTCGGCTTGGGCAAATCGCTTGACAGGCCGGAATCGGTCGCTATAATGGCGGTCTTTGCTGTTCATCACCTGCCCAGGTGGCGAAATTGGTAGACGCACTAGGTTCAGGTCCTAGCGGTGGCAACACTGTGGAGGTTCGAGTCCTCTCTTGGGCACCATATTCAAAAGTAGAGCCGCCTTCTGGCGGCTCTCTTTTTTGTGTAAGACCCGGTCGTTGAAATCGCTGTTTGTGTTTCGATTTCCGGATGAGCAGGACGGTGGTTCGGTAGCGATTGCATCACTTCGCTGCGCGTTCAACCGGGCAGATGAGAAAAGCAAGTTTGTTTGAAGCAGAGATTGACAAACTTAATCATCTTGCTAAAATAGCGGTCTAGTTTGAAGACGTGCCCAGGTGGCGGAATTGGTAGACGCACTAGGTTCAGGTCCTAGCGGTGGCAACACCGTGGAGGTTCGAGTCCTCTCCTGGGCACCACAAGTTGTTCCGGCGTAAGCCGAGGTAGTCCGAGAAACCCCGTAAGATCAAAGTCTTACGGGGTTTTTTGTTGCCTACAGATCCTGGACATTCCGCTGACGTCGACGATTTTTGCGTATACTCTTGCGTATACCAGATTCGAGGGCAAACCCATGCCCAGACGCGTCGAACCGAAGTCGGAGTTGGTGTTCCGCTCCGCCAGATCGCGTGCACGCCCCTACCTTCTCGCGGATGGTAACGGGCTCGCCTTGCGGGTCCGGCCAAACGGCGCCAAGACCTGGTTATTCCGCTATCGAAGACCAGGCACGGGCAAGGAGACTTTCCTCAGCCTCGGCCCCTACCCTGATGTCACACTCAACGATGCGCGCCGGTCCGCGGCGACCGCACGCAGTCTTGTACGTGAAGGCACCGATCCGGTCGAACATCGCCGGGCCGAGGTCGCCGCTCGCAGGCGCGTAGCCAAAGGCGCCTTCCATCTCGTGGCTCAGCGCTGGCTCGACTTCAAGCGCAAGGAATGGGCAGACGAGACCTACCGGAAAGCGGAGTTTGTTGTACGCGAATATCTCACCCCCGCGTTACGCAACAAGCCCATCTCGACACTTGCCACGCCGGAGGTTAAGCCTGTACTCGAAGCGATCGCCTCTCACGCGCCTAATCTCGCAACCAAAGCACGTCAGTTCCTCGGTGGCATCGTGACCTACGCCGTCCAGAACGGATTACGCGAAGATGGCGCTGCCTTGACACTTCGTGGCGTAGTGCCGCGCCACAAGAAAGGCCACATACCGGCGATAACCAAACCGACTGAGATCGCCCCGCTTGTTATTGCTATCGATGCGTACAAGTCACCCATTACCCGCGCCGCCCTCAAACTCACGATGCTGACTGGCCTTCGCCCCGGCGTGGTTGCTTCAGTGCCGTGGGACGAAGTGAACCTGGAAACAGCTGAATGGCACGTCGCCGCCGAGCGGATGAAAATGCGGCACGATCACATCGTGCCCTTGCCGAAGCAGGCGATCGCGGTCCTGAACGAAGTGCAGCTGCTCACGGGCAAGGGGCACTACGTCTTCCCGTCCCCTGCCCGCCAGAAGACTCCCCATTTACATCGAGACGCGCTGAGCAAAGCACTGAGAGAAATGGGATTTCAAGGAAAGCACGCGACGCACGGTTTCCGGGGCATGCTTCGTACCGTGGGACGAGAACGGCTCGGTATAGACCTCGATGTACTGGAAGCGCAACTGGCACACGCCAAACGTGGCGATGTGCAAAAGGCCTACGACAGAACAACGTTTGATGATGATCGTCGCCGCGTTATGCAGGAGTGGGCTGACTACATTGATCGGCTCAGTCTGCCGACAATAGAAGCGGGATTGAGCGAGCGAGCTTAAGCGATATACCCACTCGATTGTCAATCGAAAGCTGAAAGGTTTGTGCACACGGCGCTGCCACGCGTTTGAGTAACGGGAATACCGTCGCCGATACCGACATTACAGGTCGGCACTTGACGGCTTTCGGCAGCCGGCTTTGGATAATCACCGGCGTCCGCTCGACGAAATCGTTGAGGCCATCGCCCAAAAGAGAAGTTGAGGTCGACGATACCGTCATTAATACCGTCACGTCCCCCACTTTTTCAAACGCTGTCGTTCATGCTCGCTGACACGTACCAGGCGCACCCTACGCCAGGTTCCCTCGCGAATCCAAACTCACGTTGGACCGTTCTTGACCTTACAGGAACAGGTCTCGCTCAATGCTTCGTCTGAGCACGAGGACGCATTCACTTTCCAGAATGTACGTGACACATGCAAGAAGTTCCAAGAACACTCCCCCGATAGAGTCAGGCTCGTATCTGATTCCCATCGGTTCAGTATTGGCGGCGCGCCGACCTGAGTACAACAGTAGCGATCCGCCTTCCGCGCGAATCTGAAAGCGGTCCATCAACTCACCAAGGGCGCGCATCTTGGATTCGGTGAGACGCCCCGTCGGAGAGGTGTCGTAATGAACGCCGGCAACCTTGTTCGCTACATAAGCGATAACGTCGTGCCACGAAAGAAACACACCAGTGCAGAATGCCACCTCCTGGCGGAGGAATTCCGCCAGATTGAGATGGACAACGTTGTTCGGATCGAACTCCTCGGCAGTGGAGTCGTAGCCGCCAGGACCTGGCGACATAAACGCCGTAAGATTTCCATACCCCGCCATTCCCATCAAGCAAAACTGAGCAACATGCCCCCCACTCGCTGACCGAACAAGCGGCTGGGAATCGGGAACCGCAAATTTGAGCGGCAACCCGCGCCGACTGGCAGCAGCCCCTAACTCCCCGTCCAGCAGTAGCCTCCGTACTGTCGCAGCATGGAGTCTGACCTGATCCCGGCCCGGATGTTCGACCCTTGCCAATCTATCCAGATTTCGGAAATCCCCGAGCAGAAAATCGTCACGCCGAAGGTCAATGTCCGGTCTTGGCATACTTGAAATCTCAGTTTTTCCCTTCGGATATAGTCACGCGTATCGCTAGTCACCTTGCTGCTCAAGCAGTGTGATTCGTTCGACGAGGTCCATCACAAGATCGTCGGCCGCCTCATTCTTGACGTTATGCCTGGCATGAGGTTGCGGAAGGACAACAAGCGCTATTTCCGAAACCGATAGGAACTGCGCATAGTTACTTTCTGTGGCGGCTTCTGCGACCAGACACGCCTCCCTTCCAAGATCGGACGCCAATCGGCCGCAGTCGCCGCAGACCACGGCCCGCTTGCTGCCACACCGTTCGCCGGGAGCGTAGAAGGAGCGATCCGATAACAGAAACGCCCAATCGCCCTTGTTGGATTTACGCACTGTCTCCAGTTTCGTCCGGTCGCAGGCGGGGCATCGCCATGATTCGGTCACGGCGCTCCAATGCCGGCCGAAGGAGACCTTCGCGAGATAGCCAACGTCTTCAGGACGCGGTCCCACGCGCGGACGTTTATGCTTGACGCGTCGCCAGGCGCTCGCGTCCGGGGATGGTGGTCGCCGCTTGTCGCCCGTCAGCTCATAGAGCGCACCGGGAACGCGATATTGTCCCTGCAGGTACTCGGCTTGGCGGTAGACCGTCTCCGCGCGTTGCCCATAAGGCAGTTCCTGATACCAATGCGTGTTGGTCGCGGCGATGCCAGCGATGCGTTCAACAATTTTGAGCCGCAACGCGAACGTTTCCTCATTGGCTTGCCAGATACTTGCAGCCTCCTCCACATCGATCTCGTGCGGAACATTGGGTCGGGGCCGCACGAAACGCCTGATCTCCTGAGGTGAATAGGAGAAGTCCCTATGGGTACCCACTGCACCCTTGGCCTTCGGATCGGCAGCGTTGCAGTCGTCGCAGATGATCGCATTGTCGTACGCTGAAATCATCTGCGAAGCGCGTGTCGCAAAGCGCTTTGCAAACTCGTCAGCAACGATGGTCTTCTGCAATTTGCATTGACGCTCGAATTCGTCCTTGACAAGGTCTTTCATGTGATCGTGGTGCTCGACCAGCCGACACATCAGATGGCCGTTCGTGTTCAAGCGAACGATCTCTGGCTTGCCTCTTCCACAGGCGGGGCAGACCCAATCCGTGGGGGTACATGCCCACCCGAAAGTCATATCGACGCTTTCCGTTCCGAAACGGCCGGCCAGCTCTCGCGTCAGCGGCGACATCACGCCATCCAGCGCAATGGATCCGCTTGACACCCGCTCAAAAAAACGCTGCCTCGCCTCATCAGGCGAGATGTCGAGATTCTCAAGGTCCATTCGATTCCTTCGTCGCGTCAGTCCGCCGTCTTTGCAGCCCTCGAATCAGGCGATCTCGTTGAACCCAACACTCTGGGTTCCGGCGTCTGACCTTAAAGTGTTTGTCATCGTATTACGGCGGGACATGGAAGAACTTGAATGGCTTTGACGCTCCGAAACATTCAGAGACGGTCGGCAAGCAGTTACCGCGAGCATATCGAAACATGCACTGACGCCCGTAGTTAGCGATCTGAAATATGCAATTCGCATAGCAATCGAGCTGCCCCACTGGTCTTGCACACTGATGACATTACTGACGGACTTTTCTCTCCGAAACGCTTCGTAGCCATCAGCCTGGCATCAAGTCGATCGCGACAAAGAATTCCACGAAGAGCGGCTGAGCCAGCTTGGGAAAATGGCTTATATTCTCTGCATTCCGATTCCAACTCCCACGCTTCAACTGCAATGAGATCGCACCGATGTCGTGCGACCCGGCGGACACCGCCACAAGAAAACCACTGGGGACCGTATGGCCGACGCATATGAGGTACAAAGCAAGCGAGGTTCGATCTGGCATCGCTGGGATCCACACATCCATACCCCCGGCACCGCCCTAAACGACCAGTATGCCGGCGCTGATCCATGGGAAGCGTTTCTCGGCGCCATCGAGGCCTCGACCCCACCCATTCGCGCCCTCGGTATCACCGACTATTTTGGCATCGAGCGTTACGAACAGGTCGTTGACGAAAAGCGCCGCGGCCGTCTGCCTGGCGTGGGTCTGATTTTCCCCAACGTCGAGCTGCGCCTCGGCATCGAAACCGCAAAGGCGTCGGCCGTCAACATCCACCTTCTCTTCTCGCCGCAGGATACCGACCATGTCGAGCGCATCAAGCGCTTCCTCCTCGAGTTCGAGTTCTCCTACCTGGGCGAGTCCTATCGTTGCCAGCGTAACGACCTCATTCGTCTGGGCCGAGCCCACAAACCGGCACTGACCGACGACGAAGCTGCACGATCCGAAGGCGCCAACCAGTTCAAGGTGAACTTCGATCAGCTCAAGCAGGCATTATCGAAAAACGAATGGATCAAGAAGAACACGCTGATCGCGGTGGCCGGTGGTGAAAAAGACGGTACATCGGGTCTACGGGATGCCACGGCATCCTTCGCTGCACAGCGCAAAAACGTCGAGGGTCTGGCGCACATCGTCTTCAGCGCCAATCCCAAGCAGATCCGGTTCTGGCTGGGTAAGGAATCTGCTTCGGTCAGCGAGCTCGAAAGCCAATACAACGGATGCAAACCCTGCCTGCACGGGTCGGATGCGCATTCGCTTGCCAAAGCAGGACAGCCCGATGGTGACCGCCGCTGCTGGATCAAGGGTGACCTGACGTTCGACTCGTTGCGGCAGACCTGCATCGAACCCGAAGAACGCGTTTTCATCGGCGCAGAGCCACCACGCGGCGCGCTGGACAGCCACACCATCAACGCCGTGTCCGTGACAAATGCGCCCTGGATTGCAAATGGCGCCGTTGATTTGAACGCGGGATTGGTTGCCGTGATCGGGGCGCGAGGCTCCGGCAAAACCGCGCTGGCCGATCTGATTGCGGCAGGCGGCCTCGCACTTTCCCCGCATCTGAACGAACGCTCCTTCATCCTTCGCGCCAAGCAATACCTTGGTGACAGTTACGCCGAATTGCAATGGGCATCGGGCGAAAAGACCGGCAACGAACTCGCTCAAACCGACATGGAGGACTTGCTGGCCAGTCCCTATGTCCAGTACCTGTCGCAGCAGTTCGTGGATCAACTTTGCTCGGCGGAAGGCCTGAACGACGCGCTGGTCATGGAGATCGAGCGCGTGATCTTCAATGCGCACCCCATGACAGATCGACAGGGTGCCGATTCCTTCAAGGAACTGCTGGACATTCGTCTGGAAGGCTCACGCCAGAAGCGCGAACGCCAACAAGGGGCGCTGACCAAGGCCTCCACAGACCTCACCGACGAGCGCGTCAGGAAGGACGGTCTCAAGGCGCTGGAGAAAGACAGGGACGAGAAGAAACGCGCGATCGAAAAGGACAAGACCGATCGCAAGTCGCTGGTCGCCAAGGGCAATGAGGAACGCGCGAAACGCCATGATCAGGTGTCGCTCGCCGTCGATGCCAAGCGACAACTTGTGGACCAGGCGAAGCGCCGGCATCAGGCACTACTGCATTTGCAGGAGGACGTGAGTGACTTCCGGCTGCGACAGGCACCGTCCCTACTGGCCGATCTGAAAGACGAGCGCGAACATGCCGGTCTCAGCGCCGCCGACTGGGAGGCCTTCAAACTCGACTACGTGGGCCCAGTGGACTCTCTGCTAACGGAGCGCATCAAACAGGCGAATCTTTCGATCGTTGCGCTACAAGGGCCCGCGAAAAACGATCCAGCGGTTCAGGAAAGTCCTGACCCGTCCATCGAACTCATTCCCGCACATGCGAGTCTCGCCGATCAGACGCTCTCCTTGCTTGAGCGAGAATTGGCTCGACTGCGTAAGCTGGTCGGCGTCGATGCACAGAACGCCAAACGCTTCACGACGTTGTCGGACAAGATTACCAAGGCAGAGGCCGCATTGGCCAAGGTGGTCCAGCAGATCGAACGCGTTCAGGGAGCGGATGAACGCATTCGTGCACTGGTCAATGCGCGACGCACCGCGTATGCCGCCATTTTTGAGGCCATCGTCGAAGAAGAGAAAGAGCTTGCGGATCTGTACGCGCCGATCAAGACGCGTATCGATGAAGCCGAAGGTTCGTTGTCGAAACTGTCATTCTCGGTCCGTCGAATGGTCGACCTCGAAAAATGGGCGGCCAGAGGCGAGGGCCTGCTGGACTTGCGTACCAACGGCCCCTTCAAGGGACGCGGCGAACTGCTGCGATCGGCACACGCGGGGTTGATGGCGGCATGGGAGACGGGGGATGCAACGGAGGCCGCCACCGCCCTTTTCGACTTCGTCAAGGCCAAGGAAGCGGCGCTCAAGACGCATATGCCCGAGAATGCAGAGTTTCGCGCATGGGCGCGTAGCATATCGGACTGGCTGTACAGTACCGACCACATTACGGTCGGCTACGGTCTGCAATACGACGGCGTTGATATCGAACAGTTGTCGCCCGGAACCCGAGGCATCGTCCTGCTGTTGTTGTACCTCGCCATCGACGCGGAAGACGACCGACCGCTCATCATCGACCAGCCCGAAGAAAATCTTGACCCGCAATCCATCTTCCAAGAACTAGTGCATCGATTCCGCGACGCTAAGAAGCGACGCCAGATCATTATCGTGACGCACAATGCCAACCTGGTCGTGAATACCGATGCGGATCAGGTGATCGTCGCTCAATGCGGACCACATAGGTCAGGTCAGTTGCCGGTCATTACCTACGAGAGTGGCAGTCTCGAAAGCCCGCAGATCCGGCAGCATGTCTGCGACATCCTCGAAGGTGGCGAACGCGCGTTCAAGGAGCGTGCCAAGCGATTGCGGGTGTCCATCTGATTAGAACGACATCAGACACAACAGCATCCGGATAGATGTCTCGACATACGTACGCCTCTAGGAATCTCGGCGGATCGCTGATAGTGGAATCGCAATTCCGCGCCGTCGGGCAAGGTCGCAGCCGAATACGGATTAGCCCAGTCAGCTGTTCGCTTGCGACCGACATGCCGCCACTGCGACAACTACGAATTCGTGACCTATCCGATGATCCCGTCGGCGAAGCTATGCCTGAAACGGACTTTTTCACTTGGAGATTGAAGGGGTGCGCCTATCCATCGCGAAACCAGCAGGCCCCCTAGCCCACTCTAAAATCTCAAGCCCCTTCCAGCCCATTGACCTCGTGCGACCGTCATCTCAACGACTGGCCAGTAGCCCTGCGGGCAAGCAACTCGGTGCGACAAGCACCACCGATACCGGGTTCACGATACTCAAGACGATCCGAATGTCATCAAACATCTCAAGATGAACAACGAAGCAAACAATTCAATCGAAGACCTGCCGGATTACGCCGCCTTGAAGAAGTTCGCGTCGGCACTGTGGCAACTTGACAATGCATTCCACGGCGCGGCCGTTATGGTTGGCGCCGGCTTCAGCCGGGGCGCCGCGACGACAGGGGATGCTGACAAGAAACTCTCGCTCTGGGGCGACTTTTCGAGACTTCTGGCCGGCGAACTCAAAGAGAGCGCCGCCATGGATCCCCTCCGTCTCGCGGAAGTGTATTCCGCCTACTTCGGAAAGCAGAACCTGTACGACCTCATCACGAAGGAAATCAACGATCTTGGGTGGACGCCAGGCCCACTCTACAAGTCCCTTCTTGAGCTGCCGTGGTCCGAGGTATTGACGACCAACTGGGACACATTGCTCGAACGCGCGGCGCAAGACGTACATACACAGGTCTACAGTGTCGTTCGTCGTCAGGAGGAGCTTTCGAGTGCGCGCTCACCCCGGATAGTGAAACTGCATGGCACGGTCAACATCACCGACGAGCTGGTGTTCACGCAGGAGGACTACCGGAGGTACCCCGAGCGATCTGCAACCTTCGTCAACTTCGCGCGTCAAGTGTTTGTCGAGAACGAGTTGTGCCTGCTCGGATTCTCGGGTGATGACCCAAACTTTCTGCAATGGGCAGGATGGGTACGCGACCAGCTGACAACACATGTACGTCGCATATACCTTGCAGGACCGCTGAGGCTTACTTCAGCAAAGCGCAAATATCTGGAGTCCATCAAAATTGCGCCCATCGACCTTGCGGAGCTCGTTGATGATTACGACGACCGGGACATCCAGCATGTCAAGGCAACTGAACTGTTCCTAGACGCATTAAAGCGACTGAAACCGAAAGCCACGTGGGAGTGGGAGCCGAGCAAGCTTCGCCGGACCGGGCTGACTGCAGACGATGCGTCACGTGCCGTTCGCGACGCCGAGTACGGAGCGTCGTTGCTAAAACAGCAACTTCCCACACTTGAGGCAGATCGCAAGTCCTATCCCGGATGGCTGGTATGCCCGTCATCTGTGCGTTCCCAGATCGGGTCGCAAATCATTGACCCTTTTCCAAACATACACAACATCGCGAAGCTCAAGGCCGACGACAGGGCGAGGCTTCTGTATGAAATCGCATGGCGTCGCAGTGTGACATTCGAGGTCATCTTGCCTTGGCTCGTTAGAGAGCTGCTCAAGGTATGTGACCCAGCCGAACCAAACGCGCTGACGATAAGGCAGCAAATGGAGATCGCCCTCAAGCTGCTGAAAGATACGCGTTGGCATGAAGGCGAAGAATCGATGGCGACGGAAGAAAAAACCACTGCAATCTTGCAGGCCAACGCAAAGCACTGGCCGGAGATCACATTGGAGCTCAGCTTCCATCGCGCAATCGCTGCCCGCGATCGCCTTGACTACGCCTCAGTCGAAAAATTTGCTGACGAAATTGCTGCAACAGACCCCGTATGGAAAATGAGAAAGGCTTCGCTCCTGGCCGACGTCGATCGATTTGAGGAGGGAGAACAGCTACTCGCCGAATCCTATAGTGAATTGCTGTCTCGTCATAGGAACGACAAGAACTCCATCTATGTATTCTCGCGACTGGCATGGGCTCACTGGCTCCTTCGCGGAACCCAGATGTTAAAGAGCAGCATCCCGTTCGAGCGTTTTCCATCGATTTACAACGATGCAAAGTGTAGTCCTGCAGACGTCGTTGATAACATAAAGGAACGAATCGCCAAAGAGCTTGATGAGCAAAACGAGAGAAACCAAATAGACGCGGCATTCGAGGCCGGCATGTTCAGGGGTAATTCGGGAGCCGTTACGATTAATCGGGACCTTCACCCCCTGCTTCTGCTTGAAGGCGTGTCGCTTAGCGCTGGTATGCCGCTGCGGTGGAATGGCATCGGATTTCTGGCTGACCCTGCGTCAACGATGACGCGCCTTGACGACCTCGAAGATATTTACAGAATCCCGCTTTCGATCCGCGCTGCGAACAGCGATACGTCGGATTCGCTAAAGAGAACCTTCTCTCGTATCCGAATGGCCTGCATCACCTCGACAGAAGCAGAGCAGCTCCGACGTCAGTGCATACAGGCTGTGCGATATTGGGTTAGCAAGGTAACGAAGCGGGGTGGGACAAATTCCATCTCGCGCTTGCGCGTACTTGTCGAAGTTCTGGCACGCGTATCAATTCGGGCGACGCCCACCGACGCCATGGAGATATTCCGGCTAGCCATGGAGCTCGGCAAGACAAAAGAACTGCGCCACCACTGGCTATTCGACGTATTGGAGCATCTGGTTGAATATACTCTGGGCAGCGTTCCTGCTGAACGACACCGGGACCTGTTGCTGGACGCCCTACTTTTCCCGCTTCACGCCGAGATCGATGGCCCGTCATTCAAAGAATGGCCCAATCCCGTTATCACCTTTCCCGGGAAAAGAACCTCCAATGCGGCGCTTGACAGGCGGATCGATGAAATCATCGAGCGTATCGCCCCCTGCTCCGTGGCAAGCCACCCCGCGTTAGAGCGACTCCTGCCTCTGGTCGAGCACAATTTTCTTTCGGAAGCAGAGTTACAGAAAATTGCCGGTTCAATCTGGGCAGGTGGCGCAGAAGCTGAGTCCCTACCGACGACCGGCCTTTCTCTATACGTCTTGCTAAAGTTGCCATCACCGAACCCGGACGTTACCGGGGCACGCATCAGACACGCTCTCTTCGGAATTACCGACGATAGATTGTTTGAGCCTGCGCTGCTCGCAGCAATTGCAAATGCGGCAATCGACAAAGCCGTACGGGAACGTCCCACTGCAAAGCAGGCAATGGCGTATTTCGACAAGCTCGTTCAGTGGCGCCCCGAACCCGTAACCAGCGACGAGTTGGGGCTTGCCAGCCGTGACAGGAAACAGCGCGGCGTTCTCATTGGCCAGGTGCTATCGCGCTCCATCGTACCGGCTCTCGACAGCAACGCCCTGAGCGAGGAGCGCTTCGAACGCCTTTACTCATTCTACTCAGAGGTCGGAGCATTTTCGGCCCTGATCGGGCTTACATACTTTTATCAATGCGCGGCGAATCTGAAAGAGAAAATCGAGGCCGAAATCCGGCACGGACTTCACGACCGCGAGGCCAATGTTGTCGCCTATGCCTCACATGCTCTTCTGACGTGGCGAGAAATTGCCGGACCAGACAGCTGCACGAATCTGGTTCGCCATATGATCTACGTGCTCGCCTCCGGCAGGTCCGCCGGTTTGGCCGCACTACTGTGGACCGCGCGACAGATGCACAACAACGGTTGGCTCGACACGCAAGAGATAGCGGTTTTGACTGACAGCATCCCTGTGCTGTTTGAGGAGAGGGACTATGCCAGCATACAGTATGGGAGCCGTGAAGCGGTTAGCGCATCGTCCGTTCGCGCCGCGTGTGTCCGACTGGCGCGGGATATCTTAAAGCGAAGCGAGAAGCCCAACGACGGCCTTCTCAAAATTCTGGAATCCGCGCGAGACGATCCTCTGCCCGAGGTGCGATTCGCAGAGTCTAACGACGACGATTGACAAAACACTTCAGAAGTGTGAGCCGGGGAGGCACAGTAGCACGAGCAACGTCAAATCCTGGCGTGTGATTTCGGGTCAGTCGGTCATGCTGTTGTTCGCGCAGTATCCGGCTCGATAAGTGGCGAAACCTGTATAGTTCGGCGCAACAGACGATGTGCATGGGCAGCCTCCTGGGACTTGAAGACGCACGCTTGTCTTTCCAACAACCTGAATATGGCATTCATCATCGACTCGTCACCTAAAGCAAAACGAAGGCGTGCAAAACCCGGCGAAGCAAGATCGCGCAATCGTAAGAGACCTGAAGCACGAGAACAGCACGTAACCGCAGTTGAAATATCACTGGATGTCCTGCTCGGCCCACCCGCGCTGGTAGATGTGATCGTTGGCGATCTGCCGATTACCTCACTGCCTCTCGCCAATATCCCGTGGCCACGCTTTGAAGCGCTATGCGCACAGATCCTCAACGATGGAGGTGAAGAGAAGGTTCGTCAGGCGGTACAGTACGGACGACCGGGGCAAGATCAGTACGGCATCGATATCGTCGCATACCGTATCGGTGCACAGAAGCACATCGTCGCTCAGTGTAAGCGCGTGCGGCGATTGTCAGCCAGAAATATAGAAGATGCAGTCAACGATTTCCTGAGTGGTCCGAAGGCTAGCTCCACAAGCAAATACATATTTTGTACGACGACAACGCTGGGTGAAGAGACAGCTGCAGTGGATGCCTGGACGAACGCATACAACCGGCTTATCGTCGCAAACGTTGAGGCAGAGCTGTGGGATTTCGCTCGTCTGAATGATTTGCTGCGCACGCGGCCCGCAATCGTCACGCGATTTTTCGGAGCTGAGTGTGCGCGACGATTCTGCGACCCGGCGTCACCATCGGGAATGTATCCGTCGCAATTCAGACAACACTTCGTCGGGCAGTTCGAGAATCAGCTTGCTCTTGAACAGGTGACAACCCGACTGGACGTCAACCTCCCCTGCGAGAGATTCGCCCATTTTGGTGGAATCCTGACGTTTGCGCGTGCGGACCTGAGCGGAATCAGTTTTGCAATTAGCGCGAAGACACTCCTCACGTGGGCTCAATGGCGAGTATGGGCAACGATGAAGCACACTGAGCGGCCGTACGCACAGCAAAGTTCCGTGCCTGGACGGTACGTTCTTTCCGCTGACGGTGTTCGGCTGACGCTAAACGCCGAAGAAGTTGAGGACCTGGACTGGATTCTTTGCAAAGCGTGGGAAGGTTTCCTGCAAGCTGCCAATGAACTTGAAAAATATTGGCGCTTTCTCCGGTTTCCTCGTTTGACGCACGATGAACAAGGCTTTGTGGTGGCGCGCGTCAGTCGTGACACCTGGAGAGCGATGCTGGATTTCGCAAATACGCATGATTTCGAGAAGGGCGACACGTCAAGACACATTTTCGACCGCAGCGCAGGCCTGCTGAAAATCTATAATCCAAGCAGCAGGCAAACCACGGCATCAGTGCATCACCTCGTGCTTAAAGCGGTATCAGACGGTGAGAGCGCTTTACAGTGGGAACAAGACAGTCTTCTCTTAATCTGGCAGCCGCCGACGGTTGCGCCCGGTGACAGCAGCTTGGTCGGCCCCGCTGGATATTGGGACGTCGAGCATGCACATGAGTGGCTGGTAGATACCTTCGCGGGCTGGGCAAATGACTGGGCGAAGCAGACGCAAGCGCCTGAAACCCGCACAGGCTGGTTAAGGCGGACCCGGGGTCACCCTCCTGCCGAGCCCTTCGAGCTGCATATCGACTCCCACGCGATTCTGCCGCGACGGGATTTCCATTCGCCACGCACCGTATCTGAACTGATCGAATTCTGCACACATCTTCAGGGGCATTTCTACCTCGACAAGTCGGGCGTACCCGTTAAGCGAGAAACGACCACCAATGTTTTGCAACTCGTCCTGCGGTTCCTCAGCCTAGGCGGCGAAGGAGAAAGACGATACATCGCCGGGAAGCTGACACTTCGATCGGACATGCTGGACGGGGCAATTCCGGGTCTCATTGCTGACACCTCAAAACGCTTTGACCTCGTGGCTTGGCTCGATAATGCTCTTCGTTGCCTGATCCAGTTGCTGCGCAACGCCGAGCGCCTCACCCAATCCGATATCGACTTTGCCGTCGACCTGCTGATGCCCGCCGCGAACAGAGTACGTGAGGATCTCCTGTGTCAGGCGTTCTCGCTGCGAGCCTCTTCGTAGACCAAGCCTGGACCACATCCGATTCCATGTGCCGGACATGCGGGAAACCGGCTCGCGCACGTCCGTCGCCCGTTTCGCGGGACCGGTTCGCGGGTGACGGAACCTTTACGCCCAAACATTACAATTAAATTACATAGCCTCGCAGAGACCACAATATCTTGTGGTTGACGTTTTATCCAGTAGCCCATATAGTGAAAACAAGGAGGGCTTCCGATATCGATAGGCCCCTCCAGCACGCTACGAAGAGGCCACAGTGACAACAACGCATTTCGTGAAGTTCTATGGCGTCGCCAATGGCGATACTGCCCAGGTGATACTCGACAACGGTCGCCGCGTGCTTTTCGACTTTTGCCATCGCGGCAATGCCGAGGATCTGGACACACCGGAGATCGATCTGAAAGCGACTCTGAAGAAGGAGCTCAAGGACGCCGACCGCGACTATTTCGACGTAGTGGCCTTTACGCACGCCGATCTCGATCACATTCAGGGCAGCACCGAATTCTTCGAGCTCCAGCATGCCAAAATCTACCATGGCGCGGGCCGGATAAAGATCAAGGACCTGTGGGTACCTGCTGCGATGTTGCTGGAAGAGGCCGACAACGACCACCAGAAGGAAGAGTACGTGCTGTTGCGCCAGGAGGCCCGTCATCGGTTGCTGAATGGACAGGGCATCCTCGTCTTTTCGAAACCGGAGGCGCTCCGGGAATGGCTTGAGCCCAAACTCAAGGAGCGTGGCGAACGCCCGGATGCCCGGGACCATCTGTTTGTGGACGCCGGCACACTCGTCCCGGGGTTCTCGCTTGCGAGTGACAACGTGGAGTTCTTCTGCCACTCGCCCTTCATCAAGCATTGCGACGACGGCTCCGACGTTATACGCAATTCCGCTTCACTGGTCTTCAACGTCCGCTTTGATGCCGACGGCCAGCGCTACGACTTTCTGCAGGTCGGTGACAGCTGCGCTGAAGACCTCGAAGACATCGTGCGCACGACGCTGTATCACAAGCGCGGGGATCGACTCGGATGGAACCTGTTTAACATTTCCCACCACTGCAGTTATCTTGCGCTGACTGAAGACGGCAAGAAAGGGGAATCGGAAACCGAGCCGAAAGAGCTTGTCAAATATCTGCTCCGGCAGGGAAAACCTGATGCCTATATTGTGAGCAGCAGCAAACCGACTCCGGATGTGAAAGAGTCTTACACGCAAATTCAGCCGCCCCACATCCAGGCCCGGAAGGCTTACGAACGGTATCTGCGCGAAGTAAGGGGCCGCAAATTCGTGGTTACCATGGAAGAGCCCAATGCACGCAAGCCCGAGCCGCTCGTCTTTGAGATCGGTCGGAGCGGCGTTAGCTGGAAGAAAACGACATCAATCGGTGCTCCTGCATTGGTGCTCTCATCTCCGCCCCGCGCAGGTGCGTGTGACTGAATATCATGAACTCCCGGGTTTTTCTGAACTGGAGGCTGACGAAGAACCCGCCATTCCGCGCGCAAAGTCACTGGTTCGCGCAATCGAACGTTCCCGCGACTTTTCGCTCATCAAGGTGCTGCGCGCTACCAGCACGGACGGGCATCAGCTCGACTGCCTCGTCGTGGACGTCGAAACCGACGAAGTACCCCCAGATAACCCGCATGGGATTCTGTATCGGGAACGCGTCGCTCTTTGCGTGAGCGACAATCCTTCCGACCTTGTGGAAGTTCTTGCCATGCGCAAGGACTTCCCGGTGCTCATGCATCAAAACCACGGCTACTACGAGGGCCCCGCGAGCCTTTGCCTATACTTTGAGTCAGCTGTTTCCGTCTTGCGCACCTGGACACCGGAAGCATTTCTTCGCCGGATCCAGTGGTGGCTCGCGCGCAGCGCTCGAGACGAGCTGCACCCCGCCGACCAGCCGGTCGAGCATCTGTTCTTCTCCAGCAACTATGAGCTTGTTCTGCCCAGGAACTACGACGAGCTACGCAACAGTGGCGAGTACCGCTTCGGGCTGAACAAGAAAGCAAATCGCGCGGACGAAGGCTTGACTTGCGAACTCGTACCCATACCAGTCGCGGCCGATCTGCCTCAGGGAAACATTACCCCCATCGAAATTGAATTGCCCCCAGTCGTCCACGGCGCAATCACACGGGACCCCGACACGTTAGGCGCACTCGATACTATCCTCGAGCAGCGAGGGGTCGATTTCGCCTCTCTTTTGAAGGACATGGTTCGCGATCGCGTTGGAGGTCGCGCGCAGAATAAGCCTGCCAATAAAGAAACGACGGTCTTGTTGCTTCACATTCCAATCTGTCGGGTCGAAGGCGGCGAACCGCAGGCGATGGGGCACCGTGCCTTCTTCATACCCGTCAGCGTGCTCGATCTAGGAGTGAGCATTGGCCTGCTCACCTTCGCAAATGGGACCTACGCCCCGCACCTGGGCGGAGGTGCCGATACAGGCATCTGGAGAACGCAAGCCATATTGCCGATGGAAGTTCTCCAGAAAAACGACGCGGATCAATTTCGCCGTCAATCGGGCATCGATAGCGCCGGGCCGAAAGCTGTATTAATCGGCGCGGGGTCGCTCGGCAGCGCGATGCTCAATCTGTGGGGCCGAGCCGGCTGGGGCACGTGGACAGTAATCGATAATGACCATGTGAAGCCGCATAACCTGACTCGTCACGTAGCGCTCGATGAGCACATTGGTCATGAGAAGGTGGACGTGGCAGCGAAGCTGCACCGTGCTGCCGTGGGTGAAGCGACTTCAGTCACACCGTTAAACGCCAACGCTCTCGATTTCGGCAACCAGGCCCTCTCTGCCGCGCTTTCGGCAAGCGAGCTGGTCATAGACGTATCGACGACACTCGACTATCCGCGTGCAGCGAGCTCAGTTGACGCGTTTGCGCGCCATGCTTCGGCTTTTGTCACCCCAGATGGCAACGGTGCAGTTCTTCTCATGGAAGATACCGCCAGAGCAGTGCGCCTGCGAAGTCTTGAAGCACAGTACTACCGGGCAATAATTAACAACGACTGGGGTCGCGATCACCTCGGAACAAACACGGATACGTTCTGGAGCGGCAATAGCTGTCGCGACATCTCGCTCGCAATGCCGTACTGGCGCATTGCCACACAGGCAGGCACCTTGGCGGAACAGGTCGTTCTTCTATCTGCGCGCAAAGATAGCCAAATCCGGATCTGGCAACGCGATCCCGAGCGTGGTTCCGTGCAGGCATACGACGTGCCCGTGTGCTCCGAGCGTCAGTTGATATTCGACGAATTCAAGCTGTACGTCGATACCGGAGTTGAAGCTGAACTGCGCTCCCTTCGAAAGGATGCGTTCCCAAATGAGACAGGTGGCATCCTGCTCGGATACTACGACTTCAACGTCGGCGCCGCCGTGGTAGTGGCCGGGTTGTCGGCGCCGCACGACAGCGTCTCAACGCCAACTTCATTCAAGCGCGGCACGGCAGGAGTTGCAGATGCCGTCGCCGAAGCGCACCGACGAACCAATGGCGTGGTTGGATACATCGGCGAATGGCACAGCCATCCGCCCGGTTGCTCGGCGTCGCCCAGCCGTGAAGATCTCGTACAGCTGGCACACCTCGCCCATGGCATGCTCGACGACGGTCTTCCTGCCGTCCAGCTGATTATCGGCGAGGAGGACGTCCGTATTCTGCAAGCCATTGCCTACGACTAAAGGCTTTGGGCAGTATTACCCCCGGCTCTCTTGGTAGCATGAAAGGAGCGCATGGCGGAGCCTAACGTGGTGAACCGTCCGACAACGTGCACGGTCCTACCAGACGGGGATCCATGGCGTCAGGCTTATTGCCTCCACGAACGCCTCGGGAAACTCACTTTTCCCAGAGTACCGATTTTTTTCAAGAAACCCTTGCATGTGCGAGTACGTGGTCCATTGACCCTTATGCCTGTATGCGAGGTTGAGCATGAGGGCATCGCGCTCAGCCATCTTGAGCACCTTTTCGAAATGGGACCCAGTCCATTCTGCGTACCGTTCGCATATTATGTCGTCAGACCACTCGTCCACATTCAACTGCCCCTCCTCCTCGCTGTCCCTGCGCAAACATATTGTCGCCGCGCCTTTGGTCCACCTTGAGTGTCCATAATATGTGGAACACAGCTGAGCTGTGAACTCGTCAGCGAAGATTGGAACAAGAAGTGGAACGATCTCTTCGAGAATAACGTCCATTGGCAACCCGGTACGCAGGGCAATGAACGCCGCCAACATGTCCCAGTCACACGAAGTCAGCACCGCTATTGCGTCACGTGCGTACACCGATTCAGGGGCAGGATTCGAATGGACATAAATCTTTAGGATTCCTCTTACCCATCGTATCGTGTCGTCGATATCGGCTTTCGAAGGCATCCGGTAGATATCGGACGTGCGGCCATTGCGCCACTCCGATTGCGCCACAAAGAACTTCCTGTGGCGCCGACCGAATCGCAAGACCGGCCCCGGATCCGCTACAAGGGCATGCCGACCATCCTTGCGTGCCAGAATCGCGAGGTCTGTCCAGCGTTCAAGCCGATGGTCCAGTTTGGCGAGCTGTGGCTTAGTCGAGCTTGTTAGCCTCGAAAGAAAGTTCTTATGATTTTGCTTGAGCTGCTTCGCAATCCAGTTGCTGTGCTTTTCCAGCTCACCCTGCGTCCATCGGACGAACGACTCACTGGGCGAAGTAACGTTCTGGTTAAGAACGACGATAGGAGTGAAAGCCTGATCGCCTAACCCCTGAACGCACGCATAGGCGTCCGCCGTGCTATTGCTGCCCGTCAATGTCAGAACTGTGACCGACCGCTTCTCAACAGAAGACTCGCACTGGAAGACGGAAAAACATGAATCGCTGTCACTAGCTGCAGGCAACGCGCCGGCTAATGTCTCCACACGACGTACGTTTGGACAAACGAGCGATGCTCCGATCGATCGAACCACGTTCCGGAAGTTGAGTTCCGGAAGACCGTGTCGACCGCTGGCACTTACCATGACGCTGCGAGGCCTCAGCCAAGCATATACGTCGTTCTGGGCATCAGAACGTCCCTCAATGAACAGCTTGCCTCCATGATGCGGTGCTTTCAATACGTCTATCCCGAGGCCAACAGGATGCTTCGCAGCAATGTAGGACCAGTTTTCCTGATCTCCCGCAAGAACAATCCTCTTTCGATGCGCGCCTCCAAGATGAACGTCCAGAACAGCGACGAGTGAGGTGTCATTGAGAACGTGATTCCCGAAAAACTCGGGGTCGAGGCGCTGCGCGCTTTCGTGTGTATTCGCGCTGCGGACCGCATCTGCATCCAGCGGGCCTGGACGGGGAAGTCCGGTAGCAAAATCGTCGGGCGAAGCCGACGATCCGGTGCGAAAGATACTGCGCAGGAATGCAAAGTCGTCGCCGTCGTCGCTGGCATCGCTCAGGTCGGCTTCCAGTAGCCATTCGCTCGGTAATGGCGCTCGCATCAAAAGGTTGCCCAGTTCTTCGCCGTCGGACAGCGCCAAGGCTTCGATGAGTCGTGACGCCGGCGATAGAATGGAAAGGACCACGCGACCGTTCACAAACCTTGAGGAATAGCCTTCGAACGGATATGAAACGGGCACCTTCGCGGCTAGCAGAGCGTTCTCCCATTCCTGTACCCGCTCGACCGCATTGCGCACCCGGTCAGCAAAGAGCCATGCAAGACGACGAAAGGCCGGAAGACAAGGTCCGAGATACTCACCGATCGTAATTTTTCCCTCAAGAAGTTGCGGCAAGCCGCCTTGGTGGTCGTTGTCCACATGGCTCAACATCACCACGTCGATATCCGGACGCCCGTCATTGCGTGGATTTTCCGCAAGATGGGCGATCAATGCATGAGGCAAACGCTCCCCCGCATCAACGAGCAATCGAAACTGAACGGCCTCATCGCGGACGTATTCGACCAACGTACAGTCTCCATGCCGCACGTTGTAGCTGCAGACGCGAACGCGTTCGCCAGCTGCGAGATTCCGGTCGGTTACACTTTTTGCCATGATCATTCAGGGGACTTTTGTTTGTGTCAAGGATCAATGCCGCGCAGCGACGGCGAAGCATGTTCCCTTGCCGATGCAGGCAGCGCGGACGCCCCGCACGCATCGATTCATGCTTCGACCTCCTGCTTCTTGCGCGGCTTACGGCCTAAGTTCCGCTCCCAGTTACCACCGCATTCGTGGTCCAATCAGGAAACGTAGCAGTTGCCGCTCGCAAAGGTAAAGATAAGCTCTCCATCGTAGCGAGTCGTCAGAACGCGCCGAACATTGCCTGGACGCCTGAAATCCGATATCCCGCTGCACTTGCTCGCGTAGTACTGCACCGTCTCCTGTGTGTCGTACTGCTTGTAGTCATCAGAGATCACGACGAGTCTCGGGCGGCACCCCCATACGTCGAACATTTCGGGACAAATGCCGTTCTCCCGTCCATGATGCGACGCGACTAGTATGTGTATACCGCACACGACTTCGCGAAATCGTTGGTTGGTTTTCAGCATGTGCCTGAATCCAGCGCACTCCAGGTCTCCCGGAAATAGAAATGAAAATCCGTGAATCTTGAGATGCAGAACGAGGCTCAGATTATTTTCGTCAGTGAAGTACGGGTACGGGTTCCAGAACCACTCGATGAACACATTGGGAAACTCCGGCGGGACTACCTGAGATGGCGTCAGCGTAAAGTGACCAAGGGCACTCACGAGCGAATCAATGCCCTTCCCCATCCCATCATCCGTTTTCAAAGTCTTGACAACCTGAGCACTCACCGTCGGGTTTCTTAGCATCCAGGCTACGTTGACACTATTCTGAGCGAGGTACGGATGCCCAGAGGCGTGATCCTCGTCATAGTTGGTGATGACGAATTGCTCAAGGTATGAGACCCCGAGATTGCGCAGGTGGGAGCCAACGTTCCAGCCCGTCGTCGAATTGTGCCCGCAATCGATGAGCATGCGCCGGCATTCATCGCCGGGAGCCGGCACCGTTAACAGCGCACATGCTCCATGCTCGACGTCAAAGACCTGGAGTAACCCGTCATGAACCGGAAGACCTGCCACGCTCCCTCCGCATGAATCGTTTCGAATGGTTACCGCTCAATCGGAGAGGCGGCAAACGGTCAGTCGTACTCCTCGACGAGCGGACTCAATCCGATCGCTTCGATTGCCCCATATCCCTTTTTCGACGCAAATCCACCCCGATGCACCCGCTTGCTTCCCTGCGTTGCATGGACCCCGCCACCACGGCGAATGAAGGCATTGAGCACCATCTTTCTCGGGTGCGAGCTGTCGTCTACCGGAGCCGACACGAAAGCGGTAAACGTCCGAGTCCCTTCCGGTCGCACAGGGCCGATCAGTTCGTTCAGGATGGCCGGCCCTACATTGCTCCGACTGCCATGATGAGGAACCTGCACGAAACTGAAGCTTCGTAGCGGAAAGCTGTTCGCTTTGGCATACTCGACTGCCCATGACAACGCACACACGCCCGCGTCGCCAGTCAGCAGGAATCTCCCGCCGTCAGCAATGTTGGCATAGAGTACGACACTGCTCTCATTGCTGGCTGACGTGCACGCGCCATCCCGGAGGTGTTCCTCGTGCCAGGTTTCCTCAATCCAGCTTTGCGTGTCACTGGCAGCGGCCTCGAGGGCTTTACCCAGAGCATCGTTCGTCGCTTGAATCAGCCAAAATCCCGCTCTCTCAATTGCTTCCTTGTCGGGATCCGGAGTCTTGTCGAACTGCGGTAGCAAATGGAGATAGTGCCGCTTGCTTGGCGATAGCACTGTAAACGGGCCGATTCGACTGCCTTGGAACGGGTAATGGACTTTGGTACCCGCATCCCACGCCATGCGGAGTATCTCGCTTAGGATGTCGTATTCATCCTTGATGGCCTTCTTGAGCCCTTCCTCTGTCCAGTTCTTGCTCGCGAACAGGTGCTTCGCTTCCGAGGCGAGTCGCCACGGAATATGCATCCAAAGCTTTTCCACTCTGATCTCAGCAAATAGCTCGCGCATGCCAGAAGCATGATCTGCATCCGCATGAGTCAAAACCGCATGCGAGACGGTCACATCATTGCCATAGTGCGTGCGAAGATGCCTGACCAGATTTTTCCCGCTATCAACTGTCCCACCGTCAATGACCATCAGTTCGTAGCTGTCTTCTTCCCCGTAACGGACAACAATGCAATCGCCCGCGCGGCTTGCATCACCCACGGGTAGAAATTCAATTTCGCACTTCACTTATCTGATTCCCCGTTGGAGCCATTCCCTGCGGAACTGGCGGATCTGGTTCTTCTTGCTTTCGGCGCATCGGGTTTTCCATCTACCACGGAATCGGCTCGCTTCTTCGCTCGGGCGCCGGAAACGGACTGGCCCTTCTCCGGCAGCGAATTCAACGATTCAAAAAGGCGCTCGGCGTAGACGTACCCAATTCGCTTAACTTGATCCTCGTTGAAATGCGCCCAGAAAAAAAGCAATGCAATGGAGACCACCAGTGTTATGCCGCCGCTTGGGCCGGGTGCCGCAAGATTCAATACATCAAAAGCAAGAGGATGAAACTGGAGCGCTTTGCTCAGTACAAGTCCGAGCAGGATTCCCAAGACACACGTGAACACACCGACCGGTCGCATGGCAAACATGTTGCGGTGAAAACCGTAGGCAATATTCTCCTTGAGCAATAGCGCATTGGCCTTTCCACGAGTCAACTCTCGCAGCAAACACGTTGCGCCTTTATAGACGTCGTCTGCGGCAACAAGGTCGCGCGCCTCCTCTTCAGGCGTCGGGACCGTTATACCGAGCTTCGTTCTGATCGCATCGTGGTAGCGCTTCTTGCTGACGCTGTCCAGGAATCGATCGCCATGTCGCAAAATCAGCGTCGTTGGCATCCCGCCCCAACCTTTAACGAGTTTCTCCTCGAGTCGTTTGCCGCGCCCGCGAGCGACACTGGCAAGCGCATAGATTGCCCCGCAGCCACCTACGAGGCCGACCAAGGCAGTCAGGACTGGACTTTTGGGCCCGAAGATCCAGAGCAAGGGAACGAGAAGCGGCAACACCGTCAGCAGCCCAGGAAAAATCCGGGCTTGCTTCTGGTAGGGATCGCGCAGCTGTTCGAGTACCATGTTCAGGTTCATAGCGTGGCACGTCTTTTGACTGATGTTTTGCGCCCAGTATAAGGCAAATATTTCTTGGTTATCTACCGGAAAGGTAACTTTGACATCCTATGTCAATCTGGTGTTGAATGCTGTACAGCACGGCCGTGGCCCTGTCTTCGTGGAAGCCCGTGGCGATGGTGAACGCATAGAATCGCCGTCTTGAGCAGCGGTCACCTCCCGCCGCTAACGCGTCATGAGCGGGCTTTCGCGCTGCGCGTCGAGCCGCGTCCCCGCGTCTCGACCCTGCAGGGCATCAACGCCTAGCGCAGCAATCAAATCCGCTCATTCTCCAGCCTTTCAACCTCACCCCTGCCCGGTCAACTCGCGGCCCAGCATGCACGCGATTCCCAGGTCCCCGCCCTTGACCCGCGACCGTAGCCGATAGCGGACAGGCATCAAGGGGCGAGGGACCGTGTTACCCGCACCCCTCCCTCGCCTTTCTCCTTGACGCCTGCCCGCTATCGGCTCCTCCAGTCGCACGGGCGGGAACCCGGGAACCTGGCGGCAGCAAAGCCAACCCCGAGTTCCACCGGGAGGTGTCCAGCCACAACGGCAAGTCACATCCCTTCGCCCGGTTCAGGTCCTCAACCTTGACTGTGGAGATTGCCATGCAACTCGCTTCTTCCTTCCGTTACGGCTCCCCAATGCTGCGCGCTGACTCGCCTCTCTCAGACGATCAGATTCGCCGCGTTGCCCCGTCCATTTTCGCGGACGGCAAGCATGAAAGCCGCTCCGAACGCTACACCTACATTCCGACCATCGACGTGCTGCGCGGACTGCGCAACGAGGGTTTCCAGCCTTTCATGGTCTGTCAGACGCGCGTGCGGCACGACGACCGTCGCGAGTACACGAAACACATGCTTCGGCTTCGCCACCCCGACCAGATTGCGGGCGAGGAAGCCAACGAAATTGTGCTGCTGAACTCGCACGACGGCACCAGCAGTTACCAGATGCTCGCGGGCATGCTGCGCTTCGTCTGCCAGAACGGCATGGTGGCGGGCGACAACGTCGCCGATATCCGCGTCCCGCACAAGGGCAACATCGTCCAGAACGTGATCAATGGTGCATTCGACGTGCTCGACGGCTTCGACCTGATCCGCGAGCAGAAGGAAGGCATGCGCGCCGTCACGCTCGACCGAGACGAACAGCACGCGTTCGCCCGCTCTGCACTCGCGCTGCGCTACGACCCGACCGACGCGGAGGCACCGGCCCCGGTTACCGACAGCCAGTTGCTCGCCCCGCGCCGCTTCGAGGATCGCCGCGACGATCTCTGGACCGTCTTTAACCGCGTCCAGGAAAACCTCACCAAGGGCGGGCTGCATGGACGCTCACGCACGGGTCGCTCGATGTCCACCCGGCCTATCACCGGCATCGACCAGAACGTGAAGCTCAACCGCGCCCTCTGGATGCTCGCGGACGCAATGCGCCAGATGAAAGCGTAGCCACGACAGGGGCAAGAAAGCCGCTCCTTCTCAATATCTATCAGGACTCCTATCCGGGTCAAGTCCTGACGGAATCCGATAGTACCCGACCCGGAACTTTCCTTTCTACTTTCTGGAGTCAATTCATCATGCAAGCCCAATTCGAAACCACCCCGGCAGACACCGCCGAACCGGCTACCGTGCTCGAATCCCACTTCGGTAACGAGCAGCCCATCATGACCGTGCCGTATTCCACCCTGCGGCCGTCACCACTGAATGCGCGCACGAAACCCCTGTCCGGCATTCCCGGCCTCGCTGCCAATATCCGGGCCAAGGGTCTGCTGCAAAACCTCGTCGTCCATGAGATCAAGGGATCGCGCGGAAGGCAGGGCAAATATGGCGTGTGCGCCGGTCAGCGCCGCGAGGCCGCCCTCGACCTCCTGTTCGAACAGAAAGACATCGCCGCCGACTACCCGGTCCCCGTGCGGATCGTCAGTGAAGGTGAAGCCCTCGCCATTTCCCTGATCGAGAATACCGAGCGCGAAGGGCTCGATCCGTTCGACGTGCTGCGCGCATACCGGATGCTGGCCGAGGAAGGGAGAAGCGTCGATTACATCGCCGCGCTCTTTTCCGCCTCGCCACTCACAGTCAAACGGCGCATGAAGCTCGCCAGCGTATCCCCAAAGCTGTTGGCCCTGCTGCGGGAGGGCACGATCACGCTCGACCAGCTTGCCGCAATCGCCCTCGCGGACAACCACGAGACGCAGGAACACATTTGGTTCAATGCGAACGAGTGGCAGCGCCAGCCCAACTATCTGCGGCAGGCGATCACGCGGGCCGAAATCGACGCGAGCCGCAGCCGCCTTGTGCGCTTTATTGGTCTCGACACCTACGAAGCAGCAGGCGGGTATGTACGCCGTGACCTCTTTAGTGACGACGGGAATGCGGGCTACATTGCCGATGCCGAACTGCTGCAGCGGCTCGTCGCACAGAAGCTCGACGTAGCCGCAGAAGAAGTGCGCGCCGAGGGTTGGGGCTGGACAGAAACCCGCGTCGAGCGCGACGTGCTGGAGCTTAACCGCCATGGCAAGCTGCGCCCCATCCAGCGCCCCTTTACGGACGACGAACAGCGCGAGATGGACGCGCTCACCGCGCAGCGGGACGACCTGGCCGGGAAGCTGGAAGCGCTGTCCGAGGACGATGAAAACGCCTATGAGGAAGCCGACCGACTTGATGCCGAAATCGGAAGGGTCAACGCCACGATCGCCGCACTCGAAAGCCGCGCTCTCGTATGGGATACACAGCAGATGGCGGAGGCGGGCGCGTTCGTGATCATCGATCCGCAAGGAAAACTGCTCATCGAGCGCGGTCTCGTGCGGCGCGAGAACAGTGCGGCGCTGGACGCGGCAGGTGCGACTGTCACCGGCACGCCGCAGGCCGAAGCTGCGGACCCGGCAGATGGTCCTGTACCGAGGACCAAACCGCTCCACAGTGCGAAACTCTGCCAGCGACTCACCGCGCACCGCACCGTCGCCATCCATGCCGAAATGGTCGCGCAGCCCGCCGTCGCGCTCGCCGCCCTGTTGCGGCATCTCATTCCGCAAGCGCTGCCCGAGCACTACGGTTACACGTCCGCACCTGACTATCTGGCGTTATCTGGCGACAACAATCAAGACAGCCTGCTGCGCGCGGCGGACGACCTGCCCACCTGCCCCGCATGGAACGCCATCGAGGCACAACGCGCCCGATGGGCCGCAGAGTTGCCCGCGAAACGCGCCGACCTGTTGCCGTGGCTCGCGAAACAGGATCCCGGAACGACGCTGCTCGACCTGCTTGCCTTCTGCACCGGCACCCTGCTCGACGGCATCGTGGGCGAGGAAAAGCCGCAGGCGATCAGCGCGCTCGCGGGCGCGCTGAACCTCGACATGACCCGTTACTGGACGCCGACCCGTGCCACGTATTTCGATCATGTCAGCAAGGCGCGCATCGGGGAAGTCGTGTCCGCAGCCGTTTCGCCAAAGGTTGCCGCCGACCTCGGAAAGATGAAGAAGGCCGACGCTGCTGCCGCAGCCGAACTGCGACTGGCGAAGGTCGCGTGGCTCCCGGAAATCCTCACCGATACCGAAATACCGGGCACGCCGTCATGGGAAGCCCGCGACGACGACGAAGGTGCCGGGGAGGACGAACACGGCCCGGACACCAGCAATGGTTCTGACGAGGCGCAGGACGACGACGAAGGTGCCTCCGAGTCCGGAAGCAATCACAGTGGCATCAACAACACAGCTTGCGATGCGGCCGTGGCTCCCGCCTCAGCCGGTACGCAGCCGCCGTGGCCCTTCCCAACCGCTGCCAGCCTCGCGCACGCTTGATGATGCGCTCGCGTTCATGAAAGGCGACATCAAGGAAGTATGACCCGTGCGGGCAGACGGAAAACCCTCTGCCCGCTCCATATGACTACTGGAGTAGCGGCCTGCCAGCCCACCCGCTGCCGCCGCGAGCAGAATCACGATCAGCGCTCCGACAACCAGTGCGCGGTACGCCTTCACCATCCGTCGCGTTGCCATCTGGTCGACCTTCGCGGCGCGCGCCGCTGCCTCGCTCATCTCCCGCTCAAACAGAGCTACTGCTGCGTCGAGCTGCTGCCGGTGCTCGCGCGCCGCAACGGCTACCGCGCCCACCATCCTGTTTCCCGCGATGCGCGCAATCCGGTCAGCAGCGCGCCCCGCCTGCACAACCAACGCTTGTTCATTCAGTGCCGCGAGCGTCGCGCGATACCTCGCCTCGTGTTCAACGGTCATCCGTTCCGCGAGTTCGATGGTCGCCTTGCAGCGCGCGAGCGCGTCGCGGTGCTGCGCCATCAGCGCGTCCGTTGCCTCACGTGCCTCATCCCGCACTGCGTCCAGATTGCCCCTGCCTGCCTGCTGGATGCGCTCCGGCATCGCCTCGTAAAGCCGAGCATAGTATTCGAGCACAGCCAGCACCGACCAGAGCGCATCATTGTCGCGCAGGTTCAGGGCCGTAGAGACCCGACGCATGCGCAGCAGGCTCGCGTCATCCGGCTTCTCCCCGGTTACGTCGTAAAAGAGCCGGGCGAGTGGATCAACAGGACGTCCGCGCCGCGCCCGCCGCTCAGGCATTGCCCGTCACCACGGCGAACATCGCGTCATAGAGCGCCCGCCAGCGCAGCAGTTCCGCGCGTTGCCCGATGGGCAGCGACTCTGCCGCCTTGCGCACCGACAGACGCTGACTGCGCAGATCGTCCGCCACACGATCCGCGAGTTCCGGAAAGTCGAGCGACTTGCCCTTCGCCTCGACACCCTTGCGGATTTTCGAGTCCTGATACAGCACGAACCTTTCCGGCGCGCCGTAGTGGCCATTGCGCACAACATGTGTAATCGCATCTGGAAACGTCTCCCCGAACTGGCGCAGCAGTTCCAGACTGTCGCGCTGCCGGTTGATCACCCAGAACACGACGAGCCGTCTGCCAAGCTCGCCCAGCGTGCTGGCCAGCGTCGCACCGTAGCGGGCGACGCCATCCTGGTTACGGGCTGCCGTGCTGACCACCACCACTGCGTCGCGATGCTCGTCGCAGTAGTTCACGAAATTGATCCAGCCGTCCGCTTCGTCCAGATCAAACGCGGCGCAATCAAGCTCGCCCTGCACGGCCTTCATCACGTCAGGGTTTGACGTGTCGTTCTCTACCAGCACGGGTTTCACGCCGCGCCGCTGCAGATGATCGACCAGCGCGAGCGCGACGAGGCTCTTGCCAACGCCACCCTTACCGCCGCCCACAAGATAGATGGGATTGACTGTCGTATCCATCGCGACTCCTCTACAGATCGTCGGTGTCGGGCCGGATCGCAAATCCGAGTGCACCCTGCACTGGCCCGGATCGCGGTCTGGCTTCCGTCTTTCCCCCATCCGTGCGAACATGCTTTGTCTGATACGTCGCATCCTGCGCACGCGATTGCGCCGTGAACGTCTTCTCAGCACCAGGCGCGCGCGCACCTGCGGAACGCGCGACACTGCCCGCGCCACTGCCTTTCCCGGTCGAGCGCAGTGCGTAGCGAATCGTCCCAGCCGTGATGTCAAGACCCTGCTGCTGAGCCTGCTCCGCGATCTGACCCAGCGTATAGCCCTTCGCCAGCGCAGTCCGCACGCGCACACGCATGTCCTTCATCGCATCGCGCACCGTCACGCCACGTTCGGTATCCGGCTTCTCTGGCAGCGCATCGAGTGCGCGACCAAACGCCTCCCATTGCGACTTCGTATAGATCTTCGCAACAGGCATCGTTACCCTCCTGAACATAGGCTACGCATCGCTGTGACATCATCGTGCGCACGTCCTGAGCACGCGTCAACACGGCTTTTACGCATGACTTGCCCGCTCAGGAACACACCGGCAGCGAAGGGAATGTAGGAGAACAATGCATTTTTTTGCGTATGTGGTGCGCACGCGACACGCTTCACCGACGCATCTAGGAGCGTCGCGGCAGCGCTTGCCGTTCACTCCGGAGACCATCACCTTGACGCCGGATTCCGGTTTCGGTTGCGTCACAGGTAGGCATGCAGACTGTACACGCCTAGCCGGGAACTGCTCATCGTGTATCGCTCTCGTCTGCGCGTTCGATGCTCGCCCCATAGCGCGCGGCTTGAATCGCACCGTTCACATGCTTTCACTGGTTCCGAGCGTTGCATTGGCTCCCAACACACTCTCTCGTTTTGAATTTTCATGCGCCTCGCGAAGCGCATCGATCAGCACATTTAACCAGCAAACCATTCGCATTTTTGTGAGCGCCCAATGCACGCCAGCGCGCGGACTTCACACATCGGGTTCGTCACTGGTTCGCAGTTTAAGACGCACTGGCTGCGCCCCCCTTAACACATCGTTTTACGCAATGCGTTGACAGAGACACAACCCAACGTCGCATCGTCATCGCAACCACGACGCATGCCATTCTCCACGGCACGATCGGCCGTTTACGCTAACGCAGAAACTTCTGCGCACGGCGTTTACTCTGGACCACAAAAAATGCACAGAAAACAAGGGATGGAATATCAGGGACTTTCGCCCCGGTACTGACATGCGCAAACGGGCGCACCATGTGCCGTCTTCCCCCGAACGAAGAGGTGAACCCATGAACAGCCCCATCACGGTTGGCATCGATCTGGCCAAGGAAGTCTTCGCGATTTGCGTGCTCGACGAACGCGGTGCTGTCCGCGAACGGCGGGTGTTGCGCCGCGCAGCATTCGAGCGCTGGGCCGCGCAGGTATCCGAGGGCACCATTGCGATGGAATCGTGTAGTTCCGCTCATCACTGGGGACGCTGGTTTGCGGCTCGCGGCCATACCGTGCAACTGATCGCGCCTGAATTCGTCGCTCCATTTCGCAAAGGCGGAAAGAACGATGCTGCGGACGCCGAAGCCATCGCCGTGGCGGCCCGCCAACCAACGATGCGGTTCGTCACCGTCAAGACGATCGAGCAGCAGGCCATCCTGAGCTGGCACCGCGCCCGTCTCGGATGGATCGAGGAACGCACCGCGCTGATCAATCGCCTGCGAGGGTTACTCGCCGAATTTGGCATCGCGCTCAGCCGCTCCCGCACGACGTTGCAAGCTGCACTGCCCCGACTCGCCGACGACGAGCGACTACCCGCGCCGATCCGGGCACTCCTGCTGGAAGCGCGCGAGCAATTCGTCGCTCTTGAAGCGCGTGTCACGCGCTGTGATGCCGAAATTGCAGCACATCTTGCTGGCAACGGCCCCGCCCGGCGCCTGCGGGAACTGCTCGGCATCGGACCGCTTACCGCCAGTGCGCTGGTAGCCACTGTTTCGAATGCGTCCAGTTTCAGGAACGGCCGGCAGTTCGGCGCCTGGCTTGGCCTGACGCCCCAGCAACATAGCTCCGGCGGTAAATCCAGACTGGGCAAGGTGACCCGGCACGGTGATGGCTATCTACGCAGCCTGCTGGTACAGGGTGCGCGCAGCGCCCTGCAGTCAGCCTTGCGCTGTCCACCTGACAAGCTCTCCCGCCTTGGGCGCTGGATCGTCGACCTGTTCCACCGCAAGGGCTATCACAAGACGCTCGTCGCGATCGCCAACAAGCACGCCCGCATGTTGTGGGCAATGCTGGCTCACGACGAAGCCTACGATCCGCTCGCCTGGCAGCGCTATCGCGCGCCGGCGGCGACCGTGTAGTACCGGGCACTCCCCCACGCTGCAACGTGCAATAGCAACATGAGGTCAGACCGAACGGGAGCAAACCCCGGCTATCCTGCTGGCCAGCCCCATTCCGCGGCGGTTGATCCCCGTCGCGCAGGCTGCGTCTCGGATGGAATTGGGAGTTCCCGTGCGGCTTCGATATGGTGGCCCGCGCCAGCAGCTCCGGCGTGACAAGGCCGGTTACAGGGATGCAGTCTGCTACCTCTACGGCTAAGCACACGCGCAGCATCTACAACTTCACGGCAAAGGAATCGCAAATCACGCGGACATTAAAAATCAAGTCGTCTACCGTACCGGGCAAACGTCGTGCGCAGAGGTTCACTCCTTCGCGCAAATCCCATGCGTGCCTGCAAAGTCGGCAGGTAGCAGTCCGCGTAAATACGATGAGCGTCGAGCGCGAATGGTACCAACGCGCTGCGCAGAAAAAACGTGTCACACGGACAACAACCCCGCGTATCCGGGGAGCTGAAAGCGCGAATAGATTGCGTAACCCCGTGTGCATCAGAACACAAACGGAGACGATCATCCACGACCCATAAACCGTAGTTGACATACAGCGAAAGTCCTTACAGCAGGATAGGCTATCGCCGGTTTTGGGCGCCATGTGCAATGAACTTCTACCAGTTAAACATGGTTGCGGCCTCAGTAGCCCTGCGCTTGTCAACAACCGCTCTCGCGTCGACCGGGACCCTGTTGCGTGTTTCGGTAGGGTGATTGATCAGATTTACGCGAACATCGAGAACTGGATTCGCGACCGCCGAATAGCTCGCCGTCTGCGGCGGCGTTAAGAGACTGAACGCGGACTACTCCACCAGGCCGGGCATTATATCGTCCAAGACTGCTTGCAAGGAACAGCGTGCGTTAGAGGCGTCGTCGCGGCCTGCCGGTGTCGGCCACTGCGATCATTGCCAGATCGTCATGAGGTGGCTGCTTTGCGGAAAAGCGGGCCTCTAGTGGCGTCGGTCGGGGCCCTTAAGGAAAGCCAAAGGTCGTACTACTTCGAGTCGGGCAACCTCAGCCGATCCGTGCCGGCCGCCCTTGCGACATCTGGCTACTGCGACAACTTCTGTCTGGGGTGTCCATTTAACCGGAATCAAACCGTCGCCAAGCCCGGTTCTGACGAGGGCGCTCGAGACTGGGAGGATGTCCGCGTTTCCGTGGCGGCGTGGGCGGCATGGCCTTGGGACCTATCTTGCGCGTCAGATCCCGGTAGCGCACGGGGTCATCGGCGACGGCGAGTTCCAGGACCCTGTAAAACAGCAGCCCGCGGCTACGTGAAGCCGACGGCGTCCTGCGCTGGCTTTGTAATAGTGTTCTCCACGTTTCAGCCGTTCTTGCAGACGCCGCGTTCGCTTTTTCTACCGCCTCGATGAACATCGCGTTGATTTGGCTACCCCGACTCTCGCACTGGCGTCGGACCTCGCGCGCGACTTCGGCGCCCGTCGACAGAATGATCGTGTGTAAAGGGCGCTTCAGATTGATGACCGGTAACTGGCTTTATGAAGATCCGCAATCTTCTGTGGCGAATCAAAAAGCTTTTGATACTCCGTGTTGAGATAAAGCATTGCTTGATATTTGTCAGATGCGGAGGTAGCCGCATCGACCCCTTACTTGCCCATTGCTTCTGCTGCCACCTTCTCTTCGGCCAGCAACGAAAGCGCCTCGTCCGTCGCCTTCTCTTCCTTCAACGTTTCGGCCAGGAGTTTCGCCGCCCCTGTTTCTCCCAGTTGCCTGGCCAGTGCAATCAACGAACTGTAAGATGCGATTTCATAGTGCTCCACCTTCTGGGCTGCGGCGATCAACGCCGTGTCGAGGACAGGGCCTTTCTCAATCTCTTCGATTTGCTCCTGCCCCTCCTCGACAAGGCCTTCCATCGCGACGCACTTGACGCGCTTGAGCTTCACTTCACTCGTCTCGACGATCTGGTCGATCCGTTGAACCTGGCCCAGCGTCTCTTCGAGGTGTTTCTCGAATGCGGCCCTGAGATCGGGGCTGCTCGACGCGCGTGCCATCTTGGGCAGAGACTTCGTCATCTGTTTTTCGGCGCTATAGATATCCGATAGGGAATGGATAAACAGATCCTTAAGGGTCTTCGTAGGCATGACTGCTCCTTGATTGAATTTCGAAACTGCACCCGGGATGAGTGCAGCGTGATGCGAGTTAATCCAGCATGAATCCGAGGGCGAGACAGAACCGCTTAATCGGCCATGGTCAGGGGAACGTCGTCCATGGACCTGCTGGATTCGATCTTTTTCGTATCTGTATCGGCGCTCATACGAGCAATCGCGTTGGTGATTTCCTCAGTGAGCGCGTAGTGGACCATATGCCCTGCTCCGGGCATCACGGTCAGGTCGCTGCGTGGCAGATCCCGATGCAGCCGGACGGATTGCGCTTCGGGGGCGACGACCTTGTCGCCGTCGCCGGCGAAGATACTCACTGGCATTTTTAGAGTGGCGTAGTGAGCGCAACAATGCGCTGCGGACGGGATCATGAACGCGGCATCCTCTGCCGCTGCCCGGATCTGCATGGGACGTAACAACATTTCACGGGGCACGACATCCAAATACCTGTCGGGCATCGGCGCTGGCGCGAACATGGCCTCCACGCTGCGCCGTAGCATGACGCGACTGGTTAGCGGCGAAACCGTATAACGCAACGCATCGCCTAACACAGGAAGCGCCACCGGCGTCGCCAGCGCGACATCCATGCGGGCCGAAGGATAGTAATAGCCTGAAATTAGCACGAGGCCCCGTACCTCAGTCGGAAATTCTGTTGCCAGGCCGAGTGCGACCAACGTGCCCCACGAATGCCCCACGACGACGGGCTGCTTCACATTGATCTGTACGAGTGCCTGCCGTATGACTGCGGCTTGGGCCTGCGCGGTCCAGAGGCGATCTCGCGGACGCAAGCTGTGTCCGAATCCCGGGCGGTCGAATGCGATCACCCGGTGATGTTCGGCTAACCGGTCTATCAAACCGCAGCCGATGAAATCCTGCAACTGGACTGCGTTCCCGTGCAGCAACACGACAACTGGCCCTTTGCCTTTGTCGATGAAGTGGAGCCGAATACCATCCACTTCGATAAGGCGGCCCAGGGGCGGATTATCGCGTTCGGCTTTGCGTGCCCGATGCAAAACCCACAGCGCGGTGGCTGCACCGGCGATTGCCGTGGCTGCGACCGCTCCGGCCGTGCCGCGAAATAAGCCGGCTTTCTTGAAAGAGGTGGGCATGACGTCCCTTGTAGAAGGTACAGGCAAGAAAGATCAGCATTCCAGAAAATCGGCGCTTGATAAGATTGGAGCGACCGCGTCTCGTGCGGCCGCACTGCTTTACTTCTTCCCTTGAGGTGTAGCCTCGTCGGGTGGAACATCGCCAGGTGACGGCTCACCGGGCATGTCGTCTTCCGGGCCTTCTTCATCCGGATCGATGCTGGGCAGGCCACCCTCTTCCTCATCTTCGATCCGCGCCGCTCCGCCTGTGGCCGGTGCATCGCTTGCAGGAAAGGTGTCTTCGATTGTCTGGTCAATAGCGCCGTCGGGACTTTCGTCCGGTGCGCGTTGCTCAACAGGTGTGTGCGTCATGATTCACTCCTCGTAGGTTTGTGGCTTCTGTATAAGCGCAATCGCTGTGCCGCAAGAGCGCGACAATTTCATTTTTATCCGAGAAGTGCTCGCAACAAGGCAAGTTCAAATCCGACGTGCGACCCCCAGCCCTTCACCCGTATCCTTGAAGACACGATGTGCGCGCGCCGCAACGTATTCCGGTCCCAAGGGCTGCCCACACGTCGCGTACGAGCAGAATGATCACGGCCCACGCTTTTGCGCCGCTTTCGCGCTACAACCCGCAGGAGGGACATGGCTTCATGGCGCGCCAGATTGCCAGGGCCCGCGGGGGCGAGCCCGGCCGGGTGCTGGTAGCGGCTTAACGCGGGCTTGAATGCCAGCTACTCATAAAAGACATTGCTCCGCGTAAAAATAGGCGGAGCTGGAACGATTTCGGCATGGGGGATAGTGGCTTCAAACTGTACTGCGTATTGCGTTTTCAGTCATGCATCTTCCGCGGTGCGCATGAGGTGTGAAGCCGATCCCGCGAAGCCCTTGCTAACGATCACGCGTACTGACGCAGGCACTCCGAGAATTCTCTTAGTGGATTGATACCGCTATGCTCGGCGCGACGACACCATTCCTGTAGCTGTGATCGCAATTGCTCGCGCGACCTGTTCGACCGCTCCCAGATTGCCAACAAGCCATCGTGCAGATCCAGGTAGATGCGCAGCGTCTGGCTACCGTCGAACGTTTCCGCCAATCGCTGCTGACGTCGATGGCTGCATGCACCGACGCAAGCCCCGCCAAGCCATTTTTTTACCGCACGTCGGAGGAGAAATCGTTCGCAGAGACCGATGTGTCTCATACGATCGAGTTCCTGCCGGTATGCGCGTTCGGCCGACCGGGCATAGCGCGCCATCACTTCGTAACGGTTGCGGAGGATGGCTTGAACCGTATCGTCATCGAGCACCGTCTTGCTCTTGACCAGGTGCGGCGTTGGCGCCACCTTCTTCACCTTTGCCAGTCCCAGCGAAGAAAGGATGCAGATGTACATCCATCCAATATCGAATTCGAACCATTTACTCGAGAACCTGGCAGAGGTTGCATAGGTGTGGTGGTTGTTGTGAAATTCCTCGCCGCCTATCAGGATGCCTAATGGAACTACGTTCGTACTCGCATCGGGCGAAGAGAAGTTGCGGTAGCCGAGAAAATGCCCAACGCCGTTGACCACACCGCCAGCCCAGAACGGAATCCACATCATCTGGACGGCCCAGACCGAGACGCCGACTACACCGAATAGCGCTACGTCGATCACCATGAGCAAACTGATGCCGAGATTCGGATACTTCGAATAGACGTTGCGCTCCATCCAGTCGTTCGGCGTGCCGTGGCCGAATTTCCGCAGCGTTTCCTCGTTCTTCGCTTCAGCGCGGTATAGTTCCGCGCCGCCCAGCAATACCGTCCATATCCCACGGACTTGAGGGCTGTGCGGATCCTCATCGGTCTCACATCTCGCGTGGTGTTTGCGATGGATGGCAGCCCACGTTCCCGTCTGCATGCCCGTTGTCATCCACAACCAGAAGCGGAATAAATGGCAGGCAACGGGATGCAACTCAAGCGCCCGATGTGCCTGGCAACGGTGCAGGTAGACCGTGACGCTGACGATCGTGACGTGCGTCAGCAGCAGAGTCGTAAGCAGGATTTGCCACCACGGCAGCGAAAGCAGGCCCTGCGAGAAAAACGTCAACAAGGAAGTAACCAAATGGACCTTCTGTTTGAAGCAACATTGACAGCGGACACCAACGCTCAGCTTGAACCGTCCGGGAACGCAATGGCACTACAACGACACCAGGCAGAGTGTGCGCCCGCCTGTTCCGTGCGTCGGTACGGTTCCGTACCTGTCGACCCCGCGGGCGATACCCACGGCTGGGTGTTGAAAGGAGATCCGCTAAAGAGCCATCACAGGTGGCCGGCTCACGCGAGTTGACCTCGACATCGATTGCCAAACACAGTGAAATATCTCATCGCTCTACATAAGACGCCGCAGAGCCGCTTGCGCCAGTTTGTTAGAGTCGCAATGCCGCCCTTTCCTCCGACCAGTACCCCGCCTTGCCGTAGAACGCGTACAACTTCGCTTCGAAATCGCGCTCCAGCGGAATCCTGTTGTCGTAGTCCGGGCTATCATTGATCACGTCGATTGTCAGTTGTGTCGAAACAGTCGAATCGAGCCAGTCAATAAGAAAGATCCACTCAGTTGCCAACAACACTTCCTTTGACGCCCACCAGCTTTGCGTATCCACGGTGAGATAGCGGATAGTCCAGGTCTCATCGTCGAAAATGAATCCGGACACATGCCCAATGTCGCCATCGGCCGCCTCGACGTGGTAACCATCCACCGCGTCAGTGCTATGCAGATGGCTCGCGCCCGGCGGCTTGTCGCCGAACAACGCGAGTTGCGCTAGCGTCTCCGGTGACACAGGCGATAGCGCCGCACGGCTGAACGCCGGATGGCTGCCCGCGCCCCACACGTCTATGCCGCCCCAATACACGGGGTAACCGTAGTAGCGAAGATACTCGGCTTCGTGTTGACGCGAGACGGGTTCGTCGGTATCGAGAGGAGGGCTGTCGCTCACCTGCTGCCGCGTGAGATCGACGTGGACGCTCAACGACCCCGGATCCATGCGGATGACCGAATAGGGCGAAATCAGTACGCGCCGCCCGTCGATCCAGTTTCCTGTTTTGACCACCAGGTAGCGGATACCCCATGCATCGTGATCGAAGTAGGCCTCTTCGACATTGCCTATTTCGCCATCGCTCGCGGCCACCGTACATCCCTTCAGACTCTCGATACTTCGCAACATGATTCGATGCTCCTGCTATGTGTGGGACGGCATCAATGAATGCACTCACGATTGCCGAACGAAGGATAAATATCCGCTGCGACGACCTTGCCCGTCACAGCGTCTTGAGTCGGGTCACTTTTGTACCGTCCACCGTCGCGCCGGCCATCAGGCCGCCGTTCGTCAGCACGAATGCGTCGATCTGACCGGTTGCCGTGCCCGTATCGACATCGCCATTGGCGCCGATCTTCAATACCGCCACCGATGCATCAGCCCCCGCTGACCAGCCTTCGCTGCTGCGAAACCGATCGAGTGCGCTCGAGGTCATGAACAGAAAGACGATCGCCTTCGATTGCGCGCCGGCTTGCAAGCCAACCGAAGCACTCGCGGTGCTGTAGTACCCCACCGATTTTCCACCGACACGCAGCGCCCCTTCTCCATACTGTCCGCCCAATCCGATACCGGCATTGATAACCGTCGGAAACACGAGCAAGCCGTTCGACTTGCCGACCAGTTCGCGGGCGCCCGGAGCCACGTTATAGAGCCGGGTGAGCGTAGAGTCGACACCGGAGTCGATGGTACGGCGCTTGTCCTTCTGCTCGCCCATCGTGTCAGACCCGGCAGGCGTCGTCGTACAGCTGGATAGCGACAGGCTGGCAGCGATCATCGATCCCGGCACGCCCCAGAGGAATGTTCGTCGGTGCATACCCGTCTCCCTGTTGAACGGATGCGTCCGACGCTACGCGAGAGTCCGTACGGAAGCGGTACGGCAGCGTACAGACACGCCGCTGCGCACTCATTAGGCTCGAGCTTAGCGGCTAACTAACGGTTGGCCGCCAGGTGCAGTCGTGATGGCTCTACTCATGATGGTTCTCATGGGAAAGATGTAAAGCCCAACTCTCCGCTGCCAGTTCACCCAATGGTGACGGACTCGGCAAATCCAAAGGGAAAATATGACCGAATCAACGTGGGGCATTCTGACCGGAATGACGATGATGTTTGCCTTCTCGCTCTACAGGTATCGGCAAAACCTGGCACGAAGGGAGAAAATCCGCGGGCTGAATGAACATCACATGATCGACAGATTGCGCGCGAGGCCAGGTTTGTAGCCACCGGTTCGCAACAAACCGGGACGGCCTCGTCAGGCTGCCCGGCATCTGCAGAAAGAGCGCTCGCGTTTCGCAATATTTGCCCGGCTTTCCTTATGCCGCCGTCGTGATCGGCACAGGCAACACGCCAGCTAGCGATGATCATGAAGAGCCCGGTCCCTTCAACGCTCCGAAGTTTGCCGACGCGCAGAATCGCGAATTTCTGTCACACGTTGGCAACTTTCACCAGCGTGGAATAGGGAAAGCAGCGAGAAAATCACCGGCAGGGGCGCGCTGCTCTGTGGAAGTCGGTACGGTGCCGGACGGATTCCGTGACCGCCGGCGCGTAACATGGAGTGAACGCCGATTCAGCGGGCCACTGTGTGGCCACGAGGCAAGGCATGCGACGGTCGCACGAATCCCGACGTGTCGGCCGCCGCCCACGACAGTGTTCAAGTAGCAATGGAGTGCCAGTCAGAGCAGTGATGAAAGAGCCGGTCCGCGTCCAGGCCGACGGAATGCTCGACGCAGCCTTCAGAAAGCAATCCGGCAAGGACATCCTCGATGGCGAGGTCCTTGCCGTTCTGCTCTAACGCAGCGAGGATCGATGTGTCGCATCATCACTTTGAAGACGATCTCGCTCACCTCGAACGCATAGTCCCGCAACTCGCCGTTAACAGCCCGCTCGGACTCCCTTATTGGCGTGACCGTATTGCAGCGCTGGAAGCAGTTCAGGGATCGCTTCCAAATGGTGCGCGGCGGGTGACGCGTCTACTGATTGCGTTCGAGCGGATCCAAAAACGATCCGCTTGACAGTTACGGCATCCTGCACAGGCGTCGCACGGAAACTTTCGTTGCCACAGACGTTACCATGCGCGCTTGCCAGCATGCTCCGCCATGCGATATTAAAAGGCTGCAAACCGGAGGCGACTGGACCGCAATGATCATTCGGTGAAATATGCACCGGTTGTTGACGAACCTGACTTATGTGCCGAGTGCCCGCGACGGGCCGCAGATGCCTCCGCTGTCTGGACCAATGCGACCATAGTGGGCGTTTCAGACCAGACGTGGCCGCCCGTCAGCTTGTGACGGATCGCCGTGCGCTCGACGATCCCACGTCAACTCAGCGGCAGTAGCGGGCCCGACGCGCTCTACTGTGCCTCAAAACCAACTACACGGTGCCAGAATTCGTCCGCGCGCCCGTCCGGGCAGCCCTCCCGCTGCCACAATGCATACGCGCGCTGGCTGAGGTGATGATCTAGCGCCCGATGCCAGTACAGCGCCGCTCGCCCGTCCGGGCGACCGTCTTGCTCCCATAGAGCATAAGCGCGTTCACGAACCGACTGTTCCAGTCCGTCCTTCGTTTCGGAGCTTCGTTCAAGGTCGTCGCCATAGGAAGTCATCTGCCGGCTCCGGCTGACATGCAGTCGAGCCGTTAAACGTTCGATTTCACTGTCAGGAACCAAACGGCCGTTCGCTGCAGCCTCCAGTGCCTTCGCTTCGTATAGGCTATCGTCGGTTGCATCTCCCATTTCCCCCAGGGTGATGGGGTACGTGTGCAGCACAGCGCCCCGGGCATTCAATACATCAACAAGTCGTTGCATTACAACTCCTTCAATCGTCGTTCGCATCAGATAGGGGCCGACGCTTACAGTTGGGCCACCTTGAGAACGACTGTAGCGATATATTTTGCGTTCCCCGTCGTTTTTTCGATGGCACGAGGAATGAACTCTTTCTCCCTTTTGCCGCTCGGCAAAGGATGTTGCGCCGAGTCGGCTGTCTGAGCGAACATCACGTAATCGTGTGATCTGCACGACCCATTGAGCATTGAACTGATTTTCTGACGGTGTCGCACCGCGCATGTCATCTGTCCACCAAAGCTCGTCAGGAAACCGGCACGTAGGGCACTTGTCCTGCGTGCCGACCCGCAAGTTCGTGTACGGCAGCCAGCGTGATCAGCGCGGAGCGCGTCATATGATGTTCTCTTGCCGCCAGATCGACTTGCTGCAGCAGGGTGCTAAGCAAACTAACCTGAATGCTAGTGGCTTGCGAAGTAACCCGCGCAAGATTGATGTCGACAAACATCCAGATTCCTTCCCCATCGTCCATCTCGAGCGCATGCAATTCCGACGTACTGCACGTCGGAGCGGGTATAAGTTGCTCGCTACGGTCATACGTCAATTCGACTGCCCGCTTCGCATCGAACTTTAGTTCGTCCATTGACTTGCCGTGCGCAACAGCGCGGGGAAAATCGGGAAAACTGGCGCGAAAGCTGGCGTCACCTTCGCGGTGGACATAAAGCGGATATTGCATGATCTGCTCCACTCGAACTGCGGACTGACTGGAATTCGATGTGTCAAAGCCCGCTCGCCTGAACCTTGCCGTCGACGATGTCCTTCCCGTATTGCATCGCAAGGTCGATGGCATCGCCTGCAGTGGTGGGACTCGCTATATCAAACACCGTCGCATAGCGCTGGGCCTTGGCCTCGCTGGGCTGGATCGTGTCGATTCGCACGACGGACGAAAACTGACGCGGACCCTTGGCATACGGGTCACGATGCAGCGGAAATTCCTGGTGAGAGTACGCACGTAGTTCGTGCCCTCTGTATTCAATGGTGGGAATGGTCATGATGACGCGCTCCGTAAGCAGGTGCTGACCGTCATTGAACTCTATCTATCCGGATGCTGAAAAGGGCGGCCAGAGGTACATCTGGATTACTTCACAATGCGCTCAATGGCACTGCAAAGCAAACTAAATCTTGCGGGCGCAAGAATAGATGACAGCGACTTGCCAGCCTCTCGTCGGACGGCGAGACCGTCCGGCAATCTGCTCCTGCAGGGTGTGGTTCTCGTGCTTGAGTACGCAATAACACTGGGCTGACCGTACTATAACGACGGCGGTCGTGACGCCGATCGCTGCATACGTCGTTGCTGCCGCACGGTCCCTGCGACGCTGCCGCAGATCACCAGACCAGCAAGTCGGAGAAGCTGGCCGAAAGCCCTGAACCGTCGATAGCCGCTGCGCACCTGGGCGCTACCAACAAGATTGCACGGCGTCAGGAACAGATCGGGCAAAGCATACGGAACAACGCGCTACTGCACCGGTTATATCGGCGATGTGCGCTCGCGGTCCGTTGCCGCGCCGATGGATTGCGCGGGTGGTTTGAAGCCTGTGTGAGGGGTAGCGGGCAGACCTTCGATCCTCCAACATCGCGCCGCGCATCGGGCACCGGCGAGGTTTCGTCTTTGGATGTCTGTCTATCAACGGTTCATCGGCTATTTCTTCATCAACGTGTGTCGCGGAAGACTGATCGTGAATATGCATCCCACGCCGGGAATATCGCGCACGCTCAGAACGCCGTCATTCAGCTCGACGCTGCGACGTGCTATAGACAGGCCGAGCCCAAGCCCGGATTTATCCACTCCGAACTGCTGGAACGGCAGAAACATCTGTTCTGCCTTGCCTGGCGGGAGACCACCGCCATGATCCTTTACTTCAATAAGAATCTTGTCGGCGACGGCATATGCATTCAGGGTGACGTCAGAGTTTGGTTGAGTAAATTTGAATGCGTTTTGTATGAGATTACCGAGCGCCGAATAAAGAAGGTCGCGGTTGCCGCTAACAGCCAGTTGGAGATCGACTGGCGTTACCACCAGGCCGCACCCGCGTAGCTTTGCGGCCAGATTTGCGGCGTGCTTTGTTTCGTTTATGAAGTCTGCAAGTGAAAACAGCGTCCATTTCGCGCTATCGCCTGAGGGGATGCGAGCGTCTTCGATTGAATGCTCAATAAGTTTCTCCAAGCCCGCCAGGCTCCGCTCCAGGACGGCGCCGGTAGCGCCAAACAGGGGCAAATTTCCGGCTTTTGCCGCGGCGAATGCGAGATTTGCAGTGTGCAGAAAGTTGCGAAGCTCATGGGCGAACGACCCCATGCGCTCGCCTTCTTCCACGGCGTGTTGAGTAGCCATCTTGAAATCTCGCTGATAACTGAACTCAGTGACTGCGTCGGCGATTGCGTTGTCGAGGCAGCGGTTCAGCGTGCGAAACTCGTCGATCGAAAACGGCGCATCGCGTTCGTGTGCCAGGTCGGTAATGGCCTGGCATAGATCTCCATAATCATGGACAACCTGATCGACCGTGTACCCCAACCGTAACAACTCGTGTCCGTGCTGGGCTGCCGCCTCTCCAATGTCCGAACGACCGGCATTCCCTCCCGGCGAGCCTGACACGATGACGCTGTCTGCAGGGCAATCTGTCTGTTCACTTCGCAACGTTTCAATGAGCTGTCCGAGAAACAGCGGCACGCCGTTTTCGAGTTGCACAACAGACGCGCCGCGCGCCGGCCGCTGGGCCACTTTGGTCCTGCAGCGCGATATAAGTCGCGGTTATTTGCCAGAAATGTGTGAAGCATGATGCCTCCCGCACGGGTGCATGAGGAGTGCCGGTTACGGACCCGTGCGGCCGGCCCTCCGACTCACCGACAGACCTGCTCGGACATCAGGTCAGCGACTGATCGCGGCGCAGCCCGGAGGCCCGACGTACGAAAGAATCAGTGCCACTGACCACACGGCCAGCTGCAAACCCAGCATGATGCGTCTGAAGCTGCGCATTCCCTTCTCCACAGGCGCCCGAGGCGCTCTTCATTGAGGCTGCCACCACAGGAGGCCTGTCCTGGAAAGAGGCTGGAGGGCGGTAAGAACGCGTGTCGGGATTTCCCGGCCGTCGTCTCACAGCGATTGCCTGGCCTGGCGTGCGCGCAGTAACGCACCGGAAAAACTGCCCCTCTGTGCGCGCATGCGACGTGCCCGGAAGCTCGCAGCACTCAGTCTGACGATAACGATTGAAGCCTGGCGATTGATGCGGCGCTGATGGGCAATTCCGCACTCTCTCATCATGACTGCCTCCGCACGGCACTCCTCGGTCGCCAAATCGCCCCACGTCCGTGCCGGCACTCGCAAACTGCGCGGTCGCTGTACCTTTAAACGCGCCACTCCCGGCAATTGTCGTGTCGAACCTGTCGTTGTCAAAAGTGCATGTCGACCATGCTTTCGACACCTGCCCGCGAGGCAGATTCCGCGCGACCGGCTCGCGCCCACAAGTGGGATCTACCCATTTGCATTCACTGACTCGAGCTCCCTACTTCTTTAGGGTTGCGGCGACGTCCGCGGACAGCCAGGTACAGCCGTTGCGCCCTCAGCTGCGTCACGAACCGGAGCGTCCGCCCGGTCGATCCACGCAGTTCCCTTGAGGGCTTATCCATGCAACTCCTTACTAGCCAAGACGGTCTACCCCGGGTCTCATGGGGTTCCGTCATCGCCGGCGTAATTCTCTCCCTCGTCGTCTATCTCATTCTTAGTGTGCTCGGGGCCGCGATCGGGATGTCAGCCCTTTCTCCCCTGTCTCGCCCGAACCCGCTCCAAGGCTTTGGATTCGCGTCGGGTGCCTATCTAATCGTGATGACGGTGATTGCAGTCTTCATCGGCTCTTACTTTGCGGGCCGCTGCGCACCGGCGCTTGGTTGGCTCCATGGCCTGCTTGCGTGGGCAGTCATGATCCTGATGATTGTGTATGGCACGACGTCCCTCGTCGGGAGCGCGGTGAGCGCCGCAGGAAGTGTAGCGGCCACTGGTGCAACCGTCGGCGCTGCGGCAAGTCCCTCGGGCGCCGCCGCGACGATCACGGGCTCTTTGACGCAACGGGTGCAAGGTGTGATCGCCTCGGCCAGCGCCGAAGCTTCAAGTCCGCAAGCCGAAGCCGACGCACGTCAGGCGGCCGATACCGCAGCACGGGGCGCGGCGCGCGCGTCATGGTTTTCGTTTGCGGCACTCGTTGTCGGCGCAGTTATCTCCATCGTGTCAGGGCGCGCCGGGTTCCGGCATCAACCGCCGTTTGAAGAAGCTGGCGGTGCTTCGACTGATGGCGTACCCCTTCGTCGCAATCCAGCCCGCGCGATGCCTGGACATCAGGCTCCCTGATCTGTGTCGTTAAAAATAAGTTGCAGGAGCTGCCATGACCGACAAGCGGGTATCCGATCCCTCATCCGTGCCGCCCGCGGCGGCGATGAAAGTCCCCAGAGTGGAGGAGCGGCTGTGTGTCGGCGTCACGGAACAAGAAACGGCATCCGTGCGCGTCAGAACAGTCATCCACAAGGAGTTGACGGAAATCCCGGTTGTACTCACGCGGCGCGTTGTCACCATTGAACGCGTCCCCGCGCACCGGCTTGTGGATAGTGAATTCGAGCCCTTCCGGGAGGGAAGCGTTCTTGTCGTTCCGGTCTTCGAATATGTGCCCGTCACCGAAATGAAATTGATGCTGACAGAAGAAGTCCGGATCCGACTTGAAGAAATTGAAGAAACGAGCGTGCACGAGGCCGAAGTGCAACGGCAGGAGCTCGTGGTGGAACGGCGAACCGGAACTGATGGAGACTGGATCGCGCAATCAGCCGCACCGTCCTCCGACGATGGCGAGCAGTCGGCATTATGAAGTACAGCAGTTCCGTCTGGCTGACGTAGAGCCACTCACACACAATCCCGGAGGATTGAAAATGTCACAAGTCGTTGTAGGTGTATTCGATTCGCTTGAACAGGCCGATGAGGCGCAGGAACATCTGTCGCAAACTGGCATTGCCAGAAGCGCTATGGAGGTTCACACAGACAGCCAGAGCGCAGGACTGCCGGAGCGCAACCGCGCCGTGGAACCGGGCGCGCACGCCGAGGAAAGCGCGTCGTACAAGATTGGGCATTTCTTCGGCAAACTTTTTGGCGCCGGTGGGCAGCCTGCCGAGGTCGGCCATTATCAGGAGGCCGTGCGCCGAGGAAGCGCCGTCGTTACGGTCACCGTTGTTGATGAAGCACAGATGATCGCCGTGCGCTCCGCCCTGCACGAAGCTGGCGCAGTGGATATTGAAGAGCGTGTTGCCCAGTGGAAAAACACAGGATATGAGGGATACGACCCGAGCGCAGCACGATTTTCCGCCGATGAGACGGCCGCAGAGCGCCAGTCCTTTGCGGTTGTGCGGGAGTCGCTCGAGGTCGGCAAGCGCGAGGTGCAGACCGGTGGTGTACGCGTCTATTCACGTGTCACTGAAACGCCCGTCACCGAGACGGTCAGCTTGCGCGAAGAGCACGCCACAATCGAGCGGCAACCCGTAGACCGCATTGCGACAGCCGAGGATCTCAAGGCGGCATCCGTCGAAATCCGCGAGACGGCAGAGCACGCGGTCGTCGCGAAGACTGCGCACGTGGTCGAGGAGGTAACGGTCGGCAAGGAGGTTTCAGATCACATTGAGACGATCAACGAGACGTTGCAAGGCACGGAAGTCGAGGTCGAGCGCGTCGAAGCTGAACCGTCTGCTTCGCCTGGCGATCAGGCAGCTTCACTGCCCGCAAAGCGCCCCTAAGTGCAGTTATGGGTTCCCGTCGGCCGCATACCGCTGCGGACGGGAATCTCCGCCTCATGCTCCAATTGATCGAGTACGACATGAAAAATCCATGGACAAAGAAAAACCCGTTTCTCAGTATGTGGTTAAGCGGGGCGAATGCCGTGACGGGCTCGGCGCGAGGTCGCGCAACGGCTGCCGCAAAGCGCGGAACCGCGGCATTCTGGACTGCGGCGCTCGCGCCGCCGAAACCCAAAAAAAGGAAAGCGCGACGGTGACTCGAGCTTTTTTCGTCTAGAACAGCTTGGTGACACAGGCTTCGAGCAACGAGCGAAATGAGCGGTGCCGAGGCTCGGCAAGAAGGCGAGCCACGACACGCAGCACTTCCGGATGGTGAACCATGCCCCAGTGACTCACGTTATCCACTTCGACGTTCTGATGATATTCGGACTCCGTCCCGACGCATCCAGCCCACCCCACGATACCGTCGGATGGCGAATATACCGACGTGCAGGGAACCACAGGGTCGATACCCAGTTGCCGGAGCAGCGCCTCATCCATCGGCGACACTCCCCCGTTCAGGAGCGTGAAAAGCCAGCCGGCATGGGTTGAGTTCGCCTGGTCGGCGAACGGAGTCGCAAGGGTGATGACCCGCCGCACCAGTTCCGGGTGCTTTTTCGCGAGTTCGCGCGCATACACCCCGCCCAGGCTCCAACCGATTAATGAAACGGGCCGACTATTGCGACTGTAGATCTGCTTCAGTTGAGCGCTCAACAGCTCGAGAAAGCCGTCGAAATCGGTATCCGGCCATTGGTTAACGCCCTGCTCCCAGTCATGGACTTCATAATTCAGTTCTCTTAACCTCTCCCGCAAGCCTTCGGTCGCGTATCCGCTGGCACCCAGCCCAGGAAAAACGATAACAGGATGGCCGTCACCTTGTGGCAACGGCTCCGATAAGGGCGCGAGACTCGCAAAATAATCCGAAATGGCACGAAGGGGTTCCAGCGCGAGAAGGATTGCTGGGGGCGGCTTAAATGCTGGACTGTCCATCGAATCTCCCAAGGCACCGATGTATGATTCACCGCGCACCGTCAAAGAAATGCCCCAACGCACCTGCGCGTAGCGTTGCGGACTAAAGGGGCGTGGCGCGCGAGGCCCGTCCGGATCCGGGGTGAGCAGAGTTCGTAGACGTGGCGGCTGTACGCCGTGAATTTTTCCGCAGTGGGCTTCGCGAGGCGTGTTGACAATGCAATCAGTTCCTCAGGTTTGGCGGACAACGCCATGGTCATCAACGCGTGGTTCTCGGCGCGCGTCCCTCTGACTTCAACCGTGCCGTAGTCATTTCGCCCGGCCGTGATAACGAGTCCGACTTCATCGGTCGAATTATTCTCGGTATAACGAAGCAATGGCAAATCTGGAGGACGGGCTCCTACCCGGAGCCCCGCCAGATTGTCACTTCACAGCCTCTCCCACACCGAGGTCAGCGCCGGTCATGGGGTCGGAGGAAGTGTCAGACGCCGTACGCGAGGCCATAGCGCGAAGAACCTCGGCCTCGTCGGCAGTCACGTTCACTGTTGCCGTGCCGTCGCCACCGTCCACAGCCGGTTTCGGCGCTTCGACGAATTCCCACTCGGGCCCCTCATTCCACGGACCTCGTGGAGCCCCATCGCTTGCGGACATTTTGTAATAGACGCTTGTAAATTCCGGGACACCGGGAAGCTTTCCCTGCGGGAAATTCGGCAGGATTGAGTGAAGCGCTTTTTCGAACGACTTCTGATGTGCGATTTCGCGCGTCATTAGAAAGCCCAATGTTTCTTTGATGCCGGGGTCGTCGGTCACGTTAATCAGCCGTTCGTACACAATCTTGGCCCGAGCTTCCGCCGCGATGTTGGAACGGAGGTCTGCGGTAGGTTCACCGATGGTATCGACATAGGCCGCCGACCACGGAACCCCAGCGGAATTGGTGAGTGCCGGGCCGCCCCCGTACAGCAGCGCTGTGATATGCGAGTCGTTGCCGCCGCCGGTCATGCCTCGATACAGCTCAGCTTCACTTTCAACCGCTTCTGCTAGTTGACCCTTGGCCCCCTTGTTCAGCATCGCGACGATAGACCCGACGATTTCCAGATGACTGAGTTCTTCCGTTGCGATGTCGAACAGGAGGTCCTTGCGACCGGGGTCATCTTCACCCACCGCCTGAGTGAAATACCGGCAAGCCGCGCCGAGTTCACCTTGTGGTCCTCCAAATTGCTCGAGCAGCAGATTTGCGAGGCCGGGATTAGGCGCGGAAACACGCACCGTGTATTGGAGGCGTTTGTTATGCACAAACATGGTGTTCTCCTTTCAGGGCCTGGGAAGGACGGAGCACCGTCCATAACGCCAGGCAACAGAATGCGGAAGTCATGAGAGCGGCGGCGCTGTCGCGCACCGCTTTCACAACGGAGGTCTCAGAAGGATGAGTTCTGGCGAGGGGCGGCAAACGCACCGCACATGGGCAGGGAGACTACCTCCCCCTTCCGCATGACGCGTTCCCGGAACGACGCTCACGTCTCGAATATATTTTTTGGTGATCAGGACTCCGGGAATAGGCGTTGCGCGTTGATAGCGTCGACGTATTTGTCTACGCGTCACGAATGGCCCAGCCTCGGAGACACAAGATGTATGAAGCGCAACTCAGCAATCTGACCGCACGCCTTGCCAACGCCGGTCGTGCAATCGCGGGGATGCCAGAGGAAAGCCGCCAGGCATGGTTAGCCGCGATTGAAGGCGAAATCGATGCGTTGCGCACGGAGATCGAACGCAACCAGAACGTGGAGCCGGCAAACCGTTTCTCGCTTCTTCAACAACTGTCCTACGAGGTGAGGTGCATGGTCGGACCGGCATCGCGGATCACTCAAACACCACCACCTGGCGGATCGCTTTGCCTTCGTGAAGCAGATCAAAACCATGATTGATATCATCAAGCGTCAGATGGCCCGTAAGTAGCTTGTTCACCGGCAGTCTGCCCTGCATGTAAAGATCGATGTAATGGGGAATGTCGCGCGCCGGCACGCACGTGCCGATATAACTGCCCTTCAATGTGCGCTCTTCGGCAACCAGACTCACTGCCGGCAGTGGCCACAGCGCACTAGCAGGTGGCAGCCCAGCTGTAACGGTCATTCCACCGCGCCGGGTGATGCGATAAGCGAGGTCCAACGCGCGAATGGCACCTGCGAATTCGAACGCAAACTCGACCCCACCGGAGCTCAATGCCCGGATCTGCTCAACAGCGTCATCGCGACTCGCGTTGACAGTATGCGTGGCGCCGAGCGCGAGCGCCTGGTCCAGTTTCGCATCGGAGAGGTCGACCGCGATGATCTGACGAGCGCCGGCCGCTTGCGCGCCAATGAGTGCCGCAAGGCCCACTCCTCCCAGACCGACCACGGCAACAGAAGCGCCCACGCGGACTTGCGCCGTGTTCACCACAGCACCGACGCCTGTCAACACGGCGCATCCGAACAGCGCGGCCTCATCCAGCGGCACGTTGGCATCGATCCTGACGACCGAGCGCCGCGACACGGTCGCGTACTCTGCAAATACCGAGCATCCAAGGTGGTGATTCAATCGCTCCCCGCTACGCGTGAGGCGACGCCCGCCGGAGAGCAACGTGCCCGCGCCGTTCGCCGCGGCGCCCGGCTCGCACAAGGCTGGCCGTCCCTCGGCGCAAGGCGCGCAATGACCGCAACTCGGCACGAACACCACCACGACGTGATCGCCAATCCGGAGATCGCTGACACCTGCTCCCAGTTCCACCACGACGCCCGCTGCCTCATGTCCGAGCGCCATCGGCATGGGGCGAGGCCGATCGCCGTTGATCACCGAGAGGTCTGAGTGACACAGACCCGCAGCCGCAACCTTGATCAACACTTCATCAGCGCCGGGTGGTGAGAGATCGACCTCGTCGATGCGTAAAGGACGGGAAACGGTATAGGGATACGCTGCGCCCATTGCTTCCAGCACTGCTGCCTTGATCTTCATTGCGCGACCTCCATGACCCGATTGCCCAGTTCCTCGACGAAGACACGAACGTTCTCAGAGTAATCAACCGGGACGATAACCAACTGCACTCCGCCTTCGCGAAATGCGCTCTCCAGTGTCGGAGCCAGCGCTTCGGCCGTCTCGATGCGCCTGCCTTTTGCGCCATATGCATCCGCATATTTGACGAAATCGGGGTTCCCGAAAGTCAGCCCCCAGTCCGCGAAGCTGTCGACGGCCTGTTTCCAGCGAATCATTCCGTAGGCGTCGTCCTGAATGATCAACACAACAAGATTGAGCTTCAGCCTCACAGCGGTTTCGAGTTCCTGCGAGTTCATCATGAAGCCGCCGTCGCCGCAAACGGCCATGACTCGGCGATCCGGATAAAGAATCGCGGCCATCATCGCCGAAGGCAAGCCTGCCCCCATGGTCGCCAGCGCATTGTCGAGCAATAGCGTATTGGCGCTACGGGTTCTATAGCAGCGCGCGAACCACAGCTTGTACATGCCGTTGTCGAGCGCGACGATACCGTCGGCCGGCATGATCTTCCGCACGTCGTGGACGATGCGTTGCGGCGTCAAAGGAAAGCGCGATTCATTCGCCCGTTCCAGCGTACGCATCAGGATGCCTTCACGCAGCGGCGCCAACGCAGCCGCATACGGCAGCTTGCCTTCGACCAGTTCCGCAAGCCGCGCAAGACTCACGCCGAGGTCCCCCACCACTTCCGCATGCGGGAAGAACACCTGTTCGACATTTGCCGGCGTATATCCGAGGTGGATGACCATCGGCCCGTCGGGCCCCATGATAAATGGCGGCTTTTCGATTGTGTCGTGACCTATCGCGAGGATCAGGTCGGCACGGTCTATCGCTTCGTGCAGGTAGTCACGCTCGCTCAGCGCGGCCGTGCCCATCCAGAGTTCCGAGGCTTCGTCGTGACCGATTGCGGAGACGGTGCCCTTACCCATCTGGGTATTGAAAAACGGCATGCCGGTGCGCCGGATGAACTCTGTCAATTGACCGGCAAGACGCGGCCTGTTGCTAGCCGCGCCGAACATGACAAGCGGACGCCTGGCGCTTCTCAGCAATGCCGCAGCCTGTTCGATTGCAGCCTGCCGCGCAACCGGCAATTCGACCGGATGCAACGGAACCAGACGAATGTCGTCGCTCACCTCCGAAGCCGCCACGTCTTCCGGCAACTCGAGATGCACTGGGCCCGGCCGCTCTTCTGAGGCCACCCGGAATGCATCGCGCACCACGGTCGGGATGCTGGTGCCGTTGACAATCTGCCGCGACGCTTTGGTAAGCGGCTTCATCGTGGCGACGATGTCGACGATCTGAAAGCGCGCTTGGCGCGCTGTCATGATGGCCTTCTGGCCCGTGATCAGTACCATCGGCATCGCACCAAGATGCGCGTACGCAGCGCCGGTCACGAGATTCAATGCTCCGGGGCCCAGTGTCGCCATACAGACTCCCGGCTTTCCGGTGAGGCGGCCATGGGTGGCGGCCATGAAGGCAGCCGATTGTTCATGGCGAGTCACGATGAGTTCGATAGCCGAGTGCCGCAACGACTCCAGTACATCGAGGTTTTCTTCGCCCGGCACGGCGAAAATACGTTCGACACCTTCATTCTCCAGTGCCATGACGAACAGGTCGGACGCTTTCACAAATAGACTCCTTGTTTCTTCAATACGCTGCCAGCCCTTCAGAACGGCTGGTGGCGACGCCGGGGGAACCGCAGCACGCCGTCGGCGACAGCTTCGTGCTGCTCTATCGCAAACGCCATGGCGTCGGCATGTGTTTCACATACGTGGGAGACCGAAGCCGCGTCGCAGAAAGCCGCATGCAGCTTTGCACGCATGAACGCGCAACTGGTGAAGCGGCTCGCCGATCGGCAGTACTGCGATTGCAGCCGCGCTGCCATTTCAAAGTACTGATCGGCCACCGCCTGGTCCAGCCTGAAACCGTCATAGTTGACGATGAGTGAAACTCTCCGGCCGATGGGCTTGCAGAATGTCTCGAACACGCGCTGCACGCTTTCAATGTCGCCAGTCGAGCGAACCGCCATCCCTTCGAAATTTGCAAACAAGGTGTTTTGCCTGGCTTCGTAGCTGAGCCGCTGGGTGAGTTGCGAATCGAGCAACTCCGCTGCCAGATTCATCAGTTGCGGCAGGAAGATTCGCGAATCCATGGGTCGGAGCTTTCGCACGATCGGCGCGAAGTCCATATGCGAGAGAATGTCCCGATCAACGTCTATGCCCGGTGCGACTTCCGTCAGTTCGAGCCCATCGGACGTCAGACGGAACACGCATCGTTCAGTCACGTACAGCACCGGTTGGCCGCGTTCGGCAGCCAGTTGGCCGTTGAATGTGATCTGCTCGACCGACTCGACAAGTTTCTTCTGCGCACCTTCCGTGACGACACGAAGTCGCCCCGCTTCCACGACGACCTCGAGACCACCAGCCGTGAACGTTCCAGCAAATACCACGCGCGAGGCATTCTGACTGATATTGATAAAGCCGCCGGCTCCGGCTAGTCGTGAACCAAAGCGGCTTACGTTGACATTTCCGCTCCGGTCGATCTGCGCCATACCGAGGCACGCGAGATCCAGGCCGCCGCCGTCGTAAAAATCGAACTGCTGGTTCTGGTGAAGCAGCGCATCCATGTTGACGGCTGCGCCGAAGTTCAAGCCGCCCTGCGGTACGCCGCCGATGATCCCAGGCTCGGCTGTCAAAGTCAGATGGCTCAGCAGGCGTTCCTCCGCCGCGACTGCACCAACGACTTCGGGGGCACCGATACCCAGGTTGATCACGCCACCGAGGGGAAGCTCAAACGCGCAACGACGAGCCATCACCTTCCGCTCATCGAGCAGCGGGCATGCGTTCGTTCCAGCCGACATCGTGATCTCGCTGGAAAACCCGGGGTTGTAGGTCGTACCGTAAGTCTGCGGCTGCGCATCGGGCGATGCGACCACAACACGGTCAACGAAGATGCCCGGAACAACAACTGCGCGGGGGTCGAGCGTCCCGCTTGCCGCGATCCGCTCCACCTGCGCGATCACGAGTCCGTTCGAATTGTGAACCGCCATGGCCACCGCCTGGGTGTCGAGCACCAGCGCCTCACGTTCCATGGTGATATTGCCTTCCGGATCGGCCGTTGTGCCGCGAATCAGCGCTACGTTCAGCGGAAAGACCTTGTATAAAAGCCACGTCTTGCCGTCGATATCGATAGTGCTAACGAGGTTTTCGGTTGTGCGCGCGTTGATCTTCCCGCCCGCCTGACGCGGATCGACAAAGGTGCCCAATCCCACCTGAGTAAGCGTGCCCGCCCTATGCGCCGCGATGTCGCGATACAGATGCGACATCGTCCCGAGCGGCAGGTTATAAGCCTCGATCAAATTGTCGGTCGCCATTCGAGCGAGCTTTGGCACCAGCGACCAATGTCCGCCAATGGCGCGTTTGATCAATCCCTTCAGCGCGATGCGGTTGAGTCCGCGATCCTTGCCGTCGCCTGGCGCGGCCGCGAACACCAGCGTCAGATCGCGGGGGAAGCCAGAGCCGGTGAAACGTTGGGCCAGAGCCGTGATCAACTCGTCTGGCGTACCAATGCCGACAAAACCCGAACAACAGACGGCGTCGCCATCACGGATCAATCCGATCGCGTCGTCAGCAGTGACAATCTTGTCTTGCATATTGCCTACCTGAAAGAGTTGAAGTCGCAACCGGCGCCGGCCCACAACAGGTACCTATGCGTGATGACCTGCAGATACGTGTGGCTGTCTACCTATTCGCAGGCGGCGCACGAGTTGGCAGTATTTCGGAAACCGAAATACGATCGGGGTCCGTGCCGCGTCGCCATCCCTGTTTGCGCAACGGCTATTCCCAGACCGGACGGCAGACAGTCAAAGAGTAAAAACGGACCGGTTCTAATCGCGCCGGCCGGGACAAATAAGTGACATTTCCCGGCGGCCGTTAATGGCTGAGCGGATCGCACCTATTTGGGCCACCCTGGGGCGATGCGAGCCCACTCACGGTCCTACATTGATTGAGTAATGCGGCGCGGGCGACGAACACGCATCCGCCAGCGAAGGGAACAGGTTCATGACGCCGAGCGGAACCGGGACAGGCGCCAAATTCGACATGCCAGAACCCACTGCCCTCGTGCGTCGGTGCCCGCCGCGCCATTTAAAACAGAACGTGTTAGCGGCACGGCACGGCGATCGTTTGGAGCCAGGCGAACAGCGAAAAAGACAGCGCCACTAGCCATCCTTTCTGTATGCAGCGGCCTTGCTCCAGATACGTGCAAAATAAAACCCGCGCCTGGCGGGTCTCGTCTACTGGGAACAGTTCATCCACCGGCAAAATGCATTGCTCAACGCTTGTTGCCTGATTTCGCGTGTGCCTGCTGCTGGCCTTCAATCGCGGCTTCGATATCGTCGCCCGCTTTGGTCCCTTGCGAAAGGGCTTCCGATGAAGAGCGCTCCACCGCTTTCCCAGTGGCGTCAAAGGAGTCCTGCGCTGGCTGTACGATGTTGTCCGCCACTTTCTCAACTGCTCTGGTCGACGCCGTCGTTGCGCTTTCTACCGCCTCCGCGACAATCGCGTTGATCTGGTTGCCGCGGGTTTCATACTGACGTCGAGCTTCGCGCACAACTTCGGCGCCGGTCGATAACACTATCGTGCGGAAATGACGGTTATAGGCGGCCGCCTTCTGAGGAAATTGACTCAGCATGCTGGATTGCCATTCCGGAAGATTATCGGTTTTTTCGTCGATTGCATCTGTCGGCAAATTATTGCTTTCGTTGATAATCGTCGTGACGGTTTGCATGTTCAGTTCCGCCAGCTCCCGATAACCATTCATGAATTTTCCAACCACATTTACGAACGACTGATAGTTTGCTTTATTAATGTCTGAAATCTGCTGTTGCGAGTAAAAAAACATTCCGCCTCCAATATCGAATGAAGTGTCACGCACGAAATAATTCGCCGTGACGCACTTGTCATGCTGCGCTGCACCAACATCTTCAAGCCTACAGCATTAAGCTATTTAGTCAACAGACATTTGCAGATCTTTAAAATACTATGAAAGTACAATTTACGGATCGAATCAGGAAAAACGAAGATATTTCCGTTTTGAATTATGGCGAATAAAATGTGTAATTGGATTCGGGTGTCATTCGATCGCGGCTTAGTCAGAACCAGAAGCTTTTCAGGCCGATTTCGATACGGCATCGGGGGTGTTTTCGTCGACTCTCTCCGATCGAAAACTGCGTATAGCGGAAGCCGCGCCCAGATTCCCCCGTTGCTCGACGTCCTGCGCGAGCAGTTCCCGGAAAACGCCCAACCCCGGTACGCCGTGCAACTGGCGAAACTCCTCGAGCACCTCGACGATGGCGTGTTGCAATGTCTCCGGTTTGCGCGTACTGGCGATGTGCGAGCTACCCCTTACCACTTCCAACATGTATGTCACACGGCCCAGCGCCATCGCGGCGCCGGAGATCGCTTTCTTCGCCATTCCAACTCTCCTGTTCTGTTTTCAATGGATCCCTCTCAGGGATGCAACGTGCCGTCAGTGGACCCAGGTTTTCGTACGATTGCGCGCAAGAACATTGCCCGATAACAACGGCCACTTATACCGACCGACGCTTGTGCTTACAGAACGCGTGGACCGGCCCTATCCGCGTGGTCGACCGCGCCCCGGGCGCAACCGCTCAACGCCGCTGTCGATTTCCTTTTTCATAGGACGTCCGGTCTCAAATGGTCGGGCGGGACGCGATTGCAGCCAGAATGACCGGTAGTCGGGCCGGTTTTACAAAATGATGATCGAAACCGGCCTTGATCGATTCGGCTTTTTCTGCGGGCGCACGCAGTGCGGTTACAGCCAGCAGAAACGGACGCGGGGTGAAACCCATACGCCGGATTTCTCTCGCCACCGCGTGGCCGTCCACGCCGGGCATCTGAATATCGAGCATCACCACGTCCGGACGCCAGGTGTAGTACGCGGCGAGCGCGCCTGCACCATCTACCGCCGTCTGGACGGTGTAGCCGTAAGCTTCGAAGAACAATACGTAGGCTTCGACCAAACCCGCGTCGTCGTCGGCGATCAGTAAGCGCTCCGTTTTCGCGGTGGACATAGATTCCTGTAGGTTGCCCCTATGTCACGCAATTTAGGGACCCGATAGAATCAAAGCGGATCTTTTCAGCTAATATAAATTCAGCGAATACTCCATACGGATTTTTTTTCCTTCTTCGAGGGCGAACATGCGACTGGCTGACTTCATCCTCCGCGACATGGAAACGATTCTGGCGCACTGGGAGGCGTTTGCCGCCACCCTGTTGCCGGCAGCCGCGAACATGCAATCCCTGGCGCTGCGAGACCATGCGCAACAGATTCTGCAAGCCGTAGCGAAGGATCTTTCGACGGACCAGACCAGGGAGGCGCAAACCGAAAAGTCAATGGGACGAGCCCCGGTACGGATCGACGCTCCAGCGACAGCCGCGCAGACGCACGCCCTTTTGCGGGCGCGCGGCGGTTTCGACATCAACCAGTTGGCCGCGGAGTACCGGGCGCTGCGAGCCAGCGTTCTGCGCCTCTGGATGGACGACTGTCAGCCTGGATCCCCGCATCCCGATGATGTCATCCGGTTCAACGAGGCCATCGATCAGGCGCTTGCGGAATCGGTCGGTCATTTCAGCTCACAGGTTGACGAGGCTCGGAATCTCTTTCTTGGCATGCTCGGGCACGATATGCGCAGCCCACTCCAGACCATCCTGATGACGGCCCAATATCTTGCAGCGCTGAACGCCGGGGAGCAGATATCCGGAGCCGCATCCCGTTTGATCAGAAGTGGCGCTCGCATGCAGGCCCTTCTGAACGATATGCTTGATTTCAATCGAACCAGGCTGGGTTTGGGTATCAATATCACGCCGACCGATGCCGACCTGGAGAAACTGCTTGCCGATGAACTCGATCAGTTGCGGGCAGCGCATCCAGACCGTCGGCTCAATCTGGACGTGAACGGCGACTGTCGGGGTGTTTGGGACGGCCGTCGTCTGCAGCAGTTGCTCGGCAATCTGGTTTTGAATGCGATCAAGTACGGAGCGCCCGATGCGCCGGTGCAGGTGGTGGTGACTGGCGACGCGCGGGATGTTCGCTTCGAGGTCAGGAACTACGGGCCCGCCATCGAGCGAATCACGCTGGATCGGATCTTCGAGCCACTTCAGCGTGGCTTGAATGAGGAAGGCGCATATAACGCTGACGGCAGTCTGGGGCTCGGACTGTATATCGCGCGCGAGATTGCCAAGGCTCATGGGGGCGAGATCGAGGCGCGGTCCGACGAGACAGAAACCGTATTCGCCGTGCGCCTGCCGCGCGGTCAGTAGCGCACGTGCACGTGCCCCGCACGGATCGAGCGTCGGCGTGCTTGGGGGTGCGCACACTTGCGATCGCCGATCAGAAGCGTGGGGCAGTTCATATCAGGCCGCCGTTCGGGCGCCGCCAATCTCGCCGGGGGTCAGGGTGAACACGGTTCACTGCCGTCGTCCAACGAATCGTCCGTTGCAAAATATTCATTGAACTGTTCTTCACCGGGCTCGATTCCGGACACGAGCCGCAGCCAGCCGGCAGGCTCGCGCGGTGTGCGATCGATGGATACCGGCCGGGCGAATTGATACCGATCAGGCGACCGGTGCTCCGCTTGCGTCAGGTCCGGCGAAAATGCGTCGAGAACAGAAGGCGAAGCACGCCGGCGATTCTCGTCAGCGCCTCGATGAATTGCGGAAGCGGGCCCGGCTTTTGCGCATCATTTGGCACGGCGTTCCGCTTGCCGAGCTAACATTTTCAGAACCGTGAGGCTCGACGTTCGCGGAGGCACATTTCCCGTGCAGCATGATCGCATTCACTTGAGGAGCAGACAATGGAAACGACGAAGGAAGAAGGAACGATACGGGAGAAGGCCGGTGACATACAGCAAGCCGCCGGTGATCTGCTGGGCGATGTCGGCGCACAAGTTAGCGGTACGGCGAATGAATTGAGCGGTAAAGCGCAGCAACTCTATGATGATTTCACGGACGTCGTTCGCGAATCTACCGCAGAGCGGCCATTCGCTGCACTGGCGATAGCCGCCGGCGTGGGTTTCGTACTCGGCGCGTTACACGCGGCAACACGCTCCCGCCCCAACGACGCACCGCACGACTTGAGAAACCGGAGGTAAGGTGATTCAGGTCCTGCCCGCGGACGAGGGCGAAGAAGGCAGACAACAAGCGCGTGGCCGGCCGTCGCTGCGCTTTTTAAAAAACTGCCAGCCCCTTGAGGAGTAGCGCGATGTCCATACGTTCAAAAGTCACTCAATGGCGAAACGTCAGCAGCTTCTGTGTCGAACGAGCCGCTGATTATGGTGAGCTGGTCGCCGTCGAGCTCGACGAGACGAGGAAACGCCTGGTTCGTGAATTGAGCGCCCTCGTGGCACTCGCGGCCGCTGGCCTTTTCACGCTGTCGTTCGTGTGCATTGCGGTCATTGCTACGGCTTGGGGGACATCCTATTTTCTTCCGGTGGTCTGGGGCGTAGCGTTGATGTGGCTTGTGGTGTCCGTCGTGTCCCTGCTGATCGTTCGCTCGCAGAAACCTGGGCAATCGCTTCATGTTCTGCAAAGCGAACTCCGGAGCGACCTCGATACGTTGAGGGAGGCCCTCAAATGAACCGTGCATCTGACGCTAACAAAGCAGAGAGCGAGATCCTGACGCGCATGGCGGCATCGCGAGCAGCGTTACTCGCAGCGAACCACACTGCGCCAGCCTCGGTCCCGGTCTCGCGCGGACTGAGCAGGCCTCCCGCAGCCAGTCTGATGACTTCGCTCGCGGACGCACCGCGCGTCACGCTGTTGCTGGCTTTATGCGTCGGCGCAATCGCCCTGGGGCCTCACAGAACACTCAGAATAGTGGGACGTGCGGGGATTACCGCGTTGCTGGCGGGCACAGCCCGCAAGGTGATCGCTCAGGCCGTATGAGGTATTGCACACAGTGGACGGCGCACGCCGCGCAGTCTTCAATCGCGGACCCGACCTAAAGCGTCGTGGTCGTGTCGCCTACCGATCTGCTGCCCACCTCGTCGAGCTTGAGCTGCAGTTCGGCTTTGCGCTTGGTCATTTTTTCGCCGAGCGCCCGAAGGTTGCACTTTGACTTGCGCAGTTCCGGAAAGAGTTCCCGCTCCTCTTCCTCGATATGATGGTCTACCATCTCGCTCATCACTTTGAAGGTCGCATCGAAGCCCCTGTTGCCGGCCCTCAACGTTTCAAATTTCGCAATCAGGGTCTTGACGAGGAAATGTTCGATATACGCCTCTTCAACGTCGACCCTGTCGCTGTCGGGCAATGCCTCCTGCGCGGCTGGATACAGCAGTTCCTCCTCCAGCATCGTGTGGATGGATAGCTCTTCGCAAGCGCGCTGCGCAAGTGCAGCTTTCGCTTCAAGGTCGTCGGCCTTTTCGAAAGCCGTGAAGAGTTTCTCGACCGCGCGATGCTCCGCCTCGAGAAAGGCCAGTGCATCGGGTGCCGTGGATGCTGCTTCGCCTATGTCCTGTTTTGTTGCTTCCATGCTTATCTCCTCGGTCATGCGGTTGACTGCAACGGTAGAACGCGTTGTTGAGCAACCCATATGCCCAGTGCGGTCGCGTTGTCGTGCTCGATCGTCGTCGCCAGCAAGACGGTCGCCGTCCGCTTTCCCGGACATCGGGACGCGCGGAAGTTTGCCCGATGAACCGACCGATAGTTAGCGTTTCCCGGGCATAACAGGACTACACTTGAAAAAAGACATCCTCGAACGCCCGGGTGACGACGCGACCGTGGTTGCAAACGCCTCGAAATATTCTGAATCGACGCATGCCTGCGTAGAAAGGGCGTCGCGTCGTCCTCTGTGAGAGTTCTACATAAAGGGAGTCCATCATGACCAAAGCCCACGACGCCAGGAAGACGGAGAAGAAAACCGCCACCAGAACACCGAAGGAAAAGAAAGACGCGAAGAAGCTGAAGAAGGAGGCTTCGAAGCGTCAGTGATATCGCGCACGAGATGGCAGAACGCGGCAACACTGCCCCGTTGCAGATAGAGGAGGCGACTGTAGACTTCGACAAGGTCACCTTCGCCTATCCCCAACGCCGGCCCGTGCTCAGTGAACTCGACCTGCACATTCGGGCCGGCGAACGGGTGGGACTGATCGGCCCTTCCGGAGCCGGCAAGTCGACCATTTTTGCCTTGATCCAGCACTTCTACGAACCGCAGTCCGGTTGCATGCGGATCTCGGGACAGGACATCTCGCCCGTCACCGTGCAAAGTCTGCAGGCGGCGATCTCGATCGTCCCGCAGGACGCTTCCCTGTTTCACCGCTCGCTGATGGATAACATCCGCTATGGTGTTCCGAACGCGACCGAAGCCGAAGTTCGCCGCGCATGCGAGGACGCGAACTGTATGGACTTTCTTGCCGCCATGCCCGCGGGGCTCGACACCATCGCTGGGGATCGCGGCGCAAAGCTATCTGGCGGGCAGCGGCAACGGATCGCCATTGCGCGCGCGATTCTCAAGGATTCGCCAATCCTGATACTGGACGAAGCGACTTCAGCGCTCGATACGGCCTCCGAACTCGCCATTCAATCCGCCCTTGAGCGGTTGATGAAAAACCGTACCGTCATCGCCATCGCTCACCGCCTCTCCACCTTGCAGACCTTCGATCGGATAGTCGTGATCAATCGGGGCCGAGTGGTTCAAAGCGGTACCCCGGCGGAACTGGCTGCCGTCCCGGGCATGTATCGCGAGACACTGACGCGACAGCGCAAGCGCGTACCCGCATCGAACACAGCCTGAAAGCAAACCACCCATTCAAAATGCAGCCTGAGCGGTAGAACCGTTGCACGATGCCTCCATGGAGCCGGGCGATGCGGATTAGACGGCAAATGAATTCGAAGCCTCGCTGGCGATGGCCTCGTGTTCTACAAGAATGTACCTGTTCTTGAATTCAAGTCCTTGCTGCTTGCGACAGTCGATCGACGAAAAACGCTGCGCGGGCCATACGACACCCTGCTCGACGCTGTAGCGCAACGTGCGTACAGGCGCACATCTTGTGACTCGCGTTTCGTTTGGCTTCGGACAAGTGGTCCTTCGCACTTCGGGCAGCATGGCTGATGATCGAGTTAACAATTTCCAGGTGATCCATTTCTTCGGTTGCGGGATGCGTCCGGCACCGGACAGACGCCGGTCACGAATCAGCGCATACCTCAATTGTTTGATCAAAGCTCGCCCGCAATGACAGGAAAACGCTGGCGGGCGCCTCTGGCTCGCCTTGGAGACCGCCATGAAAAGCAATACCGCTACCTTCCCGCCGGGACGTTCATCTGCAGCTATTGCAGCACTCTTTCTCGCGATCACGGCACTCGCCTGCCCGGCGGACGCTGCGACACCCGCACAGAATCCGGCACCAGCACACGTCATTACCGTGGCGGCACACGAGTCGATTGACTCGCGCATCAACAGCCTTCACAGCAAGCTTCAGATCACCCAGGCGCAGGAAGCGCTCTGGCAAAAGGTCGCGCAGGTCATGCGCGACAATGAGAATACGATGCACGCGCTTAGAGAAACTCGCATGAGTCAAATGAACAACATGAGCGCCATGGATGATCTCAAGTCCTACGGTCAGGCCGCCGACGCGCATGCCGAGGGCATCAGAAAACTCACGCCTGTGTTCCAAACGCTGTACGACAGCATGTCCGACAAGCAGAAAAAGAACACCGATTTGATCTTCCGGACAGAGCACCACGATTCGGCAAAGAAAGGCTGATCGCGGGTCACCCGCGATGGGTGTGACTCGAAACAGCGTCGTACGCCGCTTCGGGCCGCAGACAGGAGAACATGATGAAAAGCACGGAAAGACGAACCGCGTACAGGGATTCGATGAAGAGCCGGATTGTGATGGCGTCCGCTATCGCGTTAGTCGTCAGCGGGTTGTTCGTTTCGCCCGCGCTGGGTGCCAACAACGATCAGCACGAGCAGCAGCAACATACGACCAATGGCGGAAATCACCGTGAGCAGGGACATCAGGACGCTCACCGAGATCAACACTATCAGCACGATGCCCGGCGCCACGGCGACGATTACAGCCGTCAGGACTACGTCGACTCTCCACCGCCCGTTGTCTACGCTCCCGATGAGTCGCCTGGCATCAGTTTGTTCATACCGATCCAGCTTCGCTAGCAGGAACGGCACGTAATCCAGACCGCACGCTGCTGTCCTGACCAACCATCGCCGAACAGGAGAACACGGGGGAGTTTCCCCCGCGCGCCTGACGGCGCTGGCGGAGCGTTTTTCAACTGTAGGAATAGTTGACGGACACACGCGACGTTTTCCGCCATTTGTTAAAACATGCCAAAGTGTGCCCAATACGCGCGAGAACTATAATCCGAAGTAGCGACCCGGTTTGTCATCCGGAATCGCTGCGATGACCACATCGCGCAGTTTTCAGGCAGGATTCTGAGGAGCGGCACATGGCGAACGAGTGTCAGGCGAAAGACAACCATCTGCTCTCCGTTTTGCCGGACATCGAGTCGGCGCGTCTTTCACCCCATCTGGTTGTCGTCGATATGCCCTTGGGGCGCGTCGTCTATGAATCCGGCGACCGGCTCGATCACGTCTATTTCCCCACCACGTCGATCGTCTCACTGCTCTACGTGATGGAAGACGGCTCCTCCGCCGAGATTGCGATTGTGGGCAACGAAGGAATCATCGGTATCGCCCTCTTCATGGGCGGAGAGACCATGCCCAATCGCGCCATCGTGCAAAGCGCCGGCGAGGCGTACCGGCTCGATGCACGGATCCTGAAAGAGGAGTTTCACCGCGCGGGACCCGTGCAGCGGCTATTGCTGCGCTACACGCAGGCGTTGATCACGCAGATGGCACAGACCGCCGTTTGCAACCGTCACCACTCGATCGACCAGCAGCTGTGCCGCTGGCTGCTGCTCAGCATCGACCGCCTGCCATCGAACGAACTGAAGATGACTCAGGAACTGATCGCAAACATGCTGGGCGTGCGCCGATCCGGGGTCACCGAAGCGGCGTTGAAGCTTCAGGATGCGGGGCTGATCCGCTATAGCCACGGCCATATCGAAGTGCTGGATCGCCCTGGACTCGAAAAGCGTGTGTGCGAGTGCTACAACGTGGTCAGACGGGAATTCGACCGCCTGCTGCCAGACCTCAAGGCCCTGTAAGCGGCGCGTCCCGAAGAGTCCCCCTAAAGCGCGATGATCGCCTTGAGTACTTGCATATCTACTGCGTGCACAAGGATCTTCCAAGCGTCAAGGGTATCGCCAGGTTCCTATCTGGCGATCAGTTCACGCGAGCCGGGCGCGACGCTGTAGAAGCGTCCACGCGTCGAGTCGACGCACCCGGCAATGGTATGTCGTTTGTCCTTCTGCTCAACCCTCGGGTCGGACGCGCTGATCGTCGTGCAGCCTGATGACGACAGACAGACCGCGAGGATCGATCCCCGCACATTGCGCCACGACGTCACGAAGAACCTGGCTCAGCAGCCTGCCAGCGGGTTAAGTACTGCCTCATACGCGCACATTCCTGGTCGGAAGGGAACATGGAACCGTTAGAACATGCCCTGCTTGAATATCACGAACGCAGCAAGCATCGCGTCGACCGCTACGCTCCAGGCCCTCGGGAGCTCGACTGGGCAACGCAGCCTGATCCGTTCCGGGTATTTTCCGGTGCACCGCGCGTGGATCTGCCGTTAGCCGCGGACACGTTGGCTACTCGCTACAACACGTTGCGCTGCGGTACCCTGCCACCCGCGCATGCATTCGATCTACCCAGCCTGGCAATCCTGTTCGAGCTCTCGCTCGGCCTGTCGGCGTGGAAATCCTGGGGCACCCAGCGATGGGCATTGCGCTGCAATCCATCAAGCGGAAATCTGCATCCGACCGAGTGCTATCTTCTGTGTCCTTCTTTGCCCGGATTGTCCGGAGGCGTCTACCACTACCTGAGCCGGGATCATGCGCTTGAACATCGCGCGGCGGTGGACGATCCGCGATGGGCTGAGGCGTTTGCCGAGAGCGGTGTCCTGGTCGGCGTAAGCTCGATCCACTGGCGCGAGGTATGGAAATACGGTCTTCGTGCCTGGCGTTACTGCCAGCACGATTGCGGCCATGTCATCGCCGCGGTGAGTTACGCGGCGGCAGCGCTCGGCTGGCAAACGCGGCTAATGGAGGCGGCTGCCGATGACGCTACGGCCGGTTTGCTCGGCCTGGACCGCGGCGAAGATTTCGTCGATGCCGAAGCGGAAGCGCCGGATGTTTTACTCTGGATCGGCAATCCTGAACGACAGCCGGATCTTGAACTCATGCTGGCCGCGTTGGATAAGGCTGCGTGGTACGGACACGCGAACCAGCTGAGCTCCGGACACGTGAAGTGGCCCGAGATCGATTCGATCCAACGCGCCACACGTAAGTACCGTACTCGTGAAACGTACTTGCCGAATCCGCAACACCATTCTTCGCCCACGACGCCCGCCCTTGATCTCAGCTTTGCCCACATCGCACGGCAGCGCCGCAGCGCTGTGAATTTCGACGGGAAAACGTCGATCACCGAGGCGGCGTTTTTTAGCATGCTGGCGTGTTTGTTACCCGGTCGCGAGACACCACCGTGGAACGCACAGACATCCGCCGTGGCCGTGCATGTGGCGCTACTGGTACACCGCGTCGATGGCCTGACGCCGGGTCTGTATATGCTCGTGAGGAATCCGCAAGCGCTGCTGGATCTCAGACAGTCTCTGCGGCCAGAATGGCTGTGGGAGAAGACCGGGCCGGAGTGTCTGCCGCTCTATCTTCTGCTGCCCTACGATTTACGCGCCATTGCAAAGACGATCTGCTGCCACCAGGATATCGCCGCCGACTCCTGCTTTGCGCTGGGAATGATCACAAGACTCGAGATCGCCCTCGCACAACCATGGCGTTATCGCCAGCTGTTCTGGGAATGCGGCGTTCTCGGCCAAGTCCTCTATCTCGAGGCCGAAGCCGCTGGCGTGCGTGCAACAGGGATAGGCTGCTTTTTCGATGATGAAATGCACACGCTGCTCGGAGTAAAGAATCACGCCTGGCAAAGCCTGTATCACTTTACCGTTGGGGGTGCGGTAGACGATGAACGCCTCTGCACATTGCCGCCGTATGAGGTTCAATCTTAAGGCCGTTATGCCGCGCGTCGCCAATGGCGCGACTGCCTCCGCGAGAATCAACCAGCAACAGAATGCTTCATGACATGCGCCGATCTTCGCCATCGACGAACCTCATTCGATGCCGATGCCTCCGGCACGACGTTTGTTGCCGTCGTCTCCGGTACGGAACCGTACCGACATCAATTCCGCTTGCGAGCACCGTATTCATGCGCCGCGCAACTGGGCCAGCTTCGCCTCTGGATGTCAAGTTGACGTCGAGCGCGTACTGACCATACAGATGACGAGCAGGCGAACAGAGAGGTCCACCATGAAAAGCTATATCGCGACGCTGCCGGCGACGCTGCTTATCTTTGCCCTGACGAGTGGCACGCTAGAGGCTCAGGGAACGCCACAACCGATCAACGCGAAACGCGTTGACGTCGTGCAACTGGCGACCGGATACCGGGCATCGAAGATCGATGGAGCCCCGGTGTTCAACCACAGCCACGACAAGATCGGGACGATCGATGATCTGATTATCGGCCCGAACAATCCGGTACCTTATGCGATCCTGTCGGTAGGCGGCTTTCTCGGCATGGGAACTCATCTGGTCGCGGTGCCATGGAACAGCCTGCAGATCGTCGACCGGCAAATGCGTTTGCCGGACGCGACCAAAGAATCGCTAAAAGCATTACCCGAATTCAGATATGCGCCTGATTAGGCTGCCCTACGTGCAAGACAACTGGTAACCGCATCGAGTCTGGGGCCCTACGGCTTGCCGAGCGTCACCGTCACACTATGACGCTTGCCGTCGTCGAGCAGTTTCCCGGCTGACTTGCCGCCGGCGAGGCGCAGGCCGTCCACGACGACGCAGCTCACGTCATGGCTCACGCACAAGCTCGTACCAGGGCGACGGCAGGTCCTTACGAGATCACATTGGCGCGTCTCTGTTCGCGGGAGAAAGCGCAGGCGTAGGGACCTGAACAATGACCACTATCGCGGCCCGGAAGAGCCCGTTGTCCTCGCCGCTTTGATCGCTTCGTGGACTACAGGCCGTATCGCTCACGCAACCTGGCCTGCTCGCCCTCTCCGCTCGACTGGCTGGGACGCTGTCCATGCTCGAGTGGATGTGCCGAGCGGTACAAAGAAACGCCGAAAATCAGTGCCATCCCGATCAGGATTCCCCACATTGCGTATGTCATGGTGTGCCCTTAAAGGAGGGGGGACGGCTAGTCGCAGGCATTGCGTCGACACCTCTGGTGGAATGCGGAACGAGTGGAAAGCAGGAACGCATAGTGCAACCGATAAAGGCTTGCGTCTGTACGCTGTCGTACCGCATCTGCTTTCGCTAAGGCGTAGGATCAGAGTCACCATCGAAAATCAGGAGAACATCATGCTCAGGCGAACCTTCATATGGACTACGCCGGGGTCGATCCTGGCTCTGGGCCTCGCGGTCTCTGGTTGCACGACAACCAACTCGACCGACGCCCGCGGTCAGCAGATGGACAAGCGCCACACGATCGATGCAGGCGTCGACTCGACCCTGGCCCGGCTTTATGTCTCGGCAAATGGCTCGCGTGAACTGGTCGGCAAGGCTCGCGGCGTGCTGATATTTCCGTCGGTCATGGATGCGGGCTTCGTGGTCGGTGGCCAGTATGGGGAAGGCTCGTTGCGCGTTGGCGGAAATACCGTCGGGTACTACAGCACGGCAACGGGTTCTGTCGGATGGCAGATCGGCGCGCAATCCCGCGCGATCGTGTTCCTCTTCATGACCGAGCAGTCGCTCAACCGGTTCCGTAGCGCCGACGGCTGGTCGGCTGGCGCAGACGCGTCGGTGGCCGTACTGAAACTCGGGGCGAACGGCGCAGTCGATACGAGCACGGCTACAGGCCAGGTGGATGCCTTTGTTCTGGCAAACGGCGGGTTGATGGCGGGCGCATCGCTTCAAGGCACGAAAGTCACCCGGCTCACATCTTACTAGAGAGCCGCACTAAGGACCTCCCATGTGACGAGTTCCTGATTTTCAGGTTGCGGAGAAATCATGTTGCGAAGCATAAGAAGCCTGCACGGATGCGTCGTTCGCGCATTTGACGGCGACATAGGCTCTGTCAACCAGGTCTACTTCGACGACGAGTCGTGGGGTGTCCGTTATCTGGTGGTCGAGACGGGTAACTGGCTTAGCGACCGGCAGGTACTGATTTCTCCGTACTCGGTCGAGCACGCGGGCGCGGTGTCAAATCCGGTCCAGGCAGTCCACGCGGTCCATGTGAGCCTGACCCGACAACAGGTGAAAGACAGTCCGAATATCGACGCGCACAAGCCGGTGTCGCGACAGAATGAAATCGAGTACCTGCGCTACTACAGCTATCCGACGTATTGGGGTGGGCCCAACCTTTGGGGAATGGGCGCCTACCCCGCGTTCGATCCGACAGGGCCGACGTCAGATGAAGAATCGGAGTTGCCGGCGCCGCCCATACTGCACGTGAGCCGCTCACGTACCGACGTTCATCTGCGCAGTACGGAAGCGATCAAAGGCTACCACCTGCAAACGGCCGACGGCAGTCTTGGCCATGTGTCGGATTTCATTTACGACGACGAAGCCTGGGTCATTCGTTATCTGGTTGTCGATACGCGTAACTGGTGGCCCGGCGGCAAGGAAATACTGATCGCAACTTACTGGCTGGACGAGGTGGACTGGTTCGCCTCGACTGTTTCAACCTCGCTGACTCGCGAGATCATCCGGCAGAGTCCGGCCTATGACGACTCGGTTCCACTCCATCGAAGTTACGAAGTCGCGCTCCATCAGTTTTATGGAAAACACGGATACTGGTCGAAGGCAGACCTTTACGGCCAGGCGCCCTGATCCCCATCGGCCTGCAACGCACGCGCGCCGTCAACCATTGCCTGAGCCACGTTGACGATATGCGTCAGAGCATGTCGTCATGGAAGCGCTTCGTGAAGATCCGGTCGTTATCTTCGACTCGTGACGGGCGTGTGGGGGTCGACCGCACTTCGAAATCAAAAGTCTGAACGACGGCAACGCATCGATTTTCGCATCACGTCATTCTCTTTTCCGCACCGTCTGACACATCATCCGCTCGAAGTGCCGCGTTGGCCGCCACCAGCATCGCCGCGCCCTGCTCAAACAGCGCTGTATCGAGTGCGTCAAACGTCTTCAGTAGCATCTTTCGCTCCGCCCTCGTCCCACTGCTGCTGTCCTCCACGGCGACCGCTTCCTTCCTCAGGCATTTAACGAGCTTCGCTGCACATCGACCGTCCAGCGACCCATCAGCAACCAGGGTCTGGATGTGACTGGCCAATGCGACGAGCGCGACCTGAGTGGAGCGAGTCTTGTCGGGTTCCGCGGCGGCGTGCTTTTTGCTCATGATGATTCTCCGATGTCAATCCATGACGTCCGTTCTGGGCGCCGGCCATGTCACATTCGTAAATTCGCAAACTGCCCGGAGTCGGCCAGTACGATTACCCACAAAGAAGCCGTGAATCGAGATGCAGTTGGCCACCCACGTCGAACAGCAGCCATCGGATCATGGCTGGCTCTTCAGTTGAATTCGGTTCGCTCAACCGAGGCGGCCACTTGATATCAAATGGGCAAATCTGCTACCTGTGTTTCGTCTGCAATGTCTTCCTGTGCGATTTCCGGTGATCGGGTGCGGAGAAAATTTTCGTCGCGCCACCGATCGAGGGGAGATCACTAACGGGAAATGTTCCCTCGACGGCTTCGTCGATATTGTGTTCACTGTTTTCACTATTCGGACGTTTCTCGGGACGATGGGCGCGCATGATGACCTCCGGTGACGGGTATGCGGGTCGATATGTTCGGGACATAAGAGGCAAAGCGTGGCGTTACGGCAAAAACACGCTCTGCGGCTGGAAGATGCGGCGCGATTCCCCTCGCACGTCTATCTCAATCCGAAATAGCCCAGCACAAACAGAACGATGGCTACGGCTCCCACGAGCCAGACGATGTTGTACATGACGCGCTCCTTACGTTCCCCCCACTTAAGCGGTTAGTCGCGCATGGCTCGAGACTACCCCGGCCGCGTGCAACTTCACCGCCAGAATTTTCCTGGAACGAAGAAATCAGCGCCCGGTTGTACGCGAATGCGAGCCTTTCCATTGCGATCGGGGAATGGCCCGTGCCTCAGGGTGTACCGTCACATTCTCACGTGCGACTGAACAGGTCTGTACGGTAGCGGTCAAGGCCCCTCACCCACTGCATCAATCGGTGTTCACGCGCCGCTGACCGAGCGAGCCGGTCAAGTGGCGCGGACAAGTGGATACGGGAGCGTACCGTCTGCACTTCAAGTTGCGAGCAACGTATCCCTACGTGCCATCATCCGTGGCCGCTTGTGCCTCTAGCGCGCTGCCGACCAACGCCTCAGCCTCCTCGACGATACGCATCAGGTGGTCCTCGCCGCGGAAGCTTTCCGCATAAATCTTGTAGATATCTTCGGTGCCTGACGGCCGAGCGGCAAACCATCCGCTCTTCGTCACCACCTTGATGCCGCCAATGGCCGCACCGTTGCCAGGCGCCCGGTCAAGCACCTGCTCGATTTTTTCGCCGGCAAGTTCAGTGTGGGGAAACTGCACGGGCGACAACCGCGCAAGCAGCGTGCGTTGCGACGCCGTCGCGGCCGCCTGCACGCGCCGCTCAACCGGCTCGCCGAGCCGCTGGGTCAGATCCCGGTATATTTCAGCGGGATCCCGGCCCGTGCGGATCGTGATTTCGGCAGCAAGCAAAGCGGGAACGATACCGTCCTTGTCGGTACTCCACGCCGTACCGTCGAGCCCCAGACAACTAGCGCCCGCGCTCTCTTCACCGGCGAAACCCAGCGAACCGTCGAGCAGGCCATCGACAAACCATTTGAAGCCGACCGGCACTTCGTAAAGCGGACGGCCGAGATTTTCCGTCACCCGATCGATCAACTGACTGCTGACGACGGTCTTGCCCACTGCCGCCTGAGCGCGCCATAGCGGGCGATGTGCGTACAGATAGTGAATGAGGACCGCCAGATAATGATTCGGTGGCAGCAGTCCCTCTTGCCGGGTGACGATACCGTGGCGATCGTGATCGGTGTCGCACGCAAAGGCCACGTCAAAGCGATCTTTCTGATCGATCAGCGTCTGCATCGCATACGGCGACGATGGATCCATGCGAATCTGTCCATCCCAATCGACGCTCATGAAGCGGAAGGTTGGATCGACCTCGTCGTTGACCACGGTGAGATTCAGGTTGTAACGCTCGGCAATCGGCCCCCAGTAGTGCACACCCGCACCACCAAGCGGATCGACGCCGAGACGGATCGGCGCACCGCGCACCACATCCATATCGATGACGTTGACGAGATCTCCGACGTAGGCGTTGAGGAAGTCATGCCGATGCGTCGTCGTGGCGCGCAGCGCCTTCGGCAAACACACGCGCAGCACACCATCGAGCCTGCTTTCGAGCAGACCGTTCGCCGCTCTTTCGATCCAGCCGGTTACCGTCTCGTCGGCCGGGCCGCCGTTCGGCGGGTTGTATTTGAAACCACCGCTTTCCGGCGGATTGTGCGACGGCGTCATAACGATGCCGTCTGCAAGACCCGCCGTCCGGCCGTGATTGTAAGCAAGAATGGCATGCGACACCGCCGGCGTGGGCGTGTATTCGCCGTTTTGCGCGATCATGACGTCGACCCCGTTGGCGGCCAGCACCTCGAGCGTGCTCGCGTAAGCGGGTTCAGACAGTGCGTGCGTGTCGATGCCGATAAAGAGCGGACCGTTGATACCCTGCTGCTTCCGGTAGTGGCAGATGGCCTGCGTAATGGCGAGCACATGCCACTCATTGAAGCTGCGCACAAACGCCGAGCCGCGATGGCCGGATGTGCCGAACGCGACCCGTTGGCCCGGGATCGCAGGGTCCGGCTTTTCGGTGTAGTACGCCGTGACAAGCCGTGGGACGTTGACCAGCATCGCATGGGGCGCCGACTTACCGGCGAGAGGACTAAGGTTCATCGCGGTCTCCATGGGTAATCGCATCGATGGCCTCGCGATAATCCGTGATGGCGAGCGCCGCCTTTTTCGCATCCTCCACATGCCAGAAGATAATCGCCCGGCCGCGTCGAACGTGCCTTGAAACTGAAGACACATAGCATCAGCGATACCTTGCACATCATTGAGATCGGTGTCGGTACGGTGCCGTACCGCGCTACGGCTGACGGCATCGACTTCAGGTCGACCTGGCCGAGCGCAGATGAGGGGGGTGCCGTCAACGGGAGGACCTACAGAGTGAATATGGCGAGGATGTCACCCGCAGAAGCTGCCCAGGAAGCCGGATGCTGACGCAGAAGCGACCAACTTCAGATACGCAGCGGGCAACCGTTCGCACGCGTCAAACCTGCACGCCACCGTACAGACTTACCTCATCGTCCATGGGATCGTGCTATTCCAACCTGCCCGTAGCAGTGATCTTCGCATCACGCTCGCGTAGCAGGCATTAGCGAATCGCCTGGTATTGGTACATCGCGCCCGAAAGGCGTGATATGGGGATCAACATGTTAGTACGTTCAACGTCTTTCCGACGCTCGGATGCCACGCGTGACGCGCGCCACGCAGACTTGATAGACGAAATCATCGAACGCCGTCCGCGGCAGTCTACAGTCGTCCTCCTGAATTCGTCCCGTCCAGCTCGCGACCATGTCGGCACGCAGAAATTGAAGAGCCAGGTTCTGGCCGTGGTGGCGCACGAGCTTCGTGGACCGCTCACGCCGCTGCAACTCGCCACGCAGCTGATCCGCCGGGCGTCAGTGGATCGACCAGAAGTGCTCCGGTCGCTCGACATGATCGACCGGCAGATCGCACAGTTATCGCGGCTCGCCGAGGATTTAATGGACGCTACACGGATCGACGGCGACGTCCTTCGCCTGCGCCGGGACCGCGTCGACGTGGTCGCGTTTCTGGCCGCCCCGTTCGCCGCGGCGGCAATGGCGACGGCCAAACGTGGCCAGACGTTCACGGTGCAGCTTGCCGACAGGACGCTACGTGTTATGGGTGACCCGGTTCGTCTTGCACAGGCCGTCAACAACCTCCTGCAGAACGCGGTGAAATACACACTCGAGAACGGTTGCATCACCGTGAGTGTACTTTCTGAAGGAAAGGACCTCGTCGTATTGGTCAAGGACAATGGGCTGGGCATATCGGGAGCGCTTCTGCCACATATATTTGACCTCTTCGCCCAATCCAGCAGAACGATTGGGGCGAGTGCAGGCGGTTTGGGAGTCGGTCTTGCCGTCGTGAAAGCCGTCGCCGAGTCGCATGGCGGGACCGTATCGGCTAGCAGCGCAGGGCCCGGTGCCGGTAGCGAATTCACACTGCGACTGCCCATCGTGATCGAACGACCCGTGCCGGGTGAGCAGGCATGATGACGGCACTCCCGCGGTCGGCCTCACTGTCTGCGGGTTGCCCATTCTGCTGAAAAAACTCGTTCAACCTCGACAATCACGTGCCTCACGAGCAACGGGTCGGAGCGCAGACTATGCGAGGAGTTACATCGTCTTATTTGGGAGTATCCCGGCAAATCGCACTCATATGGCGCTGTCGTCCGGAAACAGGTGATCGGAACGGGGGAATTGCAACGTGACGACGCGAAACCGACAAAGTTACGTTGCCGCCCCATCAAGTTCGGGATCGCTGTTGCAACCGTCGATGAATCGCCGCGCCTGCCGCTCTGCATACGCGAACGCGGCCTCAGCCGAGAGGAAGTTAAGGTGCTCCGGCAAGCTTGCAATGGCCGATGCGGGCGGAGCAGCGGGAAGGATCAACCAGGAGACGGCGTACCGAAGCTGCTGGCCGTCAAGCGACGGAGATTTTGTCTGGGTGACCCGGACATCGATGGTGTATCCGCGATATGGCACGCAGCTTTGGTTTTGCATGGTAGGCCCTGGTCAGTACGCCGGCTTTGCGCGAGAACTATCCAAAGCGCATATCATGTGCCTGCTACCTAGACAGTCACGATGAGGGCAAAATGAAATTGCGGCAGGCACGAGATCGACCCATACGCGGCGAAGCGGCTGCGCAACCCGACGCCGCGAGTGGGCACCATTCACACCCTCCACTGCTCAACGGGCGAACTTTGCCGTCGCACTCGCCACTGCGCTTTCATCAAGTGGTCGACAAATCCCGCCGCATTCGCGTACTGCCCGGTCCGCTTAAGTTCGATGATGCGACAAAGTGGCAGGTCATCGGACATGTCCATCGAACCCTGCGCTTGCCAAGCGCCAAATCGCGTCGCAATTCGAGTTCGACTTATGGTCACTCGCAACGACGACATCGATCACGACTCTGCCCCCTCGAAACTGACATGAATTGTGCGCTTGGCACTCCAGCCTGTGCCGCCATCCGTATCTGAGACGCGTAGCCGGGCTCGTTTCCGAAGTGCGAATCCGTTCGGGACGCATTGATGATCGTCACGCTGGCGAAGACCGTTGAACTGAACGCCCTAGCGGGTCGCCATAACTGGTCGGGCACTGATCTGTTCGGCGCACTGCGCGATAAGTCGCTGACATGCCCGATTTTTACGTATACGGGTGCGTATATACCATTTGGAATAGTATATTTTAGTCTTTATATTCATGCACTTACGATCAATATTCGAGTCCTCTCCTGGCACCACAAGTTGTTCCGGCATAAGCCGAAGTAGTTCGAGAAACCCCGTAAGATCAAAGTCTTACGGGGTTTTTTGTTGCTTAGAGCGTTCCTCATCCTCGGTCCCTACCCTGAGGTCACGCTTACGGATGCGCGCCGGGCGGCCGCTAGAGCACGCAGTCTTCAGCTCTTGCCGGATTGCATCGAAGCATCAAAGCGCGCTCCCGTATTCGACAGCAACCAACGCCCTTCCGCCGCCGTCGGCAGTACCCGTGCACAGGCGGCCTTCGGTTACAATGCGCTGCCTCCTCCTCTTCGCACGACGCCGACAAATCGCGCGTTGGTTCACCGCGAATCATCCTTTGACTGATCGCCCAGTAAGGCCGGCGATAGTAGCGCCCGTTGGACTGCACGTCCCGAATTCCGTCGGATCGGGATGGCGGGCTGTCGTGTCTGACCGAATCCCCTCGCGTACCTGACTCATCGCCCGGACAGGGTGATATTCACGACTTCCAGAACGCGGGAGCCGCCCACCAAACCCCGTGCATCCGACTATCACGCGCGTGCACAGATCGACGCTCCCGGCTTCTTTCTCAGCGGACATCGCACAGCGATGTCCCATCGCTTCATCAGGACCCTTGAATGGCAAAAGAAGAACTGCTGGAACTTGACGGTATCGTCGACGAAGTGCTGCCGGACAGTCGCTACCGCGTCACGCTCGACAATGGCGTGGTGGTGGGCGCCTATGCGTCCGGCCGTTTGCGCAAGAATCACATTCGCATCCTGGCGGGCGATCGGGTCACGCTGGAACTCTCGGTGTATGACCTGACGAAGGGAAGAATCAATTTTCGCCACAAGGACGAGCGCAGCGGCGCCCCCACGCAAAGAGCGGCATTTCGCCGTCGTTGACGAGGTAGTCCGCGAATATCGACTGCAGCCTCACCTATGTCATGGCGCTGCACGGATGCCCGTACTCGACTCGCCTTACCCGGCTCGCGTCCGAGGCCGGATTCAGAAAAACTTTCGCTGTACAAGTCTCGCAATGGGCGTAGCATGAAATCAATGATTGACCCACGCCCGTTCCCGGCGCCTCCCCGGCAGCCTTTTCCAACGGAATCGGGCCGCTCGCTTTCATCGCAGGCCGAACAACGTGGCCTATCGTGTGGAGACTGAATCCGGTCGTTCACACGCCTTCTTCGTTCCACCGCGTAGTGACGCGGCCGCAAAAGGTTTCTCGTGACAACGGGTTTCCGTCTTTACCGTGGGCTGGAAATCTATTCATGGGTCTATCCGCATTGCCAGGCCGGAACCCATCGGCGCCCGCCCGCGGCAGGACATGCAGGCAACATTGGGGATTCGATATGAGCAGAACTGATCTGTTGATGTGGATTCAACGCGACGGTTCCAGCATTGTTGGCCGGTTTCTGCCGTTGGGGGCACGTGCCGAGTTGGATGGCGTCATCCGCGATGGCCGTCACGAGGTCGATTCGGATGCCTATCTGATGTTCGTGTCAATTCGCGCACTGCTACGCAAGGGCGGCATGGCGAGCTGTGATTCGGACCGTGAGGCCGGCCAGATCATGGCACTTCTGAACGCGTAATTCGGCCCTCCCCCACCAGGCGCCCCGAAACGATCATGGCCGCGCGACAACCAGGCAAGGAAAGAGAATGCGCTTCAATTCGACACGATTCATCATCGACCCGACGCCACGCAGAGCCGACGGCGAGTACATGGCTCATGCCCGCATCAGCACCAGTCGTGCGGACGGCAGCGCCTACGACGTTCGCCTAAGCGGTGATCTTGCGGGCTTCGACGTACGCGACGATGCCATTGCCTATGCAAAGAACTGGGCGCAGGAGTGGCTGGACGCACACTTCGGCTAAAGGGTCACACGCATTCGAACGCGATGGGCGTGGTCGGTCGCTCGTACGCCGCGGCCCGGTCAACCGATTTCACGGTACCAGACGTAACAGCACGAATTGCGCGGATTTTGCCTGACATTGAGCGAGAAATATCGTTACGTAGCGGAGTATCACGCGTATAGTGGCCGCTCGCAGAGCGGCTGTGCCTGACCTTCTTCAATTTGGAATTCGAACTATATCCAATGCGATCGAAGGTCATCGCACGCGCCACCGGAGCAAGGATCGCTGTCCCTGCCCCCTTCATCAGACATCACTCATCGACGACGGTTTACAGCAGCGAACACCGTCGCGAACGTCCAAACGATTCACGACGCAAACTCACCACCAGGAGAAAATTTGACTACCGTTACCCCCAAACTGAACGAACCAGTGGAAGTCGCGCTGCGCCGCTTCCGACGTTCGATCGAGAGCACTGGTCTGTTGAAGGAACTGCGGGCCAGGATGGCTTATGAAACACCGACTGCGAAGCGCAAGCGAAAGAAGGCTGCGGCTGTGGCCCGGCTACGAAAACAGATCAAACGGTCGATGCCGCCGAAACAGCTGTACTGACCGAAAGTTGTCGTACGGGTAACCGACCCGCCCGCTGTGGATGGACCACTCAGGACCACTCAGGCGGGCTCCCAGATGGTGCGATCAGACCCATCACCGTCAATCAACATTTCGGCGTAGGCCATGGATGCGCGCCGTGCGTCGCCGGCGTGCATGAAAGGACGCTCGCCTGGCACACGGAATAAGCGGCTCCGGGGGCTGTCCATCACGGAATCGGGTTCGCTGATACGAATCGACGCATCGAATCCGTCCTCGTAATTGTGACCATATCCCGTCTGGGTCGCGCGATGTGGATACACGAGCAGGGAAATATCGAGGCCTCGATAATGGCGAATGGTTGTCATGATGTAACTCCTTTGGGCCGCAGCACGCAGCCGTTTATTTGATCGTTGTGCGGATTTGCCGAAGGCGATATCCGAACCACCTGGCGAGCCACACCAGCGAGGCGAAGCAGCCCGGATCCGAGCCTCTCGGCGAGAAACCCGGTACACGGACCAAACGGTGATTTAAGCGGCTTTGCGCCCGTCCTGCCTGCGAGCTTCGCACTTCACATCGGCAAGCGCTCGCTCAGCCGATATTCCGTTTTCGTTTGCACACCGCGTTGCCCCGAATTCACGAAACGCGCCACCGCCAGCTTCGCCTCACTTTCGCTACATCATCGGGGGCCGCTTCCGTCGCTTGTGCGACGAAGCCGGCATCCTGGATCCGCCGGTTGCCACGGGCAGTGGAGAGGGACCGAGGTTGATAGCCGTCGTCAGGTCATTCGGAATAAACCCGGTAACGGTGCGGACAGTGATCCGCTTTGCAGACCTCTTGATTCAAGATACGCGTGAGGGCGCCCTCGGTCAATTCAATTCTCATAGCAATCTCTGCGCCGCCCCGAATCGCACGTTCCAGGAGTATAGTGAGTCTCCCCCTGTGGAGTGACCACCATGTCGACGCACGCTTTTCTTCTCTATAAGGGGTACGAACTTCATCCCCTCGTCTTCGCCCGCACATTCAACCGCTTTGACGGGCATTCCCGTTACGCCGAAGGTTATGACATTGCAGTACGGATTTGTCGTCCGGGCGCAATTGCAAGCTCCATCGCAAGCCGTGTTTTCAGACTGAATCAACCGCATGCATTCTCCGACTTCGGTATGGCAAGGCGTACCGCTCGGCAGCAGGGAAAGGACATCATCGACGGAAAGGTGAGCGGAGCTTCGGTCATCGACATGTGAAAGGGCTGCTGGTGTGGAATCCACTGATTCGCGCACCTAACCCGAGATAGCGCGGAAGCCTGGTATCGCTGATTTACCGTAAAAAGAGTTCGCGCGCCGGAAAGGGTATACAGTGAAGAGACCGTCCACACTATGTGGACCGGTCTTTCAGAGGTAGTCATGCGATCAAATATCAAGAAAGCAATCCCTCTCGCGGCAAATGACACTGCTTACAAGCAGGATCGCCAGGCGCAGCTTCTCATGCTCAAAACTGCGGATGCTGACCGGGCAGACCAGAGGCGCATCCATTATTCACTCATCGATCCCACCGCAAGTAAGTGGCGGTTTCCGCTGACACCATAAAAGGGCCGTTCGTTACGCTCGATATTCCGAATCCGAGCCGACGCTACGATACCGCCAGGCATTGCGTTTTTCAGGGAATATAAATATTCCCGGGAAATCACGTTCGAGGTCCATAGCGCAACGCTCAAAGACCTCCGACCCGTACTCGGATTCGATGAACGCTCGTTTCCCCTGAACTTTGACGAATGTCGAGAAAAGCGACTTGAAATCGACTGACCGCGTATCGCGGCTTCGAGAATCACATCGAATTAGCACGAGGTCACTGGAGTCCGATGTGACGAAACAGATTCTGCTCGATGACGAAACAGAATTCTCGCTATGGAAAGCCGCGCGGCAGACCAATAAGAATGCGTTTCGTCGCGTCCTGGTGGGCCACAAGGACAGAGCCATCGCAGAGTCGCTGTCGCGTCTCTTATCGCTACGAGGGTATGAAACGTTGGAAGCAACCGATCTCACGCGGGTGCGAACGTATCTGCGGAGTTGGAAGCCGGACGCATTCCTGATGGATACACGTCTGGATTTGCGTTTGAATTACCAGCTTGCGCGGGAAATCCGAACAGAAGCGACGACCGCCAACATGTTGATGCTGGCCATGAGCGATATCTGGCCACTCGATCCCATTCATGCGATGAGGGAGGCCGGGTTCGACGGCCACTGCAGGCGACCGCGCTCCCTTTGGCGAATCATCGAGATTCTCGAAAGCTACTCCAAAGCATCCGTCAGCGGCGCGGTTCGGTGTACAAGCCGCTGAGCAGGCTTGCTTTCTCACGTAGCCTCGTCCAGTAAGCGATGTTCGACACATCGGTCTGAATCACCAACAATCGTAGTGCACTTTACCGAATCGGTAATTGTGATCCTGAACGTTCCCGCCAACAGACATTTCAAGGCCGTATGGTGGTGTATGCGTGACCATCTGGCCCAGTAGTCGCGTAACCCGTTCAATGTTGTTCATGCTAGTCTCTGATCACCAGAGGGAGCCTTTCATGCAGCGGGTGATTGCGTATCGCAGCTTCGAGATTCACGTCGAATTGACTCCGGCTACTCAGGACACGTTTGACGTGACCTTTCAGGTAAAAGGCGGCACAAACCTCGAGGTGCTTGGCGCGCGGGGAGGCAGAATACCGCTGCGCAACGGCCCCTTTACCGAACGATGGGCCTACCTGATAGCGGAAATCGCCGGTCAAGCCGCAATCGACTTATTACTTGGCCCAGACGACTGAGTTCCATCTTTGTTCCCTCGCCCCGCGCACTCAGTGGTCGTATGGGGTACGACCGACATCGGGCGACTGTTTTTGAACGCGCGCTTCATTGCCTGCATCGCGGGATCATCTCTTGCGGCTGCATTCGGCAATGCGCCTTCGAAATGCCAGGCCAGCCCACCCCTGAATCAGCCGAACCAAGGAGGATTCATGAAGCTTCGAGTCGGATACGAACTGTCATACGAGTGCCCGCAACCCACGCCGATGATGCTAATGCTGAACACGCATTTTTCGCATGCGAAGGACATGGTCGTGGCGGATTTGCTCGTTACCGATCCGCCGCTGCCGATCAGGCAGTATCGCGATCTGTTCGGCAACCTGTGCAGCCGGATCGTCGCGCCGGCCGGGCGTGTCGCATTGCGCACGACAGCGCTCCTGAATGTATCAAGCGCCATGGAAACACGGCCCAGCGACGGTTGGGGTCATCCGGTCGAGCAGTTGCCCGACGATACGCTGACATTCCTGTTGGGGAGTCGCTATTGCGAAACCGATCTGCTGGTCGAAACAGCGTGGCAGATTTTCGGCCAATGCACCCCGGGCCGCGACACTGTGCTGGCCATCTGCGACTTCGTGCACCGGCACATCGAATTTGATTACGGGCATGCGCGGCCGACCAAGACCGCATGCGACGTGTACCGCGAACGCAAAGGCGTCTGCCGCGATTTCGCGCATCTGGGCGTCACGCTATGCCGCGCCATGAATATTCCGGCGCGCTACTGCACCGGCTATATCAGCGACGTGGGCTTGCCGCCCGTTGCCGCGCCGATGGATTTCGCGGGGTGGTTTGAAGCCTATGTGGGAGGTAGCTGGCAGACCTTCGATCCGCGCAACAACGCGCCGCGCATTGGGCGCGTATTGATGGCGTACGGTCGTGACGCTGCCGATGTGGCGATCAGCAATGCGTTCGGTCCCGCGGTGCTAACGCACTTCGCGGTTCACTGCGATCAGGAATGACCGAGCTACCATGACGGATTCGATCGGTCGATGCAACAACGCGATGAGATCGTTCAGGCGATCCAACAGACTCACCGGCTGCGGCGATCTGCGGCGGTCTATACCTGATCATGACGACCCTGCGGCCGGGTAACGCGACCTCGCCAGCTCGCGTTTGAGGGTTTTCCTTAGCCTCCGGCATGGCAACAATGACAATGGTTAGCCGTCGACGGACATGCTAGGATTTCCCTCAAACAACTCCGGAGACTGCTATGCCGTTCATCTGCGAAAACGTTGAATGTCGTGCCGTGCTGGCCCGCGGGCAGGTCAGATCCAATCGCGAGGACGAGGGTTGGTGCTTCTACTGTCCGGATTGCAAAGTCAGGAACGAGTTGAAAGATGTTGGTGTACCTGGCGGCCCTGTCGAATTGGTTCAGCCAGAAAGACCCAATCTTCCGCACAGGATAATCGCGGCCGCTCGTCCATTGGAGGACGGCAGGTACGCAGCGCAATTGCGCGTTCAGAGGGCACTCGGTATGAAAGGAACATACGGGGTCGAGGAGCGCTGGGAGCAGCTCGGTGTTTTCCCCGACGCGAAAGAGGCCATAGCGCATGCCAAGTCTTTCGCAACAGACCTGCTGGAGCAAAAGGCCTAGTCGAGAGTGGCACCTTGAATTGCGCCATACCTGGCGATGCGCGGATCATTACGGCAGTCCCACAACCGTAGATCCGCGCGACAACGTGGTGCCTGACGTTGTCCATGCCGTGCAGAACAAACGGATACCGTACCCCCCGAATCCTCCACCCAACAGGATGTGACCGGCCTGGATTCAACGAGCCTCAACTCACGAAGGACCACTCGCAGCGAGCTTGACAAATAGTCTGGCCGCTTCGTTGCCATGGGACAAAGCGCGCAGTGCGAGCGAGAGCGCTAGCTGTGCGTCGTGGGAGACCGCGCTACGATCCTGATCGAACAGCTTGACCGCGTGGCGCATATGCTGCGCCGCCTGCGTGTGAAGCTCCACGGCTGCCGCATGAAGTTTTGCGACGTCGGCGGCAGTGACGCCTGCCCCGGTGGATGGCGGCGTTATGGACGACGTATTGGTGCTGTGCGCGCCAGCGTCGTGTGCCTGGTCGATCGCATGCAACGTGTGGCCATGGGCCAGCATCGCCTGATGTGCGGCGTGGGCAAAGTCTCGACCGTCCTCGAAATGCCGCGACGCCTCGCGGTGATGTCGCGCGGCCTGTTCGTGGTGTGACGCCGCCGCTTCGAGATGACCTTTCTTGCTATGTTTCGTGTTCACGCCGGCTCCTTGGCAACTTCAGAACTGACTCCGATGGCGACCGGTTCGAAGACACCATGGCAAGTCGCAACAGCGTCCTAATCTACACCACTTGCGCCTTCTGCGGCATTTGCGTCTCGCGGAAATTCTTTTGCCGTCTTTGAGCCGGAGCACGGTCGCGTCGGTAAAGCGCGCAAAGTGACTTGCCGAGATCAATACGCCTCGAAGTTTTCGCTGCGTGCCATCAGTGCCAGTCCGACCACGGCAATGCCGCCGAAGAGCGCCGGCAGCAGGAAGACGTTGGGAAGGCCCAACAATGCGACTCCGAAACCACCCGCGACGCCTCCCAGGGCCGAGGCGAGCGCCGTCGAGCTCATGAAGATGGCTGACGCCGTTGCGACCGCGTTGGGAAGGAGCCGCTGGGCTACGATGATGCCCAGAACCATAAAGATGCCCCAAACACCGCCCATGAGGATTTGTCCAGCGAACATGCCCACCGCGGACGACCACAGCGCAAAGCAAAGATTGGCGAATATCCCCAACGCGGCCGCGAGACACATCAACCACAGGTTACCCAGCTTGCGGCCCAGCCCGATGCTGAAGGGCATGATGAGCAACTCGATGAACGGCTGTATCCCGATGACCGCTCCCCGTACGGCCGGGCTCAACTTGAGTTGCTCTTCCATGTAGACCAGCAGAAATCCGTACTTCACCGGCTCCCCTGCATAGACCAGGACAAAGAGTCCAGTGAAGGTCAGGAGTGGAAGCATGGCACGCAAGCTGGAGTGGCTCGCGGGCTCATTCACCGACTCCGGCTTGAGCCTGGCGGTTGGGTTCAGCGCACCGAGAGGTGCGATCTGTAGAAGGATGCAGATGGCCGTCATCCAAAGCATGGGGCGCAGGCCGTAGGCAGCGGCCACCCACGCTCCCAGGACTGGCCCGACGATCCATCCACCGGTAAGCGCCATACGGATGATGGCAACGACACTTTCATTTGCGTCGCCGGGCTTGTCGCTGAGTTCATCGTGGACCGCCGCAAAAATTTGCGAGGCAGTCGCACCGGAAACCGCCAGCAATGCGACGGCGATGACGAAAGGCATCCAGATCGACGTAGAGACGGCTATCCCGGCCCAGCCCAGGAAGCCTGCCACGGCACAGAGGCGAAATAGACCGAGGCGATTGCCACTGCGATCGGAGTAGCGACCGACAAAATACCCGGCGACTGGCGCTGCAAGGCTCGTCAAGTAATAGAATCCCGCCAACGGCAGCGAGGCGCCGAGTTCCTTCACCAGGAACAGAACGATCTGTGGTGCAGCCGCCGATGTGCCGAGACCCGACAGAAACATCGCAATCGTTGCGCCGAGAAAAAACCTCGACCCTGCAACTTGACGCAAGGCAGATTTGCTACCGGCTCGGTCAGGCATCGCCACAGATTGACTACCGCTTTGGTCGGACATCGTGAATCGAGCCCCCTGGTTAAGTTCCTGAGCGGGTTCAGCCGCGACCGGTGGTCCGGCGCGCACGCCGGAGATTATCGCAACCGCTTTTCGATTGCCATAGTCATGTCAATGTGGTCACTTCGGTATTGCTGAAACAAGGGGCGAGGCTTGAAATTGGCAACGCCTGAGCAGCTCGCCAAACATGCGCTAGCAGAGTTCAGAACAGGAACGCTCAACGTGCGGCCACATTCTCAACGCTGATGTTCGCGAATGGTCCTGTGCCCTGTCAGTCCAACCAGCCGCGCAGTCGCGCATGATCGAGAAAACGGTAGACGTCGGGCGCAAGCTCGGACGTGCTGAAAAGCCGCTCGAGCTCGCCGATGATGTCGTCGAGCTCGTGCTCTCCGTCGCAACGCGCGAGAATTGCGCCGGCGCTCGTATTGAGCTTCACCCTGCCTTCGGGATAGAGCAGCACGTAGGCGTCCTGCTCCGCTTCCCACTGCAGGCGGAAGATGCTCCGCAGGCGGGGACGCAGCGGCACACCGCTGTCCGCGTCAATCGGGTTCATAGGGGCCACGCCTTGTCGGTCGCATCGCGGATCGAGCAGAGAAGATCGAATCTGAACCGCTGGATATCGAGCGCGCACGGCCCGCGACGCCACTCGGGCACCGCGGACGGCACGCCGCAACGGGCTCAACGATTGGCGATATACATCGTGACTTCGAAGCCGAAACGCAACTCGGTGTACGACGGGGTGATCCAAAGCATGGCATGTCTCCTTGTTGGCGATTGGATGGCAAACCGCGCCTGATGCGCGGCCGCTCCCTTCAAAGCAAACGACATGCCGATGTCGATACGCGAGGCACATACACTTCGCACGCAAGCCGCCGAGGGACTGCGGCCATGACATCGGCAATCGGCTGACAGAGGCAGCACGAACCCGTCGCCGCACGAGCCGTTCGGGACGGTTGTTGCAGTGTTGAGTTTTGGAACACCGCTGCTGCGGGATGCAACAGCGGTGTGACAGCACGCAGGCGAAACAGGTGTGCTGAGAAGAACGCCGCAGTGGGCTCAGAAGAGTTGGCTCAGAAGTCGTCCACGGCAGGACCCGGCTCGACGCCCGGCATCTTGCGGTAGATCGTGTTGCGCGACACGCCGAGCTCGCGCGCGGCCGCCGAAACATTGCCGCCATGGCGCGCGAGCGCAGCGGCAATCACCGAAACGGTCACTTCCTGCAGGCGTGCATTCTCCGGCATGAACGCATTGCCCGCGCTGGACGCATTCACCGCGCTACGCTGCGAAGCGCCGCAGCGCAGGTCGTCGAAGAAGTCGTCGGGCAGGTGTTCGCGGCGGATCTCGCCGTCCGCGTCGACCATCGCCGCCGCCGTGCGCAGCAGGTTGCCGAGTTGCCGGAAGTTGCCCGGCCACGGGCATTGCTCGAACATCGCCATCACATCGGGCGCGACGTGAAGCGGTTGCCGGTTTCCGCAAGCGATCGATTCGCGCAGCAACATACTCTGGATCACGATCGCCAGATCGGTACGGTCGGAGAGCCGCGGCAGCCGCACCACGAGTCCATTGAGCCGGTAGTAGAGATCCTCGCGGAAGCGGTTTTGGGCGATCATCTCGCGCAGATCGCGGTGCGTCGCGCAGATGATCGCGACATCCACCGCAATGCTCCTCGTCGAGCCGAGCGGGTTGACCACGCGTTCCTGAAGCACGCGCAGCAGCCGCACTTGCAGCGAATACGGCATGTCTCCGATCTCGTCGAGAAACAGCGTGCCGCCGTTCGCCTGCAGCAGCTTGCCGACGGCGCCCTTGCGACGCGCCCCGGTGAAGGCGCCCTCCTCGTAGCCGAACAGCTCCGATTCGATCAGCGTCTCGGGAATCGACGCACAGTTGACCGCCACAAATGGGGCGGCGTGCCGGGGCGAATCGTTGTGAATCGCCTGCGCGAGCAACTCCTTGCCGGTGCCGGTCTCGCCGTTGATCAGGATCGGAATGTCCTTGCCGATCACCCGCTTGACCTTCGCAATCACCGCGGCGACCTGCGGGTCGCCGGTGTCGAGATAGCTCAGGCGCGAGAGCCCGACGGCCGACTGCGACGCATCCTCGCGCGGCGCCGTGCGTGCCCCTTCGCGCACGGCGAGCGGGCGGCTGCCTTCGGCCAGCGACGGCCGTCTGAACTGCACACGCGCGCAGACGACCGCGCCGCTGCTCAGATTGAGCATCAGGTGCGGCTCGAGGCTCACGCGCGCGCGATCGATCAGTTGCGCGCTGGTCGTCTGGAACAGCGACGAGAGCGTATGCGCGCGCAGCCCGGCGAGCGACATGCCGAGCTGAAACTGGGCACTCCGGTTAGCCGACAGAAAGCGGCCGTCGCATGTGAACGCCACGATGCCTTCCATCAGCGTGCCCAGAAACTCAGGACGACTATGGAAGGACACTCGCAGCGTTTCGTGAAAGGTGGTCGTAAAGAGATGATTCTCGATCATCTGCACCGACATCTTTGCGAGCGCCATCGTGTGCTGATGGTAGCTGCGGTAGTCGCCCGTCACGTCGAGCACGCCGATCGCGTCGCCGTAGGGATCGAGAATCGGCACGCTCGAGCAGGTCAGAAAGCGGTTTGCCGCCAGGTAGTGCTGGTCACCGTGCACGACCATCGCGCAGCGCTCGGCCAGCGCCGTGCCGATCGCATTGGTGCCCTGACGGTCCTCGGCCCAGTTCGCGCCGGGCCGCAGCGCGACTTTTTCCGCGCGCGCGAGGAAGTCGTCGTCGCCGACCGAATGCAGGATCAGCCCCTCCGCGTTGGTCAGCACGATCATGCTTTGCGTGTCGGCAATCTGCTCGTGCAGCGTCTCCATGACCGGCGTCGCATGCGCGCATAGCACGCGGTTCTGCTCACGCTGGAGCTCGAGTCCCGCGTTCGAAAGAACTTCATAATCCGGTCGCGCCGATGCGCACAGACCAAAGGTCTCGGACCGTTCGTGCGCCTTCTGAATCGCCGGCGCGGGCAGGTCATCGGACCGTGCGGCCGTCTGAGTGACGGCCGGGTGAACGTCGTCGCGCATTGTCTCCCTCCTGGAAAGCCCGGTACTTGCCGGACTTTTTCCCTGTTCTATTAAGCAAGCTCCAGGCCATGTGTCGCAGCTGCCGAAAAGCGGAGCCGCACCCCCCGAGTGTTGCCGATCGCCCGCGATCGTCACCCTGATCCCGGTGCAACAGCGCTGCAACTGTCCTTTTTCTCAACACTCCATCGCCCTGGTTGTACCTGGATGCAACACATGGAGCGCCGTGCGCCCAGCGCTCCCAGCCACACGATTCAGGCGCGCCGCCCTTGCCGACTCGCTCCCGCGAATGGCATACGACTTGCAGTAAGGGCATCGCAACCGGATCGACACAGAACAACGAGGCCCCACCTCCCCCGGCACTGCATCGACAATCCCCTCAGGAGACGACTATGAAGAACCGTGCGCCCGCCGCAGGCCGGCTGGCTGTCTATGGAGCGAGCCTCGCGATTGCGATGGCAGCGAACGTGGCTCCGGTGGACGCCGCCCCGGACTATCCCGCCGTCAGCTACGAGCGGCTCTCGAAAGCACAGAGCGACCCGGGCTGGCTCACCTACTACCGCAGCTATAGCGGCCAGTCGCATTCACCGCTGAAGCAGATCGATGCATCGAATGTCGGCGGGCTCAAGGAGGCCTGGAGCTATCAGTTCCCAGCGGATCTCAAGCAGGGCTTCGAGGCGACACCGATCGTCAACGGCAGCTATCTTTTCGTCAGTACGCCGAAAGACAACGTCTATGCGTTCGATGCCAAGACCGGTACCCAGCTCTGGAAATACGAGCCGAAGCTCGGCGCGGAATCGTTCAAGACCGCCTGCTGCGATGTCGTCAATCGCGGCGTCGCGCTGTATGGCAAGAACGTCTACGTGGCGATGCTGAGCGGCGAGGTGGCCGCGCTCGACGCGCAGACCGGCAACGTCGTATGGAAGAAACAGATGTTCGAACCGGGTCTCGGCTACGCGTTCTCGCTGGCGCCGCTCGCGCTCGACGGCGCGCTCGTCGTGGGCACGTCCGGCGGTGAATACGGAATTCGCGGCTATATCGCCGCCCTCAATCCCGACGACGGCTCGATTCTATGGAAGCGCTACACGATCCCGAATGCGGGCGACAAAGGCGGCAACACCTGGCCCGACGGCATGCAGGAACACGGTGGCGGCGCGGCGTGGCTGACCGGCACCTATGATGCGGCAACGCAGACGCTGTACTGGGGTGTCGGCAATCCGGGGCCATGGCTTGCGGCCCTGCGTCCCGGCGACAATCTGTACTCCGATTCATTGCTCGCGCTCAACCCGAAGACCGGCGACCTGAAGTGGCACTACCAGTACACGCGTAACGATACGTGGGACTACGACGGCGTCAACACGCCGGTGCTTGCCAACATCAGCTACAAGGGCAAGCAGTATGACGCCATCATTCATGCCGACCGCAACGGCTTCTTCCACGCGATCGACCGCAAGACCGGCAAGCTGATCTACGCCGAGCCATTCGTCAAGGCGCTCTCGGTGACGGGCTACACCGCCGACGGCAAGCCGGTGCAGGACGAAACCCGCTTTCCCAAGGCCGGCACGACGATCAATACCTGTCCGAGCTTTCTCGGCGGCAAGAACTGGTGGTCCGTCTCCTACGATCCCGAGCGGCACATCGCGGTCGTGCCCGCGCTGCACGCGTGCATGAGCCTGTCCGGCAAGTCGGTCAGCTATATGGAGGGCCTGCCCTACCTCGGCGAAGGCTTCGAGATCCAGCCTGAACCGGGCAGCCAGGGTTATGGCGAGCTGCAGGCCATCGACGTCAATACCGGCAAGAAGCTGTGGGGCCACTGGACCAAGATGCCGTGGAACGGCGGCGTCGCCACGACAGCCAGCGGCCTCGCCTTCAGCGGCTCGCTCGACGGACATCTGTACGCGTTCGACGTGTCCACGGGCAAGGTGCTGTGGGAGAGCCCGCAACTCGCGAGCGGCATCGTCGCGCAACCTTCCGTGTTCGAAGTCGACGGCAAGGAATACGTGGCCGTGCTGGCGGGCTACGGCGGTGCGAATCCGATCTGGGGTGGCCCGATGGCCGATGTCGCGAAGGACGTTCCGCGCGGCGGCACGCTCTACGTGTTCGCGCTCGATCGCGGCTGAGCCGCCACCGCACCGTCGCCTTTCGCATCCGGCTCTCGCCGTCGCACCTCTCCGCGCCCGACAGCAGCCCACCCGGGCGCGGTGTTCCCGCCATCACAGGAACGCACCATCATGAACATTCGACTCACTCACGTCGCGCTCGCCAGCGCGCTCGTCGCCGGCGCCGCTCAGGTTCCCGCTCAGGTTCCCGCTCAGGTTCCCGCTCAGGTTCCCGCTCAGGTTCCCGCGCACGCATCGTCGAGCGTGCGCGTTTGCACGCTGCCCGGCAGCCCCTCGGCCGAACTCGACAAGTCGGTCGCTCGCGCGGTGTTGAGCGCCGCGGGCATCGCCGCGACCTTCGCCTCGCGCGGCATCGACGACGACGGCGGCGACGACGGCGGCGACGACGGCATCTCCGCTCACGAACTCACGAAATCGTTGCAGCGCGACTGCGATGTGATCGCGGGCTTTCCGCGTTCGAGCGTGGCCGATAGCTCCGACTCGCACCTGCTGTTCTCCCAGGGCTATCTGCACTCCGGCTATGTGAGCGTCACACTGCGCGGCGCCCATGCAAACCATACCAGCGTCGCGGCGCCGGATGGCAAGATCACCATTGCCGCCACCTGGTCGAGCCCGTCGCAACTGATCGCGGTCCAGCAGAAGAACGCCCGCTTCGATCTGGAGACCACCTCCGAGTCGACCGTCGACGCGCTCGCGAAGGGACGCGCCCAACGGGCGATCGTCTGGTACCCGGCCGTGGTGGCCTACCGGCACGCGCACCCGCAGCAACACTTCGATGTAGCCGTCGCCGATTCGCCCTATGCCGACTGGAATCTCGTGTTCGCATCGGGACCCGGCACGCAGTCGCTGCAAAAGCGCATCGATGAGGCGCTCACGCGTCTGCGCAACGATGGCCGGCTCGCCGCGTTGACCCGCAAATGGGCGCTACCCGCCAGCAACGTAGGCACCGCAAGCGACCCGTCGACCGCGGCCAGCGCGCTCTGCACGCACGCGAGCCTCATGCATAGCCCCGCGCGTTATCTCGACGGCCCGACCCAGGCATTGCCGCGCGCGGACGTCTGGCGCACGAGCGGCATGCCGGCCACCGGCGGCTTCATCAAGGTCGCGGCGACAGCCGACGCGCCGTCGTTCGATCACGATCAGGTCGCGCACGGCGAACACCTGTATGCCGATTCGTGTGCGAAATGCCACGGTGTGAAGCTCGAAGGCAACACCGCCCCATCGTTGAGCGGCCCGGCCTTCGCGCCGGCAGCGAACTCGCATCTGACGATCGGCGGCATCTATCAGTACATGTCGACCAACATGCCCGCCGATCATCCCGGCAAGATGAGCGACGAGGACTACGCCGACCTGATGGCCTTCCTGCTCTACACGAATGGCTACGACACCGGCAGCGCGAAGCTGACCGCGCAGGCCGCGCAAGCGTCGACGACACCGCTGAACGCCGGACCGCGCCACTAGGGCATTGCGTCGTATTCCCTTGCACTGGTTCACCTCGCCACGCCGCTTCACGGGAATGCGGCGCGGGCGACCCATTTCTTGCTCAGGACATCGTCATGGTCTCTCATCACCGCAGACGTTTCCTTCTCCAGGCCGCGGGCCTGTGTGCCGCACTCGCGAGCGCCGACATCGCGCTCGCCGCGCCGCCCCCCGTCGATGAAAACGACACCACGGCCAGTTCGCTCGGCTACCGTGCGAAGGCGAGCAGCGTCGACGCGGCGAAGTTCCCCAAGTACCACGCCGGCCAGACCTGCGCGAACTGCCGTTTCTACACCGGCGCAACGGGCGACGCCGCCGGCCCATGCCCGATGTTCCCGGGCAAATCCGTGTCGGCTGACGGCTGGTGCAACGTCTATGCGCCACGAACTTGAGCATCTGGCGCCCTGCGCGCGCGCGGTTTAGACTGCGCGCAGGGCCCGGTCTCCAGAGCGCGTCGAAGCGGTGCGCCACGGCCGATGTCGAGGCCGGCCAGCGTCATTCGCCACAACTGCGTCGAGGAGTGGGCAATGGATATCGTGCTGGCCATGAGAGTGTTCGCGCGCGTCGTCGAAGCGAACAGCTTCACCCGCGCGGCCGAAACCCTCGACATGCCACGCGCCCGCGTGACCGTGACCGTCCAGGCGCTCGAAGCACGCCTCAAGACACGCCTGCTGCAACGCACGACCCGCACGCTCAACCTCACAACGGACGGTGCCGCCTACTACGAGCGCTGCCTGCGCGTGCTAGCGGACATCGACGACATCGAAAGTTCGTTCCTCGGCAAGCAGCGCACCCCGCGCGGCAGGCTGCGGGTGGACATGCCGGGCGCGCTCGGGCGTCTCGTCGTCATGCCCGCGCTGGGCGAGTTTCACGAGCGGTATCCCGAGATCGACCTGATGCTCGGCCTCGGCGACAAGCCGCTCGATCTCGTCCAGGAAGGCATCGACTGCGTGGTGCGCATCGGCACCTTGCAGGACTCGTCGCTCGTGGCGAGACGTGTCGGTATCTACGAGGCCGTCACCGTCGCCAGCCCGGCTTACCTGCAGAAGGCGGGCACGCCGCAAACGCTGGCCGAGCTCGCCAACCATCGCACGGTCAACTACTACTGGAGCCGCACGGGCCGCGTCATGCCGCTCACGTTCGAAGTGGACGGCGAAGTGGTCGAGGTGAAGATGCGCGGCGCGCTCGCAGTGAACGACGCCGAGGCCTATCTGCGCAGCGCGCTCAGCGGTTTCGGCATCGTCCAGGGCGCACGCTTCATGGCGCTGCCCTATCTGCAATCCGGCGCATTGATCGAGATTCTCTCGCCGTGGAAGCCGCCTCCACTTCCTATTTCCGCGGTGTATCCCCACAACCGCCATTTGTCGGCGACCGTCAGCGCGTTCATCGACTGGATCGCCGAACTGCTTCGCCATAGCCCGTTGTTCGCGAGCACACCCGAGCTCGATGCGCGCTGCCGCCCCACTAGCGCCGCCGGCCCCGATGCCGAGCCGATCGATCTCGACGGCGACGAAGCGGAACCGATCGCCTAGCCGAGGCACGCGCCACGGCGGAACACCCATTGTTCTTCTCTGGCGAAACACTGTTGAAGTGATTGCGGGATTTATCGGCCCGCGAGCGTAGACCACAATTCGACCATTGTTCGTCTCAGTGAGAGCGCAGTGCGCGAGGCCAATACGACGCGCACCGGTAGCCCTCCCCCTTCTCTATCAGCAGGAACACCCATCATGAAACTCAGCGGAAATACGATATTGATCACCGGCGGTACTTCCGGAATCGGCCGTGGTCTCGCCGAAGCCTTCCACGAGCGCGGCAACAAGGTCATCATCGCGGGCCGGCGCAAGGCGCTGCTCGATGAGGTCGCCCGGCGCAATCCCGGCATCGATACGATCGAGCTCGATATCGGCGACGCCGCCCAGATTCGCGAGGTCGCCGCGCAACTGATCGCCCGCTATCCGGCGTTGAACGTCGTGATCAACAACGCCGGCATCATGCCGTTCGACGACGCCGGCGGCCCGCTTGACGACGAGCAAGCCGTGCGTCTCGTCGACACGAACCTGCTCGGCCCCGTACGCGTGAGCGCGGCTTTCGTCGAGCACCTGAAGCGGCAGCCCGAGGCGCTGATCGTCAACAACAGCTCGGTGCTCGCCTACGTGCCGCTCGCAGCGACCGCGCTCTACTCGGCCACCAAAGCCGCGATCCATTCGTACACGCTGTCGCAGCGCTTCGCGCTCCGCGATACGAGCGTTCGCGTACTCGAGATCGCGCCGCCGTGGGTCGATACGGATCTCGTTCACAAGAGCGGCGACCCGCGCGCGATGCCGCTCGATGCGTTCATCGCCGAGACGATGACGTTGCTCGAAACCGCCACGACGGAAGTCATCGTCGAAGCCGCGAAGCCGATGCGCGAGAACGTCGGGCCCAACGAGCATGCCTTCGTCGAACGGTTCAACCAGTTCGTCGTCGACAATCCGATTCCGGTCGAATGAGGTCCGCCATGACTACGACTCTTGAAGAAGAGAACACCGCGCTCGTTCTCGATGCGCTCGACACGCTGTTCAACCGCAAGGATTACGACAAAGCCGCGCAGTTCTGGTCCGAGTCCTACGTCCAGCACAGCCGGCATGTGCCGGCCGGACGCGATGGGCTGTTCGGCCTCGTCCGCTCGTTCGGCGATCTGCGCTTCGAGTACGACATGGTCGCCGCCAACGGCGACTTCGTCTGGGTGCACAGCCGCTACACGAGCTCGGCCATGCCCGCTGCGCTGATCGGCGTGGACATCCTGCGTATCGAGGACGGCAAGCTCGTCGAGCACTGGGACGTCTTGCAGGATGAACCGACGCGCGCCGAATCGGCCGGCGGCTATCCGATGTTCGGCCACGCCTTCCCCGGCGAACAGTAACGCCGGCGCCATGCCGCAACCGACAAGGAACAGACAATGAGTACGCTGCTCGAAGAGGCCGTAGTGGCCCACGGCGGAATCGACAACTGGAACAGGCTGCGAACCGCGTCGGCCGCGCTCGATATCGGCGGCGCCATATGGCCTCTCAAAGGTCGAGACGGGATGTTCCGCCACATCGCGCTGGCGGCGAGCCTGCAACGCCAGCATATGTCGATCACGTCGCCCTCCGCCGGCTGGGCAGGCACGTTCACACCGGACGCGGTGCGCATCGAATCGTTCGACGGCGACGCCGCCGAGGAACGACGCGCACCGCGAGAGTCGTACCGCGGTCATGTACAGGACAGTCAGTGGGATCGTCTGCACGCGCTGTACTTCACCGGCTACGCACTGTGGACTTATCTGTCGATCCCCTTTCTCTACACGACTCCCGGCTTCGAGACCGAAGAGTTGCCCGAGTGGCGGGAGAACGGCGAAGTCTGGCGGCGCCTGAAGGTCACGTTCCCCGATTCGATCGCGAGCCACAGCCGCGAGCAGGTTTCCTACTTCGGCGCGGACGGACTGCTGCGCCGCCACGACTACACGGTCGATGTGATGGGCGGGGCGCCGGGCGCGAACTACGCGTCGAACTACCGCAAGGTGCAAGGCATCATGGTGCCGATGACGCGGCGCGTCTTCGCCTACGACGAAGCGGGACGCAAGGTCGAGGATCCGTTGCTCGTCACGATCGACTTTCGCAACGTCGATTTCCGCACTGAGTAACTGACTGTGTCATCGGCGGGCCCAGCGACTATGATCTTTCTCATCTGCCGCTGATGCATGACTGACGGCGTGGCCACCTCTGCCCGTCGCCGCTCGATCTCTGGAGAATGTCCCCCATGTCCAGTCCATCGCTCATCCGCATCGCCGTCCTCGACGACTACCAGAACGTCGCACTCGAACTGGCGGACTGGTCGCTGCTGAATAACCGCGCGGAAATCACGGTCTTCAACGACCACGTCGCCGACACCGCGCAGCTCATCGAACGTCTGAAGCCGTTCGACGTGCTGTGCGTGATGCGCGAGCGCACGCCACTCACGCGCACGCTGATCGAGCGCCTGCCCAATCTGAAGCTGATCGCCTCGACAGGTCCCGGCAACGCGTCGATCGATATGGAGGCGGCGGCCGAACGCGGCGTCAAGGTCGTCCACACCGGCTACTCGTCCACGCCAACCATCGAATTCACATGGGCCACGATCCTTGCCATGGCGCGCAATATCCCCGTGGAAACGCGCTCCATGCGTGAGGGCGGCTGGCAGCGCACGCTCGGCACGCAACTGGCGGGCAAGACCCTGGGCCTGCTGGGACTCGGCCACGTCGGCTCGGCGGTCGGCGTGATCGGCCGCGCGTTCCGGATGAACGTGATTGCCTGGAGCCAGAACCTGACGGACGAGCGAGCGGAATCCAAGGGCGTGCAACGGGTCGACAAGGACACGCTGTTTTCCGCCTCCGACATTCTGTCGATCCATGTCCGCCTGAGCGACCGGACGCGAGGTCTGGTCGGCGCCGCGGAGCTTGCGCGCATGAAGCCGACGAGCCGCCTCGTCAATACGTCGCGCGGCCCGATCGTCGACACGGCCGCGCTCCTCGCCGCGCTGAACAGCGGACGGATCGCGGGCGCCGCCATCGATGTCTACGACACCGAGCCGCTCGACCCGGCAGACCCGTTGCGCACGACGGACAAGCTGCTCGCCACGCCGCATCTCGGCTATGTGTCGCGCGAGCTGTACGAGACGTTCTATCGCGATACGGTGCGCAACATCGCTGAATGGCTCGGCGAGACCTGAGGCGCTGTGGGAGAGCGGCTCGTCACTACAGGTCGAGCGACAGCTCCGTCAAATAGGCCGCGCCCCGCTGGCGAGACGGCCTGAACCCAAGGCGTCGCCCGAGCGCGATCATCGCGGCGTTCTCGCTCAACGTCGTACCGAACAGGCGGATCATGCCGGATTGCCTCGCGAGTTCGATCAGGCTTGCCAGCAGCGTTACGCCAAGGCCATGTCCTTGCCACGCGTCGCTGAGCACGATCGCGATCTCGGCCTCGCGCTCGCCTGGCTGCGCCGCGTAACGCGCGACGCCGATCTGCCGTTCGAGTCCGTCCATCCGCACCGTCGCGATGACCGCACCTTCACGGGACCGATCGATTTCGGTCCAGCGGCGTATCTCATCGGTAGAGGGTTGCCTGCCCGACAACAAGCGCAGGTATCTCGTCGTTCGCGACAGTCCACGGACAAAATCGCGTTCGAGTTCGAAATCGCGTGGGTCGATCGGGCGCAACAGCACCTTCGTACCGTCCCCCGCTAGCCACCAGTATCGATTCGCTTGCGCCGACATATCCAATTCGCCGACGACCAACCTGTGCCGCTTCCGGTCGACCGGCTTGCATGACTGACATGCATTCAGTGTAGGAGCCGGAACATCGAGCCCAAAGCGAATCCTGATCAATCCGGTTTTTCACCCGCGACAATAATCGCGATCGTGTGCCGCGCCATCGCCATGATCGACACCGTTCGCGCGCCGCCAGCGCCGCCGATTATTGATCCGCCTGAAATGATGCATTCAGCGGCACCCTCTTACTCCTTCCCGAGCCCTTCCCTACAGTAGCTGCACGATCCACGGGACAGCGGCGCGACCACCCGGCCAGCCCGCAGCCTCCCTCTTGCAAGGACACGCTCATGAGTCAGGAGATGCTCTATTTCGACGACCTCAAGGTCGGCGACACCACGACCACCGGCACGTATGAAGTCAGCGCCGCCGCGATCCGACGGTTCGCCGGCGAGTTCGATCCGCAGCCCTTCCATCTCGACGACGAAGCCGCCCGCCACTCGATGTTCGGCGGCCTCGCCGCGAGCGGCTGGCATACCGCGGCGATCACGATGCGTCTGCTCGTCAGCGAGGGGCCGAAGCTCGCCAACGGCGTGCTCGGCGCCGGGTGCGAGCTCCAATGGACGCTGCCGACGCGCCCCGGCGACGTGCTGCACGTCGAAAGCGAAGTGGTGGAACTGATCCCTTCGCGCTCGCGCACCGATCGCGGCACGCTGGTGCTGCGCTCGAGAACGATCAATCAGCACGGCCAGACCGTGCAGGACATGACCGCCAAACTGATCGTCGCTCGCCGCCCCGCGTAACGCCGCCGCTTATTCAAACACTTCAGCACCACTTCGCAAGGACCTCCATCATGATCGTCGATCCCTCCACCCAGGACGCCGCCTCAAACTACAAGCTGCTGATCGGCTCGATCCTGCCGCGCGCGATTGCGTGGGTCAGCACGCTTTCAACAGACGGCGTGGCGAACCTCGCGCCGATCTCGTTCTTCACCGCGGTCGGCCGCAAGCCGCCGATGATTTCGATCTCGATGCAGCCACGCTCCGACGGCGTTACGCTGAAGGACACCTTCGTCAATATCCGCGACACGGGCGAGTTCGTCGTCAACATCGCGAACCTCGAACTCGCGGATGCGCTGCATCGCAGTGCTTTCGAATTCCCTTCCGAGGTCGACGAGTTCGAGGCGATCGGCCTTGAAAAGGCCGAATCGCTGACGGTCCGCCCGCCGCGCGTGAAGGCCGCGCCGATCGCGCTCGAATGCAAGGTGGAGCGGATCATCCCGATCGGCAACCAGCACGACCATGTGGTGTTCGGCGAAGTGCTGCGCTTCCAGATTCGCGACGACCTCTATCTCGATCGCGGCCGTATCGACACCGCCGCGCTGCAGGCGGTCGGTCGCCTTGCCGCCGAATACACGGTCGTGCAAAGCGCATTCACGACGCCGCTCGACCCGCAGGTGCTCGCGCGTCTGCAAAACAAACGCATCGGCCGGCTCGACGACTTCGAGGACGGCTACTCGCCGATCGACACGGCGAACTGGTCCGCCTCCGGCGCGACGCGCTGATCTTCGTTTCGAATCGACTGACGGAATATCCATGAATCCCACTCATCCGACCCAGCCCGCCCTCGTGTTCATCCACGGTTTCCTCGATGGCGCCGCCGTCTGGGACGACCTCACGCCGCAGCTCGGCGAGCGCGCGAACGACGCGTTGCGCGTCGATCTGCCAGGAATGGGCGCGCGCGCCGCCGAGCCCGGCCCCTACAGCCTCGATCGTTTCGCGGCGGACATCACGACGCAGATCCGCGCCCTTTCGCGGCCCGTGGTGCTGATCGGCCACAGCATGGGCGCGCAGATCGCCGAACTCGTCGCGGTACGGCTGAACGAGCTGGTCAGAGGCCTCGTCCTGCTGACGCCAGTACCGCTCGACGGCACCGGCCTGGCTGCCGAGGCGATGCAAAGCTTCCATGCCCTCGGCGGTAATCCGGCGGCGCAACGCGCGTTACGTCGCAACGTGTCGGTGCATCTCGACGACATCCAGCTCGAGCGCCTCGGCCAACTCGGCGACCGTGTCGACGCAACTGCGGCCGGCACCTTCGCCGACCTCTGGAACGCGGGCCATCCGAGCGGTGCGGAACCTTCGCGCTACCGCGGCCCCGTGCTGATCGTCCGCGGCGACGGCGACACTTTCGTCACCGCCGAGCTGATCTCGCTCGGCGTCACGCCGCGTTTCAAGGCTGCGGAGCTCGTCTCGATCGAGCGCGCCGGTCACTGGCCGCACGTCGAGCAACCGGCTGCGATCGCGCGTGCCGTCACCTCGTTTCTCGCGAACCTCGATCGACACCAGGGTGTACTGAGCACCTCCGATGTGCCGGTCGCGCCGCAAGGGTGGACCCGGGCATTCGGGCAGAAATCCGCGGATGCGTTCGCCGAAACGTTCTCGCCCGATGTCGTGCTCGAAGCGAGCGTGCTGGCGAGGCCCGCCGTCGGCATCGATCAGGTTAAGACCGTCATGACCACCGCGAGCCGGATCTACGAAGCGCTCTCGTTCACGCATGAAGCGCACAGCGGTCTGCGCGATTACCTCGAATGGGAAGTGCAGGCCTTCGGCGGCGAACAGATGCGCGGCGTTACCGTGCTGACGAAGAACCCGCAAGGCAAGATCGTGCACATCGCGATCCATCATCGTCCGCTCGGCGGTGCTTTGAAATTCTCGGCCGAACTCGGCCACCGGCTGCAAGGCGCGCTCGACGCGAGCCTCTTTTATCGCAGCGCGTAATGCGCGCGCTCAATCACATTCCCCGGAGATGGATATGGTCAAACGTACCGACGTTGAATTCGAAGTGGACGGCGGCGTCAAGCTGCGCGGCTGGCTGTTCGTTCCGCCCGGCGAGGGACGGCGCCCCGCAATCACGATGGCGCACGGCTACGCCGGCGTGAAGCAACACGGGCTCGAGCCGTTCGCACGCGCCTTCGCCGAAGCGGGCTTCGTCGTGCTGCTGCACGATCATCGCGGCTTTGGCGCGAGCGAAGGCACGCCGCGCCACGACATCGATCCGTGGCGTCAGATCACGGACTGGCGGCGCGCGATCAGCTTCCTCGAAAGTCTCGACGTCGTCGACCCCAAGCGCATCGGCCTGTGGGGCACGAGCTACGCCGGCGGTCATGCGATCGTGCTCGGCGCGACCGAGCGGCGCCTGCGCTGCGTCGTCGCTCAGGTGCCGACGATCAGCGGCTACGAACAGGGGCTGCGCCGCATTGCGCCGGAAAATGTCGCCGCGATCGAAGAAGCGTTCGCCGACGACGACCGCGCGCAACTGCGCGGCGAGCCGCCGCGCCGTCAGGCGATCGTCAGTGGCGACCCCGCCGTGGCGGCGTCGTATCGCGCCAAAGACGCAATCGATTTTTATCTGCAGCCGCTGCCCGATGGTGCCTGGGAAAACAACGTCACGGTCCGCTCGACGCGTGCCGCGCGGATGTATGAGCCAGGCCAATGGATCGCGCGCGTTTCGCCGACGCCGCTCCTGATGGTGGTCGCCACGCGCGACGCGATCACGCTGACCGATCTCGAACTCGCTGCCTACGAACGCGCGCTGCAACCCAAGCGGCTCGTGACGATCGAAGGCGGCCACTTCGATCCGTATCTGTCGCAATTCCGCGTTTCGAGCGAAGCCGCTGTTCAATGGTTCAAGCAGCACCTCGGCTAACTTCCCTTCTTCCGACCAAGGAATCTTCCATGGCTCACCTGACTGTCAGTTTCGACGATGGGCTCGCTACGATCGTCATCGACCGCCCTCCGCAAAACCGCATCGACGACCGGATGATCGACGAGCTGGCCACGGCCGTCGCCGCGATCGAGCGCAGCGACGCGCGCGCGGTGCTCGTGCGCAGCGAAGGCGAAAACTTCTCGTTCGGCGGCGACATCATGACGTGGCCCGATGCGAGCGTGCGTGAACTGCGTGCGCGCTTTGACCACTACATGTCCGTGTTCAACCGCTTCGAGCATCTTCCGGTACCGGTCATCGCCGCGGTGCAAGGGCTGTGCTTCGGCGGCGGTTTCGAGCTCGCGCTGCGCGCGGACGTGATCTTCGCGGCGGAATCGGCGACGTTCGGCCATCCCGAACAGACGCTCGGCATCGTCACGGTGCTCGGCGGCATCTACCGGGTCGCGGAGCGCGCGGGCCGCTCGCGCGCATCCGAGTGGGCGCTGACCTCGGAGAAAGTCCCGGCCGCAACGATGGAACGCTTCGGCATCGTCAATCGGGTCGTGGCCGACGCCGATCTTTTGCAGGACGCAGCCGCGTTCGCGCGCCAGCTCGCGCTCGGCCCCACCCGCGCCTATGCCGCGCACAAGGCGCTGTTGCGCGCGTGGGCAGTCGGCGGCGTCGCAGCCGCGGACCAGGCCATGTTCGACATCGCGATGCCTCTGTTCGAATCCGACGACGCACAGCGCGGCATCCGTTCCGCGGTCGAAGCGCTGAAAGCCGGACGCCCGCGCCCGGTGATGGACTTCAAGGGGCGCTAAGCGCGAACGCAGGTAGTGCGCCCAAACAGCAGGCAGCGAAATTGTGCGGTCTAATGAGGTCTCCCCAAATCGAATGGAGACGTCCGTCATGGACCGCATCGCTGCGATGAACGCCTTCGTCCGTGTGGTGGAAGCCGGCACGTTCACGAAGGCGGCCGAAACGCTCGACATGCCGAACGCGTCGCTGACGCGGCTGATCCAGAAACTCGAGGAAGACCTGAAGGTCCGCCTGCTGCATCGCACGACGCGCTCGGTCACGCTCACTCCGGAAGGCGCGATCTACTACGAGCGCGTCGTGCGCCTGCTCGCGGAGCTTGCGGATATCGAATCGTCGACCAGTCATGCGCGCCTGAAACCGTCGGGCAGACTGCGTGTCGATGCGGCCACCGCGATCGGCGCGCTCGTGCTCGTGCCCGCGCTCGACGATTTCTACCGCACCTATCCCGACATCGAGATCGAACTCGAGGTCGGCAATGAGCGCGCCGACCTGATCGCCGAGGGCTTCGACTGCGCGATCCGGGCCGGCAAGGTCGACGAGCAGTTTCTGGTCGCGCGGCAGATCGGCAGTTTCGGTTTCACGACCTGCGCGACGCCGGCATTTCTCGCGGCGCACGGCAAGCCGAACTCGCCGGATCAGTTACGCGGTCTGCCGACCATCGGCATGATTCCGTCGCACGCGGGCTACCCGCCCTCGTTTCCATTTCTGTACGACGATCGGAAAAGCGGTTTGCAGCTGAAGCACCGGCTCATCGTCAACGATACGAACGCTTATCTCGCCGCCGGCCTCGCCAGTCTCGGCCTGATCCAGGCGCCGACCTACTCGGTGCGCGACGCGATCGGCGCGGGCAAACTCGTGCCGCTGCTCGAAGACTGGCCGCAACCGACCATGCCGGTGCATGTGATCTACCCGCCCAATCGTTATCTGAGCGCGAAAGTGCGGGTCTTCATCGATTGGCTCGTCGAACTGTTCGAGCGCGACGACGAGTTGCGCCGTCGGTGACGCGTGGGTGACACGCGGGTCATGTTCAATCGATGGAGTCGGCTGCATCCGCGGCGCGGATCGCGCGCCGCAGGCGTTCGATGCCCGCATCGAGCAAGCCGAGACGTTCGAGCGTCAGCACGGTTTCGTCGAAATACCCGCGCGCGGTGCCGAGCGGCCCGCGGCCCGTGCGGATCAGGTGGGCAACCTGATCGATGGGATAGCCGCCGATATAGCGCTCGTGCGCGCGATTGACGACGAACGTCAGCGCGCGGATGGGGCGAGCGCCGACGGTCGCTCGGACCCAGCGCGCGTCATAGGCGCCGGCCAGCATCTCGCGCCGCCACAACAGGCGCAACTCGGCCTCGACCTTGGCGGCATCGATGCGGTGCAGCAGACCGCGACACGCACCACCGCGGTCGAGCCCGAGCATCGCGCCGGGCTCTTCGGGCGTGCCGCGGGCGAAGATCATCCGCAGGCAGAAGCCGCGATGCCAGCCGTGTACGCGGGCAACGTGGCTCTCGGCGACCTCGAGCGCGGGATTCCACATCAACGAGCCGTAGCCGAACACGTGAAGGTCCTGCCCGGCCTCATGAGAGCCGAGCAACGCCTGCAGCGTCCGTTCGAGCTCCGCATCGCTACGCAAGATCAGGCCGGCCGGCGGGTCCGCACGCAGCGCGTGCAGCAGCGTGCCCTGCGACAGGTGTTCGCGCGTCAGCTCGTAGCCGGAAGCCAGCTGTTTCGGATCGCCGGGCATGAAATGGAGGTGGTTGCCATGACAGCACAACTGTAGATGCTCAAGGCTCGCCGGCCAAGCAGGCCGCTGGCAATGCGCTTTTGTTGCGGCTGGAAAGGTCTATGCAGTGAAGGAGCGCCGAGCGCACGAAACGGCATCGGTATCCGCATCAGCCGAAGCCGAAGCCGTCCGGATGGCATACTCTGCGCACCCGGCGGCACACCGCTGGATCCATTTGAACCGGAGAAGATCGATGACGACACCCTGGCTGGGGCACTGCCTCTGTGGCGCGGTGCAATACGAAGCGCGCGGTGATTCGCTCGCGCAACTGATCTGCCATTGCCGCGATTGTCAGCGTGCGTCCGGTTCGGCGGGATTGCCGGTCGTCGTGGTGAGAGCGGCCGACTTTTCGTTCACAGGCGAAATCAGGCCTTATACGAAGATCGGCGGCAGCGGCATGCCCACGACGCGCAACTTCTGCGCTCATTGCGGCAGCCTGCTGTTCGCCACGCCGCATCACGCGCCGGACATCGTGACGCTCTATGCCGGCACGCTCGACGAGCCTGCGCGGTTCAAACCAGAATTCGTTCAGTTTGCGAGCGAGCGGCATCGACTGGACGCCCACCAGCCGGACATCCCCCACCATCCGCGCAGAGCGCCCTGAGCGGCGCGATCAGAGATGCCGCGTTTCGTCAGGCGGATTGCCCCAGTCGTTGCGCAGCCCATCCCGATAGGTCACGGGCGCATTCAGCGCCGCGTCGAGATCGAGTTCATCGAGGCACATGATGTTCACGTTGATATACGGATACCCCGTGCCGTTGGGCATATCGATGCGATCGAATACGTGCACCCCACAGCGTTTGCAGAACGGGTGATGCGCGACCGGATTGTCGCCCTGATATTCGGCGAGCGCGGTTTCTTCGCTGAGTAGACGAAAGTCCTCGCGGCGAACCTGCACGTGCCAGAAGCGCAGCCTGCTGCAGTAGCTGCAATTGCATTTCGACGTGCCCTGGTCGAAATCGATGCGAGCTTCGAACTTCACGAGTTGGCAATGGCAGCTTCCGCGGTACGTGCGCAGCATGGGGTTCTCCGAGGTTGAGGGGGCACGGCACAACGGCAATTATGGACGGCACGACTTCGTGCTGCCAACGCACGAGCCGTCGCAACCGTCGCAGTAATGGCGGTCGCGCACCGCGCGATCCACCCGCCAGACGTTCGCGGCGGCCGGCGCGGCCGTACCCGCCGAGCGCCCGTTTTCCCATGCGTGAAACGTCGGCTCGCCCGCCTTGGCGCGGCGGATCGCTTCGTCGATGCCCGCTTCGCCGAACGCCGCGATCTCCGGCATCGGATGCCCGGCCGGCTTGCGCACTCGCATGTCCATTCATCCGCTCCCGAAAAAAATGCCTGTTCGCTATCTCTTAAAAACCATGTAGGATACTGTATATCCATACAGGTATTTTCGCAAATGACAGCCGCCCTGCCCGCACCGGAAGCCATTCACCCGTCCCTGTGGCGGGCGTCCCAGCTTGGCGCGGGCCGCGGCCGCAGCATCGATACCGGCTATCCGGCCCTGTCGGCGGAATTGCCCGGCGGCGGCTGGCCGCTCGGCGCGCTGGTCGATCTGCTCGTGCAGCAGGCCGGCGTCGGCGAGCTGAGGCTATTGCGGCCGGCGCTCAGCGCCGTCGGCGAGCGTCCGGTCGCCTTCGTGCAGCCGCCGCACACGCCGGACGGCCTCGGGCTCAGCTACATCGGCCTGTCGTTGCAGCAGGTGCTGCGCATCAATGCGCCGAAAACCGCCGACGCGCTATGGTCCGCCGAGCAGATCCTGCGCGCCGGCAGTTGCGGCGCGCTGATCTTCTGGGCGCAGTACGCGCAGGCGTCGTCGCTGCGCCGTCTGCATCTGGCCGCGCAGTCGTCGGAGACGCTTTTCATCATGGTGCGGCCGCTCGCCACCGCGCAGGACGCCTCGCCCGCGCTGCTGCGGCTCGCGCTCAGGCCCTCGGCCGAAGGCCTCACCATCGACATCGTGAAACGACGAGGGCCCGCTCGCGCAGAGCCCCTGTCGATTCCCCTTCAACCCCCCCCCGTTCTGCTTTCCCGACATGCGCGTCTTTCTCGCCGTTCATCTGCCAAAGTTGCCGCTCGAGGTGTTCAGACCGAAGTGGTCGCCTGAGCCCGCGCATGGCTGCGCGGTGCTGGAGAAAGACAAGGTGGTCATGGCCGATCCCGCCGCGCGCTCGGCGGGCGTGCGGCCCGGCATGAAGCGCGGGGGCGTGCTGACGCTCTCGCCGGACACGGAGATGTTCGAGCGCGATAGCGGCCGCGAGGCGGCGGCCCATCGCGAGGTGGGCGTCGCGTTGATGCGCTTCTCGCCCGAAGTCGCGCTGCTCGAGGAGGCGACGGTCGTGGTCGAGATCGGTGCGAGTCTGCGGCTCTTCGGCGGCCTGCTCGCGCTGTGCCGCGACGCGAAAGCCATCCTCGCCGCGCTCGGCTTCACCGCGCGCATCAGCGCCGCGCCGACCGGCCAGGGCGCGTGGCTGCTCGCGAAATATGGCAACCGGCGGGTGCTGAAGCTCGCGTCGCTCGAACAGCGCCTCGCTGCGCTGCCGATGCTCGCCGTGCCCGAAGTCCGCCCGTTCGCCGACTGGTTCACGGGCCTCGGATGCGAGCGCATCGCCGATCTGCGCCGCCTGCCCCGCGCCGGCTTGCAGCGCCGCTGCGGCGAACATCTGCTCGACTCGCTCGACCGCGCGTTCGGGACCGCGCCCGAACTGTTCGACTGGCTCGAGCTGCCACCCACGTTCAGCGCGCGCATCGAGATGCCCGACCGGCTCGAACACGCGGATGGCGCGGTGTTCGGCGCGCAGCGGCTGGTCGTGCAACTGTGCGGCTGGCTGTGCGCGAAACAGCTCGCGCTCACCGGCATTCGCCTGTCGCTCGAACACGAACGCGGCCGCAATGCGATCGAGCCGACCACGATCGACATCGCACTCGGCGAGCCCACCTGGCGCGAGGAACATCTGATGCGCCTGCTGAAAGAGCGGCTGCATCGTATCGAGCTCGCCGCGCCCGTGATCGCGTTGCGGCTCGATGCATCGAACGTCGAGTCGGCCGCGCCCGCGTCCGACACGCTGTTTCCCGAACCGGGCGGCTCGAAGGAGGACCACGAGCGCCTGCTCGAACTGCTGGTCGCGCGGCTCGGCGAGCAGAACGTGCTGAAGCCCGCGCCGAGCGCCGATCATCGTCCGGAGATTGCGAACCGCTGGCTGCCGGTGTCGCAGCCGATCAGACCCGCAGCGCTGCCGCAGAATCTGCCGCGCCCGACGTGGATGCTCGACACGCCCGTGCGTCTGCTGATGCGCCAGCACCGCCCGTTCTATGGCTCGCCGTTACGGATGGTGTCGCCGGGCGAGCGCATCGAGAGCGGCTGGTTCGACGGCGAGCTCGTCACGCGCGACTACTTCGTCGCGCAGGCGGACGACCAGAGCTGCTACTGGATCTACCGCGAACGCGTGAGCAGCCGCGACGCGGAAGAAGAGCAACGCTGGTTCCTGCATGGCCTGTTCGGCTGACAGGCGCGGATGAGCGGCCATGGACACCCCCTTCACGATGCTGCCGGCGTACGCCGAGCTGTTCTGCTTTTCCAACTTCACGTTTCTGCGCGGCGCCTCGCACGCTGAGGAACTGGCCGGGCGGGCCGCGCAACTCGGCTACTCCGCGCTCGCGATCACCGACGAGTGCTCGCTCGCGGGCGTCGTGCGCGCGCATGTCGCGGCGAAGCAGGCACAGCTGCCGTTCATCGTCGGCGCGTATTTCCGGCTCGTCAACGCCGATGGTTCGCCGGCCTTCGGCCTGATCCTGCTCGCCCGCAACCGCAACGGCTACGGCAACCTGTCCGAGCTCATCACGCTGGCGCGCATGCGCGCGCCCAAGGGCGAATACCGGCTCACGCCGCAGGATCTGTCGCGGCCGGAGAAGGACTCTCGCCATCTGCTCGGCATGCCCGACTGCCTCGCGATCCTCGTGCCGGATTTCCCGGCCAGCGAAGACGCGCTCGACGCGCAGGTCGAATGGCTCGACGACACGTTCACCGGCCGCGCATGGGTCGGCCTCGTGCTGCATCAGCGCGCGATGGACGACCTGCATCGCGGCGCGGTCGAGTTCGTCGCGAAGAGGCGGGATGTACCCGTCGTCGCGCTTGGCGAAGTCGTGATGCACGTGCGCTCGCGCAAGCCGCTGCAGGACACGATGACCGCGATCCGGGTCGGCAAACCGGTCCATGAGTGCGGCTACGATCTCGCGCCGAACGCCGAGCAGCATCTGCGCTCGCGCTTGCGGCTCGCCAACCTGTACCCGGACGACGCGCTGGCCGCGACGGTCGACATCATGAGCCGCTGCACGTTTTCGCTCGACGAACTGCGCTACGAGTATCCGGACGAGCTGGTGCCGGCGGGCCATACGCCGGCCTCGTATCTTCGCCAGGAGACCTACATCGGCGCGCAGCGGCGTTTTCCGTCGGGAATTCCGCATCACGTGCAGCAGCAGATCGAGCACGAACTCGAACTGATCGCGGACCTGCAGTACGAGCCGTATTTCCTGACGGTTTATGACATCGTCCGCTTCGCGCGCGGCCAGCACATTCTGTGTCAGGGGCGCGGCTCGGCCGCGAACTCGGCGGTCTGCTACTGCCTCGGCGTGACCGAGGTGGACCCCGCGCGCGGCAACATGCTGTTCGAGCGCTTCATCAGCAAGGAGCGCGGCGAGCCGCCCGATATCGACGTCGACTTCGAGCACCAGCGGCGCGAAGAAGTGATCCAGTACATCTATCGCAAGTACGGCCGCGACCGGGCCGCGATCGCGGCGGCGGTGTCGACCTATCGTCCGCGCGGGGCGCTGCGCGAAACCGGCAAGGCGCTCGGCGTCGATCCGCAGATCGTCGATGCGGTCGCGAAGTCGCATCAGTGGTTCGATACCAGCCAGGGTCTGCTCGCGCGCTTCGCGGAATCCGGCCTCGATCCGGACAAGCCCCTGATTCAGGCATGGGCGAAGCTCGCCTCGCAACTGCTGGGTTTTCCGCGCCACCTGTCGCAGCATTCGGGCGGCTTCGTGATCAGCCGCGGCAAGCTCACGCGGCTCGTGCCGGTGGAAAACGCCGCGATGGCGGACCGTTCGGTGATCGAGTGGGACAAGGACGATCTCGAATCATTAGGCTTGCTCAAGGTCGACGTGCTCGCGCTCGGCATGCTGTCGGCGATCCGGCGCACGCTCGACCTCGTTTCGGAGCAGCGCGGCGAGCGCTTCGAGATGCAGGACATTCCCGCCGAGGATGAGGCGACCTACGCGATGATTTCGGCCGCCGATACGGTCGGCGTATTCCAGATCGAATCGCGCGCGCAGATGAGCATGCTGCCGCGCATGCGGCCCGAGAAGTTCTACGACCTCGTCATCGAAGTCGCGATCGTGCGGCCGGGTCCGATTCAGGGTGGCGCCGTGCATCCGTACCTGCAGCGCCGCCAGGGCTTCGAGCCGGTGACCTTTCCGAGCGAGGACTTGAAGATCGCGCTGGGCCGCACGCTCGGCGTGCCGATCTTCCAGGAGCAGGTGATGCAGGTGGCGATTCTCGCGGCCGGCTTCACGGCCGGCGAAGCCGACCAGCTGCGGCGCGCGATGGCTGCCTGGAAACGCAAGGGCGGACTCGAAAAATACTACGACCGCATCGTGCTCGGCATGCAGGAGCGCGGCTACGACCAGGCCTTCGCGGAGGCGATCTTCGAGCAGATCAAAGGCTTCGGCGAATATGGCTTCCCCGAAAGTCACGCGGCCAGTTTCGCGTTGCTCGTCTACGCGAGCAGCTGGCTCAAGTGTCACGAACCCGAGGCCTTTCTCGCCGCGATGCTGAACAGCCAGCCGATGGGCTTCTATTCGCCGTCGCAACTGGTTCAGGATGCGCAGCGGCATGGCGTCAAGGTGTTGCCGGTCGATGTGACGGTGAGCGGCTGGGATTCCTCGCTCGAACCTCGTGCCAACGCGCCGCGCCCCGCCGTGCGGCTCGGTCTTTCGCTGCTGCGCGGCATGAAGGACGGCGCAGCCGAACGGATCGAGAACGCGCGCGCGGTGCGTGCGTTCGCGAGCGTCAACGATCTCGCGCGCCGCGCGCAGCTCGATCGCAAAGACCTGCATGCGCTCGCGCAGGCCAATGCGTTGGCCGCGCTCGCGGGAAACCGCCGCGAAGCGCTGTGGCAGTCGGTCGTCGCGGTGCCGGACAAGGATATGCTCGCGGCCGCGGCGACTCAGGACGAAACACCCGAGCTGGGCGCGCCGAGCGAAGCGAACGACATCGTGGCGGACTATCGCTCGCTCGGCCTGACGCTCAACCGCCATCCGCTGGAACTGCTCAGGCCGCAGTTGCTCGCGAACCGGCTGATGCCGGCCTCGACGCTGCGGACCTATCGCGACGGCCGGCTCGCGCGCGCCTGTGGACTGGTGACGGTGCGTCAGCGTCCCGGCACGGCCAAGGGCGTCGTGTTCGTCACGCTCGAAGACGAGACCGGCAACGTCAACGTGATCATCTGGCCGGCCCTGCTCGACAAGCAGCGCAAGGAGGCGCTCGGCGCCGCGCTGCTCGCCGTGTACGGCACATGGCAATGCCAGGGAGAAGTCCGGCACCTCGTGGCGCAGCGCCTCGTCGACATGTCTCATCTGCTGGGCGAATTGCAGACGACGAGCCGGGACTTCTGCTGAGCGGATCGCGTATATAAATGCGTATCATTGGAACAGCCAACGGAGACGTCCATGTGCTATTCGGCTCAGATTCTGGCGGACTACCGCCGCTATGTCCGTATGTTCGGCGCGCAGATGAGCCTTCACGAATTCGCGCGGCTTTTCTTCGAACGTGCAGAAGATAGTCAGGCCAAAATTCCCAAAGCGATGGAAGACGCCTTCGCGCAACCGCAGTCCGACGCGGAACGGGCCGTCTGGGCGCTGATCGAGCGCTTCAGATCGCAGCAGGCGGTGAAGCTCGAACAGGAACTGTTCAAACAGCGCACCCGCTTCGCCGACGCCGAGCGCTCGCTGCAAAGCAAGCTCACCAAGGCGGCCAGCGAGAGCAAGCGGATCGCGCAGGACAAGATCGAGCGCACGCTCGAGCGGCTCGAAGACCTCCGGCGCAGCGACCCCAAAGCCGCCGACTCGCGCATCTTCCCCGCCTACTACGCGCCGGTGATGGTGATGGAAAACGGCCATCGCGTCGTCAAGCCGATGCGCTATCAGTGCCGCCTCGCCGGCAAGCCCGCCTCGTACGACACCCGCTATCCCGGCACCTACAACGCCCGGCGAGACAGTCTCGAAGGCTTCTGGAAAACGCTGTTCGGCTATTCGCATGGACTCGTGCTCGCGAGCGCCTTCTATGAGAACGTGTCGCGCGCGCAGATGGAAGGCCGTGAGCTCGCGCCCGGCGAGAAGGATGAAAACGTCCGGCTCGAATTCAGGCCCAACCCGCCGCACGACATGCTGGTCGCGTGCTTGTGGTCCCGTTGGAGCGGCAAGGACGAAGCGGATTTATTGTCGTTCGCGGCGATCACCGACGAGCCGCCACCCGAGGTCGCCGCGGCCGGGCATGATCGCTGCATCATTCCCATCAAGCTCGAGCATATCGACGCGTGGCTGAATCCCGATCCGCACGATCTGGGCGCGTTGTACGCGATTCTCGACGATCGGGATCGGCCGTTTTACGAGCATCGGATCGCGGCGTGAAGGCGCCGGTTCATGGGCTTGTCACGCCCCCGGATCATCCTTGCAATCTCAGCGCAGTAACGTATTCTGCCTAATTGAATGTTGATCGGCTGACGAAACATCCCTCGCTGTAGAGGTCCGCCAACAGGCGCGACTCGGACCCCATCACTCATCGCAGCGCCTGCGCAGCGCACCCGACTCGCTCCACACCCTCGGGTTCCGGCTGCACGCACAGGAGACGTCGGTATGGGCAAGCATTCCACGGCGGACGCTTCGCAGCAGACCGCGCTCGACAGCGACGAGCTTCAGCTGATCGATGCATGGTGGCGCGCCTGCAATTATCTTTCGGTCGGCATGATCTATCTGCTGGACAACCCGCTGCTGCGGGAGCCGCTGAAAGTCGAACACGTCAAGTATCGCCTGCTCGGACACTGGGGCGCGAGCCCGGCACTCTCGTTCGTCTGGGGGCATCTGAACCGCGTAATCAAACGCGACGACCTCGACGTCGTCTTCATGGCAGGTCCCGGACACGGCGCACCGGGCGTGCTGGGCCCGACCTATCTCGAAGGCACCTATTCGGAGATCTATCCCGACAAGAGTCAGGACGCCGAGGGCATGCAGAAGTTCTTCAAGCAGTTCTCGTTTCCCGGCCATATCGGCTCGCATGTGACGCCGGAGACCCCCGGGTCCATCCATGAAGGCGGCGAGCTGGGTTATAGCCTGTCGCATGCGTATGGCGCCGTGCTCGACAACCCCGACCTGATCGTGGCTTGCGTAGTGGGCGATGGCGAGGCGGAGACCGGACCGCTCGCCACGGCGTGGCATTCGAACAAGTTCATCAATCCGGCCCGCGACGGCACCGTGCTGCCGATCCTGAATCTGAACGGCTACAAGATCGCCAACCCGACCGTCCTGTCGCGCATCAGCAGCCGGGAACTGGAAGCGCTGTTCGTCGGCTATGGCTACACCCCGTATTTCGTCGAAGGATCGGATCACGCGGAAATGCATCAGAAGATGGCGCACACGCTCGATACCGTGCTCGGCCAGATTCGCGAGATCCATCAGCAGGCACGCGCGAAGGGCAATCTCGAACGGCCGCTCTGGCCGATGATCGTGCTGCGCTCGCCCAAGGGCTGGACCGGTCCGAAGGAGATCAACGGGCACAAGGTCGAAGGCTCGTGGCGCTCGCACCAGGTGCCGTTCGCGGATGTGCGCAACAACTCCGCAAACCTCGAAGTGCTCGAGCAGTGGATGCGCGGCTACCGGCCTGAGGAGCTTTTCGATGCCAACGGCACGCTGATCCCCGCACTCAAGGCGCTCTCGCCCGCAGGCCCGCGCCGCATGAGCGCCAATCCGCATGCGAACGGCGGCGTGTTGCGCCGCGAACTGAAGCTGCCCGACATCCGCGCGTACGCGGTGGATGTGCACCACCCGGGCAAGGTGCTGCAGGAGAACACGCGGCCGCTCGGCGAATTTCTGCGCGACACGATGCGCGCGAACATGAACACGTTCCGCGTGTTCGGTCCCGACGAAACCGCGTCGAACCGTTTGCAATCGATCTACGAGGTCAGCAAGAAGGTGTGGATGGCCGACATGCTGCCCGAGGACGAGGACGGCGGCGAACTCGCGCGCGACGGGCGGGTGATGGAGATGCTCTCGGAGCATACGCTGATGGGCTGGCTCGAAGGCTATCTGCTGACGGGCCGCCACGGCTTCTTCCATACCTACGAAGCGTTTGCGCACGTGGTGGACTCGATGTTCAACCAGCACGCGAAGTGGCTCGACATCAGCCGGAATCATGTGCCTTGGCGCGCGTGGGTATCGGCGGAGAACATTCTGCTGTCCTCGACCGTATGGCGGCAGGATCACAATGGCTTCTCGCATCAGGATCCCGGCTTTATCGACCTCGTCACCAACAAGAGTCCATCGGTCACCCGCGTCTACCTTCCGCCCGATGCCAACACGCTGCTGGTGGTCGCCGACCACTGCCTGCGCACCACCGACTGCATCAACGTGATCGTGGCAGACAAGCAGAAACACCTGCAGTTCACCACCATCGACGAAGCCGTCGCGCACTGCGCCAAAGGCATCGGCGTGTGGCGGCGCGCGAGCAACGACGAGGATGCCGAACCGGACGTGGTGATGGCCTCGTGCGGCGACGTCGCCACCCAGGAGGCGCTGGCGGCCACGGCGATCCTGCGCGAACGCCTGCCCGAGCTCAAGCTGCGCTTCGTCAACGTGGTCGACCTGTTCAGGATGCAGCCGGCGAGCGAGCACCCGCACGGCTCGACCGAACGCGAATTCGACAGCCTGTTCACCACCAGCAAACCGGTGATCTTCAATTTCCACGGCTACCCGTGGCTGATTCACAAGCTCGCCTATCGCTTCCGCAATCACGAGAACCTGCACGTGCGGGGCTACAAGGAGAAAGGCAACATCAACACGCCGCTCGAACTGGCGATCCTCAATCAGGTGGACCGCTTCAATCTGGTGATCGACGTGCTCGACCGCGTGCCGCGCCTGCAAGGCAGATCGGCGCACCTGCGCGAAGACATGAGGAACGCGATCGTCAGCAACCTGAACTATGCGCACACGCACGGCACGGATCGCGCCGAGGTCGCCGACTGGGTCTGGCCGTTCTGAACCTCACGCGCAGCCTGCACCGGGACCCGCACCATGGCCGACGCACCCACCACGACCTCGCCCGATGGCGCGGATGCGCCACGCACCGGCCTGAGCGCCGCGGCGCTGCAGCGCGGCGTGCTCGACAACCTGCTTTGCCTGCGGGCGCGCTATCCCGAGATCGCCCGCCCGCATGACTGGTACATGGCGCTCGCGTACAGCGTGCGCGACCGTCTGCTGGCGCGCTGGGCGGCCTCCGTGCGGACCTACGCGGCAACCGATGTGCGGGTGGCCTGCTATCTTTCCGCCGAGTTCCTGATCGGCCCGCAGCTCGGCAACAATCTCGTCAACCTCGGCATCGAGACGAGCGCGCGCGAGGCGATGCGCGGGCTCGGCGTCGACCTCGACATGCTGCTCGCGCTGGAGGAAGAACCGGGGCTCGGCAATGGCGGGCTCGGCCGGCTCGCGGCCTGTTATCTGGACTCGCTCGCGACGCTGGAAATACCGGCGATCGGCTATGGCATCCGCTACGAATTCGGCATCTTCGATCAGCTGATTCGCGACGGCTGGCAGGTCGAAACCACCGATAAGTGGCTGCAGGAAGGCAATCCATGGGAGATCGTGCGTCCCGAGGTCGCGTTCTACGTGGGGTTCGGCGGCCACACTCACAATGAAACGGACGCCCAGGGGCGCCTGTGCGTGCGCTGGACACCCACGCGGCAAGTCAAAGGCGTGGCTTGCGACATCCCGATGGCCGGCTATCACGTCAACACATGCAACACCTTGCGGCTCTGGAAGAGCGAGGCGATCGAGTCGTTCGATCTGCAAGACTTCAACGCGGGCGACTATTACGAGGCCGTCAACGAAAAGGTCATCTCCGAGACGCTGTCGAAGGTGCTCTATCCGAACGACGAGCCCGAGGCCGGCAAGCGCCTGCGTCTCGCGCAGCAATATTTCTTCGTGTCGTGCTCGCTGCAGGATATGCTGCGCCTGCTCGACATCAAAGGCGAGCCGGTCGGGTCCTTTGCGAAGGTGTTCAACGTGCAGTTGAACGACACGCACCCGTCGATCGCGGTCGCCGAACTGATGCGCTTGCTGGTGGACGAACGGCAGGTGTCATGGGACGAAGCCTGGGCGATCACGCGGCGCGCGCTCGCTTACACCAATCACACGCTGCTGCCCGAGGCGCTCGAGACCTGGGGACTGCCGCTGATGCGCGGCCTGCTGCCGCGCATCATCGAAATCATCTACGAGATCAACCGCCGCTTCCTCGACGAGGTCCGGCAACGCTTTCCAGGCGATGAAGCGCGCGTCGCGCGCATGTCGCTGATCGACGAGCACGGTGACAAGCTCGTGCGCATGGCGCACCTGGCGACGGTCGGCAGCCACGCCATCAACGGCGTGGCCGAACTGCATTCCGCGCTGCTCAAGCAGACCGTGCTGCGCGACTTCGCCGAGCTGTGGCCCGAGCGCTTTTACAACGTCACGAACGGCGTCACGCCGCGCCGCTTCCTGCTGCTGTGCAATCCGGCGCTCGCGCGGCTGCTCGACGACACCATCGGCGCAGGCTGGGAGACCGATCTCGCGCAACTGCGCAAGCTCGAAGCGTATGCCGACGACGCCGCGTTCCAGGCGCGCTGGCGTGACGTGAAGCAGTCGAACAAGGCCGTGCTCGCCGAGCGCATCCGCGGCGCGACCGGTATCGAGGTCGACGCTGCCGCGCTGTTCGACGTGCAGGTCAAGCGCATCCATGAATACAAGCGGCAGCATCTGAACGCCCTCCTGATCGTCACGCTGTACCGGCGCCTGCTGCGCAACCCGCAACTCGCGCTGACGCCGCGCTGCTTCGTATTCGGCGGCAAGGCCGCGCCAGGCTACGCGATGGCCAAGCTCATCATCCGCCTGATCAACGGCATCGCCGAAGTCGTGAATCACAATCCGCTGGTGAACGGCCGGCTGAAGGTCGTGTTCTATCCGGACTTCAATGTGAAGAATGCGCACTTCATCTACCCCGCCGCCGACCTGTCCGAGCAGATTTCGACGGCCGGCAAGGAGGCGTCGGGCACCGGCAACATGAAATTCATGATGAACGGTGCGCTGACGATCGGCACGCTGGACGGGGCCAATATCGAAATCCGCGAGGAGGTCGGCGACGACAACTTCTTCCTGTTCGGCCTGTCCGCCGACGAGGTGGAACGTGTCAAGCGTGCCGGTTATCGCCCCGCGGACTACGTGAAGGAGAACGCGGAACTGGGCGATGTGCTGGAGCTGATCGCCGACGGCCGTTTCTCGCGCGGCGACAGGGAGATGTTCCGTCCGCTCATCGACAATCTGACGCAGGCGGACCCGTTTCTCGTGCTCGCCGATTACGCCGCCTACGTCGCGCGTCAGGACGACGTCAGCGCCGCCTGGCAGGACACGCGGCGCTGGACCCGCATGTCGATCCTGAACACCGCGCGCGCGGGCAAGTTCTCCTCCGACCGAGCCATCGCCGAATACTGCGAGAAGATCTGGAAGATCGAGCCGGTGAGGATCGCCCTCGATCGCTGAAAAATAAAACGGGCTCTTGTCCTGTAATGCCGATGCTGTGGCGGATGCGCCCGACTCACATTCGATTTACTGAAGGAAGCGTCCCCCCGCAACGAATTGCGAAGATGATCATGAGAATCAGCGTATCCAGGCCGGCCGTCGTTGTCGCGATGGTGGCGGCCGTGGTCCATGGCGGCGCATTCGCCCGGTCCGAAGTCTGCCATTCCACCTCCGAAAAACAGATTGCCGCACTGTTCGACCGCTGGAACGACTCGCTGAAAACCGGCGACCCGCAGAAGGTCGTGGCGAACTATGCGCCGCAGTCGATCCTGCTGCCGACCGTCTCGAACAAGCCGCGTTTGACCGCCGACGAAAAGCTCGACTATTTCAAACACTTCCTCGAAAGCAAACCCGTCGGCACGATCGACTTTCGCGACATCATGATCGAATGCAACACGGCGATCGACGCGGGTATCTACACCTTCAAGCTCGGAGACGGCTCGGTCGTCAAGGCGCGCTATACGTTCACCTATGCGTGGAATGGGCACAAGTGGCTGATTACCAGCCATCATTCATCGAAAATGCCAGAGGGCAATTAGCGTCCGTAACGGGATCTATCCTCAATCCCGAATGACCTGGATACGCCCCGCCTTCACCGCCCCTTTCAACACCGTCCAGTCCGCCTCGTTCTGTTCCGCGTAAGCAAGCGCGAATTGCACGATGGCTTCGTCGAATGCATTCGACTTGCCGAGATAACCACTGAGCAATGCGGGGTCGCCTGCTTTCGCCATCGAATGGGCCAGCGCGTGAGCGCAGGACACCGCGTATTCGCCGAGATCTTCGACGTCGAACGTGGTGAAGTCGAACGCGCCTTTCATGTCGCGCAATTGCCGCACATAGAAGTCATTGCCCGTGTGACGCATCTTCGACCAGCCGAGAAAAATGTCGCTCGCCGACTGCAGCAGGCGCTGCCCGTTCACCACGCGCTGACCGTGATTCGGATAACGGCTCGGCGGCAGGTACTGCTCCAGCACGGAAGTCCGCGCCTCCTTCAGTTGCAGGAACAGCGGGCACGCTCCATCGGCCATGAAGAGCGCCTCGTAGCAACGCGTTCCCACCGACCCGATGCCCACGACGCGAATCGCGACATCCACCAGTTCATAGCGGTCGAACAGGGCGCGCCTGTCATCGGGCAGCGTCAACCGGTAGTCGGCGAAAAAGCGCCGCACCATCGACTGGTACTGTTTCTGATCGTGCGGGCTCTCGAGCGGAACGTGGTACACGAGCGGCGGTACGTCCTTGATGCGCAGCTTGCCGTTGACGAACTCGGTCGCATGCGTCATCACGGTGCGCGACGACTGCTGCCTCGCCTTCTCGATCACAGCCAGTTCTTTCCTTCTTTCCTCCAGCGAATCGGCGATCTCCAGCATGCTTGACGCCTTGAACTGGCCGTACCAGACGTCGAGCGTATCCATGCTGCTGAACTCGGCGAGCCGTTGCCGGAAGGTCGCGCAGAGCCGGCGCACCACGGCGCGCTGCTCACGGATCGCAAAGCCGCATTCGCGCGCGGCGATCACGAACGATGCGGCGAGCCTGCGCACATCCCAGTCGAAGGGGCCCGGCAGGGTCTCGTCGAAATCGTTGGGTCCGAACAGAATGCGCCGCTCCGGGCTCGCGAACAGTCCGAAATTGGCGAGATGCGCGTCGCCGCCCAGTTGCACGGTCACGTCGGAATGCGGCAGTTTCGCGAGATCATGCGCCATCAGCGGCGCGGCGCCGCGATAGAACGCGAACGGACTCGCGACCATGCGTCCGTAGCGGATCGGTATCAGTTCCGTCACGCGGCCGACGTTGGACGCGTCGAGCAGCGCGATGGGATCGCGATCGTCGATCTTGCAGACCGCCAGTTGCGCGCGCGGCATCTTTTTGCGCGCCGTCTTGCCTTTGTCGACGCGCGCGGCCAACGAGCCACGCCCGGCAAACAGCGTCGACGGATCTTGCTGTGCCGCCAGCGTCGTGGGGTCAGCGTGATCGGTTGCGGGCTGGGTTGCGGGCTGGGTTGCGGTCTGGTTGGGCTTTGCAGCAGTGGAATCGGACACGTGTCACTCCTGTTTTGATTCGAGGCCAGGGGGCGTTGCGTCACTTCGCCGGGCTGCCTGGCGGTTTGGTGTCCGGGGGCGGCGCGGACGCGGACGTAGACGGCGGGAGATCGCGCAGCGCGTCGATCGCCTCATCGACTGTCGCAAAGATCTCGCGATGCGTGCCACTGATCCGCAGGGCCTTGTAGCGGTCGAGTTCGTGCCGCACGCCCGTCGGAACCGCGACCACGGCGATACCCAGACCGCGCCGATCGAGTTCCGCACCCAGCTGGATCAACGTCTTGCCCGCCGTGTAGTCGATATTGTTGATCTCGGTCGCGTCGATCACGATCCAGCGCAATGGAACGCTCGCCTCGTTCGCGAGTTTCAGCACTTCCGCCGTGAAGCGCCCCGTGTTCGCATAGAACAGGTCCGCCTCGAACCGGTAGACGACGATGCCGGGTGCCGCGAGCAGATTCGGCTCGACGTGATGGGGAATCAGATGGCCGGTGGGGCCCCGTGTCAACACGCGCGTGCGCAGCAGGTAGCTATGCCGCGCATGCGCGATCAGCGACAGCACGACGGCGGCAAGAATACCGTGCATCACATCGACGAACACGACGACGCCCGCGGCGAGCAACGCAACGACGAATTCGTCCTTCTGCATGCGATAGAGCTCGACCATCCCCTTCACGTCGATCAGCTTCACACCGATCATGAAAACGATGGCCGACAGCACGGGCGCCGGCATCAGGCTCAGCGGTTTGGTGAGGAACAGCAGCACCAGCAGCACGATCACCGCGGTCGTCAGATGGGCGACCTGGGTGCGCCCTCCCGCATCGTCGACGATCTCGGTCTTGGTCGGACTGCCGTTCACGACGAAGGTACCGGTCAACGCCGCCGCCGCGTTCGCTGCCGCGAGTCCGATGATGTCGGCATTGTCGTCGCCCTTCTCGTTGTAGCGGTTGGCGTACGCGCGAGCGGTCGCCGCGCTCTGCGCGATGATGACGATGAAGCACGAGGCCGCCGTCGCCAGCACCTGGTTGATCTCGTTCGCGTGCAGCGGCGGCACGAACAGCGACGGAAGACCGCCGGGCACGTCGCCCGTGACCGCGATGCCATGTCCGGCGAAATTGAACATTCCGCTGGCCACGATGGAGCCGATCACGGCGATCAGCGCACCCGGCGCGCGCGGCGCGAGGCGCTTGCAGCCGAGGATCACGGCGAGCACGACGAGCGAAAGAAGCGTGGTCGGATAGTTCGCCCCGGCGACCCGTTGCACCACGCTGACTAGTTGCATCAGGGGGCCATGCCCCTCTTTCGCGAGCCCGATCAAGCCGGCGAGTTCACCCGCCGCCACCTGTATCCCCACGCCCGTCAGGAAACCGATCAGTGCACTGCGGGAAAGAAAGTCGGCCAGAAAACCCAATCGGAAGATACGCGCGATCACCAGCATCACGGCAACGGTCAGGGCCACCGTGCTCGTGAGGCCGATGTATTCCTTGCTGCCCAATGCGGCCACGGCCGTCAGCGTACCGGCGAGGATGGCGGCGGTCGCGGAGTCGGCCGCGACCACCAGTTGACGCGAGGCGCCCACCAGCGCAAACGCCACCAGTGGCAACAGGATCGTATAGAGACCCGTGACGGTGGGCGTGCCGGAGATCTTCGTGTATCCCATCACCTCGGGAATGCCGAGGGCCGCCAGCGTGAGTCCGGCGATGATGTCGTGCGGCAGTTGAGCGGCATTGACGGGCAAAAGCCCCTGCAGAAAGGGCATGTGATGCGGCTGGGACCGCGTGGACGCCGCTGGTTTCATCTGTCTACCTCCATGCGCGTCGTGAGCTTGCCGACGAGCGCGTGCGCGACGATCTCATCAGCGATCACCACGTTGGAGGCTCCCGCGCTCTCGAACAGCGTCTTTCTCAACGGGCTTTCGCCGGGCACCGCAATCGGCAGCGACGCATTCAGCGTATGCGCCAGCAACGTGATCGCCAGATTGTTATTGCTGTCGGGGGTCGTGACAACGAGGGCTTTGGCCTGCTCCAGCCGCGCACGCTTGAGCACGTCGTCGAATTCGCCCGCCGGGCCGAGCACGACCAGATGGTCGCGATCGGCCGCGCGGTTGGCCTGAGCCTGATCGCCCACCAGCACGAGCACGGTCTGTCCCGCGTCGCGCAGGCGCTCGGCGACCAGTTCACCGAGCGCGTGGAATCCCACCACCACGACATGATTGGCGAGTTGGTCGAGCTTGCGTTCCATGAGTCTGTTCTCCCGATAAGCCATCACGTCGTCGCCGGATAGCATGCCCGTGAGCCTCGACAGCGCGAATCCGCCGATCACCATCGTCGCGACCATGGCCAGCAGCATGAAGACCTTTTGAGGCGGATTGAACTGGCCGAAGGCGCCGAGTGTCGTGACGAGGTTGAGCCCATTCCACAGGGCGGCAAGCATTTTGTCGGGAAAGGAGGTATCGGACTGATCGAGGATGACCAGCCCGGTGACGGCACTGCCCAGCAGCAGGACGAGGAGGCCGATCGTGTGGCGCGCGCGGCGGCGCCATTCGCGAATCCGGATGGCCCCGAGACGAGGCTCATCCACACGGAAGATCCACATCGTTACCTCGGATAGTCGGTCTGATCGAGACAACAGCGAACCCAAGCCCAGACAGACACGCTCCCCCTTTTCCAGACGGTAGTCAAGAGTCAGGAGCCCCCACCCGCCGCCGACCGCTGCGCCGCCTCCTGCACACCTCGCACAGCCGCGGCGACGAACAACCCCGTGAATACGAATCCGATCAGCCCAAGGCATACGGCGTCGATCCGGCCAAACGTCGAAGTCGGCACGACATCGCCGTACCCGATCGTCAGCGCCGTGATCGCGCAGAAGTACACGGTTTCAGCCATCGACGAAGGCGTCCGGTTCGCTGTCTCGACGGGCGCGCCCCAGTAGTACATGCCGAACGTCAGCAGGACGAACAATAGAACCAGGCCCATCAGGACTGCCCTCAGATACCAGAGCGTCAGCGCCATCTCCTTGAGGATCTCACCGGCCTTGAGACGGCCTGCACCATCGCCTCTCGCATTTCCCATTGCGCGCTCCTCTTGCGATCACCGGATCGGCGTTGCGGCCATCAGTCAGGGTCCGGATGCGTGATACCGCGGCGCCTCATTCGACACGGCGGCGTTGCTCGAACAGCAGCAGCATCAAACACGCGTAGACCGTGACAGCCAGAAAGAGCCCCATCCGCACTGCGAACGCGGTGTAGACATCCTTGCCCGCCACGCTGTCCTGCACCGACTGCCCCAGCAGAATGATCATCGTCACGAGACTGTTCAGCCAGAAGCCCGGCGAACAACGCGTCCGGTGAAGACCGTAGAGCTTGCGTCCCACGAACAGGCCGAACAGCAGCATCCATAGAAAGAACATCCACAGATCCACGAACAGCTTCAGCGCAAACCAGAACGCGATGGCGAGCAGGCCGCCGAACAGCGTCGAGCCGATCAGATCGCGTGCGGCGCCGCGGGCCGAGGTCGTGCAGCTTTGTCTGCCGAGGCTCACGGACTTCATGATGATCGGCATGTAGCTGGCCGGATCGGTCATCGCGAGCAGATAGGCCGGCATGACGACCAGCGCGGCGCGCAGTGCGATATAGGCGGCCTGGTCGTCCGCCATGGCGGCCTTGACGGGCTGCTCGCGCGCGCCCGCACGTTCCGGAAACAGCGTGTGAGCCAGACTCGACACCAGCACGGCAAGCAGAAGTCCCTTCGCCAGCGCGCCGACGACCGTCAAGGCCAGCTCGAAGTCGGCCGTGCCCGCTGCGGAAATCATCGTCAGCCCCGCGACCAGAAACGTCGCGACGAGATTGTTACCGCCGCGCAGTCCATAACGAAACGCGAAGAACAGCATGAGGCCGATCAGCATCACGCCGGCCAACGCGTAATGACGCAGCAGCGGCACGAGCAGCAGGCCGCTGCCGGTGGTCGACGCCACCACCAGCGAAAGAATCAGCCCGGCCTTCAACGACAGCGGACGGCTCTGCGTAGCCAGCAGAAAAACCGCAAATACCGGCGCGACGACCGGGATCGGGAAATCGAGTCCAAAGCTGACGACCAGAGCGAGCGCGGTTCCCGTCGCAACACGTATGGCGCGATAGCCGAGGCGCTGGGTCACGGGCTGCATAGGATGCTCAATAGACGTAGGAAAGCCAGCTCATCAGCCGGAAGAACACGCGTCCGAGCGGATTGAGCGGATTACCCTCGGTCGGAAACGCCATCACTTCGGCCTGCCCTCCCACGCGCAGATTGCGCAGACGCGCGCGCTCGCTCGCGTCGAATTCGACGATCACCGGAAAGCGTTGCGCGGGACGCAGCCAGTCGCGGCTGTTCTGCACGGTGGGCAGGCTGCCGGCCGGCGTGCTCTGGCCTACGCTCACGCCATAGCCGATACTGCGAACCCGCCCGTCGAACACGTCGCCGGGCAGCCCGTCCAGGGCGATCGAGACACGGGTGCCCGGTTCGAGATGGCCCAGGTTGTTCTCGGTCATGTCGGCGCTGATCCACACGTCGCGGATCGCGATCAGCGTCATCACCGGGTTGCCCGCCGCCGCGAACTGGCCGACTTCGGTGCGCAGATCGGTCACCACGCCGCTGGAACGAGCTCTGATGCTCACGTTGGCGAGATCGAGCTCGGCCTTTTCCAGCGCGCCCGCGGCGCTGCGCAACTGCGCATTCTCGGCTTCGCTCCCTCCCTGCTGCTCGCGGGCGCGCTCGACTTCGGCACGCGCGCCTTCCACCTGGCTCTGCGCCTGTTCGTGCGTCGCCCGCGCGATCTCGAGGCGCCGCAGCGACACGGTGCCCTCGTCCTCGCGATAGAGCCGCTCGAGCCGGTCGCTATCCTGCCGCGCCTTGACCTCGTTCGCGATCGCGGCGCGCAATCCGGCCCGCGCCGATTCGATCCCGGCCGTGCTCGCCCCAACCTGGCGGCGCGTCGACTCGAGATCGGCGCGCGCCCTATCGGCGGCAATGCGGTAGGGCTCGCGATCGACTTCGAATAGCACGTCCCCCGCATTGACATCCTGGTTGTTATGGACGAACACCCGGGTCACACGTCCCGACACCTCGGCGGCGACGGGCACGACATAGGCCTGAATCCGCGCCTGTTGCGTGTACGGCGTGAAGCGGTCGGCGAGCAGATACCAGATCAGGCTCAGCACGATCAGACACACGACCCATTTGACCGCTTTCGTCGACGGATCGGCAGCAGGTGCCGGCGGCTTCGGCGAGGCGGCAGTCTGAGGCTCGGGGGTATCGCTCATCGTGACGGCCCTTCAGTTTGACCGGGCGCAACGGCGGCGGGCGTCGTATCGTCGAGCAGGTCGCCCCAGTCGGTGCGCTTCCGCATCTGCGCGCGCGTCGCCGCGTCGACGAGCGGCTGGGCCGTGTCCCAGCCTCCCCCAAGGGCCTTGTAAAGCGCGATCACGCTGCCGACGGCATTGCTGCGATTGACCACGTACGCGTCCTCCTGCGCGAACAGTGCGCGCTGTGCGTCGAGCACCCGCTGGAAGTCCGAATAGCCTTCCCGATAGATCGTGTTGGCGAGCGTGAGCGAGCGACGCGCCGCGCTTTGCGCGTCGTTCAGAACGGTGTCGCGCTGCAATGCGGCGATCAGCGACGTGGCGGCATCATCGGCCTCGCGCGCCGCCTCGCGCACCGTGTTCTGATAGGCGACCGTCAACTCTTGCAGCCGCGCGTCCTGGACGCGCACGTTGTTCCTGATCCTGCCGTAATCGAACACGTTCCACGTCACGCTCGGGCCCGCGGCGAACAGCAGCGTGCTCGGCGAGCCTGAGAGCGAACTGGCGGTCCACGTCAGCGAGCCGAGCAACGATACGGATGGGTACAGGTCCGCTTTGGCCACGCCGATCAAGGCCGACTGCGAAGCCATCTGATACTCGGCCGCGCGAACGTCGGGGCGCCGCAACAGCAGATCGGCCGGCACATCCTGCAGTACGGCATGATCCACCAACGGCACGACGCCCTCCTTGCCGGCCTGCACGTCGAGCTCAGGCAGCGGACCCGGCGGCCGTCCGATCAGCACCGACAGCGCGTGACCCGCAAGGACGATCTGGCTTTCGAGATCGGGGATACTGCTCAGGGTTCCCAGGTACTGCGTCTTCGCCTGCTGGAAGTCGAGTTCATCGCTCTCGCCCGCCTTGAAAAGCTTGTGCGCGATGTCGTAGCTGCGCTTTTGCAACTGGGCATTCTCACGCGCGATGCGCAGTCTCGCCTGCGCAACCCGCAGCGTGAAATACGTATCCGCGACCTGGGCGTGCAGCAGAACCAGCGCGTCGTCGCGATTGGCTTGCGCGGCAAAGAACGCGGCGTCGGCCGATTCGATCGCCCGACTGAAACGCCCCCAGAAATCCAGCTCCCAGCCGATACTGAAGCCGACGCCGTACTGCACGAAAGCACCCGAGCGCGGATTGAATCCATCCGAGCGCTTGCGCGCGGACGCGAGCGCATCGGCGTTCACCTGCTGCACCTGCGGATAGCGTCCCGCCAGCGCAATGCCGAGCTGGGCGCGTGCCTCGAGCACGCGCAGCCCGGCGATCTTCAGGTCGCCGTTGTTCGCGTCGGCTTCGGCGATCAGACGTTCGAGATTCTGGTCGCCGAAGATCAGCCACCATTGGCGCACATCGGGCTGGGTGTCCTGCTGCGTGACCTGGGTAATCGACGCGCTGCTCCAGTGCTCGCTCCACGCTTCATGCTGCGGCTGAAAGTCCGGTCCCACCCGCATGCATCCGCTCAGGCCGAGCGCCCCGAGCAGCACCGCGATCCGGTACGGACGCATGAACGGTGACACGGAACCATCCTCGACCTTCAGGCCGGCTTCTGTTCCTGGGGCTGTGGCTGGGTCTGCTCGACTTGCGGCTGGTCCCTGACCCAACGCCAGAACAGCTGATAGCCGACCGCGAGCATCACAGGCCCGACGAACAGTCCGATGACGCCCCCCGTCACCATGCCGCCGAGCGCGCCGATCAGCACGACGGGCATCGGCACCGCGACGCCGCGGCCCAGCATCAAAGGTTTGAGCACGTTATCGGCGAGGCCCGCGACGAAAATGTAGACCGAGAAGATGATCGTCGCGGCGCTCACGCCTTCCGTGAGGATCACGAACACGATCACCGGAATCGTGATCAGCGTGGCCGGCAGTTGCATGATGCCGAGCAGCAGCACGGCGAGCGCGAGCAGTCCCGCGCCGGGTATCCCCATCACGATGAAGCCGATGCCGATCAGCAGCATCTGGATGAACGCAATGCCGACCACCCCCTGTGCGACTGCGCGAATGGTCGCCGTGCACAAATCGGCGATCTGCACGCCGTTCTCGGGGCCCGAGATGCGCGAGGCGATTTGCACCGCGCTGCGATAGCCCAACTCACCGTGGGCCATCAGGATGCCAGCGATGATCAACGCGACGAAAAATATCACCAGCCCGGCTCCGAGGCCCGTCAACGTTGCAAGCACGGCGAGGCCGGCCTCCTTCAGCTGCGGAGCGAACTTTTGCGCAAGGCCGGTCAGGTCCGTCGAGGCCTGTAGCCAGAAGTCGTACACACGCTGGCCGATCACCGGCCAACCCGATACCGACTCCGCGGGCGGCGGAATCCGGAAGCCACCGCTTTTGAAAATGGCCATCGATTTCTCGATCGAATCGGCCACCGCAATGCCCAACGCATAGGTTGGCACCAGGATCACGGCAAACGCGATAAGGACGATCAGCGTGGCGATCCAACCATCCTTGCCGCCGAACATCGGGCGAAGACGGACCTGGAGCGGATAGAGCGTGATCGCGAGAATCACCGACCATGCCATCAGGTTAAGAAACGGCGCGAAGATCCGGAAACAGAACACGGCCAGGATCGCAATGAGTCCGGCGCGGATCAGTACATCGAGCATTTCTCTGGACGAAGTCCGCTCGGGAGTCGGTGTAAGCAGCATAAGATTGTTCTCCCGCCAAATCTCGCCGCGATTCGGCGGCGACACCGTGTTAGGCCTGCAGTCGCGAAAACTCAAACCCACTGGAACGTTTTTGACGGCAATACCAGAACCTGCCCGCAATTCCGGCATCTTCAAGAAAAGAGTCGCGATGGTTTTGTGGTCGACAAAACCCAACTCTTCACTACTATTGAACCCGATCCAGAAATATTCAATTGGACTTTGGTCTCATAGCCCCGGGGCGCCCGAAGTTCAACTCAGCGACGACGACAACGGAGACCACAGTGAGACGGATGCCCCTCGTCGCTGCCCTTCTGGCCTTGATGCTGGCCGTGCCGGTTCTCGCGGCCGAGGTCGGCTTCGAGGAGGTCGAGATACCGGATGGCGACGCGCCGCCGCTCACGGCCGGCATCTGGTATCCGACCAGCGAGAGCGCGGCGCCGCACTCGCTGGGCAACGTCACCCAGACTGTCGCGCCCAATGCTCCGATCGCGGGTGATCGCCTGCCGCTGGTGGTGTTGTCGCACGGCGGCGGAGGCTGGTACGGCAGCCATTACGACACGGCGCTCGCGCTGGCTCATGCGGGCTTCGTCGCAGCGGCGGTCAGTCACGCCGGCGACACGTTCGATGACCAGAGCCACGTGCTGGAGCTCTGGCGCCGTCCCGCGCAGCTTCATCGACTGGTCGACTACCTGCTCGAGAACTGGCGTGGACACGAGCGGCTCGATGCGGCCCGCGTCGGCGCCTTCGGCTTTTCCAACGGCGGCTTCACCGTGCTGGTGGCCGCGGGCGGTATTCCGGATCTTTCGAAGGTCGCCCCGTTTTGCGAAGTCCATCCGGATCATGATCTGTGCGAGACCCTGCGGCATGCGGGCGTCGCCCCCGATTTCGGCGCGAAGGTTGCCGCTGGCGCCTGGGTCCACGATGCGCGCATCAAGGCGGTCGTCATTGCCGCGCCATCGTTCGGATTTACGTTCGGCCGCCCGGGACTCAGCGGCGTGCGCGCCCCGGTCCAACTCTGGAGCGCCGCCGATGATCTTCATCAGCCGCACTCCTGGTACGACGAGCCGGTACGGGACGACTTGCCTCGCACTCCCGACTATCACGCGGTGGCCGGCGCAGGCCACTACGACTTCCTGCCACCGTGCGATGCGCGTCTTGCGCGCAGGCGCCCGGAGATCTGCGGCAGCCGGCCGGGCTTCGACCGCGCGGCGTTCCACCAACGATTCAACGCCGAGGTGGTGCAGTTTTTCCTGGCGATGCCGCGATAGGAAGGACTGGCGACGCAAGTGTCCCTCTCGCGCCGCTTCGTGTACGGCACCCGCGAGCGCGCCCGCCAGCAGCTGCGCGCCGACGCGAACGTCAGTAGCGGTGCCAACCGAACCCGCCGCGCGTGACCTTGAACACCGCGACGGGATCGCGCTCAGTGGCCGCCGGACGGGAACGAGAACGTCGCGCGCGCGCTGCCATTGCCGCGGACATTCACGGTCTGCCTTCTGGTCACGCCGCTGTAGGTGGCATTGACCGTATAGCGCCCTTGAGGCAACCGGACGAGCATGTACGGACCATGCGAAGTCGTATCGAGCACGGTCGTGCCACCTTTGGCGATCTTCACCTGGACGTCGGCGACATAGCTCGCACCGGGACCCGTGAACTGCAGCGACAGCGGCCACTGCCTGCGTGCCTGCCGCAGCGCAGTCGACTCGTCGCGGCCGACTCCGCCACTCACGTACGATACGTCGCCCTGCTGCTGCGTCGCTGGCATGCCCGTCCTGTGGATCTCGCTGGCGGCCTCTGGAGCGGCGGTTTGCGCCACTGCGCCGGCTGCCTGAATGAGTGCGAACGCGGCGGCGAGCATGGTCGATGCGATCCGGGGAGTGTTGCGTTGCATTTTCATCGTGGCTGCTCCTTATTGAGTTGTCGGCTGCGGGTATTCGACTTCACGGCACAGGCGTGCGAGTCTCGACCCCAGGACGCGGCGGTGGCGGCTCTGGCGGGCTCGCCGCTGCAACAAGCATAGGAAAGAATCATTGCGGGGTGAAGACGCGCATACAAGCGTCATCCGCGTCACGTCTTGTCCCACGGTGGCCCGCCCGAGAACGCGTTGACCAGAAAATCGATGACCGCACGAACTTTCGCGCTCACGTGGCGCCGGCTCGGATACAGTGCGAGCACATCGATATCCGGCAAGCGGTAGTCGGGCAAGACCTGAACGAGCCTGCCCGCGCGGAGATCCGCGCCGATCAGAAAGGTGGGTTGCCAGATCACGCCGTGCCCCGCCAGCGCCGCCGTGCGTGCCGTGTCGCCGTTGTTGGTATGCATGTGACAGTTGACCTGAATCGCATGAGTTTTGCCGCGGTTGTCGATCAGTTGCCATTCGTCCGCCGTGGCCGCATACGTATAGCCGATGCATCGATGTCCGGGCAGGTCCGCTGGCTTCTGCGGATGTCCCCAACGCTTCAGATAGCCGGGAGCCGCACACAGGATATTTCTCGATGTCGCCAGTTTGCGGGCCGCATGATCGAGCGTGCCGGCGCGCGAGATACGAATGGCGAGATCAAAGCCCTCCTCGACGATATCGACGACGCGGTCAATCAGCGTGATGTCGAGTTCGACGTCGGGATATTGCTCCATGAACCGTGGCCACAGCGGCGCGAGATGGCGGATGCCGAAGCTGACCGGTGCATTGATGCGCAGCCGTCCGCGCGGTTCGATCGAGGCCGCGGACACGAGCCCTTCCGTTTCGGCGACGTCTTCGAGGATGGCCTTGCAGCGCGAATAGAGCGTCTCACCGCCCTCGGTCAGCGACAACCTGCGTGAAGTGCGATTGAGCAGTCGCGCACCGAGATGCGCCTCCAGTTCATTCACATAGCGGGTCACGTTCGCGGGCGAGGTTTCGAGCGCATCGGCCGCGCGCGCAAAGCTGCCCCGATTGACCACAGTGACGAAGACCTCGAACGCGCGCAGCCGGTCCATATCGCCCTCCGATCATTCACAAAATGTGAATGCCATGACGATATTTTTGATCTTTCTTTCTCAATAACGCAATCCTATAGTGCATTTCAACGAGCTGACGCATTGGGCATCGGCTCACGATAAAACCGGAGATTGAACATGCAACGCCTGACAGGAAAGGTCGCTATCGTCACGGGCGCCAGCGGGGGCATTGGCCGCGCTGCCGCAAAGTTGTTCGCCGCGGAAGGTGCGAAGGTCGTCGTGGCGGCACGCCGCGAGGCCGAACTCGACGCGCTCGTGGCCGAGATCACTCGCGATGGCGGTACCGCTGTCTCGCTGGCAGGCGATGTGCAATCCGAAGAATTTGCGAAGGCGCTGGTCGCACTGGCCGTCAGCCGCTTCGACCGTCTCGACATCGCCTACAACAATGCGGGGACGCTCGGCGAAATGGGACCGTCCACCGGGGTCTCGGAAGCAGGCTGGTCCGCCACCCTCGCCACCAACCTGACGAGCGCGTTTCTCGGCGCCAAGCATCAGATTCCTGAAATGATCAAGCATGGCGGCGGCTCGATCATCTTCACGTCGACGTTCGTCGGCTACTCGTTCGCGTTTCCGGGGACGGCCGCCTATGCCGCGAGCAAGTCCGGGCTGATCGGACTCACGCAAGCGCTCGCGGCCGAATACGGCCCGCAAGGTGTGCGCGTCAACGCGATCCTGCCGGGCGCGGTGGACACGGAGATGTATCGCGGGATGAACGATACGGCCGAATCGCAGGCGTTCGTGACGGGCCTGCATGCGCTCAAGCGCGTTGCAAAGCCGGAAGAGCTCGCACGCTCGGCGCTCTATCTCGCTTCCGATGATTCGTCGTTCGTGACGGGTACGGCTTCGCTGGTCGACGGTGGGGCTTCGATTACCCGCACCTGAGCGTTTCGAAGACGGCATCTGCAGGAATGCAGATGCCCGACGACGATCAGCATGCGCGATGTCAAATGCGATGGCGCCGCATCGAGTGACAGGCAGTTACAAGATATGCGTTGACTGCGACATACGAAGGCGGTTACTCTTGCGTCCGAAGTTCAAGAAGTCCGATTGCTGTTCATCAATGTCTCGCTCCCCCAGCGGTATTCGTTGTCCTCTCCCTCCTTGACGCTTCATGCGCTTGCTACCTGAGCAAATTCTTTAATTTATTTTTTCGTCAAGGATTCTTCATGGATACCGGTACAGTTAAGTGGTTCAACGACAGCAAGGGTTTTGGCTTCATCACCCCGGACAAGGGCGGCGACGACCTGTTCGCGCATTTTTCGGAAATTCGCAGCGACGGCTTCAAGACGCTCGCGGAAAACCAGAAAGTGAGCTTCGAAACGAAGCAAGGCCCGAAGGGTCTGCAAGCGGCTAACATCAAGCCGCTGTAAGTTGGAAGAGCCCGCTATCCGACAACGGTTGGCGGGCTGCAGTGACATCCTCGCGGAGCTTCGTCGCTCCCAGTTGGCGCAAACATTTTCGGCAGCAGCGGTTCAAGCAGCTTGCCGTGCGCCCAACGTCTCATTGCACGTCACTCTCCCCTCCCGGCTTCCGTGCCGAATTGCTCGATTCGCGACTAGTCAGTCTCGATCCGGTTCGCAATGGCTTTGAGCAACTCGTCTGCATCGCCCGATCAGCGAGCGCCAAACCAGCGGCCACGCATTAATACATCACTAAAATACACAATGCAGAATAAATATATTCATCATTACAACGGCTATGCCGTCCAACCGTCGGCGCATCGTTTGCCCGATGGCAGCTTCTCCTCCGACCTGTTGCTCGAACGCGCAGATTGCGCCCGCAACGAAGGTCGTTACCAGTTCTATTCGCTCGACTATTTTCGGAACGAAGACGAGGCATTGCAGCACTCAGCCCGCTGGGCCCGTGCCTGGGTCGACGACCGAGGCTGAGCGTCGCTCTACGCGCGCTCGAAGACGCGCGCAACCAAACCGTCGCAAGCGTCGGCTTCCGTGGTGACGATCGCCTCTATCGTTCGAGCCAACGCCGTCGTCGGAATTAACACACGAGACGATCGGCGGCCGGTCGCTGCGACGAACTTCGGTGCGTCTCGATCCATTGCGCGGCCCAATTGGCGGCGAAGCGAATGGCATCTTCGCGCGCGTCGAAGCCGGCCAGATCTCCGCTGAGATGGACGTCGTACTCACGCCCGTCGTCGCCGCTACTACTGATTCTCGCGTGGGCGATATATTCACCGTCGGCCCGACGTGGCGTGGGATCGACATGAAAAACTGCCGGGTTAGCGCCCATCTGTTTCTCCTCACCGCCTACCGCGGACTTGAGCCTGCCCATTGGACAACGGGCACGAAACCGGATTCGACCCACGCTCGACCTGTTGCCGAGCCGGCCGTCTGGCGCGGTTTCGGGCGATCGCAATACGCAGTTGTTCGCATCTCAGCTTGCACTGCCGCAATTGCGCTTCCAGAAACGTCAGCGTGTCGTGATGCGGAAAGATCGTCGTGCCGGTTCCCTCGCGTTCATCGATAGATAGCCGACAGGTATTCAGTTCTCTTTCTCGAAGTCCAACCTCAGTCTCCACGCTGCGATGCTGCATGATCAGGTCGTCGAGTCGGGACATGGCATCTCACGAGATCAGTAGTTCGAAGAATGCGCTTCAGGGGACGAGCGCTGCACGCAACGCGCTCACGTGGGCGTTGCCAGACATGTACCAGATTAAGGTCACCGCGGATCGAGCCGAACCGGGCCCGTTTAGCTACTCACCATCCCAGATCATGTTGCCCGGCGTGTATTTGTCGATGAGTAGTTCGCCGTACGCGGTTGAGGCGCGCCTTGCGTCACCCGCACACAGAAATGGCCTCTCGACATGGAGCCGAAAGACGCGACTTCTTGCCTCGAACTTGCCTCCGTCCGGCTCCTTGATCCGAACGGCCGCGTCGAAGCCTCCATCGTAGTCGTGAGCGAAACCGGGCCGGGTGGCAACGTGCGGGAAGATCAGTGGACAAACTTCCAGTCCCTTGTACAGGTGAATACCGTTTGCCATAGATACCTCTGCTTCGCCGCGCGCGGGCGGCACGTTTTCGGGAGTCTAGTGGCAACCGGTCGTTGTCCAGCGACCCTATTCGCGCAGAAACCCAAGGTCGCCCTCACCACGACGCATACGCCAACCATCGGGAGGGTTTCAGGGCGAACACGGGTGTCGGGCGACAGACCCATAGTACGCGCAGTACCGATCCGCGTCGCGATAATTTTCCTGGCGTCGGAATGGCAGTTATTGCCGTCTTCGTTCAGGTAACTTCTGCTGACGCGAGAGCGGGCGGCGGCCCTTCCCGGGCCTTCAAGAGCCAGCTCTTTTAGCCGAATTCGTCGTGTTGCGGCAGCTGGTCGGTGATGGAATACCACGGCGCCTTCGAACCCACAAAAATATGCGCAGTGGGACGCATGGTGGGCGGATCCGTGAGCGTTCCGAGCGTGACGTGAACGTATTCCCCTTGGCGAACCACGGAAAACATCAGGCTTCCGCATTGCTTGCAGCGCACATCGTGCGCCGCTCGTTCGTCTCCGAAAATCAATAGGCTGTCTTCGCCCTCGGTGATGCGCAGCTTGTCGCGCTCGATCCCCGCGAATGGTTTGAACGCCGAACCGGTAGAACGCCGACAGCTTGAACAGTGGCAGTTCAACGCATACACGAATTCGTCTTTGACGGTGTAGTGGACAGCACCACAAAGGCATCGGCCGGCAAGCAAGGGTTTCATGGCTGCTCTTGATCAGAAGGCACTTCGCAAATTGACTAGAAAGTGAAGCACCCTTGATTATTCGCGAGTCGAGCGCCGATGTCGAACCCGCGAAGCCGGCCGAGCCAGGCCGGCGATCCGCGCCGTTAGCGCCTGAACATAACCTGCGCCGTGCCGACCTCGATCGGCGAGGACGTGTGCTGGTGGACGACCTTCCACCCGTCGGCCTGCCGCCTAAGCGTCATGGTCAGGCGATTGTCCATCGAGCGCAATTCCAGGCCGTCGGCGTCGACGGCTTTGTAGTTCGCAAAGGCGTGAACGACGGTGAGGTCCCCGGCGGCGATGGTTTGCGCATCGCTGAAATCCACGACCACACGTTCCTGACCCAGCGAGCCGAACCAGCCCTCCGCCACGGCCCGCAACGACGCGATGCCGTTGTGCGACCATGCGCCCCACATATCGAAGACCACCGTTTCCCGGTCGTAGAGCGCGACGAACGCGTCCACGTTCTTTGCCCATACCGCAGCTTTATAGTCCTCGAGGACTTGCAGGATCGGATTACTGAGTTTGTCCACAGTGTGTTCTCCTGAGTCGGATTGCGATGGCGGCCAGAACCGGAGAAGAACGGCGAATCCGAGGTTCGTGACCGATTGTCCTACCCGACAACGACGATCGACGATCCGCCGGATCGACGCCCAACCTGAAAAAAGCTTCGAGTCGATGCGCGAACTACTGCGCCGTCTGCTGACGTTGATACTCGTTGTGCTTCATCTGCATGTAGTCGGCGCGACTGACCTCGTGCAATTGCCGTGGATACAGCTCGGTCGCATCGAACCAGTCGGCGAGACGCTTGTCGAGCCGAGCGCTAGCCGGACTGGACAACGCGCCCAGATAAGCTTCGATGGCCAGGTAGTAGCGCATCGTATTGCGTTCCACCAGACCGCGTACGCCGCCGATGTATTGCGTCTCGCCCGTCGACGAATCGGGCGTCGACGAAAAGCCGACTTTATCGCTGCCGATCGTCGCCAGATAGGTTTTCATGGCGAGCCGTCCCGCCGTGCCGTAGCCGTACGCGTAGGTCAGATGGATAAAGGTGCGGTTCTCGCTCAACGGTATCGCCTCCAGCACGATACGGTAGTCTTTCGTGCTCAGCGGCCCCTTGGCGGCGCTGAGCTCGACGCGAAAATAATCCGGGGTGCTTGCCGCCACGCGAAAGTTGAATTCCACGCGATACGACGACGACAGAGATTCCTCGGTTTTCTTGCCGATGTTCACGGTGAGGACCGTACCGCTGGCGCCGGTCGAGGCATGACAGTATTTGGTGTTCAGATGCAGGATCAGCACGTCGCACCAGTTGGCCGGGCTCGCGGCCGGGTCGCTGAGCGCGCCGCTGACCACGGCGAACGGATGGTTGAGCACGCCGTAAATATCGCCCTTGAGCGCCGAGGGCAACTCCTGCGATTCGAGGTACAGCGGTCGTTGAAACTGGTTGTGCGCGAGTTGCTGCGTGAGACTCTGATATTTATCGCGCAGGCGAGTCGCGCTGTCGTCCGTTTGCGCGAAGGCGCTCTGCCACAGGAAACAGAACACCGTCGTCATCACCACCATCAACCACGGTCGCGCCCGCCGGTTGCCGGCCAGCTTTCTGGCAAGCCTGCTCATGGTCCGCCTCCTACTTTGGCTCGGGTTGCGGCGCACCGGATGGGCATCCGATCGTCGCGCCCTCGCTGGTTGGAAATACCGGTCGCAGAACTCACACGCTCATCGCTGGCCCGGCTCCCATTCCGGGCTGTAACCGCCGAGCGCCGGGTGATACATCTCGTCGCCCGAGTGCTGGGTGAACTCGACGTTGAGCCGGTGCTCGTGCAAGCCCAGAATCTCGATGCAGTGCGCGCAGAGGGCTTTGGCCAACTCCATGCGCAACTCCGGCGGCCGCCCTCTTCTGATATCGAGCATCATCAACGCCACCGGCACGGGTTCCCCGTCCTCCTGCGCAATGCGCCAGACGCTGCCCGGGCCGAGTTCGCGTATCGCCACGGTGATTCGCCTGATATCGACCGACATCATGCGGGCATAGGTCTCACTCATCTTCGCCGCGAGCTGTTTCTTGCTCTCCACCGCGTAGTGCTCGTTTACATCGAGCTGTAGATAAGGCATGGCGTCGATCTCCGAGGAAAGTGTTTCGCATTCGCCAACTGTATGCCGTGCCATCGAATCGATCAAACCATGCGTACCTCAGATGCGCTTCGATCTTTCCATAGTAAACAGCTATCGAAAAATGGTTTCCCGGTGGCGCGGCGTCGACCGCAGGCTGTGCGCCGGTGCGATCACCCAAGCTTGCGAGAGGCCATGCCACAGGCGGCGCCAGCGACGCCGTGATGCTGGAATCCGCATGTTCGATGCGGTTTTCGTCCAAGACCCGTCCATTTCGGCTTCCTATACTCGTCCGACGATGCCCCCGGCGCCACGGCGCTCCCCTTTCTGGAAGGAAGCTATGTCGACGATTCCCGCACGGATAGAACGCCTGCCGTACTCGAGCTTTCATCGCAAACTGCTGTGGCTGGGCGGACTGGGCTACGTCTTCGATGCGATGGATGCCGCCGTGCTGGCCTTCATGCTGCCCGTGCTGCGCACCCAGTGGCATCTGAGCAGCGTGCAGACCGGCGTGCTCGCCAGCGGCACCTTCATTGGCTACTTCTTCGGCGCGGCGTTCGCCGGCATCCTCGGCGATGTGATCGGCCGGCGCAAGGTCATGGTGTCGGCGCTGATCGTCTACTGCATTGCATCGCTGATCAGCGCCACCGCGCAGGATTGGCCTTTCTTCATGGCGATGCGCATCATCGCGGGGGTCGGCACCGGTGCCGAAAGCGCGATCGTCGCGCCATTTCTCTCGGAGTTCTGCGCGCGCAAGTATCGCGGCGCTTTCACGGGTTGCCTCGCGGCATTCTTCTCGTTCGGCTTCGTCGCCGCCGCGATACTCGGTTATCTGGTCATCCCGCTGGCGCCCGACGCCTGGCGTGCCGTCTCGGTCATCACCGCGCTGCCGATCGTCATGCTGCTGTGGTGGCGCCGCGCGTTGCCCGAGTCGCCGCGCTGGCTCGACAGCCGCGGCAGAACTGCCGAAGCGGCGGTGATCGTCGAGCGAATGGAAGCGGTGGTGCGCGCCGCCGGCTTGCCGCTCCTGCCGGAGCAAGCGTTCGACACGAGCCCCCCGGCCCCTGTCGAACGCCGCACGCCACTGGGCCAACTGAAGGCACTCTGGTCGCGCCAGCTGGCAGGCATCACCGTGATGGCCTGGCTGATGTGGCTGTCGATCACGTTCAGCTATTACGCGTTCTTCACCTGGATTCCCGGTCTGCTGGTGCAAAGCGGCATGACGATCACGCGCAGTTTTTCGTATTCGCTGGTCATGTACCTCGCGCAGATTCCCGGCTACTTCTCGGGCGCGTGGCTCAATGAAAAGATCGGCCGGCGCGCGACCATCGTCACGTACATGGCGCTGGGGGGAATCTCCGCCTTGGGGCTCGCCCTGACCCACAGCGACACCGAAATTCTGATGTCGGGCTTTTTGCTGTCGTTCTTCATGAACGGCACTTATGCCGGCGTCTATGCCTACACGCCCGAAGTGTTCCCCACCGAGGTGCGCGCGACCGGCATGGGCGTCTCTTCGGCAATCGGACGCCTCGGTGCGATCGCCGCGCCGATTCTGGTCGGCTATCTCTATCCGCGTTTGGGCTTCGCCGGGGTTTTCGGCGGCACGACGCTGATGCTGATCGTCGGCGCGCTCGCCGTTCTGATCATGGGCGTGCCCACCCGCGGCAGGTCGCTGGAAGAAATTGCCGCGCTGCGGCTGGAACGCTGAACCCGCTGACAGCCGGCGCACCGCACGCCCGCGCCCGGCAACCCAAGGAACAACATATGGACCGCATCCTGTTCAAGAACGGCGCTTTGCTCGATCCGCTGCAGCAGGCCTTGCAGCCGGGTCACGACCTGCTGGTCGAAGGCGACACGATCAAGGCAGTATCGCAGCAGCCGATCGATGCCCCCGACGCTCAGGTCATCGATCTCAAAGGCAAGACCATCATGCCGGGCCTGATCGACCTGCACGCGCACATGGTCGCGACGCAGTTCGATCTGCCGAGCCAGGTGAGCATGCCCAACGTCTTCGTCACCCTCAAGGCGTTGCCGATCATGCGCGGGATCCTGCGGCGCGGCTTCACGACCGTGCGCGATGCGGGCGGCGCCGGCTTCGCGCTCAAGCAATCGGTCGAAATGGGCCTCGCGCAAGGGCCGCGCCTGTTCGTGGCCGGGCGCGCGCTCAGCCAGACCGGCGGCCACGGCGACGGACGCGCTCGCACCGACTTCATGCCCGGCGACGCGCCTTGCAACTGCTGCGTGCGCGTCGGCGCGCTGAGCCGGGTCGTCGACGGCGTCGACGCCTTGCGCCGCGCGGTGCGCGAAGAACTGCAGATGGGCGCCGACCAGATCAAGATCATGGCCTCCGGCGGCGTCGCCTCGCCGACCGATCCGGTCGGCGCGCTCGGCTACTCGGAGGACGAGATCCGCGCGGTCGTGGCCGAAGCCGAGGCGCGCGGCACCTATGTGATGGCGCATGCGTACACGGCCGAATCGATCCAGCGCGCGGTGCGCTGCGGCGTGCGCACCATCGAGCACGGCAATCTGATCGATGCGCCGACCGCCGCGCTGATGGCCGAGTGCGGCGCCTACGTGGTCCCCACGCTGGTGGCTTACGAGGCACTGCATATCGAGGGCGTGCGCTTCGGCCTCTCGGCCGAGAGCGCGGCCAAGATCGACATCGTGCGTGAAGGCGGCTTGAAGTCGCTGGAGCTGTTCAAGCGCGCCGGCGTCAAGATGGGCTTCGGCTCCGATCTGCTCGGACCGGGTCATCGGATGCAAAGCGACGAGTTTGCGATCCGCGCGCAAGTGCTGAGCCCCGCCGAGATCATCGGCAGCGCCACCACCATCGGCGCCGAAATTCTCGGCATGACGGGTAAGCTCGGACGCCTCGCACCGGGCACCTATGCCGACGTGCTGGTGGTCGACGGCGACCCGTTCCGCGACTTGAGCTGCCTCGCCGGCCAAGGCGAGCACATCCCGCTCGTCATGAAGGGCGGCCGCGTCGAGTTCAACGAATTGCATTGAACCGGCGCGCCCGCGCAGTGTCGCTTGCCGGTACAAATGCGAACCAGGGAGGAAAATGCGCCTGAAAGTCCTACACTGATATCCAGTACCTCCAAAGACGGACCAGAATGGTGCGCGGAAGTCCCATACCAGCAGATGAAAGCTGGCCGCGCGCAACGTGTGCATCGCGAACAACAACCTGACGCACAAGGTGACTGCCATGCCGTTCCGATCGAATCCAAGCCTTTCCCTCCCCCTTACTCGCCGTTGTGTTTGCCTGGTGGCGGCGCTCGGCTTGTCCGCCCTATGGATTCCCGAGTGCGGCGCTGCCGACCCCGCCGCGGCGTCGGCGGCGCAAGCCGTCCCGAGCGGCGCGTCGGTTGACAGCGAGAGCGGCACCATCAGCCTGATCGACCAGAAAAACGCGATCGTCGTCGTGACTGTCCCCGGCCGCGAGGATCTGAGTTTCAACGCAAAAGATCACGAGGACGCGCTTAAGATCCTCAAGGTCGGCGACAAGGTCACCACCCACTATCTCGAGCCGTACGTCACCGAGCTCTCCATCGCGAAAGGCGAACCGCTCACGCGCCTGGATCGCACGGTTAAGCTGACCCGGTCTTCGCCGGGCACTGAATTGATGCAGTTTCAGGCTCTCAGAGTCTTCCGGGGCGTGGCCGAAGTCACCGGCGTGGATCACAAGCTCAACCTGCTGACGGTCGAGGACAAGACGGGGATGGCGCATTCGGTCCGGGTCAGCCGCCCCGAACTCGTGAAAGTGATGCAATCTCTGAAGCGCCATAGTCGCGTACAGATTGCGTATGAATCCGAGTCCACGGTGGTCGTCACGCGTCCATAAGGGCATCGCCACCTCGGCGATTGCAAGCTCCGGTCTGGTTTGGGCGATCAGGCCGATGGCCGCCCCGGCTTGCCGCTTATGACGATCGGTGCGATCGATAGCTCGATCCATCTGTTAGCGTGACCATGGCGCGTTGCTACGATGGTGGATTCTCCCCGCTTCCACCGCTCGAAAGGACGCCCGCGCCATGGCGCAAATCACACGACGCGCATTCACCCGCTTCGCGTTGGCCTCGCTACTGGCCGCCAACGCTCCTCGCGGTTTCTCGCAGACCACCGGCACCCACACCAGCGCAACGCCTGTCGCGTTGCGCATCGGCTATCAGAAGTCTTCGACGCTGATCACGTTGCTCAAGGCAAGCGGTTCGCTGGAACAGGCACTCGCGCCGCTCAACGTGCGCATCTCATGGAACGAGTTCGCGAGCGGACTGCCGCTGACGGAAGCACTGAACGTCGATGCCGTCGATTTCAGCGCCGATGTCGCCGACACCGTGCCGATCTTCGCGCAGGCCGCGCATGCGCGCTTCGTCTATGTCGCACAGGAAGCGCCCTCGCCGGGCGCGCAGGCGATCATCGTGAAGAAAGACGGCACGCTGCGCACGCTGGCCGATCTGAAAGGCCGCCGCATCGCGGTGACGAAGGCAGCGGGCAGCCACTATCTGCTGCTGGCGGCGCTCGCGCGCGCGGGGCTGAAACCCGCCGACGTCGGCGTGAACTACCTGAGCCCGGCCGACGGGCGTGCCGCGTTCGAGCGCGGCAGTGTCGATGCCTGGATTACCTGGGATCCCTATGTAGCGTCGGTCGAGCGCGACGGCGACGTGCGCGTGCTGAGCGACGGCGCGGGCCTCGCGTCCTACCAGCGCTACTATCTCGCGTCGCGCACGTTCGCCGACGCGCATCCGCAGATCATCGAGACCGTGTTCGACCAGTTGAAAACGGCGGGTGGCTGGCTGCGCGCGAATCCGCTCGACGCCGCCAACACGCTCGCGCCGGTGTGGGGTCTCGACGCGGCGACGATCGAACGCGCGAACGCCCGGCGCAGCTACCTCGTGCGATCGGTCGCGCCGCGCAACTTCGCCGAGCAGCAGACCATCGCGGACGCGTTCTATCGCGCGGGACTGCTGCCCGCGCCAGTCGAGACGAAAGAGGCGCTGTACTGGGACTTCGCGGCAGGACAGGCGAAGCCGATCGGCGCGTGAGAGGCACCGGGCCGCGTTCAGCCCTCTTGCGTGGCGATATCGACCGCGGCCCGCAAGTCTTCCGGATGAACCATCAGTTCGCGGACCTCGCGCAGCGTCGCATACTGGTCGAGCACGGGCCGCCATCTCGGCGATTCGAGCAACTGACGCCACACCGGTTCGAGGTCCGCGCATTCGGCATCGCGCCCGTCCGTCAGCGCGCCCGCGAATTCGAGGCTGGCGTGGGCCGACAGCAGTTGCATCCGGCTCGCGGGACTCAACACGCGCGGCGCCGCTTCGACGGGCGCGTCGCAGCAATAGAGCACAGTCCTGCGCAGCGCGGCCGCGTCGCCTGCTAGCGCGGCGAGCGACGCGCCGCTCAGCCGCACCGCCCCTTGGTGCGTCCGGAACGAGTACACGGTATGCGCATCCGCGTGCGCCAGCAGCGTCAGTCCGCGCACGAGCCGCGGCAGATCGGTGGTGGCCGCATCGACCGATGCTTTTGCTTCGACGAGCAGGCACACATCCCACGTCGTCGGGTCGGCTGGCGGCTTCGCCTGGCTCAGCAGCACCACATCCCACTCGGTCTTCGCGCGCTCGTGGCTCGCGGGAATCGCGGCCGGCACGCGCATCGAGTTCACCACCCGGTACGTGGCATACGCACCCTGCGCGTCGTTCAGGCGCCTTGCGAGCGCGTCGAGCGCATCGGTGGCCGATGCTTCGACCGCGGCGCCGCGCTGCTTCGAGCTCAAGCCTCGTGCGACCGCGGTCGAGCTGCCGGGACGCGGCCCCTGGCGATCCCACAGCGACTGGTAGTGACGCACGCGCTCATCGGCGGTGAGCGCGACGAGACGCTGCAACCGATGCAACGCCGCACTCTCGAGCAATTGCGCGAGGCCGCGCTGCAGCGCCGCTTCGTGCGCGATCGAGGGCGTCTCGATGCATCGTTGCACGGCCACCCCCAACTCCGGCCACGCCTCGGCGAACGCGAGCGCGTGCAGTCGCGCCAACGCATCGCGGTGCGGGCCCGGCAGCAGCCGTTGCTGTTTGGCCGGATGAGCGATCGCGTTGACGGCCGCGTAAATCAGCCGGCGATCGACGTTCGCGTGCGCGGCCAGCGACGCGTACTCGCGCACCACTGCGTTGCGATGCCGGAGCAGCATCGCCTGGAACACCGGGTCGCCGGCTTCCTCGCGCATCGCCTCGCGAATCATGCGCGCGAGCGCCTCCACGAAGAGCCGCTCGCTCGCCGCATCCGGTGCTTCGCCACGTGCGAGTGCCTCGCGAGCCTGCTCGATCGCGAGCGCGAGCACGGCGACGGGACTCGCCCCCCGCGGCGGCGCGCAGAGCGCCGCGAGCGCCGGCAGACGATAACGACGCGCGACGGCGTCGAGCGTCTCGTCCAGCAATGACGGCGATGACTTCACGGACATGGCGATATGTCGATAGGTTGGCGAGGTAACTGTACATGAAGGTTCGGTGCCGCGTGCGCTCGGGCTATCCGCGCGTGGCTGGCGCGCATTGTGCTGGATCAGTCCGGCGGAGCCACTCGATCGCCGCGTCAGCGTGAGGCGAGCGTTCGCCCGCCGCCCCCTGGACGAGGATGCCATGCCACAGCAGCAGTTGAAAATCGGAACCGACGTGCCGCATCCTTGCTCGTTGAAAGCGGCCTTACCTGGTTATTTCGTTCTCCTTCTGGAGCGCGAGCCATGCTGTCCGGGATGCACGAACACGCGCGGACCGACGGCAAGCGTAAGGCCATGAAACCGGCCCGCGCGCTCGAAGCGCTCAATTTCTTCATGGCCGACGTGCAGGCGGGCATCGGCCCGTTCATCGGCGTGTATCTGCTCGCGCGCGGCTGGCATGCCGACGAGATCGGTTCCGTGATGACGCTGGCCGGCCTTGCCGCGTTGGCCGCCACGCCGTTCGCCGGCGCACTCGTCGACTCGACCCGGTCGAAGCGCGCACTGATCGTCGCGGCGACGGTCGTGACCACGCTCGCGTCGCTCGCGCTACTGCCCGCGCGCGCCTACACGGCCGTGCTCGCTTCGCAGATGCTGGCGGCGCTCAGCGCCTCGGTGCTGCTGCCGGCCGTCGCCGGCGTCACGCTCGGCATCGTGCGCGCCGCCGGCTTCGACCGGCAGTTCGGGCGCAACCAGATGGCAAATCACACCGGCAATGTCGTCGGCGCGGCGCTCGCGGGATGGTTCGGCTGGCGCTACGGCTTCGCCGCCGTATTTGCGCTCGGCGCGGCGTTCGTCGTGCTCGCGATCGTCAGCGTGGCGCTGATCCCGGCTGACTCGATCGACTACGCGAGCGCGCGCGGTCTCGAACCCCGCGACGTGCGCCGCCGCAGCGCAGAAACCGTCGTCAGCGAACCAGGCGATACCCCGCCGCCCGCGAGCGCGCCGCCGCATGCGGGCAGCCTGCGAACGATGCTGCGCAATCGGCCGCTCGTGCTGCTCGGCGCGTCGCTCGCGCTTTTTCATCTGGGCAATGCGGCGATGCTGCCGCTCTATGGCATGGGCGTCGTCGCCGCGCATCGCGGCAATCCGAGCACCTTCACGGCGCAGACCATCGTGGTCGCGCAACTCGTGATGGTCGGCGCGGCATGGCTCGCCCCGCGCCTCTTGCGGACCTATGGCTACTGGTGGGTGCTGCTGATCTCGTGGCTCGCCCTGCCCGTGCGCGGCGTACTGGCCGCACTGATGATGGACGCCACGGGCGTGTGGCCCGTGCAGTTTCTCGACGGCATCGGCGCGGGTCTCCAAAGCGTCGCGGTGCCTGCGTTCGTGGTGCGGCTGATGGAAGGTACCGGCCGCGTCAATGTCGCGCAAGGCGCCGCGGCGACCGCTCAAGGTGTCGGCGCCGCGCTCAGTCCATTGCTCGGTGGCGAGCTCGCGCAACATTTCGGCTATGCCGGCGCGTTCGTCGCACTCGGTGCGGTCTCGCTGGGTTCGCTGGTGCTATGGCTCGGCTTCGCGCCCACGTTGCGAGATGCGGACGGCGTGCAGCGTCCACCTTCGAACCGCAGTCGACCGGTCAAAACGCCATGGCCATAAACCTGTTGAAAAATATTCGCCGATGCCCAATAGGTATTACAAAAATCGAACGTAAATTGAATTTATTATTACATTTAACCGACATTAAACATTCATTATTAATTCAGCACGAAACTTGCTCTCCGGATTAACACGGATAAAAACGGCTTCAACCATGCAGACGCTTAACGCTCGGCGTACACTCGCCGGAAGTCGCCTCGCATAAGGCGCGAGACCAATGATGCCGTCCGTCGTCAAACACGGGCTTGTGGAGACTCAGGAGAACAATCAATGAGCTGGACTCGGGAACAGAGAAACGTCACGATCGCCGCCTATCTGGGCTGGACGCTCGACGCATTCGATTTCTTTCTGATGGTGTTCGTATTGAAAGACATCGCGCAGGAATTCAATACGGACATTCCATCGGTCGCGGTCGCGATCATGCTGACCTTGATGATGCGTCCGCTCGGCGCCTTGATTTTCGGCTGGCTCGCCGACAAGTATGGCCGCCGTCCGACGCTGATGGTCAACATCGCGTGCTTCTCGCTGCTCGAGTTGCTCTCCGGTCTGTCGCCGAACCTGATGACGTTGCTCGTGCTGCGCGCGCTGTTCGGTATCGCGATGGGCGGCGAATGGGGTGTCGGCGGCGCGTTGACCATGGAAACCGTGCCGCCGAAGTCGCGCGGCATCGTCTCGGGTCTGCTGCAAGCCGGTTATCCGAGCGGCTACCTGCTCGCGTCGATCGTGTTCGGCCTGTTCTATCAATACATCGGCTGGCGCGGCATGTTCTTCGTCGGCGTGCTGCCCGCGCTGCTCGTGCTCTACATTCGCGCGCACGTGCCGGAGTCGCCCGCGTTCCGGACGCTCGAAAAGAAGGTCCGCCCCGGCCTCGTCACGACGCTCAAGCAGAACATCGGCCTGTCGCTCTACGCGATCATCCTGATGACCGCGTTCAACTTCTTCTCGCACGGCTCGCAGGATCTGTATCCGACCTTCCTGCGCGTACAACACCAGTTCGACGCGCACACGGTGTCGTTGATCACGATCACGCTGAACATCGGCGCAATCTGCGGCGGTTTGTTCTTCGGCTGGGCGTCGGAGAAGATCGGCCGCAAGCGCGCGATCTTCATCGCCGCGTTGATCGCGCTGCCGGTGCTGCCGGTGTGGGCCTTCTCGAGCACGCCGATCCTGCTCGCGCTCGGCGCGTTCCTGATGCAGATCTCGGTGCAAGGCGCCTGGGGCGTGATCCCGGTGCACCTGAACGAAATCTCGCCCGATGAAATCCGCGCCACCTTCCCCGGTCTCGTGTATCAGTTGGGCAATCTGATCGCGTCGGTCAACGGTCCGCTGCAATCGAAAATCGCCGAGCTGCACAACAACGACTACGCGCTCGTGATGGCGGTCGTGATCGGCATCGTCGCGGTCGTGATCTGCGCGCTGATTCCGTTCAGCCGCGAGCGTCGTGGTATCGACATGACGCAGTCCGCGCGTGAAGTTGTTGGGGCGGAAGCGTCGGGGGGTGCGGTTGGGGGGCGGGTTTAGGGGCTTGGGGCGGCACCGTAACCGCAAAGGCGGTTCAAGCCGCCACGACGACAATACGCGCTAACGGGTTGGGGCTGGGTGAGCCCCGTCGAGCGCATACTAGTGAGGGCCGTTTGCAAGGCATAGCGGCAGCTATACCTGTCGAGGCAGCAGGCAAGCGAAGGTCATTTCCGGTGATTGCTGCGCAGCCCCGAAAACTGCCACGTTCGTTATCGACCGTCGTGTCGTTGAGCCTGTCCGGAGTACTGAGAAGCAAAGTCCAGACGCACGCCGTCAGTTCCTCTCGGCGCGGTCCTTGACCAAGCGACAACATCACAATGAGATCCGCCGCCGCCTGCGGCGGCGATTATCAGACTTTTTGCAGAACGCAGATAGATTGGCCAAGCGCGCCTTCTTGCACGACGCGCTCTAGTGGATCGTGGATGCTTGCCACCTGCATTCCGAGGTGCTTCGCCCACGTCAGTATGCCGAGTCTATCTACAAAACGTTAAGAGGTTGATCGCCGCCGTTCTTCGCATCTTTCAACGTTGCTTCGAAGATTGGCCAATGGGGCGGCTGGTCGAGCTCGAGAAAGCTGAACACGATCCGGCCGCCCGGCTTCAGGATCCGTTGCGCCTCTTCGAGGTACCAGTACGATTGCTCGTGCAGCAGGTGCGTGAGAACTGAGAAGAAGCATACGACGTCTGCTGCGCGGTCTTCTTCCGGGATAGCAATGTGGTCGATAACGCCAAATTTCCAGTCGGGACGTGCAGAGATTTTCTTGGCGTGGGCGACAAGTTCTGGTACCAGATCGAAGCCGAAGTAACGGCCCGTATGAATCTTCGAGAGGGGCTTGGCAAGACGTCCTGAGCCGCAACCTACATCGATAAGATAGCCGTCCTCACCGAGCCCGAATTTCTTTACCAGAGCGGCCTGAATGGGGCCCATGGCGTCGAAATACCCGCCGACCGCCATCTCCATTGCCACGTCGTGGTCTTCCGGGACTGCATTCTTTCAGTGATCGACCCAGCCCTGATAGGTTTCCTTCAGCGACAGCTTATTGGAACTCGTAACGTCTCCCGTCAGGTCGGCATCGAAATCCGAGGGCAATACTACGTGGCTTTCTGACTTGGCTTTATGGTGAATTGGAGACTCGTCAGCGAGCGAGCTAGGCTTGCTTGCGTCTTGGGCAGAATCGCCCCCCTCGCGGCCCGCGAAGGCCAGCGCGACCGAGGGAGTATTTTCCGCGCTGGCCGGTGTCAGGGCAACGATAACTGGAGTGGGCGGCGCGCCTTTGTCGGGATGTCCCGACATATCGGCTAGCGCCTCGGGTGACGCGGGGGTTCGCAAACCAAAGAGGACTCGCTTGACGGTTCGGATCGGAGCGGTAATGCGCCAGCAAGTAGACGTTTCAAGCGCCTGGATACGCTCCAGTGCCTCGTCCAGCCTGCGGGCAGTATCCGCTTTGGCCGCTTCGAGTGCCACGCATCTCCGGACAAGCGTCGGAACATCCTTGCAACTCTCTTCCATCGCGGTATCGTGCATGGATGATGTCGCTTGAAATGGGGCACGTAAAGTCTGGCAGACAGCGACGCACAACAACTCCACGCATCGGATAGAAGTCTCGCGCCGGACGCTACCACTTGCTGCTGGTGCTCTATAGATACTCCTGCTCATTTGACCCATTAACGACAACGGGGAGCCCCACAGAATTCACGCATCGCGACAGCCGTAACGTCAGCTTGGCGCCAGTCTACGGTCGTTTGCGGCAGCAGTGGGAATGACCGCTCATGGCCGACCGCCGTCCCGCGCGGTGGACAGTAGTCGACCGACAGCAGTCGACCGGATTTCTCCAAAACGGCCGTTCGAACTGGAACCAACGATCTGGAGCGGTCCCGATCCGCGGGTCCAGTTGTGACCGCAAGCGAGTCTGAGCGCTGCATATCATCGCCTCGAACCGCGGACATCTCAGCGCGCAGATCAAAAACGCCAGGCGGTTTCGCACTCGAGATGTTTCTTCGGCGGCCTCCACCACTGTTCGTACTGATGGCGGTGAGAGTGTTATGGCGCCGCGCTTTGTCCGTCGTTCCGGGCAGTGGGTTCGTGCTCCAGGGGCAAAGCGGCGCTAGCGGAATTGACGGAGAGCACCAGCGCTTCAGTGGCCACCGCTAGCAATCTGCAACAGCAACTGCACCGGGTGACGGATAATAGCGGCTACATCATTTTGAGCACCGTTTTAGGATTCTCCCATGGAAATTAAAGTCAATTTTCTCGACAAACTACGTCTTGAAGCCAAGTTCGATGACTTCACGGTAGTGGCCGATCAGCCTATCCGTTATAAAGGCGATGGCTCCGCGCCTGGCCCATTCGATTATTTTCTGGCTTCATCGGCCTTGTGTGCAGCTTACTTTGTGAAGTTGTACTGCGTAAATCGCAATATTCCTACGGAAAATATCCGCCTGTCGCAGAACAATATTATTGATCCGGAAAACCGGTACCAACAGATTTTCAAGATTCAGGTTGAGTTGCCGCCGGATATCTCGGAAGTAGACCGCCGAGGTATTTTGCGGTTTATTGACCGTTGTACGGTGAAAAAAGTGGTGCAAGCCGGACCAGAGTTTGTCATTGAAGAGGTAGAAAACCTGGATGCCGATGCTCAGTCGTTGCTGACATTGAAGCCGGCTTCTGACGCCAGCACCTATATCACGGGCAAGGATCTACCGTTGGAGCAAACCATCGCCAATATGTCGGCCATTCTGGCGGGCTTGGGCATGAAGATTGAAATTGCTTCGTGGCGCAATATCGTTCCAAATGTGTGGTCGCTGCATATCCGTGATGCGCACTCGCCGATGTGTTTTACCAATGGCAAGGGATCGACCAAAGAAAGCGCGTTGGCGTCGGCGTTGGGAGAGTTTATCGAGCGCCTGAATTGCAACCATTTCTATGGCGGTACGTTCTGGGGCGAAGACATCGCCAATGCGGCGTTTGTACATTACCCGAACGAGCGCTGGTTTAAGCCCGGACCCAAGGATGCGCTGCCGGCTGAAATTCTGGATGAGTATTGCCTGGAGATTTATAATCCCGACGGCGAGTTGCGTGGCTCGCATCTGTACGACACCAACTCCGGCAATGTGCAGCGCGGTATCTGTTCGCTGCCGTTTGTGCGGCAGTCGGACGGCGAAGTGGTGTACTTTCCGTCCAACCTGGTCGAGAACCTGTTCGTCAGCAATGGCATGAGTGCCGGCAATACGCTGGCCGAAGCGCAGGTGCAATGTCTGTCCGAAATTTTCGAACGGGCGGTAAAGCGTGAAATCATCGAGGGTGAAATCGCACTGCCCGATGTGCCGCCGGAAGTGCTGGCGAAATACCCCGGCATTCTGGCCGGGATTCGGGGGTTGGAAGAGCAGGGTTTCCCTGTGCTGGTAAAGGATGCATCGCTGGGCGGGGTCTACCCGCTGATGTGCGTCACATTGATGAACCCGCGCACAGGCGGTGTCTTTGCCTCATTCGGCGCTCACCCGAGCTTTGAGGTGGCGCTGGAACGGAGTCTGACCGAATTGCTACAGGGGCGCAGTTTTGAAGGCCTGAACGATTTACCTCAGCCCACCTTTGTCAGTAACGCCGTGACTGAACCAAATAACTTTGTTGAGCACTTCATTGATTCCAGCGGTGTAGTGTCGTGGCGCTTTTTTAGCGCCAAAGCGAATTTCGAGTTTGTCGAGTGGGATTTCTCTGGCCAGGGGGAAAACTCCAATGCCGAGGAAGCGGCAACCTTGTTCGGAATTCTCGAGGACATGGGCAAAGAGGCGTACATGGCGGTGTATGACCAGTTGGGTGCCGTCGCCTGCCGGATTTTAGTGCCGGGTTATTCTGAAGTTTATCCGGTAGACGATTTGATCTGGGATAACACAAACAAGGCGCTGTTGTTCCGCGCTGATATTTTGAACTTGCACCGTCTGGACGATGTCGCCCTGGCAGCAATGCTTGAGCGGCTGGATAACAGTGAACTGGATGAGTATTCCGATATCGCCACATTGATCGGCATCGAATTTGACGAGAATACGGACTGGGGGCAGCTAACCGTTATCGAGTTGAAGCTGCTTATTAATCTCGCCTTGCAGCAATTTGAGGCGACGCAGGAGCTGGTGGGAGCCTTCCTGCAGTACAACGACAACACAGCCGAGCGCGGATTGTTTTACCAGGCCCTGAACGTGGTGCTGGAGGTGCTGCTCGATGACGACCTTGATCTGGACGACTACGAGGTCAACTTCCGCCGGATGTTTGGCAACGCCCGGATGGATGCGGTAATGGGGTCAGTCGACGGCAGCGTGCGCTTCTACGGCTTAACGCCGACGAGTATGAAACTGGAGGGCCTCGACAGGCACCACCGCCTGATCGACAGTTACAAAAAACTGCACAAGGCGCGGGCCAACGCGGCGGCTACACCGAAGTAGGGTTGCGAGTCATGGATGGACGCAATGACACCGTTCATCCCCCGCTCGAAAACACCTGTTTGCTACCTGAGCGATCATCTGTGCCTGTCGAATCGTTTCGTAGAGCCTATACGACGATTCGCGCGAACGCGTCGCCGATGTTCGCCGTGCCGAGGCGTGTACGTACCCTCCAAGGAGCCTGTCCGCAAGCGGTCTCCCCGATAATCCAGGAAGAACCTTTCTATTTTCCGCGCCGCATCACGCGCCGCGCCTCGCCAGCATGCCCTCCCCGAGTCTTCTAGAGGACTTAGTCGACCCCGCCCCTTGATCGAAGCGCCCCTCCTTTCTTATCCTGAAAAAAACGATCGTTTCAAATACCGATTTGAATCACGTGTTTGCGAGCCGGCAGCCCCGGCAACTGGGAGACGCAACATGGCAGTTCGCACCACCGGCCGACATGCCGGCGATACGAAGTCACGCATTCTCGACACCGCCGAGACACTGTTCATCGAGTGCGGCTATGAGGCGATGTCGCTGCGCCAGATCACTTCGCGCGCCGAAGTCAATCTCGCTGCGGTCAACTATCACTTCGGCAGCAAGGAATCGCTGATTCATTCGATGCTCTCGCGCCGGCTCGATCAGCTCAATCACGAGCGCCTGAAACTGCTCGACCGCTTCGACGCGATGCTCGGCGCGCGCCTCACCTGCGAGCACGTGCTCGGCGCGATGTTCATTCCGGCGTTGCGTCTGTCGCGCGATCCGCGCGTCGGCGGCAAGGCGTTTCTACGGCTGCTCGGGCGCGCCTACACCGATCCGTCATCGTTCATCCGCGACTTTCTCAACGCGCATTACGAGTCGGTGGCGGTGCGTTTTTTCGACGCGTTCCAGCGCGCGCTGCCGCATCTGCCGCGCGAGGAACTCGGCTGGCGGCTGCATTTCGCGATCGGTGCGCTCTCGGGCGTGCTCGCCGGCACCGATACCGACAGCCTGATTGCCGAGTTCTCGCAAGGCAAGTCGATGAACGATCTGCAACTGATCGCGCGCCTTGCGTCACTGATGGTCGCCGCACTGAAGGCGCCGCTGCCGGACGGCACGCAACTGGCCGCATTCGCCGCAGTGCTCGGCGATGCAAGCGATGCTGCCGCGGACTGCGCGATGGCTTGCGGAGAGGAAGAGCGATCCGCATGTGGCGCGGCGATTGCGTCACCGTAAAAGAGACACACACAAGAGATCGACAGAGGAGGAAACATCATGCCGTGGTTCATCCTGGCGCTCTTCATCGCCGCGCTTGCCCTCGTCTACTTTCAGGCCCGCGCCTCGTGGTGGCTCGCGACGCTGATCGTCTGGGTCGCGGCCGCGCACGTCAGCGGCGCGGCAGGCCCGCTACTCACGACACTACTCGCGATCGTGCTGGTGTGCCCCGCCCTCGTGTTGACGATCAGGCCGCTGCGCCGCGCATGGCTCGCCAAACCGGCGCTCGATACGTTCCGCACGATCCTGCCGCAGATGTCGCCGACCGAACGCGACGCGATCGAAGCCGGCACGGTCTGGTGGGACGCCGAGCTGTTCTCGGGCCGTCCGCACTGGGACACGCTGCTGGGCTACGGGCCGGCCACGCTCAGCGCCGAAGAGCAAGCCTTCCTCGACGTCGAATGCGAGCAGTTGTGCGACCTCGCTAACGACTGGGACACCACGATGATCTGGCAGGACCTGTCGCCGCAAACGTGGCAGTTCATCAAGGAGCGCGGCTTTCTCGGCATGATCATTCCGAAGCGCTACGGTGGCAAACAGTTCTCCGCGTACGCGCATTCGCAGGTCATCATGAAGCTCGCGACGCGCTGCTCGGCCGCGGCCGTCTCGGTGATGGTGCCGAACTCGCTCGGCCCCGCCGAGCTGCTGATGCACTACGGCACCGACGCGCAGAAGAACCACTATCTGCCGCGTCTCGCGCGCGGCGAGGAGATCCCCTGCTTCGCGCTGACGAGCCCGTATGCCGGTTCCGACGCCGCCGCGATTCCCGATATCGGTATCGTCTGCAAGGGTATGCACGAGGGCCGCGAAACACTCGGTTTTCGCGTCACGTGGGACAAGCGCTACATCACGCTCGGGCCGATTGCGACGGTGCTCGGCCTCGCGTTCCGCGCGCTCGACCCCGACCATCTGCTCGGTGCGAACGACGAACCCGGCATCACCTGCGCGCTGATTCCGACCGATCATCCTGGCGTCGACATCGGCCGCCGGCACTGGCCGTTGAACGCGGTGTTCCAGAACGGCCCGAACTCGGGCAAGGACGTGTTCATTCCGCTCGACTGGGTGATCGGCGGACGCGACCAGGTCGGCAACGGCTGGCGGATGCTGATGGAGTGTCTGGCGGCGGGCCGGGCGATCTCGCTGCCGTCGTCGAACGTCGGGATGGCGAAGCTCGCGGTACGCGGCACCGGTGCGTATGCCGCGATACGCCGTCAGTTCCGCGCCGCCGTCGGCAAGTTCGAGGGCGTCCAGGAAGCGCTCGGCCGCATGGGCGGCAATCTGTACGTGATGGATGCCGCGCGGCGCCTGTCCGCGCAGGCGGTCGACCTCGGCGAGAAACCTTCGGTGATTTCGGCGATCGCCAAGTATCACGTCACCGAGCGGGCACGCATGGTGATCAACGACGGCATGGACGTCACGGCCGGCAAGGGCATTTGCATGGGGCCGTCGAACTTCCTGGCGCGCGCGTATCAGCAGGTGCCGGTCTCGATCACCGTCGAAGGCGCGAACATTCTGACGCGCTGCCTGATCATCTTCGGCCAGGGCGCGATTCGCTGCCATCCGTACGTGCTGAAGGAAATGAGCGCGACGCGCGAGCCCGATCGCGCGAAGGCCTTGCGCGAGTTCGACGCGGCATTCTTCGGTCACGTGAATTTCACGCTGTCGAATGCGGTGCGCAGCGTCGTGGATGGGCTCACCGGCGGCGCCTTGATCGCGAAGCCGCGTCGCGCGCATGCGCCGCTCCACGCGTACTATCGTGCGGCGACGCGTCTGTCGACCGTGTTCGCGTTGCTCGCCGACGTGTCGATGCTGGTGCTCGGCGGCGAGCTGAAGCGTCGCGAACGCATCTCGGCGCGCCTCGGCGACGTGCTGTCGCAGCTCTATCTGATCTCGGCGACCCTGAAGCGCTTCGAAGACGAAGGCCGTCAGCAGGACGACCTGCCGCTCGTGCGCTGGGGCGTCGAAGATGCGCTCTACAGGGCGCAGCACGCGCTCGACGGCGTGCTCGCGAACTACCCGAACCTCCTCGTCGCGACGCTCGTGCGCGTGCTCGCGTTCCCGTTCGGTCTGCCGCATCGCGAGCCGTCCGACCAGCTCGGTGGCGAGATCGCCGAGTTGATGCAAACACCGGGCGCCGCGCGCGAGCGGCTCGTCGCCGGCTCGTACGTGCCGCATCCCGACGTCGACGCGCTCGGCTATGGCGAGCTCGTATTCGCCCTGAATCCGCGCTTCACGCAAATCGAGCAGAAGCTGCGCGACGCGCTCCGGCAAGGTCGACTCGAACCGATGCCGCAAAGCCTGCCGCAACTCGCCGCGTGGACCGATACGGCAGAGCGCCAGGGCTTCATCGATGCCGATGAACGGCGCGTGCTCGACGACTACGCGCGCTATGCCGCGCAGGTCGTCAAGGTCGACGATTTCCCCGCCGACTTCGACCTGCTCGCGAGTCTGCAAATGCGCAAGGAAGCGCTCGAAAAGGCCCTGGAACTGGCGGCCTGATGAGCCGGTCGACGGGGAAAAACTATCGACGCGGCGCGGCAAATCGTACCGGAGTCACGCAACTCAAGGCACACTGACACACGTCCAACGCCCCTGAACACCCCAGAGGCTGAGCGCGGCGCGTCCAGCGGAGCAACCGATAACATGAACGACTCCTACCTGAAGTTCGTCAACTCGCCGTTCGGCGGCCGCCTCGCGCGCTCGCTCGGCCTGCCGAAGCCCGAGGTGCTGCGGCGCTACCGCGCGGATCGCCCCGAGTTCGACGGCCTGGTCGCGATCGGCGCGGGCCGCGAGCCACACCTGTTCGACGCGCTCGCGAGTCTGATCGCGAGCATCGGCATGACGAGCGTCGCGCACGAAAGCGCCGGGCTCTGGGTGCCGCTCGCCAGCCGCCACGGTCTGATGACCGGCCGCTTCGAGCCGGCCGAAGCCGCTGCGCCGGGCAAGCTCGCCGCGCTGCTGTTCGACGCGAGCGGTATCGACGACAGCAGCCTGCTCGAACCGCTGCACGGCTTTTTCCACGACACGCTGCGCTCGCTCGGCAAGTGCGGGCGCATCGTCGTGCTCGGCCGGCCGCCCGAGACCTGCGCGAGCCCGCGTCAGTGGACCGCCCAGCGCGCGCTCGAAGGGTTCGTGCGCTCGCTCGGCAAGGAAGCGCGGCGCGGCATCACCGCGAATCTGGTGTATGTCGAACCAGGTTCGGAAAGCGGCATCGAGGCGACGCTGCGCTTTTTCCTGTCGCCGCGCTCGGCCTATGTGTCGGGCCAGGTGGTGCGGATCGCGGCACACGGCGCGCTCCCGCAAAACCCGCCCGCGTTCGACTGGCGACAGCCGCTCGCCGGCCACCGCGCGCTCGTCACGGGCGCCGCACGCGGCATCGGCGCGTCGATCGCGAGCGTGCTCGCGGCCGAGGGCGCGCAGGTGATCGGCCTCGACGTTCCGTCCGCGCGCGATGCGCTCGACGCAACGATGCGTCAGCTGAACGGCAGCGCGCTCGCGTTCGACATCGCCGCGCCCGAAGCGCCCGCGCAGATCGCCGCCGCCCTCGACGAGCTCGGGGTCGACATCGTCGTGCATAACGCCGGCATCACGAAGGACAAGACCATCGCGAAGATGACCGACACCGCTTGGCAAAGCGTGATCGACATCAACCTGAGCGCGCAGGAGCGCATCGACGAGGCGCTGCTCGCGGGCGGCATCCTGCGCGACGGCGGGCGCATCATTGCGGTGTCGTCGATCAGCGGCATTGCGGGCAATCCCGGCCAGACCAATTACGCGACGTCGAAGGCGGGTGTGATCGGCCGCGTGCAGAGCATGGCGCCTCATCTGCGCGCACGCGGCATCACGATCAACGCGGTCGCGCCCGGCTTCATCGAAACGCAGATGACCGCGAAAATTCCGCTCGCGATTCGCGAGGCCGGCCGCCGCATGAACTCGATGAGCCAAGGCGGCCAGCCGGTCGACGTCGCGCAGACCATCGCATGGCTCGCGCATCCGGGCTCGGCCGGCGTGACGGGTCAGGTCGTGCGCGTGTGCGGTCAAAGCCTGATCGGCGCCTGAACGGGAGCATCAGCATGAGCGAATCGGGTGATCCGTTCGGCAGCCTTCAGCCCGCGCCCACGCCTGGCGGCGACGGCGCGCGGCCGAAAACCGTCGTCATCGAAACGCTGCCCGCGCCGGCGAAGTTGTATGGGCGCGCGCTGACCGGCATCGTCAAACGCGGCCGCGACTCGCGGCTGCCGGCGCTGCGGCTCGTGCGCCCCGCCGTCGCGCTCGACCCCGGACCGGTATGGCGCTACGCGCGCGTGTGCGGCTTCATCCCCGAGCATGGCGTGCCGCTCACCTACCCGCATCTGCTCGCGTTTCCGCTGCATCTGCTGATGCTGACCGATCCCGCGTTTCCGTGGCCCGCGCTCGGCCTCGTGCATCTGGCCAATCACGTGCGGCTGCGCCGGCCGCTCGCGTACAAGGATCTGCTGCGCATCGAGGTCGAATTCGGCGCGCTGCTGCGTCACGACAAGGGCCAGGCGTTCGTCGTGCACACGCGCATCTTTCGACGCGGCGAGGCGGTGTGGGACGGCGACAGCATCTATCTGAAGCGCGCGGTGCCGGCGATCGGCCACCCACTCCAGGCACTGACGCCCGGCCCCGATGCGCTGCAACGGATCGCACGCTGGCAGCTCGCGCCGCAACTGGGCCGCGACTACGCGAGCGTGTCGGGCGACTACAACCCGATCCACATGAGCGCGTTATCGGCGAAAGCGTTCGGCTTTCCGCGCGCGATCGCGCATGGCATGTGGACGCTCGCGCGCGCCGCGTCGTCATTGCAGCCGCCGAAACCGCTCGCCGAAGCGACGCTCAGCGCCGAGTTCAAGGTGCCGATGCTGCTGCCGGGCGAAGCGTCGCTGTGGAGCGCATCGCCGTCGCTGATCGAGCGCGATCTCGAGGTGCGCGATATCGCCGGCGACAAGCCGCATTTGCGCGGGCGCATGCAGTGGCGGCTGCTATGAGCCGCGAGCGCACCGTAGGCCGATAGACCTGTCACCCGGGCACGACCCAAAGGAGCCGAGCATGTCCCACCCGCAACCCGCTGTGCGTCGCGTCGCCATCGTCGGGGGCAACCGGATTCCGTTTGCCCGCGCGAACACCGCGTATGCGAGCGCATCGAATCAGGACATGCTGACCTTTACGCTGCAAGGCCTGATCGATCGCTACGGCCTGCATGGGGTGCGTCTGGGCGAAGTCGCGGCGGGCGCGGTCATCAAGCATTCACGCGATTTCAATCTGACGCGCGAGTCCGTGCTGTCCACCACGCTCGCGAAGGAAACGCCCGCCTACGACGTGCAGCAGGCCTGCGGCACCGGCCTCGAAGCGGCGATTCTCGTCGCCGGCAAGATCGCGCTCGGACAGATCGACGCGGGCATCGCGGGCGGCGTCGATACCACCTCCGACGCGCCGATCGGCGTCAACGAGCGCATGCGCAAGATCCTGCTCGAAGCGAATCGCGGCAAGAGCACCGGCCAACGGCTCGGCGCGCTCAGCAAGTTGCGGCCCGGCATGTTCTTCAAGCCGCAGTTGCCGCGCAACGTCGAGCCGCGCACGGGGCTGTCGATGGGCGAGCATTGCGAGCTGATGGCCAAGCGCTGGAACATCTCGCGCGAGGCGCAGGACGTGCTCGCGTACGAGAGCCATCGCAAGCTCGCCGACGCGTATGCGCGCGGCTTCGTCAACGATCTGATGACGCCGTACAAGGGCCTCGCGCGCGACAACAATCTGCGCGCCGACCTGTCGCTCGAAAAGCTTGCGAATCTGAAGCCGGTGTTCGACCGCGATGCCGGCACGCTGACCGCCGGTAATTCGACGCCGCTCACCGACGGCGCATCCGCCGTGCTGCTCGCGAGCGAAGCATGGGCGGCCGAGCGTGGCTTGCCGGTGCTCGCGTACCTGAGCTGGTCGGAAACGGCGGCCGTCGACTTTTTCGACAAAAAGGAAGGCCTGCTGATGGCGCCCGCCTACGCGGTGCCGCGCATGCTCGCACGCGCGGGCCTCGCGTTGCAGGACTTCGATTTCTATGAAATCCACGAAGCGTTCGCGGCCCAGGTGTTGTGTACGCTCGCGGCATGGCAGGATGACGAATATTGCCGCACGCAGCTCGGACTCGCCGGCGCACTGGGCACGATCGATCGCACGAGGCTCAACGTGAACGGCGGCTCGCTCGCGACCGGCCATCCGTTTGCGGCGACGGGTGCACGCATCGTCGCCGCGCTCGCGAAGATGCTCGCGCAACTCGACAAGCCGGCCGGCGGCGCGCGCGGGCTGATCTCGATCTGCGCGGCGGGCGGCCAGGGGGTGGTCGCGATTCTCGAACGATAGCGTGGCTACGAATACCAACATCTCAGGAGACGACTGATGACCCAGCCTATTCAGGCTCCGCTGCAAATGTCCGACGCAGGCGGCACTGATGGACCAAACCGCGGACCAACTCGCGCGCCGAACACCGACGGCATCTGGTACGCGTCCTACCCGCACGACGTGCCGCGCGACATCGACGTCACGCAATACGAGTCGATCGGCCAGTTCTTCGACGACTGCGTCGCGCAGTTCCGCGAGCGCGTCGCCTACGTGAGCGTCGGCGCGAACCTGACGTACGGCGAGCTGGGCCGCAAGGCAACCGCGTTCGCCGCGTACCTGCAAAGCATCGGTGTGCAGCCGGGCGAGCGCGTCGCGATCATGCTGCCGAACACCTTCCAGTATCCGGTCGCGCTGTTCGGCGCGATCAAGGCGGGCGCGGTGGTCGTCAACGTGAATCCGCTCTACACGGTGCGCGAACTTGCACATCAGCTCAAAGACAGCGGCGCGCAGACGATCGTCGTGTTCGAGAACTTCGCGAAGACGCTCGAAGATGCACTGCCTGGTACCAAGGTGCGCAACGTGCTGGTGACCGGCCTCGGCGATCTGCTCGCCGACGGCCTGAATCCGAAGGGGCGTCTGCTCAATTTCATGCTGCGTCGCGTGAAGAAGATGGTGCCCGCTTACAAACTGCCACAGGCGGTGCCGCTCCTGAAAGCGCTTGCGACCGGTTATGCGCGGCCGCTCACCCCGGTGGCCGTGACGCACGACGACATCGCGTTCCTGCAATACACGGGCGGCACGACCGGCGTCGCGAAAGGTGCGATGCTCACGCACCGGAACATCATCGCCAATCTGTTGCAGGCGAAGGCGTGGGCCGCGGGGCAACTGTCCGGCGAAGGCGAAACGGTGCTCACGCCGCTGCCGCTTTATCACATCTACTCGCTGACCGTGAATGCGCTGATCTTCATGGGGCTCGGCGGTCGCAACATCCTGATCGCGAATCCGCGCGACATGAAGCGCGTGATGATGATCATCCGTCACGAAAAATTCACCGGCATGACCGCGGTCAACACGCTCTACAACGCCTTCCTCGACAACGAGGAATTCTGCCGGCGTGACTTTTCCGACCTGAAGCTCGCGATGGCGGGTGGCATGGCGACGCAAAAAGCCGTCGCCGAGCGCTTCAAGGCGGTGACGGGCAAGCCGATCGTCGAGGGCTACGGGCTCACCGAGTGCTCGCCGATCGTCTCGATGAATCCGGTCGATCTGACCAATCTGCGCGACTTCGAAGGCTCGATCGGTCTGCCCGCGCCGTCCACCCAGGTGCGCTTTCGCAAGGACGACGGCAGTTGGGCCAACATCGGCGAGGCGGGCGAGCTGTGCGTGAAAGGTCCGCAAGTGATGAAAGGCTACTGGAACCGGCCCGAGGAAACCGCGAAAGTGATCGACGACGACGGCTGGCTCGCGACCGGCGACATCGGCGTGATGGATTCGCGCGGCTTTATCCGGCTGATCGATCGCAAGAAGGACATGATCATCGTGTCGGGCTTCAACGTGTATCCGAACGAAATCGAGGACGTGATCGCCGCGCATCCGGACGTGCGCGAAGTCGCGGCGATCGGCGTGCCGGACCCCGCGCAGGGCGAGCGCGTGAAGGTCTTCATCGTGCGGCGCACGCCGACGCTCACCGCCGAGCAGGTGATCGCGTACTGCCGCAAGAATCTGACCGGCTACAAGGTGCCGAAGCTCGTCGAGTTCCGCGACGAGTTGCCGCAAACCAACGTCGGCAAAATTCTGCGCCGCGCGTTGCGCGACGAGGAACTCGCGAAGCAGAAGTCTGCCTGACGGGAATAAGGCTTGCGTTGCTACGTTATTGCCTTATCGACCGTGGCACCTTTCTGGAGGCATTCATGAAGCACCGTTCGTTGCTCAGTGTGCTCGTTGCCGGCGCCGCCCTGCTTTCAGTGCCGACAGCCTTCGCGCAGAACGACGACCGCCCGCCCCCGCTCGACACCGCGAGCGCCGTCAAACCGCCCGCCACGCCGGCTGCGCAGGTCGGCAAGCTCACGCTCGACCGGCAAGTCAAATGGCTGCGCGCCGCGCAGCAGAGCGGCGCGCTCGAACAACTCGACGACGCGCAACTGGTCGCGCTGTTCCAGTCGCTCGATCCGCTCGCGCTGCCGCGCTATATCAAGGAAGGGCCGAACGGCTATCCGTCGTACGAGTTTACGATGTCGCGCTCCGAACGGATTCGCGGCGTGTGGCCCGACAAGCCCGATCACATGCTCGTGCGCGTCGCGCACGACCCGCTGCGGATCTACGCGAAGTGGCTGCCCGACGGCGAGCATGCGGGCCAGGAAATCATCTACGACGAATCGAAGCGCAGCGACGAAACCTACGGCCACCTCGGCGGCATCATGAACGTGATGCCGCTGTGGACGTCGCTGGATGGTGCGCTCGCGCGCTCGCAATCGAATCACAACGTGCGCGATCTCGGCATCGAGTACATCGCCGACCAATACCTCAGCGAAGGCAAGAAATACACCGAGGCCGGCTTGCCGCGCTCGACGCGGATCGAAGTGAAGACGATCGACGGCGTGCGCGTCGTCGCTTTCACGTTCGAAACGCCGGTCGGCCAGCCGCAGTTCTACGCGAAGAAGGAAACGCTCGGGCTCGACCTGCGGCATCCGTTCTTTCGCAGCGTCGAGTCTTACGACAACGACGGCAAGATATTCGAGCGGATCGTGTTCGAGAACATCACGCCGAAGACGTTCGATGACTCGACGTTCGATCCGAAGAACAAGTCCTATAAGTTCTAGTCACGCGCGTGGCGCGGCGTCAGCGCGAAGGCCACGTAGGCGGATTGCGCCGGCCGCCCTTCGCGCGCTTCGTGACGGTGCTCGACGAAGCGTGTCGTGCGAAGCGCGAGATGTTGCAAGACGAAATAATCGGACGCGCGCGTGAAGCCGATCAGCGACGCAAGTGCTTGCGGGGTCTTGCCATCGTCGAATAGCGGCGCGAGTGTGGTGAACCACAGCGCGCCGGCGTCGTCGCCGGTTTCGAAGGTCGGCAAACGAAGATGCGCGGCATAGCGCGCGAACGATGCGCCGCAGTCGAGCGTCGAGTCGACGATTGCGAACGTGCGCGCGTTATCGGCGCGCGCGGCGGCTTGCGCGAGCCACGGCCATGCGCCGCCCGCGGCCGTCGCGAGCCACCCGCCGGTCAGCATGAAAGTGCGTCGATCCATGTGTGTGCACGTCCGATTCAGTGGGCCCTGCGCGTTCGCGCGGGCCGCTCACGTGTACCCCCGCCGGTCGCGCCACGCCGCCGGCCAGATACCCTGCTTGCCCGGCGCGAGAATACCGTTCGGGTCGAGCGTATCCTTCACCGTTTCGGCCAGGCGCAGCGACGCGCCATCGTTGAAGCTGTATTGCGCGGCCGCAAAATCCATATACGCGAGATGCGCGCGATATTGGCCGTAGCCGGCCGCGCGCGTATCGCTCATCAGCGAGCGCAACAGCTGGCCTGCCTGCTCCACCTGGTTCGCGTCGTCACGATCGAAAATCGCCGCGAAGATGTGATGCAGATGCCGTTCGCCCGCCGTGAAACCGCCGTAGTAATCGAAACCGTATTCCGCCGCGCGCGTCTTCACCATCGTGTACTGGCGCATCGCGTCGCGCCCGGTCGCCGGACAGATCGGCGCGAAGTCGACGTGCGCGCCCGCGCCGCCGCGCCAGTCGAGCATGCGAAACGCGGTCATCGCGGGAATGCCGGCCATGTTGCGGTCGCCGCCGCCGGTCGGCTGTGCATCGCCGGCATAACGCGCTGCCGTGAGCCGCGCCTCTGGCACGCGCGCGAACGCGCGCTCCATCAGCGCGTAGCGCGCGTCGATCAGATCGGGCGTGCCGTACAGCGCGAAATGCAGGTTCCAGCGGCCGACGCCGAGCTTCTCGAGCATGGCGGCCACCGCGCTCTCGGGCATCGCGCCCGTGCCGTCGTACCACTGCCGGCGCGCCGACAGACTCGCCGCGCGCCGCAATCCGCCCTCGACCACCGCATGATTGCGGATCGTGCCGTCGAGCCGCAGCGGCCGCAGAATCTCGACGATCGCCTCCAGATCCGCCTCGCGACGAAACTGGATCTCGCCGAGCAGATAGGCGGGCGGCGCGGGCATCAGCCAGACACCGAGCTTCGTGACGATGCCGTAGTTCGACTGCATGAACATCGCATCGAACGACGGCCCGTAGCCCGGTTGATACAGCTGCCACCCCGTGCCGATCTCGATGCCGCCCATGCCGGTGCGCAGCACGTCGCCGTTGGCGAGCACCACCTCCATGCCGCATTGCGCGGCCGCGTGGTCGCCGTAGTCGGTGTAGCCGAAGCCACGCTCGAGCGTGTTGCCGACCACGCTGCCCCAGCCGGCGGCGGGCGGGTCGACCCACAGCTTGTAGCCTTTGTCACGCAAATGCGCGTTGAGATCGAAATAGCTGACGCCAGGTTCGACGAGCGCATAGGCGAGCGTTTCATTGACCTCGAGGATGCGGTTCATGCGCTGCAAGTCGAGCACGACGGAGCCGGTCAGACGCGGCGCGGCGCCGCCGTACGCGAAGTTGCGCCCGGTCGACACGGTCCACAGCGGAATCCGGTATTGATTGGCGACCCGCAGCACCGCGCGGATTTCATCGACCGACGCGGGCAGCAACGCGGCACTTGCGGCAAACGCGCCGGGCTCGCCGGGCGCGAACGGATCGAGATAGGCCGCGAGGCCCGCAGCGGAGCTCACCACGTGCGCGTCGCCGAGGATCGCGCGCCAGCCGGCGAGCGCGCGATCGAACTGCGCGGCGGACAGGTTGGGCGGCAGCGTCTGGGGCAAGGCGTCTCCTTGTCAGGCAGGCGGCAGGCGCAATCGCGCGGGCGGCGCTTCGCGCAGCGCCCCGGACGGCCTTCTCGACATGCTATGCCTTTCTATTGCTGCCAGGTTTCGGGCTTACCGCCGAGCGCGCTACACACGTCGATCGCGATCTCGCGCAGCTTGCCTTCCCCAATCACGCCGGACAGCGCGTAGCCCATGCCGTCGTTGACCCAGTAGAAGGTGCGACGATTGCCGTCGCGCAGCAGGCGGAACGCGGTTTCGTCGCGGGCGATGCCGGTCACGTACAGCGTCAGGCGCACGCCGTTCTGGTTCTCGTACATGAACTGCGCGGCCGGTCCCGCCTCGCCGGGCAACAGCCGGCCGCCCACCAGCGAATAACCATACTCCTGCAGCGACGGCACCGACAGCGGACGGTTCAGCCGCTTCGAGAGCCAGTTGATCAGATGTTCCTCTTCGCTCGCTGCGACTTCGACCGGATGGCGCCGCTCGGGTGTGTACACCGCGTAGGCGATATCCGCGCGCTGCGCGAAACCCGCCGGCTGGGCGCCGAAGCCGCCCCACGCACCGCCGGTCAGCCGCGGCGCGAGCGGACCGAGCGCCAGCGCGAGACCGGCGCCGGCTGCGAGCCAGCAGGCGGCCAGACCCGCGCGCTGCCACCACGGCCGGGTTCGACGCACGATGATGAAGGCCGGGTCCTCCGCCGCCGCGGGCGGGCTGCCAACGTAAGAGGGCTCGCCGGATTCCGCGGCTTGCCGCTGATCGTGCGTCTGCTGCCCTGCTTGCGCTCGCCCGGTATCGCTGTGCGGCGCACCGCACAGCGCGCGCAACGCGGCTTTCTGCGCCCGCCATGCGGCAACGCGCGCAGCGGCCTGCGGATGCTCGCGAAGCAGCGCTTCGATCGCGGCGCGCTGCTCTTGCGGCAATTCGTCATCGACATAGGCCGACAACGCGCGCAGATCGAGCTCGTCGGGCAGACCGGATTCGAAGCGATCGTTGTTCATTGTCGGTTTCTCACCACTTTCAGCGGCGCGAATTTAGGCGCCGGCGCCGTTTGCGGCGCACCGGGATGCGGTCCCTGCACCGGCCCTCGCGGTTCCTCGCCCAGCAACGCGCGCATATGCTCGCGCGCCCGCGACAGCCGCGACATCACCGTACCGACCGGCACACCCAGCGCCCGCGACGCCTCCTGGTACGAGAGCTCCTCGACGCACACCAGCAGCAGCACCTCGCGCTGCTCGTGCGGCAAGCAGTACAGCGCGCGCTGCACGTCGCGCAGCACCAGGCCATCGACCTCGCCGTGCGGTGCCTCGAGATTGCGCCACGGCGCGCTTTCGTCGTCGACGGCGATCTCCCGGCGCCCGCGCAGCTGGTCGATGTACAGATGCCGCAGGATCGTCAGCAGCCATGCGCGCAGATTGCTGTTCGGCCGGAATGCCGACCAGCGCGCGAGCGCACGCTCCGCCGTATCCTGTACCAGATCGTCGGCCCAGGCGCGGTCGCCAGTCAGTGCGCGCGCATAACGGCGCAACTGCGGCAACCACGCGATCACTTCCGCTTCGAATGTCACCCGGCGTGTCAGGCTCGGTCGCGGCGTCAGTAGCCGCCGCCGCTGCTGCTGTTGCTGCTCGAGCCCGACGCCGCGTTGTCGGTATCACCGGCGTGCGCGAGCGAGCCACAGGCGAGCGCGAGCAGCACGAAGAGCGCTGACAGAATACGGGACACTTTCATGGTGAGCCTCCTGGCAGATGCCCGGCGCGCGATCCACTGACCGGCGCGGCGGGCGGCAGGCCGCGCAATGCGGTGCTGCCATACTGGACTTAACGGCGCGATCGCGCGTTTTATTCCACCGCCTTCGTAGCGCCTGTTCGCGGAGCTTTTTCCCGGCGCGTCGACGCTGGCCGTGGGCGTCCAACGCTCTGCCATGTTCCTCCTTTTCCGCCAAACATGCCGGCAACGCCTGGAGAGACCGGAAGAAGACGCCATTGAGCAGCAGATTCGTAACTCAACGTTACAGTGCCGGGTTATCGGATGCTTATGTGCTCACAAGTCGTTATAGTGGGCAAAGTTCGCCCCGTCGACGCGTTCTGCCCCCGCGTAGAGTAGAAAGGGTAAAATCGCGGCGAATCACCGTCTCTCTAACTTGAATTGTCCATGGCTTCCGCAGAATCGCATCCGCAAAACGACTTCATGAACGCTGCGCGCAAGGAACGAAAGCGCGTCGAGATCTATCTGGTCAACGGCATCCGCCTGACCGGATGCATCGAGTCGTTCGATCAGTACCTGGTGATGCTGCGCACGCCGGTCGGCCTGCAAGGCATCTACAAGCGCGCGATCTCCACGATCCAGCTCGACACCGGCACGCGGCCGGCGCCGCGCACCGGTCGAACCTCGCATGGCGAGCATGGCGCGCGCGGCCCGCATGGCTCGCGCGAGCATCGTGAACCGCGCGAAGGGCGTGAGTCGTATGGCGCGCCGTCGTCGGAGCGCTCGCCGGGCGAGCGTGGCAGCGGCAACTCCGAAGGCCCGGTGGTCGTCACGCGGCGTCGGCGTCTGTTCGGCACCGGCGGCGACGGCGGTAATCACGGTGGCAACCACGGCGGCAACCACGGCGGCGGCAGCTCCGGTGGCAATCAGGAATAAATACGAATAAGCGGTAACGGCCGCGCCTCGCTACTCCGTGGACGAACCGAGGCGCCGCAGAATTTTCTCCAGTTGCATCAGCTGCCTATCGGTCAGCTCGAACCTCCCCTTGACCGCCAGCACGCGGCGCCGCCAGTAGCCGGCGTCGAACAGTTGCAGTGCCGGTTGCTGCGTCGCCCAATCCAGGTGTTCCAGTTCGGCTTCCACGACGTGGGCTGCAAACACACGCCCAGTCCCCGCCGGCTTTTTTCCGTTCATGTGGTTCGCTGTGTGATCGATCGGTGTGTCGTTCGCGGCCCATGCGCGGCCGGACATCCGGAGAACGAACCGGGCGCGGCCGGTTTCAAACGACGCACTTAGGCCATTCGGCCCACGTTCGCCGGCGGCCGCGATGCGCTATGCTGAATGATTGACCCTGTAATGATGGAGCGCGTCATGATCAGCAAAAGCCAGCATGCTTCCAAGCCTGCGCGCACGCGCCGGGCGCCGCCGACCTCCGCCGAGACACGACTCGACGAGGCGCTGATGGAAAGCTTTCCCGCCAGCGATCCGATCGCCGTCGACATGACGGAGCCATCGCGGGCGCGGATACGCAAAACTCAGGCGGACACACGCAAGCGGCATTGAAATCGAGCCGGCTTGCGTCGGTCGCGGGCAGCGAAGAGTTGAGGAGTGGAAATGCCGAAGCGCCCGGCGGCTGAAGTGCGTTGCGCCGGTTAGTGATATGCGGAAAAGCGCCGATCAGCCCTCACCTCGCAGACGGGCCGGACGGCGCATCGATTCCCGCGCCGTCCCGCCGATCCACCAAGGCTCAGCTCGTCGCGCTCAGTGCAGCGGCAAGCCGCTATCGAGCTGACGCTGCAGGTCGCGTACCTGACGCTGCGCGACGCGCAACTGATCCTGCGCGGCGGCCTTCTGCTGTGCCAATTCGGTCGCCTCGGCGCGCTTCTGCTCCTGCTGGCTCGCGACGATGCTCTGCTGCTGACGCGCGATCTCGAGGTCGGCCTGCAGGCGGCTCGCGCGGTCCTGTGACAACGCGACGAGGCGTTGCGTGAACGCCTTCTGCGCTTCGAGTTGCGTGCGACGGATTTCGACGTCCGACAGCTGCACGGTCTGGCGCACGAAATCCTTATAGATGAGCTCGGCGCGCGCGACGTCCTGGGTCTTGATCACGCGCCAGAAATTCTTCTGCTGGAACAGCGCGACGTAGTAGGTCATCTCCTTGCCGTAGAACATCAGGCTCGCGCCATACGTGCCGTTATAGGTGGTGCGCAGTTCGCTCAGATCCGAGCCGTGGATCATCTGCTGCAATTCCGCGACATTGCCAGTGGCGGATTGGCGGTTTTCATCCGGCGTCAGCGCAGTGGTCTCGGCCTGGCCGGTCTGCGATGTGTCGGGCAACGCGGTCGTCGCACCCGGTTGTGAAACGATTGCGCTGCTGGCGCCAGTGATCTCCAGAGCCTGTGCATCCGCGCCCCGAAGAGCCCCCAATACGATGCATGCGGCCAGAGCAATCTCTCGTAGCTTTGAGTTTCGGTCCATGTATTACCTGCTGAACAGATTTTGTTTTAGTAGAAGCCGGCCATTATTACTTACTTTCGCGGGTTTCGGGCTCTGTCCGTTGCTGCTGAGCGACTCGCGCCACGTGCTCGGCTGCGTGTCGGCGTATGCGTCGAGCAAGAGGATCGCGATTGCACCGAACAAACCGGTGCGGAAATTGATTTGCAGCCTCGATCTGTCCGCCCCGCGAACGCGACATTCTTCTCACAGCCGCATTGACGCGCTTTAGAAGCGTCGCGTGCTGATTAGAAGCCCCACTATCAAACGACGGGTGCGCTTTCGCGTATTCTGCGCTGACGATGAAAACGGCACGCCGCTGGCATCGTCCTGCATCGCAAAGGCCGGTGCCGCACACCCGACCGCGATGCCCATAACGCCGCGCGACCATGATCGCGCGGACTCACATCAAGGAGGAAGACAATGACGCAATTCACTCAACGTGCTCGCGCGCTCGCAATGCGCACCGTCCGCCACGCCGCGCTGGCCGGCGCCCTGCTCGCCAGCGCCGCGACCGCGATGGCGCAGACCGAAACGCCGATTGGCACGTGGCAAACCATCGACGATCACACGGGCCAGCCGAAGGCGCTCATACAGATCACCCAGGACGGTAACGGCGAACTGAGCGGCAAGGTGATCAGAGGGCTCGGCGCAAACAACCAGCCGGATCGCCGCTGTACCGAATGCACCGACGCGCGGAAGGATCAGCCGATTCTCGGCATGACGATCATCAACAGCATGAAGAAGGATGGCGACGCGTGGGATCACGGTCAGATTCTCGATCCGGAAAACGGCAAACTCTACAAGTGCAAGATGCATCTCGAAGACAGCGGCAACAAGCTCGTGGTGCGCGGCTACATTGGCGTTGCGCTGCTCGGCCGCTCGCAGACGTGGATCCGGCAGCAGTGAGATTCGACGTGCTGCGCATGGGTAGCGCCTCACACGTCGTTAGAGTAAATGCAGCATAAAAAAACGGCCGGCGATCACGAATCGCGCGGCCGTTTCCATTGTGGCGGGCTGTTTGAAATGGTCATGCGGCCTGTTTGAACGATGCAGCACCAGCGAATGGCGAGGCGGACACCGGCGCGGCCGATGCCGGGTTGTATACGACGGGCGGAACACGGAACGCCGGGGGTACGCGCTCAGCTGCGGTGCCCTTGTGCTGCGGGTTCGCGTGCGTGCGCATACGCGCTTCCATCAAACTGCAGAGATCTTCGCTCGCGGCGCCGAGCAGTTGCTCCATGACGTGCTTGAGTACGCCCGATTCGTACCACGACTTGAAGCGGCGATGGCAGGTCTGATACGACGGGTACCGACGCGGCATGGCCGACCAGGTGGCGCCGTTATACATGACCCACAGCACGCCGTTGAGCACCGAGCGGGTATTGGCAAGCGGGCGGCCACGCATTTCGGTACGTGGCCTGAGTTCGGGCAGCAGTGGCGCAACGCGCTGCCATTCTTCATCTGTGATATCGCGATACGGGTTCATGCTTTCTCCTTTGTCAAAACGACGACAAAAGATAGCCAGTCATCCGTGCGCAGAATATAAGACCACTCCGATTCCTCAAACTGCGTTGTACGTTGCGGCTCAGGTCAGCGATGTATCGACGATCCGGCGCGGCGTGTCGAGATACTCCTTCGACTGCATCTCGACGATGCGCGACACCGTACGCGTGAATTCGTTGGCCATCGGCCCGTCGACGTACAGTTGCTCCGGCGGCACCGCGGCCGACATCAGCAGCTTGACCTTGTGGTCGTAGAACACGTCGATCAGCCATGTGAAACGGCGCGCTTCCGACGCCATACGCACCGACATCTGCGGCACGTCCGACAGGATCACCGCGTGAAAGCGACTCGCGAGTTCGAGGTAGTCGTTCTGCGAGCGCGGGCCGCCGCACAACGTCGCGAAGTCGAACCAGACGACGCCGTCCGCGCGGCGCAGCGCCTTCAGCTCGCGCTTCTCGATATGCAGCAGCGGACTTTCGTCGGGTACCGCGGCGAGGCGCGCGAAGGCGTCGCGCAGCGCCTTGCCGGCGGCGGCGTCGAGCGGCGTGTGATAGACCTCCACCTGCGCAAGCGTGCGCTGCCGGTAGTCGATCCCCGCGTCGACGTTGATCACGTCGAGCTTCTGCTTGATCAGCTCGATCGCGGGCAGCATGCGGTCGCGATGCAGGCCGTCCGGGTATAGCGTGTCGGGATCGTAATTGGACGTCATCACGAACTGCACGCCGTTCTCGAACAGCTTGTCGAGCAGACGGTAGAGAATCATCGCGTCGGCGATATCCGACACATGGAATTCGTCGAAACAGATCAGCCGATAACGCTTCGCGATGCGGCGCGCGAGTTCGTCGAGCGGGTCGGCCTGGCCTTTGAGGTCTTCGAGCTCACGATGCACTTCGCGCATGAACTCGTGGAAATGCAAACGTGTTTTGCGATGCAACGGCACGATCGTGTAGAAGCTGTCCATCAGGAAGCTCTTGCCGCGGCCCACGCCGCCCCACATGTACACGCCGCGCGGCAGATCGGGGTGAATGATCAGTTTCTTGAACGCGTTCGAGCGGCGCGACTTGTATTCGGTCCACTCTTCAAAGCACCGCTGCAGGCGGTCGACCGCCGCGCGCTGGGCCGGATCGGATTGATAACCGCGCGTCTGCAGTTCTTTTTCGTAGTATTCGGTGACGTTCATCGTGTTGCTGCAAAAAGAAAGGCGGGAGGGAGTGAACCCCGCCCGCCTTTGGTGATGCCAAGATTGCGTTTCGGTCAGGCGTGCGTGCTTACATGTTCAGCGCGCGCTTGTCGACAGCGAGTGCCGCTTCGCGCATGACTTCCGACAGCGACGGGTGCGGATGGCAAATACGGCCGATGTCTTCCGACGCCGCCTTGAACTCCATCGCCACCACGGCTTCCGCGATCAGGTCCGATGCGTTCGCCGAGATGATGTGCACGCCGAGCAGTTCGTCGGTCTTCGCGTCGGCGATCATCTTGACGAAACCATCCGCCTTGTTGATGCCCAGCGCGCGGCCGTTCGCCATGAACGGGAACTGGCCCGTCTTGATCTCGCGGCCTTCTGCCTTGAGCTGCTGCTCGGTCTTGCCGACCCATGCGATTTCCGGCTCGGTGTAGATCACCCACGGAACGCAGTTGTAGTCGATGTGCGGCTTCTGGCCGTCGATCACTTCCGCGACCATCACGCCTTCGTCTTCGGCCTTGTGCGCGAGCATCGGGCCGCGCACCACGTCGCCGATCGCGTACACGTTCGGCACGGCCGTCGCGCAGTGGTCGTCCACGTCGATGAAGCCGCGCTCGTTGGCCTTCAGGCCGATCGATTCGAGGCCGAGGTTGTCGGTGTTCGGCACACGGCCGACCGACACGATCAGTCGGTCGGCTTCGAGCGTCTGTGCGTTGCCGTCCTTGTCCGTGTAGGCGATCGTCACGCCGTTTTCGCTCGTCTTCACTTCGCCGACCTTTACGCCGACGTGGATGTCGAGACCCTGCTTCTTGAACTGCTTGGCCGCTTCCTTCGACAGCGCCTGGTCAGCCGCGCCGAGGAATTCCGGCAGCGCTTCGAGCACGGTCACGTCGGCGCCGAGGCGGCGCCACACCGAGCCGAGTTCCAGACCGATCACGCCCGCGCCGATCACGGCGAGCTTCTTCGGTGCCGTGTCGAACGAGAGCGCGCCTTCGTTGTCGGCGATCAGCTTGTTGTCGACCGGAATGCCCGGCAGGTGACGCGCCTTCGAACCCGTCGCGATGATCACGTTCTTCGCGGTGACGACTTCGCTGCTTGCACCATCCGTGCCTTCGCCGCTCACTTCGATCTGCACGCCGGCGTCGGTCTTGCCGGTGAACTTGCCGTGGCCCTTGAGCCACGTGATCTTGTTCTTGCGGAACAGGAATTCGATGCCCTTGGTCATCTTCTCGACGATGCCGTCCTTGCGGGACATCATCTTCGAGATATCGACCTGCACGTTCTCGACCGAGATACCGTGGTCGGCGAGGTGATGCGACGCGTTTTCAAACTCTTCCGACGACGCAAGCAGCGCCTTCGACGGAATGCAGCCGACGTTCAGGCAGGTGCCGCCGAGCTTCAGCGCGCCGGCCGGGTTCTTCCACTTTTCGATACATGCGACGGTCTTGCCGAGCTGCGCTGCGCGGATGGCGGCGATATAACCGCCAGGGCCTGCGCCGATCACGACGACGTCAAATTCTTTGGACATGACAATCCCTTTGATGGCGGAACGGCGCCGGGCCACCTGGGGTGGCGCGCGCCGTTCCTGTACTGCGGAATGCTAAAGACGTACTACGGATGACGCCGGTTCACGCAAAGCGCAGGCCGGCGTCAGTGGAACGAGCGCTTACAGGTCGAGCAGCAGGCGAGCCGGATCTTCCAGCGCGTCCTTCATCGCGACCAGCGACAGCACTGCTTCGCGGCCGTCGATGATGCGGTGGTCGTACGACAGCGCGAGGTAGTTCATCGGGCGGATCACGATCTGGCCGTTTTCGACCACAGCGCGCTCCTTGGTGGCGTGCACGCCGAGAATCGCGGACTGCGGCGGGTTGATGATCGGGGTCGACAGCATCGAGCCGAACACGCCGCCGTTCGAGATCGAGAACGTACCGCCGGTCATTTCTTCGATCGACAGCTTGCCGTCCTTCGCCTTCTGACCGAATTCGGCGATCTTCTTCTCGATGTCGGCGAGGCTCAGCTGATCCGCGTTGCGCAGGATCGGCACCACCAGACCACGCGGCGAGCCGACAGCGATACCGATGTCGAAGTAGCCGTGATAGACGATGTCGTTACCGTCGATCGACGCATTCACGAGCGGGAACTTCTTCAGCGCGTGAACAGCCGCCTTCACGAAGAACGACATGAAGCCGAGCTTCACGCCGTGTTCCTTCTCGAACTTGTCCTTGTACTTGTTGCGCAGATCCATGACCGGCGCCATGTTCACTTCGTTGAACGTCGTGAGGATGGCGTTGGTTTGCTGCGACTCGAGCAGACGCTCGGCGATACGCGCACGCAGACGCGACATCGGCACGCGCTGTTCCGGACGGTCCTTCAGCCACTGGTCGGCTGATGCCGGTGCCTTGACGTCCGGCAGCGACGGCTTCGCAGCCTTCGGAGCGGCGGCCGGAGCCGGTGCCGCCTTGGCAGCCGGAGCGCCGGCGGTGAGCACGTCGCCCTTCGTGATGCGGCCGTCACGGCCCGTGCCGGCGACGTCGCCCGCAGCCAGACCCTTCTCGGCCATCAGCTTGCCGGCAGCCGGCGAAGCAGCGGTGTTCGAGCCCGTTGCGGCGGCAGCCTGAGCGGCCGGCGCGGGAGCGGCAGCCGGTGCGGCGACCGGAGCCGGCTTCACTTCGGCTTCGACAGCGGCGGCGCCTGCGGTGCCTTCGGTGTCGATCTTCGCGATCACCTGATCGGCGGTGACCGTGTCGCCGTCGTTCGAGATGACTTGCGCGAGCACGCCTGCTGCCGGAGCCGGCACTTCGAGCACGACCTTGTCGGTCTCGATTTCGATGAGGATTTCGTCCTGAGCGACAGCCTCGCCGGGCTTCTTCTTCCACTGCAGCATGGTCGCTTCCGAGACCGACTCGGAGAGCTGGGGAACCTTGACTTCAACAATAGCCATTATGAGTATCCTGAATACGTATCGGGTGACGGCGCTTCTTCACGACCGCCTGCGAACCATGAACGCCGCGCCTGACCCTCATGGGAAACGTTCGGCGCGGCGCGGGAAAGCGCCCTGCGCTCTCCCGGCTCGTCTGTTTCTTTATTTAGCGATCGACGCGCTCTTGAGGCGGCCGAAAGCGCCTTCGACCAGCGCCTTCTGCTGCTCGTAGTGCTTCGCGTAGTAACCGACTGCAGGCGAAGCCGAAGCCGGGCGGCCGCTGTACGCCAGCTTCTGCCCGTCCTTCATGCCTTCCTTCAGGTGGTGCTCGATGTAGAACCACGGGCCCTGATTCTGCGGCTCGTCCTGCACCCACACCACTTCGGTCGCGTTGTCGTACTTCTTCATTTCCGCTTCGAACTGCTTGTGCGCGAACGGATAGAGCTGTTCGATACGGATGATCGCGACGTCGTTCGCCTTCGCTTCGCGGCGATGCGCGATGAGGTCGTAGTACACGCGGCCCGAGCAGGCGACCACGCGCTTGACCTTCTTCGCGTCGATGGTTTCGTCCACTTCGCCGATGACCGGCTGGAACGAACCCTTCGCGAGTTCCGACAGATCCGAGACGGCTTCCTTGTGGCGCAGCAGCGACTTCGGCGTGAAGACGATCAGCGGCTTGCGGAACAGGCGGATCATCTGGCGACGCAGCAGGTGGAAGACCTGCGCCGGCGTGGTCGGCTGAACGACCTGCATGTTGTGGTCTGCGCACAGTTGCAGGAAACGCTCGATACGCGCCGACGAGTGCTCCGGACCTTGGCCTTCGTAGCCGTGCGGCAGCAGCATGGTCAGGCCCGACACGCGGCCCCACTTCACTTCGCCCGACGAGATGAACTGGTCGATCACGACCTGCGCGCCGTTCACGAAGTCGCCGAACTGCGCTTCCCACGCGACGAACGTGTTCGGTTCAGCGGTCGAGTAGCCGTATTCGAAGCCGAGCACCGCTTCTTCCGACAGCACCGAGTCGATCACCGTGAACTTCGCCTGGCCTTCGGCGATGTTCTGCAGCGGCACGTACGTGCCGTCGTTCCAGCGCTCGCGGTTCTGGTCGTGCAGCACCGCGTGACGGTGCGTGAACGTGCCGCGGCCCGAGTCCTGACCGGTCAGGCGCACGGCATAACCGGATGCGACCAGCGAGGCGAACGCGAGATGCTCGCCCATGCCCCAGTCGAGCTTCGATTCGCCGCGACCCATGGCGCGACGGTCGTTGATCACGCGCTCGACGAGCGGGTGAACCTTGAAGTTTTCCGGAATCGTGGTGATGCGCTCGGCGAGGCGCTTCAGTTCCGCGAGCGGCACGGCCGTGTCGGCCGCGTCGGTCCACTTGCGGTTCAGGAACGGCACCCAGTCGACCGCGTACTTGCTCTTGTAGTTCGAGAGTACCGGGTCGATCGTGTGATGGCCTTCGTCCATCGCCTTGCGGTAGGCCTTGACGAATTCGTCGCCTTCGTCGGCCTTGATCACGCCTTGCTGCACGAGCTTTTCAGCGTACAGCGCGCGCGTACCCGGGTGCTTCGCGATCGTCTTGTACATCAACGGCTGCGTGACCGCCGGGGTGTCCTGCTCGTTGTGGCCCAGCTTGCGGAAGCAGACGATGTCGACGACGACGTCCTTGTGGAACTGCATGCGGAAGTCGATGGCCATCTGGATGGCCAGCACGACCGCTTCGGGATCGTCACCGTTCACGTGCAGAACCGGCGCTTCGATCATCTTGACGACGTCCGAGCAATACAACGTGGAGCGCGAGTCGCGCGGGTCCGACGTCGTGAAGCCGATCTGATTGTTGATGACGATGTGCAGCGTGCCGTGCGTGCCGTAACCGCGCGTTTGCGCGAGGTTCAGCGTTTCCATCACGACGCCCTGGCCCGCGAAAGCCGCGTCGCCGTGGATCTGCACCGGCAGCACCTGGAGGCCGTCTTCGTCGCCGCGACGATCCATACGCGCCTTCGCCGAGCCCTCGACCACCGGGTTGACGATTTCGAGGTGCGACGGGTTGAACGCGAGCGACAGGTGAACCGGACCGCCTTCCGTCGCGACGTCCGACGAGAAGCCCTTGTGGTACTTGACGTCGCCAGCCGGCAGATCGTCGACGTGCTTGCCTTCGAATTCGGCGAACAGGTCAGCCGGCATCTTGCCGAGCGTGTTGACCAGCACATTCAGACGGCCACGGTGAGCCATCGCGATGACGATTTCCTGAACGCCGCGCAGACCGCCGTGACGCACGACTTCGTCCATCGCCGCGATGAAGCTCTCGCCGCCTTCGAGCGAGAAGCGCTTCTGGCCGACGTACTTGGTGTGCAGGAAACGCTCGAGGCCTTCGGCGGCCGTCAGGCGGTTCAGGATGTGCTTCTTCTTGTCGTTGCTGAAGCTCGGCGTCGAACGGATCGACTCGAGGCGTTCCTTCCACCAGCGCTTCTGCTCCGGATCGCTGATGTACATGTACTCGGCGCCGATCGTGCCGCAATACGTGTCGCGCAGGGCCTTGACGATCTCGCGCAGCGTCGCGCGCTCGAACCCGAAGTACAGATTCGTTGCGCTGAACTCCTCGTCCATGTCGGCTTCGGTGAAGTCGTAGAACGCGGGTTCAAGTTCGGGGATCGCGGGACGTTCGCGGCGCTTCAGAGGATCGAGATTGGCCCATTGCGAGCCGAGGAAGCGATATGCGCCGATGAGGGACTGGACGTAAACCTGTTTGCGGGCGGTTGCGAGATCTTCGCCGCCGGCCGTTGCGCGCGGCAGGAAGGCATTGGCCTTGGCGCGCTGGGCAAACGATTCGACGATCGGGCCGTGGGCCACGTCGTTGGCATTACTGCCATCCGATGCGGGCACGTTCTGCAACGCATCGAAATAGCTGCGCCAGGTCTCGGGCACTGACGCCGGATTATCGAGATACGCTTCGTACATTTCTTCAACGTACGGAGCATTGCCGCCGAACAGATAAGAGTTCGACTGGAATTGCTTCATCATTTTTACGCTCACCTTTCTTCGAGCTTCTCGAGAAATAGCGGGTTACAGAACCTTCCGCGACACGGCCTGACCGTTTAGCGGATTGCGCGAATCAAGTCTTGCTTGGAAGGACCTAAAACTTTGCACCCGGGAGCATAGCACAGAACGAATAGCCCAGATAGCGAACCGCGTAGGCGCAAACGCCGTGATGACGGGCGTTTCACGGGTAGTCAGGCACCTCTTCATGGCGCGCAACAATGTTCTGCGGGAAATGAAAACGAAGAGCGTGATCGGGTTGCCACTGATCGGCGGCCGAGGAATACGGCGGGCATGATGCAGCGCCGCAAGATTGCTGCGCCGAAAACAAAGAAGCCACCCGAAGGTGGCTTCCGTTCCCTGCTAACCGGACAGGTTCGAGTCCTGCTTACTCGCCGGCAACCTTGTTGCGGCTCGCGCTGCGGCGCTCGTGTTCCTTCAGATAGCGCTTGCGCAGACGGATCGATTTCGGCGTGACTTCGACCAGTTCGTCGTCGTCGATGAACTCGACCGCGTATTCGAGCGACATCTGAACCGGCGGCACGAGACGCACGGCTTCATCGGTGCCCGAGGCGCGCACGTTCGTGAGCTGCTTGCCCTTGATCGGGTTCACGACGAGGTCATTGTCACGGCTGTGAATGCCGATGATCATGCCTTCATACAGCGCATCACCCGGCGTCACGAACATGCGGCCGCGATCCTGCAGCTTCCACAGAGCGTACGCGACGGCTGCGCCGTCGTCCTGCGAGATCAGCACGCCGTTGCGACGCTCGCCGACCGCGCCTTCCTTGACCGGCTGGTACGAATCGAACGTGTGGCTCATCAGGCCCGTGCCACGCGTGAGCGTGAGGAATTCCGACTGGAAGCCGATCAGACCACGCGCCGAAATACGGTACTCGAGACGTGTGCGGCCACGGCCGTCCGACGCCATGTCCAGCATTTCGCCCTTACGGCGGCCGAGCTCTTCCATCACGCCGCCCTGGTGGGTGTCTTCCATGTCGACGGTCAGGTTTTCGTACGGCTCGTGCTTGACGCCCTCGATTTCCTGCATCACGACGCGCGGACGCGACACGGCCAGCTCGTAACCTTCGCGACGCATGTTCTCGACCAGAATGGTCAGGTGCAACTCACCACGACCCGCCACTTCGAATGTGGTTTCGTCGCCGGTGTCGCGCACGCGCAGCGCGACGTTATGGTTCAACTCCTTCATCAGGCGGTCGCGAATCTGACGGCTCGTGACGAACTTGCCTTCGCGGCCCGCGAGCGGCGACGAGTTGACGAGGAAGTTCATCGTCAGCGTGGGTTCGTCGACGGTGATCATCGGCAGCGCTTCAGGCTGTTCCGGCGAGCAGATCGTCACGCCGATGCCGACTTCCTCGATACCGTTGATCAGCACGATGTCGCCGGCTTCTGCCGAGTCGACCTGCACGCGATCGAGGCCTTCGAACGACAGCACCTGGTTGATCTTGCGATTGAGGATTTCGCCGTCCGGACCCGAGCGCACCGCGACGGCCATGCCCGGCTTGATGCGGCCACGCGTGATCCGGCCAATGCCGATACGGCCGACGTACGACGAGTAGTCGAGCGACGTGATCTGCAACTGCAGCGGACCTTCCGGATCGGCCGGGCGAACCGGCACGTGCTCGAGAATCGCTTCGAACAGAGGGCGCATGTTGCCGTCGCGCACGTCCGGCGAGAGACCAGCATAACCGTTCAGGCCCGATGCATAGACGATCGGGAAGTCCAGCTGCTCTTCGTTCGCGCCGAGCTTGTCGAACAGGTCGAAGGTCTGGTTGATCACCCAGTCGATGCGCGCGCCCGGACGGTCGACCTTGTTGATCACGACGATCGGCTTCAGACCGAGCGCGAGCGCCTTCTTCGTGACGAAGCGGGTTTGCGGCATCGGGCCTTCGACCGCGTCGACGAGCAGCAGCACCGAGTCGACCATCGACAGCACGCGCTCCACTTCGCCGCCGAAGTCGGCGTGTCCCGGCGTGTCGACGATGTTGATGTGCGTGCCTTCGTACTCCACCGCGCAGTTCTTCGACAGGATCGTGATGCCGCGCTCCTTTTCGATGTCGTTCGAGTCCATCACGCGCTCGGCGATCTGCTGATTCTCGCGGAACGTGGCGGTCTGACGGAGGAGCTGGTCGACGAGCGTAGTCTTGCCGTGGTCGACGTGAGCAATGATGGCGATGTTGCGTAGGGCGCGGGTCATAGGAAACCTGAAGACGGTTGAGTGCGCCGCTTGCTAATGCTGCTGGTCGAAGAGCTAAACCACGACAACAAGCCCAAAGCGCACTTTTGGGAACCCAACATTATAGCATGTACAAATGATCCTTTCTGGTATTCCCCGATAGACCGTCCGTTCTTCGCCTCATCAACGGCGGTCGCACGGGCCCTCCCCCGCGCCCTACGTCAATCCGTACCGCTTGCTTCTTGAGCGCGAAGAAATCCTTGCCTAAGCTGTAATAACGCTTGTCGTGTCAATCAACAGCCCGTTATACTAATGCCTAGTCAACCATTGCATTCGCACGAGAATCATGACGGAGCCGTCCCACGAATCCACGCCTGACCTCAGCGAGTACCAGCTCGGCGAAAGCGTTGGCTATCTCCTCTCGCGCGTGAAATCGACCCTGTCGAACCTGATCACGCAACGCACCGTGGCCGAACTCGGCATCACGAGCCAGCAAGGCAGCATCCTGTTCATGGTGGCGAGCGGCAAATGCCTGCTGGCGGCCGAACTGGCCCGTGAATACGGTATCGACGCAAGCGCCGTCACGCGGCTGATCGACCGGCTCGAGAAGCGCGGCCTGCTCACGCGCGTGCGCAGCAACGAGGACCGACGCGTCGTGCGCCTCGCGTTGACGCCGGAAGGCCATGCGATCGCGGCCCGCATGCCGGGCATTTTCAACGGCGTGCTCGATAACCTGCTGAACGGGTTCACCCCCGAGGAAGTCGGGTTCCTGAAGAGCATGCTGCGCCGCGTGCTGATCAATTCCGGCGAACAAACGGGACTTTCCCGCGATGCCGCAAGCCATCTCGATACCAAATCTTAAGAAGTTGCTTGCTGCGTCCACCATTACATTCCACTCAAAGAGTCGAGCGATGAAATCCCTTTCCCTGTCCGCGCCCGCGCTGTCAAGCCGGGCCGCTGTCGCCGCCGCGGTGACAGCGCTCGCCCTCACGGGGTGCGCGAACTACTTCGGCGTCAAAAGCGACAAACAGATCGCCTCGCCGACGCAGTACGAGTCGACGCAGAGCCTGCCCAACGAGGGCGGCCAGTGGCCATCGCTCGACTGGGCCAACCAGTTCGGCGACCCGCAACTGCCGAAGCTGATCGCGGAAGCACTCGAGGGGAGCCCGTCGATCGCCCAGGCGCAGGCGCGGCTCGCGAAGGCTTCGTCGTATATCGAAAGCTCGCGCGCGGCGCTGTTCCCGAAGGTCAATGCGAGCTATTCGTGGACCCGCGAGCTGTACTCGGCCAACGCCCTCTATCCGCCTCCGTTCGGTGGCACGTGGTATAGCGAGAACAACGTGCTCGCGAGCGCGTCGTGGGACCTCGACCTGTGGGGCAAGAACCGTCAGCGGCTCGGCCAGGCCGTGTCGCAGCAGAAGGCCGCCGAGGCCGACGTGCAGCAGGCACGCGTGACGCTGGCCGCGTCGGTGGCGAGCACCTACAACCAACTCGCGCAGTTGTATGCGTTCCGCGACATCTCCGCGCGTGAGATCGCGAACCGTCAGGATGTCGGTCGAATCACGAATGACCGCGTGACGGCTGGCCTCGACACCAACGTCGAGAAGCAGACCGCCGCCGGCAATGTCGCGACGAGCCAGTCGAACCTGACCGACCTCGACGGCCAGATCACCGTCGTGCGCTACCAGTTGGGCGCGCTGCTCGGCAAAGGGCCGGATCGCGGCCTGCAGATCGACAAGCCGGTGCTCACGGGCGGCAACGTGGTCGCGCTGCCGGACAATATCCCGGCCGATCTCGTATCGCGCCGCGCGGACATCGTCGCCGCACGCTGGCAGGTCGAAGCCGCGATGCACGACGTGAAGGAGGCGAAAGCCGAGTTCTTCCCCGATGTGAATCTCGCAGCCGGCTTCGGTTTCGACGCGTTCGGCTGGGGCCGTTTCCTGACCGCGTCGAGCCGTCAGATCCAGTTCGGACCGGCGATCCATCTGCCGATCTTCGACGCCGGCGCGCTGCGCGCGCAACTGAAGGGCCGCTATGCCGACTTCGAGGGCGACGTCGCGAGCTACAACCAGACGCTGATCAATGCGTTGCAGGACGTGTCGACGCAGGTCTCGTCGATCCGCTCGATCGACCGCCAGCAGGGCGATGCCCAGCGCGCGCTCGACGCGTCGACCAAGGCCTACCAGCTCGCCGTGGTGCGCTACAAGGCGGGCCTGTCGCCGCAGTTGCAGGTGCTGACCGCCGACGAAAACCGGCTCGCCGCCGAGCAGACGGTGACGGGTCTGCAGATGCGCCGCCGCAGTCTGCAGATCGGCCTGATCAAGGCGCTGGGTGGCGGCTTCGACGCGACGCAGACCGGTCTCGTGGTGCCGCCGAACGATGGCCCCGCATCGGCCAACGCAGCGAACCACGCCACGAGCACCGCCGCAAACTGAGCGAGCCCGCCCGCGCCAACGCACACGCACGAACACCCGAATAAACGACGACGTTCAAAAGAACCCGGAGCACATCAATGAGCACCCCCCAGCAGCCCGCCACTCCACCGCAAGCGGCGAACAACGGCAAACGCAAGCGCATGATGACGCTGCTCGTCATCGTGATCCTGATCGCCGCGGTCGCCTACGGTCTGTACTACTTCCTCGACGCGCGCTTCCATGAAGACACCGACGACGCCTACGTCAGCGGCAACGTCGTACAGATCACGCCGCAGGTCACCGGCACGGTAATCGCGGTCAACGCGGACGACACCCAGGTCGTCAAGGCCGGCGACCCGCTCGTCGTGCTCGACCCGGCCGACGCGCGCGTTGCGCTCCAACAGGCCGAGGCGAATCTCGCGCAGGTGGTGCGTCAGGTGCGCGGTCTGTTCGCCGACGACAGCCAGTACGAAGCGCAGGTCGCGGCGCGCCAGGCGGACCTGTCGCGCGCCCAGGATGACCTGAAGCGCCGTATGACGGTCGCGCAGACCGGCGCGGTATCGCAGGAAGAAATCTCGCACGCACGCGACGCCGTCAAGTCCGCGGAAGCCGGGCTCGACGCCGCCAAGCAACAGCTCGCGGCAAACCGCGCGCTGACCGCGAACACCACGATCGCCGATCACCCGAACGTGCAGGCAGCCGCCGCCAAGCTGCGTGACGCCTACCTGAACCACGCTCGCAACACGCTGCCCGCGCCCGTCACCGGCTATGTCGCGAAACGCTCGGTGCAGGTCGGCCAGCGCGTATCGCCGGGCACGCCGCTGATGGCGATCGTGCCGCTGCATGACGTATGGGTCGACGCGAACTTCAAGGAAGTGCAACTGAAGCACATGCGCATCGGCCAGCCGGTCGAACTGACGGCCGACGTGTACGGCTCGTCGGTGCCGTATCACGGCAAGGTGGTCGGCTTCTCGGCCGGCACGGGTTCGGCGTTCTCGCTGCTGCCGGCGCAGAACGCGACTGGCAACTGGATCAAGGTCGTGCAGCGTCTGCCGGTGCGTATTTCGCTCGATCCGCAAGAACTCGAGAAGCACCCGCTGCGCATCGGTCTGTCGATGCAGGCTGACGTGAACATCAAGGACGACACAGGCGGCCAGCTCGGCCAGGCGCCGACCACGACTTACCAGACCAACGTGTTCGACAAGTACGGCGCGGAAGCCGACGCGGAAATCGCGCGCATCATCGCGGAAAACGCTGGTCCGAACGTGAATGGCGGCTCGCAGAAGTCGACCGCGGTGAACGGCGCGGCCGCGAAATCGGCGGCAAACAAGAAGAGCTAAGGCTCCGCGCGACGATTCATAGAAGGCTCTCTTAATGGCTCAGCCTCAGGCACAAGTCGCTCACCCGCCACTCGAGGGTGCGCAACTGGTGATCGGCACCATCGCGGTGTCGCTCGCCGTGTTCATGAACGTGCTCGACACCTCGATCGCGAACGTGTCGATCCCGTCGATTTCCGGCGACCTCGGTGTGTCGTCCGACCAGGGCACGTGGGTGATCACGTCGTTCGCGGTGGCCAATGCAATTTCGGTGCCGCTGACCGGTTGGCTTACCGACCGCGTCGGCCAGGTGCGGCTGTTCATGGCGTCGATCATCCTGTTCGTGCTGTCGTCGTGGATGTGCGGACTCTCGCCGAACTTGCCGTTCCTGCTTGCGTCGCGCGTGCTGCAAGGCGCGGTGGCAGGCCCGATGATCCCGCTGTCGCAAACGCTGCTGCTCGCGAGCTATCCGCGCGCGAAGGCGCCGATGGCGCTATCGATGTGGGCAATGACCACGCTGATCGCGCCGGTTGCCGGCCCAATTCTCGGCGGCTGGATTTCCGACAATATCTCGTGGCCGTGGATTTTCTACGTCAACATTCCGGTCGGTGCGATCGCGGCCGTGGCAACGTGGATGATCTTCCGCAACCGCGATTCGGTCATCCGAAAGGCGCCAATCGACGGCGTCGGCCTCGGTCTGCTGATCGTCTGGGTCGGCTCGCTTCAGGTCATGCTCGACAAAGGCAAGGACCTCGACTGGTTCTCCTCGACCACGATCGTAGTGCTCGCGCTCGTCGCGGTGATCGCGCTCGCGTTTTTTATCGTGTGGGAGCTGACGGCCGAGCATCCGGTGGTCGATCTGTCGCTGTTCAGCCGACGTAATTTCACCGGCGGCACGATCGCGCTGTCGATCGGCTATGGACTGTACTTCGGCAATCTCGTGCTGCTGCCGCTGTGGCTGCAGACCGATATCGGCTACACCGCGACCGAAGCCGGACTCGTGATGGCGCCCGTCGGTCTGTTCGCGATCCTGCTCTCGCCGCTGACCGGCAAGATGCTGCCGCGCACCGACCCGCGCTATATCGCGACGCTGTCGTTCCTGATTTTCGCGCTGTGTTTCTGGATGCGCTCGCGTTATACAACCGGCGTCGATACGTACTCGCTGATGTTGCCCACGCTGATCCAGGGCATCGGCATGGCCGGCTTCTTTATTCCGCTCGTGTCGATTACGCTGTCGGGTTTGCCGGGCCATCGGATTCCGGCCGCCTCGGGGCTGTCGAATTTCGTGCGGATCATGTGCGGCGGTATCGGCACGTCGATTTTCCAGACCGCATGGGATCACCGCACGATCATGCATCATGCGCAACTGACCGAGCAGGCGAACGCCTACAACCCTACGTTTGGTCAGTCGATTCATCAGATGGGTGCGGCGGGCCTGGATCAGCAGCAGACCTATGGTCTGTTCAACACCATGGTCACGCAGCAGGCCGCGCAACTCGGCGTGAACGATCTGTTCTTCATTTCGGCCGGCATTTTTGTCGCGCTGATCGCGCTGATCTGGATCACGCGGCCGGAACGCGCAGGCGGAGACGCGGGAGCGGCGGCGGCCGCAGCGCATTGAGCGGGTTGTTCGTGGTGTTGCTTTAGTTCGACACGGCTGCAGCAGAGGGCATGAAAAAAGCGGGATCGCCATCGAGCGATCCCGCTTTTTTATCGTCCGCGTTCGACTGGCAAAACGGAAGTATCTAGCTCTCCGCCGTCACGACCAGACGTTCGGGCGCAAGCACGCCATCGCCGGGCTTCGCGACGCCAAGAAGCCGCCCCTGCGCCGAGTACACCCTCACGCGCGCAGCACTCAGCGCGTCGGCGGCGATCGTCAACGACGACAGCTTCAGTCGTTGACCGTGAAGGAAGCGGCGTGTGTCGTCGTCATTGAGAGAGACCTGCGGGAACGTCGACAGTAACGCGTCGACCGGTTGCAGCCATGCGTCGCGTTCGACCTCGGTCGCGTCGGACAATGCGTCGAGTGTGATCGAATGCTCGAGCGTCAGCGCGCCGACGCCCGTGCGTCTGAGCGCGACCAGATGCGCGCCGCAGCCGAGCGCCTCACCGATGTCCTCGGCAAGCGTACGCACATAGGTGCCCTTGCTGCAGGTCACGCGAAACGTGACATCCGGCAATGCGCATGCGATCAGCTCGAGCGCGTGAATCGTCACTCTCCGCCCCTCCCGCTCGACCGTCTGGCCAGCGCGCGCGTACTCGTACAGCGGCTTGCCGTCACGCTTGAGCGCCGAGTACATCGGCGGAATCTGAACGATCCCGCCGATGAAGCGTGGCAAGGCCGCCCGCACCGCCGCTTCGTCGCAGTCGACCGCGCGGATCTCGAGCGCCTCGCCTTCGGCGTCGCCGGTGGTCGTGCGGATGCCGAGGCGCATCGTCGCCTCGTAGGTCTTGTCAGCTTCGAGAAGATCTTGAGAAAACTTGGTGGCCTCGCCGAAACACAGCGGCAACAGGCCGGTTGCGAGCGGGTCGAGCGTGCCGGTGTGGCCCGCCTTTTTCGCCAGATAGAGACGTTTCGCGCGAATCAGCGCGTCGTTGCTCGACAGGCCGATCGGCTTGTCGAGCAGCAGCACGCCGTCGAGCGCGCGACGCGGCACGCGGGGGCGTTGAGGTGCGGTCATATCGAATGAGGCAGAACGTTCGGGAAATGCGAAAAACGGCGCCGCGCGCTACATCGAACGCCGCGGCGAAGCAGTCGCTCAGTCGTCCTTCGCGCGCGTGGAATTTGCCTCGTCGATCAGACGCGACATTTCGACGGCGCGCTCGATCGTCTTGTCGTAGTGGAAATGCAGCGTCGGCACCGTATGGATATGCAGGCGCTTGAACAGCAGATTGCGCAGATGGCCGGCCGCGTGCGTCAGTGCTTCGAGCGTCTGTTGCGGGTCGCCCGTCAGCGTCGTGAAGTAGACCTTCGCGTGCGCGTAGTCGGGCGTCAGCTCGACGCTCTGAAACGTGACGATGCCGATGCGCGGATCCTTGACCTCGCGCAGCAGCTCGGCCAGGTCGCGCTGGATCTGATCGGCGATCTGCACGTTGCGATTGGGAGAAGTACGTTTTTTAGACATGGTGTTGTGTGCTCCGCGATGACGGATGCAAAAAATGGTTCGCGCGGGCCGTGTTTGTTATTCATTCGATACGGCGGCGTCGCGCGTCGCCGCGGCAAGTGAGCAGACTGTCGGCGCGATGGTCTCGCGCCGTAGGCCCACTCACGACGAACGCGGCATCGAAGCCAGCGACAAACTCGACACAGCGGGCTCAAAAACAACGGGCGGAGCGGGCGTCAAGCCCGTTCCGCCCGTTGTTGTGCCGTGCCGCGTGAATTACAGCGTACGCGCGACTTCGGTAACCTCGAAGACTTCGAACTGATCGCCTTCGACGATATCGTTGAAGTTCTTGATCGACATACCGCACTCGAAGCCCTGACGGACTTCCTTGACGTCGTCCTTGAAGCGCTTGAGCGAATCGAGCTCGCCCGTGAAGATAACGACGTGGTTGCGCAGCACGCGCACCGACGACGAGCGCTTGACGAAACCGTCCGTGACCATACAGCCGGCCACCGTGCCGACCTTCGGCACCTTGAAGACCTGGCGCACTTCGACCGTGCCCGTCACGACTTCGCGCTTCTCCGGCGCCAGCATGCCCGACATCGCCGCCTTCACTTCATCCACGGCGTCGTAGATGATGTTGTAGTAGCGGATATCGACGCCATTGGCTTCCGCGAGCTTGCGAGCCTGCGCATCCGCGCGCGTGTTGAAGCCGATGATGACCGCCTTCGACGCCGTCGCGAGGTTGACGTCCGACTCGCTGATGCCGCCGACCGCGCCGTGCACGATCTGCACCCGCACTTCGTCGGTGGAGAGCTTCTGCAGCGACTGCACCAGCGCTTCCTGCGAACCCTGCACGTCAGCCTTGACGATGAGCGGCATGTACTGCACTTCGCCTTCGCCCATCTGCTCGAGCATGTTCTCGAGCTTGGCGGCCTGCTGCTTGGCGAGCTTGACGTCGCGGAACTTGCCCTGACGGAACAGTGCAACTTCACGCGCCTTGCGCTCGTCGGGCATGACGATCACTTCTTCGCCTGCCTGCGGCACTTCCGACAGGCCCTGGATTTCGACCGGGATCGACGGACCAGCGGACTTCGTCGGCTTGCCGGTTTCGTCGAGCATGGCACGCACGCGACCGTAGGCGCTGCCTGCCAGCACGACGTCACCGCGATTCAGCGTACCCGACTGGACGAGGATCGTTGCAACCGGACCCTTACCCTTGTCGAGCTTTGCTTCGATCACGAGACCCTTGGCCGGCGATTCGACCGGTGCCTTCAGCTCCAGCACTTCGGCCTGCAGCAGCACGTTTTCGAGCAGATCGTCGATGCCTGCGCCGGTCTTCGCCGACACCGGCACGAACGGCGAGTCGCCGCCGTACTCTTCCGGCACGACGCCTTCGGCGACGAGTTCCTGCTTCACGCGCTCCGGATTCGCATCCGGCTTGTCGATCTTGTTGATCGCGACGACGAGCGGTACACCACCGGCCTTCGCGTGGGAAATCGCTTCCTTCGTCTGCGGCATTACGCCGTCGTCGGCGGCGACTACCAGAATCACGATGTCGGTCGCCTTCGCACCGCGAGCACGCATTGCCGTAAAGGCTTCGTGACCCGGTGTGTCGAGGAACGTGATCACGCCGCGCGGCGTTTCGACGTGGTAAGCGCCAATATGCTGCGTAATACCGCCCGCTTCGCCAGCCGCAACCTTCGCGCGGCGGATGTAGTCGAGCAGCGAGGTCTTGCCGTGGTCGACGTGGCCCATCACGGTGACGACCGGGGGACGCGGCAGTGCTTCCGCGTCGGTCGCTTCGCCTTCGACCAGCATGGCTTCCGGATCGTCCAGCTTTGCCGCGAGTGCGTGGTGGCCCAGTTCCTCGACGATGATCATCGCCGTTTCCTGGTCCAGCATCTGGTTGATCGTGACCATCTGGCCGAGCTTCATCATCACCTTGATGACTTCCGACGCCTTCACCGCCATCTTGTGCGCGAGATCCGCGACCGTGATGGTTTCCGGCACGTGCACTTCACGCACGATCGGTTCGGTCGGCGCCTGGAACGTGGTGGCCTGCTCCTGATGCTTGCCGCGACCCTTCGGACCGCCGCGCCAGCCGCGATCGACGCCGCCGCTCGAATCGCCGCGCGTCTTGATGCCGCGGCGCTTCGCTGCGTCGTCCTGCCAGTTGCCGCCCTTGCCGCCCGCGCCCGGCTTCTTCTTGTCGCCGGCCGACGGTGCGCTCGCGGGTGCCGGAGCCGCGGCTGCCGGCTTCCTGGCTGCCGGACGCGCCGGTGCCTCGCCAGCCGGACGCGCCGGCTTATGCAGCGTGCCCTTGGCTTCGGCAGCTTTGGGCGGCTCGACGGGCTTCGGTGCCGGCTCCGGCGCCTTCACCTGCGCCTTGCGCGGCGTGCTCATCATTTCGCGGATCGCACGTGCTTCGGCTTCGGCCGCCGCGCGGCGCTTGGCAATTTCTTCCTGCTCGGCCCGCGCCTTCTCGGCGGCCAGACGCGCGGCGTCCTCCGCTTTCTTCGCGGCTTCGCGTTGCGCGGCGCGCTCAGCTGCCGCGCGTTCGTCGTCCTGCTCGCTTGCCTTCGCAGCAACCGGTTCGGCGGCTTGCGCCGCAGCCTGCTGGGCCTTCTCGCGAGCTGCCGCCTCGGCCACCGCCGCCGCGCGCTTCTTCGCGTCTTCTTCCGCGCGCTGACGCTCGGCTTCAGCAGCCTGCTCGCGCGCCTGACGCTCAGCCTCTTCGCGCTCGAGCTGCTCCTGGCGCGCCTTCAGTTCCTGCGCCTGCTTTTCGAGCAGTTCGGCTTCGTGACGTGCTTCTTCCTCACGACGCTGCAGTTCGAGATCTTCGGCGTCCGCGTTCTCGGCCACATGATTCGATGCATCCCCGCCTTCCGCGACGGCCTCGTCGCGGCGGACGAACGTGCGCTTCTTGCGCACCTCGACCTGAATGGTGCGAGCTTTACCCGTCGCATCGGATTGCTTGATTTCCGACGTATGCCGTTTCGTCAGCGTGATCTTGCGCTTGTCCGCATCAGTCGAGCCGTGGGACTTGCGCAAGTGGTCGAGCAGACGCGCCTTGTCCGCCTCGGACAGGTTGTCGTCTTCGCTCGCTTTTGTGACGCCCGCCGCCTGCAGCTGCTCGAGCAGCACGCCTGCAGGCATTTTTAGTTCCGCGGCAAATTGGGCTACGTTGTTACTCGCCATTCATTCCTCTTAATGCAAGGACCGATTCCTTGCGGTTAGCATCGTGTCATGCGGCCTAACGGCCGCGTCAATTTAGTGCGCCATGGTCATTTCTCACTGGAACCAGTGTTCACGTGCTTTCATGATCAACGCCTTAGCGGCATCCTCTCCCATCCCAGTCATCTCGACCAGTTCATCCACGGCCAGCTCGGCGAGTTCGTCGCGCGTCTGGATCTGATGTTCGGCCAGTTTCGCGAGCAGGTCGGCGTCCATGCCGTCCAGGCTCTTCAGGTCGAGCGCTACATTCTCGACCTTTTCTTCGTTCGCGATCGCCATCGTCAACAGCGCGTCGCGTGAGCGGTTGCGCAGTTCGTGAACGGTGTCTTCGTCGAATGCCTCGATTTCGAGCATTTCGTTGAGCGGCACGTAGGCGATCTCTTCGAGGCTCGTGAAGCCTTCGTCGATCAGGATGTCGGCGACTTCCTCGTCGACATCGAGACGCGCCATGAACAGGTCGCGCAGAACGCCGCGCTCCTGATTCTGCTTCTGCGCAGATTCGTCCGGCGTCATGATGTTGATCTGCCAGCCGGTGAGTTCGCTGGCAAGCCGCACATTCTGGCCACTGCGGCCGATCGCGACCGCAAGTTCGTTCTCGTCGACGACGACGTCCATCGAATGCTTTTCCTCATCGACGACGATCGACTGTACGGCTGCCGGCGCGAGCGCGCCGATCACAAACTGGGCGGGGTCTTCCGACCATAGCACGATGTCGACGTTTTCGCCACCGAGCTCGTTGCGCACGGCCTGCACGCGCGAGCCGCGGATACCGACGCAGGTGCCGATCGGATCGATGCGTTTGTCGTAGGCGACCACGCCGATCTTCGCGCGCACGCCCGGATCGCGAGCCGCCGCCTTGATCTCGAGCAGGCCCTGCTCGATTTCCGGCACTTCCATCTCGAACAGCTTCATCAGGAATTCCGGCGCCGTACGCGAAAGCTCGATCTGCGGACCACGCGCGGTGCGATCGACCTTGGCGATATATGCGCGCACGCGGTCGCCCACGCGCAGGTTTTCCTTCGGAATCAGCTGGTCGCGGCGCAGGAGCGCTTCCACGCGGCCGGATTCGACGATGAAGTTGCCCTTGTCAAGGCGCTTCACCGAGCCAGTCATGATGTGTTCGCCGCGCTCGAGGAAGTCGTTCAGGATCTGCTCGCGCTCGGCATCGCGCACCTTCTGCAGGATCACCTGCTTGGCGGCCTGCGCGCCGATACGGCCGAATTCGATCGACGGCACCGGTTCTTCGATGTACTCGTCGAGCTGGATATTGGGCTGCTGCTCACGCGCCTCGAACAGCAGGATCTCCTGATCAGGCTCCTGCAGACCGGCTTCGTCCGGCACCACCTTCCAGCGGCGAAACGTTTCATGCTCGCCGCTTTCACGGTCGATGTGAACACGGATATCCGCATCTTCTTCGAAGAGTTTCTTGGAGGCCGAAGCGAGAGCCGCTTCGAGCGCGGCAAATACCACGTCCTTATCGACATTCTTCTCGCGTGCCAGCGCATCCACCAGCATCAACACTTCGCGACTCATTGTTTGCGGCTCCTAAAGTCAACTTTCGGAACAAGGCGCGCCTTGTCCATGTCCGCGAGCGTGAAATCGAGCATCGCGGCGCCTTCTTTTCCTTCAAATTCCAGACCGATCGTCTCGCCCTGCGGGGCATGCAAAATACCCCGGTACGATTTCCGACCGTCGAATGGCTTTTTCAGTGTGATAACCGCTTCGCTGCCCGCGAAACGTTCAAAATCCGCCAGTTTTTTCAGCGGGCGGTCGAGACCAGGCGACGAGACTTCGAGCCGCTCGTAATCGATATTTTCGACCGTCAGAACGTGCTGGAGCTGACGCGTGACTTTCTCGCAGTCTTCGATCGCGATGCCGGCCGGCTGGTCGATATAGATACACAACATGCCGCGCCCGGTGCGCTCGAGATCGACGAGCTCGTAGCCGAGTCCCACGACCGTGGTTTCAATCAGTTCCGTCAGTTGCACAGTGCCCTCTTAGATGTTCGCGCAGCGAGCCTCGCCTCTTCTGCAAACAACCAATGCGGGCCGCGCGCCAAGCCGGCGCACGTTCGTGCGAACCCGAGATGCCGAACCACGATTAACTGAGCGGCAAAAAAAAATGGGCTAAACGCCCATCATCTTATTGCCGGTGGTCGCACCTGAGCCGCACATGAAACCGTACGCCCAGCGACTTCGCGATTGTAGCCATTTTTCGGCCCAAACGCAATCCGCAGTACGCCGGGCGCCGCGCATTTCCGCTTGATTTCATGGGAATCTTTCGACCATGTGGCGGCAAGTCCTCGCATTCTCAAGGTCGCGCGTGCGGTCCGGAACCACAACCGGAAGAACCACGCCAATGCTTTCTGGCAAACCACTTTTTTGCGCGTTAAGCGCGGTTTCACATGGCGTTTTGACGCTTTCGGAACTCGATCGACTACGACAAAACGATGGGTTGAAAAAGCACGCTGAAACGATAAACGGCTCGCCCGGCAAGCGCTCGGCGTAGATGCCTCGCAATTGCCGGACGAGCCGTCTGAAGCGACCGTCATGAAAGGACGGCCGAAGACCGGCCAATCCTCTGGCGTCGTGCCGCGCGCCGCTTACCGTCCGCGCGAGCGCCCCCGCGGGGCGCCGCCGCCACGGTTGGCGCCGCCGCCGGCCGGACCCGCGTTGCCGCCGGCGCGATTGGGGTTACCGCCGCGGTTGCCGCCTGGTCCGCGATTGCCCCCGGCGTTACCTGGCGCCGCGCCAGCGCGCTTGCCGCCGGTGCGGGTACGGTTGCCGTTGGGCGACGGCGCGCGATTGCCGTCGACGTCGCGGCCGCGCTGACCACCGGCACCCCGATTGCCCGCGCCGGCACCGAAACCGGTGCCACTACCCACGCCCGCGCCGAAGCCGCCACCCGCCGCACCACGACGGCCCTGACCGCGGGGTTGCTGCTCGAACCGGCTGTGCGACATCAGCACCGGCTCGCGGTTGATGAAGCCCATCGACGTCTGCATCGGATCCGGCTGACGACGCTCCGGCGCCGCATTGCGGCTGCCGCGCTCCTCGGCCGGCGCCTTCAGGCCGACCGATGCCATCAGCGCCCGTACCTGGTTGTCCTCGAGCTCTTCCCAACGGCCGCGTTTCAGGCCCTTGGGCAGCGAAATCGGGCCGTGGCGCGTGCGGATCAATCGGCTGACCATCAGGCCGGCCGCTTCGAACATCCGACGCACTTCGCGATTCCGCCCTTCGGCGAGCGCGACGTGGTACCAGTGATTGGTGCCTTCGCCGCCGCCGTCGCGGATGCGCAGGAAATTGGCCGGCCCATCCTCGAGCTCGACACCGTGCAGCAGCTTCTGACGCATCCCCTCGGCGAGTTCGCCGACGACGCGCACCGCGTACTCGCGCTCGACGCTATACCGCGGATGCATGAAGCGGTTCGCGAGATCGCCCGACGTGGTCAGCATCAGCAGACCTTCGGTATTGAAGTCGAGACGGCCGACCGCGACCCACTTGGCGGTTTTCATCGGCGGCAGCTTGTCGAATACCGACGGACGGCCTTCCGGATCCGCGTGGCTGACGATTTCGCCGGTCGGTTTGTGGTACAGCAGCACGCGCGGCGGCTTGTTGGCGAGCTTGCGCTTGACCGGCTTGCCGTTGATGCGAACCTGGTCGGTCGGCATGATGCGCTGGCCGATGTGGGCCGGCTCGCCGTTCACCGACACGCGGCCCGCAATGATCAGTTCCTCCATGTCTCGGCGCGAGCCCATGCCCGCCTCGGCGAGCACTTTGTGCAGCTTCGGCGCGTCGTCGTCGGGCGACAGCACGCGCTTCGGGCCGGCGGCCTTGCCCTGGCGCAGCATCGGCGCGCGCACGCCGCCGGTCGTGCTGTTGTCCGCGTCGAACGCGGGCGACGTCACGTACGAGAACAGATCGTCCTGACCCGAATCCGCGGCCACGTCGGCACCGCGGCGGCTCTGGCTCTGGCGCTGGCCCTCGCGTTGACCTTCACGCTGACCTTCGCGCGGCTGACGTTCGCGTTGGCCTTCGCGTGATGCGCCCTCGCGCTTCGCTGCGCCGGGGTTGCGTCGGCCGCCTTGTTTGGCACCCGCATTGGCACCCGCATCCTTGCGCGGCGTGCGCACCTGCGCGACGACCTCGCCATCCGGCGGCGCTTCGGAGACGACCGGCGCGCCTTGCGCGGGCGCACCCTCGGCTGCCTTCGTTTTCGCGCCGGCGCGGCGTCGCGCGATCAGACTGCGCGGCCCGCGACGCAAACCGCGGCGCGGACGGTCCTCGCCTTCTACTTCCGCGCTGGGAGCCGGGCGCTCGCCTTCGCCTGCCGACGCTTGCGTGGTGCGTTCGTCGGTCCGCGCCGACGGCACGGCGCGTTCGGATTCGGACGAATCGGTGTCGTGGGTATGTGTCAAAACAACCTCAAAATGTCAGGTCGCGCACGCCCGTTGCGGGCGCGGCATAAAAATTCGGTTACGTCAGGCGCTGCGCGACTCGGTTTCGTCGTCGGTCAGAAAGCCTGCGTCCTGCGTGGCATCGTGGCGATCCTGCGGATCGTCGTGCGGCGCCTCGATCGGGTTCGGCTCGGCGGCGCGCCCCGGATTGCGAGCGACGCCCGAGTCGTGCGCGGGTGTTGCCGGATCGTGATGCTGTGCCAAACCGGCGACGCTGGCCTGCGCTGCAGCGGGTGCCGGTTCGGGCTGTTGTTGCGTGCCGTGCTCCGCGCTCGACGCCTCTGACGCACTCGTCGTGCCGGCGTGCTCGGCTCCTTGCGCCTGGGGCTCAGACTCGACCGTCGACTCGGCGCCGCTCTCGTGCGGCTCCGCTTCAAATTCCAACGCGGCGTGCTGCCCCGCTTCCGCCGCAGCCGGCTCGCCAGCCTCGAGCGCCGCGTCGCGCTCACTTTGCTGCTCGGCCTGCTGCTCGCTTTGCGCGTCGATCTCGGCAAACTCGATGGCGTGCTGACCCAGCAGATCCGCGTTCAGTTGCGCGGACGGATCGGCAAGCGGCGGCAGTTCGTCCAGCGCCGTCAGGCCGAGGTCATCGAGGAACTGGCGCGTGGTCGCATACAGCGCCGGACGACCCGGTACGTCGCGATGACCGATCACCTCGATCCAGCCGCGATCCTCGAGCTGCTTGACGACCTGCGTATTCACCGTCACACCGCGAATTTCTTCGATATCGCCCCGCGTCACCGGTTGCCGATAGGCAATGATCGCGAGCGTTTCGAGCACCGCGCGCGAATATTTCGGCGGCTTTTCCGGATGCAACCGATCCAGATACGTACGCATCGCGGGCTTGCTTTGAAACCGCCAGCCCGACGCCAGCCCGACCAGCTCCACACCGCGCCCAGACCAATCCCGCTTCAGGTCTTCGAGCAAGGTCCGAACAGTGTCTGCCGACACGCCGTCGGCAAAGAGCTTGCGCAATTCGCTGAGCTTTAACGGCTCCTGCGCGCAGATCAAGGCAGTCTCGAGGACGATCTTCGCCTCTTGGGTATTCATGCAGCTAGGTCAGACCCTGTGGTCAAAGAACCGGATCAAACAGACGATGTGGAACTGAAGACGCGCTCGCCCGATTCTGATCGGTCATATTGATGGGAGCACGCACCGGGGGGTGGCGAACAGACTTATCGAGCCAGACCCAGCCGGACGGAGCGGCGATATTCCTGATAGGAATCGCGTGACTGAGCGCCATATTACGCAAAAACGACCGGGGCGTAAAGCTGCGATCCCCTGTGCATCTTCTGCGGCGTCGCGGAGCGCTGCGCTCACGAGCGCCGGGCTGAGCCGCCAGAACGATCATTTCGCCGTGCGCGAGTTCTCGTCGCCGACCGCGCGCAAGGCGCAGCGCGGGCCGGCCGGATCGAGTGTTCAGACGCCGGGGTGGCGCGCCAGAAAGCGCGTCAAGCGTTCGACGCCCGCATCGAGCCGCGCCGTATCGCACGCATAGCACCAGCGCACGAAGCCCTCACCCTGCGGCCCGAACGCGCTGCCCGGTGCCACCCCGAGCCCGACCTCGCGCACCATCGCCTTGCACAGATCGAGACTGCGCGCCGAACCCGGCATCGAGAAGAACAGATACATCGCGCCCAGCGACGCCTTCACATCGACGCCCGGTACCGCCGACAGCGCACGCACCAGATGATCACGCGACGCTCTCAGGTCGCGCACCAGCTCCTGCGTAAAGCGCCCGCCCTGCTCGAGCGCCGCGATGCCGGCCTGCTGCACGAACGATGGCGCGCACGACGTGTTGTACTCGACGAGCTTCGCGAGGTCGTCCATCAAAGAAGTCGGCGCGACGATCCAGCCGAGCCGCCAACCGGTCATCAGCCAGGCTTTCGAAAACGAATTCACGCAGATCACGCGTTCGTCGCGCGTCGCGAGGTCGAGAAACGACGGCGCGGTGTGCGCGCCGTCAGCCCGGGCGGCACCATCATCGGGATAGTAGAGTCGCTCGTAGACTTCGTCGGCGACGATCCAGATGCCGTGGCGCCGGCAGTGTTCCAGCACAGTGCGCTGGTCGTCGCGATTCATCACCCAGCCGGTCGGATTGTTCGGCGAGTTGATCATCAGCATCTTCGTGTCGGGCGTCAGCGCGTCCAGCAATTGCCCGACGTCGAGCTGCCAGCCGTGGTCGCCGTAGCCGAGCGCCACGGTTTCGACGTGCGCGCCGAGAATCTTCGGAATCTCGACCAGATTCGGCCACAGCGGCGTCACCGCGACCACCCGGTCGCCTGCGCCTACCACCAGCTGCGCCGCGAGCATCAGCGCGTTGACGCCCGCGCTCGTCACCGCGACGTGCTCGGCCGACGTCGCGCCGTGCAACTCACTGACGTAGCCCGCGAGTGCCGCGCGCAGCGGCGCGATGCCGAGGTTATGGGTATAGAACGTCGCGCCGGCGGCGAGCGCGGCGCTCGCGGCGTCGCGGATGAAAGCGGGCGTCACGCGGTCGGACTCGCCGAACCAGAACGGCAGCACGTCGTCCACGCCAAAACCGGCGTTCGCGACTTCACGGATTTGCGATGGACGCAGCGCGCGCACGGCGTCGCGCGCATTCGGGATGGAGGGCACGGACGGGTCCAATTCGCTCATCGAGGCTTCCGGGGAGATGAAGGATAAGAGGCGCGGGGCGCAACCGAGAAGGCGTGCGCGATGAAGGCGGTAGTTTAGCGCGCCGGTTGACCGGGAGGCGGCGAAGCGGGCGGATTCGAGAGGGGCCGCGCCAGCCGCCAACTGATCGGACAGGCAAGCCGTGGTCGAGCGCGCGAGGCCCGCCCGTCAGTTCAACTCCTCGGCCCGCCTCGGCAGCTGCCGGATCAGATTCCATACCGCCTCGGCCGCGGGTGATAGCGACCGGTCGCGCCGCCGCACCAGCTCGACGAGGCGCTCCGCGCGCGGCACCAGCGGACGCGCGACCAACGACGCCCCTTCCGGCAGCGGCAGCGCGAGCCACGGCAGCACGCTGATCCCGACGCCCGCCTCGACGAGCCCGAACACCGTCGCCGAGTGGCCGAGTTCCTGTACCACGGTGGCGCTCACGCCCTGCGCCTGCATCACGGCGTCGATGAGCGGGCGACTGCCGGACGCGTAATCGAGCATGACGACTCGCTCGCCGTCGAGTTCCTTCCACGTAACCTGCTTGCGCGCCGCGAGCGGATGATCGTCGCGCGACACGACGCAGAACGAGTCGGTCATCAGCGTTTCGCTGAGCAGATCGTCGTCGGAGAACGGGCCGATGATCACGCCGAAGTCCACCTCCCCCGACTTCACCTTGCGCACCACGTCGCTCTGCACGTCGTCGCGCAGGCCCAGCGTCACATAAGGAAACTGCTCCATGCACGCTGCAACCACGCGCGGCATCAGCCGGCACGCGACGGTCGGGCTCGCCGCGACCACCACGCGCCCGCGGCGCTGCTCGCCGATTTCGCGGATCTCGCGCAGGGCATCGTCGAGATCGGACAGCAGCCGCGAGACGCTCGACACGAGGTTGCCGCCGACGTCGGTCAGTTGCACCTCGCGAGTCGTGCGATCGATGAGCTTCAGGCCGATCTCGCTTTCCAGTTCGCGCACGCAGCGGCTGACCGCGGACTGCGTGAGGCCGATTTCATCGCCGGCCCGGCTAAAGCTTTGCAGGCGCGCCACCTCGATGAAAACCCTGAGCTGTCGCAGCGTCACATTCATTTGTCCACCTCATTAATAGCTCAATTTGATGCGCATTGTACGTCGAAATGCCTGTCGTATTTCAGCTTCAATGACGGTCGCTGCAATGCAGCAAAAAGGCGCGGACGCACGCTGGCCGGGCCTCCTTGCACAAGATTGGTGATTGTCCTGATTTGCGAGATGGGTTTTTTGGATTCATATACGGCCCTGGTTGGCGCCCGCGTTGGCCCGCCGCCACGGGGCTCTCAGGGAATCGGAAACAAATTGGCACACTTCGTGCGTTATGAGACGCACAGGGTCGGCGCCATGATTTCCGACTGAACAGGCAAACCGTGGCAAGCCCGTCCCCTTTGGCACTCGCCCATCGAGTGCAGGAAGAGTGCGCGGCGCGGGGCAGCGCACCGGAGTTAGCTTCGCTGAGGTGAAACATGATGCTGTTCGACGATTTGAGAGATAACGAGTGGGCGCTGGTCGAGGCTTTGTTCTGTGCCGAACCGGCGCGCAGCGAACGGCGCGGTCGGCCGCGCGTGGAAGCTCGGGCGGTGGTCAATGCCGTGCTTTGGGTGCTGTCGACGGGCGAAGGCTGGTCCAAGCTGCCGGGGCGCTATCCGTCCCCGCCGACTTGCCGCCGGCGTTTCGACGAGTGGCAGGCCGACGGCACGCTCACTGAGATTGTGAAGCGGCTTGGCACGAGCGGCCGTGAAATTTCGTTGCGTGGCCGGATCGGCGCAACGGCTGCGAAACCGCCAGCACCGCCGAGCCGTGACCGTCTGCGCGGCGCATTCTGGACCAATCCGGAATCGTGGCGCGCGCCGGTCAAGATGGCCTGACGCGATACTACGTAGTTGACACCGGGCGCCTGCGGGCGCCCGGTTTTTTATTCAGCCGACTCATCCACCGCATTGCGTACCCGCATCGTCCCGCTCGGTTCGACGGTCGCGGCGAGACGCCTCTTCCCTACTGCACTCACCACTTTTAGCGGTCCTTGCACACAACTGCCGCGGCCTTGCTCCCGCGCTGCCTCAGACTCCCAATCCCCCGGATAACTCCCGGTGAAACATCCATTTACTATTAATTACAGCGTGCTTTCGCACCGCGGCATACCTTAATACGTATGCAAACAGGCCTTGAACCGATGGGCTCGAGGTTGAAGGGGATTTCGGAATGAAACCAATGTCACTGCTGTTGTGCGGCATTGTGATTTCATCGATGGCCGTGCCGGCATTCGCTCAACAACGCCCGCAGGGGTGGAACTGGCGCCCGGACCGTTCGGCGACGCTGGAGGCGTGGCAACAAAGCGAGGCGCGCAATCGCGAGTTCACGCCACCGGCGCCGCGCGGCGATCTGCGCGGCGACATCGCCAGCAACGTACGGGCACGGCCTGATGCGCCGCGCGAGGATCAGCGGCGGCGTTGATGTTCCAGGCCGCCGCGCGGACGGCGCCTCGCGAGAGCCTATAAGCGGTCTGTCGCGTTGCGCCTGCAGAATCGGGGAACCACTGGGCGCGGCGCCAGTCAGACTCAACGCCATTAGCACAGCGTGGCAGTAGTAATTCCGGTATGCCCGTATCTTCGCGATACGGGCTTTTTTTCGCCCGCAAGACGTTGATGGCGTGGAAGATGCTCAAGCGCAATAGACGGTGCGAAACGCGTCGCCGCTGCGTCCGCCGTTGGGTCGATAGGGAAGCCGAGATTCGCCCCCGGACGCGCACGGCGAACGGTCGACGGAAGGTGCAGCCCGCCGAGGGGTAACAAGCCCGGGCGGACAATGATTCGGATAAGCGATGAACCTTGAGCTAAGGCCTGACTTCGGCTGTCGCGGGGGACCGCGATTCGGTCGCACCGAGAACGTAGTCGTTCATGCGTTGAGCTGTCCACGTGAGCAGACGCTCGTCGTGCTCGAGCCGCGCAAACTCGGCTCTGCCGCGCTCGGTGAGCACGGCGATGTCGACGGGGGCATGAAAGCCCGGTGCCGGCGCGACAGTTCGCTGCCGAACGGTGTCCATCAGTCCCAGTGCGCGAAGATATTGGAAAACGCCCGGCCTTCTGGCCCAGGGAACCTGACGATATTGCGCGCGCCGCAGCGCTTCAAGTACCGCTTCGTTGGAATACGTGGTCATCTCACTTCTTTCTTAAAGTGCAGCTATGACACATTCATGCCCACGCGTCACTGCGCCACCGGCGACGCGCGTAGCACCCGCCCCTGGTCAGAAGCTCACCGCCTGTCTGACAGCGGATTTCCGCCAGGTGCTGCCTGGTCTCGCTTTCGGAACCCCCGTCAGAACGGCATGGTAGCGTTCTCTCCACAAACCGGCGATGCAACCGCCGCGGCGCGATGGCAAGTCCGTGGATTTGTCCCGAAAGACATACGTTACCCCATTTAAATTGATTCTATTCACTTTATTAGCGCTTTTTTTTGCAGCAATCGTGCTATGGAAACGCGCGCGTCGTCCGCTCATCGTCGGCGGGATCGCGCTGTTCTGGCTGCTCGCGGCTGGCTGGCTCACCGCGCCGCTGCTCGATCTGGCGCAACCGCAACGACAAAGCGTCGCGGCCGCCACCTTCGCGCCGCGCACCGCGATCATTCTGCTCGGCGGCGGCACGACCTACGACGACGACGAGCTGGTGCCCATGCCCGACGTGCTCTCGCGCATCGCGGTCACCGTACAGATCTACGCGGCCTGCAAGCGCACGGAGAACACGTGCCGGATAATCGTCAGCGGCGGCAATCCGCAGCGGCATCGCGCGACCGAAGCGGACACCTACCTGCCGTATCTGCTGCGTCAGCAGGTGGCCCGCTCGGACATCGTGCTGGAGAAAAGCAGCCGCACGACCTATGAGAACGCGCGCAACGTCTCTGCCATTGTCGGCCAATCACATTACGACACGTTGATACTCGTCACATCCGCCTATCACATGCCGCGTGCCCTGCTCGACTTCCAGTGCTTCGGCATCGAGCCGCAGCCGCAGATTTCGAGCGCGCGGCGTGCGCGGCTCGGCGTGTTGCCGCGCTACGGTAATCTCGTGGCCGCGGAGATCGCGCTGCACGAACTGGTCGGCCTCGCGCAATTTCACGTGTATCGCGCGATAGGGTGGTTCTGACGAACGACGACGGCCGATCCGCTTTCACGACTCAGCTCACCCATTACAAAAAGTAACAAATGTTCAGTGCGGTTACAAAGCCATCGGCTGGAGCAGAGTTTGCTCGCTAGAATGCATTGTCTTTCCCACTGGACAGGCAATACTCGGGTCCACCACCACTCTACGGAGGTAACGATGAAGAAAGTGTCCCTGGCGATCCTGGTTTCCCTCTGTGCCGCAGCCAGTGCGGCCTACGCGCAGGACAACGGCATCATGACCAGCACCGATCCGGCCAAGGCTGCGGACATCGAGCAGCGTGCGCAAGATTTGCAAAACCGCGAGCAATCGATGGGAAGCGCACCCGCCGCGCCGGCCAAGCATCATAAGATGGCTCCGCATCATCCCAAGAAGGGTGCTGACGCAGGCACCTGAGGGGCTGCCAGGATCACGCCTCGCGGTCTCGCCGTGAAGGTGAAAAAGCCGAAGCTGGCGGTGCCGGTTTCGGCTTTTTTATTTGCGTGATCCGGTCGATGCCGACGACGCACCTCGAATGATGTGCACCGCGCCGGCGCGGTCGCTGGCGGCATGCTTTCGGTATGCTAAAGTCGCGCACCGACCGGCGAGCCGCCGGCATCCCCTAACCCGTGCGCACCCTGGTGCGGAGGACAGCATGAGCAACATCCAGCTTGATATCGAATGGACCGAAGCAGCATCGCGCAAGATCGAAAAACTGATGCCGCGTGGCGGCCAGGAAGCGTACCTCGCGCTGCCGCCCGTCGAATGCCTGCCGATGGAAGGCGACGTGCTGTTTCTCGGCCCGGCTGGCAAGCAGCAGCCGTTCATCGTGGCGGAGCGCCAGTATCACCATGACGGCGACGCCGACTGGACCATCATCCTGATTCTCGACGTCCCGCAAGCGACCCACTAATCGGCGACGGCGCGCCGCGGCACCTGCTCAGCGTGTCCGCGCGCCGCCGCTCGCGCCAGCACACTCAGGCGATCTTCGACACGACGCGAATTTCCGCGTGCTCGATCCAATCCGCGGCCGCTTTCTTATAAGCCTGGATATGCGCGGATTTCGCGTGCGCCGCGAGCGCGTCCTGACTCTGCCACCGCTCGAAAAACACGAACCGGCGCGGCTCCTGCACGTCGCGGTGCAGGTCGTACTGCAACGCGCCCGCTTCGTTGCGCGTCGGTCCGACGATCCCTTCGAGCGCCTCGCGCAACTGTTCCTCATAGCCCGGCTTCGCCACCGAGATTGCGACCACCGCGATTTCCGCCATGCCTGATCTCCATTTTTGCGAAAAGCAGCAGCATACCCGTCGATCGCTGAACCTGCCGACGAGCGCACCGGCCAGCATGGCAACGCACGAATCTCGCCTCCGCCCGCCACGCCGCACCAGCGTCCGATCAGGCCGGAACCCGCCAGGCAAAGCAGCGCCAAGCCCCCGCCCGGACGAGCGCGCGCGCACCCGCGGCGGCACTAACATGTGAGCACCGTCGCCGCCTGGAGTTTGGCGGGCGACCACTGGGCGCCCTGCTACGCTCGGCTTGGTACGGCATCTGATTGCGATTGAGAATTGGTTTCGCGCGAGGCAAGTGCGCGAAACCCTCCGGCGCACTACCGCAATGCGTTGCCGCACGGCCGTCTGCGCCTGTTTCGCGGGCAATTTTCGCGCTCATGCGTTTGTGACACCCCGCACATTGTCGCGCGCGGCAAACTGATAGACTGATTTTGACCAATTCGCCGGAGTCCAGCGTGGCGGGTGCCACCCTCCGTGTTCGCGGGCCGAATCCGTTTCGTTCCGTCGACGCTTCGGATGTGCGAGCGCTACGCGCCGAATGGGTTTGCGTGCCCTTTCACCCGCTTGCCGCAAAAATCCCATGTCCGCTCTCATGCCCGCTTCTATGCCATCCGCCAGCGAATTGACCGTGAGCGGCCTGCTCCCGCACCTGGTCCGCGGCGAGTCGGGCTGGACCGCGACCTGGCGCGCGTTGACACTGCACAGCGTGTTCCAGCCGGTGCTGTCGGTCACGCATCAATGCGTGGTCGGCTACGAAGGGCTGTTGCGCGCGTTCGACCCGGTCGGCCTGCCCGTCTCGCCCGAAGTGCTGTTCTCCGGCACGCGCTCGGCCGCCGAAGCGCGCGAACTCGACCGCATCGCGCGTTGCCTGCACGTGGCGAACTTCATGGAGCAAGGCATCAGCACCGGGTGGCTGTTTCTGAACACGCGCCCGCAGGTATTCGAAACCGGTTGGCCGCAGCGGGCGTTCATCGACGAGCTGTCCGCGCACTTCGGGTTGCCGCAGGAGCGCATCGTGATCGAAGTGCTCGAGCAGCCCGCCGACGATGAATCCGCCGTCGCCAGCATGCTCGCCGCCTCGCAGCCGCGCGACTTCCTGATCGCGATCGACGACTTCGGCACCGGCTTCTCGAACTTCGACCGCGTGTGGCGCTTCCGTCCCGACATCGTCAAGCTCGACCGCTCGCTGGTCGCGCGCGCGGGCAGGCGTGAGGGCGACGAATCGATGATCAGCCATCTGATCGCGATGCTGCATCAGTCGGGCACGCTGGTGCTCGCCGAAGGCGTCGAAACCGATGAAGAACTGATGATCCTGATGCAGGCCGACGTCGATTTCGTGCAGGGCTTCTGGTTCGGTCAGCCGAAGAGCAGCGTGCAGGCCTCCTGCACGAAGGTGCCGGAGCTCGTCGCGTCGATCTGGAGCAAGTTCGCCGAATACGAGCGCGCACACGCCGGCCACCAGCGGCTCGGATTCGAAGGCTTCGCCGAAGCGGTGCTCGCCGCCGCCGACACCTATAAAGCAACCGGAGACCTCAACCAGGCTGCGCAAAAGGTCTGGCATCTGCCCGAGGCGCGCCGTGTCTTTCTCACCGACGGCCAAGGCGAACAGACCCAGCCTTCGGTGACGGCGGCATCGGTCCCGCCTCCTCCAAAGCGCCTCGCGCCGCTCTATTCGGAGACGCGCAGCAACTGGTCGCGGCGCGCGTATTTCCGGCACGCGCTCGCGGCGCCGGGACGCGTCGCGATGATGGGACCGCACTATTCGCTCGCCGATGGTCAAGACTGCTACACCGCGGCGATCGCGTTCGAGCGCGACGGCACGCACGTGCTGTGCGTCGATTTCGTGCCGGAGTCGTCGGCTCCCGAGGTGCGCACCGCCCGACGCGGCGCGAAGCGTTAGCGGGCCGCCCGCTAGTCGTGCACGCGGCCGCGCCCCGTCTTGACCTCGCTGCGCTTTGCCTTGCTGTCGAGCCGTCGCCGGTTCGACGCGCGTGTCGGCCGGGTCGCGACCCGCGGCTTGCGGGTCACGCTGATGCTTTCGATCAGTTCATCGAGCCGCGCCAGCGCCGCCGCGCGGTTCATCTCCTGGGTCCGATGCTCCTGCGCCTTGATGATCACGACGCCGTCGCGCGTGAGCCGATGGTCCGAGAGCGCGAGCAGGCGCATCTTCAGCACTTCCGGCAGCGACGAAGCGCGCACATCGAAACGCAGATGAATCGCGCTCGACACCTTGTTGACATTCTGACCACCCGCCCCCTGCGCGCGCACGGCGGTCAATTCGATTTCGTTGAGCGGGATCGGGTAGCGGAATGTCATCGGTGATGGGACAGGAAGATGCGTCAGTGTACAAGCGCGCGGAGCGAGTTGCCCGATGCACCGGATGTCGCGCCCTGTGGCACGCGCTCGCAAACGCTATCAAAAAAGCATTTGCGTCGGCGCGGCTCGCTCATCGATACTAGGTCTTTCGCTTACAGCGTAAATCCATATGAAAATCCGTCCGGGTTTCGTGCTCGAACTGGCCGTCAACTTTCTGCTGCCATGGCTCGCCTATCGGCTCGCGTTGCCGCGCCTCGGCGAGACCGGCGCGTTGATCGCGTCCGCGGTGCCGCCGCTCGTATGGAGCGTGATCGAGCTCGCCCGCTTCCGGCGCGTCGATGCGCTCAGCGTGATGGTGGTGGCGGGCATCGTGCTGTCGGTCGCGGCCATGGCGCTCGGGGGCAGTCCGCGCATGCTGCTGTTGCGCGAGTCGCTCGTGTCCGGTGCGATCGGCGTCGCGTTTCTGCTGTCGATGCCGATGCGTCGTCCGCTGATCTTCTACCTCGCACGCGCGACGGTCGCGCGCGAAATGGAAGGCGGCGCCACGCATTTCGAGACACTGTGGCGCGACCGCCCAGGCCTCGCCACCGCGATGCGCATGATGACGCTCGTCTGGGGCATCGGTCTGACCGCGGAAACCGCCTTGCGCGCGTGGATGGCGCTGACTTGGCCGATCGAGCGCTTCCTCGTCGTCTCGCCCTTTATCGGCTACGGCATCTACGGATGCCTCGCGCTCTGGACGCTGTGGTACCGCAAGACGATGCACGGCCGCGTCGAGACGAACGAGCGGGCGAGCGGGATGGCCGGTTGAGCGCCGCTCGCACCGTTTCGCACGATCAGCCCCTGCTCCCAACGTTCCGCCCGCTGTCACGCGATCAACGCGCAGCCTCCGCAATCCGCGCCGCCAGCCCCGAATCCCGCTGCGTCGGCGTCGCGATCGCCTGCGCGAGCACGGCCCGCGCACCGATCAACTCGACGCGCTCGCGCGCGCGAGTAATCGCCGTGTACACCAACTCACGCGACAACACCCGGCTAAACGCCGACGGTAGCACCAGCACCGCATGCTCGAACTCCGAACCTTGCGACTTGTGGACCGTCAGCGCGAACGCGGTGTCGTGCGGCGGCAGCGCGGCCGGCGATACCGCACGCACGCCGCCGTCGCCGGTGCGAAAGTAGACGCGCAGCGCGCCGCCCGCGCCCGGCAGCGCGATGCCGATGTCGCCGTTGAACAGACCCAGCGCGTAATCGTTGCGGGTGACCATCACCGGACGTCCGGCAAACCATTGCGCGCCGACCGCGAGCGTGACGCTCGCGGCGCGCCGCACCTGCGCCGCCATCGCCGCGTTGACCTGATCGACGCCGCGAGGTCCGAGCCGCGTCGCGCACAGGATGCGGAAGCGATTGAGCGTGTCGAAGAGCGGCAATGGATCAGGCGCATCGGTGGCGAGCGCGGCGGCCAGTGCCTCAGCGTAGGGCGCGAAACCGGCGGCAAGTCGCGCGATGGTGCGCTCGGCCAGAGCCGCGTGCGCGTCCTCATGCAGGGCCGCGGCGCAGGCGTCGGTCGGGTCGATCCGCAAGACCTCGAGCGCGTCGCTCGGCGAGCCGTTGCGAATCGCGACCGACAAACGGCCGATCGGCGACTCGAGGCCGAACCGGTAGTTGCGTTCGAGCCAGACGACGCAGTCCGCGAGCGGATTGCGTTCGTTCACCAATCGCGCATCGGGTCCCGCCTGCCCACCGGCCTCCGGCGTGACGACGCTGTCGAACAGATCGCCCGACGGTGAAGCCTCGAAGGTATGCAGCGCCCCGGGCGGCACAAAAAACTCATCCAGCCGCGCTTCATCGGGATCACGAGACGCGCCCGGCAAAGCCCGCGCGAGCCGCGCCTCGTCGATATCGAGCGCCTGCGCGACGCGACGCAATCCGGGCGAACTCAGCGCCGGCCGCGCGCTCAGTTCGGCGAACACCGCGCCGGCCTCGACCGCGGCGAGCTGGTCCTTGTCGCCGAGCATCACGAGTCGCGTGTGCGGCGCGATCGCGTCGAGCAGATGCGTGGCCATCGCGACGTCGATCATCGACGCCTCGTCGATCACGACCACGTCATACGGCAACGGATTATCGCGATGATGCCGGAAGCGTCCGCCCGGCCCCGACCCCAGCAGACGATGCAACGTGTACGACGTCTGCGGCAAACGCGCGGCGAGTTCGGGCGGCAGTTCGCCCGCGCGCGCGAGCAACGCTTCCTGCATCCGCTGCGCCGCCTTGCCGGTGGGCGCGGCGAGCGCGATGCGCAGATCGGCGCGCGCATCGAGCAGGCAGGCGAGCACGCCGACCACGGTCGTGGTCTTACCGGTACCGGGGCCGCCGCTGACGATCGTCAGCCGCCCTGACAGCGCCATCACGGCCGCGACGCGTTGCCAGTCGATCTCGTCGTCTTTCGGCGGCCCGAAGTAGCGCAGCAGGCGTTCGCGCAAGGCGGCGGGAGTAGTGTCGACCTCGGCCTGCGCGATCTGCGCCTCGCCCGACGCATGCGCGACCAGGGCGTGCGCCAGACGCCGCTCGTAGTCGTAATAGCGCGCGAGATAAACCCGCCCTTCGGCGTCGATCACGAGCGGCCGCAACGCCGCCGCGTCCACCGCGCCAGTGCTTGCCATGCCGCTCGCGAGCAGCGCCGTGCGCACCTCGGCGCTCGACGCGTCGAAGCGGCGCGCGAGCGTCGCCAGCGGCACGCACACGTGCCCTTCGGCGGTCGCGCGGCTCGCCGCGAACGCGGCGCGCGCAGCCCACTTCACCACCTCGATCGACGCGCCACCGCGCCGCGCGAGCATGCCGATACGGCGCGCGAACCCTTCGGCGAGCGCGATGCTGAAATCGGCCGGCGCGGGCAGATTGACGCCGATGTCTTCGAGCCCGAGCGGCGCGATTGCGTGCTCATCGAGCGTGCCGGGTGTGCTCATGCGCCACCTCCGATCATCGCCGCGTCGAGCAGCGCCACGAGTTCGAACGGCGCGCGCCGCCTATGCACCCCGGCGGCACCCTCGGCATCGCGCCAGTCGGGCCGCACGCCGCGCACGAACAGATACAGATAGCCGCCGATGTGCGTGTCGTACGCATAGTCGCGCACGCGCGTCTTCAGATAGCGATGCAGCGCGACCGTATAGAGCAGCGCCTGCAGGTGATACGCGTGACTCGCCATCGCCGCTTCGAGCGGCGCGGCCGCGTAGTCGGCGGCGGTGTCGCCGAGATGGTTCGATTTCCAGTCGACGATCCAGAAGCGGCCGTCGTGTTCGACGATCATGTCGATGAATCCTTTGACATATCCGCGCAACACGCCGGGCTCCAGCGCGACATCGGGATAACCGTATTCGATCAGCAACTCGCGCAGCCCCGGAAAATCGAGCGAGGGCGCCGCGAACAGAAACTCGAGTTCGTTCAGGCGCCGACGCGGATCGAGCCGCGCGAGCGCCATGCCCGGCACCAGTTCGGTCGAGACGACGTCGCCGATCAGCCGATGCATCATCGCGGGCAAACGCGCGGCAAGCTCGGGCGCGGCCGGCGCCGGACGCTCGCGCAGCGCGCCGCGAATCGCATCGGGCCACGTGCTCGCGTCGGTGAAATCGGCGAGCTCGAACATGCGATGCAGGCACTCGCCGGCCGCCGCGCCACGCGGGAACGCGAGGATGTCGTCCTCCGCGTGCGGCTGGGCGCTCGCCGCGCCGAGCGGCGCGACGAGCGGCGCGATGAGCGGCGCGGACCCGAGCGCATCGGCGATTTCGTCGTGATCGGGCCGCACGTCTTCCTGCGGCGCGTGGGCCTGCGCATCCCCGCTCCTGCCGCCCGCCGCGATCAAGCCGCTGAAGCTCGCCATGCGCCACTGATCGCGCAACGGCCGCCGATTCGCGCGCGCATGCAGATGCGCACCCTGATCCTGCAGACTTTCGAGCGGCACGCGGCGCGTCAGTTCGGGCAGCGCCTGCAACGTAACCGGGCCGCCGGCGAGCGCGCGCCAGCTCGCCGCGAGAGCGGCTTCGTCGGGCGGCTCGTCGCGCCACGCGTCGAAGGTATGGCCGCTGCCGCCCACGAGCCAGTTCAGCACGCTGCGACGCGATTCCTTCGTCGAGCGCGACGACAGATACGTGCCGGCAACGAGGTAGCAGCGATACACCGCGCGCGTCAGCGCCACATAAACGAGCCGCGCGCGTTCCGCCGCCTGCTCGCGCACCGCGTAGCGCGACGCGCGGTCGGCTTCCTCGTCGTCGCAGCCGTAGTGCAGCACGGCGTCGCCGCTATCGTCGTGATACTCGCGCGCATCGGGCAAGCCCGACGACGACGGCTCGCGCAAGCCGCCGTCGTTCAGGAACGGACAGAACACGACCGCGTATTCGAGCCCCTTCGACTTGTGAACCGTGACGATCTGCACCAGATTGCGATCCGACTCGAGCCGTAGCTGCGCCTCTTCACCACCGCCCTGCTCGCGCTGCGCGGCGAGCCAGCGCAAGGTCGGCGCGATGCCGGGCTGCGTGGCCGCGCGCGCCTGCACGAGCTCGGCGAGATGATTCACATTGGTGAGGCGCCGCTCGCCGTCCACTCCCGCGACGAGCCGTTGCGCGACGCGCAGCTCGCGCATCAGCGTGCGCCACATCACCGCGAAGCCGCGTTCGTGCCACAGCATCCGGTAGCGTGAAAAACGCTCGACCCAGCCCATCGCGTCGGCGGGATCGAGTGCTGGCGCGGGTTCATCGATGGCTTCGGCCGCGGGCGCATCGGCGACCTGTGTCAGACGCCACAGTGCGGCGGCGTCGAGCCCGAGCCAGTCGGTGGCGAGCGCGGCGCGCAGACGCCGCAGATCGCCGGGCGTATCGATGGCGGCCAGCACGCGCTCGATCTGTTCGGCGTCGAGCGTCGCGAACACGGACGCCTGTGCCAACTCCACGCTGCCGACACCCCACGCCGCCAGCACGCGTTTGACGAGGCTGCCCTGCTTGTGGGTCTGCACGAGCACGGCGATATCGCCCGGTGCCAGCGGCTCGTCGCCGATCGTCACCACGCCTTCACGGGCGCCACGCAACAGCCGCACGATCTCGGCCGCGCACGCTTCGCTCGCGGCGCGCTGCGCATTGGGTTTGCTCAGCGCGGCCTCGCCTTGCGGCAACGTCCAGATGCGGAAATCGCCGCCACTCGCGTCGGGATCGACGAACGGCGCGCGACGCCGCTCGCCCGCGCGCACCGGCTGATAGTCGAGCCCGTCGAGCACGAACGCCTGCGGATTGGCTTCGAAGATCCGGTTGCACGCGTCGACGATCGGCGCGGTCGAGCGCTGGTTGACCGCGAGCGTGTAGCACGCGGACGCCGACTCGCGCGCCGCGAGGTACGTATGCAGGTCTGCCGCGCGGAAGCTGTAGATCGCCTGCTTCGGATCGCCGACCAGAAACAGCGGTCCGGCCGGCGCAAAAATGCGGCTGAAAATAGCGAATTGCAGCGGATCGGTGTCCTGGAACTCGTCGATCAGCGCGGCCGGATAGCGGTTGCGCAGCGCATCGGCGAGCCACGCATGCGCGGCGAGCGCGCGATACAGGTTCGCGAGCAGATCGTCGAACGACACGACCCGGCGCGTGCGCTTGCGCGCGACCAACTCGGCCGGCGCATAGTCGAGCCATGTCTGCACGAGCGCGAGCCAGCGCGCGCGCTGCGCGTCTTCGGCGGCGACCACGGCCGCGGCCAGCGCTTCGGCGTGCTCGAAGAACGGGTGCTCGGGCGGCACTAATTTGCCCTTGGTCGCCTTCTTCAACGCCGACGCCTTCAGCTTCGACGCGGCGTCTGGCGGCGGCGCATGGCAGTCGCCCTGCGCGAAGTAATCGGTCCACGCGTCAATCGCGGCGCGCACCTGATCGGGCTTGTGGGTGGTCTTGTTGAGCCGCTCCTGTGCCTCGGCGAGCAACGCGACGATCACGTCGCGTTCGGCCTGCCAGATCGCGCACGCGGCATCGAAGCCGGCCTGCGGATCGGTGCTTGCGTCATCCGCTGCGATGCTGCCCCAGCGCAATTGCGCGAGCGGCTTTTTCAGGCGCCGCGCCAACTGCGCGTCGAGCGACGCGGGACCGGCGCGCCTGGCCACCAGCCACGCGGCGAACGCCGGATGCGCATGCGCGACCGGCTCGACCTGCTCGCGCCAGAAATCGGCGGCGAGTTCGAAACGCAGTGCCGCGTCGTCGGCTTCCATCTCGAACGCGAAGGGCATCGCGGCGGCGAACGGCGCTTCCTGCAATGCGCGCTGACAGAACGCGTGAATCGTGTGGATCGCGGCCTGATCGAACGTGCGCAACGCGCGGCGCACGACCTTCAACGCGGCCTCGCGCTCGATGCCGTTCTCCGGCGCGAGCGTCGTCTCGAACAGCCGGCGGATGAACGGATCATCGCCGTCGTCGTCCATCTCGATCGCGCGATGCAGCTCCGCGAGACGGCCACGTATACGCTCGTGCAGCTCCGCGGTCGCCGCCTTCGTGAACGTGACGACGAGGATCTGATCCGCGTTCAGGTTCTTTTCGAGCAGCAGCCGCACGTACAGCGCGCAGATGTTCCAGGTCTTGCCGGTGCCCGCCGACGCTTCGATCTGGTTCACGCCGTCGAGCGGACACGCGAACACGTCGAGTTCGTCGGCGACGAGACTGTGATGGCGCAGCGCGTCGCTCATGAGGCGCTCCGCATGTGCTGGATCAAGGGCTTGAAGACGATCGCGGCGAGGCTGCCGAACGGTTCGTCGAGCGTGAGCGGCGTGCCGCGCAGCGCGATGCGCAATGCGGGGTCGTCGGATTCGCCGCGCACGCGGTCGTTGATCCACACGCCTTGCGCCACCGATTCGCTTTTGTTGACGCTCGCCCATGCGCTCTTCGGGAAGAAGCGCAACGGCAGCCGGCGGCCAGCCTTGAAGAGCGCCAGCAACGGCGCGAGTTCGTCGAGCGGAGCCGCGACCGGTGCGAGTTCGAAGCTGTCGCCGCTGCCGTGCCACACGGTGCGACGCGGACCGTCTGGCTGCGCCGCGCAATAGACCAGATGCGCGAGCCACGCGGACAGATAGTCGCGCGCGCTGGCTTTGGCGTAACGAAAGATCACTTGTCCGGTTCCGGTCAGCAGGTTCAACGTGCCGCGCAATTGCAGCGGCGTTTCGGCGGACTCGCGCAGCAGCGCGTCGTAGTCGCCGAACAGGGTGACGGTGTTATCGATGCCCTCGCCGCCCTGAGGCCAGCGCGGCACGACATCGAGCACGAACGGCAAACGCTCGACGCCCGCGGCCACTTCACTCCGTACGCTTTGCGCCAACTGCCGCAGCGAGGACAGCTCGCGTGCGCGCCAGACCGCGCCAGTCGCGCCGCCGGGCAACTCGGGGCTCGCCTCGGCGACGCGCTGCACGCGGCGGTACATCGCGTCGTCGCCGGTGTCGGCGTCGAGCAGGACCGGCAGCAGACGCTCCGCGAGCGCGTCCTGGCCCGCGTAGTCGAGATCGAACGGCTCGGTATCGAGCAACTCGCCCTGCGCATCCGACAACGCGATGCCGAGCCGGTCGCGCAGCAGCGCGCGCGCCGGATGACGCCAGAAGCGCACGAAGTCGTCGAACCCGACCTCGTGAAGGTCTTCCGGCGGCAACGGTTGATCGAAGAACGGCGCGGCGGCGGCATGCTGCGGCTCGGCGAGCAGCGTGGCCAGTTCGGCGCGATCGGCGTCGTACGTGAACAGGTCGGGCTGCGCCGCGAAGTAGTCCGAGGCGAACGCCTGCAACGGATGCTCGACGACGAACTCGCGCCGCGCGCGGTCGACCTCGGCCGGACTCGCGTCCTCGCCCGCCGACACCTGCGCGAGATGATCGAGCAGTTCATCGACGAGCGCAGCCGGCGGCAGCGGTGCGTTATCGCGAATGCTGCGGCCCGTGTAGGCGATGAAGAGCCGCTCGCGCGCGGCGAGCAGCAGATCGAGGAACAGATTGCGCTCGTCGTCGCGGCGCTGACGGTCGCCGGCCTTGCCGAACGCGGCCATCAGATCGAACTCGTCGGCACGCGCGAGCGACGGCAGCACGCCGTCGTCCATGCCGAGCAGACACACGACGCGAAACGGCAGACCGCGCAGACTCGTCAGCGAAGAGAACGTCACGCTGCCCCACGGCACGCCGCCGCGCGCGGGATCGTCGAGCGCTTCGGTGAGCGCGGTGCGCACCACCGAAGCCGGCAACAGCACATGTTGCGCGCCTGCCTGCATCGCGGCGCTCATCGCATCGAGCGCGTCGCGTACCGCCGCGAGCGAATCGGCGAACTCGACGCCGCCGTCGAAACACTGCGCCAGCGTTTCGAGCAGCAACTGCGACCAGTCGGCCGGGGTACGCTCGATCGCGCAGTTCGCCGCGAAGCTGTCGATATCGTCGACGAAACGCGACAGGCGGCCGAGCAATTCGGCGTCCGAACCGTCCGCGCCTTCGACCGGCAGCCACGCATCGACCGGCTCGCCGCCGGCCGGCATCGCATAGCCGAGGTACAGGCGCGTCAGCGCATCGGCGAACGTATGACGCGCCACCGGCACGTGCTCGCCGACCGGTTCGAGCGGCGCGAGCCCGCGCCGCGCGCCGGCCGCCGCGAGCCATTCCTGGGCGGCTTCGAGCGAGTTGGCATCGATGCCGTAGCGCACCGCGACCGCGTCGACGCGCAGCCATTCGATCAGATCCGGGGCGCCGACACTGCGCTCGGGCAGCGCGAGCCAGTCGAGCAGCAGACGCGCCACCGGGTTGGCCTGCGACGGCGGCAAGCCGGTAATCCGGTACGGAATGCGGCGCGTGTCGCCGGCGGGCGTGGTGCCGAACACCGCGTCGATCAGCGGGCCGGCGGCCGCGAGATCGGACACGGCGACCAGCACGTCGGACGGTTGCAGATCGTCGAACTCGTCGAACCAGCCGAGCAGGCGATCGTGCAGCACTTCGAGCTGCCGCGACAGGCTATGGCAGACATGCACCTCGATGCCGCGCTCGATCGGCCGCTCGCCGTCGGCTTCATCGCGCAACTCGAGGATGCCGTTCTGCACGGCGGCGAGCCAGCTCGGCTCGGGGTTTTCGCTGAACTCGCCGGTCTCGGCCGAGGCGGCACTTTCGGTCAGCTCGTGCAGCATATGCAGCTGAGCCTGAGTCTGGCGACCCCATTCCGCGAGCAGCGGATGCCCGACTTCCTGATAGTCGAGTTGCCCCGCCGCATCGAGCGCTTGCACGCGCCCTTCGCTCACGACGTCGAACCAGAACTCGCGGCACGGGTTCATCACGTACAGACGCACGTCGATCCAGCGCGACAGCGCACGCAGCAATGCGATATGCAGCGGCGGCATGGTCGGTAGTGCGAATACGCTGACCGCCTCGGGCCATTGCGCGTTCGAGATGGCCTCGAGATCGAGCGCGCCGATTTCATCGAGGAACCGGTACGCGGGCGGCAGCGCGGCCGCGGACGTTTGCGCATGAGCGCCGGCTTGTGCGAGTTCCGCGAGTTCCGCGAGCACCGCGCGCCACAGCGCCGCCTGCCAGCGCTCGTCCTCGCGCGCCGCGTCGCTCGCGCCGGGGAGACGCGGACCGGTGTCGTCCGCCGCGCCGCTTGCGAAGATCGAGCCGCCCTTCTGCCATTGCAGCAGCCATTCAGGGCGATAGGTCAGATAGTGGTCGAGCACGGTTGCAACACGCCGTGCGAGTTCGTAGCGCATCGACGCGTCGGCCGCGTCGAGGTAGGTGCGCAAACGCGGCGAAGCATTCCATGGCAGCGCTTCGTCCGCGTCGCCCAGCAGCCGGTAGCAACGCCACACGAGCCGGTCGGGTGCGAACGGCGAATGCTTCGGCACCTCGATCACTCCGCCGATTTGCGCCCACAACCATTGCGCGAGATAACAAAAGTTGATGTTTGCGCAGATGCCCTGGCGCGTCGCGATATCGAGTTCGAGCCGCCGGCGCACGGCCGCGCTCGGCACGATCACGGGCCGCGCGGTCCATGGGTCCGACGGCGCCTGCGCGAGGTCGTCGAGCAGCGCGCCCACCAACGTTTCGTAGCGGTTCGAGTAGAAGAGCTGAAGCATGGATTCCAGATGGCGATTGGCTCGCCGACGGCCCGCGAGCGATGCGCGCGAGCCTTGGCGGACATTGAAGCGACAGCATAACAAACCCATCCACCAGGGCATAACCTGGCCGAATGGACGAGGTCAGAACGCCCGCAAAATCAGTTAGACTCGACGGCAGTTTCGCTGCTGTCTTCCCAAGTGCGGTTCCCTCGGTGAATGGATTCAGGTAGTCGATGCGCTATTCGGTCGAAATAAGAAAATTCCTCTATAGCCAGTATTTCTATGGCGGCCTGCGCATCGCGGTCGGCGTGTCGTTACCGGCCATCCTTTGCCTGATCGTGTTTCACAATCGTGAGCTCGGCTTCACGATCGCGACCGGCGCGCTCGGCGCCTGCGTCGTCGACATGCCGGGCCCGCTCAAGTACAAGCACAACGAGATGCTGGCCTGCACGGTGATCGGCTTTCTGTCCGCGCTCGCCACCGGCCTCGCCACCGTCAATCCGATCGCGCTGTGGTGCACGGTCGTGCCGCTCACGTTCGTGCTGTCGCTGATCGTCGTGTACGGCAACCGCTGGCCGCAGATCAGCTTCGCGACGCTGTTCATGATGATCATGACGCTCGAGGAGCACTTCACCCCGATGCAGGCGCTCGTCAACGCGTCGTGGATCCTGCTCGGCGGCCTGTGGTTCACGTACTGGTCGACCTTCGTGAGCCGCTGGATGATGTATCGGATCGAGCAGCAGGCGCTCGCCGAAAGCGTGTTCGCCTGCGCGGACTATCTGCTCGCGCGTGCCGCCTTCTACGATCTCGACAACGATCTCGACGAGTGCTACCGCAATCTCGTCGACAAGCAGATCTCCGCGGTCGAGCGCCAGGATGCCGCGCGCGACATCGTGCTGCGCAATCTGCCCAAGTTCAAGCGCGGCAAGCTCGAACCCCGCCGCGCGATGCTGTACAACCTGTTCATCAATACCGTCGATCTGCACGAGCTGTTCGTCGGCGCGCAAACCGATTACACGCTCGTGCGCACCACGTTCGGCGGCTCCGATCTGCTGGTGTTCTACCGCGACCTGATCCGCAAGGCGGCCGAAGATCTCGAGGAGATCGGCCTCGCGGTGCTACAGAACCAGGCGCCGCGCAGGCGCGTGAACGTGAAGGCGGAATTGCGCGCGATCGAGTATGAAATCGAACTGATGCGCAAGCAGGAACTGCCGACGCAGAACCCGGAGGCGTATTCGGCGGTGTCGTCGAATTTCCGCCGCATCTGGAGCGCCACGCGGCTCATCGACAGAATGCGGCGCAGCCTCACCACCGAGCCGAGTCCGACCGAAACCGAACTGCGCATCGACGAGGCGCTGACCCGCTTCGTGTCGAGCCGGCGCGTACCGTTCGGGCAGATCTTCTCGAATCTGACCATGGCCTCGCCGAGCTTTCGCCACGCGTTGCGCGTGACGATCGCGGTCGCCATCGGCTTCTGGCTCGGTCGCCTGTTGCCGCTCACGAACGCGTACTGGATCGTGATGACCACCGTGATCATCCTGAAACCCGGCTACTCGCTGACCAAGCAGCGCAATGGCCAGCGGATCATCGGCACGCTAATCGGCTGCGCGGCGAGCATTGCGCTGATTATCTTCGTAAAGGAGCCGCACATCCTGATGGTGGTGATGTTCGCGTCGATGGTGATGAGCTACAGCCTGCTGCTGTTCAACTACACGGCGAGCGTGGTGTTCACGTCGTCGTATGTGCTGCTGCTGTTCCATCTGCTCGCGCCGGGCAGCATGCGCATCATCGGCGAGCGCGCGATCGACACCGTGGTCGGCTGCGCGATCGCGATCGCGGCGAGCCATCTGTTCCCGTACTGGGAATACCGCTTGATGGGCAAGCTCGTCAACAACATGATCAGCGCGACGCGGCAGTATCTCGAAGCAAGCTGGTGGTGGAGCGGCAAGCCGGCCGCGGCGGTGGTCGCAGCCGTAACCGAAGCCGGCGCGCGCGCGCCGGCGGCGGCGATGGCGGATCCGGCGATCGGCTTTGGCGAACCGGCGCTCGCGGTCGCCGGCGCCGAAGTGGTGAACGGTGCAGGGCCTCACGGCGCTGGGCGGGCCACCTCGGCCCAGCCGCGCGCCGACGCCGGTGCCGATGCGAGCCGGGGCGCCACCTCCGCCGACACCACCACGCTTCGCAACCCGGCCGCGCGGCCGGCAAGCGGTACCTCGGCTGCCGCTAGCGCGGCCGCGACCGCGCTCGACCGCGACTATCGCTATCGGCTCGCGCGCAAGAACGTCCACGTCGCGTTCGCGAATCTCGGGCAGGCGTTCCAGCGGATGATGCTCGAACCGAAGTCGGCGCAGAAGTTCGTGCCGGAGCTGAACGGTCTGCTGGTGCGCAGCCATGTGCTCGCGTCGCAGATCACGGCTGCCGCGCCGCTGTTGCGCACCTCTGCGCAACAACAGCAGCAGGTCGAGGACATCTCGCTACAGCCACTGCAGCGCGCCTTGAGCCTCGTGCGCGACAACCTGAGCGCGGCCGAATCCGGTACCGCGCTACCTGCCGAGCAGGGCGAGCAGATCAAACTGATGAACCGCGAGCTCGATGCGATGGTCGTCGAAACGGAGAAATCGCCGGACTATACGGCCGATGCCGTGCACGACACCAAGCTGCTCGCGCATCAATGCAAACAGATGCTCGCGGCGTCCGCGCAGATTCGCAAGGACGCGAGCATGATCAGGCTGCCGGAGGAGTGAAAGAAGAGGCGCGCCGGCGTTATTGCGCGGCGCCGCTCGCCGGTTTGATCGCATCGGCCGCCGCGGCCGCCTGCGAGCTCACCGACGGCGCCTGCGCGTTCTGGCTTTCGAACTCGTGCTTTTCGCGGATCGCGTTGAAGATCAGCGTAGCGATCACCAGCAGGATCGCCACCACGATAAAGACGGCGACGCCGAAGGTCGGGTTTTTCTTGCGCTGCGGTTTGTTCATGAAGCGGGCTCGGTTCGCGAAGCAGTCGCGGATGGGTCGGGAAGGCGGCATTCTACGCCCAGTGGGCTTGCACGCGGCTTGCAGCCGACGGGGCGGCCTGGACGCGCCGCGGCACCCCTGGTCCGGATGCAGCAAACCGCGCACCCGGCGCCCGCCCATTCTTCCGAACTATCAGGTCACCGCCGAAGAGCGCACCGGCAACGCCGTCGAATACTTGATCTGCTCCATCGCGAAGCTCGAACTCACGTCGTAAAGCGGTACGGCCGTAATCAGCTGCTTGTAGATCCGGTCGTAGTCGTCGATATCGGAGACCACCACGCGCAGCAGATAGTCGGTCTCGCCGCTCATCCGGTAGACCTCGACCACTTCCGGAATGTCGCGCACCGCCTGCGTGAACGCCGCGGCCCATGCCTCCGTGTGCTGATTCGTGCGCACCGCCACGAACACCGTGGTCCCAACGCCGAGCTTGCGCGCGTCGCACAGCGCCACCTGCGCGCGAATCACGCCGGCCTCCTTCAGGCGTTGCAGCCGTTTCCAGCAAGGCGTCTGAGACAGGTTCACGCGCTGCGCGAGTTCGGCAATCGGCATCGTCGCGTCTGCTTGCAGCAGTTCGAGCAGCTTCCGATCGATGATATCCATACTCATACCACCACCCCCTCATAGGAAATTATTCTACTTTTCGAAGCGTCGAGGGAATTATATGGAAACTCTTTCTCCGGTCAAACGGGTATAAATATCGATACCGAAAATAGCCCATAAGCAGCGGACACGCTGCCTCAAAATCATGAGCGACGACCTGCACGCCACCGCTTACGAGCATCTTCCCGACTACCTGAAGTCGTTGCCGGATCCGGCTCGACTCGATGCCGCCTCTTTGCCGACGGGCACGCTGGGCGAAATCGGGCGCACGCCGCTCGAGCGGCTCTGCGACACACTGAACGCGATGTTCGAAGCCTGCGCGAAATTCCCGGAACCGTCGCATTCGACGTTCTTCGCCCGCAGCATGCGACTCGCGCTCGTCGAGGCCGCGGCCGACCCGGCGCTGCTCGCGCCCGCGCAACGCGAAGGTTCCGCCGGGACCTATCGCCGCCATCTGCTCGCCGCCGATCCGCACGGCCGCTACGCGATCGCGGCGCTGGTCTGGCAGCCGGGCCAGGCGAGTCCGGTGCACGCGCATCAAACGTGGTGCGGTTACGCGGTGGTCGAAGGCAGGTTGAGCGAAACGATCTTCGAATGGGACGACGCGCAGCAATGCGCGAACCCGCTGCGCGCTCAGGCGCGCAAACGCGGCGCGGTGTCGTTCGTGCGCGGCGGCCGCAGTGCAATTCATCGGCTCGGCAACTGCAGCGATGCGCCGGCGGTGTCGCTGCATATCTATGGCGTCGAAGGCGCGCGGATCGGCACCCACGTGAACGACATCGTGCGTCTGGCGGACGAGGCGGAGCTGGTTTGACGTTGTTCTGTTCTCAGGTTACGACCTGATATAACCGCGCAGGCTTACGCCAACACGCCATCACACCATGACGCAGCGCGCGGCCGTCGTCGCACGGCCCGCGGCCAAAGCCCGCCTCAAGTCTTCCCACTCCCATCACCCGCCGTCGGAATCTGCGGCGGAATCGGCTCGCTCTGTCCGGTCGGCGGCGGCGCCGGACGCGGTTCGTGCGACACGTCACGCGCCGGCGCAAGCGGCACATGCGCCGCCCCACGCGCCGCCGGGCCCATACCGCCCGCTTCATACTCCGCTTCGCGCGGATACCCGTGCGCTGCTTCGCGGGCTCTTTCGCGCGGGCCTTCGTGCGCGGCTCGGTGCGTAACTTCGTGCGCGCTTTCATGGACTTTCTCGCGACCTCGCTCCGACGCCACGCCCTGAGCCTTGTCGTGCCCGCTGTCCCGCGTCCGCTGCGGCACGTCGCCCTGCAAGTGCCTGCCGTCATCGCCGGCGGTATCCGCAGGCGCGCTGAAACCGGCCATCTCATCGTCGCGCAACGGCTCGCCCTCATGATCCTTCGATGACCTGTACACCCGCATGTAGGCGACCGGAATCTCGATCCCCGCCTCGTCCATCTTGCGCTTGAGCCGCAGGTTGAACGCGCGCGCGATGCTCCATTGCTGCAGCGGCCGCGTCTTGATCTGCCCTTTGACGACCATCCAGTTCGGATCGAAGCGGTCGAGGCCCCACACCTCGATCGGACCGAGCATCTCGCGCCGGTAACGAAAATCGGCCATCAGCTCGGCGCCGACTTCACGGATCAGTTGCGTGATCACGTCGACGTCGGTCGAAAACGACATGCGCACTTCGAACACCGCGTACGCGAAATCGCGCGACAGGTTCTTCACGATCTTGATCTGCGAGAACGGAATCGCGTGGATCGCGCCCTGCCCGTCGCGCAGCCGCACCGTGCGGATCGACAGATGCTCGACCGTGCCCGCGTGGCCGCCATCGACGTCGATCCAGTCTCCGACCGTGATCGTGTCCTCGATGATGATGAAGAGCCCTGTGATCAGGTCGGTCACCAGCGACTGCGCGCCGAAACCGATCGCCAGACCGATCACGCCCGCGCCCGCGAGCAGCGGCGTCACGTTGATGCCGAGGTTCGCGGCGGTGACGATGCCCGCGATCGTCATGATGGTCACCAGCAACACGTTGCGCACCAGCGGCAGCATCGTGCGCGCGCGCATGCTCGGGCTGCGCCCCTTGTTGCGCGGGCCGGCCGGATTGAGCGACTCGGTGATCGCGGTGTCGACCAGAATCCACAGCAGCCACGCGATGAACAGCGTCGCGACGATGGCCGTCATCGCATGCGCGACGCCGCGCGCCGCGACGTTTTTCTCGATCACCGCGGCGAGCGACACACCCCACAGGCGCGCCGCCAATTCGAAGAAAAATAGCCAGATGAACAGCGTGAGCAACGTGCCGCAAAAGCGCAGTAGCCGCGTCAGGTACGGCGAGCGGCGCCGCGCGCGGGCGCTGCGCGGCCGCGTCATGCGCAGCACGATCGCCGACAGGAAGAACGCCAGCACCAGCAACAGCGCGGTGACGATCGAGATCTGCAACACGTTTTCGCTCGAACCGGAGCCGCCGAGCGTCGCGACCACCGATGCGGCCGCCAGCACCAGCACCGGCACGTGCCACAGCGCGCCGAGCACGTCGAACGCATCGGTGGCGGCCTTGTGGTCGTTGCGCTGTTCGTAAGGCCGGTTGCGGATCAGGTGCGCGACCGGCCGGCGGAACGCCAGCGCGAAATAGCCGGTCAGCACGGCGGCCGTCATGTTGGCCGCGGTCGAAATCAGCGCGGCGAGATTGGTGCCGAGCTGATGCTCGACGTCGTAATTGACGGCCGCGTCGCCGAGCGCGCCGCACACGCCGATCACGAACAGCACGCGGCGCGCGTGATCGATCAGCAGGCGCACCGCGACGCGCCGGTGGCCCGAGCCGAACAGCGAAAACATGATCAGACAGATCGCCGAAAACACCGCGCCCGCGACGATCGCGTACGCGACCACGAGGCCGAGCGTGCGGCCGAGCGCATCGGGCATCGCGCGCACGAACAGCAGCGCCGCGATGAACGCAATGATCCAGGGTCCGACGCGGCGCAGCGCGAAGATCACGAGCTCGAGCGTGGTGGGATTGGGCCGCAGCGCGAACTCGATGCCGAAGCGCTGGTACAGCCGGTGCTGCAGATAGATCAGCGCGCCGGCACACGCGCCCCAGCCGGCCAGCATCGCCACCATCGACAACAGGATCTCGCCGAGGCCCTCGCGTCCCTGGCCCGAGACGATCGTGTAGAGCTCGTTGCCGGCCGCGGTCACGCGCCCGCTCCAGTAGCGCACTGGCGTGCGGCCCTGATGCACATCCGATTCGAACGACGCGATGCCCGAGGCGATCGCGCCGAGCAGGCCCGGGCTCGGTTGCGCGGGCGCGGCCGGCCCGACGGCCTGCGCGGCGCCTTGCGACACGTCGCGCAGCTTTTTCAGCTGGGCGACGAGCGCGCTGCGCTGACGGTCGTTGTCGAGCGTGGCGATCACGCTGTCGAGCGAGCGCGCGAGCTCCGCCTGGCTTGCGGGCGACGGCGCCGAGGCCGCCTCGGCCGCCGACGCAGCCGAGGCCGCGGACGCGGGCGCCGCGTTGACCGTCGCGCTGTTGATCAGGCTCTGCAACGCCGGGATCACCGGCGTGCCACCACCGACCGCGGGGCCCGCGGCTTGCGCGGTGCGCGGCAGCGCGCCGGCGCACAGAACCAGCGCGGCGCACAGCAGCGCGATGAACCAGGCGCCGGCCGACGCGCGCACGCGCACCGGCGCGCGCGGGCTGGCGGCGCCGCTGGAAGGATCGCGAGCGGTGGGATCGAAGGAGAAATGGGCAGCGTCGCGAATCGCCGGCTGCTGTGCGCCGTCAGACGGCGCAGCCTCGGACTCACGCCGCGACGGGCATGACTGCATGGCAATCCGTAAGAAAACGGGAGACGCCAGTGTAGCCGCAGTTTTACCCGGCGCGCCCGAACATGCGTAACCGAATGTTAGTACGCTTGCGCGCCCGGCGGATTCGCTACGCCAGTCGTCAGTACGCCACCGTCGCGATCTGGCGGATGAAGCGGCCCTGCTCCAGCTCGTCGACGAACGCGACCGCGTAGTCTTCGGCCGAAATGCGGCTGTTGCCCTCCGCGTCCGCGATCAGCGTATTCGCGCCCGTGCGGAACTTGCCGGTGCGCTCGCCCGGCGCGATCAGCGCGGCCGGCGCGAAGAACGTCCAGTCGAGATCGGTCACGCCGCGGTAGTAGTCGAACGCGTCGCGATGCGCGAGCGCGATGCCCTTGTACGCGTCAGGAAAGCCGTCGGTATCGACCAGTTGCTTGCCCGGCGCGACTTCGAGCGAGCCCGCGCCGCCCACCACGACGAGGCGTTTCAGCCCGGCCGAGCGCACCCCTTCGACGAGCGCGCGGGTGGCCTTCGTCAGCGTCGCGAGATCGTCCTGGGGCGGCGCATACGCGCTGGCGACGAGGTCCTGACCACGCACCGCGGCGCCGACACTCGCGGCGTCGAGCAGATCGGCCTGCGCCGCCTGCAGATTCGCGACGCCGGCCGGCACGCGCGCCGGATCGCGCACGAGCGCCGTCACTTGATGCCCGCGACGCGCGGCTTCCGCGGCGATCCGCGAACCGATCATGCCGGTCGCGCCAAACAAGGCGATCTTCAGTTGCTTGCTCATTTCAATACACTCCACAGGTTGTCTTATATGTAATCCAATAGGTTACATATAACCAGAAAAAAAGCGGGGCGTTCACCCCGTCCGTTTGTCCGTTTGTCCGCTTGTCCGTTTGTCATGCGCGAACGCACACTCAAGCGCGGCGCTTGCGTTCGCGCCGCTTCTCCGAGCGCACGACGTCGGCGGTGGCATCCGCGAGCGTGCGTGCGGCCAGCGATGCTTCCATGGCCTGCTGGGCTTCGTCGATGATACCGCTCAGCACTTCCTGGATATTGCGCCCCACCATGCATGCGGGATTCGGCTCCTCGCGATGCAACGCGAACAGGCGCGCGTCCTCCACCGCGCGATAAACCTCGAGCAGCGTGATCTGCTCGGGCCGCCGCGCAAGCAGCGCGCCGCCACCGGCGCCCATCTGCGAGGTGGTGAGCCCGGCTTCGGAGAGCATGCCCAGCAGCCGGCGGATCAGCACGGGATTCGTATTCACGCTCCCGGCGATCATCTCCGACGACAACGGCACACCGCCCTGCAACGACAGCAGCGCAAGCACATGCACCGCAAACGAAAACCGGCTACTCGTGTTCACCGCAACCCCGTCCCACAACGACAATGTGTACGCATGATAATTACACTTTTGCGCAACGTCAAACCGGGGTCGCGCGCATCGAACGAGGCGCCCGTCATTTGTCCATCTGCTTCTGCGCGTCGGACGAATCGGTCGACGCGCTCGACGAAGCCGAGGTGCCCGCATTCTGCGCCGACCACGCCTGCAGCTTGCGCCCCGCCGTTTCGAGGCCCTGGCCCGTGACCGACGCGGCTCGGCCGATCTGCGCGTTGGCCGCGCTCGCCGCGTTCTGCAGATTGGCCTGCGCGCTCGACGCCAATGCGCCCGGGTCGATCCTGATCGACGGCGCGGACGCCGCTGCGAGGTTCTGCTGCGCGGCGTCCTTGGTCGCGGCGACCTGCTGGCCGACGTAGCTCGCGGCCTGATTGAGCTTCTGACCGGCCAGCTGCGCAGCGTCGTTGAGCTTGCTCGCCGCCTGGTCGGCCGCCGCGTCGTGCTTCTCGCACGCGGCCAGCGCACCGAACACGAGGACCACGACTGCCGCGCGGCGCAATAACGATGAGGAATGGGATGAAGTCATGATCTGGAAGGAGCCGCGCGGGGCGGCTCGCGCAAGCGAAGATGCAGCCATGATACCGCCGTTGCGCCGCGCCGCCGGTTTGCGCTGCAGCGGCGCGCCGGTCGCGGTTCTGTCAAACATGAGGGAGTAGACTGCCTGAGCAATGACCAGCATCTATCAGCATCTCAGTGTTCCGTTGATCAACTGGAGACATACGATGGCGGCAAAGAAGATTCTGTTCCTGACCGGCGACTTCGCCGAGGATTACGAAACGATGGTGCCGTTTCAGGCGCTACAGGCGGTCGGCCACGTGGTCGACGCGGTCTGCCCGGACAAGCGCGCGGGTGAGCGCGTGAAGACCGCGATCCATGATTTCGAGGGCGACCAGACCTACACCGAAAAGCCCGGCCACCAGTTCACGCTGAACGCCAGCTTCGAGGACGTCGATCCGCGCCAATACGACGCGCTCGCTATCGCCGGCGGCCGCGCGCCCGAGTATCTGCGGCTCAATCCGAAGGTGATCGACATCGTCCGGCAGTTCGCCGAGGCGGGCAAGCCGATCGCCGCGATCTGCCATGCCGCGCAACTGCTGGCGGCCGCCGACGTGATCCGTGGCAAGCGCATCTCCGCGTATCCGGCCTGCGCGCCCGAAGTCAAGCTGGCGGGCGGCGAGTACGCCGACATCCCCGTCGATGCCGCGATCACCGACGCCAACTTCGTCACCGCGCCCGCGTGGCCCGCGCATCCCGAGTGGCTGCGCCAGTTCCTCGTGCTGCTCGGCACGCGTATCGAGCACTGAGCCGGAACCCCGCTCGGGCGGCGAGCGTCGACATGCAGCGACGGTCGCCGCAACTGCGCGCAACAGCAGCCACCCGCTTCTACCGCGTACTGATTCCTCGCACCGCGTCGATCGCAGGTGCGGGCGAACCACTGCCCGCGACCAAACCAGAACCTGCCGCGCCTTGCGCGCTCCCGGGCGCACCACGCGTCGCCTGGGCCGCCTGCGTCGTCAGAGCCGCGCCCGCGACGGCGAGTGCAGGCGCGCCTGCCGCCGACAACGCCGAGCGCGCCGCCCCCGCCTCCGGCAGAGACAGATACAACGTCGTCCCCACCCCCTCCTTCGATTCGGCCCACACGCGGCCACCGTGCCGCTCGACCATCCGCCGCACGAGCGCGAGGCCAATGCCCTCGCCGACCGCCGCATTGTCATGCAGGCGCTGGAACGCGATGAACAGGCGCGGCAGCGCGATCGCCGGAATGCCGAGGCCGTTGTCGCGCACGTAGAAGATCCGCAGCGAATGCACGCCCGGCGGCGCGGGCGTGGTGCCGATTTCGATGCGGCCTTCGCGAGCCGGGTGCAGATAGTTGACCGCATTGCCGACCAGGTTCGCGAAGATCTGTTCGAGCGCGGTCGGATCGCCCCAGACCGCGGGCAGTTCGCCAACCGTCACGCGGGCGCGCCGCGCGCGGATCGAGCCCTGCATCGCATCGACGACGCGCTGCACGATGTCGCGCACGTCGACCTTCTGGCGCCGGTACTCGACCCGTCCGACGCGCGACAGCCGCAACAGCGCGTCGATGATGTGCGACGAGCGCAGCACGGCGGTCTGCAGATAATGCAACGCCTCGCCGATGTCTTCGTCGACGATCCGCTCGATACGTTCGCGCGTGCTCACCGCGAGCGACGAGCCGCGCACCGCGTCGCGCAACTCGTCGCAGGCGCGGATCAGTTCCTTCGAAAAGCCCTGCAGGTTCACGAGCGGCGCACGCAGGTCGTGCGACACGCTGTAGATGAACATTTCGTTTTCCTGGGTCTGCTGGCGCAGCGTCTCGTTGATGCGCGCAAGTTCGGCGGCGCGACGCTCGAGGTCCGCGTGAAAGCGCGCCTCGATGCGCTCGGCTTCGAGCAGACGCCGGCTCGTCTCGTGCAAGGTCAGATCGAGCCGCGCGATCTCGTCGCGGCCCGTGCCGATCGGCGCGAGCGGCTCGTTGCCGGCGAGCCGTCCGGCGTTGTCGGACAGCAGCGCGAGCCGGCCCCGCACGCCGCGCGTGAACATCCCGATGGCGAGCGCGACGAACAGCAGCGAGCCCAACGCGGCCGCGACGATCAGCGTCTGCTCGCGCTCGCGCACGGCGGCGACCGTATTCGAGCGCGAGGTGTCGAGGCGGCGCTCCTCGGCCTGGAACGCGCTCACCTCCAGACGAAAACGATCGAGCACATCGGCCTGGGCGAGATCGTGGAAGCGCTTGAGAATTTCGCCACGCCGCCCGGCGTGCAGCAGGTCCTGGATCCGGTCCGACCACTGGCGGTATGCCTGCACCGCCTGGCGCACCTCGACCACGCGCTCGACCTGCGCGGGATTGTCGGCGACGAGTTCGGCGAGTTGATCGATGCGCCGGTCGACATCCACCCACACCGAGACCGGCGTCGTGAAATGCACGTCGTTGGCGAGCACCGCGCCGCGCAGCGCGACCGATTCGGACAGCACCGGATCGAGAATCGCGGTGGTCTGGCGCAGCACTTCCTCGCTGTGCATCGCCCACCGCTCCGCCGACGTCGCGTCGGCTTGTGCCTTCACGAGCCCGGAGAGCAGCGCGAGTTCGAGGACGGCCGGGATCGCGATCAGCAACAGGCCCTTAGTGGTCAGTCTCATGCGTGCGCATTGGAGTAGTTGGCCGGCGGATCACGCACGGAGTCGGCACATTATGTCGGCGTTTGCGGACAAAAACAAAGAGGGTCGAAAACACGGCGATGGTGCGCCAGGAATGGGCATCGGCGCGACCGGCGGGCGTCATATGCGTCAGGATTCCGAAGGACCGTGTAATTGAAATCGAATATTTCGCCCCCGGTTGGGTCATCCGTTTCACCCTCGCAAGGATATGCACTTTTATTGTGCTTTTTCTCGCCGATCAGGTGCATGCCGCCTGCGTGCGGCGCATCGCGCCAACGCGTCCGGATTCCCATCCCGGTGCCCGATTGCACCGTGTCGACGCGATCGGCACAACATTGGCCCACTTCTTGCTGACATAGCGCACTTTTTTGGCTAAGCGGGACACATCGATGGAAAGTCTGAAATACGGCGCCGATACCGAGTTTCTTCTGATCGGCGCCGCCATGGTGCTGGCGATGCACGCGGGGTTCGCATTCCTCGAGCTCGGCACCGTGCGCAAGAAAAATCAGGTCAATGCGCTGGTCAAGATTCTGGTGGACTTCGCGGTCTCGACGATCGCGTATTTCTTCATCGGCTACACGATCGCGTACGGCGTGCAGTTTTTCGGCAACGCCGCGTCGCTCGCCGAGCACAACGGCTATGGCCTCGTGCGCTTTTTCTTCCTGCTGACATTCGCCGCCGCGATCCCCGCGATCGTGTCGGGCGGCATCGCCGAGCGCTCGAAATTCAACCCGCAGCTGTTCGCGACGTTCGTGCTGGTCGGCTTCGTCTATCCGTTCTTCGAGGGTATCGCGTGGAACGACCGCTTCGGCATCCAGGACTGGCTCACGCAGGCTTTCGGCGCGCCGTTCCATGATTTCGCGGGCTCGGTGGTGGTGCACGCGTTCGGCGGCTGGGTCGCGCTGCCGGCCGTACTGCTGCTGGGCGCGCGTCACGGCCGCTATCACCGCGACGGCGGCATCGCCGCGCATCCGCCGTCGAACATTCCGTTTCTCGCGCTCGGCGCATGGGTGCTGACGGTCGGCTGGTTCGGCTTCAACGTGATGAGCGCGCAGACGCTCGACAAAATCAGCGGCCTCGTCGCGGTCAACTCGCTGATGGCGATGGTCGGCGGCACGCTGAGCGCGTGGTTCGCGGGCCGTAACGACCCGGGCTTCACGTACAACGGTCCGCTCGCGGGACTCGTGGCCGTGTGCGCGGGCTCGGATCTGATGCATCCGCTCGGTGCGCTCGTCACGGGCGGCATCGCCGGTGTGCTGTTCGTCTACATGTTCACCTGCGTGCAGAACCGCTGGCGCATCGACGACGTGCTCGGCGTGTGGCCGCTGCACGGCCTGTGCGGCGCCTGGGGAGGCATTGCGGCCGGCATCTTCGGCAGCCACGCGCTCGGCGGCCTGGGCGGCGTGTCGTTCGCGTCGCAGTTGATCGGCACGCTTGGCGGCATCGTCGTGGCGACGCTCGGCGGCACCGTCGTGTACGGCGTGATCCGCATGACGGTTGGACTGCGGCTCGACCAGGAAGAGGAGTACAACGGCGCCGATCTGTCGATTCACAAGATCTCGGCAACAGCAGAGTAAGACCCGGCGGCGCACGAGGGAAACACCACGGGCGCGGCTCACGCGCCTGTCCCCAAATGCCCGCGCCGGTGTTAGACTGCGCGCCTGGAGATGGCATTCTCCATTAACCGCCCTTGGGGCTGATGATGCCTGCTACGCCCGGTTATGCGGACGCGGCATCAACTCGCCCGCCTCAACCGGTTTGTCGACATTCCGGTTTCGATCCTCTTCCATGTATTGGTCATTTCTCGCTGTCGCGATCGGCGGCGCACTCGGCTCGTTGTTCCGCTGGTTCCTCGGCATTCGCCTGAACGCGGTCTTTAGCGACCTGCCGCTCGGCACGCTCGCCGCCAATGTGATCGCCGGCTACATCATCGGGGTCGCGGTGGCGGGCTTCGCGCGCGTGCCGCAGCTCGCGCCGGAATGGCGGCTCTTCGTGATCACGGGTCTGATGGGCGGCCTCTCCACGTTCTCGACGTTCTCCGCGGAGGTCGTGCAGCGGCTGCAGGACGGCCGGCTCGGCTGGGCGGCGGGCGAAGTGGCGATCCATGTGAGCGCGTCGCTGATCATGACGATTCTCGGCATCGCGACCGTTTCGCTGCTGGCGCGCTGACGCGCAGCCTCTGACACGTCAGCGCTTGGCCGGCTCAGCATCAGCTCAAATGTCTCACGGTGTCTCGGCTACCGATGGCACGGACAGCGGCGCGGGCCGCGCAGTGTCCCAACGACGCCTCAACACTCGGCGCAAGGCGGTCCTGACCGGCACCACGATCCGCTCCTGAAACAGCACCGACGCCACCAGAACCACGACCAGATAGACCGGATAGGCAGAAAAGTGCACCTGCACCTGGCTCGCTGCCTGACTGCACAGATGCGGTTGATGCACGCAGGATAAAAGCGAATTCGGCATGCGAAGCAGCTTCTGCACTTTGAGAAACGCGATAAATATCGGGTATTGGAGAGCGAAGATCGACAACGAAGCGTTGCCAAGCCGCCTCGTCCACGCGGTGACGCGCGGCGACGCAGTCTGCATGACGCTCGCGCCGACGAAAATCACGGCGACTTGCGCAGGTAATAGCGCGCCATTGTGAAGCAGCACTTCCCAGGAACGCAGACCCGCCGTAAACAGAAAAGTCGCACCGATGAAAAGCGCCCCTAAACACCCGAATATGATCCATTGATAACGCGTAATGATGCGGGTAATGCGTTCAGCATTCGCCGCGAATATCCCGTAAGCAAGAATGCCCGCCAGAAATTCCGGGAGCCGTATCAGCGGATTGGTGTGCAACATGCCAATGGTCCACACCCCATACCAACCACCTGCGACGACGATCAGCGGCGGCAACAGGCTAGCGGCCCACATCGCCAGCAGCATCATCGACTTGCGGCGCATCGACAGCAGGCGTGGCGCGAGTGCCGGAAACAACAAATAGAAAAAGAACAGCGTCGACAGCGACCACGAAGGAATATTGAACGACAGATAAAATGGATTCCACGCCTGCAATAACAGAATCTGCAAAACCGCATTGACAGCCATTTCTCCACCACTCATGGTGTGGATGATCGGCGGCGCCGAATCGAGATTACTCAGGTCGGTGTCAAATGGATGGGAATTCACGGCCAGCAGTGCAATGCTCAGCACCAGCGTAATAATGTGAATCGGATAGATATTACTAAAGCGATTGATAAAAAATTTCGATGCTGAAACTCTTTTTATTTCACCGGTTTTAGTTTCCACCGAAACGTGCGACAGAATAAATCCTGACAGGATGAAAAAGATACTCGTCGCGCAGCCGCCGAACTTGAACAGGTCGGCCAATGGCATCGTCCGGGCCTCGGGGTAGGTCACGAGCGTGTGGAACACGACCAGATAGCAGGCCAGCAGGAACCGCAGAACGTCCAGCCCGGGCAGCATCCCCTTCATTTCAATTTCCTTTTTCTTACATGGAAATATCTATTTATTGCGCACCCTTTCATAATCAGATGATTCTTCTTTTTTCAATTGAAAGTATTTGCGCGACTCAATACGCCAAGCATGATTCATTGACGGGCAGCAAGCGGTATGTGCGGTTTCGCACCTAATGGCGCCGCAAAAACCGGGTTTTACAGGCGGGACGGATAAAAGCGCGGTTTCACCGCCCCTTTTACCCGCGCGATAATGAGAATCAGGTGCCGGAAAAAATGAACAAAAACCGGAGCAGGAAAATCAAAACCTGCCCGACAGGCAATTCGAAAATTACTTTGTTGCAAATGTAAGCTAGCGTAGCTGCCACGCAAGCATTTCCATCCCAATATTTGCAGCTTCCAGCCCCCGTGTGTGCCGATAGCTTTCTTTGTTTACGATCTGCGCTGATAATAAAAAAAAGGCGTCACGTTGCCGTGACGCCTTAAAAAGTTCTAGCCATTCCGAGGGCCGTGCTAGAACCTGAGAGACGGTATTCGGAAGCCACGAAGAAGCCATTGAGCCCATTGGATGGGCAGTCGATCCTGGATTTCGGGGATTTTCCGCCTACATGCACCAAAAGCAGTCAGCGGAAGCGGGCTTTCGAAATGAGGTTCCATTTTTTATGGTTATGCTGACTAAGTCAAGCAAAACATCGAGTAACGCGGATCGATCGGCAATGCGCTTCGATACAATGACCTTTCTCAAAGACAAATGAATGGATACCCCGGTTTGGAGATGCCAGCGCCCTCGGCAAGCGCTCGTCAACAGGCAGTCGAACGAGTAATTTGAAATATCATTCCAAAAAAACGCATGAATCGATCCGCGCCCAACCAGACCGCACCCACCAAGGCCCAGACCAGTAAAGACAAGGACAGCCCGGGCGATGAAGTCACCGCGCTCGCACGCGGGCTCACCGTGCTGCGCGCGGTCGCCGCCGCGCACGCCCCGCTCAGCAACCGTGAACTTGCCGAGTTGACCGGCATCCCGAAGCCCACCGTGTCGCGCATCACCGCCACGCTCGTGGGCGCCGGTTTTCTGCTGCGACTGCCCGATAGCGAACGCTTCGTGCTGACCTCGTCGGTACTCGAACTGAGCAACGGCTTTCTACGCAATTTCGACATTCGCTCCCGTGCCCGGCCCTTCCTGATCGAGCTGGCCGAACGCACCGCGTTGTCGGTGCATCTCGCGGTGCGCGACCGCTATGACATGGTCGTGATCGATACGATCCGGCCGCGTTCGGCGGTGCTCGTGTCGCGTCTCGAAATCGGCTCGCGCATGAGTCTGACGCGCACCGCCGTCGGCCGGGCCTACCTCGCATCGCTCACGCAGGCGGACCGTGACCGGCTGCTCGCCGGGCTGCAGACCGCCGAAGGCGACGATTGGGGCTATATCGGCAGTCGTCTCGAAAGCGCGATCCAGGACACGCTCGAGCGAGGCTTCGCGATCGCCACCGGCGAGTGGTACGACGGCCTGAATGCGATCGCGCTGGGTTTCGTCGGGCCCTCGGGCGAGCGCTACGCGGTCAATTGCGGCGGCTCGGCCGATCAGTGTCCACGCGACTGGCTGATTTCGCGCGCCGCGCCCGCGCTGCTCGAATGCATCGACAAGATCGTGCTGGAGATCGGCGGCGCGCCGGGGCGCCGGCTCGACGAGTGAGCCGGCGGCCGCGACGATTGCCCAACGGCGCCCTCACCCGACAATTCGCCAACATCCTGTAACCTTCGTAATCAAACGAAAAATACGTGGCTGGACTGTTACGGAGGCCGCAACGTACGATCACGCATCCCGTCGTGGGAACGCGCGCGGCGAGTCGTGAGCGCCGCCGAAAATGGCCCCGCCCATCCGTGATGATTTCGCATTGCGTTAACATCTCTGTCCCGCGCCTCGGGTAGCATCGCGCTGAACTTTTGCGCGGCGCCCGCTGCGACAACCGCCTGACCTGCCGCCCATGTGCCGCTTAGCCGCCCTTCCAACGGCGTCGAACGCACGAGCGGCTCACATCACCCAGCCTGCCACCTGACCGAACCGATGGACGAACAACAAAAGCACCCGGAAACCCAACGCCCCGCCGCTTCCCAGCCGTCCACGAGCGGCGCGCCATCGGGCGCGCCCGGCCCGGTGAAACGCCGTCGTGGCCGCACCATCGCGCTGATCGTCGCGGCGCTGGTCGTGCTCGGCGTCGTGCTGTGGCGCTGGCATCCGTGGGGCGCGCCCAGCGGCGGCGCGAGCGCGCCCGGTGCGGCGAGCGGCGCGCGCGGCGGCCGCTTCGGCCGCGGCGGTCCGAACGCGATGGCCAACCAGGCGCAGCCGGTGCACGTCGCCGCCGCCACCCAAGGCGAGATGCCGGTCGTGCTGACCGCGCTCGGCACGGTCACGCCGCTCGCCACCGTCACCGTGCTGCCGCAGTTGAGCGGCGTGCTGCAGGACGTCTATTTCAAGGAAGGCCAGATGGTCAAGAAGGGCGACGTGCTGGCCCAGATCGACCCGCGCCCCTATGAGATTTCGTTGCGCAACGCCGAGGGCACGCTGGTGCGCGACGAGGCGCTGCTCGCCACCGCGCGTCTCGATCTGAAGCGCTATCAGACGCTGCTCGCGCAAGACTCGATCGCAAGCCAGCAGGTCGACACGCAGGCGTCGCTGGTGCGGCAATACGAAGGCACGGTGAAGTCCGACCAGGCGAACATCGACAGCTTCAAGCTCGACCTCGTGTACGCGCGCATCACCGCGCCGGTGTCGGGGCGCGTCGGCCTGCGTCAGGTCGATCCGGGCAACTACGTGACCTCGGGGCTCACCAACGGCATCGTCGTGATTACGCAGCTCGATCCCATCAGCGTGGTCTTCACGACGTCCGAAGACAATCTGCAGCAGATCATCCAGCACACGCAAAACGGCGAGCAGCTGTCGGCGACTGCGTACGACCGCAGCAACACGCACCCGCTCGAAGTCGGCTCGCTGAAGACGATGGACAACCAGATCGACACGACCACCGGCACGATCAAGCTGCGCGCGATCTTCGAGAACAAGGACAACGGGCTGTTCCCGAACCAGTTCGTCAACACGCGGCTGCTCGTCGATACGATCAAGAACGCGGTCATCGTGCCGACCTCTGCTGTGCTGAACGGTTCGATGGGTCCGTTCGTCTACGTCGTGAAGGACGACAACACGGTCACCGTGCGCCAGGTCAAGCCCGGCCCGGTGGACGGCGAGCGCACCAGCATCCAGTCCGGTCTCGCGGTTGGCGAGCGCGTCGTGATCGACGGTTCGGACCGTCTGCGCGAAGGCGCGAAGATCACGATTCCGGCCGAACGTCCCCGTGCCGCATCCGGCGCGCACGGCGCGAGCGCCCCGGCCGGCGCCTCCGGCGCGCACGCGCATCGCGGCCGGCACGCCTCGCAGGCATCGTCATAAGTAAAGGCACGGCACTTACCGCATGAATCCATCCCGCGCTTTTATTCTGCGTCCCGTCGGCACCGCGCTGCTGATGGCGGCGATCATGTTGGTCGGCCTCGTCGCGCTGCGCTTTTTGCCGCTCTCCGCGCTGCCCGAGGTCGACTATCCGACGATCCAGGTGCAGACCTTCTATCCGGGCGCGAGCCCGGACGTGATGACCTCGTCCGTGACGGCGCCGCTCGAGCGGCAGTTCGGCCAGATGCCGTCGCTGAACCAGATGTCCTCGCAAAGCTCGGCCGGCTCGTCGATCATCACGCTGCAGTTCAGCCTCGACCTGCCGCTCGACATCGCCGAGCAGGAAGTCCAGGCGGCGATCAACGCGGCGGGCAACCTGCTGCCGTCCGACCTGCCCGCGCCGCCGATCTACGCGAAGGTCAACCCGGCCGACGCGCCGATCATCACGCTCGCGATCACCTCGAAGACGCTGCCGCTCACGCAGGTGCAGGATCTCGCCGACACGCGGCTCGCGCAGAAGATTTCGCAGGTCGCGGGGGTGGGTCTCGTGAGTCTGTCGGGCGGCCAGCGCCCGGCGATCCGCATTCAGGCGAACCCGCGCGCGCTCGCCGCTTACGGTCTGAACCTCGACGACCTGCGCACCACGATCTCGAACCTGAACGTCAACACGCCGAAGGGCAACTTCGACGGCCCGACGCGCAATTACACGATCAACTCGAACGACCAGCTGACGAGCCCCGAGGAGTACCAGTCCGCCGTGGTCGCGTACAAGAACGGCCGGCCGGTCATGCTGACCGACGTCGCGAGCATCGTGGGAGGACCGGAGAACACCAAGCTCGGCGCGTGGGTCGACAACACGCCCGCGATCATCCTGAACGTGCAGCGTCAGCCGGGCGCGAACGTGATCCAGGTGGTCGACAGCATCAAGGCGCTGTTGCCGCAACTGCAGCAGTCGCTGCCCGCCGCGCTCGACGTCGAGGTCGTCACCGACCGCACCACGACGATCCGCGCCTCGGTGCGCGACGTGCAGTTCGAACTGGCGATGTCGGTCGTGCTGGTCGTGCTGGTGATGTACCTGTTCCTCGCCAACGTCTACGCGACGATCATTCCGAGTCTGTCGGTGCCGCTCTCGCTGATCGGCACGCTGGCCGTGATGTACCTGTGCGGCTTCTCGCTGGACAATCTCTCGCTGATGGCGCTGACCATCGCCACCGGCTTCGTCGTCGACGACGCGATCGTGATGATCGAGAACATCGCGCGCTACGTCGAGGAAGGCGAGAGCGCGCTCGAAGCCGCGCTGAAGGGCTCGAAGCAGATCGGCTTCACGATCATCTCGCTGACGGTCTCGCTGATCGCGGTGCTGATCCCGCTGCTGTTCATGGGCGACGTGGTCGGGCGCCTGTTCCACGAATTCGCAATCACGCTCGCGGTGACGATCGTGATCTCGGCGGTCGTGTCGCTGACGCTCGTGCCGATGATGTGCGCAAAGCTGCTGCGCCACACGCCGCCGCATGAAAGCCACCGCTTCGAGGCGAAGGCGCACCGCGCGATCGACTGGGTAATCGCGCGCTACGCGGTTGGGCTCACGTGGGTGCTGAACCGTCAGCGCTCGACGCTGGTCGTCGCGGTGCTCACGCTCGTGCTGACCGGCCTGCTTTACGTGTTCATTCCGAAAGGCTTCTTCCCCGTGCAGGACACCGGCGTGATCCAGGCGATCACGCAGATGCCGCAGTCGGTGTCGTTCGCGTCGATGGCCGACCGTCAGCAGGCGCTCGCCGAGCAGATTCTGAAGAATCCGGACGTCGAGAGCCTGACCTCGTTCATCGGCGTGGACGGCAGCAACATCACGCTGAACAGCGGCCGCATGCTGATCAACCTGAAACCGCGCGACGACCGCAGCAACACCGCGAGCGACGTGATTCGCCAGTTGCAGAAGGACGTCGCGCACATCCCGGGCGCGTCGCTCTACATGCAACCGGTGCAGGACCTGACGATCGATTCGACCGTGAGCCCGACGCAGTATCAGTTCATGTTGACCGATCCGAACATCAGCGAATTCACGACGTGGGTGCCCAAGCTGGTCGACCGCCTGAAGCAGTCGCCCGAGCTCGCCGACGTCGCGACCGATCTGCAGGACAACGGCCGCTCGGTGTTCATCGAGATCGACCGCGCGACCGCCGCGCGTTTCGGCATCACGCCGGCCACGATCGACAGCGCGCTGTACGACGCGTTCGGCCAGCGCATCGTGTCGACCATCTTTACGCAGTCGAACCAGTACCGCGTGATTCTCGAAGCGCAGCCGACGATGCAGCGCTACACCGAGTCGCTGAACTCGATCTACCTGCCCTCTTCCACCTCGTCGGGCGGCCAGGTGCCGCTGTCGTCGATCGCGAAGTTCATCGAGCAACCCGCGCCGCTGCTCGTCACGCACCTGAGCCAGTTCCCGGCCACCACGGTGTCGTTCAACCTCGCGCCGGGTTCGTCGCTCGGCGCGGCCGTGCAGGCGATCCAGCAGGCCGAGAAGGACATCGGCCTGCCCGCTTCGTTCCAGACGCGCTTCCAGGGTGCCGCGCTCGCGTTCCAGGCATCGCTCGCGAACGAGCTGTTCCTGATCCTCGCGGCGATCGTCACGATGTACATCGTGCTCGGCGTGCTGTACGAGAGCTTCATCCATCCGATCACGATTCTGTCGACGCTGCCGTCGGCCGGCGTCGGCGCGCTGCTCGCGTTGCTGATCACCGGCCACGATCTCGACATCATCGGCATCATCGGCATCGTGCTGCTGATCGGTATCGTGAAGAAGAACGCGATCATGATGATCGACTTCGCGCTCTACGCCGAGCGCGAGGAAGGCAAGCCGCCGCGCGAGGCGATCTACCAGGCGTGTCTGCTGCGCTTCCGGCCGATCCTGATGACCACGCTCGCCGCGCTGCTCGGCGCGCTGCCGCTGATGCTCGGCACCGGCGCGGGCTCCGAGCTGCGCCGGCCGCTCGGTATCGCGATCGCCGGTGGTCTGATCGTGAGTCAGCTCCTGACGCTGTTCACGACGCCAGTGATCTACCTCGCGTTCGATTCGCTCGGCCGCCGGCTGCGCGAGCGCTTTCACCGCGGCGATTCGTCCGGTAGCGCCACGCCGCCCGCCACCGATGCAGGGAACTGAGCGATGAACCTGTCGCGTCCGTTTATCTCCCGCCCGGTCGCCACCACGCTGCTGGCGATCGGCATCGCGCTGTCGGGCATCTTCGCGTTCACGAAGCTGCCGGTCGCGCCGCTGCCGCAGGTCGACTTCCCGACCATCTCGGTTCAGGCGACGCTGCCGGGCGGCAGCCCCGAGACGGTGGCGACGAGCGTCGCGAGCCCGCTGGAGCGGCACCTGGGCTCGATCGCCGACGTCACCGAGATGACCTCGCAGAGCTCGGTCGGCTCGACGCGCATTACGCTGCAGTTCGGCCTGAACCGCGACATCGACGGCGCCGCGCGCGACGTGCAGGCGGCCATCAACGCGGCGCGCGCCGACCTGCCCGCGAGCCTGCGCAGCAACCCGACCTACCACAAGGTCAACCCGGCCGACGCGCCGATCCTGATTCTCGCGCTCACGTCGAACACGCTGACGCCCGGCCAGCTATACGACTCGGCCGCCACCGTGCTGCAGCAGTCGCTCTCGCAGGTGAACGGCGTCGGTGAAGTCGACGTGAGCGGCTCGGCCAACCCGGCCGTGCGCGTCGAGCTGGAGCCGCACGCGCTGTCGCACTATGGCATCGGCCTGGAAGACGTGCGCGCGGCGCTCGCCGCGGCCAACGCGAACAGCCCGAAAGGCTCGATCGAGTTCGGCGAGAACCGCGTGCAGCTGTACACGAACGACCAGGCGAGCAAGGCGTCGCAATACAAGGACCTCGTGATCGCCTACCGCAACGGCGCCCCGGTCAAGCTGTCGGACATGGGCGAAGTCGTCGATTCGGTCGAGGATCTGCGCAACCTCGGCCTCGCGAACGGCAAGCGCTCGGTGCTCGTGATCCTGTACCGCCAGCCGGGTGCGAACATCATCGACACTGTCGACCGCGTGAAGGCGATGCTGCCGCAACTGCATGCGTCGCTGCCCGCCGACGTCGACATCCTGCCCACCTCCGACCGCTCCACCACGATCCGGGCGTCGCTAAAAGACACCCAGCGCACGCTCGTCATCGCGGTCGCGCTCGTCGTCATGGTGGTGTTCCTGTTCCTGCGCAACTGGCGCGCCACCCTGATTCCGAGCGTGGCCGTGCCGATCTCGATCATCGGCACGTTCGGCGCGATGTACCTGATGGGCTTCTCGATCGACAACCTGTCGCTGATGGCGCTGACCATCGCGACCGGCTTCGTCGTCGACGACGCGATCGTCGTGCTCGAAAACATCTCGCGCCACATCGAAGACGGCGTGCCGCGCATGAAGGCCGCGTTTCTCGGCGCGCGCGAGGTCGGCTTCACGGTGATGTCGATCAGCATCTCGCTCGTCGCGGTGTTCCTGCCTATCTTGCTGATGGGCGGCATCGTCGGCCGCCTGTTTCGCGAGTTCGCGCTGACGCTGTCGCTGGCGATCGGGGTATCGCTGATCGTATCGCTGACGCTCACGCCGATGATGTGCTCGCGCCTGTTGCGCGAGCCGCACGAAAAGGGAGAGGAAAGCCGCTTCGGCCGCTGGCTCGAACGCGGCTTCATGTCGATGCAGCGCGGCTACGAGCGCACGCTCGGCTGGGCGCTGCGACATCCGCTGCCGGTCGTCATCGTTCTGCTGCTGACCATCGCGCTGAACGTCGCGCTTTACATCATCGTGCCGAAGGGCTTTTTCCCGCAGCAGGACACCGGGCGTCTGATCGGCGGCATCCAGGCCGACCAGAGCACGTCGTTCCAGGCGATGAAGGGCAAGTTCTCGGAGATGATGGCGATCGTCAGCAAGAACCCGGCGGTCGAAAGCGTGGCGGGCTTCACCGGCGGCCGGCAGACCAACTCCGGCTTCATGTTCGTGTCGCTGAAGCCGAAAAGCGAGCGCAAGCTCTCGGCCGACCAGGTGATCGCGCAGCTGCGCGTGCCGCTCGGCGACGTGGCCGGCGCGCGCACGTTCCTGCAGGCGGTGCAGGACATCCGCGTGGGCGGCCGGCAATCGAACGCGCAGTATCAGTTCACGCTGCTCGCCGATTCGACGCCCGATCTGTACAAGTGGGGGCCGAAGCTCACCGAGGCGCTGCAGGCGCGCAAGGAGCTCGCGGACGTGAACTCCGACCAGCAGCAAGGCGGTCTCGAAGCGATGGTGACGATCGACCGGGCAACGGCATCGCGGCTCGGCATCAAGCCCGCGCAGATCGACAACACGTTGTACGACGCGTTCGGCCAGCGCCAGGTGTCGACGATTTACAACCCGCTGAACCAGTATCACGTCGTGATGGAAGTCGCGCCGCGCTACTGGCAGAACCCGGACATCCTGCCGCAGATCTTCGTCAGCACGTCGGGCGGCAGCGCGAGCGGCGCCCAGACCACGAACGCGCCGGCCGGCACGGTGAGCGCGAGCACCGCGTCGAACCCGAGCAGCGCGGCCACGGGCGGCACTGGGGCCACCACCGCCACGAGCGTGGCCAGCATCGCGGCCGACTCCGCGCGCAATCAGGCGATCAACTCGATCGCGGCGAGCGGCAAGTCGAGCGCGTCGTCGGGCTCGGCAGTGTCGACCGCGAAGGAAACGATGGTGCCGCTGTCCGCGATCGCGAGCTTCGGGCCGGGCACCACGCCGCTGTCGGTCAATCACCAGAGCCAGTTCGTCGCCTCGACGATCTCGTTCAACCTGCCGCCGGGCGTGTCGCTGTCCACCGCCACCCAGGTGATCTACGACACGATGGCCGAGATCGGCATGCCGGGGACGATCCACGGCAGCTTCCAGGGCACCGCACAGGCGTTCCAGCAGTCGATGTCCGATCAGCCGATCCTGATCCTCGCCGCGCTGGCGGCGGTGTACATCGTGCTCGGCATCCTGTACGAGAGCTACATCCACCCGCTGACGATCCTGTCGACGCTGCCGTCCGCGGGCGTCGGCGCGCTGCTCGCGCTGCTGCTGTTCAATACCGAGTTCAGCATCATCGCGCTGATCGGCGTGATCCTGCTGATCGGTATCGTGAAGAAGAACGCGATCATGATGGTGGACTTCGCGATCGAGGCGTCGCGCAAGGGGATGTCGTCGCGCGACGCGATCCATCAGGCCTGTCTGCTGCGCTTCCGCCCGATCATGATGACGACCTTCGCCGCGCTGCTCGGCGCGCTGCCGCTCGCGTTCGGCAGTGGCGAAGGCGCGGAGATGCGCGCGCCGCTCGGTATTTCGATCGTCGGCGGGCTGATCGTCAGCCAGATGCTGACGCTCTATACGACGCCGGTCGTCTATCTGTATATGGATCGCCTCCGCGTGCGCTGGGAGGCCAGAAAGGCGCGCCGCGCGGGTGGTGCCGCGCCGACGTCGTCATGATGTCGTCGTGACGTGATGAGGGGTGGCGCTCAGAGTTTCTGCTCGATGGCCAGCGAGAAAATCCGCTGCCATCGGCGCGCCATCCGCTCGCTCGACATCGGCACGAGCCACTCGCCGTGCCTTGCGTCCTTGACCTTCAGCGCGAGCCGCGCCTCTGCGTCGCGGCCCTGCGCTTCGGCGCCGAGCAGATCGGCGAAGATATACGAGCCCCGCTCATCGCCGACGTGAATCTCGCACAGCCGCTTGGCCGCCGCGAGCCGCACCGAACCCCAGTTGCCCTTCAGCTCGTGCGTCCAGTCGCCGTCGCGCGCGTTCGGCGCGACTTCGCGGCGCCGCTGCCGCCAGTACGCAAGCGCCCCGGCGATCAGCAACGCAACCAGCACGGCCACGCCCTCCGCGACCGCCAGCCCGAAATCGGCCCGCAGCGCATCGAAGGCGCGCACCGCGCCGTAGCCCAGCGCGATCAGCGCAATCAACCCTACGAGAATCGGCATCGCAAGCTCATCCGGTAAGACGTTTCAGCCCGGCACCGGCCTACGCGATGCCGCGCGCACGGCGCTTCACTGCCCCCGCTTCATCGCCCCGCTTTACTGCCCGCTTCACTGCCCCTTATGCGCGGCCGCCCACTCCTTGAGCGCATTCAGCGTGTTCTCGACATGCTTCTCGGGCGACAGGTCCGTGTACTCGTAGATGATCTTGCCGTCGGGCGCGATCACGTACGACACGCGATTCGCCATGCCGGCCTTCATCGGCATACCCGCGTCGTACGCGCTGATCACCTTTGCGTCGGCGTCGGCCGCGACCGGGAATTTGCTGCGGCATTCGCTGACCGAAAACTTCGTCAGCGTGTCGATGTTGTCGTGCGACACGCCGATCACCGACGCACCGTACTTCTTGTATTCGTCGACCGCCTCAGCGAACTCGTGCGCCTCGATCGTGCAGCCCTTCGTGAACGCGGCCGGATAGAAGTACAGCACGACCGGCCCCTTCTTCAGTTCGTCGGCCAGCGAATACGTGTAGGTCTTGCCGCCAAGCGAGGCCTCGGCGGTAAACGCCGGCGCCGTGTCGCCGGGCTTCAGGGTGGCCGAGGCGAGCGGCGCATACATCGCGAAACCGAACGCCATGACGGCGGCCAGCGCCGCCGGTATGTGTCTTGTCTTCATCTGCTCCTCCATGCGTGAGCGCACGCGTTTGATCCGGTCCTTCGAAGACAGCGGGCTCGGCCGCCATCGCAACGGCCGGTGCTGAACGATATATTGGACCACGGATGCCCACACCGCGTCAGGCCCCGCACGGATTCCAAGCGAATCGAAAGCTTGTGGCGTGCGGCTCAGCGCCTCAAGCCGCCGACTCCGTCACATGCGTGCCGAACCACGCCGCCGCGGCCAGGTTCAGCTCCGACAGCACGTCGGGTGTCAGCGCCGCGAGGCCCGCCGCCTCCGCGACCGGCGCGGCCTCGCCGCCCTCGCCCGCGACCTCGGCGATCAGCAGCAGCGCGCCCAGTTCGCCCTTGCGCGCGACGATCGCCTCGCGGATCCGTGGCGCGAGGCCGAGCTTTTCGAGCACCGCCTCGGGCGTGCTGCCGAGCACGACGTGCACCAGCGAAAAAATCCCGGTCATGAACGCGGCATCGGCGAATTCGCCGTCGGCAGGACGCAGCCGGCTCGCGGCGAGTTCCATGAAGCGCGAGCGCGTCGCGGCCAGTTGCACGAGCGGATCGGCGCGCCACGGCAGATCGCCGGTGTCCGCGTAGAGAAGCAGTTGCGCCCAGCGCGCGATCTGCTGCGTGCCGGTCGCGATGATCGCCTCGCGCAGCGATGAAATGTTGCGCCCGAGGCCGAAGGCGCTCGAATTGACGAGCCGCATCAACTGCACGACCACGCTCGGATTCAGCTTCAGCTCGGCTTCGAGTTCGACGATGCCGGCGTCGCGCGTCAGCAGCGCGAGCAGCCGCAACAGGCCCGGGCGCAGCGTGCGATTGCGCGGCGTGGCCAGCACCTGCGGGCGCGCGAAGAAGTAGCCCTGGAACAGATCGAAGCCGAGCTCGTGGGCGAGCGCGAAGTCCTCGCGGGTTTCGATCTTCTCGGCGAGCAGCGTCTTGCCGTGGCCGCGCAGCATCGCCGCGAGCTTCGCGACCGTGCCCGGGGGCGTCTGCAGGAAGTCGATCTTGACGATGTCGACGTAGGGCAGCATCGCGCTCAGCTCGTCGGACAGGTCGTGCACGTCGTCGAGCGCGACCTGGAAGCCGGCGCGGCGCAGCTCGCCGAGACGTCGCGCGAGCGACGCGTCATAGCGCACGGTTTCGAGGATTTCGAGCACGAAATGCTCCGGCGTCATCAGGTGGACGATGTCGCTAAAGAGCAGTGCGCGATCGATATTGACGAAGCCGCGATGCTGGCCGAGCACGGCCGCCACGCCGATTCCGCCGATCGTGCGGGCGACTACCTGCGCGGTGGCCTGCGCGTCGTCGTTGATTTCGGCGTAGTTGTAGGTGCCTGCGCGGAACAGCAGCTCATACGCATGGAGCGCGCCGTCGCGATCGAGAATCGGCTGACGGCCGACGTAGACGTACTGCGGAGCAACGTCCGGCTGTGGGTATCCGGGAGAGCCGGCCGACGCGCCGGCGGATACGTCACGCACCTCGACGCCCCGCAAGACGGGGCGACGGGGTGTGGCGGACCTGGCGACGAGGCGTTCGAATAGGAGTCATCGGTGCAAGGTTTGGAAAGGCTAGGCTGCGCGACGTCATGAGCGTCGCCATTAATGGAGATTCGTTGTATTAACGGCCGCGAAGCGGCGTCACTTTAACCGAATCGTCCCGGCCACGGCATCAGGCTTCTCCTTACCCGGATGTTTTTCTCCGCCGGCCGCTAAAGATTTCCCGCCAGCCGTCGTTATCTCGTTCTGATGGGGCGGGCTGCTACCTGCCAGCCGCTCCGGCCAACGGACCAGCAGCCCGCCCGCGGACGAACCCAGGTTGCCAGCGACAGACATGGAAGCGAACACGATCACCGCGCCCCGCCGGGGCTCCTTGCGCACGGTCTTCGACCGGCTGCGGGCGTTCGGCCGTCGCGAGGACGACCCGCGTCCGAGCAGCACGAGCCGCCCGCCGCCCCCACTGGAACAGGTGGTCGGCGCGGTCGACCTGCTCGCGCACATCGACGATGCGTTGCACTTCGTCTACGTGTCCGACGCGAGCCTGCGCTTCATCGGCTATCACCGCGAGTACCTGAAGACCGCGACGCTGCACGATCTGGTCGCGCCCGCCGACGTGCCGCGTCTCGACGCGCTGCTCAAGCAGGCAGCGGCCTCGGGCAACGTCGAGAAAGCGACGCTCGGGCTCGTCAAGTCGCTCACCTACCCGATCACGGTCGAGTTGCGGGTCGTGCGCAGCAGCCACGACGGCGTCGACGGCTACGCGATCGCCGGCTTCGACGTGTCGTCGTGGCGCGCCACCGAAGAGCGCCTGACCCAGGCCCTGCATCTGGACCGGCTGACCAGCCTGCCGAACCAGGCGGGCCTGCTGCACGCCCTGCTCGACGCGCAGCACAAGGCCGACGCGCACGGCACGCCGGTCGCGCTGCTGCTGCTCGATCTCGACGACTATCAGCGCGTGAACCGCGCGCTCGGCTACGACGCCGGTGACGAAATGCTGCGCGACACGTCGCGGCGCCTGTTGAACATGACGAGCCCGAACGAAACGATCGCGCGCGTCGCGAGCGACGAGTTCGCGATCCTCGTCAAGCCGGCCGCGAGCCGCACCGATGCGGCCGCCGCCGCCGAAGCGCTGGCGCGGCGTCTGTTGACCGCGATCCAGCAGCCGTACGTGTTCAACGGTCAGCAGGTGCACCTGTCGGCGAGCATCGGCATCGCGTTGTACCCGGACGTGCGCCACGCGAACGACACCGCCGGCCACGACACCCATCTGCTGCGCTGGGCCGACCACGCGCTGCTGCAGGCGAAGGCCGCGGGCGGCAACACGCTCGCGTTCTACGTGCCCGACGACAACCCGGCCGACGCCGAGCGCCTGAAGCTCGAGGCCGACCTCTACGACGGCGTGCGCAACGGCGAGTTTTCGCTACACTTCCAGCCGATCACGAGCAGCCGCACGCGGGGCGTGGTCGGTGTCGAGGCGTTGATCCGCTGGACGCATCCGGTGCATGGCCTCGTGCCGCCGTCGATGTTCATTCCGCTCGCCGAATCGATCGGGCTCATCAACTTCCTCGGCAACTGGGTGCTGAAGGTGGCGTGCATGCAGTTGATCCAGTGGGACGCGCAGGGCATCCCGCTGCAGTACGTGGCCGTCAACGTGTCGCCGCAGCAGTTTCGCGACCCGCGCTTCAAGGACTCGGTGCGCGAGGCGCTCGAATTGACCGGCATCGATCCGCGCCGCGTCGTCTTCGAAATCACCGAGAGTCTGCTGATGCACGACCCGGCGCATGCGAAGGCGTTGCTCGAAGACCTGACCGCGATGGGCATCCGCTTCGCCGTCGACGACTTCGGCACCGGCTATTCGAGCCTCGCGTACCTGCAGCGTTTTCCCCTGGCGAAGCTGAAGATCGACCGGAGTTTCGTCGAGAATCTGCTAACCTCGCGAAACGATCAGGCAATCGTTAGCGCTGTCGTCGGCCTCGCGCAGACGCTCGATCTCGAACTGGTCGCCGAGGGTGTCGAAACGGAAGCGCAACGCGCGCTGCTCACCGAGATGGGCTGCGATCACATTCAGGGCTGGCTCGTCTGCAAGGCGCTGCCGTCCGAAGAACTCGCGCAGCGTTTCGAGTCGCGCGAGCTTCAGCTGCACTGCGCGTAACGAACGATGCAGACGCGACGCACGCGCAGCGGAACAAGCCGGCTTACGACCGGCATGGCATTCACTGGAATACGTATGGCTTTTGCGGGACTCACATGGTAAAGGCGGCAGTGCTCGACCGGCTCTGGACGCGAATGAGCGAGCGCGGCGATTTTCCGATGCTGGCGCAATCGCTGCGCACCACCATGGCGGCGGTGAACAACGACGACCTCGACTTCACCGGCCTCGTGCAAGTGGTGCTGTCGGACTTCGCGCTCACGCAGAAGGTGCTGCGACTCGCGAACTCGGCCATGTACATGGCGTTCGGCGGCAACATCACGACGGTGTCGCGCGCGCTGATGGTGCTCGGCATGGACGCGGTCGGCCATCTGGTCGTCGGTCTGAAGATCGTCGATCACTTTCATCACAGCGCGCCGCGCCGCATCGACGCGAAACTCGAATTGAACCGCACGCTGCTGTCGGGCTGCGTCGCCCGTAAGCTGACCGAGCGCGGCGACCTGCGCGCCGGCGAGGAAGCGGTGGTCTGCACGCTGATGCGGCAGATCGGCAAGCTGCTGGTCGTGTTCTATCTCGACGCCGAGTGGGACCAGATTCGCCGGCACATCGACGACGGCGCACTCGAAACCGATGCGTGCGTGCTCGTGCTCGGCGTCACCTTCGATGAAATCGGCGCCGAAGCCGCGGTGCGCTGGCGCCTGCCCGACACGATCCGCTCCGGCATGGGGGAATTCGACCCCCAGGACGTGACGCAGCCCCGCCAGGTGCAGTGGCTGCGCGCAATCACCAATTACTCGACCGCGGTCGCCGACGTGCTCACGCAGCAGAACATGCCCGAGTGGGAACGCGAGGCGCGCATCGGCGAGCTGGCGACCGAGTACAGCGGCGCGCTGAACACCGACCCGGACGTGCTGCTGCAGATGAGCGTCGCGCTTGCGCGCGAGGAAGGCGGCGACGGCGTGATGGCGGAAATCAGCGAGCTGCGCGCGAATGCCGATGCGATCGCGCGCGAAGCGCTCACGCCCGAGGCGCGCATCTCGGTCGGCGTAACGGACCTGCGCGGCCTGCCGGAAGGCAGTCCGCTCGCGCCGGCACTCGCGATGGCCGCGGAGACCGTGCTCGCGGCCCTTGGGTTTGCACGCGCCGTGGTATTCGTCAAGCACAGCAACGGCACCTTCAAGGCGCGTCTCGGCCTCGGGCCGAAGATCGACGTGGCGCTGCCGCAGCTCGCGTTCAACACCGCGTTCGAGCCCGACGTGTTTCATCTCGCGATCGCGAACTCGGTGGGCATCTTTATAGAAAATGCGCGCGATCCCAAGATGGTGGCGCGGCTGCCCGCGTGGTTCCGCCGCTCGTTCGACGACGCGCGAGCCTTCGTGTTGCTACCGATCCTCGACGAATCCGATCAGACCGTCGCGCTGATGTACGGCGACTGGTCGCATACGCAGGAGGCGCGCCGCATCTCACAGAAGGAGATGGGCGTGCTCAACGAAATGGCACAGGAGTTAGGACGTTTTTTCGGCCAGGGGCAGATGCGGGAAATGGAGACGATGTGAAGACCTGGCGTGATCGTTGATCACCCTGCTTCACTTTGATCCCTTCCGTGTTTGCCCGAAAACGATTGCGTCGATAGCAGGTGGGTCGTCGAGCCTCGGATTCGCGAGGCGCTCGACCCGCTCGACCCGCTCAGTCCTCGATCCGCTCCAGCCCTTGCGCGCTGCGATCCGCGACGCCGGCCCATGCGGCGGCCGCGAGACCCATCTGCGCAACCTCTTCCAGGGTCAATGGCGCAAGACGCTCGCTGAGCGCCGCGATGTGCCCCCATGCGCCGCATTCGAGCGCTTCGACCGTGCTCAGCAACAGACCCAGCGTGCCCTCGCGATGCAGGATCGCGGCCTGGATCGGCCGCGACAGCGTGAGGATATTCAGCGTTTTTTCGAGCGAGCCGCCGAACACCGCGTCGACGAACGAAAACACCCCAGTCAGGAATGCCGCATCGGCTTCGTCGCGCCCTGCCTCGGGCATGCGCTCGATCGCGAGCTCCATGAAGCGCGCGCGCGTGGCCGCGAGTTGCAGCAGCGGATCGTCCTCGAGCGCGATCTTGCGGCCGTCGGCGTAGAGCAGCAGTTGCGTCCAGCGCGCGATGCGGTCGGTGCCGGTCGCGTTGATCGCGTCGCGCAGCGTCGTGACCTTGTGACCGACCGCGAGGCCGCTCGAATTGGCGAGCTTCATCAGATGCATGACGAGCACCGGGTTCAGCTTCAGCTCGGCTTCGAGCTGCGCGACCGTCGGGTCGCCCGCGAGCAGTTGCAGCAGATTGAGCAGCGCATGGCGCGGCGCGCTGACACGGCGCGTCGCCGAGCTTTGCGCGCGCGCGAAGTAGTAGCCCTGGAAGCGGTCGAAGCCGAGCTCATGCGCCATTTCAAAGTCGGCCTGCGCATCGACACCCAACGCGAGCAGCAGCTTGCCCGCGGACTTCAGCACGCTCGCGAGCTTCGGCAGCAGCGCGCGCGGCGCGCGCACGACGTCGATCTTGACGACTTCGGCGTACGGCAGCAGCTTCGCGAAGGTCTCGTTGGGCTGCGTGACGTCGTCGAGCGCGAAGCGGTAGCGGCGGCTATGCAGATACACGACACGCGCGATCAACGCGTCGTCGACTTCGAGCGATGCCGGCAGCTCGAGCATGAAGCGCTCGGCGGGCAATCGCAGGATCGCGTCATCGAGCAGCAGTTCGCGGCTCACGTCGACGTAGGCGGGATGCTCCGTCAGCGCGCCGCGCACGTCGCCCTGCAGGAGGCCTCGCACGATCGCGCGCGCGACGCGTTGCACCGGTGTCGGCGCGCGGCCCGTCAAGGTGTCGGTATGAGCAGGAGTATCGGCTTGCGATGTAGCGTGGTCCGCGTCGGCGAGCGGCAAATCAGGCGCACGCACCTTGAGCTCGTAACCGCACAGCATGCCGTCCCGATTCAGAATGGGTTGCCGCGCAAAGCTGGCGGTGAGCGATGCGTCGCCGCTCGCGCCGCTGTCGCTCAGAGTCTCGATTGCGATGGTGGTCATTCCGGTCCCCCGCTCGGCGCCGCTGGCGCCTCGCCGCTATGTTCTGTTTTTCGTTGCACGCAGCGTGCGTCGCAATTTTATCGCAGCGTCATCGGGCGCGAACCCCTTACGAGGCAATATCCAGAAATATTTGTTGAACGTTTGCGACCCGCGCGGAAAAGCAAAACGGCCGCATAAGCGGCCGTTTTTTTCGTATTGCAGTCGCCGTTACTTCAGGACGACTTTCACGTCGAAGTACTTCGCCGCGAGACGGTCGATCGTGCCATCCGCCTTCAGCTCCTTCAACGCGCCGTTCAGCGCGTCCTTCAACGCCTTGTCGTTCTTGCGCACGCCGTAGCCGACGCCCGCGCCGAGCAGCTTCTCGTCGCTGACGGCCGGACCGGCGAACTCGAAGCCCGCGCCCTGCGGCTTCTTCAGAAAGCCTTTCGATGCCGCTTCGGCATCCTGGAACGACGCATCGAGACGGCCCGACGCGAGGTCCGCGTAGATCTGGTCCTGCGTCTGATACGGCACGACCTCGACACCGACCGGCGCCCAGCGCGCCTTCGCATAGGTTTCCTGAATCGTGCCCTGCAGCACGCCGACGTGCTTGCCCTTCAACGACGCGGGCGTCGGCAGCAGAGCGCTGCCCTTCTTCGCGATCATCTGGTTCGGGATCGTGTAGATCGGATCGGTGAAGTCGATCGCCTGGCGACGCTGGTCGGTGATCGTCATGTCCGAGTTGATCGCGCCGAACTTGCGTGCTTCGAGCGCCGGGATCAGGCCGTCGAACGAGTTCTCGACCCACACGCATTTGGCCTTCAGCTTCGCGCAGACGGCATTGCCGACGTCGATATCGAAGCCCTGCAACTCGCCAGCCGGCGACTTCGATTCGAACGGCGCGTACGACGCCTCGACGCCGAAGCGCACTTCCTTGATCTCAGCCGCCGACGCGGTGCCTGCCGTCAGCGCCGCCGTCGCGACCAGCGCGAGCGCGGCCAGGTTGGGCCAATTCATCTTCATTACGGGTGTTCCTCTACGGTGTTGACTAAAACGGAGCCGGACGGCGCGCACGGACGATTGACGCCCGTCGCGCTGCGGACTCGCGCGGCCGGCGTAATCGATGGGGACGACAGCCGCGACGCCCGCGATTGTACACGCAACCTGTCTAGACAAGCTTGGACAGCGTTTCGGCCGTGGTGTCGACGACGAGCAGACCGGCGCGCAGACCGGGCTTGACCGTCGGGTTCGGAAACACGATGCGCTCGTCGTCGCGCTGCACCGTGTATTGATAGTCGCCGTCGCGCGCGAGCAAGCTGCCCTTCGCGAGCGGCGTGAAATTCGGCACGTCGGACGCGAGCAGCAGTTCGAATGCGTCGCTGTGCTTGGTCAGCTGATCGACGACGGTGAACACGCGCGGCAGCGTGGCTTCATCGTCGTCTTGTGCATTGATTCGCGTGCCGGCCAGCAGCGCGCGCACCGCGAGATCCGCGCCCTCGAAGCGAGTCAGGTCGTTCTCGCCGAACGGCCGGACCTTGCCGAGTTCGAGCGTGCACGCATCGGCGCCGCACGCTTGCGCGGTGAAATGCGAGTACGTGTTGCCCTTCGTCGTGTGCAGCAGCACCGCGCTGATGCGCGCGTCGCCGAGCCATTCAAACATCGCGCGGGAAAAAGGCTTGCCGGTATGCGGCAGCAGCGCGAAGCGCTCGAACACCGAGGCGCGAATCGCCGTATGCATGTCGATATGCCAGCGCGCGCCGGGCGTCTCGGACGCCTGCGCGAAAAAGCGCGTGGCGGCTTCCTCCAGCGCAGCCGCGCGCGGCGCTTCGTGACTGTGCGGCAGTTGCAGATGACGACCGCTGAACAGCCGGTTCAGATCGTCGTCGCGATAGCGGCCGCCGTCGCGCATCGCATCGATGTTGCCGAGAATCACGAGCAGCCGGCACGCGAGCGCGGCACGGCCCTGCGCGATATCGGCGATGATGCGCGACAGCAGTTCGATCGGCGCCGTTTCGTCGCCATGCACGCCGGCCGAGACCAGCACGCTGCGAATCTCCGCATGCTGATTCGTTGGCTCGATGACCAGCATACCGTCACCCTGCCACGTAAAGCGCGCGCCGTTCGCGCACGTGCCTTGCGCTTCATCCGCGCGAGGCCGCGAACCCGCGAGCGTAAAGGCGAGAAAATCGTCGAGCATCGCGCTCGCAGCCGGCATCGCGTGCTCAGCGCTGGAAGTCATACAGCGAACCCAGAGCGAGGATTTGCGTCAGCTCGTCGAGCGCGGTGCGCGATTCGACCAGCAGTTTCGGATCGGTCAGATCGGTCGGCGCCAGACGATCGCGGTAGTGCTTTTCGATCCATGCATCGAGACGGCCGAACAGCGTGTCGTCGATCCACACACCCGGCGCAACCGCCGCGCGCTCGGCGTCGTCGAGCACGACACGCAGACGCAGGCATGCGGGGCCCCCGCCGTTCTTCATGCTCTCGCGCAGATCGAACACGAGCACCTCGTCGATTGGACCGCTGTGCGCGGTCAGCTCATCCAGATACGCGGCCACGCGCGGATTTTCGCGGCACTCCTGCGGCACCACCAACACCTGCTTGCCGTCCGGGCGCGTCAGCAACTGGCTGTTGAACAGATACGACGTCACCGCATCCGCGACGCTGACCTGCGCGTCGGGCACTTCGATCACGTTGAAGTCCGCGTGCAGGCCCGCGAGCTTCGAGCGCAGCTCGTCGTATACCGCGCTCTGTTCGACGAACGCGAGCTGATGGCAGAACAGCGTGTTGCGATTGCCGACCGCGATCACGTCGTTATGGAACACGCCCGCGTCGATCACCTCCGGGTTCTGCTGCGCATAGACGGTCGCCGCTTCCTGCAAGCCATGACGATGCGCGACCGCGCGGCTCGCCTCGAACGTCTGGCGCGCCGGATAGCGCTTCGGTTCCGGCCCGCGCCGATACTCGCTGCGGCCATACACGAAGAATTCGACACCGCGCGCCCGATACTGCTCGCAAAAGCGCGTGTGATTCGCCGCGCCCTCGTCGCCGAGCGCGGGCGTGCCGGGCAGCGCCTCATGCACGACGAAGCGGTCGGCGTCGCTGAACATCGCGCGCAGCGTGCGGCGCGTCGACTCGTGCTCGATCGCGCGATGCAGCTTGCTGCACAGATTGGCCGGGGTGAAGTGCACGCGACCGTCGTGCGTATCCGCCGACGGGCTCACGGTCGCCGCGTTCGCGGTCCACATCGCCGAGGCCGAACTCGCGGCCGCCAGCAACTCCGGCGCATTCTTCGCGACGCGTGCGATCACCGAAGCGTCGTCGCCGGAAAAGCCGAGCTCGCGCAACAGACGCATCGACGGACGTTCCTGCGGCGGCAGCACGCCCTGATGGAAACCGAGATCCGCCAACTGCTTCATCTTGCGCAGACCCTGGCGGGCCGCGGCCTTCGGATTCGCGACCGACTTCTCGTTGTTCTGCGACGCGACGTTGCCGAACGACAATCCCGCGTAGTTGTGAGTCGGGCCGACCAGGCCGTCGAAATTGGCTTCAGTGGCTTGCAGCATCGTCGATCCTTAGAATTGAAGGCCCGGCGAAACGCTCGCGGGCATGTTCAGTTGCGCGCTTTCAACAGACGCCATCGGGAACGCGCAGTAATCGGCGGCATAGAACGCGCTCGGCCGATGATTGCCCGAGCGGCCCGGGCCGCCGAACGGCGCGCCTGAAGAAGCGCCGTTGGTCGGCCGGTTCCAGTTGACGATGCCCGCGCGAATCGTGCGCTGGAAATGCGTCCACAGCGCTTCGTCGTCGGCCAGCAGTCCCGCCGAGAGACCGAACTCGGTATCGTTCGCCTGTTCGAGCGCGTCGTCGAAGTTGCGGTAGCGGATGATCTGCGCGAGCGGCCCGAAGTGCTCCTCGTCGGGCAGCTCCTTGACATCGGTCACGTCGAGAATCGCCGGCGTGACGAAGCCGAGCTGCGGATCGCGCTGCTCCATCTTCAGGAGCGCCTTCGCGCCGCTCGCGAGCAGACGCTCCTGCGCGCTGATCAAACGCGAGGCCGCGCGCGCGGACACCACGGCGCCCATGAACGGCTGCGGCTCGGCGTTGTACTCGCCCACGCCGATGCGCGCGGTCACCTCCGTCAGGCGCGCGAGGAAACGCTCGCCGAACGCATCGTCGGGCACGAAGATGCGGCGCGCGCAGGTGCAGCGCTGCCCCGCCGACAGAAACGCCGATTGAATCGTGTGATGCACGGCGGCGTCGAGGTCCGCGACCGGGCCGATCACGAGCGGATTGTTGCCGCCCATCTCCAGCGCGAGCACGATCTCCGGCCGGCCACCGAATTGTTTGTGCAGCAATGTTCCGGTATCCGAACTACCGGTGAAGAAGAGACCATCGATCTGACGGTGATTCGCGAGCGCGATGCCCGTGTCCTTCTCACCCTGCACGAGATTCAGCACGCCGGCGGGCAGCCCCGCGTCGCGCCAGATCTGCACCGTCAGCGCGGCGACGCCCGGCGCGAGTTCGGAAGGCTTGAAGACGACCGCGTTACCGGCGATCAGCGCGGGCACGATATGCCCGTTCGGCAGATGGCCCGGGAAGTTGTACGGCCCGAACACCGCCACCACGCCATGCGGACGATGCCGCAGCACCGCAGTGCCGTCGGCCATCGCCGAGCGCTTTTCGCCGGTGCGTTCGTTGTACGACTGGATCGAGATCTCGACCTTCGCGGCCATCGAGGCCGCTTCCGTGCGCGCTTCCCACAGTGGCTTGCCGGTCTCGCGGCCGATCGCTTCGGCGAGCGCTTCCTTGCGCTCGGTCACGAGCGCGGCGAAGCGGCGCACCACCGTGCAGCGCTCGTCGAGCGACAGCGCCGACCACGCGGCGAACGCGCGACGCGCGCCACGCACCGCGCGATCGACGTCGTCCGCCGACGCGCTGTTGCCTTGCCACACCACCGCGCCCGTGCCGGGATTGTGCGATGCGAATACGGGTCCTGTGCCGGCGGCCCATTCGCCGTCGATGAAAAGCTCGCTCATGATCATCCTTGTTTGTGTTTGCCCGGCAGCACCCGCAGCGGATCGCCTGCCTTCACGTCGAGCGCGGCCGCCTCGGCAGCGCTCAGACGGAACACGCCGTTGCGCGGCACACCCGCGACGACGCCGACGCGAAAATCGCCGAGCGACGTGTTCGATACCATCGACTTCGGCCCATCCTGCGGCGCGGTCCCGGTATCAGTCCCGGCCTCGCCGATTTCAACCACCGCCAGCACGCTTTCGCGCACCGTGCGCAGGTCGGCGATATGGCATTCGAGCACCGGACCGGCGTCGAAAATATCGACGTGATTCTCGTAGCGCAGCCCTTCGGCTTCGAGCATGCGGCGCGCCGGGATCGTGTCGTTGTGCGTGAGGCCGACGCAGCGCTGCGCCTCTTCCGGCAACAGCTCGACGTACACCGGATAACGCGGCATCAGCTCGGCGAGGAACGCCTTGCGGCCATGCGAGCTCAGATAGTCGGCTGCGTTGAAATCGATCTGGTAAAAGTGCGAGCCGACCGCGCGCCAGAACGGCGAGGTGCCCTCTTCGTCGAAATGGCCGCGCAACTCCGCGCACAGACGCTGCGGAAAGCGCTCGCGAAACTGCGCGAGAAACATGAAGCGCGAGCGCGACAGCAAACCACCCACGCCGCTCGTGCGATACCGCGGGCTCAGGAACAGCGAGCACACTTCCGCATAACCGGTGAGGTCGTGCGAGATGTTCAGCGCGTGCATGCGCGTCCAGATGCCGAGATCCTGGCTCGCGTGCACGACCGTGCTGACGCGATAGTTGTAGAACGGCTGCTGCAGACCCACCGCCGTTTCGATACCGCAGACGCCGGCCACGTCGCCGGTCGCGGTGTCTTCCATCACGAAGAAATAGCCGGCCTCGTGCGCCTCGGCCTTGTCTTCCATCGTGCGGCGCGCGCGTTCGACCCGCGCGGCCAGCGCATCGCGATCCGGCTTGAAGGTGGTCAGGCCCGGCCCGGTTTCCTGCGCGAGCCGCATCAGCGCATCCACATCGCCTCGTTGGACTACGCGAACGACGATCATTGCGCTTCTCCCGATGGTTCATCCTGCGGCTGATGCAGCGGCACGCAACGCACCGCATCGCCCTCCTGTACGCCGAGCGCGGCACGCGCCGCCTGCGACAGCACCGCACCCGCCTGCTTGCCCGGCGCGAGATCGCCGAGCACGCAACGGAACTCGCCGTCGGCACCGTTGTGCGCAATCAGATAGGTTTGGCTAGGCGTTGCCGGCGCCTCGCGCACGAGCCGCGTTTCGTTGTGCTTCACGCTGACACTGCGATCCACCTGCGCGGTGAGGACCGGACCCGCGTCGAAGATGTCGACGTAGCGATCCGTCTCGAAGCCTTCCTCGATGTGAATCTCATAGGCGAGCAGCGCGTTCGCGTCCGGCTCGCCGAGCACGCGCTGCGCCGCTTCGGGCAACAGCGGCACATACACGGGATAGGTCGGCATCACCTCGGCGATGAAGGTGCGGCTGCGGCCGCCCGATTCGATTTCGATGTCGGCGAAATTGCGGCCGAAGAACTTGCGACCCACCGCTTCCCAGAACGGCGACACACCGTTCTCGTCAGTGACGCCGAGCAGCAGCGAGAACACCTCGGGCGTGAAGCGCTTGCGATTCGCGGCGATGTACATCATGCGCGCGCGCGAGATCAGCTGCGCGGCCGCATCGCCACGCAGCGACGGGTCGATGTAGTAGCCCGCGAGCCGGCTCTTGCCGGTCAGCTCGTGCGACATCGTCAGCGCGTGAATCTTGCGGTTCACGTGCAGCTCGCGCGACGCATGAATTAGCGCGTCGTTGCGAAACACGTAGAACGGGTCCGCGTAACCGGCCGCCGCGACGATGCTCGCGGTGCCCATCAGCTTGCCGCTCGCCGAGTCCTCGAGCACGAACAGATAGAACTCCTCGCCCGGAAAATCGACTTCCGCGCGAAACGAGTCTTCCGACAACGCGACGCGCGCTTCGAGCGCGCGCCGGTCGTGCGGCAGGGAATGCAGCACCGGTTGCGCGGTGCGCGCCATATGCTCGAGCGCATCGAGATCGGCGAGGCGGCCTGGACGTACGAAGAGCATCATCGTTCCTGTTGAATGTGACGCATGATCCGCTGCATCAGCGTGGGCATGCGGGACTGCCTGAGCATCAATGCGACGCGGCCTGCGCGTTCGCGCCGACAAGCTCGCCGAACGCCTTCTCGAGACGCGCGAAGCCTTCGGCCATGTCGTCGAGCGGCATGATCAGCGACGGCACGAAACGCAGCACGTCCGGACCCGCCATCAGCATGATCACGCCATTCTGGCCAGCCGCGGTGACGAAGTCCTTCGCGCGACCCCGGAACCTGTCGTTCAGTTCGGCGCCGATCAGCAGGCCCTTGCCGCGCACTTCGGTGAAAAGCCCGAAGCGCTCGTTGAGTTTCGCGAGATGGCCCTTCAGCGCTTCGCCGCGTGCGCGCACGCCTTCGAGTACCTTCGGGTCGCTGACGAGCTCGACCACTTTGTCCGCGATCGCCGAGGCGAGCGGATTGCCGCCGTACGTCGTGCCGTGCACGCCGACCTTGAAGTGGGCGGCGAGCTCGTTGGTGGTCAGCATCGCGCCGATCGGGAAGCCGTTGCCGAGCGCCTTCGCGGTGGTCAGGATGTCCGGCGTCACGCCCGTGTCCTGATACGCGTAGAAGTAGCCGCTGCGGCCCACGCCGGTCTGCACTTCATCGAAAATCAGCAGCGCGCCGTGCTGGTTGCACGCTTCGCGCAGCGCCTTCAGGAAGGCCGGATCCGCCGGGATCACGCCGCCCTCGCCCTGGATCGGCTCGACGATCACCGCGCAGGTCTGCGCGCCGATCGCCTGCTTCGCCGCTTCGATGTCGTTGTACGGCAGATGCGTGATGCCGGCCGGCACCGGGCCGAAGCCTTCCGAATACTTCGGCTGGCCGCCGACGCTGACGGTAAACAGCGTGCGGCCGTGAAACGACTGCGTAAACGAAATGATTTCGGCTTTCTGTTCGCCGTGACGGTCGAAGGCGACGCGGCGCGCGAGCTTAAGCGCGGCCTCGTTCGCTTCGGCGCCCGAGTTCGCGAAGAACGCGCGGTCGGCGAAGGTCAGGTTTTCGAGGCGTTTCGCGAGACGCAGCACCGGCTCGTTCGTGTAGCCATTGCCGATGTGCCACAGCTTGCTGCCCTGCTCGTGCAGCACCTTCAGTAGCTCGGGATGGCCATGACCGAGCGCGGTGACGGCGATGCCGCCGGCGAAGTCGATATAGTCGCGGCCTTGCGTGTCCCACACGCGCGAGCCGAGACCGCGATCCGGTACGAAGGCGGCGGGGGCAAACACCGGCACCATGACTTCGTCGAAGGTCTGGCGTGTCACAGTCAGGTCGTTCATGGCAAATCCTTTTACGGGTGACAGGTAATACAGCTAGTGTAGGAAACCGCGCGCGGCAAGTCTTGCGCATACGCGACGCTTTCCATGAGGTTTCCGGGCTTCGTGTCGCGGTGCGGGCGACTTCTCGTGGCTTCGCGCGTACTCTGTGCGCGCTTCGTGTCGTGTTTGGGTCGCTCGCATGTCAGCTTGCTTTCAGGAAGCTTCCGGCAAACGCCCGCGCATGCGCGTCACTCCACCTCGGGCCGCTCGATCAGCGCGGCCGGCCGCGGCTCGCTCGCGCCGCCGCCATGCGCGCCGGTCTGCCGGTCGATCCAGTTGCGGCGATCCTCGCGCGGCGTGACGCCGAAGCGCTCGCGATACGCGTTGGAAAAGTGTGCCGCCGACGAAAACCCGCACGCGAGGCTGATCTGCACGACCGATTTGCTGGTGCGCTGCAATTGCGTGCGCGCCTTCGAGAGCCGCAACCCCAGATAGTATTTGGACGGCATCGAGCCGAGATACTGGCGAAACAGACGCTCCAGCTGCCGCCGCGAGACGCCGACGAGGCCGGCGATTTCATCGGTGGTCAGGGGGTCCTCGATGTTCGCTTCCATCAGCAGCAACGCGTCGTTCAGCCGCGGATGACGCTCGCCCGGCGCGGTCACGAACGGAATGCGCTGGCGCTCCTCGCCGGCGCGCAGCACGCCGACGCCGAGCGTATCGGCGATGCGCTCCGCGAGTTCGGGCCCGTGCTCGCGGCCGATCATCGCGAGCATGAAGTCGACGGTCGCCTGACCGCCCGCGCAGGTCGCGCGATCGCGGTCGATTTCGAAGATCTGCTGGGTGACGATGGAGCGTTCGAATTGTTCGGAGAACTGCTGATAGGTTTCCCAATTCACGCTCACGCGATAGCCGGACAGCTGCCCCGCCATCGCGAGCCACCACACGCCGTGATGAATGCCGGTGACGAGCGGCGTGCGCTGGCCGACGCGCGCGAGGCTCGCGAGAAACAGCCGATAGTCGGCGAACTGCTGGAAACGCTCGCTGACGATGATCAGCCAGTCGCACACGATCGCGTCGCCGAACGCGGCATCGGCCGGCCATTGCGCGCCGCCCGAGAGTGGCACCGCGCGGCCGTCCCACGAACAGACCTGCACGCGATACAGCGCGCGGCCGTCGATTTCATTGGCGAGATTGAGCGCATCGACGATCGGTCCGACGCCCGACATCGACACCGGCGGCAGGGCGACGATCGCGACCTGTGTCGTGCGAGCCGGGCTGGACGTGCGGGCCATCGGTGACGAAGGGTGTGAAGGAAGAAGTAGCGCGCGAGCGAGCCGCGCGTTACTTCAGACTGCCGGACAGGAACTGCTTCAGGCGCTCGCTGCGCGGCGCGCTGAGCACCTCGGCGGGGTTGCCCTCTTCCTCGGTGCGGCCTTGATGCAGGAACATCACATGGTTCGACACGTTGCGGGCAAAGCCCATTTCGTGCGTGACGACGATCATCGTGCGGCCTTCCTCGGCGAGCTTCTGCATCACCTTCAGCACTTCTCCGACGAGTTCCGGGTCGAGCGCGGAGGTCGGCTCGTCGAACAGCATCACGTCCGGGTCCATCGCGAGTGCGCGCGCAATCGCGACGCGCTGCTGCTGGCCGCCCGACAGATGCGACGGATACTGTTTCTCGAGACGCGGCGCGAGGCCGACCTTCTCCAGATATTCACGCGCACGGTCCTCGGCTTCCTTGCGCTTCAGGCCGAGCACATGAATCGGCGCTTCGATCACGTTTTCGAGCACATTCATGTGCGCCCACAGATTGAAGTGCTGGAACACCATCGCGAGCTTCGTGCGGATGCGCTGCAACTGCTTGTGATCGGCGACTTCGAGATTGCCGGCGCGATCGGTCTTCGTCTTCACCGCTTCGCCATCGACGACGATTTGCCCGGCGTTCGGCCGCTCGAGAAAATTGATGCAACGCAGGAAGGTGCTTTTGCCCGAGCCGCTCGCGCCGATGATGCTGATCACGTCGCCCTTGTTCGCGTTGAGCGACACGCCCTTGAGCACTTCGTTGTCGCCGTAGCGCTTGTGGATGTCCTGTACGGCGAGCTTGCAAGCTTCGGTTTGAGTGGTATGGAGCAAGATGCTCTCCCAGTGAAAATACGGATCAGTCTGGTGCGGACGCCGCCGTGCCGAAGCGCGGCGCGCCCGATGCTATAGCGCCGACGCGCCCTTAGTGCGTGCGCACCGCAAGATATGCGAGCCAGCGACGCTCGGCGCGCCGGAACAGCGCAACCAGCGCGAACGACACCACGAGATAAATCAGCGCCGCGAGCCCGAACGCGTTGAACGACTGGTAGGTCGCCGAGTTCGCGTCGCGCGCGACCTTCAGGATGTCGGGCACCGTGGCCGTGAACGCAACCGTCGTCGCGTGCAGCATCAGGATCACTTCGTTACTGTACAACGGCAGCGCCCGACGCAGCGCGGACGGTATCACAATGCGCCGGTACATCGTGAACCAGCTCATGCCGTAGGCGCGCGCCGCTTCGACTTCGCCGTGCGACGTCGAGCGGATCGCGCCCGCGAAAATCTCGGTCGTGTAGGCGCAGGTGTTCAACGCGAACGCGAGGATCGCGCAGTGAAAACCGCTGCGAAAGAACGCGTCGAGCAGACTGTGCGAGCGCACGAACGCGAGACTGTACACACCGGTGTAGATCAGCAGCAGCTGCACGTAGAGCGGCGTGCCGCGAAATACGTAGGTGTACAGACGCACCGGCGTTGAGAGCCAGCGCTTCTTCGACACGCGAGCGACCGCGAGCGGCACCGCGCACACGAAGCCGATCGCAATCGACGCGACCAGCAGCCACAACGTGACCGCGAGACCCGACAGGCGCTGCCCGTCCCAGAACAGGTAGGCCTTCCAGAATTGATTGATGATATCGATCATGACGCTCAGAGCTCCGCGTGTCGCACGCCGATCGAATAGCGGCGGTTCAGCCAGATCAGCGCGACGTTCGATACGGTGGTGATCGCCAGATAGATCAGCGCGGCCACGAGGATGAAGAAGAACATGTTGAAGGTGCTCTTGCCCGCGTCCTGCGCGGCCTTCACGACGTCGGCGAGACCGATGATCGAGACGAGCGCGGTAGCTTTCACGAGCACCTGCCAGTTGTTGCCGATGCCGGGCAGCGCGAAGCGCATCATCTGCGGAAACAGGATGCGCGTGAACACGCGCGCGCCGCTCATACCGTACGCGCTGCCCGCTTCGAGCTGGCCGCGCGGCACCGCCAGAAACGCGCCGCGAAAAGTCTCGGTGAAGTAGGCGCCGTAGATGAAGCCGAGCGTCATCACGCCAGCCACGAAGGGATCGATGTCGAATTGCGGCAGATCGAGCGCGTCGGTGACATCGTTGACCGCCATCTGGATGCTGTAGAACAGCAACAGCATCAGCACGAGGTCGGGCACCGAGCGGATCAGCGTCGTGTAGCCGGTCGCGATGGCCCGCAAGGGCCGGTTGAACGAGAGTTTCGCCGCTGCGCCCGCGAGCCCGAGCAACACCGCGGCCGCCAGCGACAGAACGGACAGCTCGATCGTCTGGATCGTGCCGGCGAGCAGCACCGGGCCAAAGCCGTATAGGAACACGCTTGTCTCCATCCAGGATTGTTGAAATCGCGCGGATGGCGGCGGCTTCGTGGGCTACGCGCTACTCCGGCATGGCGCGGAGTCTCGCAAGCGAAAATCAATATCTCAAATACCGGGCGATCATTTTGCTGCGACGCAACATGATGCCTCGACGCTTGGCGGAACGCTCGTAGCGCTTGGTTTCATGAGGGTTATCGTTTTGTCAGGCGCGCGGGGCGCGCTCGGCCGTGCCGCGATTTCGCAAGTTTCGGGTCGCTTTTTCGATAGGCTGTGAGGCCGTCGCTTCAGCCGGCGCTCCACTGGATACTCTTCGATTGACTCATGTGTGAGTCATAAAGCGATTTTGTGGCTCACATATGAATCATTGATTGCTTTCTCACCAATGTCTGCCGATAATGATTCACAAATGAGTCATAAAGGCCAATTACGACTTATATACGAGCCACTCCTCCTCATGCCCACCACTGCCACCCGCGCCGCCTCGCGCTACAGTCTGGATGCTGCCCGTCTGCTCGGCCAACTGATTCGACGCGCACGGATCGAGCGCAAGATCACCGTGGCGCAGCTTGCCGAGCGCGCCGGGCTGTCGCGCAGCCTCGTGCAGCGAATCGAAAAAGGCGATCCGCGCTGCTCGATCGGCGCGGTGTTCGAAGCCGCGGCGGTCGTCGGCGTACGGCTGTTCGATGCCGACACATCGGCCATCAGCGCCACGATGCGCGCCAACACTGACGTGCTGACGCTGTTGCCGCGCAGGGTGCGTGCACCTCACCCGGAACCCAAAGATGATTTCTGACGCCTACGACGAAGCCTTCGTATGGACCTGGCTGCCCGGCATGACAGAGCCGGTGGTCGCCGGGCGCCTCGCCGCGGCCGGCGGCCAGATGCTGTTCAACTACGGTCAGAGCTACCTCGGGCGCGACAACGCGATTCCCCTCTATGCGCCCGAGCTGCCGCTGCGGCGCGGCACGCTGCCGCTGCTTAACGGCCTCACGATGCCCGGTTGTATTCGCGACGCGGCGCCCGACGCATGGGGCCGGCGCGTGATTATCAATCGCAAGCTCGGCATGCGCGGCGCGCAGATCGACACCGGCGAACTGGACGAGATGACCTACCTGCTCGAATCCGGCTCCGACCGCATCGGCGCGCTCGACTTCCAGCTGTCGCCGAGCGAATACGTCCCACGCGAGACACCGAGCGCGTCGCTCGGCGATCTGCAAGACGCGATATCGGGTGTCGAGCGGGGCGTGAAGCTCAGCCCCGACCTCGAGCGCGCGCTGTTTCATGGTAGCTCGATCGGTGGCGCACGCCCGAAGGCAATGATCACTACGCACGAGCGCAAATTCATCGCGAAGTTTTCGTCGCAAAGCGACATCTACAGCGTCGTGAAGGCCGAATACATCGCGATGCGCCTCGCGTCGCTGGTCGGCATTCAGGCTGCGCCGGTCCAGCTCGAGCGCGTAGGTGGCAAGGACGTGTTGCTGATCGAGCGCTTCGATCGCGTCCGTAGCGAGCATGGCTGGCAGCGTCGTGCGATGGTGTCGGCGCTGACGATGTTCGAGCTCGACGAAATGATGGCGCGCTATGCGAGCTACGAGGAGTTCGCGACACTGATCCGGCATCGCTTCACGAACCCTGGCGCGACGCTCATTCAGCTGTTCGCACGGCTGCTTTTCAACGTGCTGTGCGGTAATACGGATGACCATGCGCGCAATCACGCCGCCTACTGGGACGGCCGCGAGCTGACGCTGACGCCAGCTTATGACATCTGCCCGCAGGCGCGGGCCGGCAACGAAGCAACGCAGGCGATGCTGATCGTCGGCGACGATCGCTTTAGCCGCATCGACACGTGTCTACGCGCAGCGCCGCTCTTCCTGTTGTCGCACGAAGAGGCAGTGGCAATCGCGCGGCAGCAGATCGAGATGATCCGCGACCAGTGGGACGCCGTGTGCACCGACGCACAACTCAGCGAAGTTGATCGCGCGCTGATGTGGCGGCGCCAGTTTCTCAATCCGTTTGCGTTCGAAGGCGCGCCGCCCGCGCTCGCGGCGCTGCTGCAGTAGAGCCGCCGCCGTACCCGTGGGCGCGATCTGACGGCGACCTCACTCGAGCGTGAGCCGCGCGCGTATCGCCGGCAGCATGTGCTCGACCGCCGCGCGCCCTTCCTCGATGGCCGGCGCCGCGCGGTGAAAATCGAAGATGCCCATGCCGCCCAGACGCGGCTGGATCAGGATATCGGCCGGCTCGCCGGCGAGCCGGCTACGCGTGATACGCACCTGCATGATGTCGATGCTTTGCGCAATCGAACTCAGCATCGACGGCACATGCGTGCTCGGCTTCGGCGGCACGCGCACGTCGTTGGTGGCGCTCGCTTCGGCCGGCGCGAGCCAGCGCGGCCACGGCTTGCCGTTGCGGCGCAACGCGACGGGCGGCGGCGCGGTGGGATCGAGCGCGGGCGTTTCGATGACCGGGCCGCCGAAGTCGCGACCGTTCAGGATGTCGTTGTTCAGATCGATCGCGATCACGCAGTCCGCGCGCATGCCGCGCGCGACCGACACCGGCACCGGGTTGCTGAGCCCGCCGTCGACGAGCCATACGCCGTTATGCCACACGGGCGTGAAGATGCCCGGAATCGCAATCGATGCGCGCACCGAGTCGATGGTGCTGCCGTCCTGCAGCCAGATTTCGCGGCCTGTGTCGAGCTCGGTCGCGACCGCCGCGAACGGCAAGTCCAGTTGCGCGATCGAGCGGCCGGCGAATTTGTCGGCGAATAGCTGGATCACCTTGCGCCCGCCAAGCAGCCCGCCCGAGATGCGCAGATCGAGCAGCCGCACCACGGTCTGCCAGGTGAGCCGCGACACCCACTCCTCGAGCCAGTCGAGATCGCCATTCGCATAGACCGCGCCGACCAGCGCGCCGATCGACGTGCCGCACACGACATCGGGCTTGATGCCCGCATCGTGCAGCGCGCGAATCGCGCCGATATGCGCCCAGCCGCGCGCGGCGCCGCCTCCCAACACCAGCCCGATCCGGCTGTATCGACGTCGACGTATCATGCTTACCCCGCTTTTTCGGTCCTCGTTCTGGGCGGTATGTCCTCGCCTATCGTCCCCGTATCACGTCGGAGCGCGACGTGGTGTACACCCTCTGGCCCTGGTCGAAGTGCACGTTGAAGATACCCTCTTCGGTCACGCCGCCCTCGCGCCACTTCCAGCTCCACACGGTCTCCGGCTTCAGTGGGAACACCGCGATCTGTCCAGGTTTGCCGAGTAAGCGCCGCACCTCGTCCTCGGTCATGCCGGAGCGGATCTTCGCGAAGTTGGCCGCGGTCAGCACCTGCGTGATCGCCTGCAGCTTGCCGTCGCGATCGATGTCGACCATGTACGTGTTGAGGCCCTGCGGGCCGCGCGGATATTCGAAGCGCTTCGAGCCGTCGGTGAAAGTACGCGCGGTTTCGGGCTTGCCCATTTGCGCGAGGATCTGCGCTTCGGTCGTGACACCCGGCGTCATGTCTTTGAGCAGCAACGCGTCCGGTTTGACGGCGTTGAAGAAGTCCTTGAGTTTTTGCACGGCTTGGTCGCTCTGCTGTTGGTCGCAGCCGGTCAGCGCGAAGCACGCCATCAGCAGCGTGACGCCCAGCGATTTGAGGCTCACGTCGGTTCCTGTCCGGATGCGCACGGGATCAGCCGTCCCGGTGCATGGCCGGTCTGTAGTGTGTGCTACAAGGATAACCGGGCACGAACAAAACCGCGAGCGACGCCGGCGCTGCAAGTGCGGCTGCCCACGCAAAGTGTTGCGCGCAGCGCGAAAATGGTCGACGGGGGTCAGGCGAAGATCGACGGAAAGGGGTTCGCCAGAAGCAAAAAGGCGACGCTGTGTACAGCGTCGCCATGTCGGTCGATACGATCAACCGGAAGTGACGGCGGCTCACCAGCCGCCTTGCGCGAAGCACCGCGGACGACGCGCAGCGGTCCGCTTCGGACGAAGCGATGAGCAACCTTGGCTGCTCACCTTGCGCCATCGCCGAATGACAAACCGCTGCCTTTTATGGCCGCCCTGGTCCCTCGATAAGCCTTCCAGATGCCGATAATCTAAACGCATTGGAGGCTTTCGACGAGAGCGCGTTTACACCGAATCGGCAGAAGATTCTCGGGAGAGGCGGCCGGCCGGCCCCTCATATCACCCGAAAGCCGTGCGTGCCGTCGCGCGCGAGTTGCGCGACGAGCCCATGCTCCCACTCCAGATACGCGCTCATCGCTTCGCGCGGGTTATCGGTGCCTTCATACGGCCGCTGATAATGGTCGATGCGCGGCGAGCCCATTCGCGTGCCGCCCGCTTCGACCGGCAAGCCCGCATCGATCCACCCGATCGTGCCGCCACGCAACACCTGCACCGGCCGCCCGGTCGCCGCGGCGAGCTCGGGCGCGACGAAGCGCGCGAGCACGTCGCTGCCGCAGGTGAGCACATAACGTTTCGCGTCGGGCAGCGTGCGCAGCGCGTCGGCGAGCTGGCTGCGAATCACGAACCACGCGCCCGGAATGTGCCGCTTCAGGTACTTCGTGCTGCTCGTGAAGTCGAGCACCACGGTCCCCGGCGATTGCAGCAGCGCGGCGAGTTCGGCCGGCGCGATCTCGTCGACATCGGGTGGCGCGATCGCGTTGCGCGCGAGCGGCGCGATCCCCCTCTCGGCGAAATCGGCCCCCGTCAGACCGTCGACCACGTACACCTCGACGTTCATCTGTGCGAGCCACGACGCGGTCATGTTCGCGCGCACACCGTCGTTGTCCGCGAGGATCACGCGCGCGCCGCGCACCGGCACGAACACGTCGGTCTCCTGCACGAGCTGGCCGCCGGGCGCGCTGCGAAAACCGGGCACGTGGCCCGCCTCGTACTCCTCGGGCGTGCGCACGTCGAAGCGATACACCGTGCGCACTGCCTCGTCGGCCCAGCGCCGCGCTTCGTCGCGCGAGGTACGGCGCACGCGCGCGCGATCGGCGACCGCACGCGCGCCCTCGGCGGCGGCCAGACGGGCGACGTCGTCGACCGTGCCTTCGGCGCGCCGCACGCTGCCGTGCGCGAGCGGCTGACCGGCGAGCGTCCAGCCCATCGTGCCATTGCGCAGCGCGGCGACCGGATTCGGCACCCCTGCGTTGATCAGCGATTGCGCACCGATGATGCTGCGGGTGCGCCCCGCGCAATTGACGATGATGCGCGTGACCGGATCCGGTGCGAGCTGCCGCGCGCGCAGCACCAGTTCGGCGCCCGGCACGCTGATGCTGCCGGGGATGTTCATCATCTGAAACTCATCGAAGCGGCGCGCGTCGAGCACCACGACGCCGGCCTCGCTATCGAGCAATGCCTGCACCTCCTGCGCCGCCAGCGACGGGGTATGGCGCACGCTGTCGACCAGTTCGCCAAACGCCTTGCTCGGCACGTTGACGTCCCTGAACAGCTCGCCGCCCGCTTCGCGCCAACCTTGCAGGCCGCCTTCGAGCAATGCGACGTTGTCATAGCCGAGCGCGGCGAGGCGCTCGGCCGCGCGCCTCGCGAGGCCCTCGCCCGCATCGAACACGACGATCGGCACCGCCGGGCGCGGCAGCCGCGGCGGCGCGTCGAGCTCGAGCCGCGACAGCGGCAGATTGGCGGCGAACAATGGATGACTGCGCGCGTGAGGCTCTTCCTCGCGCACGTCGATAAGCGCGATCTCCTCGCGATCGAGCAAGGCGTGGCACACGTCCTGGAATGACCGGGTACGGAACTCTTTGACGACATTCATGGGATCGGGAACTCCTTCGCTTTCACTGCGGATTTCCGGCGACGGCTTGCGTCACCGCATCGATACTTAAACCGTACACTCGATTGCCGATCGGCGCACGGTTACTCGCGTGATTGCTTATACGCGGCCACTGCGAATGCACCGCAGCGCCGCGCGAACATGCTACGCAGGCGCAATTTTCGCGCCACGAATCGGCCTCGCCGTGCTGCGCCTTGCAAACCCTTCGAGCGACATGGACATCGCCGGCGCGCCAGCAGAAAAACCGCCGCTTTGCCACAATGCCCCATCGCGCGAAAGCGCCGCCCACTGCAATCAATCCACAATGATCCCCTTCTCGGTTCTCGATCTTTCACCCGTCACCGCCGGCGCCACACCGGCGGACGCATTCAGGAACACACTGTCACTCGCGCAGCACGCGGAAAAGTTGAACTACAAGCGCTACTGGCTCGCCGAGCATCACAACATGACCGGCATCGCCAGCGCGGCGACCTCGGTCGTGATCGGCTACGTGGCCGGCGGCACGAAGACGATTCGCGTCGGCTCCGGCGGCATCATGCTGCCGAACCATGCGCCGCTCGTGATCGCCGAACAGTTCGGCACGCTCGCGTCCCTGTATCCGGGACGAATCGATCTCGGCCTCGGCCGCGCGCCGGGCACCGACCAGACCACCGCCCGCGCGCTGCGCCGCGATCTGCAGGCGAGCGCCGAAACGTTCCCCGATGACGTCGTCGAGTTGCAGCGTTACTTCGCCGAGCCGGTCGCGGGCCAGCGCATTCGCGCGGTGCCCGGCGCGGGCCTGCAGGTGCCGCTGTGGCTGCTCGGCTCTTCACTGTACAGCGCGCAACTGGCTGCGGCGCTTGGGTTGCCGTTCGCGTTCGCGTCACACTTTGCGCCCGATTACATGATGACCGCGCTACAGGTGTATCGCGCGCAGTTCCGGCCCTCGGCGACGCTCGCGAAGCCCTACGCGATGGTCGGCGTCAATCTGTTCGCCGCCGAGACGAACGATGAAGCCGCCCGTCTGTTCACGTCGCTGCAGCAGCAGTTCATCAATCTGCGACGCGGCACGCCTGGGCAACTGCAGCCGCCGGTCGAGCGGCTCGACGCATCGGAGATGGAGCTGAACAACGTCGCGCGCGCGCTCGCCTGCACGGTGCTCGGCGATCGCGACGCCATCCGCGAAGGTCTTCAATCGATCATCGAGCAGACCGGCGCGAACGAGTTGATGCTGACCGCGCAGATTTACGATCACGACGCGCGGCTGCGCTCGTTCGAGATCGGCGCGCAGGTGCGCGATGAATTGATGGCGGGGAAATAAGCGGTACGCGAATCGATCGGGCAGCACGGCATCCGTGCTGGTCGCGACCTTCGATACGAAAGCCCGCATAGGGCGCCCCGCGTTGTTCGATGATGCGTCGCTCTCGTGCGGATGGTAGAACTTCGCTCATCCGCCGCTACCGTAAGGCCGAGTGATCACTTCGAGGTAGTGGCCGTCAGGATCGCGAAAATAGACGCCGCGCCCGCCATCGTTGTGGTTGATCTCGCCCGGCCGGCTGCCCCGTGGATCGGCCCAGAATTCCAGTGCGCGATCCTTGATGCGGGTGAAGACGGCGTCGAAGTCAGCCTCGCTGATCAGGAAGGCGTAATGCTGCGGCTGGACGTGGCCTTCAACTTCGGCAAAGTCGAGCGAGACGCCGTTGTCCAGTTCGACGACGTCGAAGGGGCCGAAACGACTCGGCGCCGGTCGGCCCAGCATGTCGGCCAGAAACCTGGCTGAGGCGCTCTGATTCGAGCACCAGACGATGGTGTGATTGAGCTGGGCGACCATGACGTGGGCTCCGGCGACTTGGGGATTGAGTGATTCGAGCCATGTTGCAGTTTTGCGTTCGGTTAGACAACTACAGAAACGCGCACATCAAGGTGCCTGCGCAATCGTCGTTAGGTGTATCCGGCTGGCCTGGCGCACCCCCTCACCCATTCTCCGCGAACGACCGCTGTGAATTCAGACTGAGCTCCCGAGCGGGAACTGTGGCCGGTAGCGCACCCGGCTGGCAAAAACGCCTCCGGTAGTCAGAAGGCGTCAGCCCCATGACTTTGCGGAACACGCGACGAAACCCTGCGACGTCACCGTAGCCGAGATTCCACGAAATCTCCTCGATACTCGCCTGCGAAAACTCCAGCATTTCCCGCGCTCGGGTGATTCGCAGCCTCTGCTGGTACACGCTGGGCTTCATCCCCGTAGCCGCGACGAAGCGACGCAAAAATGTGCGGGGCTCGAGAGCGGCATACCGCGCAATGTCCGCCACGCTGACCGCAGACTCGCGTTGAGTGAGGAGCCACTGCTGCGCTTTCAGGATGGCTCGGTCGCCATGTTTCGTGCGCGGATCAAATTCACTATAGAAGCGTTGCTCACGTCCGGGCGGGTCGACGTTCATGAATCGCGCCGTTTCCAGCATGACCGTGGTGCCTAGAAACCTCTCGGTGAGCCGCAGGCCGAGGTCTGCCCATGCGAGCACTCCCCCCGCGGTGACGACGTCGCCATAGTCGATGATCATGTGATCGGTTTCCGTCAACACGTCGGGAAATTGCGACGCGAATTGATCGCTGAATGACCAATGTGTGGTGGCTTGCCGCCCGCCTAGAAGACCCGTTCTTGCCAGGATGAAAACGCCGCCGCATACCGCGGCGATGACTACGCCCTCGGCATGGTGTTCACGCAGCCAGTTCAGCAGCGGGCTCTCCTTTTCGGGCTGCTCGGGAGCTTGCACATTCCCGGGGATCACCACCAGCGACAGCGCGTGCGGTGAACCGGGACAACTGTCAAACGCACACCGAACCTCGGCAGCGCGATCGTCCACACGCCAGTGCGTGATTCGCACGGCTGGCCCTGCGGTGCGGTTTTGCCGTTTCGCCGCGAACTCGCCCGCGTAGGTGAACAGATCGGTCAGCCCGTAGATACCCGCGTTCGAAGAGCCCGCATCGCAAGCGAGTCCAATCTCGATTCGTGAAGTCGACGCCGGTGCCGTTTTTGCCATGGTTTTTGTCTGATTCGTCCGTTGTGGTGTTCGGGTGCGCCGAATACGCTGACAGCGGCAGACCCATTTGGACAGAGACCGGGCAAGTTCGGCCGGGGAGTCGGTGTGTCCAGGCTCTAAAACGGTCAGTTCGTTGAGGGTCCGACGTTCGGATCAACGCGAAGTTACCTGTTTCCAGAAGTCGCGTCTGCGCTCGTGGGAAATTCATTGCTTCGTTATAACCGCCCTCAAAAGGATACGAGATGAAAGCGAACCCTGGAAGTGGATACATCACCACCGCGGACGGAACCCAGATTTTCTACAAGGACTGGGGCACAGGCGAACCCTTGGTGTTTCATCATGGCTGGCCCCTCTCCGCCGACGACTGGGATGCCCAATTGATGTTTTTCCTGGATCAAGGGTATCGGGTGATCGCTCATGATCGCCGCGGCCACGGGCGCTCGACCCAAACGGTAAATGGCCATGACATGGATACGTATGCCGCCGATGTCGCCGAACTCGTGAAGGTTCTCGACCTGAAGAATGCGGTGCATATCGGTCACTCCACGGGCGGCGGCGAGGTGACGCGTTATGTCGCCCGGCACGGCACGGGCAACGGACGGGTGGCGAAGGCGGTACTGATTAGCGCGATTCCTCCGCTCTTCATGAAGTCGGAAAGGAATCCCGAAGGCGTTCCCAGGGAAGTGGTCGACGAGATTCGCAACGGCACGGCGAATCACCGCGCGCAGTTCTATCAGGACATCACGATTCCGTTCTACGGCTTCAACCGCCCTGGCGCGACGGTCTCCGAGGGCATCCGCGAGAACTGGTGGCGACAGGGCATGATGGGCGGTATCAAGGCCCAATACGATTGCATCAAGGTACTGTCGGAAACGGAGTTCTACGACGATCTGGCGATGATCGACGTCCCAGTGCTGGTGATGCACGGCGAGGACGATCAGATCTGCCCGTTCCCGACGACTGGCGCGCAATCCGTCAAGCTGCTGAAGCACGGGACGCTTAAATCCTATCCGGGCTTGCCGCACGGGATGCCTACCACGCATGCGGAGCAGATCAACGCCGACCTGCTGGCGTTCATCAAGGCCTGAGCGGCGCTCGCGCTATGCCGGGCAACGCCTGGGCTCATGCTCAGGCGTTGTTTTCTTTTCTACCTCGGCCGAGCGCAATGCTCCCGTGCTCACCGATTCGCCGGCACCGCCGCCAAGCCGTCGAGCAACGCCTTATGAAACGCGTCCGGGTCCTGCATCTGCGGCGCGTGCCCCAGCCCCGCGAACTCGACCAGCGTCGCATGCGGAATCACCTTCGCGGCCGCGCGGCCCAACTCCGGATAATGGCCAAGCTTCGCACGCACTTCGGGCGGCGCCGCATCCTTGCCGATCGCGGTGGTGTCCTTCTGACCGATCAGCAGCAGCGTCGGCATCTGCAGTTGGCCGAGTTCGTAGAAAACGGGCTGCGTGTAAATCATGTCGTACAGCAGCGCGGAATTCCACGCGACGATCTGCTTGCCCGGACCCCGATACATGCCCGCGAGCATTTGCACCCACGGCTCGTAGTCCGCGCGCCATTGACCCGCGTAGTACGTCGCCTGTTCGTAGCGACGAATTCCGTCGGCGGTGGTCTTCAGCTCCCGCTGATACCACTGGTCGACCGATAGCGACGGCACGCCCTTCGCCTTCCAGTCCTCGAGCCCGATCGGGTTGACCAGCACCAGTTGCTGCGTTTCGCGCGGATACATCAACGCGTAGCGAATCGCGAGCATGCCGCCCGTCGAATGGCCGACCACCGTCACGTCGCTGACGCCCAGTGATTCGAGCAGCGCATGCGTGTTGCGCGCGAGTTGCTGGAAGCTGTACTGGTAATGCTCGGGCTTGCTCGATTTGCAAAAGCCGATCTGATCCGGTGCGATCACGCGATAACCGGCGTCGCTCAACCGGCGAATCGTCGCGTCCCATGTCGCCGAACAAAAATTCTTGCCGTGCAGCAACACGACGGTGCGGCCATTCGCATGCGCCGGCTTCACGTCCATGTAGGCCATCTGCAAAGGCACGCCCTGCGACGTGAACTCGAAGCGCCCGACCGGCGCCGGATAGTTGAAGCCCTGCAACTCGGGACCGTAGGCCGGGCCGGCATCGGCGAGCGAGGACGCGGAAGCGGCGCTCGCGACGACCGGGCTCGCCTCGTTCGCCGGCGTGGCAGCCAACGCGACGGACGCCGCGCACAGCGCGGCCCCCGCGCAGACACTCGACACGGCATGCAGGAATGGGCGCTGAAGATTCATCGGCAGGTTCTGGAAAAAACGCAACAGGAAACGGACGAGGTTCGGAGCGCACGATTCTACGACGCGCCGCCGAACTCTGGCGTCAGCCGCGCATGGCGGAGCACGCCGCCCGGTCTCGGCGTCGTGGCATGCATATTGCGGCTACCTGGATCGCACATCGTCGGACCGTGACCTCGTGCTCTATGTGCTGCGCCGCACCGAACGTCGCGCGCTAACAGCCGATCGTTCGAGGATGATCCGCTACGCGGCCCCGCTCAATAAACGCTCGTCGCTCGCCTCCAATCGGTGCTAGAACTAGCACACGGGCCCGCGAAAAACACGCGGCGAAAAATCGGCGAGACGGCACGATTGCCAGGCAGCACCCATCATCAGCGGAGAGCAAGCGAGCAGATCATCCCGGGGGCATACCAATCAGGCAACCATCTTGCATCGGAGAGAGGCGCCCGCTTCGCTCCACAGGAGACAGATATGAATACTCCGGCACGGCTGAACGACTTACAGCGCACTACCCTCGCGATCGTCCTCGCAGGCGGACGCGGCACCCGCCTCGGGCCGCTCACGAACAAGCGCGTGAAGCCGGCGGTGCACTTCGGCGGCAAATACCGGATCATCGACTTCGCGCTGTCCAACTGCCTGAACTCCGGCATCCGCCGCATCGCGGTCGTCACGCAGTACAAGGCGCATTCGCTGCTGCGTCATCTGCAGCGCGGCTGGAGCTTCCTGCGCGGCGAGATGGGCGAGTTCATCGACCTGTGGCCCGCGCAGCAGCGCGTCGAAGGCGCGCACTGGTATCGCGGCACGGCCGACGCGGTATTCCAGAACCTCGACATCATCCGCTCGATCCGTCCAAAGTACGTGGTCGTGCTGGCGGGCGACCACATCTACAAGATGGACTACACCCGCATGATCGCCGACCACGCGGACAGCGGCGCCGACTGCACGGTCGGCTGCATCGAGGTGCCGCGCATGGACGCGGTCGCGTTCGGCGTGATGGCGGTCGACGAAAACCGCCGCGTGACCGGCTTCGTCGAGAAACCGGCCGACCCGCCCGCGATGCCCGGCCGCCCCGACACGGCGCTCGCGAGCATGGGCATCTATGTGTTCAGCGCCGACTACCTGTACACGTTGCTCGAAGAGAACATCGCCGCGATCGACACCGATCACGACTTCGGCAAGGACATCCTGCCGCGCGTCGTCACCCAGGGGGTCGCGATCGCGCATCCGTTCAGCATGTCGTGCGTGTCGTCGGACCCGAGCGTCGAGCCGTACTGGCGCGACGTCGGCACGATCGACGCGTATTGGTCCGCGAACCTCGACCTCGCCTCGACGATCCCGACGCTCGACCTGTACGACGAGAGCTGGCCGATCTGGACGTACCAGGAGCAGCTGCCGCCCGCCAAGTTCGTGCGCGACATGAAGGGGCTGCAGGGTTCGGGCAACAATCTGATCGTCTGCGGCGGCTGCGTGATCTCGGGCTCGCAGATTTCGCGCTCGGTGCTGTCGTCGAACGTGAAAGTCAGTTCGTTCTGTAACATCAATGAGGCAGTCTTGTTGCCGCAGGTCACGGTCGGCGCGAGCTGCCGGCTGCAGAAGGTAGTGATCGACCGCGGTTGCACGATTCCGGAAGGCACGGTGATAGGCGAAGACCCGGTGCGCGACGCCGAGCGCTTCTATCGCACCAACGAAGGCGTCGTGCTGGTCACCCAGGAGGCGTTGCGCAAGCCGCAGAAGTAGCGCGCCTGCCTGCCGCCCGTGCATGCCGGCGGCGGGCAGCCGCCGGCAACGCTGGACCCGAACCCTCGCGGATCACTGAAACGACCCGCCACCCCGACAGAGACCCGGCCTATGACGATTCGCGCCCTGCACGTCGCAAGCGAGCTGTATCCCCTCCTCAAAACGGGCGGTCTCGCCGACGTCGCGGGCGCGCTGCCGTCCGCGCTGATCGAGCTCGGCGCCGACGTGCGGGTGCTGCTGCCGGGCTTTCCGGCGGTGCTCGCCGGCTTGACCGATCTGCAACCGGTCGCGCCGCTGGGGAGCCGTTTCGATGCGCCGAACGTGTCGCTCGAGCGCGGCACGCTGCCGGGCAACGGCCTCACCGTCTATGTGATCCGCGCCGCGTCGCTGTACGACCGGCCCGGCAACCCGTATCTGAACGACGCGCACGTGCCGTACGGCGACAACGCGCAGCGTTTCGCGCTGCTCGGCTGGGTCGCCGCGCAACTCGCGCAGCAGCTTGACCCGACGTGGTCGCCGCAGATCGTCCATGCGCACGACTGGCACGCGGGGCTCGCGCCCGCCTATCTGAAGGCCGCCGAACGCGAGCACGGCCGCGCGCCCGCGCGCAGCGTGTTCACGATTCACAACCTCGCCTACCAGGGGATTTTTCCCGCGCATCAGTTCAGCCTGCTCGGCCTGCCGCACGATTTCTTCAATATGCGCGGCATCGAATTCTACGGACAGCTATCGTTCCTCAAGGCGGGGCTCTACTACACCGACCGCATCACGACCGTCAGTCCAACCTACGCGCGCGAGATCCAGACGATCGCCCACGGCGGCGGGCTCGATGGACTGCTGCGCCATCGCTCGCACGATCTGAGCGGGATCCTGAACGGCGTCGACTACACGGTGTGGAATCCCGCCAGCGATGCGCTGCTCGCGACCCACTACAGCGCTTCGCGGCTGGCCGGCAAGGCCGCCTGCAAGGAAGCGCTGCAAAAGCGCTTCGGCCTCGCGCAGAAAAGCGACGCGCTGCTGTTCGGCGTCGTCAGCCGGCTGACCGAGCAGAAGGGCCTCGATCTGCTGCTCGGCGCGGTGCCCGAGATCGTCAAGCGCGGCGGCCAGCTGGTGGTGTTCGGCACCGGCGACCCGGCGCTCGAGACCGGCCTGAAGATGGTCGCGCAGGCGCATCCGGAATCGGTCGCCGTCGAGCTCGGCTTCGACGAAACGCTCGCGCATACGATCATCGCCGGCAGCGACGTGGTCGCGGTGCCGTCGCGCTTCGAACCGTGCGGGCTCACGCAGCTCTATGCGCTCGCCTACGGGTCGCTGCCGCTCGTGCACTGCATCGGCGGTCTCGCGGATACGGTCGCCGACGCGTCGCTCGAAAACCTTGCCGACGATCTCGCGACCGGCTTCGTGTTCGAACGCTTCGATCCGAAGGGACTCGCCGCGGCGATCCGGCGAGCCTTCGCGCTCTATGGCCGCCGCACCGAATGGAAGGCCACGCAGCGGCGCGCAATGCGCGAGGACTTCGGCTGGGGCGCGTCGGCCGAGCGCTATCTGGCTTTGTATCGGGAGCTGGTCTGACGCACCGGCCGCGTGCGGCATTGTCAGCTTTCGTTAATCTTCAGGCGCGTTTGATGGTTCGACGCAACAACACGGGGACCGATCGCCTCGCGGTTGTCAAACTCCTGTATTGTTGGCTGACTTGCCGGTGATGCGGTTTGTGCGTTTTTCCTGCACCATCTTGTATCAGGCATGTCTGCCGCGCGGCACCACGGCCATCGGGTGGCTCGCGCGGCCCTCCCCTAGCCGCTTTGTTGATCGCGCTTGACCGGTTGCGCGCGCCTTACCATGACGAAAAACGTTCTGAGCATTCAATCCCATGTCGTGTTCGGTCACGCCGGCAACGGCGCGGCCGTGTTTCCGATGTGCCGGCTCGGCGTCAACGTGTGGCCGCTCAACACGGTGCAGTTTTCGAATCACACGCAATACGGACACTGGAGCGGCAGCGCGATCGACGCCTCGCAGATGGAAGAGCTCGTCGAAGGCATCGGCGCGATCGGCATGCTGCCGCGCTGCGACGCGGTGCTCTCGGGCTATCTCGGCACGACGCAACAGGCCCAGGCCGTGATCGAAATCGTCAAGGCGGTGAAGGCGGTCAATCCGCGCGCCTGGTACTTCTGCGATCCGGTCATGAGCGCGGCGGGCGGCCACAAGGCCGAGCCGGGCATCCAGGAATTTCTCGTGCGCGAGATGCCGCAAGTCGCCGATGCGATCGCGCCGAATCACATCGAATTGCAGCGCCTCGTCGGCCGAGAGATCGAGACGTTCGAAGAAGCGGTCACCGCGTGCCGTGAAATCCTCGCGCGCGGGCCGAAGCTCGTGCTCGTCAAGCATCTGCTCGATCGCAACAGCCTCGCCGATCGCTTCAACATGCTGGTCGTCACCGAGCGCGAAGCGTGGATGGGCCAGCGTCCGCTCTATCCGTTTGCGCGCCAACCGGTCGGCGTCGGCGATCTGACGAGCGCGATATTCGTCGCGCGCACGCTGCTCGGCGACTCGGTCCGCTCGGCCTTCGAGCACACCCTCGCCGCGGTGAACGCGGTCGTGAAAGCGACCTGGCAGGCCGGGCGCTACGAGCTCGAACTGGTCGCGATGCAGAACGAAATCGCGCAGCCGCGCGAGTGGTTCGATGCGTGGGTCGCGGAGGCGGCTTAGGTCGGTCACTTAGGTTGGTCACTTAGGTCCGTCACTGAGGTCCGTCACTTCGGCAGCTCGCGCGTTGCCGAGCGCCCTCGCCGGCGGCCGTCCTATAATGCGTGCCTCGTGGACCGGGCTTGCGCCCGCGCTTCACGGTTTTTTTCAGCATCCGGCATTCAGTAGACGAGGCATCGATGGACGGTCATATCCGCAGCGAGCGGGAAGAATTTTTTGAGCAGTTGTGCATGAGCGTCGACGCCGACGAAGCGCACGAACAGGAAGCAATCGAGTTCTTCGAGAACCAGTTCGACCAGCCCGATTTCGATCCCGCGCAATGGCTCGATATCGCGCTCTACTACTCGCGCGCCGTCGCGAGCGGCATCGTCGACATGGTGACCGCCGAGGACAAGGAGCGCAGCAACATCGCCGAGATCATCGCCGACAATCTCGACATCTCATACGGCGAGGACGAGTGCCAGCAGTTCGCCGAGACGATCGAATTCGCGCTGAACAACGGCGTGCCGGTCGATCTCGACCTGGTGCTCGACGGCTGCCAGCGCGCGATCGACGATCTCGACACGTGGGCCGACGAAGACACCAAGGCGCCGCTGTTGCGTCTGCGTGAGGAGTTGCTGCGCCAGCAAGGCGAGCGCTAGACGAAAGCCCCGAACCTCCCCCGCAACGACGCAACACCGCAACACCCGCCGGCGCGCTCGCGCCGGCTTCTTAAGCATATGCCGTAATCCGCAGCTCCGGCGGACCTTCGCACGGCACGCCAGCTTGCAGGCCGCATGCACGCTATATGTGCACGTCGCGCCCATCCGCTGGCCTATGCCGAAATGCGCACCCAAAACGCCACGAATTGCCAAGACGACGGCAATTTGGCTTTCTATATTCCGGCCAGATCGACCGCACAAACACGCTGCGAAGCTCTGCGCGACTGGCGTATTCCAGCATTGTGAGCGGCGGCCGATCCTTCGTAGTCTTGCGATGCTTCACGTGTCGCACCGCTTTGCCGTCTTGCCGCTTTCATAACAACCGTCGATGCAAGGAGAGACCATGAGTCTACGCAACACGCTGAAACCGTTGGCCATGCTCGTGGGTGCGATGTTTGTCGTCGCGCCTGTCGCCACTTTCGCCGACGACCTGCCGGTCAAGATCGGTTTTGCCGCGCCGCTGACGGGCGCCAACGCCGGCTACGGCAAGGATCTGGAAAACGGCGTGCGGCTCGCGATCGACGAGGCCAACGCGCAGAAGATCAAGATCGGCGACAAGGTCGCGCACTTCGAGATCGTCTCGCAGGACGATCAGGCCGACCCGCGCGTCGGCGTGCAGGCCGCGCAGAAGCTGGTCGACTCGGGCGTCGCGGTGGTCGTCGGCCACTTCAATTCGGGCACGACGATTCCGGCCTCGCAGGTCTACGAGCAGGCCGGCATTCCGGTGCTCGACCCCGCGGCGACGAACCCGATCATCACGGGCCGCGGCTTCGCCAACACCTTCATGGTGATTTCGACCGACGCCCAAAACGCCGGCAACGCGGGCGTCTATGCGGTCGATGTGACGAAGGCCAAGCGCATCGCGATCATCGACGATCGCACCGCGTTCGGCCAGGGCGAGGCCGACGAGTTCGAGAAGGCCGTGAAGGCGCACGGCGGCACGATCGTCGCGCGCGACTACACCGACAACCACGCGGTCGACTTCAGCACGCAGATCACCAAGTTCAAGGGCGCCAATGCGGACCTCGTGTTCTTCGCCGGACTCGACAGCCAGGCGGCGGGCTTCGCGCGACGCATGAAGCAGCTCGGGCTGAACGCCCAGCTGGTCGGCGGCGGCGGCGTGATGGACGAGGACTTCATCAAGCTCGCGGGCGATGCGTCCGACGGCGCGATGGCCTGGGAATACGGCCGTCCGCTCGCGCAACTGCCGGGCGGCAAGGACTTCAACGCGAAGTTCAAGAAGCGCTTCGGCGCGGACGTGCTGTCGTACGCGCCGTTCGGCTATGACGGCGCGTGGGTGGCCATCCGGGCGATGCAGCAGGCGAAGTCCGACTCGCCGAACACGTACCGTCCGGTGCTCAAGTCGATCGATTACGACGGCGTGACCGGCAAGATCTCGTTCGACAACACCGGCGCGTTGAAGAGCGGCGCATCGACGCTGTACCAGGTGAAGAACGGCGCGTGGGTGCCAGTCGTCACGAAGAGCGGCACGTAACGACGTGGGGGTAAAGCGTGGCGGCCCTGCCCGGCTTACGGCCGACGCGGGGCTGCCACTACTTCGCCCCCACTGCCCTGACGACGACCTCGGCATCGAGATCGCGCTCGATGCGCACCAGGTCGTCGCGAATCGCCTCGAATTCGCTTGCGGTGCACATCTGATGTCCGAAGCTGGCGCGCAGATGCCGGTTGACCTGCAAGGTGCGCGTTGCCGGATCGAACACGTAGTGCGACGCGAACGTGAGCAGCGGGTCTTCGACCGTGCTGTCGGTCGGCAGGTCCGTCACGCGCACGAAGCGCGGCAAGCTCATCTCCAGCGTTTCATCGAATTCCCCGCCGATACAGGCCCACGGTTGCGTTCTGACGGGCTCCGCGAGCCAGGCCTCGACCTGCGAGGCCATGCCGCCGGCGAGGCTCGTCAGCGCCGGCACCGCGCTCGTGCCGTCCGGCCAGATCAGATGCGGCACGCTGCCTTGCATCGACGTCGCGAACGATCCGGCGGTTGCACTGACGTCGTCGGTCTGCAGCTGCGCGGTGCCGTGCAGGCCGGTTTGCAGCAGACGGCTCGCGGCCAGGTGCTGAGCGCCCGGGCGCGTCGCGCGCCGGAACGTGTTGCGCTCGAGCTCCGCGGTAAAGCCCGCATCCTCGACGCGGTACGCGTAGTGCGCGGTGCCTCTGTCGTCGATGTCGATCTGCATGCGCGCGTTGCGTGCGCGCCGTTGCGTGGCCGGCGTGCGCGCGAGCACGCCGTCGTCGACGAGCAGCACCGGCCGGTCCATCACCGCGCTCGGCAGATAGCCGAATTCGGTGCCGCCCGCCGAGGTGTCCGCGAATTGCGCCAGCTCAGGAATCCAGATGATCGCGTGATTGATCGCGCTCGCGCCGTACCCGGGCACCGTGGGCAGCGTGTAGTACGGACCGAGATTGAGCAGCACCGGCTCGCTGCGAATGCCGGCCGCCGCCAGCAGCGCGCCGTATAGCGCGACGTGGTCCTTGCAGTCGCCATAGCGGTTGCGCAGGATATCGGCTGCCTTGTGCGGCACCGCCGCCGTCTCGCCGAGAAACAGCGCGACGTAGCGGATGTTCAGACGCATCCAGTCGTACAGCGCGCGGGCTTTGTCGCCGGGATCGGTGAGGCCTGCCGTCAGTTGCTGCGCGAGGCTGACGATCGCGGGATCGTCCAGGGTCGTGTCGCTGTCGGCGGGAGCGCGATAGCGCTCGGCGAAGCTCGCGAAATCCGGCACCGTCGAGACCATCAGCCGATCGCCCCAGTTCGCGTAGCCGACCGCGCCCGCTTCGAGCCGCGCATACGGGCCATGCCGGTAGTCGAACTCGTAGCGGGTGCGGCCGTTCGCGGTGACGGGCGGCAGCGCGACGTAGCCGCGCGCGTCCGCGTAGAGCGGCACGTCGGCGGGCAGATCGAAGATCAGACGCTGCTCGTCGACGGGATCGAGCGACGGTTCGACCAGATACGCGAAGGTGCCCGCCTGCAGCGCCTTTGCGCGCGTCTTGCGAAACGCCAGATGCACGCGCGAGCCGGTCTGAACGCCGGGAAAGATCACCGTGCGCAACACGCCATCCTCGAAACTCGGCGCGCCGGCCGAGCGCGGCTCCTCGACGTCGCGGATCGCCTCGGGGCCGACCGCATGCGCGGTGCCGTCGGGATCGATCGTTTCGGCGCCCAGCAGTTGCACCTGCTCGATGTCCTTGTTGAACCACACGTAACGCTGCGCGATATCGTCGACGCCGCTGGCCGTGTCCGCGCGCAACACCGTGTCGTCGTGTTCTTCGATCGAGCCGTCTTTCTGGATCACGAATAGATGGACGTCACGCTCGATCGTCGCGGGGGCGACGTCATTGCCCGACGTGGTGATTTCGCCGGCGATCGCGCACAAGGGCAAGGCGACGCCGCTCGCGACAGAGACAAATAGCGCGGCAAACAACGCCATGCCCCGCACGTTTCGCGCGAGCGCGCACCCGACGATCGACGGCGGCGCCAACCTGACGACATTGTTCCCCAAGATCCACCTCGGCCAGCTTCGTGTCGTGGTTGTAGCACATCGCCGGCCCGCGGCGGCCGGTGTCAGTCGCCGTCGTCGAGCTGGCTCAGCAGCGCCTGCAGTTTCTCCACGTGCCTGAGCAGCATGTGCCGATGCTTGTCGATCTGCTCGAGCCGGCCCTCGAGGTCGGCCTGGATGCGATCGTCGAGCTCGGCCGCGGCCATCACGTCCTCGACTTTCGCGCGCATCGACGCGAGCTCCACCGGCGAATGCAGCAGATGCCGTTCGAAGCGCCGCACTTCCTGGGTCGCGATATCGCGCACCTTGCGAAAATGCGCGTGACGACGATGCGCTTCGACGTCGAGTGTTTCTTCCTCGATGCGCCGCGCGGGCCCCGGCTGCCCAAAAATCGGCTCGGGCCGCAGCACCGTCTTCTTGCGCACCGGATGCGCGGTGCCGCGAAAGCGCGCGAGCGGCTGCTCGTTGTCGATCGCCTCGCGCGCATTCGCCGGAATCTCGTGCCCGGCGTGCGGCACGTTCATCCAGCCGCCCGGCAAACCGGTGACGGCCTCGACGCCGCGCACGAATTCCTCACTGAACTCGCGCTGGCCGGCCAGCATCAGCTTCAGATAGCTCGCGGAAAACGTCATCATGCGTGCGAGCCGGGTCGCGGCGCCGACCTCGCTGGTCAGCAACACCAGGTTCGCGCGCCAGACTGGCAGCAGCAATTCGTCGGAATCTTCCATCGCTGGGTCTTCCATCTTTTCGCCTGATGAATCGATGACCGCGTCGCGCATGTCATCGTTTTGAAAGGGTAGTCGTCGCACGATGCCGCGTGCCATGCGTGTACAGCTTCGCATAGCGCGGTGCCCTGCTTGACGAAGTTACACGCGGCAGCCCGTCCGCACCGGCCAATTCAACGCAAAGCGCGCTAAAACAGGGCTGACGACACATCGCGTGTTGCATTGACACACGGATTCGCGCGCTGTTCCTACGTTTGGCGGCCTCATGTGGCATGCTTACACGCCGATGCGGCACGCGTCGTGCTGCATTGGTTGCTCCACAACATTGACTTAAGGGTTTTGTAATGAAGAAAATCGTTCTCGCTATTGCCGCAGCCGTCGCAACCCTGAGCGCGATCGCTCCCGCTCAAGCTGATGAGCATCATCACGAGTGCCACAAGGTGCGCGTTCATCATCATTGGGAAAAGCGCTGCCATTAATGGCGGTGAAACCGCGTCCAATGGGCGCGGTGCACATTAAAAAAGCCCCGCATTCACGGGGCTTTTTTTCATGGCGCGCCGCGTCGTGAAACAGCCGGCGCGCGATACGCACTGCGCGCTCGACGCTCAAACCATTCCATATGAACGCGCCAGCATGCAATCACGGACACATGCTGTTACACCTTCGCGATACGCTAACTCGCGTCGGCCGCTTTGACGCGCGCAAGCGCCGTCGTCACGAGCGCTTCGAGCAACGGCTCGACCTTCGCGGCGAGGACTTCATCGTACGCATAGGGCAGTTGCTCTTCCATATACGTGATCTGCGACAGTTCGAGTTGCACCGCGTGCACACCCTGCTCCGGCTGCCCATATTGGCGCGTGATATAGCCGCCCTTGAAGCGGCCGTTGGCGACCGCCGTATAGCCGCCGTGACGCTCGACCAGCGCGGCCAGTGCCTCGCCCATGCCCGGCGCCGCGCTCGCGCCGTTGGACGTGCCGAAGTTGAAGTCCGGCAAGCGTCCGTCGAAAAAGCGCGGCACGTGCGAGCGGATCGAATGCGCTTCCCACAGCAACATCTTGCCGTGCTTCGCCTTCAGCGCCGCGAGCTCGCTCGCGAGCGCGTCGTGATACGGCTTCCAGTAAGTGTCGCGACGGCGCGCGATTTCGGCGTCGTCGGGCAGATGGCCGTCCAGATAGAGCGGCTCCTTGTCGAACGTATCGACCGGCAGCAGACCCGTGGTGTCCTGGCCCGGGTACAGGTTCGCGCCGTCGGGCGGACGGTTCAGGTCGACGACGTAGCGCGCGTTGGTCGGCGTCAGGATCGACGCGCCGAGGCGCTTCGCGAACGCATACAGGCGATCGAGATGCCAGTCGCAATCGTCGGTGCGTTGCGCGACCGGCGTCATCGTCGCGGCGATGTCGGCGGGGATTTGCGTGCCCAGATGCGGGATCGAGATCAGAAGCGGCAGGCTTCCCTGATGCAGCGAGAAAACCGGCGTGAGGTTCGAAGCAGTCATGTCAGTCCGGAATCGGTGAGATCGGAGAATCGGTTCGGCGCATCGCGCGGATCGGCGCCGTTACTTGAGCAGTTCCGCGAGTGCCGCGCGATAGCGCGCATAGGCGCCCTCTTCGTCGCGATGCCTGCGATCGGCGACGACCTTGACGCCGCCCGCGTAGACGTCGCGAATCGGCGTGTCACCGTGCTCGCAGAATACAACGCCCGACAGCCACGCCTGTGGCGAATGCTCGGCGATACTCGAATGATCGGCATCGAGCACGAGCCAGTCCGCGCGATGGCCTGGCCGCAACTCACCGACCGCGCGGCCGGTCGCGAGCGCGCCGCCGTCTAGCGCGGCCGCGTAGAGACGATCGGCGACATGCGTGGCATCCGCCGACGCCAGCACGTTGCGCTGCCGGCGCGTCAGACGCTGGCCGTATTCGAGCAGGCGCAACTCCGCGCGCCAGTCGACCCCGATATGACTATCCGAGCCGACACCGATGCGGCCGTGCGCCTCGAGATAATCGTACGCGGGGAAGATGCCGTCGCCGAGATTGGCCTCGGTGGTCAGACACAGGCCCGCGATCGCGCCGCTCTTCGCGAGCGCGAGCGTTTCGTTCGCGTCGACGTGGGTTGCGTGCACGAGACACCAGCGGCTGTTCACTTCGAAGCGATCGAGCAGCCATTGCACGGGCCGCGCGCCTTCGGTTTCGATGCAGGCATCGACCTCGGCGGTCTGCTCGGCAATATGGATATGCACGGGCGCGCTGGCATCGATGCCGCCCAGCAGCGCGCGCAACGATGCCTCGGAAACCGCGCGCAACGAATGCGGCGCCACGCCATAGCGCAGCGCGGCGTTTTCGGGCCGTGCCGCGCGCAGCGTGCCGAGCAGATCGAGCAGGCTCTCGGGCGTATTGATGAAGCGCCGCTGATCGTCGCGCGGTGCGCGCGCGCCGAAGCCGCTGTACTGATACAGCACCGGCAGCATCGTGATGCCGATGCCGCTCGCCGAGGCCGCGTCCACCACGCGTTGCGCAAGCTCGGCCTGATTCGCGTAGCGCTGGCCGTCCTGCGCGTGATGCACGTAGTGAAACTCGCACACCGACGTATAACCCGCCTTCAGCATCTCGATGTAGAGCCACTGCGCGACGCTCGCGAGTCCTTCCGGCGTGATGCGCGCGGCAAAGCGATACATCAGATCGCGCCAGGACCAGAAGTTATCCGTGGCGTTGGCGCGATATTCGGTCAACCCCGCCATCGCGCGCTGAAACGCGTGCGAGTGCAGGTTCGGCATGCCAGGCATCAGCGGGCCCGCCGCTTTCGGCACGCCCGCCGGCGCTTCGGGTTGATCCGGCGTGACCGCGCTCAGCGTGCCGTGAGCGTCCCATTCGAGCAGCACGTTGCGGCGCCAGCCCTCGGGCAGATACGCGTCGGCGGCGAACAGCGATTGATTGGATTGCGTCATTTCTCAGGTTCCAGGTTCACACTCGACTCGCGCCGCGTATAAACGGTTTCGCCCGCGCGCACGACCCGCGCGCACAGCGGCCGGCCCATCCAGTAAGCGAGCTCGGCCAGCGAATCGACCGACCACACCGCGAAGTCGGCCGCGCGGCCGACTTGCAGCGCCCCGTGCTCGCCGGCTTTGCCAAGCGCACGCGCCGCATGCGTGGTGACGCCTTGCAGCACCTCGGGCACGGTCATGCGAAACAGCGTGCTCGCCATGTTCATCATCAACAGCAAAGAGGTTGCCGGCGACGTACCCGGGTTGCTATCGGTCGAAATCGCGATCGGCACCTCGTAGCGCCGCAGCAGTTCGAGCGGCGGCAATTGCGTCTCGCGGATGAAGTAGTAGGCGCCCGGCAGCAGCACCGCAACGGTGCCCGCTTCCTTCATCGCGGCGACGCCGGCTTCGTCGAGAAACTCCAGGTGATCCGCCGACAGCGCGCGATGCCGAGCCGCGAGTGCGGTGCCGCCGCCGTTCGACAACTGCTCGGCGTGCATCTTGACCGGCAACTGGTAGCGCGCGGCCGCGTTGAAAACGCGCTCGCTTTGCTCCAGCGAAAAGCCGATGCGCTCGCAGAACACGTCGACCGCATCGACGAGGCCTTCGTCCGCGAGCGCGGGCAGCATCGTGTTGCAGACTTCGTCGATATACGCGTCAGCGCGGCCCGCGAATTCAGGCGGCAGCGCGTGTGCGCCGAGAAACGTCGTATAGACCGTGACCGGATAGCGCTCGCCGAGTTGCCGCGCGACGCGCAGCATCTTGCGCTCGCTCGCCAGGTCGAGGCCGTAGCCGGATTTGATTTCGATCGCCGTCACGCCTTCGGCGAGCAGCGGTTCGAGCCGCGCGGCAGCTTGCCGCAGCAGCAATGCTTCGTCGGCCGCGCGCGTGGCGCGCACCGTCGAGACGATGCCGCCGCCCTGTCGCGCGATTTCTTCGTAGCTGACGCCGGCGAGCCGCTGCGCGAATTCGTCCGCGCGCTGGCCGCCATAGACGAGATGCGTATGACAATCGATCAGACCCGGCGTCACCCACGCGCCGCGCAGATCTTCGCGCGGCCACGCGGCGTATTGCGCGGGCAGTTCGGCAGCCGCGCCGAGCCAGACGATGCGGCCGGCTTCGACCGCGATCGCGGCATCGGCGAGGGTGTGGTGAGGATCGCCCTGCGGGCACAGGTTCAGGTGATGCCAGACGGTTTGCTTCATCGCGTGCTCTTTGCAGCTCGTTGCGTGTCTGTGAATGAGTGGTCCGTGACGGGTCGCCTGCAATGCCTCGTCACGGTTGAAGCGTCATCGCGTGTAACGGATCGTGATCGCAAGTACCGCGCCGTCGCCCGTTAGCGTGCAAGCGAGCGCGTGCGGCCCGTCGACGCGCAGCGTATCGCCGCTGTCGAGCCGCACGGCTTGCGCATGGTGCCCCGCCAGTGCGACCGTGACCGCGCCGCTCGCGCAAAACAGCAGCGCCACGTCGCCGTCGAGCGCGCGCAGCGCAGGCTGCGCGCCGGTGCGCCACACGTCCACTTCGCCTTGCGCCACGTCGCGCCGGACCATCAGGTTGAAGTCGCGCGTGGCGCCGTCGACGAGCCGCGCGTCGATGCGCGTCTCGCCATCGAAGCGCGCAAGCTCCAGCGGCTTCCGCAACACATGCGTGCTGACGACGCCCGCGTCGCCCAGTTCATCGAGCAGCATGCCCGCGCCGGAGAGCAACACGAGCGTGCGGTCAACGCCGTCGAAGCGCGAGAACGGCCCCGCCTGCGCGACATCGGCGACGCTCACGCGCCACACGAAGTCGGCGCTCGCCGCGCCCTGCCCGCCGCCTGACGACGGAAAAGCCGCGACCTCGCGCGTGACGCCGCCGCCGTTTTTCCACGGCGCCGCCACGAGGTCGGCGCCGCGAATCAGCGTGACGCTTGCCATGCCGCCCGCGTCGTTGGCCACGTGCACGATCAGCGGCCCAGCATCGGCAGATTCAGGCCCGCCTCGCGCGCCGTCTGCTGCGCGAGTTCATAGCCCGCATCCGCGTGACGCATCACGCCGGTTGCCGGATCGTTCAGCAGCACGCGACCCAGGCGCTTGTGCGCGGCGTCCGTGCCGTCCGCGACGATCACGACGCCCGAGTGCTGCGAGAAGCCCATGCCGACGCCGCCACCGTGGTGCAGCGACACCCACGACGCCCCGCCTGCCGTGTTCAGCAGCGCGTTGAGCAGCGGCCAGTCGCTGACCGCATCCGAGCCGTCCTTCATCGATTCGGTTTCGCGATTCGGGCTCGCGACCGAACCCGTGTCGAGGTGATCGCGACCGATCACGATCGGCGCCTTCAGCTCGCCGTTCTTGACCATTTCGTTGAACGCCTGGCCGAGACGATAGCGATCCTTCACGCCGACCCAGCAGATCCGCGCCGGCAGACCCTGGAACGCGATACGTTCGCGCGCCATGTCGAGCCAGTTGTGCAGATGCGGATCGTCGGGGATCAGTTCCTTGACCTTCGCATCGGTCTTGTAGATGTCCTCGGGATCGCCCGACAGCGCAACCCAGCGGAACGGGCCCTTGCCTTCGCAGAACAGCGGACGGATATACGCCGGCACGAAGCCCGGGAAATCGAACGCGTTTTCCACGCCCATTTCGAGCGCCATCTGGCGAATGTTGTTGCCGTAGTCGAGCGTTGCCGCGCCGCGTTCCTGCAGCGTCAGCATCGCCTGCACCTGTTTGGCCATCGACTGCTTGGCCGGCGTGACGATGCTTTCCGGCGCGGTCTTCATACGCTCGCGCCAGTCTTCGACCGTCCAGCCCTGCGGCAGGTAGCCGTGAATCGGATCGTGCGCGCTCGTCTGGTCGGTCACGCAGTCCGGCGTGATGCCGCGCGCGACGCACTCGGCGAACACGTCGGCGGCATTGCCGAGCAGACCGACCGAGACCGGCTTGCCGCTCTTCTTCGCTTCGTCGAGCATGGCGAGCGCCTCGTCGAGCGTCTTCGCCTTCTTGTCCACGTAGCGCGTCTTCAGACGGAAGTCGATGCGCGTCTCGTCGCATTCGACCGCGATCATCGAGAAGCCCGCCATCGTCGCCGCGAGCGGCTGCGCGCCGCCCATGCCGCCGAGACCGCCGGTCAGGATCCAGCGGCCCTTCGGATCGCCGTTGAAGTGCTGGTTCGCGACCGAGAAAAAGGTTTCGTAGGTGCCCTGCACGATGCCCTGGCTGCCGATGTAGATCCAGCTGCCCGCGGTCATCTGGCCGTACATCATCAGGCCCTTGCGGTCGAGTTCGTGAAAGTGTTCCCACGTTGCCCAATGCGGCACGAGGTTCGAGTTCGCGAGCAGCACGCGCGGTGCGTCCGCATGCGTGCGGAACACGCCGACCGGCTTGCCCGATTGAATCAGCAGCGTTTCGTCTTCGTTCAGGTCCTTCAGCGACGCGAGGATCTGGTCGAAGCAATCCCAGTTGCGCGCGGCGCGGCCAATGCCGCCGTACACGACGAGCGCGTGCGGGTGCTCGGCGACTTCCGGGTCCAGATTGTTCTGGATCATCCGGTACGCGGCTTCTGCGATCCAGGTCTTGCAGGTCTTTTCCGCGCCGTGCGGTGCGCGGATCGTGCGAGACGGGTCAAGACGCGGATCGATATGTTTCGGATTGTTCATGGTGTGCCTCGGGATGCGTGAAGATGTTCGATAAAGATTCTGCGAAGACAAAAAACGAAATCAGAAGTGTCCAGTGAAGCGGTAACGGGTGCCCGGATGCCACAGATTCGCGATCGAGGCGACCTCGCCTTGCGACCATGTGCGCCGGTGCAGCACGAGACACGGCTCGCGTTCACTCATGTGCAACAGCTCGCGCGTCATCTCGTCGGCGGCGAGCGCCTCGATGCGGTACTCGACGCGCTGCAGCGGCGCGACGCGCACGAGGTACTGGTTCGGCGTCGTGTTCGTGAAGTCCTGCAAGGCGTATTCGGGAGCGACGGCGGGATTAACCCAGCGTTCCTCGAGCTGCACCGCCTCGTCGTTTTCGAAATGCAGCAGGCGCGAATGAAACACGGGGCTGCCCGCGCTCACCTGCATTTCTTCGGCGAGCGCCGCATCGGCGATGCTGGCGCCGATGTTGAGCACCTTCGCCTGATAGCGATGACCGCGCGCGACGATTTCATCGGAGATGCTGCGGATCGCCACCAGTGTCGACTCGTACTTGGGCCGGGCGACGAAGGTGCCCGAGCCTTGTACGCGTGTGAGCACCTGCTCCGAGGTCAGCTCGCGCAACGCGCGGTTGACCGTCATGCGCGCGACGCTGAACTCGCGTGCAAGCTCGTTTTCGGAGGGCACCTGGTCGCCTTCGGCCCACTCGCCCGCATGGATGCGCGCGAGGATGAAGTCCTTGATGCCCTGATAAGCCGGTGCGTTCATGGCAGTGATCCGCGCTCCCGACGGCTTATTGTTCCGACGCGAACGAGAACGGGCTCAGCTTCGCGATCGAACCGTCCTGCACGCGCTTCGTGATCGCCGCGATGTCCGGCGCGAAGTAGTGATCGAGCTCGTAATGCGCCACGTCATTGCGCACGAGGTCCATCACCTTCTGCAGGCTCGGGCTCGTCTTGTGCGGCGCACGCAGATCGACGCCCTGGGCTGCGGCGAGCAGTTCGATCGACAGGATGTTCGCGGTGTTCTCGGCGATGTCGCCGAGCTTGCGCGCGGCGAACGTCGCCATCGACACGTGGTCTTCCTGGTTCGCGGAGGTGGGCAGCGAGTCGACGGAGGCCGGATGCGCGAGCGTCTTGTTCTCCGAGGCGAGCGCGGCGGCCGTCACGTGCGCGATCATGAAGCCGGAGTTCACGCCGCCATCACGGACGAGGAACGGCGGCAGGCCCGACAGCGTCGCGTCGATCAGCAGCGCGATGCGGCGTTCGGCAAGCGCGCCGATTTCGGCCGCGGCGAGCGCGAGGTTGTCCGCCGCGAAGGCGACCGGCTCGGCGTGGAAGTTGCCGCCCGACAGCACTTCGCCGGTGTCCGGGAAAATCAGCGGATTGTCGGAGACCGCGTTCGCTTCCATCAGCAGCGTTTGGGCGGCCTGGCGCATCTGGTCGAGACACGCGCCCATCACCTGCGGCTGGCAGCGCAGGCTGTACGGGTCCTGCACCTTGTCGCAGTCGGCGTGCGAGACGTTGATCGCCGAGCCTTGCAGCAGCGAGCGATAAGCCGTCGCCGCGTCGATCTGGCCTTGATGGCCGCGCAGTTCGTGGATGCGCGCATCGAACGGCTTGACCGAACCCATTGCCGCATCGACCGACAGCGCGCCGGCGACGAGCCCCGTGCGGAACAGGTCTTCGATCGCGAACATGTTGTAGAGCGCGAGCGCGGTGGAAGCTTGCGTGCCGTTCAGCAGGGCCAGACCTTCCTTCGCCTGCAGCGTGAGCGGCTTCATACCGACGAGCGCGAGGCCTTCGGTCGCCGGCATGCGCTCGCCCTTCGCGAACACTTCGCCGACGCCGAGCAGGGTCGCCGACATATGCGCGAGCGGCGCGAGGTCGCCCGAAGCGCCGACCGAACCCTTGACCGGGATCACCGGCAGCACGTCGGCGTTGAACAGCGCGATCAGCGCTTCCATCACTTCGCGGCGGATGCCCGAATGACCGCGGCCGAGGCTCGAGAGCTTCAACGCGATCAGCAGACGCACGACCGGGCGCGACATCGGCTCGCCGACGCCCACTGCGTGCGACAGCACCAGATTGCGCTGCAGCAGTTCGAGCTGGTCACGCGGGATGTGCGTGCTGGCGAGACGGCCGAAGCCTGTATTGATACCGTAGGCCGGCTCGCCCTTGGCGGTGATGTCGGCGACGGCTTGTGCGCACGCGTCGATGGCGGCGTGGCTGGCGGGATCGAGTTGAAGTGTGACCTGCTCACGCGCGATCTGGCGCAGTTGCGGGAGGGTCAGGTAGCCGGGCTTCAGAATCATGGTTGTCGTCCTGTCTATACAAGTTCAAATAAGTCTAGCGGGCCGTTCTTGTATATACAACTTCTTTTTCGAGATTTTGTGCCTGGGGATTTCCATTATTTGCCGCGTCATTTCGGCGAGGGAGATCGGAAGGCTGGCCCGCGGGTCGGGGCGGCGAGTCCGGGATGCGTGGGACGGTGTGACCGCTGTGGGTTGATCCCGTACTTGTATATACACCTTCGCGTCGCCGGTCGCACGGCAAGCCGGACGCGCCGGCCCGCCCAACCATTCAGTTATAGGCGAGCCGGCTTGCGGCGCGGACTAGAGCCTGACCCGCGCCGCGATGAAATCGAGAAAGGACTGCACGCGCCCCGCGAGCGAGACGCTCTGGTAGTACACCGCATGCACCGGCTGCCGTCGATCGACGAGCAGGTTGCCGAGAATCGGCACGAGGCGCTGTTCGCGCACGTCGGCGGCGGTCATGAAGTCGGCGAGACAGGCGACGCCCGAGCTGGACAGCGCCAGTTGCCGCAACGTTTCGCCGCTCGACGCGGTGATCGACGGTTCGATCTTCAGCAGCGCGGTGTCGTCGTCTTGCGCCCGGCTGCCGCGGCGCCTGTTGCCGGCCGCGCGCAGCGGCCAGCGATTCAGATGCTCGGGCGCCGTAAAACCGATCAGCCGATGCCCGCGCAACGCGTCGAGCGTCGTCGGCTCGCCGTGCTCGGCCAGATACGCCGGGCTCGCGAGCACGCGCAGCCGGCTCTCGCCGAGCGCGCGCGCGTGCAGCGTCGAATCCTGCAGCGCGCCGATCCGGATCGCGATGTCGACCTTCTGTTCGAGCAGATCGACGATCCGCTCGTTGCTGGTCAGCTCCAGCCGGATCTCCGGATACAGCGCCGAAAACGCGCTCATATGCGGCGCCACGCAATGCAGCATGAACGGCGACGCCGCGTCCACGCGCAAGCGCCCCGACGGCCGTTCGCGGCCGCGCGCGACCGACTCCTCGGCCTCTTCGAGCGCGTCGAGAATCGCGCGGGCGCGCCGCAGGAAGGCGTCGCCCTCCTCGGTCAGATGTAGCCGACGCGTGGTGCGCCGCACGAGCGCCGTATCGAGCTTCTGTTCGAGGCGGGTGAGCGCGCGGCTCACGCCGGAGACGGTCTGCCCCAGCTTCTCGGCCGCCGCCGTGATCGAGCCACTGTCGATCACGGTGACGAACACGAGCAATTCGTCGGTGGACGTTTTCATTGTTGATTTCAAATCAAGATTGATTTGAGACTAACACGCTTTTTGCGAGAATCCGCGCGAGCGATACTGCGCACCTGTCCTCGTTTTTTCATCGGGAGTACGTCTTGAAGATTTTCGTTACTGGCGCAAGCGGTTTTATCGGCGGCTCGATCGCGGCGCATCTGGCGCGCGCCGGCCATCAGGTACGCGGGCTGATCCGCAAGCCCGAACATAGCGCCGAGCTGCAACGACTCGGCATCGAACCGGTGATCGGCACGCTCGACGATCGCGCGTTGCTGATCGCCGAAGCGCAAGCGGCCGACGCCGTCGTCAACGCCGCGAGCAGCGATCACGAAGGCGCGGTGCGCGCGCTGATCGACGGACTCGCGGGTTCGGATAAGGTATTGCTGCACACCAGCGGCTCGAGCATCGTCGGCGATGCGTCGGGCGGCGAAGCGGGTGAAGCACGCATCTATCATGAAGACGCGTTGCCGACCCCGACCGCTGACAAGGCCGCGCGCGTCGCGATCGATCAACTCGTGCTCGACGCCGCGCAACGCAAGGTTCGCTCGGCCGTGCTGTGCAACACGCTGATCTACGGTCACGGCGCGGTGGCCGGCAGCGCGAGCGTGCAGTTGCCGCGCCTCGTGCGCCAGGCGCAGAAGAGCGGCGTCGTGCGTCATGTGGGCAGCGGCGGCAACATCTGGTCGAACGTGCATATCGACGACGTCGCCGAGCTGTATCGCCTCGCGCTCGATAAAACCCCTGCCGGCACGTTCTATTTCGTCGAAAGCGGCGAAGCGTCGTTCCGCGACATGAGCGCCGCGATCGCGCGCGCGATGAAGCTCGGCGCGCCGCAGGACTGGCCGCTCGACGACGCGAAACAGGAATGGGGCTACGAAATGGCCTCGTACGGTCTCGGCTCGAACAGCCGCGTGCGCGGCGAACGCGCGCGCGAGCTGCTCGGCTGGCAACCGCGGCGCACCTCGGTGATCGAGTGGATCGAGCGCGACATGATGGCGTCGCAAAGCACCGTGTGACAAGGCGTTGCGCGCCGCGCGAGAGCGGCGCGCGCCGTAAGCTGTGTAAGCCCGGCCGTTGCGAATCCGTAAGCTCCTTTCGATAGAATCGCGTGCATCTGGAGGTGCGCTTCGCACCGTTGCAAACGAGCCCGATTCGATCGATGACCCTCGCGCTGAATTTCGACTGGCTAACCAACCTGCTGGCGATTCTGTTCGTCGTCGCGTGTCTGTACGACACGCGCTACGACGAATACGGCGTATTGACGCTGTCCGCCGCCGCGATGAGCCTCATCGTGATGGCGATCGAGATGTTTCTCCGACCCGCCTTCGAGATGGCGCTCTAGCGCGCCACCCCGCCTCACCCCTTCACACCGTGTACGAGCCGCACGCCGGGCAAGCTCCGTGCGCCTGGTCGCCATAGCGGTCGTGATGCTTGACCCAGTCCATCAGATTGCTCTTCTCGTTGCGGCCTTTCGGCGTGATGTCGAGATGCGCGTAGGTGTTCAGGAAGCGCTCGTCGCCGCGTCCGTAGCATGAGTACGTGTGGTACACGTCGCCGCTTTCGTCCTTGAAGAACACGCTGTGGCCGTGCTGTTCGTCGATGCCGACGTCCTGCTCGGTGAAGTTGTAGAACGCCTTCCTGCTCGCCAGTTGCTCGGGCGTGAACGACACGTGGTAGTCGAAATTGAAATCGCTGCCGCTCGACGACACCCACGGAAACGTCCATCCCATGCGCCGTTTGAACGCGTCGATCTTCTCGAGCGGCGCGTGCGAGACCGTCACGTAGCTGACGTCGTGATGTTCGAGATGCGTGAGAATGCCGCTCATATGGTCCGACAGGAACGAGCAGCCGATGCAGCCCTCCTCCCAGTCCGGCCCCAGCATGAAGTGATAGACGATCAGCTGGCTGCGGCCATTGAACAGCTCCGCGAGCGTCTTCCTGCCCTGCGGCGTATCGAACGTATAGAGCTTGTCGACCTTGACCCACGGCAATTCGCGGCGCTTCTTCGCGAGTTCGTCGCCGGCGCGCATATGGGCTTTTTCGTCGGCCAGCAGCGCGCGGCTCGCGGCGAGCCACTCTTCGCGGCTGCCGATTCGATGTTGCGGTTCCATCTGCGTCTCCTTTCCTGCTGAATGCAGGCCCCAACCATAAGGTTATGGTTTAGAAGCGCAGACGCGAAAGTCAAGAAAAGCGGGCAAAGGGCGGGAGCAAAAAAGAGACGCGGCACGCCGCGGATCAATCCGCGACGCGCCGCGTCAAGGTGGAGATCAACTCACTACCTGCTACCCAACTCAGATCGCCCAGCCGCCGACATAGAACCCGACCAGCACCGCCGCGATCGCCACGGTACCCACGTTGAGCTTGCGATACTCGCCGCTGACGATGCGCCCGATCACGAGCGTCGCGAAGCCGAGCATGATGCCGGTCACGATGTTCGCGGTCAGCACGATGAACACCGCGCACACGAGCCCCGCCATCGCGTCGACCATGTCGTCCATATGCAGCTTGCTCACGTTCGACAGCATCAGCAGCCCCACGTACATCAGCGCGGGCGCGGTCGCATACGACGGCACCAGCGCGGCGAGCGGCGAGAAGAACATCACGACCAGAAACAGCAGACCGACGACGGCCGCCGCCATCCCGGTCTTCGCGCCCGCCGCGACGCCGACCGTCGACTCGATATATGCCGCCGCCGGCGCGCCGCCCAGCAGGCCCGAGAAGATCGAGCTCAGCGAATCGGCGGTCAACGCGCGGCCGCCGTTGATGATGCGGCCGTTTTCGTCGAGCTGCCCCGCCTGGCCCGCGACCGCGCGGATCGTGCCGGTCGCGTCGAACACGGCGGTCATCACCAGCGCCAGCACGCTCGGCAGCACCGCCATCGACAGCGCGCCCTTCACGTCCATCGCGCCGATCAGCGAAGCATGCCCCGGCGCGCTCAACGACGGCACCGCGAAGATGCCGTGGAACGCGACGGCCGGATCGATCGCCAGCCCGATCGCCGAGATCGCGACGATCACGATCAGGATCGAACCCGGCACGCGCCGCCGCACCAGTCCGACGATCGCGGCGAGTCCCGCGACCGACATCAGCGCCGGCAACGCCGTGATATTGCCGAGCGACACCGGCAGCCCGGCGCCCGGATTCTTGACGACGAGGCCGACGTCGTTGGCGGCGATCAGCAGCAGGAACAGGCCGATGCCGATCCCGGTGCCATGCGCGATGCCGGCCGGCAGATTGCGCAGGATCCACGAACGCACCCCGGTCACGGAGATCGTGGTGAACACGACACCCATCAGGAACACCGCGCCGAGCGCGACGGTCGGATGCAGCCCCTTGCCGAGCACGAGGCCGAACGCCGTGAACGCGGTCAGCGAGATCGCGCAGCCGATCGCGATCGGCAGACGCGCCCACACCCCCATCAGCAGCGAGCCGAACGCCGTGGTCAGACACACGGCGACGAACACCGCGCTCGTATCGAAGCCCGCTTTGCCGAACATGCCCGGCACGACGAACACGGAATAGACCATCGCGAGGAAGGTCGTGATGCCCGCGACGATCTCCGTACGCTGCGTGCTGCCGCGTGCGGTGATGTCGAAGTAGCGGTCGAGAAAGCCCTTCGAATCGAAGGATTCGCTCGCGACGTCGGTATTCGCGAGGGCCTGGGGTTCCATCATGATGAGTGCCTCCTTTATCAGCGTGCTGAAACGGCCGCTTCTGCGGCCGTCATCAGGGTTCGTCTCGTGGATTTATCGGTGTGAATCGCGCTTTTCTGAGTCGCAATGTAGGTGAAGACAAATATGTGTCCAATCGCATGAATGGCATGCCGGACATGTCGCGCGACATATAACTTTTGCGCGACGGTCGCTCGCGCCACCGCGCCGCGCGTTTACACCTACGGCATGGGGCCGCTATCGGCGCCGAGGTTCCGGGCAAGCGGCGTGCAGCGCGGTACGGCCAGCCAGTCTGCAGCGGTCTGCAAAACAGCTCGCCAGGCAGCCCGCGAAAGCCGGTCCGCGCGGCCGCGCGGGTTAAACTCTGGGCCGTGCCCCATCCAACCGCGGCGGCTCATCGCGCCCGTCCGCACCAGCCCGTGGAGTTTTTCCTGATGACTGGCGGTTTTCCGCGCCCCGCCCGGCGCCTGCCGATTGTCCCGTTCGGCCCGCTCGATTCGCCTGATTCGCTCGACCTGTTTCGTCAGTTGCGCTTGCTGTGCACCGTGGCCGCGCTGTTCGCGCTCGCCGCGCTGTCCGGCTGCAGCAGCCTGCTGTGGGGTCCGCAGCAGGCGCCGATCGTCGATGCGACGGTGATGCCCGTCGAGCCGGCGAGCGCGCCGGTCGCGGCTTCCGCGCCGGAGCCGGTCGAGGCCGAGGCGAGCGAGGGGCCCGGCGAGCCGAAGAAACCGAAGAAGCCGGTCGTCAAGCCGCACAAGGTCGAACCGCCGCCGCCCGTCGTCGCGCCGGCTCCGCCGCCGCCCCCGCCGCCGCCGCCGCTGATCGTGTTGCGTACGATCGAGCGCAGCGCCGCGCACACGCTGCTCGACAGCGAGGTACAGAAGCCCGACGGCAAGGTGGTCGGCCGCGCGGTCGACATGACCGCCGACGCGGCCGGCAAGCCGCGCGAGATGGTGGTCAATCTGCAAGGCTTCCTCGGCGTCGGCGACCGCAAGGTCAACTTCGCGTGGGGCGCGTTCCACTTCACGCCGGGCGCCAAGGGTGCGCCGATCACGCTGACCCCGACGGCCGTGCCGAGCGGCCCGAACAAGTCGAACGCGCTGGAGCTGCAACTGCTCGATGCGACCGTCGAGCGCGCCAACGGCGCCAAGGTGGGTCGCGTGGTCGACGTGCTGATCGACGGCAATGCGCAGCCGCAGGCGGTCGTGCTCGACGTGAGCGGCATGGTCAGCACCGACCGGCGCACGATCGCCGCGAACTGGTCGGCGCTGCGCTTCGTCACGCGCGACAAGGAGTTGCATCCGCAGATCGATCTGAGCGACGCGCAGATCAACGCGACGCCACCCTACACGAGCGACAAGCCGATCCGCGCGGTGTCGCCGGCCCCGCCCCCCGCGCCCGCGGCGAGCGCCGCGCCGGCCGCCTCGGCGCCGGCCGCCTCGGCGCCGACGGCCTCGGCGCCGCCGGGCGCGTCGACGGCCGTCGCGGTTTCCAACGCACGGGCGGTCCGATGACGGTCCGCACTGTGGTCACGGCGCGAAGTCTGCGCGCGCTCGATTGGCTGAACTTCTTCGTCGCCAACGTGCAGACGGGCTTCGGGCCGTTCATCGCGTCGTACCTCGCGTCGCACAAGTGGACCCAGGGCGAGATCGGCATGGTGCTGTCGGTCGGCACCATCAGCGCGATGGTGAGCCAGGTGCCCGGCGGCGCCGCGGTCGACGCGTTGCGCAACAAGAAGGGCGCGGCCGCGTGGGCGATCGGCGCGATCATCCTCAGCGCGATGCTGCTCGCGATCAGCCCGACCGTGCTGCCGGTGATCGCCGCCGAGGTGTTCCACGGCTTCGCGAGCTGCATGCTGACGCCGGCGCTCGCCGCGATCTCGTTCGCGCTGGTGGGACGCGCGAACCTCGGCGACCGGCTCGGGCGCAACGCGCGTTGGGCGTCGATCGGCAGCGCGGTGGCGGCCGGTCTGATGGGCCTGTTCGGCGAGTACTACTCGCCGCGTGCGGTGTTCTTTCTGACCGCGGGCCTCGCCGTTCCCGCGCTGATCGCGCTGGCGATGATCCAGCGCACCGACACGATCGAGCTGCCGCAAGCTGTGCCCACTCCCGAGCAGCTCGAGCGGCGCGAGAGCCTGCGCGAGCTGCTGCGCGACAAGCGCATGCTGCTGTTCGCCGCGTGCATCGTGCTGTTCCATCTGTCGAACGCGGCGATGCTGAACCTGGCCGCCGGCGAAGTGACGGCCGGCATGGGCGATAACGTGCAGCTCGTGATCGCGGCGTGCATCATCGTGCCGCAGGCGATCGTCGCGATGATGTCGCCGTGGGTCGGGCGTTCGGCCGAACGCTGGGGCCGCCGGCCGATCCTGCTGCTCGGCTTCTCGGCGCTGCCGATCCGCGCGCTGCTGTTCGCCGGCATCAGCAGTCCTTATCTGCTCGTGCCGGTGCAGATGCTCGACGGTTTGAGCGCCGCGGTGTTCGGCGTGATGCTGCCGCTGATCGCCGCCGACGTCGCCGGCGACAAGGGCCGCTACAACCTGTGCATCGGTCTGTTCGGGCTCGCGGCCGGGATCGGCGCGACGCTGAGCACGACGGCGGCGGGCTTCGTCGCCGATCGTTTCGGCAACACGGTGAGCTTCTTCGGTCTCGCGGCGGCCGGTGCGCTCGCGGTGCTGCTGGTGTGGGCGGCGATGCCCGAGACGCGCGATGCGGCGACGCTCAGCAACGGTAATGGGGATGGCGCGCCTGTGACCGGTCGGGGGAAGTCGGCGGCGAGGTGAGGCACGTGAGTGATGCGCGGCGTTCGTTTTAACGCCGCACTGCAAATGGCGAAAGAGGCGCGATCGAAAAGATCGCGCCTCTTTTTTTGGGGACATCCGCCGGTATCGGTCAACAGGAACTCTCGCGCACCGCCGATTTTTGCACTTGTAATTGACCCCGTGCATACTCTCTTTTCACTATGAAAGCGTGGCGCGGCGAGAAGACCGCTTCCCCGGAGATGCAATGCGTTTTGATTTGCAGTCGCTGAAACTGTTCGTCGCTGTCTGTGAGCATGGCAGCATCGCCCGCGCGGCAGAAGCCGAAAATATCGCGCCTTCCGCGCTCAGCAAGCGCATGTCCCATCTCGAGGACACGCTCAAGAACGCCCTCTTCGTGCGCAGCAACAAGGGGCTCGAACTGACGGCCGCAGCCGCGGCTCTCCTGCAGCATGCCCGCGTCCTGCTGCGCGACATCGCACAGATGGAAAGCGAGTTGCTCGACCATGCCGAGGGTCTGCGCGGACAGATCCGGCTGCATGCCAGTCTCTCGACCATCGTCCAGTACATCGCCAACGACATCCGCGACTTCCTCGCGCTGCATCCGGGGCTGCGCATCGATCTGCAGGACAGCCTGAGCCCGGCCGTGGTCCGCGCCGTCGCCGAAAACACGGCCGACATCGGCGTGTTCGGCGGCACGACCGTCACCACGGGCCTACAGGTCTATCCGTACCGCAGCGACCGGCTGGTGGTCATCATGCCGCCGGATCACCCGCTCAGCCGCTTCGATAAAGTGAAGTTCCGCGAAGTGGCCGAGTACCCGCTGGTGGGGCCGCAGCCGGGCAGCTATCTGAATTCGCTGGTGCTGCGCGCGGCGGCCGATCTCGACCATCCGCTCAAGCTGTCGATCCGCGTCAACGGCTTCGAGCCGGTGCGCAGCATGGTCGAAGCGCGGCTCGGCGTCGGCCTCGTGCCCGATCATCATGCGCGGCGCTACGTCAACTCGGCGCCGGTGGTCGCCGTCGAACTGGACGAGCCGTGGGCCGAACGGCACTGGAAAATCTGCGTGCGCGAAGCCGAGTCGCTGCCGGCGCCCGTGCAACTCCTGCTCAAGCACCTGCTCGCGCGTCACGATGCAGTAGACACCTGATCGTCACGACCAGCCCTTTACGAATACGCCAGCTTCAATCCGGCTTGCGGCCAGGGCATCGTGCCGAGCCGTCCCGTGCCCGATAGCGTGAGGTAAGCCGTTTTCATGTCGGCGCCGCCGAAGCAGATGTTGGTCACCATGCCATCGGGCACCATCACCTGTCGCAGCACCTCGCCCGACGGCGCGACCACCGTGATGCAGCCGGTGACGAGCGTGGCCACGCAGATGTTTCCTTCCGCGTCCACGGCCAGGCTGTCGAAGCGCTGATAACCCGGCAGCCCGCACACGAGCCGGCCGCCGTGCGGCGACGGATACGGATGCTTGCGCGCGCGGCCGGGCTCCTCCAGATCGAACGCCCACAGCCGCGCAGTCTCGGTCTCCGCCACATAGACGACACGGTCGTCCGGCGAGAGGCCGACCCCGTTGGCCGTCGTCAGCGGGTAAGCGACTTCGACGATCGCCGATCCATCGGCGCGTCCGTAGTAGAGACCCGCATGATCCCGGTCGCGCAGCCGGTTCTTGCCGAAGTCGGTGAAGTAGAAGCCGCCGTCGTGGTCGAACACGATGTCGTTGGGCCCGCACAGCGGATGCTCGCCGCAGCGGTCGTACAACGTGGTCAGTGCGCCTGTTCGCGGGTCGAAGCGCTCGATGCGGCCGCTCGTATAACGCGGATGCACACCGGGCTTCGTGCGATTCAAGCCGGCAACGGTACGGAACAGGAAACCTCCGTTGTTGCAGATGTAGAACACGCCATCCGGTCCCAGCGCCAGCCCATTGGGTCCGCCGCCGATCTCCGCCACGACGCTCACCGTGCCGTCGGCGGCTACGCGGCTGAGGGTCTCGCGCTCGATTTCCACCAGCACGATCGAGCCATCGGCCATCGCCACGGGCCCTTCGGGAAATTTCAGTCCTTCGGCCAGGATGCGGATGCCGCTCTCCATCGTTACCCCTCCTCGCAAATCAGTGCTTGCCTGCATTCTCGACGAAGTGATTGTCGTAAGTGGCCTTCAGGTCGATCGACGCACGGCCGATCTCGGGATCGAAAGCGGCCAGCACGTCGCGGACCGTATGCGCGGCGGCGTCCGTCATCAGGCCGTCACGTGAAATGCAGCTCTGCATGTTGCCGTAGGCTCGCGCGAACACATCCTTGTCCGCCAGAGCATATTGGGGCGGCACGGCTGCCGCGACCTGCTCAGGTGTCGCGTGCGCCATCCAGCGCTCGGCTTCGAGGATGGCGTCCGTCACCGCCTGCACGGTATTGGGATATTTCGCGGCGAACTCTCGGGTCGTGTAGATGGACGCTTCCGGATAATCGCCGCCCAGCGTCGCGCGGGTTCCAGCGGGATCGCGCATCACGGCCAGCGGGTAGAGATCGCCACTGCCCTGCAGCACGGTTGCGACGGGATCGTTGCTCATCAACGCATCGATCTGCCCGCTGCGCGCCGCGGCAATCGCACCCGCCGATGAGCCCACGCCGATGATCGACACATCGCCCGGCTTCACGCCGGCCTTGTTCAGCAGGTAGTTCACGCCCATGTGGAAACTCGAACCTGGCGAGCTCACACCGATGCGCATGCCCTTCAGGTCCGCATACGACTTGACCTTGCCGTGGCTCGCGCGGGTCACGCCGAACACCCAGCCGGGGCAGGAGGCCAGGGTCACGAACGACACCAGCTTCTGTCCCTTGGCCGCCATCGTGATCGTGTTCGAATAGGCGCCGGCGACGATGTCGGCGCTGCCGCCCAGCATCGCCTGCAGCGCCTTCGCACCGCCGCTGAACACGCCGATCTCGACGTCCAGCCCGGCCTGCTTGAAGTACCCCCGGCTGTCCGCGATGACGAACGGCAGATACGGAAAGCCCACGCCCGCGGCGGCCAGGTAAACCTTGGATTTCTCCGGCACGGGCGCGGCGCTCGCGGCCGACTGGCTGATGAGCGCCGCGCACGCGCACAGTACTGGCAAGAGCAGGCGCCTGATCGTTGTCACGATGGTTTGTCTCCAGGTTTTGCGGAACAGCGCGGCCCAGTGTTTCAGCCCTGCACGACGTTCTGACGCTGCTGGCCCAGGCCCGCGATGCCGAGCGTCACCACATCGTCCGGCTTCAGATAGGTGGGCGGCTTCTGCCCCAAGCCGACGCCCGGCGGCGTGCCCGTGGAAATGATATCGCCAGGCTGCAGCGACATGAACTGAGACAGATAGGCCACCAGAAAACGTACGCCGTAAATCATCGTGGCGGTACTGCCGTTCTGATAGCGATGGCCGTTGACCTCGAGCCACATCGGCAGCGCCTGCGGGTCGGGCACCTCGTCGGCAGTGACGAGCCACGGGCCCGTCGGACCGAAGGTGTCGGCCGACTTGCCCTTGGTCCACTGCCCCTGGCGCTCGGCCTGGAACGCGCGCTCGGACACGTCGTTGACGACGCAATAGCCGGCCACATGATCCATCGCATCGCGTTCGCTCACGTACTTCGCGGTCTTGCCGATGACGACGCCGAGCTCGACCTCCCAGTCGGTCTTGAGCGCGTTGCGCGGAATCTCGATGGTGTCGTTCGGGCCGACCATCGCGCTGGTAGCCTTCATGAAGACGATGGGCTCCGGCGGGATCTGCGCGCCCGTCTCGGCGGCGTGGTCGGAATAATTCAGGCCGATGCAGATGAACTTGCGCGTGCCGCCCACGCAGGCACCCAGGCGCGGATTGCCTTCCACGCGCGGCAGCGACGCGGCATCGAGCGCTCTCAGGCGAGCGAGGCTCCCGGGCAGCAGAACGTCGCCGGCGATGTCGGCCACGTGGCCCGACAAATCCCGCACGTTCCCATCTTCATCGAGAAGGCCCGGCTTCTCATGACCCGCCGGACCGTAGCGCAGCAGCTTCATAGATACGTCCCCGTCAGTAGGTGGCGCGACCGCCGGACAGATCGAAAACCCCGGCCGTCGTAAAGGAATTCTCTTCACTGGCAAGCCACGCGATCATCGCGGCCGCTTCATCGAGTTCGAGGAAACGTCCGCGCGGAATCTTGCCGAGCATGTATTCGATGTGCTCGGGCGCCTGCTCCATTGCGCCGGGGGTGCGCGCCACGGCAGGCGTGACGCAGTTGACCGCGATGTCGTGGCGCGCCAGTTCCTTGCCGAGCGACTTGGTCATCGCGATGACCGCGGCCTTCGCCGAACTGTACGCGGCGGCGTTCGGATTGCCTTCCTTGCCGGCGACGGACGCCAGGTTGACGATACGGCCATAGTTCTGGCCGACCATCACGGGCACCACGGCGCGGCAGCAGTGGAAGGTGCCGTTGATGTCGACATCGATCACCTGCTTCCACACGTCGACGGGATACTCGGCCAGCGTGGCATTGGGCCCGACGATGGCCGCGTTATTGATCAGGATGTCGATACGTCCGGTTGCTTTCAGCGTGCCCGCCACGGCCGCCTCGACGCTCGCGTAGTCGGCGATGTCGACGCGCTCGAAGTGAACGTCGTGATTGCCCAGTTCGGCCCGCGCCTGTTCCATGCCCGCGGCATTGATGTCCCAGATCACGAGGCGCGCGCCGGAGCCCAGCAGCCGGCGGCCGACCGCGAGGCCGATACCTTGTGCGCCGCCCGTCACGACGGCGACGCGGTCCTTCAGGTTGATAGCGTTGGTCTGCAAAATGTTTTCCTCAAAGTTGATTCGTCGAGCGCGGCCCATTCACCTGCATGCGTGCGTACGCTCATGCGCTCGCGGCCACGGTCTGCCCGGCCACGGGGCGCCAGCGCAGCAGGTAACCTTCGACCATCGACACCGCCGTATCGAGCGCCAGTGCAAACACCGTCAGCACGAGGATGCCCGCGATGACCGAGTTCATGTCGAACACACCCTCTGCCAGCAGAATCAGATAACCCACGCCCTTCTCCGAGCCCAGGTACTCGCCCACCACGCTGCCCACGAACGCGATGCCGATCGCGTTGTGCAGGCTCGAGAACACCCAGCTCGTCGCCGAAGGCAGGTACACGTGGCGCATCAGCTGACGCGGGCTGGCGCCCAGCATGCGCGTATTGGATAGCACCGCCGGGCTGACCTCGCGGACCCCTTGAAAGACGTTGAAGAACACCACGAAGAACACCAGCGTCACGCCCAATGCCACCTTGGACCAGATGCCGAGGCCGAACCAGAGCGCGAAGATCGGTGCAAAGATCAGGCGCGGCATGGAATTCATGGCCTTGATGAACGGATCGAACACGACCGCGAGGAACGGGTCGAGCGCGAGCCACAGACCGCACCCGAGGCCCAACACCGTGCCGATCGCGAACGCCAGCATGGTTTCGACCAGCGTCGTATAGAGATGGCGAAACACCGAGCCCGTCACGATCCAGTCGACGATCCGACGAGCGACGCCGATGGGATCGCCGAAGAAAAAGGGCGACAGCCATTTCTGGTGGGTACCGAGCCACCACAGGAACAGGACGCCGAACAGCAGCGCCATCCGGGTGACGAGCACAGTGAACTTGTTGTTCGGGTCAAACACGGTTGCGCGCATAGCTTTTCAGAACCTCCCCTCGAAGCACGTCCCAGATCTGGGTGTGCAGTTGCAGGAAACGTTGCGACATACGGATTTCCGACATTTCGCGCGGACGCTCGAGGTCGATCTCGAACTCGGCGATAGGCCGCGTACCGGGCCCCGCCGACAGCACGATGACGCGATCCGACAACGAGATGGCCTCTTCGAGATCGTGCGTCACGAACATCACCGACTTCCGGTCTTGCGACCACAGCCGCAGCAACTCGTCTTCCATCAGATGCCGGGTCTGGATGTCCAGTGCGCTGAATGGCTCGTCCATCAGGATGATGCGAGGATTCAGCGCGAGCGCCTGCGCGAGCCCGGCACGCTTGCGCATGCCGCCCGACAGCTGATGCGGGTACTTCTTGCCGTGCCCGTGCAAGCCCACCCGCTTCAGCCATTCGCGCGCGACGCCGAGAGCCTCTTCGCGTGGCATGCCGCGGAAGATCAGGCCGATCGCGATGTTTTCTTCGGCGGTCTTCCAGGGCATCAGCGCGTCCACCTGGAACAGATAGGCGGCTTGCGTGTTCAGGCCGTTGGTCAGCTTGCGGCCGAATACGCTCAGGCTGCCCGACGAAGGCCGCGTCAGCCCGGCCGCGACGTTCAGCAGCGTGGACTTGCCGCAGCCCGTGGGCCCGACGATCGAGACGAACTCTCCGTCGCCGATCGTCAGGTTGCCGCCGGACACGGCCGTGTACGTCGGCGCGTTCTTGCCGTTGCCGGCGAAGGTGCACGTCACGTTGTCGAAGCGCAGCGCTTCGCGCACCTGGGCGGGGCCGGTATCGAGCGGGACACTACACGGCGCCGTGCTCATGGCTGGATCTCCGCTGCCTTCTCGACGAAGTGGTTGTCATAGGTCGTGGCGAGGTCGAGCTTCGCCGAGGCCACTGTCGGGTCGAAGGCCGACAGCACGTCACGCACGGTCTGCGCGCCCTTCGGCGTGATTTCGCCGTTCTGCGCGATACAGCGTCGGCTGTTCTTGAAGGCCTCGGCGTAGAGCGCCTTGTTGTCCTCCAGGTACTCGGGCGGCACGTTGTCGGCGACCTGTTCCGGCGTCGCCTTCGCGATCCACTTCTCGGCGCGTACGATCGCATTGGCGACCGCCTGCACCGTCTTCGGATTCTTGTTAATGAAGTCCTGCGTCGCGAACAGGCTGGACTCGGGGTAGTCGGAGCCGAACACCTTGACGTTACCCTCGGCCGTGCGCATGTTCTCGAGCGGCTTGAGGCTGCCGTCCTTGGTCAGGATCGTGGCGCTCGGATCGTTGACGATCAGCGCATCGATTTGCCCGGCCCGTACCGCCGCGACCGCGCCCGCCGCCTGGCCCACACCGATGATCGACACGTCCGACGACTGCAACCCCGCCTTGTGCAGAATGTAGTTGACTGCCATGTGCGTGCTCGAACCCGGCGCGCTCACGCCGATACGCATGCCCTTCAGATCCTTCGCCGATTTGACTTCGCCCTGGCGCTTCTGGGACACGCCGAAGATCCAGCCCGGACAAATGACCTGCGCGGCGATCACCACCAGATGCTGCCCCTTGGTGGCCATCGTGATGGTGTTCGAATAGGCGCCCGCGACCATGTCGGAGCTACCGCCCAGCAGGGCCTCCAGCGTCTTCGAACCGCCCGAGAAAGCGGCGATGTGCACGTCCAGCCCTTCGTCCTTGAAGTAGCCGCGCTGCTGCGCGACAAGCATCGGCAGATAGGTGATGCCTACCGATGCCGCCGCGATGTGCAGCTCGGGCTTTTCAGGCACATCCTTGGCCACGGCCGCGACGGAACCGCAAACAAGCTCGAACGCTGCGCACAGCGCAATGGCGAATTTCAGCTTCATGGTTGTCTCCTCCCTTTCGAGGGATATTCTGGTGTGACCAACGACTGCCGAAGACGGGCCGGAGTCCGCGTGGCACCCGATCCGTGTGATGCGTCTGCCGTCTATGCCGCCTGCTTGCGAAGCGCCTCGACGACGGCATCGCCCATGTCACGCGTGCCGATGCATTGCGTGCCTTCCTGCTGGATGTCGGCAGTGCGATAGCCCGCGGCCAGCACGGCACGCACCGACTTCTCGACGCGGCTCGCGGCGGCTTCCATCTCGAAGCTCTCGCGCAGCATCATCGCCAGCGACAGGATCGCCGCGAGCGGATTGGCGATATCCTTGCCGGCGATGTCGGGCGCCGAACCGTGCACCGGCTCGTAAAGCCCCTTGCGGTTGTAGCCGAGCGAGGCCGAAGGCAGCATGCCGATCGACCCCGTCAACATGGCCGCGGCGTCCGAGAGAATGTCTCCGAAGATATTGCCCGTGACGATCACGTCGAACTGCTTGGGCCGGCGCATCAGCATCATCGACGCCGCGTCCACGAACAGATGGCTCAGCTCGACGTCCTTGTAATCGCGCCCGACGCGCGTGACCACTTCGCGCCACAACTGGCTCGCCTCCAGCACGTTAGCCTTGTCCACCGAGCACAGCTTGCCGCGCCGCCGACGCGCGGCCTCGAAGGCCGCACGCGCGACACGCTCGACCTCCGATTCCGAATAGCGCATCGTGTTGAAACCCACCCGCTCTCCCGCCTCGTTGGTCTCGAAGCCGCGCGGCTGGCCGAAATAGACGTCGCCGTTCAACTCGCGCACGATCACGATATCCAGCCCATCGACCACTTCCGGCCGCAGCGTCGAAGCGCCGATCAGCTCGGGGAACATGTACGCCGGGCGGAAATTGGCATACAGGGTCAGCGCTTCGCGCAACTGCAGCAGCCCGGTGCCGGGACGACGCTCGCGCGGAATGTCGGCTTCGTCGGCCACACCCACCGAACCGAACAGGATCGCATCGGCCTTGCGCGCCAGCTCCAGCGTGGGCTGGGGTAGCGGCACGCCATGCGCCTGAATGCCCGCCTCGCCGATAGCGGCTTCTTCGGTCTCGGCATGAGGCGCCACGACCCGCAGCACCTTGACAGCCTGCGCCACGACTTCCGGACCGATGCCATCACCGGGCATGACTGCAATCTTCATCTGAATTTCTCCTGGGTTGTTATCGCTGGGTTGTGCTCAGGTGGAGCGCGCCTTCACCAGGCGCCCTTGTAGTTGCGCTCGAACGCATCGATGCGGTCCCGATGCGACAGCGTGTAGTCGATCTCGTCCATGCCGCGCAGCAGACACTCTTTCGCGAAGGGCTCCATCTCGAACGCATGGCTGGAACCGTCGGGCAGCGTCGCCGTCTGCGCGGGCAAGTCGATCGCGATGCGGCTGCCAGGCCTCGCAGACAAGCTGTCCAGCAGCGGCAGCACCACGGACTCGGGCAATACGATGGGCAGCAGTCCATTCTTCAGGCAGTTGATGAAGAAGATGTCGCCGAAACTCGGAGCGATCGCCGCGCGGATACCGTAGTCGTACAGCGCCCAGACGGCGTGCTCACGCGACGAGCCGCAACCGAAGTTGTGATTGGCCACGACGATGCGCGAGCCGCGGAAAGGCGCCTGGTTGAACACGAAGTCCGGCCGCTCCGCGCCATCGGGTCCGAAGCGCAGCGCGCGGAACAGAAACTGGCCGAAATCGTCGGAGCGGGGTTTTTGCAGGAAGCGCGCCGGCAGGATCTGGTCGGTATCGCAGTTGATGCTGGCGATCGGCACGGCCACTGAGTCGAGGTACGTCAGGCATTCCATGTTCAGACTCCCAGCAGACGGCGCACGTCCGTCAGACGTCCCGTGACCGCGGCTGCGGCCGCCATGGCAGGGCTCATCAGATGGGTGCGCACGCCGGGCCCCTGGCGGCCCACGAAATTACGGTTCGACGTCGAGGCGCAGCGTTGGCCGGGCGCCGCGATATCGCCGTTCGTCGCGAGGCACATCGAACAGCCAGGAAAGCGCCACTGAAAACCGGCTTCCACGAACACGCGGTCGAGCCCTTCGGCCTCGGCCTGGGCGCGCACCTGGTGCGAGCCCGGCACTACCCACGCCTCGACGCCCGGCGCGATGTGGCGGCCGCGCGCGACATCGGCGGCGCTGCGCAGGTCCTCGATGCGTCCGTTGGTGCACGAGCCGATGAAGACCCGGTCGATCGCCACCCCTTCGAGCGCCTCGTCCGGGACCAATCCCATGTAATCGAGCGAACGCGACATCGCGGCGCGCACATCGGGGTCGGCCTCATCTGCGGGATCGGGCACGCGAGCGTCGATCGAACACGCATAACCGGGCGTGGTGCCCCAGGTCACCATCGGGGCGATCTCGCTCACGTCGATATGCACCTCGCGGTCGAAGCTCGCGCCGGGGTCGGTGAACAAGCTGCGCCAGTGCGCGATGGCCCGCTCCCGCGCTTCGCCCGCGGGCGCAAAGGGGCGCCCTGCCAGATAGGCGAACGTGGTTTCGTCGGGAGCGATCATCCCAGCGCGACCGCCCGCCTCGATGGTCATGTTGCATAACGTGAGCCGGCCTTCCATCGACAGACCGGCGATCGCGGAGCCCGCGTACTCGATCACGTGGCCTGCCGCGCCCGCCACGCCGATCCGCGCGATCACGGCCAGGATCAGGTCTTTGGCGGTGACGCCCTGACCGGGCGTGCCGTCGAGTGTGACGCGCATGTTGCTCGACTTGCGCTGCCACAGGCATTGCGTGGCGAGCACGTGAGCGACCTCGGTCGCGCCGATGCCGAACGCCAGCGCACCCAGTGCGCCGTGCGTCGACGTGTGGCTATCGGCGCAGACGACGGTCATGCCGGGCAGACTCAGCCCCTGCTCGGGCCCGACCACGTGGACGATGCCGCGCCGCGAGTCGTCCATGTCGAACAGCGTGATGTGCGACTCGGCCGTATCGCGCTGGAGAGCTACGATCATCGCGCGCCGCTCGGGGTCGGCCACGGCGGCCATCTCGTTCGCCGCGCTGGACACGTAGTGGTCCGCCGTGCCGAAGATGCGCTCCGGCGAGCGCGGCTTGAGGCCGCGTTCACGCAACAGGTCGAACGATTGCGCGGTGACGTCGTGAATGAAATGCCGGTCGATGAACAGCAGATCCTGTCCGTCGTCGCGCGACATGACCCGGTGACTGTCCCAGATCTTGTCGTAAAGCGTACGCGGGCCGGCCGTTGCCTGGTCGGGTTGCATTGCTTCGTCTCGCTCCATCAAGTTGCCGGCCGCCTGCGGGAGGGGCCGTGCGTTCTCTCGGTTGATCCCGATGTGGAAACATCATGCCGCACGCGAGACGGGTTGGACGTGGTCTTTTGGCAAGGCACCATCGCCGATCGCGATGACGCAGATGGCTTGCCGCGATCGTTGCGGTAACCGCGGCCTCCTGCGCCGCCGTCCATGCAGACGAGCAGGAGCCGCTCAGTTTCATCGATCCAACCGACGGGCAACTGGACATGAGCGATTTCCTGCTCAAGCACGCTAGAGCGAGCACTCAATCGCGTCCGTTCGTCGCGCCGAGCGCTGCCGCAAACGCCCTATCCTTGTAACAGGCAAGACAGCAGGCAAACAGGAGGTCTGTATGCAACCCGTCATTCTCACGTTCCGCGAAAAGGCAGTGTCTCAGTTCCATCTCGCCCATGTGCAGTCGTTGCTACGGGCGACCGACTCAGGGCACGCGACCAACGAGATCCCGGCTCAGGCCGAACAGACCTACCGTGATCGGGTACGGGGCCATGTGACGGTCGCGCTGCCAGGCGGCGAGATCAGCACTGCCCGGGCCTTTGAAGCGCTGTGCGCCGCCGAATTGCCAGAGAGGCATCTCGCTCACGCTGTCCTGAACGGAGCGACCCATTGGTTTCCGTGCTCGGCTGAAGAACCCTGCACTTGCAGTAGCACGCCCCGCTACCGCGCCTATTTCCGGCACGATGGACACTGGCTGTTTTTCTTCACACAAGACGCACCGCTGCCGTTCGGGTCGGTCGTCAGTTTCTCCAAATCCTCCGCCCGGGACATTTGATAAAGCGCCCCCCAAAAAATCTTGAATCGGCTCACGCCTGCGCTTGAAAGACGAGGTTAAAGGGCGTCTGCGTCGCACGACGAAAGCGCGTGAAGCCGCCCGCGCTCACGACCTGCATGAGCCGGGCTTCGCCGGCTTGTGCGCCTAGCGCCATTCTGCCTTCCTGTGATAACGATGCCCCGGTGCAGAACATCGTGGAGGCCGAGTAAAACAAGCGTCCCACGGGATTCAGATTGTCTTCCAGTCGATCGTTTGCGAAGGGCTCGACGATCATCCACGTGCCATCTCTTTTCAGCGAACCCAACACATGGGCGGCAGCGCCCGCCGGGTCGCCCATGTCATGCAGGCAGTCGAAGAATGCGACGAGGTCGTAGTCGGCGCCGGGGTATTGCTGCGCGGTGGCCACTTCGAAGCTGACGCGATCGCTGACCCCGGCTTCGTGCGCCGCTTCGCGTGCTCTCTGGATGGAGGGTGCGTGGTAGTCGAAGCCGACGAACGTAGCATGCGGATAAGCCTGCGCCATCAGAATCGTGGATGCGCCATGACCGCAGCCGACATCCGCTACCCGGGCAGCCTGCGCCTTGAGCGTTGCTTCGACGCCGTCGAGCGCCGGAATCCAGTCGTTGATCAGATGGGCGGCATAGCCGGGCCGAAAGAATCGTTCCGTTCCCCTGAATAATGACGGGTGATGCTGGTGCCAGCCGACTCCTAGCCCGGTGCGAAACGCGGCTTCCAGCTTCGGCAGGCTGCGAAACATGGCTTCGGCGCAGTCGCAGAAACCTGGAACGAAAGTCGGGCTGCTCTCTTCGGCAAAACACAACGCCATTTCGTTTTCAAGCTGATAGGTTCCCGTCGCCGCGTCGTACTGGATAAATCCCGATGCCGCCTGTGCCGCAAGCCACTCGCGCACGTATCGTTCCGCCAGCCCGGCGCGCTCGGCCACCCGCGTCGAGCTCATCCAGCCTTGTTGGGCCATGGCCTTGTACAGGCCGAGCCGGTCGCCGAGCGCAATGAGCGGCGCGGATGCAATCGCGCCAAACTCGCCGACCATGCGCCCCATGAAGTCTTCTATCTTCTGTTCGTCGTATTCCATTTGTCACCTCGTTCATGATGGAAAATCAATCTGCCGGGGTGCAGTCCGAGCTTTCGATCCAGGGCGAAGAAACGGGCGGCGCAACCCGCCGGCTGCCACGCCAGACCCGCCAGGCAATCGCAGGGCCCAGTAGCGAAGGCGGTGGGGCCATCAGGTTGACGACCTTCAGAAATGCGGTGGTCAGTGTGCTGTCGTGCGTCGCGGCAAGATGCAGCCTTCCGATGTACCAGTTGAGGAAGCGAAGCATCGGCGCTCGCTCGCCCTTGATTCGCGGGTGGCGCAGGTCGTTGCCCACTGCGATCTCCCACGGTATGTCGGTGATCCGCGCAGCACGCCTGAAAAATCGCCGCGCAAGATCGATCGAGCCCGCGCGCAGGCATCGTTGCAGCGCCAGCGCCTCCAGTGCCGCCACGGTCATGCCCTGTCCATAGACCGGATTGAAGCTGCAGATCGCATCACCGAAGGCGAGGTAGTGTTCGGGGAAGTGTGCGAGAGCTTCGTAGCGTCGTCGCTGGCTGGCGGCGTAGCGGTAGCGCCGGAAGTCGCTCAACGGCTCTGCGTTTGCGACCACGTCGTGAATCTCCATGGTGGGCAATGTCGCCAGATAGGCGAGAAAGCCTTGATCGTTATCCGGCGCGTCGTCGCCGAGAAAGCCGCCGGCACTGACGATCCAGCTATCGCCCTCCTGCGCGAGCAGCACGCCGTTGCGCCAGTTCGGCGCACTGCCCGCCACGACGATGCCCTGCCGGCCGCCAAGATCGGTCGGCCGGCGGCGATAGGTACGGGTCATGTAGCTGATGCCGATCTCGACCTTCTCGATAGCCGGAGGCGGATATCCGAGTTCTTCGAGCCAGGCCGCACCGGATGAGCCGCGGCCAGTCGCATCCACGACGAGGTCCGCGATGATGGTTTGTTCCGCTCCGGCGTCGACACGCATGCGCACACCGGTCACGCGTTGGCGAGCGGCATCGCTGGCGAGACCCAGCACGGCGCAATTGTCGATGGCGCGCACGTTGCGCAATGCCAGCAGCCGTCGGCGGACATGACCTTCGAGCACGGGCCGGCTCGCCAGCAAGCCGAACAGGTCGCTCTTGCCGTGGGCAAGCGTGACGTTGCGGCCTATCCACGTAATATCGTTGGCGACATCGCCGACCAGGCCGCCGCTTTGCGTGACCACTTCATTCGTATAGCCAGGGAACAATTCCTCGAGCACCGCGTTGCCGCGCGCAAGAAGTCCATGCGTGTGACGTCCCTGCGGCACGCCCTTGCGCGGCGTGTCCGCTGCCGGAAGCAGGTCGCGCTCCAGCACGGTCACCGTGGTGTAGAAATCCGCCAGCGCGCGGGCGGCCATCAGACCACCCATGCTGGCGCCAATCACGATCGCATGCGTACCCAGATTCTTCATGGCAATCCTCCAGTTCGGTCCAGCGCGACGAGTCACTGACAACCGTCTGGCGCGAATGGTAGGATCGCCTCGTCCCTTGAGCGTCCCCTGGACGCTGTCATCGAGGATCGCATCATCATGGCTCTGTTCAGCGTGCGGACACTCGGATTTCCTGAGATCCGTCGGGACGGGCAGCTGTGCCAGCTGCCCCTGCGAAAAGGACTCGCCCTGCTGATCTATCTGGCCGAAGCGAAAGGGGCCGTCGCGCGCGAGGTCATCGCAACCATGTTGTGGCCGGAATGCGGCGAAGACGTCGTCCGCGCGCGGCTGCGGCGTCTGTTGCATCGCCTTCAGCTGATGCTCGGTGACGACGTGCTAACAACCGACCGGTCCACGGTTCGATGGTCATCGGCGCTCGAGCTGCGCGTGGATTCCCAACTCTTTGAGCAAGCCTGCGACCGCGGCGAATTCGAGTGGGCGTGCCGCCATTATTCCGGCGACTTTCTCGCGGGTTTTTCGCCGGGCGATTGCCCGCAGTTCGACGAGTGGGCCTTCTTTCGCCGTGAGGCCCTGCGGGGTCGCCTGATCCAGGCGCTGGAGCGGGAGGTGCGCGACAGGAATGCGGCCGGCGACTACGCCGCGGCAGCCGCGCACGCGGCTCGTCTTGTCGAGCTCGATCCGCTCAGCGAGGTGTACGGCCGGCATCTGATCCGCAATCTGCTGCTCGCGGGACATCGGGCCGCTGCCGAGCGCAGCCTCGAGGCCTTGACGCAGCGCCTGCGCGACGAGCTCGACATCGAGCCCGAACTGGAAACCCGGTCGCTGTTGAACGTCGGCGCCGCGACGTTGCCCCTCGAAGACCCGCCTTCGACGCGCTACGTCACTGGAGGTGGCGTCCATCTGGCCTACCAGACCTACGGCGCCGGCGGCGTCGACATACTGGTGCTGCCCGGTTTCGTGTCTCACGTCGAACGGCTTTGGGAGGAGCCACGGTGCCGCGCGCTGCTGTCGTCCATCGCCCGCACGGGTCGTCTGATCCTGTTCGATCGTCGCGGTATCGGCCTTTCCGACCGGGTTGGCTTCAACCCCAGCGTCGATGCGACCGCGGAGGATATCGGCACGGTGCTGGACGCTACCGCGAGCCGCCGCGTGGTGCTGTTCGGTGCGTCCGAGGCCGGCCCGGCATGCATCAAGTTTGCCGCTGACCACCCCGAACGGGTCGCTGGCCTGGTGCTGTTTGGCTCGCTGGCCAAGGGCTGTGCGACGCCCGACTATTCGCACGCGTTGCTGGCCAGCCAGTACGACGCATGGCTGCAGAAACTGGTAGCGGTCTGGGGCGGGCCCGCCGGCATCGAGACATTCGCACCGACCCTGGCCGGCGATCCTCAGGCGCGAGCCTGGTGGGCAGGATTGCTGCGCGCGGCGTCGAGCCCGGGCGCGCTCAAGGGCGTGCTCGAGGCGTTGCGCGACATGGATGTGCGGCACCTGCTCGGCCAGATTTCCATGCCGACGCTGGTGCTCCACCGTCACGACGATCGTGCCGTTCGCGTCGGCGCCGGCCGGCATCTCGCGAGCCACATCGCTCAGGCGAAGTTCGTCGAGCTCGAAGGCGCCGATCACTGGGTCTTCGCGGGCGATCAGCAACCCGTCCTCGACAACCTCCGGCAATTTGTCGGCCGTCTTGCTACCTGATTGCGAACGAGCGACGCACCACTGCGACGGAGCCTTGGTCAAGTCCTGTTAAATGTTTCGATCAGCGGGTGGACGCCTCAGGTAGGATGGCTGTCCACCACACAGGAGTTGGTCTTGGGACAATTGGGTCATTTACTCGTCGTAGCTTTGCTTCGCACGCTCTCGACACTTCCGTATCCATTGGTTGCAAGGCTTGGCAGCGCGGTCGGCGCGGCCTTGTATGCGATTCCCGGCCGCCGCAAACATATCGTCCTCGTCAACCTGCACCTCTGCTTTCCTGAAAAGTCGGAACGTGAGTGCGATGAGCTTGCGAGGGAACATTTCCGCCATGTGGTCCGCAGCTATCTCGAACGAGGCGTTCAATGGTTTGGTAGCGCGCAAAGAATCCGCGATCTTGTCCAGATCGAAAGCGCGATCGATCTCGAAGACAGCAATGCTCCGCCCACGATCTTTCTCGGCTTTCATTTCGTCGGCGTCGAGATCGGGTGCCTGCATTACTCGCTGAATATGCCTGCCGCATCCTTGTACACGCACATGTCGAACACGCGTCTTTGCGATCTGGCCAAACGTCAACGCGGCCGATTCGGCGCAAAGATGATCGAACGTTCGACAAGCGCCAGGAAGATCGTGCGACTCCTCCAGGACGGCACGCCTGTCATGCTCGCCGCGGACATGGACCACGGCATCGAAAACTCGGTTTTCGTGCCTTTTTTTGGCGTCCCCGCGTGCACGCTGACTTCTGTTTCGCGACTTGCGCGAATGGGCCACGCGCGCGTCGTGCCATTCGTCACGGAAGTACTGCCGGACTTCAAAGGGTATAAGTTGAACGTCTTTGCACCGCTCGACGATTTTCCATCGGGCAGCGATACAAGCGATGCGCGTTCCATGAATGCGTTTCTCGAGACCCAGATAATGAAAATCCCCGCCCAGTACTATTGGGTGCATCGACGCTTCAAACATCGTCCAGAGGGCATGCCCGCGGTTTATTGATTGCGTGTGCACCCAGTTCGTATTTCTATCGACACTCGGCTTTCGATTTGAACCCTGGAGGGCGTAAGTCAGGTGTAATGCCTGATCAGCCGCTATGCAGATGGCTTGTCCACTCCAGGAATTGCCGGGCATGTCTTCTAACCACAGGGTATTTAACGCAGCCAGTAGGGAATCTCTGAAGCAGCCAACGGAACCGAGTTTTTGGCTGATTTTTTCGCCATCCGACCTAAGCTGATGATAGTGAGCGAGGGTCGATTCCATGCATATCCAGCGAGTCGTGACCTGCATGCTGCTACTTGCCGCGATGCTGGCTGCGAGTTGCAGCCATGATGATGGAGTCAACAACAACACGCCAGTAGTGGCGCCGGCCGGATTGACCGAACGCGATGTCGCGGTGGTCTATGCGCAAGGCACTGAAATTATTCCCAATACGCTCAGCAGCAGCGGCGGCCCCATCACGCAGTGCAGCGTGTCGCCGCCTCTGCCCGCGGGGCTATCGCTCGATCCTCAGACCTGCGCGATCAGCGGCACGCCGAGCGGCACCTCACCTGACACTATCTATACGATCGACGCCAGCAACGCGGCGGGTAGCGAGTCCATCAAGGTCGAGATCGAGGTCAAGCCCGAAGCGGTCGCCCCGGAAAGCCTGAGTTACCTGAACGCCGCGGTGATCTACACGACCAACGCACCGATCATTCCCAACACACCGATTGCCACCGGCGGAGAAATCACCCTCTACAGCATCTCGCCGGCCTTGCCCGCTGGGCTTCAGTTCGATCCGCACACCGGCATCATTTCCGGCACGCCCGTGGCAACAAGCCAATCGACCGTCTACACCGTAACCGGCAGCAATAGCGTCGATTCTATCGAGGCCCAGCTCACGATCGAGGTGCACGCTGCGACTCAGCCACCGGCGAGTCTGAGCTATTGGGATGCGGCTCCCATCTACGTCGTGGGCCAGCCAATCTCATACGACGAGCCACTGTCCACTGGCGATGAAATCACCTTCTTCTCAGTGTCGCCAGCGCTGCCTGCCGGATTGAGCATGAATCCGCAGACAGGCGCGATCAGCGGTACGCCGACCACAGTGCAGCCGCCGACGACCTATACGATTACCGGCAGCAACAGCGCGGGCAGCGTCACGGTGCATATCGTCATCGGCGTCGACGATCCGGTGACCGGAGAGTGGACACCGGCAGATTCAATGAATCAGGCACGGTTCCGGCACACGGCGACACTGCTGCCCAATGGCCAGGTTCTCGTCGCTGGGGGAACCAGAAAGCAAGCCACTGCGTCCGCGGAACTGTACGATCCGGTCGCCAACACCTGGACATCGACCGCCAACCTGAGCCAGGCGCGCCAGTCCCACTCGGCGACGCTGCTTCAAGACGGCCGCGTGCTCTTGGCGGGTGGATTCAAAACGGGCGCGGGCAGTGAACAGTCGTCGGCAGAGTTGTACGATCCGGCCACGGGTAGCTGGTCGCCCACCGGCAGCATGACCGATGCGCGTGATTTGCACACGGCCACGCTGTTACCCAACGGCCTCGTGCTCGTAGCGGGTGGCGAGGGCAAGGCGGGAGCCCTGTCGTCGGCCGAACTGTACAACCCGGCGACGGGAAGCTGGTCGCCAACAGGCGGCATGGCGCAAGCGCGCTTTTCCCATACGGCCACGATGCTGGCCAACGGCCTCGTACTCGTCGTGGGTGGGTCGAGCGATTCAGGCGTCCTCTCGTCGGCGGAACTCTACAATCCAGCAACGGGGACCTGGTCGCCCACGGGCAGCTTGAGTCAGGTACGCACCGACTTCGCCACCGCGTTGCTGCCCGACGGAACCGTGCTGGCGATAGCGGGAACCGACGGAAACACCGAGCTGTCATCAGCCGAACGGTACAACCCCGCCGTCGGGACATGGACGCAGACCGGCAGCCTGATCCATGCGCGCGACTTCCTGACTGCCACGTTGCTGCCCAACGGCCGGGTGCTTGCCGCTGCCGGGCTAGCAGCCGGGAGCGATCTCTCCTCGGATGAACTTTACGATCCCACTACCGGCACCTGGGCGCAGACTGCCAGCATGAGCCTGGCGCGCGAGCAGCATACGGCTACGCTGCTAGCGGACGGCAGAGTGCTCATAGCGGGGGGACTCGGTCGCGGAATCTTCGCTCGCGCCGAACTGTTCCACTGATCAATCGAGCGCCCTGCCCGCGGTCTCGCGCATGAACGGCAACGGCAACAACGACACGACGCTGCAGCCGATCAGATACCACGCCGGCGCGAGATTGCTGCCCGAAATCTCGATCAGCCACGTCGCGAAAAACTGCGCGAAGCCGCCGAAAATCGACACCCCGAGGCAGTACACGATCGACATGCCGGTCGCACGGATCGCGCGCGGAAACAGCTCGGGCAACATCACGATATTGGGCACCGCGGTGAACGTGACGAGCAGCGCGAGGCCAGCGACCACCGCGAGCAGGACCGGCACCGTCGGCGACGCGTTGAGCGTCATGAACGCCGGGTAGATGGCGAAAATCAGCAGCACGCGCGACACCCACAGCACGCGCTTGCGGCCGATGCGATCGGACAGCGTACCCGCGAGCGGCGAGCAGATCACCGTGACCACGGCGCCGGTCCACGCGGCCCACAGCGCGGTCGCCATCGGCAGATGCAGAATGCGGATCGCGTAGGTCGACAGATAGAACAGCACGATGTAGTTCGCCGCGGTGCCGCCGATCGTCGTCACCACGCCGGTCGTGATCGAGCGCGCGTGATCGCGGAACAGGTCGCGGACCGGCAGCGAGGCAGGCTGTTCAGCGGGCTTTGAAGCAGCCTTGGCCGCCCCTTCGCCACCCGCTGCCGTGCCATCTTCGACGCCCGGCAGCGTCTCGTCGAGATGCCGCCGGATATAGATGCCGATCGGCCCCATCGCCATGCCGATCACGAACGGCACGCGCCAGCCCCAGCTTTCGAGCGCGGCCGGCGCCAGCGTCGAGGCCAGCGCGACGCCGAGCAGCGATCCCACCACCGTGTTCATCCCCTGACTCACGAACTGCCAGCTACCGTAGAAGCCTCGCGTGCGATCGCTGCCGTACTCGAGCAGCAGCGCCGTCGACGCGCCCACCTCGCCGCCCAGCGCGAAGCCCTGAATCAGCCGCGCCAGAATGATCAGGATCGGCGCCGCGACGCCGATCGCCGCGTACGTCGGCGCAAACGCGATGATCGCGGAACCCAGTGTCATCAGCCACAGCGTCAGGCTCATCGCGGCCTTGCGTCCCGCGCGGTCCGCGTAGCCACCCAGCACGACGCCGCCGAACGGCCGCATGATGAAGCCGACGCCGAACGTGCCGACCGCGAGCATCAGTTGCACGAGCTGTCCTTCGACCGGGAAAAACAGCTTGCCGATGATCGTCGCGAAGAAGCTGTAGATCGTGAAGTCGAAAAACTCGAGGCCGTTGCCGAGCGTGATCGCAGCGATCGCCTTCGCGTGACCGAGACGCTTTTGCGGCGCATCGGCGAGGCGCTGCGCATCGAGCGTTTCGAGCCCATCGGCGCGCGCGGCGCGCGGTGTGGCGGAATAGTCCATCTGTGTCTCCATCGTGATCTTGCTGTTTTGGCAACGCGCTCGCGCGCCGCCGTCGCGTCAAACGAGGAACGTCTGCGCGAGCTTGACCCAGTAGGCCGCGCCGGTGGCGAGGCAAGCGTCGTTGAAGTCGTAGCCGGGGTTGTGGACCATGCAGCCGCCCTCGCCGTCGCCATTGCCGATGATCAGATAGCTGCCCGCGCAGCGTTCGAGCAGGAACGCGAAGTCCTCGCTGCCGGTGAGCGGCTGCATGTCGCGAATCAGCCCGTCTTCGCCCAGCCAGTCGAGCGCGACCTGGCGCGCCAGCGCGGTCATGGCGGGATCGTTGACGAGCACCGGGTAGCGGCGTTGATAGTCGACCTCGGCACGCGCGCCGAACACCGCCGCCTGGCCGGTCGCGACCTCGGTGATGCGTTGCTGCAGAAGGTCGCGCACCTCGGGCCGCAACGCGCGCACCGACAGACGCATCTCGGCGGTTTCGGGGATCACATTCGATGCTTCGCCCGCGTGAATCGCGCCGACCGTGATGATCGACATATCGAGCGGGGCGATGTTGCGCGACACGATCGACTGCAGCGCGAGCACGATCTGCGCGCACACGACGACTGGATCGACGGCCTTGTGCGGTACCGCGCCATGCCCGCCGCGGCCGATCACCTTGATGATCACCGTATCCGACGACGCCATGAACGAGCCCGGCATGAAGCCCAGCTTGCCGGTGGGAAAGCCCGGCATGTTGTGCATGGCGAACACGGCGTCGCAGGGAAACTGCTCGAACAGGCCGTCGTCGAGCATCTTCTTCGCGCCGGCAAGCCCTTCCTCGGCCGGCTGGAAGATCAGATTCAGCGTGCCGTCGAAGCTTTTTTCGCGCGCCAGATGTTTGGCGGCGGCGAGCAGCATCGCCGTGTGGCCGTCGTGACCGCATGCGTGCATCTTGCCGGGCAGCTTGCTCGCGTAGGGCAGGCCGGTGGTTTCGTGGATCGGCAGCGCGTCCATGTCGGCGCGCAGGCCGAGCCGGCGCGTGCCGTTGCCGAGCTTCAGTTGCCCGACCACGCCGGTCTGGCCCAGCCCGCGATGAACCGTGTAGCCCCACTCCCGCAAGCGTTCGGCGACCAGATCGCCGGTGGCGAACTCCTCGTAGGCCAACTCCGGGTGTGCGTGGATGGTGTGTCGCAGCGCGATCATTTCTTCTTCGACTTCGGCGATGCCCGCCGGAATGACCATCGTGTTCATGTGTCGTCTCGTCTCCATGTCAGCGTGAACCCAGCATAGCCCCGCCGATATTCGAGCGGCAGGCGTAGAATCGTTCGCAGTGGCAACTTCTGGTTGCCGTTATCACGCTGCTGATCCGGATGAAACTGCATCAACTCAATACCTTGGCGGCAATCGCGGATACCGGAAGTATCCGGGCCGCCGCCCGCTCGCTCGGGCTCTCCCCGGCCGCCGTGACCAAGGCGATGCGCGAGCTCGAAGCCGATCTGCACGCGCCGCTCGTCGTGCGCGGCGCGAGCGGGGTCGCGTTCACCGAGTTCGGCCGCGCGCTCGTCGTGCACGCGCGGCTCGTGCTCGGCCAGTTGCAGCGCGCGCAAGCCGAGATCGAGGCGTTGCGCGGCGCCGCGGCGGGCAAGCTGTCGATCGGCGTCACGCCGTGGGTCGCGCTGACTTTTCTGCCGCCGGCCGTCCAGCGCTTTCGCGAGCGGATGCCGGACGTGCAACTGGAATTCTTCGAAGGTCTGCTCGCGGTCGTGCAGCCGCGGCTGCGCGACGGCAGCCTCGATTTCTCGATCGGCCGGCCGGCCCCTGCTTCGCCGCAGTCGGAGTTTCAGAACGTGCCGCTTTTTTCGACGCATGCGGCGGTGGTCGCGCGGCGCGATCATCCGAAGGCCGGTTGCCGTACGCTGCTCGACCTCGAAGACGAGCAATGGATACTGAACTGGGATCCGGCCAGCCGCGAATCGATGTCGAACAATCTGTTCGTCAAGCGCGGCATGCGGGTGCCGCGCACGATCGTGCTCGCGCATTCGCTCGCGATCGTGCTGGGCCTGCTCGCCCACACGGACATGGTCAGCATCTTTCCGTGGCCGCTCGTCGAGGTGATACGCGCGAAAGAAAACCTGTGGGCCTTGCCGCTGCGCGAAACGCTGGACGAAACGATCATCAGCATCACGTCGCGGCGCGGCGCGCCCACGAGCCCCGCGGCCGCCTGTTTTCTCGACTGCCTGCGCGAGACGATCGACACAGGCGCGCGCTCGCAGGACCCCGAGCAGCGCCGGCTGTTTCATTCGATCGAGCTGTTGCTGTAGCGGCTGCCGAGGCTTTTCAGGCGAGCCGCCGCATCAATCGAGAAATTCGCCCGCTCGCTTTCTGAGCATTGCGCTGAAATCGTCGAGCCAGCCGATCGACAGCCGCCAGCTCTGCCAGTACAGATCGATGTCGATATGCTTGCCCGGCGCGATTTCGACGAGTTCGCCGCGCGCAAGGTGCCCGGCAACCATCCGCTCGGGACACATGCCCCAGCCGAGGCTCATCACGCACGCACGCAGAAAGCCGGCGACGTGCGGGATCCAGTGCAACGGCGGATCGAGTTCCGCGCGCGTGATGCGTCGCATGAAGCGCTTTTGCAGCTGATCCTTCGGATTGAAATCGACGCACGGTGTGCTTCGCAGGCTGTCGCGCGTGACGCCATCGGCGAAATAGCGCGCGCGAAACACGGGCGAGCAGACCGCGAGGTAACGCATGCGGCCGAGGCGTGTCGAGCGGCAGCCTTGCACCGGTTCGGCCTGGGTCGTGATCGCGCCCTGCACGCTACCGTCGCGGATGCGCTGCGCGGTGTAGTCCTGATCGTCGATCACGAGATCGAGCAGCATTTCGCGCTCGACGCAGAACGGCGCCACCGCGTCGATGAACCAGGTGCCGACGCTGTCGTCGTTGACGGCGACGCGCAGCGCCGGCCACTGCTCGACGAGCGCGCCCGGCAGTGCGGGCAGGCGGCCGTTCAGTTCCGCTTCGAGCAGTTGCACGCGCTCGGTATGGCGGCACAGCAGCGCGCCCGAAGTAGTCGCGACGCACGGCTGGCCGCGTTTCACGAGCACGCTGCCGACGCGCTCCTCCAGCAGCTTGACCCGCTGGGATACCGCGGACGGCGTGATATTGAGCTCGCCCGCGGCACGGTCGAACGAGCCGTGGCGGACCACGGCGGCCAGCGCGTCGAGCAAGGCGTAATCGAGCATTAGCGTTCCTTAATCTGCGTTAAGTAAATTAGCTTCTCTTAGGGATTGGCAACACGCAGACTAGCGCTGTTGGAATTGTCCGTCTATCCCCTCTGCTTCGATTTCCTGAGACCGTTTATGAACTGGTTGTCTTTTTCCCATGGCGCGGCGCTGTGCGCGTCGCTGATCGTGACGATCGGCGCGCAGAACGCGTTCGTGCTGCGGCAGGGCATCATGCGCTCGCACGTCGGCAAGATCGTGCTGTTGTGCACGCTGTCGGATTTCATTCTGATCGGCGCGGGCGTCGGCGGCGCCGCGGTGCTGATGGAGCGCTACCCGCGCTTCGTGCACGCGATGCTCTACGTCGGCCTCGCCTATCTCGCCTGGTTCGGCATCAGCGCGTTACGCCGCGCGGTGCGGCCGGGGCACGCGGTGCTCGATACGTCGAGCGGCGCATCCGCCGATGCAGCGCCGCCCGCGCAACGCGCGTTGCCGATCGTGCTGATGACGCTCGCGTTCACGTGGCTCAATCCGCACGTCTATCTGGACACGTTCCTGCTGATCGGCACGGCCGGCGCGCGCGAGCCCGAAGGCGCGCGGGTCGCGTTCGCGCTCGGCGCGATGGCCGTCAGCGCGGTCTGGTTCCTCGGGCTCGGCTATGGGGCGCGCATGCTCGCGCCGCTGTTTCGCCGCGCGAGCGCATGGCGGGTCCTGGATGGCGCGATCGGCAGCATGGTGTTGCTGCTGGCGGTTACGCAGTTGCGTTGAGGTTTGGACGCAGGGTGCGATTTCGCGTGCCGCGAAGCATGCCTCGCGCGGCCGTCGACACGAATGACGCGGTGGCACACCTATTGCTGATTTCCGCTCGCCGGCATCTCAGCCATGAAGCCGCGTGACGTACGCAACGGGTCGCCGTTCCAACGTCATTTCAACAATCCACCGGTGGAGGCACCATGCTTCGATACGCTGTGATTTTCTTCATCATCGCCATCATCGCCGCGGTGTTCGGCTTTGGCGGCATTGCCGCGGGCGCAACGGAAATCGCCAAGGTGTTGTTCTTCATCTTCATCGTGATCTTCCTCGTCACCCTGCTGATGGGCGTGATCCGACGCTGACGCTTGCATCCAGTGTTCCGCGAGTTCATGCCTCGCTCGATGAGAACCGGCGGTGCGGCGTCGATGTCGCGTTGGCGTTCGCACCGCTCCTCTCGCCGTTGCAATACTTGCCGCAACATATTGCAATAGTTGCCGATTCCTCGGGCGCCTCTACTCCGCTTCTATTTCGCCGCCTCTCGCGGCACATCGCCAACTTCAAGCCGCATGCGCGATCTGCGGCGCTGCACGCAGACGCCGCGACCAGTTCGCGAGCGTACGCATCGCGACCGGCGGCTTGCTCAGAATCGCGCTGTCATAGCACTTGTCCGCGAAGCGCATGAAATCGACGATGCGAAACCCCTGCCCCCGATAGAAGCCGATCTGCCGCGTGGCCGACTGCGGTAAATCGAGCGCGAGTTGCGCGTAGCCACGCGTCGCGGCCCAGTGCTCGGCGAATGCGAGCAGCAAGGTGCCAATGCCGCGCGCCTGCCACGCGGGATCGACCGCGAACTGCCGCACGCTTGCGACATCACTGCGACGGTACAACTCGCACGATGCTTCGCCATCCGAAGCATAAAGCGTCATCGTGCCGACGATCTGTCCTTCGCATACCGCGACATGGCAGTCGCCGCGCAGCGCGCTTGCGCGGGTCGTCTCGATGGTCTGATCCACGCACGTGCAGTTGAGCCCCTGCGCGCCGAGCGGCGCGAACGCGCGATGCAGGAGCGCCGTCAGCGCGACGAACGAATCGCGCGACGCGTCGAAGCGCCTGAGTTCGACGTGGCCGACGCCACGACACACATAACGCACGGGAACGGTTTTCGGCTGGCTTGCGCGACGCTTCACGTTGAGCACCTCGTACTGACTGCGTGCCCGAAGTGTAGGGTTCGGCCGTGAGCGTCTCAAGAAAAAATGTCGTAAAAACCGGGGCCGATCACGCGATGTTTTCGGCTTCGTAGAGACGCCGGCCCGCCGCATCCTTGCTGCCGAGAATCGGCTCGAAGTCGATTGGCCACTCGATGGCGATGTCGGGATCGGACCACAGGAGGCAGCGCTCGAGTTCGGGAAACCAGTACTCGGTGGTCTTCCACACGCACTCGGCGACATCGGACAGCACGACGAAACCGTGCGCGAAACCGGGCGGCACCCAGATCTGCCGCTGATTGGCTTCGCTCAGATACTCGCCGCTCCATTTGCCGAAGTTCGGTGAGTTCAGGCGCACGTCGACCGTGACGTCGAAGACCTCGCCGCGCACGACGCGCAGCAGCCGCCCCTGAGGACGCTGCACCTGATAATGCAAGCCGCGCAGCACGCGGCGCACCGCGCGCAAATGGCGGTCCTGCACGAAGGTGAAACCCTGCGCGACGTCGTCCGAAAACTCGTCCGCGCTGAAACTCTCGAAGCAGAAGCCGAACTCGTCGACAAACACTTCCGGCTCGATGAGTTTCACCTCCGGCAATGCCGTCCCCATGACCTTGTTGCCCATCGCCACTGTGCTCGTAAAAAGGCTGGCCAGCGAAGATACGACCGCTCTCGCGGCCGCGTCCGACAGACGAGGCGCGCCCGCGGCGCGGGCGCGCAAACGTATGCCTAAAGAGACATGCTACGCCTCTGTGGCCGCCCGGCTTCGGGCACGATATTCCGTTGGCGACAACGCCATGCGCTTGCGGAAGATTTTCGCTAGACGATCTCCGTTGCCCGTGCCGCTGCGACGGGCGATCTTGTCGACCGGCAACTCGGTCTCGGTCAGGAAGTTGCACGCGATGCGCAGCCGCACCTGCAGCAGGTAGTCCGACGGCGTGACCTGCATCTCGTGCTTGAAGCGGCGCAGGAAATTGCGCTCGCTCATCGCGGCGACCTGCGCGGCATCGGCGACCGAGACCGGACGGTCGCAGTTCGCCTCCATCCACCGCGCGGCCGCGCGAATCTTTTCGGCGACGCTCAAGGTGCCGCCCTCGGCGGGCAGCGGCACCCACGTCGCGGCCATGCCGGGCATCACACGATCGGCGACGCTGCGCGCAAGCTCGGCGCCGAGGTCGCGCTTGATGAACATCAGCGCGCTGCGGGCGCAGTCGTGACGGTCGTTGGCCGCGCTGAACGCGCCTTCGCTCGCGCTCGCGCCCGGATAGCGACTCATCAGGCTGTCGTGCTCGGTCGGGCCGGCCGCTTCGAGCACGAGGCGCCCCTCGCCGATCGTTTCGATCGCGCGCGTGCGCGATTGCACCGCGCGCAGCCAGTTCAGCAGGCGTTCGTCGCGCGCGGCCACGTGGGCGCCATAGCCGCCCGCGATGAACAGCACGTCGAAACCGCCGCCAAAGCGCGTGTCGATGCGTTCGGTCCAGATACGGGCCGACGAGGAGCTGGCGACATTGCCGCCGTCCATCGACAGAAACTGCACTTCGTAGGGCGGATCCTCGCCGGCTCGCGTGCCCGCGAACTCATTGGCGGTCTGAAACATTTCGACGACGGTACCTGGGCCGAGCAGCCAGAAGCCGTCGAACAGCAGAACGCCGATTCGCCGCGCTGCAGTACGGACGTTCAAGGCAGGCGTGTGTAGCCACGTAATTCTCGTTGTATCAAGGTGCATGTGCGGCATGATCTTTCCCCAAACGGTCATACGTTGTGGACCCCGATGCCCCGTAACCAGACGGAGTGGAGAATGCGTTATTACGGCGGTAAAGCAGACTGGCGCCGCATAAAGGATTAAGCGTGATGTTAGCGGAATGGCCCGCTACAGTAAATTTGAAAAACAGATTTCATCATGAAAGCCAACGTCTGACGAAAACCGTTTATTGAGCGTTTGATATGAGCACAGCAACGGGGCGAACTACTGCTGCAAGGCCGCGCGGCTGATGGTGTCGATATCTTACCGCAAAGCCTTTATGGACGGCACTCTCGCGCATTCAGACAAAGTTGCCGATAATGCGAAGCAGGCTGATTCGCGCTGCCGAGTACGTTTCTTGCGCGGTTCGAAAATGTTTCAAACCTGAACGGCTTATCACCCTGATAATGCCCCTGTAATTCGGTATTTTATTCGCAAAGCGGGAATTTATCGGCATCGGCAATAGGCGTTTCCGTGGCCATTCCTTGAGCCCCACTAATTAATACCTGAATGCAGATTTATCGAGGGTTCTAAAAATGTTTCTATATTGAAACATCGCGAGCCGCTTTCGTATGATTTAAAAGCGCGCCGCGTGCCTCGCGGATCGAACCTCAGACGATTGGATGCAGTGCAGCAATCGCACGCGGTGCGCGAGCGATAAAGACGCGGCCGTTGCAACCGGCGAGGTTGCAACGGCACACCACCACTCGTCACATGATCTCAGCCATTCGTCCCTTCGCCGGCCAGCGTCGCCGGCGCCGCGGTGCGCGCGAGCACCGGCCGCAACGCCGCGCCCGTATGACTCGTGGCGACGCGCGAGAGGCTTTCGGGATCGGTCGCCGCGACGATCGTGCCGCCACCTACCCCGCCCTCGGGACCGAGGTCGATGATCCAGTCGGCCTCGGCGATCACGTCGAGATCGTGCTCGATGACGACCACGCTATGCCCGCCATCCACGAGCCGATGCAGCACGCGAATCAGCTTCGCGACGTCCGCCATATGCAGGCCGACCGTCGGCTCGTCGAGCACGTACAGCGTGTGCGGCGGCTTCTGACCCCGCCGCGTGATGTCGTCGCGCACCTTGCTCAGCTCGGTGACGAGCTTGATGCGCTGGGCCTCGCCGCCCGACAGCGTCGGCGACGGCTGACCGAGCGTCAGATAGCCGAGCCCGACGTCTTTCATCAGTTGCAGCGGATGCCCGATGTTCGTGATCGACGCGAAGAACTCGACCGCCTCGTCGATCTCCATGGTCAGCACGTCGCCGATGTTCTTGCCGCGCCACGTGACCGCGAGCGTCTCCGGATTGAAGCGCTGACCGTGGCAGACGTCGCACGGCACTTTCACGTCGGGCAGGAAGCTCATGCCGATCGTGCGTACGCCCTGGCCCTCGCACGCCGGGCAACGGCCCTCGCCGGTATTGAACGAGAAACGCGACGCGGTATAGCCGCGCGCCCGCGCCTCGAGCGTGCCCGCGAACAGCTTGCGGATCGCATCCCACACGCCGATGTAGGTGGCGGGACACGAACGTGGCGTCTTGCCGATCGGCGTCTGATCGACTTCGAGCACGCGGTCGATGCTTTCCCAGCCCGTGACCGAATCGCAGCCCTGCCACGTGTGCGTGACGTTCAGCGGCGCGCGCGGCGCCGAGCGCGCGAGCACGCTCGAACGCCTATTCGCGGCCGGCTTTTCCTCGGCCGCCGCCCGCGCGCGCCGCGTGGCCGGCGACGACAACACCGAGCGCCCGACCGCATCGAGCAGATTGGTCATCAGCACGTCGCGCGCGAGCGTCGACTTGCCGGAGCCGCTGACGCCCGTCACCGCGACGAGCCGCGCGAGCGGAATGCCGACCGTCACGTCGCGCAGGTTATGGAGCTTGCCGCCATGCACGGTCAGCCAGTTCTCGGGGACCGCGGCCGCGCGCTTGCCCGGCGCGACGACCGGGCGACGCGGCTGCAGCGGATGCACGATCGGCTGCGCGAGGAAGCGACCGGTCAGCGAATCGGGCTGCGCGGACAGGTCCGCGACACTGCCTTGCGCGATCAGCGTACCGCCGCGCTTGCCCGCGCCCGGTCCGATATCGATGATGTGATCGGCGCGCCGGATCGTATCTTCGTCATGTTCGACGACGACGAGCGTGTTGCCCTTCTCGCCCAGCTTGCGCAGTGCGTTCAGCAGGATTTGATTGTCGCGCGGATGCAGACCGATGGTCGGCTCGTCGAGCACATAGCACACGCCCTGCAGGTTGCTGCCGAGTTGCGCGGCGAGCCGGATGCGCTGCGCTTCACCACCGGACAAACTCGGCGCCGCGCGATCGAGGCTCAGATAGCCGAGCCCGACTTCTTCGAGGAACTGCAGCCGGCTGCCGATTTCGCTGACGACGTCGCGCGCGATTTCTGCGTCGCGGCCCGTCATCTGTAGCGAATCGATCCACGCGCGCGTGTCGGACACGGTCCATTGCGCGACGTCGACGATCGCCTGCGAGTCGAACGTAACCGCGCGCGCGACCGGATTCAGACGCGTGCCCGCGCAATCCGGACACGGCTCGTCGACGAGCCCTTCCGGTTCCTGCTCCTCCGACGGCAAACTCTGTTCGCGGCCGCGATTGTCGTCGACGACGATCGTGTCGTCGTAGGCGGCGCGCTGTTCGCGCGTGAGCGACAGACCGGTGCCGACGCAGCTCGTGCACCAGCCATGCTTGCTGTTGTACGAGAACATGCGCGGATCGAGCTCGGGGTAGCTGGTGCCGCACACCGGGCAGGCGCGCTTCGTCGACAGCACCTTCACGTCGCCGAGCGTGGCGGTGGAACGGCCGCCATTGATCGCGTCGTGCAGGCCGTCGAGCGGCGCGAGCAGATGCATGATGCCTTTGCCGAGGTCGAGCGTCTGCTCGAGCGCCGTGCGCAACTCGGTTTCATGATCGGCCGAGATGACGAGGTCCGCCACCGGCAGCTCGATCGTATGCTCGCGGAAGCGGTCGAGCTTCGGCCACGGATCGACCGGCACGAACTCGCCGTCCACACGCAGATGCGTATTACCGCGCGCCTTCGCCCATTTCGCCAGGTCGGTATAGACGCCCTTGCGGTTCACGACGAGCGGCGCGAGGAAGCCGACATGCTGGCCCTTGTGATCGCGCAGCAACTGCGCCGCGATCGACTCGGCGCTTTGCGACGTGACCGGCGTGCCGTCGTGGATGCAATGCTGCATGCCGAGCTTCACGTACAGCAGACGCAGGAAGTGCCACACCTCCGAGGTCGTCGCGACGGTACTCTTGCGGCCGCCGCGCGAGAGCCGTTGCTCGATCGCGACGGTCGGCGGAATGCCGTACACCGCGTCGACTTCGGGCCGTCCGGCCGGCTGCACGATCGAGCGCGCATACGCATTCAATGATTCGAGGTAGCGCCGCTGACCTTCGTGAAACAGGATGTCGAACGCGAGCGTCGATTTGCCCGAGCCCGACACGCCGGTGATCACGTTGAACTTGCCGTGCGGAATATCGACGTCGAGCGCCTTCAGGTTGTGCTCGCGCGCGTTGACGATGCGCACGACGTCCTCGCCTTCGATCGCGCGCCGCGCACGGGCCGCGCTCAGCGCTTTCTGCAATGGGATGCCCTGGGGCTCCCCTGCGGCCGCGGTGTCCATCGCGCGGTCGTACTGCAGCAGTGCCTCGCCGGTATGCGAGTCGGCGCACGCTTTCACTTCGTCCGGTGTGCCCGCGCAGAGCACGCGGCCACCGCCGTCGCCGCCTTCGGGGCCGAGATCGATGATCCAGTCGGCCGCGCGGATCACGTCGAGATTGTGCTCGATCACGATCAGCGAATGACCGCTCGCGAGCAGCTTGCCGAACGCCTGCATCAGCTTCGCGATGTCGTCGAAATGCAGGCCCGTGGTCGGCTCGTCGAACATGAACAGGCGCTTCGCGACCGCCTGCTTCGCGCCGCGCGTGCCACGCGCCTGCACCGATTCCGCGAGAAAGCCCGCGAGCTTGAGCCGCTGCGCCTCGCCGCCCGACAGCGTCGGCACCGGTTGGCCGAGCTTCACGTATTCGAGCCCGACGTCGATGATCGGCTGCAGCACACGCAATACTTCGGCGTCCTTCGCGAAGTAAGCAGCGGCCTCGCTGACGGTCAACTCGAGCACGTCGGCGATGCTCAACGCGCGAGCGGGCTCGTCTCGTTCGATCTTCACTTCGAGGATTTCCGCGCGATAGCGGCGCCCGTCGCAATCGGGGCAACGCAGGTACACGTCGGAGAGGAACTGCATTTCGATGTGCTCGAAGCCCGAGCCGCCACAGGTCGGGCAGCGGCCGTCGCCCGAGTTGAAGCTGAACATGCCGGGGCCGTAACCGCGCTGCTGCGCGAGCGGCGCCTTCGCGAACAGCTTGCGGATTTCGTCGAACGCGCCGACGTAGCTGGCCGGATTCGAGCGCGCGGTCTTGCCGATCGGCGACTGGTCGACGAATACGACGTCGGTCACCTGGTCGGCGCCCTTCAGCGCCCTGAACGCGCCCGGCGCTTCGGTGGCGAGCCCGAAGTGGCGCGCCATCGCCGGATAGAGCACGTCCTGCAATAGCGTCGATTTGCCGGAGCCCGACACCCCGGTCACGCACACGAGCCGTTGCAGCGGAATCTCCACCGTGACGTCGCGCAGATTGTGTTCGCTCGCGCCTTCGAGGACGATGCGCGGCGTGCCCGCCTCGACCGGACGACGCGACCAGTGCGCGGCATCGGCGACATGGCGGCGGCCGCCGAGGTACTCACCGGTCAGCGTGCCGGATGAACGGATCGCCTCGGGCGCGCCGTCGAAAATGATCGAGCCGCCGCGCTCGCCGGGACCCGGCCCCATGTCGATCAGCCGGTCCGCCGCGAGCATCACCGACGGATCATGCTCGACGACGACGAGCGTATTGCCCGCGTCGCGCAGCCGGTGCATCGCCTCGACGATGCGGTTCAGGTCGCGCGGATGCAGGCCGATGCTCGGCTCGTCCAGCACGAATAGCGTCTTGGTCAGCGACGTGCCGAGCGCCGTGGTCAGGTTGATGCGCTGCACCTCGCCGCCCGACAGCGTGCGGCTTTGCCTGTCGAGCGTCAGATAGCCGAGGCCAACGTCGCACAGATACTTCAGGCGCGTGCGGACTTCCGCGAGCAGCAGCTTCAGCGCGTCGTCGAGCAACGCGCTCGGCAGCGTGATGCCGTCGAAGAAGCGGCGGATGCGCTCGATCGGCATCAGCATCAGGTCGTGCACGGTCAGGCCAGGCAACGCTTCGAGCTGCGCGCGCGACCACTGAACGCCGCGCGGCATGAAGCGTTGCGCGGGCGCGAGGACCTCGTTCGCATTCGCCTTGCTGCCGAGGCGCCATAGCAGCGATTCGGTTTTCAGACGCGCGCCGCCGCAGGTTTCGCACGGCGTGTAGCTGCGGTACTTCGACAGCAGCACGCGGATATGCATCTTGTACGCCTTCGATTCAAGGTAGTCGAAGAAGCGTTTGACGCCGTACCAATGCGTCTGCCACTTGCCGTTCCAGTCCGGCGAGCCGTTGATGACCCATTCGCGCTCGCGCTCGCTCAACTCGCCCCACGGCGTGTCGCGGCGGATGTCGGCTTTCGCCGCGTAGCGGATCAGGTCGTCTTGGCACTCCTTCCACGCGGGCGTCTGCATCGGCTTGACCGCGCCTTCGCGCAGCGTCTTGCGGGCGTCCGGAATGACGAGGCCGAGGTCGACGCCGATCACGCGGCCGAAGCCGCGGCAGGCGTCGCACGCGCCATAGGCCGAGTTGAACGAAAACAGCGCCGGCTGCGGGTCGGCGTAGCGCAGATCGCTTTCGGGGCTGTGCAGACCGGTGGAGAAACGCCAGATGCGCGGCTCGGCAGCTTCAGCCTGCGGTTCGTCCGACGCGGCCGGCAGCACGTAAATATTGACGCGGCCGCCGCCGCGCTTCAGCGATGCTTCGATCGCTTCGACCGCGCGCGCTTTGTCCACCGAGCGCAGCCGGAAGCGGTCGGCGACGACGTCGAGCAACTTGCGCTTGCCGGTCGGCGAATCGACTTCTCGCTGTGCCTGCACGCGCGTATAGCCGCTCGCCGACAACCACTGCTCGACCTCCTGCTGCGACGCCGACTCGGGTAGCTCGACCGGGAACGTGACGACGAGCCGCGGCTCCTCCTGCGCGGTGCGTTCGAGCAGTTCCGCGTAGATGGTCTCGGGCGTGTCGTGCCGCACCGGGTGCGCGCTCTGGCGGTCGAACAGCTCGGCCGCGCGCGCGTACAGCAGCTTCAGATGGTCGTTCAGCTCGGTCATCGTGCCGACCGTGGAGCGCGAGCTGCGCACCGGGTTGGTCTGGTCGATCGCGATGGCGGGCGGCACGCCGTCGACCCGGTCCACCTGCGGCCGGTCCATCCGGTCGAGGAACTGGCGGGCGTACGCGCTGAAGGTTTCGACGTAGCGACGCTGCCCTTCCGCGTACAGCGTGTCGAACACGAGACTCGACTTGCCCGAGCCCGACGGCCCGGTGACGACCGTCATTTCGCCGGTGCGCACGTCGAGGTCGACGTTTTTCAGGTTGTGCTGGCGGGCGCCGCGAATGCGGATCGTGCCCTGGATCTTGTTGCTGCTCGGCGTGCTGGCGTGGGGTTGGTCAGCGAGGGTGTCAGGGGTTGCGTCGTTGGAGGACAATTTTTCCGACCGTCTGAAGGAGTGGGCTACCTCTCACGGCCGGCTCTCGCGACCGCGCAAGTTCGGTGCAGCCGGGACGGCGCGAGGGGCGCCCGGAAGCCTGGCTGTAGGGGGATACTATACTGTATGTTTATACAGTTTTCCATGACAGGCGCAGGCGCGCCTGGCGCCTCGATCGGCGCGGAGGCGCCAAGGCGCGCAATCGCCGCGCCGCGCCGCGCCGACACCGCCTGATTAGCCAAGCGCGCTTTCCACCTGCGAGCATCCGGTCGCCGCCGGCGTTGCGCAGCCCGCCGGCGTCGCGCGCGCGGCACGGTCGCCGAGCGCATGGGCCACACAACGCCTCGCCAGCAGGTCGGTCGGATCGACCAGCCGCACCACCCGGCCGCCGGGATATGCGAGCGCCGGTTCGCGCAACAGCAACGGCAGTTCGGTGCAGGCGAGCACGATGACCTGCACGCCCTGCGCGACCAGGTCGTCGACGGCCGCCGCGAGGTCGTCGCAGCATTCGCCCGACAGATGCCCGGCCTTCACGCCGCACGGTCCGTAGATCGCGTTCATCAGACGCGCCTGCGCGGCCGCGGACGGCGCGATCTGCACGAAGCCGCGCGCGCCGAGCGCCTGTTCGTAGACGCGGCTCGCGAGCGTGCCCGAGGTCGCCAGCACACCGACCTCACGCAAGCCCGGAAAGGTCTCTCGAAGATAATCGGCGGTACAGGTGAGCATATTGAGGATCGGCACGCGCAGCGCCGGCTGGATCCGCTCGACGAACGCATGCGCGGTATTGCACGGAATCGCGATCAGATCCGCGCCGCCATCCTCGAGCGTTCGGCACGCGGCATAGAGTGCGAGCGTCGGGTCGTCGCCGCGGCCGAGCAGCGCCGCGGTACGGTCCGGGATCTGCGGATTCTGTTCGACGATGATCCTGAGATGGTCCTGATCGCGCGCGGCCGGCGTGTTGCGCACGACCTTGCCCATGAAATCGGCGGTCGCCGCCGGCCCGATGCCGCCGACCACGCCGAGCCGGAACGCCCGCTCCGGCTGCGTGTATTGCGCCGCCGCGACGTAACGCGCGTACACCTGGTTCGTATCGACGACCGGCACCTCGACGCGTCCGAGCGCGGGCAGCACGAGACCGATCTCCGCGAGTCCCGGCACGATGACGTCGACGCCCTGCGCAAGCAGATCCGCGCATGCCGCGCGCAGCAGTTCGACTGAGCGGCCGTACAGATGCCCATGGCGGATGCCCTCGTCGCCATAAACGGCGCTCGTCACGCAGTCGAAGCCGGACTCGTTGCGCGGGTAGCGCACGTCGAACTGGCCAGCTTCGAAATACCGCTCGAACAGACCGTTCGCACGAATCGCCGCCGACGTCAGCACGCCGATGCGCCGCGCCGACGGATAGGTGCGCCGTACGTGCGCCAACAGCGCGGTCATGATGTTGGCGACCGGCACGGCGAGGTTGGCCGCGAGTTCGTCGATGAAGGTGTGACTCAGGAAGCAGGGCAAAACGATCGCATCGACACCGCGCTTTTCGAACCCGCGCATCGTGTCGAACACGTGGATCTTGAACTGCGCATCGGTTGCGGCGGGCACGGCGGTCCCCTGCCACGAGCGCGGCTCGAAAATGAGATCGTAGGGACGTGCCGTGCCTGGCCGGCTCGACGCCGTGCTCATCCGGCTGAGAATGTCGGCGCTGGCGAACTGCGCCGCGCCCGTCACCACACCCAGCGAACGAAAGCGATTCATGATCTGATCCCCCGTCTTTCCGTGCATCCACCCTCGATCACGGGTGGCTTTCTGCGCGCTTGAGAATGACATTATGTGGCGCGCACATGTCCAGGGGTTAACCACGAAAAAAACATCGCCTTGCGTTTGCGCGGGATGGGCGAGCACACGACGATGCTCGCCAAGGCAAACTCAGACAGCCTCGGCCTCGGCCACGCCCTGCGTCAGATCGCGCTTGCGGCGCTCGAGCGTGCCGATACAGACCAGCGACACCGCGGCGAGGCACGTATAGAACCCCGCGAGCGGCCACCACGCGCCCGGATACTGATGCGCGAGCAAGGTGCCGATCAGCGGCGTCAGACCGCCGGCCAGCGCCGCGCACACCTGATACGACAGCGAGATCGCCGAATAGCGAACCCGTACCGGGAACGCGGTCGACATGAAGCCGGCCATCACCGCGTAAGAACTCGACATGCACATCACCGTGAGCGCGATACCGACGACGATCGCCACCGGCCGCCCGGTCGACACCAGCGCGAACATCGGATACGGCGAGAGCATCGCGAGCGCGGCCGCGCCTTTCAGAAAACGTCCGGTGCCGATGCGCTGCGCGAACCAGCCCGAGCCGAGCTGCGTGAACAGCTGGATGAACGCGACGATGAACAGGCAATCGAGAATCAGCGACCGATCGAGGCCGAGCGTCTGCGTCGTGTAATTGAGCATGAAGGTGTTGACGAACCACGCGCCCGCCACGCCGATCACATTTGCGCCGAGGCACAGCAGCACGGTGCGCCACGCGTCGCGCAGCACTTCCGCGATCGGCAGCGCGGCGACGCGGCGCTGCTCCTTCACCGCGGTGAATTCCGGCGATTCGCTGACGCCCGCGCGGATCACCAGACCGACCAGCAACAGCACCGCGCTCGCGAGAAACGGCAAGCGCCAGCCCCAGTTGAGAAACACGTCCTTGTCCATCGACGCGACCGCGCGAAACGCAAGCAGCGACAGGATCAGACCGGCAGGGCTGCCGAGCTGTGCGAACGACGCGAAAAACGTGCGCTTGCCCTGCGGCGCGTGTTCGCTCGCCATCAGCACCGCGCCGCCCCACTCGCCGCCGATCGCGATGCCCTGCGCGACGCGCAGCAGCACGAGCAGAACCGGCGCCATCACGCCGGCGCTCGCATAGGTCGGCAGAAAGCCGATCCCGACCGTGCCGACGCCCATGATGATCAGCGTCGCGACGAGCGCCTTCTTGCGGCCGATGCGGTCGCCGAGGTGGCCGAACACGAGGCCGCCGAACGGTCGCGCGAAGAAGCCGACCGCGAACGTGCCGAACGAGGCGAGCGTCGCGAAGAACGGATCGCTGCCGGGGAAGAACAGCTTGCCGAAGATCAGCGCGGACGCGGTGGCGTAGATGTAAAAGTCGTACCACTCGATCGTGGTGCCGACGAACGCGGCGGCGGCCGCGCGCGTGGGCTGGCGCGCAGGTTGAACGTGATGGGCGGCTTCGTCTGGCTCGCGATGCATGTCTTTGTCTCCTATCCGCGGCAACCGGATTGCCGCGTACTGCTGATGAATGGCGCGGCTTCTGCGTGCCGTCACCGGAATAGCCCCGCTTGCGCGGCGGCGACGCGTCAGCTTTTGAGCGCGTCCGCTTCGGCTTCGACGACGGGCGTCGCCGACTTCAGCACGCCCGCTTCGAACAGACGCCGCTGCGTCTCGCCGTCGATGCCGAGCGCGTCGAGCACCTCGCGCGTATCGGCGCCGAGCGACGGCGGCGCGCTGCGGTAGGTGGCCGGCGTGCGCGACAGCTTGATCGGCGACGCGGTGCCGCGGTACTCACCCATGTCGACCACCATGCCGCGATGCAGCGTGTGCGGATGCTTCGCGACCACATCGACGGACTGCACTGGTCCGCACGGCACGCCAAGGCGAATCAGCTGTTGCGCGAGCGGCTCGCAATCGTGCTTCGCGAGCAGGCTTTCGAGCGCCGCCTTGAGCGGCTCGCGATGCCCGCAGCGGCTGCGGTTATCGGCGAAACGCGGATCGTCGGCCAGTTCGGGCGCGCCTAGATGCGCGCACAGCTTCGCGAACTGCCGGTCGTTGCCGACCGCCAGAAAGATCGGCGCGCTCGCGGTGCGGTAGCTGTCGTAGGGCGTGATGTTCGGATGCGCGTTGCCGGTGCGCTGCGGCGTGCGGCCGGAGCCGAAGTAGTTCGGCAGATGCGGATGCAGCAGCGACACGCCGCAGTCGTACAGCGCGATATCGATCGACTGGCCGCGGCCGCTGTTCGCGCGCTCGGCGAGCGCGAGCAGGATGCCGGCGAGCGCGTTGAGACCGGTGACCATATCGACGACCGGCAGGCCGACGCGCAGCGCGGGCCCGTCGTGCTCGCCGTTCACGCTCATCAGGCCGGTCATCGCCTGGATCGCCGCGTCATAGCCCGGCAGACCGCCGAGCGGCCCGTCGGGGCCGAAGCCCGACACCGCGCAATGAATCAGCTTCGGAAAGCGCTCGCGCAGCACTTCTTCGTAGTCCATGCCCCAGCGTTTCAGCGTGCCGGGCTTGAAGTTTTCGACCAGCACGTCGGCATCGTCGAGCAGCTTCCAGAGAAGCTCGCGCCCTTCGTCACGCGACAGGTCGACCGCGATGCCCTGCTTGTTACGATTCACGCCCGCGAAATACCACGCGGTGTCGCCGAAGAACGGCGGCCCCCAGCCGCGCGTTTCGTCGCCGTCGGGCGGTTCGAGCTTGATCACCTGGGCGCCGTGATCGGCCAGCGCCTGCGTGCAGTACGGGCCGCCGAGCACGCGGCTCAGATCGACCACCTTGATACCTTGCAGCGCGCCGTCGCAACGCTGCTTGCCGTGATTGAGCGAGGCCGTCATTGCGCCCCTCCGGCCGGCAGCAGCCGCAGCGCCTGATCGAGCGTGACGGGACGGTCGTTGACGAGCGCGTCGAGCACCTCGATCTCGTCTTGCCCGCCGCGCACATCGAGCGGGTCGGACGGCAGCAGCTTGTGGCGCACGACCAGATGCGCGAGCGCGAGACGCCGGTAGTCGGGACCGAGCCGCGCGCCTTCGCAGGCCATCAGCACGGCGGTGCTCGCGTGGTACAGCGCGGAGCCCGCCTGGCGCACCCATTCGTCGCGGCCCGATTCAGCGACGCTCGCGAGCGCGTCGCAAGCACGCGCCAGCGTCGAACGCAGCAGCGCGAGGCTTGCCGCGGGCAAGCCGGCCGCGCCGAGCAGATCCTGCAGATACGTGCGCAGCGGCTCGAGCGCGCCGTCGCGCTTCGCGGCGCGCGCGATGTCGAGCGCGACGATATTGCTCGTGCCTTCCCAGATCGAGCCGAGGTGCGCGTCGCGCACGAGCCGCGCGTCGCTCCATTCCTCGATGTAGCCCGAGCCGCCGCGCACTTCCATCGCGTCGCCGGTCACCCGGCGCGCGTCGCGGCATGCACGGAACTTGATGAGCGGCGTGAGGATGCGCACGCACTTCGCGGCCACGCGATCTCCCGCGTCAGCCTGGGGCAGCAGCAGGGCGATGCGCATGAACATCGAACGCGCCTGCTCGGTGGGCAGCATCATCTTCATCAGCTGCCGCTGCATCAGCGGCATCGCGATCAGCTTGCGGCCGAACGCTTCGCGATGCCGCGCGATGTGCAGCGCTTCGGTCAGCGAGCGGCGCATCAGACCCGCCGCGCGCACGCCGTTCGACAGCCGTGACATGTTGATCATGTCGGCCATCTGGTGGAAGCCGCGCCCCACTTCGCCGATCAGATACGCGAGCGCGCCTTCGAGCACGATCTCGCCGCTCGCCATCGATCGGCTGCCGAGTTTATCTTTCAGACGCACGATCCGGTAGCGATTGCGCGAACCGTCCGGCAGCGTCTTCGGCAGCAGGAACAGACCGAGGCCGTTGATGCCCTCGGGCGCGCCGTCGGGGCGCGCGAGCACCATCGCGAGATCGGCGTCTGCGTTCGAGCAGAACCATTTGTCGCCATACAGGTGCCATTGCTGTTCACCGTGCGCGTCGGCTTCGAGCACGGCGCGCGTCGCGATGCGCGCGACGTCGGAGCCGGCCGCCTGCTCGGTCATGAACATCGCGCCTTGATACAGCGTGTCGAAATCGCGCGATGCGAGCATCGGCAGAAACCGCGCGACCAGTTCCGGCGCGCCGAATTTGCGCAATGTGCGCGTCAGCGAATCGGTCATGCTGACCGGGCAGCACAGGCCGAACTCGGCCTGCACGAACAGGAACGTCAGCGCGTATTTGACGAGCGGCGGCGGGGTCCGTTTGCCGTCGCGCGTGTCGTGGCTCATCGACGCGAGGCCGAGCTCCGCGTAGGCGACGCGTTCGAGCGCGACGTAGTCGGGATGCTTGTCGATGCTCTGCAGCGCTTCGCCGCGCCGCGTGCGGTGCCGCAACGTGGGTGGGTTCTTGTCGGCCGAGAGCGCCCACAGGTCGAGTTCGTCCGAGGCGCGCTGACCGAGCGAGACGAACTGGCTTTCGAGTTCCTGATAGAGCGCCTCGCCGAGATGCAGCCTCAACAGGCGCGCGAGTTCGGGATCGCTGGAGAAGAAGTTGATGCCGCGGCTATCGGGGATGTTGGACGAGCCGTGGGCCGGCTCGGCGATGATTTCGCTCATGCTTGTCTCCTGTTGTGGAAAGCAGCATAGAAGCGGCTTCGATAATCGTCTAATACAACTTATATCCGGTACGATAGACGGTGCTTATCGATCGAAGAACGGAGACGGCGATGGATCTGAAGCAGTTGCGCTATTTCGTGGCGGTCGCCGAGGAGCTGCATTTCGGGCGCGCAGCGAAGCGGTTGTTCATTTCGCAGCCGGCGCTCAGTTTCGACATTCGCAAGTTCGAAGAGCAGCTCGGCGTGCAACTGCTCGCGCGCACCAACAAGTCGGTCGCGCTGACCAACGCGGGCCAGGCGCTGCTCGGCGAAGCGCACCGGCTGCTGCTGCAGGCGAGCGAAGCCGAGCGCATCACGGTGCGCTCCGCGCATGGCCTCGCCGGCCGGTTGCGCATCGGCTTCGTGAACTCGATGCTGTATCGCGGCATGCCGCAGGCGGTGAGGCGCTTCGAAGCCGATCATCCGGGCGTCGAAATCGTGCTGAAGGAAATGAACACGAGCGAGCAGGTGCAAGCGATCCAGCGCATGCAGATCGACATGGGCTACGCGCATTGGGGCAATTTTCCGTCGGACGTGACGTCGACGACGGTGTTTTCCGAGCCGTTCCTGTGCTGCCTGCCGGCCGATCACGCGCTCGCGAAGAAGCGCAAGGTCGATCTGCGCGCGCTCGCGCAGGAGCCGTTCATCCTGTTTCCGCGCACCGTGTCGCCGCATTATCACGATCTGATCATCGCGCAGTGCGTGGGCGCCGGCTTCAGTCCCTTGATCCGCCACGAGGCGCGGCTATGGCAAACGGTCGTCACGATGGTCGGCTTCGGCATGGGGGTCGCGCTCGTGCCGTACACGTTGCGACAGATCCACGATCCACGCGTCAGCTTCGTGCCGCTCAACGGGCCAACGCTGCGCTCCGACGTGCTGCTGTTGCGGCGCAGCGGCGACGCGGAGCCCGTGGCAAACCGGTTCGTCGAGTATCTGCGTGATGCCGGGCAGCGTGCGCCGGCGCGCCCGGCCTGAGCGCGCGGTTTCGTTCGCTCAGCTCACCGCTTCGAAAATCTCCCGCAACCACTGCGCGAACACGCGCACTCGCGGCGACAACTGCCGGTTCTGCGGATACAGCACCGACACGGGCAGCGGCGGCGGCGGATAGTCCGCGAGAATGATCCGCAGCCGCCCCGCCGCCAGTTCGCCTTCGACCCGATAGCGCGGCACCTGCACGATGCCGAGTCCGGCGATGGCCGCGCCCGCATACAGCTCGGCGCCGCTCACCGATACCGCCGACGGCAGCACAAGCGCGGTATCGCGACCGTCGACGCGGAATTCGAGCGGCACCGGCTTGCCGGTCGCGCTCGACACGTAGTTGACCGCCCGGTGTGTCGACAGCGCCGCAGGATCGGACGGCTCGCCATACGCGGCCAGATACGCGGGACTCGCGACCGTGACCTGCTGCAGTTGCGCGACGCGCCGCCCGACCATCGACGAATCCTGCAGCACGCCCGCGCGCAGCACACAGTCGATGCCCTCGCGCACCAGGTCGACGAGCCGGTCGTCCTCGCCGATCATCAGTTCGATATCCGGAAAACGCGCAAGAAACGCGGGCAGCGCCGGCACCACGAAATGTCGCGCGAGCGTGCCCTGCACGTTCACGCGCAGGAGCCCCTTCGGCGCGAGATCGGTAAATGCCCCCTCGGCCTCCTCCATGTCGGCGATCAGGCGCACGCAGCGCTGGTAGTGCGCGTCGCCGTCGGGCGTGAGCCGCACCGTGCGCGTCGTGCGCTCGAGCAGGCGCGCGCCGAGCCGCTCTTCCAGGCGCTTCATCAGGTTGGTGACGGTCGCGCGCGGGATCTGCAGATCGTCGGCGGCTCGCGTGAAGCTCTGGCGCTCAGCGATCCGCACGAATACGCGCATTTCCTCGAAACGGTCCATATCGGCGGATTATTAAAGCGAATGGAATGATGATGGCGAGTCTAACCGGATTATCCCAGCGTCGAAAGCGTTCATGATTCACCTCACCGATCTACTCCCTTCTGAAAGGAACCGAATCATGAACACCAACCAACCCCAACCGAAAGTCGCCATCGTGACGGGCGCCGCACGCGGCATCGGCACGGCGATCGCCCAGCGGCTCGCGAAGGACGGCTACGCGGTCGCCGTCAACTACGCATCGAGCGCGGGCGAAGCCGAGGCGCTCGTCGCCGCGATCCGCGAAGCCGGTGGCAAGGCGGTCGCGGTGCGAGCCGACGTGTCGAAGCCCGACGACGTGCGCCGCCTGTTCGAGATCACGGAACGCGAACTGGGCAAGGTCGACGTGCTCGTCAACAACGCGGGCGTGATGAAACCCACGCCGCTCGCCGACACGCCCGACGCACTCTACGACCAGACCTTCGACATCAACGTGCGCGGCACCTTCAACACGCTGCGCGAAGCGGCCGCGCGCCTCAACGACGGCGGACGCATCGTCAATTTCTCGACCAGCGTGCTCGCGCTGAACCTGCCCGGCTACGGCATCTACACCGCGACCAAGGCGGCCGTCGAAGCGTTCACACGCGTGTTCGCGAAGGAGCTGCGCGGGCGCAACATCACGGTGAATGCAGTCGCGCCGGGACCGATCGCGACCGCGCTGTTCCTCGAAGGCAAGACCGACGAACAGATCGAGACGTTCGCGAAGATGCCGCCGCTGCAACGCCTCGGCGAGCCGGAAGACGTGGCGGGCGTGATCGCGTTTCTGGTCGGCCCGGACGCGAGCTGGGTCAATGGACAGGTGCTGCGGGCCAACGGCGGTCTCGCCTGACGACATACGGTGGTCCGGCGCGTCGCCGCGCCGGGCCACCGCGACCTGCCGCTCAAACCGCCTTCGGATTGCGCTCGGCGAAGCCTTCCTGATGCCAGTACGGATACGCGGGGCGCACGGCGCTCGCCGCGTCGAGCTTCGCGACCTGATCGGGCGTCAGACTCCAGCCGACCGCGCCGAGGTTCTGCCGCAGTTGCGCCTCGTCGCGCGCGCCGATCAGGACCGTCGCGACGGTCGGCCGTTGCAGCAGCCAGTTCAGCGCGATCTGCGGCACGGTCTTGCCGGTTTCGGCGGCAACGTCGTCGAGCGCGTCGAGGACGCTGAACAGATATTCTTGCGGCACCGGCGGCCCCATGTCGGCGGTCTTGTGCAGACGGCTCGTTTCCGGCAACGGCTGACCGCGCTTGAGCTTGCCCGTCAGGCGCCCCCAGCCGAGCGGGCTCCACACCACCGCGCCGACGCCCTGGTCGATGCCGAGCGGCATCAGTTCCCACTCGTAATCGCGCCCGACCAGCGAGTAGTAGGTCTGATTCGCGACGTAACGCGGATAGCCGTAGCGGTCCGCGATATCGAGCGACTTCATCAGATGCCAGCCGGAGAAATTCGACACGCCGATATAGCGGATCTTGCCCGCGCGCACGAGGTCGTCGAGCGTGGACAGCACTTCGGGAATCGGTGTTTTCGCATCGAACCCGTGCAACTGGAACAGGTCGATGTAGTCGGTCTGCAGACGCTTGAGCGACGCATCGACCGCGCGGATCAGATGGAAGCGCGACGAGCCCACGCCGTTCGGATCGTCGTCGAAACGGAAGGTCGCCTTCGTCGAGATCAGCGCCTTGTCGCGCTTGCCCTTGAGCGCTTCGCCGAGCACCGACTCGGACGCGCCCTTCGAATAGATGTCGGCGGTGTCGAACATCGTGACGCCCGCGTCGAAGCAGATGTCGATCAGACGCCGCGCTTCGGCGACGTCGGTCGCGCCCCACGCCTCGAAAAATTCACCCTTGCCGCCGAACGTACCGGTGCCGAAACTCAGCACCGGCACCTTGAAACCCGATGCACCCAGATGTCTGTATTCCATTGAAGAATCTCCGTGGCATTGCCGTCGATGAACGGAGGTTCAGTCTACCCGCGTGGGCGAAAACAGGTCACGACGGCGACACGCTCAACTCCGCCAGCGCATCGCGCACGGCGTCGATCACGCTGTCCCAGGCGCCGAGCGCCGGTTGACGGAACAGCCGCGCGGACGGATACCACGGCGTGTCGCTGCGTTCGAGCAGCCAGCGCCAGCAGGTGTCGAAGCGGTTCAGGATCCAGACGGGTTTGTCGAGCGCGCCGGCCAGGTGCGCGGTCGACGTATCCACCGAAATCAGCAGATCGAGATTGGCGACGAGCGCGGCGGTATCGGCGAAATCGTGCAGCAGGTCGGTGTAATCGGCGACCCGTTCGCGGTGTGCGCTGTCGGCGAGTTGCGGCGCGGCCGCGCCCTTCTGCACGCTGAAGAAACGTACGTTCGGGAGGGCGAGAAGTGGCGCGAATTGCTCGAACGCGAGCGAGCGGCGCGCGTCGATCTTGCGCAACTCCGCGACATGCGCGCGGTTTTCGCCGGCCCAGACGAGGCCGACTTTCAGTGGCCTGCCTGCTTGGGTGTCAGTGACGTGATCGTGTTCGATACGCTCGCGCCATTCGCTCACGGCCGCGGGCTGCGCAAACAGATACGGCTTCACGGCCGGCATGCTCGCTTCGTTCGTGTTGAACGCAAGCGGCAAGCTCAACAGCGGACAATGACAATCGAAGGGCGGCAACGGCTGCCCCGCTTCGACCAACTGATCTACACCGTCGAGCGTCGACAGCAGCCGCAACAACGCGCCCGGCGCTTCGAGCACGACCTTCGCGCCGAGTCCGGCGACGAGCGTCGCATAGCGGCAGAACTGCAGCGTGTCGCCGAGACCCTGCTCCGCATGCAGCAGGATCGTCTTGCCGTCTAGCGGAAAATCGCCGAGCCACAGCGGCTGCGCGAATGCGCGCTTGCCGGCCTTGATGCGGCTGCGCTGCCAGCGCCATTCGTATTCGCGCCAGCCGGTTTCGAAGCGCCCCATCTGCAGCAGACACAAGGACTGGTTCCAGTGCGCTTCGACCGACGCGGGATTCAACGTCAGCGCACGTTCATAGCTCGACAACGCCGCTTCGCGCCGATTCAGATCGATCTGCGCGAGACCGAGGTTGTTCCATGCATCGACGAACCCAGGCGCGAGTTCCAGCGCGCGCTGATAGCAGCGCTGCGCTTCGTCCGGCTGGTTCAGATCGCCTAGCACGTTGCCGCGATTGCTCCAGGCATCCGGATAGTTCGGCTGCAACGCGAGCGCCTTGTCGCAGCTATCGAGTGCATCGGCATAACGGCCGAGATCGCGCAGCACGCACGCGCGGTTGTTCCACGCCGCCGCAAGCTCCGGCGCGAGCGAAAGCGCGCGCTCGTAGCTCGCGAGCGCATCGAGCGGACGATTCAACGCCGCCAAGGCATTGCCGCGATTGTTCAGCGCATCGGCGAATTTCGGCTGCGTCACGAGCGCGCGCTCGGCGCAGGCGAGCGCTTCGTCATGACGCTGCAACGCGTTCAGCGCGTAGGCGAGATTCGAATGCACGGCCGGCTGTTTCGGGTTGACCGCGAGCGCCTTCTTCAGCAGATCGACACCGTCGTGCAAGCGGCCCGTTTGCAGCGCGAGTTCGCCGAGCCAGCGCAGCGCGTCGCCGTGCTTCGGCTTCAGGTCGAGAATCTCGCGATACAGCTCCTCCGCTTCGACGAGCGCGCCGTTCTGCTGGAGCGCGACGGCTTGTCGAAGCAGATGGTCCAACTGTTGCGGGAGACTGGCGGGCTTGCTCATGCGGTACCTGGAATCGAAGGCGCGAAGAATCGTCGGAGCGGTCGCGTCGCGCGTGACGTGACGTGACCGCGAGAAGCGCTCGATTATCGCCGAAAAGCCCGGATTCGAAGGACCGTCGTGGCAGCCTCGCGCTGCTTATTGCGCGGCCACCGACAGATGCTTGCGCTTCGCCAGATCCTGCGCCATCGCATAGTGCTGCTGGATCGTCGGCAGCGCCTGCTTCGCAGCGTTCTTCAACTGCTCGTCGCGGCCCGATGCGATTTCCGCCTGAAACGCGGACAGCGCTTTCTGTTCACCGGCGAGCGCGACCTGTTCGATGTACGTCTTGTCGAACTCCGCGCCGCGCAGATTGTTGATGCTCGCGAGCACGGCTGCATCGGGGTCGTTCTTCGGCACGTCGACACCGCGCGGACTCGCCGCGCGCAACGCGTCGGTGATCTTCGCGTCGTCGTTCGACACGCGCTCGGCAAACGCCTTCACGTCGCGGTCCGTCGAACGCGCGGTGGCGATGCGCGCGGCATCGCGCTGCGTCGCGACAGCTTGCGTGCCGTCCGCGATGAAGCTCTGGTCGGCGGCATGCAGGCGGCCCGTGTCCGCGGGCGCGGCGCTCTGCGCGCTGGCCACCGAGGCGGCCGTCAGAAGACCGCCGAAGCAGGCAGCGGCAGCGATGCGGGCGAAGGGGACGGAAGGCAGGCGGATCATACGTTCTCCTTGAGGTGTAAGCAGCTGAAAGTAAAACGAAGGACACGTGTGCGCCGCGAATCAAGCGTGCGATGTCAAACTCCGCGGCCGGCTTGCGAGCCCAGCGCGGCGCCACGCTTTTATCGCTGCCGATTCTAGAAGCCACGTCGTCAGGCAGGTGAAACGCTGCTGTCGCTTCTGTAACCTTAGGTAACCCTCAGATGAATGCGCCCCGCGAAACTGCCATGCAGTGCTGAACTTTTCGCCATCGACGCCGATAACCAGAGAGAAGCACCGCTTGGCACCGCTGAGCACCGCAATCCCGGAGAACGATTCCAATGGCAGATGAACACCGTGCCAATCACGACCGCAACACCGAACGCAGCAACCTGACGAGCTCCAACAAGTTCGAGCTGCTGCTCTACCGTCTCGGCTGCGTGCCGGGCAGCGACACGCACGAGCTGTATGGGATCAATGTGTTCAAGGTGCGCGAGATCTCGACGATGCCGAGCATCACGCCGATTGCCGGATCGTCGCCGTTCGTGATGGGCGCCGTCGACATTCGCGGGCAGATCATCCCCGTGATCGATCTGCCGCGACTGATGGGTTGCGAGCCGACCCGCGGCCTGAACATCCTGCTCGTCACCGAGTTCGCGCGTTCGACCCAGGCCTTCGCGGTCGAAGAAGTCGACGAGATCGTGCGGCTCGAATGGAACCAAGTACTGTCGGCCGATGGTTCGGCGGGCGGCAAGCTCGTCACGAGCATCGCGCGCATCGACGGCAATACCGGCGACTCGCGGCTCGCCCAGGTGATCGACGTCGAGCAGGTGTTGCGCGACGTGTTTCCGTCGCAGCATCCGAGCGTCGATCCGACGTCGGTCGGCGCGGCGCTCGGCATCCGCCCCGGCGCGAAGATCCTCGCCGCCGACGACTCCGGTTTCGCGCGCAAGCTGATCGAGCAGGCGCTCAGCGCGATCGGCGCCGACTACATCATGACGAAGACCGGCGAAGAAGCGTGGCAAACGCTGCAGCGGGTCGCGCGCGAAGCGCAGCAGAACGGCACGCGCGCGAAGGACAGCATCGCGCTGGTGCTGACCGATCTCGAGATGCCGGAGATGGACGGCTTCATGCTGACGCGCCAGATCAAGGCCGATGCACGCACGCGCGATATTCCGGTGATCATTCACTCGTCGCTGACGGGCGCGGCGAACGAAGCGCATGTGAAGAATGCGGGCGCGAACGGCTATGTCGCGAAGTTCGCGGCGAGCGAGCTCGCCGATGCGATTCGGCAGGCGTTGGGTGCCGCGCCGGTAAAAGTGGCGGCGGGTTGAGGGCGGCTACATCGAGTAGCCAATCGGGTCGCGGCAGCCGTGCTCAACGATGCGCCGCGAGCTCGATCGAGAACCCCATGCGGCCGATCTCGATGCCCATCGTGTTGAGCCGCTTCGGCGCACGAAAGCCTTCGAGCGCCGCGCGTTGATCAGGCGTGCCGATACCGAGGACGGCGAGCAACTCGGCAGCGATCGCGTAGGCCACGCCGGGACTGCCGTCCTCGACTTTCAGCGCGATGCCGAGCGCGCCTTGCGCGCCAAGCCGTGCGGTCTGATGCGACGCGCGCACGCCGATCGCATAGCTGCCGTCCGCGCCGACCTTGCCGACCAGCGCACCATCGAACGCCTGCATCAGCAGCGTGCAGAAGCGCCCTTCCCCGCCGACCAGTTCCGGATAGGACGTCATCGCGCGATAGATCCGCGCGAGCGCGGCCGTGCGCGGCGGCGTCGCGGCGCCCGCTTCCTGCTGATCGCGCGCCGCCGCGAGCTTTGCGAACAGGCGCGCGAGCCGGTCGAGCGGAAAGGCCGGCGTCGGCAGATTGCAGCCGTCGATCGCCCATTCCACCCCCTCGTCCGGCAGATCGCAGACGCTCGCGACCGTCCGCTTCACGCGCACCTGCAACGGATGCTCGGGCAGCTCATAACCGGCGAGCGCCGCGCCGATCGAACGCGCGCCGGCCAGCATGCCCGCGTGCTTGCCCGAACAGTTGCTGCACACGCCGGTGGGCGTAAAGCCGCGTTGGATCCAGTCGACGTACACCGCATCCGATAACGGCGGATGACCGCCGCAACGCAGATCGGCCTCGCTCGCCTGAGCTTTCGCGAGCATGCCGCGGGTGCGTTCGATATGCCGCGGCTCGCTGCTGTGCGATGCGCACATCAGCGCGAGATCGGCTTCGTCGAAACCGCACTGGTCGAGCGCGCCGGTTTCGAGCACGGTGAGCGCCTGCGCCGGCTTCGCCGCGGAACGCGCGAGCGTCATGCGCGCGGCGTCGCCGAACGAATAGAGCAGACGGCCGTCCGCATCGACGACCGCGACGTGCGCGAGATGCGTGTTCTCGATCGAATCACCGCGATAGATCGTCGCCGCGACCGGCGCGGCGGGATTCAGTTCGGACTGGCTCATGGGGTTCGTCTCCTCGTCGTGTCATGGATGGGGCGATGGCGGACAAGGCCACTCCCGGCAATCAGGCGCTCGCCGCCAGCGCCTCTTCGCGCTCGAGTGTGCGCGTGTGCCGCAGTTCCGGGAACAGGCGCATCCACAGCAGCGCGATAGCGATCGTCGCGACACCGCCGACCAGCACCGCCGGCTGCGCGCCCCACCATCCAGCGGTCAGGCCCGATTCGAATTCGCCCAATTGATTCGACGTCCCGATGAACAGCGAATTGACCGCGCTGACGCGGCCGAGCATTTCATCGGGCGTGCGCAGCTGCACGAGCGAGAGCCGCACCACCACGCTGATCGTGTCCGACGCGCCGAGCGCCATCAGCGCGAGTAGCGAGAGGAAGAACTGATGCGACAGCGCAAACACGATCGTCGCGATGCCGAACGCGATCACGCCGCCGAACATCGCCGCACCGGGCCGGTTGCGCAACGGGAAATGCGCGAGCCAGATCGTGCCGGCCAGCGCGCCGATCGCCGTGCCCGAACGCAATAGCCCGAGACCGAGCGGGCCCGCATGCAGCACGTCGCGCGCGAAGATCGGCAGCAACGCGGTCGCGCCGCCGAACAGCACCGCGAACAGATCGAGCGACAGCGCGCCGAGAATCACCGGCTCGCGGCGAATGAACCTGATGCCCGAGAAGACCGACTCGAGCGTGACGGGCGCGCGGCGCGCCGGCTTCGTTTGCAGCGGAATGCTCCACACCGAAGTCGCCGCGGCTGCGAACGACAGCGCGCACGCGAGATACGCCACGCCCGGACCGATCCCGTACAGCAGACCGCCGAGCGCGGGCCCGGCGATCTGCGCGGTCTGATTGGCGGAGGTGGCCCACGCGGTCGCCTTCGGCAGATAGCCGCGCGGCACGACGGCCGGCAGCAGCGACGACACCGCCGGCGATTCGAACGCGCGCGCCGCGCCGACGCAGGCGGCCAGCACGTAGATGAGCGGTGCGGTGATCCAGCCGCCGAAGGTGCCGATCGCAAACAGCAACGCGGCGACGCTTTCGAGGCTCTGGCAGACGGCGGCGATGCGGCGGCGATCGTAACGATCGGCGACATGGCCGACGACGAGCGTCAGCAGGAACATCGGCAGGAACTGCGCGAGGCCGACGAAGCCAAGCGCGAACGCGCTATGCGTGAGCGCGTAGACATGCCAGCCCATCGCGACGGCGAGCATCTGGAACGATAGCGACGCGAGGATGCGGGTGCACCAGAAGCGCTGGAACGGCAGGTGTTTCGGCAGGCTGAAATTCGGGGAATCGGCGGGATCGGAAGAGGCTGGGGGCATCGGTTGTTGCTCGTGACGTGGCGCGGCGGAGCGTAGGTTGGGCGGGCGCTAGTTTAGAGCAAGATCGGCGGGCGTGCAGAAAGGGGCTGGCGGGGGCAATCTTCGACTTCGCCGAAGCAGGCCGCCCTCGCCTGCCTCGGTGCGCAGCGTCACACAGGGCCGCAGCGGCCGGCCCTCCGCGCGGCCGAACTCGACGCAGTGATCGAGCGCGTCGACACCCGCCGGGGCGACGTCGGGATTCGCTTCGCGGTAGAGCTTGGGATTGAACCCGTTGGGCAGTTGAGCCGGCCACGCCTTGCGAGGACCTTACAATTCCCGGTGTGAACCGCCATCGGTTTGCGGCTATGATGGTGCGCCGTGGACAGCCTCCAGGCAGGCGGCACTCCAGCCCGCCTCCGCCGGCCAGCCTCATCGTGTAGCGCACGCTTCGAACTCCCGGAGGGCATCGAATGGTACTGGGGTGGCTCGTCGTACTTCCATTCATCGCCGCGGCGCTCATTGCGCTCACGAGGCAGCGCGCCGCCGCGCTCTGCACGTGGATCGCGTTCGGAGCGGCACTGTTAGGCTGCGGGCTGCTGCTCAGCGAGCGCGTGGGCATGGCCGACCACGACGTGATGCAATGGCGTCATGAGTGGGTGCCCGACATCGGCCTTGCGCTGTCGCTGCGCCTCGATGGCCTGTCGTTCATGTTCGCACTGCTCGTGCTCGCGATCGGCCTGCTCGTCTTCATCTACGCACGCTATTACCTCGCCGGCAGCGACGCGCTGCCGCGTCTGTACCTGCTGCTGCTGCTCTTCATGGGCGCGATGCTCGGCGTCGTGCTGTCGAACAACCTGCTGCTGCTCGTCATCTTCTGGGAGCTCACGAGCCTCGTCTCGTTCCTGCTGATCGGCTTCTGGCCGTGGCGGCCAGACGCGAGGCGCGGCGCGCGCATGGCGCTCACCATCACCGGCGCCGGCGGTCTCGCGCTGCTCGCCGCGGTGCTGCTGCTCGGCCACGTATGCGGCAGCTACGAGCTGAACGACGTGCTCGCTCAGGTGGACAAGGTGCAGCACGATCGGCTGTTCCCGGCCATCCTGTTGCTCACGCTGTTCGCGGCGTTCACGAAGTCGGCGCAGTTTCCATTCCATTTCTGGCTGCCGCACGCGATGTCGGCGCCCACCCCCGTCTCGTCGTACCTGCATTCGGCGACCATGGTGAAAGCCGGCGTGTTCCTGCTCGCGCGTCTCTATCCCGTGTTCGAAGGAAGCCACCTGTGGGCATACACGGCGACGCTCGCCGGGCTCGTCACGCTCGTGGGCGGCGCGGCGATGGCGCTGTTCCAGCGCGATCTGAAGGGCCTGCTCGCGTATTCGACCATCAGTCATCTCGGCCTGATCGTGCTGTTGTTCGGCCTCGATACGCAGCTCTCCACCGTCGCGGCGCTCTTTCACACGGTGAACCACGCCGTCTTCAAGGCGTCGCTCTTCATGGCCGCGGGCATCATCGATCACGAAACCGGCACGCGCGATCTGGGCCGTCTGCGCGGCTTGCGCCGGTACATGCCCCACACGGCCGCGCTCGCGGGCGTGGCGTCGCTGGCGATGGCCGGTGTGCCGCTGCTCAACGGCTTTCTCTCCAAGGAAATGTTCTTCGGCGAAACGCTCGCGCAAAGCATGTTCGGGCCGTTGAACCTCGCCGTGCCGGTCGTCGCGATCGTGGCGGCGGCGCTCTCCGTGGCGTACTCGCTGCGCTTCGTCTGGGGCGTGTTCTTCGACGGCGAGACGCCGCACGATCTGCCGCACTATCCGCCGCACGAACCCCCTCGCTTCATGAAGCTGCCGGTCGAGATTCTTGTGGCGGTGTGCCTGCTGATCGGCCTGTTCCCGCAGCAAAGCATCGGCAGGCTGCTCGAGTCGGCGGCGTGGATCACGCTCGGCGGCAAGGTGCCCGACTACAGCCTGAGCCTGTGGCACGGCATCAACACGCCGCTCGTGATGAGCGTGCTGTCGTTCACGGCGGGCGCGGTCCTCTTCTTCCTGCGCCGCAACGCGTTTCGCCATCGCCGCTCGGTGCTCACCGAGTTGAACGCGAGCGAAATCTTCGACCGCGTCGTGCAGCGTCTCGAACGCAGTGCCGGCGTGATCGTGCGTGGGTTCGAGACGCGCTCGTTGCCGGCCTACCTCGCATGGATGATCGCGGCGATGCTGATCGTGCCGGGTGCCTCGCTCGTCGCGCTCGATGCATGGAGCGGCAGCTACGCACGCCTGCCGCTCGATCCGCTCACGCTGGGCGGGCTCGTGCTGATGTCGGTGCTCGCGCTCGGCGTGGTGCTCGTGCGGGCACACACGCTGTACGCGCTGATCATGCTGAGCACCTGCGGTCTGCTCGTGTCGCTCGCCTTCGTGCGCTTCTCCGCACCCGATCTCGCGCTCACGCAGATCTCCGTCGAAGTGGTCACGATCCTGCTGCTCGTGCTGGCCGTCTATTTCCTGCCCACGCTGCAGCGCGCCGTCGAGCCGCTTCCCGTGCGGCTGCGCAACGGCGTGCTCGCGCTCGCGGGCGGCGTGCTGCTCGGCGGCGTGACCTACCGGATCATGACGAGCGCGCCGGTGGCGGGCATCGCTCCTTACTTCCTCGCCAATGCGCTGCCCGGCAGCGGCGGTCACAACGTCGTCAACGTGATCCTCGTCGATTTCCGCGGCTTCGACACGATGGTCGAAGTCAGCGTGCTGGTGGTGGCTGGGCTCGCCGTCAAAGCGTTGCTGCGCGGCGTGCGCCTGAAGTCGCCCGATGCGGGGCCGGACGGACGGCCGTGGTCGTCGCAATCGCACCCGCTGATGCTGGCGATCCTCGCGCGGCTGATGCTGCCGCTCACCGTGCTGGTCGCCGTGTTCGTGTTCCTGCGCGGCCACAATCTGCCCGGCGGTGGCTTCATCGCCTCGCTGATCATTTCGATCGCGTTGTTGCTGCAGTACGTCGCGAATGGCGTGCTGTGGACCGAGTCGCGCATCCATATCAACTACCGCGCGCTCGCGGGCTACGGCATTCTGCTCGCCGCGGCCACCGGGCTCGGCAGCCTCGCGTTCGGCCGGCCGTTTTTGACCAGCGCGTTCGGGCACCTGCATCTGCCGCTGGTCGGCGAAATCGAGCTGTCGACGGCGATGCTGTTCGATCTCGGCGTGATGGGCGCGGTGGTAGGCACGACGCTGACAATCGTCTCGCACCTCGGCGTGCGCGACAAAGACATGCAATCCGTGGAGAAAAGCTGATGGAAGCCGCCTTTGCCGTCGCGGTCGGCGTGCTTTGCGCGTGCGGCATCTACCTGCTGCTGTGCGCGCGCGTGTTGCCCGTGATTCTCGGCATTACGCTGTTCTCGTATGCGATCAACCTGTTTCTGCTCGGCATGGGCCGGCTGGCGATCGGCAAGCCGGCCGTCATCGCGGCGGGGGCGCAATACGTCGATCCGGTGCCGCAGGCGCTCGTGCTGACGGCGATCGTGATCGGCTTCGCGATGACAGCCTTCACCGTGGTGCTCGCGCTTCGCTCGTTTTCGATGACGGGCAACGATCACGTCAATGGCGAGGAGACGCGCAGCGAATGAACCACGTGCTCCTGCTCCCGATCCTGATTCCGCTCTTTACCGCGGGGCTCATCGTCGCGTTGCCGCTGCGCGCGAAGCGCCTGCAGCGCGCGTTGAATGCGCTCGCCATCATCGCGCTGCTGCCGCTCGCGGGTGTGCTGATGGCGCATGCCGCGCAAGGCGAAATCGCCAGCTACGCGCTCGGCGCATGGCCCGCGCCGTTCGGCATCGTGCTGCAACTCGACCGGCTCGGCGCGCTGATGCTGCTGCTCACGGCGGTGCTCGCGCTCTGCTGCCTGCTCGGCACCTCGAGCGAAGACGCGCGGCGCGGCCGCTATTTCCGTGCGCTGTTCCAGTTCGAGCTGATGGGCCTGAACGGCGCATTCCTCGCGGGCGACCTGTTCAACCTGTTCGTGTTCTTCGAGCTGCTGCTGATCGCGTCGTACGCGCTGCTGCTGCATGGCGGCGGCGCGCGACGGCTGCGCAACGGCTTGCATTATCTGTTGATGAACCTCGTCGGCTCGTCGTTCTTCCTGATCGCGATCGGTGTGCTCTACGGCATCACGGGCACGCTCAACATGGCCGACATGGGCGAACGTCTTGCGCGTCTGGGTCCGGAGTCGCTGCCGCTCGCGCAGTTCGCGGGCGCGACGCTGATGCTCGTGTTCGGCCTGAAGGCCGCCGTGTTTCCGATGTCGTTCTGGTTGCCGCAGGCCTACCGCAGCGCCATCGGCCCGGTGGCCGCGCTGTTCGCGATCATGACGAAGGTCGGCATCTACGCGATGCTGCGCTGCGACGCACTCATGTTCGGCGCGGCGGGCGGCGTGCTCGATGCGTTCATGCATCAGTGGGCATGGTGGCTCGCGATCGCGACGATCGTGTTCGGCGCGCTAGGCGCACTCGCGGTATCGAGTCTCAAGACGACGACGGGCTATCTCGTGCTCGTCTCGGTGGGACTGCTGATCGCGGCGGTCTCGCAGCAGACGCCGATTGCATGGAGCGCGCTGCTCTATTACCTGATCAGCACGACGCTCTGCACCGGCGCGCTGTTCCTGCTCGCGGACACGCTCGAAGCCGACGCGGCTGCTGCGCCGAACCTCGCCGCTGCCGCCGTTTTAGCCAATCCCGCCCCGATCGATCCGATCGAGCCCGGCTCGCTCGAGGCGCTCGACGACGCGGCCGTGGCAGCCATCTTGCCCGACCCGGACGGCGACGCAGTGGCGACGCTTGCGCGCGTGCAGCCGAAGCCGGTCGAGACGGCCGCTGCGCTCGCCGCGCTTGCAGTGGAACGCGCTCACGCCGAAGCCGAAGCCAACGTCGAGGTGGCGCCGCGCACACATGCACCGTGGCCTTCGAACCTCGCCGCGCTGCTCTATCTGATCGCCGCGGTGGGCGCCGCGGGGCTGCCACCGCTGTCGGGCTTCCTCGGCAAGGCGATGGTGCTGGCCGCCACGCCGAGCGGCGCGGCAGCCGTGCTGTGGCCGGCCGTCTTGGTGGCGAGCCTGCTCTCGATCGTTGCGCTGAGCCGCACGGGCACGCGCCTGATGTGGGCGGAGCCCGCCGCGCGCGCCGCCGCCGGCAAGGAGGAACGCGCACCGCGGGGCAGTCACGCGAAGCTGGCCGCGTGCGCGCTGCTGCTCGGCTGCGTCGTGGCCATCACGCTCGGTGCGGGCGCGGTGCGGCACTATCTGACCGATACGGCGACCCAGCTGTTCGATCGCCCCGCCTACGTGCTCGCGATCCTGGCCACAGCGGGCGACGCGCCAACGGCGCTGCCTGCACCTGCCGACGACGTCAAGGGGAACTGACGATGTTGAAACGGATCTTCCCTCACCCCTGGCTTGCTGTCGTGCTGATCGTCTGCTGGGTGCTGCTGATGAACGACATCTCGCCGGGTAATCTACTGCTCGGCGCGGTGCTGGGGTGCGTGATCTCGTTTCGCGTAACCGAAGGCCTGTGGCTGCGGCCGGTGCACTTCGGCCGGCCGCGGCTGTTCGCACTGCTCGCATGGCGTGTGTTGGTCGACATCATCGTCGCCAATGTCGAGGTCGCGGTGCTCGTACTCGGCCCGACCCGGCGGCTGCGCCCAGCGTTCATCGAAGTGCCGCTCGACAGCACCCATGAGATTGCGCTCACGTTACTGATCAGCGTGGTCTCGCTGAGCCCCGGCACGCTGTGCGCCGAACTCAGCGACGACCGCACTCGCCTCGCCGTGCACGTGCTCGACCTCGACGACGAAGCAGCGCTCATCGCGCTCATCAAGTCCCGTTATGAAGCCCCTTTGATGGAGATCTTCGCATGCTAGCCATCGTGATCCCGATCTCGCTCGCGATCCTCGGCATCGCGTTCCTGCTCACGCTCTGGCGCCTCGTGCGCGGTCCGTCGCTGCCCGATCGCATCGTCGCGCTCGATACGCTCAACATCAACGCGATCGCGTTGATCGTCGTGTATGGCATCAGCCTGCGCTCGACCGTCCTCTTCGAGGTTGCGCTGCTGATCGCGGTGATGGGGTTCGTGGGCACCGTCGCGCTGACCAAGTACTTGCAGCGCGGCGACATCATCGAACTCAACTAGCGAGGGGCCTGTCGATGCAAATTTTTGTCGAAACGATCGTCTGTTTGCTGCTGCTCGTCGGCAGCCTGTTTATGCTGATCGGCGCGGTCGGACTCGCGCGGCTGCCCGACTTCTTCATGCGGCTGCACGGGCCGACCAAGTCGACCACGCTGGGTGTGGGCGGCATCGTGCTCGCGTCGGTGGTGTATTTCAGCGTGCATCACAACTTTGCGAGTCTGCATGAGTTGCTGATCCCGGCGTTTCTGTTTCTGACGGCGCCGATTAGCGCTCATATGCTGGCGAAGGCTGGGATTCAGCAGCAGGTGCCGTTGTCGGGGGTGACGCGTGGGCGGCCGCCTGTTACGGGGGCTTGTGCGGAGCGGGGGAATATGCGGGAGGTGCGGGAGAGGGATGACCAGTAGGAGCCTCATAGCGACAGAGATCGCGGACACTGATGGCCGAGTCCTCCTGGATCGAATGCCCCACGTCTCAGAGAGGCTTCCACCGCCGCCCTTCTCGACAGCATGCGACTGCACACGGTCCTCGGCGCGCGCCCGGTGTTAGTTGCGCCGTGGTTGTTATGCAATCGAAACGACGAGTACTACTTCAACGAAGCGACCGGGTGTGCCGACAGATGGGACGCGATGTGGCGCAACTTCATGGATCGCGTTCTCGACGTCATGAAGGTCAAGGAGCCAAGCCCGCACAAAAAAGCCGACTCGCGAGGGTCGGCGTTTGCGTATCAGTCGAAAGACTCGGGGGCGACCGCGCCCGCCTCAATTACCAGATGTGCAGCATCGTTGCCCGGCGCGAAGAAGCGCCAGTCCTCGTCATCTTCAACGCCGTCCGGGACCACGACAAGGCGATACCCTCGTGAGAACGAAACGACGATGCCGCCCGCGAGGTTTGCCGACGCATCCTCGACCTTGATAGGCCCTTGCTCTACGAGCATTTGATGCAAGCGCCGGGCCGTGGCGTGCGCCTTTTCATCTGAGCCCCGCAGATCCTCTCTCGTTGCTACGGTGAAGCCCTCTCGTTCGAGTTCCCAGGCACATTGCACATGAAGCGCCCACGCTCCATCCTCCCGACTTTTTCCCCTAAGCGTGTACCGTCGCTGTGGGCCAAATTGCATTGTGACCATGTCTCCCGCATGGCTAACCCAGCTCACATCAAGCCCGACGAGCACAGCAAGCCGCCCCGCAATTTCGGTCCTCGTATCAATCATCACTACCTCCAAACATGTCCTGCCCCCGCTCCAACATTTCGTGATACCCGAGGCTTTGCTTACTGATGTCGTCATGGAGTTGCCTAGCCTGATTTTTATTCAGCCCGAGCGCCTTTACAACAGCCTTGAACTGCTTGTTTTGCACCTGATTGTTGCGAGGTGTTCCCTCACTACCCGCGACCTGGACGGCGTCCACATCGGGCATGTCCGGCTGATAGTCAAACGGCTGCGCGTCGCCAAGCGGCGTTGAGGTGTCCCTGCCACTAGCCTTGGCTGCGCGCGCGGTAGCTAACTGGGCTTGCCAGGTGGCCGGATCGTACTGGACGGACCTCGCGACGAGATTCCTCAACGGCTTGCTGCTGTAGGGTGATGGAAACAGGCTATCGCGCGGGCCTTTAATGGCAAGCCGGACGCCTTTGCGTACATCTTCGAGAAGTGCCTTAATGATCCACCAGCCATCGGTGTCGGGGTTCCAGTCTCGCACAATAGCGGGCCTTCTTCCTTGGCGGGAGATTCAGCGCCTTTTTACTAAGCGGTCAACCAGAATAAGCGCCGTGCGCCGCTACGCGCGAATGATCAATGAACCAGTTTTTGTACGCTTTCGAATTCAATAAATAATTCCGCCCCAAGCGATGCAGTGATGGTGACAATGCGCGAGCCGGGCTTCTTGACCTTCCAATATGTTTTATCAAGTAACGCCTTTGCATTTTGATGGGCATCGGAACCCGGTATCAGCTCCCTAATATCATAGACGATATTTTGTATGAGCATTTCCGTTAGCAAAAACCGGGTAGCACCTAGAAAGATCAAAGATGTTACTGTGCCGCCAAGCCTCAGTTTTAGCGTGATGGAATTGGTTAAATGATCCACGTCGATTCCTATAAGATAGGAGTCGTGGAAGCCATCAAGGGTTTTTTCATTTTCCATATCAATTGATGTTTGATAATTTATTCATAACGAGGAGAAAGGGACGACAGCCCAATCACGATTGCCGTCCACCCAGTTGTGGGCATGTGGACGCATTCCGTTGTGCGAATGGTCGAAGTCCAAGTCTATGTATCCTTTGCCGTCGCTGCCATATAGTCGCATCTGACCGCTACCGGGGTTGGTGTACCACGTCCCAGGTTCTCCGTTGTTGGGCGTTTTGGCTATATCAAAGGAATCACCGCTCACCGCATCCGGCGTGTACTCGAACGGCTGCGTATCGCCAATCAGCGTTGAGTTGCCCCCATCGTCGGCCGGATCGCCGCTACGGCTGCTGCCAGGCATGGCCGCGCGCGGCAATCAATCGTGTCTGCGGGGTATTCGGGAGACTGACTGCCCTGCTCACAAGGCTTCGCAACGGCGTGCGGTCGTTCAGTGGAAACAGGTCTGCACGCGGGCCTTTAATGGCGAGCCGGGCGCCCTTGCGTACATCTTCGAGAAGTGCCTTAATGATCCACCAGCCATCGGTGTCGGGGTTCCAGCCTCGCACACCATGAAACCCCAGCACCTTACGACCAATGAGACGCCTGACCAGCGTCAGGTCTCCCCCCACTTCCTGCGATTCAGTTCGGCGATACCCAGAAATTCCCGGGTCTCCGCTCTGGCCTTCTGAAGATCTGCGGCCTTTCCGAGGCACGCCTTGTAATACCATTCGTCGCAGATGACATAACAGGCGCCCAGCGGCCTTTGACAGAACAGCTCCACGGAGTGCATCTCAAATATGGACAAGGACATATGTGTGTCGGCGGTTTATCTGGAGCTGATGGCCGGATCAGCAGCAATCAGATAAATACCGCTAGATGGAATGCCCCGTACATGGGCGACAGCCCAAAATCTCCACCAACTTCGATGTTGTTTGATTCCTTGATAACGAATCAGAACTATCACTGCCTGTCAGAGCCGGGCCACTGGCGCATGCGAACAGGATCAAAGCGGGGCTCGCGACGAGACACAACGGCTGTATGACATCGACAGCACTAAGACCACCGAGCCCCGGGCTACGCTTGAATTGCTAGAGGAGCAAAGCCAAAAGCGAATCGAAGCAGCGCAACGTATCGACAGGTTGCAAGACCAGGTTGCGACGAACGCTGACAAGCGTGTTAAGGAGCCGGCCTACGCCGATACGCTTTCCGGCGCTTCCTCATTGATTGTCTTCAGCCGCGATTGCGATTTCAGCAGAAGAGCAAGCTCCACGAGTTCCATCCGATACGTATAGTGCCCTTGCCGTTTTCTCAAACCAATTACACCGAGCGCAAGGCCGGCAACCGCGGCCAAGGCAGCAAGAAAGATCGAGTTCACATAGTTCCCGGGTACGGCGCCGAGTTGGAACGTCTTCAAGAGCCACGACATACCGCCCAAATCCTTGACTTGAGTGAACGCCGCAGCAAGTGCTGTAACGATAGCTACCTCCTTGCCGAAGAAGAGTGCGACGCGAGCGTCGATGCGCGTGACTTTGACCTTCAAATGGTATTGCACACGTTTGAGTTCCTCCTCGGTGTACTTCATGAGATGCATCGCGTGCTGCTCGTCATGGTCGATTTCGTCACTTACGGGGTCGAGGGCATCCTTTTGATTATGTTCTTTCACATGCACATACCAAACGATCAGGCCCGTGATGATTTTGACGCCTACGGCCACCAGCGCGAGGAGAGTGCTTAGTAGGCTGCTCACAATGGCGACCACTTGCGAGAACTCCGCCTGATGGAGTTTGAATGAGTAGCCGAAAATGAGCGCCAGCCCAAGAGATACGCCGCTGACAACCAGCATCCAGTTTGTCGCTTTTTCCACAGCGTGCGCGCACGGTCCCTCTTTCGACTCCGCGCGATATGGTTTGCAGTCGTTCTTCAGATACTTCAGGATCTCGTTGATTTTTTCCATCGTTGATTATGCGAGTTGAGTTTCACGGTAGTTGGACAGCACGTGCATATCGGCTTCGTGCTGGTGTTTCTTGAGCCTAAGGCTGCTTGAACAAGTACAAGCGATGTAACAGGCGCTGCGTCTCTAGATACATGCCGTGTATCTGTTGATACGGTCGCGAACAAGGTCGAAGCGGCCTATCACCGCACCGACCTGCTGGAACAGCGCCGCCCGATGATGGAGACGTGGGCGAAACATATCCGCACACTAGCCTGACTGCGGCACAAAGCGCACATTCCAGCGTGAACAAACGTTGGCATTTCGTTGGGTCACAGCGAAAGTCTGGGGTTACTCATTGCACATATTTGTGATGGCGAAACCAAAAAGGGCTACACGGATGTAGCCCTTTCAGTTCCTGCTTCAAGGCAGCGGAAGCTTGCTGTCATCGAGCCGTCGCGGAGGATTGGCTCCCCAACGTGCTTTTATCTGTTCCGGACTCTCCGGAGGCCATTTCACACCCATCTTGATGATGCGATCCCGGATTTCGATTAGCTTTTTGTAGGCCGGGGAACTGGGCGCGAAGGTATTAATGTCATCCCATATTCCTAGTGGGAATGACTCGCCATTAATGTTGTAGGTGTTGGGGTTTGCCCCATGGTCCAGCAAGTAGTCAATTTGATCTAGTGCTCGGTTTGCCAGCGCTTCATACAGCACTGTATTACGCAACGAATCGCGCCGGTTCACATCTGCGCCTCGTTCCACCAGCAGCCTGAGCGAACCAGATGTCGACTCCTTTGCAACATCAAAAATTATCGGGGTGCCTTCTGAAATCAAATTAGGATCAACACCACCGTCCAGCATCGCACGCAGGAATTCCGGGTGCGAGCTGTTGAGCACGACCCCGAGCGGATCGCCAAAATTCGGCACCTCCTGCACGGGATCGGCCCCGGCCCTCACCACCTCCGACGCAACCGCAAGCCGATGCGGGTCGCGCTGCAACGCCTCCTGAAACGCAAAAAACAGCATCGTCATGTTCTTGCGCCCGGGCGTGTTCAGGTCCGTCTTCGGTGCCAGTCGCCGGACCTGCTCCATGTCACCTCGCTCGATGGCCTGCGCCAGCTCGAGTTGCGGGCCGCTAAAAAAATCAGTGGCGGGAAATTTTTTCATTGCATGAACCACAGGGGATAGCGCCAGTAACAGCACCGGCACGATAAGAATTCGGCTGAGTGTATTCATCACTTTCAGCCCCGTTATGACAGCGTTTCAAGTACGGAGATGTCCTCTGCCTTCTGCTGCTCGATGCCGTCTATTGCCTGCCTGATGAAGTGCCGCGACACGGGCGAGCCGCTGCCGGGAAGGGGATAGGGAGTACCGGCTGCACCGGGCAGGGGCGTCCACGTCTGTGCCACGGTCAGAATGTCGCCCTTCACATGGTACGCATTGATGTTCGATGGCGTGACCTGGCCGCCGTAATGCTGGACCGTCTTCGGGTGCAGGCCCGCTGCATTGAAGCTCCAGCAGTCCTTCCTGCTGGCGACGGATGCAGCCGAACACAGGCCACCGCCTAGCGAGTGACCCGCAAGATCAATTGGCGCCTGTGTGCGGCGCATCTTCCATCCAATATCTACGGCTCGCTCATAGTAAGGCGACTCCATATCCACGCTTTGGGTGAAGTTGTTCGACCAGTCGGCCAGGCTCGTCATTTCGGTTCCCTTGAAGGCGAGGGTGGGCTTCATGTCGTTGCCGAAGACCGCTGCATCCGGTTCATACACCTGTGCTCCAAAATTGGAACCCTTGATTTTCAGGTCTTTCGGCTTCAAACCATACTGATCCAGAAAGTCGGTATCCTCGCTGCGGTTCGCCCACCCTTCGGGCACCGGCCCGGACGGCTCGTAGACATGATCGGAGAGTTTGGCCTTCTCCACCGCGACGTTGTTGCGTGCGAGCCGTTCAGCCGCTGCCCGCACGCGCCCTGACATGGCCGCATTGCCCGCCGCAATCACCGCCATGCGCGTCTGCCACCGCTGCGCCTTGGTCAGTTCCTGTGGTACCTCGATGCGCGGCGGTATCGCCCTGGCTGCGCGCGCACCGGCTAACTGGGCTTGCCAGGTGGCCGGATCGTACTGGACGGACCTCGCGACGAGATTCCTCAACGGCGTACTGCTGTAGGGTGATGGAAACAGGCTATCGCGCGGGCCTTTGATGGCAAGCCGAACGCCTTTGCGCACGTCGTCGAGAAGTGCTTTGATGATCCACCAGCCATCGGTGTCGGGGCTCCAGTTTCGCACACCATGAAACCCCAGCACCTTACGATCAATGAGACGCCTGATTAGCGTCAGGTCCTCCTTCCACTTCTCCCGATTCAGTTCGGCAATACCCAGAAATTCCTGGGTCTCCGCCCTGGCCTTCTGGAGGTCTGCGGCCTTTCCGAGGCACGCCTTGTAGTGCCATTCGTCGCAGATGACATAACAGGCACCCAGCGGCCTCTGACAGAACAGTTCCACGGAGTGCATCTCAAATATGGACAAGGACATATGTGTGTCGGCGGTTTATCTGGAGTTGCTGCCCGGATCAGCAGCGATCAGATAAATACCGCGACACGGAATGTCCGTACATGGGCGACAGCCCAAAATCTCCACTGCCTTCGATGAAACAGACTAAAAAGCACCCGCACGCACATGGCGGTTCTTCGCTCCCGCAGTACGAACTGCTAACGGAAAGGACTTGCGCCACCGTCTGCGTCACCTGGGTGAATTCATGCTGGGTGGCGAAGGCGGCGACGACGTATTGGGCCGCATCGAACACACGAAGCATTCGCGGGGTGAAATGGACCGGATCGAGACAGAGAGAAGGCAGCGAGGGGTCACCAAGCGATAACCGAATGGCATTTATGCCCGCAGATGATCCGCCACCCAACCCAAAGGTTTTCCAGGAGCGCTGTGCATTAGCGAGCCCGGCTGCTTGCGTTGGCTCCACTTCGGAGCTTGGTGAAGGCGCAAATGCGGACAGGCATCGCCCGCGCGCGAGGCGTCCTCTTTCTGAGGAAACCGGGAACATCGCTCAGAAAAAGGCAGATGCAGGAAAGGACGAGCGAGTCACATGGCCGGTGACGGACCGTGACGCAGTTGGGCCTATGGCGGGCTCTAAGGTGGGTAAACGAAAAACGGGCCAGAAGGCCCGTATTCATTGATGTCCTGGCGGAGAGACGGGGATTCGAACCCCGGATAGGCTATTAACCTATACACGCTTTCCAGGCGTGCGACTTAAACCGCTCATCCATCTCTCCGGCGGGGAGCCGAATTATAGCAAACTTCGCGCCGTGCGCCACACCCTAACCCAAACCGCCCGCAAACCCCCTACGGATGCCGGATATAGTCGACCAGCGCCATCGTATAGGCGTCCGCCTTGCGATCGATCAGACTCACCCCGATCGCGACGAGAAACCCCGCCGGCACGCCGAACACGCCCGAACTGATCGGTTCGATCCCGAACCAGCGCGCGCCCGTAAACCCCGTCATCTGCGTGAAGAACGGATACGTCGACACGATGTAGTAGATGCACACGGCGAGCCCCGCGACCATCCCCGCCACCGCACCGAGCCGCGTCGTGCGCTTCCAGAACACGCCGAGCACGAGCGCCGGAAACAGACTCGACGCCGCCAGCGAAAACGCCGCCCCGACCAGAAACAGAATGTTCCCCGTATTGAGCGACGCCACGTACGACGCGAACAGCGCGACACCCAGCAGCAGAATCTTCGAGATCGTCACGCGCCGCTGGCTCGACGCAGTCGGATCGACCATGTGGTAGTACACGTCGTGCGACAACGCGTTCGCGATCGTCAGCAGCAGACCATCGGCGGTCGATAGCGCCGCGGCCAGCGCCCCCGCCGCGATCAAGCCCGACATCACATACGGCAGCCCCGCGATCTCGGGCGCCGCGAGCACGACCATATCGGGCTGCATCTGGATCTCGCTCCAGCGCACGATGCCATCGCCGTTCGTATCGGCGAGGCTGATCAGGCTCGGCTCGACCTTGCGCCATTGCATCAGCCATTGCGGCAGATCGGCGAAGTGATGACCGACCAGGTTCGTCAGCATCTCGTACTTGATCATGACGGCGAGCACCGGCACGGTCAGATAGAACAGCGCGACGAAAAAGAGCGTCCAGCCGACCGAGCGGCGCGCCGACGCGACCGAGGTCGTGGTGTTGTAGCGCGTCAGGATATGCGGCAGGCTCGCCGTACCCAGCGACAGACACAGCAGCAGCGACAGAAAATTACGCGCATGCGTGCCGCGGTCTTCGTCGCCGACCGCCGGAAACGGTTCGTGCATCGGCACCGGCGCGGTCGCGCGCATCAGCATGTCGTCGCGCTGCTGGCTCCAGACGATCTGCGCGGCGGCGGCATCGCGCGGAAACTGGTCGAGCGCGCGTTCGCGCTCCTTGATCTCGCGCAACGGACCGTTATGGCGACGCAGATCGCCGACCTCCTGCGTGAGCCGCTGCTTCTCGTCAACGTACGATTGCGGCAGCGTATCGAGCCGCATCTGCATCAGCGCGGCACGGCGTCGAAAGTCGTCGCGCACGCGTTCTTCGAGCGGCGCGTCGCGCACCTGTTTCTCGAGCCCTTCCATGCGCTCCATCAAACGTCCATAGCTGAATTGCGGCACCCAGCCGAGGCCGTCCTTGTGCGCGATCATCGACACCGGTATCAGCATCGCGAGAATCAGGATGATGTACTGCGCGACCTGAGTCCACGTGACCGCACGCATGCCGCCGAGAAACGAGCACACCAGGATGCCCGCGAGTCCGCAGAAAATGCCGACCGCGAAATCGACGCCGATGAAGCGCGTCGCGATCAGCCCGACACCCTGGATCTGCGCGACCAGATAGACGAACGAGCACAGGATCGCGGCGAGCGCCGCGATGCCGCGCACCGCGTTGCTCGAATAGCGCGTGCCGAGAAAATCCGGAATCGTGTAGCGCGCGAGCTTGCGCACATACGGCGCGAGCAGGAACGCGACGAGGCAGTAGCCGCCGGTCCAGCCCATCATGTAGGCGAGGCCGTCGTAGCCGGTCGCGTAGATCGACCCGGCGAGGCCGATGAACGACGCGGCCGATAGCCAGTCGGCCGCGGTCGCCATGCCATTGAACGCCGACGGCACGCGCCGCCCCGCCACGTAGTATTCGACCAGATCCGACGTGCGCGACAACACGCCGATCACCGCATAGACCGCGATCGGCACGAACAGGAACACATAGCCGATCCACACGCCGGGACCGGTGCTGCGCTCGATGCGCCACATCACGTAGATGAACAGCAGGAAGCCGAGCGTATAGAGCGCGTACGAGCGGATCAGCCGATGCGTAAGCTTCATCGGCTCAACGTCCGCGCGCGGCCGGCGCGTTCGTATCGATGTTTGCGCGGCTCGCGGACTCCGCGCCGGGATCGCTTGCGGCATCGCGCTGCGAATCCGCTTCGAACGCGCGCTGCAACTGACGATCCGCGCGCTGCATCAGCACGATATAGACGACGATCAACGCGAGGTAGATCAGGATCGCGCCCTGCGCGCCGAAGTAGAACGGCAGACTGAAGCCGCCGACGCGCACCCGCGCGAGCGCCGGCGCCAGCAACGGCACGACGAAGGAGACGAAGAAGCCCAGCGTCATCAGCACCGTGATCAACACGAGGTTGAAACGCCAGTATTTGCGATGCGCGAGCGCCATCGCTACCGAGACCGGTGGCGGTTCGGGCGCGGGATTCAACGTGGTGCGGGAGGAGAGGTGCGGCGCGGCCATGCGCCTATGTATCAAAAAGGCATCGGCGAGGCAATTGGGATTGTCCGCCCGATAGCGTGATGCAGGCCTGCCACTCGAACCACGGGTCCGCGCGACGCGGCACCAGGCGTGTCGATCGACACACCGCTGCCGCCCGCGCAGACCCGCTTACAGCGCGTTAAACCGATTCACCGAGCTGATCGAGAATGGCCGGGTTCTCGAGCGTCGACACGTCCTGCGTGATTTCCTCGCCCTTCGCGAGCGAGCGCAACAGACGACGCATGATCTTGCCCGAGCGCGTCTTCGGCAGGTTCTCGCCGAAGCGGATGTCCTTCGGCTTGGCGATCGGACCGATCTCCTTGCCGACCCAGCTGCGCAGTTCGTTCGCGAGCTTCACCGCCTCTTCGCCCTGCGGACGCGCGCGCTTGAGCACGACGAACGCGCACACCGCCTCGCCGGTCGTCGCATCGGGGCGGCCCACCACCGCGGCTTCGGCGACGAGCGGGTTGGCGACCAGCGCCGACTCGATCTCCATCGTGCCGAGACGATGGCCCGACACGTTCAGCACGTCGTCGATGCGACCCATGATCGTGAAGTAGCCGGTCTCCTTGTCGCGCACCGCGCCATCGCCGGCGAGGTAGAGCTTGCCGCCGAGCTCGTCGGGGAAATAGCTCTTCTTATAGCGGTCCGGGTCGCCCCACACATTGCGCAGCATCGCCGGCCACGGACGCTTGATCACCAGAATGCCGCCCTGCCCGTTCGGCACGTCCTGCCCGGTTTCGTCGACGACCGCGGCCATGATGCCCGGCAGCGGCAGCGTGCACGAGCCCGGTACGAGCGGGGTCGCGCCCGGCATCGGCGCGATCATGTGACCGCCGGTCTCGGTCTGCCACCACGTATCGACGATCGGACAACGGCCGCCGCCGACGTTCTCGTAGTACCACACCCACGCTTCCGGATTGATCGGCTCGCCGACCGTGCCGATGATGCGCAACGTCGACAGGTCGTAGCTCTTCGGATGCACTTTCGCGTCGGCCTCGGAGGCCTTGATCAGCGAGCGGATGGCGGTCGGCGCCGTATAGAACAGCGTGACCTTGTGCTTCGCGATCATCTGCCAGAAGCGACCGGCGTCCGGATAGGTCGGCACGCCTTCGAACACGACCTGGGTGCCGCCGAGCGTCAGCGGCCCGTACGTGATGTAGCTATGCCCCGTGATCCAGCCGATGTCGGCGGTACACCAGAACACGTCCGAGGGGCGCCAGTCGAAGGTCCACTTCAGCGTTTGCGCGGCCCACAGCAGATAGCCGCCCGTGCTGTGCTGCACGCCCTTCGGCTTGCCGGTCGAACCGGACGTATAGAGGATGAAGAGCGGATGCTCGGCGTCGACCCACTCGGGCGTGCATTGATCCGACTCGCCCTGGGTGAGTTCGTGCATCCACAGGTCGCGCGCCGCGTCCCACGCGACCTTGCCGCCGGTGCGCTGGTACACGATCACGCTCTTGACCTTCTCGCAGCCGCCGAGCGCGAGCGCTTCGTCGGCGATGTTCTTCAGCGGCAAGGCCTTGCCGCCGCGCATCTGTTCGTCGGACGTGATCAGCGCGACCGCGCCGACGTCGACGAGCCGCTCGTTCAGCGACTTCGACGAGAAGCCGCCGAACACGACCGAGTGCGTCGCGCCGATGCGCGCGCACGCCTGCATCGCGACGATGCCCTCGATCGACATCGGCATATAGATGACGACCGGGTCGCCCGTCTTCACGCCGCGTTTTTTCAGCGCGTTCGCGAAGCGCGATACGCGTTGCAGCAGGTCCTGATAGGTGACGTTGGTGACGGTGCCGTCGTCGGCTTCGAAGACGATCGCCACGCGAGCGCCGTTGCCGGCTTCGACATGACGGTCGATGCTGTTATACGACGCGTTGAGCTGGCCGTCTGCGAACCACGTGTAGAACGGCGCCTTCGATTCGTCGAGCACTTTCGTGAAAGGCTTCTGCCAACTCAGCGTCTCCTTCGCGAGACGCCCCCAGAAGCCTTCGTAGTCGCGCTCCGCTTCGGCGGCAAGCGCCCGGTACGCATCCATGCCGGAGATCGTGGCGCCTTTCGCGGTGTCAGCGGAGGGCGGGAAAACACGGTGTTCCTGAAGAACCGATTCAATCGCAGACATCGACAACCCCTTGGTGAAGATGAAACGTAAAACCTGTGCCGGCACGGATCGCACGCGCCGGTCGTATCCTGTTCGAGCCGCCACGAGCGGCGCTGTCTCCCACCTCGCGATGCCGTCCAACGCGTGCGCGTGCGGCATCGCAACAACCTTGCATGCGGGCGATCTGCCAGATCGTATCCCGCGTCAGGCTTAACCATAAGCGCCGCAACTTACCGGCCACTTACGCGCATCGTGTTGATCCGCAAGCGAAAACCCTTAGATCGCCAATGCCATCGACGCCGCCGCGCGTTGATCAGACGAGACGCGCGCGGCAAAGATCGCGCGGCCTACGCACGTCCTACGCGCGTTTTGCGCACGCTTTACAGTTACGCTCGCTCGCCCAGCCTCTTACAATGCTAACTGAACTAGCCGTCCGGATTCCAGCTTGAATCGCTACGCCCTGCTTCTCATTACCTCGATGCTGCTGGTCGGCAGCAATGTCGGAATCGGTAAATCCATCGTCGCCTTCGTCCCTGTCCCGCTGTTCGCGCTGCTGCGCTTCGTGATCGCGATGGCCGTGCTATGGCCGCTCCTGCGCGTGTCCAAACTGCGCCGCGTCAAACGCGACGAATGGATCAACCTGTTTTTGCAGGCACTATTCGGCACCTTCGGCTTCACGCTGCTGATGCTCAACGGCGTCGCGCGCACGAGCGCGGTCGCGGCGGGCGTGATCACGAGCACGATCCCGGCGGTCGTCGCGCTGCTGTCGTGGCTGATCCTGAAGGAGCGGCCGGATGGCCGCGCGCTCGCGTCGATCGTGCTGGCGATCGTCGGCGTCCTCGTGATCAATGTCGCGCATGTCGAAGCGGGCGCGAAAGCGGCGGCCGCCACCGGCTCGCTCGCGGGCAACTTCATGGTGCTTGGCGCCGTGTGCTGCGAATCGTTGTACGTCATCCTGTCGCGCCGTCTCACGCAAACGCTCGCGCCGATCGACATCTGCGCGTACACGCATCTGTTCGGCCTGCTGCTGATGCTGCCGCTCGGCGCCGGCGCGCTCGCGCATTTCGACTATCGCGCGGTGCCCTCGAGTGTCTGGATGCTGGTGCTGTGGTACGGACTGTCGGCCAGCATCTTCTCGTTCTGGCTGTGGATGAAGGGCATCCGTCACGTGCCGGGCAGTCTCGCCGGCGTGTTCAGCGCGGTGCTGCCGGTCGCCGCGGCGCTGTACGGCATCGTGTTCCTCGACGAGCGGCCCACGCTCGCGCACGGCATCGCGCTCGCCTGCGTGATCGCCGGCATCGGCCTCGCAAGCATCAAGGCGCGCAACGTGCCGCCGGTCGCATCCTAGGGCCTGTTCACGCTCATAGCGGGTCTGGCGGGCGCACTGCCCGCCGCGAAGCATCGGATCCGGGCGACGCTGTACAATAGCGCGCCTGTCGCGAGTCTCGCCGCCCCTGGTGGCCGCGCCCCGCACCGCCGTCGGCGGCTGGCCTCGTATTCCGTCACCCGCGCTTCATCTGACCGTTGCCTATGTCCGCTCCGCGACCCGCTTCCGCCCGTCCGCGCCGCCCAATGCGCGCGCTGCCCCACCTCGTTTTCATGAGCCGCTGGCTGCAGGTGCCCCTGTATCTCGGGCTGATCGTCGCGCAGGCGGTCTACGTCGTGCTGTTCCTGAAGGAAGTCTGGCATCTGGTCACGGATTCGATGCGGCTCGACGAAACCAGCATCATGCTCGTCGTGCTGAGCCTGATCGACGTGGTGATGATCTCGAACCTGCTGATCATGGTGATCATCGGCGGGTATGAAACGTTCGTGTCGCGACTCGGTCTCGACGGTCATCCGGACGAGCCGGAATGGCTCGATCACGTGAACGCCGGCGTCTTGAAAGTCAAACTCTCGATGGCGCTGATCAGCATCTCGTCGATCCATCTGCTGAAGACCTTCATCAGCCCCGACCAGAACACGACGCACACGATCATGTGGCAGGTGATCATCCACGTCGCGTTCCTCGTGTCGGCGCTCGTGATGGCATTCGTCGACCGACTCACCACGCACACGCACCCCAAACATGTCGAAGAGCCCGCGGCATTGCACGCCGTGGGCGGCATCAAGGTTTCCACTCCCATGAAGGCGCAAGACTGACCGCACCGCGCTGCGATCCGACAACAAGCGCCACTCCCCACTGAGCTAGCCATGACCGTCATCAAACAGGAAGACCTGATTCAGAGCATCGCTGATTCGCTGCAGTACATCAGCTACTACCATCCGCTCGACTACATCGAAGCGCTCGGCCGCGCTTACGAGCTGGAACAGAGCCCGGCAGCGAAGGACGCGATCGCTCAGATCCTGACCAACAGCCGCATGTGCGCCGAAGGCAAGCGCCCGATCTGCCAGGACACCGGCATCGTCACGGTGTTCGTGAAGGTCGGCATGGACGTGCGTTGGGACGGCGCGACGATGGGCGTCACCGACATGATCAACGAAGGCGTGCGCCGCGGTTACCTGAATCCGGACAACGTGCTGCGCGCATCGATCGTGAGCCCGCCCGAAGGCGCGCGCAAGAACACCAAGGACAACACGCCGGCCGTGATCCACTACGAGATCGTGCCGGGTAACACGGTCGACGTGCAGGTCGCGGCCAAGGGCGGCGGTTCGGAGAACAAGTCGAAGTTCGCGATGCTGAATCCGTCGGATTCGATCGTCGACTGGATTCTGAAGACCGTGCCGACGATGGGCGCAGGCTGGTGCCCGCCGGGCATGCTCGGCATCGGCATCGGCGGCACCGCTGAAAAAGCGATGGTGATGGCGAAGGAATCGCTGATGGACCCGATCGACATTCAGGACGTGATCGCCCGCGGCCCGCAGGACTGGATCGAAGAACTGCGCGTCGAACTGCACGAGAAGGTCAACGCGCTCGGCATCGGCGCGCAGGGTCTCGGCGGTCTGTCCACCGTGCTCGACGTGAAGATCATGGCCGCGCCGACGCACGCCGCGTCCAAGCCGATCGCGATCATCCCGAACTGCGCTGCCACGCGCCACGCGCACTTCACGCTGGATGGTTCCGGCGTCGCCAAGCTCGAAGCGCCGTCGCTCGACGCATGGCCGAAGGTGCACTGGGAGCCGAACACGGAAACCAGCAAGCGCGTCGATCTGAACACGCTGACGCCGGAAGAAGTGGCCGGCTGGAAGCCGGGCCAGACGCTGCTGCTGTCGGGCAAGATGCTGACGGGCCGCGACGCGGCGCACAAGCGCATCGCCGACATGCTCGCGAAGGGCGAAAAGCTGCCGGTCGACTTCACGAATCGCGTGATCTACTACGTCGGCCCGGTCGATCCGGTGCGCGACGAAGCGGTCGGCCCGGCGGGCCCGACCACCGCAACGCGGATGGACAAGTTCACCGAGACGATGCTCGCGCAAACGGGCCTCATTTCGATGATCGGCAAGGCCGAGCGCGGCCCGGTCGCGATCGAGGCGATCAAGAAGCACAAGGCCGCGTATCTGATGGCCGTCGGCGGCGCCGCGTACCTCGTGTCGAAGGCGATCCGCAGCGCCAAGGTGCTCGCGTTCGAAGACCTCGGCATGGAAGCGATCTACGAATTCGACGTGCAGGATATGCCGGTCACGGTCGCCGTCGATTCGAACGGCACCTCCGTGCACCAGACTGGCCCGAAGGAATGGCAGGCCAAGATCGGCAAGATTCCGGTCGCCACGGCTTAATGATTCGCAATTGACGCGACTCAGGTCGGCCGAAAAGCCGGGACCACGGTCCCGGCTTTTTTATTGCCCCGCATCATGCGTTCGCGACGCGGCACACGAAAGCCACCAACACTGCCAAAAGTTGTGTCGGATTTCTTGGCTTTTTGGGGTATGGCGTTTATTGTTGTTGGAAATTCAAGGTCCCCGAAAAAGGAAATAACATGCAAGGCGACAAGAAGGTCATCGAATATCTGAACGCTCAGCTGAAAAACGAGCTGACCGCAATCAACCAGTACTTCCTGCATGCGCGGATGTACGGCCACTGGGGCCTCGAGAAGCTCGGCAAGCACGAGTACGACGAGTCGATCGGCGAAATGAAGCATGCCGACCTGCTGATCGAACGCATCTTCGTGCTCGACGGTCTGCCGAATCTGCAGGACCTGCACAAGCTGCTGATCGGTGAGGAAACCAAAGAGATCCTCGAATGCGATCTGAAGCTCGAACAGATTTCGCAAACCACCTGCAAGGAAGCGATCGCGTACTGCGAGTCGGTGCGCGATTTCATCTCGCGCGAAATCTTCACGACGATTCTCGACGACACCGAAGAGCACATCGACTGGCTCGAAACCCAGCTCGATCTGATCGACAAGGTCGGTATCCAGAACTACCAGCAAAGTGCGATGGGCTCGGTCGAGTCCTGATCGAAGCACGCTGAAGGATCCCGTGCGGGCGATATACTTGCGCGCTTGTTTGCGCAGCGCGCTGGTTTGCCCGCGCTAGTTTCCCGCGCTGGGTCCCCCTTTTCGCCGACCGCCCCGTCACGCTCGTTTTCTTCGCCTATGCCCGCCGCCTCGCCGTCCCCGACTGTCCGCAGTGTTGCCGCTGGCGCCGCATCGCAGGCGCCGATCGGTATTTTCGACTCGGGGCTCGGCGGACTGTCGGTGATGCGCGCGGTGCGCGCGCACCTGCCCGACGAAGCGCTGCTGTATGTCGCCGACTCGCTCTACGCGCCCTACGGCGAGCGCGACGACGACTTCATCACCGACCGCACGCTCGCCATCGGCGAATGGCTCGCCGCGCAAGGCGCGAAGGCGCTGGTGGTCGCCTGCAATACGGCGACCGCGCAGTCGATCGCGCTGGTGCGCGAAAAGCTGCCGATTCCGCTCATCGGCGTCGAGCCGGGCATCAAGCCCGCCGCGCTGCAATCGAAAAGCCGCGTCGCGGGCGTGCTCGCGACCCAGGCGACGCTACGCAGCGTCCGCTTCCAGGGGCTGCTCGAACGTTATGCCGCCGATTGCCGCTTTCTGTGCCAGCCCGGCCACGGGCTCGTGCAGGCGGTCGAGCGCTGCGACATCGGCTCGGCCGAGCTGCGCGCGCTGCTGCGCAGCTACCTCGAGCCGATGCTCGACGCGGGCGCCGACACGCTGGTGCTCGGCTGCACCCATTACCCGTTTCTCGACGCGGCGATCCGCGACATCGTCGGCGAGCGGCTCGCGCTGATCGACACGAGCGTGGCGATCGCGCGTCAGCTCGAACGCGTGCTCGAGCAGCACGGCCTGCGCGCCGCCACGCCGGTCGCGGACACGCCGCTGCCGCGTTTCTACTCCACCGACGACGGCATCCACCAGCAGCAACTGGCCGCCACGCTGCTGCAGATCGAGGCAGCGGTCGAGCAGGTGCTGATACCCTCCCGCCGCACGGCCGCACCGGATTCCCGGGCCGCCTAGCACCTCGGACTGGCGCGCCCGGTGGCGGCGCTCGCCGCCCTTCCGTCCGACGAAATCCATTCTAAGAGGCTGGTTTTGTTACAAAAAATCGCACAGGACGCTTGCCAAACGGCCCAAACAAAATGATAATAATTCGCATTAACGTTAGCTATGACGCCTGCCATGATTGTCTGTGTCTGCAAATCCGTTTCCGACCGCACAATCCGCTCCTCGATTGCGGACGGCATCGATTCGTTCGACGAGTTGCAGTTTGAACTCGGCGTCGCTTCCTGCTGCGGCAAATGCGAGGAATCCGTACGCGACGTGATGCTGCAAAGCGGCGTGTGTGCGAGCCGTTGCGGTGTCGGCGTCGTCGAGCATCAGCAGGTGCAGACCGTCGCGCAGGTCGTTCAAGTCTCGTTCTACGAGCGCAAGGCAGCCTGAGTTCCACTGGCGGGGACGCGGCGCGAGCCGGGTCCCGTGCGTCCAGGCGCCCTCTGCTTCACGCCTATTCGATGTCACGGTCGATGCGACATTGAATGTGCCGCATGTCCGCAACACACGCGCAGTACAGTCCGCCGTACCGCGTTATCCCACTGCCGTCAGCAAGCCAGTATTCGTACCAGCCAGCTACCCCGCTCATCCTTGAAAAGGAGTTCGAGATGGAATTGCTGATTGGTTTCGTGACTACTTTGTTCATTTCGCTGCTGATTTTCCGAACATGACGATGCCCTGTCCGACGCGCCGCCGCGGCCGCGCGCTGCCACACTGACCATGCAGGCTCCGCATCCCGTTTCCGCAGGCGCCCCGCTTGCGTCGTCGTCCGACCGACCGAATTCCCGCGCGCTGACCGCCACTGCCGTGGTCGCAGCGGTTCACGTCGCACTGCTTGCCGTGATCATGACGCTGCGTCACGAGCCTGCGCAGGTCGCGATCGAATCGCACGTGATGAGCGCCGAACTGCTGCCGCCCGCGCCGCTCGCCGCGCCGGTGGCGCTGCAATCGATCGCGCCGCCACCGCCCCAGCCGACGCCGCCCGTCCATACGAAGCCGAAAGTCCAGCCTAAGCCGACGCCGACGCCCAAGCCGACGCCGACTCCGTTGCCCGAAGCCGCCGCGCCGTCGCAGACACCGGTCGCCGCGCCCGATCCGACGCCACCCGCACCCGCCGCCCCGGCGACGCCGCCCGCCGCGGCAGCCCCCGCGATCGGCAAGCAGACGATGGAAGTCAGCGCGCCGAAGAACGTGTCGCACGTCGAATGCAATATCGCCCAGCCGGACTACCCCGCGCTGTCGAAACGGCGCCACGAAACCGGCACCGCGTCCGTGCGCTTCGTCATCGGCCTGAGCGGCAAGCTCGAAAGCATCGAACTGGCGAAGAGCAGCGGCGTTAGCCGCCTCGACGACGCCGCGGTGGCCGCCGTGCATGCCAGCGCCTGCAAGCCCTATCTCGAGAACGGCCAGCCGATTCGGGCCGTATTCACCCAGCCTTTCAACTTCAATCTGACCGACTGAAGCAAGATTTCAAAAACAAGGAATTGCAATGCAAAACTACGGATTGGCGCACGTGTGGGCGCAAGGGGACTTCGTGACGCGCGGCATCGCGCTCGCGTTGTTGATCATGTCGGTGATGTCGTGGAGCGTGATCGTCGTCAAAGGCTGGAACGTGATGCGCCTGAAGCGTCTGACGAAGAATGCCGAGCAGGCGTTCTGGCATTCGGACGACCTCGCCGACGGCGTGAAGAAGCTCGGCGGCGGCGCCTCGACGCCGAACCACAACCCGTTCCTCGCACTCGCGCTGTCGGGCCAGGAAGCGGCCGACCATCATCACCAGACGCAGCCGCATCTGCATGACCGTATGGACGTGTCGGACTGGATCACGCGCTGCCTGAAGGACACGATGGACGAAAGCGTCGCGCGCATGCAGAGCGGTCTCGCGATTCTCGCGTCGATCGGCAGCACGGCCCCGTTCGTCGGCCTGTTCGGCACCGTGTGGGGCATCTATCACGCGCTGCTCGCGATTGGCGCGAGCGGCCAGTCGTCGATCGACCAGGTCGCCGGCCCGGTCGGCGAGGCGCTGATCATGACCGCGTTCGGTCTGTTCGTTGCGATTCCGGCCGTGCTCGGCTACAACGCGCTCACGCGCGCCAACAAGGCGATCGTCGCGAAGCTCTCCCGCTTTGCGCACGGCCTGCATGCGTTCTTCGTGACGGGTGCGCGCCTGTCGTCGAGCAAGCGCGGCGACGGCCTGCGTCTGGCGACCCGCGCCAACTGATCGACGAGGCATTCCAATGGCAATGAGCCCTTTCGCCGGAGACGATGACGACGGCCTGATGAATGAGATCAACATGACGCCGCTCGTCGACGTGATGCTGGTTCTGCTGATCGTCTTCATGGTGACGATTCCGGTGATTCGTCACGCGGTCAAGATCGATCTGCCGCACGCGAGCAGTCAAAAGGAAGACACGAAGCCCGCGCAGGTGACGGTGTCGATCGATGCGGACGGCAACGTGCTGTGGGACAACGCGAAGGTCGACGACGCGGCCCTCAGTGCGAAGATCGCCGCGGCTGCGCAGACGAGTCCTCAGCCGGAACTGCATCTCGATGCGGACCGCAAGGTGCCGTACGAGAAGGTTGCGCAGGTGATGTCGGCCGCGCAGGCAGGCGGGCTGACGAAGATCGGCTTCGTCACGCAGCCGAAAGCGAAGTAATGGATAACGCGGCACGCGGAGCAAGACGCGCGTCCATGTAAAAAAGCCCTTGAAACAGGGCCAAAAAGTAAAAGGCCTTCATCGTCGGATGAAGGCCTTTTTTTGTGCGCACTCGGCGCCTTCGGGCGGCGGGGTCATTTGCCATCGGCCGAAGACTGATAGCTTTTGTCACCGCATGCGACGGCCGTGGTCGACACGGACAGCGCGGTCAGCCCTATCAGGCCCGCTATGATAGCGGCCATGAGTTTTCGCATAGGAGACTCCTTAGCGAAAGGGATTTCACTATATTCCTGTGCGCCCGCGCATTCAAGCAAACGGCCATTGAAAGTAGTGATGACAGGCCACGCTTAAATGCTAAAAACGATTTGCTTCGCGCGATAGTGGTTCGAGGCACGCCACCTTGCCCGCTTCGGGTAGCAGCGAACGCCTCACGAAACCACCGCCGAAGCAAGGGCGGAAGCCGCTGCAACCGATCCCTGCGCCACCGTCCTCTGTCCGTGCACCGGACATTCGCCCATGATGTGCTTGCCCTGGTCCGGATCGAGCATCTCGACCAGATAATCGACGAACGCGCGCACAGCCGGCACCATCCCCTGACGCGAGACGAACACCGCATACAACTGCGGCGTCGGAAAGCTCCAGCCCGGCATCACCGGCGACAATTGCCCCGCTCGCAGCGCGGCCCCATACATCATCTCGGGCAATGCGGCGATGCCGACACCGGCCAGCACCGCCTCGCGGATCGTCATCAGATCAGCGGTCACGAGGCGCGGCTCGTGCTCGTGGGCATGGCGCGTGCCGTCGGGCGAGATCAGGTTGTAGACGTGGCGACCGTCGCTCGTCGGCACGTCGAGCGTTTCGAAGCGGTTCAGATCGGCGGGCGTGAGGGGCGGCGCATTCTGCTGCAGCAGGCTCGGCGCGCCGACCAGCATCTGCTCGGTGCGCCACAGCGGCCGCACGACGATGTTCGCGTTCTCCGGCGGATCGGAGCGCACCCGCAACGCGACGTCGATCGAATCTTCGAACAGGTCGACCACGCGATTCGTCACGCGCATCACGACGCGCACTTCCGGATAACGGTGCATGAATTCCGGCAGGATCTGCGAGAGGATCGTTTGCGAGATCGTGACCGGCACGCTGACGCGCACCGTGCCGCGCGGCGACGAGCGCAGTTGCTGCACGACGTTGACCGCCGCCTGCGCCTCGCTGAGCATCGCCTGACAGTGTTGATAGAACAATTGCCCCGCTTCGGTCAGCGCGAGCTTGCGTGTCGAGCGCTGCAACAGGCGCACGCCCAGCGACGCCTCCAGCTCCGTGAGCCGGCGCGACAGCCGCGACTTCGAAATGCCCAGCACCCGCTCGGCGGCGGAAAATCCGCCATGTTCGACGACCTGCGAAAAGTACATCAGGTCGTTCAGATTGTGTGAATCGATCTTCATCTCATCGTTCCATTTTTAGAACAATCCATTGCTGGGGGGCGGCTGGCACCGCGAAAAACGGTCCCTATAATAGCTCCATGTTTCAAAAATAATGCTATTCCCCATTTTTCGAGGTGATATTGATGAGTACGTCACGCACGATCGAACGCACGTTTCCGTCGGTTCGCACGGTTGAAGGCGGCGGATTTATTGTCCATCGGCCGTTTCCGACGCGCCTGTTGATGGATTTCGATCCGTTCCTGTTGCTCGACGAAATGGGGCCGGTCGACTACGCGCCGGGCGAGGCCAAGGGTGCGCCCGATCATCCGCATCGCGGCTTCGAAACGGTCACCTACGCACTCGAGGGTCAGTTCGGCCACAAGGATTCGGCGGGTCATTCGGGCACGCTGCATCCCGGCGACGTGCAATGGATGACCGCGGGCGCGGGCGTCGTGCATAGCGAAATGCCTGACCCGGAATTCATGCGCACCGGCGGTCGCGTGCACGGCCTGCAGCTTTGGGTGAATCTGCCGCGCCGCGACAAGATGATCGCGCCGCGCTATCAGGAGATCCCGTCGGCGCGCATTCCGGTCGCGACGTCCGAAGACGGCAAGATCCGCGTGAAGGTCATCGCGGGCGAGGCGCTCGGCGTCAAGGCCGCGATCGAAACACGCACGCCGATCCTGTATCAGCATTTCTCGCTGCAGCCGGGCGCGACGATCCGCCAGCCCGTGCCGGCCGACTATCGCGTGTTCGCGTATGGCCTGTCCGGCAAAGGCGTGTATGGCGAAGGCGACGCGCGTGCCGACTTCGACGCGCGCACGATGGTCGTTTTTGCCAACGACGGCGACGCGGTGACGCTCACGGCCGGCGAGGAACCGCTCGAAGTGCTGCTGCTCGGCGGCGTGCCGCTGAAGGAGCCGGTGGTGCGCTATGGTCCGTTCGTGATGAATACGGAAGACGAGATCCGTCAGGCGGTGATCGACTACCAGGCGGGACGCATGGGCACGATTGCGCACTGATCGACCCGAGCAGGCACTGACACGCCAGCACGCAACGCGTGTCATTGACGCCTGTCGACGGGTGTGAACGCGCGCCAGCGCGTTCTTAAGCGCCGCGAAACCGCCCGCCTCGGGGCGCGAACGCGGCTAAATTCGTTCACAATAACGGCTTCATGTCGCGCGGCGCGCGTTGCTTGCCACGGGCCGCGACGCGCGACACTTGTTCATCCCCTGCACAGGAGCGCGCATGACAGAGCCCACCGTCACCGCCCACATCGGTTCGACGAATTTCCAGGTCGTGTTCGACGACGGCAAGCACACTTGGCTCGCCGACGAACCCGAATCGCTCGGTGGCGGCGACCGCGGTCCGACGCCCGTCTCGCTGCTGCTATCGAGCCTCGGCGCGTGCACGTCGATCACGCTGAAGATGTACGCGCAGCGCAAGGGCTGGCCTCTCACGGGCGTACGCGTCAAACTGTCGATGGAGACCGGCGACGCGGGTTCGACGATCGACCGTCAGATCATCCTCGAGGGCGAGCTGTCCGACGAGCAGCGGGAACGGCTTTTGCAAATTGCCAATGCGTGCCCGGTGCACAAGATCCTCACGCACACGATCTCGATCCGCTCCGCGCTTGCCGTCGCGTGAGGCCACGCGTATCGCAACATTTTCATAGGACGCAGTCGTCTTGAATTTCGAACACCTCATTCAGATCAACGATCCGTTGAATCCCTTCGTCGAATCGATGACCCGCGCGCAGTTGTGGGAAGGACTCGTGCTGCGCGCCGAGCAGCCCCAGCTGTTCGTGATGGGTCTCGATAGCTGCACGATCCTGTCGCGTGACGGCAACGTGCTCGAGCGCGAGCTGCACTACGGCCAGGCGACCGTGCGCGATCGCGTCACGCTGCAGGAAAGCGAGAGCGTGCGCTACGACATCCTGCCGACCGCCGAGTACGTCGGCGGCTCGCTGACGATGACGATCGAGCAGCCCGACGATCTGCAGCTATTCCTGCGCTTCGAGTACGCGACCACCCTGCCCGTCTCGACCGATCAGGACGCCGTGCAGACGCAGGAGATCGTCAAGTCCGCGTATCGCGAGAACGATATCGACACGGTGCGGCTGATCCGCCAGTACGTCGCGGCCAAACAGGAACCGGGACCGTTGCATTGAAACTTTGCGCGGGCGCTCTGCCCGCGCTCTCGCGGGGCCATGTCCAGGATGGCCCCCATTGAGCCGTCATCGAGCTGCACTTTCATTTAGCTATCAGAAGTCGAATCCGATCAATTTCGCGAGCTTGTAAATAGGAATAGTTATCATTTAGAATCATTTCATCGAATCGACGAACAAGCTAAAACGAATGACCGATATGACTCGCTCCTCCACGCTCAGCCTGCGCCGCTCGGCGGCCGCGCTAACCAGCCGCCCGAAGTCGTCGACGACGGTCGCACCCGTCGCGAAACCCACCGCGGAGCGCGTCACCGGCTCGGGCGAGACATCGGAGCGGGTCGTGCGCAGCGATGCGCTGCTGCAAGGTCATACTCACATCAGCATCGTGCACAACGGCGAGACGTACCAGCTTCGTGCGACGCGCCTCGGCAAGCTGATCCTGACGAAGTAACGACGCAACACGAAGTAAGTACCGGGTATTGTGGGGACCACCTCCCAGAGAGGTGTTAGGCATTAGCCAGCCACGACGGCTTGCACGCGAGAATTAGACCCCTTCGTGCAGACACCAAGCCAGCCGTCGCAGCAAGCCAGGCCGCTTTTTTTGGTTCTCACACGTTGAAATGAAAAAGCCGTGGGATGCTCGACATCCCACGGCTTTTCTCTTTGTGCTCGCGCCTGCGTTCGCGCGCCACCCGGCTTAGCGCATTACTTCGACGCCCAGCCCCAGAACATCAGCCACCACGCGCTGTTGACGACCGCCAACGCGGCGACGAACCACAGCATCGCCAGCGCGCGCTGTACGAAGCGCTCGCTATAGCGGCGCGTGACGAGCCACGCGAGCCATGCGCTCCACGCGCTCGCAATCACCAGAATCGCGATGCGCAGATCCGACGCCCACCACAGCGACACGTGTTCGGCGCGCAGCAGCGACAGCGTCGTCGCCGACAAACCGAGGAACACGCCCGCGCCCGCGATCGGAATCAGCCCCTGGGTCAGATGATGCAGCCGCGTGGCGTTGAAACGCCCGAGCATGCGCGTCGCCCCCGTCAGTAGCAGCAGCAGCGCGGTGCCGTAGACGAGCGCCGTCGCGAGGATATAGCCGATCAGCAGCGAGCCGTCGAGCCACGAGAACACGTCGTTCTGATCGGGGTAATGCGTGAACAGGAACCACGGCGCATTGGTGTCGAGCGGCCACGTGATGTCGTGATCGACGAGCCATGTCGCCGAGAACATCTTCAGGTCGATGAACCAGCGCGACGCGGTCCAGTGGAACGCGCCGATCGCGATGCCGAGCAGGCCGTACAGGATCAGCGCGGTGTCCCACGGGTTCGCTTTCTTGTCGCCCAACTGCACGACTTCCGTCGAGGGCTTGCGCCACGTCAGCGCGATCGCGTCGCGGTGACCGCTGCAGCGGCCGCACATATGGCAATCGGCCGCGCCCTTCATGTTGCGCAATGGCACGAGCGGCGCGCAGTTGATCGGAATCACCCGATGCCCATGCTCGCCATTTTTGTACGAGCGGCGCCAGGCGTCTTCGTCGACCTTGTAGTGAAACGGCGCGAGCCGGGACAGAAGCGAAAAAACCCCGTTGACGGGGCACAGGTATTTGCACCAGACGCGCTTCTCGCGTCCGTACAGCAGACCGATCACGATCGCCGCGAAGGTCGACCCGCCGAGCACCAGCAGCACCGCTTTCGGATACTGGTAGACGCTCACCATCTGCCCGTAGATCGTCGTGATGCCGAATGCGACGAAGGGCCAGCCGCCCCAGCGCATCCAGTGTGGAATCGCGCGGCCGCGGCCGAATTTGCTCGCGAATTCGGCGAGCGCGCCTTCCGGGCACAGCACGCCGCACCAGACGCGGCCGAGCATCACCATCGACAGCAGCACGAACGGCCACCAGATGCCCCAGAACACGAACTGTGCCGCGAGCGTCAGGTTGTTCCAAAGGTGCGCAGTGTCGTCCGGCAACGGCATCAGCGCCGGGACGATGATCAGAAACGCGTACACCGCGACCACGATCCACTGGATGCCACGGATCACCGCACCGTGGCGTTGCATCCATTGGCCGGCCGCCGCGAGGCGACCCGGCCGGGGAGCCATCACGGCGCTCATGCCGCGCGCCCCGCCGTCTGCTGCGCGGGTTTGCGATTGGCGCGACGCACGAGCAGATAAACGACCGCCCAGTACACGCCATAGGCAATCAGGTTCATCAGCGCCGGATGCGCGCGATAGCCGGTCAGCGTGGCGACGAGCGAACCGACCGTGCTCGAATCATCGAGGATCGCCGACGAGTTCCACAGCTGATCGACGAGCGTCGGCAGGATTTCCTTGTCGATCAGCTTATCGACGCCGGTCTGGAACAGACCCGCGCCGAGGAACAGCAGCATGATTTCGGTGACGCGGAAAAAGAGTCGCCACGAGATGATCTTGCCGCCGAGTTGCAACACATAGAAGGTCAGGAACGCGAGCGCGAGGCCGATCACGACCGCCAGCATCTGACTGCCGTCGACATGGCCCGACTGGCCGAAGCCGAGGCCGTATAGGAAGATCACCGTCTCGCTGCCTTCACGCGCAATCGCGAGTGCGACCAGCACCGCGACGCCCCACCAGTTCGAATCGCGCTGGCTCTTCTGCAGCGACTGTTCCATCTCGCGCTTCAGCGTGCGGCCGTGCTGCTTCATCCACAGCACCATCTGGACGATCAGCACGCAGGCGACGAGCACCATCGCGGTCTGGAAGTAGTCCTGCGCATCGCCGGAAAGCACCTCGGTGAAGCCGACCAGCGCCGCGCCGAGCGCCACCGCCGCGATCACGCCCGCCGCCACGCCGCCCCACAGGTACGGCAAGCCGCGGCGCGCGTCGGCGTCGCCATTTTTCAACCACGCGTAGAGGATGCCGACGACCAGCAGCGCCTCGACGCTTTCCCGCCACACGATGAACAGAATCTGACCCATTCAAGCTCTCCCTTCGATCCTTCCACTGCCCGCTTCCGTCGCCTCGCGGGAACGACAGCGCTTGCTTCGCGCGGCGCCCTCAGTTCGCGTTCGATCGCGACCACTGCTTACTTCGCGACGATCACGCCCTGTGCCTGCTGGTGGAAATCGTCGAAAAACTTGTATTCGCCCGGCTCCAGCGGAGCGATCACGACGAACGAATCGGCGCCTGGCGCCAGCACTTTTTCTTTACGCAACTGCACGCTTTCGAATTCGGCCGCGCCCTTGCCGGTGTTACGCACTTCGATCTTGATACGCTGTCCCGCCGGCACCTCGATGCGGGCCGGGTTCAGCTTGCCGTCGTTCATTTCGAGCTTGAAGGTCGGCAGGTCGGCTGCGTGAGCCATGGCCGCCAGACAAAACGTGGCGGCAAGCATCGCGATCTTTCGGTTGATTCCCATTGGCCTTTCCGGAAAACACGACGCGCCGACGCCGGGTGTGACACCGAACGTCCGCGCGCCGTCTGCTGCATTCACTGATACGTTGATCGGTCGCGTTGACACCGCGCGCCGATCAGTACCCGCCCTTCTTGCCGATGCCGGCGAAGGTGAAATCATATTCGAGCGTGATCGGCTTGAACCACGGACCCACGCCGGTTTCCTTGTCGATGTGGCGGCCGAACGCCATATGGCCCATCTGCATCGGGGGTTCGACGATCAGCTTCAGGTGGTACTTGCCGGGACCTTGCAGCTTGACGTTGTCGCCGTAGTGCGGACCGTCGTTCGCGACCATCGGCATCAGGTCGCCCTTCAACGGCTGGTTCGAGCCGGCCTTCGTCAACTCGTAGTGCACCTGCAGATACGGCATCCAGTCGCCTTCGGCGAAACCGGTCGGATTGTTCTTGACTGCGTGGATGTCGGACTCGAGGTGGATGTCCGAATCCGACGCCTTGCGCATCATGCCTTCGGGTTCCATCGTGATCGGCTGCAGATAGACCGCGCCGATTTCCATGCCGCCCTGGATCTGCTGCTTGCCGATCGGATACTCGGCGGCCGAGGCCGACAGCGCCGCGACGGCGGCAACCGCTGCCGCACCGCCGCGCACAAAGGAAGAAATCCGCATTGAAACTCCTTGTTTTTATCAGACTGGAATCGATTTCATTGGAACAGAGCGCTAGCAAGCCAGATGCAGATTTAAATGCGAACCATTCTCAATATTGGTTGAGTTTATCATCGATCGCTGACGAGAACAAACGGGCGCGCACGCTCGGCCTGATGCCGGCAGGGTCTTAAGGCTCGCTTAAGAAAGCCAGAGGCCGACGCGGGAAATAGAGACGGGATCAATCAGGGTCATGGTGCCCGAGTCGACAGCGCGAGCGGGAGCTTAAGCGCCCGCTGCGCAGACAAAGCGCGGCGAATGGCCGCGTCCTTTGACGATGAACACAAGCGAGGGATAAACGCGTTTGTTACTCGATGCCCGACACGTGGTCGCCGACGTTCGCGCCGAACACACGTTGACGCAGCAGCGCCAGCTGGTCGCGGGTCTGCGCGGCCTTCTCGAATTCGAGATTTTTCGCGTGCTCCATCATCTGTTTTTCGAGGCGCTTGATTTCCTTGGCGAGCTGCTTCTCGGACATGTCCTCGAACTTTGCGCGGGTCTGCTGCTCCTTCAGCTCGGCGCGCGCTTCGTCGACGTTGTAGACGCCGTCGATGATGTCGCGAATCCGCTTGACCACCCCGCGCGGCGTGATGCCGTTCGCGGCGTTGAACGCGATCTGCTTCGTGCGACGCCGCTCGGTTTCGTCGATCGCGCGACGCATCGAGTCCGTGATTTTGTCCCCGTACAGGATCGCCTTGCCGTTCACGTTACGCGCCGCCCGGCCGATGGTCTGGATCAACGAACGCTCGGCGCGCAGGAAGCCCTCCTTGTCCGCATCGAGAATCGCGACGAGCGATACCTCCGGAATGTCGAGCCCCTCACGCAGCAGGTTGATGCCGACCAGCACGTCGAACGCGCCGAGACGCAGATCGCGGATGATCTCGACGCGCTCGACCGTGTCGATGTCGCTGTGCAGATAGCGAACCTTGATGCCGTGGTCGGCCAGAAACTCGGTCAGTTGCTCGGCCATCCGCTTGGTCAGCGTCGTGACCAGCACGCGGTCGCCGGCCTTGATGCGCTCGTTGATCTCGCCGAGCACGTCATCGACCTGGGTGCGCGCCGGCCGCACCTCGATTTCGGGGTCGACGAGGCCGGTCGGACGCACCAGCTGTTCGGCGACCTGCCCCGAAGTCTTCTTTTCGTAGTCGGCGGGTGTCGCCGACACGAACACGACCTGGCGCATCTTGCGCTCGAACTCGTTGAACTTGAGCGGCCGGTTGTCGAGCGCCGACGGCAGCCGGAAGCCGTAGTCGACCAGGTTTTCCTTACGCGCGCGGTCGCCGTTGTACATGCCGTTCAGCTGACCGATCAGCACGTGCGATTCGTCGAGCATCATGATCGCGTCGGGCGGCAGGTAGTCGACGAGCGTCGGCGGCGGCTCGCCCGGCGCCGCGCCCGAGAAGTGCCGCGAGTAGTTCTCGATGCCCTTGCAGAAACCGAGTTCCTGCAGCATTTCGAGGTCGAAGCGGGTGCGCTGCTCGAGCCGCTGCGCCTCGACGAGCTTGCCTTCGCTATAGAAAAACTCGAGCCGGTCGCGCAGTTCGGTCTTGATGGTTTCGACGGCGCGCACCACGGTGTCGCGCGGCGTCACGTAGTGCGACGACGGATACACGGTAAAGCGCGGAATTTTCTGCCGCACGCGGCCGGTGAGCGGATCGAAGAGCTGCAGCGTTTCCACTTCGTCGTCGAACAGCTCGACGCGCACCGCCATTTCGGCGTGCTCGGCCGGGAAAATATCGATCGTATCGCCGCGCACGCGAAACGAGCCGCGCTGAAAGTCGGCCTCGTTGCGGCTGTACTGCATCGCGATCAGCCGCGCGATGACGTCGCGCTGGCCGAGCCGGTCGCCGGTGCGCAACGTGAGAATCATCTGGTGATATTCGGACGGATTGCCGATACCGTAAATCGCCGACACCGTCGCCACGATCACGACGTCGCGCCGTTCCATCAGGCTCTTGGTCGCCGACAGCCGCATCTGCTCGATATGCTCGTTGATCGACGAGTCCTTCTCGATGAACAGGTCGCGCTGCGGAACGTACGCTTCCGGCTGGTAGTAGTCGTAGTACGAAACGAAGTACTCGACCGCGTTGCGCGGGAAGAACTCGCGGAACTCCGAGTACAGCTGCGCGGCGAGCGTCTTGTTCGGCGCGAACACGATCGCCGGGCGGCCGAGCCGCGCGATCGTGTTGGCCATCGTGAAGGTCTTGCCGGAGCCGGTCACGCCGAGCAGCGTCTGGAACGCAAGACCGTCACCGACGCCTTCGACGAGCGTCTCGATGGCCGTGGGCTGGTCGCCGGCGGGCGGATACGGCTGGTAGAGCTGGAACGGCGAACCTTCGAACGTGACGAATCTGGATTCGTCGAGCGTGTCGTCGGCTTCGGTCAGATGGTGTTCGGACATGAGGGGCGGCACCGGGCCTTGGGCAAAGAATCATTCTAACGGGTTGCGGAACGCGACGATCGAGCGGGCTTACGCAGGGCGGGGCCGGGCGCCGTGGCGGGCGCATGTCGTGGCCCTTTGCGAAAACGGCGCTTTGCGTTGCGCGCCTTGCCCGGTTTGCCCGGTTTGCGGCTTCGTCAAAGCCATGTCGACTCGAATTCCTTACTGCGACATGGCCCCGTGGTGCCTGTTTTTCAAGCAAAAAATTCCCTTTTGCCCGTCTGACGCGCCGAAAAATGCGCCCGGATTCGCTACAATGCCAAGCTGCGCTCGCTCGCCGCTGCCCTCAGGCCGTCCCCGTTTTCGCGTTCTGGTCGAACTTTCGCCAGCCGTGTGAAACGCCGTCGTGGCCCCAGCTGGAGCCGCCCGCGTGCGAAGCCGCCCTCTTTTCACTACTGCTGCCCACCCATCATGTCTCTGTTCTCCGCCGTCGAACTTGCTCCCCGCGACCCGATTCTGGGCCTGAACGAAGCTTTCAACGCCGATACGCGCGCCACCAAGGTCAACCTCGGCGTTGGCGTGTATTTCAATGAAGAAGGCAAGATTCCGCTGCTGCGCGCCGTGCGCGACGCGGAAAAGGCCCGCGTCGATGCCGCGCTGCCGCGCGGCTATCTGCCGATCGAAGGTATCGCCGCTTACGATGCCGCCGTGCAAAAGCTGCTGCTCGGCAACGACTCGCCGCTGATCGCGGCCGGCCGTGTGGTCACGGCGCAGGCGCTCGGCGGCACGGGCGCGCTGAAGATCGGCGCGGACTTCCTGAAGCGCGTCAATCCGAGCAGCAAGGTCGCGATCAGCGACCCGAGCTGGGAAAACCATCGCGCGCTGTTCGAAGGCGCGGGCTTCGTCGTCGAATCGTATCCGTACTATGACGCGCAGACGCACGGCGTGAACTTCGACGGCATGCTGAGCGCGCTGAACAGCTACGCGGCAGGCACGATCGTCGTGCTGCACGCGTGCTGCCACAACCCGACCGGCGTGGATCTGAGCGTCGAGCAGTGGAAGCAGGTGGTCGAGGTCGTCAAGGCACGCAACCTCGTGCCGTTCCTCGATATCGCCTACCAGGGCTTCGGCGACAACATCGAAGCGGACGCGGCAGCCGTGCGTCTGTTCGCGGCGCAGGAACTGAACGTGTTCGTGTCGTCGTCGTTCTCGAAGTCGTTCTCGCTGTACGGCGAGCGCGTCGGCGCGCTGTCGATCATCACTTCGAGCAAGGAAGAAGCGGCACGCGTGCTGTCGCAACTGAAGCGCGTGATCCGCACCAACTACTCGAACCCGCCGACGCACGGTGGCTCGGTGGTCGCGGCGGTGCTCGCGTCGCCCGAACTGCGCGCGACGTGGGAAAGTGAACTGGGCGAAATGCGCGACCGTATCCGCGCGATGCGCAACGGTCTGGTCGAGCGCCTGAAGGCAAGCGGCGTCGATCGCGACTTCGGCTTCGTGAACGCACAGCGCGGCATGTTCTCGTACTCGGGTCTGACGGCACCGCAAGTGGACCGTCTGCGCGAAGAGTTCGGTATCTATGCGGTCAGCACGGGCCGCATCTGCGTGGCCGCGCTCAATACGCGCAACCTCGACGCGGTCGCGAACGCGATTGCTCACGTGTTGAAGTAAGACCAGTCACAGCGCGGAGGTTTGCCGCGCCAGTGCCGTGTGTAGAAACGGCGCCCTTTTCAGAAAAGTGAAATGAACCCCAAAAGTTGGACACCCGTCCATGCTTTTGGGGTTTTTTCATGAGCAAACACAGCGAGCAATTCAAGCTGGAAGTTGTAAAGCAGTATCTGTCTGGGTCGATGAGTGTCAAGGAGTAGTGCACGTGCTGTGAGACCGGCAACCT
>NZ_LRBG01000002.1 GCF_001580545.1 Paraburkholderia monticola
CGACGTCGTAGACGCGGGCGGTCAGGGTCTTTTTCAGGTAGTCGTGGGAAGCCATGCGGGTGGCGCGGTGCGCTGTGTAAGACGGGAAAGGGTCAATGATAGCGCCAACGGTGCTCGCTCTGGCCGTTCGACCCGCTCCGCGAGAAGGGCGCCACGCCCTTGCGCCAGCCAATTTGGCATCGCGCGATGGAAGATAGGCCACCCGACCGGTTGGTTAATCGGCTGCATGCGGAGGACCGCGTGCGAAACGCGCCGGATTCACCGTCAAAACCCCCGAACCGCCCCCGCAGCCCCGATTCCCGCCATCAACGCGTGGCGGAATGATGCGGTAGAATTCCATTTTGGAATAAGGATCGGAAGATGCACTGGCAGCCTCGGATCGCCCATTTAATGCCCGTCCCGCGCGAATCCTGCCCCGCGGCGGAGCGGCATGTCCGCCACGCGCGATCGTGTAGCTGTCTCTGAGTGCCGCGAAACGACCGCCGTGAGTTGGCCGCCGGTCGTGCTCGCTCCCCTGGAAGCCCTAGAAGATTTCAAGCATTGCGCCCCACGCGCATTGTCCGCCGACGCCTCGTGACGAGCGCGCCAGGCTGACCTACCGAGTCGTCCAAACATGAACGCACCTCAAGTTTTCGATCCGCACGGCGCCGCCGCTGCGGTGGCCGCCGATCCCGAAGCGCGTCTGCGCGAAATTCCCTACAACTACACGTCGTTCTCCGATCGCGAAATCGTCATCCGCCTGCTCGGCAACGACGCCTGGGACGCGCTCGCCGAACTGCGCGCCGAACGCCGCACGGGCCGCTCGGCGCGCATGCTGTACGAAGTGCTCGGCGATATCTGGGTCGTGCGCCGCAATCCGTATCTGCAGGACGATCTGCTCGACAATCCGAAGCGCCGCGCGCTATTGATCGAGGCACTCAATCACCGTCTCGCTGAAATCGAGAAGCGCCGCCGCGCCGATCTGCGCGAACACGGCGACGAAGCCGGCGTCGATCGCGCCGCGCGTGTCGAAAAGCTGGTACTGGCCGCGCGCCGAGCGGTCGACCAATTCGCCAGCGAATTCCAGCAGACCTACGACCTGCGCCGCCGCACCACGCGCGTGCTCGGCAAGGTCACGCAGAAGGACAACATCAAGTTCGACGGCCTGTCGCGTGTTTCGCACGTGACCGACGCGACCGACTGGCGCGTCGAATACCCGTTCGTCGTGCTGACACCGGACAGCGAAGCCGAGATCGCCGGCATGATCAAGGCCTGCTTCGAACTCGGCCTGACCGTGATTCCGCGTGGGGGCGGCACCGGCTACACGGGCGGCGCGGTGCCGCTCACGCCGTTCTCGGCCGTCATCAATACCGAAAAGCTCGAACAACTCGGTCCGGTCGAGATGACCGACCTGCCGGGCGTCGATCGCAAGGTCGCGACGATTTTCTCGGGCGCGGGCGTCGTCACGCGTCGCGTGACCGAGGCGGCCGAGCAGGCCGGCTTCGTATTCGCGGTCGATCCGACCTCGCTCGACGCGTCCTGCGTCGGCGGCAACGTCGCGATGAACGCGGGCGGCAAGAAAGCGGTGCTGTGGGGTACGGCGCTCGATAACCTCGCCTGGTGGCGCATGGTCGACCCGGAAGGGAACTGGCTCGAAGTCACGCGCCTCGAGCACAACATGGGCAAGATCCACGACATCGAAGTCGCGCGCTTCGAGCTGAAGTGGTTCGACGGCAACTACGCGCCGGGCGAAAAGCTGTTGCGCTCCGAAGCGCTGGACATCAAGGGCCGCGTGTTCCGCAAGGAAGGCCTCGGCAAGGACGTCACCGATAAATTCCTCGCCGGTCTGCCGGGCGTGCAGAAGGAAGGCTGCGACGGGCTCATCACGTCCGCGCGCTGGGTGCTGCACAAGATGCCCGCGCATACGCGCACCGTCTGTCTCGAGTTCTTTGGCCAGGCGCGCGAGGCGATCCCGAGCATCGTCGAAATCAAGGACTATCTGTTCGAGACGTCGCGTCAGGGCGGCGCGATTCTCGCCGGCCTCGAGCATCTGGACGAGCGCTATCTGCGCGCGGTCGGTTATGCGACCAAGAGCAAGCGCAATGCGTTTCCGAAGATGGTGCTGATCGGCGACATCGTCGGTGACGATGCGGACGCGGTCGCGCAGGCGACCTCGGAAGTCGTGCGCATGGCCAACGGCAAGAGCGGCGAAGGTTTCGTCGCGGTCAGCGCCGAGGCCCGCAAGCGCTTCTGGCTCGACCGCAGCCGCACCGCCGCGATCGCGAAGCACACCAACGCGTTCAAGATCAACGAAGACGTCGTGATTCCGCTCGACCGCATGGGCGAGTACACGGACGGCATCGAGCGCATCAACATCGAGCTGTCGCTGAAGAACAAGCTGCAACTGGTCGATGCGCTCGAAGCGTTCTTCAAGGGCGGCAAGCTGCCGCTCGGCAAGAGCGACGACGCGAACGAAATCCCGAGCGCCGAGCTGCTCGAAGACCGCGTGCAGCAGGCGCTCGACCTGCTCGCGCGCGTGCGCACGCGCTGGGAATTCGTGCGCGACAAGCTCGACCTGTCACTGCGCGAGGCGCAGCACTATCTGGTCGGCCTCGGCTACGAATCGCTCGCCGAGCGGTTCGCCGACCGGGTCGATGCGCAGCCCGACGCAACCGTATTCCACCTCGCGCAGGACCGCACGATCCGCGTGTCGTGGAAGCAGGAAATCCGCGCCGAATTGCGGCAGATTTTCAACGGCGGCGAGTTCAAGCCGATCCTCGACGAAGCCCAGGCGATCCATAAACAGGTGCTGCGCGGCCGCGTGTTCGTCGCGCTGCACATGCACGCGGGCGACGGCAACGTCCACACGAACCTGCCGGTCAACTCCGATAACTACGAGATGCTGCAGGACGCGCACAGCGCGGTCGCGCGCATCATGAAGCTTGCGCGTTCGCTCGATGGCGTGATTTCCGGCGAGCACGGCATCGGCATCACGAAGCTCGAATTCCTGACCGACGACGAGATCGCGGAATTCCGCCAGTACAAGCAGCGCGTCGATCCGCATGGCCGCTTCAACGCGGGCAAGCTGCTCGAAGGCGCGGACCTGCGCAACGCGTACACGCCGAGCTTCGGCCTGATGGGCTACGAATCGCTGATCATGCAGCAGTCCGATATCGGCGCGATTTCCGAATCGATCAAGGACTGCCTGCGTTGCGGCAAGTGCAAGCCGGTCTGTGCGACGCACGTGCCGCGCGCGAACCTGCTGTACAGCCCGCGCAACAAGATTCTCGCCACGTCCTTGCTGGTCGAGGCGTTCCTGTACGAAGAGCAGACCCGCCGCGGCGTGTCGATCAAGCACTGGGACGAGTTCAACGACGTCGCCGATCACTGCACCGTCTGCCACAAGTGCGTGACGCCGTGCCCGGTGAAGATCGACTTCGGCGACGTGACGATGAACATGCGCAACCTGCTGCGCAAGATGGGCAAGAAGAAGTTCAACGCGGGCAACGCGGCGGGCATGTTCTTCCTGAACGCCACCAACCCGCAAACCATCAACCTCGCGCGCACCGCGATGATGGGCGTCGGCTACAAGGCGCAGCGTCTGGGCAACGAGGTGCTGAAGAAGTTCGCGAAGAAGCAGACCGCGCATCCGCCCGCCACGGTCGGCAAGCCGGCGATCACCGAGCAGGTGATTCACTTCATGAACAAGAAGATGCCGGGCAACCTGCCGAAGAAGACCGCGCGCGCGTTGCTCGATATCGAGGACAACAAGATCGTCCCGATCATCCGCAATCCGAAGACGACCACCGCCGACACGGAAGCGGTGTTCTACTTCCCGGGCTGCGGCTCCGAGCGCCTGTTCTCGCAGGTCGGTCTCGCGACCCAGGCGATGCTGTGGGAAGCGGGCGTGCAGACGGTGCTGCCGCCGGGCTACCTGTGTTGCGGCTATCCGCAGCGCGGCTCGGGCCAGTACGACAAGGCCGAGCAGATCGTCACCGACAATCGCGTGCTGTTCCACCGCGTCGCCAATACGCTGAACTACCTCGACATCAAGACGGTGGTGGTGTCGTGCGGCACGTGCTACGACCAGCTCGCCGGTTACGAATTCGAGAAGATTTTCCCGGGCTGCCGGATCGTCGACATTCACGAGTATCTGCTCGAGAAGGGCATCAAGCTCGACGGCGTGAACGGTGTGCGCTACATGTACCACGACCCGTGCCATTCGCCGATCAAGACGATGGACCCGGTCAAGCTCGTCAATCAGCTGATGGGTTCGGAAAAGGACGGCTACAAGATCGAGAAGAACGATCGCTGCTGCGGCGAATCGGGCACGCTCGCGGTCACGCGCCCCGACATTTCCACGCAGGTCCGCTTCCGCAAGGAAGAGGAGATCCGCAAGGGCGCGGCGAAGCTGCGGGGTATTCCTCTTGTCGCCGAAGCGGGCGCGAACGCGATCAACCCGGCCAATGCATCGGCCGGCGCCGCGGGTGCGCCGAACGGTTCCGTGCTGAAGGCCGGCGACGGCCCGCAACCGGCCGGCACGACCGACGTGAAGATCCTCACGAGCTGCCCGTCCTGCCTGCAAGGGCTGTCGCGCTACAACGAAGACGCCGGTACCGAGGCGGACTACATCGTGGTCGAGATGGCACGCCATGTGCTGGGCGAAAACTGGATGGCGGACTACGTTCAACGGGCGAACAATGGCGGAATCGAGCGCGTGCTGGTTTAATGGCACGACCAACGATTTTTGCCGAGGACGACGATGGACTGCGTTTTTTGCCGTGAAGACGGCGGCGATGTGCTGTGGCAGGACGACTCGCTGCGGGTCGTCCTCGCCGACGAACACGATTACCCGGGCTTTTGCCGGGTGATCTGGAACGCGCATGTCGCGGAGTTTTCGGACCTTTCGGCCGACCAGCGCGATCACGTGATGAAGGCCGTGTACGCGGTCGAGCGCGCGCAGCGGCGCGTGATGCAGCCCGCGAAGGTCAATCTCGCGAGCCTCGGCAACCAGGTGCCGCACGTGCACTGGCACGTGATTCCGCGTTTCTCGAACGACGCGCATTTCCCCCTGCCGATCTGGGCGCCGCGCCAGCGCACGGTGTCCGAAGCGATGCTGTCGTCGCGTCGCGCGCAAGCCACGCTGCTGCGTGAAGCGGTGCGGCAGGAAATCGAACAGGCGCTGGGCTGAGCGTCGCTGAATCCGTCGCCGCGCGCCGCCGGGCTCCCGCCGGCGTGAAGGGCGTCGCCCCCGCTATCACCCGCCGTTATCTGATGAGGTCAACATGAGCGGATTGACTCCCGAGACGCCGGTGCCGACCGGCGTGGTCGTGCATTCGAAGTCGCGCGTGCTCGAACTGCAGTACGCGAATGGTGAAGCGTACCGCCTGCCGTTCGAGCTGCTGCGCGTGTATTCGCCGTCGGCGGAAGTGATGGGTCACGGGCCCGGCCAGGAAACGCTGCAGACCGGCAAGCGCGAGGTGACGATCACCATGATCGAAGGCGTCGGCAATTACGCGCTGCAGCCGACCTTCTCCGATGGACACGCCACCGGCATCTACTCGTGGGACCTGCTGTACGACATGGCGGTGCGTCAGGATGAACTCTGGCGCGACTATCTCGCCAAACTGGCAGCGGCCGGCATCGATCGCGATACGCCGATGGTGCCCGCCGGCGCTGCGCACGGGCACTGTCACTGATACGATTCGCCCCCGAACGCCGCTCGAGCGGCGCAACATTCAAGAAAGAACACGCGAAAGGACGAGCGCGATGAGCAAAACCCACTTCGGCTTTCAATCGGTCGACGAACAGGACAAGGCGCAGAAAGTGGCCGGGGTGTTCCACTCGGTGGCCGCAAACTACGACCTGATGAACGACCTGATGTCGGGCGGATTGCACCGGGCGTGGAAGGTGTTCACGATCGCCCAGGCGAACGTGCGGCCGGGCTACAAGGTGCTCGACATCGCGGGCGGCACGGGCGACCTGTCGAAGGTGTTCGCGAAACAGGCGGGCGAGACCGGCGAGGTCTGGCATACCGACATCAATGAATCGATGCTGCGCGTGGGCCGCGACCGGCTGCTCGACAAGGGCATCATCACCCCGACGCTGCTCTGCGATGCCGAGAAGATTCCGTTTCCGGACAACTACTTCGACGTCGTGACAGTCGCCTTCGGTCTGCGCAACATGACACACAAGGATGTCGCGCTCGCCGAGATGCGCCGTGTGCTGAAGCCGGCCGGGCGGCTACTCGTGCTCGAGTTCTCGAAGGTATGGGATCCGCTGAAGAAGGTCTACGATCTGTATTCGTTCAAGGTGCTGCCGTGGCTCGGCCAGCGCTTCGCCAGGGACGCGGACAGCTACCAGTACCTGGCGGAATCGATCCGCATGCATCCGGACCAGGAAACTTTGAAAACAATGATGGAACAAGCTGGTCTCGACGGCGTCAAATATTACAATTTGTCAGCTGGCGTGGTAGCTTTACATGTGGGGACCAAGTACTAGGGTTCCTAACCCATCGATTTTTAAAGGAAAGTGCGAAATGTTCGATTCGAAGTTGTTATCTACTCGTAAGGTTAAAGGGGCGCTGGCGAGAAGAATCGGACTGATCGCGATGGTCGGTCTGCTGATGGCCGGCACCCTTGCCTCTCTCGATGCCGAAGCACGCCGCATGGGCGGCGGCCGCAGTTTCGGTCGTCAATCGAATAGCGTGCAGCAGAGCCAGACTCCGCCGTCGCAGCCCGCGCAGAACAGCCAGGCGACGCAGCAACGCGCGCAACCTGCCCCCGCCACCACGCCCACGCCGCCCGCCGCGCCGAACCGTAATCGCTGGCTCGGGCCGATCGCCGGTCTCGCGGCCGGTCTTGGCATCGCCGCGTTGCTGTCGCATTTCGGGCTGGGCGAGGCATTCGCCGGCATGCTCTCCAACGTGATCGTGATCGCGTTGATCGCGATGGTGGTGATCTGGCTGATCCGCCGCTTCACGGGCCGCAAGCGCGACACGACGCAACCGGCTTACGCAGGCACGGCGCCGTCGCTGAACACGAACGGCACCGGCTATATGCAGGAGCCGCGTTACTCGGCGCCGCCCACGGGCGCGTACCTCGAGCCGCAAGGCAATCCGTTGAGCACGCCGTCCATCGGCGCGACGCCTTCGGTGCCGGCCGGTTTCGATTCGGAAGCGTTCCTGCGCAACGCGAAGGTGTATTTCGTGCGTCTGCAGGCCGCGTGGGACGTCGGCAACGTCGAGGACATCCGCGAATTTACGACGCCGGAAATGTTCGCCGAAGTGCGTGTCGATCTCGCGTCGCGAGGCACGCAGCCGAACCAGACCGACGTCGTGCAGTTGAATGCCGAGTTGCTCGGTGTCGAGGAGCGCGCGAGCGAGTACTTCGCGAGCGTGCGCTTTTCCGGCCTGATTCGCGAGGAGCCGGGCGCGGCGGCCGAGCCGTTCGTCGAAGTATGGAATCTGACGAAGGCGAATCGTCCGGGCGAGGGCTGGCTGCTCGCCGGCATCCAGCAGGTCAAGCAGCACTGACATGCCGAAGCATCGAGTCGGGTTCGCCGCTAAAACTGCCGGCCACGGCACAGCGATTCCTCGCTGCGCGCATGGCTTAGGCCGTTCGGCATAGCAGGCCACGAAGCGAACGGACGTTACAATGGGAACCCGCGCAAGCACCTCGCTCGCGCGGGTTTTTTCTTGCCACTTTCGATGACCCTCGCCGCCAAGCCCTTCGCTGCTGCTGTCAATCATCTGCTCGCCCGCGAATCGTGGGCCCGCGAGCGCCTCGCCCCGTACGCGGGCAAGACCGCTCGTCTGTCATGCCCGCCGGTCGTGCTGGCGCTGCTCGTGCAGCCCGACGGCTACCTGGGCACGCTCGGCGAAGCCGACGCGCATCAGTTCGACGTGACGATCTCGGTGCCGTCCGACGCATTGCCGGCCTTCGTGCAAGGCGGCCAGGCCGCGGTGATGAAGCACGTAAAGATCGAGGGCGACGCCGAGTTCGCGACCGTGATCGCGAAGCTCGCCGAGCATCTGCGCTGGGAACCGGAGGAAGATCTCGCGAAGCTGATCGGCGATGGGCCGGCATGGCGCATCACCTCGCTGGCGCGCTCGGTCGGCGAGCATATGCAACGCACCGGTCGCAACCTGCTCGACAGCGCCGCCGAGTATCTGCTCGACGAGAATCCGCAGCTGGTGCGCCGCACCGCGCTCGCGGACTTCAACGTCGAGCTGGCGCGTGCGCGCGATTCTTTGGCGCGCGTCGAAAAGCGCATCGAGCGTCTCGAACAGAAGGTCGAAGCCCGCGGCGCGCAAGCGCCTGGCGGCGCCGCCACGTCGCGCGGCACGCGCTAGTCACCGGGCCAAGTCATGCGTTTTCTGCGTTTTCTCAAGATATTTTTCACGGTCATCCGCTTCGGCCTCGACGAAATGATGTTGAGCCGCATCAACGACCGCCGCGTGCGTCTGCTGCTGCGTATCACGACGCTCGGCCGCAAGTTCGATGCACCGCCGGGCGTGCGTCTGCGTCTCGCGCTCGAAAGCCTGGGGCCGATCTTCGTCAAGTTCGGCCAGGTGCTGTCGACGCGTCGCGATCTGCTGCCTGTCGACATCGCCAACGAACTCGCGAAGCTGCAGGATCAGGTGCCGCCATTTGATTCGGCGGTCGCGATCGCGCTCGTCGAGAAGTCGCTCGGCGCGCCGGTCGACGTGCTGTTCGACGACTTCGAGCGGGTGCCGGTCGCAAGCGCATCGATCGCGCAGGTGCACTTCGCGAAGGTGAAGGCCGGCCAGCATGCGGGCAAGTCGGTCGCCGTGAAGGTGCTGCGCCCGAACATGCTGCCGGTGATCGATTCGGACCTCGCGCTGTTGCGCGACATCGCCGTGTGGGCCGAGCGCCTGTGGGCCGACGGCAAGCGCCTGAAGCCGCGCGAAGTGGTCGCCGAATTCGACAAGTACCTGCACGACGAACTCGACCTGATGCGCGAGGCCGCCAACGGCAGCCAGCTGCGGCGTAATTTCCAGGGGCTCGACCTGCTGCTCGTGCCGGAGATGTACTGGGAGTTCTGCACGCCCACGGTGCTCGTGATGGAGCGCATGGTCGGCGTGCCGATCAGCCAGGTCGATACGTTGTGCGCGGCGGGCGTCGACATTCCGAAACTCGCGCGCGAGGGCGTCGAGATTTTCTTCACGCAGGTGTTCCGCGACGGCTTTTTCCACGCCGACATGCACCCCGGCAACATCCAGGTGAGCCTCGATCCCGCGCACTTCGGCCGCTATATCGCACTCGACTTCGGCATCATCGGCGCGTTGTCGGACTTCGACAAAAACTACCTCGCGCAGAACTTCCTCGCGTTCTTCAAGCGCGACTACCATCGCGTCGCCACGCTGCATCTGGAGTCGGGCTGGGTGCCGCCGACCACGCGCGTCGAGGAGCTCGAAAGCGCGATTCGCGCGGTTTGTGAACCGTACTTCGATCGCGCGCTGAAGGACATTTCGCTCGGCCAGGTGCTGATGCGGCTGTTCTCGACGTCGCGCCGCTTCAACGTCGAGATCCAGCCGCAGCTCGTGCTGCTGCAAAAGACGATGCTGAACGTGGAAGGCCTCGGCCGCTCGCTCGATCCCGAACTGGATCTGTGGAAGACCGCGAAGCCTTACCTCGAGCGCTGGATGAACGAGCAGATCGGCTTGCGTGGCTGGTACGAGCGTCTGAAGATCGAGGCGCCACAGTGGAGCAAGACGTTGCCGCAACTGCCGCGCCTCGTCCACAACATGCTGGCCGAGCGTCACCATCCGGTCGGCGGCGCGAACGACGACGTGATCCGCCAGATTCTGCTCGAGCAGAAGCGCACCAACCGTCTGCTGCAAGGCCTGCTGTTGTTCGGGGTTGCGGTCGGCGTCGGTGCGATGCTCGCGCGGGCGTTTCTGGCACTGGCCTATGGTGGATAGAATCCGATGAGCGATCCGACCCAACCCCCCGTACCTGATTTCGTGACTCGCGATCCCAACTCGCCCGAGTTCTGGAACGAACGCTTCGAGCGTCACTTCCTACCGTGGGATCAGGCCGGCGTGCCGTCTTCGTTTCGCGCGTTCGCCGAACGCCACCGCGATGCCGCCGTGCTGATTCCTGGCTGCGGCAGCGCGTACGAAGCGGTCTGGCTCGCGCACCAGGGCAACCGCGTGCGCGCGATCGACTTCTCGCCGGCGGCCGTCTCGGCGGCGCGCGAGCAGCTCGGCGCGCAGCACGCGTCACTCGTCGAACAGGCGGATTTTTTCACCTACGCACCGCCGTTCGCACCGACGTGGATCTATGAGCGCGCGTTCTTCTGCGCGCTGCCGCCGGCGCGCCGCGCCGACTACGCGCAGCGCATGGCCGAACTCCTGCCGGCCGCGTTGCTCGCGGGCTTCTTTTTTATTGGCGCGACGCCGAAGGGACCGCCGTTCGGCGTCGAGCGCGACGAACTCGACGCGCTGCTCACGCCGCACTTCGAACTGATCGAAGACGAAGCCGTGGACGACTCGATCGCCGTGTTCGCCGGACGTGAGCGCTGGCTCACCTGGCGGCGTCGCGGGTAACGGCGCGCGTCGCTCTTGAGAGGTCCGTGGCTCGCCCCCATTTGACGCGATGGCGGGCGCGTCACGCGTGCGCTTCCCGAAATCCGGGGAACGGACATCGTTTGCGGCTATAATTCAAGGCTTTGCAAGCGTTTACAAGATTTCAGTAGGGATTTGGAGTAGGAAAGGATCATGCCGATCTACGCTTATCGTTGCGGGTCATGCGGCTTCGGGAAGGACGTGCTCCAGAAGATGAGCGACCCCCAGTTGACGCAGTGTCCCGAGTGCGGAAAAGACACATTTAGCAAGCAACTCACCGCCGCCGGCTTCCAGCTGAAAGGCTCCGGCTGGTACGTGACCGATTTCCGCGGCGGCAGCGGCGGCAACAGCGCGCCGGCCACCTCGGATGCGAAGTCCGAGCCGGCTGCGGCTGATGCCCCGGCCGCAACCGCTGCCGCGCCCGCGGCCTCTGCCGCTGCGCCCGCCGCCGCGAACCCGAGCGGTTCCGGCAGCGCTTAGTGGGACTGCCGCCCTGCAAGGGCGGTATATCTACCGCGCATGGGCTTCGGCCCGCGCAGCTTTCTGGCGGTACACATGACGACGAAGAAAACCACGCTCAAATCAGTGTTTCTGACTGGCCTGCTGGTGCTGGTGCCTCTGGCCATCACACTGTGGGTGCTCGGCCTCATCATCGGCACGATGGACCAGACGCTGCTGCTGCTGCCCACCTCGTGGCAGCCGGAACGCGCGATCGGCTATCGTCTGCCCGGCCTCGGGGCGGTGCTCACGCTCGCGTTCATCTTCGTCGTCGGGCTGTTGACGCAGAACTTCATTGGGCAGAAGCTCGTGAAGTGGTGGGAACTGCTGGTCGCGCACATCCCGGTGGTCGGTCCGCTCTACACCAGCGTCAAGCAGGTGTCCGACACCCTGCTGTCGAGCAGCGGCAATGCATTCCGCAAGGCGTTGCTGATCGAATACCCCCGCCGCGGTTCCTATACGATCGCGTTTCTGACCGGCATTCCGGGCGGCGACGTGGTCAACCATCTGAAAGAAGACTACGTCAGCGTCTACGTGCCGACCACGCCGAACCCGACGTCCGGCTTCTTCCTGATGGTGCCGAAAAGCGAAGTGATCGAGCTCGACATGACGGTCGACGCTGCGCTCAAGTACATTGTCTCGATGGGCGTCGTGGCGCCGTCCGCGCCGCCGCCGGCGCCGGTGCGTCGCGCCACCGTCGAGCCTCCGCTGTAATGCCGGCGCGCAACGCTTCATGCAGGATCGTCTGCGGCGCGCCGTTCAACCAATGCAAAACGAAAGACAAACATCATGTCGATGAGATCTGAATACTGCGGTCTGGTGACCGAAGAACTGCTGGGCCAATCCGTCTCGCTGTGCGGCTGGGTAAGCCGCCGCCGCGACCATGGCGGCGTCATCTTCATCGACCTGCGCGATCGTGAAGGGCTCGTTCAGGTCGTCTGCGATCCGGATCGCGCGGACATGTTCAAGGTCGCCGAAGGCGTGCGCAACGAGTTCTGCGTGCAGGTCAAGGGCATCGTGCGCGGCCGTCCGGAAGGCACGACCAATGCCTCGCTGAAGAGCGGCAAGATCGAAGTGCTGTGCCACGAACTGATCGTGCTGAACGCGTCGGTCACGCCGCCGTTCCAGCTCGACGACGACAACCTGTCGGAAACCACGCGTCTCACCCACCGCGTGCTCGACCTGCGCCGTCCGCAGATGCAGCACAACCTGCGTCTGCGCTACCGCGTCGCGATCGAAGTGCGCAAGTACCTCGACGAGCAGGGCTTCATCGACATCGAAACGCCGATGCTCACGAAGAGCACGCCGGAAGGCGCGCGCGACTACCTCGTACCGTCGCGCACGAACCCGGGTCAATTCTTCGCGCTGCCGCAGTCGCCGCAGCTGTTCAAGCAGCTGCTGATGGTCGCGAACTTCGACCGTTACTACCAGATCACCAAGTGCTTCCGCGACGAAGACCTGCGCGCCGACCGTCAGCCGGAATTCACGCAGATCGACTGCGAAACCTCGTTCCTGTCGGAACAGGAGATTCGCGATCTGTTCGAGGCGATGATCCGTCACGTGTTCAAGACCACGATCGGCGTTCAGCTCGCCGAGAAATTCCCGGTCATGGAGTACGCGGAAGCGATGCGCCGCTTCGGTTCGGACAAGCCGGACCTGCGCGTGAAGCTCGAATTCACCGAGTTGACCGACGCGATGCGCGACGTCGACTTCAAGGTGTTCAGCACGCCCGCCAACACGAAGGACGGCCGCGTCGCGGCGCTGCGCGTGCCGAAGGGCGGCGAGCTCTCGCGTGGCGACATCGACAGCTACACGGAATTCGTGCGTATCTATGGCGCGAAGGGTCTCGCGTGGATCAAGGTCAACGAAGTCGCGAAGGGCCGTGACGGTCTGCAAAGCCCGATCGTCAAGAACCTGCACGACGAAGCGCTGAAGGCGATCATCGAGCGCACCGGCGCGCAAGACGGCGACATCATCTTCTTCGCGGCGGATCGCGCGAAGGTCGTGAACGACAGCCTGGGCGCGCTGCGTCTGAAGATCGGCCATTCGGAATTCGGCAAGGCCAACGGTCTGGTCGAGTCCGGCTGGAAGCCGCTGTGGGTCATCGACTTCCCGATGTTCGAATACGACGAGGAAGACAACCGTTACGTCGCCGCGCATCACCCGTTCACGAGCCCGAAGGACGAACACCTCGAGTACCTCGAAACCGATCCGGCGCGCTGCCTCGCGAAGGCCTACGACATGGTGCTGAACGGCTGGGAAATCGGCGGCGGCTCGGTGCGTATCTATCGTGAGGAAGTGCAGAGCAAGGTGTTCCGTGCACTGAAGATCAACGCGGAAGAAGCGCAGGCCAAGTTCGGCTTCCTGCTCGACGCGCTGCAATACGGTGCGCCGCCGCACGGCGGTATCGCCTTCGGTCTGGACCGCATCGTCACGATGATGGCCGGTGCCGACTCGATCCGCGACGTGATCGCGTTCCCGAAGACGCAGCGCGCGCAGGATCTGCTCACGCAGGCGCCGAGCGAAGTCGACGAGCGTCAGCTGCGCGAGCTGCACATCCGTCTGCGTCAGCCGGAACCGAAGGTCTAAAACCGCGGCCGCCACGCGCGGCCGGCAAGCGGTCTTGCGATGCCGGCCACCGAGCCGGCAGCCGCAAAAAAGCCACACAAGCGAAACGAAAAGGCGCTGAGGTGATCTCCACCTCAGCGCCTTTTTGACTTTTTGCGTTACAGTGAAGTCACCGCTTTCCAGACCCTTTCGACCGTCATCCGACATGTACCGCGCGTATCGTCGCGCCCAGTTTTGAGCCATGCCGAAACCGCCGAAAATTCCGCAGTCCGTCCTCGTCATCATCCATACGCCCGCGCTCGACGTGCTGCTGCTCGAGCGCGCCGATCATGCGGCGTTCTGGCAGTCGGTGACGGGCTCGAAAGACCGGCTCGACGAGCCGCTCGCCGACACGGCGGTGCGCGAGGTCGGCGAGGAAACCGGCATCGCGATCGGCGGTCCGCTGGTGCCGCATAGCGCGTTGTTCGACTGGCAGTACTCAATCGACTACGAGATTTATCCGGAATTTCGATACCGCTACGAAGCGGGCGTGCTCCAGAACACCGAGCATTGGTTCAGCCTGGAGGTGCCCGAGCGCATCGAGGTGACGCTCGCGCCGCGCGAACACACCGCCTTTATGTGGCTGCCGCATGAAGAGGCGGCATCGCGCTGCTTTTCGTCGTCGAATGCCGACGCGATCCTGCAGTTGCCGCGCCGGCTCGCCGCGCGGCCCGTGGTTCCGCACACCGATCCGCGAACCGGCCCGCAGGCCGGGGAGTGTGGCCAGTGAGCGCAGGCGGCTCGGGCCGTTTCGCGCGTCTGCGGCAAACGTTGCTCGGCCGCCGCTACTGGCAGCGCTACCGCTTCACCGGTAACAACCAGGTCGAGCTGCTGCGCTCCGGCGACGCTTTCTTCGACGCGCTGATCGGTCGTATCGACGCGGCCGAGCACAGCGTCGCGCTCGAAACCTACATCTTCTGCGATGACGAAGCCGGCCAGGAGGTCAGCGACGCCTTGCTGCGCGCGGCCGCGCGCGGCGTCAGGGTGCGCGTGATCACCGACGGCATCGGCACCGCGCGCCTGAAGATGTTCGAGCAATGGCCGGCTGGCGGCATCGAACATCGCATCTACAATCCGCACCTGTTCGGCCGCTTCGGCTTCTCGCGCACGCACCGCAAGCTCGCGGTGATTGACGATCAGATCGCGTATTGCGGCGGCATCAATATCGTCGACGATTACGAGAACAACGGCGAGAGGCTGCCGTACCGCCGCTGGGACTTCGCGGTCGAGCTGCGCGGGCCTGTGGTCGCCGACGTGCGCGACGCGATCGACGTGCAGTGGCGACGGATTCGCGTCGGCCATCGGCCGCTCGACTCGATGAAGCCCGACCTCGCGCCGCAGGATGCGAGCTCGCTCGGCAGTCTGCGACGGCGTCGCCGGCGCCGCAACGAGCAGCTATGGGCGGGCGGCGAGCCGTGCGTCGCGTTCGTCGCGCGCGATAACCTGATCAACCGCCGCGCGATCGAGAAGGCCTATCTGGCCGCGATCGGCCAGGCGCGCCACGAAATCCTGCTCGCCAATCCGTACTTCATGCCGGGGCGCAAGCTGCGTCGCGCGCTCGTGTTCGCGGCGCGGCGCGGCGTGGTCGTGAAGCTGATCATCGGCCGCAAGGAGTTCAAGGCGCTCGATTACGCGGTGCCGTTCCTCTACAACGCGCTGCTGCGCGCGGGCGTGCAGATCGCCGAATACGAGAAGACCTTGCTGCACGGCAAGGTCGCGGTAGTCGATTCGAACTGGGGCACGGTCGGTTCGTCGAATCTCGATGCGCTCAGCCTGATGCTGAACAACGAAGCAAACGTGGTGCTCGTCAACGATGCGGTGATCGCCAGACTGCGCGACGCGATTCTCGACGCGTTCGCGGACGCGCGCCCGATCGATGAAGCGCACTACGAATCGCGGCCGGCGCGCCTGCGCGCGCTGAGTTGGATTGCGTACACGAGCTACCGCCTGGCAATGAAGCTGCTGACCGTGGGCGGCTACGACTGACAGCACTGACACGCGGGCCCGTGCTTGCTGCATGATGTCGGCCATCGCCCGGCGCCAGCGGACGCGGGCAAAGAAAGAGAACACACGCGCGCTGATCGGCAACCATCGATTCAAGGCAAACGCCTCTAAAAATATGATTGATCTGATGGTCGAAAGCCGCAAAATTAGGAACCGGTTAGAAACCGCTTTCTAATAAAGTCCTTGTTTCGCGGACGGCAGCACTCAATAATAGTACGGCCGTTCGATTTTCAATTCGGTCACATTAGAACGGTAAAAACAGCTATGCGAAAAGGCGAACAAACCCGAGCCGCAATTCTCGACGCAGCACTCGATCTCGCCAGCCGGGACGGGCTGGAAGGTCTGACTATTGGCCTCCTGGCCGAGCGCATGCAGATGAGCAAAAGCGGTGTGTTTGCGCATTTCGGGTCGCGCGAGGATCTACAGGTCGAGGTCGTGCGCGAATATCACCGCCGTTTCGAAGACGAGGTGTTTTTCCCGAGCCTGCGCGAGCCACGCGGTCTGCCGCGTTTGCGCGCGATGATCTCCCGCTGGATCGAGAAACGCATTCAGGAAGTGACGACCGGATGCATTTACATCAGCGGCGCGGTCGAATACGACGATCGCGCGGACAGCCAGGTGCGCGAGCAACTGGTGTCGAGCGTGACGATGTGGCGTGCGGCGCTCACGCGCGCGATTTCGCAGGCGATGGAAGAAGGGCATTTGCGCGCCGACACCGATCCGCAGCTGATGCTGTTCGAACTGTATAGCGTCACGCTCGGCCTGCATCACGACGCGCGCTTCCTGCATCTGCCGGATGCGGTGCGTCTCACGTGGGCCGCACTGGAAAAACTGATCAATTCGTATCAAAGCGAAAGCCGTTAGCGGCGTCGCCGGAACTTGCCGGCAAACGCGCAGCGCAGAAGGTCCGTCCACGGACCCGGCCAACGGCCTGGCTTTTTGTCAAACTAGGGAGAGAGAGTCATGGGACAGTACGCCGCGCCGCTGCGCGACATGCAATTCGTGTTGCACGAACTGCTCAACGTCGAGACTGAGCTTCGGCAGATGCCGAAGCACGCCGATCTCGACGCCGAGACGATCAACGCGGTCCTCGAAGAAGCCGGCAAGTTCTGCTCCGAAGTGCTGTTCCCGCTCAACCACAGCGGCGATCAGGAAGGCTGCACGTATGCCGGCGACGGCGTCGTGACCACGCCGAAGGGCTTCAAGGAAGCCTACCAACAATATGTCGAAGCCGGCTGGCCGGCGCTGGGCTGTGACCCGGAATATGGCGGCCAGGGGCTGCCCGCGTTCGTCAACAACGCGCTCTATGAAATGCTGAACTCGGCGAATCAGGCGTGGACGATGTATCCGGGGCTGTCGCACGGCGCGTACGAATGCCTGCACGCGCACGGCACGCCGGAGCTGCAGCAGCGCTATCTGCCGAAGCTCGTCGCGGGCGTCTGGACCGGCACGATGTGTCTGACCGAGCCGCATTGCGGCACCGACCTCGGCATCCTGCGCACGAAGGCCGAGCCGAACGGCGACGGCTCGTACTCGATCAGCGGCACGAAGATTTTCATTTCGAGCGGCGAGCACGATCTGGCGGAGAACATCGTTCACCTCGTGCTCGCGCGTCTGCCGGATGCGCCGAAGGGCACCAAGGGCATCTCGCTGTTCATCGTGCCGAAGTTCGTGCCGAACGAAGCGGGCGAGCCCGGCGAGCGCAACGGCGTCAAGTGCGGCTCGATCGAGCACAAGATGGGCATCCACGGCAACGCGACCTGCGTGATCAACCTCGACAACGCCAGGGGCTGGATGGTCGGCGAGCCGAACAAGGGCCTCAACGCGATGTTCGTGATGATGAACGCCGCGCGTCTCGGCGTCGGCATGCAGAGCCTCGGCCTCACCGAAGTCGCGTATCAGAACTCGCTCACGTATGCGAAAGAGCGTCTGCAGATGCGCTCGCTGACCGGCCCGAAAGCGCCGGAGAAGGCAGCGGACCCGATCATCGTGCATCCGGACGTGCGTCGCATGCTGCTCACGCAGAAGGCCTACGCCGAAGCCGCCCGCGCGTTCTCGTACTGGTCGGCGCTGCAGATCGACAAGGAGCTGTCGCACGCGGACGAAGCCGAGCGCAAGGAAGCCGCCGACCTCGTCGCGCTGCTCACACCGATCCTGAAGGCGTTCCTGTCGGACAACGCGTTCGAAGGCACCAATCACGCGATGCAGATCTACGGCGGCCACGGCTTCATCGCCGAATGGGGCATGGAGCAGTACGTGCGCGACGCGCGCATCAACATGATCTATGAAGGCACCAATGGCATCCAGTCGCTCGACCTGCTCGGCCGCAAGGTGCTCGGCGACATGGGCGCGAAGATGAAGAAGTTCGGCAAGCTGGTCGCCGGGTTCGTCGAGGCCGAAGGCATCAAGCCGGAAATGCAGGAGTTCGTGAACCCGCTCGCCGACATCGGCGAAAAGGTGCAGAAGCTGACGATGGAAATCGGCATGAAGGCCATGCAGAACCCGGACGAAGTCGGCGCCGCGGCGGTGCCGTATCTGCGCACGGTCGGCCATCTGGTGTTCTCGTACTTCTGGGCGCGCATGGCGCGAATCGCGCTGGACAAAGAGGCATCGGGCGATCCGTTCTACAAGGCGAAGCTCGCGACCGCCCGTTTCTACTTCGCGAAGCTGCTGCCCGAAACGGCGATGACGATCCGCCAGGCACGCGCCGGTTCGAAGCCGATGATGGACGTCGAAGAAGCGTTGTTCTGACGCTCACCCAGCGAGCGAGGCACCCGCGCGTACCGAAACCGCGCTGCCTCGCTCAACGCCACACCCATCGCGCGAAGCATGCCTGACGCTTCGCGCCACCGCACAACTCTCCGGAGAGACGACGTGAGCAATCTGATCATTCGCAAGGTAGCCGTGCTCGGTGCCGGCGTGATGGGCGCGCAGATCGCCGCGCACCTGATCAACGCCAAGGTGCCCGTGCTGCTGTTCGACCTGCCCGCAAAAGAAGGCCCGAAAAACGGGATCGCGCTGAAGGCGATCGAGAATCTGAAGAAGCTGTCGCCAGCGCCGTTCGGCGTGAAGGACGACGCGCAATACATCCAGCCCGCGAATTACGACGACGACATTGCCAAGCTCGCCGAATGCGACGTCGTGATCGAAGCGATCGCCGAACGGATGGACTGGAAGCACGACCTGTACAAGAAGGTCGCGCCGCACCTCGGCCCGAACACGATCTTCGCGACCAACACGTCGGGTCTGTCGATCACCGCACTGTCCGAAGGTTTCGCGGACGACCTGAAGGCGCGCTTTTGCGGCGTGCACTTCTTCAATCCGCCGCGCTACATGCATCTGGTCGAACTGATCCCGACCGCGACGACGCGCCCTGAAATTCTCGACCAGCTCGAAACGTTCCTGACCAGCGTGGTCGGCAAGGGCGTCGTGCGCGCGAAAGATACGCCGAACTTCATCGCGAACCGCGTCGGTGTTTTCTCGATCCTCGCGGTCATCGCGGAAGCCGCGAAGTTCGGCCTGCGTTTCGACGAAGTGGACGACCTGACCGGCGCGCGCCTTGGCCGCGCGAAGTCGGCGACGTTCCGCACCGCCGACGTGGTCGGTCTCGACACGATGGCGCACGTGATCAAAACGATGCAGGACACGCTGCCGGACGATCCGTTCCTGCCGGTCTACGAAACGCCCGCCGTGCTCGCCGGACTGGTGAAGCAGGGCGCGCTCGGCCAGAAGACCGGCGCCGGCTTCTACCGCAAAGAAGGCAAGGCGATCAAGGTGCTCGATCCGAACACGGGCGCGTACGTCGGCGGCGGCGGCAAGGCGGACGAAATCGTTGCCCGCATTCTGAAGCGCCCTGCCGCCGAACGTCTGAAGCTGCTGCGCGAAACGCAGCACCCGCAGGCGCAGTTCCTGTGGTCGATCTTCCGCGATGTCTATCACTACATTGCCGTGCATCTCGAGTCGATCGCCGATAACGCGCGCGACGTCGATCTCGCGATCCGCTGGGGCTTCGGCTGGAACGAAGGCCCGTTCGAAGGCTGGCAGACGGCCGGCTGGAAGCAGGTCGCCGAGTGGGTGCAGGAGGACATCGCGGCGGGCAAGGGCCTCGCCAACGTGCCGTTGCCGCAGTGGGTGCTCGAAGGCGCGGTCGCCGAGAAGGGCGGCGTGCACACGGCTGAAGGTTCGTGGTCGCCAGCCACGAAGAGCTTCGTGCCGCGCTCGTCGCTCGACGTGTACCGCAAGCAGGTGTTCCGCGCGCCGCTCGTCGGCGAAACCGGCGCCGATCCGAAGACCTACGGCAAGACCCTGTTCGAGACCGATGCGGTGCGCGCATGGGTCGACGATCGCGCGGGCGAAAACGACGTCCTGATCGTGTCGTTCAAGAGCAAGATGAACACGATCGGACCGGCAGTGATCGACGGTCTGACGCAGGCGATCGAACTGGCCGAGAAGGACTACAAGGGCCTCGTCGTGTGGCAGCCGACCTCGCTGAAGCTCGGCACGCCGGGCGGTCCGTTCTCGGCGGGCGCGAACCTCGAGGAGGCGATGCCCGCGTTCATGATGGGCGGCGCGAAGGGCATCGAGCCGTTCGTGAAGAAATTCCAGCAGGGCATGCTGCGCGTGAAGTACGCGAACGTGCCGGTGATCGCGGCAATCTCGGGCATCGCGCTCGGCGGTGGCTGCGAGCTTGCGCTGCATAGCGCGAAGCGCGTCGCGCACATCGAAAGTTATCTGGGTCTCGTCGAAGTCGGCGTGGGTCTCGTGCCCGCGGGCGGCGGCCTGAAGGAAGCGGCGCTGCGCGCGGCCGAAGCAGCCACCCAGGTCGGCGCGACCAACGATCTGCTGAAGTTCGTGCAGAAGTCGTTCGAGAACGCGGCGATGGCGAAGGTGTCGGGCTCGGCCCTCGACGCCCGCACGATGGGCTACCTGAAGCCGTCCGATACGATCGTCTTCAACGTGTTCGAACTGCTCGACGTCGCGAAGAAAGAAGCGCGCGCGCTCGCCGCGGCGGGCTATCGTGCGCCGCTGCGCGCGACCCAGGTGCCGGTCGCGGGCCGCTCGGCGATCTCGACGATCAAGGCGTCGCTCGTCAACATGCGCGACGGCCGCTTCATCAGCGAGCACGATTTCCTGATCGCGAGCCGCATCGCCGAGGCGATCTGCGGCGGCGACGTGGAAGCGGGCAGCCTCGTCGACGAAGAATGGTTGCTGCAACTCGAACGGCGCGCGTTCGTCGATCTGCTGGGCACGCAGAAGACGCAGGAACGGATCATGGGCATGCTGCAGACCGGCAAGCCGGTGCGTAACTAAGCGGCGACCGCACAATGTGCATGGGACCGGAGTAAGCGCTGATGCGTTAGCTCCGGTCGACACAGGAGATTCAAATGGCAAAGCAATTGCAAGACGCATATATCGTCGCCGCGAGCCGTACGCCGATCGGCAAGGCGCCGCGCGGCGTGTTCAGGAACACGCGCCCGGATGAGCTGCTGGTTCACGCGATCAAGTCGGCCGTCGCTCAGGTGCCCGGCCTCGACACCGCCGTGATCGAAGACGCGATCGTCGGTTGCGCGATCCCCGAAGCGGAGCAGGGCCTGAACGTCGCGCGGATCGGCGCGCTGCTCGCCGGTCTGCCGAACACGGTCGGCGGCGTCACGGTGAACCGCTTCTGCGCGTCGGGCCTGACCGCGCTCGCAATGGCCGCGGACCGCATTCGCGTCGGCGAGGCCGACGCGATGATCGCGGGCGGCTGCGAGTCGATGAGCATGGTGCCGATGATGGGCAACAAGCCGTCGCTGTCGCCGCATATCTTCGATCGCAACGAAGACGTCGGCATCGCATACGGCATGGGCCTGACCGCCGAGAAGGTCGCCGAGCGCTGGAAGATCAGCCGCGAAGCGCAGGACACGTTCTCGGTCGAATCGCACCGTCGCGCGATCGCCGCGCAGCAGGCCGGCGAATTCAACGACGAAATCGCCGCGTACACGGTGACCGAGCGAGTGCCCGATCTCGCGAGCGGCGAGATCCGCGTGAAGACGCGCGAGGTGGCGCTCGACGAAGGTCCGCGAGCGGACACGTCGATGGAAGGGCTTGCGAAGCTGCGCACGGTGTTCGCGAACAAAGGCTCGGTCACGGCCGGTAACAGCTCGCAGACCTCGGATGGCGCCGGCGCGCTGATCGTCGTGTCCGAAAAGATCCTCAAGCAGTTCAACCTGACGCCGCTTGCGCGCTTCGTCAGCTTCGCGGTGCGCGGCGTGCCGCCGGAAATCATGGGCATCGGCCCGAAGGAAGCGATTCCGGCCGCGCTGAAGGCCGCCGGCCTCACGCAGGACGATCTCGACTGGATCGAGCTGAATGAGGCGTTCGCCGCGCAGTCGCTGGCGGTGATCCAGGACCTCGGTCTCGACGTGTCGAAGATCAACCCGCTCGGCGGCGCGATCGCGCTGGGTCATCCGCTCGGCGCGACGGGCGCGATCCGTGCGGCGACCGTGGTGCACGGCTTGCGTCGCCGCAATTACAAGTACGGCATGGTGACGATGTGCGTCGGTACCGGGATGGGCGCGGCGGGCATTATCGAGCGTCTGTGAGCATTTGATCGAACGGGGGTTCCTTCAAGTGATCCGCTAGGACCGCAACGGTTCGCAGGCCGCCAGGCTTGCGAACCGTTTTTACATTCAGCAGGAGCGAAAGGAGATGAACGGGATGACGACGGATATTCTGGTCGAGCGCGCCGACGCGGTGCTGACCATCACCTTGAACCGGCCCGGCAGGAAAAACGCGATCACGGCCGCGATGTATCAGACGATGGCTGACGCGCTAGTCGAAGCGCAGGGCGACGCGTCCGTGCGCGCAATCCTGATTCGCGGCAGCGCGGGCATTTTCAGCGCGGGCAACGATCTCGAAGACTTCATGAAGTCGCCGCCGGTCGGCGAAACCGCGCCGGTGTTCCAGTTCCTGCGCGCGATCAGCACGGCGGAAAAGCCGGTCGTGGCGGCGGTGGCGGGGCCGGCGGTCGGTATCGGCACGACCATGCTGCTGCATTGCGATCTGGTCTACGCGGCCGATACTGCGAGCTTTTCGCTGCCGTTCACGCAGCTCGGGCTGTGCCCGGAGGCGGCGTCGAGCCTGCTGCTGCAGCGCATAGCCGGCTATCAGGGAGCGGCGGAAAAGCTGTTGCTCGGCGAGGCGTTCGACGCGGCGGAAGCGCATCGCATGGGCTTCGTGAATCGGGTGCTGCCGGCGGGCGAAGTCGACGCGTTCGCGGCGGCCCAGGCTGCGAAGCTGGCGGCGCTGCCGGCGTCGTCCTTGCGCGCGACGAAAAGCCTGATGAAGCGCGCGAGCCAGCAGGAATTGCAGACTCAGATGACCGAGGAAGCGGTGCACTTCGGCAAGATGCTGCTCGCGCCCGAAGCGCGCGAAGCGTTCAAGGCGTTCTTCGAGAAGCGCAAGCCGGATTTCCGGCAGTTCGACTAAGGGGCGTGCGGCATCAGCGCGATTCGGGCGGGTGGTCCTGAATCCGCGCTTTGCCGCTTCATTCGCTCAAGCCTGCGGTTGCCACGTGTCGTAATCGACGTAGCTGCCTTCGCGACAGAAGCTCACGAGCCGCACGCCCGCCTCGCGCGCGATCGCAATCGCGAGCGACGAGGGCGCCGAGATCGTCGCGACCATCGGCACGTCGACGCGCGCGGCTTTGCGCACCAGCTCGTAGCTCGCCCGGCTCGACAGAAACACGAAGCCGTCGCGCGTGTCGGCTCGGTCGAGCACCAGCTGGCCGATCAGCTTGTCGAGCGCGTTATGACGGCCGACGTCCTCGAACGCATAGCGGATCGCGCCTTCGGCATCGCACCACGCGGCCGCGTGCAGGCCGCCTGTCAGACGCGTGAGGGCTTGGTGCTCGGGCAGCGCACGCGCGGCGCGCGCGATCGCATCGGGCGCGAGTCGCTGCAAAAAGCCGGTGTCGGGCACGCGCTGCGGTTTCAGATCGAGCAGATCGATGCTTTCGATGCCGCACACGCCGCAGCCGGTGCGCCCGGCGAGCGCGCGGCGTTTTTCCTTCAAACCGGCGAACGCCTGTTGCACGACCTGCAATTGCACCTCGGCATGCGGCAACTCGCCGTGATCGTGCAGCTCGACCTCGATGTCCTGGATGTCGCTGCCGCGCTCGACGATACCCTCGGAAATCGCGAAGCCGACCGCGAACGCTTCGAGATCGCGCGGCGTGCACATCATCACCGCGTGCGAGATGCCGTTGAACACCAGCGCGACCGGCCACTCCTGGCCGACGTGATCGGTGACGGTTTCGACCGCGGCGCCGCGATGGCGCCGCACTTCGAGTTGCACCGCGCCGGGTTGTTCGTCGGTGTCGACGGGGTGGGGCTGGCCGGTTGCCTGCCTGCTTTCCTGTGAGTTCAAGCTGCTTCACTCCTGTACCATGCCGCGCCTTCAGGCGTCCGCCGTGGCGCGAATAAGGTTCTAAAATACCTCAAGCGACGCCCGCATGCTGTCCGTCACCGACAAGGAGCACTGACATGGGACTCAACGAAGCACCGCTTCTGTTCGACTTCGAAGTCGCGTCTTCGGAGAATTTCACTTATATCCCGATGTCTGTGCGCTTCAACCTCGACCGTTTCGGGCTGCGCATCTCGCTCGCGCAATGGCAGCAGTTGCCGCTCGAAGACCGCAAGCTGCTGGCGCGTTTCCCGGTCGAAGACGACACGCAGATCGAACCGAATTTCGATCACGCGCTGTTCGAGATGCTGCGCACGCACGCGAACGTCGAGCCAGAGTGGTTCACGCCGGAGGAGTCGCCTGTCTGGCGCCAAACCGACAGCGTGCCCGACGATGTCTCGCATCAGGCGGGGCTGGCCGGTCTCGCCGCGCCGAGCGTCGCGCGCTGGGCCGAGCTCGATCCATTCAAGCGCTACGTGCTGGCGAAGCTGTCGCGCAAGCCCGAGGCGAACCACGATTTCATCCCGGCGATGAAGGAATTTGGTGCGGCCGGCTAGGTGCGGCTGGCTAAGTGCGGCCGGCTAGGAGCGCCCTTTCACCCAATCCTCATATTTTTTTCACGCGGACCCTCAACCCGCTTCCGAACGCTGCCGATATCCAAAGGTTGGCGCGTAAAAAGACTTGCATCGATGCGGCCCGACCCGCCGACAGCGAGCGCGCGCTCCCGCCCTCGGAACGATTGACGTTCGGAACCCATGACTCCTTTTTTGTCGAAGCGGCTGCTGATCAATATCGCGATCGTGGTCGTCGCGGTCGGCGCGAACGCTTTCGTCGCGTACACGCAGATTCGCGGGCAGCGCGACGCCGATGCGCGCCTGCAGCGCTCGACCAGCGTGCGCCAGAACCTCGATGCGTATCACGCCGCGCTCGATAACGCGCTCACCGCGCTGCACCGCCTGAAGGCATCGGGCAAGCCGGTGCCGCCCGACGCGGCCGATTCGATCACGAAACCCCTCGCGAGCCGCGAGCACGAACTGCGCGACGAGCTCGCGGACGAGCCGTCCCTGTCGGGCGCGCTCGCCGGCCTGAGCGCGGCGCGAGAGGCGCTGCAACACGATATCGAAGACACGCTGCGCAAAGACGGGAGCGACGCGCTTGACGCGTCAACCGACTCGCCCATCGTCGACACCGCGCCAGCCGATCTCGCCAGCGCGCGCGAGCGCATCGAAACCGCGCTGGCCACGCTGCGCCGCGAGGAAAACCGTTCGTTGCAGACCTCGCTCGCGGCATCGGCGAGCGACAGCGAGCGCGCGACGTTCGTGCTGCTCGTGACGATGCTCACCGGCAGCGTGCTGCTGATGCTCACGTTCGGCGTGCGCGAGAACAGCGCGCGCGAAAAGCTGCGCGACGCCCGCGCGCTGGTGCGCAACGACGAGCGTTTTCGCAGCCTGTTCGACGATCACTCGGTGCCGATGTACATCTTCGAGCGCGATACGCTGCGCTTTCTCGCTGTCAACGCGGCCGCGATCCAGCAATACGGCTACACGGAAAGCGAGTTTCTGGGCATGACGATTCGCGCGATTCGGCCGAACTCCGAGATCGCGCGCCTCGAGAAGCATCTGCAGCGCAGCGCCGACCTGCGCCAGAGCCACACGATGGCGGGCATCTGGCGGCATCGGCGCAAGGACGGCTCGATCATCAGCGTCAACGTGTCGTATCACGCGCTGAATTTCATGGGCCGCGACGCGTCCTTCGTGCTGGCGGACGACGTGACCGACCAGATCAACGCCGAAGCCGAAGCGCAGCGCTCGAACCAGATGCTCGAAGCGGTGATCGACAACATTCCGCAGCGGATCTTCTGGAAGGACCTGAATTCGCGCTACCTCGGCTGCAACATGGCGTTCGCGCGCGACGCGGGGCTCGCGTATCCCGAGCAGGTGGTCGGCAAGAGCGACGCCGAGCTGCCGTGGCGCGCGTTCGCCGATCTGCTGAACGAGCACGATCACGAAGTCGCGAGCACCGGCGTGCCGAAGATGAACTTCGAGGTCGACTTCGTGATCGACGGTGTGCATCGCACGAGGGTGACGAGCAAGCTGCCGTTCACCGGCGGCGACGGCGAGGTGATCGGCGTGCTCGGCTCCTACACCGACATCACCGAGCAAAAGCGCGCCGATCTCGCGTTGCGCCTGCAAAGCCGCGCGCTCGACGCGAGCGTCAACGCGATCCTGATCACCGCGCCGTCGCCGTCGGGCAATCTGATCGAATACGTGAATCCGGCGTTCATGCGCATCACCGGCTACGATCCCAGCGAAGTGATCGGCCACGACTGCCGCGTGCTGCAACGCGACGACCGCGACCAGGAGGGCGTCGCGTTGATCCGCGAGGCGCTCGCGGCGAATCGCGAGGTCAGCGCGGTGGTGCGCAACTATCGCAAGGACGGCGCGCTGTTCTGGAATCAGCTGTTCATCGCGCCGGTGCCGAACGCGGACGGCGTGATCACCCATCATATCGGCGTCATCAACGATGTGACCGAGCTGATCCGCTATCAGGAGCAGCTCGAATACCAGGCCAACTACGACGGCCTCACGCGGCTGCCGAACCGCAACCTGCTGCGCGACCGGCTGGAGCATGCGCTCGTCGTCGCGCAGCGGCATCACACCGGCGTCGCGGTCGTGTTCCTCGATCTCGACGGCTTCAAGAACGTCAACGACAGCCTCGGCCATAGCGTCGGCGACCGGCTGCTCGGGGTGGTCGCCGAACGGCTCGCGCGCTGCTCGCGCACCAGCGATACCGTTGCGCGCCACGGCGGCGACGAGTTCGTGATCGTGATGACCGACACCGTCGACGAACAATCGCTGATCACGTGGATGGAGCGCGTGCGCGCGTCGATCGCCGAGCCGGTGTGGCTCGACGGCACGGAGCTGTACGTTGGCTGCAGCATGGGCGCGAGCCTGTTCCCGCAGGACGGCGACGACGCCGAGACGCTGATGAAGAAAGCCGACGTCGCGATGTACCGCGCGAAGGACATGGGTCGCAACACGTTCCAGTTTTATCAGCCGGAGATGAACGCGAGCGCGGGCGCGCGTCTGAATCTCGAACGACGCTTGCGTCGCGCGCTGCGCGACAACGAGTTCCTGCTGCACTATCAGCCGCAGGTCGATATCGGCAGCGGTCAGATCGTCGGCATCGAGGCGCTGGTGCGCTGGCACGATCCCGAGGTCGGGCTCGTGCCGCCGTCGTCGTTCATTCCGCTCGCCGAGGAAAGCGGGCTGATCGGGCCGTTGTCGGAATGGGTGCTGCGCGAGGCGTGCCGGCAGAACAAGGCGTGGCAGGATCAGGGCTTGCCGCCCGCACGCGTGTCGGTGAATCTGTCGGCGCGCGTATTCCACCAGCGCGACATTGCGAAGCTCGTGATGCAGGTGCTTGCCGAGACCGGGCTCGAACCGAAGTACCTCGAACTCGAGCTGACCGAGAGCACGATCATGCGCAACGCGGAAGAAGCCGTGTCGATGCTCCACGAGCTGCACGCGCTCGGCATCGGTCTCGCGATCGATGACTTCGGCACCGGCTATTCGAGTCTCAGCTATCTGAAGCGCTTCCCGGTCGACCGGTTGAAGATCGACCGCTCGTTCGTGTCGGATATCGGCGTGTCGGGCGACGACGAGACGATCACGTCCGCGATCATCGCGCTCGCGCATTCGCTGAAGCTGCAAGTGATCGCCGAGGGCGTGGAGACGTCCGCGCAACTCGACTTCCTGAAGGAACGTGCGTGCGACGAAATGCAGGGCTTCTATTTCGCCAAGCCGCTATCGACGGAAGGGATTTCCGCGCTGCTGCACGGCGGGCTGGTGCGGGAGCTGGAGCCGGCGTGAGCGCGGCGCGACGCGCGGCGCGTGACGCCGTGGGTCGCCCCTTGACGCCCCTTGACGCCCCTTGACCTCTCAACCGCCGTTCACTCCGGCGGCGTGTCCATGAACACCGGCAGGCTCTCCGCGAACGCGGAAAACGTCTCGAGCCGCGGATGCCCGGCCTTGCTGACCATCTCCGGCAGCATCATGTGCGTGAATTGCCACGCGACGGCGACGGCCACGTCCGCCGCGGTGAACTGCTCCTGCGTGTCGGGCAGCGGCCCTTCGCGCAACTCGCGTTCGAGTTCGGCGTAGGCGGCGAGCAGCTGCGTGCGTACGCGCTCGACCCACGGTTCATGCTGCTTGTCCTCTGGCCGCAGATTGCGCTCGTAGACGATCTGCACGCTCTTTTCGCACGCGGCAAGCGCGAGACCCGTCAGACGCGCGGCGCGCAATGCCGCGTCGGCTTGAGTCGGGAACAGCGGGGTGGGGCCGGCGAGCGTCGCCAGATACTGCAGGATCACCGTCGAGTCCATCAGGACCGCGTCGTTGTCGGCGACGAGCGTCGGTGCCTTGACGACGGGGTTGATCGTCGCGAACTGGTCGTAGGTGCGGAACACCGAAATCGACTCGTGGGCGAAGTCGAGCTTCAGCAGCTTCATGCAGATGGCGACGCGCCGCACGTAGGGCGAATCGAGCATACCGATCAGTTTCATCACGATTTCCGTTGGAAGAACGACTATCGGGCGCCCGGGCCGCGTGCGCTGATCGGCTGAAACGGCTAGCTAGCTGGCGGCGCGGCGCGTGACGCGTGGAAGCGCTAGCTTAAGCATCAACGTTGGCTCAGTCCAGCACCGGCAGCGCGCGCGGACGGCGGTCGCTGTCGGTGGCGACGTAGGTGAGGATCGCTTCGGTGACCTTGACGACTTCCTGCGCGAGGCTCATCCGCTGCGCGTAGACCTCGACCGATACCGTCACCGAGGTATTGCCGGTCTTCACGATATCCGCGTAAAAGCTCAGCAGATCGCCGACGAACACGGGCTGCTTGAACAGGAACGAGTTGACCGCGATCGTCGCGACGCGCCCGTTGGCGCGCCGGCTCGCCGGGATCGAGCCGGCGATGTCGACCTGCGCCATGATCCAGCCGCCGAACACGTCGCCGTGGATGTTCGCGTCCGAGGGCTGCGGCATGACGCGCAGCGCGCAAGGCTTGGACGGGAGTTGAAGAAGATCGGTCATCGGGACATCCTTGAGAAGCGTGTTCGCGCGTATTGACGGATTGGCTGGGCCGGCTCGACCGTGGGCCATGAAAAGCGGCGCCAGCCGGCTTCTGCGACAATACAGAGATCAGGAATTGTACGGGAAAGCGCCCAGCGAAGCGCGCGCGCCGCGCGCCGCTGCGAACTCCGGCAGTTCCGCCCTCTCCCCACGATCCATGCGCCGCTCGCTTCCGTCCGAACCCTCGCCGATTTCCACCCAACCGCGCAACGACTGGCAGACGATCCTGTCGCTGCTGCCGTATCTCGCGACCTACAAATGGCGCGTCGGCTTTGCGCTGACCTGCCTGATCGGCGCGAAGGTCGCCAATCTCGGCGTGCCGATCGTGATGAAGCGCATCGTCGACAGCCTTGCGTCAGTCCGGCATCTGACCGCGCTCGGCCGCGCGCAGGACGCGCCCGGCGTCGTGCTGCTCGGCGGCATCGGCTTGCTGGTGGTCGCGTATGCGGTGGTGCGGCTGTCCACTTCGCTTTTCACCGAGCTGCGTGAAATCCTGTTTTCGAAGGTGACCGAAAGCGCGGTGCGTCAGCTCGCGCTGAAGGTGTTCCGCCATCTGCACGGGCTGTCGCTGCGCTTTCATCTCGAACGGCAGACGGGCGGCATGTCGCGCGATATCGAACGCGGCACGCGGGGCATCACGCAGCTGATTTCCTATTCGCTGTACAGCATCCTGCCGACGCTCGTCGAAGTCGGTCTCGTGCTCGGCTTTTTCGTCGTCAAGTACGAGGCCTATTACGCGATCGTCACGTTCGTCGCGCTCGCGATGTACATCGCGTTCACGGTGAAAGTCACCGAGTGGCGCACGCACTTCCGACGCACGATGAACGAGCTCGATTCGAAGGCGAATTCGCGCGCGATCGACTCGCTGCTGAACTACGAGACCGTCAAGTACTTCGGCAACGAGGAGTGGGAGGCGAGCCGCTACGACGAAAACCTGAAGCGCTATCGCACGGCGGCGATCAAGTCGCAGCGCTCGCTGTCGGCGCTGAACTTCGGGCAGCAGGCGATCATCGGCACGGGGCTCGTGTTCATCCTGTGGCGCGCGACCCAGGGCGTGATGGCCGGGCGCCTGACGCTCGGCGACCTGGTGCTGATCAACACGTTCATGCTGCAGCTGTATATTCCGCTGAATTTTCTCGGGGTGGTCTATCGCGAGCTGAAGCAGAGCCTGACCGATATGGACCGAATGTTCTCGCTGCTCGGCGCGCCGCAGGAGGTGCCCGACGCGCCGGATGCGGCGGCTTTGCGGGTGAGCGGCGCGCAGGTGCGCTTCGAGAACGTGAGCTTCGCTTACGAGCCAGCGCGCTCGATTCTGCACGACGTGAGCTTCACGATCGCGGCCGGCACGACGACGGCGGTGGTCGGCCATAGCGGCTCGGGCAAATCGACGCTCGCGCGGCTGCTGTTCCGCTTCTACGATCTCGACCGCGCGACGGGCGGCGCGATCCGTATCGACGGGCAGGATATTCGCGACGTAACGCAGGATTCGCTGCGCGCGTCGATCGGCATCGTGCCGCAGGACACGGTGCTGTTCAACGACTCGATCTACTACAACATCGCGTACGGGCGGCCATCGGCGACGCGCGACGAGGTGATCGCGGCGGCGCGCGCCGCGCATATCCACGAGTTCATCGAAAGTTTGCCGAAAGGCTACGACACGCCAGTCGGCGAGCGCGGGCTCAAGCTTTCCGGCGGCGAAAAGCAGCGTGTCGCGATCGCGCGGACCATCCTGAAGAATCCGCCGATCCTGCTGTTCGACGAAGCGACGTCCGCACTCGATTCGCGCTCCGAGCGCGCGATCCAGCACGAGCTCGACCAGATCGCCCGCGAACGCACGACGCTGATCATCGCGCACCGGCTGTCGACGGTCGTGCACGCGCAGCAGATCATCGTGATGGACAAGGGCCGCATCGTCGAACGCGGCACGCATGCCGAGCTGTTGCGCGCAAACGGCCTGTTCGCGCAGATGTGGGCGTTGCAGCAGCGCGCCGCGCAGACGACCCAGGCGCTGGAAGGGGCGGAAGCGGTCGGCGCGAACGAGAGCGCGGCGAAGTGAAGCTCAGCGCGAGCGCAACAGCCGATCGAGCGCTTCGAGCTGCGCCTGGGTGCCGACGTTCTCCCACAACCCGTCGTACAGTTCGCCGCTAGCCAGCCCTCGCGCGATCGTCTCGCGATAGTACGGGCTCAGCGCGCGCCGCGTGCCGCGCGGTAGATCGCGGAACATCCGAGTGTCGTAGAGGCCGAAACTGCCGAACGTGAGGCGCGGCTGCGCATCGAGCGATACCACGCCCTCGACGAGCCCAAAGTCACCGTTCGGGTGAAACGGCGGATTCGGCACCATCACCAGATGCATGCCGGGCTCGGGCAGCGCCCGCAGCTCGCCGGCGCGCACGTGCAGCGCGGCGTAATCGTATTCGGTGTACACGTCGCCGGCCACCGCGACGAACACGTGATCCGCGCCGTCATCGGTCAGGAGCGGCAGCGCCTGCGCGATACCGCCCGCGGTCTCGAGCGCCTCGTGCTCGGGCGAGTAACGCAACTCGACCTGCCAGCGCGAGCCGTCGCCGAGCGCCGCTTCGAGCTGCGCGCCGAGCCACGCATGATTGATCACGATGCTGCGGATGCCGGCCCGCGCGAGCCGTTCGATCTGCCACACGATCAGCGGCTTGCCGCCCACTTCGAGCAAAGGCTTCGGGCACGCGTCGGTCAACGGACGCATGCGCTCGCCGCGGCCCGCGGCGAAAATCATCGCTTTCTTCACGGACATCGTCATCGGTCAGAAGGTGTAGCCGACTTCCTGCGCGCGGCCCTGGAGGTCGTCGAGCAGTTTCGCGAACCCGCGCAGCGGCGCGTAACGCTCCGCCACCTTGCGGGCATAGCCGATGAAGCGCGGCAGGTCGTTCATGTAATGCGCCTTGCTGTCGCGATAGTTGATGCGGCAGAAGAGACCCAGCACCTTGATGTGGCGCTGCAGCCCCATCCATTCGAGCTGGCGGTAGAACTCGCCGAAATCGGCATCGACCGGCAGGCCGGCTTTTTTCGCGCGTTCCCAGTAGTACGCGAAGCAGTCGAGTTCGAACTCCTCGTCCCAGCTGAGAAACGCGTCGCGCAAGAGCGACACGACGTCGTACGTGATCGGGCCGTACACCGCGTCCTGGAAGTCGAGCACGCCGGGGTTGGGCTCCACGATCATCAGATTGCGCGGCATGAAATCGCGCAGCATGAAGCTTTGCGGCTGTGCGCGCGCGCTCGCGATCAGCAACGCGAACGTGCGATCGAGCAGCTCGCGCGTCGCGGCGTCGACCTCGCGGCCGAGATGACGGCCGATGAACCACTCGGGCATCAGCTCCATTTCGCGGCGCAGGAACGCTTCGTCGAACGGCGGCAGCAAATCTTCGCGCGAGCTGAGCTGCCAGCGGATCAACGCGTCGAGCGCGTCACGCATCAGCGTGCGCGCCGCGCGCATGTCGCCCGCGGCTTGCGCGTCGGTCAGCGCGCCGAGGTACGACGCCGTGCCGAGATCGGTGACGAGCATGAAGCCGGCGTCGAAGTCGGCTTCGAGCACGCGCGGCACGTGCACGCCGGCGGCCTCGAGCAACTGCGCGATCTGCGCGAATTCGCGGCATTTTTCGGGCGGCGGGGCGTCGACGGCGATCAGCGTTCCCGCGCCGTTGCCTTGCGCCGCCTTACCGGCGAGCCGGAAATAACGGCGAAAGCTGGCGTCGGACGAGGCCGGAACGAGGGTGTCGGGCTCGAGCGCATGGCGCGCGGCGTGGCCTTGCAGCCAGGCCTTGAGCAGGGAGAGACGGGAGTCGGTGAAATCTTGGGTGGAGGGCAGCGTCATGAAAAGCGGCGGCAAATTCTTGGGGGCAACGTCTTGCCATATAATACCCCACGACTTTTTTGACGCGACTCACACGCCAGCTTTCGCGTGCTCCGTTTTACCGCCCGCCTTATCATTCGGCAAATTGGGAATCCAGACGTGCAGCCGACTCTCACGGTCGCGGTGTGCAGGCGGTGGATCGTGACGGCGCAAGCTTGCCCACGGGTCGACTCGCCAACCGATACATGCCGCCCAGACAGCTTTCCTATACGACTCCTTCCTGTGCAGTAGTGCCGCGCAAAAGGCGGCTCGTCGCGGCGTTGATCGCCGTTCCGGGCCTGATGCCCGCGCTTGCGTACGCCCAGTTGGCGGGGGAAGCTGCGCAACCGCAACCGGTCTACCCGCCGTGGGGCATGCAGCTTGCTCCGCAGCTCGAAGATCATCCGTTGCAAACGGGCCAGCGGCCGGCCACCTTCGTGCTCGGCGACCACGCCAGCGGCACGATCGACCAGGATCTCGCCGCCAAGGGCTCGGCCGAAGTGCGTCACAACACGGCCGTGATCAAGGCCGACGACCTGCACTACGACCAGGACACGGACATGGCCGATGCATACGGCAATGTCCACGTGATCAACACTGGCAATACCTTCATCGGACCTGAAGCGCATCTGCGCGTCGATTCGACCGAAGGCTTCATGACCGCGCCGAAGTACCACTTCACGGTGACGGGCGGCTCGGGCAGCGCACAGCGCGTCGACCTGCTCGACGCCGAGCGCTCGGTGTTCACGAAAGGTACCTACACGGCGTGCGCGTGCACGGACAATCCGGCCTGGTACATCAAGGGCAGCGAGTTCGATTTCGACACCGGCGCGGACGAAGGCGTCGCCTACAACAGCGTGCTGTTCTTCCAGGGCGTGCCGGTGTTCGCGTCGCCGTGGCTGTCGTTCCCGCTGTCGGGCGACCGGCGCAGCGGCCTGTTGCCGCCCACGTTCTCGCTGAGCTCGACGAACGGCGTCGAGCTGTCGGTGCCGTATTACTTCAACATCGCGCCGAATCGCGATCTGACGGTGACGCCGCGTCTGATCTCGAAGCGCGGTGTGCAGCTGCAGAGCACGTTCCGTTATCTGTCGCCGACGTATTCCGGTTCGATCACCGGCGAATTCCTGCCGGACGATCATCTGACGCATACGAATCGCTACGCGATTTATCTCCAGCACAACCAGAACTTCGGCAACGGCTTCGGCGGCTACATTTACTACAACCGGGTGTCGGACAACACGTACCCGGAAGACCTGTCGTCGTCGGCCAACCAGTTCATGAATGGCCTCCAGCTCCTGTACCAGCAGGAAGCCGGGTTGACCTACAACAACGGGCCGTGGTCCGTGCTTGCGCGTGAGCAGCACTGGCAGACGCTGGAGTCGTCGGCGGCGCCATACGGCCGCGAGCCGCAGTTGAACGTGAAGTATGCGAAGTACAACATCGGCGGCTTCGACTTCGGCGCCGAGGCCGACTACACGAACTTCCGCATCACCACCGCGGATCTGACGGAAGGCCAGCGGGTGCTGTTCAACCCGTACCTGGCGTATTCGGTGGTGGGGCCGGGCTACTTCGTGACGCCGAAGGTGCAGTGGCACTTCGCGTCGTACAACCTGAACAACATCGGTACCGATCTGGCGGGCGTGCCGAACCCGCAGAAGAATTTCACCGAGTCGATCCCGACCTTCACGTTCGATACGGGCCTGACGTTCGAGCGCTCGGTGCGCATTTTCGGCGCGGACTATATCCAGACGCTGGAGCCGCGCCTGTACTACGTGTACACGCCGTACCGCAACCAGAACAACGCGCCGCTGTTCGATACCGCCGAATCCGACTTCGGCCTCGCGGAAATTTATACGCCGAACACGTTCGTCGGCAACGACCGGATCGCCGACGCGAACCGCCTGACCGTCGGTCTCACCACGCGCTTCATCAACCCGGCGAGCGGCGACGAACGCGCGCGTTTCGTGATCGCGCAGCAGTATTACTTCCAGGATCAGCGCGTCACGCTGCAGCCGAACCAGACCAGCACCGAGGCCACGCACTCGGACCTGATCGCGGGTGCGTCGCTCAAGCTGGGCGCCGGTTTCAATTCGGAAACCGCGTTCCAATATAATGCGGACAACAACCAGCTCACGAAGACGAGTGTCGGCTTCGGGTTCAGTCCGGAGAGCGGCAAGGTCATCAACGTCGCGTACCGCTACACGCGCGCCAACACCACGCTCGACAACACTCCGATCAATCAGGTGCTGATTTCGGGTCAATGGCCGCTGTCGCACCGGATGTACGGTGTCGGCCGGTTCAACTACGACCTGAATGGCCACCGAATCGTCGACGGACTGGTCGGCCTGCAATACGACGCGGACTGCTGGACGCTCGGCGCCGGCCTCCAGCGCTATGCGAACGGCCTCAACACGTCGGGGCAGACTCAATCGAGCACGCGGTTTCTGGCGCAGTTGACGTTCAAGGGTCTGTCGAGCGTCGACAACGGACTGATGACCGCGTTCCGCAGCAGTGTGGCCGGCTATACGCCGTTGCCGCCGCCGCCGCCGCCGGAGTCGCGGTTCACCAACTACGAATGACGGTCGCCCGATCATTCATGGCTTGCGAAAAGACGGGCGAAGCGCCCGACATCATTGGAGTATCTGTGGCAATCATGAAACAGCTTCGCTTGGCAACGCTCGCGGCGGGTCTCGTCGCCGCGGCGTCTTTCCTTCCCGTAGCGTCGGTACAGGCGCAGGCGTTGGGCGGCAATAGCGGCCAGCCGGTCGACGGCATCGCCGCGGTAGTCAACAACGGTGTGATCACCCAGCGCGAACTCGACGAACGGGTCCACCTGATCTCGCAACGGCTGAGCCAGCAAAACGCCCCGGTGCCGCCGATGGACCAGTTGCGCCAGCAAGTGCTCGCGCAGATGGTGCTCGAGCGCATCCAGCTGCAAAAGGCCAAGGAAGACGGCATCACCATCGACGACGCAGCCGTGCAGCGCACGCTCGAGCGTCTCGCGCAGGCGAACAACATGTCGCTCGAAATGTACCGCGCGCGCATCGAGGCGCAAGGCGTGCCCTGGGCCACCTTCACGAGCGACGCGCGCACGGAGCTGACGCTGTCGCGTCTGCGCGAGAAGGAAGTGGATAGCAAGATCACGGTGACGGACGCCGAGGTCGCGAACTACATCGCCAGCCAGCGCGGCCCGGGCGCCGGCCAGACGAGCGACCTGCACATGCAGCACATCTTCGTGAAGGCGCCGCTGAACGCGCCGGAGACCGACATCGAGGCGGCGCAGAAGAAGGCCGAGGCCTTGCTCGCCGAGGCGAAGGGCGGCGCGGATTTCGAAAAGCTTGCGAAAGCCAATTCGCAGGCACCGGACGCGGCGAAGAACGGCGGCGATCTCGGCTTTCTCGCACCGTCGAAGCTGCCGCCCGAGTTCGTGAAGGCCGCCTCGAGCCTGCGTCCGGGTGAGATCAGCCCGGATCTGGTCCGCACCAGCGACGGCTTCGAAATCGTGCGTCTGGTCGAGCGCCGCACCGGCCAGGGTACCAGCGCGGACGCGCCGAAGCTCGTGCAGACGCACGTACGTCACATCCTGCTGCGCGTCGGCGACGGCATGTCCGAGCCGCAGGCACGCCAGAAGCTGCTCGACATCCGCAACCAGATTGCCGCGGGCGGTGACTTCGCGAAGTTCGCGCGTACCTATTCGCAGGACGGCTCGTCGTCGCAAGGCGGCGACCTCGGCTGGATCAGCCCGGGCGAGACGGTGCCCGAATTCGAGCGCGCGATGAACGCGCTGCAGGACGGCCAGATCAGCGAGCCGGTGCGCAGCGAATACGGCTACCACCTGATCCAGGTGCTCGGCCGCCGGGATGCGGAAGGCTCGATTTCGCAACAGATGGATCTCGCGCGCCAGGCCATCGGCCAACGCAAGGCGGAACAGGCGTACGCCGACTGGCTGCGCGAGCTGCGCGACACCGCGTACGTGGAAGTGAAGCCGGCCGCGGTGAGCGTGCAGTAACCGAGCCAAGACCATGACGAGCGCTACCCTGTCCGACCACCGCCCGGTGCAGATCGCGATCACGACCGGCGAGCCCGCCGGCGTCGGTCCCGAGCTGACCGCGCAGGCGCTGGCCGGCGCGGCGGCGCACTGGCCTCACGCGCAGTTCACGGTGCTCGGCGATGCGCAATTGCTCGCCGAGCGCGCGCGCGTGGTCGGCGTCGATTGGGCGGCATTGCTCGCGCAGGGACCGCGCGTGCGGGTCGAGCATCGCGCGCTCGGCGCACCATCGCGGACGGGCAAGCTCGACGCCGCGAACGGCCGCTATGTGCTCGATCTGCTCGACGCAGCGATCGACGGCGCTCTCGCCGGCAAGTTCGACGCGATCGTCACCGCGCCGCTGCAAAAAAGCACGATCAACGACGCCGGTGTGCCGTTCACCGGCCACACCGAATATCTGGCCGAGCGCACCCATACGCCGCGCGTCGTGATGATGCTCGCGGGCACCGGCAAGCGGCCGCTGCGCGTCGCGCTCGCGACCACGCATCTGCCGTTGAAAGACGTGTCGGCTGCCTTGACGATCGAAAGCCTCGTCGAGACGCTGCGTATCATCGATCACGACCTGCGTTACCACTTCGGCTTGCCCGCGCCACGCATCCTCGTGACGGGGCTCAATCCGCACGCGGGCGAAAACGGCTACCTGGGCCGCGAGGAAATCGACGTGATCACGCCGGCGTTGCAGCAGGTGAACGCCGACGGCATCGACGCACGCGGTCCCTATCCGGCCGACACGCTGTTCCAGCCGCGTTATCTCGACGAAGCCGACTGCGTGCTCGCGATGTTCCACGACCAGGGCCTGCCGGTGCTGAAGTTCGCGACGTTCGGCGAAGGGATCAACGTGACGCTCGGCTTGCCGATCATTCGCACGTCGGTCGACCACGGCACCGCGCTCGATCTGGCCGGCACCGGTCGAGCCGACGCGGGCAGTTTGATGGCCGCGATCGACACGGCGGTGTCGGTGGCGCAGCATCGTCGCGCGGGCTGAGGCTCAGGCTCACGCTCAGGTCATGTGAGCGGTTGCGGTGGTGCGCATGGCGCGCCGCGCGGCGAGGTCTGTGCCACGTGACGTATTTCATTCTCAAGCAGTTTTCTTTCTAGCGTTTCTCCGATGTCCACCAGCAGACAGCAAGGCCGGCACCAGGGCCATCTCGCGCGCAAGCGTTTCGGTCAGAATTTTCTGGTCGACATGGGCGTGATCGACTCGATCGTCGACGTGATCCGGCCGCAGCGCGGCGAGCGCATGGTCGAGATCGGGCCGGGCCTCGGCGCGTTGACCGGGCCGCTGATCGAGCGGCTCGCCACCCCCGAGGCGCCGCTGCACGCGGTCGAACTCGACCGCGATCTGATCGGCCGTCTGAAGACGAAGTTCGGCGACCTGCTCGAATTGCACTCGGGCGACGCGCTCGAATTCGACTTCGGCTCGCTCGCGGCGCCTGGCGAGAAGGCGTCGCTGCGCATCGTCGGCAATCTGCCGTACAACATTTCGAGCCCGCTGCTGTTTCATCTGGCGACGTTCGCCGAGCGCGTGATCGATCAGCACTTCATGCTGCAAAACGAGGTGGTCGAGCGGATGGTGGCGGAGCCGGGCACGAAGGCGTTCAGCCGGCTGTCGGTGATGCTGCAATACCGCTATGTGATCGACAAGCAGCTCGATGTGCCGCCCGAGTCATTCCAGCCGCCGCCGAAGGTCGATTCGGCGATCGTGCGGATGATCCCGTATGAACTGCACGAACTGCCGGCGGTCGACGAAAAGGTGCTCGGCGAGGTGGTGACGGCTGCGTTCTCGCAGCGTCGCAAGATGTTGCGCAATACGCTTGCCGCGCTGCGCGATACCGTCGATTTCGACGCGCTCGGCTTCGATCTGCAACGCCGCGCGGAGGACGTGCCGGTCGCCGAATACGTGAGCGTGGCGCAGGCCGTGGCGAAGGCGCGCTCGGCGGCGGCGCCCGAGTAAGCGCAATCCCGACGGCGCGGGCCGCCGCCGTCAGGCGGTCCGTTTCGCCGGCGCGTTGACGAGCGCGATGCCGGTCAGCACCAGCAACGCGGCGATCAGAAAGCGCGCGCTGAACGACTCGCCGAGCAGCAGCACGCCGAAGGTCACGCCGAACATCGGCGTCAAGAACGAAAACACCGACAGCCGCGACGCGATATAGCGAGTCAGCAGCCAGAACCACAACAGATAGCTGACGAACGCGACGATCACCGCCTGATACGCGAGGCTCGCGAGCGCGAGCGGCGTGACGGTTTCTACGCGCACCTGGCCGAGCCCAACCGCCAGCGCGAGCAGCACCACCGCCGACACCGTCAACTGATAGAACAGCGTCTTGCTCGCGCTTGTATGCGCGAGCCGCGATCCGCGCACGACCACCGTAGTCGCGGCCCACGTGATGCCGGCGAGCACGCCGAGCGCATCGCCGGCCGCGCCCGCGAGCGTCGAGCCGTGGGCGCCTGCACCGGCAGCGGCGCCCGCGTGCAGGAAGCCATCCGCGAATGCGAGCGCCATCCCCAGGAACGCGACACCGATGCCGAGCCACTGGATACGCCGCATGCGTTCGCCGTCGACGAACCAGTGCAGACCGAGCGCCGTGAAGCACGGCGCCGTGTACAGAAAGACCGCCATGCGCGACGCGCTCGTCAGCGTCAGGCCGAGAAAGATGCACACGAACTCGGCCGCGAACAGCACACCTGCAAGCAGCCCCGCGCCGAGCGTGCCGTCATCGCGAAAGAGCGGCGTGCCGCGCGAGCGCGCCCACGCCCAGACGAGCACCGCTGCGATCGTCGAGCGCAGCCCCGCCTGAAAGACCGGCGGCACCGTCGCATTGGTGGTCTTGATCGCGACCTGTTGAAGCCCCCAGATTGCGCACAGACCGATCATCAACAGGATGGCGAAGCTATCCAGGGCGCGGCGCGCGGGCAGGGCGGTGGTCGTGCTCATGGGCGACGGGGTGGCCAGGTGGTGATGTGGCGATGGGGAACGGGTTCGGCCGGGTGTCGGTTGCTGGCGCGTTTGAATTGCCGGATTTTTCGCGCGCAGAGCCGAGCCTTGGCCGTCCGCGATTTTTCGATGCTGCTGGCACAAGCCAGGATGGCCGGGCGGATTCACCCGGCATCAGGATCCTCGGGTGCGACGTGTCAAAGTCGATTGCGGCGCGCCTTTTGCGCGCCGCCGGACCTCAGTCGACGCGTCCCTTCTTCTGGATCAGCTCGATCTTGTACCCGTCCGGATCGGCGACGAAGGCGATCACAGTCGTGCCGTGTTTCATGGGTCCCGCCTCACGAGTCACGACACCGCCGCGTTTCTTCACTTCTTCGCACGCCGCATAGGCGTCGTCGACCTCGAGCGCGATGTGGCCGTACCCGTTTCCGAGGTCGTACTTGCTGGTGTCCCAGTTGTGAGTCAGTTCGATCGCCGCGCCTTCGGATTCATCCTCGTAACCGACGAATGCGAGGGTGAACTTGCCGTCCGGGTAGTCGCTCTTTCGAAGCAGGCGCATGCCGAGAACTTCCGTGTAGAAACGGATCGATGCGTCGAGATCACCGACTCGAAGCATGGTATGCAAGATGCGCATGAGAAATCCTTTGATGGTTGGTCGACAAATGCACTGACATTGCGCCAATTGTAAATGATCGCCTCATACCGTGAGCGACGCCGCGCGGGCCGACCGGCACGCAGCCAACCCGATGCGCGAGGTCGAGACATTTGATCTGACCTATTCGAACAAAAAGGAAACGGCAATAGGTGTTGTGTCCAGTTGCCCGTTTGATATTAGTGTCCAAAACTCAGCATCAATCCGGTTTGTCAGATAGCAGTCTGGTATATCGGACATTCGATGCGTGATCCGGCGAATTTCGAGCGTGCCGAAAGGTGCTGAAGCCGAATCGTCCGCTCCGGAATACTCCTCTCCGCTTAGGACCCTGCTCATGAAACTTGCCCAACGAGGCGCCAAAGCCGCCTTTCTGTTCGCTGTTGCTGGATTGCTCGCCATCACGGGCTGCACCAAGATTGCCACGCCGGGGCAGCAGGGGGCGGCGGCAGCTCCGTCGACGCTTCAGGCCGTGCTGCAGCGAGGCACGCTGCGGGTCGGCGACTGTCTGACGTTCGCGCCGTTCGGGTTCTACAACAAGGACGGCCAGGCGGACGGCTATGACGTGGACCTCGCGAAGGAACTCGCGAAGCAGATGGGCGTGAAGCTCGAGGTCGTGAATACCACGAGCGCAAACCGGATTCCGAATCTGCAGACCAGCAAAGTAGACGTGGTGTTCTGCAACTTCACGCGCAATCTGGAGCGCGCGAAAGTGATCGAATTCACGACCCCGTACGTGGTTGCCAGCGAAGCCCTGCTGGTCAGAAAAAATAGCGGCATCCAGTCGATCAAGGACATGGGCGGCCGCACGATTGCGACGGTCAAGGGCTCGACCAATGGCGACGAAGTTCGCTCGCTGAATATCCCGATCAAGATTCAGGAATACGACAGCTCGCAGGCCGCGATTCTGGCCGTCAAGCAGGGACAGGCCGACGCGATGATCGAGGACAACAACTTCCTCGCGTATCAGGCCAAGCTCGACCCTGAGCTCGCGGTCACGAACGAAGCGCTGGTCCCGCTCGAATACAACGCGTTCGGCGTCAAGGCCGGCGATCAGGAGTGGCTCAATTATCTGAATCTGTTCCTCTTCAACATCAATGCGTCGAAGCTCAACGCGCAGCTCTACAACAAGTGGTTCGGCACCGATCCGCGCTACCCGCTCAATCCGCAGTTTTAAGGAGCGGGAGATGCCGATAACTGATCAAACCCGAACGGTGGGGAGTCCGCGATGAGTTACGAGTGGCTGACTTTATGGGGCTACGTGCCCGAGTTTCTGACCGCGAGCTGGCTGACGTTGCAGGTGACCGTGCTCGCCTTCATCCTGGCGGTGGCGCTGGGTCTGCTGACCGCGGTTGCGAGTGCTTCGCCGCTCGCGCTGATTCGGTGGATCGCCCGTGGCTACGTTGAAATCATCCGCAACACGCCTGTTCTGCTGCAGATCTTCATCGTCTTCTTCGGTCTGCCGTCGGCGGGTATTTCGCTCGACGCATACTGGGCGGGCGTCATCGCACTCGGCCTGAACGTGGGTGCGTATCTCTCGGAAGTGTTCCGCGCCGGCATCCAGTCGGTGCCGCGCGGTCAACTCGAGGCCGCCGGCATTCTCGGACTCGAGCGCGCCCAGATCTTCGCCGAGGTCGTGCTGCCGCAGGCCACGCGCGCGGTCTATCCGGCCATCGTCAACTACCTGATCCAGTTGCTGCTCGGCACGTCGTTGCTGTCCGCGATTGCGTTGCCGGAGCTGACCGGCACGGCGACCGTGATCAACTCGCGCACGCTTCTCTACCTGCAAACGTTCAGCGTGACGCTCGTCGCGTATCTCGTGCTCAGCAACGTCCTGTCCTGGCTCGCGGGCCAGCTCGGAGCGCGAATCTTTCATCCTCCCCTCGTCATGCCGGCGCGCAACGGTTTCGGCAGAGGTTTCCTGCGCCGGACGAAGCGGGCCTGATTCCCGGATTGGAGTTGGATCATGTCAGTCGAATTACTGAAAACCAGTCTCTCGATCCTGCTGCAGGGTCTGGTGACGACGCTGTTGCTGTCGGTTGCCGCCATCGTGGGCAGCACGCTGATCGGCCTGTTCGCCGCGGTGTTGCGCTCGTTCGGGCCGTGGGGCACCGGTCGCGTCGCCAGGCTCTACACGGAACTCTTTCGCGGCACGCCCGTGCTGATCACGCTGATGTTCATCTATTTCGGCGTGTCGTACTTCGGTTACGCGATCGATGTGTTCGCAGCCGGCGTCATCGGCTTGAGCGTGTACCAGGGCGCCTACATCGCCGAGATTTTTCGCTCGGGGATCGAATCGGTGCCCAAGGGCCAATGGGAGGTATCGCAAATCCTTGGCCTCACGCGGCCTCAGGCGTTCTCGTTCGTCGTGCTGCCTCAGACCGGAAAGATCGTGCTGCCGCCTCTCGTCGGCCAGTATCTGTCGCTGATCAAGGACACCTCGATCGTCAGCATGATCGGTATGTCCGAGTTGATGCACGGTGGCCAGGCCATCGTCGATCGGATCGGTAAGCCCGTGGAAATCTACGGACTCGTCGCACTCATTTACTTCGCCGTGTGCTTCCCGCTCTCGCAATGGGTACGCCACCATGACCGCAGGAGATTGTCGTGAGTAACCAAAGCCAACCCAAGCCCATCATTTCGTTGACGGGCGTCAGTAAAGCATTCGGCTCGACCCGTGTGTTGAACGAAATCAATCTCGAAGTCCGCTCGGGTGAAGTGCTGGTGCTGATTGGCGCGTCCGGCTCGGGCAAGAGCACCGTGCTGCGAATCATGGCGGGACTGGAGACGAGCGATTCCGGCGAGGTCTGGGTCAACGAGGTGCCGTTGCACGATCCGCGCCGGGCACGGGAGATTCGCGGCCACGTCGGCATGGTCTTCCAGCAGTTCAATCTGTTTCCTCACAAGACCGCGCTCGGCAATGTCACGCTCGCGCTGATCAAGGCACGCCGCATGAGTCCGGCCGACGCGCGCAAGCGCGCGATGGACGCGCTCGACCGCGTCGGGCTCGCGGATCGCGCGGAACATTATCCGAGCCAGCTGTCGGGCGGTCAGCAGCAGCGAGTGGCGATTGCGCGGGCGCTCGCGGTCGAGCCCGGCATCATGTTCTTCGACGAGGCGACGTCCGCGCTCGACCCGGAGCTGGTCGGCGAGGTCACCGAGGTGATGCGCGGGCTCGCGCGCGACGGCATGACGATGGTCGTCGTCACGCATGAAATGGGTTTTGCCCGCAAGACCGCCGATCGCGTCGTGTTCATGGACAAGGGCGTCATCGCCGAGCAGGGCGATCCGGAACAGATCTTCGTCAATCCCGCGAACGAGCGCACCCGGCAGTTTCTGCATCGAGTTCTCGACCATTGACGCAGAGCGGCCTGAAAGTCGCTTTGGCGGGCCCGTCGCGCGATACACTCTCGCGCTTGAAAACCAACCGGTCGGATGAACGCTTTACGGAGTGAATGCATGGCTGTTACAGAATCGTCACGGGCGAGAGGCGTGGATCGCGTCATCGCCATCTTCCGGCAATTGCATATCGCTCAACGCCCGCTGTCGATGCGCGAGTTGATCGAGGCGACCGGCGCACCGCGTTCGAGCATTTACGAGCTGGTGGCGATTCTCGCGGAGGTGGGCTGGCTCGAGACGTCCGCGGACGGAAACGTGTTCTTCGGGCGCGAGATGCACTACTACGGGTCGGACTATGCCACCCACAACGATCTCATCAGCCGCGCGCATCAATCCATTCTGGCCTTGGTGAGGAAGTACGACGAGACCACGCAGATGTGCATGCTGGAAGGCAACAAGTACACGGTCGTGTTGTCGGAGAACAGTGCCCGGCCGTTCAACATCAGTTCGGACATCGGAGTGAGAGTGCCGATTCCGTGGACCGCCACGGGGCGCCTGCTGCTAGGTCACCTGAATGCCGACGAGATTCGCTCGCTGATTCCGGCCGAAGACTTCATCCTCGACAACGGGGTGAGCATCGAGTTCGACCAGTTCCTGAAGGACGTGCAGGCCGCCAAAGAACATGGCTATTGCTGCACCGAAGGACTCTCGAACGCGTTCAGGCTATGCATGGCGGCGCCGATTCGCGATCGCGCGGGCTTGCCGATCGCAGCGCTGTGTTTCATGACCGGGCGCGACACGAGCCCGGACCGACGCGGCGCGATGCTCGACGATCTGTTGCAGTCCGCGAAGGCGCTCTCGCAGAGATAGCGTTTCGCGTTCGATGCGCGCTCGAGCGGATTGCCGCCCGGCCTCAAAGCGTCGGCAATAACTCCGGCGGATGCGACTTCAGTGTCTGCCGCGCCTCGCGGAACTCCGGAAAGATCGATTCGACCGTCTGCCAGAAGCGCGGACTGTGATTCATCTCGCGCAGATGCGATAGCTCGTGCGCGACGACGTAGTCGATGATCGACAACGGAAAGTGAATCAGCCGCCAGTTCAGGCGGATCTTGCCGTCGCTCGAACAGCTGCCCCAGCGGGTCGCCGCTGAAGACAAGGCATAGGTGCGATAGTTGACGCCGAGCTTTTGCGCGTAAATCTCGAGACGCTCACCGAACAGCCGCTTCGCTTCGCCTTGCAGCCAACCCTGCACACGATCCTTGATCTGCTGCGGATCGGCTTGCAACGGCAGCGGCAATTGCAGCGCCGCGTGCTCCGCGCTGAACGCGAGCATGCCTCGCGGCGCGCCGAGCGTCACGCGCACCGGCTGACCGAGATAGGGCACTTCGGCGCCGTCTTTCCAGTCGATCTTCGGCAGCGCACGCTGTTCGACGCGCGTTTGCCATTCGATCAGCTTCGTGAAAATCCAGCGTTGTTTTTCGGTGATCGCGGTTTCGATATCGGCCAGCGTGACCCAGCGCGGTGCGGTGATCGTGAGACCGGTGCTGTCGATTGCAAAGCCGATCGAGCGGCGTGACGAACGCTTGAGCGCGTAGTACAGCGTACGCGAACCGATGGTGAGACTGCGCAGCTTGCTGCCGTCCGGCGCGAGCGGCACGGCGGGCGGCATGGCCGGCGCGGCGTCAGATGAACCCGATGTGGAAGGTGAAGGAGACGACGCAGCCGACCCCGGCTCGGCGAAGAGCGGGAGATCGAGCTGCCGGTTTTCGAGCGCCGCGGCGGGTTGCGGCGTAGGAGACTTCTGCATCGGCTTCGCTTCGCGCAATACGCCTTCGGGCTTCGAGGGCGTGGCGCGTCAGATAGGAGCGGCGGCGGATCTGTCGGCCGCCGCGCTATAGGCAGTTGGATCGATGCGGCGCATTTCGGCTTCGATCCACTGTTCGACGCGCGTGTTCACTTCGTCGGGCGTGAGTCCCGTCGTGTCGATCGGCTTGCCAATCGACACCGTGACTATACCCGGATATTTCGTAAACGAGTTGCGCGGCCACACGCGGCCCGCGTTGTGCGCGATCGGCACGACCGGCGCGCCGGTCGCGATCGCGAAGCGCGCGCCGCCGGTCTTGTACTTGCCCTGCTTGCCGGTCGGCGTGCGCGTGCCTTCCGGAAACATGATGACCCACGCGCCTTCGGCCATGCGCGCCTTGCCCTGGTTGATCACCGATTCGAACGCGTACTTGCCTTCCTTGCGGTTGATGTGAACCATCTTCAGCATGCCGAGCGCCCAGCCGAAGAACGGCACGTACAGCAGCTCGCGCTTGAACACATAGCACAGCGGCCGCGGCATGATCGCCGGAAACGCGAGCGTTTCCCACGCCGACTGATGTTTCGACAGCAGCACGGCCGGCCCGTTGGGCAGGTTCTCGAAACCTTCGATGCGGTAGCGGATGCCGTTCAGATAGCGCACCGTCCACAGCGTCAGACGGCACCAGCCGGCCGCCATCCAGTAGCGGTTTTCCGCGCGCAAAAACGGAAATGCGATGAAGCAGGCGGTCGCGTACGGTACCGTGACCAGAACGAAATAGATCAGCAGCAGCAGGGAACGGAGAAAGCGCATCGGCGTGGTTGGTGAGGGTTGGGAACGCGCGGTGCGCGTTACTCCTGGACGTCGGCGAGGAAGTCGAGCGCGAATGCGCGCAGGTCGTCGTGCACGATCGTGCCTTCGGGCAAGCCGCCGGCGGCGAGGGTCTTGCGGCCCTTGCCAGTCAGAACGAGATGGGTCGGATGACCGAGCGCCGCGCCCGCCTGCAGATCGCGCAGCGAATCGCCGACCGTGGGCGTATGCGCCGGATCGATCTCGAAACGCTCGGCGATCATCTTCAGCATGCCGGGCTTCGGCTTGCGGCATTCGCAGTGATCTTCCGCCGTGTGCGGGCAGAAGAACACCGCGTCGATGCGTGCGCCGACGGACGCGGCCATCCGGTGCATCTTCAGATGCATCGCGTTCAACGCGTCCATGTCGAACAGACCCCGGCCGATGCCCGACTGGTTCGTCGCGATCGCGACGCGATAGCCCGCCTGGTTCAGGCGCGCGATCGCTTCCAGTGCGCCGGGCAACGCGACCCATTCGTCCGGCGACTTGATGAACGCGTCGGAGTCGGCGTTGATCACGCCGTCGCGGTCGAGGATCACCACTTTCTTGGTCGGCATGGCGCGGTGCTCAGGCGGCGAGTCGGGAAATATCGGCGACGCAGTTCATCTGCTGATGCAGCGCGCCGAGCAGAGCCAGACGGTTCGCGCGCAACGCCGGGTCTTCGGCGTTGACCATCACGTCGTTGAAGAACGTGTCGACCGGCTCGCGCAGCGCGGCGAGTGCCGTGAGCGCGCCGGTGTAGTCGCGCGCGGCCAGTTGCGACTGCACGCGCGGCGTCACCTGTTCGAGCTGCGCGTTGAGCGCCTTTTCCGCTGCTTCGGTGAACAGCGCGGGCTGCACGCCGCCGTTTTTCACGCCTTCCGACTTCTTCAGGATGTTCGAGATGCGCTTGTTGGCCGCCGCGAGCGACGCCGCTTCGGCGAGCGATGCGAATTCGCGCACCGCGTCGAGGCGCGCGACGATGTCGTCGAGCCGCGTCGGGTTCAGCGCGAGCACCGCGTCGATTTCGCCGGCCGCGTAGCCGCGTTCACGCAACAGGCCGCGCAGGCGATCCATGCTGAACTCGTAGATCGCGTCGGTCGAATCGGCGACGTTGGGCACGCCGGCGAATTGCGCGTAAGCGGCGCGCAGCAGCTCGACGAAGTCGACGTTCAGTTGCTTCTCGACCAGAATGCGCAGCACGCCGAGCGCATGACGGCGCAGCGCGAACGGGTCTTTCTCGCCGGTGGGCTGCAGGCCGATGCCCCAGATGCCGACCAACGTTTCGAGCTTGTCGGCGAGCGCGACGATGGTGCCGGTCGCGGTGACGGGCAATGCGTCGCCCGAGAAGCGCGGCTGATAGTGCTCCGAACACGCGAGCGCGACCTCTTCGGGCTCACCGTCGTGGCGCGCGTAGTACGTGCCCATCGTGCCTTGCAGTTCGGGGAATTCGCCGACCATGTCGGTGATCAGGTCGGCCTTCGCGAGACGCGCGGCGCGCTTCGCGAGCGCGACGTCGGCGCCGATCAGGCCAGCAATTGCACCGGCCAGCCCTTCGAGACGCTCGACGCGTTGCAGCGCCGAGCCGAGCTTGTTGTGATAGACGACGTTCGCGAGCAGCGGCACGCGGTCCGCGAGCGGCTTCTTCTTGTCCTGCGTGAAGAAGAACTTCGCGTCGGCCAGCCGCGGGCGCACCACGCGCTCGTTGCCTTCGACGATCTCGACCGGCGTTGCCGTCTCGATGTTCGACACGATCAGGAAGCGCGAGCGCAGCTTGCCGTTCGCATCGGTCAGCGCGAAGTACTTCTGGTTCGTCTGCATCGTCAGGATCAGGCACTCCTGCGGCACCTGCAGGAATTCGTCCTCGAAGCGGCACTCGTAGACGACCGGCCATTCGACCAGCGCCGTCACTTCGTCGAGCAGCGCTTCGGGCATCACGACCTTGTCGTCACCGGCGTGCGCGAGCAGTTGCGAACGGATCGCTTCCTTGCGCCTGGCGAAGCTCGCGATCACGCGGCCGCGGTGTTCCAGGGTTTCGGCATACGACTGCGCGTGCTGGATCTGCACGAAACCTTCGGACAGGAAGCGGTGGCCGAGCGTGGTGTCGTCGGCATCGATGCCGAGCGCGCTGACCGGCACGACTTCCTCGCCGTGCAGCGCAGTCAGACGATGCACCGGACGCACGAACTGCACGCTCGAACCGTCCGGGCGCTGATACGTCATCGGCGTCGGAATCGGCAGCTTGCCGAGCGTCTCGTCGAGCGCGCCCTGCAAGCCTTCGGCGAGCGTCGCACCCGGCGCCGCGTAGCGCAGGAAGAACGCTTCGGCCTTGCCGTCCTGCGCGCGTTCGAGGTCGTTCACGGTGAAGTCGGGGAAGCCGAGCGCGGCGAGTTTCTTCGCGAGCGGCGCGGTGGGCTGGCCGTCTTTATCGAGCGCGACGGAAACCGGCAGCACTTTTTCGCGCACGTGCTTTTCCGGCGCGACCGCGCGAACGTTGTGAATGGTCACCGCGAGGCGGCGCGGCGTCGCATAGCGTTCGAACGACGGCTCGCCTTCGATCAGGTCGCGCGCCGCGAGGCGCTGCGCAATGCCTTCGGCGAAGGCGTCGCCGAGGCGCGCGAGCGCCTTCGGCGGCAGTTCTTCGGTCAGCAGCTCGACGAGCAGGGTAGCGTGTTGAGATTGAGTCATTGGTTGAAGTTCTCGTCAGTCCTGGTCGATCTTGCGTTCGACTTTCAGCGGCGGCGCCCACGCGGGCATCGCGGCTTCCTGCTCGTCGGTGGTGAGGCCGGGCACGCCGTGCACCGGGTTGCCGAGCATCGGGAAGCCGAGCTTTTCGCGCGACTCGTAGTAGGCCTGCGCGACCAGACGCGACAGCGCGCGAATCCGGCCGATGTACGCCGCGCGTTCCGTGACCGAGATCGCGCCGCGCGCGTCGAGCAGGTTGAACGTGTGGCCGGCCTTCAGCACGAGCTCATAGGCGGGCAGCGCGATCTGCGCATCGATCATGCGCTTCGCTTCCGCTTCGTAGCTGTTGAAGAACGTGAACAGCAGATCGACGTTCGCGTGCTCGAAGTTGTACGTGGACTGCTCGACCTCGTTCTGGTGATACACGTCGCCGTAGGTCAGGCGGCGCAGTTCGGGGCCGTTCGGGCCTTGTTCTTCCCACTCGGTCCAGACGAGGTCGTAGACGTTCTCGACCTTCTGCAGATACATCGCGAGTCGCTCGAGACCGTAGGTGATTTCGCCGAGCACCGGCTTGCAGTCGAGACCGCCGACCTGCTGGAAGTACGTGAACTGCGTCACTTCCATGCCGTTCAGCCACACTTCCCAGCCGAGCCCCCAGGCGCCGAGCGTCGGGTTTTCCCAGTCGTCTTCGACGAAACGCACGTCGTTCTGCTTCAGGTCGAAGCCGAGCGCTTCGAGCGAGCCGAGGTACAGGTCGAGAATGTTTTCCGGCGCGGGCTTGAGCACCACCTGGTACTGGTAGTAGTGCTGCAGACGGTTCGGGTTCTCGCCGTAGCGGCCGTCCTTGGGGCGGCGCGACGGTTGCACGTAGGCGGCGCGCCACGGTTCGGGGCCGATCGCGCGCAGGAACGTATGGACGTGGGACGTGCCCGCGCCGACTTCCATGTCGATCGGCTGGAGCAACGCGCAGCCCTGCTTGTCCCAGTAGGACTGCAAGGTCAGGATGATTTGCTGAAACGTGAGCATGAAGTGCCTTTCGGGCATGAGGCCATGCCGCGTGCGCCTAAGCGCGCGAGCGGGCCGTGGAGCGAAGTGCTAAACCCGAGATTTTAACGGAAAGGGAAGGGCGCGGCCCGTTTTACGGGGACGGACGGACCGCGCTGCGGTTTTTCGGCGACAGGCTGGGCGGGAAGGGGCCGCGCGGCAGTTCAGCTCGCCGCCAGCTCGGCTTTCGGCGAGAACGAATCGCTTTGGGCGATCGGCCAGTACTTCTCGAACAGCGTATAGCGATAGGTGCCGTTGAGCAGATCGTTCGGTTCGAGATACTTGAGCAGATCCGACATCAGCCGTACCTCGTGCGACGACACGCGCCGCACGATGTGATGCGCGCGCAGCTCGGCCGGATGCCGGAGCCCGGCGGCCTGGATGATCTCGCGCAACGCGTGCAGCGTGTTGTGGTGGAAGTTGAAAACGCGATCGGCCTTGTCCGGCACAACCAGCGCGCGCTGGCGCACCGGGTCCTGGGTCGCCACACCAGTCGGGCAGCGGCCGGTGTGGCAGGTCTGCGCCTGGATGCAGCCGACCGCGAACATGAAACCGCGCGCCGCGTTGACCCAGTCCGCGCCGATCGCGAGCGTCTTCGCGATGTCGAACGCGGTGATCATCTTGCCGCTCGCGCCGATGCGGATGCGCTGGCGCAGGCCGATGCCGACCAGCGTGTTGTGCACGAGCAGCAGGCCTTCCTGCAACGGCACGCCGACGTGATCGGTGAATTCGAGCGGCGCCGCGCCCGTGCCGCCTTCCGCGCCGTCGACGACAATGAAGTCCGGCAGGATCCCCGTTTCCAGCATCGCCTTCGCGATGCCGAAGAATTCCCACGGATGCCCGATGCACAGCTTGAAGCCGGTGGGCTTGCCGCCCGACAGCGTGCGCAGCCGCTCGACGAATTCGAGCAGCCCGCGCGGCGTCGAGAATTCGGAGTGCGTCGCCGGCGAAATGCAATCGCGGCCCATCGGCACGCCGCGCGTCTCGGCGATTTCGGGCGTGATCTTGGCGGCCGGCAGCACGCCGCCGTGACCGGGCTTCGCGCCTTGCGACAGCTTCACCTCGATCATCTTCACCTGCGGCTCGGCGGCCTGCTTCGCGAACTTCTCCGCGTTGAAGGTGCCGCCGTCGTTACGGCAGCCGAAATAACCGGAAGCGATTTCCCAGATGATGTCGCCGCCATGCTCGCGGTGATACTTCGACATCGAGCCTTCGCCGGTGTCGTGCGCGAAGTTGCCTTTCTTCGCGCCGAGGTTCAGCGCCATGATCGCGTTGGCCGAGAGCGAGCCGAAGCTCATCGCCGAAACGTTGAAGATCGACATCGAATACGGCTTGGCGCGATCGGGGCCGACGACGATGCGAAAGTCGTGACCGTCGAGCGTGGTCGGCGCGAGCGAGTGGCTGATCCACTCGTGCGCGATCGCCTTCACGTCGATCCGTGTGCCGTACGGGCGGCTGTCGACGTCGTTCTTCGCGCGCTGATAGACGATGCTGCGTTGCGCGCGCGAGAACGGTTTCTCGTCGGTATCGTCTTCGACGAAATATTGACGGATCTCCGGGCGGATGAATTCGAAAATGAAGCGCAGGTGCCCCCACAGCGGGTAATTGCGCAGGATCGCGTGGCGCTGTTGCGTCAGGTCGAACACGCCGAGCGCGACCAGCGCGGCCGGCACGATGATCCAGAACCACGGCAGGCGATGCGTCGCGGCGAGCGCGACACACACCGCGGTGAGCACGATTGCGCACCACATGGCCAGATAGCGTCGAGAAAACATGGGGACTCCAGTGCAGTGAAGATCGATGCGGCGGGATCGTCCGCGCGAGGGGCGCGGGCGGAATCCGTCACGAAGGAAATCTGCCGGCTGCGGGTCGCGGCGTGGCGTGGGGCGGGGAGGCGCGAAGATAAGGCGTGCGAATGGAGGTCAAGCGTCGCACGCGAAGGTGAAGCGTGTGTGACTGCGCGAGGCGGGGCAAACCAGCAGCACGGCGCGCGGGTGTCGCAGTGGTAGGACCCGACCTCGCGCTCGCCGTGATGCATCGATCAACGCGCGCCGAGCAGCGCCGCTTTCTGGCGCGAGGGTTGCGGCTCGTCCTGCGGCTGGCCTTGCGGCTGCTTCGGCTTGTGCGCCTGCTTGCGGCGTTGCGCGCGCGTCTGTTTCGGCGTCTGATCCTGCGGCAGCTCGGCGGGCTGCCCGGTCATCGCGCGCTCGATGATGCCGCCGCCGAGGCATACGTCGCCGTCGTACAGCACCGCCGATTGCCCCGGCGTGACGGCCCACTGCGCGGCCTCGAAGTTGAGCTCGAACAGGCCTTCGCCCGCACTGCCAGCCGCCGCCTTGAACGTGCACGACGCGTCGGCCTGGCGGTAGCGTGTCTTCGCGCCGCACGCGAAGCCGTCGGCAGGCGGCTCGCCCGCGACCCAGCTCGTGTTGCCCGCCGCCAGCGTGTGGCACAGCAGCCACGGATGGTCGTGCCCCTGCGCGACGTACAGCGTATTGGTCGGAATATCCTTGCCCGCCGCGAACCACGGCTCGCCGCTGCCGTCCTTGCTGCCGCCGAGACCGATGCCCTTGCGCTGCCCGAACGTGTAGAACGCGAGGCCGATGTGCTCGCCGACGATCTTGCCGTCGGTGGTCTTCATCGGGCCCGGTTTGGTCGGCAGATAGCGGTTCAGGAAGTCGCGAAACGGCCGCTCGCCGATGAAGCAGATGCCGGTCGAGTCCTTCTTCTTCGCGTTGGGCAAGCCGATCTGCGCGGCGATTTCCCGCACTTTCGTCTTGGGAATCTCACCGAGCGGGAACAGCGTCTTCGACAACTGCGCCTGGTTCAACCGATGCAGGAAGTACGACTGGTCTTTCGTATGATCGAGCGCCTTCAGCAGTTCGAAGCGGCCATTGTTCTCGCGCACGCGCGCATAGTGGCCGGTCGCGATGGTTTCCGCGCCGAGCGACATCGCGTGATCGAGAAAGGCCTTGAACTTGATTTCGGCGTTGCACAGCACGTCGGGGTTTGGCGTGCGGCCGGCCGAATATTCGCGCAGGAACTCGGCGAACACGCGGTCCTTGTACTCGGCCGCGAAGTTGACCGCCTCGACGTCGATGCCGATCAGGTCCGCCACCGAGACCACGTCGATCCAGTCCTGCCGCGTCGAGCAGTATTCGCTGTCGTCGTCGTCTTCCCAGTTCTTCATGAACAGGCCGACCACGTCGTAGCCCTGTTCCTTCAGCAGCCACGCGGTGACCGACGAATCGACGCCGCCCGACATGCCTACTACGACTTTGCGCTTGCTCATAAGGTACTCACTGGGTGCTGCATCACTGCATGGATCGTGGGGGCCGCTCGTGACGGCCTTATTGCTTCGGCCCGACCGAATGCGTATGCACGAAGTCGAGCGGGAAACGCCGGCCGGCCAGGTAATCGTCGATGCACTGCATCACGAGCGGCGTGCGATGCCGCTCGGGGCATGCGCGCAGTTCGTCGGCGCTCATCCACAGCGTGCGGACGATGTCGGGATCGAGCGAACTCGCCGGGTCCGGCTCGCCGCCCCCGCCGCAATAGGTGAAGCGCAAGTACGTGGTGCCCGCGCGGCCCGGCCGCTCGAAGTGGGTCATGTACATGCCGACCAGCGCCTCGGGCGCGAACGGATGGGCGGTTTCCTCGAGCGTTTCGCGGACCACCGCTTCCAGCAGCGTTTCGCCCGCCTCGAGATGGCCGGCGGGCTGGTTCAGGCGCAGGCCGGCGGCGGTGTGTTCCTCGACCAGCAGGAAGCGCCCGTCACGCTCGACGATCGCCGCGACGGTCACGTGCGGCAGCCAGGTTTCCGGTTTCATGGCTGCGCATTTTACCGGTTATGCGCGCCGGCTGCCGGGCGGCGGGTCGGCGCCGGGCCGGGCTACGGCCGGCGGCGGCTGGCGGCGGGTTCGCAGCCGGTTCGTAGCAGGTTCGTGACAGATCGGCAACTGTTTTGGCGGTCTGCCGCGCATTCGCATCGACCCCGATTATGGCGAGCTGGCGGTTTCGGTTACAGTGGGGCCTGCGTTAGCCGTTGCATGTGCAAGCCGGCGAGCCTCGTCGGCGGATCTGTCGTCAAACAGGAAGTCGAGGAGAACCAACGATGCACATCGGAGTGCCAGCCGAGACGCGCGCGCATGAAACCCGCGTTGCCGCGACGCCCGAGACGGTCAAGAAGTACGCGGCGCAAGGCCACCGCGTCACGCTCCAGAGCGGCGCCGGCGCCGGCGCGAGCTTTCCCGATGAAGCCTATACGGCCGTGGGCGCGGAAATCGTCGATGCCGCCACCGCGTTCGGTGCCGATCTCGTCCTCAAAGTCCAATCCCCCACCGATTCCGAATTGCCGCTCCTGAAGCGCGGCGCGACCCTGGTCGGCATGCTCGATCCGTTCAACGCCGAGAACGCGGGCAAGCTCGCCGCGGCCGGCGTGACCGCGTTCGCGCTCGAAGCCGCGCCGCGCACGACGCGCGCGCAAAGCCTCGACGTGCTGTCGTCGCAGGCCAATATCGCCGGCTACAAGGCGGTGCTGCTCGCGGCGACGCTCTATCCCCGCTTCATGCCGATGCTGATGACCGCGGCCGGCACCGTGAAGGCCGCGCGCGTGCTGATTCTCGGCGCGGGCGTGGCCGGCCTGCAGGCGATCGCGACCGCCAAGCGCCTGGGCGCCGTGCTTGAAGCGTCCGACGTACGTCCGGCCGTGAAAGAGCAGATCGAATCGCTCGGCGCGAAGTTTCTCGATGTGCCCTATGAGACCGACGAAGAGCGCGAGGCCGCGCAGGGCGTCGGGGGCTATGCGCGGCCGATGCCGCCGTCGTGGCTCACGCGCCAGGCGGCGTTGGTCCACGAGCGCGCGAAGCAGGCCGACATCGTGATCTCGACCGCGCTGATTCCGGGCCGCGCCGCGCCGACGCTGATCTCGGTCGACATGGTGCAGGCGATGAAGCCGGGCTCGGTGATCGTCGATCTCGCGGCCGGCCGCGGCGCCGAATATGAAGGCAGGCGCGGCGGCAACTGTCCACTGACCGAGGCCGATCAGGTGGTGGTGCGCTATGGCGTGCAGATCGTCGGCTATACGAATCTGGCCGCGATGGTGCCCGCCGACGCTTCAGCGCTGTACGCGCGCAACCTGTTCGACTTCCTGAAGCTGATCGTCACGAAGGAAGGCCTGCTTAACATCGATCTCGCGGACGACATCGTCGCGGCCACGCTGCTGGCTCGCGACGGTCAGGTCACGCGCCAGGCATAGGAGAGGCCGAAGATGGAAGTCATCAATCACACAGTGATCAATCTGATCATCTTCGTGCTGGCGATCTATGTCGGCTATCACGTGGTCTGGAACGTCACGCCCGCGCTGCACACGCCGCTGATGGCCGTGACCAATGCGATCTCGGCGATCGTGATCGTCGGGGCGATGCTCGCGGCGGGTTTGACGGTCGGCAGCGCGGGCAAGTTCTTCGGCACGATCGCCGTGGCGCTCGCGGCCGTCAACGTGTTCGGCGGATTCCTCGTCACGCGGCGAATGCTGGAAATGTTCAAGAAGAAGGAACCGAAGAAGCTCCCGGCGGCTGGCAAGGAGGGTACGTAAATGAGCCTGAACGTCGTCACGCTGCTATATCTGATCGCCTCGGTCTGCTTCATCCAGGCGCTCAAGGGGCTGTCGAATCCGAAGACGGCACGCGTCGGCAATACCTTCGGCATGGTCGGCATGGCGATCGCGATTCTGACGACCATCGCGCTGATCTCGCGACAGGCCGAAGCGCTCGGCTCCAATCTCGGCCTCGGTCTCGGCTTGCTGCTGTTCGGGCTCGTGATCGGCGGCTCGGTCGGCGCGTTCGTCGCCGCGCGCGTCGAGATGACGAAGATGCCCGAACTCGTCGCGGCGATGCACTCGCTGATCGGTCTCGCGGCCGTGTGCATCGCGTACGCGGTCGTGTCGGAGCCGGCCGCGTTCGGCCTCGTCGATCCCGACGTGCCGATCGAGGGCTTCCTGCCGTACGGCAACCGCATCGAACTGTTCATCGGCACGTTCGTCGGTGCGATCACGTTCTCCGGTTCGGTGATCGCGTTCGGCAAGCTGTCGGGCAAGTACAAGTTCCGGCTGTTTCAGGGCGCGCCGGTGGTGTATGGCGGCCAGCATCTGATCAACCTGATGCTCGCGCTCGCCATGCTCGGCTTCGGCATCCTGTTCTTCCTCACGCAGTCGTGGCTGCCGTTCATCATCATGACGATCATCGCGTTCGTGCTCGGCGTGCTGATCATCATTCCGATCGGCGGCGCGGACATGCCGGTCGTCGTGTCGATGCTGAACTCGTACTCGGGCTGGGCGGCGGCGGGCATCGGCTTCTCGCTGAACAACGCGATGCTGATCATCGCGGGGTCGCTGGTGGGGTCCTCGGGTGCGATCCTGTCGTACATCATGTGCAAGGCCATGAACCGCTCGTTCTTCAACGTGATCCTCGGCGGTTTCGGCAACGAGCCGGGCGCGGCCGCGGCGGGTTCGGCGGAGCAGCGTCCGGTGAAATCCGGTTCGGCCGATGACGCATCGTTCATGCTCGGCAACGCCGAGACCGTCGTGATCGTGCCGGGCTACGGGCTCGCCGTGGCGCGCGCGCAGCATGCGCTGAAGGAGTTGACCGACAAGCTGGTCGAGAAGGGCATCGAGGTGAAGTATGCGATTCACCCGGTGGCCGGCCGCATGCCGGGTCACATGAACGTGCTGCTCGCGGAAGCCGAAGTGCCGTACGACATGGTCTTCGAGATGGACGACATCAACGGCGAGTTCGGCCAGGTCGACGTGGTGCTGGTGCTCGGCGCGAACGACGTGGTGAATCCCGCCGCGAAGAACGATCCGAAGTCGCCGATCGCGGGCATGCCGATCATCGAGGCGTACAAGGCGCGCACCGTGATCGTCAACAAGCGCTCGATGGCGGCGGGCTACGCCGGGCTCGACAACGACCTGTTCTACATGGACAAGACGATGATGGTGTTCGGCGACGCGAAGAAAGTGATCGAGGATATGGTGAAGTCGGTCGAGTAGAACGTTAGCCGTGACCTGGGGATCGCGGTGCGTCGCCGCGATCCCTTTTATCTGTTCGGCTTCGCGTTCAGATGCCGCAGCAAATCCGCGAGCCGTCGGCCTTCCTGATCGGGATACGATTCGAGCACTTCGAGATCGCGCATCTTCTCCAGCCCGAAATTGCGGAAGTCGCCGCGCAGTTCGCACCATGCGCCGAGCGTCCAGCGTGCTCCCCAGTACGCGAGCGCAAGCGGCCAGACGCGGCGCTCGGTGTCGGCGCCGGTCGCGTCGGTGTACGCGAAGCGCACCACCAGGCGCGTATCGATCGCGCGATGCAGCGTGTCGAGCTGCGTCGAAAAATCCCCCTTGATGTGAAACGACGGCGCGAAGATCGCGAGCCGTTCGAGCGTCGCGCGCTTGTCGGCGGGCATCGCCGAGGCGATCTTCGCCAGTGCGCCGCGCGCGCCGCTCGCGAAGCCCGCGCCGCCCCACGATTCGAGCATGCGCGCGCCGGCCGCGAGCGCGGCGAGTTCGTCGGCGGTGAAGGTGAGCGGCGGCAGGCTGGCCGAGCGCGACAAGCGGTAGCCGATGCCCGCTTCGCCTTCGATGGGCACCCCTGACAATTGCAGATCGCGTACGTCGCGATAGACGGTGCGTAGCGAGATGTTCAGCCAGTCGGCCAGTTGCTGCGCGGTGGTCAGGCGCCGGCCGCGCAGCAGCTCGGCGATCTGGAACAGGCGGTCGGCGCGGCGCGTCATCGTGGGCGTCGGGTAGGGAACGAGGGGGACGGTCCCGCGATGATAGCGCCGCATGGCGGCCTTCGGTCGGGTCGTGGCGACTGCAGGCGCGCTTAGCCGTTGGTGAGCGAATGCAGACCGACGCGGTTGCCTTCGGTATCGGTGAAGAACGCGATATAGCCGATGTCCTGCGGCAGCTTGATCACCGGACCGTCGGTCTTGCCGCCCGCCCGTTCGATCCGCGCCAGCGCGGCGTCGACGGTGGGCTGCGCGTTCAGATAGACGATCACGCCGTCGGCGGCGGGTGTCATCGACGGACTATGGACGATCGCGCCGCCGGTCGCGGGCTCCTCGTAGCCGAACACGGCGATCGGCTGGCCGCCGAAATCCTGACGGTTCAACGTGGTGTCGAGCGCGGCTTCGTAAAAGCGCACCGCGCGCTCGAAATCGACGGACGGAATCTCGAACCAGGCAACGAGTTTGGGCAATGCGGACATGACACTCTCCTTCGGTTGGCAGTAGGCCGTTCAAGCGCCGGATGGCGTGAGAAGGAGTGTGCGGGGGGGCTACTGACAGCGTGGTGGCAGTAGGGTAGGGCAACGCAACAGCGTCACTGCGCCGGCAACTGAAACACGCCCACCACCTCGCTCATGCGCGTGGCCTGCTCCTCGAGCGACGCCGCCGCGGCCGCGGCCTGCTCGACGAGCGCCGCGTTGCGCTGGGTGACTTCGTCCATCTGCGAGACGGCGCGGTTGACCTGCTCGATGCCGTCGCTCTGTTCTTCCGATGCGGCCGCGATCTCGGCCATGATGTCGGTCACGCGGCGCACCGCGTCGTTGATCTCCGTCATGGTCTTGCCGGCCCGGCCGACCAGTTCGGTGCCATTGCCGACGCGCTCGACCGATTCGCTGATCAGCGTCTTGATTTCCTTGGCCGCCGACGCGCTGCGTTGCGCCAGCGTGCGCACTTCACCCGCCACGACCGCGAAGCCGCGACCCTGTTCGCCGGCGCGCGCCGCTTCGACGGCGGCGTTCAGCGCGAGGATATTGGTCTGGAACGCAATGCCCTCGATCACGCCGATGATTTCCGCGATCTGCTTCGAGCTGGCGTCGATCTCGCCCATCGTCTTCACGACCTTCGAGACCACGTCGCTGCCCTCGGTGGTGACGCCGACCGCTGCCCGCGCGAGTTCGCTCGCCTGATGCGCGTTATCGGCATTCTGGCGCACGGTCGAGGTCAGCTCGGCCATGCTCGACGCGGTTTCCTCCAGCGACGCGGCCTGCTCTTCGGTGCGTTGCGACAGATCGGTGTTGCCCGCAGAGATCTGCGCGGTCGCGGTGGAAATGGACTGTGTGCCGTCGCGCACCGACAGCAGCGCTTGCCTGAGGCGCGACTGCATCGTGCGCAGGTCTTCCATCATGCGTCCCATCTCGTCGCGCGAATGCACGTCGATACGCCGGTTCAGATCGCCATTGGCAATCGCGCGGAAGTGGCCGGTGGCTTCTTCGAGCGGACCGGCGATCGACTTGCGCAGCGCATGCCATGCGAACGCGGCCATCGACAATCCCAGCACGAGGCCGACCGCGGCGATCGCGAGAATCGCGTGAAAGCGCTGCTGGGCGGCTTCGTAGCGCTCGCGCGCGCTGTCGCCCTGCATCTTCTCGAGCTTCGCGGAACGGTCCGTGATTTCGTTGAACGGGTCCGTCATCTGGTTCGAGATCAGATCGGCGAGCTGCGTGGTGTCGTGCCGCTCAATCGCGGCGAACACCTGCGCGACCGGGCCGTTCAGCGCCGCGGCCCGTTTAGCCTCGACCGCATCGGCGAGTTGCCGTTCCTGTGCATCCGAAGGCAGCGCGCGGTAGGCGGCCCAGGCGTTGTCGCCGATCGCGAACTGCTCGCGCGCGTGTTGCTCGAGGCTCGCAATGTCCGCACGATCCGGCTGGGCCGCGATGCGGTCGAGCACGAGCCGGCCGCGCGCGTAGAAGAAGTTGAACTTGCCGAGCGCGCTCGCCGACGCAAGCTCGTTGCTGTACAGCTCCTTCTGGTCGGCGTTGCTCAACGCAATGCCGGTGACGCCGAGCGCGGCGCCGATCGCCATCAGCAAGCCGAGAAAGCCCATCGCGAGGGCCAGACGCGTGCGGATCGTGAGGTTCGAAAACATGGATGCCTCGAAACAACGGAACGGGGAATGCGGCGTACCGGGACGGTACGCAGGTCATTAGGGTTTACGGCAAACGTTTGCAAATATGAAGGGCAGGATCGAAAGCGAGGGCGTTCGACGGAAGGGGAACAGCGGGGCAGGCGATTGCGGGACCGCTCGGCGAGTCGGTCCCGCGAAGGACGGTGCGGTGAATTCAGTGCGTGTTGCCGGTATCGCTCAGCAACTGCGCGAGGTACGGCTTCCACACTTCCGGATGAGCCAGCGTCTGGTGGCCGTACGAATGCGCGGTCTCCGGCATCTCGACGAAGCCGCCGTTCGGCACGGCCTTCATCTCACGCTGCATCACGCCGAGGTCAGCGGCATTGATCAGGTCGTCGGCAAAATTGACGGCGAACAGCCGCGCGCGAATCTTCGACAACTCCGGCGCGGGGTTGTAGTCCCACGACGACTCGAACCAGTACAGCACGTCGTTGGCGTCGGTCTTGCCGGCGTTGTCGACGAGCGTGTCATAGGTCTTCGAGGACGCGTCGCGCGTGGGCGCTTCGCTTTGCATGCGCGCCGGGTTGTTGGTGATCAGCGTGAAAATCGGCATCACGCGGGTCCACTGGCCCGGTTGCGCCGCGTAGTCGCCGCCCTGCCAGCCCGGGTCGTTGCGAATCGCGCCGACGATCATCTGACGCCACAGCCAGTTGCGCCCGGCCATCGCGATCGGTTGGCTCGCGATCGGCATCAACGCGTCGGCCATCTGCGGATAGCGCTCGCCCCACATCCAGGTCTGCATGCCACCCATCGACGTGCCGAGCACGAGGCGCAGATGCTGGACCTGCAAGCCCTCGACGAGCAGCCGATGGTTCGCCTCGACGACGTCGCCATAACCGTAGTGCGGGAAGCGCGCGTGCATGCCGTCGCTCGGCTTGCTCGAACCGCCGCGGCCGAGGCCGTCGGGGATCACGATGAAATAGCGGCTCGTGTCGAGCGGCTGGCCCGCGGCGAACAGTTCGCGCTGCATCGTCGGTGTCAGGTAGGCCTTGCCGGTACCCGTGGTGCCGTGCAACAGCAGGACCGCATTGTCGATCTCGCCGTGCGCATCGCGGTGCGGTGTGCCGAGCGTCACGTAGTGAATACGGATCTCCGGCAACGAGGTGCCGTCGGCGAACTGGAAGTCGTGCTCGGTGAAATCGGCCGCCTGCGCGGAAGCGGGTTCGGCGGTCGCAGCGTGGGCCGGCACGAGGCCGGTCAGTGCGCACATTCCTGCAGTGGCCAGCAGGGATGCGAAGCGGATCATGTGTGTTGTCCTGTCGATATGGGGACAGGAAGAATACCGTAACCGTGCCCGCACGCGCGGTGACGCGCTCAGCTGGCGCAATAAAAAACCGCGGCTCGAGGACCGCGGTTTTCATCTCAACGACGAGGATAACGACAACGACAGCGCGCTGCCCGCTCGACGCTGCCTCAAGCGGCCGGCGTCTCGCCCTGCGGACGCTGCCGCACGCTGCCCGCGATCAGATCGAAGCGGAACAGCCGGCATTCGAGCGCGCCGTTAAAGAGTGGCGTCTTCGTCGATTCGCGCAAGCGCAGTTGGCCCGGCAGCTTGCGATCCGACGTCAGGATGAACGCATGCCATCCAGTGAAGCGCTGCTTCAACGCATTGCCGAGCAACTGGAAGAACTCGCTGTCCGGCGCTTCTTCCTGAACGCGGCGAAAGCCGTCGTCGTCGCGATTGCCGCGGCCTTCGCGAAGCTCGCCGCGCGCATTGCGGCCGCGCACTTCGATCCGCTCGCCATACGGCGGATTCGCGACGAGGATGCCCGGTGCCGAGCTGGGCGGCGCCATGTCGCGCGCGTCGAGCTGCTTGAGCGCGATGGCCGGCAAACCGGCGCGTTCGAAGTTCGCGCGGGCTTTTTCGAGCATGTCGCCGGAGATGTCGCTGCCGAAAATCTGCAGATCGGCGCGCGAGCTGCGCGCCGCGTTTTTCGCTTCGAGCGCGGCGCCCTTCAGCGCTTGCCAGCTGCGCGCCTCGAACTGTTTGAGCTTCTCGAAGCCGAAGCGTCGCTCGACGCCCGGCGCGATGTTCAACGCGACCTGCGCTGCTTCCGCGAGGAACGTGCCGCTGCCGCACATCGGATCGTAGAGCGGCGTGCCGGCCTGCCAGCCGGTCAGACGCAGAATGCCCGCCGCGAGGTTTTCGCGCAGCGGCGCCGCGCCCTTGTCCAGGCGCCAGCCGCGCTTGAACAGCGGATCGCCCGAGGTGTCGAGGTACAGCGTGCAGTCGGTCGCGGTCAGGAACGCGAACACGCGCACGTCGGGCATCGCGGTGTCGATGCTCGGCCGCGCGCCGCTTTTTTCACGCAGACGATCGCAGATTGCATCCTTCACGCGCAGCGTCGTGAACTCGAGGCTGCGCAGCGGCGACTTGATCGCGGTCACATCGACGCGCAGCGTCTCGTGCGCGGAGAACCACTGCTCCCAGCGCTGTTCGAGCGCGAGCGCGTAGATGTCCTGCTCGCTGCGATAGGGGCGCTGCGCGATCTTCAGCAGCACGCGGCTCGCCAGACGCGAGTGCAGATTGGCCGCCATACCGGCGGCCCAGCCGCCGCGGAAATGCACGCCGCCCGGCACCTGGGCGCCCGCCGTGAAGGCGGCGCCGTCCAGATGCTGGGCGGCAATTTCGGCGAGTTCGGCCGCGAGCGGAGCTTCGAGCCCGCGCGGACAAGGAAGGAAGAAATCGAAGGACATTGAGGTTGCCGGAAGGCGTTGGATAAGGCGCTATTGTACGCGGTCGGGGTCGGCGGCCCGACGCGATCGGCGCGCCGGGGCGTCCGCTGACGTCCTCTGGACTCGCGTCAGCTGGTCTCGCGTACCGCCTTGGCCGGCCACACCAGCTCCAGCGGATGCCGCCTGAGCCGTTGCCAGATCGCCCCGCGCAGCGAGCGCACCGCACTGCCCCGCAAATCGCGCGATTTCGTCGCCATGTAAAACGCCAGCGCAAAGCTCACGGCGACGTTGAGTATCGCCATGCTGCCGACGCCCGCCACCGCCCACCACAGCGCCGGCATCTTCAGCGCGCTTTCGCCGAGCACGCCGATGGCCACGCCGATCGAGCCCGCGGAGAGCGTCACGTGACGCACGTCGAACTTGAAGGCGAACGCGGTCAGGATGACCGGCACGAGCCCGAGCATCAGGCCGAGCGTGACATTGCCGACCACGCCCGCGACGTTCGCGCGGCAGAAACGCGCGAGGCGGTCGGCAGCGGCGACGCCGAGCGTCATGCGCAGGCGCCGGTTGTAGGCGAGCGCGTCGGCGACGCGATGCAGGATGAACCAGTTGTCCGCCCAGCCCGCGAGAAGGCTCGACGACCACAGCAGCACGCCGGTCAGCGCCGCATAGAACGGCGTCGGCCCGAGCAGCGAGAACGACTGCAGCGTCGCGATGGCCTTGTCGGCCGAAATCAGATCGTGGTTGAACATCGCGCTCCACAGCAGATCCACGCAAAGACTGACGGGGAACACCACCAGTACGTTGCCGAGCACCGCGGCGGCCTGCGTGCGCATCAGCGCGGTCACCGAGCTCACGAAACTGTCGACGCCCGCTGGCGTGTCCGCGCCGTCGAGTTCACGCGCGAGCGTCGGCGCGGTCATCGCGGGCTGCTTGGTCGCGAGCGAAAAGTGCAGAAAGTGCATCAGCAGAAAGCTCGCCGCGTAGTTGAAGCCGGCGAGCACGCCTTCGAGCATCGCGTGCAGATGCGCGCCCGTGATGCCGAACTTCACGCACACGGTGACGACGGTCACGAGTCCGCCGCCGGCCGCCATTTGCATCATCTTCAGATACTCGGCGCGATCGCGCGCGATGTAATGTTCGCCAGTATCCGCGCTGTACTCGACGATCTTGCGCGCGAGCAGCGAAGAATTGCTGCGCGCGAGATGCGCGACGCTCTGGCTCGCCTGATTCGCGCGCACGAGCTCGGCGGTCAGACGCGCGGCCGCGCGCAGATCGTGCTGCGCCATCCACGCATCGAGCAGATGCTCGGCGCGCTCGATGCGCATGCGCATGCGCTGGACCTGAAACACGATGTCCACGCTCACGCCGTTGCGGTACAGGTGCGCGAATACGTTGTCGGTCGCGCAGCGGCATTCGTCGAGCAGCAGCCGCAGATAGTTGACCTCGCGCAGCAGCGGCTCCTGCGGGCCGCCCGCCGCGGACGCATCGTGCGCGGCTTCGACCGCGAGCATCGCGCGGGTGAGGCGGTAGAACGGCTGATTTTCCATCGCGGCGCGCACGTCGCTGCCATTGGCGGTGCGTGCGTCGCGCGTGTCGTCAAGGCGGTCGTCGGTGCGCTCGCCGCCGAGGCGGCTGCGCACGGTTTGCGACAAACCGGTCGAACTGATCTGGCAGGTCAGGTTGTGCAGCGCGGCCAACAGGTCGAGCGAGAAGGGCGTGCTGTCGCGCTGGTCTTCTTCGTCATCGGGCGCGTAATCGAATAGCGCGTGGATGCGCGCGAGCAGATCGGTGGGCAGCGTGTCGATCCATTCGGCGTCACGCTCGGCGTTGAACATCAGCGTGACGATCGCCGTGAGGTCGCGGCGGTTCGGCGCGGGTGGAATCAGCGACGCTTCGAGACGCTCGAATACCGCGCCGAAGAAGCCCGAATGCACGGGCATGCCGGCGTCGCACAGTAGCGAGAGGCCGTCGCTTTCGCGTAGGAGCGCGCGCAGAATGCCGGCGACGTGCGCCTTCCACGCGGGGTTTCGGTCGAGCACGCGCAGCAGGTAGCGGATGCGCGTGTGCGCGGGGTCGGACTGCGGGGCGGCGGTGTCGGCGGTGTCAGTTGCAGCGGGCCGCACAGCATGACCGCGGCGAATCCAGTGTGCGAGTTCGATCAGCCATTCGCTGCGTTCCGCATAGGGCGCGCGCTTGTCCGCGATCGCGAGCAGCGTGTCGAGCTGATGACCGCCGTCGCGCGATGCGCGCCATTTTTTGACCAGTCGTTTGATCGAGTCGAACATGGGTTCTTCCTGCGTAGGCTCGCGCAATCGGCTCGACTGCAAAATGTTGCGAGCACGCGCCGGCCGAAGCGGGGCTTCGAGACCGGCGCGGCTCGATCAGGCGCCGGCTGCCGCGGCCGGTGATGCGGCAGGACAGGGCGGCACGACCGGCGCCGCTGCCGGCCTCGCCGAAGACGACGCCTTGCCCGGCGTGGCCGGGGTAGAAACGGCAGCCGCCGCCATCGCCCGCACGCCGGCCGCGATCTGCGTCGACACTTCCGCGAGTGCGCGCCGATGTCCATCGACGAGCGCGTCATACCCGCCGCCGACCGTCTCGCTGACCACGCTGCGGCACGTCATCACCGCATTGCTGCGCACGGCCCGCACGCTCCATACCGCGTCGAGCAACGCATGCGAGCCGGGCCACGATTCGAAGCGCTGCACGTTCATCGCGATCCGGTACACGGCCACGTCGTCGGGGCGCGCGGTGCCGAACGCATCGATGGTGCCGAGCTGCTGCGTCAGATTCGTCGACAGCGCGCGCCGGATTTCATCGCCGGGCAGCGAGGCCCAGCGCTCCTGTTCGAGCAACTGCACCTGAGTCGGCCCGGTCTGCACGACCAGCTGATTTCTGGCCACTTGCGGCGGCACGTTGACCGGGGCGACTTCGATCAGCCACGCCGGCGCGACACCCGTGCGCGCGACGGCCGGCGTGCCACCCGTCGCGGCGGCGCCTGCGCTGTCCGCGCCGCCCAACGTATAGAAACGGCTCGACGGCGTCGAGCACGCCGCGATGGCGAGCGCCGCGGCCAGCGCGCCGCCATACACGACGCCGCGTACGGCACCGCGCACGAGCGCGCGCGGCGGGCGGGGGAGCCGGGCAAGCATCATGGTTTATCTCCTGATTTACCGCGCAACAGCGATTCGGGATGACGCTCGAGGTAATCCGACAGTGCGTTCAGCGATTGCAACGTGCGCGTCAGTTCCTGCAGCGCCTGATGGACGTCGGACTGCAACGGCGAGTCCTGCTGCAGGGTCGCCTGGGCCGAACTGAAGGTCTGCTTCGCGGCGCTCAAGGTATCGCGCGCCTGCGGCACGACTTCCTTGTCGAGACGCGTGAACAGCTGGTCGGCGTTCTTCAGCGCGCTGTTCAGGTTGTCGCCGATCTGGTCGAACGGCACCTTGTCGAGCTTCTTCGCAATGTCGGCGACTTGAAGCTGCAATTCGTCGAGCGTGTTCGGAATGGTCGGCAGCTCGAGCGGGTCGCTCGTCACGTCGACCTTGGCCGGCGCCGCTTTCGGGAAGATATCGAGCGCCACATACAGCTGGCTCGTGATCAGATTGCCGGTGCGCAGCTGGCCGCGCAGGCCGTGCCTGACCAGTTCCTGCAGCATGTTCTGGCCGGCGAGCGTGCCCGGCTGCGGCGCGGTCTCGCGGAAGCGCTTGCCGAGGCGGTCCGGGTACACGTTCATCGTGACCGGCATCGTGAAGCTCTGCGTCTTCGGATCGTAGTCGATGCCGATATTGGTCACCTGGCCGAGCACGATGCCCCGGAAGTCGACCGGCGCGCCGATCGACAGCCCGCGCAGCGACTGGTTGAAGTTCATCACGACGCGCAAGGGGATGCCGTCCGGTTCGCGCATCGCGTCCGCTTCGTCGGAGCCGAGGCGGAACGTCTTGTTGTTCGGCGCCTGTGGGCCCATGTTCTGGCCTGGCGGCGACTGGAACGACAGACCGCCGACGATCACCGTCGCGAGCGACTGCGTGTTCAGCTTGAAGCCGCTCGAATCGAGCCGCAGATCGACGCCGCTCGCATGCCACCAGCGCGTGTTGGTGCCGACGTACTGGTCGAACGGCGACGACACGAATACCTGCATCGTCACGCCGGTGCCGTCCTTGTCGAGCGAGAAGCCGACCACCTGGCCCACCTGCACGCGCCGGTAGAAGATCGGCGAGCCGATGTCGATCGAGCCGAGCGAATCGCCGTGCAGCGTGTACTGGCGGCCTTTCTGGTCGCCGGTGATGGGCGGCGGCGTCTCGAGACCGACGAAGTTGCTCGCGCTGTCGCTCGAGCGGCCCGCGTCGGCGCCGATGTAGGCGCCCGAGAGCAGCGTGGTCAAGCCCGACACGCCGCTCGCGCCGACGCGCGGACGCACCACCCAGAAGCGCGAGTCCTTGACCGCGAACTGCCCGCCTTCCTTGGTCAGCTGCACCTGCACGAGCACGTGCGACAGATCTTGCGACAGCGTGATCGTCTTCACCGAGCCGACGGTGACGTCCTTGTACTTGACCTGGGTCTTGCCCGGTTCGAGCCCTTCCGCACTGGTGAAACTGATCGTGATCACGGGCCCGCGCTCGGTCACCGACTTGATCACGAGCGCGATGCCGATCAGCGCGGCGATCAGCGGAATCACCCAGACGAGCGAAGGCAACCAGCGGCTGCGTGGCTCGATGTCGGGGTCGGGCAGTTGGGGCGGCAGTCTGGGTCCGTTCGAATCGCTGCGCGGCGCGTCATCGGAGGCGGGCGTCGGTCCTTGCGGGCTAGTCATGGTGAAGATCCTGAGGTTTTGGGGTACTGCCTTCCACGGGGTCCCAGATGAGTCGTGGATCGAATTGCATGGAGGCCAACATCGTCAGGATCACGACCGAGCCGAACGCGATCGCGCCCGGTCCGGCCGTGATCACGGCCAGCGATTTGAAGCGCACCAGCGCCACGGTGAGCGTGACGACGAACACGTCGAGCATCGACCAGCGGCCGATCCGCTCGACCATCCGGTACAGCGTCGTGCGCTGCTGCGGGCGCCAGCGCGAGCGGCGCTGCGCCGTGACGGTGAGCAGCACCAGCACCGAGAGCTTCAGCATCGGCACCATGATGCTGGCGATGAACACGATCACCGCGAGCGGCCAGTCGCCCGAAGTCCAGAAATAGACGACGCCGCTCATGATCGTGTCGTCCTCGGAGCCGAGCAGCGACGACGTGTGCATCACGGGCAGCAGGTTGGCGGGAATATACAGCAGCGCCGCGGCGATCAGCAGCGCCCACGTGCGCATCAGACTGTCGGGGTTGCGCGAGTGCAGGTGCGCGCCGCAGCGGCTGCAGTGCTGCGGCGTGACCGAGCGGATGCGCGCCTCGACGCGCCCGCACGAATGACAGGAGACGAGGCCCGAGCGTCTTGCGGTGACGTATTTCATCGCGGGCTCATCCTTCGCGCGGCGTGGGCGGCAAGCCGGGCGGAGCGGCGCCCGCTGGGCGATCCGACGGGCCGTCAGCGGCGCCACCGGCCGGCTCAGCGATGCTCGCGGACGGCGCCGGCGGAGCGGCGAGCGGGCCGACCGCGAGCGCCGCGCTGTCGGCTGAGGTGCGCGGCAAGGGCCGGTCGCCACGCGCGTCGATTTCATCGGCGAGGTCCCACAGCACGCGCGGATCGAACGTGACGACGACCGCGAACATCAGCGTCAGCGCGCCGAACGCGAACAGCGCCGCTTCGGGAATCACGCGCGCGAGGCTCACCATCTTCACGATCGTGATCAGCACGCCGAGCATGAACACTTCGATCATGCCCCACGGCCGCACGAACTGGATCGCGCGCAGCACGCGGTTGAAGTGCGCGGGCACGTAGCCGGCGCGCAGCGGCACCAGCACGTACAGCAGCGCGACGAGTTCGGTCAGCGGAAAGAGGATCGTCGAGCAGAACACCATCACGGCGACGATCTGCATGTCCTCGCCCCACAGCGCGACGAGCGCGCCGAACAGCGTGGTCTGCGAGGTGATGCCGTTGGCGTCGAGTTCGACGATCGGAAAGCCCTGCGCGATCACGAATGTGATCAGGGCGGCGAGCGTCAGCGCGCAGATCGCGTCGAGCTTGCGCGAGACGCCGCGATAGAGCGTCGCGCCGCAGCGCGGACAGCGCGCGGCGGTGCGCCCGACAAGCCGTGGCTTGCGGAACAGCGTATCGCATTCATGGCACGCGATCAGGTTGTCATGTTCCATACGGCGGATGGGCTAACGACGTGGTGGCGGCGTGCAAGGCCTGTTTTCGATGAGGAGGCAGGCGGCGGTGAGCAGCAATAGTACCAAACGCGCCCCCGCGAGCGGCGTGAAGCGCGCCTGGCGCGGGGTTTGGCCCGGTCGCCGGGGAACCGGGGCTTTCCCGTCCCCGATTTTTTGAGCACGCCGGCGTCGGAGCGAACCCGCCGGGGCGTTGTGTCGCAATATCCGGACCCGTCGCTCCGATGCGCTTCTGCCAGCTTTTCGCGCTTGGGGTAGCATGGCGGCCTTAGCGTCCTCGGCGGCCGTTGCTGGCGCTGATGCCCGCCCCGTCGGCCGCGCGCCATGTCGCTGAATGGCGATGAGCACGGAATAGGTGGCCGCGGCGCGCCGTTAACTTCTACCAGCTTGCGTTGATCTGTCATGACACTGAATCCATCGTTCGATACCCAGCAGTCGTACACGCGGACCGCCATCGCGTTTCACTGGCTGATCGCGCTCCTGATCGTCTGCGGCTTTGCGCTCGGCTGGGTGATGACCGACATCCCGGGCTTCACGCCGACCAAGCTGCGCTATTTCTCGTGGCACAAATGGATCGGCGTGACCGTGTTCGCGCTCGCGATCGTGCGCATCCTGTGGCGCGCGACCCACGGCGCGCCGGCGATGCCGAGCGGCATGCCGAACTGGCAGCGCGGCGCCGCGCATCTCGTGCATCTGCTGCTGTACGTGCTGATGATCGTGATTCCCGCGTCCGGCTATCTGTATAGCTCGGCGGCGAACGTGCCGGTCGTCTATCTCGGGCTGATTCCGCTGCCGCGCCTGATCGCGCCCGATCCGCACCTGAAGGAAGTGCTGAAGAACCTGCACATCGCGCTGAACTACACGCTGCTGGTGCTGGTCGCGCTGCACGTCGCGGGCGCGCTGAAGCATCAATGGCTGGATCGCGACGGCCTGCTGTCGCGCATGCTCCCTTTCCTCAAATAAGGACAACCATGAAGGTCTCGTTTTATCGCTACATGCTCGCCGCCTTCGCGGCCGCGTCGCTCTCCGCCGCGGGCGCGGCGCTTGCGCAGGTCGACGTCGCGAAGAGCTCGGTGACGGCCACCTCGAAGCAGATGAACGTGCCGGTCGAAGGCAAGTTCGGCAAGTTCACCGCCCAGCTCAGCTTCGATCCGGCCAAGCCGGCGGCCGGTAGCGCGCAGATCGACATCGACGTCGGCAGCTACGACCTCGGCGACGAGAGCTACAACGAGCAGGTGCGCGGCAAGGACTGGTTCGACGCGAAGACCTGGCCGAGCGCGACGTTCGTGTCGAGCGCGATCGCGCCGGCCGGCGGCAACCAGTTCAAGGTGACCGGCAAGCTGACCATCAAGGGCAAGTCGGAGACCGTCGTGGTGCCGGTCACGGTGAGCCAGCAGGGCGCGACGCGGACCTTCGACGGCGCGCTGCCGATCAAGCGCTCGCAGTTCGACGTCGGCACTGGCGAATGGAAGGACACGTCGGTCGTCGCCGACGAGGTCGTGATCAAGTTTCATATCGTCGCCGCGCACAAGTAACCCGCGCGGCGTTCGCGATGTCTGCCGCGCCACGTGGGGCGCGGCCGCTTTTCCATCGCAGGTTGCACCGCGATTTTCAACGCAAACAGGAGCACGAATTGAAAACGTCCATGTTGATCGCAGTTGGCGCGCTGGCTTCGTCGCTGTCGCTAGGCGCCTTCGCCGCCGACACCTATACGCTTGATCCGATGCATACGTTTCCGAGCTTCGAGGCCGATCACTTCGGCGGTCTGTCGATCTGGCGCGGCAAGTTCACGAAGACCACCGGCACGGTGACGCTCGATCGCGCGGCCAAAACCGGCACCGTCGACGTGAGCGTCGATCCTGCTTCGGTGCAGACCGGCAACCCGAAGCTCGACGAGCATCTGAAGTCCCCCGAGTTCTTCGACGTCGAGAAGTATCCGAGCGTGACCTACAAAGGCACGCAGATAAAGTTCGATGGCGACAAGCCGGTCGAGGTGATCGGCACGCTGACGATTCGCGGCATCACGAAGCCGGTGAATCTGAAGATCGATTCGTTCAAGTGCATGCAGCATCCGGTGCTCAAGCGCGAAGTGTGCGGCGTCGAGGCCAGCACCGAATTCAATCGCGCCGATTACGGCATGGACTTCGGTGCGAAGTACGGCTTCAGCATGCAGACGCGCTTGCATATCCAGTCGGAAGGCATCAAGCAGTAGCAAGCGCGCTCCCGCCTTGGCAACTGGCGGCGCGCGCTGCGCCGCAACACGAAAACCGCTTCGGTCGTTCGCCGACGAAGCGGTTTTTTTTTATCGCCTGTCGCGACCGCCGCGCCCGCCGCGCCCATACGGGGCGGGCATCGTCCATTTGCCGCTCGCGTCACTTTTATTTTTTCAGTTAAATAGAGCGCATCGAGTCATGCCGGCGGTGCGCGTTGCCGGTGCGGCCAGCGCGGGCGTCATGCGTTCGCGTCGATAACTATTTCGCGCAGCACAGGAGATCTGGATGAATGCAACGACAGCAGCAAGCGTCGCCGGAAGCCGACAGAATTCGTGGCGCGCGGTGGCGGCCGCCTCGATCGGCAACGCGCTCGAATGGTTCGACCTCGTGGTGTACGGCTTTTTCGCCGTGATCATCTCGAGGCTGTTTTTTCCGGCGGGCAACGAGACCGTCTCGCTGCTGCTCACGCTCGGCACGTTCGGCGTGTCGTTCTTCATGCGGCCGCTCGGCGCGATCGTGATCGGCGCGTACTCGGACCGCGCGGGCCGCAAGGCGGCGCTCACGCTTTCCATCCTGCTGATGATGAGCGGCACGCTGATCATCGCGATTCTGCCGACCTATCAGAGCATCGGCGTCGCTGCACCGCTGATCCTCGTGCTCGCGCGGCTGATGCAGGGCTTCTCGGCGGGCGGCGAGTTCGGCAGCGCAACCGCGTTTCTCGCCGAGCACGTGCCGGGGCGGCGCGGTTTCTACGCGAGCTGGCAGATGGCGAGTCAGGGTCTGACGACGCTGCTCGCCGCCGGCTTCGGCGCGTTGCTGACCGGCCAACTGTCGCCGGAGCAGATGGCGTCGTGGGGCTGGCGCGTGCCGTTCTTCTTCGGTCTGCTGATCGGGCCGGTCGCGTTCTACATCCGCACCCGGCTCGACGAGACGCCCGAATTCCTCGCCGCCGAAACCACGCAGACGCCGTTGCGCGATACGTTCGCGACGCAGAAGCTGCGGCTCGTGATCGCGATGGGCGTGGTGATCCTCGGGACCGTCTCCGCGTATCTGATGCTGTTCATGCCGACCTATGGCGTGCGGCAACTGGGGCTCGCGCCATCGGTCGCGTTCGCGGCGATCGCGGTGACGGGGCTGATCCAGATGGTGTTCTCGCCGGTGGCCGGGCATTGGTCGGATCTGCATGGACGCACGCGCATCATGCTGAGCGCGGCGGTGCTGTTGCTCGTGCTCGTCTATCCGGCGTTCGCGTATCTGATCGCGCATCCGAGCTTCGGCACGCTGATCGTGTGGCAGATCGTGTTCGGCTTTCTCGTCAGCGGCTACTTCGGCGCGACGCCGGGCCTGCTCTCGGAGATCTTCCCGGTGCAAACGCGCACGACCGGCATGTCGCTCGCGTATAACGTCGCGGTGACGATTTTCGGCGGCTTCGGGCCGTTCATCATCGCGTGGCTGATCAGCGCGACCGGCTCGAAGGCCGCGCCGAGCTTCTACGTGATGTTTGCCGCGCTCCTGAGCATCGCGGCGCTGCTCGGTGCGCGGCGCAAGCTGGGGTTCCGCTAGACGCTACTTCATCAGGGCGGAGTAAACGCAAAAGGCCGGTTCGACAGAACCGGCCTTCTTTATTTGCGCACGCCTGAGGCTACGCGCGCATCAAACCTGCGCGCCCGCGTTGGGATCGTCCGGATCGATGCGTTCCTTCTTGTCCTTGATCAGGTCTTCGCGCTTGACGCCGAACCACATGGCGAGCGCCGCGGCGACGAACACCGACGAGTAGATACCGAACAGAATACCGACCGTCAGCGCGAGCGCGAAGTAATGCAGCGTCGGGCCGCCGAACAGGAACATCGACAGCACCATCATCTGCGTACAGCCGTGCGTGATGATGGTTCGCGACATCGTGCTGGTGATCGCGTGGTTGATCACTTCGATCACGCTCATCTTGCGTTCACGGCGGAAGGTTTCGCGAATCCGGTCGAAGATAACGACCGACTCGTTGACCGAATAGCCGAGCACCGCGAGCACCGCGGCCAGCACCGAGAGCGAGAACTCCCACTGGAAGAACGCGAAGAAGCCGAGAATGATGACGACGTCGTGCAGGTTAGCGATCACGCCGGCCACCGCGTACTTCCATTCGAAGCGGAACGACAGGTAGATCACGATACCGACCACCACGCACGCGAGCGCGAGCAGACCGTCGGTGGCGAGTTCCTTGCCGACCTGCGGACCGACGAACTCGACGCGCTGCAATTGCACCTCCGGCGTCTCGGCCTTCAGCGCGCCCATCACCTGCTCGCTCTGCTGGGCGGAGGTGTAGCCCGACTTCAGCGGCAGACGGATCAGCACGTCGCGCGAGGAGCCGAAGTTCTGCACCTGCGCGTCGGCGTAGCCGAGCTTGCCGAGCGTGTTACGCACCGGGTCGAGCGGCACCGCGCCCGGATACTGCACCTCGATCACGGTGCCGCCGGTGAATTCCACCGACAGATGCAGCCCGCGATGCACGAGGAAGAACACGGCGGCGAGGAAGGTGATCAGCGAGATCGCGTTGAAGATCAACGCGCGCTGCATGAACGGAATGTCTTTACGGAAACGGAAAAATTCCATGGTCTTGTTCTCCGGGACTCAGCGGGATGAACCCGGTTTCTGCGGCGTCGAGTCGTTCGACGTCGACGTACCCGGCGTATTGCGGCGACGCACGGTCGGCTTCGCGCGACCCTGCGCGCCGGCCGCGGCCGGTGCCTTCGAACTTGCCTTCGCGCTCGCCTTCGCCGTGGCGATGGCCTGCGCGGTGTCGGTCGCGGCGTCGTTCTCGCCGAGGCTGTTGCCCGCATAGGCGGCCGAGCCTGCCGCCGCCGCTTGCGGACGCCATACCTGGCCGATCGACAGCGACTTCAGCTTCTTCTTGCCGCCGTACCAGAAGTTGACGATGCCGCGCGAGAAGAACACCGCCGAGAACATCGACGTCAGAATGCCGATACAGTGGACGATCGCGAAGCCGCGCACCGGACCCGAGCCGAACGCGAGCAGCGCGAGGCCGGCGATCAGCGTGGTCACGTTCGAGTCGAGAATCGTGGCCCATGCATGCGCGTAGCCGTTCTGGATGGCCAGTTGCGGCGGCGCGCCGTTGCGCAGTTCTTCGCGCACGCGCTCGTTGATCAGCACGTTCGCGTCGATCGCCATACCGAGCGCGAGCGCGATAGCGGCGATACCCGGCAGCGTGAGCGTGGCCTGCAGCATCGACAGCACCGCAACCAGCAGCAGCAGGTTCACGGACAGGCCGATCATCGAGATCACGCCGAACAGCATGTAGTACGCGATCATGAACACGGCGATCGCCGCGAAGCCCCACACGACCGAGTGGAAGCCCTTCTTGATGTTGTCGGCGCCGAGGCTCGGGCCGATCGTGCGTTCCTCGATGATTTCCATCGGCGCGGCGAGCGAACCGGCGCGCAGCAGCAGCGCGAGGTCGGCGGCCGCTTGCGGGGTCGGCTGGCCGGTGATCTGGAAGCGGTCGCCGAGTTCCGACTGAATGGTCGCGACCGTCAGCACTTCGCCCTTGCCGCGCTCGAACAGCACCATCGCCATCGGCTTGCCGATGTTGTCGCGCGATACCGCGCGCACCGCGCGGCCGCCGGCCGAGTCGAGACGGATGTTGACGGACGGACGCTGATGCTCGTCGAAGCCCGCCGATGCGTCGATGATGCGGTCGCCGGTGAAGATCACCTGCTTGCGCAGCAGCACCGGCGCCTGGTTGCCTTGCGTGAAGAGTTCATCGCCCGGCGGCACCGGGTCGTTCGGATTCGGATGCGTGTTGACCGGGTCGGCGAGGCGCGCTTCGAGCGTCGCCGTACGGCCGATGATGTCCTTCGCCTTCGCGGTGTCCTGCACGCCCGGCAGCTCGACCACGATGCGGTCCGCGCCCTGTTGCTGGATCACCGGCTCGGCCACGCCGAGTTCGTTCACGCGGTTATGCAGCGTCGTGATGTTCTGCTTGAGCGCGGCGTCCTGCACCGCGCGCTGCACGGCCGGCGTGAAAGTGCCGACGAGCTGCACGCCGCCGTCCGCGCCGGTGTTCGGCTGCGACGCCCACTGCAGTTCGCTGACGCCGCGGCCGAGCAGCTTGAGCGCCGCGTCCGCCGTGGCCTGGTCGGCCAGATTCACCACCACCGACTGGCCCACGCGATTCACGCCGCCGTCGCGCACGTTGTTGTCGCGCAAAAGCGTGCGCACGTCCGAGGCGTCCGAATCGAGTTTCTTGTTCAGCGCGCCGGCCATGTCGACCTGCAGCAGGAAGTGCACGCCGCCGCGCAGGTCGAGACCGAGGTACATCGGCAGTGCGCGCAGCGCGGTCATCCAGCTCGGCGACGCGCTTTGCAGGTTCAGTGCGACGATGTACTGCGGGTCGTTCGGGTCGCTATTGAGCGACTTCTGCAGCAGGTCTTTCACGCGCAGCTGCGTGTCCGTGTCCGTCAGGCGCACGCGGATGTTCGCGTTGGTCTGCGAGTTGTCGAACGTGACCGCGGTCGGCTTGATCTGATTGGACGCGAGCGCGGCTTCGACCGACGCGAGCGTGGTGGCGTCGAGCCTGACCGTGGCCTTGCCGCTCGACACCTGCACCGCCGGCGCTTCGCCGTACAGATTGGGCAGCGTGTACACGAGGCCGATGACCAGAGCCACCAGCATCACGGCGTATTTCCAGAGGGGGTAGCGATTCATGAGTGGTCCAACGGGAAGGTTGGCTTGGATGCGATGCGTCCGGCGATGAGCGCGGGCGGTTCGGCGAAGTGCCTGAACTGCCGGCGAGGCCGCGCCGGACGCGGGAGAGCAGGCCTTAAAGCGACTTGATCGTGCCCTTCGGGAGAATCGTCGTGATCGACGCCTTTTGCACGGTGATTTCCGTACCTTCCGAGATTTCGACGCCGACGTAGGCTTCGCCGACCTTCGTCACCTTGCCGACGATGCCGCCGTTCGTCACGACTTCGTCGCCCTTGGCCATCGCTGAGAGCATGTTGCGATGTTCCTTCTGGCGCTTCATTTGCGGGCGAATCATGATGAAGTACAGCACGCCGAACATCAGGATCAGCGGCAGGAAGCTCATCAGGTTCGATTCGATGCCACCAGCTGCTGCGCCTTGTGCATAGGCATTGGAAATAAACGACACGTTGGTCTCTCCGTTCTCAGTCAAAAGTAGCTAAAAAGTCAGCCGATTATTCTACCACCGGCCACACGCGCGCCGGCGCGGCGAATCGGCTTTGCGATCAACCGTTTATCGGTCCGATTCGGGGCAAATTCAGCACTCGGCGAAAGTGAATTGTAAGTTGTCGACCTGCGGCACGCGATGAAAGCGCGGATTCCTTAGCGGAATCCGCGCGCCGCGCCGTCAGGACGACGCTTCGACGCCGCGCGCGCGATCTTCGTGGAAGCGCTTGCGGAAGGCGTCGAACAGCTTTGCCTCGATCGCGTCGCGCATTTCCTGCATCAGTTCCAGGTAGTAGTGCAGGTTGTGGATCGTGTTCAGCTGCGCGCCGAGGATTTCGCCGACGCGGTGCAGGTGGTGCAGATAGCCGCGCGTGAAATTGCGGCAGGTGTAGCAGCCGCATTGCTCGTCGAGCGGGCGCAGCGAGTTCTTGTGCGTGGCGTTGCGGATCTTGACGTCGCCGAAACGCGTGAAGAGCCAGCCGTTGCGCGCGTTGCGGGTCGGCATCACGCAGTCGAACATGTCGACGCCGGCCGCGACGCCGGCCACGAGATCTTCCGGCGTGCCCACGCCCATCAGGTAGTGCGGCTTGTCGGCCGGCAGCTTCGGGCCGATGTGGTTCAGGATGCGCATCATGTCTTCCTTCGGCTCGCCGACCGACAGACCGCCGATCGCGAGGCCGTGGAAGTTCTTTTCCGCGAGGCCGGCGAGCGACTCGTCGCGCAGATCCTCGAACATCCCGCCCTGCACGATGCCGAAGAGGGCATTCGGATTGCCGAGGCGCTGGAATTCGTCGATCGAGCGTTGCGCCCAGCGCATCGACATGCGCATCGATTCGGCCGCGTCCTTGTGCGAGGTCGGGATGTTGTTGGTCGCGTACGGCGTGCACTCGTCGAACTGCATGACGATGTCCGAGTTCAGCACCTTCTGGATCTGCATCGACACTTCCGGCGACAGGAACAGCCGGTCGCCATTGATCGGCGACGCGAACGTGACGCCGTCCTCGGTGATCTTGCGCAGATCGCCGAGCGAGAACACCTGGAAGCCGCCCGAGTCGGTCAGGATCGGCTTGTTCCAGCCCATGAAGCCGTGCAGGCCGCCGTGCGCCTCGATCGTTTCGAGGCCGGGGCGCAGCCACAGGTGAAACGTGTTGCCGAGGATGATCTGCGCGTGCATTTCTTCGAGCTCGCGCGGCTGGACCGCCTTCACGGTGCCGTAGGTGCCGACCGGCATGAAGATCGGCGTTTCGACCACGCCGTGATTGAGCGTGACGCGGCCGCGGCGCGCGAGGCCGTCGGTGCCGAGCAGTTCGAATTTGAGGCCGCCGATGTCGTCTTGCGGGCGCTCGTGGGCAGTCTGTTGCGAGGGATGACCGAGGGTCATTGGGTTCACTCCTGTGCTACCGGAAAACAGTCCGGCGCAATCAATGAAAACCGCCACGACGGATCGCGGCGGCTGGGAAAACGGCAAACCGTCGAAGCGGCAAAACGTCGAAGCGGCGCTTGAACCGGTCTATGCATCGCGCCGCGTGAGCAGCATCGCGTCACCGTAGCTGAAAAAGCGGTAGCGCTCCTCGATCGCATGACGGTACGCGGCGCGAATCGTCTCGACGCCCGCGAACGCCGACACCAGCATCAGCAGCGTCGACTTCGGCAAATGGAAGTTCGTGACCAGCCGGTCGACCACGCGAAACCGGTAGCCCGGCGTGATGAAGATGTCGGTTTCCGCGCTCGCCGCGGCGAGCGGGTGGCCGGCGGCTTCGGCGTCGCGCGCGGCGGCTTCGAGCGCGCGCATCGAGGTCGTGCCGACCGCGATCACGCGGTTGCCGCGCGCTTTGGTCGCGGCGATCTTGTCCGCGAGCGCTTGCGGCAGGTGATACCACTCGCTGTGCATCTTGTGCTCGGCGATGTTCTCGACCCGCACCGGCTGGAACGTGCCGGCGCCGACGTGCAGCGTCAGCGTTGCGCGTTCGACGCCATGCGCGTCGAGCCTCGCGAGCAGCGCGTCGTCGAAGTGCAGGCCGGCGGTCGGCGCGGCGACCGCGCCCGGGTTTTGGGCGAACACGGTCTGGTAGCGGGTTTCGTCGGTTGCGTCGGGATCGTGCTCGATGTACGGCGGCAGCGGCAGACGGCCGTACTGCTCGATCAGCGTCAGACAGTCGGCGGGGAAATGCAGCGTGTAGAACTGATCGACGCGCTCGCCGACGGTGACGTCGAACGCATCCGCGAGGCGGATCGCCGTGCCCGCCTGCGGGCTCTTGCTCGCGCGAATCTGCGCGAGCGCGCTGCGCTCGCCGGTCAGGCGCTCGACCAGCACTTCGACCTTGCCGCCGCTCGCCTTCTGGCCGAAGAAGCGCGCCTTCAGCACTTTGGTGTCGTTGAAGACGAGCAGATCGCCCGGCGCGAGGCACTCGGGCAACTCGGTGAAGCGACGGTCGATCAGGCGAGCGGCGCCATCGGCGGCGCCTGCGGCGTCCACGTCGAGCAGACGGCTGGCGCTGCGCTCGGGCAGCGCGACTTGCGCGATCAGCTCGGGCGGCAGATCGAAATCGAAATCGGAAAGCGTAAACATGCGAAAGACTGGAAGCGGGTTGGGACTGCCGGGTTGGGACTGCCGGGTTGAACTGGATTTGGGACTGAATTGAGCCGAAGCCGGAGCCGGGCGGCTATGATGGCGGGACGCCGAAGCAGCCCGCGCGCGCCCTGAGCCGCATCCTGCCTACGTTGGACGCGCGAAGGGCGGCACGACTTTCCTTTCGACAGCAGCCGATATTGTACTTGCGAAGCAGCCCATGCCTTTGTCCGACCGCCGAACGTCCGTTGCCACCCTCGAAGCGGGCGCCGAACCGCGGCGCCCCGGTGCCCGAGCGGAGACGGGGGAGAGCGAGGCGGCCGAAGGCGGCACCACGGCAAAGTCCGCCCCCAAAGCCCCCGTCAAAACCGCCGACAAGCTCGCCAAACTCGGCCTCACGCGCGACATCGATCTCGTGCTGCATCTGCCGATGCGCTACGAAGACGAAACCTCGCTGACGCCGATCGGCCACCTGCTGCCGGGCGGCATCGCGCAAACCGAGGGCGTGGTGTTCGACAACGAGATCGCCTATCGCCCGCGCCGGCAGCTTCTCGTGAAGCTGCGCGACGCCGACGGCGACGAACTCGTGCTGCGCTTTCTGAATTTCTATGGCTCGCAGGTCAAGCAGATGGCACCCGGCGCGCGCCTGCGCGTGCGCGGCGACGTGCGCGGCGGCTTCTTCGGCATGGAGATGGTGCACCCCGCCGTGCGCGTCGTCGACGAAGACACGCCGCTGCCCCAGGCGCTGACGCCGGTCTATCCGAGCACGGCGGGCGTGTCGCAGGCATATCTGCGCAAGGCGATCGACAACGCGCTCGCGCGCACCTCGCTGCCGGAGCTGCTGCCCGAGCCGGTCGCGCGCGCGTTTTTCGAACCGCTCGGCGTGCCGTCGCTGATGGACGCGGTGCGCACGCTGCATCATCCGGGCGCGCAGTCGGACGAAACGGCGCTGATCGACGGTACGCATCCGGCCTGGGTGCGCATCAAGCTCGAGGAACTGCTCGCGCAGCAGATGTCGCTCAAGCGCGCGCACGACGAGCGTCGCGAGCGCGCCGCGCCGGCGATGCCGCGCCGTAAGCTCGGCGACGAGGCGGCGTTGGTCGCGCGGCTCCAGAAGGCGCTGCCGTTTTCGCTGACGGCCGCGCAGGAGCGCGTCGGCGGCGAGATCGCGCTCGATCTGACGCAGCCGCATCCGATGCAGCGGCTGTTGCAGGGCGACGTCGGCAGCGGTAAGACGATCGTCGCGGCGCTCGCCGCCGCGCAGGCGATCGACGCCGGCTACCAGGCCGCGCTGATGGCGCCGACCGAAATCCTCGCCGAGCAGCACGCGCGCAAGTTGCGCGGCTGGCTCGAGCCGCTCGGCGTGAGCGTCGCGTGGCTCGCGGGCAGTCTGAAGACGAAGGAGAAGCGCGCCGCGATCGAAGCGGCCGCGCTCGGCACCGCGCAGCTCGTGATCGGCACGCACGCGATCATCCAGGACGCGGTCGAGTTCGCGCGCCTGGGGCTCGTGATCGTCGACGAACAGCATCGCTTCGGCGTCGCGCAGCGGCTCGCGCTGCGCGCGAAGGCGCAGGGCGCCGCCGACGGCGCGGCCGACTTCCAGCCGCATCAATTGATGATGTCGGCGACGCCGATTCCGCGCACGCTCGCCATGACCTACTACGCGGACCTCGACGTCTCCACGATCGACGAACTGCCCCCCGGCCGCACGCCGATCCTCACGAAGCTCGTGTCCGACGCGCGCCGCGAAGAGGTGATCGGCCGCGTGCGCGAGGCGGCGCTGACGGGGCGCCAGGTGTACTGGGTGTGTCCTCTGATCGAGGAAAGCGAGACGCTGCAATTGCAAACCGCGGTCGAGACCTACGAGACGCTGGTGGCCGCGCTGCCGGAGCTGAAGGTCGGGCTCGTGCATGGGCGTCTCGCGCCGGCCGAAAAGGCCGCGGTGATGGACGCGTTCTCGCGCAACGAGATCCAGCTGCTGGTCGCGACCACGGTGATCGAAGTGGGCGTCGACGTGCCGAACGCGTCGCTGATGGTGATCGAGCATGCCGAGCGCTTCGGTCTCGCGCAGCTGCATCAGTTGCGCGGACGGGTGGGGCGCGGCAGTGCCGCGTCGGTCTGTGTGCTGCTCTACACCGGGCCGCTCTCGATGACGGCCCGCGCACGCCTGCAGACGATGCGCGAAACCACCGACGGCTTCGAGATCGCCCGGCGCGACCTCGAAATCCGCGGCCCCGGCGAGTTTCTCGGCGCGCGGCAGTCGGGTGCGGCGATGCTGCGTTTCGCCGACCTGCAGAACGATCAGCACCTGATCGAGCCGGCGCGCGAAGCCGCCGCGACGCTGCTCGAGCAGTATCCGGACGTCGTTCTCCAGCATCTGGCGCGCTGGCTCGGCGCGCGCGAGCAGTATCTGAAGGCTTGAGCGCAGCGCCCGCGGTCTGCGGATCGGCTAAAAGCTTGGCGAACCGACCCTATAGGTGTATAACTAGAATCTATCGAATCCATCGGACTGATTGATCCCCGAATGACGCTCACCGAATTGAAATACATTGTGGCGGTGGCCCGCGAGCGGCACTTCGGCCGCGCCGCCGAAGCGTGTTTCGTCAGCCAGCCCACGCTGTCCGTGGCCATCAAGAAGCTCGAAGACGAGCTGAACGTGCAGATTTTCGAGCGCGGCACCAGCGAGGTCAGCGTCACGCCGATCGGCGAACAGATCGTCACGCAGGCGCAACGGGTGCTCGAGCAGACGCTCGCCATCAAGGAAATCGCCAAGCAGGGCAAGGACCCGCTGATCGGTCCGCTGCGCCTCGGCGTGATCTACACGATCGGACCGTACCTGCTGCCGACGCTCGTCAAGCAGATGATCCGGCGCGTGCCGCAAATGCCGCTGATGCTGCAGGAAAACTACACGCTGAAGCTGATCGAGCTGCTCAAGCAGGGCGAAATCGACGTCGCGATCATGGCGCTGCCGTTTCCCGAAACGGGTCTGATGCTGCGCCCGCTGTACGACGAGCCGTTCGTCGTCGCGCTGCCGTCCGGTCACGCGTGGGAAAGCCGCCCGAAGATCGACCCTGACGACCTGAAGCAGGAAACCATGCTGCTGCTCGGCAGCGGCCATTGTTTCCGCGATCACGTGCTCGGCGTGTGTCCCGAGCTGATGCGCTTCTCGCAGAACGCGGATGGCATCCAGAAGACCTTCGAGGGCTCGTCGCTCGAAACGATCCGCCATATGGTCGCGAGCGGCGTCGGTATTACCGTGCTGCCGCGCATGTCGGTGCACGAGGTCAAGCCGCATGCGGGCGGTATCGATGCGGGCCTGCTCAGCTACGTCGCGTTCGACGAGCCGGTCCCCGATCGCCGCGTCGTGCTCGCGTGGCGTAAGAGCTTCACGCGCATGCCCGCAATCGAGGCGATCTGCGAAGCCATCGCCGCCTGCGACCTGCCGGGCGTCAGAAAGCTCGATCTGCCGGCCGCCGTCAACTGACTCGCCGTCGCGCTGCATAAAAGGGCGCAAGCCCTATCGAATAGATAAAATTAATCAAATACGAATATTCGATAGGGTTGATATAGTTTCCTCCAGGGATCGCCCGATCCCCTTATTCGACAAGGCTCAGCGCCCGTCCCAAGACTAGGGGCGTGAGGCCAGCCCGGAGGAAAACACCATGCAAGCGGATTCTCAGTCCATCCACGCTGTTCCTGCTCAACCGGCCACCGCGGCCGTCGCGCTAAGCATCCGCACGATCGCCGTGTCGTTGCTGGTCGACCGGGTGCTGGGCGCCTGACCTGTCGATCCACCACGGCATCCGCCGAGCGGATGCCGCGCGCTTTTCCTCTGATCCGAAAAAATTCACGCAGGAGTACGCATGTCCGAACATAAGCTCAGCAACGCCGCCGGCGCCCCCGTCGCCGACAACCAGAACTCGATGACCGCCGGCCCGCGCGGTCCGGTCGTGTTGCAGGACGTCTGGCTGCTCGAAAAGCTCGCCCATTTCGATCGCGAAGTGATTCCCGAGCGTCGTGTTCACGCGAAGGGTTCGGGTGCGTTCGGCACGCTGAGCGTGACGCACGACATTTCGCGCTACACGAAGGCGAAGGTATTCGCGCAGGTCGGCAAGGAAACGCCGCTGTTCATGCGCTTTTCGACGGTGGCCGGCGAGCGTGGCGCGGCCGACGCCGAGCGCGACGTGCGCGGCTTCTCGATCAAGTTCTACACCGAAGAAGGCAACTGGGACGTGGTCGGCAACAACACGCCTGTGTTCTTCATCCGCGATCCTTTGAAGTTTCCGGACTTCATTCATACGCAAAAGCGCGATCCGTACACGAATCTGCGCAGCAATGTCGCCGCGTGGGATTTCTGGTCGCGTCATCCTGAGTCGTTGCATCAGGTGACGATTCTGATGAGCGATCGCGGCATCCCGAAGAATTACCGGCAGATGCACGGCTTCGGCTCGCACACGTACTCGTTCATCAACGCGAACGATGAGCGCTTCTGGGTCAAGTTTCACTTCAAGTCGCTGCAAGGCGTCGAGAACTTCACCGACGCCGAAGCCGCCCAGGTGGTCGCCAATGATCGCGAGAGCGCGCAGCGCGATCTGGTGAACAGTATCGACGCGGGCCACTTCCCGAAGTGGCGCTTCGCGATTCAGGTGATGCCGGAAGCGGACGCGGCGAATTACCGCTTCAACCCGTTCGACATCACGAAGGTGTGGTCGCAGAAGGACTATCCGTTGATCGACGTCGGCACGATCGAGTTGAACCGCAACGCGGCGAACTATTTCGCGGACGTCGAACAGGCAGCGTTCACGCCGGCGAACGTGGTGCCGGGCATCGGCTTTTCGCCGGACCGGCTGTTGCAGGGGCGTCTGTTCTCGTACGGTGACACCCAGCGTTACCGGCTCGGTATCAACCACCATCAGATTCCGGTGAACGCGCCGCGTGTGCCGCGCGCGCATTCGTTCCATCGCGACGGCGCGATGCGCACCGATGGCAATCTCGGCGGCAACGTGAACTACGAGCCGAATCGCTTCGGCGACTTCGCGCAGGACGCGAATGCCGCGGAGCCGTCGCTCGCGGCGGGAGCGGTCGCGCGTTACGAGCATCGCGAGGACGACGACTACTACACGCAGCCGCGCATGCTGTTCGCGTTGTTCGACGACGCCCAGCGTGAGCGTCTGTTCGGCAATATCGCGCGACATATCGATGGCGTGCCGCAGGAGATCGTCGCGCGTCAGATCGAGCATTTCCGTCGCGCTGATCCGGCTTACGCGCAAGGGGTGATCGCGGCGCTCGCCGCATTGCAGAAAGGTAAGCAGTAACAAGGTAACCGACGCCGCGGCGCATTGCGTCGCGGCCGTCACGATACGAACCGGGAGTACGATCATGATTCAGACGATGCTGGCAACCATTGGCGCTCCAGTCGCCCCGCGCGACATCGAGGCGCAACGGCAGGCGGTCATGCTGCGCAAGGTCATGGGCTTTGCGATCGTCGCGAGCGGCTTTGCGGTGATCGCCGCGCAGGCGTTGCAACACGCGCTGGGCGCCTGAGCGCTGGGCCGCCAGGACGGCCGCGCAGCAAGGCTTTCAGGCACGGCTCACGGAAACCTCGCGGCATTTCACGCTACACTGTCGAACGTTTTATCTCTGTTTCCGCAGACCGTCATCTGCCGACCGGTTCGTATCACTCTTCGAAGGAGTCATCATGGCCAAGAAAGAAACCGCAGCCGCACCGCAAGTCAACATCGGCATTAGCGACAAGGATCGCAAGAAGATCGCCGATGGTCTGTCGCGTCTGCTCGCCGACACCTACACGCTGTATCTGAAGACCCACAACTTTCACTGGAACGTGACGGGTCCGATGTTCAACACGCTGCATCTGATGTTCGAAACGCAGTACAACGAACTCGCGCTCGCGGTCGATGCGATCGCCGAACGTATCCGCGCGCTGGGCGTGCATGCGCCGGGCAGCTACAGGGATTTCGCGAAGCTGTCGTCGATCCCCGAAGCGGATGGCGTGCCGGCCGCGGAAGACATGATCCGCCAGCTGGTCGAAGGTCAGGAAGCCGTGGTGCGCACCGCGCGCGCGATCTTCCCGTCGACGGAAGCCGCTAACGACGAACCGACCGCCGATCTGCTCACGCAACGCATGCAGACGCACGAAAAAACCGCGTGGATGCTGCGCTCGCTGCTCGCCTGAGTTGCCGCGGTTAAGCCGCTCGAGTCACGTCTGATGCCGGCGTGGGCAACGCCTGCGCTGAGCTGAAAGCCTACAAGCCTCCCTGCACGGGAGGCTTTGTTTTTTGCGCAGCCGGCGCGCGTCTCCGGGCCGCAGTGCGCTTCCCGTAAAATAGGCGGACCGTGTTCGCACTTCACCGAGTTCGTCCCATGTTCGCTCGACTTCCCCTGTATCTGCGCCTCGTGCGCATGGACAAGCCGATCGGCAGCCTGCTGCTGCTGTGGCCGACGCTCAATGCGCTGTGGATCGCGTCAGGTGGTCATCCATCGTGGCAGCTGCTGGTGATCTTCACGCTCGGCACGGTGCTGATGCGCTCGGCCGGCTGTGCGATCAACGACTACGCGGACCGCGATTTCGACCGTCACGTGAAGCGCACCGAAAACCGGCCGATCACGTCCGGCAAGATCAATGCATGGGAAGCGGTCGTGCTGGCCACCGTTCTGTCGCTGGTCGCGTTTCTGCTGATTCAGCCGCTCAATGCGTTGACGAAGGAATTGTCGGTGGTTGCGTTGTTCGTCGCCGGCACGTATCCGTTCATGAAGCGCTTCTTCGCGATTCCGCAGGCGTACCTGGGCATCGCGTTCGGCTTTGGCATTCCGATGGCGTTCGCCGCGGTGCAGGATCACGTGCCGCCGCTCGCCTGGGTCATGCTGATCGCGAATATCTTCTGGGCCGTCGCGTACGACACCGAATACGCGATGGTCGACCGCGATGACGACATCAAGATCGGCATCCGCACGTCGGCGCTGACCTTCGGCCGTTTCGACGTGACCGCGGTCATGTTGTGCTATGCCGTGACGCTCGGGATTTACGTTGGCATCGGCGTGACGCTCGGGTTTGGTCTGCTGTACTGGCTCGGCTGGGCGGCCGCGGCAGGGTGCGCGTGCTATCACTACACGCTGATCCGCAACCGCGAGCGCATGCCGTGCTTCGCTGCGTTCCGGCACAACAACTGGCTCGGCGGCGCGTTGTTCGCGGGGATTGCCGCGCACTACGTGGTGGCTTCGTTTTAATTCACGTACGCGGATTGCCGGCGTCGGAGCGCTGCTGTTCCCTCGCGACGCCGGTGCCCGCCGGTTCCCGCCGATTCCCTTTACTGCTTGCCGAACTCGTCGCCCATCTCGCGCGCTCGCGCGTCGGCGGCCAGCACGCCACGCACGATCGCATCCTTGATGCCGCTCGCGTCGAACGAGGCGAGCGCCGCCGCGGTCGTGCCGCCTTTCGACGTCACGCGCTCGCGCAGCACGCTCGGCGGCTCGTCGGAATTGGCCGCGAGTTGCGCGGCGCCGGTGAACGTCGCGACCGCGAGCGCGCGGCCCTGCGCTTCGTCCATGCCGAGCTGGCGCGCGGCTTCTTGCAGCGCTTCGATGAAATAGAACACGTAGGCCGGTCCGCTGCCTGAGATCGCGGTGACCGCGTCGATCTTCGCTTCGTCGTCGAACCAGACCGTTTCGCCGACCGCACCGAGCACTTGCGAGGCCAGCGCGCGGCCCGCTTCGTCGACGCTGCCGCTGGCGACGAGGCCCGTCACGCCCATGCCGATCAGCGCCGGGGTATTCGGCATCACGCGCACGATGCGGCTATGGCCAGCGAGCCAGCGCGACATGTCGCCGATGCGAATGCCCGCGACGATGCTGACGACCAGCTGCGCCGCGCGCAGATGCGGCGCCACCGATTCGGCCACGCTCTTCAGGATCTGCGGCTTCACCGCGAGCACAACCGCGTCGTAGGCGGCGAGCGCGCCGTCCGCGGCCGCGCCGGTGCGGATACCGAATTGCTGCTCGTTGCGCTTGCGCGCGTCTTCGTTCGGATCGATCGCGTACAGGTCCGCGGGTGCGACGCCCCGTTTGATGAGGCCGCCGATCAACGCCGCGGCCATGTTGCCGCCGCCGATAAACGCAATTTTCATGATGGTCCGGATAGGTTCAGGTGAGAGGCGGAAATGCGAGTGAGGGCTTCGAACCTCAGCGCGAATAATCGCGCGCGCCGAAGATCGCGGTGCCGACGCGCACGATCGTCGCGCCTTCGAGCACGGCGGCTTCGAGATCGGCCGACATGCCCATCGACAGCGTATCGAGCGCGAGCCCGTCGTTACGCAAGCGCTCGAACAGCTCGCGCAGTTCGCGATGTGGCGCGCGTTGCGCGTCGAGATCGCCGGCCGGTTCGGGAATCGACATCAGGCCGCGCAGCTTCAGCTTCGGCAGCGCGGCGATCTGATGCGCGATAGCGGCCGCCTCGGCGATCGCGACGCCGCTCTTCGACGCCTCGCCGCTGACGTTGACCTGCAGGCACACGTTGAGCGGCGGCAGATTGTCGGGGCGCTGCTCCGAGAGCCGCTGCGCGATCTTCAGCCGATCGACCGAATGCACCCAGTCGAAATGCTCGGCGACCGGCCGCGTCTTGTTCGATTGCAGCGGCCCGATGAAATGCCATTCGAGCGACGCGCGCAGATCGGCGAGCGTCTGGATCTTGTCGAGCGCTTCCTGCACGTAGTTTTCGCCGAACGCACGCTGACCGGCCGCATGAGCGGCGCGCACGGCATCGGCGGGAAACGTCTTGGAGACCGCGAGCAGCGTGACGGACTGCGCATCGCGGCCGGCCGCTTGCGCGGCTCTCGCGATGCGCTGCTGCACGTCAGCGAGGTTGTGACGCAGAGAGTGAAGCAGATCGGACATGGAACGAACCGGTATTCAGCGAAGACGATGCCCCGATTATACGGACAGCATGTGCTCCACCAGTTCGATCCAGTGCGCGACCGGCGTCGAGGTGCCGCTTTGCAGATGCGCGATGCAGCCCACGTTCGCCGACACGATCACCTGCGGCTCCTGCGCCTGCAAACGCTCGAGCTTCTGATCGCGCAGCGCATACGACAGGCGCGGCTGCAGCAGCGAATAGGTGCCGGCCGAGCCGCAGCACAGATGGCTATCGGCGGGCAGGCGCACTTCGACGCCGAGCGCGCCGAGCAGTTGCTCGACCTTGCCGCGGATCTGCTGACCGTGCTGCAGCGTGCAGGGCGGATGAAACGCGACCGTGTGCACCGAGCGGCGCCGTGTGATCGCGACGAGCTGTTCTTCGAACTCGGGCAGGATCTCGGCGACGTCGCGCGTCAGTTCGACGATGCGGCGCGCTCTCTCCGCATACGTGGGATCGTGGCGCAGCAGGTGCGCGTATTCCTTGACCGTCGCGCCGCAGCCCGACGCGTTCATCACGATCGCTTCGACGCCCTGTTCGACGTAGGGCCACCATGCGTCGATGTTCGCGCGCAGGTCGTCGAGCGCTTCGTCGTGGTAGCCGAGGTGCAGGCGGATCGCGCCGCAGCAGCCGGCCTCGGGCGCGACCAGCGTCTCGATGCCGAGCGCATCGAACACGCGCGCGGTCGCGATGTTGACGTTCGGCATCATCGACGGTTGCACGCAACCCGCCAGCATCAGCACCTTGCGTTCGTGTTTCGCGCTCGGCCATTCGAGCGGACGCTGGCGCGCCGGCACCTTGTCGCGCAGCTTCTTCGGCAACAGGCCGCGCACGTGCTGGCCGAGGCGCATCGCGGGCGTGAAGATCGCGCTGTTCGGCAGCACGCTCGCGAGCAGACGCCGCATCAGCCGTTGATTGAGCGGACGCGTGACTTTCTCTTCAGTCAGCTTGCGGCCGATTTCGACGAGCCGCCCGTATTGCACGCCCGACGGGCACGTCGACTCGCAGTTGCGGCAGGTGAGGCAGCGGTCGAGGTGAACCTGCGTGCTGCGCGTAATCGGCGCGCCTTCGACCATCTGCTTGATCAGATAGATGCGCCCGCGCGGGCCGTCGAGCTCGTCGCCGAGCAGTTGATAGGTCGGGCAGGTGGCCGTGCAGAAACCGCAATGCACGCATTTGCGCAGGATGGCGTCCGCTTCGTTGCCATCGGGCGTATTGCGAATGAAGTCCGCGAGGTTGGTTTGCATCGCGTCGCTCAGAAGTCGGAGTAGAGACGGCCGCGGTTGAAGATCCGGGCCGGGTCGAATGCTTGTTTGAGGCCGCGATGGATTTTCATCAGCGGCGCGGGCAGCGGCGTGAACACACCGGCGCTGCGGTCGTAGCCGTGGCCGCAGCGGAAGATCGTGGCGTGGCCGCCGGCCTGCTTCGCGCTGATGCGCACGGTTTGCGCGTCGGTATCGGTGATCCACCAGCGCTGGCCGCCGCCCCATTCCATCAGTTGCGCGCCGGGCAGTTGCAGCGGCTCGGTGATCGTCGGCAGCGCGAGGCGCCACAGCGCGGCCTTCGGCGGAATTCCGGCAAAGAACGAATCGGTCTGTTCGCGCAGGCCGGCCCAGAAACGTTCGGCTTCGACCGCATCGACGACCTCGCCGCCGAGCCCGGTGCGCGCGGCCTTGACCGCGGCTTCCGCGCCGCCGAGCCGGACCGCGAGCGTGCCGTGGCGCCATGCGCTCGCGGTGATCGGCAGCGGCCGGCCGCCCCATTCGTTGAGCTTGCGTACCGCGTCGGTGCCGTTCATGTCGAACTTCAGTGTGGCTTCGACCTGCGGCCGCGGCAGCACCTTGACCGACAATTCGAGGATCAGCCCGAGCGTGCCGAGCGAGCCCGCCAGCAGCCGCGACACGTCGTAGCCCGCGACGTTCTTCACGACCTGGCCGCCGAAGTGCAGCACCTGGCCCTGGCCGTTCATCACGACGGCGCCGAGCACGAAGTCGCGCGCGGCGCCGACGGCAGGCCGGCGCGGCCCGGAAATGCCCGCGGCGATGCAGCCGCCGAAGGTGGCCTGCGGACCGAAGTGCGGCGGCTCGAACGGCAGCATCTGGTCGTGCTCGGCGAGCGCGGCTTCGATTTCCAGCAGCGGGGTGCCCGCGCGCGCAGTGATCACGAGCTCGGCCGGATCGTACGCGATGATGCCGCGATAAGCGCGCGTGTCGAGGATCTCACCTTCCAGCGTCTGGCCATACCAGTCCTTGGTGCCGCCGCCGCGGACGCGCAGCGCGCGTCCCTCGGCGCTGGCCGACCGCACGCGTTCGGACCATACGGCGACGATGTCGTCCTCTTCCATGGTGTCCTGCTCGTTGTGTTTCGTTTGATTGTACCGGGCGGGGGCCCGCTGACAAGCCGGAGCGCACCCGCACGGGGAGCGCCGCGCGTCGGTACTTCAGTCGGAGGAGGCTCACGGCGCCGCGCCCGCGCGAGGACCGGCGCGGGCGCGGCGAACGGTGGCTGCGCCAGCCGTTAGAAGCGCGGTAGCTCGGGATGAGGCAGCAGCCCGCCGCGCACGTGCATCTTGCCGTATTCGGCGCAGCGCGCCCGCGTGGGGATGCCCTTGTCGGGGTTCAGCAGGCCGGGCGCGTCGAAGGCACGCTTGACCGCGTGGAACGTGTCGCGTTCCTCGGGAGAGAACTGCACGCACATCGAATTGATCTTCTCGATGCCGACGCCATGCTCGCCCGTCACGGTGCCGCCCAGCTCGACGCAGGCTTCGAGGATGTCGCAACCGAACAACTCGGCGCGATGCCACTCGTCCTGGTCGTTGCCGTTGAACAGGATCAGCGGGTGCATGTTGCCGTCGCCGGCATGGAACACGTTGATGCAGCGCAGCTGGTAGGTCTTCTCCATCTCCTCGATGCGTGCGAGCAGCGGTCCGATACTGCGGCGCGGCACGGTGCCGTCCATGCAGTAGTAATCCGGCGAAATGCGGCCGGCGGCCGGAAATGCGTTCTTGCGCCCGGACCAGAAGCGCAGCCGCTCGGCTTCCGTGCGCGAGATCTGGATTCGGGTCGCGCCGTGCTCGCGCAGCACCGCGGTCATGCGCACGATTTCGTTCGCGACTTCGTCGGGTGTGCCGTCCGATTCGCATAGCAGGATCGCGGCCGCGTCGAGGTCGTAGCCCGCGTTGACGAACTCCTCGACCGCGCGCGTGGCGGGCTTGTCCATCATCTCGAGACCGGCCGGAATGATGCCTGCCGCGATGATGCCGGCAACCGCGTCGCCGCCTTTGACGACGTCGTCGAAGCTGGCCATGATGACCTGCGCCATTTGCGGCTTCGGGATCAGCTTGACGGTGACCTCGGTGACGATCGCGAACATGCCCTCGCTGCCGATCAGCACCGCGAGCAGATCGAGCCCCGGCGCGTCCGGCGCGAGCGAGCCGAATTCGACGATCTCGCCTTCCATCGTGACCGCGCGCACGCGCAGCACGTTGTGCACGGTGAGGCCGTACTTCAGGCAATGCACGCCGCCGGAATTCTCGGACACGTTGCCTCCGATCGTGCAGGCGATCTGCGACGACGGGTCCGGCGCGTAGTAAAGACCATACGGCGCCGCGGCCTCGGAGATCGCCAGATTGCGCACGCCCGGCTGCACGGTCGCGGTGCGCGCATACGAGTCGACCTCGACGATCTTGCGAAAGCGCGCGAGCGACACCACCACGCCGTGCCGAATCGGCATCGCGCCACCCGACAAGCCGGTGCCCGCGCCGCGCGGCACGATGGGCACGTCGAGGCGATGGCAGATCTGCACGATGCGCTGCACCTGGGATTCGGTTTCCGGCAACGCGACGGCGAGCGGCAGCCGCCGGTACGCGGCGAGACCATCGCATTCGTACGCGACGGTATCTTCCTCGCGATACAGCAGACAGTGGGTCGGCAACACGGCCATCAGCGCCTGCACGACTTCGCGCTGACGCTGCGCGAGGACTTCGGCCGACAGTTCAGCGGGTGCGTTCATGTGAGTTGTCTCCTCGTGGCTTGCGCCAATCCGGCTTGCTGGTTCGAGCCGGCTGTTTCGTGCAGCCTGCTTCGCGTCACTTTCGTAATCAGGCCGCCGCCCAGGCGAAGATCTTGCCCGGATTCATCAGATTGCGCGGGTCGAGCGCGTGCTTGATCGAGCGCATCGTATCGACCGCGACGTCGCCATGCTCTTCGAGCAGAAAGCCCATCTTGTGCAGCCCCACGCCATGCTCGCCGGTGCAGGTGCCGTCCATGCGCAGCGCGCGCTGCACGATACGATGGTTCAGGCGCTCGGCCTCCTCGAGCTCTTCGGGCTTGTTCGGGTCGATCAGGATCGCGACGTGGAAGTTGCCGTCGCCGACATGGCCGACGATCGGGCAGGGCAGCGGCGAGGCCAACAGATCCTGCTCCGTTTCGACCACGCATTCGGCGAGACGCGAGATCGGCACGCAGACGTCGGTGGTGACCGCGCGCGAGCCGGGCTTCAGTTGCAGCATCGCAAAATAGGCGTTGTGACGCGCGTTCCACAGACGGCTGCGGTCTTCGGGGCGCGTCGCCCATTCGAAGCCTTCGCCTGCATTTTGCGCGGCGATTTCCTGCACGAGTTCGGCCTGTTCCTTGACGCCGGCCTCGGTGCCGTGAAATTCGAAGAACAGCGTCGGCGCTTCGCGCAACGTCAGGTTCGAATGGCGATTGATCGAGCGGATTGCAAGCGCATCGACGAACTCGACGCGCGCGATCGGCACGCCGATCTGGATCGTCTCGATGACCGCACGCACTGCATCGCCCATCGACGGGAACGCGCACACCGCGGCCGATACCGCTTCCGGCTGGGGATAGAGACGCACGGTGATTTCGGTGATCACGCCGAGCGTGCCTTCCGAGCCGACGAACAGACGGGTGAGGTCGTACCCCGCCGACGATTTGCGCGCGCGCGAGCCGGTCTTGATGACGCGGCCGTCGGCGAGCACGACCGTCAGGCCGAGCACGTTCTCGCGCATCGTGCCGTAGCGCACGGCGTTGGTGCCCGAGGCGCGCGTGGCCGACATGCCGCCGATGCTCGCGTCGGCGCCCGGGTCGATCGGGAAGAACAGGCCCGTGTCGCGCAGCGCTTCGTTCAGTTGCTTGCGTGAGATGCCGGGCTCGACGGTGACGGTCAGGTCTTCGGCGTTGATCGACAACACCCGGTTCATTTCCGACAGATCGATCGACACGCCGCCTTGCACGGCAAGCAGATGTCCTTCGAGCGAGGAGCCATTGCCGTACGGAATGATCGGTACGTCGTACTGGCCGCATAGCTTGACGGCGGTTTGCACGTCTTCGGTCGTACGCGCGAAGACGACGGCGTCCGGCAGTTGCGGATCGAAAGGCGATTCGTCGCGGCCGTGGTGCGTACGCACGGATTCGGCGACGGACACGCGCTCGCCGAAGGCGGCTTTGAGCTGATTCAGCAATTCGGCGGGAAACGGCCGGCGCAGCGGGGCCGGCGGCACGGGATGGTTCACGCATGTCTCCTGTGTCGGAAAAATCTTTATAGAGCAGCCTGTTTACAGCAGCTGTTTCATTTTACGCCGTTCGCCCGCTGGCCGGCGCCAGGCCGACTTGCGCTCATATAATGGCGACGATTTCACGATGCGTGCAATATGGATAAACGTGGTGGCCGCATCGCCACTGAACGGAGGGGGAGACATCATGGGCAATCGCCTCAGCAAGATCGCGACGCGCACCGGCGACGACGGCACCACCGGTCTCGGCGACGGCCGTCGCGTGCGCAAGAACAGTGAGCGTATCGCCGCGATTGGCGACGTCGACGAGCTCAATTCGAATCTCGGCGTGCTGTTGTGCGAAAACCTGCCCGAGAACGTGCGCGCGGCGCTGGTCGCCATTCAGCACGACCTGTTCGATCTTGGCGGCGAGTTGTGCATTCCCGGTCACACGATGATTACCGAGCAGCATCTCGCGCAGCTCGACGGCTGGCTCGCCGACTACAACGCCACGCTGCCACCGCTGAAGGAATTTATTTTGCCGGGCGGTTCGCGCGCGGCTGCGCTCGCGCATGTGTGCCGCACGGTATGCCGCCGCGCCGAGCGCGCGATCGTCGCGCTCGGCGAACACGAGGCGCTGAACGCGGCGCCGCGTCAGTACGTGAACCGGCTGTCCGATCTGCTGTTCGTGCTGGCGCGCGTGCTCAATCGCGCGGACGGCGGCACCGACGTGCTGTGGCAGCACGATCGCGGCGCGCATTGAACGGCAGCGCACAAGCGCACATAGCCACGCATGGTGATTGGCGCGAGCCGACGCTCAACCGACGGCGAGCGTCACCGGCTTGCCGATGCGGCTCAGCATTTCGACGAGCGTGTCGATCGTGAACTTGGTGGTCTTCTTGTTGACGACGTCAGAGACGCGCGGGCGCGAGACCATCAGGATTTCGGCCGCCTCGGCTTGCTTCAGATGATGCTGTTCGATCCACGTGGACAGCTCGGTCATCAGTTGTTCCTTGAGCAGCCGTGTATCGTTGATCTGCTTTTTCGACGCGGCGTGAAGGCGCTTTGCTTCCTCGGCGGAAAAACCGAGTTCGAGGAACACATTCGCGCCGGGTCGCGTTACGTGACGAATATTCGTGTCGATCGTCATGGCTGGGTCGTCCTGTAATGAGTGATGGCGCGGTAGCGCGTTTCGGCAATTTTTCTGTCGTGCAGTCCGAGCTTCTGCGTTTTCTTCTGAAAGCAATGCAGCACGTACAACGCTTCGGCGTATTTGGTCACATACATCACGCGATAGATGCCGTTCTCGTCTTTGATGCGAATTTCGCGCGTTCCCGCGCCGATCGAGTCGAATGGTTTCCAGTCGTCGGGGTCGAGTCCGGACTGAATCTTGTGAAGCTGAAACCCTGCGAGACGACGTGCTTCGTCGGGAAAAGCGAGCAAATCGCGGTAGCTGGAGCCTAGCCAGCGAATTTCTTTTTCCTGCTCCATCGCCACCTCATGTATAAAATCTTATACGCATTCTCCAGCCCGGTCAAGTCATGCATGCGACCAGGCAACGAGCTATGACGATATCGAGGTGGCCGGCTGAGTACCATTCGTCCGAATGGCCAATCAAATAAAAAAACCCGGTTCGAAATTGAACCGGGTTTTTCCACGGACTACTGAGCAGTCGTCGCAGTGGCGCTAGCCCAGGTGTTCAGTTACCGCTGCCACGCGCGATGCGGCGCTGCCTGACCGCTTCGGCGAGGCCTTCGAGCACGGCGACGCTTTCGTCCCAGCCGATGCACGCATCGGTAATGCTCTGCCCGTACGTGAGCTCGCGGCCTTCCTGCAGGTCCTGGCGCCCCGCGACGAGGTGCGACTCCACCATCACGCCGACGATCCGCTCGTCACCCGTGGCGATCTGACGGCCGATATCCGCGCACACCGGAATCTGGTTCTCGTGCTTCTTCGAACTGTTCGCATGGCTCGCGTCGATCATCAGACGCGCGGCGAGACCCGCCTTGCCGATATCGGCGCAGGCCGCGTTGACGCTGTCGGCGTCGTAGTTCGGCGTCTTGCCGCCGCGCAGTATCACGTGGCAGTCCTCGTTGCCCGCGGTCGATACGATCGCCGAGTGCCCCCCCTTCGTGACCGACAGGAAATGATGCGGCTGCGAGGCGGCCTTGATCGCGTCGACGGCGATCTTCACGTTGCCGTCCGTGCCGTTCTTGAAGCCCACCGGACACGACAGTCCCGAAGCCAGTTCACGATGCACCTGCGATTCGGTCGTGCGCGCGCCGATCGCCCCCCACGAGATCAGATCGGCGATGTACTGCGGACTGATCATGTCGAGGTACTCGGTGCCGGCCGGCAGGCCGAGTTCGTTGATGCGCAAGAGCAACTCGCGCGCGGTGCGCAGACCTTCGTTGATCTTGAAGCTGTTGTCCATGTGCGGGTCGTTGATGAGGCCTTTCCAGCCCACCGTCGTGCGCGGCTTTTCGAAGTACACCCGCATGACGACTTCGAGCTCGCCGGCGAAGCGCTTGCGCTGCTCGATCAGTCGCCCCGCGTATTCGATCGCGGCCTTCGGATCGTGAATCGAGCACGGGCCGATCACGACGATCAGACGATCGTCCATGCCGTGCAGAATGCGGTGCATCGCGGTGCGCGAGTCGTAGATCACATTCGACACCGTCTCGTCGCAGGCAAATTCGCGGATCAGGTGAGCGGGCGGCGTGAGTTCCTTCAATTCGCGGATGCGGACATCGTCGGTGTTGTGCGGGGGCATGGGGTTCTCCTGAATCGGTTCGTAGCGTGTTCGCCGGCAGCGATGCCAGAGCGGACGACGATCAAATAATGGTCAACGACAAAATGTCAGCCAGGTGTCGAAAAGCGTGAGACGAAAAAAAACCGCCAGGCTAGCTGGCGGTTTTTCGGGAATTCTTGGTGTCCTGCGTGCACTAACACCCCTCTCGATCCGCCAGCGGTCTGAGATACCAAAAAAAGTAAAAATAAAATTTGGCGGACATGGCGAATTAAATGCGTCGCTGGTCAAAAAAGGGTGAGTGACTTTATAACCCGGTACAGGCTCGGCTGACAAGCTGGGACGTCGAAAAATGCGGAAAACCCGCATGCTTCGCGCGTTGCGTGCGCGAAGCATGCATGCACTGCGAAATCAGGCCGTTCCGCCAACCGTCATGCGTTCGATGCGCAGCGTCGGCTGACCGACACCCACCGGCACGCTTTGGCCTTCCTTGCCGCACACGCCGACGCCCGAATCGAGCTTCATGTCGTTGCCGATCATCGTGACGTACTTCAGCGATTCCGGGCCGCTGCCGATCAGCGTCGCGCCCTTGACCGGATACGTGATCTTGCCGTTCTCGATCATGTACGCCTCGGAGGCCGAGAACACGAACTTGCCGTTCGTGATGTCGACCTGGCCGCCGCCGAAGTTCACCGCATACAGGCCGTTCTTCACGGATTCGAGAATCTCCTGCGGATCCTTGTCGCCGTTCAGCATGTACGTGTTGGTCATGCGCGGCATCGGCAGCGCGGCGTAGGATTCGCGCCGTGCGTTGCCGGTGACCGGCATCTTCATCAGGCGCGCGTTCAGCGTATCCTGGATGTAACCCTTCAGGATGCCGTCCTCGATCAACGTCGTGCACTGGGTGGGGTTGCCTTCGTCGTCGATGTTGAGCGAGCCGCGGCGGTTCGGCAGCGTGCCGTCGTCGACCACGGTGACGCCCTTCGCGGCGACCTGCTCGCCGATGCGTCCCGCGAACGCCGACGACCCCTTGCGGTTGAAGTCGCCTTCGAGCCCGTGGCCGATCGCCTCGTGCAACAGCACGCCGGGCCAGCCCGGGCCGAGCACCACGGTCATCGCGCCGGCCGGCGCCGGACGCGCGTCGAGGTTGACGAGCGCCGCGTGCACCGCGTCGTCGACGTAGCGCGACAGCACTTCGTCGGTGAAATAGCCGTAGTCGAAGCGCCCGCCGCCGCCGCCGCTGCCGATTTCGCGGCGGCCATTCTGCTCGGCGATCACCGTGACCGATACGCGCACGAGCGGCCGGATGTCGGCCGCGAAGCCGCCGTCGCTGCGCGCGACCAGCACCACGTCGTATTCGCCGGCGAGGCCCGCCATCACCTGCTGGATGCGCGGATCGCGGCCGCGCGCCATCTGCTCGATGCGCTCGAGCAGCTTGACCTTGGCGGTTGCGTCGAGCGAATGCAGCGGGTCCGACGGCAGATACAGATCACGCCCGGCGATGCCGGTGAGCGAGGACGCCACCTTGATCTTCTGCTTGCCGCCGCCCGCCTTGGCGATCGCGCGCGTGGCGATGGCCGCCTGGCGAATCGCTTCCGGCGAGAGGTCGTCCGAGTAGGCGAACGCGGTGCGGTCGCCCGACACGGCGCGCACGCCGACGCCCTGATCGATGCTGAAGCTGCCCGACTTCACGATGCCTTCTTCGAGACTCCACGCTTCGCTGCGGGTGGCCTGGAAGTACAGGTCCGCGTAGTCGACGCGGTGCGTGAAGATTTCAGCGAGCGTGCGCGTGAGCAACGACTCGTCGAGACCATAGGGCGTGAGGAGGATGTCCTTGGCGGCGGCGAGATTACGGATACCGGGTTCGATGATGTTCATGCGAAGTATGTTCTGCTCGATACGAAGGGGTCGGGGAGCGCCTGCGTCTCTATATGCATGTCAGGCGCCGCAGTTTCAATGTCGGTTTCAGGTCAGCACGCGATGACGCCATGCCGGCAGACTCTGCCGCACTTCGTCGATGCGCGCGCGTTCGAGGTTGCCCGCGACCACGCCGGCGCCCTCGTCGCGCACCGCGACGATCTCGCCCCACGGGTCGATCAGCATGCTGTGGCCCCAGGTGCGGCGGCCGTTTTCATGTTTGCCGCCTTGCGCCGCGGCGAGCACGTAACACTGGTTTTCGACCGCGCGGGCACGCAGCAGCAGCTCCCAATGCGCACGGCCGGTCGTATAGGTGAACGCCGATGGCACCACGATCAGCGCGCAGTCGCCCATGCGCCGGTACAGCTCGGGAAAGCGCAGATCGTAGCAGACTGACAGGCCGACCCGGCCGAATGGCGCGTCGAAGCCTTGCACCGCGGTGCCGGGGCGGATCGTGCGCGCTTCGTCGAACGATTCTTCGCCTTTTTCGAAATTGAACAGATGGATCTTGTCGTAGCGCGCGGCTTCGTTGCCGTGCGGATCGAACACGAGCGTCGTGTTCAGCACCCGCGACGCCTCCGGCGCGATGATCGGCAGCGTGCCGCCGATCACCCAGATCTGGTGGCGGCGCGCGGCGTCGGCGAGAAAGCGCTGGATCGGACCGTCCTGATACGGCTCGCGCACTGCGAGCTTGTCGGTGTCCTTGAAGCCCATGAAGCAGAAGTATTCGGGTAGCAGCACCAGTTGCGCGCCGTCGGCGGCGGCTTCGGCGATCAGGCGTTCTGCGTCGGCGAGATTGCGTTCGCGATCCGGTGTGCTGACCATCTGCAACGCGGCGACCCGGAAGGGGCCGGCACCAGGGTCACCGGATGTGGGGGCCAACGCGGATGAAGTGACGTGTGTTTCGCTCATGAGCGTGTGAAAAGACTCCCGGCGGGGCGGCGGTGCGGGATGCGCGCACCGCCCGCATGGTTCTCGGCTGGCTGCGCCGCTGTCGACGCACTGGGTTGGCGCGGCTTCCTCGCTGGCGACGTGGTTCGGGAACACGACGTCGCACAATGCGAGCCGATTCTGACGGACCTTCGGGGCAGGGCCGCCAAGGCCCATCGAACCGGCAAAACTCAGTGCGCTTCCACGGCCGAAGCCGGAGCGTCCATCTTACCCCCTTCAGCCTGCACCCGCTCAATGTGCGGTTTCGTCCAGGAGCCCGTGATCGCGTACTCGCGCGCGAACACCTGTGACACCCCATGCGAGAACGCGACATCGGCGATCAGCGCGCCGAGGCCGATCAACGGATTCACGATCGTCGCGGCGATCACCGCCGAGCCCGCGCTGATGGTCGGCACCACGTGCAGATGCAGGTCCTGGGTTTTCTGCGCGATGTCGACCGTGCCCACCATCTCGGCACGCGCGGGCGCGGTCACCATCCTGAAGTTGTCGGTGCGGGCGATGCCGTCATGAATCTGCGCGCTCCCGGTCACGCTCGAGAAGGGCAGGCCTTCGCCGATCACGTCACGGAAATTGAGCGTGGCGATGCGCGCGAGGCTTTGCAGGCTCAGCACGCCGAGCAGCGTCGCGACCCCCGGTTCGACCTTGAGGATCTGGCCATGGCGCAGATCGAGCGCGACGTTGCCGTTCAGGGTCGAATAGTCGATCGTGGTCGGGCCACCTTGCCACACCGCCTTGCCCGAAATTGAGCCGCTGCCGCTCTTGAGCGTCTTTGGCAGGCCGAAGCGCTCGAGCATCGCGCCGGCATCCTTGATGTCGAGCTTGAAATCGAACACGGTGCGACGCGGGGTGGCTTCCTCGGCCGAGGCGGGCAGCTCGGTCGACGTGCGCCAGTTCGCGGTGGCCGTGAGGGTCGCGGTGGGATTCGTCACGTCGAGCTTGTCGAGCTGCCAGACCGGCACGCCGTTCTCGTCGTAGTTGTGCGCGTCGACCTCGAGCCGGCCGACGTTGCGATCGCGCACGATCAGCTCGTTCACCACCAGATCGATCGACGGCATGTTCAGCGCGGGCGCCTGCATCGCCGGGCCGAGCAGGTCCTTGTCCTCGACCGACGGAATCACGACGCGCGCAAAGCGCGCTTCCAGTTCGCCCGGCGATTCGCGGGTCGCGCCCGGCAGCCACGACACGTGACCGGACACCTGGTTCGACGCGATGTTCGCCTGCCAGGTGCGGTCGATGTGCGACGCGCCGACGATCACGTTGTCCCAGTGGCGCTTGAGCAGCGTCAGCTTGTCGATGTGCACCGCGAAGCGATTCGGCAGGAATTGCGTGAGCGTGGGATTCGGCGCGGCGGCGGGGGCAGCCGTGCCGCTCGTGGCGGCGGAACTGCTCGCGCCATTGGCCTCGGCCGCGCCTGCACGCAGTTGCGCGGCGAGCGCGCGCCAGGCGTCGGCGTTGAACTCCTTGATGTCGACCGCCGCAACCACACCCTCGGACGGCAGATCGGCCGGCCGGTTCACGCCGATCGCGCCGCGTACGACGGTCGGTGGCGTATTCGGCTGCACCTTCGGCTGATAGCGCAGCAGATACGCGGCAGCGACCGGCCCGAACGTCAGGTCGGCGCGCTCGAGGCCGGCCTCGCCCGGCGCCCTCGACGGATTGACCGAGAAGTGCAGCGGCAACGCCTTGCCGGCCGGCTTGCTGAACGGCGCCGGAAAGTCGAGGCCGAGCCCGGTCAGATCGGAATCGGCGCTGACTTCCGGCAGGCGGCCCTTCGCGCCAGTGACGCTCAGCGCGTAAGGCGCGCTGCCGCTCATATGCGCGAGCACCTGGGCGGCCGGCCCGTGCAGCCTCAGCTCGCGCGCGGCATCGACGGCGATATGGCCGTCGAGCGCGAGCGCGTAGGTGCCGTCCTGCCGCAAGCCGCCGTTCGCATGCACGTCGCCGCCGAGGAAGCGCCCGGAAAGCCGGTCGACCTCGGCCGTGTGCTCGGTGAAGCGCACCCGGCCGTTCAGCTGCGACAGCGGCGGCACGTTATTCACGCTCAAGCGGTTGTTCTGGAAGCCGAGCGCGCCTTCCACGCCGATATGCGGCTTTGGCGTACGGGGGATCGTCAGCTTCAGCGCGAGTGACGCAGGCCCTTCGGCGCGGATCTTCTCGGTCTGATGCCGAGCCATGATCCCGAGCGAGCTGCCGTTCACGTAATCGAGCATGTCGGCGAGCGGGCCGCGGCCGTTGCCCTGGATCGTCAGGTTCGAGCCTTTCGTGCCGAGGTCGTCGATGCGGCCGTTCACGCCGGTCAGCACGACCCGCTCGTAGCGCCCACGGTCGATGTCGAAGCGCAGCAGGTTCTGCTTGAGCTCGAACACGCCGTCGATGCCGTCGAACGGCGGCCAAACGTTTGGCGTGCCGTTGCGCATGTTGCGCGGCGGGAAAGGCGTCGGATCGAACTTGCCGCCGGTGAACGGCGCGACGATGTGGAAGACGCCGGCGTCGGGGTCGCGCGCATAGGGGAATTTGGTCAGGTCGCCGTGCACTTCGATCGTACCGCCGCGCGACACGCCGGCCTGCAACCCGTGGCCCAGGTACACGCGCAGCTTCTCGCTGATCGCGGTCGGCAGGTAGCGGGCGATGCGCGTCACCTGCGCGCGCTTGAAGTCGGCCTTCAGGTCGAGCGAGCCGCGGCCGTGGCCGGGATTGCTGTAGCTCGCGGTCGCGGTCGCCTCGACGTCGGGGTTCGATACGCCGAAATCGCTGAGCTTGACCGCGAACGCCGGACGGGTGTCGCCCGGTGCCTTCGCGCCCATCGTCCACTCGGCGCGGCCGTGTAGACGGGCAATCGTGAGGCGAGGGTCGTCGAACACGCCTGGCAGCGTGATCGCCACGTTGGACGTGTCGAGATTCGCGTGGCCGCCCTTTTCGTCGGCGTCGACGTTGCCCCACAGGTTTTCGATGCCGGGAACGCCGGCGCGCGGGTGGCCACGTGGTGTCAGACCCGGCCCCGGCTCCTGGGCGGCGAAGCTGATGCCCTGCAGATCGCCCTTGAAGCGATATCGCTCGATCGGCTCCGCGCCGGTCGGTCGGCGGTCGGCGCCGAACTCGCCGGATTCCGGCTTGCCGCGTTCGACCTCGATCAGGTAGTTCGCGACGAGCCCGCGCGGATTGATGCGCACGAGTTCGTTCAGAAAGTGCCGCGGCAGGGGCAGCGCGCGGCTGAATTCCGCGAGGATGCCGAGATCGACCCGATCACCGCTGATGCTCAAGAGCTGCCCGTGCTGCTGCGACGCGGTCCGGTAGCGGCTGTCGAGGGTCTGGAAGCGCAGGATGCGCGTGAGCGGCGTGCCGTCTTCGAGCGGCGGCTGGCCGAGTTCGGCGCGCAGGTCCGTCAGTTGCAGCGTGTAGTCGCCTTCGCCCGCCTGCACGCGCCAGGTGAAATGGGCGATCGGCACGAGCAGCTTCGGCTGGGTCGGCCGCACGCGCAGCGCGACGTCGTTGCCGTTCAACTGGCCGCCAGCCTGGGTCATGCGGCCTTCGGCGAAGTCGATCCAGATGGCGTTGTCGATGCGGCCGGCGAACGCCTCGATCGGGAAGTTGACGTAGCGCGCGAGCGTCGGCAGATCGACTGGGCCCGTCGACATGTACACCTGGCCGGTCCAGTTGATCGGCTTGCCGATCGCGGAGAGCGGCGTGTGGCGAAAGCGCGTGCGGAAATCGAGCGGGCCCTTCAACACCTGGCCGTCGGGCGGTGCCTGGAGCGCCATGCGGTGGTCGTGGCCGTCGTTGAGGATCGCGATGCGGATGTCGCGCAGCGCGAGTTCCGGCGCTGTGTGCGTCGCGTCGCGCCAGCGCAGCACGCCGCCGCGCACGACGATCGCCTGCTGGCGCAACAGCCAGGTGGACAGCGTGTCGTTGCCGCTGTGGCGCGTCGGCACCGGCACGCCCGCGACCGACATGACGCCGTCCTCGCTGCGCGACACCAGCACGTCCGGTTGATCGACGATCAGGCTCGACAGCGCGGGGTGAAATTCCCACAGGGAGCGCCAGGATACCGTCGCGGTGGCGTGCGGAATCGTCAGCGCGGGTTGGCCGTCGCGATCGCGAATGACGAGGTTGGTGACGTCGACGCCGGGCTGGAAGCCGCTCCAGTGCGGCGCGAGCCGGCCAATTGTGAACTGGGTGCGCAGCTTGTCGGACACCGCGGCTTCGATGCGCGGCCGGAAGCTGTCGATGCGCGGCAGCACCACATAGCGCAAGCCCAGAAACAGTCCCGTCGCGATGAAATAGAGGACGAGCGCGAACGTGGCGAGCACGCGCAAGGTCCGACGCAACACGATGTGGTCGCTTCCGCTCACATGCCGGACCTGCGACGTGGATTGCGGGTCGGCGGATTCGTTTCGCTCGGGCATGCTGCGGCGGCTGGGCGTATGGTAGTTTTGCGAATTAACGACGAAATGTAACACACGGGAAAGCGTCGGCGGACTTCCGGCAAACCCTGTCCGCACGCCGCGCCGCGGCCCTTGACGGGGTCGGGCGAGGCTTTCCGGCACGGCCTTCGGCGCGCTGGTCGCCGTGTGCCGATTGCGCAACAAAACGACACGACAACGACCCCGGGGACATCGCCAGATACCGCCGGACAAATTCGATCAAGCAACGAGCGAGCCAGACTTTTGATGACTGACGCCACTCTTTTGAGTTCCACCTATTCACACTACGCCGCTCGCGCCGTCGCGGCGCGTCCGCAACTCGTCGCGCATGTCAGCGCGTTGGCCGACGAACCGCTGACGCGCGAGCGCATCGAAGCGCGTCTCGACGCACTGTGCGCCGAGGCGGCTGGCCCAGCCGGCGCACCGGTCAATGAAGATGCGCTGAAGCGCGCGCTGCGCCGGCTGCGCACCGAAGTGTTCTGCGCGGTGATGGAGCGAGACCTGGCCGGCGAAGCCGACATCGCCGAAGTCACCGGCGCGATGACCGATCTCGCGGAAACGACGATCCAGCGCGCGTTGACGGTGCTCTCCGCCGAACTCGAAGCGCTCTATGGCGAGCCGCGCGGCCCGCAGGGCGAACGGCTCACGCTCGGCGTGGTCGGCATGGGCAAGCTGGGCGGCCGCGAGCTGAACGTGTCGTCGGATATCGACCTGATCTTTGTCTACGAGGACGACGGCGAGACCGCCGGCGGCCAGCGTGCGCCGCTCGCGACCCAGGAGTTCTTTGCGCGCCTCGGCAAGCGGCTGATCGGCGCGCTCGCCGAAGTCACCGCCGACGGCTACGTTTTTCGCGTCGATATGCGTCTGCGGCCGAACGGCGATTCGGGGCCGCTCGTGTGCAGCCTCGGCATGCTCGAAGAGTATTTCTACGTGCAGGGCCGCGAGTGGGAGCGCTACGCGTGGATCAAGGGCCGGCTCGTGTCCGAGGGCGCGAGCGCTTCGGCGCAACGGCTGCACAAGCAGCTCGATGCGATCGTCACGCCGTTCGTCTATCGACGCTATCTGGACTTCGGCGTCATTAGCGCGATTCGCGCGCTGCATCTGCAGATTCGCCAGGAGGCGCAGCGCCGCGCGTCGATGAGGCCCGACAAGGCCGACGACATCAAGCTCGGCCGTGGCGGCATCCGCGAGATCGAATTCAGCGCGCAGGTGTTTCAACTGATCCGCGGCGGCCAGGACGCCGGTTTTCGCGTGCGGCCGACGCTCGCCGTGCTGCGCCACGCGGCCACGCACGGGCTGATGGACCCGTCGGTGTGCGTGAAGCTGTCGCTGGCTTATCGCTTTTTGCGCGAGCTCGAACATCGTCTGCAATACCGCAACGACGCGCAGACCCACGCGATGCCGGTCGACCCCGAAGACCGCGTGGCGCTCGCGCGCGCGATGGGCTGCGACGACTATCCGCAGTTGATGACGAAGCTCGATGCGCATCGCGAGTTCGTCGAACAGCAGTTCGACCAGATTTTCGCCGACAAGGTGGGCGGCCGCGACGGCTGCGCGGCACCCGAGGATGGCGCCGCCGCGTGGGTGTGGAGCAGCGCGCTCGCCGACGATAGCGCCGACGACGCGCTGCGCGCGCGGCTCGTCGAACTGGGTGTGGCCGCGCCGAACGAACTGCTCGTGCGGCTGCAGGCGGTGTGGCGTTCGTCGCGCTACATGGGCCTGAACGAGCGCAGCCGGCAGCGTTTCGACATCGTCGCGCAGCGCGCGCTCGAAGCCGCGCGCACGCTGGAGCCGGCCGGGCGGCGTGGCGATACGGTCGCGCGCTTTTTCGATCTGCTCGAAGCGGTGAGCCGGCGCGGCGCCTATCTGGCGCTGCTGACCGAATATCCGCAAGCGCTGCATCAGGTGCTGTCGGTGCTAGGCGGCTCGCGCTGGGCGGCAGGCTATCTGATCCGCCATCCGCAGCTGCTCGATGAATTGCTCGACGGCGACGCGATCAACAGCCCGTTCGACTGGCCCGAATTCAAGCGCACGTTGCGCCGGCGGCTCGCGGCCGCCGACGGCGTCGAGCAGCAGATGGATCTGTTGCGCCACGCGCATCAGGCCGAGGTGTTTCGCATTCTGCTGATCGATCTTGCCGGCAAGCTCTCCGTCGAGCACGTCAGCGACCGGCTGTCCGAACTCGCCGACGCGGTGCTCGACGTGACGCTCGAAGCCGTCTGGAACCAGTTGGCGAAGCGTCACCGCGACGCGCCGCGCTTCGCGGTGATCGCCTACGGCAAGCTCGGCGGCAAGGAGCTCGGCTACGCGTCGGATCTCGACCTGATCTTCCTCTACGACGACCCCGACGATGCCGCCGCCGACGTCTACGCGACCTACACGCGGCGCCTGATCACGTGGCTCACGACCGCGACCGGTGCCGGCACGCTGTTCGACATCGATCTGCGGCTGCGGCCGAATGGCGAGTCGGGCCTGCTCGTCACCGACCTCGATGCGTTTCGCCGCTACCAGCTGCGCGAGGGCGACGCGGCGAACACCGCGTGGGTGTGGGAGCACCAGGCGCTGACGCGGGCGCGCTACTGCGCGGGCGATCCGGAGATCGGCGCGAAGTTCGAGGCGATCCGCGAACAGGTGCTGACGACGCCGCGCGAAGCGCCGCCGCTCGCGAAGGAGATCGTCGAGATGCGCGCGCGCGTCGAGGCGGGCCACCCGAACCATACGCCGGACCTGTTCGACCTGAAGCACGACCGCGGCGGCATGGTCGATATCGAGTTCACCGTGCAGTACTGGGTACTGCTGCATGCGGCGCGCGATCCCGAGCTGATCCGCAATACCGGCAATATCGCGCTGTTGCGCGAGGTGTCGCGGTTCGGGCTGATGAGCGAGGCCGAAGCGGAGACGGTCGGCGCGGCGTATCGGCGCTATCGCAAGCTGCAGCACACGCTGCGGCTCGACGGGATGGAGAAGGCGCGGGTCGAACCCGCGCTGGTCGCGACCGAGCGCGAGGCGGTGCTGGCGTTGTGGAAGAGGGTGTTCGGGTGAGGGCGCCGACCTTCGCGTAGTGCATCCTGCGTGGCCGGGATCAGTGCGAGGTCCCGGCCAACCCGAAGCAGTTGACATGCCGTGGCCGACGCACGGCACCAACTCAGGCGGCCAGCATTTCCTTCGCGTGCTTGCGCGTGGTCGCCGTGATTTCGAGGCCGCCGAGCATCCGCGCGACTTCCTCGATACGGCTCGCCTTGTCGAGCGAGGTCACGCTGCTGAGCGTGCCGCCCTGGCCGTTGCCGGTCTTCGCGACCTGAAAATGATGATCGCCGCGCGCGGCGACCTGCGGCAGATGGGTCACGCACAACACCTGGCGCGCCTCGCCGAGCTGATGCAGCAGCCGCCCGACCACTTCGGCCACACCACCGCCGATGCCGGTGTCCACTTCGTCGAAGATCAGCGTCGGTGTTGGGCTGGCCGCGCTCGCGATGACCGCCAGCGCGAGACTGATCCGCGCGAGTTCGCCGCCTGAGGCGACCTTCGCAAGCGGCCGCAGCGGCACGCCGGCGTGACCGGCGACACGAAACTCGATCTGCTCGAGCCCATGCGCGCCGCCTTCGGGCAGCGGCACCAGCGCGACTTCGAAGCTGCCGCCTTTCATCGACAGTTCCTGCATGCCAGTCGTAACCGCCTCGCCGAGCGCCTTGCCCGCTTTCGCGCGCGCTTTCGAGAGCTTTTTCGCCTCCGCGATGAACACTTCCTTCGCTTGCGCTTCGGCGGCGCGCAGCGCGTCGAGGTCGGCGGCCGCGTCGAGCGCCGCCAGTTGCTTGCGGCGCGCTTCGTGTTCTTCAGGCAGTGTCTCGGGTTGGAGGCGGAATTTGCGCGCCGTCGAATGCAGCGCGTCGAGGCGCTTTTCGACCTGCGCGAGCCGCTCCGGATCGAGCTCGAGTTTCTGCGCGTAATGGCTCAGCGAGTACGCGGCCTCCTGCAACTGGATTTCGGCCGGTTCGAGCGCGGCGAGCACGTCGTTCAGCGCCGGGTCGATCTCAGCGAGGTCGCGCACCTTCGACACGATCGAGCCGAGCTGCGTGATCATCGCCTCGTCCGATTCGGACAGCGCGCCGAGCGCACCCTGCACGCCGTCGATCAGATTCGCCGAATGCGACAGCCGCCGATGCTCGGTGTTGACCTCTTCCCATTCGCCCGGCTGCGGCGCGAGCTTGTCGAGCTCGGTGAGCTGCCACGCGAGTCGCTCGCGCTCGAGTTGCAGCTCGCGATCGCGCGTCTGCGCGTGCTCGACCGCCTGCGCTTTGTCGCGCCACGCGCGCCATGCGCGCGTCACCGCGGCGGCCATGTCTGACAGACCCGCGTGCGTGTCGAACAGTTCGCGCTGCGCGTCCGGGCGCATCAGCAACTGATGCGCGTGCTGACCATGAATGTCGACGAGCATTTCGCCGACTTCGCGCAGCTGCGCGAGCGTGGCCGCCGTACCGTTGATGAACGCGCGCGAGCGGCCGTTCGCGTCGACCACCCGTCGCAGCATCACGGTGCCGCCGTGCTGGCTGTCGTCGTCAGTCGCGCCGAGCGCCTGCGCGTCGAGCCACTCGTCGACCTGCGCGTGGGTTTCGAACTCCGCGGTGATGTCGGCGCGGCTCTCGCCGGTACGCACGACGCTCGCCTCGGCACGTGCGCCGAGCGCGAGCGCGAGGGCGTCGATCAGGATCGACTTGCCGGCGCCGGTTTCGCCCGAGAAAACGGTAAAGCCGCTGTCGAATTCGAGGTCGAGCGCGGCGACGATGACGAAGTCGCGTATCGAGAGATGGCGAAGCATGGAGGTCGTCGGGATGAGCTTGGGGTTCGGGTGGCGGCCGCGGCGGCGTGTGCGCCTCAAGGAGCCGCTTGCGGCTTCTGGTCTTCTTCGTGCGACGGGTACTCGTGCCAGTGCAGCTTCTTGCGCAACGTCGCGTAATAGCTGTAGCCGACCGGATGCAGCATCGGCACCGTGTGACGCGAACGACGCACCTCGATCGTGTCGCCAAGTTCCAGCGACGTGAACGACTGCATGTCGAAATTGACGTTCACTTCGCGCCCGGAAACGATCTGGATGCTGACCTTCGACTCGTCCGGCAGCACGATCGGCCGGTTCGACAGCGCATGCGGCGCGATCGGTACCAGCACGAAGCCCTGCAGTTGCGGATGCAGGATCGGCCCCTGCGACGACAGCGCGTACGCGGTCGAGCCGGTCGGCGTCGCGACGATCAGGCCGTCCGAGCGCTGGTTGTACATGAAGCGGCCGTCGACCGACACGCGCAACTCCGCCATGCCCGAGAAGCCGCTACGGTTGACCACCACGTCGTTGAACGCGAGCGCGTGATAGATCGGCGTGCCGTCGCGCACGATGCGCGCTTCCAGCAGCACGCGCTCCTCGCGCTCGAAATTGCCGGAGAGCATTTGCGGCACGATCTCGAGCATGTCGGAGATCGGGATGTCGGTGATGAAGCCGAGCCGCCCGTGGTTGATGCCGATCAAAGGCGTGCGATACGGCGCCAACTGGCGGCCGAAGCCGAGCATCGTGCCGTCGCCGCCGAGCACCACGGCGACGTCGGCGCGCGCGCCGATTTCGGCGGCGCGCAGCGCCGGGTAGTCGGTTACGCCGATTTCGGCCGCGGTGTCGGCTTCGAACACGACTTCGAGGCCGAGCTTCGCGATGACCTCGGCGAGCGCGAGGAGCGGCTCGCCGATGCCCGGCGTATTGCTGCGCCCGACGAGCGCGACGGTCTTGAACTGGCTGGTCACTTGCATGCCGGCATTACACCATAGGTAGGGCCTGAAAAGAACCGCAGACCGACCCGGGAGCGGGCCGGCGCACGCGGGGCGTCTGCGCATGCCGTGATTATCGTTAGAATGGTGAAGACCCGATGACATGCGAGCCGGCTGACGGCGATCCATGCGACGGGAGCGGGCGCCGCGGGCGCTCCCGGCTGCGGTGCCACTGAGCTAAAATTTTTCGTCATGCTAGATCCTCGCGCACAAACCCTCCTCAAGACGCTGATTGAGCGCTACATCGCCGAAGGTCAGCCGGTCGGCTCGCGCACCCTGTCACGTTATTCGGGCCTCGAACTCAGTCCGGCCACGATCCGCAACGTGATGTCCGACCTCGAGGATCTGGGGCTCGTGATCAGTCCGCATACGTCGGCGGGGCGCATTCCGACGCCGCGTGGCTACCGCCTGTTCGTCGACACGATGCTGACGGTCGAATCCGCCGCGGACGAGGAAGCGGTGATGCGCACCGTCAAGACCACGCTGCAGGCGGGCGAGCCGCAGAAAATCGTCGCCGCGGCGGCGAGCGTGCTGTCCAACCTGTCGCAGTTCGCCGGCGTCGTGCTCACACCGCGCCGCAGCCACGTGTTCAAGCAGATTGAATTCATGCGTCTGTCCGACAAGCGCATTCTGCTGATCATCGTGACGCCCGAAGGCGACGTGCAGAACCGCATCCTCGCGACCCAGCGCGACTTTTCGCCGTCGCAGCTGGTGGAAGCCTCCAATTACATCAACGCGCACTTCGCGGGCCTGTCGTTCGACGAAGTGCGCCGCCGCCTGCGCGGGGAAATCGACGAGCTGCGCGGCGACATGACCTCGCTGATGCACGCGGCCGTCACCGCGAGCACCGACGAATCCGACACCGGCGAGACCGTGCTGATCTCGGGCGAGCGCAATCTGCTCGAAGTCGCCGATCTTTCGTCGGACATGGCGCGCCTGCGCAAGCTGTTCGATGTCTTCGACCAGAAGACCAGCCTGCTCCAGTTGCTCGACGTGTCGAGTCACGCGGCGGGTGTGCAGATTTTCATCGGCGGCGAATCGACTCTGGTGCCGATCGAGGAAATGAGCGTCGTCACCGCGCCGTACGAGGTAAACGGCAAGATCGTCGGCACGCTCGGCGTGATCGGGCCGACCCGCATGGCCTACAACCGCGTGATTCCGATCGTCGACATCACCGCGCGGCTGCTGTCCATGACGCTCAGCCAGCAGTAGTCCTCTCGCCGCGCGGCGCTGCCGTCATCGCAGCCCGTGCCGGTCATGATGCGCGAACCCGCGGCGTCTGCCAATCGTCCGAATGGCCAGGGGTGTCTGGCGGCGCCAGGCAGAACCCGCGCCGCTATAATGAATCTCCACTGAATCGACTCGCCGCGTAAAGCGGTGAATTCTGCTGCCTATGCGCTTCGATCTCGAGCGGCCTTCACAGAACGCTGCGTCGCATCGCGTCGCCGTGTTGCTGATCAATCTCGGCACGCCCGACGCGCCGACGCCGCGCGCGGTGTCCCGCTATCTCGCGCAGTTCCTGTCCGACCCGCGCGTAGTCGAAATTCCAGCGTTGCTGTGGCAGCTCATTTTGCGTCTGCTGATCCTGCCGATTCGCAGCCGCAGCTCCGCGAAGAAGTATGCGGCGGTCTGGATGCCGGAGGGCTCGCCGCTGCGCGTGCATACCGAAAAGCAGGTGGAGGGGTTGCGCCACCTGTTGCAACTGAACGACTACACGGTGCTGGTCGACTACGCGATGCGCTATGGCACACCCGGCATTCCGGCGATGCTCAATCAGCTGAAGCTCGCGGGCGCCGAGCGCGTGCTGCTGATGCCGATGTATCCGCAGTATTCGTCGTCGACCACCGCAACCGCTTTCGACGAAGCCTTTTCCGCGCTCAAGCGCATGCGCAATCAGCCGGAGATTCGCACGGTGCGTCAATACGCCGATCACCCGGCGTATATCGCGGCGCTCGCCGCGCAGGTGCATCACTACTGGCATCTGCATGGCCGCCCCGACTTCGCGGCAGGCGACAAGCTCGTGCTCAGTTTCCACGGGGTGCCCAAGCGCACCCTCGACCTGGGCGATCCGTACCACGAGCAATGCCAGCAGACCGGCGCGCTGCTGATGCAGGCGCTCGATCTCACGCCGGTGGAATGCCGCATCACGTTCCAGTCGCGCTTTGGCAAGGCCGAATGGCTGCAACCCTACACGGCACCGACGCTGAAGGAACTCGGCGCGGCAGGCGTGCGACGTGCTGACGTGTTTTGTCCGGGCTTCACCGCCGACTGCCTCGAAACGATCGAGGAAATCGGCATGGAAGTGCGCGGCGAATTTCTGCAGGCGGGAGGCAAGGAGTTTCACCGGATCGCCTGTCTGAACGCGTCGCAACCCTGGGTTGCCGCGCTCGGCGAAATCGTCGCGCAGAACCTGCAGGGCTGGCCGGTGCAGGCGGCGCCTGTGCCGCACACCACGGGAGCTTGAATACGCAGATGAACTACCGCATCTCAACCGAACCGGGCGCGAAGCTGCGCATCGATAAATGGCTGTGGGCCGCCCGCTTTTTCAAGACGCGGTCGCTGGCGGCGGACGCGGTCGAGAAGGGGCGCGTGCGCATCGGCGGCGCGGCCGTGAAGCCGGCGAAGGACGTGCGTGTCGGCGATCTCGTCGAAATCGAGATCGAGCGGTTCGTGTGGCAGGTGGAAGTGCTGGGCGTGTGCGACGTACGTGGCCCGGCGAGCGTCGCGCAGACGCTTTATGTGGAAACCGAGGAGAGCAAGGCGAAGCGGCGGGTCGAGCAGGAGCGGCGCAAGGTGTACCACGAGCCGGCCGCCGCGCTGCACGGGCGACCGACCAAACGCGACCGGCGCACTATCGACAGATTTTCAGGTGGGGATTGAAAAACTGCTCCATCGTGGCGTGAACGCCGCCGTACTCGGTGGTGTGGTCGTTGACCGCACCGGACATGCAGATGGTCGTGGTGCCCGCGATCAGTACCAGTGCGACCACCCCGATTGCAAAGGTCAGTTTCACGGTACTCCCCTTGGGAAGGTGGTGGGCTGAGACAGGCTATCGGTACAACTGTCAGGCTTCGGTAAGGCTTACGTTAAATTAGGGTTAACGTGGCGTTTCCGCTCCATGACTGGAGAATAGGTCAGTTGCGAGCCGCACTCAATCCCTATCTGATTGCGCCAGGATAATGGTTGTTACGGCGCGTTTCGCCTGCACACCGGTGGTGCGAAAAAACCCGCTGAGCCGCTTGAAACGGCTTTTTCAGGCCCCATCTGGGGTCCGGACTGGCGGCTCGGCGCGAAGACGCGTGTCGCGATCTGGCAACGCACGGATCGCCGCGCGTCGAAGCGGCTTTCACCGCCTTTGGCTTTTACTTTTTTACGACTTTCAGCGACATGGAAAACACGCAAGAGAACCCGACGAGCCAGAATCCCACGCCCGCCGACGAAGCCGCGCGCCAGGCCGCCGAGGCCGCTGGGGCCGCTGCTCAGCAGCAGGACACCGGCGCCACCACTGAACCGGCCCAGGCTGCCGGCGAGCAGGCGCTGGCCGACGCTCAGGCGAAGATCGCCGATTTGCAGGAAAGCTTCCTGCGCGCGAAGGCCGAAACCGAAAACGTGCGCCGTCGCGCTCAGGAAGACGTCGCCAAGGCGCACAAGTTTGCGATCGAGAGCTTCGCCGAGCATCTGCTGCCGGTGGTCGACAGTCTCGAGGCGGCCGTTGCCCATTCGTCCGACGACCTGCAGAAGGTCCGCGAAGGCGTCGAGCTGACGCTGCGTCAGTTGAGCGGCGCGCTCGAGAAGGGCCGGGTCGTGGCCATCAATCCGGTCGGCGAAAAGTTCGACCCGCATCGCCATCAGGCCATTTCGATGGTGCCGGCCGACCAGGAGCCGAATACCGTCGTCGCGGTGCTGCAAAAGGGTTTCGTGATCGCGGATCGGGTGCTGCGTCCCGCGCTCGTGACCGTCGCGGCGCCGAAGTAAGCACGGCGAGGCGCTGCTCGGGCGTTTGCTCCCTCGCGCCTGCAACGTTGCTTCGTGTCGCAAAAAATCCAGTCGATTCAGGCACTTCCGGCGCGCCGCGCCGGGGCGCCATGCAGGCTGACGGAGCGGGCTCGCAGCGAAGATTCAGGAGCCCGCCCCATGATTGAAAAAAATTAAAGACCGCATCGCAAAAGAGGTCTTGAAAACGATGTGGCCGCACTTATTTTGAGTGCAGGTATGAATTGAGAGCGGATCGTCCCGCCGCCAGATGGGCCAACCGGGCGCTTTCCGCAGCGATCAAAGTCAGGAGATTTGTAAAAATGGGCAAAATCATCGGCATCGACCTCGGCACGACCAACTCGTGCGTGGCGATCATGGAAGGCAACTCGGTCAAGGTGATCGAGAACTCGGAAGGCGCGCGCACCACGCCGTCGATCATCGCGTACATGGAAGACAACGAGATCCTCGTTGGCGCGCCTGCGAAGCGTCAGTCGGTCACGAACCCGCGCAACACGCTGTTCGCGGTCAAGCGCCTGATCGGCCGCCGCTTCGAAGAGAAGGAAGTGCAGAAGGACATCGGCCTGATGCCCTACAAGATCATGAAGGCCGACAACGGTGACGCATGGATCGAAGTGCGCGACCAGAAGCTCGCGCCGCCGCAGATCTCCGCCGAAGTGCTGCGCAAGATGAAGAAGACCGCTGAGGACTACCTCGGCGAGACCGTCACGGAAGCCGTGATCACGGTGCCCGCGTACTTCAACGACAGCCAGCGTCAGGCCACCAAGGATGCAGGCCGCATCGCCGGTCTGGAAGTCAAGCGGATCATCAACGAACCGACCGCGGCCGCATTGGCATTCGGGCTGGACAAGGCTGAAAAGGGCGACCGCAAGATCGCCGTGTTCGACCTCGGCGGCGGCACGTTCGACATCTCGATCATCGAAATCGCGGACGTCGACGGTGAAATGCAGTTCGAAGTGCTGTCCACGAACGGCGATACGTTCCTCGGCGGTGAAGACTTCGACCAGCGCATCATCGATTACATCATCGGCGAGTTCAAGAAGGAGCAGGGCGTCGATCTGTCGAAGGACGTGCTCGCGCTACAGCGCCTGAAGGAATCGGCTGAAAAGGCCAAGATCGAGCTGTCGTCGAGCCAGCAGACCGAAATCAACCTGCCGTACATCACGGCCGACGCATCGGGTCCGAAGCACCTGAACCTGAAAATTACGCGTGCGAAGCTCGAAGCGCTGGTTGAAGAACTGATCGCACGTACGATCGAGCCGTGCCGCGTGGCCATCAAGGACGCAGGCGTGAAGGTCGGCGAAATCGACGACGTGATCCTGGTCGGCGGTATGACCCGTATGCCGAAGGTGCAGGAAAAGGTGAAGGAGTTCTTCGGCAAGGACCCGCGCCGTGACGTGAACCCGGACGAAGCCGTGGCCGTCGGTGCCGCGATCCAGGGCCAGGTTCTGTCGGGCGACCGCAAGGACGTGCTGCTGCTCGACGTGACCCCGCTGTCGCTCGGCATCGAAACGCTCGGCGGCGTGATGACGAAGATGATCAACAAGAACACCACGATCCCGACCAAGCACGCGCAGGTCTACTCGACGGCTGACGACAATCAGAGCGCCGTGACGATCAAGGTGTTCCAGGGCGAACGCGAAATGGCAGCGGGCAACAAGCTGCTCGGCGAGTTCAACCTCGAAGGCATTCCGCCGGCACCGCGCGGCGTGCCGCAGATCGAAGTGAGCTTCGACATCGACGCGAACGGCATTCTGCACGTCGGCGCGAAGGACAAGGCGACCGGCAAGGAAAACCGCATCACGATCAAGGCGAACTCGGGTCTGTCCGAAGCCGAAATCGAGAAGATGGTGAAGGACGCCGAAGCGAACGCGGAAGAAGATCACAAGCTGCGTGAGCTGGCCGACGCCCGCAACCAGGGTGACGCGCTCGTCCACAGCACGAAGAAGGCGCTGACCGAGTACGGCGACAAGCTCGAAGCCGGCGAGAAGGACAAGATCGAGGCCGCGTTGAAGGACCTCGAAGAGGCGCTGAAGAGCAGCGCGAGCGACAAGGCTGCGATCGAAGCGAAGATCGAAGCGGTGGCCACGGCCTCGCAGAAGATGGGCGAGAAGATGTACGCCGATATGCAGGCTGCGCAAGGTGCCGAAGCGGCAGCGGGCGCGGCGGGTGGTGCCGGTGCATCGGCGGGCGCGAGCCAGCAGGCCGACGACGTGGTCGACGCTGAGTTCAAGGAAGTCAAGAAAGACTAAAGCCAGGTCGGCATCCGACCGTAAAGCCGTGCGCAGCGATGTGCACGGCCCGGCTGCACGAGAAGGGCGTCCTTGGGACGCCCGAAGTGCAAGAGCGGTTTTCGCGCCTGGTGAGCCCTTTGGGCTCTCCGGGCACGTTCGTTTTATGGAGGGCGTTGTTTTGAACCGTGGGCAAGCGCGGCGCAGACAGCGGCCGGACGAGTCGTGAGACTCCACAGCATTCACAAGGAGCTACCGCGTCGCTTTGCGCGGCGGCGTTGAACCGATATGGCGAAACGGGATTACTACGAGGTTCTGGGCGTCGCAAAGAACGCGAGCGACGACGAAATCAAGAAGGCTTATCGCAAGCTCGCGATGAAGCACCACCCCGACCGCAATCCGGGCAACAAGGATGCGGAAGAGCATTTCAAGGAGGTGAAGGAAGCCTATGAAATGCTGTCGGATTCGCAAAAGCGTGCCGCGTACGATCAGTACGGTCACGCGGGCGTCGATCCGAACATGGGTGGAGCTGGCGCTCAGGGTTTCGGCGGCTTTGCCGATGCGTTTGGCGACATCTTCGGCGACATCTTCGGCCAGGCGGCCGGCGGTGCTGCACGCGGCGGTGGCCGCGCGGGTCCGCAGGTGTATCGCGGTGCCGATCTGCGCTACAGCATGGAAATTACGCTCGAGCAGGCCGCGCACGGCTACGACACGCAGATTCGCGTGCCGAGCTGGGTTTCGTGCGAAGTCTGTCACGGCTCGGGCGCAAAGCCCGGGACCAAGCCGGAAACCTGCCCGACCTGTAGCGGCTCGGGTTCGGTGCGCATGTCGCAGGGCTTCTTCAGTATCCAGCAGACTTGCCCGAAGTGCCACGGCACCGGCACCTACATCCCCGACCCGTGCAATCACTGCCACGGCGCGGGCAAGGTGAAGGAAACCAAGACGCTCGAAGTGAAGATTCCGGCTGGTATCGACGACGGCATGCGCATCCGCTCGGCCGGCAACGGCGAGCCGGGCATCAACGGCGGGCCGTCGGGCGATCTGTACGTCGAGATTCATATCAAGCAGCACTCGGTGTTCGAGCGCGACGGCGACGATCTGCATTGCCAGATGCCGATCCCGTTCACCACCGCGGCGCTCGGCGGCGATATCGAGGTACCGACGCTCGCCGGCCGCGCGAGCTTCACGGTGCCGGAAGGCACGCAGTCGGGCAAGACGTTCCGGTTGCGCGGCAAGGGCATCAAGGGGCTGCGCTCGAGCATCGCCGGTGATCTGTACGTGCACGTGCAGGTCGAAACGCCGGTCAAGCTGACCGATGGGCAGCGCGATCTGCTCAAGCAGTTCGAAAAGGCGCTCGTGGAAGGCGGTGCGCGGCATAGTCCGCAAAGCAAGAGCTGGTTCGATCGCGTGAAGAGCTTTTTCGATTGATCTGAATTGGCGGTCAGCATGACGGTGGACAGGCGCGGCGCGGTGTTCGCGCTGCTCGACGATTGCGGTGCAACGGCGGCGCGTCCGTCGAGCCGCTTGTACACGGGATTCGTGCGCGAGCGGGTCTGCACTGAGGCGGCCCAGCTCGACGCCGTGTGCGACAGCGTCGCGGCGGATACCCGCAACGGTTTGCACGGCGTCGTGCTGGCCGACTATGAATTTGGCCGTGCGCTCGTCGGTATCGATGCGCTTCGGCCCACTGAAACGCAGCGTGGCAATGCCACGCTGCGTTTTTTATTGTTCGAGCGCTGCGCGAAGCTCTCGCGCGACGAGGTCGACGCCTGGCTGATGACACGCGACAACGGCGCGCCGGAGCCCTCGGTCGCGGGCACGGCGAACGTCTGCGAAAGCGTTGACCGCGAGGAGTTCGACGCGGCGATCGAGGCGGTTCACGCCGCCCTGCGCGCGGGCGATTCCTATCAGGTCAACTACACCTACCGGCTCGGCTTCGACGTGTTCGGCTCGCCGCTCGCGTTCTATCGGCGTTTGCGCGCGCGTCAGCCGGTGTCGTTCGGCGCGCTGATCGCATTGCCGGACGACGCGTGGGTGCTGTCGTGTTCGCCCGAGTTGTTCGTCGAGAAGCACGGCGCGACGTTGCGCGCGCGGCCGATGAAGGGCACCGCGCCGCGCTCGGAAGATCCCGTCACCGACCGGGGCAACGCCGAATTCCTTGCCAACGATCCGAAGAACCGCGCCGAGAACGTGATGATCGTCGATCTGTTGCGCAACGACCTGTCGCGGGTCGCGCGGATCGGGTCGGTCAACGTGCCCGCGCTGTTTTCGGTCGAGCCGTATGCGTCGGTGTGGCAGATGACGTCGACGGTCGAGGCGACCTTGCTCGGCGGCACCTCGTTCGCGACGATTCTGCGCGCGTTGTTTCCGTGCGGCTCGATTACCGGTGCGCCGAAGCATCGCACGATGCAGCTGATCGACGAGCTTGAAAGCACGCCGCGCGGGCTTTATACCGGCGCGATCGGCTGGCTCGATGCGCCGGGCGATGATCGCGATTGCGGCGACTTCTGCCTTTCTGTCGCGATCCGCACGCTGACGTTGAGCGCGTCGGGGCAAGCCGGCGGCACGGGCGGTCTGCGCGGCAGCATGGGCATCGGTGCGGGCATCGTGCTCGACAGCGTGGCCGCCGACGAGCACGAGGAGTGTCGATTGAAAGCACGCTTTCTCACTGGCGCCGAGCCGGGCTTCGACCTGTTCGAAACGATGCACGCGACACGGGAAGATGGTGTGCGGCATATCGAGCGACATCTGCAGCGTTTGTCGTCGAGCGCCGTGGTGCTCGGTTTCGGGTTCGACGAGGGTCGCATTCGTGAAGAGATCGCCGCGCAGTGCGCGGCGCTGCCTGCGCGCACGCCGCATCGCATGCGGCTCGCATTGAGCAAGAGCGGCGCGACACAGATCACGACAGCGGTACTCACGCCGTTGGCGGAGGCGACCGTTGGTGTTCTGCTCGGCTCCGAAGCGCAGTTCGCGCCGACCAGTGCCGCCGATCCGCTGCTGCGCCACAAGACCACGCGCCGCGCCGACTACGACCGCGGCTGGCGCGAAGCCGAAGCGAAGGGCGCCTTCGACACGCTGTTCTTCAACGAACGGGGCGAGCTGACCGAAGGCGGCCGCTCGAACGTATTCGTGAAGCTCGGGGGACAGTGGTGGACGCCGCCGCTCGCGTCAGGCGTGCTGCCTGGCGTGATGCGAAGCGTGCTGCTCGATGAGGCGTCGGGCCTGCAGGCCGGTGAAAGGGTGCTGACGCAGGCCGATGTGCTGAACGCGGAAGCGTTGCTCGTGTGCAACGCGTTGCGCGGCGCGGTTCCGGCACGGGTCGTTCGTTAGAGCGTTGAAGCCGGAATGCCGCGCGCGCGGCAAAGAAGTATCAGAACGTGTGCTCGGCGCCCGGAAACGTGCCGTCTTTCACGGCCCGCACATACGCCTCGACGGCTGCCTGGATGTTCGGCTGCCCCTGCATGAAATCTTTCACGAAGCGCGGCCGCTTGCCGGGGAAAATCCCGAGCATGTCGTGCAGCACGAGCACCTGGCCCGAGCAGTCGACGCCCGCGCCGATGCCGATCGTCGGAATGCGCAGTTGTTTCGTGACCTCGCCCGCGAGTTGCGACGGGATCGCTTCCATCACGATCAATTGCGCGCCGGCTTCCTGCACTGCGAGCGAATCGCGCAGCAGCTGACTCGCGCCCGCTTCGGTCTTGCCCTGCACCTTGAAGCCGCCGAACGCATGCACCGACTGCGGCGTGAGACCGACGTGCGCGCACACGGGAATCGACCGCTCGACCAGAAACCGCACCGTGTCCGCGAGCCACTCGCCGCCTTCGAGCTTGACCATCTGCGCGCCCGCGCGCATCAGTTCGACCGAACTCCTGAACGCGTCTTCGCGCGTGCCGTAGGTGCCGAACGGCAGGTCCGCGACGATCAGTGCCGCCGGCCGCGCGCGCGCGACGCTCGCCGTGTGATACGCGATATCGGCCAGCGATACCGGCAGCGTGGTCGCCTGACCTTGCAGCACGTTGCCGAGCGAGTCGCCGATCAGCAGCACGTCGACGCTCGCGCGATCGAGCAGCGCGGCGAAGCTCGCGTCGTAACAGGTGAGCATCGCGATCTTGTCGCCGGCCTCGCGCATTGCCTGCAGTTTCGGCACGGTGATCGCGCTCCGGCTCGCTTCCTGCAAATAAGTCATGGTCAATCCAGTGAGAAAAGAGAATGGCCGCGCCGCTTACAGCGACGTGCCTTTGACAAAGAATTCCTTGCGGCCGCGCATCGTCTCGATGCGTTCGGTCAGTAGCGCAAGGTCCGCGTCGGAGTCGAGCGGATTCAGATGTTCGGCGTTGACCGTCAGCACGGGCGTGCGGTCATAGTGGTAGAAGAATTCGTTGTACGCGTCGCACAGTGCGCGCAGATATGCATCGGAAATCTGCAGCTCCATCGGCACCGCGCGCTTCTGGATGCGCGCGAACAGCACCTCGGGGCTCGCCTGCAGATACACGACGAAGTCCGGCTCCGGCGCGCTGACCTCGAGCCTTGGAGCCAGCGCGCGATACAACTGCCACTCGTCCTCCTGCAAGGTCAGACGGGCGAAGATGTCGTTTCGCTGGGTGATGAAGTCGGCGATCAGCGGCGTGCCGCTTGCCTGCGCGGCGCTCACTTGCTGCGCCTGCTGCGCGCGTTGCAACGCGAAGTGCAACTGCACCGGCAGCGCATAGCGCGCGGTGTCGCGATAGAAGCGTTCGAGAAACGGATTGTCCTGCGCCTGCTCGAATAGTTCGTGCATCGACCAGCGTTGCGCGAGGCGCCGTGCGAGCGATGTCTTGCCGACGCCGATCGGCCCTTCGATCGCGATATAGCCGAACGGCGGGTGCAGTTGCGGCGCGGTGACCGTGAGCGGCGGCGAACTCATTCGCAGCGGCCTTTGTCGGCGGAATCGCCGCTCAGCGCATTGAGCATCGGACACTGGCAGGGCGACTTCACCTTCTCGATGCGCTGGTCGCTGACGCTGTCGAGCAGCGCGGCGGCCTGGCCGTGTCGGGGAATGACGATCGCCGCGTCGATCTCGACGAGCGGCACCAGCACAAACGCGCGCTCGACGAGGCGTGGATGCGGCACGATCAGATCGGCTTCGTCGATCGACTGATCGCCGTACAGCAGGATGTCGAGATCGAGCGTGCGCGGCGCATTGCGGAACGGCCGCTCACGGCCGAACTGATGCTCGATCTTGTGGCACAGCGCGAGCAGATGCCGCACGGGGAGCGTCGTTTCCAGCTTCACGACGCAATTGAAATAGTCGTCGCCGCCCGCGTCGATCGGGGCAGTACGATACAGGCTCGATTTGGCGAGCACGGTGATGGTGTGCTGTTGGGCGAGGCACACCACCGCGTCTTTCAGGGTCTGGCGCGCGTCCCCGAGATTCGCGCCGAGGCCAAGATAAGCAACCGTCATGGCATAACTTCCTGCAACTATCGTTTGACGGCTTTGTTCCGCGAACGCCGCGTCAGTCTTCGTGCGCGCCTTCAGGGCTCGCGTCGTTGTCCGTGCGTTCGGCGGACGAGCCGCCCTCCACTCCGTCACCTGATTTGCGGTTTCTGGCGCCACCGCGCCGCCGTCGTTTTCTAGGGCTCCGGTCCTTCCCGCCTTGCGTGAGCAATGCCTCGCGCGCAGCGACGTCTCCTTCGATGAACTCCGTCCACCACGCACCGACCGACTCGTCGAGTTCGCCCGATGCGCAGCGCAACAGGAGGAAATCATACCCCGCTCTAAATCTTTGGTGTTCGAGCAACTTCAGCGCGCTGCGGCCCGAGCGTTTTTCGAGCCGCAATTGCAGGCCCCAGATCTCGCGCATGTCGGCCGAGAAGCGCTTGTGGATCGCGAGCTTTTCGGTCTGCGTGTCGAGCACTTCGTCCATCGCGCGATGCAGCGCGGGCACCGGATATTCGCCTTCGGCCTCGAATTTTTGCCAGCGCTGCTGCACGTCGTGCCACAACAGCGTCGCGAACAGGAAGCCCGGCGACACCGGCTTGCCGGCGAGTACGCGGGCGTCGGTATTGGAGAGTGCGAGCGAAATGAATTTTTCGCCGGTCGGCTGCTCGAGCACGACGTCGAGCAGCGGCAGCAGACCGTGATGCAGGCCTTCCTGGCGCAGCCGCTTCAGGCACCCGAGCGCGTGACCCGACAGCATCAGCTTCAGCATTTCATCGAACAGACGCGCGGCGGGGACGTTGTTGATCAGGTCGGCCATCTTTTCGATCGGCGCGCGCGTGGCGACGTCGATATCGAAGTCGAGCTTGGCGGCGAAACGCACGACCCGCAGCATGCGCACCGGATCCTCGCGATAGCGCGTGGCCGGGTCGCCGATCATGCGCAACAGGCGCGCGCGCATGTCGGCCATGCCGTTGTGATAGTCCAGCACGGTTTCCGTGGCCGGATCGTAGTACATCGCGTTGATCGTGAAATCGCGGCGCGTGGCGTCCTCGTGCTGTTCGCCCCACACGTTGTCGCGCAGCACGCGGCCGCTCGCGTCGACCGCATGAGTGCGGCGGTCGAGCTCGTCGCGCTTCAGACGCTTCGGCAGCGGCGCGTCGGCCGCGGGTGGATCGACCAGGGCGCGGAACGTCGAGGTCTCGATGATTTCCTGGCCGAACTGCACGTGCACGATCTGGAAGCGCCGGCCGATGATGCGCGCGCGCCGGAACAGTTTCTGCACCTGTTCGGGCGTCGCGTCGGTCGCGACGTCGAAGTCTTTCGGCTTGATGCCGAGCAGCAGGTCGCGCACCGCGCCGCCGACGATAAACGCGCGGTAGCCCGCCTGTTGCAGGCCCTCGGTCACGCGGATCGCGTTGCGCGAGATCAGTGTGGGGTCGATGCCGTGCACGTCGTGCGGAATGATGACCGGGACGTCCGGCTCGGGCGGCGCTTTGGCGGCGGCAGCGGCGGACTTGCGGCGCGGCCGCGCGGCCGTGCCGGTAGCGGATTTGCCGCGCGTCGGCGGTTCGTCGTTGGCGTTGCTGTCGGCTTGAGTTTCGGCGGAGAGCGTGTCGTCAGCGGTCGCCGCGTCCTGGCCGAATAGCTTGCGGATGAGTTTCTTGATCACGAGGGTTGGAAGAGTTCGAGGATGCGCCAGCCTTTGGCCTGCGCATGGGCGCGCAACGTGTCGTCCGGATTGGTCGCGATGGGATCGGTGACTTTTTCGAGCAGCGGGATGTCGTTGTGCGAATCGCTATAGAAATAGCTGTGCTCGAAGTCGCTCCAGCTCTTGCCGAGCGACGCGAGCCACATTTCGGTGCGCACGATCTTGCCTTCCTTGTAGCTCGGCGTGCCGGTCGGGCGGCCGGTGTAGGCGCCGTGCGGCTCGCCGCCGACGGTCTCCGCCTCGCACGCGATCAGCGTGTCGACGCCGAACGCCTGCGCGATCGGCCGCGTGATGAATTCGTTGGTGGCCGTGACGACGCAGCACAGGTCGCCCGCTTCGCGGTGCTGCTGCACGAGTTCGAGCGCGACCGGCTGGATGGCCGGCGTGATGACCTCGTGCATGTATTGCGCGTGAAAGTCGGCGAGCTGCGCGCGCGTGTACTTCGCGAGCGGCGTCAGCATGGCGATCAGGTAGGCGTGAATGTCGAGCTTGCCGGCCTTGTAGTCGGCGTAGAAGCGGTCGTTTTCACGGGCGAAATTTTCGGCGTCGACCATGCCTTTTTTCACCATGAAGCGGCCCCATTCGTGGTCGCTGTCGGTGGGAATGAGCGTGTGATCGAGATCGAAGAGTGCAAGGTTAGCCATGGGGGCCTATTTTACTTGAAGCGGGAAGAGCGGCGTGTGAACCCGGCGCGGTGGCAGGATCGGGCGATGCGAGCATCGTGCGCAACAACGGCAACGTGACCGCGCGCTTCTGTTCGAGCGAGAAGCGGTCGAGCGCGTCGAGCAGCGCCATCAGGCTCGGCATGTCGCGGCGAAAGTGCGTGAGCAGGTAGGCCGGCACGTCGTCGGCAAGCATGATGCCGCGCTCGCGCGCCGCGCGTTTGAGCACCGCGGCCTTCGCGTCGTCCGGCAGCGGCGCGAGGTGAAACACGAGACCCCAGCCGAGGCGCGTGCGCAGATCTTCGCGCACGGTCATGCCGATCGGCGGCGCGTTGCCCGCGGCGACGAGCGCGCTGGTCGGATGCGCGCGCACTTCGTTGAACAGGTTGAACACGGCGATCTGCTGCGCGGCCGACAGCGCGTCGCAATCGTCGATCGCATAGAGCGCGACGCGCGGATCGAAGCCGAAGGCGGCGAGGCTGCTTTGCGGACCGGCGAAACGCGCATGCCCTGGCGGCGCCTCGTGCACGAGCGCCTGCAGCAGGTGCGTGCGGCCGCTGCCGGCCTCGCCCCAGACGTAAAAGGTGCGATCGGCGACCGGTCCGCAGGCGAGCGCGTCGTCGAGCTCACGCAGGCGCGTGACCAGCTCGGCGTTCGCGCCGGCGAAGAAATTGTCGAATGTCGATGGCGGCGGGGTGCCGAGATCGAGCGTCAGTTGACGAAGCACAGTAGGTTAATGCCGAAAATGAGGCTCAGGCCGCGAGTGGCCGGGACCTCGGGCGCCTGGATCGTTGCCAGGCGGTTAGTTGTCGTAAAGCGTGCTCGCCGGGTTGCCAGGCCGTGCGCTGCGAAGCGCGGTGGACTGAATTGTGCGGCCGGCGGCGCCGGAATCGGGGTCTCGTGTTGCAAAGTCGTTTCCCGGATCTCGTCGGAACGCGCGAATTCCAGCCAGGCGGCCAGCATCGGGTAAAATCGCATTTTACCGACCTTCTTGCTCTTCCCCATGAATCAACCGAAATCCGCTCCTGACGCTCAAGGTTTGTCGTATCGCGACGCCGGCGTGGACATCGATGCAGGTGACGCCCTCGTCGATGCCATCAAGCCCTTTGCCAAGAAAACCCTGCGCGACGGCGTGCTGGGCGGCATCGGTGGATTCGGCGCGCTGTTCGAGGTGCCGAAGAAGTACAAGGAGCCGGTGCTCGTGTCCGGCACCGACGGCGTCGGCACCAAGCTGCGTCTCGCGTTCCAGCTGAACAAGCACGACACGGTCGGCCAGGATCTGGTCGCGATGAGTGTCAACGACATCCTCGTGCAGGGTGCCGAACCGCTGTTCTTCCTCGACTATTTCGCCTGCGGCAAGCTCGACGTCGGCACGGCGGCGACCGTCGTGAAGGGCATTGCGCAAGGCTGCGAGCTGTCGGGTTGCGCGCTGATCGGCGGCGAAACCGCGGAAATGCCGGGCATGTACCCGGACGGCGAGTACGACCTGGCCGGTTTCGCGGTCGGCGCGGTGGAAAAGAGCAAGATCATCGACGGCAGCAAGATCGCTCCCGGCGACGTGGTGCTCGGCCTCGCATCGAGCGGTATCCATTCGAACGGCTTCTCGCTGGTGCGCAAGATCATCGAGCGCGCCAATCCCGATCTGAACGCCGACTTCGACGGCCGCTCGCTCGCCGACGCGCTGATGGCGCCGACGCGCATCTACGTGAAGCCGCTGCTCGCGCTGATGCAGCAGATCGAGGTCAAGGGCATGGCGCACATCACGGGCGGCGGCCTCGTCGAGAACATCCCGCGCGTGCTGCGCGAGGGTCTGACGGCCGAGCTCGATCAAAGCGCGTGGCCGCTGCCGCCGCTGTTCTCGTGGTTGCAGAAGCACGGCGGCGTCGCCGATGCCGAAATGCACCGCGTGTTCAACTGCGGTATCGGTATGGCGGTGATCGTGTCGGCAGCGGATGCCGAAGCAGCGATCGGTCTGCTGTCGGCGGCGGGCGAGCAGGTCTGGAAGATCGGCACGGTCCGCGAGAGCGCGGCCGGCGAAGCGCAGACGGTCGTGGTCTAAAGATCGACGAAGGTTCGCGTGGCGTGCCGCAATGGTGCGCCGCGCGGGCTTCGAATCCCCACTCCCTCATCCCGATCGGCGCGTCAAACCAGCGTCTCGATCAACTCCACCACCCGCGCCGTCGCGTGCGGATCGCAGCAATCCACCACCTGTCTTTCCGGCATGCTACGCAGCCATGTGAGCTGGCGCTTGCACAGCTGTCGCGTCGCGAAGATGCCCTTGTCGCGCATGGTCCGATAGTCGGTCGCGCCATCGAGGTATTCCCACACCTGCCGATATCCGACACAGCGCATCGACGACATCTCGGGCAGCAGATCGCCGCGCGCGCGCAGCTTCACGACTTCATCGACGAATCCATGCGCAAGCATCGCGTCGAAGCGCTGCTCGATGCGCGCGTGCAGCACGCCGCGCTCGGACGGCTCCAGCGCGACCGGCACGAAGCGCCACGCCGACGCGGCATCGTCGAGGCGCGCGGGTGCGGCGAGCAGCGTCGACATCGGCTGGCCGCTCAGCATGAAGACTTCGAGTGCGCGCTGGATGCGCTGCGAGTCGTTCGGCGCGAGACGCGCGGCCGTGAGCGGATCGATCGCGGCGAGCCGCTCGTGCAGCGCCGGCCAGCCGTCGCGGGCGGCGTCGGCATCGAGCGAGGCACGGACCTCGGCGTCGGCGCCGGGCAGGTCGTTGAGTCCTTGAGTGAGCGCCTTGTAGTACAGCATCGTGCCGCCGACCAGCAGCGGCAGTCGCCCGCGCGCGTGAATTTCGCCAACCAGCCGCAGCGTGTCGTCGTGAAACTGGGCGGCCGAGTACGAATCCGCCGGATCGACGATATCGATCAGATGATGCGGCGCGACCGCGCGTTCTTCCGCCGTCGGCTTGGCGGTGCCGATGTCCATCTCGCGATAGACGAGCGCCGAATCGACGCTGATGATTTCGATCGGCCGCCGCGTGGCGAGCGCGAGCGCGGCGGCGGTCTTACCGGACGCGGTCGGGCCGAGCAGACATGGGATCGGGGTAGGGGTAGGGCGTGACGTCATGGGCAAGCGGGCGCGCAGCGCAACGGTGTGATCCAACGCGGCGCGTTACTGCCCGCGCATGAACAGTCGATCGAGATCGGCCAGCGTCAGCTGATACCAGGTCGGACGCCCGTGGTTGCACTGGTCGGCACGCTCGGTCGCTTCCATCTGGCGCAACAGCGCGTTCATTTCGTCGAGCGTCAGACGCCTGTTCGCGCGCACCGCGTGATGGCACGCGAGCGTGCCGAGCAGTTCGTGCTGACGCTCGGTCAGCACGCGCGAGCCGCCGAACGCGTGCAGGTCGGACAGCACCGCGCGCGCGAGCGCTTGCAGATCGGCATCCTTCAGCAGCGCGGGCACCGCGCGGATCGCGAGCGTGGTCGGCGAGAGCACCGCGAGGTCGAAGCCGAGCGCATCGAGCGTGTCGCGCTCTTCCTCGACCGTGCCGATTTCCACCGGGTCGGCCTGCATGGTCTGCGGAATCAGCAGCGGCTGCACGGCGATCGTGCGATCGGCGAGCGCGTTCTTGAACTGCTCGTACAGGATGCGCTCGTGCGCGGCATGCATGTCGACGATCACGAGACCGTGACGGTTCTGCGCGAGCACGTAGATGCCGTGGACCTGGCCGAGCGCGAAGCCGAGTGGCTGGTCGTCGGTGGCATCGAATGCGGGGGACGTGGGGCGCGACGCGAACGGCGTTGCGTCGTACGGGGACGTCGTGTCGCCCGCCGAGTCGCGCGCTTCGAACAGCGATGCGCCTTCGACTCGACCGGCAAGCGGATCCTTGCGGCCGAACAGCGCGTCATAACCCGCGAGCGGCTGCGCGACCGGCAGCGTGCCTTGCGTCATGCGCGCCTGGCGCATCCACGTGTTGCCCGGCTGCGAGGCGCCGAAGCTGCCGAAGCCGCTGCCGCCGCCAAAGCCGTCGCGGCTTCCCGCGCCGCTTGAAAGACCGGCGCCCGCGCCAACGCGGTTGTCGGCGCTTTCACTACTTGCCCCGCCCAGCGGGGTCGAACCAAACGATGCCGGCCCGCCGGCCGACGGCTCCAGATGCGCCGCATGCCCGCCCGCCGTGGTTTCCGGCGACGCGCCCGCGTGCCGCGCGAGCGCACGCTGCACCGCATGGAACACGAACTGGTGGATCGAGCGCGAGTCGCGGAAACGCACTTCGATTTTCGAAGGATGCACGTTCACGTCGACGCCTTCGGGCGGCAGATCGAGAAACAGCACGTACGACGGATAGCGTTCACCGTGCAGCACGTCTTCATAGGCGGCGCGCACCGCGTGCGTGAGCAGCTTGTCGCGCACGAAGCGGCCGTTGACGAAGAAATATTGCTGGTCGGCACGGCCGCGGCTCGCGGTCGGCAGACCGGCGCAGCCGTAGATCGCGAGCGGACCGGCGGACTCGTCGAGCGGCAGATGGGCGGTTGCGAACGTCTCGCCGAGAATCTTCGCGACGCGCGCGGGCGGCTCGCTCGCGTTCCAGTGCTCGACGGCCTTGCCGTTGTGCAGCACCGAAATCGCGACGTCCGGCCGCGCCAGCGCGGCGCGACGGATCTGTTCGAGGCAGTGGCCGAGTTCGGTCTGTTCGCTCTTCAGGAATTTGCGGCGCGCGGGCGTGTTGAAGTACAGCTCGCGGACTTCGATCGTGGTGCCTTGCGTGCCGGCCGCGGGGCTCAGCACGCCGGTTTCCGCATCGATGCGCACTGCGTGCGGCACGTCGGCGGTGCGGCTCGTGATGCTCATCTGCGCGACCGACGCGATCGACGCCAGCGCCTCGCCGCGGAACCCGAGCGTCGCGACCGCTTCGAGCTCGGCGAGCGAGCGGATCTTGCTGGTCGCGTGGCGCGTCAGTGCGAGCACGAGTTCGTTCTCCGGGATGCCGCAGCCGTCGTCGGTGATCGAGATGCGTTTGACGCCGCCTTCGTCGAGCAGGATGCGTAGCGTCTGCGCGCCCGCGTCGAGCGCATTCTCGAGCAGTTCCTTGACCACCGACGCCGGCCGCTCGACCACTTCGCCCGCAGCGATCTGGCTGATCAGTTGATCGGGGAGCGGCTGGATCGCGCGCAACGGACGCGGCGCGGGCGCCGCGCTGGAGGTGTCGGAGAGTGCGGCGGTGGCGGCGGTGCCGGCCGGCGTTTCGGAGAATTCGGACATGGCCAAATTATAGCGACTCGGCGCACACTGTCCGGGCATCGCCCGAATCGACGGATTTTTAATCGACCCAAGGCACTTTCGGTATCATGACGCGGTCAATTCGCAGCGGTCGGCCCGCCGCGTGCTGCCCCTGTTTCCGGGTCGCGCGACGGCCGTTTTCCCTCTACGCACATACTGGTTAAAAAGGACGTTCCTTGGATACGTTGCTACATTTCGTCAACCTCGTCCTGCACATCGACAAGTTTCTCGGGGACTTCATTCAGGTATACGGCACCTGGGTCTACGTGGTGCTGTTCGCGATCGTGTTCGCCGAAACCGGGCTCGTGGTTTTGCCGTTTCTGCCGGGCGATTCGCTGCTGTTCATCGGCGGCGCGTTCTGCGCGACCGGGCAGATGCATCTCGGGCTGCTGATCCTGTTGCTGCTCATCGCCGCGGTCGCCGGCAATACCACCAACTACCTGATCGGCCGTGCGATCGGACCGCGCGTGTTCAATACGCACATTCCGGTACTCGAGCGCTTTCTCGATCGCGCCGCGTTGCAGAAGACTCATAACTTCTATGAGAAGCACGGCGGCAAGACGATCGTGCTCGCGCGCTTCATCCCGGTCGTGCGGACGTTTGCGCCGTTCGTCGCGGGTGCGTCGGCGATGACCTGGAGCCGCTTCCAGATGTTCAACGTCGTCGGCGCGCTGTTGTGGGTGCTGCTGCTCGTGCTGCTCGGCTATTTCTTCGGCAACATCCCGTTCATCCGTCAGTATCTGAATGTGATCGTGCTTGTCGGTATCGGCGCGGCGGTCGTGCCGGTCGTGCTCGGCGCGCTGTGGAAGATGCTGCGCAAGAATGGCGCGAACGCGAGTCCGCGTTGAGGACCGCCTGTTTGCTGTAGTTCGGGCCTCGAAAACACAAAGGCGTCGCGAATCTCGCGACGCCTTTTTTCATGCTGCGGTCCGAACGCCGGCCGCGTTCGCGCGGAGCTTCGATCCCGTCAATCGCGCGTGACCGCGCGCGGCGCGAGCGGCGTTTCCGGTGTCGGATAGCCGGCTTCCTTGAAGGTCTGCACGATTGCGCGATTGGTGTCGAAGTAGACCTGCCAGTAGTTCTGGTTGGACGAATACGGGCGCACGCACAGCAGCGGTCCTTCCGGCGTGAAGCTCAACACCTCGATGTCCGGCGCGGGATTTTCGGTCACGTTCGGAATCTTCGCGACGGCGGCTTTCAAGCGCGCGATCGCATCGGTCGGATCGACGCCATTGGCGATCTTCGCGGTCAGCTCGACGCGCCGGAACGGCAACAGGCTGTAGTTCGAGATCGTGTCGGAAAAGATCTTGTTGTTGCCGATGATGGTCGTCACGTTGTCCGGCGTGACGATCGTCGTGCCGAACAGACCCAATTCCGTGACGGTGCCGGTGACGCCCGCAGCCGTGACGAAATCGCCGACCTTGAACGGCCGCAGCACCTGCATGAACACGCCGGCCGCGAAGTGGGCGAGCAGGCCGCCCCACGCAGTACCGATCGCGAGGCCGAGACCGGCGAGCAGTGCGGCGAACGACGTCGTCTGCACACCGAAGACTTGCAGGATCGCGAGAACGAGCAGCAGGTTCAGCAACCCGCTGAGAATCGACGAGAGGTAGTGGGCGAGCGTCGGGTCGATCTTGTTATTGCGTGACAGCACCTTGCGTAGCAGGTTCGTGATCAGCCCGATGACCCAGCGGCCGACGATCCACAGCACGATTGCGCCGAGCACCTTGGTGCCGATGTCGATGCCCCGGGTCATGATGAATGCGCGTACGGTTTCGATATCCAAGATGTTTCCTCTTTATAAGTTGCCATCAACGGATTGAACGACGGTAGTGCAATGACCCACAAGGCGCGGTCTTCGGGAGTTATAGCCGACGGCGCCCGCATGCGCAAGCACCGTTCCTGCCTCACCCACGCGTGGTGACAAGGAGATGAAAGACGGCGGGAAGTCAGCCTACAAGTGCAGCCGCGATTCGGAATACGGTGACGTGTGGATGACGACCGCCTCGTCCGCATCGCTTTTCGCGACGCGCCGCCGGCCCGACATGCGATGCCACGAGAACGCGACCACGATGGAGAGCGCATACGCGCCCGCGCGCTGGAGAAACGAGGTCGGCTTGGCGAATTGCCCGTAGCGGCTCTGCGCATCGGCGAACACGAGAAACGTCAGCAAGCCGTCGAGCACGCACGCGATCAGTGCGAGCACAATGAAAATTGCCGGACCACTCAATACGGCGCCCGACCCGAACCGGTTATAGAGGCGACAGGCCATCGATACGATGGCAAGCAAAGCGAGGTTCGATAGCAGATCGAACAGAAAGTTGGTCATTATCGATTCTATGAAAGAGCAATGCGCCATGGAGTTTCCGGAACGTTTGCTCGCGCAAGGTTCAGACATGCTCCGCTGATTCGGCGGCGATCATTGCATATCTTTTTATCTCGATAAATAGCCAGAAAAGGCGCAGGTGTCGATGCGGCGCCAAGTACTCTGAAGATTTATAGGACTGCGACTGATTTCGTGCGCTACCCCTCAGAAGCGATAAGAAACGCCAATCTCCAACGCATGCCGTTGGTCGGAACCGAGTTGCCGTAAAGACCACCCTGACGCAGTCGAATGCCGTCTTCGTAGCGCTTGCCGCCGACCTTGAAGTTGTGCGACAGATGGATCGCGTTGAAGTCCGCGTGCAAGCCGAACCATGAGTGGACGGTCCATGCCGCGCCAACCCCGACGCCGAGCATGCCGCCCTGAAGAGAGACCCCCTGGGCTTGTGACGTTCGATCAGACACGGCAAAGCCACTACCCAGATTACCTTGGCAGCTTTCATGGGTACCGCCTGAACGGCGGGGGAAGACCGATCGTTGCGGGACGCGCTCGCCTTTTTGTCGTCTGTTCTTCTCTATTGCTTGCAGCACGCTCGAAGGCGTCGTGAAGCGATCATGCGAGCGGACGCCTGGCCGGTCTGAGAGGTGGCGAATCATACGACAAATGAATCGGGTCGTAGGGCGAATTGCTGGGCAGATCGTCGGAAGAAGAGGGGTGTCGTGGTGGATGAGGCTCGAGTAGCGGCGTCACAACTCAGATCGAGCGACGGCGGATTTCAGGTGCGAGGCCTGCGCGTGAACCGCCGTCTCGCTTTGGGTCTGGCCACCTCCTGGACGAGGTCAGAGAAGTGTGCATCGCCGATGACGCTTGCCCATGCATTCATCCAGCAGGTTGCAAGCGCCTTCTCAGCCTCTGAGTCAGCGCGCATCAGGCGGCGGGTGGCAAGCAGCAGACGAGCCACCGCATATTCCTTGCGTGTGCATTCCCGACGCAAAAGCGAATGTTTCTTCTGCATGGCCGGTGACCAAAAGAAAGCGAAGGAGCATGGCAAATGGAATCGGACAGCATTGCATCGTAACCGAGGAATCAGCGTGCGGCGCGATCGACGGACTGCTGTCGAGTAAGGGTTCGCTCCAGACCGGTGCGTTCGCAAGCAACGACCGTTGCGTCGCCACACCCGCCACTGTGGCGAAAATACCAAATCAGGATGGTTTCAATATTGACGAGTCGCGCCGTCCTTTTGTACGTGCGAGGATGAAATCGTCACTATGTCTGACACGAAGATCCAGACTTACGGGGGCTTCATGAGTAGCATTCCGCTTATCTGGGCAGCGGTGCCGCATAACAGCGACGGTGTTGTCTTTCAGATCCGGCTTGGCCGCGGACTTCAGCGTTTTCACGTGTCGCGCCGCGTGCTCGAGGAGGTGTTCGAGCTCGAGCGCAAAGCGTCCGACGCGCGCCAGCTCGAATTCTTCTACGCGCACGAGCAGCGCATTCTTGCGCGCGCCAATGCAAAACGGTCGACGGCGAGTTCGGCCACCGTTTCGCTACTGCTCGCCGATTTCGGCATGTCAAACGATAACGAGCGTTGGGCGGGGGCGAGCGGCATCGCGCACGGGCTGATGTAGGCGAACCGCTGGTTGGTTCACGCACTCATGCGATGATCAAGGGCTCGCCGTGCCCCGATGTTTTCGGTTAGCGCGCTTTGAGCTGAGTTGGTACGCGTGCCCGTTTTCCAGCCGGAAAAGGAAAAGGGCCGACATGCTTTCGCATGTCAGCCCTCGAATCTTTTGGTAGGCCGTACGGGATTCGAACCTGTGACCAACGGATTAAAAGTCCGCTGCTCTACCAGCTGAGCTAACGACCCAAAAGAGAAGCGAGATTATATAAGCGCACCCACGGCCTGTCAACTCGACGAGGCCCGCTGCCCAAAATGAAAAGCCCGGGCATCGCTACCCGGGCTTTCCAGCGAGAGGCGCGCGTGGCTATGACTTCGGACACTGCGCGTTACTGCCAACTACATCAAAGCGTGATCCATCTACCGCCTGGCGCTACTTGATCTGCGACAGCTTGCTCTGCGCCGACTGCGCGACATCCGAGCCGGCGTATTGCGCGACGATCTGCTCGAGCGTCTTTTTCGCCGCAGCCTTCTGGCCTTGTTCGAGCTGATTGTTCGCAATCGCGAGCAACGCTTCCGGTGCGCGCGGATGCTGCGGGTACTTGGCCACGATGCCTTGCCAGATCGCCGTCGAGCCCTTGTAGTCGCGCAATGCATACAGCGCGTTGCCTAGCCAGTACTGCGCGGTCGGCTGATAGGGGCTGTTCGGATATTTGGAGATGAAGCTGCGGAACGAGGCCGCCGCGGTCTTGAAGTCGCCGCTGCGGAATTGCTGTGAAGCCGCGTTGAACGCATCGGTTTCACCCGGCTGCACGTCGCCCTGGACGCCGTCCACCGTCTGCTGCTGCGGCTCGAATTTCTTCAGGCGCGTGTCGAGATCGGTGTAGTAGTCCTTCTGCTGCTTTTGCAGCGTCGTGAGCTGGTTCGCCATGTCCTCGTTCTGTCCGCGCAGCGTCGCGACCTGCTGGTTGAGCTGGTCGAGACGATTGGACTGGTCGAGGATCGTGCGCTGCGCCGCCGACAGCTGACTCGACAGACTATCGGTCTTCGAGCGCAGATCGAGAATGGCCTGGCGGGCCTGATCGTCGTCGAACATGCCCGCATGGGCGGGCACGGCCGCGAGGGCCGTGCCTGCGACGCAGGCCGCTGCGGCAAACCGCAGCCAGGAGAAACGATGCGTCATACGGCTCATCACCTGTTGACTTACTGTTGATACACGAGGTCAGCGCGGCGGTTCTGTGCCCACGACGCTTCGTCATGACCCGTTGCCAGCGGCTTTTCCTTGCCGAGGCTCACGGCTTCCATTTGCGAATCCGACACGCCCATCAGCGACAGCGAACGACGCACCGCTTCAGCACGCTTCTGGCCGAGTGCCAGGTTGTATTCGCTGGTGCCGCGCTCGTCGGTGTTGCCTTGAATCAGCACGTGACGCTGCGGGTGGCTCTTCAGATATTGCGCGTGTTGTTGCAGCAGCGGTTGGTAGTCGTCCTTGACCGAGTAGCTGTCGAAGTCGAAGTAGATGCTGCGCTTCGCGAGCGGGCTGTTCGGATCGTTCAGCGGGTCGACGTTGACCGTCGCGACGTCGTTCGGGTTCGGTTGAGCGCCGCCAGCGCCCTTGTTGGCATTTTCGTCGAGCTTGACGCCCGAGTGACATGCGGCCAATGCACCGACCATCACGACGGCGAATGCGAAACGAAGTTTGGACATCATTTGATTACTCTCCTTGTGTTATTGCATCAACGTTATTGCATAAACGGGCCCCAGGACGGCTCGCGTACGCTGCCACCCTGAACGGACAGGACCTGCCGAGTGCGACCGTCGGTCGATACTGCGGCCAACACGCCACGGCCGTTCACCTGAGTGGCGTAAAGAATGTACTGACCGTTCGCCGCGAAGCTCGGCGATTCGTCATGTGTCGTGTCCGTCAGGCCCGTGGCCGTTCCGCCTTGCAGGTCCTGGATGTACAGCTTGAATGCACCACCGACGCGCGAGATATAGGCAAGCTCCTTGCCGTCAGGACTCACACGGGGGCTGGTGTTGTAGCTGCCCGTAAACGTGACGCGTTGCGCGTTGCCCGCGCTTTCGCCTTGCGCCGGCATCTTGTAGATCTGCGGTGCGCCGCCGCGGTCGCTCGTGAAATAGATCCACTGACCGTCGGGAGAGTAGGTCGGCTCGGTGTCGATCGAGCTGCCCTGCGTGAGACGACGCAGGCCGCTGCCGTCCGAGTTGACCGCGAAAATCTGCGTATTGCCGGTGCGCGACAGCGCGACGGCGAGCGTGCGGCCATCCGGCGACCAGGCCGGCGCGCTGTTGTTGCCCTTCTGATCCGACACGACGGTGCGACGGCCCGTGGGCAGATCGTGGATATAGACGATCGGCTTCTTCTTCTCGAACGACACGTACGCGACCTTGGTGCCGTCAGGCGACCATGCCGGCGAGATGATCGGCTCGGGGCTCGACAGCGCGATGTGTGCGTCCTGACCGTCCGAATCAGAGATCTGCAACTGATAGCGGTTGCCGGACTTGATCACGTACGACAGGCGCGTCGCGAACACGCCGCGATCGCCCATCAGTTTCGCGTAAATGTAGTCCGCCACCTTGTGCGCGCTCATGCGCAGGCCGCTTTCCGGGCTCACCAGCACGAGGCCGCCGAGGCTTTCGCCCTTGACCGTGTCGTACAGCTTGAAGCGCACTTCGTACTGGCCGCTCGGCAGACGGTTCACGCTGCCCGCGACGAATGCATTGGCGCCCTTGGCCTTCCATGCGCCGAGGTCGACGGAATCGGTCTCGGCCACCGGCGTCGAGCCTGCGTCGATATTGGTGAATTTGCCGCTGCGCTGCAGGTCCTCACGCACGATCCTGCTGACTTGCTGCGGGGAGTTCGCTTCGTTGGCGAAATTCGCCGTTGCGATCGGAAACTGGGTGGATCCGACGCCCGTCACGAGGACGTTGAGTTGTGCGTTGGCGGCGCCGCCGACGGCGATCAGGCACGATGCCACGAGTGTTCGCAGGCCTAGCTTGGTCATCAAACTCATGCTGTATGGGTTCCTCAAAACGGTTTTACTCAATACTCAAAGACAGCAGACAGACCGGAAAACGGCTATTTCGTTCCCACGGAACGCCGCGCTGGGTGGGGCGCGGCGTTGGTCGTTAGTCAGTTGTCAGCTGCAATCATGCGGCCGGACGCAACGTGATAGTGAAGGATTCTGGTGTCTTTCCATTGACGTCCCGTGGCATCGGATCGGAGGCCTTAACCGCCCGCAACGCGGCGGCATCCCACGCGGAGTTGCCGCTGCTGCGAATAATGTTTGCGCTCAGCTGATTACCGTCCGGTGAACATCGCACGGCGATCACGGTTTCGAGACCTTCCGTTTCGCCGCCCCAGGTCACATGCTGGAGCACCAGCCGGCGTACCTTGTCCGCGTAACCAGGCGATGCCGCCGTGCCGCCCGAGCCGCTACCCGTTCCGCTCTTGCCCAGTCCGTTGCTGCTGGTACTGCTGCCGCCCACGCCGCCCGCGACGCCCTGCATCTGCGCCAGCCGCGCGCGACGATCGGCGTCGAGCTGCTTCTTCGCCTGCGCGGCCGCATCGGCTTGCGCCTTGGCCTTCGCCGCTTTCTCGGCGTCAGCCTTCTTCTGAGCATCCGCCTGAGCCTGCTTCTGCTCCTGCTGTTCTTTCAGCTGCTGCTGCTTCTGCTGCTCGGCGAGTTGCTGTTGCTTGAGCTTCTCGGCCTGCTGCTGTTGCTGCTGTTGCTGCTGCTGCTTGAGCTTCGCGGCTTTCTGTGCGGCGAGCTGGGCCGCCTGGTCGGCCGCCAGCTGCTGCTGACGTTTCAGTTCCGCGTCCTGCTGCTCTTTCAGTTTCTGCTGGCGCTGCTGTTCGGCCAGTTGCGCGGCGCGAGCCGCTTCCTGTTGCTGGCGCTTCTTTTCCTGCAGCGCGATGTCGGCCTGCTCGTCGCGCACGGGCGGGGCAGGGACGACCGGCGCGGGCACGGGCGGCGGCGGAACCGGACGCGGGATCGCCGAGTCCGGCACCTCGGTCCACAGTTCCGCCTGCTCGCCCTCGGGCGTGCTGTTCTGCCACTGGATGCCGTGATACAGGAAGAATCCGAGCAGCGCATGCATCACCAGCGCGAACAGAAAAGCTCGCCCGGTGCCGCGTTCACGCGGTGGCTGAAGCGGATAATCGGAGTTCTTGCGGATCATTGCGATTTGACGAGCAATCCAACGCGCTTGACGCCCTGAGCCTTCAGCTGGGACATCACGTTCATCACGACTTCATACTTCACGGTTTTGTCCGCGGCGATCACAACGGGCTGATCGGGGTGCGATTGTGCCCGATCGGCGATGAAACCGTTGAGGCCAGCCTTCGTCATGTCTTCCTGCTGCTGGGTGCCGGAGTCGTCCTTGTACTTGACGCTCATGTTGCCGTCGGCGCGGATGTTGACGATCACGGGCGGGGTCTGCTGCTGGGGCGCGGCGCCGCCGACGGTCGGCAGATTGACGATCGACGGCGCGACGAGCGGCGCCGTGACCATGAAGATCACGAGCAGCACGAGCATCACGTCGATGTACGGCACGACGTTGATGTCGGCCATCGCGCGCCGCTGACGCGAGCCGCGCATGCTGGAGGAGCGGGAGCCTGCCATCGTGGCCTCCTTACTGTGCCTGGCGCTGCAGGATGTTCGAGAACTCTTCGATGAAGGTTTCGAAACGGATCGCCAGGCGGTCGATGTCGTGCGCGTAGCGGTTGTAGGCGACCACGGCCGGAATCGCGGCGAACAGGCCGATCGCGGTGGCGGTCAGCGCCTCGGCGATGCCAGGAGCTACGTTCGCGAGCGTGGCCTGCTGAACGTTGGCGAGGCCGCGGAACGCATTCATGATCCCCCACACCGTGCCGAACAGACCGATATACGGGCTGACCGAGCCGACCGACGCGAGGAACGCGAGGTTCGCTTCGAGCACGTCCATTTCGCGCTGGAATGCGGCGCGCATCGCGCGTCGCGCCCCGTCGAGAATCGCGCCGGAATCGTTCAGGCGCTTCTCTTTGCCTTTCAGGAATTCGCGCATGCCGGACTCGAAAATCCGCTCGAGCGCGCCGATCGTGTGGCGGTTGTTCGCGGCGCTCTGATACAGCGCCTGCAGGTCGCCGCCCGACCAGAAATCGCGCTCGAAGCGTTCAGTTTGCGCGCGCGCCCGGCGAATCGCAAACCACTTGCGGAAGATGAAAGTCCAGGAAAGCAGCGACAGCAACAGCAGCAGAGCCATGACGGCCTGGGCCAGCAGGCTCGCATTGAGTACGAGTGAAACGATCGACAGATCTTGTGTAGTGTTCATAAAGGTTCGTTTTAACGTCCCGGGAAGGGGGCGTCCGGCTGCAAGGCCGCTTCAAGCTTGCCGTGGGCAATACGGAAGCTTCGGCGATTTCGAAGCCGAACCATGCTTTGTGTTTCCTGACCGGTATGAGTTCACTGGCCACTTAACAACGAGGCGCAGGCATCGTTCGTTGACATGTCGCCGCTGCTCAATCCTCGTGCTGGCTCACGCCCGGCCCGCCACGCAGGGCGGCGAGGACCGACGCCGGAATCGCTGCCGGTCGCAGCGTCAAGCGGTCTACGCAGCCAACCCGGACCGAGCCGGTAGCAAGCAACGTGCCTTCGCGCCACGCTTCCTGCACGAAATCGACCGAAGCTCGGCCAAGACGCTCGATCCGGCTGACAATTTCCACGATATCGTCGAGCCGGGCCGGGGCCCGATAGTCGACCGCGGTACTTCGCACGATGAAAATCGCGTCGCTTTCTTCCGCGAGCCGATGCTGGTCGACACCGCACGCGCGCAGCCATTCGGTGCGCGCGCGTTCGAAAAATTTCAGGTAGTTGGCGTAAAACACGATGCCGCCGGCGTCGGTATCTTCGTAGTACACGCGGATGGGCCACGTGTAGCCGATTTCCGTGCCGGGCTGGCTGGTCGACATATTCATGCGGCGCATTCTACCGGAACGCACACCCTGGGGTCTGTTTCAAAGTGTGCGGCCCGTGCGGCGGGCGTCGGCGGTGATTGTGGCCGGCTTTGCCGGCCGCGCCGGGACCGTGAGCAGCAGGATCCCGTTTGCCGCGCGAACCAGCCGTGAATGACAATGGCGAGGCGGATTGCCGCACCGGCGGGCGTTCCCGCCCGCCCGCAATCTCAGCCGCGATGCACGGACAGGCCGGCGAACGACTGCGCGACCGGCATCAGCTCGATCGTGTTGATGTTGACGTGGGCCGGGCGCGTGGCAATCCAGTAGATCGAATCGGCGATGTCTTCGGCGGTCAGCGGCTGCACGTTTTCGTAGACCTTGGCGGCCTTGTCGTCGTCGCCGCGATAGCGCACGTTCGAGAATTCGGTGCCGCCGCACAGACCAGGCTCGATGTCGGTCACGCGCAGCGCGGTGCCGGCGAGGTCGGCGCGCAGGTTCAGGCTGAACTGGCGCACGAACGCCTTGGTCGCGCCATACACGTTGCCGCCCGCATACGGCCAGCGGCCGGCCACCGAGCCCAGATTGAAGACATGCCCGCGATTGCGCTCGACCATGCCGGGCAACAGCGCATGCGTGACCTGCACGAGCCCGGTGCAATTGGTCTCGATCATGGTGTTCCATTCGTCGAGGCTCGCCTTCTGCGCCGGCTCGGTGCCGAGCGCAAGGCCGGCGTTGTTGACGAGCACGTCGATCGCGGCGAACTCGGCCGGCAGCGAGGCCGGCACGGCTTCGACGGCGGCGCGGTCGCGCACGTCGAGCTCGTACGGCAGCAGCGCGTCGCCGAGCTCGTCGGCGAGTGCCTGCAGGCGGTCCTTGCGGCGAGCGGTGGCGACGACACGATGGCCACCCTTGACAAATGCGCGGGCGATGGCGGCGCCGAAGCCGGCCGACGCTCCAGTGACAAACACGATCATTGCAGTTCCCTGGTCGGTAAAAAACAAAGGCCCCAAGCCTACTTCCATTGCGGCGCTGCGGCAAGGATGCACGAGCCGGATCGGCGAGCGTCGCGGCGGGGCGCAACGGGTGCGCGGCGCGCCCGGCGCACTTTCGGCGAAGGGTTGCGCGGCGCACCCGTCGATCCGGCTGGATGCCCCGCCAGCGGCCGTCCGAGCGCCGGCAAGCTGGTTGCCTATTCGGGCCTCTTCCAATACACTAACGCGCTCGACCCTGCGTGACTGGCGATAGAACCGAGTCGTCCGACTCAGCCGATTCAACCAATCGGGTTCAAGGTGGAACAACCCACCGTGAAGCGCAGGGTGCCGTTTTGCCGTTCGCCTGGGCAGCCGTGAACCGTGCGCTTCGATCTGCGCTAACGGTGGCTGGCCTGCCTCGCGTGTTCGGCGTCTCTCCACTCGCGACGTCACGGCAGGCCTCGCCGCCGGCAGCGCTGCGTACCCCGCTGTGTACCTTCTACGCAGGATTCGGCGCGCGATCCGGTCAACCTGAAAACACTCAACGGAACCCGTATGTTTGACAGAGCCCAAAGCACCATCGCCAACGTCGATCCTGAACTCTGGAAGGTCATCGAGCAGGAAAACCGCCGTCAGGAAGAGCACATCGAACTGATCGCGTCGGAAAACTACACGAGCCCGGCCGTGATGGCCGCGCAAGGCTCGCAACTCACGAACAAGTACGCCGAAGGGTATCCGGGCAAGCGCTACTACGGCGGCTGCGAATACGTCGACGTCGCCGAGCAGCTGGCGATCGATCGCGTGAAGCAACTGTTCGGCGCCGAAGCCGCGAACGTGCAGCCGAACTCGGGCTCGCAGGCGAACCAGGGCGTGTTCTTCGCGATGCTCAAGCCGGGCGACACGATCATGGGCATGAGCCTCGCGCACGGCGGTCACCTCACGCACGGCTCGCCGGTCAACATGTCGGGCAAGTGGTTCAACGTGGTCAGCTACGGCCTGAACGAAGCCGAAGACATCGACTACGACGCGGCTGAAAAGCTTGCGCAGGAACACAAGCCGAAGCTGATCGTGGCGGGCGCATCCGCGTTTGCGCTGCGCATCGATTTCGAACGCATGTCGAAGATCGCGAAGTCGGTTGGCGCCTACTTCATGGTCGACATGGCGCACTACGCCGGTCTCGTCGCCGCGGGCGTTTATCCGAACCCGGTGCCGCACGCCGATTTCGTCACCACCACCACGCACAAGAGCCTGCGCGGCCCGCGCGGCGGCGTGATCCTGATGAAGGCCGAGTTCGAGAAGCCGATCAACTCGGCGATTTTCCCGGGCATCCAGGGCGGTCCGCTGATGCACGTGATCGCCGCGAAGGCCGTCGCGTTCAAGGAAGCGCTGTCGCCGGAATTCAAGGTGTATCAGCAGCAGGTCGTCGAGAACGCGCGCGTGCTCGCTGAAACGCTGGTCAAGCGCGGTCTGCGCATCGTGTCGGGCCGCACCGAAAGCCACGTGATGCTGGTCGACCTGCGCGCGAAGAAAATCACCGGCAAGGCTGCGGAAGCGGCACTCGGCGCGGCGCACATCACGGTCAACAAGAACGCGATCCCGAACGATCCGGAAAAGCCGTTCGTGACCTCGGGCATCCGCCTCGGTTCGCCGGCCATGACCACGCGCGGCTTCGGCGTGAAGGAAGCCGAGCAGGTCGGCAACCTGATCGCCGACGTGCTGGACAACCCGGAAGACGCCGCGACGATCGAGCGCGTGAAGGCTCAGGTCGCCGAGCTGACCCAGCGCTTCCCGGTCTACGGCTAAGCCACCATGCATTGCCCCTTCTGCCGCCACGCCGATACGCAGGTCGTCGACTCGCGCGTATCCGAAGACGGCGCGACGATTCGCCGGCGCCGCCGCTGCCCGGCCTGCGACAAGCGTTTCACGACGTATGAGCGGGTCGAGCTGGCGTTGCCGTCGGTCGTCAAGAAGGATGGCACGCGCACGGAGTTCGATCGCCGCAAGATCGTCGCGAGCATGCAACTGGCGCTGCGCAAGCGCCCGGTTGCGGTGGACGAGATCGAGGCGGCGGTCGCCCGCATCGAGTATCAGCTGCTTGGCAGCGGCGAGCGCGAAGTGCGTAGCGAGCGTCTCGGCGAACTCGTGATGAACGAGTTGCGCGCGCTCGACACGATCGCCTACGTCCGTTTCGCTTCCGTATACCGGCGCTTCGAAGACGTCTCCGAATTCGAGGATGTGATCGAGGAATTCCGCCGCGCCTCTTCGCCGCCCAAGCCTTCCCGCAAGCGTTAAGCGAATCCGTGCCGCCGCTGGATTGCGGTCATTCGCGTTAATCGCCTCGCGCATTTCGCGCTTCATTTCACGCATCGCCTGTCTCGCCCCCGTGATGGATCGTCACGTGCATTGTTGCGCGCGCTAGCGTCTGAATGCCACCTGGCCGTTCGGACGATGTTCGGCGCACTCGCATATCGCTAGATTGTCTGCATCCGTTCAAAACGCTCAGGGATGCAGATGAAATGCAAGAAGACTCACCGGCCATCGCGCGCCGGGTTCACGCTCATCGAAACGCTGGCGGTGATCGCGCTCGTGATACTGATCGTCGTGATGGCGATGCCGTCGTTCTTCGCATGGCATATGCGCGATCAGGTCGACGCGCGCTCGAAGGCGTTGCTATCGACGTTCGCCTACGCGCGCAGTGAGGCGCTGCGGCTCGGCTCCCGCGTCACGGTATGTCGCATCGATGCGGCGCGCGTCTGTCTTGCGTCGGGCCAACCCTGCGCCGACGGCATCGTCGACTGGGCCTGCGGCTGGGCCGTGTTCGCCGAGCGCGGCGGCAAGCCGTCGCTGTTGCGCGCGCAGCCGGCGCTCGCGGCGGTGAGCATCATCGGCGTGCAGACGGATATGACGTTCACGCCACCGGCTGGGCAACTGATGGGCGCGTTTCGAAGTTTCGATATCGAGCCGCGAAATCCGTCGAAATCGATGCAAGGCAACGCGTGGCGGCGCTGCATTAGTATCGCGGCAGGTGGTCGCGCGCGAATCTCGGAGGGCGCATGTGGCGCAACGTCATGAGACCGGCCGCACTCAAAACCGGATTGCGTACACGCGCATCGGCTTGCGACGGCAGCTCGCTGATCGAGGTGATGCTGGCGGTCGCGTTGATCGCGGTAACCACTCTGGGTTTGATCGCAGCTCAGCTGTGGACCGCACGCGAAGCGCGCGCGATGGCGTTGCGCGAGAACGCCGTGTGGCTAGCTGACTCGATTGCCGAAGTGACCAGCATATCTACCATTGGCGTTGCCGCGCTCAATCAATGGAGCGCGCGGGCGAGCATTCTGCTGCCGCGCGGCGAGGCATCGATCGGGGAGAGCGGTGTGGTCGCGACGGCGCGCGTGACATGGGCGTCCGTGCAGGATCGACCAGCTGCGGGCGACGTGATCGACAAACCGGAGCGTTGCGGCGACGTCGATGCGCCCGCTGGATCGTCGTGTGTCGCGTTCGCGTTCGTGAAATGAAGCGGCGGCATGGCGGACGAGGTCATACCCTGGTCGAATTCGTGATCGCGATGGCGCTTGGGCTGATCGTGACCGCGGGCGCCGTGTCTCTCTACACGACGCAGCGCAGCGCGTTCGTACAGGCTAGCAACGCGACGCGGATTCGCGAAGCCGGCTTGACCGCGCTGATGCTGATCGGCCAGCAGTTGCAGATGGCCGGCTTCGTCCCTTCGGATGTCGTTGGCTACAACGCGGCGCCTGCACTGTTCGGCTGCTCGGGTGGTCGTCCGACAGGCGCCGACGACAGCCTCGCTTGCACCACGTTGAGCACCGGTTCGGATGGCGTCGCGGTCCGTTATGTCGCCGACGTCGTATCGACGTGGCCATCGTCGAGTGGGCAGATCACCGATTGCGTCGGGCAGGCCGTCAAAAGCAGTGACGCGGCACTTGGCGATCAGGGCGCGCCGGTGGTCAATCGCTTCTTCGCCAATGTCAGCGGCTCCACGGGCGAGCCGGAGCTCTACTGCGTGGGTAGCGGTAATGCCGGCTCCGCGCAGCCGCTGGTCGAAGGCGTCGAGCGAGTGCGGCTGCGCTACTGGCTCGACGGCGCGGCGGATGCGGTGAACGCGTCGGCGGTGACGGCGGACCAATGGACCAACGTCGTGGCGGTCGATGTCTGCGTGCTGGTGCGAGGCGCGCCGCAAGGGCAGCGCTCGAAGTACATCGATTGCGACGGCGTCAATGCGCTCGGCACCGACTTGCGGCCCCGGCAGGCGTTTTCGCGCCGCGTCGCGCTGCGTAATCGCACGAAGGACTCGACGTGATGGACCATGACGCAGCAACGCTACGCGGCACGCCGAAATACTTAGGCAAGCGAAGTTGTCGAGCCCATGCCCGACGTGGACATCAACGCGGCGTCGTCCTGGCCATCGTGCTGTTGATCTCCGCGATGATGCTCGCCACCTCCGCGATCTGGTTCGAGACATCAATCGCGGCAACTCGCGCGGCGACCCATGTGCGCGACTATCTGCGGGCTTTCCATGCGGCGGATGCGGCGCTGACCTTGTGTGAGCGCAACCTGCTATCGGCCGGTGGCGACGCGCCCACAGCGCCGTTCGCTTCCGGCGAGCCGGTCCAATGGAAGCTCGAGTCCGCGTTCGATGCAGGCGCCGTCGTGCCTGTCGCGCAATGGCCTGGATCATCGAGCCCGCCTCGCTGCCTGGTCGAACCATGGCGTCTCGCTAGTCGCCCCAACGCTATCGCTTATCTGCTGACCGCGCGCGGCTTCGGCCAGAGCAGCGAGTCGCAGGTCTGGTTGCAGATGGAGCTGGTGATCGAGGATGGCGCGACCGAACATCATTGGCGGCGAGTTGCCGCGAGACCATTCTGACCGACGCATCGACATCGACATCGACTGGAGACACATGAGAAGGCAGAACACTTCCGCATTCACGCTGCTCGAACTCGTGATCGCGCTTGCGATTGCCGCCACGCTCGCCGCGTTTGCGATCCCTTCGTATCGCAGTCACATCGCGCGCACGCATCGCATCGATGCGGCGTCGGCGTTATATCGGGCCGCGCAATTCGTCGAGGGTGCGGCGGGTGATGGCGTGCCGGCCTTGCCTGCTGGACTCGATCAGGCGCCGCAGTTCGGCACGCCGGTGTATCGCGTGCGCGTGCTGCCCGCGGACGACACGAACGGCGGCTATTCGATCGAGGCGGCGCCCGCGGAAGCGGGTCCAATGCGCGACGACGCGTGCGGCGCGTTCACGCTAGATGCGACTGGCCAGCGAGGAAACAGAAACGACGCGGGGGGCTGGGCGCTCGCCAGCAGCGAATGCTGGAACACAAGTTAGAAGGTCATTGACATCCACCGCTGGCGGCGATCTCAATAGCCGGTTCGCATCGAATCGGCCCCGTCCGCCGCCGACTGCGCCGAAGCAGCAGCCGCAGCCGCCGCTGCCCGAGCCGCCGCCGACTCGTTCTTCATCTGTTGCCAGATCCGGAACGCTTCCCACGCGCCGAGCGCAATGCTGCCCCACTTGAGCGCGGGCTTCGCGCCCGCGACGACCGTCGCGCGCAGCGGTTTGGCAAGCAGCAGCGAAGCGATCGAGCTGATGACCGGATACTGCTTGAGTAACGCGCCGATCGTGCCCGCGTTGAGCACGCTCGCTTTCCGCCCTCTGCCGACGCGCACACCGCCGAAGCCCGGGATGATGAACTTGAGCCAGCTGAAATGCGTGACGGCCTGGCGCAGTTCCAAGGTGGCCTGCGCGAGTTCGACGCGCTCGACGTCCGCGCGCACGAGCAGCAATTCCTTGCGCAGCGCCCGCAGATGCGGTGCGCTCAGATCCTTCGACGGATGGCGCTTGTTACGAAAGGCGGTATCGGGACGGGATGGGCTCATGGCGTGTCGGCGGCAGTGTAGGTGAGGCGATGGATCGGAGGCGGTCAAACCTGCCCATCAGTCGCGGCTGCGAAACGCGTCGCGATCCTTTTCGAACTCGGCGATGGTCGCTTCGAACACCATCGGCGCGTTGCGCAAACCGCTGCGCGCCTTCAGCGCGCAGGCGAGGCCGGCAATTGCGTAGACTGCCGTGATGCCGGCGAGCGCCTGCCAACGGTAAGTGTCCCAGAAGGCTATGGCGATGAGGGCCGTCAACGCGATCAAGGCCATGGTGGCGAGCATCATCGCGGCAAGGCCGAGAAACAGCACGCCGAGCAGACGGTCTTTTTCCTCGGCGAGTTCGATGCCCACCAGTTCGAGCCGCGTCTGCAGGATGGCAAACACGGAACTGAGAATACGGCGCAACGGGCTGTGTTCTGCGCGCTGCGAGTGTGTTTCGGTCGTCATGGCTGTGGGCGTTGCGCGTGAGGGCCTGGCCGGCGCGCATGCACGCCAGCGGAAGGGGACCGGCGGGGCTCGCGCCGGTCCGCCGGTTTCGCCGGTGCGCCGGACATGCCTGCTCCGGCGGCCTCACCGGCCTTTACTTGCGATTGATCAGCAGACCGACCAGCACGCCGACGCCGGCCGCGATACCGATCGACGCCCACGGATGTTCGTGCACGTAGTCGTCGGTGGCGCGGGCGGCCTTCTTGCCTTTTTCGACAACCACGACCTGAACGTCGGCGGCCTTCTCCTTCGCCTGCTTCAGGCGCGTCAGCGCGGTTTCGCGCAGTTCCGACGCGCGTTCGCCGGTAGCGCTCGCAGCCTGTTTCAGCAGGTCTTCAGCGTCCGCGAGGACGGTTTTGATATCCGACATCAATCTCTCCTTGTTGACTTCCGACATTGACAGCTCCCTTTGTCTCACGCTACGCGTGAATCGTAACCAAAGAAACGGTCGCTGGCGAGCATAGTGCCGGTTGCTTGCCTCCGCCGCACGAACCGTTCCCGGCACTGCGCGACGTCAAGACACCCGCTTGAGGGTACTCTGCTCCAGACCGGTATGGGATTGAGTTGATCTGTCCCGCAAAGTTTCCGCCGAATGGGAGAAAATTACAAAAACGCATAAAGTCCTGACGCGATGTTGGTTCGCCATATACCACCGCTGCCTTATGCTTTATCGTGACGATCCTTCGCGGATACCGCCGCGAATCCATCCGAATACCAACAGGAGCTGCACTCTATGAGTCTACGTCTTGGCGACATTGCACCGGATTTCGAACAGGAATCGAGTATTGGCCGTATCAGGTTTCACGAGTGGCTCGGCAATAGCTGGGGCGTGCTGTTCTCGCATCCCGCCGACTTCACGCCAGTCTGCACGACCGAGCTCGGCCTGACCGCGAAGCTCGCGAGCGAGTTCGAAAAGCGCAACGTGAAGACGATCGCCTTGTCGGTCGACAGCGCGGAGTCGCACCAGGAGTGGATCAAGGACATCAACGAGACGCAGGCCGCCAACGTCGGTTTTCCGATTCTCGCGGACGGCGATCGCAAGGTCTCCGGGCTCTACGACATGATTCATCCGAACGCGAACGAGACGTTCACCGTGCGTTCGCTGTTCGTCATCGATCCGAACCGCAAGGTGCGCCTGATCATCACCTATCCGGCCAGCACCGGCCGCAACTTCGACGAAGTGCTGCGCGTGATCGACTCGCTGCAACTGACCGACAGTCACTCGGTCGCGACGCCCGGCAACTGGAAGCAGGGCGATGACGTCGTGATCGTGCCGTCGTTGAAGGACGAGGAAGTCATCAAGCAGAAATTCCCGAAGGGCTACAAGGCGCTGCGTCCGTATCTGCGTCTGACGCCGCAGCCGAACCGGTAAGCGGCGCGGCATCAAGCAAAAAAGCCGGTTCGAAGGAACCGGCTTTTTGCATTTATCGGCACTGCGTGTCGACGCTATGGCAGCGGAATCAGAAGAACGCCTGAATACCCGTCTGCGCACGGCCGAGGATCAGCGCGTGGACGTCGTGGGTGCCTTCGTAGGTGTTGACGACTTCGAGGTTCACCAGGTGGCGGGCCACGCCGAACTCGTCCGAGATGCCGTTGCCGCCGAGCATGTCGCGCGCGAGGCGGGCGATGTCGAGCGCCTTGCCGCACGAATTGCGCTTCATGATCGAAGTGATCTCGACCGCGGCCGTGCCTTCGTCCTTCATGCGGCCGAGGCGCAGCACGCCTTGCAGGCCGAGCGTGATTTCGGTCTGCATGTCGGCGAGCTTTTTCTGGATCAACTGGTTCGCGGCGAGCGGCCGGCCGAACTGCTTGCGATCGAGCACGTACTGACGCGCGGTGTGCCAGCACGCTTCGGCGGCGCCGAGCGCGCCCCAGGCGATGCCATAGCGCGCCGAGTTCAGACACGTGAACGGACCGCGCAGGCCGCTCACGCCCGGCATGATGTTCTCTTGCGGAACGAACACTTCGTCGAGCACGATTTCGCCGGTGATCGACGCGCGCAGACCCACCTTGCCGTGGATCGCCGGCGCCGACAGACCCTTCCAGCCCTTCTCGAGGATAAAGCCGCGGATGTTGTCCTTGCCGTCTTCCTCGAGCTTCGCCCACACGACGAACACGTCGGCGATCGGCGAATTCGTGATCCACATCTTCGAGCCCGACAGCGAGTAGCCGCCGTCGACCTTCTTCGCGCGCGTGACCATGCTGCCCGGATCGGAACCGTGGTTCGGCTCGGTCAGACCGAAGCAGCCGATCCACTCGCCGCGCGCGAGCTTCGGCAGATATTTGTCTTTCTGTGCGTCCGAGCCGAATTCGTAGATCGGCACCATCACGAGCGACGACTGCACCGACATCATCGAGCGGTAGCCGGAATCGACGCGCTCCACTTCACGCGCGATCAGCCCGTACGCGACATAGTTCAGACCGGGGCCGCCGTACTGTTCCGGAATCGTCGGGCCGAGCAGGCCGAGCTCGCCCATTTCGCGAAAGATCTCGATATCGGTCTTCTCGTGGCGGAACGCCTCCAGCACGCGCGGCAGCAGCTTGTCCTGCGAGTAAGCCGCGGCGGCGTCGCGCACCATGCGTTCGTCTTCGGTGAGCTGCTGATCCAGCAGCAACGGGTCTTCCCAGTGAAACTGCGCGGCTACGGCCATGACGTATCTCCTGATTTTCTCGCTCAGAACAAGCTTGACTTGAGTTCCGCCGTGCGAAACAATGTTTTGCAAACGACGACCGAGTGTACCATCCTATGACGCTGCCATCCACATTCTCCGCTGAGATCGACGAACGCAAATTCGTCGTCGCCCTCGCTCGCGGGCTGGACCTGTTGCGCGCGTTCCGGCCGGGCGAGACGTTGCTCGGCAATCGCGATTTCGTCGAACGCACGGGGTTGCCGAAAGCGACCGTCAACCGGCTCGCCTACACGCTGACCGTGCTCGGCTATCTGCGACTCGATGAAACGCACGGCAAATACGCGCTCGACGCCGGCGTGCTGTCGCTCGGTTTCGCGCTGCTGTCGGGCACCGACACGCTCGAACTCGCGCGCCCGCACCTGCGCAGCTTCGCGCGCGAGGTCGGCGCGGCGGTCTCGCTCGGTTGCCGCGACGGCCTCGACATGGTGTATCTGGAGACGATCCGCAGCGAGACCGCGTTGACGCTCGGCCTCGCGTCCGGCTCGAAAATGTCGATGCTGACGAGCTCGATGGGGCGCGCGTATCTCGCCGTGCAGCCGCTCGACGCCCGCACCGCGCTACTCGCGGAACTGAAAAAAGCGGCTGGCAAGATGGGGCCGATGCTGGTCGCCGAAGCCGAAAAGGAGATCGCCGCGTTCGCGACCGAGCACTGTTGCTACTCGTTTCGCGCGTGGCACGACGATGTGAACGCGGTCGCCGTGCCGTTTCGCGAGCCGCGCGAACAGCGCTGGCTGGTGCTCAGTTGCAGCGGGCCGGCGTCGTCAATGGGGGAGGAGGTATTTCGCGAGAATGTCGGGCCGCGCCTGAAGGCGCTCGCGCAACGCCTGGGAGAGCCGGGCTGAGGTCAGCCCGTGGCGCGTGGGCTAACCATGCAGTTGGCGTGTCACGCCGCCCGGTCGTGATAATGCGCGTTGAACACGGGCCCCTGCACGAACCGCACGTCGTACTGCTGCAAGGCGTCGAACTGCGCTTCGTCCATCACGCGATTGAAAATCAGCGGTACCCGCAGCCGGCTTGCGTAGCCGACGAGCGGCTTCACCGTCGCGTCGCGCAACGCGACCGTCGCATCCATCTTGATGAAGTCGAGCCGCGCGGTTTCCGACACCGACAGAATTTGCCCCGCGTTCGACAGATTGCCTGCCACCTTGAACCCGTAGTGCTGATAGCTGCGCGTCAGATAGCCCAGAAAGGTCTTGTGCGCGACCGCTGCCGCCGGCAGCTCGATCACGATGCGTGCCGGACTCAGATTGAACGACGTCAGCACGTTCGAAAAATGCAGCCCGTGGTCGTACTTCACGCTTTTCAGCAACCGTTCGTGCACGCGCAGAAACAGCAGCCCGTGCCGCTGCGCGCCGAAGAAATTGATCGCGTGCAGCGCGCGCGACATGCGGTCCAGCGCGACCAGTTGCTGATCGTCGGCAATGTTGTCGAATGGATCGAACACGTCGAACGGCGGCGCGTCGAGCCGGTGCGTGACCGCCTGAAAGCCGAGCTCGTCGCCGAACCGGTCGACCCCTTCCGCGCCGCATGACAGCGACTGCGCGAGCGCATGCACGCTGATGTCGAAGATCGGCTCGTAGGCGCTCGTGAGCTCGATGCCATCGAAGTGTGCGAGCGCGATGCCGGCGTGAGCGCCTTGCCCCATGGCCAGATGCTCGCCGAGAAACGGGCGATGAGTGGCGCGGGCGATCAGATCGGGGATGGTCGGCGAAATCATGAAATCGAATCAATGGCGACGATGAGCGCGCCGTGGGCGCGCGGCAACGCGACGCGGCGGTCGCATCCTTCGATGGTAGCAGTCCGAGCCGACTCCACATGAACAAAATGTTCATAACGATATTGGCCGAATGCCGATGGGCCGGGCCTGAGCGGGTAGTGGCGGCGCCCGCTGCACGCGCTTCCAAGGGTATACGTTAGTTTCACTATCCGTAATTGGTTTTACTATACGTAAATTCCAGTCTGGATGAGGGACGACCCGTGAATAACCAATCCGCCGCCAACGTGATCGAAGTCGAGCGCGTGCTCGCCGAAACGCATCGCCCGACCTTTCAGGCGATGCTGCTCGCGCTGTGCGGGCTGTGTTTGCTGATCGACGGCTTCGACGCGCAGGCGATGGGCTATGTCGCGCCCAGCGTGATCGCCGAATGGCACGTCGCGAAGACCGCGCTCGGCCCCGTCTTCAGCGCGAGCCTGTTCGGCATGCTGCTGGGCGCGCTCGGGCTGTCGGTCCTGGCGGACCGGATCGGCCGCCGGCCGGTGCTGATCGGCGCGACGTTGTTCTTCTCGCTGTCGATGCTCGCCACGCCGTTCGTCTCGACGATTCCGGCGCTGATCACGATGCGCTTCATCACGGGTCTCGGGCTCGGTTGCATCATGCCGAACGCGATGGCGCTGGTCGGCGAATTCTCGACGCCCGCGCATCGCGTGAAGCGCATGATGCTGGTGTCGTGCGGCTTTACGCTCGGCGCGGCGCTCGGCGGCTTCGTCAGCGCCGCGCTGATTCCGGCCTACGGCTGGCGCGCGGTGTTCTGGGTCGGCGGCGCCGTGCCGTTGCTGCTCGCGTTCGCGATGCTGGCGAGACTGCCGGAGTCGCTGCAGTTTCTGGTGCTGAAGGGCCGCAGCGAACGGGCCTTGAACTGGCTCGCGAAGTTCGACCCGGCCTTGCCGATCGGCCCGAACACGCGGCTCGTCGTCAGTGAAAAACGCAATGACGGCGCCCCCGTCGCCGAGCTGTTCCGTGCGGGCCGCGGTCCGGTCACGCTGATCCTGTGGGCGATCAGCTTCATGAACCTGATCGTGCTGTACTTCCTGTCGAACTGGCTGCCCACCGTGATGCGCGACGCGGGCTACACCCCGGGCACGGCCGTGATCGTCGGCACGGTGCTGCAAACGGGCGGCGTGATCGGCACGCTGCTGCTCGGCTGGTTCATCGAGCGCATGGGTTTCGTGCGCGTGCTGTTCGCGTGCTTCGCGCTCGCCGCGGTTGCGGTCGGCACGATCGGCGCGGTCGCGCATGCGCTGCCGTGGCTGCTCGTCGTCGTGTTCGCGGGCGGCTTCTCCGTGGTCGGCGGACAGCCCGCGGTCAACGCGCTCGCCGGGCATTTCTATCCGACCGCGCTGCGCTCGACCGGCATCGGCTGGAGTCTCGGCATCGGCCGGATCGGCTCGGTGATCGGGCCGCTCGTCGGCGGTCAACTGATCGCGCTGAACTGGTCGAATGCCGCGCTGTTCCATGCGGCGGCGGTGCCGGTGCTGTGTTCGGCGCTGCTGGTGGTCGCGCTCGCGGGCGTGACGCGGCAGCGCAGCCGCGCGGCCGGCGTGGAGCCGGCCTGACTGCAACGATCACGTATTAATCTGGAAAGAACAGAGCAACTCGCGGAGAACCTTGCATGGATACCTCAACACGTACGCCGGCCGACGAACGCCTGCGGCCTGAAATCGAGCCCGGCTACCAGTCGGGTTTCGCGAACGAATTCGCGACCGAGGCGTTGCCCGGCGCGTTGCCGACCGGCCGCAATTCGCCGCAGCGCGCGGCCTATGGTTTGTACGCCGAACAGATTTCGGGCACCGCGTTTACGGCGCCACGCGGTCACAATCGTCGCTCGTGGCTATACCGGATTCGCCCGGCAGCGATGCACAAGCCGTTCACGTTGATGCCGTCGGAGCGGCTCGTCGCGAACTTCGCGGAGGTTCCGCCGACGCCGCCGAACCAGCTGCGCTGGGACCCGCTGCCGATGCCGGTCGAACCGACCGATTTCATCGACGGCTGGGTCACGATGGCGGGCAACGGCTCGGCCGAAGCGATGAGCGGTTGCGCGATTCATCTGTACGCGGCCAACCGCTCGATGCAGGACCGCTTTTTCTATAGCGCCGACGGCGAGCTGCTGATCGTGCCGCAACAGGGGCGCCTGCATATCGCGACCGAAATGGGCCGCGTCGATATCGAGCCGTTCGAGATCGCGGTGATTCCGCGCGGCGTGCGCTTCGCGGTGAGCCTGCCGGACGGCAACGCGCGCGGCTATATCTGCGAGAACTTCGGCGCGCTGCTGCGTCTTCCGGAGCTGGGGCCGATCGGCTCCAACGGTCTCGCGAATCCGCGCGATTTCCTGACGCCGCACGCCGCGTACGAAGACCGCGAAGGCGCGTTCGAACTGGTCGCGAAGATGAACGGCAATCTGTGGCGCGCGGACATCGGCCATTCACCGCTCGACGTGGTTGCGTGGCACGGCAACTATGCGCCCTACAAGTACGACCTGCGCCGCTTCAACACGATCGGCTCGATCAGCTTCGACCATCCGGATCCGTCGATCTTTCTGGTGCTGCAATCGCAAAGCGATACGCCGGGCGTCGACACGATCGACTTCGTGATCTTCCCGCCGCGCTGGCTCGCTGCCGAAGATACGTTCCGCCCGCCGTGGTTCCATCGCAACGTCGCGAGCGAGTTCATGGGTCTCGTGCATGGCGTCTACGACGCGAAGGCCGAGGGCTTCGTGCCCGGCGGCGCGAGCCTGCACAACTGCATGTCGGGCCACGGCCCCGACGCGGACACGTTCGAGAAGGCGTCGCATATCGACACCTCGGTGCCGAAGAAAGTCGACGACACGCTGGCCTTCATGTTCGAGACGCGCACGCTGATCAAGCCGACGCGCTTCGCGCTCGAAACCGCGCAACTGCAGGCGCATTACTACGAGTGCTGGCAAGGCCTCGAGAAACACTTCAATCCGGAGCAACGATGAACGCGGTGAACGATCTCCAGGCGACGCTCGATCCGTCGCGCAAGAGCTGGATCGAGTCGGCCAACGACCCGGCCAGCGACTTTCCGATCCAGAATCTGCCGTTCGGCATTTTCAGCGACCGTGCCAACGACGCGCGGCGCGTGGGCGTCGCGATCGGCGATCAGATCGTCGATCTTGCCGCGTTGCAGGTGGCGGGGCTGCTGAGCGTGCCGGCGCCGAACGTGTTCGCCCGCGATGCGCTGAACGATTTCATCGCACTTGGCCGCGACGTCTGGCGCAGCGTGCGGATCCAGCTGAGCCAACTGCTCACGCGCGACACCGCGACGCTGCGCGACGCCGCCGCGTTGCGCGCGAAGGTACTGGTGCGCGCGGCCGAGGCGCGGCTGCATCTGCCGGTGCAGATTCCGGGCTACACGGATTTCTATTCGTCGAAGGAACACGCGACCAACGTCGGCTCGATGTTCCGCGATCCGAAGAATGCGCTGCTGCCGAACTGGTCGGAGATGCCGATCGGCTACAACGGACGGGCGTCGTCGGTGGTGGTGAGCGGCACGCCGGTGCGCCGCCCCAATGGTCAGCTGAAGCTGCCGGATCAGGAGCGCCCGGTGTTCGGCGCGTGCCGCAAGCTCGATATCGAACTGGAGACGGGTTTCATTATCGGCGGCGGCAATGCGCTCGGCGAGCCGATCGCATGCGAGGAGGCGGAGGCGCACATCTTCGGCATGGTGCTGCTGAACGACTGGAGCGCGCGCGACATCCAGCAGTGGGAATACGTGCCGCTCGGCCCGTTCAATGCGAAGACGTTCGCGACGACGATCTCGCCATGGGTCGTTACGCTCGATGCGCTCGAACCGTTCCGCGTCGCGCAGCCGGTGCAGGAGCCGCAGCCGCTCGCGTATCTGCGGCATCGAGGCGAGCACGCGTTCGACATCCATCTCGAAGTGACGCTGCGTGCGCAACACGCACGGCAGGCGAGCACGATCGCGCGGACCAACTTCAAGTACATGTACTGGACGATGGCGCAGCAGCTCGCGCATCACACGGTGTCGGGCTGCAACACGCGGGTGGGCGACCTGATGGGCTCGGGGACGATCAGCGGGCCGAGCGAAGATTCATACGGCAGCCTGCTCGAGCTGACGTGGAACGGCAAGAAGCCGCTGGCGTTGAGCGAGGGCGTCACGCGCACGTTCATCGAGGACGGCGATGAACTGGCGCTCGTCGGCTGGTGCCAGGGCGAGGGATATCGAGTCGGGTTTGGCGCGTGCACCGGGGAGATTCTGCCGGCCTGCGAGTGAGTGAGCGGTCTTACCCGCCCAACAATCCGAACACCGCCACCCCGTTCGTCGTGCCGACATACACCTTGCCGTTCGCAATCAATGGTGTGATGAACTTGTTGCCCGTGCCGAACTGATCGCGCGTGCCCATCTGGTTGCTGTTGTACAGCTCGTTGAGCGTGATCGGGTCGAACGCGTGGAGCGCCGCGACGGTGCCGTTTTCGGCTGCCCACACGATGCCGTTCGCGGTGCCGTTCGCCGAGACGCTCGGCGTCGTGCCGGGATAGGCGAAGGTCATCGCGCTTTGCGCGGACGGCGTGATCGACAGCTTCGCATTGGTCACGGTGAACGCTTTCAGATGATCGCCGACGGTGCCGAAATACACGCGCCCGTTGAAATAGGCGGGCATGCCCCATTCGCCGCCGGCCAGTTGCGCGGGAATCTCCTGATAGATGTTGTCGGTCGTCGCGTTGAACTTGCCCATCGAGTCGCGATTCAGCACGTAGACGGTGCTGTCCTTGCCCGCGCCGAGCGTCAGATGCTGCACGGTGCCGTTCGCGTCGGTCAGGTCCGGCAGTACGAGTGCGCCGCCGGAGCCGAGATCGATGTCGCCGTTGGACTCCTCCACGACGTTCGTCATCGCGAAGTAGTCCGCGACCGACAGGCCGCCCGACGTACCGAGCTTCAGGAACGCATTGCCGAAGTCGCTGCTTGCCGGAAAGCCGCTCGCGTTGAGCGTGGTGTCGAAGGTGCCGTTGGCATCGAGCAGATAGATCGACGAGCCGTCCGAGGCCGGTCCCGCGCCGCTCATCCAGACCGAGCCGCCGATGCCGTTGGGCGTTACGTTGAGCACGCTGGTCTGCTGCAACGTATCGGCGCTATAGCTCATGATCCAGCCGGTATAGCCGCCGTTATCGCAGTGCGAGGTCCAGGTCGTGTAGACCGTGTTGCCGAGCTGCAGCAGCGCCGCGCGCTCCGCATACAACGACGGTGTGAACGGCACGACGCCGTTCGTATTGCCCGCGCCGCCACCCGGGTAAGAGGCGGTAATTTCGGTGGGACCGTTCAGCAGCTCGGCGCCTGTCGCGAGGTCGAGCGCGTGAATGCGCTGATGATAGCCGCCGGCCGCGTCCTTCGACATCGCGACGACGTAGATCGTGCCGTGCGTGCCGCGCGAACGGTCGATCACTGGCGTAGACGTGACGCCGATCGTATTGACGATCTGCGTGCAGCCGAGGTCGTCGCTCGGGGTTTCGCCGGTACGTAGCGTGCTCGCCTGCCACAACGTCGCGCCGGTATCGGCATCGAATGCGAACACACTGTCGTTCTCGGTCGCGACGTACAGCACGTTGTGCGTGCCGCCCGCGATCGCCAGTGAACCGACGAATAGCGGCTGCGCGTCGACCTTGCCGTCGACGGTAAAGAAGCCCACCTTGCCGAATGTCGATGCCGTCACGTTGGCGGGTGTCAGCCTGGTTTCGCTGAGGTTCTGGCCGGTGCGCGCAATGTCGTCGTGATAGGTGAGCACGTCCTGCACGGCGGCCATCGAGGTGCCGCCCATCGACGTGCCCGAACCGCTGCCCGTGGACGTACCCGAGCCGCTGCCCGAGGTACCCGTGCTGCCGGTCGTGGTGCCGCCACCCGTGGTGCTGGTACCACCGCCGCTCGCCGCGCTCGGGCTCGATGCGCCCGCCGCGCCGCTACCGCTGCCGACGCTCGACCCTGTCGGGGCGCTGCTGTTTCCGCCTCCACCGCCTCCGCAGTTCGCGGCGGCGATCGCGGCTGCCGCTATCGCCACGCCCAACAAGCAGGTACGGCGCAAGGGGCGCAGAGAAACCATGGCGGACTCCCGGTTGCTTGCGGTGGTGCCACGAAATATGGACCGTGTGGAGCGATCCCGCGCAACGTCGAATGAAGAGTAACACCCGGGGTATAGATCGCCAACGCCAGCAACTAGCGTCGATTGGTCAACTCGCCGCTTGCAGCACGATCCGCCGACGCTCCCACCACGCTGCCAGCAAGAACGCGAGCGCCGCGCACAACAGCACGCCGACCACGGCATCGTGGCCGACTTTCTTCATCAACGCGCCGGCCAGCAGCGGGCCGCCGAAGCTCGCCGCGCTCCACGACGCGCCGACCAGCGAGCTCGCCGACACCAGCGCGACACCGCGAAAGCGCTCGCCGCACGCCACGAGCGATAGCGTGTAGATCGCGCCCGCGGCCGCGCCGAGCACATACAGCAGCGGCCAGCGCAACCACGGCGAACCGACTGCCCATGGCAGCAGCGGCAACAACGCGACGACCACGATGCCGCAGCCGATATGCACGCGCTCGCGCCCAAGCCGGTCGGCGAGCCAGCCGAGCGGAAACTGCATCGTCGTGTCGCCGAGCAGCAGTGCCGAGGCGAACAGCACGGCCATTTCGCTCGAAATGCCGTGCGACATCGCGAAGAGCGGCAGCAGCGATAGCGCGATCGTGTCGAACAGGGCAAAGAAGCCCGTGCCGATCACGAGCGCGGGCATGCGCGGCAGCACGCGGCGCCAGGCGCCATGCTCGGCGTGTTCGTCGCTCGATGCGTGCGGTGTCGCGCGAATCGTCGCGAGCAGCGGCAGCGCGAGCAGGAAGATCGCACCGCACAGCAGGAAGCGTCCCTGCGTGAAGCCGGCGATCTGGCTCACCAGCACCGGCCCCGACATCTGGAATAGCGTGAAGTTGGTCGCGTAGATGGCGATCACGCGCCCGCGCGAGGCGTCGTCGGCGAGCTGGTTGACCCACGCCTCGCCGATCGTGAACAGCAGCATCAGCGCGGCGCCGCACAGCACACGCAGCAGCGCCCATAGCCACAGGTTCTCGGTGAGTTGCATCAAGGCGGTCGCAAAGGCAACCACCAGGACCGCGCCGACGATCACCTGCCGGCCGCCGAAGCGCGCCGCGATCCAGCCGGCGAGCGGTACCACCACGAGACCGCCGCCCGCCTGCGCGGCGGTCAACAGACCGACTACGTCGGTACCGTAGCCGGCCTGGGCGAGCGCGAGAGCGGTGAGGGGCAGCGTCGCGCCGCTGCCGAGTCCGACCACGGCGACGCTCAGAATCAGCGCGAGGAAATCGCGGGTGAAGATGACTTTCATCGGCGGGGATGCTACTACGCGTGGGGGCCGCGCGCAGCTTTGCCGTCAGACGTGCCGGGTTTCGAAAAGGCCGGCAAAACTTACCCCGCCACCGCCACCCGCCGCTCGATCGATACCGACCACAACGTCAGCAGCAGCGCGCCGAGCGCGGTCGCGACGCCAACCCACGGCAGCGTCGTCAGCGGCGCGCCCGCGCCGATCGCCATGCCGCCGAGCCATGCGCCGGTCGCGTTGCCGAGGTTGAACGCGCCCTGGTTCAACGTCGACGCAAGATTCGGCGCGTGGCTCGCACGATCGACGATCAGCATCTGCAGCGGCGGCACGATCGCGAACGCGAGCACGCCCCACGCGAAGACGGTCAGCATCGCCGGCATGCGTGCGTGCATCGTGCCCGCGAACACACACAGGATCACGACGATCGCCATCAGAAACGCGACCAGCGACGGCATCAGCCGCCAGTCCGCGAGCTTGCCGCCGAGCGTGCTGCCGACCGTCAGGCCGAGGCCGAACAGCAGCAGCACCAGCGTGACCGCGTGCGGCGTGAAGCCTGTCACGTCCTCGAGGATCGGCGTGATGTAGGTGAAGGTCGAAAACAGGCTCGCCGACGCGAGCACGCTGATGCCGAGCACCATCAGCACCTGCGGGTTCTTCAGCACGCTGAATTCGCGCACGAGGCTCGCCTTGTGCATCTCGATCTTCGCGGGCAGGCACACCGCGAGCGCGGCCGCCGCCACGACGCCGATGCCGGTCACGGCCCAGAACGTCGCGCGCCAGCCGACCGCCTGGCCGAGCGCGGTTCCGAGCGGCACGCCGAGCACGTTGGCGAGCGTGAGGCCGGTGAACATCAGCGCGATCGCCTGCGCGCGGCGATTCGGGGCGACGAGGGCCGCCGCGACCACCGAGCCGATGCCGAAGAACGCGCCGTGGCAGAACGCGGTGACGATGCGCGCGGCCATCAGCACCGCGTAGCCCGGCGCGATCGCGCACAGCAGATTGCCGACGATGAACACGCCGATCAGGCTCATCAGTGCCTTTTTGCGCGGCATGTTGGCGACCGCGATCGCGACGATCGGCGCGCCGATCGTGACGCCGAGCGCGTACGCGGAGACCAGCATCCCGGCTGCCGGAATCGACACGGACAGATCGCGCGCCACGTCGGGCAGCAGCCCCATGATGACGAACTCGGTGGTACCGATTCCAAACGCGGCAACGGCAAGGGCAAGCAGAGGCAATGGCATGGCGATGATGGGGTGTGACGCGTGATGCGGCGCGAACGGCGCGCGCCGGGCGGGCGTTCCCGGGGCGGGAATGCTGTCGCCGGGTAGGGAGAAAACAGTAGGGGATTCTACCTAAGTCAAATCTGGCGTGCAGACGCTCAGAACAGGTGTTGTTTTTTGTGAAAAGCGGCGGTGGCGCGCCCGAGCCGCGGGGGCGGCGTTCAGCACCGCGCGAGGTTGCGCCCGAGGGCCGCGCAGCCCGCATCCGTCAGCGCCTCGACCACGGCGCTGCGCTCGTCGGGCTTGAAGTCGGCGATCCAGATCACGCGGCATCGCGCGGGCGCGTCGGCCACGACCTGCAGCGTCGCGTGATGATGCTCGAAGCGTCCGCCGCCCACCGAGTAGGCGAGCCGCATATGGGCATCGTCGACCGCGATCACGCGCTCCTCGATCTCGGTGCCGTCGGCGAACGTGACCCAGCGCAGATCGCCTTCCATGCGCGCCGCGATCAGCACGCCTGCGAACACGCGGGCGACGTCGGCGGGGTTGCGCAGCGCCGCCCATGCGTTTGCCGCGGCGGTTTCCACGGCGATTTCCCGGTAGATCGTAGCCATTGCAGTTCCTCTCTGTCCCGTTTCGACAAACCGTGCGTCAACGATCGCGCCGCGTCGCATGGTCCGGATCGAACGTCTCGCCATGGCGCCCCGCGCCGGACGCAAAGCGCGCCGCGCCAGCCATGCCTTCGGCGAAGACGGCCGCGTAGCCGCCCGCGCCTTCCCGGCGCAACGCCAGGGCGAGATCGTCGAGCGAGCTGTTTTCGAGCGCGGAGCGACGATCGGCGAGCAGCGCCGCCTGCGGAAACGCGGCGAGCTCCGCGGCCAGCTGCTCGGCGGCCGCGCGCGCTGCGCCGTTCGGCACCACGCGGTTGGCGAGCCCGAACGCGAGCGCCTCGCTGGCATCGACCGCGCGGCCGGTCAGGATCAGATCGAGCGCGCGCGACAGCCCGATCAGCCGCGGCAGCCGGATCGTGCCGCCGTCGATCAGCGGAATGCCGACGCGCCGGCAGAACACGCCGAGCACCGCGCCTTCCTCGACGACGCGCAGGTCGCACATCGCGGCAAGCTCCAGGCCACCCGCGACCGCATGGCCGGCGATCGCGGCGACGACCGGCTTGCTGAAGCGCATGCGCGTCGGTCCCATCGGACCGGGGCCGCCGCCGTCCGCGTGCAGTTCGTTGCGGCGCGTCTCGTCGCCAAGCGCGCTCAAGTCCGCGCCCGCGCAAAACGTGCCGCCCGCGCCGAATAGCACGGCCGCGCGCCAGGCCGGCTCCGCCTCGAAGCGGCCGAACGCGGCGCTCAACGCATCGGCCACCTGGCGATCGACCGCGTTGCGCCGCGCGGGCCTGTCGAGCACGATCGTGGCGACGCCTTTTTCGTCGTTCGACTCGATTCGCACATGGTCATTGAAATATTCGCTGGCTATCATCGTTACGTACCTTAAGGGTATCTGAAGGGCGGTACTTGCCGGTCGATACGGTAGTGTTGCAGCACGCTCATGCAGCGTAATTAATCCGGTGGGATGTCATGTTTCTGTCACACCCGACTCGTAGCGTTACCGCTCTATTAATGCGCTGGCGTTCGTTCGCCAGCTTGTCGAGCGCGCCTTTGTCCCTGCCATTGCCCAATTCATCGCCGGCCTCCGGGCCGTCCTGCGCCGAAACGGTCTGGATCGTGCCGCTGCAGGAGCATTCGTGGTACGACCATGTGCGCCTGAAGCGCGTATTCGTCACCGACGGCACACGCCACCAGGTGGTGCTGATCGATCTGCGCAAGCTGCTCCAGTGCGCGGATCGCGACAACACCGATTACGTGCTCAAACCGGTTGCCGAGTGGCATGCGGGCAAGGTCCGCGGCATTCGGGAGTTTCTCGATCCCGACAGCCCGCGCGTTCCGCAGATGCCGTACGTGACGATTTCCACGCGCCGCGCGCCGGGGTTGCTCGGCTGGATTGGCATCGAGCGCGAGGGCGTGGTGGCGTTTCGCAACGGTCAGCATCGCGCACGCTATCTGGCCGAGGCGGGCGCGCGTTGGTGTCCGGTCGAAGTGCACGAGCGCGAGGCAGCGTTGCTGCGCGAACTGTGCGGCGCGGCCGACGACGCGCGCACCGTGATTCGCGCGACGCCGCTGGGCGGCGAGGGCAGCGTCTAGCTTGCGCGTTGCGCGGCGCTTGCCGTACGACACGGATCTCACTTCTATCCCGCCACATACACGACGTTGCGCGGCGTGCCCGGCTCGAAGGCGGGCACCCGTATGCCTAAGCCATACGCGTGGATTGCGGTGTCGCTATCGGGCGCAAACTCCTGAAAATACCGTTTAAAGCCGTGCGCGGCATTGGCCTCGGTAAATATGTCGATGTCGTATTGACGGTTGCTGAACCGGATCAAGCGCATATCGGGCTCCGAAGAAACGTGCATTTACCGCGCTTTTGCGAAGTCAGTTTTTCGTAAGAAAATAACGTTGACAGGGGTGCAAAACTGCAATATCAAATGACTAGCATTCCGAACAAAGCACGTTGAAACGTGCTGCAAGAAATTGGCCAACAGCAGAATTCTTTTTCACGATGTTAGGCGACTTCGCGACGAAAGAGTAACTGGAGAGCATTCGGGAAATCGGTCCACTGCCTTGCGCTGCTGGGCGGAACGTTCGCCCGGATGTTCGTGTGGCGGCGCGCCGGGCGCCGATCGCGTGGTTCTCCTCACACCATAGCTGCGCTTTACTGCGTCGCGCTATCGGCCATTTGATGTGTCGCGCATCGCGCGTGTTACGCGCGGCGTGGTCATCGTGTCACCTTGTGTCAGACGGTTTGATTCGGTTTTCGAGCGGTTGGTGCTCTGTTTTTTCCAATCAACCTGTGAATCGGCGAGCCAACATGATCGGTGAGTTGCTGAGGTCTCAGCCTGAAATCGCGCTTTTTGCGTGTCTTGCCATTGGCTATTTCATCGGCTCATTTCGTATCGGCCCGATTCAGCTCGGCGGCGTGTGCGGCACGCTGATCGTCGCGCTCGTGCTCGGCCAGAGCGGCGCGCGCATCGCGCCCGATCTGAAGAACATCGCGTTCGCGCTGTTCATCTTCGCGCTCGGCTTCACCGGCGGCCCGCAGTTCTTCGCGAACATCGGACGCGGCTGGCGCTATGGCTTGCTCTCGGTGGTCGAAATCGTCTCGGTGCTGGTGCTGATCATGATCGCGGTCACCGTGATGCGGCTCGATGTCGGCACCGCGGCTGGACTGCTCGCGGGCGCGGCGACCGAGTCGGCGGTGATCGGCACCGCGTCCGAGGCGATCGCGAGGCTCGGTCTCGGCGACGCCGAGACGCAGCGTCTGCAAGCCAATATCGTGACCGCCTACAGCGTCAGCTACCTGTTCGGCCTGATCACGATCGTGCTGTTCACGAGCCAGTTCGCGCCGTTGCTGCTGCGCGTCAACCTGCGTGAAGAAGCCGAGCGTGTATGGCGCAAGCTTGGCGGCGAGGGTGCGTTCAGCGAAGGGCAGAGCGCGGCCGCGCCCGCGCTCGTCGGCCGCGCGTTTCGCATCGACAAGGCCGCCGGCCTGACGGTGCGCGCGCTCGAAGAGCAATACGGCTACAACCTGACCGTCGAGCAGATCGAGCGGCACGGCGCGGACCTGCCGGTCTCCCAGGAGACGCGGCTCGCGGCCGGCGATATCGTGCTCGTCAACGGACGGCGCGCCGCGGTCGTTGCGGCGTCGACCGGCCTCGGCGAGGAGGTGGTCGGCGCGGACTTCGCCCAGGTGTTCGCGCAACGGCTCGACGTGGTGCTGACGCGGCCCGACGTCAACGGACTGACGGTCGAGCAGCTGCGCGCCCAGGCGAAGCCGGAGAACGCGCGCGGCGTCTACATCGCGGCGATCACGCGGCTCGAATCGACGGTTCCCGCTTTACCCCGCACCGTGCTCAATCGCGGCGACGTCCTGACGCTGGTCGGTGCGAAAGCCGATGTCGAGCGCGGTGCGAAGCGGCTCGGCTACGTGCTGCCGCCGACACAAAAGACCGACTTCGTCTATCTGGGCCTCGGCGTGCTGGTGGGGATGTTGATCGGGCGGCTGGGCGGCAGCATCGGCGGCGTGACGCTCGCGCTCGGCACGGGCGGCGGCTGCCTGCTGTCGGGGCTGCTGTTCGGCTGGATCCGCTCGCGTCATCCGCTCGTCGGCTCGCTGCCGTCGGCGGCCGCGCAGATCATCAAGGACTTCGGACTCGCGACGTTCATCGCCGCGGTCGGACTATCGGCCGGACCTGACGCGATCAAGCTGGTGCGCGAATACGGATTGGCGCTACCGCTCGCCGGCATCCTGATGGTGCTCGTACCCGGCCTGCTGTCGCTATGGATCGGCCATGCGCTGCTGAAGCTCGAAGCGCCGATGCTGCTCGGCGCGATCGCGGGCCAGCAGTGCAGTACGCCGGCGATCAGCGCCCTCGTCGGCGTGACCGGCAATTCGACGCCGGTGATCGGCTACACGATCACCTATGCGTTGTCGAACATCCTGTTGCCTTTGATGGGGCCCGTGGTGGTGGGTCTCGCCGGCAAGCTCGGCTAGCCCGACTTGCCTAACGTGGATGCCGCGCGGCGCTTCGCACCGTGCGACACATCAGGCGCTCGCGCGGCACAGACGCGCGCCTGATCTGTACCGGGTATCGCCAACGAAACCCGCCAACTACTCAGCGAGGGCACGATGGACTGGCTACACAACATCTTTCACAAGTCACCCGAGATGGCGCTGTTCCTCTCGCTCGCGGTCGGCTACTTCATCGGGCAGATCAACTTCGGCAAGTTCCAGCTTGGCGGCGTCGGCGGCTCGCTGCTGGCGGCGGTCGTGATCAGCCAGGCGGGCGTGACGGTCGACAACGGCGTGAAGGCGGTCATGTTCGCCGTGTTCATCTATGCGGTCGGCTACGACTCCGGGCCGGGTTTCTTCAACTCGCTGAACCGCAAAACGCTGCGCGAGATCGCGATGGCGGTGTTTCTCGCGGTCAGCGCGCTGATCACGGTGGTGGTGTGCGCCAAGCTATTCCATCTGAACAAGGGGCTCGCGGCTGGGCTGGCGGGCGGCGCGCTCACGCAGTCCGCGATCATCGGCACCGCGGGCGACGCGATCGCGCGGCTCGGCCTGCCCGCCGATCAGGTCAAGTCGCTGCAATCGGATGTCGCGATCGCGTACGCGGTGACCTACGTGTTCGGCTCGCTCGGCGCGATCATCGTGTGCGTGAACATCCTGCCGAAGTTCATGGGACAGGGCTTGCGCGAAGCGTCGATCGAAGCTGAGCGCGAACTGTCGGCCGGCGCGACGACACACGGACCGGGGCAGGTGGCCGCGCTGCCCGAACTGATCGGGCGCGCGTACCGGATCGACTTCAGCGCCGGCAAGAGCGTGCAGGCGGTCGAGTCGCTGCATGGCGAGAACCTGACGATCGAGCGCATCAAGCGTGGCGGCCAGCAACTCGAGCCGAAGCCCGAGCTGGTCTTGCAGCCCGATGACATCGTGCTGGTGGTGGGCCGTCGCGAGGCGGTCGTCGAGTTCGGCGCGAAAGGCAACGAGGTTGGCGACGCCGAGGACATCGGCGTCGTGATGCAGACCCGCGAGGGCGTGTTCACGCGCAAGGGCATGAACAACACGACGATCGCGGCCGCGCGCCAGGCGATCGATCGCGACACGCGGCACGGTGTCTATGTCCAGAGCATCTCGCGCGCGGGCCAACCGCTGCCGGTGCTGCCCGAAACGGTGTTGCAGCACGGCGACGTGATCACGTTCTACGGCTCGCCGAAAGACACCAAGCGCGCAGTCGACGCCGCCGGCTACGAGCTGCCGTACAGCAACAAGACCGACTTCATCTATATGGGCGTCGGCCTCGTGATCGGGCTGTTGATCGGACTGATCGTCGTCAACATTGGCGGCGTGCCGCTCACGCTCGGCTCGGGCGGAGGCTGTCTGCTGTCAGGCCTCGTGTTCGGCTGGATGCGCGGCAAGCATCCGATGTACGGCGTGATGCCTTCGGCCGCCTCGCAACTGCTGAAGGACTTCGGACTCGCCGCGTTCGTCGCGGTGGTCGGCCTGAACTCGGGCTTGCAGGCGGTCGTCACCGTCAAGCAGAGCGGCATGACGATCTTCCTGCTCGGCGTGTTCGTGACGCTGTTCCCGCTGCTCCTGACGATGCTGTTCGGCCGCTACGTGCTGCGCTACAACAACGCGGCGATCCTGGCCGGGGCGCTGTCCGGATCGCGCAGCGCCAACCCGGCGTTCGGCGGCGTGCTCGACAAGGCCGAAAGCGCGGTGCCGACCGTGCCGTTCGCGATCACCTATGCGATCGCGAACGTCGCGCTGACGCTGCTCGGGCCGCTGGTGGTCGGGCTCGTGTAGCGCGTAGCGCGCAGGGAGCGATCCTCGGCACATTTTTCATCGACACTTTTCGCCGGCCGCAATCGGGCGACCCGTGCCCAGGCCGGCGTGTTTCACCTCTTCACTGGAGAACGCATCATGGCAAAAGAGAAGGGCGACAAGAAACGCTCGGACGTGGACGCGGGTCTTGCCGCGCTGAGCCCGTTCGAACTGAAGGACGAACTGATCAAGGCCGCCGGCGGCGGCGCGGTCGAACGGCCCGCCAACGCCTCCATGCTGAACGCCGGCCGCGGCAACCCGAACTTTCTCGCGACGATTCCGCGCCACGGCTTCTGGCAACTCGGTCTGTTCGCGATGCGTGAGTCCGAGCGGTCGTTTGCCTATATGCCCGAAGGCGTCGGCGGCTTTCCGCGGCGCGAAGGGCTGGTCGAGCGGTTCGACCTGTTCCTGCGCGAGAACAAGGGCGTGCCCGGCATCGCCTTTCTCGCGAGCGCCATCTCGTACGTGCGCGATCAGCTCGGACTGTCCGGCAGCGACTTTCTGTACGAAATGTGCGAAGGCATTCTCGCCTCGAACTATCCGGTTCCCGACCGGATGCTGAAGCTTTCCGAAATCATCGTCGGCCAGTATCTGCGCCGCGAGATGATCGGCAGGCATCCGTTCGTCGGCGAGTTCGACATCTACGCGGTCGAAGGCGGCACCGCGGCGATGACCTACATTTTCAACACGATGCGCGAGAATCATCTGATCAACGCGGGCGACACGATCGCGCTCGGCATGCCGATCTTTACGCCCTACATCGAGATCCCGGAGCTGAACGACTATAAGCTGAAGGTCGTGCATATCAACGCCGATGTCGCGAACAACTGGCAGTACTCGAAAAAGGAACTCGACAAGCTGCGCGATCCGAAGGTGAAGGCGTTCTTCCTCGTGAATCCGAGCAACCCGCCGTCGGTGAAGATCGACGACGCGAGCCTCGAGCACATCGCCGACATCGTCAAGGAGCGTCCCGATCTGATCCTGCTGACCGACGACGTTTACGGCACGTTCGCCGACAACTTCGTCTCGCTGTTCGCGCTCGCGCCGAAGAACACGATCCTCGTCTACTCGTACTCGAAGTATTTCGGCGCGACCGGCTGGCGTCTCGGCGCGGTGGCGACGCATCGCGACAACGTGCTCGACAAGCTGATCGGCGACTTGCCGGCCGACGTCAAGAAGGAGTTGCACCATCGTTACGAGTCGATCACGACCGAGCCCGACAAGCTGAAGTTCATCGACCGGCTCGTGGCCGACAGCCGCACCGTCGCGCTGAATCACACGGCCGGGCTGTCGACGCCGCAGCAGGTGCAGATGGTGCTGTTCTCGCTGTTCTCGCTGATGGACACGCCCGACGCGTACAAGAATGCGCTGAAGCGCCTGATCCGCAAGCGCAAGCAGGCGCTGTACGAAGAGATCGGCATCGCGTTCGAAGACGACGACCCGAACCAGGTCGACTACTACACGATCGTCGACATCGAGTTCCTCGGCGAAAGAGCGTTCGGGCGCGAGTTCGTCGACTGGCTGCTGAAGAACACCGAGCCCTCCGAGCTGCTGTTCAGGCTCGCGCGCGAGGCGCGCGTGGTGCTGCTGCCGGGGCGCGGTTTCGGCACCCAGCATCCGTCGGGGCGCGTGTCGCTCGCCAATCTGAACGAGTCGGACTATCGCAAGATCGGTCGCGCGATGCGCAAGCTGATCGAGGACTATGTCGAGCGCTATAACGCGGCGACCGGTAGCAAGCTCGACAAGACCAAGGTCATGAAGTGACGGGCGGCCGCGGGTGTCCCGTGCACCTCGCGGCTGGCTAGCCTGGCCAAAAAACTTGCGCAATCGCGCGGTTCGGTGAATGATCGGACGAACGGCCTCGAGCGGCGTGCCTGCCGCGAGGCCGTTCGTTCCTTTGCGCTTCAAATTCACACACCGACCATGCCGACCTCATCTCCAACTTCAACCACCACTACCGTTGCTTCGTCCGTCCCCTGTCCGGTTGTCGAATCGCTCGACGCCATCCTTCCCGAAGAACCGCTGCTGATGATGGGCGCCGGCCCCGTGCCGATTCCCGCCGCGGTCGCGAAGGCCAATGCGATCGTGATCAATCACCTGGGCGGCACGATGGCGAAGGTGGTGAACCAGGTGAAGACGATGGCGCGCTATGTGTTCCAGACCCAGTCGAAGTGGGTGCTCGGCGTCGCGGGACCGGGATCGGGCGCGATGGAGATGGCGATCTCCAATCTCGCGTGGGAAGGCACGCGCATGCTGTGCATCAAGAACGGCTTCTTCAGCGACCGCATGGGCGAAATGGGCCGGCGCGTCGGTGCGCGCGTGAGCGTGCTCGAAGTCGCGGACCGCACGGTCGCGAGTCTCGATCAGGTCGCCGAGGCGCTGCGCCGCGAGCGTCCCGAGGTCGTCACGGTGGTGCAGGGCGAGACGTCGAACACCGTCTGGAATCATCATCTGAAAGACATCGCCGCGCTCGCGAAGGAAGCGGGCGCGCTCGTGATCGTCGACGCCGTTTGCACGCTGAGCACGATGCCGCTAGAAATGGACAACTGGGGTATCGACGCGGTGATTACCGGCGGCCAGAAGGGCCTGTCGTCGATTCCGGGCGTGTCGCTGATCGCGTTTTCAGACGCGGCGTGGGCGCGCGTCAAAAACCGCACGGCGCCCAATACGCACTGGTGTCTCGATGCGTCGCTGGCGGAGAACTTCTGGCACAACGCCGGTTACCACTACACGGCGCCGGTGTCGGGCGTGCTCGCGCTGCACGAGGCGCTGCGGCTCGTCTGTGCGGAGACGCTGGAGAAGCGCTTCGCGCGCCACCTGAAATGCTCGCTGGCGTTGCAGCAGGGTGTCACCGCGATGGGCCTGCAGCTGTACGCGCCGGAGAATTGCCGCCTGAACTCGGTGGTCGGCATCGAAGTGCCGGACGGCCTGAGTCCCGCCGACGTCTGCGCGCATATCTCGCGCCAGCATCAGGTGGAGATTTCCGGCTCGTTCGGGTTGCCGATAGTGCGTATCGGCCAGATGGGCGAGCAGTGCCGCGAGCACAACCTGTTTCGCACCGTGCACGCGCTCGGCCGCACGATGGTCGATCTCGGCGTCAAGGTCGATCTGCCGGCGGGTGTCGCCGCGCTCGAGCGCGGCTTGTCCGAGGGTAAATAATCTATTTATCGATGCGCTGCGGATAGCATTCGCAGCGTGTATTTTTTGCACGATCCTGCACTTTATCGTCTGGTTAGAAAGTCTTTTCTTGCCATTATCGCGAAGTATAAAGTTAATGCTTCGCAACGTTTTTACATAACAATGGCCAAGTCCCAAAACCCTTACGGAATAAGGCTCTCCGCCTTTCGGAAGGGTTTTTCTTGTCTTCTTACTTTCTACTGTTCTTTGTGCGCCGGCGCACTTATCCGCGCCAGGCGGAAACGTAAAGTAGGTCACGGCAAGAGCAGCGCAATGCTCAAGCTGCGGTAAATCGAAAGTCCATGATTTGACACACGGCGCGTGCCTGGGCGCGCCTGCCGCGCTCATGCATGATTTCCGCCGGACCGAGAATTTAACGCCAAAGCGCCCCCGCGAGGCGACAAAACGGATTTCTATCCGATTCGTTAGTTCGATTGTGTGAAGTCTCGAGGCATGTCTTCGAGGGTTCAGGCACGTACGAAGCAAGGAAATCGACATTATGGCGAGCGCATACGTTTCAGGCCAATCGGCAGGGGTGATTGTTGGAGCGGAGTTAAACGGACTCGGGGTGGCGCGCTCGCTCGCGCGGGCCCGCATTCCGATTGTTGCGATCGATACAAGGACCCGGGCGGCCACATGGTGCCGACACGTTCACCCACATCAGGTGAAGAGTTTCGTTGGGAAAATGTTTGTCGATGAATTGATCGAACTCGGCAAACGGTTCGATCGTCCGCCGGTTCTGATTCTGACCGACGAAGACGCGGTGCATGCGGTGTCGGAGAATCGCGTGGCGCTGTCGCACTGGTATCGTTTCCGCCTGCCGGTCGACGACACCGTCAAGTTGTTGTCGAGCAAGACGCGCTTTCACGAATTCGCGCAACGGCATGGTTTTCCGGTGCCGCGCTCGGTCGTGCTCGACAATCTCACCGACATCGAACGGCTGTCCGAATTGCGCTACCCGTGCGTGCTGAAACCGGACGACAAGCGCTACGTGTTGCATGGCGAAAAAGAACGCGTGGTGCGCGTCGACACGCTGCAGCACGCACGCGATCACGCGATCGCCATGCTCGCGACGCCGGGCGGCATCATCGCGCAGGAGTGGATCGAAGGGCCCGACAGCAACATCCACTTCACGTTGTTCTATCGCGGCGCCGAGGGCCAGATGGTCAGCATGTTCACCGGCCGTAAGGTGTTGAGCTCGCCGCCGGGCATCGGCAATACCGCGATCTGCGTGGCCGCGCCCGAAGCGAGCGGCGTGCTCGAACCGCTGACGCGGCGCTTCGCCGAGCAGGCCGGTTTCGACGGCATGGGCAGCATCGAGTACAAGTGGGACGACAACTACCACGAGTTCGTGATGGTCGAGCCGACGGTCGGCCGCACGGACTGGCAGGAGGAAATCGCGACGCTGTGCGGCGTCAACATTCCGCTTGCCGCGTACCGTCATGAGCTCGGCCTGCCGCCGCCCGCCGAGCGTCCGAGCCGCGTGCCCGTCGCCTGGCGCGCGACGTTTTCCGATCGCCCGCCGCCCGAATTGCTGAGCGAGCGCACCAAGATATTCGACGGCTTTTTCCGCTGGAGCGATCCGCTGCCGGCGTTACAACACTATGTCGTGATGAACCCGCTGCGACGGATGAAGCGCAGTTGGAAAAAAGCGATCAGGGCGCCCGAATCGCGTCAGGCCAAAGCCTGACGCGCGGCAATCAACGCCCTTTCCGCCTGGAGACCATCCATGTCTTTCACCGATACGATAATCATTGGCGCGGGGCCCTACGGGTCGTCTCTTGCCGCGCACCTGAAGGCCGCCGGCGTGGATCATCAGATTCTCGGCGAACCGATGGGCGCGTGGCGCAACTTCATGCCGCCTGGCATGCTGCTGCGCTCCGAGGCCTTCGCGTCGAGCCTGCATGCGCCGCGCGCCGGCTTTACCGTCGAAGACTACTGTCGCCTGAAAGGGCTGCCGTATCGGCCACTCGGTATGGCGCTGCCGCTCGAAACGTTCGTCGACTACGCGCTGTGGTTTCAGGCAAATCTGGTCGGCGAGATTCAACCAGTCGACGTGCTCGCGTTGCGTCGCGTCGACGATCAGTTCCAGTTGTCGCTGAGCGACGGCCGCACCCTTGCCGCGCGCCGGGTCGTGATCGCGCTGGGCCTGAAAGGCTTCGCGCAAACGCCGCCGGCGCTGCAACGGTTGCCGGCGGGCTTTGCGTCGCATTCGGAGCTGTACGGCAACCTCGAGTGGGCGCGCGGCAAGGACATTGCGATCGTCGGCGGCGGGCAGTCGGCGCTCGGGCTGTCCGCGCTGCTCAACGAGCTCGGCGCGCGCGCGCACGTGCTGATGCGCGAGAGCAGCGTGGTGTGGCACGAGCGGCCGGAGGGCGGGCGCAACATCCTGTCGCGCATGAAGCACCCCGAGGCGGGCCTGGGACGCGGCTGGCGCTCGCTGTTCCTGTCCGAGTATCCCGGCGTGTTCCATATGCTCGACCCGAAGCGGCGCAAGCAGATCATGGAGCACACGTATGGCGCGTCCGGCGCATGGTGGCTGCATGATCGCGTGGTCGGCAAGGTGCAGCTCTCGCATCGCACCGAGTTGCGCTCCGCGGCGATCGAAAACGACCGGGTCGTGCTGAACGTGCTGACCAACGGTAAAGAAGCGCGGGTGAGCGCCGATCACGTGATCGCCGCGACCGGTTTCAAAACCGACATGCGACAGCACGCGTTCCTGTCGGCCGATCTGGCGGACGCGATTTCGAATCAGGGCGGCATGCCCGAACTCACGTCGAACTACGAAACCCGCGTGCGCGGCCTGTATGTGATCGGACCCGCGTCCGCGCATAGCTTCGGGCCCGTGATGCGTTTCGTCTACGGCACCAAGCACGCGTCGCCGAGCGTGGCGCGGCACATCGTCGGTTCGTTCAAGGCCGGTGCGCGCGAACGCGCGTGGCCGGTCGCTCACGCACCCATCCCGGAGCGCACAGGTGAATAAGACTCCCGCAGTGGGCATGCGCGCGCGCCTGTCCGAGACCTACCACGGGCGCCGGATGAAGCGCTACAAAGCCCTCGCGAAAGAGATGCTGGCGGGCTTCGTCGTGATGTCGGGGCTAGCATGGACCACGCGCAAGCTGCTATGGCGCGACCGGGTCGCCGTGCTGCTTTATCACGATCCCGATCCGGACACGCTCGACCGTCATCTGACCTATCTCGGCAAGCTGTGCGAGTTCGTGCCGTTGACCGACGTCAGCGCGCCCGGCCGCGGCCGGCCCCGCGTCGCGATCACGCTCGACGACGGCCACGCCGGCAACGCGAAGCTGCTGCCGGTGTTCATCAAGCACCAGGTGCGCCCCACGATCTTTCTGTGCAGCCGCATCGTCGGACGGTCGCGCAGCCACTGGTGGCTGCATCCGGGCTCGCTACGCGTCGGCCACGAAAGTCTGAAGCGCATGACCAACGAGGAGCGCCTCGCCGCGCTGGCGGCACAAGGCTACCAGCAGGACGGCGACGACCGGCCGACCGGCCTGTCGATCGAACAGATGCAGGCGATGCGCGAGCACATCGACTTTCAGGCGCATACGCGTTTCCATCCGATCCTCACGCATTGCAGCGACGCGGAAAGCAAGGCGGAGATCACCGACAGCCGCCACGAGATCGCGCAGCTGTTGCAACAGCCTTGCGAGCACTTCGCCTATCCGAACGGCAACTACGGCGAACGCGAAGTGGCGTTCGTGCGCGCGGCGGGCTTCAAAACCGCGCGCACCTGCGACCTCGGCTGGAACGATCAGCACACCGATCCGTACCGGCTGCGCACGATCATCATCGACGATGCCGCGTCGACGCTGCGCTTCGCCGCGCAGCTGAGCGGCATTGCGCTGTTTCTGCGCTATCTGCGCGAGGGCGGTGGCTGGCACGGCAAATTTCCGCAGTTTTGAAGAACCCTGGGGAACGCCCGGACGAAGCCATCGCTCCGGGCCAGGCCGTCCGCGTTGTTCGCGTGACGGCACAAGAGCATTTGACAGGAGGAGACCATGCAGCGCTGCAGAGTCCTGGTGATCAACGACTACCCGCATATGGGCGGCGCGGAAGTGGTCTATCAACAATCGGCCGAGCTGTTGGGCACGCTGCCCGGCGTCGAGGTCGAGCGTTTCGACAATAGCCAGTTTTCCGCGCGCTCGACCATGCTGTCGCGCTCCTGGAACCTGATCGCCGCGCGCGCGCTCGAAAAGGCGCTGTACCGCTTCCGGCCGCATCGGCTGATGGTGCACAACTACCACAACGTGCTGTCGCCTTCGATCCTGGCCGTGATCGCGCGGCACCAGCGCCGCCTCGGTTACCTCGCGTACCACACCTGCCACGACTACCACCTCGTCTACTACAACCCGTCGCTGCAGTACTTCGACAAGGACAAACATCCGATCATTCTGCCGCTCGACATGCTGCGCACGCGCGCGGCCTTCATGCTGCGCCCGACGCCGAAGGGCTTCATGCACGACATGATGACCAAGGCGTGGTGGCATGCGGTGCGCGCGGCCTATCAGCCGGCCCAAGTGTTCGACAAGATCTTGTGCCCGGGCCCGTTCATGGAGGAAGCGCTGCATCGCGTCGACATTCAGAACACGGTCATCGTGCACAATCCGTCGGCGGTGCCGGTCTCGATGCCGCCCGTCACGGTGCGCGACAAGGAGCGCTTCAACCTCGCGTTCGTCGGACGGATCTCGCCCGAAAAAGGCCTGCTGCAATTCCTGCAGATCTGCGAGGCGACGGGCTTCGAGCGCATCAATTGCATCGGCGTGTACGGCGATGGACCGGATCGGGAGACGATCGAGCGACGCTACGCCTCGCTGATTGCCGAGCGCAAGCTGATCCTGTTCGGCACCATGCCGCAGCAGCAGCTGTTTCCCGCGATGCGCGAGTTCGCCGATGCGGTCGTGGTGCCGTCGGTGGGCGCGGAGAACGCGCCGCTCGTCGTGATCGAGGGGGCGATGCTCGGTCTGCCGGTACTGATTCGCGACGGCGGGGCCATGGCGAGCACCGCGGAATCGGTCGGCAACAAGGTCAAGTTCAAGTTCGACCCGGACAGTCTGAAACGAGCGCTCGGCGAGCTGGCCATTCATCTGGCGGATGAACACCGGCAGTACAACGTCGAGGAATATCTTCCCGAGCACTACGCGCGGCGTCTCGCCGAAATCATGCACATCGGCGAGCGTCCGACGGCCTCCGCGCCCTCGCGCCGGCGCGCGCGCTATGCGGATAATCCGCGTCCGGCGCGATGAAAATAATCGGCATCGATTGTGGCAAACGGCGTGTATATCCGCGCCGTTATCGTCATTTAAAAATGCGCATTTTTATTGCGTGATTTGTCTGAAGCAATTCTCTGGCTATCGGCTTTTGTGTGCGCTGCCGAACGTTGTAAAGACGGGCTCTCTGAATATTATGATCGCCAAGGAAAGGCGTTTTATCGAGCGCTGAGGCGCGCAGCTTGACGCAGTAAAACAGGCCGCGCAGACGGCGCTGATCTGGCACTGATCGGTATAAATGCCGGCGAAACGCCAGACTTATCAGAACAAAGGCATGTGCAGAGCGTGGACGTTTGCGTGGAAGAAGGCGGACGAAACGCGGCTCATCGGGGAATATCGCTACCGGGCCTGGCAGTCAAGTTCAACCAAACAGGAATGTGGCCGCAAGCGGCCACATCGGCGATACGGGGGGTCCAGACGGCGATGCGCTATCGACTCAGCGCGCGCCGTACGGATCGGAGGTCTCGGGAGACGCGTAGGTCTGTTCTGAATTCCACAAATCGTTGCTGTAAGGGTCCCCCGAGTTCTTCGCGCGGCCAGGCAGCGTGACGCTTGAACGTTTCTGCTTCGGGAGACTGTTTTTCGTTTCGGTGTACACGTTGGGCGCGATGTAGCGTTGCTTCCTCGCGTAGGCGAAGTCCGACGGGGAGCCGTAGAGCGTAGCGGAACTGGCGGCATGAGGCGTCATCGCCTCGAGTTGCGAACGCTTGGCGACATAGCTCGGCGTATAAGCGGAAGCGGAGGAGGCGGCGGACACGGTGCTCTGAGCGTAGGCCGCCTGGGCAGTCAGTAATACCGGAAATACGGCGGCAAGAAGCTTTTTCATTTTGGTCTCCGTAAGAAAGCGTGTGATGCGATGGTAGGGAAAAGAGCAGACCTCGCATAGGCGCTGTTACACACAAAGGTAGCCGATGTGGCGTAAATCGGCTAGCTCCGTCCGATCGAGCCGGTCAGCTCGATGGATACAGGCGTGACTGGATGCGGCGGCGTGCTGGTCCCGGCGCCGAGAATAAGTGGCAAACCGTCGAGACTTTGGGAGAACTCGCATGAACCAAAGCAGTGCACCATTCGATAGCCGGAACAACAACAGCGAACATCCGCCGGCAGGCTTCGCGAATTATCTGGATGCGCTGTATGACAACCGCAAGCTGATTTCCATCACGACGGCCATCGCGGTCGCACTGGGGATCGGCTATTCGGTTTTCTCCCAACCCGTCTATCGCGCGGACATTCTCGTGCAGGTCGAGGAGAACGCAGGTACCTCGTCCAAGAGCGTGATCGGGGACGTGTCGGCGATGTTCGACGTGAAGACCGCGACCTCCGGCGAGGCGCAAGTGATCGGCTCGCGCATGGTGGTGGGGCCAGCGGTCGATAAGCTCAACCTGGACATCCAGGCGACGCCGCGCTACTACCCGATATTCGGCAGCTGGCTCGCGCGTCATTCCGATAGTCTGTCGACGCCCGGACCGCACGGCTATGTGTACGGCAGCGAGCGTATCGAGGTGTCGAAATTCGATCTGCCCGAAGAGCTGTTCGACCGGCCGTTCGTGCTGAGGATGGGCGAGGGATCGAACTACGAACTGCAGTACGGCAAGCTGAAGCTCGACGGCACGGTCGGCCAGCCGCTGAACGCGACGACCAACTACGGGCCGCTCACGCTGCTCGTCGACCGCATCGAGGCGAAGCCGGGCGCGACCTTCGAGCTGCGCCGCGAAGCCGCGCTGTCGACGACCGAAAAGCTCCGCAAAGATCTGACGATCTCCGAAAAAGGCAAGGAATCCGACATTCTCGGCGTCTCGCTCGAAGGCAGCGATCCGAAGAAGATCAGCTCGATTCTCGCGACCATCGCGGGCGAGTATGTCAGCCAGAACGTGAAGCGCAAGTCCGAGGAAGCCGAGCGTTCGATCCGCTTCCTCGAACTGCAGCTTCCGGAACTGCATCAGCAGCTTTCCACGTCTGAAACGCGCTTCAACGACTTCCGCGCGAAGCACGGCACCGTCGATCTCGGCGAGGAAGCGACTAACCTGCTGCAACTGTCGGTTCAGGCGCAGACGCGCCTCGCCGAACTCGAACAGAAGCGCAATGAATTGCTGTCGCGCTTCACCGACCAGCATCCGGCCGTGCAATCGGTCAATGCGCAGTTGAATGCCGCGCGCCAGGAAGCGAGAGATCTCGCGAACCGCACTCAGGCGCTGCCGCCGCTCGAGCAGAACGTGCTGCGCCTGCAGCGCGACGTGCAGGTCGGCACCGAGCTCGACACGTCTTTGCGCAATACGCTCGAACAACTGAAGCTGATCAAGGCGGGCAAGGCCGGCAACGTGCGCATTCTCGATGCCGCCGTCGCACCCGATAAGCCGGTGCGGCCCAAGCCGCTCCTGATCATCACCGCGGCGATGATGCTGGGCGTGTTCGTCGGCGTGGTGATCTCGCTCGTGCGTCAGCGTCTGTTCGACGCGATCGACGATCCGTACGAAGTCGAGCTGCGCACCGGTTTGCCGGTCTATGCGAGCGTGCCGTTCAGCCGTCAGGAAGAGCGCTTCGCGCAAAGCCGCCGCCGTTCGGATGCGAAGGCGCTCGTGCTCGCCGGCGAAGCGGTGATCGACCCGGCCATCGAAAGTCTGCGCGGCTTTCGCACCGCGCTCGAATTCACGATGACCAAGGCGCGCAACCATATCGTGCTGATCACGGGCCCGACGCCGGGCATCGGCAAGTCGTTCGTGTCGCTGAATCTCGCCGCGGTGATCGGCGCGACCGGCAAGCGCGTGCTGCTGGTCGACGGCGACCTGCGCCGCGGCTTCCTGCATCGCCATCTCGGCGGCGAACGCGGCCCGGGCCTGTCCGATCTGATCCAGGGCTCGTACCGCCCCGAGGAGCTGATTCGCCCGACCCGCTTCCAGGGCGTCGATTTCATCGCGAGCGGCCGCCAGGTGGCGAGCCCAAGCGACGTGTTGTCGAACACACGGCTCGATTCGATCCTGCGCCAGGTCGCGACCGGCTACGACGTCGTGCTGCTCGACGGTCCGCCGGTGCTGCTCGCCTCCGACGCGGTGCGGCTCGCCTGCGTGGCCGGTACGACGTTCTTCGTCGCGCGTCAGGGCACCACGGGCATCGGCGAGCTGCGCGAGTCGGTCCGGCAGATGCAGAAAGTCGGCCTGCCGGTGCGCGGCGTGATCATGAATGGACTGAAGATGCGTCCGGGACGCTATAGCTACGGCTACGGACGCTATCGCTACGCGGCCTACATCTACAAACCGTACGACCGCTAGACCCGGGTGCCCGCTACGCGCCCGCGGCGCGGGGCGTAGCGCGAAATGGACCGATTAGAAGAAAAGCAACATGCCGATGCAAAGGAATTTTACGGCGGCGCTAGTCGAGCGCATGCCGTACAGGCAAGGGACAACTCGGATGAAACAGCTATTTGTCACGCCTTTTCTGCCCCAGAAAAACGCGCCGCAAGCTGGCCACCGTCTGGCCTACGACTTCCTGACCAAACTGGGCGCCGAGTCGGAGCTCGACGTGCTGATCCTGTCGCGCACGCCGGTCGACGAAAAAAACATCGAGTTTCGCGCGAACGTTCGCAACGTCTACATCAAGTACGTGAGCCGCTTCGACATGATCCCGTCGTTCATCGCCAATCCGCTGACGTTTTCGCCGCGCCTGTTCTCGCGCTATACCTCCGCGATCGGCAGGTTCATTTGCGAGCTCATCGAGAAGAACCGTTACGACACGGTTCAGCTCGAGTTTTCGCAATGCTTTGCGTATGCGCTGGATCTGCGCCGCCGCTTCCACGACGGCGTGAAGATCGTGATGGGCGTGCACGACGTGCAGATCCAGGTCGTGCTGCGGATCAAAAGCCTCGAGGGCTGGCTGTTCGCGCGCCAGACTTTCGCGCTCGAGCAGCGCCTGCTGAAGCTCGCCGACACGGTGCGCGTGCTGTCGAACAAAGACGGACACCTGATCAGCGGCCTCTACCCAGGGATCGGCGCGGTGCAGGTCGTGCCGATTCCGCTGCCGGGCTTTCTGAAGGACGTGCGGCGCTCCAAAGACACGATCGAGAAAGGCAACATCCTGTTCTGGGGGGCGATGCAACGCCGCGAGAACGAAGAGGCGCTGCTCAATTTCGTCGACTCGATCTTTCTGCCGCTGCGCCGCCGCGGTCTTCAACTGAAGCTGTTCGTGGTCGGCTCCGATCCGAGCGAGCGCGTGAAGCGCCTGAATAGCGACGATATCTGCGTGACCGGCTTCGTCGAAAATCCCGGCAAGTACTTCGAGTCCGCCGATATCGGCGTGGTGCCGCTGCTCTCGGGCGCCGGCGTCAAGCTGAAGACGCTCGAAATGCTCGCAGCGAAGCTGCCGGTCGTGTCGACGCCGCTCGGCGCGGAGGGTGTCGAGCACGACGGCACCTTGCTCAACATCTGCGAGATCGACGAGTTCCCGGCGGTGATCGAGCGGATGTACCGCGGCGATCCGGTCAACGTGAACGCCCCCGTGGCGTATCAGGCGTGATGCCATGATCGCAACCATCGCCTACCTGCTCGCCGTCGTGCTGTGCGCGTCACGCGGCGTGCTCGAGTACCTGATCGGCAAGGACGCCGCCTATCTGATCCAGGTCGGCGGCATCGTCGGGCTGCTCGTGTGGTACATCTCGCCGACGGCGATTGCCGCTTACTTCCGCGAGGAAGGACGCTTGTCGTTCGGTCTGCTGGTGGGCATGGTGTTCTCGGTCGGGCTGTCGGTCGTCGCGACGCTCGCGGTCACCGATCAGCTCGGGCTCGCCTATCTGTTCGTCTTCATCTTCACGCTGTTCATCTATTTCTACACGATCTCGAACTACCAGAAGCGCTTCGTGCGGCCGCGCGTCGCGTATGTGGGGCTGGTGCTGTTCGCGCTGATCGAAGCGGGTGTCGCGCTCGCGCAGCAGCAGAACGTCTTCCCGCTCGATCTGCCTGGCTCGACCTACGGCTTCGACAATCTGCGCGCGCCGGCGCTGACCGGCAGCTATCTGCACTACCCGCTGTTCGTCGCGATTGCCGCGTCACTGTGCGGCGTCGATTATCTGGTGCGCAAGAACGTGTTGTCGGGCCTCGCGTGCGCGGTGCTCAGCTTCGCGATTTTCTCGGCGCTGTCGCGCAGCGGCATGCTGATCATTCTCGGCACGTTTGGGCTCGCGTTCCTGCAAGGGCCGATCCAGTTCATCACGAGAAACGCGAAGCTGATCATCGTCACCGTGTTTGCCACGATGGCGCTGATGATCTTCGGGGTCGCGATAAGCAGTCAGAACGACAGTGTCGTCAACGTCGGCACCGAACGGATGATGGGCGCAACCGATCTGGAGTCCGACGGCAACGACGGCCGCACCGAGGCATGGGAGAAGGCCAAGTCGCTCGCGGTGCCGGCCAACCTGATCACCGGCACGTATTTCGGGCTCGTCACGAACTCGGCACCCGACCCGGTGAAACAGGAATTCGGCATCGTCGAGTCGAGCGTGCTGCAGCAGATCCTGAACATCGGCCTGATGGGCGCGATCTTCTATTTCGGCGTGCTGATTTCGGTGACGAAACTCGCAAGCAAAGAAAGCCGCATTTCGCTTTGTATTTGGGCCGCCTTATTTCAAACGTCCTTCTATCAATCGATCGAAGTGATTCCGTTTGTCTTCATCCTGATGACACTGCCCGTGTTCGATTACGTCGACGGACCGCGTCGAGACAGCGCGTAGCGAACGCAAGGCAGTGCGTGCCGGATCGTTTGCCTCGCGCAGACGAGTAGTGGGTAGTGGGTGTCGGTAGTTCGCGCGAAGAGCGCGAAGCAAGGGGAAAAAACATGAAAGCCGTGTTTGGGGGTATTCCACGAACACCTGATGTAAAGCAGGAGGTGGGGATGAACCTGAAGGGAACGTTTAGCGTGGTGATCGTCAACTACAACACGCCAAAACTGGTCGGAAATTGCGTGCGTTCCGTGCTTGAACTTTCGATTGCGGATAAGGAGGACATCGTCGTCGTGGATAACGCTTCCCCCGATAATTCGTTTTCCTATCTGAGGGAAACGCTTCCGCCGGGCGTCAGACTTGTCAGGACGTCGATCAATCGCGGTTTCGGGGCAGGCGTCAATTTCGGCATGGTCGGATGTCTGCGCGAGCTCGTGCTCGTGTTGAACCCGGACACCTATTTCGTCGACGCATCGCTCGAAAGCGCGTTGACGTTGTTCGACATGGAGAAGGATGTCGGCCTGGTCGGTCTCGATCTGGTCTATCCGGATGGCGAGCGGCAGTTTTCCGCGCGGCGCTTTTATTCGCTGCTCGACATACTCGGCCGGCGCTCGCCGCTCGGACGCCTGCAGGCGTTCAAGCGCCGCATCGACAACCACCTGATGCGCGAGGCCTGGGGCGCGGGCACGCCGTTCGAAGCCGACTGGGTGCTGGGCACTGGGTTTATCGTGCGGCGCGCGTTGTTCGGCGAACTCGGCGGCATGGACGAGCACTTCTTCCTCTATATGGAAGACGTCGATTTTTGCGCGCGTATCTGGCAGGCGGGCTACCGCGTGCTGTGCGTGCCGGGTGCGCGACTCACGCACGAGCATCAGCGCGCGTCGGCCGCGGGCTTTCTGAGCAAGGCGGGACGCCGTCATATGAACAGCTTGTGGCGTTTCAGCCGCAAGTATCACGTGCCGCTGTTCAGGCCGCCTGGCGTGCAGGGCTTGATGCGCGGCGCGAAAGCGCGGCCGCTGCCGGTGCCCGTGACGCTCAGCACACGTTCGGCATCCGCCGAGCCGCCGCGAAGCATCACGGTGGAGTGACGCGCATCGACATGTCGACGCGAAAAAAGAACGGAGTCATGCAATGGGGGCGGAATAGATGAAGACCCGGCGACAGGCGCTCAAGACGTTCCTGCTCGGCGGCCTGGCCGGGGCAAGCGCAAGCACAGCCGATCTTGGCGTCGCGCGCGCGGCGGGGCGGGCGTTGCGCGAGCACGATGCGATCGCGGGTACGGCGGATGGCGGGGGCGGCGGCGCGGGCGGCATCCTGCGCGTCGCCGCGACCGTGCCTGAACGTGCCTCTTCTGAACCGTCCGCGCCGAGTTATCTGAAGACGCTCAGCGACATCGTCGCGGGACTGGAGGTCAGCGTCGCGCGTTTCGTGGACCCGCGCAAGCTGGCGGCGATCCAGCGCGGCGCGTCCGGCTACGATTGCGGCGTCGAACTCAGGGAGGCGTTCACGAGCGGCGCGCGCGGGCTGTATCTGCCGCGCGGCATCTGGCGTTACACCGGCGACCTCACCACCGCGAACGGCTCGAGACTGCGCGGCGACGGTGGCGGCGAATACGTCGTGATCACCGATATCTCGATGGGTGCAACCGTGCTGGAGAGACAGGACCCGGGCGGCCCGACGTCGGCGGCGCTGACACTCGGCGACTCGGCGTTCGTCGAGCATGTGCAGGTGCGCCCGGCGCATTACGACAAGGTCATCTACTACCTCGCCAACTATCCGGCCCATAGCGGCAATACGGCGATCGGCATTCACTTCGGCACCTCCGCCGGTGCGAGTCGTTGCACGGCGATCGGTTTTTCGCGCGCGGGCTACGAGCTCGGCGTGACGTCGACGCTCGAGCGCTGCTATGCGTACATGTGCGAGCGCGGCTTCTACGCAACCGAACATACCGACGGCTCGCTGATCAATTGCATCGGCATGTTCTGCCACACGGCCGGCGCGGATATCGTCGATAACTTCTGGCAGGTGATCGGCGGACGCTGGGAATGGAACGCGCGTCACGGCGTGATTCTCGGGGCGGAGTCGCTGATCGTCGGCGCGGTGTTCGATCGCAACGGCTTTGCTGGCGTCTATATGAAGAGCGGCAACTGGGGCAAGGTGGTGAACGGCAATTACTTCTCGCGCAACGGGTGCGGCGGCGACGGCAAGCTCGGCCGCTGGAAGTTCTCGGCGCGCGGGCATCCGTCGTACCTGGACGTGCCGCCCGGCCAGAGTTGCCACATCCAGGTCGATTACCAGCAGGCCGCGACGATCGTCGGCAATCGCTACCGTCCCGGTCAGGACGACGAGAACGGCGGCTGCGATGGCCCGCAGTTCGTGTATGGGAGTACGACCGCGTCGGGCAGCACGCCGCTGAACGGCATCACGATCCAGGGCAATTTCGGCGATCGCGCGGGCGATTCGATCGTCGGTTACGCCAAGGCATATCCGGGCGGTGGCGCGATTGCGGGCGGCAAGGACGCGAGCCTCGCGCATGCGCTGAATCTCGGCGTCGGCTACGAGCGCGGCGGCATCGCGGCGGCGCTGCATTGCGGCGACCAGGACGTGTCGCCCGAGACGACCCGCATCACGGTCAACGTATTGCGCTCGACGTCCGGCCGCGTGGTGTTGCGCGTGGCCACGCGCGGCCATGCTTTGCTGGCCGAAATCCTGTTCGCAACCGACGCAACCGACGCCAACTACAAGACGGTCGTCAGCAATCTGATCGGCAATGCGGTAAAGAGCGCGGTGCTGAGCGCAAATAGCGAGGACGATCGCTACAACAGGATCGATATCGCGCTGACGGAGCCTTCTTTCGTGTCGTATTCGGTTTTTTCGAGTTAAGTTCTTAATCGCCTACTGCAATCAGGACGACTGTGTCGACGAGAAACGTCATCATCGCGCTGTATTCGGTGTACGCACTGAACTACGTGCTGCCGCTCGTTACGTTGCCGTATCTGTCGCACGTACTGGGGCCGGCCGGGTTGGGCGTGATCGGTTACGCGCAGTCGATTTCGCAGATTCTTCTCGTCGTCGTGGATTTCGGCTTCGGCCTGTCCAGCGCGCGCAAGGTGGCCGTATACATCGATCAGCCCGAGGTGGTGAACCGCATCTACTGGTCGACCACGATCGGTCGCGCGATCCTCGCGTTGCTGTGCTCGCTGGTGCTGGTCGTCTGGGCGTTCGCCGGGCATATGTCGCCGCAGGAGCGCGGCGCGACGCTGCTGGGTTCGCTCGTGATCTGGGGCGGCGTGTTGACGCCCGGCTGCTTCTACGAAGGCACGCAGCGTCTGCCCGTGCTCGCGGGCACGCTGCTCGCGACGCGCGTGGGTCTGCTGATTCCGCTGTTCCTGCTGGTCAAGAGCCACGACGACGTGATGCTCGCGGCCGCGCTGCAATATGCGCCGACCTTCGTGTGCGGTGTGATCCTGATGGGCGTGCTGATCTGGAAGCGCGAGATTCTGTTCAGCGTGCGGGTCGGCTGGGCCGACGTGATGGCCGAGGCGAGGGAGGCGTATCACATCTTTCTCGGCTCCGCGCTCACCTCCGTGTACATGTACGCGAACGTGATCATGTTGCGCATGATCAGCGGCCCGGGCGCGGTCGGCTATTACGTCGCGGCCGAGCGGCTGACCAACGCGCTACGCGCGTGCACGGCGCCGGCCATCCAGGCGTTCTTTCCGAAGATCTGCGTTGCGTACGAACGCAACGACTTCACCTATATCCACAAGGTGAACCGCGGCTTCATGCTCGTGTTCGCGGCGTCGGCGGTGCTGATTCTGGTCGGCTTTACGGTGCTCGGCGAGTGGTTCGTCCGACGTTTTCTCGGCGAGGCGTTCGGCGAGACGTTCCGCATTCTGCGCATTCTCGTGTTCGTGCCGGCGATCGTCGGCATGACGACGACTCAGGTGATGCTGACGGTCATCGCCTCGGGCAATCAGTCGTTGCTCAAGCGGATCTATATCTACGGCGCGTTGTTCCATCTGGTGCAGGCACCGATCAGCATTTACTTCTGGGGCGGCGTCGGCACCGCGTGCTCGGTGGCCGCGACCGAGTTGTTCATGCTGATCGGCGTGTACAACGTGGCGAGCCGGATCAATCACGGACAGATCGCGGTGCGCTCGCAGGCGATGGTCAAGCAGGAGATGGCGGCGGAGCGGGAATAGCCGCGCCCGAGGGACGGCGGGAGTGACGGGCCGTGACACGCGTGGTGATAACCTCGCGCGTCGCGGCCTTCTTGTTTCAGCGACGCAAATTCAGCGACGCAAATTCAGCGCCACGCGCTCACTGCGCGGTGGACAGATTGGTCACTTTCGCGTTGCGCAGATACAGCACGGTCGACAGCACGACCGCCGCGGCTGCCGCGATCGCGGCAAACAGGAACACCGAGCCATAACCGAACTCGCCGGCGATATAGCCCGCCAACGGCCCGGTAATGCCGAGCGACAGATCGAGAAACACCGAATACGCGGACAACGCCGCGCCGCGGCTCGCCGGCGGCACGAGCCCGACCGCCTCGACGCCGAGCGCCGGGAATACCAGGGCGAAGCCGAACCCGGTCAGCGCGGCACCGGCCAGCGCGATGTGCGGCTCGGGCGCGAGCCACAGCATCAGCAGACCCGCGCATTCGAACGAAAACGAGGCGATCGCGACGCGAAAGCCGCCATAGGTCTTGATCGTGTTCGCGAACAGCAGGCGCGCGCCGATGAACAGCGTGCCGAACACCGTCAGCGACAGCGCCGCATTCGGCCAGTGCTTCGCCGCATAGAACAGCGTGATGAAGGTCGCGATCGAGCCGAAGCCGGCCGAGCCGAGCGCGAGACCCATGCCGTGCGGCAGCACGCGCGTAAATACGCTGCGGTACGACATCCGCTCGCCGTGCACGACCGGCACCGGCGCGATCAGACGCGCGAGGTAGTAGCCGAGCCCCGCGAGCGCGATCACCAGAATGCCGAGCGCGGTAAAGCCGATCGAGTGCGAGATCGCCACGCCGAGCGGCGCGCCGATCGCCAGTGCGCCGTAGGTCGCGATGCCGTTCCACGAAATCACCCGCGCGTTGTTGGACGTGCCGACCCGGCCGATGCCCCACAGGATCGCGCCGGTGCCGCACAGACTTTCGCCGAAGCCGAGCACGAGCCGGCTGCACACGAGCAGTGCGAGGCTCAGCACCGGCCAGTGACCGGTCAGCGCCGCGAGCAGCAATAGCACGCCGCTCGCGCCGCAGCCGAGCAGACCGATCGACACCGTGCGTTTCGGCCCGAGCGTATCGGCAGAGCGGCCCGCGAGCGGCCGTGACGCGAGCGTCGCGAGGTACTGCACGCTGATCGCCGCGCCGGCCAGCACCGCGCTGTAGCCGAGGTCGTTGTGCACGTAACCTGGCAGCACCGCGAGCGGAATACCGATCGTGAGGTAGCAAAGAAAGGTGAAAAAGACGACCGGAATGATCTGCAGGGTCGTCGCAAATTCGCTGCGGGCGGACGCGGAGTCGGTGGACATCGGGAAAACGAGACTTGAAATCGGCAGGAAGCCGTGATTCTCCCATGGAACCGATTCCCTTGCAGGGCGTGCTTAATAAATGGGTCGAACAAATGGCGGGATGTGATGCGATAAAGGTCCGTTTTACGAACGATAGTGCGCGATTTTTTGGCTGGCCAGCCCGTCATGCCAGAATCGGATATGGCCAATAAACTGCAAAAACATTAAAAAAGCGGCAAAAATTCAAAACGAACATAAGCGCCGCCGCACGCAAATCCATCTCGATATCGCGCGACCAGTATGTCCCCCATGCGATTCGCGCTATGGGTTGTGTTTATTGACGGTGATAGCTTTCAAACCATCGACGCGGCAGTTCCGCGCGAACCCAGATCAGACGAGAGCTACGAGACATGACTGAGCCGATTCGCTTCTATCACCGCAACGCGATCCGCGAAATCCAGGACGCCCCGGTCACCCGCACGGTGCTGCAGTATCTGCGCGAGGACGCGCATTGCACCGGCACCAAGGAAGGCTGCGCCGAGGGCGACTGCGGCGCCTGCACCGTCGTGATCGGCGAGCGCAACGCGGCGGGCGGCGTCGACTTCAAGGCGGTCAACGCCTGCATCCAGTTCATGCCGACGCTCGACGGCCGCGCGCTCTTCACGGTCGAAGACCTGCGCCAGCCGGACGGCTCGCTGCATCCGGTGCAGCAGGCGATGGTCGACTGCCACGGCTCGCAGTGCGGCTTCTGCACGCCGGGCTTCGTCATGTCGATGTGGGCGCTGTATGAGAAGCACGGCCACGAGCATCGCTGCGCGAACCGCACGGTGCCGTCGCGTGAGGCGATCGGCAATGCGCTGACCGGCAACCTGTGCCGCTGCACCGGCTACCGGCCGATCATCGATGCGGCCGAGCGCATGTTCGAAGCACCCGCGCCGCAAGCGCCGGTCAACGTGAAGACGCTCGCCGACACGCTCGCCACGCTCGAGCGCCGCGACACCTTCCACTACGAGCACGCGGGCCAGCGTTTCGCCGCGCCGCGCACGGTCGCGGCGCTCGCGCAGATCAAGGAAGCAGAACCGGCCGCGCGGATTCTCGCGGGCAGCACCGATATCGGCCTGTGGGTCACCAAGCAGATGCGCGAACTCGGCAATCTCGTCTACGTCGGCCAGATCGCCGAGCTGCAAAAACTCGAAACCAACGATGACTGGATCGAGATCGGCGCGGGCATCAGCGTCGAAAGGGCCTATGCCGAGATCGCGAAGCAGTATCCGGAGCTGACCGAAATGTGGCAGCGCTTCGCGTCGCTGCCGATCCGCAACGCCGGCACGCTCGGCGGCAACATCGCGAACGGCTCGCCGATCGGCGATTCGATGCCGGGGCTGATCGCGCTCGGCGCGCGCGTGATCGTGCGCGGCGGCGACATCGAGCGCGAGATGCCGCTCGAAGACCTGTACCTCGCGTATCAGAAGAAGGACATGGCCGAGCACGAGTTCGTCGTCGGCCTGAAGGTGCCCACCCGCGTCGGCGCGCGCGCGAACCTGCGCTTTCGCACCTACAAGCTGTCGAAGCGCTTCGATTCGGATATCTCGGCCGTCTGCGCGGCGTTCTCGTTCATCGCCGACGGTGACCTGATCCGCGAGCCGCGCATCGCGTTCGGCGGCATGGCCGCGACGCCGAAGCGCGCGCTCAACGCCGAAGCCGTGCTGCGCGATGCCGAATGGTACGAGGCAACCGCGCAGGCCGCGATGCTCGCGCTCGGCAACGACTATGCGCCGCTCAGCGACATGCGCGCGACCAGCGACTACCGCCTCGAAGCGGCGAAGAACACGCTGTACCGCTTCTGGCTCGAAACGCGCACGCATCAGCCGCTCGCGAAGAGCGCCCTCGACGTGCGCGCGGTCGCGCCGGCCGGCGCGTGCGCGTAAGCGCCGCGCGTCCCCGAAGGATACGGAGAACACAACAATGAACCAGCAAGCCGAACCGTTCCTGAAAGAGCTTCAGGATCTCGACGCTTTCACCCAGGTCCACGTGTCGCGTCCGCACGAGTCCGCGCATCTGCACGTGAGCGGCCGCGCGACCTACACCGACGACATCCCCGAGCTGGCCGGCACGCTGCACGCGGCGCTGGGCTTGTCGCAGAAGGCGCACGCGAAGATCGTGTCGATCGCGCTCGACAAGGTGCGCGCGACGCCCGGCGTCGTCGCGGTCTTCACCGCCGACGACATCCCCGGCGTCAACGACGTCGGCCCGATCATTCATGGCGACGATCCGATCCTCGCCGATGGCCTCGTGCAATACGTCGGCCAGCCGATGTTCATTGTGGTCGCGACGTCGCACGAAGCGGCGCGGCGCGGCGCGCGGCGCGCCGAGGTGGTCTACGAAGAACTGCCGGCGGTGCTGACCGCGCAGCAGGCGCGCGCCGCGAACCAGTCCGTGTTGCCGCCGATGAAGCTCGCGCGCGGCGACGCCGGCACGAAGATCGCCCGCGCCACGCATCGCGAGGCCGGCGAGATGCTGCTTGGCGGCCAGGAGCAGTTCTACCTGGAAGGGCAGATCTCGTACGCGGTGCCGAAGGACGACGACGGCATGCACGTCTACTGCTCGACCCAGCATCCGACCGAAATGCAGCATCTCGTTGCGCACACGCTCGGCGTTGCCTCGCACAACGTGCTGATCGAATGCCGGCGCATGGGCGGCGGTTTCGGCGGCAAGGAATCGCAGTCGGCCTTGTTCGCCTGCTGCGCGTCGCTCGCCGCCTGGAAGCTGCTGTGCCCGGTCAAGCTGCGCCCGGATCGCGACGACGACATGATGGTGACCGGCAAGCGCCACGATTTTCACTACACGTACGAAGTGGGCTACGACGAAGCGGGCGTGATCGAAGGCGTCGCGGTCGACATGACCTCGCGCTGCGGCTTTTCCGCCGACCTGTCGGGCCCGGTGATGACCCGCGCGCTGTGCCACTTCGACAACGCATACTGGCTCTCCGACGTGTCGATCGACGGCTTCTGCGGCAAGACCAACACGCAGTCGAACACCGCGTTTCGCGGCTTCGGCGGCCCGCAGGGCGCGTTCGCGATCGAGTACATCATCGACAACGTCGCGCGCTCGTGCGGCCTGGATTCGCTCGACGTGCGCCGCCGCAACCTGTACGGCAAGACCGAGCGCAACCAGACGCCCTACGGCCAGATCGTCGAAGACAACGTGATTCACGAACTGATCGACGAACTCGAAGCGACCAGCGACTATCGCGCGCGCCGCAAGGAGATCGACGAGTTCAACGCGAACAACGAGATCCTCAAGAAGGGCCTCGCACTCACGCCGGTGAAGTTCGGCATCGCGTTCAACGTCACGCACTTCAACCAGGCCGGCGCGCTCGTGCATATCTACACCGACGGCTCGGTGCTCGTGAACCACGGCGGCACCGAAATGGGTCAGGGGCTGAACACGAAGGTCGCGCAGGTCGTCGCGCATGAACTCGGCGTCGGGTTCAACCGCATTCGCGTGACCGCGACCGATACCAGCAAGGTCGCCAACACGTCGGCGACGGCCGCATCGACCGGCTCCGATCTGAACGGCAAAGCCGCGCAGGATGCCGCGCGCCAACTGCGCGAGCGGCTCGCCGCGTTCGCGGCCGAGCGCTTCGGCGCGGGCAGCGTAAACGCGCGGGACGTGCGCTTCGCGCACGACCGCGTGGTGGTCGGCGAGGTGGTCGTGCCGTTCGAGGAAGTGGTCGCGAAGGCTTATCTCGCGCGCATCCAGCTGTGGTCCGACGGTTTCTACGCGACGCCGAAGCTCTACTGGGATCAGTCGAAGCTGCAGGGGCGGCCGTTCTATTACTACTCGTACGGCGCGGCGGTGTCGGAAGTCGTGATCGACACGCTGACTGGAGAAATGCGCGTGCTGCGCGCCGATGCGCTGCACGACGTGGGCGCATCGCTGAACCCGGCGCTCGACGTCGGTCAGGTGGAAGGCGCTTTCATTCAGGGCATGGGCTGGCTCACCACCGAGGAGCTGTGGTGGAACGCGGGCGGCAAGCTGATGACGCACGCACCTTCGACGTACAAGATCCCGACCGTCAACGACGTGCCGCCGGTCTTCGACGTCAGGCTTTTCAAGAATCGTAACGTGGAAGACAGCATTCATCGCTCGAAGGCGACCGGCGAGCCGCCGCTGCTGCTGCCGTTCTCGGTGTTTTTCGCGGTGCGCGACGCGGTGTCGGCGGTCGGCGGCCACAAGGTCAATCCGCCGCTCAATGCGCCCGCGACCAGCGAGGAAATCCTGAAGGCGGTCGGCGCGGTGCGGGCCGCGACCGCGGCCGCGCGGCAAGCGTAACGACGAGCGATCGAGTAGGAGCGCAACATGGAAGGATGCCTGACTAATTTTCCCAGCGGCGCGAGCGTCATCAACGGTGGCGCGCCGGTTCGGATCGGCCGGCGCGGCACCGCGTCGGAAGACCTTGCAGCGCGGCCGGCGCCGATGCATATCGTGCTGTTCGGCGCGGGACACGTGGGCCATGCGCTCGTGCAGTTGCTCGGCAGCCTGCCATGCGTGGTCCAGTGGGTCGACGAACGCGACGAGCTGTTCCCCGACGAAACGCCGCCCAACGTGCAGGTCGAGGCGACCGACACGCCCGACGCGATCGTCGACGCGGCGCCCCCCGGCGCATGGTTTCTGGTCATGACGCACAACCATGCGCTCGATTTTTCACTCGCCGAGCGCATCATGCGACGGCGCGATTTCAGCTACTTCGGCATGATCGGCTCGAAGACGAAGCGCGTGAAGTTCGAGCGGCGTCTGCTCGCGCGCGGCGTGGAACTGGAGCGGCTCGAGGAGATGACCTGTCCGATCGGCGTCGAGGGCATCGTCGATAAGGCGCCCGCGGCGATCGCGATCGCGGTGTGCGCGCAGTTGCTGCGCTTGAGGACGCGCCAAAGCCGGACGGCGGCGCCGCACGCGTCGGGGCAGGCGAGCAGTTCCGTGCGCGCGACGGAGCCGCTCACGGCTTAGGCCGCATGCGCAACGGGTTTGGGCGAGCGTTCGAGGGGGACGGGGCTTACGCGCCGGCCCCCTCTTTTTTGCCGTCGCGGCGCAGCGGTGCTTGCCCCTGCTGTTGCCCCCGCTGCGAGCGCTTCGCACGCGGCGTCCTGCGCGCGACCAGCTCATCCGATACCTCGGCCATCAAGGTCCTCAGCCAGCCGATATCGCTCGGCCGATCCGGCTGCGGATGCCACATCTGATAGCAGCGGATGCGCGGAAACGCGATCGGAACGTCGACGACCGCGAGCGGCAACATGCTCGCGTAGTGCATCGCGAAGCGGCGCGTCGTCGTGAAGATCAGATCCGATTGCAGCAGCGTCTGCGCGACGAGCCCGAAGTAGGGCAGCGTCGCGACGATGCGCCGGCTCGCCTTCGCTCGTGCGAAGCCGGTATCGATCGCGCCGCCGCGCGCCCCGCTGTAAGGCGTCGGCGCGAGATGCGGCGCGGCCAGATAGGCTTCGCGCGTGAGCGGCTCGCGTGTCAGCGGATGGTCCGCGCGCATCATGCACACGACGGTATCGGCGAACAGGTCGCTGCGCTCGAAGCGCGGATCGGGCTTTGGCCAATTGCCGATCACGAGATCGAGCTCGCCGGCGTCGAGCGCGGCCGAATGATCGAGCAGCGGCCCCAGCGATTCGATCTCGAGCCGCGCATGCGGCGCCGCCTCGCGAAACCGCGCGATCAAGGTCGGCATGAAGAAGTCGTTCAGATAGTCGGGCGCGGCGACGCGAAACGTGCGGCGCGAGCGGCCCGGATCGAAATCGCCGTGCGGCGTCGCGACGAAATCGACATCGCGCAGCACGCGCTGCGCGGCCGCGAGCAGCGACTCGCCGTATTCGGTCGGCACCATGCCCGCCTTGCCGCGCACGAGGATCGGGTCGCCGAGCGTTTCGCGCAGCTTGCGCAGCGCGGTGCTGATCGCGGGCTGAGTCTGGTTCAGTCGCAACGCGGTCTGCGTGACGCTGCGCTCGACGAGCAGCGTGCGCAGCACGCGCACGAGCCAGATATCGAGTGAGGCGGCGGTGTCGTCCATGATCGAAGCGTGGTGGCGCGGGCGCAGCCGATCAGCTCGCCGCGCGGCGCGCGCGTGGGGTCCAAAAGGTTATAACCTTAGGCCCGTTTGCGCTTCGGCGGCATAGCGGGCGCGGTATGGCCGGCATCAGCGGCGGCGCCTGCCGGCGTGCATGGTTTGGGACGAAGCCGCGATCAACGCGCGGCCCGGCGGCGGCGCCAGGTTATGCCGGCTTGTCCGCCAGTCCCCACGGCAGCGAACTGATCCGCTTCACCTCGCGCGATTCGAGCCAGTTCGGCGTGCGTGCGCAATACAGCACCATCGGCAGCGCGTCCTCGCCCCAGAACAGCTGATCGTTCAGACGAAACGTCGGCACGCCATAGACGCCGAGCTCGATCGCGGCGGCGGTATTGCGTTGCAATTGCGCTGTCACGGCTTCGCTCTTGATCAACTCGGGGCCGTCCGGTTTGCCGACGCGCTCGCATAGCTCGGCGAACGCCTCGTCGCTCGACGGGTCGCGTCCCTCGCGCCAGATGAAGCGGAAAATCTCGCGCACGAACTGCACGTCGCCGTTCGCGGCGGTCGCGAGCAGCAGCGGCTTCATCGAATCGAAGGGATGGGCGGGCGGCATTTTGTACGGAATGCCCAATTGTTCCGCGCGAAACAGCGCGTGCCGGTACATGAAGGTGCGCTTGGACGGCACGCTGTACGCGGAGCGCTGGCCCCAGTGGCGATACAGATCGTTCAGCACGACCGGCGTGAACGCGAAGTCGAAGCCGGGCCATTTGTCGTGTTGCTCGAGCAACAGGTAGGTGAACGGCGAGACGAAATCGTAAAACCACAGCGGCTGTTGGGCGTCGATGCCAACGGTCATAAATGTCTCCCGGATTGCCTGTGTCGGACGACGCGGAGGGCGCGTCCGTTATCGCATCAAAATTGTAATGATCTTACGCGGTGCGGCCCCGCCTTGCACCGGTCGATATCCCCTGGTGGCGGGGCGTCGCGTGTAGGTTCCGGTGATGAGGGCCGGGCGCTCAACCTTTGACTTTCTCGGTGGCCGGCTCGTGGGTCTCGTCCAGTGCGCCCGGCGCGTCGCGGCCTTCCGCGAGCCGGCGCCGCACGAAACCGATGTGCTCGCGCAGCACGTAGAACTGGTCCGCGTACGCGAGCGGCATCTTCATGCCGTTGACCGAGTCCTCGATCCTGTCGAGCCGTTCGAGCAGCGACGCGCGCTCGTCGGCCGAATGTTCGCCGAGCGCGCTGCGCTCGATCGCGATCAGCGAGCCGTACCAGCGATAGATGCGCGACTTCACCCGCCACGCGTACAACCCCGGCACGATGCGCAGCGCCGGCACGAGCAGCACGATCAGCGGCACGACGATCACCAGCAGGCGGTCCGCCAGACTCGCGATCCAGAACGGCAGCGTCCGGTACAGGAAGCTCTTGCCGGCTTTGTAGTAGCGCGCCGCCTCGTCGGAAAGCGGGAATTCGTGGGCGACCGGCGCGGGGAATTCGCCGGCGCGCTGCAGGGTCGTGGCGCCGCCATGCACCTCGCGCGCGGCTTCGATCAGCAGATCCGAGAGCGCCGGATGCAGCGAATCGCGCGCGATCAGTTCGGCGGTCGGCGCGACGATGTTGATCGAGTTCGCCGGCAGGTTCTTGCCGAGGTCGAACGCGCCCATCGGCACCTTCAGTTGCGTCAGAAACGGAAAGCGCCGCGTGTAGGCGTCGGCCTGGGTGAAATCGTAGAAGCGCACATTCCCCGTGCGATAGAGCTTGCCCATCACGGCCGGTTGCGCCGAGTCGCCGGCGAGGAAGGTCGCGTCGATCTTGCCGTCGATCAGCGCGTTGGCGGCTTCGTCGCCCGTCAGCGGCAGCAGTTCCGTTGGACCGCCCGGCACGATGCCGTTGTCTTTCAGCAGCGCGAGCGCGAGTTCGCGCGTGCCGCTGCCCTCGGGTCCGATCGCGAGGCGCTGGCCCTTGAATCCGGACAGCCAGTCGACGGGGGCGCCGCGATAGAAGATCGCGAGCGGCAGGTAAGCGACGCTGCCGAGCGACATCAGGTTGGGAGCCTTGTCCGTCGCCACACGCGCGATGCCGCCCTGCACGAAGCCGACGTCGACGTTCGCGTTCGGGTCCGACAGCCGTTTCAGATTTTCCTGCGAGCCCTGCGAGGCCAGCACGTTCAACGTGATGCGGTTGCGCGCGAGGATCGTCTTGTACTTCTGCGCGGCATTCCAGAACGTGCTGCCGACCGGGCCGGCGCTGATCGTCAGCGTATTCGGCGGCGCGGGCTGGATCAGCCGCACGGCGGCCCAGATCGCGACGATCACCAGCAGCACGAGCGGGCCGAACGAGACCGCCAGGTCGCGCCACGAGATCGCGACGAAACGGGCGACGAGACGGGGAGGGCGGGTGGGGCCGGTGTCAGGCTTCATCGGATCATCGGGGAAACGGGATGGACTGCGCGCCAGCACGCGTCGCGCCGATGGTACCTGAGATTCGCGCGGCCGCGAAACGCGGGACCGCCCGTCACCCCGAAAACGCGTAACAAATGGTGAATGCCGCGCTGAACGCCATGGCGCACGCCGCTGCGAAGCCGGCGTGGATCGCTCGCGACCACGGCGCACGCCGTTATCCCGCACGCATGAAGCGCCCGCTGCGAGCGCGCCACGCCGCGCGCTAAACCCTTTGCGCTTCTGTCCTGGCTAGATTAAATTGTGCATCGCTACCGCGATTCAACGTTTGCGGCGCGATCCCGGCAAGACGGACAAGAACCGGGTGCGTCGACTGGCTTCGCGGTTCGCGGGTTACCACGCGTGCTGCGTCGCGCACCGTCGTTCTGGACGGCGCCCCACGGACTCTCGCCGGTAATCAGCCTCTCTTGCCTCTTGCACATCGTGTCATAGCCTTAACCGGTCGTTGCTGACGCGCGCATTCGCGCCACGATGGCCACCCGAAGTCGTAACGAAGCCGCTTGCAGATGCGGTCCAATGTGAAACCAAGGAGAAGAGAGCTATGAAGACGGTCGGTTTTCTGAAAACACTGGGTTCGGTCGTGGCAATGGTGGCGGCATGCAGCGTCTACGCCCAGACCAACGCTCCGGCAACGGATACGGCGTCGGCGGCAGCCGCCGTCAAGGCCGGCAAGGCCGCGAATCACCAACTCGGCCGCAAGGTGCGCGCCGCCCTCACCAAGACCCAAGGGCTCGACGTGTCGAACATCTCCGTGCGCGCGCGCGGCGGCGCGGTGACGCTGACCGGTTCGGTGCCGGATGAGGGACAGATCGAGGCGGCCGGCACAGCCGCCAAGGGTGTCGCGGGCGTGACGTCGGTGTCGAACAAGCTGACGGTGGTGCAGCAGTAAGCGATGCGCATGCGCGCGCGGCGCCGCAAGGGCCGCGCCGCGCGGTCTGGCTAATTACCCCGAGGCTCCGGCATGATCGCCGGAGCTTTTTTTTCGCCGCGGATTTCGGGGGCGTGGTTCCAGTCGTGGCTTGCGCGACCGCAGCAATGCGGCTTGCCGCACGTACCGGTGCTCATATGGGCGCGGCCGCCGTGAATTCGTGCGTTGCGACACATTGCCGACGCATCGCGAGGCGTACCGTGATGAGCAGGGAACGGGGAGCCACGGTCATGGAAACCATGCTGTTTCGCTATATTGATCTACCGATCGGCGATCGCGCGGCGTTCGAACTGGTCTGCGCGCGACACGGCTTCGCGCCGGCGCATTTCGACATCAGCGCGAGCGCGACACCGGGTGAGCCGGTGCATGAGCGGGTCGTCACCGTGCGGCGCGGCGGGTGGTCACAGTCGTATCGCGACCAGCACGGTCAGTGGGTGCGGCAGTTCGAGTCGGATCTGACTTTCCGGTTTTTCAAATAGCGTGACGCTGTCTTTGGCGCGTCACGACAATACCAGCCGCACACCGACCAGCGTCAGCGTCGCCGCGAGCAGATTGCGCAGCAGCGCGTCCGGCGCGCGCGACGACAGATAGCTGCCGATCGCGATGCCCGGCAGCGATCCGACCAGCAGCGACAGCAGCATCGACCAGTCGATCGAGCCGAGCAGCCAGTGTCCGGCGCCCGCGAGCAACGTGAGCGGCACCGCGTGCGCGATGTCGGAGCCGACGATGCGCTGGGTCGGCAGCATCGGGTACAGCAGCAGCAGCACCGTCACGCCGATCGCGCCCGCACCCACCGACGTCAACGACACCAGCACGCCGAGGATCGCGCCGGTCAGCATCGTCAGCGAGAGCGTGCGCGCCTGGCTCGGCGTGCGTTGCTTGCGCGCGCCGAGCGCCGCGAGCTGCGGACGGAACACCAGTGCGACCGCCGTAATCAGCAGCGCCGCGCCGAGCACGACCTGGATCAGCCGGCTGGCGCCCGGCGTGTCCATTCCATAGCGATGCAGCAGGATCAGCGTGATGGTCGCCGCGGGCACGCTGCCGGCCGCGAGGCGCAGCGTGATCTGCCAGTCGACCGAGCCTTTCAGGCCGTGCACCAGCGTGCCGGTCGCTTTGGTGGCGGCCGCATACAGCAGGTCGGTGCCGACCGCGGTCGCCGGGTGCACCTTGAACAGCAGGACCAGAATCGGCGTCATCAGCGAGCCGCCGCCGACGCCCGTCAGCCCGACCAGAAAGCCGACGAACAGGCCGGAGACGGAGTACAGCAGATCGATGTGGGGGAGAGCCATTGAGCGGACAGCTGACGCAGCGCGGGTGAAGGGTTGGGCGGCAAGGCCGGCGTACGCGCCGGGGCGGCTTGGGGTGGCGCAGTGCGGTGGCGGCGTGCGGTGGCTTGCGCGGTCGCGTCGGCCGCCGCGTGTGCGGCGAAAGGCGCTATTGTCGCAAAACTGCCGCCCCTGCGTGCGGCATGCGCTCAGGGCGAGCGTGTCGCGGCTCGAGACGCGCCCGGTTCGGAGCGCGCCGCGTGAGTGTGTGGCAGGTTGTGCCGGGTGCCGCTCAGAGCGCGCGGCGGATTTCGACGACGCCGAACGCCGCGAGCGTGAAGCCCACCAGACGATCGATCGCGACGCGCAGCTTGCTGCCGATGGCATGACGCGCGAGCGAGACCATTGTCACGAGGCAACACCACCATGCGATCGAGCCAGCGAACACGCCGCCGACCGTCGTCAGCGCGATGGCGGGCGAGAACGCGCCGCGCGGCGCGAGCGTCGTGAACAGCGCGGCGAACATGATCACAGTCTGCGGATTGGTCAGCGTCAGCAGCAGCGCGCTCGCATACGCGCGCAGCGCGCCGGCACGGCCGATCTGCGCGAGTTGGCCGTTGCCGTTACCGTTGCCGTTGCCGTCGGCGGCTTCAGCGGGCGGCTTCTGCAGCAGCGTGCGCACGCCGAGATACAGCAGGAACAGGCCCGCGAGCAGATGCAACGGGCGGTCGTACGCGAGCATGAAGTGCGAAATGCCGACGAGGCCGAGCGCCGCGATCAGCCCATAGGCGGCGTCGCCGCTGGCGATGCCGAAGCCGATCGCGAGTCCCGCGCGCGGGCCGCCGGTCAGGGTGCGGCGGATGCATAGCATGCCCATCGGGCCGACCGGCGCGGCGATCGCGAGGCCGACGCCGGCGGCGGTAAAAAACAGACTGGTGGTGGACATGAGCGGAGTCTCGAGCGGTTGTTCTGGTTGGGGCGGGGCCTGGCGGCAGCCGGCGCACCCGTCAGCATAGCCAGACCGAAATTCGTGGGCAAGGGCGGAGATGGCCCGGACGCTGCGCGCCGCCTGCACGCCCGGCAGCCGTCGCTTTACCGAGCACACTTCAGCGCCCGCCGTCCTCAGGGCATAATTTTCATCACTCTCATCTCACGAACCCGCTGCGCCGATGTGGCAAATCGATCAGGTGACGTTGCGCTTGTTCATCGCCGTGTGCGAGGAAGGCACGATCGCGCGCGCGGCCGAGCGCGAGTTCATCGCGCCGTCGGCGGTCAGCAAGCGCCTTGCCGATCTCGAAGCGCTCGTCGATGTCGCGTTGCTGTCGCGCAGCCAGCGCGGCGTGCGGGCGACCGCCGCCGGCGAAGCGCTGCTGCGCCACGCCCGGCTCATCATGCGCGGCCACGAACGCCTGCAGGCCGAGCTCAGCGAATACGCGGCCGGTGCGCGCGGGCATGTGCGGGTGCTCGCCAACGTGTCGTCGATGGTGGAGTTTTTGCCCGAGGCGGTGTCGGCGTTTCTGCAAGCGAATCCGGCGATTCGCGTCGACGTCGAGGAGCGCGTCAGCGCGGACATCGTGCGCGGGCTCGAAGAGGGCGTCGCCGATCTGGGCATCTGCCGCGACACGGTGCCGCTCGGCAGTCTCGACACACTGCCGTACCGCGCCGATCATCTCGCGCTGATCGTGCCGCGCGCGCATCCGCTCGCGTGTGAGGCACAAGTCGGCTTCGAGCAGACGCTCGGGTTCGATCATCTGGGGCTCGCGTCGAATGCGTCGGTGAATGCGCTGATGCAGCGCATCGCGCTGGAGAAGGGCAGCGAGCTGAATTACCGCACCTATGTGTCGACGTTCGATGCCGCGTATCGCTTCATCCAGGCGGGTCTCGCGGTCGCGATCCTGCCGCGCGAGGCGCTCCCGCGCCATGCCGCCGACGCGTACGGCATCGTCGCCGTGCCGTTGCGCGAGCCGTGGGCCGAGCGGCGCTTCGTGATCTGCATGCGCGATCGCGCGGCGTTGACGCTGGCGGCCGCGCGTTTGCTCGAGCATCTGCTCGGCGCGACCTGACGCGCGCCGCTCGAACATCATGCGATCTGGTTCGCTTAGTGTGGTACTGAACTGTCCGATGTTGCAGATCTTGTAGTATTCGCCTGACTTGGCAATGCTTCGGGCGGCGCTAGCCGTTGCAAGGTGCGCGACCGAGCGCCTCGAAACGGGCGGTTCAACAAGCAGGTAGTCGGTCCATTGTCTGAAATTGAGCGTGCCCGCTTTACGCGCATTGAACATCAGGCCCCGTGCGATTTGGTTTGACTAGGCATGCTGGCATAACCAGTTCCTACGCAACCGCATGGCTCTTCACCTTACATCCGCGTGTTGCGGCCCCGTGAATGAGCAGCAAACCCCTCGTTGTCGATCTCGATGGCACACTCATTCGGTCAGATGTCCTGATTGAATGCGGCTTTGCTTTCGCGAAAGCTTCTCCGCACCGGTTTTACGAGCCTCTCCTATGGTTTGCGCGCGAAGGCAAGCCGGGACTGAAAGCCCGTCTCGCCGCAGCGACGGATATCGATGTCACGGTCCTGCCATACGATGCCGCTGTAATCGAGTGGTTGCAGCAGGAGCGCGCCACGGGGCGCACGCTCGTGTTGGCGACCGCTAGCCATGAGCGCTACGCGAGGGCGATTGCCGACCATCTTGGGCTATTCGATAAAACATTCGCCACGCACAACGACATCAATCTGTCCGCGCATTGCAAACGCCAAAGACTGGTCGAGGAATTCGGCGAAAAAGGCTTCGACTACGCGGGTAATTCTCACGACGACGTGACCGTCTGGGCCGCCGCCGAGCGCGCGTATGTCGTCAATCCGGCGAGCGGTGTGGAGCGCGCGGCACGCAAACAAGGCAATGTCGAGCGTGTCATCGACGAACGCTCAGGCTTGCCGCGGGCGTGGGCGAAATCGTTGCGATTACACCAGTGGTTAAAGAATCTGTTGATATTCGTCCCGCTGCTGGCGGCGCATCAGGTATCGCACTTCCCTGCGGTGCTTGCCGCGATCATTGCGTTTTTCGCATTTGGCATGTGCGCGTCGAGCGTCTATCTGCTGAACGATTTGCTCGATCTCGACGACGACCGACATCATCCGACGAAACGGCGCCGGCCACTCGCTTCCGGCGCAATCCCCCTCGTTTGGGGCGCGCTGCTCGTTCCGGTTCTGCTGCTGTTCGGTGGCACGATCGCGTGGTTCTGTCTTCCGCGTGATTTCATGTATGTATTGTTGGGGTACTACGTGCTCACGATGGCGTATTCGTTGCATCTGAAGCGCCGCGTCATGGTGGACGTCGTCGTATTGGCCTCGCTCTACACGACACGGATCGTCGCGGGCGCCGCCGCGATCGACGCGCGGCTCACGTTCTGGTTGCTCGCGTTTTCGATGTTCATTTTTCTAAGCCTCGCTCTGGTCAAGCGCTATGCGGAGCTGCACGTGCTGCGCGAGCGCGGCCTGATCAGAACGCGCGGCCGGGGCTATGTGGCCGATGACCTCCCGCTGATTTCATCGCTTGGCGCCGCTTCTGGTTATCTTTCAGTGCTGGTTCTCGCGCTCTACATTCAGGATGGCGCCACCACGAGCCTCTACCGACATCCGGAGTTGATCTGGATGGCCTGTCCTCTCCTGCTTTACTGGGTCAGCCGCGTGTGGGTCATCGCGCATCGCGGGCAGATGGAGGACGATCCGATCGTATTTGCGGCGAAGGACCGGATGAGCTGGGTGGTCTTCGCGCTGTGCGGCATCGTCTTCTGGATGGCGACCTAGACAATGTCGAAAGTTCATTCATGGGGACGTTATCCGTACGCGCCACAAGATGCCCATCCGCTTGCGTGGCGGGATTCAGCCGCAACGGTATGGCGCAGTGTGAGCGACAAAGAGGGCACGACGCTGATGTTCGGCAACGGGCGCAGTTACGGCGACAGCTGTCTTGCGTCGTCGGGGCACGTGATCCAGACGCTGCCAATGGACCGGCTGATTCTGGCCGATTGGCAAAGCGGAATATTGCGGGCCGAGCCCGGTCTCACGCTCGGTCAGATCCTCGAGGTGGCCATTCCACGAGGATGGATGTTGCCTGTCACGCCGGGCACCAAATACGTGACCTTGGGCGGCGCTATCGCCAACGACGTTCACGGCAAGAACCATCATGTGCGCGGCACGTTCGGCCGCCATGTACGATGTTTTGGCCTGCTGCGCAGCGATGGCACGCAGTTCGAATGCACGCCGCAGGCGCACGCCGATTTCTTCGCGGCGACGATTGGCGGACTTGGCATGACCGGGCTGATTACGTGGGCGGAAATCCAGTTGATGCCCGTCACGTCGAGCCTGCTCGAGGTGACCAGCCGGCGGTTCGCCAATCTCGACGAGTTCTTCACGCTAGCCGAGCGGCTCGACCCGCTACACGAGTACAGCGTCGCGTGGGTCGACTGCCAGAGCCGCGATGCCGCGCTCGGCAGAGGCATTTTCATGGTGGGCGACCACGCATCAGAAGGGCGGCTGGAAGTCGAACGCCGCAAGACGCACACGATGCCGTTTACGGCGCCGATTCCGGTGTTCAACCGTCTGACGTTGCGTGTGTTCAACGAGCTTTACTACCGGCGGCAAAAAGCGGACGAATTGAAGTCCACCGTTGGTTACGATTCCTACTTCTATCCGCTCGACAGCATTCTCGAATGGAATCGCATTTATGGGCGTGCGGGTTTTCAGCAGTATCAATGCGTGATTCCGGTTCCCAACGCGCGCGATGCCACGCGCGCGATTCTCGACGCGATCGCCAGCAGTGGAACCGGATCGTTCCTCGCGGTGCTCAAACGCTGCGGCGACATGCCGTCGCCGGGGTTGCTGTCCTTTCCGTTGGAAGGTACGTCGCTGGCGCTGGATTTCCCGCAGCGCGACACATCGAATCGCAAGCTGTTCGACCGGCTCGACGCAATCGTGCGCGAGAGCGGCGGACGTATTTATCCGGCGAAGGACGCCCACATGTCGGGCGAGGATTTTCGCGCTTCTTATCCGCGGTGGGAGCAGGTCGAAGCGCTGCGTGATCCGGCTCTGCTGTCACGCTTCTGGGAGCGAACTACTCGAGCATGAAAAACATCGTTATCGTAGGCGCGACATCGGCCATCGCTATAGCCTGTGCGCGTCAGTGGGCCAAACAGGGGGCGCGGTTTTTCCTTGTCGCGCGTAACGCGGAGCGCTTGCAGCAGGTCGCGGATGATCTGAAGGCGCGCGGCGCACAGGCCGTGCTGTACCAGCAACTGGATATCGATCGGCTCGGTGAGCATGCGGCGATCGTGGAGCGCTGCGCGGTCGAACTCGGCGCGCTGGACATCGTGCTGGTCGCCCCCGGCACGTTGCCTGATCAGCAGGCTTGCCAGAATGACGTCGCCATTGCGGTGCGCGAGTTGAACACCAACGCAGTGTCCGTGATCGCGTTGCTGACGCGTTTTGCAAGCGTAGTCGAACAGCAGCGTGGCGGCACGATAGCGGTGATTTCGTCGGTTGCCGGCGATCGCGGACGCCAGTCCAACTATCTGTACGGCAGCGCGAAGGCGGCGCTGTCGGCTTTCTGCGAAGGCCTGCGGGCGCGACTCTTCAAGGTGGGCGCGCATGTCGTGACGATCAAGCCGGGCTTTGTCGCGACCCCGATGACGGCCGGTCTTCCTTTGCCCGGGCCGCTCGTGGCTACGCCAGACAAAGTTGCCGGCGACATCGTGCGCGCAATAGAGAAGGGCCGGGATGTCGTTTATACGCCGTGGTTCTGGTGGGGCATCATGCTGATCATCCGATCGATTCCCGGCCGCCTATTCAAGCGCCTTTCGCTTTAAGTCGGTGCATCCATTTCGGTGGATGTCCGTTTCTTCTTCCTGACACGGTGGTACCTGACGTGAGCACATCAGCCACTCCCATGAGCGCATCGCGGCTCGTGATTTTCTACGCGCTGTTCGCGGGACTTTCGATCCTCGCGAATATCGGTTTTCAGAAGCTTTCATTGATCGCCTATTCAGGCCCGTTTAGCGTGCTGTTCTCCGTCGTCGTCGGGACAGCGGTGGGATTGATAGTGAAGTTCGCTCTCGACAAGATCTGGATCTTTCGCTATCGCCATCGCGATCTGTCGCACGGGATCAGGAGCTTTTTGCTGTACACCGTGATGGGGCTCGCCACGACCGCGATCTTTTGGGGTTTCGAATTTGGCGCGAATGCAATCTATCACTCGGAGCCTACGCGCTTCACCGGCGGAGTGATCGGGCTCGTGATCGGTTATATCGTCAAGTATCGGCTCGATAAGAGGTTCGTGTTTGCCTGATCTGAGAAGCTGGCGCACGACGTGAGCCACTCCAGTCATCCCATTTGTAGGTCCGCCGTACTCCCTTCTGTCACCTCTCCAGACAAACCCCTAAGCATTTCACCCAGGCGCGCGCCAAAGGCCGCCCCATCGGCCTGAGCGGCCATCGCGAGCGGCGATGGTGTGCGTCGTCAAAGCAGACTTTGCCGCGCGTGCGCACGCGGGCACGCTGTGATCCTGTTAGCTCGACTGCTCCATCCCCGGGCCTCCCAGGCCCATGTCCACGATCAGGATTCAAACCGATGAATGACACCCGCGAGCGCGTCGTCGTGACCGAAGTCGGTCTGCGCGACGGTCTGCAAAGCATTGCCCGCATCATGTCCACCGACGACAAGCGTCGCTGGATCGACGCCGCGTATGCGGCCGGCGTGCGCCATATGGAAGTCGCGTCGTTCGTGCCGGCCAGGCTGCTGCCGCAAATGGCCGACGCCGCCGACGTCGTCGCCCATGCCCTTAGCTACCGCGATCTGGGCGTGAGCGCGCTCGTGCCGAACCTGCAAGGCGCGCGATACGCACTCGAGGCCGGCGTGCAGCGCATCGTCGCGCCGATTTCGGTGAGCGCCGCGCATAGCGTCGCGAACGTGCGCAAGACGCCGGCCGAGATGATCGACGCGTTCGCCGCGATGCGCGAGCTGATCGATAGCGCGTCCTCAACGTGCGGCCATCGCGTCGTGCTGATCGCAGGTTTGTCGACGGTGTTCGGCTGCACGCTGCAGGGCGCGGTGCCGTACGCGGATATCGCCGCGATCGCGCGTGCAGCGGTGCAGGCCGGCGCCGACGTGATCGCGCTCGGTGATACGACCGGCGAAGCGACGCCGCGCCAGGTCGGCGAGGTGATCGAGCTGGTACGCGACGTCGCGGGCGAGCGGCTGCGCTCGCTGCATTTCCACGACACGCGCGGTCTCGCTCTGGCCAACACGCTGGTCGCGCTGCAGCACGGCATCCGCGAGTTCGATGCGTCGCTGGCCGGTCTCGGCGGCTGTCCCCATGCGCCGGGCGCGACCGGCAACGTCAATACCGAAGACCTCGTGTTCATGCTCGACAGCATGGGCTACGACACCGGTATCGACATCACGCGGCTGCTCGCCTCGCGCGAGGTGCTTGCCCAGGCGCTGCCGGGCGAGCCGCTGTACGGCTATCTCGCGCGCGCCGGATTGCCGAAGCAGGCCGCGGATGCTGGCTCGGCGCGGGCATCTGCCGAGTACCCCCAATCTTCGCGTCGTTCCCAATCTTCCGTTTCGCAGGCGCTGCCATGACTCCACTTTCCTCCGCAACCTCAGCTTCGTCTTCGTCGTCCATGCCGCAAGCGGGCACGTTGCCGCTCGCGGGCATCCGTGTGATCGAGTTGTCGCATATGGTGATGGGCCCGACCTGCGGGATGATCCTCGGCGACCTCGGCGCCGAAGTGATCAAGGTCGAGCCGCCGCGCGGCGACGGCACGCGCCGCCTGCTCGGCGCAGGTGCCGGCTTTTTCCGCACCTTCAATCGCAACAAGAAGAGCGTTGCGCTCGATCTCGACAGCGAAGCCGGTCTCGCCGCGCTGAAGCAACTCGTCGATAGCGCCGACGTCTTCGTCGAAAACTTCAAGCCCGGCCGCATGGCGAGCCTCGGCCTCGATTACGCGACGCTGCGCGAGCGTAACCCGAAGCTGATCTATGTGTCGCACAAGGGCTTTCTCAATGGTCCCTACGAACAGCGTCTCGCGCTCGACGAAGTCGTGCAGATGATGGCGGGACTCGCGTACATGACCGGGCCGGTTGGCCGTCCGCTGCGCGCGGGCAGCTCGGTCAACGACATCATGGGCGGCATGTTCGGGGCGATCGGCGTGCTGGCCGCGCTGCACGAGCGGCACGCGAGCGGCCGCGGCAAGGAGGTGCAGAGCGCGCTGTTCGAGAACTGCGTGCTGCTGTGCGCGCAGCACATGCAGCAGTTCGCGGCAACCGGCATGGCCGCCGCGCCGATGCCCGAGCGCATCAGCGCATGGGCCGTCTACGACGTGTTCACGCTCGCCCACGGCGAGCAGATGTTCATCGCCGCGACCGGCGACGCGCAGTGGCGCGCGCTGTGCGCGATTCTCGAGCGCGACGATCTGCTCGCCGATGCGCGCCTCGCGACCAACAACGACCGCGTGCTCGCGCGTGGCTGGCTGCTGCAGACGCTCGGCGAAAGCCTGAGCCGCTTCGAAGGCGCGACGCTCGCACCGCTGTTCGAGCGCCGTCACATTCCGTTCGCGTCGATCACGAAACCCGAAGAGCTGTTCGACGATCCGCACCTGAACGCGAGCGGCGGCCTCGTGCCGCTGACGCTCGACGACGGCAGCGAGACCGCGATGCCGTTGCTGCCGATTTCGCTCGACGGTGCGCGTCTCGGGCCGCGTCGGCCGATCGCGAAGATCGGCGAGCACACGGTCGAGGTGCTGCGCGAGCTCGGCTTCGACGATGCGCGAATCGCGGAGCTGGACGCCGGTGTGCCATCGCGCTCGCCGCAGGCGGCTGCGTGAACTTCGTGTCGCGCGTCGTGCCGCGCTTGACCCATTTCGACCGGCGAGAGACCGGACATTCTGGAGACGGACGATGAAATCGTCGAATCAGACGGTGTATGCAACGGCGCTCGGCGATGCCGGTGCGCTAGGTGGCTCCTCGAGGGACGCGGGCGCGGACGCCGCGGCGGCCTCCGGCCGGGCCGGCGCGGTCACGCTCGACGGCGCGCGCATTTCCGCGCGGCTCGACCGGCTGCCCGCGACGCGCACGATCTGGCAACTCGTGATGTTGCTGAGCTTCGGTATGTTCTTCGAGCTGTACGACCTGATGTGTTCCGGCTATATCGCGCCGGGGCTCGTGCAAAGCGGCCTCCTGAGCGCCACGACGCGCGGGCTGTTCGGCACGAGCGGAGTCGCGAGTTTCATCGCCGCGCTGTTCGCGGGGCTGTTCATCGGCACGGCGGCTTGCGGTTTTCTCGCCGACCGCTTCGGCCGGCGCGCGATCTTCACGTGGTCGCTGCTGTGGTACACGGCGGCCAACGTCGTGATGGCGTTCCAGCACACCGCGCTCGGATTGAACTGCTGGCGTTTCATTGCGGGGATTGGCATCGGTGTCGAGATCGTCACGATCGGCACGTATATCTCCGAGCTCGTGCCGAAGCACATTCGCGGGCGCGCCTCGGCGTGCTCGCAGGCGGTCGGCTTCTGCGCGGTGCCGATCGTCGCGTTCCTGTCGTATCTGCTGGTGCCGCAGCGCGTGTTCGGCCTCGATGGCTGGCGTGTGGTCGTGCTGATCGGCGCATTCGGCGCGATCGTGGTGTGGTGGATTCGCCGCGGCTTGCCTGAGAGCCCGCGCTGGCTCGCGCAAAAAGGCCGCCTCGTCGAAGCCGATGCCGTGATGACGCGTCTCGAAGCGCGCGTCGCGCGTGAGTATCGGCGCCAATCCGGCTTGCCGCTGCCGGAGCCCGCGCTGCCCGAACCGGTGCGCGCGCGGGCGGTGTTTCGCGATCTGCTGGTGCCGCCGTATCGCAAGCGCACGCTGATGCTGATCATCTTTCACGTGTTCCAGACGATGGGCTACTACGGCTTCGCGAACTGGATTCCGACGCTGCTGATCAGGCAGGGCATCACAGTGACGACGAGTCTGATGTACGCGAGCATCATCGCGATCGCGGCGCCGCTCGGACCGTTGCTCGGGCTGCTGATCGCCGACCGCTTCGAGCGCAAGACCGTGATCATCTGCATGGCGGCGGTCAACGTCGTATGCGGACTCGCGTTCAGCCAGGCGCGCGAGACGGTGCTGCTCGTCAGTCTCGGCGTATGCCTCGTGCTCGCGGGCAACATCATTTCATATAGCTATCACGCGTATCAGGCCGAGCTGTTTCCGACCGGCATCCGGGCGCGCGCGGTCGGCTTCGTTTATTCGTGGAGCCGGATCTCGGCGATGTTCTCGGCATTCGTGATCGCCGCCTGTCTCGGCCGATTCGGCGTGAATGGCGTGTTCGTGTTCATTTCCGGCGCGATGGCGATCGTGATGGTCGCGATCGGTGTACTGGGGCCGAAGACGCGTGACGTCGCGCTGGAGGATATTTCGAAGTAGCTAGGGCCCGTTATTAGCGTGAACAGGCCCTAGGAGTCCCGACGACTCTCGTCAGTGCTCGACAACCGGTCGGACACGTTGCCGAGCAGCAATGCGAGCAGCACCACGCCGATCGTCACGAGCAGGAACGCGCCGATCATCGCGGCAAGTATCAGCATGGTCCATGAAAACCCGTTCATGTGTGCGGTTCCAGCGCGTTGTCGGGGGCATCGTAACTCGGTGTGTGCAGAGTTTTATGTGCGTTTGCCCGCCGTAAACCTGTCAATCGACGCCGAACTTTCGGCGCGTCGTGCCACTGCGTGGCGCGTTCGTCTCGGGGCCCTCATCCGTGCCTGACGAGAGGCGACGCCGTTGCGAACCCCTATAGTGCATTTCCGCAATCACCTGGCGGAAATGCACCGGGCCGCACCCGACACATTCCGCCATTGGCCCATCTATTGCGGAACCCGCTAAAGACCTCCGAAATTCGTGTTTCAGGTTTGAAACGTTAATCGCCATGCTTATATTCCACACAGTCAACAGAATGATTAAATAATCATCTCTGCCGTGTAGAACGTTTATATTGAACGTCGGCTGGTCCGTTGTGCCGCGTTGCACGTATCGTCAGGGGAAAGTTGCCGCCGAGGTGGGTGCATGCCCGGCTGGGTCGGGTGAACCCTGCTCATCATGCCGTCATGATTGCAAAAAATTACTTTTAAAATACGCAGTGCCGGGTGAATAAGACGGAGGCACGCCCTTTTTCGAGTGGGGCCGCAGTGTGCGCTGGCGTACGCATTCAATTTTTAAATTGCATTAAGATTAGCGAATGCATATTCAGTCATATGCGGATACACGAATAATTCATTGAATACGCGGTTGCTTCGGCATTGTTCCGAATTGCACTGGCCGATCACGTCGTCATAGCGCCAATATGTCTGCACTTTCGGTCATGGCGGCTGAATACTGGGAGCCGTCGCTATGATGCACTGCGCGGAGTTCGCATTGTGCGTGATCGGAAAAGGTGATGTAGATCGTTTTCTGCCGAGAGGATGACTATGACCTGCGCGAGTCTCGAGTCTGCAATGCTGCGCTGGGTGCATGCGCCGAACAGGGGCGTGCGTCGTATTGCGATTCTGATGTTCAACGACTGCTCGCTGCAGGGCGCGGGCGTCATCGCCGAAGTCTTCCAGGCGGCCAACGAACTGGCCACTTCCGGGTCGGGCGCATGGTTGTACGACGTATCGTTTCTGTCCGCCGACGGCGGCATGGTGACGTCATCGTCCGGTTTGCGGGTGTGGACCGACGGGCTCGATGCGCGCCATTACGTCGGCTTCGACGCGCTCTATGTGGCGGGCGGCAAAGGCGCAACGGCGGCGGCGCGCGATGAGCGGCTGCTGGTCTGGCTGCGCCGCGTGCGTCGCAACACGGCGATGATCCGGCCGATCGCCGAAGGGCGCGCGGTGCTCGAGGCGGCGTCGCTGCCCGAAGGGAGCGACGTGCGTCAGCTGGTCCCGGCCGTGAATGGCACGCGTGCGCCCGAGCAGGGCATCGTCGAAGTCAGCGACCGCCTCGAATCGATGCGCAGCGCGCTCGCGATGATCAAGCGCGATCTGGGCAATGCGACCGCGCGCTCGGCGGCCGAACGGTTGCTGTCCGACTCGTGCACGAACCTCGCGCCGCTGCTCGGCGAAGACGGCGGCATGAGTCCCGGCGACAAGGTCCGCGCGGCGGCGCGCTGGCTGCAGGAAAACTGCCAGCAGGCGATTTCGATTGCGGACGCCGCGCAGTTCGCGGCGATGAGCGAGCGCAACTTTCTGCGCCGCTTCAAGATGGAAATGGGCATCACGCCGTCGAGCTTTCTGTTGCACGAACGCCTCGCGGTGACGTGCAGCCTGTTGACCGAATCGGAATTGCCGGTCGACAAGATCGCCCGACGCACCGGCATGGGCAACGGCGACCGTCTTGCGAAAGTGTTCCGCAAGCGCATGAGGATTTCGCCGACCGAGTTCAGGATTCAAAGCCGCCGCACGGCAGGCCAGTAATGCCGGCGGGGCCAGCCCGGCGAGCGCAATACGGGCGGCGCCGGGGTCGTGGTTGGTCGTACCTTGCAGAACGATAAGGATTCCCATCTATGTTGACGCAGGCACATGTGAGCGCCCAATCCGTCGAGCCGAACGGCGCAAGCGCCGGGGTTGCTGGCGCGCGCTGCGCGCACATCGTCCCGGTCATTCTCGCGGGTGGCTCGGGCACGCGGCTGTGGCCGGTGTCGCGCGAAAACTTTCCGAAGCAGCTGATCGACGTGGTCGGGTCCGACTCGCTGCTGCAGGCAACCGCGCGCAGGCTCGAAGGCTTCCCGGCGGGCTGGAGCGTCGACGCATCGCCGATCGTCGTGTGCGGCGAGGAGCATCGCTTCGTGATCGCCGAACAGTTGCACGAAAACGGCGTCGACGCGCGTCTGATCGTCGAACCGGCGCGCCGCGACACGGCGCCGGCGCTGACGCTCGCGGCATCGCTCGCGTGCGCGGACGGCAATGACGCGATCCTGATCGTGATGCCGGCCGACCACGCGATCGCCGACGTGCCCGCGCTGCAGCGTGCGCTCGCCTGCGCGGCCCACTACGCGAGCGAGGGCGCGATCGCGACGCTCGGTGTGCCGCCGACGCGTGCCGACACCGGCTTCGGCTATATCCGCATCGGCGCCCCGCTGGCCGCCGGCGGCCACGCGATCGACGGCTTCGTCGAGAAGCCCGCCGAGGAACTCGCGAGGCAATACCTTGCGGCGGGCACTTACTGGTGGAATAGCGGCATTTTCATCGTGCGCGCGCGCGTGTGGCTCGACACGCTTGCGTCGCTGCGGCCCGACATGCATGCGCCGTGCGCAAGCGCGTTCGCAGGTGGCCGCCAGGACGGCGAGGTGTTCCGGCCGTCGCAGGATGCGTTCCTCGACGTGCCCGGTGATTCGATCGATTACGCGGTGATGGAGCGTCTGACCGAGCAGCCGCCGGCACCGTCAGGCGACACCGCGAGCCAACTCGAAACGCAGGACGCGGTTCAAAGCCAGGAACAAGCTCAAAGCCCAGCCGCGGGCATCCCCCCCGGCGTCGTGATCCCGCTCGAGGCCGGCTGGTCCGACCTCGGTTCGTGGGACGCGGTATGGGCGGCGATGGAGAAAGACCCGAACGGCAACGCCGGGCGCGGCCGCGTGACGTTCGAAGGCGCGGTGTCCTGCTATGCGCATTCGGAAGGTCGGCTCGTCGCGTGCGTCGGCACCGCCAACGTGGTCGTGGTCGAGACCGCCGACGCCGTGCTCGTGGTTGACCGCTCGCATGTGCAGGACGTCAAGGGGCTCGTGTCGCGCATCAAGGCGCAGCACGCGCCGGAGGCCGACGCGCATCGCAAGGTGCGGCGCCCGTGGGGCTTCTACGATTCGATCGATCGCGGCGAGCGCTTCCAGGTCAAGCGCATCGTCGTGACGCCCGGCGCGAAGCTGTCACTGCAGATGCATCATCACCGCGCCGAGCATTGGGTGGTCGTGCGCGGCACCGCGCTCGTCACGCGCGGCGAAGAGCAGTTCCTGCTCACCGAGAACCAGTCGACCTACATTCCGCTCGGCACGCGTCACCGGCTCGAAAACCCCGGCAAGGTGCCGCTCGAAATCATCGAAATCCAGTCAGGTGCCTATCTCGGCGAAGACGACATCGTGAGGTTCAACGACAACTACGGCCGCTGCCCGTAGGCAGCCCATGCACGCCCCAATTGCGAACAGGAACGGCAGAACGAGGTAAGCAAAATGCGCAAGTTTCAGGATCTGCTCGCGCGGATTTTCGATGTCGTATTGGTTTTGACGGGTGCGACCGTGGCGTCGCGCATCCGCTTTGATTATCTCGGTCAGTCGGGTTTCTACTGGGCGCTGGTGATGTTTTCGGCTGCGTTCGCGCTAGCCATTTTCCCCGCGTTCGGCGTCTATGAATCGTGGCGCGGCCGCTCGAAGCTCGGGCTCGCCGGACAGGTGTCGCTCGCGTGGCTGATCGTGCAGGCCTGCGCGCTCGTGCTGATGTATTCGCTGCATCGTATCGATCTCGTGTCGCGGTTGTGGTTTTCGTACTGGACCGCGACGACGGGCGGCCTGCTGATCGCGAACCGGCTGATCACGCACGCGGTGCTCGCGCGGGCGCGCGGCGCCGGCATGAATCTGCATCAGGTCGCGATCGTCGGTAGCGGGTCGCAGTGCGATGCGATCCTGCGTCGCATCGAGTCGTCGCCGACCGCGGGCTTTCGCGCGACCGCTGTCTTCAACACGCGCCCGGACGACTCCGGCGTGACGAATCCGCGCGTGCCGGTAGTCGATAGCGTCGACGCGCTCGCCGATTACATTCGCACCAACGACGTGCACGAACTATGGCTGATGCTGTCGCTGTCCGAAGAGCCGTTGATCTGCGAGCTGATCGACGAGTTCCGCGACGACCTCGTGAACATCCGCTTCATGCCGGACGTGCGCAGCCATGCGCTGTTCGAAGGCAGCGGCGTCGTCGATGTGCTCGGCGTACCGGCGATCAATCTGGTCGCCTCGCCGCTGTCGGCCAACTCGATGCTGAAGAAGGAAATCTTCGACCGCCTGTTCGCGGCCACGGCGCTGTTCGTTCTCGCGCCGCTGCTGGTCGGCATCGCGATCGCGGTCAAGCTGTCCTCGCGCGGGCCGGTGCTGTTCAAACAGAAGCGCAAGGGCGCGGACGGACGCGTGTTTACGATCTACAAGTTCCGCTCGATGCGCGTGCATACCGAAGCGAAAGGCACCTTGAGCCAGGCGACACGCAACGACAAGCGCGTGACGAGAGTGGGCGCCTTCCTGCGCCGCACGAGCCTCGACGAGCTGCCGCAATTTTTCAACGTGTTGCGTGGCGACATGTCGGTCGTAGGACCGCGTCCCCATGCGCTCGAGCACGACGACCTCTATCAGAAGGTGGTCGCGGGCTATATCAATCGCTACCGGATCAAACCGGGAATCACGGGCTGGGCACAAATCAACGGCTTCCGTGGCGAAACCGACCGCATCGAGAAGATGGAGCGGCGCGTCGAACATGACCTGTACTACCTGGGTCACTGGTCGTTCGCACTCGATATGCGGATCATCGGCGCGACGATTGTCGCCGGACTGGTGCATCGAAACGCTTACTAGAAAGTCGATAACAAACGCCCCGGGGCGAAGGAGGAAGAATCATGAGCTCGCTTGGTTTTCGCACAGGAAGTCTTGTGGTTTTCGCTAGTGCAGCACTGATGTCCGGATGCTCGATCGTACCGGGACAACGGATGATCACGCCGGCCGCGGTTCAGGACACGGGCGGAGAATTCAGTACCGAAGCCGCAACGCAGAAGCAGATTCCGATCACCGATATCAATCTGGCGTTGCTGAAGAAGCTGAACGCCGACCAGAAGGCTTCGGTGCTGCCGCCGGAGACGACCGGGCTGTTCGCCAAGCCGGCCGTGTACAGGGTCGGTCCGGGCGACGTGCTGCAGATCGTCGTGTGGGATCACCCGGAACTCGCGGCGGCGCTCGGCCAGCCGCCGACCAACTCGCGCAACTCCGATGCAATGCCGGGCTTCCTGATCGACGAGAGGGGCGATATCCAGTTTCCGTATGCGGGCAACCTGCACGTCGCCGGCAAGGACGCGTCGACGATCCAGCGCGAGCTGTATCAGCGGCTGAGCAAGGTCTACCAGAAGCCTGAGGTGACGGTGCGGGTCGCGTCGTTCCGTAACGCGACGGTGTATATCGACGGCGAAGTGCGCACGCCGGGCACGCAATCGATCAACGACGTTCCGATGTCGCTGACGAACGCGGTCGGCCTGAGCGGGGGCTTCACCACGACAGCCGATCGCAGCCGGGTCCAGCTGATCCGCAATGGCACGACCTATACGCTGAACGTCGACGACCTCGTCAAGCGCGGCCGCAATCCATCGGATATCTATCTGCAGCCGGGCGATACCTTGCGCATCCCTGCACGCGAAGACAGCGGCGTCTACGTGATGGGCGAAGTCAACAAGCCTGCCACGGTGCTGCCGTTGCGCGACGGCTCGTTGACGCTGTCGCAGGCGATCTCCGACGGCGGCAGCTTCGACTCGAACACGGCCGCGGGGCAGCAACTGTTCGTGATCCGCAATTCGACCAGCGATTCGCCCGAGATCTATCACCTCGACGCGACCTCGCCGGTGGCGATGCTGCTCGCGAACCAGTTCGAGCTGCAGCCGAAGGACATCGTGTACGTCGGCCAGGGCGGTCTGGTTCGCTTCAACCGTGTGCTGAACCTGCTGTTGCCGGCGATCAACGCGGCGGTGACGGGAGTCGTCCTGACGAAGTAAAGCGCACGTGGCGCAATATCTGAACCGGCAGGCCTTGTTGGGTGAAAAACATGGCAATCAATTACGAAAACCGTTACGCCGGCGTGTATGAACCGGGGCAGCTGCATCTGTCGGACTACGTTCGCACGATCGTGCGCGGTTGGCGCACGATCCTGACGGTGACGTTGATCGCGCTCGCGCTCGGTTGCGCGTACGCGTTCCTCGCGCCGCCGGTCTACCGTGCGGACGTGCTGTTTCACGTCGAGGACAGGACGGCGAACGCGGCGGCGAATTTCAACGCGAACGGCCGGGAGGCGGGCTCGCCGCTTCCCGGCTCGTACGATTCGAAGCCGTCGACGGCGGCGCAGATCGAGTTGCTGAAGTCGCGTCTCGTCACCGAGGAAACGGTACGCGCGCTGCATCTCGACATCACGGCGAAGCCGCGTTATCTGCCGGTGCTCGGTAGCAAGATCGCCGGGCTCGTGAACGGGCACTGGTGGTTCAAGCTGCCGTCGTTCATCAATCTGTCCGGATTCGCTTGGGGCAACGAGAGCATCGCGGTGTCACGCTTCGACACGGCGAAGGACCTGTATGGCGAGACCTTCACGCTGGTCGCGGGCGCCAACGACACCTACATCCTGCGCGATCCTCACGGCAGCGCGATCCTGTCGGGGCGCGTCGGCGAGACGGTGCAAACCGATACCGCGGTCGGCCCGGTCACGCTGCACGTCGACCGGCTGGTCGGCGCGCCCGGCTCGCGTTTCAGGCTGACGCGCGCGTCGACGCTCGGCACGGTGGAGAATCTGGCGAGGACGATGGTCGTGCAGGAAACGGCGGAGGATTCGGGCGTGATCCGCGTGAGCCTCGAAGGCGCCGACCCGGCGCTGACCGCGGCGATCGTCAACAACGTGGCGCGCGAGTTCCTGCACCAGGACCTCGCGAGCCGCTCGACCGAGTCCGACCACACGCTCGCGTTTCTCGAACAGCAACTGCCGGATGCCCGCAAGGCGCTCGACGATGCGGAAGACCGCTACGGCAAGTTCCGCAATACCCATGGCACCGTCGATCTCGGCGAACAAAGCAAGCTGCTGTTGCAGCAGCTCGTCGACAACAAGACGAGGCTGATGGATCTACAGCAGCAGCGCGCGGAGCTGTTGCAGAAATTCACGCCGAGCCATCCGATGGTCGCCGCGCTCGATGCGCAGATCGCCGCCTTGCAGGGCGCGCAGAGCACGATGAACCACAGTGTCTCGAGCATGCCCGACACCGAGCAGACCGCGCTACGGCTGCAGCGCGACGTGCACGTCAACACCGAGCTGTACCAGAACCTGCTCAACAGCGTGCAGCGACTGCGGGTGGCGCAGGCGGGGCAGGTAGGCGGCGTGCGCCTCGTGGACTTCGCCGAAGCACCCGACGATCCCGTGCGGCCGAGGCGCATGCTCGTGATCCTGATGTCGCTCGGCGGCGGGCTCGCGCTCGGTTTTCTGCTGATCTTCCTGAAGCGCGCGATGCGCGGCGGTGTCGAGCGGCCGGACGAGCTCGAAGGGATGCTCGGCGTGCCGGTGTTCGCGGTGGTGCCGCGCAGCCAGACGCAATTGCGCCTGCAGGACAAGGTGTCGCTGCGCCAGCGTGGGCAGCACGTGCTCGCGCAACAGGCACCCGAGGATATCGCGGTGGAAGGCGTGCGCAATCTGCGCACCTCGCTGCAGCTGTCGCTCGATCACGCGGACAACAACGTCGTGATGATCACCGGCTCGCGGCCCGATGCGGGCAAGTCGTTCGTGTCGGTGAATCTGGCGACGCTGGTGGCGTCGGCCCACAAGCGCGTGCTGATCATCGACGGCGACATGCGGCGCGGCGACGTGCATTCGCATTTCGGCGTCAGCCATCGGCCGGGGCTGTCCGACGTGCTTTGTGGCGGCGATCTCAACGCGATGATCCAGCGCGACGTGCTGCCCGGGCTCGACGTGCTCGCGAAAGGCACGCTGCCCTCGCACCCGGCCGAGCTGCTGGCGAGCAAACGCTTCGAAGCGATGCTCGAAGTGCTGAAGCCGCAATACGACGTCGTGATCATCGACACGCCGCCGGTGCTTGCGGTGACCGACTCGACGCTGATCGGCAAATACGCCGCGACGACGCTGCTGGTCGTGCGGCATGGCCGTCAGCCGTTGCACGAGATCATCGAAACCACCAAGCGCCTGCGCAACGGTGGCGTCGGGCTGCGCGGCGTGCTGCTCACCGACGTGCCGCAGGAAGCCGCGTTCCTCGGCTCGGGGTATCAGGGCGGCTACTACGGGTACGACAGCATCGCTGGTTGAGGCTGCTGACCGTGCGGTGCGTCGTGAGCGGCGCGCCGCGGCGGGGACCGACGCGACGGCGCTCGGGTCGCTCGGGTCGTTCCCGAGCGGGATGCTTCGCCGCCCTTAGTGATGTCCCAGCAGAGCGCGCATATCTCCCGGAATTGGCTCCGACGGCTCCACGGTCTGCCACGCGGTCTCGTGCGACGCGAGCGTGACGAGCCGTCGCGCGGCCTTGCTGCTCGAATCGATCTGCAACGCCTCGTTGGCGTTGTGCGACGCGCAGTCCCAATGTCCCACATTGCCGCAGCCGCGCGCGAGACTCAGCAAGGCGTCCCGTTGCTGCTCTAGCGTGCTCACTTCGGCGCGCATGCGGCGCGCGTCGCGATTGTCCGGCTGCGCCGTGATGACCGCAGCGAGGCGCGCCCTGGTCGCCGCCAGATTGCCCCGTTGCAGATAGCCGTGCGCGGCTTTCAGATTCCGCTCCGCGTCGGCGCGCAGCTTGTCGGCTTGCGTGAGCGGGGCGGTCGTCGTGTCGGTGTTGAGGTTGGTGTTGGTGTTGGTCGACGCGACCACCGTGCCGCGCGGGGTGGGTGCGGAGACGGCTGCGCTCGGTGGCGTCGTTGGTGCCACCGTGTGCGCGGTTGCGACGACGGGCTGTGGCGCTGTGGTGCGTACTGTCGCAATGACAGGCGGTGGCGCAAAGGTGGGCGCGGTCGTAGCGACGGGCGGTGGCGTTACGGTGTGCGCGGTTGCTGCGACGGGCGGCGGCGTTACGGCGTGCGTGGTCGTAGCGGCTGGCGGTGGCGCGACGGTGTGCGTGTTCGCCACCACAGTCGGTGCCGCGACGGAGTGTGCGGGCGCAGCGGCTGGCGGTGGCGTGAGGGTATGCGCGTTCGCAACAACAGTCGGCGGCGCGACGGTGTGCACGGTCGCATCAACAGTCGGTGGCGCGACGCTGTGCGTGGTTCCAGCGACGGCCGGTGGCGCGACGCTGTGCGCGGGCGCAGCGACTGGCGGCGGCGCGACGGCGGGCGCGTTCGCAACGATGGTCGGCGGCGCGACTGTGTGTGCAGTCGCAATGGCTGGCGGTGGCGCGACGCTAGGCGCGTTCGCAACGACAATCGGTGGCGCGGCTGTGCGTGAGGTCGCCACGACAGGCGGTGGCACGACGGAAGACGCGGTCGCCACGACGGCCGGTCGCGCCACTGTGGGCGCAGTCGCCACGACAGGCGGTGCTGGCGGCGCGACAGGCGCCGAGTGCGCGGGCTCCGCTTGCTGCCGCGCGGCAACAACGGGACGCGCTGGTTGCGCGACGGCCGCCGCGGGTTTCGGCGCCGCGACAACCGTCGGCGCCGCATTCTGCGCGACCTGCGGCGCGGTGGTTTGCGCGGGGCCGTCCGGCTGCACCGTGCCGAACACCGTCACCGGCGTGTCGACGCTCGCATCGTCATCGTTGAGAAGAACGAAGCCGGCATACACGACGCCGAGCGTCGCGAGCGCCGCCGCGGCGAGCGCGAACGGATGCCGCCGTCGACGGCCGCCCGGCGCGAAAGTCGCCTCGTCGAGCAGTTCGTACGGGCTCAGCTTGGTTAAGGCGCGCCGCGAGGCGCCCGCTGGCAGCGCTTCGAGCTGCGTGCGCGGTGCGGCGAGCGCCCGGGATCCCGAGGTGCGCTCGCCGGGCCTGCCGGCCGTATCGAACGAATCGATCGGCAGCGCATGGCACGCGGGACACGGCGAAAAGCGGCCCGGCAGCGGCACGCCGCAGCATGCGCACTGGTGGAAGGAAGGTTGGTCGGAGGACGTGTCGCGCGGCATGGCCGTCTCGCTCCACTGGCGCCGAAGGCCGGCGCCATCAAAAAGAATGAATGCGACGACGCTCGCAAGCGGCGTCGCGCGAATTTACTGGACGACGACGTAACCGCGCGCCTGCATGCACGCGCTGTAGGCGGCCCAATAGCGTGTCATCGGCGGCTCGGGAGCGGGCAACGGCGGCAGCTTCACGCTCGACGCCGCATTGGCCTGCATCGAAGCGGACGCCCCGTCCGGCGCACCCGGTGCCGCGCTCGCGTTGGTGCCCGCCGCCGATGCATTCGCTGGCGCGTTCGCCGCCACGGTGGCGCCAGGCGCGCTGGCGCCGGTCGCGGCTTCATTCACGGGCTTCACCGACGATGCGCCGCCAGGCGCTTGCGCACCGGCCAGCGGCGCGCTCGCGGCATCGGGCGCGCTTGCGCTCCACGGTAACGGCGTGGCCGTGAACGAACTGGGTGGAAGCGGCGGTTTCGATGGGGCGCCAGTCGACGTGCCTTTGGCCACGGGCGTCGGACGTGGCGGAACCTGCGACTCGCGGGCCATGTTGACCCCGGTCGTCCGGTTTGCCTCCGCGTAGCACATCGCGTTGTCGATGCCGCGCTCGTAGGGGCTCTGACTCCGGACCGGATAGGTGACGGGTCGCCACGCGAATGCGGCAGTGCTCGTCACCAACAGCGTCAGTACGGTATATGTTTTAAATGCCATCGCAGTCACTCCCGCAGCGATGTCTCGCCTTTTTGTGTTTGATTGCGTGTCGTGCTTTCGTGTTTTGCTTGTTGCGCGTCGCGTTCGAGCTTGTAGTTCGTGCCTGCTGCTCGTGCTGTCAGCTCGTCTTGCTCTCGCGGCCTGCCGATAGGCCGTGGCGCTTCGCGGTGCTGGCGCCGGTGTTCCCCGGACAGGCACGTCGCGATAGCTGCTTTGACGAGCGTAGCACCACAGCCTCGCCACGCGATGCATCGGATAGCGCGCGAAAACGCCATCGTGCAGTGCAATCAGGACACAATCGGCGAGGCGGAGTTGAAGATCGGGACAATCCCTGGGCGCCACGACGGATCGTCAGGAGTCGAAGATGAAGAAACTATCGTACCGCTACCGGCCGCTTTGCGCTGCGGTCTGTCTATCGATGCTGTCGCTGGCCGCGCCGCTCGCGAGCCGCGCGGCCGACGACGCCAGCATGCGTGCGGAGACGGGGGGCGAGCGCGCGAGCTTCGCGCAGACGTTCTGCGGCGTGTCGCCCGAGCGGGTCAGCGACTACAAGGAGCGGCTCAGAAAAGTGCTGACCGACGCGAGCGATTTCGATCAGCACTGGGATGCCGGCTGGCATCGCGGGGAAAACATCAACAGCCAGATGAACGCGCTACGCGAGCAGGATCCGAAGGAATTTGCGGCGCGCATCAAGGTCAACTGCGAACGGCTCAAGTGGCTGGCGGGTAACGCGCTGCGCCCGTCGGCGCCGAAGTGAACCGAACGAGACGCGCCAGCCGGAGTCGCAGATTGCCGGGCCAGGCGGTTACGCCGCCGGACGCATCCCGACGCGCGCCATCATGGTCAGGTCGCCGCCCATGCGCGGATCGTAGAACGGGCCTGCCTTGTGGAGATCGTCGAACAGTTCGGGATGCGGCGCCCGCAGCCGATAAAACTCCACCCAGCCCGCCTCGCCGTCCGGCTTCCATGTCTCCTGGGGCACGCCCGCCTGAGCGGAAAACCACGCACTATCGCGATAGCCGCTCGCGACCCGCTCGGCGAGCAGATTGATCCGGTGGTCGTCGTAGGCGTACCAGTCGAGCCCCTTCAGGCGCGCCATCTCGGCCATCAGCACCAGCGGTGCGAGCGCGTAGTTGTGATAGTGGAGCGCGCGCTTGCCGCGCGCCATTTCCATCGGCAGCGTGCCGTCGTCGCGGATGTCGCCGATGCCCTTCTGATAGATCGCGCGAGCCTTGTCGAGGAGCTCTTCGTCGCCGGTCGCGACGGCCGCCGCCGTGATGCCGACGCCCGTCCAGTAGTAGTGGTTGTTGCGCGACTTCTTCGGATTGTCCCAGTAGCCGAGGCTGGCGATCGAAACCTGCTTGAACCACGCGTCGATCCGCTCGCGCTGTTCCGCCGTCGCCAGATGGCGCGTCTTCACATATGCGATGCCGACGCCTCCTTCGACCCACTGACGCAGATAGTGCGACTGATCGTTGTTGACGTGAACCATCTCGCCAAGCAGTGCGCCGTCACGCGCCCAGCTGTCGATCCACCTGATCGCGCACTCGCCCGCGGCGACATCCTTGTCCGCAACATAGCGATCGGACATGTCGGCCACCTGCTTGGTGAAATCGTCGAGCGGCTTCGTCATCTCCCTGTCCGCTTTCAGGGCGGCCTGGTCGATGACCGAATGCGCGGCGTCGATGTAATAGCCCTGCGCCCTGATGTCGCGAATCGCCGGCGGCGCCGACGGGCAGTCCATGGCCGATGCATCGGCGCAAACCGCGAGCAGGGCGAGATAAAAAGCAACTGGCATGAATCGCATCTGTACTCCTTCAGATTGGCGAACGATCGGGGGACTCGTCGGCAGGTGCCGTTTTCCCGCGGCCATTCGATTTGATAAAAAGCTCGCCCGGTACCGCTTGCCGGAACACGCCGCATTGCCACGGGCCGTCGAACGCGCTGGCGGCAATCGCCTGCACGATCGCGTCGTGGAGGTATCGCGCCATCGCCTGCTCGATCTCCGCTGGACGCGGCACGGTCGTCCTCATCGTCGCGATCACTAACTGTTCGTTCTCGTCGGTGCCGGACAGCGCAACGTCGGAAATCACGACGCGGCTCCTGAGCGCCGCGGCGCTCGCGTAGCCGCGTTGCGCGAAGCCTTCGTGAATCGAGCGCAGCAAGCCCTTGAGTTCCATGGCTTGCGCGAGTACCGGGGTGATTTCAAAAACGATGTGGGGCATGGTGAAAGTATTCGTGAGACATGCGACGCGCGCGTCGAGCCCTGCCCGACGGCATGATCTGTATTTCCGGATCGACTGATGGAAGGCCTCGGCCTCGGCCTCGCTGCGAGGCGCAGGGCTACGCGTGCACGGTCGCCGCCCGCTGCCGCTTCAGGTCATCGATCAAACGCCCAATCGTGCTTTTGACCTGGCCCGGCGTAATCAGGCGCGAACACTCGAACTGCCGGTCGGTGCCCGCATGGCGCGGGCACCACAGAAAGTCCTTGTGATCGAACTCGATGGTCGTGTCGTTCCAGCAACTATTGCACGCGTGGTAGTTGATCACGCGGTAGGGCGTTTCGAACTCGTTCTGCGGATGCGTAAAGCCGCTGATCATCACGACCGGCGTGCCGACCGCCCATGCGAGCCACGACAGTCCGCTCGACAAGCCCACGAAGAACTCCGCGTGCAGCAGCAGGCTCGCGCGCTCCTGAAGCGGCAGGCTGCCGGTGAAATCCTCCGCGCCGTGGGGGATGTGATTCCACACGAGCCCCTGTCCATGCACGTGCTCGCGGTCGATGCACAACACGCGATACCCCTGCGCCTTCAGATACTTGACCGTCTCGAACCACCCAGCCGGGTTGTTCCAGTACTTGCACTGGGACGACGACTGCGCGGCAATGCACACGTACGGCTCCGCGATGCGTCGCGTCGTATCGCGAATGCCGATCAGCGGCCGGCATTCTTTGGCCGGCAGCCCGAGCAGGTACGGAATGGTCTTTTGCAGACCGCTGAGACGGAAGTCCGACGGCTGATGCGTGCGATCGTTGCAAGGAAAAAAGATGCCGAGGTAGTAGCTCGCGTAGAACTCGTGCCTGCGCGCATCCTCGTCTTCCGGACGGAGGTAGTGCAGTTCCGGATAGGCGTCTTCGAACAGCGTCCAGATCGCCTCGCCCATCGACAGATACATCTCGCACTGATGCCGCTGGCGAAACTCCTCGACGTACGGGAACCACGCAATGATGTCGCCGATCGTCCCGACCGGCAGACGGGCGTACACCTTCTTGCCGCGCAGGTCGAAGTCGTGCTCGAAGACCAGCTCGTTCTCGCGCAGCACTTCGATCCGGAAGTTGACGTAGTAGCGCTTCGTGCTGCACACCATCGCGTCGTCGACGGACTCGTCGAACAGGACCACATCGGCGTCGCGATCGAGCAGACGCACCCGCCATCCTTTTCCCTTGACCTGGACCCGGCAACCGTAGTTGAAGTCGTAGCGAATGCCGTGCGGGCCTTCGAACAGCGGCTCGCCCAGCTCGACGAACGGCGCCTCGCGCACGCCGCCCGGTTGCGAGACCGCTTGAGTCGGATCGGTATCCTGCGGGGCGCAAGCCATCGCAACGACAGAAGATTCATTCATATAAGGCTCTTTATTCGCTTACTCGCCGCGCGAAACCTTCGAGGTCTGCGCGTCGTTCTTTTCGAGCGGCCATTGCAGCCAGTCGCGTGCATTCGACAGGCGCCCGCGCAGATCGTCGAGCGCCGCGTCGTCGCCGCGTTGCGGACCATACTCGCGCTCGGCCGCCAGAAGCAGCGGCAGGTAATCGGCGTAGGCGACGCCCTGGATATCCTGGTACGGCCACGTCGACGGCTTCACCACATATGGCGTCAGGTAGGCGAGCGCGTCACGCAACGCCGGTCGCGCCGGGTCCGGATAATGCCATACGTCGACCCCGGCCAGCTCGCCAAAGCGCGCCATCCGGAACAGCGCCTGCAGATTGAAGGTGGAGTAATGAAATGCGCGGGTCCGTTCGAGCTCCAGCGGCTCGCTGCCATCCGGGCGGACCTGCACGTCGATGCGCCGCGCGAGCGCTTCCGTCAGCGTCTTGCGAGCCAGCTCGCGATCGCCGGTGAAGAGTGCCTGGTCGACCACCTGCTCGTCGAAGTAGGTGCCGTGGTTGTTGCGCGACGCGGCTTCGTCAAGGCCATTCCTGCTCGTCAGCATCCAGTTCGTGTAGTCCGTGAACCACTGGTGCAGCCCCGCGACTTCCTCCGCACTCAACGCCCCCGACGGTTCGATCAGGCCGATCGTGTCGATCACCTGCCAGAAATGGCGCGTATCGATAATGCCGGTGCCCCGTCCGTCGTTGATGCCCATCACCGCCTGCGCGTACTTTAGGTTCGGGTTCATGCGCGTGGCGGGATCCAGAAACCATGTACGCAGCAGCAATGCCGCATGCCGCGCATAGCGCTCGTCACCGGAGAAGTAGTAGCCGATGCCCAATGCGCCGACCGCGTCGGAGAAATTCTCGATCCGCTTCGAATCCGTCTCGTTGTTCTTCGCCGCCGGGTTGATCCGGCCGTCGCGGCGGACGTAGGGCAAACCGTCGTGCTTCGACGGATCGGGCCACCAGTACGGCGCGATGCTGAGGTAGTCGTGCTTGTCGCCGCTCGGCGGCAGCGTGCCTTTTTCGGTCACGGAGAACGGCCGCGTGGCGAGCGCCCGATCGGCGTCGTGCAGCAGCTTCCGATAGCTCGGCAGCAACGCCGGATCGTCGGCTGCGAGCCGGCGTTTCGCATCGGCGAGCGCGCCCGCATCCAGCGTGTAGACGGCCGGCTGCGGCGCCGTGGCCGCGAGCACAGGTGCGCCGCCTGCCGCCAGCTGGGCGAGACACGCGCCCGCGACAAGGAAACGGTTGAATCGGTTGCTCATTCACATGCCTCGATCAAGATGGATTGCGCTGCGCTGCGCGGCCGGCGGCGTTGCCGTTACTTCCGGTAAGAGAAGCCCAAAGTCACGGCGACCGGGCTCTGGTAGTGCTGCTGCCCCTTCGCGTAGCTCACATTCAGTGCAAGACGCGCGCTCTGATTCAGCGATCCGCTCACGCCGAGAGTCGCCACGCCCCAGTTCGACGGCGTCTGCGAGTTGATCGGCATACCCGCCACCGTGACCGTCTGCTCGTTGTTGAACGCGTGCATGCCGTTCAGCGAGAAGTACGGTTGCAGGTTCGTATGCCCGAACGTGACGGCCTTGCTGAGCGTCGCGCCCACCGTCGCGATGGTGGCTCCATGGGCCGCCAGGTCCACCGGCGTGCCGCTGTCGAAGAGATAGGAATTCGAATTGGCGCGCAGGTAGTCGATGCCGGCGTGGGGCTCGATGGTCCAGCCGCCGGCGAAGTTCATGCGTCGGCCGCCTTCGAGCGTCACGGAGAAGCCGTTGCCGTTATAGCTGGCATTGTTCGTGTTGCCGACGCCCGTCACGTACAGCGAATTCGACTGGCCAAGATAGCCCGCCGATGCGTCGGTGAACCAGCCGTCCTTGCCCACGAGGCCGCCATACAGGCCGACGTTGAACGGATAGACGTTCGCGGTGCCGCTGTTGCCGGCGGTCGTCCGCGCCTCCGCCACGCCGCCCGTCAAACCGAGATACCAGTTGCCGTAAGGCCGTGCGAAGCGCAGGTCGCGGCCGAATTGCGCGCCGAACACATTGGAGGTCGACTCCACGCCGACCGATTCCAGCGTCATGCGCTGTCCGTACGCGCGCACCCACAAGCCCTGGTCGGCGCCGTCACGCAATTCCGCGAATCGCGACGAGGTCTGCTCCATCTGCCTGTACCAGAGCATCGTCGCGACACCCGGCACGGCCTGCGCCACGGACGCCGCATCGCCGAGCAGACCGGTGTCGTAGATGTAGTACTGGCCGTCGACACTCTGCAAGCCGAATTTCTCCGCGCCGACGTCGAACGTGCCGTTCGGCAATGTGAAGGTGGCGCTGTCGTTCGTGCCACCGACCACGAGGACCCGCGCACCCTTCGGCGTGGTCGTGCTGCTGTCCTGAATGTTCAGCGTGTAATTGCCGGTGCCGTTGTTGACGACGAGCTTGTCGGTCTGCCCGCTGCCGATCTGCGTATTCAGCGTGAACGCGCCGCTGCCGCTGAGTCCGTCGATGACGAACGTCTTGTACCCCGCGCTGTCGGGGGCGTTGAAGACGACGTTGCCGCCGTTGAGCACCAGCGCGTTGGCGCTCGCATTCGCGTTGCCGGTGACCGCCAGCGCCGAGGTCGTCGCCAGCACCAGCGTGCCCTGCACGTTGCCGGACGCGAACACCGGGCCCGCCAGTGGCCCGCTCGCCGTGTCGCCGCCCACGTACAGCGTCGTCGACGCGCCGGCCGCCACGGTGGTGCCAGTCGCCGTGCCGCCGCCGATCACGAACTGCGAGCCACCGTTGGCGATGTTCGCCGCGAACGACTGGCCGCCGCTCGACACCGTCTGCGAGCCCCCCGACAAGACCTGCGTCCCGCTCGCCACGCCGCCCGCGTAGACGGTCTGACGTGCCTTCAGGCCGACCGACGTGTTGAGCGCGCTGCCGCCCGCCGACACGTACTGCGTACCGCCCGACGAGACCGCGCCAACCAGCACCGTATTGACCGCGAGACCGCTCGTCACGGTCTGGCGGGCGAACGCGTTGACCGTCGTATTCAGCGCCGTGCCGCCGCTCGCGACCGACGCGCTGCCGCCCGAATTGACGACGGTATCGCTGACGACGCCGCCCGCCGCGACCTGGACGCCGCCGCTGTTGACGATCGTGCCGCTCGCGCTGCCGCCCGCACTGACCGCTTGCGAACCGGCGTTGACGACCGTGCTGGTCGCCATGCCGCCGGAGGCCACGGCCTGGACGCCACCATTGACGACCGTGCCATTGGCCACCGCGCCCGCGCTCACGGACTGCGAGCCGCCGGACATCACCATCGCGCCGGTCGCCACGCCGCCCGACGACACCGCCTGCTTGCCGCCGCCATTGATGATCGCGTTGAAGTCCGCGCCTCCGGCCGAAATCGCCTGCGAGCCGCCCGACCCGATGATCGTGCCGATCGCGCTGCCGCCCGACAGCACCGCCTGCTTGCCGCCGTTGTTGATGGTCGCCGCCGAGACGATGCCGTTCACGGACTGGCTGCCGCCGCTGTTCACGGTCGCCGAAATCGCCACGCCGCCGGCCGACACGAGTTGCTTGCCGCCGTTGTTGACGGTCGCCGACGTGTCGGTGCCGAACACGGTTTGGGTGCCGCCGCTGTTGATCGTCGCCGAGATCGTCGCGCCGCCGGACGACACGAACTGCTTGCCGCCGTTGTTGATGGTCGCCGACGTATCGGTGCCGAACACGGTCTGACTGCCGCCGCTGTTGACGATGGTCGCGGTCGTTGCGCCGCCGGCTGTAACGGTCTGCTTGCCGCCGGAGTTGATCGTCGTGGCGCTGAGCGTCGTGCCGCTCGTGACGTTGGCCGCGCAACCCGAATTCGCCGGCGACCCCGGCAAGATCTGACCGCTCGCGCACGACTGCGCGTACGCCGCCTGGCTCGCGAGCGCGGGCAGCACCACCGCCAGCAACGCGGACAGCGCGTTCAGGCGCAACGAGGTATCGATACCCGAGGAGGACCGCGCCGAAGCATTGCGCTTCCCGACGGCGCGCGATTGTGTCGTTTTCATTTGTTATCCGTTATGTCTTGGCGAGACAGCAACGCGGCCGCCCGCGGCATTTTCGAGATGCATCACCCGAGCCCGGCAGGGCGGCTATCAGAAGGTCGTCAGGATGCCGACGCCGAAGCCGAGCGGATCCGCGCCGGGACTTCTCGCGCTGACGCTTTGCACGACCGGTGTCGAGTCGAAATCGTAGAGACCCTGGCTGCGGTTCCAGATACGGCTCACATAGGTCGCGACCGACGTGCGCTTGCTGAACTGGTATTCGTAGACGAGCGAGGCCTGCTGCGCGCCGGTGCTGCTCTGGTTGGCGGTAAGGCACGAGGCGCTCACATTGGCGGCTGCCCCGCTGCAGTTGAGTCCGCGGGCGATACCGTAGGACGCGATCAGTTCGTGGCGTCCGAGGTTCTTCGCGAAGCTGATCGTCGCTGCCTGACGGGAGACGCGACCGTCGCCCATGGCGGCCTTCTTGCCGTAGGTGCCGTCCGAGCCCGCATAGTCCAGACCGAACGCGACGGCAAACGTCGGCGTGAACGAATAGCGCCCGACGATGCGATGGTCCCAGTCGTTTCCGCTCGCCGCCAGCTTGTTCTGATCGAGGCGGGACTCATAGACGTATTGCAGATAGAGGGGGCCCGCGCCGTAGCTTCCCGACAACGTGTACACACGGCCAGCGGGGGTATCGTCCGACGGATCCGACTGGTTATTGCTGTACAGGAAGTGGCCGACCAGCCCCTCGGAATCTTTCGACGTCGAGTAGAGCACCGCACCCGCGACGCGCTGGTTGAACTGCAGCGACGTGCCGTTGAGCGTCGTCATCAGCGTCGTCGTGCTCGCAATCGGCAACTGGTCGCCGAGGAACTTGTAGATGCCCACCGTGTTGTACAGCGGCGAGGTCAGGTAGCCCATCTCGAGCACGCCGAATTTGTCGCTCTGTACGCCGACGAACGTGTCGCGGCCGGCGAAAGTGCCACTGGCGTTGGTGTTGGTGCCGGTGCCGAGGTTGATCGTGTTCTCGTACTGGAAGATCGCCTGCCAGCCGCCGCCGAGATCTTCGGTGCCGCGAATGCCCCAGAAGGAACCGTTGCTCGCGAAGCGGACCGCGGCCGGGCCGTTGACGCCCGGGCTGCGCGCGCCCGTCGACTTGGTGTAAGCGATCGTCGGTGTCAGCAGGCCGTACAGCTGCACCGCGTTGCCGGTCATCGGCATGCCGTCGCCCGAGACCGGTTGGCTGACGAGATCGTAGCCGAGGGGCGACTGCGCCTCTTCGGCCCCGAGCTTGCTCTGGCCTTCCTGTGCAGACACGGACCCGCTTGCGAGAAAACAGGCGCACACCGCCGCGAATATTTCTTTTTTCATCTGGTCTCCAGTTTTTCTTCTATGCGCTCGCCTGCCCGTGCTGCCTGATGCCACCCGGACCCTCCCCACCTTCAGCGCGGACGTTTTGCGCCGAGAGTGGTATGACACGCCTTAGAAAACGATTTCCTATTCTCAAGTTTCGCCGCTTGAGTGTCAACAGAAATCGCAATGATGGAAACGGTGGTTGGCAAGCTCAACGCGAGAGATTGCACGTGACCGGTATCGTGAAATCCCTATGGTTACGGCGTATTTCTGATGTTGTCGGCTTTTTTTGAGCTGACGCATAGATCGGAAAACACGCCCATTCGGGAATCCACCATGAAAATTGGTGCCCCTAGACCGAAGGACAAACGTTTTCCTATTTCGGGCTTTTCGCTCTTGAAAGCATTGCGCTCCAGGGCCGTTGGTCAACGCGGGGACGCGGCGGGCGCGGCGCTGGCAATGGAGGGCGTAGGAGGGGGGCGCGACGATCAGAAGCCACGGGCGGCGCCACGTAGCCGATTAGCTGTTCTTGTTCAGGTAGACAGGGATGGCACACAGGTGTGGGGCAGTGCGGTAGTCGAGCACTGTGGGCCCTCTTACGGTTCCGGAGCGGACAAACGCTCGCGGCAATACCGGATGCGTTTCTCCTATGAAACTGGACCGGTGAATTTCGCTCCCCCGGCCGCGCGGCACTTTATTACATTTTCATAGCGCCATGCAACGTCACGGTTCGACGAGCGTAGCGTCGAAGTGCGACTCGCTGCGGTGTTTACCCTGGGTAGCCGCTGTTTAGCATAAGCTTTTGGGCGCATGCGGGCGCCAGTGGTCCTGGCCGCCGTGCATGCGCGGCGCTGCAGAACCGAGATCTCGACCGTAAGTGATTGTTTTTATGTGGAAACGAGTCACTGCTGCGCCGGGATGGGGTTGCCGGGTCAAACTTGAGTGAGTCTCGACATCCGTCCGCCGGGCCGCTACTCCCCACTTCTTGAATTTGTCACCACCCGTCCATATAATTAGCACTCGCTGCACGAGAGTGCTAACAACATCGCCGGTTGGCTCGGCCAGCCGGGTTTTTCTCAGCGTTCTTCAGTCTCAATCAGAGAGGAGTATGTATGAACCTTCGTCCTTTGCATGATCGCGTGATCGTCAAGCGTCTGGATCAAGAAACCAAGACCGCGTCGGGCATCGTGATCCCCGAAGCCGCAGCGGAAAAGCCGGATCAGGGCGAAATCCTCGCAGTCGGCCCGGGCAAGCGTGACGACAAGGGCGCACAAATCGCGCTCGACGTGAAGGTCGGTGATCGCGTCCTGTTCGGCAAGTACGCTGGCCAGACCGTCAAGGTCGACGGCAACGAACTGCTCGTGATGCGCGAAGAAGACATCATGGCCGTGGTGCAGAAGTAAGCGCAAAGTCGCTACTTCCCCGGTTATATCCAAAGAATTCAAGGAGTTAGAAGATGGCAGCTAAAGACGTCGTATTCGGTGATTCCGCCCGTGCCAAGATGGTCGAAGGCGTGAACATTCTGGCCAACGCCGTGAAGGTCACGCTGGGTCCGAAGGGCCGCAACGTGGTCCTCGAGCGCAGCTTCGGCGGCCCGACGGTCACCAAGGACGGTGTGTCGGTCGCTAAAGAGATCGAACTGAAAGACAAGCTCCAGAACATGGGCGCGCAAATGGTCAAGGAAGTTGCTTCCAAGACCAGCGACAACGCGGGCGACGGCACGACGACCGCTACGGTTCTCGCGCAATCGATCGTCCGCGAAGGCATGAAGTACGTCGCATCGGGCATGAACCCGATGGACCTGAAGCGCGGTATCGACAAGGCCGTCGCGGCAGCAATCGAAGAGCTGCGCAAGATCAGCAAGCCGTGCACGACCAACAAGGAAATCGCCCAGGTCGGCGCGATTTCGGCGAACAGCGATTCGTCGATCGGCGACCGCATCGCTGAAGCAATGGACAAGGTCGGCAAGGAAGGCGTGATCACCGTCGAAGACGGCAAGTCGCTGCAAGACGAGCTGGACGTCGTCGAAGGTATGCAATTCGACCGCGGCTACCTGTCGCCGTACTTCATCAACAACCCGGATAAGCAAGTCGCCGTGCTCGAGAACCCGTTCGTGCTGCTGCACGACAAGAAGGTGTCGAACATCCGTGATCTGCTGCCGGTGCTCGAGCAAGTCGCGAAGGCTGGCCGTCCGCTGCTGATCATTGCAGAAGACGTCGAAGGCGAAGCGCTCGCAACGCTGGTCGTCAACAACATCCGCGGCATCCTGAAGACCGTTGCTGTCAAGGCTCCGGGCTTCGGCGACCGTCGTAAGGCCATGCTGGAAGACATCGCGATCCTGACCGGCGGTCAAGTCATCGCTGAAGAAACCGGCCTGACGCTCGAGAAGGCAACGCTGGCTGAACTGGGCCAGGCGAAGCGCATCGAAGTGGGCAAGGAAAACACCACGATCATCGACGGCGCTGGCGAAGCAGCGAACATCGAAGCTCGCGTCAAGCAAGTGCGCAAGCAGATCGAAGAAGCGACCTCGGACTACGACCGTGAAAAGCTGCAAGAGCGCGTTGCCAAGCTGGCAGGCGGCGTTGCAGTGATCAAGGTCGGTGCTGCGACCGAAGTCGAAATGAAGGAAAAGAAGGCACGTGTCGAAGACGCACTGCACGCAACGCGCGCAGCTGTGGAAGAAGGCATCGTGGCAGGCGGCGGCGTCGCGCTGATCCGTGCACGTACGGCAATCGCTGGCCTGAAGGGCGCTAACCCCGATCAGGACGCAGGTATCAAGATCGTGCTGCGCGCAATGGAAGAGCCGCTGCGCCAGATCGTCACGAACGGTGGCGAAGAAGCCAGCGTCGTGGTGGCAGCTGTTTCGGCTGGCAATGGCAACTACGGCTACAACGCAGCGACCGGCGAGTACGTCGACCTGGTCGACGCAGGTGTCGTGGACCCGACGAAGGTGACGCGCACGGCGCTGCAAAACGCAGCTTCGGTCGCTGGCCTGCTGCTGACGACTGACGCAGCTGTCTGCGAACTGCCGAAGGAAGATGCACCGATGCCTGGCGGCATGCCCGGCGGCATGGGCGGCATGGGCATGGACATGTAATTCCGCTCGGGCCTCGTGGTCCGGCTGCGTGGTCAAACCACCGCGGCTGGATCGCCGACGAGGCCCGGCTGGAAGTCCATGTGGGGAGTGCGCTGCGAGGCGCGCTTTCCCAAAAGAAAAAACCCGCTTATGCGGGTTTTTTCTTTTGGGTCCGGCGTTAACGTGGTTCCTGGCGAGCGTCTCCTGACGCCCTCGGTCCGGGTCAATCGCCTGCCGTTTGGGCGCTACGTTGAGCCGATGTTTCAAGACACTTTTCGCGCAGGAAATGGAAGATCTGCGCGACGCTTTCCGCGGGGCTCAGCGTCCCTGTGTCGACGTGCAAGTCGGGGTCGGTCGGCGCTTCATAGGGCGCGGACACGCCGGTGAACGAACTGATCTCGCCAGACTTCGCTTTCGCGTAGAGGCCTTTCGGATCGCGGCTCGCACAGGTGGCGAGCGGGGCGGACACATAGGTCTCGACGAACCTGTCGGGTCCGATGATCGCGCGCGCCATCGCCCGGTCTTCGCGGATCGGCGAAATCAGCGCCGCAATGACAATCAAGCCCGCGTCGTTCATCAGTTGGGCGACGTGCGCCACGCGGCGGATGTTTTCGCGGCGGTCGTGGCGCTCGAAACCGAGGTCGCTGGCCAGGCCATGGCGGATATTGTCGCCGTCGAGCACATAGCAGGCGTGACCGAGCCCGATCAACTGCTCCTCGAGCGCAAACGCGAGCGTCGATTTGCCGGCACCGGACAGGCCGGTCAGCCAGATCGTGGCGGGCTTCTGGCCGAACATGCGGATGCGATCCTGCACCGCGATGTTGCCGTGGAAGCGTTGCACGAAGTGGGGCGGCTCTTGCATGGATAGGTTCTCCTGATTCTTCTGGCTCATTCGCAGTGCCAGCCTTGCCTCCACGTACCGGCGTTATGCAGGCTTTCGGTGGAATCCGCGATGGTAACGCGAAAGCCTTTCGGAGTGCCTCCGGCAGTGGAATCGAAAATCCGCTGTGTGCGCTCGGATAGCCGGCGCTCGCTATGTCGGGCCGCGGCAAGCCGCTGTGGCCGGTCGCGACGATTTGCGTGCCGACTCGCACCTCGAGCGGGACCTGCTGCTCCGGTTCGCTCAGGTCGACCCGCCCAGCCATCCACTACGCCGTCGCGCTATAGACGTGCGAACTATCGAGCTGATCTATTTCGGATTGAATCACGCGGTCATTACCTTTATTCAAATCAAAAAACGAAATGACGGTCGAGCGCCGCATTTCGGTGGATGGATGAAAAAGGTCGGGAATGACATGCGTGGACATATGACTACTGGTGATGGGTAAAAGTCTAGCCGCATGCTCTCAATGACGTTGTAACGTTTCATTACGCAATAAAACGTTCGCTTACGAAAACCCAACCGGCATCATGCTGTTACGCGAAACAAATTTGTGAGCGAATTGAAATGTGCACAAAACACCGCAGCATCGATAAGTGGAACTGATCTGCGTTATCAATTTTCGAGGCAAATCGAATGAACATTCGCATAATTTGCGAATAAAGCATCAAATAAAAAACCCGCTCAAGAGCGGGTTTTCACTGGGTGCTGGCGAATTGCAAGGTCAGTGCCGTGCTTCTCCGGGCGCCGCGCCTGTGCCTTGCGCGGGCGGGGTTTCATCGTCGTCGCTGCTACGCGCCCAGAAGAAGCGGTCGGGCATGTACGACCCCATGCCTGGCCGGAACGCATTGCGCACCGCCTGATACAGATACTCCTGGCTCTCGCGCACCGCTTCAGCGGGTTCCTGGCCGTTGGCGAGCAGCGCGGCGATCGCCGCGCCGAGCGTATCGGTCAGGCCCGTCAAACGATGGGGCGCGCGGTCCCACATGTCCTGACGCAACTGGCCGTCCTCGCTGAAGAGGGTGTTGACGAGCCGGTGCGTGCCGGTTTCGGTCGACAGAATGTACTCGCAGCCCTGCGACAGCAGGTGCGAGATCGCGGCGTCGAGGCTCGGTGCCTCCGCGTCGCCGTCGGGTTGGGCGAGCGCGAGCAGCGTGGCCGAGTCGGCCACCAGCAGCGTGGTTTGCGGCGCGAGCAGATCGGCGATCGCTTCGCGCAGTTCGTCGGCGGCGAGCACGTGTTCGTCGTCGAGCGTGAAGTCGGGGGCGAGGATCAGTGGAATGTCGTCGTAGTCTGCGACCACTTCGGCGATCGCGCTCACCACTTCGGCGCGCGTGCATGCGCCGACCTTGAACGCGGCGATCGGCATGTCCTCAAGCAGCATGCGCGCCTGCGTGGCGACCGTGTCCGGGTCGAGTCCGGTCACTTCGTCGCAGTTCGCCGAATCGCGCACGGTATAGCCCGTGAGCACGGAAACGCCGTGGCAGCCCATGCTGGCAAGTGTCAACAGGTCCGCCTGCAGGCCGGAGCCGCCGGTGGGATCGGAGAGACCGAAGGTGAGGACGATCGGGGGTGTGTCGCTGGGCATGAAAATGGATAAAGAAAAGCGGATTTCGGCGCAAATTGCGCAATTGGTTCAATTATGCGGCCTAAACCGCGGCGAGGGCGTTTTTTCGCGCATCGGGCCGCGCTCGCGGCTCCCTCACGGCCCACGGGCGGGATGGGGCGGCGCGGGATCGCATCGAGCTTGCCCTGACTCCGTCACGAGCTTGCCCGAGGGTGCCCTCTATCGCGCTGCCGGCTTGCCGCCACTGCCGCGCGGCCACGCCGTCGAAGGCCGGTGCACGCTACGATTGCGCGTTTTCGATTGCTAGGCATGGGGGCGGCAACACGGTACCATCATGGCTCCCGCTTCCACGGACTCAACGACGCGACACAAGAATGGAATATCAAAGCTGGATGTGCCTGATTTGCGGCTGGATTTACGACGAAGAGGCCGGCTTGCCCGACGAAGGCATTGCGCCGGGCACGCGCTGGGAAGACGTTCCCATCAACTGGACGTGTCCGGAGTGCGGAGCGCGCAAGGAAGACTTCGAAATGGTCCAGATCTGAAGCCCGGTCAGCCGCCGGCCTCGGCCGGTGGGATCGTTTGCCTAGCTTGACCGGTTGGTCCGGCGCCGCGGTTTCATGGGGTCGTGCGACTCGCCGGAAGCTTCGGCCCGAAAACCGGGTCCCGAGGTTCGGTCCCGAACCTCGACTTTGAACTTCGATCCCGAAGGTCAGCGGCGTCATCCGCCGCGCAATTGCTGCAATCGCTTGATGCGTCCGGCGCGCCCGGCGCCTGTCTGAGCGCGCCGGCGCGGAACATCGCCGGGCGCGCCGTGTCGCAACGGTAGTCTGTCATTGTCCTGTCGCCGGTTCGCGCGTTGGCCGATCACTCAGCACGCGGCGCGAAGCGACGGCCCCGTCAGCTTCGTGTCGCCTGCCCATGACTCTTCGATCCGCTGCACCCGTTTCCCTCGATGCACTGCCGAACCCGCGCGGCGGCGCGGTCCGCCCCGCGGAACTGGCGCTCGCCGAGGCGTCGCTCGCGTTCGAGCAGCGCGACGAGAGCGGCGCCGCGCTGCTGCGTGCGTCGCACGCGCTGCGTACGGCGGGCTGGCTGAGCGCGCAACGTTTCGCCGACGCGCTCGTGCGGCTCTCGCCGCTCGCGAGCGGCGAGCCAGCCGAAGCGGAAAGCGCGCGGCCGGTGTTCGGCGCGGCGCTGCACGATTTCCGCGCGGCGCTCGAACGTCACAATCTGCGCGAGCTCAGTTGTTCGCCGACGCTATTCACCCATTACCGCGAACTGTGCGCGCAACTCGTCGAACCCACGCCGGGCTCCGCCGTCGCGTTCGAAGACCTCGCGCTGTGCGCGCGGCCGGTGCCTCCGGCGTCGCTGCAGGCGCGATCGGCCGATCAGCTCGCGCATTTGCGCGCGCGCTACGAGCGCGCGTTGCTGCCGGTGCTGCGCTCGCAAGCCGAGACGGGCAGTGCGGTCGCGCTCGCAGTCACGAACGCCGCGCTCGACGAGCTCGACACCGTTTTCGCCGAACTTGCCGGCCCCGATCCCTACGATTTCTGGCGGCTCGCGCGCGCCTGCGCGAAGGCGCTGCGCACGCGCGGCCACGCGATTCGCGAGATCGACGCGCGGCGCTTCTACGCGCGCTGCAACCTGGCGCTCGCCGATCACGCGCATGGCATCGAGCGCGCGCCGCGTTCGTTGGTGCGCGCGACCCTGGCGCTGCTGTGGCGCGACTACGCGCTGTTCGGCGCGGCCGCGCAAGACGCCGACCAGGTCGAGGTGCTGCACGATTACGGCTTGACCGTCGACTGGCACGTGGCGGGCACGCAGTCGTCGGAGGCGCTGTGGGAGGCGGGCGCGCTCGCGGCGCAGTCGCTGCCGCACACGCGCGATCTCGGCGTGCTGAGCGTCAATGCGAACGCGTATGAAGACTTTCTGCAGACCGCCGACGCGTCGATCGAGGCGCTCGCCGCCCATGCCCGCGCGGCCGATCAGCCGGAGAAGGCCGACCCGAGCGAAGCGCTGCAGGCGGGCGACGCCGCCTACCGGCTCGGCTCGGCGGCGTGCGCGCTCGGCCTCGGTCACGTGGCGCTGCTCGCCGATGCGCTCGGTCTCGCATGGCGGCGTCGCGCGCATGCGGGCGTCGCGACGCCGGCGGTGCGCGCGCACGTGATCGTCGGCGCGCCGCCGGCCAATACGCTCGAACAGGCCGCCGAGGCCTTGCGCGCGACGCTGCACAAGGTCGCCGCGGGCGTCGCGCCAGCCAACGGCAGCCTCACGCAGGCGGCACTTGCCGCGCTCACGCGCGCGATCGAGCAAGGAGGCGCGTAAGTCGCAAGCTGGGGGAGACAGAACGCCCGGCTGGCCCGCGACTTGCGTCTACAACGCATCGACTGACGCGTGCAGAACGCCCGGAAACCGTTTGTGACAGGACATAATTCCGCGCACTTCGCCAGGTGCGCCGAACGCGCCGTTCTGCGCGGTATTTCGGCGCCTGCTCGCGGCATGGCGCAAGCCGCGCGCGTGATAAAGTTCAACCTGATCCGGCGTAGATGGTGCGCCCCACCTCGCATGCAACGCCGCGCGTTGCCAAGCTCAAAGCAGCCCGCCATCCCGCATCGTCTTTGCTAAAATCCGAACTATGTCCAAGAGTACCGATCGCATCAATCTGACCAACCAGTTCCTGATCGCCATGCCGAACATGGCCGATCCGACGTTTTCAGGAACGGTGGTCTACCTTTGCGATCACAGTGAGCGCGGCGCGCTCGGCCTCGTGATCAACCGGCCGACCGATATCGACCTGCAGGCGCTCTTCAATCGCATCGATCTGAAGCTCGAGATCGAACCGCTTCTCCATGTTCCCGTGTATTTCGGCGGCCCGGTGCAAACCGAGCGCGGTTTCGTGCTGCACGATCCGAAAGGCGGCAGCGCGTACACGTCGTCGATGTCGGTGCCGGGCGGGCTCGAAATGACCACGTCGAAAGACGTGCTCGAGGCCGTCGCGAGCGGCACCGGTCCGGAACGTTTCCTGTTGACGCTCGGTCACGCCGGCTGGGGCGCCGGTCAGCTCGAGGATGAAATCTCGAAGAACGGCTGGCTGACGGTCGAGGCCGATCCGAAGATCGTTTTCGACGTGCCCGCCGAAGATCGTCTCGAAGCGGCGCTCGCGCTGCTCGGCGTGTCGCTGTCGATGCTGTCGGGCGAGGCCGGGCACGCATGAGGGGCCGCGCATGAGTCTGCCGGCCGGACGTGAGGCGACGCTGCTTGCGTTCGACTACGGCGTGAAACGCATCGGCGTGGCGGTCGGCAATTCGCTGACGCGTCGTGCGCAGCCGCTCGTCGTCGTGCGGAACCGCAGCAAGGAATACCGCTTCGAAGCGCTCGGCAAGCTGATCGCCGAATGGAAGCCCGATGCGCTGGTGGTCGGCTTGCCCATGCACCCCGACGGCACGCCGCACGAACGCACGCAGCTCGCGAAGCGCTTCGGCAATCAGCTGAACGGCCGCTTCAATCTGCCGGTCACGTGGGTCGACGAGCGCTACTCGTCGGTCGAGGCCGAGGCGCAAATCCGCGCCGGCAACACCCGCACCGACATGCTCGATGCCGAAGCCGCGAGCGTCATCCTCCAGCAATATCTTGACGGACTTTCCGACGATCATGAGTTCCATTGACGCCGAAGCGCTGTATCGCGCGTTGCTCGACCAGATTCGCGCGGCGTACGGCGACCAGCTCGCGGCCGCGCAAGACGGTGGCGAAGCGGCGGTGCTGGCCGGTATCCATAGCGGCGGGGCATGGCTCGCCGAGCGGCTCGCGCACGACCTGAAGCTCGCGAGCTTCGGCGTGGTGAACGTCGCGCTGCATCGCGACGACTACGCGAAAAAAGGGCTCCACGCGCAGGCGAGCCCTACCTCGCTGCCGTTCGCGGTCGACGGCCGCCGCATCGTGCTGGTCGACGACGTGCTCTACACCGGCCGCACGATTCGCGCGGCGGTGAACGAGCTGTACGACTATGGCCGGCCGGCCTCGGTCGAACTCGCGGTGCTGGCCGATCGGGGCGGACGCGAGTTGCCGGTGGCGGCACGCTTCGTCGGCGGCGTGGTCGACGTGCCGGCCAACGCGACGCTCGTGCTGGACCATGAAGACGACGGCGCGGGCGGCCAGCGGTTCTCTTTTCACACTGAAGCACGCGTCGATTGACATGCGCCCGAGCGGCGCTCCGATCCCGATCACGTTGCAGTCAGTCCGTATTTGAAGCAGGTACATCATGAACACCGCCACCCAGGCCCCGCAGGACTCCTCCGCCAGCGCATCCGAGCGCTTCCGCTACGGCTTCCTGAAGGGCAACCCGCAGCTCACGAAGAACGGCGAGCTCAAACATCTGTTGTCGATCGAGGGGCTGCCGAAGGCCATCGTCAATCACATTCTCGAGACCGCCGACCAGTTCGTCAGCGTGACCGATCGCGAAGTGAAGAAGGTGCCGCTGTTGCGCGGCAAGTCGGTGTTCAACCTGTTCTTCGAGAACTCCACACGCACGCGCACCACGTTCGAGATCGCGGCCACGCGCCTGTCGGCCGACGTGCTGAATCTGAACATCAACGCGTCGTCGACGAGCAAGGGCGAATCGCTGCTCGACACGATCAATAACCTGTCGGCGATGCACGCGGATCTGTTCGTCGTGCGTCATGCGTCGAGCGGCGCGCCGTTCCTGATCGCGCAGCACTGTGCGCCGCACGTGCACGTGATCAACGCCGGCGACGGCCGTCACGCGCACCCGACCCAGGGCCTGCTCGACATGTACACGATCCGCCACTACAAGAAGGACTTCACGAAGCTGCGCGTGGCGATCGTCGGCGACATCCTGCATTCGCGCGTGGCGCGCTCGGACATTCATGCGCTGACCACGCTCGGCGTGCCCGAAGTGCGCGCGATCGGTCCGCGCACGCTGCTGCCGGGCGGCCTCGAACAGATGGGCGTGCGCGTGTTCCACAACCTCGACGAAGGCCTGAAGGACGTCGATGTGATCATCATGCTGCGCCTGCAGAACGAACGCATGAGCGGCGCGCTGCTGCCGTCGTCGCAGGAGTACTTCAAGAGCTGGGGGCTCACGCCCGAGCGCCTCGCGCTTGCCGCCCCCGATGCGATCGTGATGCACCCCGGCCCGATGAATCGCGGCGTCGAGATCGACTCGCAGGTCGCGGATGGCCCGCAGTCGGTGATCCTGAACCAGGTCACGTTCGGCATCGCGGTGCGCATGGCGGTGATGGGGATCGTCGCGGGTAATAACGACTAGGCAACGACCAGGCAACGACTGATCAGGAAGCCGACGCACAGGCTGAACCACAGGTTTAACAAAGGCAGCGCATGAAGATTCATATTCAAGGCGGCACGCTGATCGATCCGGCAGCGGGCACCGAACAGCAGCAGGACATTTTTATCGAGGCGGGCAAGATCGCCGCGCTCGGCAACGCGCCGGCCGGCTTCCAGGCGGAGCGCACGATCGACGCGCGCGGCCTGTCGATCGCCCCGGGTCTCGTCGACCTGTGCGCGCGTTTGCGCGAGCCCGGTTACGAGCACAAGGCGACGCTCGGCTCGGAAATGGCCGCGGCGCTCGCGGGCGGTGTGACGAGCCTCGTGTGTCCGCCGGACACCGATCCGACGCTCGACGAACCGGGCCTCGTCGAAATGCTGAAGTTCCGCGCGCGCAATCTGAACAAGGCGCACGTGTACCCGCTCGGCGCGCTGACGGTCGGTCTCAAAGGGCAGGTCATCACCGAGATGGTCCAGCTGACGGAGGCGGGCTGCATCGGCTTTTCGCAGGCCGATACGCCGATCGTCGACACCCAGGTCCAGATGCGCGCGCTGCAATACGCGAAGACGTACGGCTTCACCGTGTGGCTGCGTCCCGTCGATGCCTACCTCGGCAAGGGCGGCGTCGCCGCAAGCGGGGCGCTGGCGTCGCGGCTCGGTCTGTCGGGGGTGCCGGTATCGGCTGAGACCATCGCGCTGCATACGATCTTCGAACTCGTGCGCGTGACCGGCGCACGCGTGCACATTTCGCATGTGTCGTCGGCGGCGGGCGTGGCGCTCGTGCGCGCGGCGAAGGCTGAAGGCCTGCCGGTGTCGTGTGACGTCACCGTGAACCACGTGCACCTGATCGACCTCGACATCGGCTACTTCGACGCGCAGTTCCGGCTCGATCCGCCGCTGCGTCAGCAACGCGATCGCGAAGCGATTCGCGCGGGTCTGCTGGACGGCACGATCGACGCGATCTGCTCGGCGCACACGCCGGTGGACGACGACGAAAAACTGCTGCCGTTCGCGGAGGCGACACCGGGTGCCACCGGCCTCGAGCTGTTCCTGTCGCTGACGGTGAAGTGGGCCGACGAAGCGGGCGTGCCGCTCGCGACCGCGCTCAAGCGCATCACGGCGGCGCCGGCCCAGGTGCTCGGCCTCGAAGCGGCTGGCCGCATCGAGGTCGGCGCCGTGGCCGACCTCTGCGTGTTCGACCGTCACGCGCACTGGCGCGTCGAGCCGCGCGCGCTGAAGAGCCAGGGACACAACACGCCGTTCCTCGGCTACGAACTGCCGGCGCAGGTGCGCGCGACCATCGTGTCCGGTCAGCTCGCCTACGAACAACGCTGAGCGGTGTCGTTACGGTTCAGTCAAGGAAAGCTCCGGCCATGAAGCTCGCGTTACGCAAGGTCCGTCTCATCGCGCATCTGTTGCACGGCATGTGGACCGTCGCGACGCGCTTTCCGAACGCGAGCGCCGAACGGCGTCACGCGCTCAATCGCGCGTGGTCGCTGAAGATGCTGCGTCTGTGCGGCATGCGCCTCGTCGTGCACAACGACGCGGCGCGGCTCGATCGCGGCGCGCTGGTGGTCGCCAATCACATTTCGTGGATCGACATCTACGTGATCAACGCGTGGCGGCCAACGCCGTTCGTGTCGAAGGCGGAGATCCGTCAATGGCCGGTGGTCGGCTGGCTCGCGCAACAACTCGACACGGTGTTCATCCAGCGCGAGAAGCGCAGCGACGCGAAGCGGATCATGCACGAGCTCGCCGCCCGGCTGGGCGCGGGCGAGCTGATGTGTGTGTTCCCCGAAGGCACGACCACGAACGGGCTCGCGCTGCTGCCGTTCCACGCGAACATGTTCCAGGCGGCGGTGTCGGCCGGTGTGCCGGTGCAGCCGGTATGCATCATGTATGAGGACGCGCAGGGCCGGCAGTCGACGGCTCCCGCGTATATCGACGACGTCTCGTTGGCCGATTCGCTCGACATGCTGTTGCGCGGCGGTCCGCTGACCGCGCACGTCTATGTTGGCGCGGCGCTCGCGCCGGACGCGGATCGGCGCGTGCTCGCGGCGCGCGCGCAGGACGTGGTGGCGGGTGCGTTGCAGGCCATGCAGACTGGCAAGGCCGTAGCGGGGACGCTCGCGCACGAGGGCGACGTTATCGCTGCTGCGTCGTCGAACGATGCAAACGAATCGGCCGAAACGCTGATCGAGCCCGTGGATCAGCCGCGACGCTCCGCCTGAGCGGCGGTGCCGTCGGGCAGGGTCGCCGTCTTCGCTTCAATTCCCTCCGCGCGGCACGCCGCACGAATCGCAATCGACCTGCGTCAACGTCCGCTTGGCCGGATTGCGCGCGAGCCGCACCGCCGACAGCTTCTCCCCCCACACGCAGCCCGAATCGAGGCCGATCAGGTTGTCGCGCAACAGCAGACCGAGCGCGGCCCAATGACCGAACACGACGGTCACGTCGGCGGTCTTGCGCGACGGCACGTCGAACCATGGCATGCAGCCGCCCGGCGTGGACGCGAGCGTGCCGCTGCTCGTGAAATCCATGACGCCATCCGCGGTGCAAAAGCGCATGCGCGTGAGCGCGCTGCAGGTGACGCGCAGACGGTCGATACCCTTCAGGCCCGGCTTCCAGCGATTCGGTTCGTTGCCGTACAGGCCGGCAAGCGTTTCTTTCCAGTTCGGCGCACGCAGCGCGCGTTGCAATTCGTCGGCGAGTTCGAGCGTGAGCGTCACATCCCATTGCGGCAGCACGCCCGCATGCACCATCAGCATGCCGTTGTCGAAATGCGCGAGCGGCCGGTGGCGTATCCACTCGATCAGATCGTCGGCATCGGGCGCGGCGAGAATGTCCCCGATGGTGTCGCCCTTCTTCGATTTGCGAATTCCCGCCGATACCGACAGCAGATGCAGATCGTGATTGCCGAGCACCGGCACCGCGCGTTCGCCGAACCCGATCACGTCGCGCAACGTGTCGAGCGAGTCGGGGCCGCGGTTGATCAGATCGCCGGCGAACCACAGCGGCGTGCCCTCCGGCGGCGCAGCTTTGGCGAGCAGTTGCCGAAACGGTTCGCGGCAGCCTTGCAGATCGCCGAAAGCCAGAGGGACGAGGGGAGCGGACGTGCTGGGGGCGTTGGAGGGTGTCATCAAACGAAGTGGAAGCGATTCGATACAGCGGTCACGCACAACGCGTGCCGCGGTGGGCGGTGCAGCAAATTTGCATGACATAATACCTTTTCGGGGTTCCGATATCGCGTGGTGCAAGCCGTTCGCATTGCGGGCGCGTGCAGCTGGTGTGGGCGACCCGGGGTACTGCCCGGCGCGATGTTTCCGTGTGGCGATTGCGCTCTTTCCTCGAAGTTATGCGTCTGTTCTCGCCGTTATTCGCAGGTGCGGTGAGCGCGTTAGCGTACGGTGGCCGGACTCGTCCCCCTGTTTCCGGTCGTTGGCGCTCCAATTTCTCCGAGGGAGCGCCTTATAATCGGGCCCTCATAAGATTGGCGTCCGAGCGTTTGGTTGCGCACAAGCGGAGGCGACGGACTGCGGCAGAATCGGAAATCACGACGTATGGTGAGCAGGTCGGCTCACCGGTTCCGACCGCCACTGACATCTACAAGGGAATTTCATGATCCTGGTAACGGGTGGCGCCGGTTTTATCGGCGCCAATTTTGTGCTCGACTGGCTCAAAGCGTCCGACGAAACAGTGCTCAACGTAGACAAGCTAACCTACGCCGGCAACCTCGGTACGTTGAAATCGCTACAGGGCGATTCCAGGCACATTTTCGTGCGCGCGGATATCTGCGACAGCGCCGCGCTCGACGCATTGCTGGCCGAACACAAGCCGCGCGCCGTGCTGCATTTCGCGGCCGAGAGCCACGTCGATCGCTCGATTCACGGTCCGGCCGATTTCGTGCAAACCAACGTGGTCGGTACGTTCACGCTGCTCGAAGCCACCCGCAGCTACTGGAACACGCTGGGCGAGGCGGAGCGCGCCGCGTTCCGCTTCCTGCACGTATCGACCGACGAAGTGTTCGGCTCGCTGTCCGCCACCGATCCGCAGTTCTCCGAAACGACGCCGTACGCGCCGAATAGCCCCTATTCCGCAACCAAGGCCGGCTCCGATCACCTCGTGCGCGCCTACCATCACACGTATGGGCTGCCGGTGCTGACCACCAACTGCTCGAACAATTACGGCGCGTACCAGTTCCCCGAAAAGCTGATTCCGCTGATGATCGCCAACGCGCTCGGCGGCAAGCCGCTGCCGGTGTACGGCGACGGTCAGAACGTGCGCGACTGGCTGTATGTCGGCGATCATTGCAGCGCGATCCGTGAAGTGCTCGTGCGCGGCACGCCGGGCGAGACGTACAACGTCGGCGGCTGGAACGAGAAGAAGAATCTCGAGGTCGTGCACACGCTGTGCGACCTGCTCGACGAGCAGCGTCCGAAGGCGGTCGGCTCGTATCGCGACCAGATCACCTACGTGACCGACCGTCCGGGTCACGACCGCCGTTACGCGATCGACGCCCGCAAGCTCGAGCGTGAACTCGGCTGGAAACCGGCGGAGACGTTCGAGACGGGGCTCGCCAAAACGGTCCAGTGGTATCTCGACAACCAGCAATGGGTCGACGAAGTCGCTTCGGGCGAATACCGGAAGTGGGTCGAGACCAACTACGCGCAGCGCGCGTAAAGGCACGGCAATGGCGCGCAAAGGCATTATTCTCGCGGGCGGTTCGGGCACCCGCCTGTATCCGATCACGCATGTCGTCTCCAAGCAGTTGCTGCCGGTGTACGACAAGCCGATGATCTACTACCCGCTCTCCACGCTGATGGTGGCGGGCATTCGCGACGTGCTGATCATCTCCACGCCGCAGGACACGCCGCGCTTCGAAGCCATGCTCGGCGACGGCAGCCAGTGGGGTATGAACATCCAGTACGCGGTGCAGCCGTCGCCGGACGGGCTCGCGCAGGCGTTCATCATCGGCCGCGAGTTCGTGAACAACGATCCGTCGGCGCTGATTCTCGGCGACAACATCTTCTACGGTCACGATCTCGCGAAGCAGCTCGAACACGCGAATGATCAGGCCAGCGGCGCCACCGTCTTCGCGTATCACGTGCAGGATCCGGAACGCTACGGCGTGGTCGAATTCGACAAGCAGTTCCGTGCATTGTCGATCGAAGAGAAGCCGCTCAAGCCGCGTTCGAACTACGCGGTCACGGGTCTGTACTTCTACGACAAGCAGGTCTGCGATATCGCCGCCGACATCAGGCCGTCGGCGCGCGGCGAGCTCGAAATCACCGACGTCAACTCGCGTTACCTCGCGAACGCCGCGCTGAACGTCGAGATCCTGGGTCGCGGCTATGCATGGCTCGACACCGGCACGCACGATTCGCTGATCGAAGCCGCAACCTTCATCGCGACGCTGCAAAAGCGCCAGGGTCTCGTCGTTGCGTGTCCGGAAGAGATCGCGTACCGGCGTCAGTGGATCGACGGCGAGCAACTGCTCGCGCTCGCCAAACCGCTCGCGAAGAATGCCTACGGGCAATATCTGCAAAACATACTCACGGATCACGTCGCATGGCCATCCAGGTAACCGCAACCGCGCTGCCCGAAGTCAAGATCATCGAGCCGAAGGTGTTCGGCGATGCGCGCGGATTCTTCTTCGAAAGCTTCAATACGCTCGAATTCGCCGAGAAGGTCGAGGCGGGCGTCGAGTTCGTGCAGGACAACCACTCGCGTTCGGCGAAGGGCGTGCTGCGCGGTCTGCACTATCAGATCCAGCATGCGCAGGGCAAGCTCGTGCGCGTGGTCGAGGGCGAAGTGTTCGACGTGGCCGTCGACATCCGCAAGAGTTCGCCGAACTTCGGCAAGTGGGTCGGCGTCACGCTGTCGGTCGAGAACCATCGGCAGCTGTGGGTGCCGCCCGGTTTCGCGCACGGCTTCGTCGTGCTGTCGGAGTCGGCGCAGTTCCTCTACAAGACCACGGATTATTGGTTCCCTGAGCACGAGCGCAGCATCGTCTGGAACGATCCGGCAATCGGGATCGAATGGCCGGTCGACTTCGAGCCGCTGCTCGCCGCCAAGGACGCGGCAGGCAAGCGTCTGTCCGACGCCGAAGTCTTCGCATAAGGGGATCGCATGAGCGCACACGAGGCGAAACGGACCATCCTCGTCACCGGCGTCAATGGCCAGGTCGGCTACGAGCTCGCGCGCACGCTGCAAGGGCTCGGCCACGTGGTGGCGGTCGATCGCTCGCGGCTCGATCTGTCGAACCTCGATCAGATTCGCGCGGTGGTGCGCGAGGTGCGTCCCGCGCTGATCGTCAATCCGGCGGCTTATACCGCGGTCGACAAAGCCGAAGAAGAGCGCGATCTGGCAATGCGCATCAACGGCGAAGCACCGGGCGTGCTGGCCGAGGAAGCGAAGAAACTCGGCGCTGCGCTGATCCACTATTCGACCGACTACGTGTTCAACGGCACGAAGGAAGGCGCGTACGTCGAAGACGATCCGACCGACCCCCAGAACGTCTATGGGCGCAGCAAGCTCGCGGGCGAGCAGGCGATCGCGGCGAGCGGCGTCAATCATCTCGTGTTACGCACGAGCTGGGTGTATGGCACGCGTGGCAAGAATTTTCTGCTGACCATGCTGCGGCTTGGCGCAGAGCGCCCCGAGCTGAAGGTGGTGGCTGATCAGTTCGGCGCGCCGACCTGGTGCAACACGATTGCCACGCTGACTTCCCATCTGGTCGCGCAGGCGTTCGCCGCCGAAGAGGGCGCGAAGTGGTGGAGCGAGCGCTCGGGTATTTATCACCTGTGCGCGGGCGGCGCGACGTCGTGGCACGGCTTCGCGTCGGCCATTTTCGAGCTCGCAGACTTGCCGAACAAGCCGAATACGCTGCCGATTCCCGCCGCGGATTACCCGACGCCGGCGAAGCGCCCAGCCAATTCCAGAATGTCGAACGACAAACTGGCGCGCGTGTTCGGTCTCGCCGCGCCGCATTGGCGGGATGCGTTGATGCTCTGTCTCACGGACGGCTTTCCGAAACCACCCACCCTGCGCTCCTGATGTCGCGGCGTTTGCGCGCCGCACACTCGCGATTCATACGGCAACTTGTGCTACGTGTTGTTTGTCGGCCGCTCATCTGCCGATTGCTGCCTCGCCAATTTACTCAGGCTGCCTGTTAGCGTAGTGAAAGGGGGGGCAACGGTACAATATCGGCCAACTAGCGAGACTTGGCGTGGCCCGTTAACCGGATGCAGCGCGCGATCCTTGTTCGGGTACCTTCGATTGAAGGCTCAATTTGCATGCTGAGCTAACTGACTACGTCGATGCGGTAAAAAAGTCAGAAATTAGTGAGCTCAGTACATTATTACCGGGCCGGGGAGTCACTAGCGTGACGCGCACGTTGCGGGCATCGCCAGGCGTCGCGCACAGGGATGGGGCGAAATAGAGATCCGCTATAATCGGCCCGCCTTATTAACTTTTTCTTCGCGTTAGGGCACGTTGCACGGGGCGGAGAAGTCATCATCGGAGATGGAATTGACGAGCGCAGTTGTCACTGGCATCACAGGGCAGGACGGGGCATATTTGACTCAGATGCTGCTTGAAAAAGGTTATGAGGTCTACGGCGCGTATCGGCGTACGAGTTCGGTGCACTTTTGGCGCATGGAAGAACTCGGCCTCATGAACCATCCGAAGCTCCAACTGATCGAGCATGATCTGACCGACTTGGGTTCTACGCTGCGCCTGCTACAAAAGGCCCAGCCGAGCGAACTGTACAACCTGGCCGCTCAAAGTTTTGTCGGGGTCTCGTTCGACCAGCCAGCCACGACTGCGGAAATCACCGGGGTTGGAGCGCTGAACCTGCTGGAAGCCATTCGCCTGACCGACCGTTCTATTCGCTATTACCAGGCCTCCACCTCGGAAATGTTCGGCAAGGTTCAAGCCGTTCCGCAGAAAGAAGACACGCCTTTCTATCCGCGCAGCCCGTACGGCGTGGCCAAGTTGTACGCGCACTGGATGACCGTCAACTACCGTGAATCGTACGACCTTTTCGCAACGAGCGGCATTCTGTTCAATCACGAATCGCCGCTGCGCGGGCGTGAATTCGTCACGCGCAAGATCACGGATTCGGTCGCGAAGATTGCACTTGGCCAACTCGATGTCCTTGAGCTCGGCAACCTTGATGCGCAGCGCGATTGGGGTTTCGCGAAGGAGTACGTCGAGGGCATGTGGCGCATGCTTCAGGTCGACGAACCGGACACTTTCGTGCTGGCGACCAATCGCACCGAAACTGTCCGCAACTTCGTGACGATGGCCTTCCGTGCGATCGGCACCCATATCGAGTGGCGTGGCAAGGACGAAAAGGAAGAAGGTGTCGATGCATCGAGTGGCAAGGTGTTGGTGAGGGTAAACCCCAAATTTTATCGCCCGGCGGAAGTTGACCTGCTGATCGGCGACGCCACGCGAGCCAAAGAAAAGCTCGGCTGGGAACCCAAGACGACGCTGGAAGGTCTCTGCGCAATGATGGTGGAAGCCGATCTGCGGAGAAACAAGCTTGGTCAGTCCTATTGAGGCGAGCATGCGCAGTGCGTTCATCACGGGAATAAGCGGCTTCACCGGCGCCTACTTGCGTGATGAGTTAATGCGCGCTGGGTACGACGTCAGCGGTAGCGTGCTGTCTGATCCGGGGCCGGGCGAACACGTGCTCGATATCACCTCGCTGGAGCAGTGCCGGCACGTCATCGACGTCGTCCGGCCGTCCCATATCGTCCATCTCGCCGCAAGCAGCTTTGTGGCGGATGACGACAAGATCGACATGTACCGTGTCAATGTGATGGGTACGTTGAATCTGCTGCAAGCTTGCGCGGACACGGGGCATCGGCCGGAGAAGATCGTGATCGCCAGCAGTGCGAACGTCTACGGCAATACACCAGGCACCGTCGACGAGAGTATGACGCCCGCACCGGTCAATCACTACGGTGCGAGCAAGGCGGCCATGGAGCACCTCGTGCGGACATGGTTCGATCGTCTGCCCATCATAATCACGCGCCCCTTCAACTACACCGGCTGCGGTCAGTCGGAGCGCTTTCTGGTGCCGAAGATCGTTGCCTCATTCGTGCAAAAGCGGTCTTTCATTGAGCTCGGCAATCTTGACGTCGCACGTGACTTTTCGGATGTCCGTGAAGTGGCGTACATCTACCGCGCGCTGCTCGAAGCGGACGCGGCCGGCGAAGTCGTCAATGTCTGTAGCGAGCGACCTTACACACTTCAGGAAGTCATTGAGACCGTTCGCAAGGTGTCCGGTCACGAACTCGAGATTCGCGTGAACTCCCAGTTTGTGAGAGCCAACGAAGTCAGTGTACTGGTTGGATCGGCTGCGAAATTGCGCCGGCTGGTTCCGGGGACTATGTCCATAGCGTTCGCGGACACGGTCGAGTGGATGGTACGAAGAGGCGTAGACGCGGCCGCAGACGGGATGGTGGCGCAGACTTCGCTGCACGGGTGAGCCACGCTCTGCTTGCGATCTGTCTCGCGCGGCGCGAATGCCGTGACGTAGGCTGTCTGGTCTGGGAGCCGTTCATCGGCTAGGGCGAAGCGTGGTAAATTTCACCTGCGTGGAGCGGCACGCCGGTGCTTAATCTTTTTAATGGGCAGTCGAATGTCTGAGACTAAAAACTCTCTGGTTGCAGAAAGACCTGATCAATTCTTTGCAGGCCGAAAAGTGTGGATCACGGGTCACCGTGGCATGCTCGGATCCGCGATGGTTCGCAGCTTCGCGAACGAAAACGCGGAGCTTCTGCTGACATCGCGTCAAGAGTTGGACCTTCGTAACCAACATGCCGTCTTCGAGTGGGTGGAACGTAACCGCCCCGAAATGATTTTCCACATCGGTGCGAAGGTGGGCGGTATCCACGCAAACGCGACGTTGCCGGCGGATTTTCTGTACGACAACATCATGGTGCAAACCAACGTCATTAACGCGGCACATCGCTTTTCCGCGAAGAAAATGGTGTTCGTGGCGTCGAATTGCACTTATCCCACCAAGGCGGAACAGCCCATCAAGGAAGAAGCGCTGCTCACTGGGCCGCTGGATCAGAACATTCGCGCGTACGCGGTCAGCAAGATCGCCGGCATCGAAATGTGCCGTGCTTACCGAAAGCAGCACGGCAGCAACTTCATCTCGGTGATTCCTCCCAATCTGTATGGCCCGGGTGATAACTACCATCCGCAGCATAGCCACGTGGTCGCTGGCATCCTGCGTCGTACGCACGAGGCGAAATTGGCGGGCAAGACGGAGTTCGTGGTGTGGGGCGACGGAACGCCGCGCCGCGAACTGCTTCACGTCGATGATCTTGCCGACGCCATGAAGTGCCTGATGGCTGCGGACACGCAATACGACCTCTATAACGTCGGCCCGGGTTTCGATCACTCCATCGCTGAACTCGCCACGATGATTGCAGAGGTAGTGGGTTTCAAGGGCGATATCGTGTACGACACGTCCAAGCCGAACGGTACGATGGCCAAGCTTCTTGACAGTTCGCGCATCCTTTCACTCGGGTGGCGTCCCAAGGTCGACGAGCGCCGAGGCTTGCAAAGCTCATATGAGGACTTGCTCAAGCTGTTCGCGACGTCGGGTCAGGACGGTCGGCTCTAGTCCGCACGCAACGATCGTTGCACGGCATTTTTTGATTTAGGGAACACGGGTTGCAGGTCGGATGGCTTGCGACCGTTTCAGCAAGATATCTGCATCCGAAGTGAGTGGGCATGAACGACAACATTTCTAACAACTTTAAACTGCCCACTGGACTGATCGGCCGCTTCGCTGTGGTCAAGCTATGGCCGAAGCTGAAGACAGCCGAAGACGAGTGTATCGCGCGTCTGAAGATTGCGGCGGCAGCGATAGGCGTCGAATGCATCGAGATCAACGCCGATGGCTCACTGCTCGAGGACCCGAACACGGTGGTCAGCAGGCAAATCGTCGATTTTGTACTGCATCTCCACTATGACACCCCGAAGAATTACGACGTTTTCTCGTTTGTAGCACTGTGGAATCCGATGCAGTTCTATCACGAGTGGGGTTATCAGCGAACCTCGCGCAACCTGCTATCACACGACGATTTTGTGAGTTGCAGTTCTGCAGCGGCCGACGATCACGTTGCCCGCATGGTTCGCAACGCTCAGACGCACCTGCCCGCCCATTTCAAGCTTTATCACTCTCTCGCCGAGATCGCGCGGCCGCCTTCTCTTGGCGATCACAAGCTGTTTTATGTCGGGATCAACTGGGAGGCCGTCAATGGCGGCCAGTCTCGCCATCAGGATGTTCTGAAGCGTCTCGATCAGACCGGCATGATGCGCATCTACGGTCCGACTGTCTTCCTGAACGTCAAGGTGTGGGCGGGTTACCAGAGCTACGTGAAGGAGATACCGTTCGACGGCGTCTCGATGATCGACGAGATTTCGAAGGCAGGCATTTCGCTCGTACTGTCTTCGGCGGCTCACAAGGAGTCCGAGTTGATGTCGAACCGGCTCTTCGAAAGCGTCGCTGCTGGGGCACTCGTGATTTGCGACGAGAACCGTTTTGCATCGAAGTATTTCGGCGATGCATTGCTATATATCGATAGCCGCTGCTCGGTCGACAAAATATGTGAAGACATTCGGGCGCACCTCGAATGGGCGAAAGCCAATCCTGAGCTTGCTCTCGCGAAGATCGAGAAGGCGCAGCGGATTTTTCGTGAAAAGTTCAGCCTGGTACGAAACCTGAGCGATCTATATCAGGGCTATCAACAACGCAAGGAAGACCTGCTTGCACGCCAGGGGCTGGGCCATGACACGGCGAAGCTGAGGGTCGGCGCATATTTCCTGGTTCCGGAATTTTCGAGGGAGACTGTGCAGTCGCATCTATCGAGCATTGCGGCGCAAGATTATCGTGACCTTGAGCCAGTGCTCGTGATCGATCGTGTCGACGCGCGGGAATATCGCACGGAGATCGCGCAAAGCCTTGCCGGCGCGACCCCAGCGGTGCGTGTCCTCGAACTGGACTTCTTCGATCACGGCCCCACCGGAGCCGTTAAAGGCGAACGCAAACTCGGCAACGTGATCGCGGAAATCATCGATGATGCGCGAGGTATAGACGCCCTGATGTTCGTCGCTCCGAACGAACGCCTTCTCTCGAATCACGTGCAGGCGCTCGCCGGCAGTCTGATCCGCGAACCGCAGCGACATTGCGCAGCCACCGCGGCCATCATCAGGAACGGCAAGGCAACCGTGCACACGGTCTCCGAACAGTTCGAATTCGGCTTCCTGAGCGACGACGCGCCGATCGGTTACGCGCGCCTGATGTTCCGCTGTGCATCGCTGCCGGCCAATCTGAATCTCGCACTGCCGTACCTGCATCGCAAGCCGCTCGCTGCCCTGGTCGGCGAGCACAAGATTCACCAGGAGATCCCGTCGACGGTGATCATCGATATCGAGGCGCCGTTCCCCACGGGCAAATGGAATCAGGGAATGGAGAACGAACTGCTCGGCGACTTCTGTCCTGAAGTGTTCACGGTATATCGGGGCTATTTCCGCGAAATGCCTTCGCTCGCGCCGCGTGTGGTCGCCGTGCCTGCATCGATTCCTTATTCGCGGCTCAGCCGGCGTTGGGTGCTTTATCAAATCGAAGCGCTGCGTGAGAAGGGCGTAGGCGAGCGGCTCAATCTGCTGAGGGCGAAAATCGGCCGTCGCGTCAAACGCGCCAGCTGATCAACGCATCCGGCTAGCCGGCCTAATGGTTCCCTTGCTATATGAATCCCCACGAAAACAAACCGGTATCGCTAGCGGCTCTCGTCCACAGTCTGTGGACGAACCGTCAGTTGATCTTGCAGATGGCTCGTCGCGACGTCATTGGACGCTATAAAGGCTCAGTGATGGGCGTGATGTGGTCGTTCTTCAACCCGCTGCTGTTGCTCACTATTTACACCTTCGTTTTCTCCGTGGTGTTCAAGGCTCGCTGGGGGGGAACCCTTCCAGCAAGTAAAACGGAGTTTGCGCTTCTGCTGTTCGTCGGCATGATCGTTCATACCTTGTTCGCCGAGACGCTGACGCAGGCGCCGATGTTGATCGTGAACAACGTAAGTTACGTCAAGAAGATTATTTTTCCGCTGGAGATCCTACCTGTCACCGCACTCGGAACAGCGCTGTTCCATGCTTGCGTTAGTCTGGCGGTCTGGCTCGCGTTCTTTGTCCTGTTCAACGGCTTCATACACTGGACGGTCATCTTCATGCCGCTTGTCCTGCTACCGCTGATCATGCTGACCGTTGGCATTGCGTGGGCGCTCGCGTCGTTGGGCGTATTCCTGAGAGACGTGGCTCAGCCCATTAGTCTCATCATGACCGTACTCCTCTTTGCATCTCCGGTTTTTTACCCGATCACAGCATTGCCGGTGACCATCAGGCCATGGCTCATGCTCAATCCGCTTACCCTGATCATCGAGCAAGCGCGCGCGGTGCTGCTATTTGGGCAACTGCCGGACTGGTCGGCCCTTGCGATTTATGGCGCGGTAGCGTTGGTCATCGCCTGGCTTGGCTATGCGTGGTTTCAGAAAACGCGGAAAGGTTTCGCCGATGTCATCTAACGATATTGCGATCACTGTACAAGGCGTGTCAAAGCGCTTTGAGCTTTACGACAAGCCGAGCGATCGTCTGAAGCAGTTCATTTTGCCGCGGCTGAACCGACTGACGGGCAAGCCACCGAGAGACTACTTCCGCGAATTCTGGGCGCTCAAAGATGTGTCTTTCGACGTACGCCGTGGTGAGGCCTTTGCCATCGTCGGACGTAACGGTAGCGGCAAGAGTACGCTGCTGCAAATCATTACGGGCACGCTGTCACCAACGACAGGCCTCGTCAATACCAACGGCCGCGTCGCCGCGCTGCTCGAACTCGGGTCTGGGTTCAATCCTGAGTTCACGGGCAAGGAAAATGTCTTTCTGAATGGCGCCCTACTTGGTTTCAGTCGCGAGGAGATCGAGCAGAAATACGATGCGATCGTCGGCTTTGCGGACATCGGTCAGCATATCGATCAACCGGTTAAGTCGTATTCGAGCGGTATGGTCGTGCGTCTGGCAATCGCTGTTCAAACGCAGGTCGAACCGGACATTCTGATTGTCGACGAGGCGCTTGCGGTAGGCGATGCGCTTTTTCAGAAGCGTTGCTATCGACAGATCGAGAAGTTGTTGAACAACGGCACGACGTTGCTGTTCGTTTCGCATGACCAGGAGATCGTTCGAACGCTGACGCAGCGAGCTGTATTTCTGAACGCCGGCAACGCGCAGAAATGCGGCGACACCTCCGACGTTTTGTTCGCCTATCGGGAGTTTTTGCAGCAGCAAGAAGAGGCGGCCTTCCTGGATTTGCAGCAGCGTAGCCAGACGATATTGAAGGCGCATTCCCCACAAAAATCTTATGGAAGCCGCGAAGTCGAAATTCAGAAGGTTGAAGTGTTTGATGGCCGAGGGAGCCCTCAGAGTGTGTTTTACGCAGGGGACGAGATTACCTTGGCCGTGGAATGCGTATGTAATGTCGATATCGATAACCTTAATGTGGCCTTCCGAATCGTTAGCAAAGAGGGCATAAAGGTCACCACTTGGGGTACCTTGAACGAGGACATGGTTCGATTCGAATCTGCGCCCGAAACGGCGTTCTGGAGCCGAAAGTTCGCCAAGGGGGACCGCTTTACAGTGAGATTCAGCGGTCGCTGTACTCTGGGAGCGAACCTCTACGAAGTCCAGGCGGTTGTCGCTCGCGAACACGACCAGTACTACGGAAACCAGCAGGTGCTTCACTGGGTGGACGATGCCGGACACTTCACAGTGATACTGAAAAATAAGGAGTACGTGTTCGACGGTGTTTGCGACCTGGAACTTCGATCTGAGCTCAATGTTCGCGTCCAACACGCTGAAGCGCAATCCACTTGACAGAAGTTGTTGATGACTAACAGGTCTACTAAAAGTTTGTTGCTTGCGGTCTTGCGACGGTTAGCTAATGCAACCAGGCGCGAACCGAAGCTGAGTACCTCCTTTGAACCGGATGTGCGGGCCAGTCTGGATCGTGTATCGAACCTGGCGCAAATTGCGGATTTGCGGTCTGCGGAAATCGACGCGAAGGTTCGAAATCTTGATAAGCGTCTCGAGTCATTAGAAAGATTGAATGATCTGCGAACGCCCATTGCACATATCGAGACTGTCCTGGCAACTGCGGACGAGAGAGCGACGACGTTCGTCTCCCAGCTTTCTGCGCTGGATAGCCTGTTGCGTGTCGTCGAAGAGCGATCACGTACGATGGATAGCCTATTGCGCGTCGTGGAAGAGCGATCACGTACGATGGATAGCCTATTGCGTGTCGTGGAAGAAAGATCACGGACGCTCGAATACGAAACACGTCAAGGCGTGCTGGCGTCGAACTATCAGATCGATTTTCTGTTGAAGCTGTATGTAGAGGCAATGTCCGCTTCCAGGACATTCTCGGACAGTGTTGTTTTCGACGCTGCGAGACTCATCGAATTGAAGACCGATTTTCCAATTGCGTATGGGAGTAACGATCATCTGAGCCCGGATTCGACGATGGAGGGTGTGTCTCGCCCCACTTTGTTTGTGCAGAACTGCATCGCTGCTCTCGGTAAGGACATGCGTGCGTTAGATCTCGGAACCGGGGCAGCGGGAATTGTCTACGAGTTCGCGATGAACGGTGTTCTAGCGGTCGGCATCGATGGCTCGGATTTTTGCCGGCGGAACAAGATTGGCTACTGGCCATTGCTCGATAACAACTTGTTCACCTGTGACATCACTCGTGAATTCGATTTTGTTAGCAGGGATACCAACGCAGTTAGCCAGTTCGACTTGGTCACGATGTGGGAAGTGCTCGAGCACATTGGAGAGGAAGGGTTCCCCTCCCTCTTCGCTAACATTCGCAAACACCTGCGGGACGACGGCTTTTTCATTGGGTCCGTCTCCTTTGTTGAATACAACGACCCAGCGGGTAACCCATATCACGTGACACTCAAGCCGTGGGAATGGTGGGAAGAGAAGTTTCGTGAATTCGGACTTGAGGTTCAGGCCGAACATCCATTCAACGAAAAATGGTTCCCACGCGGAAACGGGCCACGGTTTCAAGACTTTCACAACTATGAGCGCAATCCGGATGAGGGGCGGCTATTTGTTGCCAGGAAAGCGGTTGGATGATCGTCTGAACTTCCCTAGGAATCCTGGAAACTGGTGGTTTTAAGTTACCGCAGTTACGTCAGCGGTATTTCTGAGTTGCCCATAGTAGTTCGCCTCAGCCTCAGCGGGCGGCGGATCGGAATCATCGCCACGACGGTACCGGCGGCGGGAGTCTGCGCGATGCAGGATTTTTCTCTTTTCGGGTTGCTGCTCGAGCGAGCATGAACCTAGGACTGCGATGCAGGCGGCGGACGTTGTACCACCCTTCGATCATGCGGAAGATCGTACGTCGCGTTTGCTCTCGTGTATCGACTCACGCGCGGGTCGGCAGCTCGTAAGCGGTTGGCGAACCCACCTTGACGAACGGTGAATCAGGCTGCAGCGGTAAAAGGCTGCCAGTTATGTGGCAGCAATGCGGCGATGTCGCTTGCCCTGTGGGCGGGCAGGCGTTTCAGGATGTCTTTCAGATATGCGTGGGGTTCGTGACCGCTGAGTTGCGCTGAACGGATGAGGCTCATGATTGCGGCCGCACGTTGGCCAGCGCGCAGCGACCCGGCGAACAACCAGTTGGCCCTCCCGATGGCCTATGGACGGATCTGGGTTTTGACCCAATTGTTGTCTATGGCACTCGATCGTAAGAGGCTTAAATGCGACCTTCGCGACGCGGTGCACGTCGCGCTGTGTGGCGACGGCCACAACCTGCGGATGATGCTCACGAAGCTATGGCGTCTTTGTGTTTGCATTCTCGCTGCCTGGCTTGACCGTAGCGTTGTCGCCCACGCGATGTTGTGACGCCTGCGGCACGAGAAACGAATCGTTCAGGGGCGGTGAATGCAGCCCGACTGAACAATTCGGCTCCTATGCGCTTACAGGACGCGTACCCGCGATGCTGCGACGAGGTCGAAGATGGCGAGCGTCAGGCGGTCTCGGCTGTAGTTGCGACGTCCTTTCGGCTCGTCATGGTCTTTCCAAGGCGTTGTGCAGGCAGTTCGACGAATACATGCAGCATGCCGGAAAGGAGGAGAAGACCGAAACCGGTCACGATGCCCGTCGATACCATCCCCAAGCCCATACTGGCCATCCAGGCGAAGGCTATCCAGCCGAGCGGCACGTGAAGCATGTACAAAGGATAGCTCGCGTTTGCAATCCGCTTCAACGGACGGATCCAGCGCCATTGCATGCCTGACCACATGGCCGTTGCGAAGACGACCAGTCCAGCGATTCCATTAGGCACGTCGAAGCCACCACTATCTCCGTGCTCGGTGATATAGGCATACCGCGCGATAAGATAGATGCAACCGAGTAAAACGGCATGCAGGAACCCGATCGCGCGACGATCACCGCTCGTCGCGCGATAGATGCACGAACCAATCAGAAGATAGGGAACCTGCAATACCGAAAAGCTGGCGTACTGAAGTTCCGACCGTACCGACTGCGAGAGTGCCGACACAATGAACGACGCATTCACGGCCGCCACGAATGCTGCACAGCATATGCCGATGCACAGTATGCCGGGAAGCCCACGCAGGCCTAGTCCGGCACCGATCGCGACCAGCGCATAAAACATGATTTCCACTGCAAGGGTCCACAGAACGGGGGTCGATGGAAACGTGTGCAAGTAGCCGCCGAGCGCAGCACTCGATGCCAGCAGACTCACGAACGAATGCGGTGAAACGGTGTGCGTCAAATAGCAGTAGATCGCGGTGGTCGCCCCAATCAAGAAGGAAGCAACCAGTGCAACGGGAATAATGCGCAGTGCACGCTTGATAAGGAAATCCGTTGTGGTTTCGCGCTCGATCGCGCGCTGGATGACGAAGCCACTGATGAGAAAGAAAATACAGACACCGAGTTCGCCGACATTCACCCCCGTATTGACGAGAACCCAGAGGAGCGGCGGGGTGAAAATATTGCGTAGTGGTGCATTCGGGCCAAAGATAATAGCCGTGACACCCGGAACAAATGGTTGAATCTCCGGCTGGCCATTGTAGCCAATGATATACACGTGACCGACGACGACGAGCAGACAGGCGATTGCTCGAAGGTAGTCCAAAAAAACGATTCGGTCATTTTTACTCATTTTTTTTTTCTGACTCCGCAAACCTTGCAAAATCTTACTGCATTCTCCTTCCGGCCGATAGATAATCACCAATCACCAGACGATAGCGTGAACGACAGACACGGTCGCCGGCGCGTCGATGTGGAGTGCCGTCCATCGCTTGCGCGAGGAAGCCCGTGTACAGTTCCATCAAGGTCGTAAGCGTCTCGCGCGGGTCGTCCGCGATGTCTCGCGCGCATGAGGCACGATAGTGACGGCGCGTGAAGGGTAACTCGCCGCTTCCGGAGAACTGCCCGGAGATAAAACGGGCAATGATGGCGGCGATGTGCTACGTCGGCAACTTCGTCACGTTTTAAGGCAGCAGTTCGTCGATGCGATTGATCTTGCGGTCAGCGATGTAAGTCCGGACGTATTCCTAATACCGATGGGGAGCGATGTCGTTCTCAGCTTCTATGTCCAGCGGACCGCGCGCGATGCTTAGACGTCGAAGTGCAATCGAGTCGATCATCGATCACACAAAGACAGACGGCAAACTCGATCGCAACTGGCTCAAAGGCGTGCTCGGCCGTGCGATGCACGCCGTGGTACGCGTCGCTCGTCATAAGCTGCGGCTTTTTTTGTGCGCTCACTCTCGTGGCGTTACTCAACCGTAGTATCGTCGCCCACGCGATAGTGTGACGCCGACAGCGCGAGAAGTGAATTGTTCAGGAGCGGCTAGGTCTGAGCTGGCGCGACACGGTAATCGAACTCAACTTCTTATCCGAGAGTGGCAGAGCGACCGCGAATTTGCGATCGGCTCATCCAACTGGTTGCTTGCCGTATCGGTTTGTGCGGACCAATGAGCCACAGCCGTCATGAGCCGAATCCGTTCCGCACAGATCAAGGATCACGAGTCTCGCGATCACGTGAAAGACATCCTGACACACTTGCCGAGTCAGCAGGCCAGCGACGGAGCGTCTCATTGTTGCCAACATCGCTGGAGATCTCTCAGGGCCGTTGTTTGCCTCTCGATCGTCAAGACGGTTCTACTGTCGCACGCCGCGGGCTTACTGGTACACCTCTACCTTGTGCGGATAGCCCATCACGGTGCCGTCCAACGGACCGCCATCGACAAACACATTCAAATAGCCATTGGCGAGGTTCGTGCGCATGATTACTCGCACGGTGCCCCCTTCCATGCGAAGCACTGCACCGGGGACGAACGCTTGCCGATTTTCGGGAGTATCTGGAAAAGTGAAACCGGCCCAGCCAGTCGCGACACCCTTGTGCCACGCCGCGTCCGTTACGTCCAGCGGGGCTACGGTCAACGTTGACGTTGATATAGGCGCCTTCCAGCGGGTGTTGCCGGTGACGATTCGCAGGCCTTGCGCCCCATTGTCTGCCGCTGCGCGACACTCGATGAATCCTTGGACTCGTCTAACCGTTGCTCCCGGCAGCGGCCGTAGCAGGGCGCCGAAACCGATGACTTCGCTTCTCGAGTCGACGATCGGAACGACAGTGCTGCGATCGAGAATCAGGCTGCTGGAATCCGGAACCTGGCCCGACAGTGAGCACCGATTGCCCGCGCGTTGAGCCGGCACTTCCGCAACTTGCACGCTGCTGATCGCGAGAGTGCTTCCCGTGGGGCCGTCGGCGACCGCATGCAACGCCGGTAAGGTTTGCCACGGGCCTTTGTGGTTCACCCGAAAGTATGCGACGGTTTCGGGGAGAGCCTTGCTCCAGTACCAGTCGTCTCGCGCGCCAGGCCAAAAGCCGTCAGCAGCGGGGTCGAGGGGCGAGATCCCCAATGAAACGCCCGCGAGAGACTCCTGCAGACTCTCTTCATACGTGTGAATGTGTTTGATAAGAAGCGTTGGGATGACGCCTGTGATCCCCAGCGCGAGTGCGAATAAAAAGGCAGCGCCCCGAGCCGCACGCTGTGCGGGAGCAAGTGCCAACAGTGTACCCAGCAACAGGAGATAGGCCAGGCAGGACCAGGCGCCATATCTGGGCTGCGTGAATACCAGCAGATAGGGCTCAACGGAAATGAGCGATGGCTCCATCCTGACGCGGACCATGCAAAGCAACGCAGCAGCCGCAGCCGACATCAGCAGTGCGAGTCCAAGGACCCACGCATATACAAATTCGTCTGCTATATCGGCGCTTGCAGTTCCGCTCGAACTAATGCCTAAGCGGAACTGGATGGTGCGCGCGAAAGCATAACCCGTCACGGCCGCGGTGAAGGCCATCGCGACGAAGCCAGCCACCAGCGGCACCGTGAAGCCAATCCACGGCGTAGCGTACTGAAACGGGCTCCCGATGTAGGCTGCACACGCCTTCAGAAACTCGATCAGATTTTTGGGCGAAAGCAGGCTGGACAAATGCGATAGCTCCGATGCCCCTTGTCCATAGTGAGCCTGAATTACGAGCGCCGTCGCGAGCGGCAGCAACCCGAGCGCAACGACAGGCAAGCGTCGCGCGAGCAGCACATGCTCGGCGAACAGGAGCGCGGCAAAAATGTAACCTGAGCCATGGAACACCGCCGCCACGCAGGAAGCAAGCAGTAGCATGGCGTACTGGAGAGGAGTGCCCCTGCGCAACGCGCCGATCATCAGCCACAGCAATATGACATAAGCAAGCCGCGACACGCTCATCACGACCTGGAAAGGCTGCAAGAGCGTCTCCGTATCACCGAGGTTGGTGACAAACAGAGCGATGCCCACGGCCACGAGCACTTTCATCGACTTGGATGCACTCCTGAAGCCGTCAAGACGCGATGCAAGCCAGGTGAAGAAGACGACGCAACCTAGGATCGCTGCATACGATACCGCTTGCATGAGGTATTGATGTCCGTTGGCAAAACGCTCATCAAGCAGCGCAACGGAGTACACGGCGAGGTGTAGGTGTGCCCCGTGCGGCGTCAGTAGGTATCGAAAGGGCCCCATCGTCCCATTGGTGAAGAGCATGACGCGGTTCCACACCGCCCAGCCATCGACGAGCGGTACCCCCACGGTCAGGCGTGAGGCAAAGAAAAGTTGAACCATGGCGACGACAAGTGCCGCCAGAACTGCCGGCCAATGCCAATATTTTTTTTCAGATGCAACGGTACCTGTTTGCACGATGCCTGCGCCTTTTCGACTCAATTATTGGGGAGTTGTGGTTGGAGGGTTGTACTGGCCGAAACAGGCCTTGAACAGCACGCTCAACACCGCGAGGTTTCCTCGTACCGCACTGATCTTCGTCGGCACTTCGCCTTTGGGATAGCGCCGAGTCGTTGGAATCTCGATGCAGCGGTAACCCAGTTTCGGCGCGCGGTACGACAGATAAACGAGCAGTTCGTAAGTCGAGAACACGTCACGGAAAATCGCCATACGCTCGTCGACGAGCATCTTTCGGCTATAGCCGCGAAAGCCCTGGGTCGTGTCAGTCCAGCGAAAACCGGAGAAGACGCTCAGCACCGGCGCATGAATAAACCTGATGGCGAAATCTCGCGATTTGGGCGTGTTCTCCGCGACGCCGCCCGGCAGGTAGCGGGAGGCTTGCACGAAGTCTATACCGCGGCGCAGTGCATCGATAAAGCGGGGAATGGCGTCTGGATCGTCTTTGTCGTTGCCATCGATCGTGACAATGTTTTCGTATCCGTTCTCCAGCACGAACGCATAGGCGCAGCGCAACTGCGCGCTCAGCTTGCCCGGTCCTGTCTTTACGAGCAGGCCGCGCACGTAGACGCCCCGTAAGAATGCCTCCTCGAGCGAACCGTCCTTGCTGCCGCCATCGACAATGATTATGTCGGCACTCTCGCTGATTCGAAGCGCTGCCATCCGCGTGAGAAGACTGCGGATTCGCTCGCCTTCATTGATGACGGGAATGACCACGCATGAATCGTGGCGGCGCCCGAGCCACATGGGCGTGTCATACGAAGGTACTTGCCAGTCAGCGGGACGAGCAGTGTGGGATGTTGTCATGGATGCTGGTGCGGGATGGTTACGAAACGCTCATGGTCAGAAAGACGACACCAGCGATAATGAGTCCGATGCCGGTTGCGGTCGTCCAGTGGAATGGCTCGCCGAACACAAGGACCGAACTGGCCGCGACCGTCGCGATCGCACCGGACGTCAGCACCGGATGCGCCACGTTTAGCGGCAGGCGTGCCAGCGCAGCGGCATAGAGCAGGAACGCACTGCCATACATCGCGAGACCGAGCCAAAAAGGCCAGTTAGTCAGCGCGACGATCGGATCTGCTGGCGACGGAAACTTGCGTGGCGGCAGCATCGCGAGCTTGATAAGTACGCTGGCGGACGCATTGGATGCGATGCCGAGGGCCAGGATCAGCCATTTCATGCATGCACCTCTGACCCGTCGGGACCATAATGCTGCGTCGCGACGCGGAGTGCGCGCTCGATCGAGCGTAGATGCGGCTCGTTGCTCGTTGCCACCATTTCGACGGTAACGATGTGTCCGGGCAGATGTTCGCGAATCGCGTCAGCGACCATGGCGTGGGGACAGTTTGCGTCGCCCAGCGGTATGAGTCCCGGTTCGCTCGCGTGCACGTGGCCGATGAGGGATGCGCATTCGCGGATCGTCGCAGCGGGGTCCTCATCGTTCATTGCAAGCGCGCCGGAGTCGAGTTGCATCCGGATCGCTGGATGGTCGACACATTCGACGACCGTGCGAGTTTCCAGGCTGTTCACCATGAAGTTCGCACCATAGTGCACAGGGTTCGGTTCGAGGCAAACGATCACGTCGTGATCTGCGGCGATGTCTCCGAGACGGCGGAAAAACCGCGTGCCGATGTCGAGTGCCTGCTCGTCGTCGAGGCCGCTGCGATCGCGGTTTTTTGGTGAGCCGAACACGAGACGAGTCGCCCCAATACCTGCGCCGACGCGGCAAACACCCTTGAGATGTTGCAGCAACGCGTCCTGCACAGCTGGCGTGCCGAACACGTTTACGCCCGAGAGCCCGAAAAGCAGTGCCTGCATGCCGACGATCTGAATGCCGCGCTCTGCCCACCAACTCTTCACTGCAATCAAATCATCTTTGCTCGCGTTGGCAGCAACGGGAAAGTACTTGCCAGGTGCAATGTCAATGGCGTTGACGTTTCGTGACTGCAGGAGCGTCGCGACGGCTTCGTCTTCTACCGTGTCCCACGCGATATTCGATATAGACAGTCTCATGTGTGTGCTCCGGTGGGGGCTGGCAGCGTACGCTGTTCGGTCTGCGCGTAGGACCGAACAGCCTGCAGCGTCTCGCGCGCGCTGTATTGATAGTGTCCCGTGCCGCCAAACAGCGAGGCATGTAGGCTGCGCATGTCGTAGCTCGCGGCGCGGTCGCCGACATGTTGTTCAAACGGCTTACCGAACCCTTCGCTACTTGCCTTGGAGACCGTGATCGGCTCGGCCGTCAGATGCACCAGTCTCAAACCCGCCGCTAGCGCGCGATCGATGTCGTAGCTGAGATTGACCATCGGGTAGAACTGGAACGATCCCCGGCTATCGATTAGGTGGACATTGTTGTCGTTGAGGAAGTCAAACAGTACGTTCTTGCGCAGACCCGGGCCAACCAGGCCGGGTAGGCGCACGATCAAATGCTTCGGAAAATATGCTTCGACGAATTTTTCCAGACGGCGCCGGTTAAGTCCGTAGGCGTGCAATCCATCTTCGACGACGGGCGAAGTTTCGTCCACGCCCACGGGAGTCAAAAAAACATCGACTGTGCTCAAAAGCACGAATTCGTCGCACCGGATGGTTTCCAAATGCGCTATCAATCCGTCGATTCTTTGCTGATCGCCCAGTGGATCGCGATTGGCGATCCATTTCTGCCCGGGGGCGGCCGCGCAAGCAACGCGGCCGAACGTTTTCCCGTCGATCTCGTCAATGTTGGTCGATCGATATACCGCGCCATAGTCGCGTTGCCGATGCAGCGTGCTGCCTACGAAGCCGGTATATCCGATCAGTGCGTTGTCCATTTGATGCTCCAAACTAGTAGGCAGTATCTATCAGCGATTCGGCGTCGAGCCGTTCGAAGACGTCGTAAATGTTATCGATCTTGCCGCCCAGCACTGAATAGCAGCCGGGAAGGCTGGCGTGCTTCTCGAACAGGATGGGCCGGCCATCGTCGACTTCGTTCTTGGCCAAGACGGTTTTGATTTCGAACAGCGAGTCGACATATTTGACGCGCGCGGCCGCTGGCATATACCGGCGGACGTCGCGAATCATACGATCGACACGAGTCTCGCGCGGATATCGCCGCAGGCGTTCGTAGGGATCCACGCCCGGCTGATCGTCCCAGTTCTGGTGCGGCGTATATCGTACGTGTGACAGCGTATGCAGGTTGCGTGCCGGAAACGGCATCATCGAAAAAAACGGACCGTCCATAACTGTTACGCCCACATCGAGCAATTCCGGTGGCGCTTCGACTAGCGCCATTTCGGTAACTTCCTGTTTCAGACGAGTTTGGGTCCCAGGAAAATCGCCGCTCAGCTGGTTGAGCCCGCTATAAGTGCAGTTGAAAACGTAACGGCCTTCTGTGCGGTAGGTTTCACCCGATTTAGGGCAAATAACCACGCTCAGCCCACCATCCGCCGTCCTCGCGATACTGTCCACATGAGAATTGAGTCGTACCTCGACATGTGCGTCGCGAAGTTCGGTTTCTGCCCATCGCGCGAGTTTGCTGGAGTCGAACGCATACTCCTGAACGACAAAAACGTCTTCAATCAGGTGCGGCTCGAAAAGGGATTTAAACGTCTTGTCCGCAGGCTCTATCCGGGCGCCGATCTCATGACAGAAACGCTCGAACTGCCGCCCTGTCACTTTGGAATTGCGACGCGCAATGGCATAGAGCTTTGTGAAATTCGTCGACAATACCTGCGGCCAATCCTCGACGAATCTGGGTAAGTTGATACGGCTGCGATAAGCCGTCGTAAAGCTGCGCGGGTAGTGGTACCCATTATGCACGCGAGCTTGATTGTTATACGACGCTCGCTGTAGGAGTTTCGGCTCCGCCTCGAGGAGCAACACTCGTCGGAAACCGCGCTTTCGCGCCAGATAGATTGCGATGGCGCAGCCGTAGAAGCCGCCACCGATAACAACCGCGTCCTGATGCAACAAGGACGCCTCCATCAGAGATCCCGGCGCGTGGAAGCTGCCGTCGCGACGACCTCCAGTGATGCGACGTCTTCGACATTGAGCTTTTCGCGGCGAGTCATGCGGGCGCTCGTAAACTCCTGTGCAACGTGGTACAGCGGACCTTCGTTTGTCAGGCTCGACATGTGCAACACGTACTCGCCAAGCACGAGCAAAACCAGCGACAGCAGGAAGAACATGCCTGATTGCTGGAGCGACAGACTCACCCAGCCCGGCGCGACGTCTGGTTTGAACAGCGCTATCGCGAGGACATATGCGGAATACACCAGGTTGGCCAGCGCTCCGAACAGCGAGAGGGCGGTGACGAGTCGCATAGGTGCGCGCGTCGTCGACACGAGTAGACGCATGCCGCGATCGAAGCTTTCGCCGAGATGCCGCGTATGCGATATCTTGGGCGGCGAACTATAGGTTAGGTTTGCGCGCGCAAAGCCCCCTGTCACTGGCAAATGGCGATAGGTCATCGCAGGCTGCGAGTGCTGCAGAATGAAGTTCACCACTCGCTTGCTCAGCAGGCGGTAGTGCGGCGCCTCGTTGCCCAGATGAATACCATTGAAGTACCGGTAGAGTGCATTGAAGCCCTTGAGTCCGGCACGATAGGCCCATCCTTGCTTCGGTCGCTGCTGGTTCGTAGCCAGCACCATGTCGATTCCATCCATCGACTTCTCCAGCATCTGAGGAATGAGATGCACATCGTCCGTCATTGGATCGACGACCGCGACGAAATCCCCCAGCGCGTTCTCGAGGCCAACCCATGCCGCTGTGTCGTCGTCGACTTCCTTGGTGAGCGCATAGACCTGCATGTTCGGTTGGCCCTCTGCGCGCGTCAGGTCCTTCAACACTTTGACGCTCGTATCGGTGGACGCATTGTCTACCACGATGAGTTCATAGTCGCTTACGAGGTCCCGAATGCAGGCGGCAGTCTCTTCGACGATTGCAACAAGCCTTTCGTCCTGGTTGCGTACCACGAGGACAATGGAAATGAATACAGGGAATTGGGCCATCAGCATTCTCAACGATCAATTTCTACAGGCAGAGAAGCCCCGCAAGGGCTGACGCGTTCAAACGTCAGGCGGGTTGCGGAAGCTTCCGCAACCTTTCCTGCATGGCCACGGACTGTGTCTCGGAAATCAGGCAGTCGGCGGGTGTGGCGCGCGGCTCCGCTCAAGGCGCCGATAGAGTCGAACATAAGCATCCACCATTTTATCCGCTGTAAATTGCGCGTCAAAGCGAAGGCGGGCATTCACACCGAACTGGGCGGCGAGTTCCGGATCGGTCCACAGACGGTCCATTGCCACGCGAATCGCTTTCGGATCGGCGGGACGAATCACAAATCCTGTCTCGCCATTCACGTTGACCCACGAGGTGCCGGTGCCGATCTCGCAACTTACCATTGCTCGTCCAAACATTGCCGATTCCAAAAGCGAAATACCGAACGCCTCTGAACGCAGATGCGACGGAAAGACAAGCGCCCTGCACAAATTCAACAGCGCCAGCTTATCGTCCTCGCCAACCGGACCGACGAAATGGACGTTTCGAAGGCGTAGTCGCTCGGCCTGCCGGCACAGTTCTGCTTCCATCGGGCCTCTTCCTACGACGACGAGCGGGTAGGGCGCGCCTTGCATGGCTTCGAACAGGAAATGCAGCCCCTTGTAATAGCGCAGGTTGCCCACGAACAAAAAGAATTTGTCGCCCACCCGCTCTCGCCAGTAGCGCAGCCTGTCTTCACTCGGTGGCGCATAACTGTCGCGGTCCAGGCCGATCGGAATCACCTCGACCTTGTCGCGATACCGTTGCAGCACGTCGCTCGTCGCCAGATAGTTTGGAGACGTCGCGACGATCGCATCGACGCTCGACAGAAAACGGTCGCGCAACGGCTTGTAGACCTGCAACAGCAGCTTCTGCCGAACGATGTCCGAATGGTAGGTGACGATCGATGGCTTGTCGACGCGCGTCGCGAAATGCACGATGTCCGCGAACGGCCACGGAAAATGGTAGTGAATCAGGTCGGCGTGCGCCGCCAGTCTGGAGAATCTCTTGAACGCCGCCATCGAAAACGCGGACGACGCGATCTCGATGTCGAGCTTGGCCCGGTGATGCAGGTGATCGCCGAAATCGACCGTCGTAGTGTCCTTGCTCACTGTCAACACGTCACTGATCACGCCTTGCTTGGCGGCGCCGGAGCAGATCTGGCCGATCAGTTCCTCGACGCCTCCCATCGAGTCCGGTTTGTAGGTTTTATAGAAATGTAGAACGCGCATAAATCCCGCTAGTGTTGTCGTCCAGTTCAGGCAGGGTCAGGCCGATCGGCTCGCGCCAGCAGGAGCCCCTACCGCCTGCAAAGTCGCAAGTCGCGGACACGCCGTGCGCCTCGCGCCGGCGCGAATGGGAAGCCCCGAAGTTGACCGCCGCCGCCCGGCGGTCAACTAGTCGGCGTGTCAACAGTTTGCCGGTGCGCGCCCGTAGACGTCTTCAAAGCGGACGATGTCGTCTTCGCCCAGATACTCCCCGCACTGCACCTCGATCAGGACAAGGTTCATTACGCCGGGATTGATCAGCCTGTGCTTGTGACCTGCCGGGATATAAGTCGACTCGTTTGGCTGGAGCGAAATTACCCTGTCGCCGTTGACGATTTCCGCGCAGCCGCTCACCACGATCCAATGCTCGCTACGGTGATGATGCATCTGCAGCGACAGGGAAGCCCCCGGTTTCACCACGATACGCTTCATCTTGAAGCGCTCGCCTTCTTCCAGGACGGTGTAGGTGCCCCACGGGCGATGCACTGTGCGGTGCAGGCGGAATGCATCGTGATTCGCGGCCTTCAGTCGGCCAACGATGTGTTTGACGTCCTGCGCACGGTCACGCGCAGCGATCAGCAGCGCGTCCGACGTGTCCACGACGATCAGATCATGAACGCCCACCGCGCCGATCAGTCGTCCGTCTTCGCTGCGGATAAAGCAATTGTCCACGTCGTGCAGTTCAGCAACGCCGTCAATGCGATTGCCGCGCTCGTCCGGAGCCGTCAGATCGCTGATGGACTGCCACGATCCGATGTCGCTCCAACCCATTTCGCAAGGCACGACCTGAACCCGGCTAGAACGCTCCATGACCGCGTAGTCAATCGAAATGTTCTCTGCTTTGCTGAACTGATTCGCATCGAGTTCGATCATGTAACCGTCGTTGGAGGTACTGCACTTCGCGTGTTCGACCGCGCCTAGCGATGGTTCCAATACGGCGGGCGCGTATTGCGCGAGCTCTTCCAGCATGGTGTCCGCCCGGAAGCAGAACATGCCGGCATTCCAGAGATATGTGCCTTCAGCGACCAGACGCTCCGCCACGCTGAGCTCGGGCTTCTCGAGGAACCGAACCACTTTATGCACGCCTTCCGAACCGGTGGTCTCGGCCTCTTCGTGCTGGATGTATCCGTAGCCCGTTTCTGGAGCAGTCGGGCGGATTCCGTAGGTCACGAGTGCGCCCAGCCTGGCCGCCGCCACAGCGCGCTCAGTCGCGAGACGAAACGCGTCTTCGTCCTGAATCAACTGGTCCGCCGGGACGACCAGCATCACCGCTTCAGGCCCATGGCGTTGACGCACCACTTCTGCCGCTACACCAATCGCCGCCGCGGTATTGCGCGCGGTCGGCTCAAGAATGAATCCAATCTGCGACGCGGCAGAGTCTACTTCGACACATTCGTCTTTAGTCAGGAAGTAGGTCTCCCGGTTCGTCACGATCAAGACTTCGGACGCTTCAGTGACATGCGTTGCGCGGAGGAAGGTCTTTTGAAGCAAGCTCTGGCCGTCAGCCAACTTGAGCAACGGCTTGGGGAACGCTTCGCGAGAGACAGGCCACAACCGGGTACCAGCGCCGCCGCAGATGATGACGGGGATAATGTTCATTGACAAGTAATGAGCGCACGATCTGAAGAACGTGTCATTCTAGCGGATTCCAATGCGCCCCAAAGCCATTTCCACGCACGAGCCACAGCGTCTGCGCGGACTTGCTCCGTCGTAGACGGGAATGCGCCTCACGCGGACGCCGGCGCATCCAATTTGTAACTGAGTGTTTCGTGTGACCATAACCACTGTCGCACCGTGCCGTCGTCCCCAAGCCATCCGAAGCACGATTCACTCGCGTATCATGACGCCTCTTCGGCCAGCGATAAGGGATAACACTGTAATGAAGTTGCTGTTCGACCTCAATTCACTGCGTCCGCCGCGTAGTGGCATCGGATACTACACCCAGCATTTACTGGAAGGACTGCGGGCGCGCTCAGACGTTGAAGACGTGGCCGGATGGATGGTGTCGGAAATATTCCAGGGTGAAAAGCTGTCAAGGCTGATGGACGGGGAGATCGCCGCGCCCGTTATGCCCGGTGCCGCTAACGGTGGATCTTCCTCGCTGATGGGTTCACTTCGCCGCCTGCCGGTCTTGCAGCCGCTTCGCACGGCGATGCATCGCCGGGCCTCGCGAGAGTTGCGCGATGATTTCGCGACGCGTGGCTACGTCTACCACGAGACCAATTTCATTGCGTCGCAGTATCGCGGGCCAACCGTGGTCACCATCCACGACCTATCGCACCGGCGACATCCCGAGTTCCATCAGAAGGTTGCGGTCGACCATCTGGATAGAGGTCTGCCCCGAACACTGAAGCAGGCTCGGACCATCATTGTCGATAGCGAGTACACCAAGAAGGAACTACTCGCACTCTATGATGTGCCTGAACACAAAGTTGTGACGATCTACCTCGGCGTCGATGCCAGCTTCCGTCCGTATCCTGTACCCGAATGTGCGCCCACCCTGGAACGGCTGGGGCTGCGTCACGGCGGTTTTGTGCTTTCGGTATGCACGCTGCAACCGCGGAAGAACCTGGCGCGTCTTGTTGAGGCATTTGGCAGGCTACCGACCTCTGTACGCCGTGAGTTTCCCCTGGTGTTGATCGGCGCCGATGGCTGGAAGAACAGCGAGTTGCTGTCGCTGGTCGAGCCTATGGTGGCGGCACGCGAGATCGTCGTGCCTGGCTATCTTCCACGCGCCGATCTCCTTCACTTGTACGCATCGGCGACGGTATTCGCATACCCGTCGTTGTACGAGGGTTTTGGTCTGCCGGTTGCCGAGGCGATGGCGAGCGGCACGCCAGTGCTGACGTCTAACGTCACGTCGATTCCGGAAGTGGCGGGCGGCGCGGCGCTGGAGGTCGATCCGCTGTCAGTCGACGCCATTACGGAAGGGCTGGAGACGCTGCTCAACGATGCGTCGCTGCGTGCCGAACTTGCTGCGAAGGGCTTGCGCCGTGCGGCGGAGCTCACGTGGGATTCAACGATCCAGCAGACCTGCGATGTCTATCGCGCATTGGCAAGTTGAGAAAAAAACGTGAAAAATTTGCCATAATTAAAGGCTACTTGGGCGCCGGCGCCTGGAGTGCATCGTCGGGGTTGATACCGCGGCGCGGCGTTGACTCTGCGCAACAGCCGCCAGGCAGCTAGCGCCACCGCGAGCTCAGAGGCCGCCTTCCGCGCCAAGTTTGTTACATTTTGCCTTTCCTTGGCGGACAGTGCCTGCGCTCGCTTGGCGTAAAATTTGCTAACAGTAAGCTGCTTTGGGCAACTCGTTGCTTTGCCGTCCGCCTTGTTGCCGAGGTGCGTTTCCGAACGGATCAACCCGTGCGCTACGGTTGAATCCGTTATCCATTAGTTTGCCTGGACCATAACGATGACCATAACCGTGCGATTCAAGTCCTCATGGTTGTCGCTGAGCGCGTTCGCGTTTGATCTGTTCGCAGTGACGCTGACGTGGCTGGCTGCCTATATGATCCGCTTCAACGGCGATGTTCCAAAGGCCTTCTGGCACAGCGGGATGGTCGCGTTGGTCTGGGTCGTTGTTGCCTATGCCGCAATGTTCCGCGTATTTGGTCTGTACCGCGGCATGTGGGTCTTTGCGAGTCTGCCGGACCTTGTGCGAATCTCGAAGGCCGTCGTTGCCGGGGTGCTGCTGGTGATGATCGGCTCGGTCCTGTTTCAACCTGTGCCTACTATTCCCCGGTCGGTCCTGGTTGTCTCGCCCCTGTTACTGTTTCTTGTCATGGGGGGCTCGCGAGCGTTGTATCGGGCGGCGAAGGAATTCCACCGTTATGGTGGGCTGGTCGCGCAAGGCAAGCCGATACTTGTCCTCGGTGCTGGCACTGCCGGGGCCAGTCTGGCCCGTGAGCTGTCGCGCTCGAGCGAGTGGCGGCTGGTTGGCCTGCTCGATGATGATCCTGGCAAGCAAGGCCGCGAGATCTACGGGTATAAGGTGCACGGCGCGATTGCCGATCTGCCGCGTTGGGCCGCCGATCTGCGTGTCGAGCATGCCATCATCGCGATTCCTTCCGCGTCGTCGGAGGCGCAGCGTCGCGTCGCCACCCAATGCGTGCGCGCCGGCGTGCGGGCAATGGTGCTACCGTCGATAACGGCCGTTACTGATGGGCATGGCGGTTACCTATCGCGAGTACGCGATGTCGATCTCGAAGATTTACTGGGCCGCGAGCCCGTCAAGATTGACATGCCGCACGTCGAAGCGTTGCTGCATGGCCGCGTCGTTATGGTGACGGGCGCAGGAGGGTCGATCGGTTCAGAGCTGTGTCGACAGATTTTGCGCTTTGCGCCCGCGCAACTCGTCGTGCTGGACATCTCCGAATATGCAACCTACCGGCTCAACGAAGAGTTGCGCGAGCATTTCGGGGAGTTGTCGATCGTTCCGATGGTCGGCGACGCAAAAGACTCGGTACTGCTCGATCAGCTCATGAGCCGCTTCACGCCGCATATCGTCTTTCACGCAGCCGCTTACAAGCATGTACCGCTCATGGAGGAACTGAATTCGTGGCAGGCCGTGCGCAACAACGTGCTGGGCACTTATCGCGTAGCGCGGGCGGCAATCCGTCACGACATCCGCCATTTCGTGCTGATTTCGACCGATAAGGCGGTGAATCCGACCAACGTGATGGGCGCGAGCAAGCGGCTTGCAGAAATGACCTGTCAGGCGCTGCAACAAACCACCCAACACACCCGGTTCGAGACAGTACGCTTTGGCAACGTGCTGGGTAGCGCAGGCAGTGTGATACCCAAGTTTCAGCAGCAGATCCTGAAAGGGGGGCCCGTCACCGTCACCCACCCCGAGATCACCCGCTTTTTCATGACGATCCCGGAAGCATCGCAACTCGTGTTGCAGGCATCCAGCATGGGGCAAGGCGGCGAGATCTTCGTTCTGGACATGGGCGAGCCCGTTCGCATCGTTGATCTCGCGCGAGATTTGATCCGGATATACGGGTTCAGCGGAGAGCAGATCAAGATCAGCTTCACCGGTCTGCGACCGGGAGAAAAGCTCTACGAAGAGCTGCTGGCCGAGGACGAGACAACTACACGTACGATGCATCCGAAACTGCGCATTGCAAAGGCGCGCGAAGTGCCCGATCACCTGCTCGACGCATTGTTGCCGTGGCTCACGCAACACCGTATCCCGAGCGACGATGAAGTCAGGCGGGATTTGCGTCGCTGGGTGCCGGAGTACCAGCCGACGAGCGCGCCGGTGCTGCAGGGCTTGACGTCCCCCAACGACGCACGCGCCGCCCGCAACTGACGTGCGGGTGGCTGCAATCTCTCCTGCCTAAAACTACAACAGGCGAGGGCCTTGCGCTTTGCGCAATCGGTGCAGGTTCGCCAGCCACACATTATTCAAATGAAACTGCTTTACGATCTGAATTCGTTGCGGCCTCCGCGAAGCGGCATCGGCTATTACACGCAGCATCTTCTGGAAGGGCTCTTCGAGCGGGGCGACATCGAGGAAATCGGCGGCTGGGTCGGCTCGACATACTACGATCGTCGCGGTGTCACCGGGCTATTGTCCGGGGAGAATTCGCTGGAGGCGGGAGCGCAATTCAGCGATGGGTGGAAGGCGAGTCTGCTCCGCGCGGCGCGCAGTCTCCCCGGCGTTTATCACGGGCGCACGGTGGTGCGGCGTATCAAGTCCGCTAGTTTGCGGGCGGAATGCGCGCGCCGCGGCTTCATTTATCACGAGACGAACTTCGTCGCGTCTCCGTATGCAGCTCCCAGTGTCGTGACGATCCACGATCTTTCCCATCGCCACTTCCCAGAGTTTCATCCGCAGGCTGCCGTCGACTATCTCGACAGGAATCTCCCGGACACGCTCAAACAGGTCCAGAAAGTCATCGCGGTGAGCGAGTACACGCGACGCGACGCGATCGAAGTGTATGGTTTGCCGGAAGAGAAGGTGGTGGCCATTCCTCTCGGTGTCGAGCCTTGCTTTCGCCCGCATCGGGCAGAGGAGTGCGAGTCTCTCCTGACCGAACTGGGGCTCAGGCAGCGAGGATTCATCCTGTCTGTTTGTACGCTGCAGCCGCGCAAGAATCTGACGCGACTTGTGGCGGCTTTTGCGAATCTGCCTGCTGACATGCGGAACGCCTTTCCGCTCGTGCTGATCGGTGCTGAGGGCTGGATGAATTCCGACCTCTTGCGAGACATCGAGCGGCTGGTGGGAGCGAAGCAAGTCATCTTGCCAGGTTATGTGGCAAGAAAGTCGCTTCTGAAGCTCTATTCGTCGGCCGCCGTATTTGCCTATCCGTCGTTATTCGAGGGATTTGGCTTGCCCGTTGCCGAAGCCATGGCGAGTGGCGTTGCGGTGCTGACCTCGAATGTCACTTCGCTGCCTGAAGTGACGGCGGGCGCAGCGCTGGAAGTCGATCCCTACTCGGTCGACGAGATCGCGGCAGGGCTCGAGCGTCTGCTGTGCGACGAAGCGCTGCGCGCCACGCTGATTGCCAAAGGGTTGGCGCGCGCCTCGGAACTCACGTGGGACGCAACGGTTCGCCAGACGGTTGACGTCTACCGCTCGCTCGTCGCGTAGCCGGATTTGGACGACGTTTACAATCGGACGCACAAACTCATGCGACAGGCCGATAGGCTGGAGAGGAATCAAGTCATGCAGATCGCCGTCAGCGGCGCGAATGGTTTTGTCGGACGTGCGTTGTGCCGGGTCTTGCAGGGTGGGGGACATAGGGTAACGGCACTGGTGCGCGGCTCACCTTCGATAGTAGAAGGGGCGACCGAGCTTGTGATTCCCGATGATCATTTCGCGAGCATCGCGCGCGGCAATCCTGCCATCGGGCCCGTCGATGTATTCGTACATCTGGCCGCGCGCGTGCACGTGATGCAGGATGGCGCCGCCGATCCGCTCGCCGAATATCGCGCCGTCAATGTGCAAGGAACCCTGGATGCTGCGTCGGCGGCCCTTCGCGGGGGCGCGCGGCGCTTTGTATTCGTCAGCAGCATCAAGGCGCTAGGCGAATGCGAGCCAGGTCGGCCGTGGCGCGAAGACGATCCGGCGCACCCGACAGATCCCTATGGCGTGTCGAAACTCGAAGCGGAACGCGAACTTGCGGCATTCGGTCGTGCCAACGGGATGCAGATCGTCACGGTGCGGCCGCCGCTCGTTTATGGGCCCGGCGTGCGGGCCAACTTTCGAGGCTTGATCCGTGTGGTGGACCGTGGCATTCCGCTGCCGCTGGGCGCGATCGACGCGCGCCGCAGCATGGTCTACGTCGGCAATCTCGTGGATGCAATCCAGCTGCTCGCGACCCGTGCCGAGTTCACCGAAGGGGTCTTTCATGTCAGCGATGGCGATGACCTCACCGTGCCCGACATGGTGCGCGCTATTGCTTCGGCGCTTTCCCGGCCAACGCGCCTCGTGCCGGTGCCGGTCGCATTGCTGCGCGGACTTGGCCGCCTGACCGGGCGTATTGCCCAGGTCGACCGTCTGACCAGTTCGCTGCGCGTCGACATTTCGAAACTGCGCGACGATATTGGCTGGGCACCGCCCTGGTCGGTTGCAGAAGGGCTCGCGCACACAGTGCGTGCATACCGGGCTGAACATTGATGTTGGGGCGACTGCAATTGTCGGATGTCGGCTTGCTAGTGACGATAGGCATTGTTTCCGCGGCGTTGTGCTCTGGAATTCTCGCGCTATTGCTGCGTACGGGTTGGGCATGGGACATCGCGGTCGACATTCCCAATCATCGCTCGCTGCACGAGCGCCCAATCCCACGCGTCGGAGGATGGGGCGTATTGCCAACCGCTGTCCTGGCGATCGTCCTGTTCGCGCCTTCTCTGCGCTGGATCGCGGCCAGCGCTGTGTTGCTCGGCGTAGTGTCACAGATCGACGACCGCCAGGGGCTGCCCGCGCGGGTACGTTTCGCGGCGCACGTGCTTGCCGTTGCTGTGGCGGTGGTGGCCGGCGCCAATGGCATTAGCTGGTGGTTTGCGATCGTCGTGGGGGTGGCGCTTGTTTGGCTCGTCAATCTGTATAACTTCATGGACGGCTCGAACGGTCTTGCAGGCGGCATGACGCTGTTCGGATTCGCGACTTATGCGCTCGCCGCGTCATCCACGCACGGCGAGCTCGCATCGATCTGCGCTGCCGTCGCTGGTGCAGCAGTGGGTTTCCTGCTGTTCAACTTCCAGCCGGCGCGCGTGTTCCTTGGCGATATGGGTTCAATCCCGCTCGGATTCCTGGCCGGCGCTCTGGGCTATTGGGGTTGGCAACACGGTGCGTGGCCCGTGTGGATGCCCCCGCTGGTCTTTGCACCTTTCATCGCGGATGCGACCGTCACTTTGCTACGTCGGCTGGCGCGTGGCGAACGATTTTGGGAGGCTCATCGCCAGCACTATTATCAACGGCTCGTGCAAATGACCGGCAGCCATGTGCGCGTGGCGCTGACGTACGGCGCGTTGATGTTGTGCGGCTCCGTGCTGGCGATCACGGCTACCCGGACGACTACAGCCATGCAATGGACGATGTGCATTGCATGGTACGGCGTTCTGGCGGTGGTCGGCTTGTGCATCGATGCGAAGTGGCGGCACTGGAGTCGCGCCGCCGGCTAGTGTCCGCGACAAGATCGGCGCGGTGGCCGATCTCTCGATCGGCGGCCACGCCGGCAGGCATCGACAATCTCAACGGAGCAATTCAATCGGGCACCATTGATACTCGATCGAATGGTTGCCGATCCAGCCGCGGTAAGTGCCGCAAGCCGTCGAGGTCATGCGTAGCCCATGTGCCTCGAGCAACGCGGCAGTCTGTTTTACCTGCGCGGCGTTTTCTGTCTGCAAGGCTGCCTCGTCGCCGGCGCGCAGTGTGAAACGGCAACGGCCGGCTTCGTCCGGCTTCAGTGCGAGATCCAGATGGAGCCCGTCGACCACGCGGCGCGCGACGGCGCAGCCCCAATCCGATCGTAGAAGCCCTGTCTCGTCCGCGAGTGCCTGTGCCTTTCGAACCGTTTCGCGACGACTATTCTCAAGACCGCCGATGACGACATAGGCCGGGCCACCGCGCTGCGCAATGATGTCTTTCAGACGTTCGTTATAGCGTGAGGTGACGAGGACGTTCGGCTCCAGCGTGACGAATGCGACGTCAGGCGGAAATTGCGTGACGAGCCAGCTCAGACCTTGCGCTCCCCCAGGCAGGACTCCGGTGGTGCGACGCGGTTCGCTGATTGCTGGTGTGTCGGCATGAAATCCTGTTCGGGCCCAGCGAACATGCCCATAGGTTGGCGCGCCATGCGCAACGACGACTAACGTCGCAAATGTAATCAGCCATGTAGCGATACGCTTTCCGGCCCTGCCAGGCAGCATGTCGTGGACGAGAACATACAGTGCGAGTGGCGCCAGCATCTCCATCGCGACGACGTAACGATAGACGCTGAACATCTTGAGCCACACGACGTAGCCGACCGCAATGAATACCAGCACGAAAGCTTGTCGTGACGTCAGCGACGTGGCCCTTCGTGCGGTTAATGCTCGCCAGACCGCGCGCGCCACCCACAGAATCGCCGCCGCATAGAGCAGTGCCCAGATGACCTGGCGGATCGGTGTATCACTGATTCGCTGTGAGTGAAACGAAAAGATAAATGGCCAGAGCAGCGCGTCCAGTACGCTGCTGGGAAACCAGCGTAAATCCGCCACGCCGATAGGAGGCACCAGCGGATTCGGAAAGAGATTGCTGAACTGCGGAAAGAACGGATTCCGAAATGTTTGCCACATCGTTGCGAACCAGTACCCGCCGCTCGCAACGAGTCCCACGATTACGCCGATACCTGCAGCGAACCCGATCCGCAGACGTGCGAGCACATTGCCCGGGTGAACGAGGCAACCGGCGCATAGCGCGATCGCGTACATCGTGTTGGTCAGTTTTAGGCCCGACGCGGCGCCGGTCAATGCTCCGATCGTCAGCGCAAGCACGACGGCGCGCAGCGAGGCCTGTGCCAGCAGGTCCCAATGCTTCAGTGTCAGCGATACCGCTAGCAGCACCAACAACGCGGTCGTATTGTCGCCCATGCTGTTGCCAATGCCGCTGAGGTAGTTGGCGGTGAGGGCGCCTGCGAGTGATATCCACAGCGCAGTTCGCTCGCTACGTCGTTCGTTCGTGCCATCCAGCGCGCATCGCACGATGTCGAATACGATCACGAATGCGAGGCCGTGCAAAACGCCCAGAGCAAACCCGACGAGAGGCGCCGGCAACCCCGCGTACAGTAGCCACGTGAGCACGTCGAGCGTCGGGGTGAAATAACTCTGCATTCCACCCGGCGCCAGATCGATCGCCAGTTTGTCGTGCAGGAACGCGAATCCGTTGTACAGATGATAGTTCCGCATGTCCCAGTTGTTATCCTGGCCGAGCAGCAACGCGTAGAGGCCGAATAGCAAGGGTACGACGTATCGAGCGATTAGTGCGGCACGCTCGCTGCCAACGATTGAACACCACCGCCCGAGTCCGCCGCCGGGTCGTTCGGGATGGGTATGCTTGAGAGGGTTGAGCATGAGTCGAAGATGGGAGTCAGCAAGACGGCCGGTACACCCAGCGGCGAGCCAATACAAAGTTGAGGGCGAGCCCAGCCAGTGATCCCGCCGCGACTGCAACCAGGGGCAGCATCGCGAAATGGGGCAGCAGGGCCACGCAAAGGCAATACATCGCGTAATTGACCGCGCCGCCGCCGCACATCGCGACCAGATATTTGCCGCCCTCGCGCATGATGTTTCCGGATTGACTGCTCTCCGTAGGATGGCTGCCGGAGGCGGAAGCCGAATTGGCAGCGCCAAACGTAAAGCGTCGGTTCAATTGCCACGTCGCAAAAACGGCCGCCAAAAAGGACATGATCCGACCAATGTAATAGCCGGCGCCGGCATGCAGAGCGAGATACAGCACGGACGTGTCGACCACGAATCCTGCCACGCCGACGAGTGTGAAACGAATGAGTTGACGCCTCATTAGCGCGCCCGACGCCGTTGCGACGGCTCGCGAAAACTCAGGTAGACCAGTCGTTTCGCCTCGGCGCGACCGCGGGTAATCGTGTCGGAGACGAGTCCGCAGACCAGTAGCAGCGCGCCGAACAGCATCAGAGCCGCGCACAGTAGTGCGGTGGGCAGGCGCGGCACGAGACCTGTTTCGATAAAGGTTTGCAATACAGGTACTGCGAGCACGATCGACGCCAGAGCACAAACGGCAAAGCCGATCGAGAAGAACGCCAACGGCTTCTCGGCCTTGAACAGGCGCAAAGTCATGAACAGGATGCGTGCGCCGTCGCGATAGGTGTTCAGCTTGCTGGCAGAGCCTGCGGGTCGAGCCTTGTAGCGAGTCTGCATCTCTTGAACCGGCATGCGCAGTTCGAGCGCATGAACGGCCAGCTCCGTTTCGATTTCGAAACCTTTGGAATGAGCGGCAAACGATTTGGCGAAGCGCCGCGAAAACACGCGATAGCCGGACAACATGTCCGAAAATGAGTTGCCAAAAATGTGCGCAGCAAACTTTGTGAGCATCACGTTACCGAAGCGATGACCTCGACGGTATGCCGCATCTTCGTCTGAAACGCGTGCGCCGACGACCATGTCAAGATCTTCCGCGAGCAGCCTGTCGACAAAGGCAGGCGCGTCAGCCGCATCGTAGGTGTCATCGCCATCCACAACAACATAGACGTCCGCATCGACGTCCGCGAACATGCGTCGCACTACGTTACCCTTACCTTGCAGTGGCACCGAGCGAATCGTCGCGCCAGCCTCGCGAGCGCGCTCGATCGTGGCGTCCGAAGAGTTGTTGTCGAACACATAGATCGAAGCGTCCGGCAGATGGGCCGCGAAATCCTGCACGACGGCACGGATGGTGGTCTGTTCGTTGTAGCAAGGGATCAGGACGGCGATCTTTGCTGCCGGGGTGTCCTCGGTTGCGTTGGATATCATTTGGGCGGCTGATTCAAGTTGATATGACGGGTGTTGCTCCCGCCGGCAAGATTTTCCCATAAGATCGAATCGCCGATCCTCAAGCATGTGTGCCGCAGTGACCGGAATGCGCAACGACGCGCGCATAATACTCTTTTGGCTGATGCGGAGAAGAATATGAGCGGAAAGGCATTTTTTGTCGGTGCGCACGAGTTCAGATTCAATGCTCCCCAGACAGCGGAAGGTGCATGGACGGTTACGATCGTCCATATCGATCACAGCAAGACACCTGCGTTGCACAACCGTTTTACGAGCGACGCCGTGTATACGGTCGAAAGCGAAGCGCTGAGCTATGCCGAGGAACTGGCTCATGAACTGGCGCGCCACATCGAGTAGCAGAACCCTGGGCGAGTGAGGTTGCATCTCCTCGTGAACGTGACGATCGGGCTCGCTTTTTAGCGGGCGGGAAACGCTTTGATCGAGCGCGGCACTGACGTCGCCAAAACGTCGCCAAAACGTCGGCAAAGCTCGGCTCATTCGTTAAACGCGAGCAAGCTGCGACGCGCAGCGCCTACGGTCTTGCCTCGGGGGACGTCGTTGGCTCGGGCACATGGTGGCTGAGCTTCGGCATCATTCAGCCTTCGGGCGTCTCTGCTCGCGCCTCACCGCTTCGCCTTCCTCACCACCATCCACCGCGGCGACTTGAACCGCACGATGCTCACGTAAAGCCACACATAAGTCGCCGCGAACACCACGACGAAGCAGAACAGATGCAGCGTGTGCCGCCAGAACAGCGTCGCCGGCACGACTGCGATCAGGCACAGCAGCCACAGATACGGCGAGGTCAACGAGTTGCGGCGCGTCAGCTCGCGCGCGGTGCGTGCGCCGACCGCCCAGCGCATCAGCCGCTTATAGACCAGCATATGCAGATGCACGCCATCGGGAATGCCCGGCGACATGCCGCGAATGAACTTCTTGCGGTAGATCGAGAAGCAGGTCTCGAAGATCGGATACATGAAGAGCAGCACCGGATACCACGCCGACACGTCGCGATTGCGCATCACGAGCAGGATCGACAGCTCGGCGAGCATGAAGCCGATGAAGTAGGCACCGCCGTCGCCGAGAAAAATCAGCCCGGCCGGGAAGTTCCAGATGAAGAAGCCGAGCACCGCGCCCATCATCATGAACGACGCGGACAGCACGACCGCGTCGTGCACCTGGAACGCGACGTAGGCGAGCGACGCGAACATCATGAACGCGACCATCGACGCGAGGCCGTTGAAGCCGTCGATGATATTGATCGCGTTGGCGAGCGCCGCGACCGCGAGCACCGTGACCACGAACGAGATCGCCGCATACGACAGCAGAAAGTCGAGCGGCGGCACGCTGATGCGCGTGACCGCGATGTCGAGAAAGAACCACGCGAGCGCGGCCGCCGCCATCGTGCACACGAGGCGCGCGAGCGGCGACACGCGCTTGGTCAGATCCTCGACGAGCCCCGAGCCGAACGCCGGCATGCCGCACGCGATCAAGCCGAGAATGCCGCCCGACACAGCCGGATACGCGCGATGCAATTGCACCGCGGAGGCGATCAGCCCGAGCAGAATCCCGGTCCCGCCGATACGCGGCACCGGGCGCACGTGGAATTTCTGTACGCCGGCCAGATCGGTATCCGTCGAGAATTTTTCATGCAGATGCGCATAACGCACGATCAACAGCGTGATCAGCAGGGAAACGAGAAAGCCGAGCGCAAAACTGAGCATGAAGGTGGGCCTGAGCGAAGACGCGGAATTATACAAACGAAACGCGCGGTATCCGGCGCGCGGCCAGGGGCCCAAGCTTTCATGCGCGATGGCATCAATCCCAGATAAAGAGACCGAAACCGCCCGCAGAGGCCCGTGCGTGCTCGCTTCTCATGGATTTCACCTATGCGGCGCGCGCGCATTACGACCGTAAACCGGGATGCGACGAAGTGTAAGTCGCGCGCAACACAGGCGTTCCGGAGACCCAATGCTAAATAACATCACAATTCGTGGCGGACTGACGCTGGTGATCAGCGTATTCGTCGCTTCTCTTCTGACGGTGATCGCGGTCGGCTACGGCGCGCTGAAGCTCGCCAACGACAGCCTCGACGACATGCAGCGCAGCGCCGCCGCGCTGTCGCATCTGAAGGCCAGTTCCGAGAAGCTTTTGCAGGTGCAGCTCGCATTGGGCACCTATCAGACGCTATTCAGCGTCGGCAAGCAGACCGACGAGCAGTTGCCGGCCGCGCACAAGGTGCTGACCGAATCGAACGACGATTTTCGCAACTACATGGCCGGCCCGTTCGCGAGCGACGCCGAGCGCAAGCTTGCGCAGAGCGTCGGCGAGGCGCGCACGGCGCTCGTCGACAAGGCGATCGAGCCGGAATTCAAGGCGATGGCCGATTTCGACTTCAACACCTTCCGCAACATCCAGGGCGATACCGCGAACAGCCTGTACGCGTCCTACTCGAAAGCGATCGATGCGCTCCAGCGGGCGCAGATGGACAATCAGCATCAGCAGGCCGCGACCGGCGCGCAGCGCTTCCAGCTCGCGACGGTGCTATTCGGCGCGATCGCGGTGCTCGCGCTCGTGATCGCCGTGGGCGCGCGCGTCGCGTTGTCGTCGGCGCTGATCAAGCCGGTCAACGCGACGGTCAAGCACTTCGAGCGCATCGCAGCCGGCGACCTGAGCGTCGCGATCAAGGTGAAATCGCGCAACGAAATGGGCCAGTTGCTCGGCGCGCTGACGCGGATGCGCGACGGCCTCGTCGAAACGGTCGGCAAGGTGCGCGGCAGCACGACCGCGATCACCCAGGGCGCGAACGAGATCGCGTCGGGCAATGCCGATCTGTCGGCGCGCACCGAGCAGCAGGCGGCCGCGCTGCAGCAGACCGCGGCGAGCATGGAGCAGCTGTCGGCGACCGTGAAGCAGAACGCCGACAACGCGAAGCAGGCGAACCGCCTCGCGCATGGCGCGCTCGACACGGTGACGCGTGGCGGCAAGGTGGTGTCGCGCGTGACCGAAACGATGGACGGCATCAGCGAGTCGTCGCGCAAGGTCACGGAGATCATCGGCATGATCGAGGGGATCGCGTTTCAGACCAACATCCTCGCGTTGAACGCGGCGGTCGAAGCGGCGCGCGCGGGCGAGCAGGGGCGCGGATTCGCGGTGGTCGCCTCGGAAGTGCGCAGCCTCGCGCAGCGCTCTGGCGCGGCCGCCAAGGAGATCAAGGAGTTGATCGGCGAGTCGGCGGCGAAGGTCGAGGAGGGCGCCTCGCTGGTGTCGGATGCGCAGAAGACGATTCAGGAAGCGCTGAAAGCGGTCGAGCGCGTGACCGGCGTGATGAGCGAGATCGAGGCGTCGGCGCTCGAGCAGAGCGACGGCATCGAGCAGGTCAACAAGGCGGTGTCGCAGATCGACGAGGTCACGCAGCACAACGCGGCGCTCGTCGAGCAGGCGGCGGCCGCGGCGAAGACGCTGGAAGAGCAGGCCATCGTTCTGAAGGACGCGATCTCGGTGTTTCGGATCGAAGGGTCGGCTGCGTTGGCCTGAGTGTCGGGATCCGGTGGCAGGTGCTGCGCGTTTTCAATGCGCAGTACCTGCTTCACCTCAGCCCCTTTACGCAAACCCCTGCGGATTCATCGACTGCCAGCGCCAGTGATCCGCGCACATCCGCTCGATGCCGAACTGCGCGCGCCAGCCGATGATCTTCTCGGCCGCGCCCGGATCCGCGAAGCACTGCGCGACGTCGCCGGGGCGGCGCGCGACGATCTCGTACGGCACCGGCCGCCCCGATGCCTGTTCGAACGAGCGCACCACGTCGAGCACGCTATAGCCTTGGCCCGTGCCCAGATTGACGACGAAGCTCGCATCGCGCTTGACGAGCGCATCGAGGGCGGCGAGATGCCCACGCGCGAGATCGACCACGTGGATGTAGTCGCGCACGCCGGTGCCGTCGGGCGTCTCATAGTCGCCGCCGAACACGCGCAGGCGCTCGAGCTTGCCGACCGCGACCTGGGCGACGTACGGCATCAGGTTGTTCGGAATCCCGGCCGGATCTTCGCCGATCAGGCCGCTTTCGTGCGCGCCGACCGGATTGAAGTAGCGCAGCGTCGCGATGCGCCACGACGGGTCCGAGACTTCGAGATCGCGCAGGATCTGCTCGGCGATCAGCTTCGATTGACCATACGGATTGGTCGCCGAAAGCGGGAACGATTCGTCGATCGGCGAGCTCTTCGGCACGCCGTACACGGTGGCCGATGAGCTGAACACGAACTGCTTGACGTTGCGATCGCGCATCACGCCGAGCAGCGTCAGCAGGCTGCCCACATTGTTCGAGTAGTACTCGATCGGCTTCGCGACCGATTCGCCAACGGCCTTCAACGCCGCGAAGTGGATCGCGCCGGTGATCGGATGCGCGTCGAAAATGCGCTGGAGTGCCGCTTCGTCGCGCGCGTCGTCGTCGTAGAAGCTCACCGCACGGCCCGTGATTTTCTCGACCCGCCGCAGCGATTCGCGTTTGCTGTTCACGAGGTTGTCGATCACCACGACGTCGTAGCCGCCGTTCAGCAGTTCGACGCAGGTGTGCGAGCCGATGAAACCGGCGCCGCCCGTTACCAGAATCGTGCCCTTCGTGGTCATGCTGTTGCTCCCTTAAAGTAAAACACCCGTGATTTTCTGCACCAGGTCCTTATAGGTTTCGACGACCGTGCGTTCGTCGAATTCGGTCGCGACTTTCTGTCGGCCGCGTTCCGCCATCGCGCGACGCTCCGCGACGCTCATGTCGAGCATGCGCGCGAGGCTCGCGGCGAGGCTTTCTGCATTGCGCGCTTCGCACAACAAGCCGTTGACACCATCGGCCACCACTTCGCGGCAGCCGGGCACATCGGTCGCGACGATCGGCCGGCCCATCGCCGACGCCTCCATCAGCGTGCGCGGCACGCCCTCGCGATACGACGGCAATACGACGCAATCGGCATCGGCGATGAACGGCCGCACGTCGTGCGCTTCGCCCAGGTACTCGATCACGCCTTCCTGTTCCCACGCGGCGACTTCGTCGCGCGTGATCGCGCTCGGATTGTCGACCCCGACCGGCCCGAGCAGCTGGAAACGCGCGTGGCGGTAACGCTGGCGCAATTGCCGCGCGGCCTCGACGTATTCGCCGACGCCCTTGTCCCACAGCAGCCGCCCGATCAGCACGAAGCGAAACTCCTCGCGCTCACGCAGCGGCGTGAGCGCGAACTGCTCGAGATCGACGCCCTCGCCATGCAACAGCCGCGCGCGCTCGGGATGCACGAGCAGCTTGCCCTCGATGAACGCGGCCTGATCGTCGCGATTGAGGAACCACACTTCGCGCGGAAAGCGGAACGCGAAACGATACAGCTTTTTGGCGACCTGCGCGGCGCGACTGTGCTGGATGAACACGTAGCCGAGCCCGGTGGTGACCGCCACCGACTGCACGCCAGCCAGTTTCGCCGCGATCGAGCCGTAGATGTTCGGCTTGATCGTGTAGTGAAACACGACGTGCGGACGGATCGTGCGGTACTGGCGATACAGCGCGATGAGCGTGCGCAGATCCTGGCGCGGACTGGTGCCCTTGGAAGCCACCGGCAGCTCGATGCAGCGGCAGCCCATCGCGGCGAGCAGCTCGAACGTGCGGTCGCGCGGGGCGAGCACCGTCACGTCGACGCCGCGTCCGATCAGCGTGCGGATCAGCCCTTGCCGATACGTATAGATTGCCCAGGCCGTGTTGCAGACCAGTGTAATGCGCAGCGCGGGCGTCGACTTGAAAGAGGGCTTCATGCGGGGAGAGGCTGAGCGTTGCATCGGGCGTTGATCGGGAAAACGGATAGAGCAGCCAATACGGCCACGAACGAAGCGGCGTGCACCGCGCGCCGCGGGCTCAACGGCTCGCGCGCCGCGCGAACAGCGCGCGCTTGACCCGCTGCAAGGTGCGATAAGGCAGCATCAGATGCAGCAGATTCTTCGCGAGGCCCAACCAGTCATACGGATTGGCCACGTTGAAGTAGCGCAACTGCAAACGCAGCGTCGAGCCGATCTGCCGGCGCCGCTTCGTCGCGCTGATGCCGCCTTCGTTCAGCTCGTAATAGAGGCCGAGCTCCGGCAGATTCGCGCAGTCGTAGCGTTCCATCAGACGGACGAACAGATCGAGGTCTTCCGCCGAACGATACGCCGCGCGATAGTTGCCGACTGTGCGCACGGCATCGATACGCAGCATCATCGACGGATGCGCGAGGCATGAGCGGAAAAAGCGCTGACGCCGGATCGCGCTCGGCTCGCTCGGCGGCCGCAGCATGAAAAGCGGTTCGCCCGCGCGCGTGACGACCTGGGTCCACATGCCGAGGCCCGCCACATTCGGATGGGCGCCCATGAAGGCGCGCTGCTTCGCGAGCCGCCGCGGCACCGCGCGATCGCCCGCGTCGATGCGCGCCGCGTAGCGAAAGCCGCGCTGCGCGAGCGCGTCGATGCCGGTTTGCAGCGCGCGTTCGATACCGCTGTTCTGCGCCATGCGCAGCACCTCGATCTTCAGGTTCGGCAGCGTGGGCGCGACGATCGGCGGCGTGCTGCCGTCATCGACGATCAGTACGTGCACCAGCGCACTTTCCTCGAACGACGCGAGCGTGGAATCGACGTCCGCCTGGCCGTTGTAGGCGGGCATCAGCACCGCGACGTCGTCGAGCGTGGTTTGCGCGGTGGCGGATGAATTCGTCATGGGCGCAATTTGAAACGGATGTAATAAAGATTGACCGACGCGGCCGCCAGATATCCAGCCGCGAGACCCACGAGCGCGCCATACGCGCCGAGTCGCGAAATCGCCAGCAGATTGACCGCGAACGCGACGGCCAGCGCGAGCAGCCACTTCGCGAGCAACACGAACTTGGCCTGATACTTGAGCACGACCAGATTGCCGATCGCCTCGATACCGGCCGGCACAGAAAGCCACACGGCCCAGCGGAAGATGTCGATTGCGCCTTCGAAATCCGGCCCGAACACGCGGCGGATGATGAAGCCCGCGAGCAGATCGAGCACGAGCGCGCCGCCCACCATCAGCACGGCGGTCAGCGCCGTGAGCCGCCACATGTTGCGGCGCAGTTGCGCGATGCCCTGCACGCGATAGACGAACGCCGGCGCAATGGTTTGCGCGAGCATCAGCGCGAGCGTGATCCAGTTTTCGTTCAACTGCTGGGCGGCCGAATAGCGTCCGAGGTCGGCGAACGAAATCGCGCGCTCGAGCATCAGCCGGTCCAGTTTCAGGAACAGGTACATACAGATGAGCCCGAGCCAGAACACGGTGCCCGCGCTCGCGAAGTGTTTGAACAGCGTTCGGTCGACGTGCCAGCCGAGCTTGCCGCCGTGCCGGCGCATGAAGTAGAGCAACAGCACCGCGCCGATCGCCGCCGATTCGAGCGCCCACAGCCAGCCGAAGCGGGCGGGCGCGGCCATCGCGCGCACCAGCAGATAGACGAGGCCGGCCTTCACCACCGCGGTGCTCATGCTGGTCAGCAACTGCGGCTTGCTGTAGGTCATGCTTTGCAGCCACGCGTTGATCACGCCGACGAACGGTTCGCGAAACAGCATCGTTACCGCGAGGCCCGCGAGCATCGCGCCGACGAGCGGTTCGAACACATGCAGCGCGATGCCGAGCCATGTCAGCAGCAGCGCGAGCGCCGACACCGCAAAGCGCAGCGCAAAGGCGCTGCCGAGCACGGTGCCGAGTTGTTCGGGCGAGCGGTTGACGATGGTCGGGACCAGAATCTCCGCGCCGCAGACCCACGTGATCGGCGAGAGCACCAGCAGCAGCGTGTTCGCGTATTGCCATTTGCCGAACGTATCGGGCCCGAAGTAACGCGCGAGCATGCCGCTGATCACGATCGCGACGCCGATCTGCGTGAGCCGCTCGAGCCCCAGCCAGACGATGTTCGTAAACGCTCGGGTGACGTCGGGATTGGCGAAGCGCTTGACCGTCAGCATCCGTTGGCCGCTCGCCGCTGCGCGTCGGTCGAGCCGCCTCGTACGGCTCTATATGAGGCGCCATGCGCGTTCGCCCGCCCGGCCGGCAGCCGTGGCAACTTTACAAATGGAGGGCGTCTAAGCATTAGAATGGCGGTACTCAGGCTGGTCAGAAGAACGCAATTATAAGTTGGAACCGGACCGCTTCCGGCAAGGGTGCATCGAGTCGTGGTAACACGGGTTTTTTATGCGATTTTTTTCGCGTTTTTACCGGTTATCGTCGGTGTACAGGTCAAAATTTTCCATTGCACGCAAGTGAGCCAACATGATCTCCAAATCCATTTTCAAGGCGTATGACATTCGTGGCGTCATTGGCAAGACGCTCGACGTCGATGCCGCGCGTTCCATCGGTCGCGCCTTCGGCAGCGAAGTGCGCGCGCAGGGCGGTGACGCGGTCGTGGTCGCGCGCGACGGGCGCCTGTCGGGTCCCGACCTGATCGCAGCGTTGTCCGACGGTCTGCGTGCGGCCGGCGTCGATGTCGTCAACGTGGGCATGGTGCCCACGCCGGTCGGCTACTTCGCGGCAAGCGTGCCGTTGAAGCTCGCGGGCGGCGAGCGCCGCGTCGACTCGTGCATCGTCGTGACCGGTAGCCATAATCCGCCGGACTACAACGGCTTCAAGATGGTGTTGCGCGGCGCCGCCATTTACGGCGAGCAGATTCTCGCGCTGCATCAACGTATCGTCGACGAAAACTTCTCCGCCGGTAGCGGCAGCTACACCGAGTACGACGTCGCCGACGCGTATCTGGAGCGCATCGCGAGCGACGTGAAGCTCGCGCGTCCGATCAAGATCGTCGTCGATACCGGCAACGGCGTGGCCGGTGGGCTCGCGCCGAAGCTGTTCAAAAAGCTCGGCTGCGAACTGGTCGAACTGTTCACGGAAATTGACGGCAATTTTCCGAACCATCACCCGGACCCGGCGCACCCGGAGAACCTCGAAGACGTGATTCGCGCGCTGAAGGAAACCGATGCGGAAATCGGCTTCGCGTTCGACGGCGACGGCGACCGCCTCGGCGTCGTCACGAAAGATGGCCAGATCATCTACCCGGACCGTCAGCTGATGCTGTTCGCCGAAGAAGTGCTCTCGCGCAACAAGGGCGCGCAGATCATCTACGACGTGAAGTGCACGCGCAATCTCGCGAAGTGGGTCAAGGACAAGGGCGGCGAGCCGCTGATGTGGAAGACCGGTCACTCGCTCGTGAAGGCGAAGCTGCGCGAAACCGGCGCTCCGCTGGCCGGCGAAATGAGCGGCCACGTATTCTTCAAGGACCGCTGGTACGGTTTCGACGACGGCCTGTACACGGGCGCGCGTCTGCTCGAAATCCTCACGCGCGTCGCCGACCCGAGCAAGCTGCTGAACTCGCTGCCGAACTCTCACTCCACGCCCGAGCTGCAACTGAAGCTCGAAGAAGGCGAGAACTTCGAGCTGATCGCGCGTTTGCAGCAGAACGCGAAGTTCACCGGCGCGGACGACGTCGTGAAGATCGACGGTCTGCGCGTCGAATATCCGGACGGCTTCGGCCTCGCGCGTTCGTCGAACACCACGCCGGTCGTCGTGATGCGTTTCGAAGCCGACAACGACGCGGCGCTCAAGCGCATCCAGGACGACTTCCGCCGCGTGATTCTGGCGGAGAAGGCCGACGCGAAACTGCCGTTCTGACGACCGATGCGGCGGCGCGCTTCGACGCTCATCGAGACGGATCGAAGCGTCGCCGCCAGCGAACGCGGCGCGGGTTGCCTTACCGCGCCGCGTTTTTCATGCGTTTTACGGATCACGCGCTAGAATTGCGGTCCTCTCAACGCATCTTCGAGCCGGACAACCGGTTTTCCCACTCTTGAGCGCGCAAAAGATACTGATCGTGAGGGTGTCGTCGCTGGGCGACGTCGTTCACAACATGCCCGCAATCGCCGACATCAAGCGCCGCCATCCCGACGCGCAGATCGACTGGCTCGTCGAGGAAAGCTTCGTCGGGCTCGTGGAACTCGTGACCGGCGTGCGGCGCGCGATTCCCGTGTCATTGCGGCGCTGGCGCAAGCGCATCCTGTCCGTCGACAACTGGCGCGAGATCGGCGCGTTTCGCCGCGCGCTCGTCGCCGAGCACTACGATCTGGTGATCGACTGCCAGGGGCTCATCAAGACCGCCTGGGTCGCAAGCATGGCTCGCGGGCCGCTGGTCGGCCTCGGCAACCGCACCGACGGCGCCGGCTACGAATGGCCGGTGCGCTTCTTTTACGGGCGACGCGTGCCGATCCCGCCGCGCACGCACGTGGTCGAGCGCACGCGTCAACTGGTGGCCGCGGCGTTGAACGACCCGCCGCCGCAACCCACCGACGACATCGACTTCAGTCTCGACACGGGGCGCGCGGCGCTCGCGCTGTCGCAGGCGAATCTGAACCTGCCGGTGCCGTACGTGGTGTTCGTGCACGCGACTTCGCGCGCCGACAAGCAGTGGCCCGATACCGCGTGGATCGAACTCGGGCAGTCGCTGGTGCGGCGCGGCGCGTCGATCGTGCTGCCGTGGGGCAGCGACGCCGAGCGCGCGACCAGCGAGCGGCTCGCGAAGGAGTTCGGCGCGGCCGCCATCGTGCCGCCGAAGCTGTCGCTGCCGGCGGTGGTCGGGCTGATCGACGGCGCGGCCGCGACGGTCGGGGTCGACACCGGTCTGGTTCACATCGCCGCGGCGCTGAAGCGGCCCACGGTCGAGTTGTACAATTTCTCGACTGCGTGGCGCACCGGCGGCTACTGGTCGCCGAACGTCGTCAATCTCGGCGCGGCCGGGCAGCCGCCCACCCTGCAGCAGGTCAAGTCGGCGCTGGCCGGGTTTGGTCTGCTGTAACCCGGGTTGGCTGTAAGCCGGGCCGGCAGTCATCTGCACCTGCTGCAACCCTTCGGTGCGCTTCGCCTTGCGCACCCTCCGTTCCCAAGGGCGACCATGAACGAAACCCAGATCATCGAAGTAGCGAACGCCGACTGGCACGGCTGCAACCTGTCCGTGCCTCGCGAAACGCTGCTCGCCGGCGTCGAGCGCGGCAAGGTGCTGTACTTCCCGAACCTGCGCTTTGCGATCGAAGGCGGCGAGCAGGCGCTGCTCGATCCCGCGCTCGCCGATCCGAACCGCAAGAACATCAGCCTCGAACCGAACGGCGGCGCGCTGCATGGCGTGGCCGGCGACGCGGTCACGCAATCGGCGGTGCGCGCTTTGATCGCGCGTTATCAGGCGAATGCGCGCACGCTCGTCGACGGACTCTTTCCCGAGTACAACGGCAAGCTGCGTGTCGCGCCGACGAGCCTGCGGCTGCATCAGGTCGAGACCCGCGAAACCTCGTGGCGCAAGGACGATAGCCGCCTGCACGTCGACGCGTTTCCGTCGCGGCCGAACTACGGCGAGCGCATCCTGCGCGTGTTCACCAACGTGAATCCGCACGGCGTGCCGCGCGTGTGGCGCGTCGGCGAGCCGTTCGAGAACATGGCGCAACGCTTCCTGCCGCGTATCAAGCCGCAGATGCCGGGCTCCGCGTGGCTGCTCAATCTGCTGCACGTGACCAAATCGCTGCGCAGCGAGTACGACCACCTGATGCTCAATCTGCATGACGGCATGAAGGCCGACCTCGACTATCAGAAGACGAGTCCGCAGGAGACCATGCCGTTTCCGCCGGGCAGCGTTTGGGTGTGCTTCTCCGACCAGACTTCGCACGCAGTGATGTCCGGCCAGTTCATGCTGGAGCAGACGTTCTTCCTGCCGGTCAAGGCGATGGCGCAGCCGGAATGCGCGCCGCTCGGGATTCTCGAGCGCCTGAAGGGTAGGGCGCTGGTTTGAACGCGGCGGTTGATCCGAGGGCTGGACAGGTGCCGGCCCGCATCGCGCGCGCGAGCGACCCGAGCTTGCCGATGCAGGCGAAGCAGGCAAACCCCGCAAACCCCACGAACCCCGCAAACCCCGCGAACCCCACGAACCCCACG
>NZ_LRBG01000003.1 GCF_001580545.1 Paraburkholderia monticola
GTGGAGGGAGGAGAGTAATAGCACGGATGATGCGTGGCGGAGTGCTGCGACAGTGGAGACGTAGGGGTAGAGTGATGCGGCGTTGAGGATGACTGGCTGCAAGTGTAGGGGTGTGGGGGGGCAGGGGTGGTGGGGGGTGGGTTGACAGCTGCAGCGGTGGGGTGGGGGGAGTGGTGGGCGGTCGTGGCGGTGGTGGGGGTGGTGGAGGGGGGGGGGCAGCGGGGGTGGGGGCGGAGGCGGTGGCGGCGGCGGTGGTGGCGGAAGCAGCGGCGGCAGCGGGAGCGGCGGCTGCGGTTGCGGAGGCTCCAGCGGCGGCCCTGGCGGTGGCTTTGGCGGCGGTTTCGGTGGTGCGAATGGCGGCGGTTTCGGTGGTGCGAATGGCGGTGGCTTCGGTGGTGGCTTCGGTGGCGGGTTCGGCGGAGGCTTTGGCGGAGGCTTCGGCGGCGGTCACGGAGGCAAGGGTGGCGGCAGCGGCGGCAGTGGCAACGGCGGCGGGAACGGGTACTAGGCGTCGCCCAATCCCCGGGTAGGGGGCCCCCGCGCCCTACCCGCCGACGAGATGTCCCGGCATACTGTCCGCTATCCGCTGGCAACGGCGGTGACGTCCCGATCCCCCGGTCGGGCGTCGCCGCCGGAGGCCGGTCGGAGCGGCCCGCCCGCCGTCGGCGCGCGCTGACGGCATGGCGCGGAGCCCGCGCGACCTGCGCCGGGAGCGGCGGGAACACAACCCCCATTGCATGCGAGTGTTATGGAACCAATCCGAGACGACCGCCTCATATCAGATTCATCGTTCGATATGAGGGCCCACAACATGCATCGAAACGTCCCCCCCGCCGCGACCCGCACGGCAGCCGCCGTGCTGATGGCTGCCGCCTTGGGCCTCGCATCGCTCGCCAATGCGCAAACGCCCGCGCAGCCGATGGCGAAAACCCTGTCGCAAGCTGCGCCCCCGGTCGACCCGACCTTCTCCGCGTATTCGCTCGTCCAGAGCTGCAAACAGCGCCACGACAACGTCGCTCAAGGGCAATGCGTCGGCGCGATCCGCGGCATCATCCACGGCTATCAGTACGGCGTGCTGTTCCTGGCGCAACGCGCGACCATGCCCGCCAACGAAATGCAGCGCGTCTCACTGTGCCTGCGCGACGTGCCGGTGTCGACGATCGTCGACGACTTCCTCGCCGATGCCGCCCAGGTCCCGGACGACGCGCTACAGCACACCCCCGCCGAAGTCGCCGTACTCGGCTCCGTGCATCAGCACCACGCCTGCACCTGAGCGTCGCGTCAGCGACGCCCGCCGTGCTCCAAGCCTCGCGCATCGCCGCTCCGCAATGGGCGGCGGTCGCGCCAGGGCTTACAACATCTCCAGCGCGCGCTTGCCGCGCGGCGGCTTGAAGTAGGCGTCGAGCGCGGCCAGTTCGCCGGCTTCCAGCACCATCTGCGACGTGCGATGGTTGTCCCGCACATGCTCGACGCGCGCCGCTTTCGGAATCGCGCACACATTGGACTTACCCAGCACCCACGCAAGCGCTACCTGAAACACCGAGACACCGCGCGCGTCGGCAATATCGTCGAGCGGCGAGCGTTTCGGCAGGCGCGCATGATCGACCGGGCTGTACGCCATCGCCGGCATGCCGCGCGCGGCGAGCCACGGCAACAGATCGAACTCCGGCCCGCGCCGCGCCACGTTGTACAGAATCTGATTGGTCGCGCACGCATCGCCGCCCGGCGTCGCGACGAGTTCTTCCATGTCGTCGGTATCGAAGTTGCTCACGCCCCAGTGACGAATCTTGCCCGCGGCGCGCAGCGCCTCGAAGCCGTCGACAGTTTCCGCAAGCGGCACCGAGCCGGGCCAGTGGAGCAGATACAGATCGAGCCGGTCGGTTTTCAGACGCTTCAGGCTTTGCTCGCACGCGGCGATCACGCCGCGCCGGCTGGCGTTGTGCGGATAGACCTTGCTGACCAGAAACACCTTGTCGCGCAAACCGGCGAGCGCTTCGCCGAGCAGCGACTCGGTCGCGCCATCGCCGTACATTTCGGCGGTATCGATCAGCGTCATGCCGAGTTCGATGCCGCAACGCAGCGCATCGATTTCCGCCGCCCGTTGCGCCCGTTGCTCGCCCATCTCCCACGTACCCTGCCCCAGTGCCGGAATGCGCTCGCCGCCCGGCAGGCTCACGCTTGCGATATCGCTCGTCATGCTGACTCCTCGAAGGTAGCTCGATCCAGATGCGATGCGAAGGCACGAGGCCTCATCCCGCAACGCATGCGACGAAAAACTAGCGACGAGTTTAGCGGCTCGGCGAGCTCCCGGCGGCGCGCCAGGCAAAAGCCCGCTATAACGGCACGCGCCGATGTTCTAAAATTGCCGCTTGCCCATCTTGCGTGAGCCCCATGACCTCTGCCTCGGAAGACCGCTGGCGCGACCTGCGCCCGGACCCGGAAAACGACACGCCGCTCTATCTGCAACTTGCCCGCAAGCTCGGCAGCGCGATCCATGAAAACCGCTGGAACGCCGGTGAAGCACTCCCTTCGGAACGCGTGCTGTCGGAGGCGCTCGGCGTATCGCGCATCACGTCGCGCAAGGCGATCGCGCTGCTCGTCGAGCAGGGTTTGATCCGCCGCACCCAGGGCGCGGGCAGTTTCATTACGCCGCGCTATGAAGATCCGCTGTCGCGCCTGTCGAGCTTCAGCGAAATGCTGCGGCGGCGCGGCTTCACGCCGAGTTCGAAGTGGCTGTCGCGCGAAATCTCGCCCGCCAATCGCGACGAGGTGATCCAGTTGGGCCTGTCGCCCGCCGCCGCGGTCACGCGGCTGCGGCGGCTGCGGCTCGCCGACGGCATCGTGATGGCGGTCGAGAACTCGACGTTTCCGGCCGCGGTGATTCCCGATCCGCAGGCAATCGGCGATTCGTTGTACACGTATCTGGAGAGTCGCGGACTGACGATCGTGCGCGCGTTGCAGCACTTCCGCGCGGTGAACGCGAGCGACGAAATCGCGCAGCAGATGAGCATCGCGCCGAACGAGGCGTTGCTGCTGATCACGCGCGTGGGTTATACGGCGGATCAGCGGGCGATCGAGTTGACCGATACGTATTGCCGCAACGACTACTACGACTTCGTCGCGGAGTTGAGGAAGTAGGCGGCGACACGGTGGGCGCTCGGGCGCGCCGTGGTCTCGAGCTGAACGCGCCGCCCGCTCCAACCTTCAAGTCCAGCGCGCTTCGTACGCGCCGAGTCGCGCCGGCGGCAGCGCATAAAACGCAGGCGTCTCATCCAGTTGCTCCGCGGGCTGCACGCCAAGCACGCGGCCGAATTCCGACTGCACGCTCGCGACGCAATCGCGCACATCCTCGAGCGACACCTCGGGCGCCCGCTGACCATCGTCGAGCAGCCCGAACGACTGCAACCAGCGCCCAGTCTGCGCGAGCGACACCTTCACATGCCAGCTACCGCCCTCGCGAGCCCGTCGCGCGAGCGCGACCATCGCACCGAACGCGGCCAGGTAGCCGGTCGCGTGATCGAGCGCCTGACACGGCAGATGGCGCGGCTCGACCGATCCCGCCGCCGCGCGCTCGGTCCACGCGATGCCGCTCGCCGACTGCACCAGACTATCGAAGCCGCGTCGCTGCGCCCACGGCCCCGTGTGCCCGTAAGCGCACACCGAGACATGGACGATGCCGGGCCGCAGCCGCGCGAGTTCGTCGGGCCCGAAGCCGCGCGCCGCCAGCGCGCCCGGACGATAGGCCTGCAGGAACACGTCGGCATCGCGCGCGAGGCCACGCAACGTGTCGCGGCCGGCCGCGTCGCGCAGATCGACGAGCGCCGAACGCTTGCCGCGGCCGTTGTCGATCACGAGCGGCGCGATGTTCGGCAGATGCGGCCCGTTGACACTCAACACGTCCGCGCCATGATGCGCGAGCGCGCGGCCAGCCACCGGTCCCGCGATGATCCGCGACAGATCCAGCACGCGCACGCCCGCGAGCGGGCGGTCGGCGTCAGTGTCACCAGAGCGCGGCGGCTCGACCGGCGCGTCGCCGATGCGCTCGATCTCGAACAGCGGCAAACGCGCGATCGCCTTGGCCTGCTCGAGCGCAGCCCATTCGTCGGGCGTGCGAATCAATGCGGCACACAGGCCCGCGTCCGCAAGCGTGCGATCGAGCGTCGCCCCCTCCCAGCCGCGAATCGCGGCCGCCACCGACTCGCGCCCGTTGTCGCAGCCGAGCACCTCGAGCACGCCCTTGAGGTGATGCGCAAAATTCGTGTGTAGCTGGATCCAGCGACCGTCGCCCGTTTCGTAGAAGCCGGTGACCGGATCGCGCAGCGTGGGCGGTGGCCCGTCGTCGATCCGCAGATAGCGTTCGCTGCGAAACGCCGCCAGCGCGCGACGCATCTGCACCGACACCTGTTGCCGGTGTCCACTACGCAAGCGCCAGTATTCGGCGGCGGCAAGGCCCGTCACGGCGATGGTTGCCGACGCTAGGCTGCCGACGCGGTAGACCGACGGCAAGCCGGGGTCCGTGCCGGCGAGCGACACGGCGTGCAGCGCAACCGGATCACAACCGGCAAGCGTCCAGATATGTTTGAGGGCGAGTTCGGGCGTCATGGCAGTGGGCGCGTGGGTCGCGCGGACAGGAAGCAGGTGCACCGAGTCTAAATAGGCGTGTCGCCCCGATCAATCTTGATTATGATAATCAATATATATTGATTTCTTCTGTTTCGACGCGCTTTCATGCCCACTCCGATTTACCTGACCGCCACCGAAGCGGCCGCGACGCTCGGCATCAGCTTGCCGACGCTGTATGCGTACGTGAGCCGCGGAATGCTGAGCTCGTCGCCGGATGCGCAAGGCAGGCATCGGCTCTACGATGCCGCCGAGGTGCGTCGTCTTGCGCGTCGCAAGGCGGACGGCAAGCGCGCGGGCAAGGTCGCGCAAAAGGTGCTCGACTGGGGCGTGCCGGTGCTCGAATCGTCGATCACGCTGGTCGCGGACCGTCGCCTGCTGTATCGCGGCCACGATGCGATCGAGCTCGCGCGCCATGCGTCACTCGAAGACGTCGCGGCCCTGCTGTGGGAATGCAGCCCGCGGCGCATCGCCGATGCGCCCGCCGTGCCGGTCGCCCCCGCGCAATGGGCCGCGTGGCTCAAGCTGTGGAGCGACAGCACGCCGCTCGATCGCGCGCTCGTGCTGCTGCCGGCCGCGGCCGCGCAAATGCCGCGCGTGTGGGCGCTCGGGCGCGATGCTCAACTCGACACCGCGTGCGCCGTGATGCGGCTGCTGGCCGCCGCGATGCTGCCGGCGGCGCCGTCGAACGAACCGCTGCATCGGCAGATCGCGACGGCCTGGCGGGTGCGTAGCCGGCCACAAAGCTTGCTGCTGCGCGCGGCACTGGTCGCGTGCGCGGATCACGAGCTGAACGCGTCGACATTCACGGTCCGCTGCATCACGTCGACGGGCACGCATCTGTTCGGCGCGGTCGCGGGCGGGCTCGCGGCACTCTCCGGGCCGCGTCACGGCGGCGAAACCGTACGCATCGCGGCCCTGCTCGACGAGGCGTCGCGCGCGCCCGACCTCGACCGCTATCTGGCGAACCGTCTCGCGCGCCACGAACACGGCGCGCCGGGGCCGGTGCTGTCGGGCTTCGGTCATCCGCTCTATCCGGACGGCGATCCGCGCGCGCGGCTGTTGCTGACGATGCTCGCCGACTGCGCGCCGGCCCGCTCACCGCTCAACGAGGTCCTCCAGCTCGCGCGAGCGGTGCGCGACACGACGGGCGCGGAGCCGACATTGGATTTCGGGCTTGCGGCGCTCGAGCGCGTGCTCGGCTTGCCGGCCGGGGCCGCGTTCACGCTGTTTGCGCTCGGGCGCGTGGTCGGATGGATCGCGCACGCGATGGAGCAGACGCGCGATGGCCGCTTGATCCGGCCGCGGGCGAGGTATATCGGGGAGTATCCGGCGGGCGGGGTTGAGTAGTGACCTCGTAGGTGCCTGCCCAAGGACTGAAAACCGTCTGAAAAGCGGCGGCCCGCCGTCCGCCCTGCTTCACACCGCGTGTGGTCGACGCAGCAGCCAAGCCGGCATCGGCCAGCCGAAGGGCAGCTTCGGCAACTTGCGCTCCGAGCCGCTCGCCAGCGCAAGACGCGCGCCCGCCTGCCCCGCGCTGACCCATGCCACCGAGCCACGCGCCAACCCGATCGACTCGCCCGCTGCGAGCCAATGATCCTCGTGCTCACCCTCGACGGTCAGCCAGACGTTGCCGCTGATCACCTTGAAAACCGACGGACGCTCGACCCGCCACGCCGTGACGGGCTCGTCATGTTCCAGCTCGAAAACTCGTACTTCTCGCATCGCCGCTCTCCTTGAAGGATTTTCTGTCGTACCGATTATTGACGTGCGATGATCGGAGACACATGCACAGTTCCGAACACTTTCATCGGAACTGTTCAGTCAAAAAACCGAACAGTTGGCGTGGTGGCGAAGGACGGCAAGCGTATGAAACTCGAAATCCAGCTCGATCGGGACAACGGCGTGCCGCTGACCGAGCAGATCGTCGCGGGCGTATCGGCGTGGATCCGTTCGCGCAATGCGCATCCTGGCTCGAAGCTGCCGTCGATCCGCCAATTCGCCGCCGACTTCGGCGTCAGCCGCTTTCCGGTGATCGAGGCGTACGACCGGCTGGTGTCGCTCGGCTATGTCGATTCGCGCCACGGTTCCGGCTTCTATGTCGCCGATCGTCAGCCGCCGGACATGCACTGCCAGGGCACCTCGGACCCGCGCCGCGCCGACGTCGAGTCGGACCATTTGCTGGAGCAATTCAACTATCCCGGCGAGACGCTGAAGCTCAGCACCGGCTTTATTCCCGTAGGGTGGCGCGACATCGATGGCATTGCCCAGGCGATCCGGCACGTGTCGCGAACCGATCCCGCCAGCATGGTCGAGTACGCGACGCCGCTCGGCAATCCTGTCTTGCGCGAGCAGTTGCGAACCCGCATTGGACAGTTGGGTATCCAGGCAGAGGCGTCGCAGATTCTGATCACCGACGGCGCAAGTCAGGCGTTCGATCTGCTCGTGCGCTACCTGCTCAAGCCCGGCGACACGATCTTCGTCGAGGACCCCGGTTACTACAACCTGTACGGCCTGCTGCGACTGCACGGCATGAAGCTGGTCGGCATCCCCCGCACCGGCAATGGACCCGATCTCGAGGTGATGCAGGCGCAACTGAAGCTGCACCGACCCAGACTGCTGCTCATCAACACCGTGTTCCACAATCCGACCGGCACGACGGTCGCACCGCAGGTCGCTTTCCGTCTGCTGCAACTGGCGCGCGAGCACGGCTTCCAGATTATCGAAGACGACATCTACGCGGATTTTCAGACCGACATCACCGATCGCCTCGCTACCCTCGACCAGCTCGAACAGGTGATCTACATCGGCGGATTGTCGAAGACGCTGTCGTCGTCGCTACGGATCGGCTGCGTGGTTGCGAACCACGCGATCATCAAGGATCTGGTCGACATCAAGATGTTGACGAGCATCGGCTGCTCGCGCTTTGCCGAAGCGGTGGCGGTGTCGATGCTGGAGCGCGGCGCATATCGCAAATATCTGGAACGACTGCGCCGGCAGATGCGTGGCGCGCTCGGCTCGACCGTCCAGACGCTCGAAGATGCCGGCTGGGAGATTTTCGAAGAGCCGGCGGGCGGTAAGTTCGTGTGGGCGCGCGTGCCCCATGTCGCAAACGCCGAGCGGCTGGTTGAATGCGGTGTGCCGCTCGGCGTGACAGTGCTGCCTGGACAACACTTCAGGCCGAATCGGGAGCCGAGCCCGTGGATCAGGATTCACGTGGCCTTTGGCAACGAGCCGCGGGCCCAGGCGTTCTTTCATGCGGCGGCGCAGTTGCCGCCCGATGCGTAAACACAGCCCGGAGCGCGACGGCGGCCGAGCATCGACACGATCGCAATACGCCCCCGCCGCTGCGCCGGGCCGCGCTTTTCCCTAGAATAGCGAGTCCCAGCCCGACCGAGCGCGCCTAGCCGCCTTCCATGTCCACGACGCCGACTCCGCCCGCCCTCGCTCCCGACATCCCCTCGGGTCCCTCGCCCCGCTCGCTGACCGTAATGCTGTGGCTGGTCGCCACCGGCTTCTTCATGCAGACGCTGGATTCGACGATCGTCAACACCGCGCTCCCCGCGATGGCGACAAGCCTCGGCGAGCTGCCGCTGCGCATGCAATCGGTGGTGATCGCCTACTCGCTGACGATGGCGGTCATGATCCCCGTGTCCGGCTGGCTCGCCGACAAACTCGGCACGCGGCGCGTGTTCTTCAGTGCGATTCTCGTGTTCGCGGTGGGCTCGTTGCTGTGCGCGAACGCGCATACGCTGAACCAGCTGGTGCTGTTCCGCATTCTGCAAGGCGTGGGCGGCGCGATGCTGCTGCCGGTTGGGCGGCTCGCGGTGCTGCGCACTTTCCCGGCGGAGCGCTATCTGCCGGCGTTGTCGTTCGTGGCGATTCCCGGTCTGATCGGACCGTTGATCGGACCGACGCTCGGCGGCTGGCTCGTCAAGATCGCGTCGTGGCACTGGATCTTTCTGATCAACGTGCCGGTCGGCATCGTGGGCTGCATCGCGACGTTTATCTTCATGCCGGACAGCCGCAACGAAAACACGGGCAAATTCGACCTTGGCGGCTACCTGCTGCTGGTGGTTGGCATGGTGGCGATTTCGTTCGCGCTCGATGGCCGTACAGAGTTCGGCGTTCAACATGCCACGGTGCTGGTGCTGCTGATTCTGAGCCTTGCGTGCTTCGTTGCTTATGGTCTGCACGCGGTGCGCGCGTCCGCACCGATCTTCCCGCTCGATCTCTTCAAGATCCACACTTTTAGCGTCGGATTGCTCGGCAATCTGTTCGCGCGGATCGGCAGCGGCTCGATGCCTTACCTGATTCCTCTGCTGCTGCAGGTGAGCCTCGGCTATAGCGCCTTCGAAGCCGGCCTGATGATGCTGCCCGTGGCGGCCGCGGGCATGGCGACGAAGCGTCTTGTGACGACACTGATCCTGAAGTACAGCTATCGACGCGTGCTGATGACGAACACGATTCTGGTCGGCCTGATGATGGCGAGTTTCGCGCTCACGAGCACGAATCAGCCGCTGTGGCTGCGACTCGTGCAACTGGCGATCTTCGGCGGCGTGAACTCGATGCAGTTCACCGCGATGAACACGCTGACGCTGAAGGACCTCGGCACCGGCGGCGCAAGCAGCGGCAATAGCCTGTTTTCGCTCGTGCAGATGCTTTCGATGAGTCTCGGCGTGACCGTGGCCGGTGCGCTGCTGGCGACCTTTACCGGCATCATGCAACGCGTGACGGCTGCCAATTCGTTGCCCGCGTTTCATGCGACGTTCCTGTGCGTCGGCATCATCACTGCATGCTCGTCGTGGATCTTTGCGCAGTTGTCGCCGGACATCCGCACGCCCGCGAAAAAGACCGATCCTTCGGAGCGGACCTGAAAGCCGCACACCTGGCTGCCGCACGAATGAGGGCGGCCGCTTCCGGCGTACCGGCGAACGGACTTCCGGCTAGGGGCCTGAGCGCGCGGCCCGCAGCACCCTCGAACAGCGCCGCCGACCCGCAACAGGGCGCGTCCCGCACCAGCGAAGTGCGTGTCATCAACCTTGTACCGCTGGGCATGCAGAATGGTGGCCTCAAAGCATCGCCGCTGGACGCTCGAGCTGTGTTCGTGCACGCGCATAGTTCTTGCTCGCCTATCCTGTAAACTCTTGATCTGCGCCTGCGAACTCCTGCCGAGTCCTGCAAGCGCCGCCATTTCCACACGACTGACATGATGAGCATGATCGAACTCGATCCTCCCGGTTTCCAGCCACCACGCCCGATGGCCGGCGACGAAGGCTCCCGGCGTACCGTTCTGTATGGCGGCTACACGGTTTTCAGCGTGTTTCAGCCGGTTTTCTCGGTCTCGCACCGGCGAGCGATCGGGTATCACGCATCGCTGCGCGCCCACGACGAGCATGAAAGGCAAGTGCCCTCGCACGAGGTCTTTACGCAGGCCGCGCGACGCGGCGACCTGCTTGAACTCGGACGGCTGGCCGAATCGCTGCACCTCGGGAACTTCAACGCGTTCGACAGCCACGACGAATGGCTCTTCCTCAGCCTGCATCCCGCCGCACTGATGGACACCAGCTACGGTGACGCGCTGCTTGCCAGCCTCAAAACGCTCGGCCTGCCGCCGCAACGCGTGGTGCTCGAAGTATCCGAACAGGCCGGAGGCGAGACCACGCGCTTTGCCGAAATCGTCGATTTGCTGCGCAAATCCGGTTTCCTGATTGCGCTCGACGGCTTTGGCGCAAAACACTCGAACATCGACCGCGTGTGGAATCTGCGGCCGGACATCGTCACGCTCGACCGCTGCATCCTCGCGCAAGCGAGTGAACACTCGCACATCGAGCGCGTGTTGCCGGGCCTCGTCTCCCTGTTGCACGAATCTGGGCAACTGGTGCTGATGGGCGGTCTGAGCACCGAGCGCGACGCACTGATTGCGCTTGAATGCAACGTGGATTTCGTCCAGGGCGCCTATTTCGCCGGCCCGAGCGTCGACCCCGTCAAGCCGCAAGTCGCAGCCGGCCTGATGGATGCGCTTTCCGCCGCGCTGCGTGAACGCGTTGCCGCGCGCGAGAAAGCCCAGTCCGCGCGGCTCGCACCGTATGTCACCGCGCTCGAGACAGCCGCCGCGCAAATGATTGCCGGAGAATCGATTGCGCAGGCCACCACCCCGTTGCTCGCGCTCGGCGAAACGGCGCGCTGCTTTGTGCTGGACGGCTCGGGCCGGCAGATCGGCGACAACGTGCTGCCGCCGGGCCGCACATCGCAACGTGCGAAGCGCTTTAGCCCGCTGCTGCATTCCGAAGGCGCGAGTTGGGAACGCCGCCCGTACTTCATCCAGGCAATGCGTCAACCGGGACGGGTACACCTGACGCCGCCGTATCTGTCGATCAACGAAGCGCACCTGTGCGTTACTGCGTCGATTGCCGCGCACACGTCGCATGGAACGCAGGTGCTATGCGTCGACATCAACTGGGAAGTCGCGGCTCACCGTAACTGATACCGCCGGATGTTTCTTGATCCGGGCAAGCAGTTCCTTGACCGCGTCACGACCCAGCATCTGATTAGCCGCCTGCAAATGCGCGGCGCTAGTCAGGATGCGCAACGAGACGATTCTCGCCGACAGGTCCGTCGCGCCATCCGTCACCACGTCGATCAATCCGACGATGTCGCCATCGCAGAACAACGCGATGCACACGGCCCCCTCCATCGACACCACCTCGGCGTGGCTCGCCTGCTGCGCGAGCGAGGTGATGGTGACAATCCACTCCGGAACTGACACCGGCTCGCAAGCGCACTGCGCTTCAGTCCTCGGCGTGGGTGCGTGCGCGCGAAGGGACGTGCCGACCGTGGAGAACGGCGTGGGCGCAGCGTGCAGAGGTACGTCGCTGATCAGTTGGGGCGCGTCGCTGAAAAGCTGCAGCAGGCCCACCCGGTCTTGCGCTTCGAGCGCGACACGCAAACGCTCGACGATTCGCCCATGTACCGCGGGATCGGGCCGCTCCAACGGCGCGCCCGCACGCCGCAGACGCTCCTTGGCCCGGTGAACGATTTGCCGGCAAGCGGCCGGTGTGCGTTCGAGAATCGAGGCAATTTCCGCATAGCCGCACTCGAACGCTTCATGCAGGACGAACGCCGCGCGCTCGTCCGGCTTCAGATGTTCGAGCAGCAGCATCACGCCATACGACATATCCGCCGCGCGCAATGCCAACTCCTCCGCCGATGGCGCAACCTCGTCGAGCCACGGCTCCGGTAGCCAGCCGCTAGCCTGCGACGCTCGCTCGCGCCGCGCGTGCCGCAAACGGTCGATCGCCGTGCGGGTGGTAAGCGTGGTGAGCCAGGCAACCGGTGTTTGCACCGCCTGAGTATCCGCCAGATGCCATTTGAGCCAGACGTCCTGCACCACGTCTTCGGCTTCCGCGCGACTGCCGAGCATCCGGTACGCGAGAGCCAGCAGACGGGCGCGCGCGGCCTCGAAACTGGATGCCTTGTCGATTCCCTGTTCCGTCATGCGTAGACCTCCCGATGGTGCGTGGTGAAAAAACGGCTTCGTACCGGTGACACGGCTCAAGCGCAAGCCACGGCCGGTATTCCTGAGCTTGACGCATGAGCAGCGAGTGATGTGACAGCGAGGCACAAAAAAATATTTGTCACACGGCCGGCCGCCAGTTCGTCAAATGAGCAACAACCCGCGCCTGTGATGCGGCTTGCGAACCGCGGCCGCATGCGCATCCCGGAATGCCCGTGCCGCCCATCCTGAACGAGGACCCTATGCCTTCCAGTTACCCATCTGTCTATGGCCTGGGCCTCGTGCCCACGGTCATCGAACAATCCGGCCGGGGCGAGCGCGCCTATGACATCTACTCCCGTCTGCTGCGCGAGCGCATCGTGTTTCTTGTCGGCCCCGTGAACGAGCAGTCGGCCAGTCTGATCGTCGCGCAATTGCTGTTTCTCGAGTCGGAGAACCCTGACAAGGATATTTCTTTTTACATCAACTCGCCTGGCGGCTCGGTGTACGACGGTCTTGCGATTTACGACACCATGCAGTTCATCAAGCCAGAGGTCTCGACCTTGTGTACGGGCTTTGCCGCGAGCATGGGGACCTTCCTGCTCACCGCGGGTCAACGTGGCAAACGGTATGCGTTACCCAATGCGCGCATCATGATTCACCAGCCGTCCGGCGGCGGTCAGGGCACCGCGGCGGACATCGAAATCCAGGCGAAGGAAGTGCTGCATTTGCGAGCGCGTCTCAATGCGATGATGGCGGAGCGCACCGGACGCAGCATCGAGGAAATCGCGCGCGATACCGACCGCGACAACTTCATGTCAGCGCTGGAAGCGAGGGAATATGGACTGATCGACGATGTGCTGGAAGCTCGCGCGACATGGAACAACACGGTTCGCCGCGATACCATGTAACGGCACTGACATGAAGCTGCTTTCTGGGTCGCCTGCCGCCACCTTCCACCTGACTATCGGTGCGAACGCACCACAAACGCTGCTCACCTTCGCTGGAATCGCTATCATGTCGCGAATCGTCGAGTTCGACGACCGCTTCAATGGAGATATACATGGCGTCATCCAACGAAAACGTCAGCATGGCGCTATTCTGCGACTTCGAAAATGTCGCGCTCGGCGTGCGCGACGCGAAGTACGACAAGTTCGACATCAAGCTGGTGCTCGAACGCCTGCTGCTGAAGGGCAGTATCGTCGTCAAGAAAGCGTATTGCGACTGGGATCGCTACAAGAGTTTCAAGGGGGCCATGCATGAGGCCAATTTCGAGTTGATCGAAATTCCCCATGTGCGCCAGTCGGGCAAGAATTCGGCCGACATCCGGCTCGTCGTCGATGCGCTCGACCTCTGCTACACGAAATCGCACGTCAATACGTTCGTGATCATCAGTGGTGATTCGGATTTCTCGCCGCTCGTGTCGAAGTTGCGCGAGAACGCCAAGCAGGTGATCGGCGTCGGTGTGCAGCAGTCCACCTCGGATCTGCTGATTGCGAATTGCGACGAGTTCTTCTTCTACGACGATCTCGTACGCGAAAGTCAGCGCTCAGTCGTGCGGCGCGAATCGTCGCGCCCTCAACAGAGCGCCCCGCAGGCCGCCAAACGTGCGCCGGACGAAGAGAAGGCCCCGCCCAAGGAAGATCTGGAGAAGCGCCGTAGCAAGGCCGTCGAGATTGCGGTGCAAACGTTCGACGCACTCGCTTCCGAACGCGGCGACAGCGGCAAGATCTGGGCGTCCGTGCTGAAGAACGCGATCAAGCGGCGCAAACCGGATTTCAACGAGACGTACTACGGTTTCCGCGCTTTCGGCAATCTGCTGGAAGAAGCGCAGGCGCGCGGGCTGCTCGAATTCGGCCGCGATGAGAAGTCAGGCGCGTACGTTTATCGAAGCAGCGGTGTGAACGTCGCGAGTGAAGCGACAGGTGAAATCGTCGGCGAAACCGTAGCTGAGTCGTCCGAGACGGGGTCGGCTGAGGAGTCGTACGAAACGCAGACTACGCAAGCGGGCGCTTCTGAATCGGGCAGCAAGCATAAGTCGCGACGCAAGGATCGGAGCAACCGCAAGGCGGCCCGTGGCCAGCAGGAAGCCGCCCACGACAGGCGCAAGCACCACGAAGCTGATGAAGAACCTGCGGTCACCACGCCGGCTTCCACCGAACCCGCCGAACAGATCCCGCTGCAGGAACCGCATGAGCAGGCGCCGCACTCACACGAGTTCGTCACTGAGCAGATCTCTGAAGAGTCCGAAGCGCGCTCTGTAACAGAGGAAGCGGATTCAACCGCTGAGCAGGTCCTTTTCGGCCCCGAAACCGGGCAGACCACCGACCACGCCCCACTCGCCCAGCGTCAAAGCGCCAAAAAGCGCGCATCGCGCAAAACGGCTGCGAAGAAAGTGAAGAAAAGCACGCCGCGCACGATCGATGAAGTACCCGAGATCGCTGCGCCGGCCGAGGCCCCTGCGCCGGCGGTCAGCCCGGAAGAAGCGCCCGTGGCCGCCAGGAAGGCTACCCGTAAGACGGCTTCTCGCAGCCGTCGTCCGAGCAAGGCGAGCTCAACGGACAACACGGAGTAAGCGAGCCGGTCGCCCCGCAGCCGTCACCGCTCAGTAAGCCGGATAGGGCGCATACATGACCGGCGGCGGCGGCGCGTAATAAGGACGCGGCGCGACATACACCGGTTGCGTCGAATAGTAAGGCTGCGGCTGAACGATCGTCTCGCCCTTCGAGGTCATGCACTGGGCGTAGGCGGTATCGTAGTGCGCCTGTAGGCCGGCGGCCGAATACTGTGCACCATTCGCGCCGTTCGCGCCGCCGATCAGCAGGCCACTGCCCGCGCCGATCGCCGCGCCCGCGCCGGCGTTGCCCGCCGCGGCACCGAACAGCGCGCCGATCGCTGCGCCGCCGAGCGTACCGAGCGCCGCACTGTTCACGCTATTCGTGGTGGCCGCCTGCGCCGCGCCGGTCCCATTCGTCGATTGATTTGCGTAATCACGGCACGCGTAGTCGTTCTGCTGAAACACGCTCAGCGGCTCGCCGCTACGCGGCATCGCGGCAATACTCGGGCCGCTTGGCGGCGCCACCGCGCAACCTCCCAACGCGAGTGCGATGATGGCGGCGGGAATCGCCAGGCCGATTGTTTTATTGCTGGAAATCATGGTCGTGCAGTTCGGAGGATTGGAATTCAAACGTTAGGCTAATCGCAAAATTCCGTGGTTACGGCTTCGTTACAGAAAGTTTTTGCGCTGCCGGCTTGCCTGTTGCCGACCGCGTGCGGACGCAGCGATCGGGTACGTTATATCGGGTAATGCTTGTAAATGAGCTGGCAATCAATTGTCGCAGAGTGCGCCCTACACTCGCGTCGAACATTCCCGCCGCCCAACCAATCGACCAGACGAAGGACGAATCGATGAACCGGCTCATTCCCGCCGCCGCAGCAGCTTGCGTCGCCTGTAGCGCGCCCGTGTTCGCGCAATCGACGCCGGCCACGCCGAGCGTCGTACTCCAGCAACCGGGCACGACGACCTTTCCGAGCGCCGCAATCGCGCAGAACTTCCAGTACATGAACCATCCGCCACCGGCGCCCACCCCCGCCAGTTCCCCGAAGTCGACGGGTGGCGGCCGGGGTCATCGGCATCGACAGATGTCGTCGAGTGCTGAGTCGGACGGTTAGACAACGGTCAAATCCGCTTCACAGCGCGACACCGTGGTTACCAACTGTGACAAACTTGTTTCAGAAGCGCGCAAGAAAGGCGCCCGCTGACGGTCAGCGAACGCAACACCCAATCCTCGCCTCCAAATCGCGTCGATAAAAAGAAAGCCCTCGCACAGGAGGGCTTTCGTGTTTTTGCCACCGTCATCGATCGCAACCGCGAGAACCGGCTCGGCTTATCCAAACCTCACGCCGGGTGACGATCTCAGACGGCAAGCGGCAAGCGGCAACCGGCAATCTCAAGCGAAGTTTTTCGCTGCGAAGTCCCAGTTGACGATGTTCCAGTACGCTTCGACGAACTTCGGACGCGCATTGCGATAGTCGATGTAGTAAGCGTGCTCCCACACGTCGATCGTGAGCAGTGCCTTTGCGTCGGTGGTGAGCGGCGTGGCGGCGTTGCTCGTCGACACCAGGTCGAGCGAACCATCAGCCTTCTTCACGAGCCATGCCCAGCCCGAGCCGAACGTGCCGACCGCGGTCTTTGCAAACTCTTCCTTGAACTTGTCGAACGAACCCCACTTCGCGTTGATCGCGTCGGCCAGCGCGCCGGTCGGAGCGCCGCCACCTTGCGGCGACAGGCTGTTCCAGAAGAACGTGTGATTCCATACCTGAGCGGAATTGTTGAAGATACCGCCCGACGACTTCTTGACGATCTCTTCCAGCGACAGGTTCTCGAACTCCGTGCCCTTGATCAGATTGTTCAGGTTGGTCACATAGGTCTGGTGATGCTTGCCATAGTGAAACTCGAGCGTCTCTTCCGACATGTGCGGAGCGAGCGCGTTTTTCGCGAACGGCAGCGGCGGGAGCGTATGTTCCATGGTGCTTTCCTTCTCTGTATCTGTTGTGGGGAGTCTGCGGATGACGCTATCGAGCACTCGATTGTAGGCGACTTGGAATAACCCCGCAAACCAACGGCCTTTATGTCCGGCATGGCAAAACCGCCGTGCGCAAGGCCCTCCGAAGGGGGTGCGCATGGCGCGTGCCTGCATCGTTGCAAGCCGGAAAATGGGCGCCGCGCGCCCACTGGCGAAACGTCAGAAACCGTCGGTCAGACGCGCCTGCACGTCGGCGAGCGCGACGTCGGCCGAGCCTTCGGCGAGATGCATCGTCAAGCGACGACCAGGTTTCAGCGACGCCGGCGTGCGAATCGCCCGACCGCTTTGCGCGTCGAGCACGGCCGCATAACCGCGCTCGAGTGTGCGCTGTGGACTCAGCACTTCGAGTCGCGCGCTGAGCATGTCGATGCGTGCGAGCTGGCGTTCGTGCTGGCGCGAGAGCGCCCCATCGAGACGCTGTGCCAGCATCTTGACGCGCGTGCGCTCGGCCGCGAGATCCGGACGCCAACGTTGCCAGCGCATCTGCAGCAACGCGAAGCGCGCGCGGGCGTCGCGCACCGGTCGCGCCCCCGCCGACGCAAGCCGCACGCGCACCTGCTGCAGATGTGCGCGCTGCCGCTCAAGCCGCTCGGCCGGCGACACGAGTCGGCGCGCCAGCCAGTCGAGCTGCTGCGCGCGCCGCTCCATCATGCGGCCGAACGCACGTGCGAGCGTCGCGTGTCGATGATCGAGCTCGCGCAGCAGCATGACGCGCTGCGGGCTCACGAGTTCGGCGGCGCCGGTTGGAGTCGGCGCGCGCACGTCGGCGGCGAAATCGGCAATCGTGAAATCGGTTTCGTGACCGACGCCACTCACCACCGGAATGACGCTTTCCGCGATCGCGCGCGCGAGCACTTCTTCGTTGAACGCCCACAGGTCTTCGATCGAACCGCCGCCGCGACACACGATCAGCACATCGACCTCGCGGCGCGCGCCAGCCGCCTCGACCATCGCCGCGAGCTTCGCGCTGACGCCCGCCCCCTGCACCGGCGCCGGATAGACGATCACCGGAATATGCGGCGCGCGGCGCGACAGCGTCGTCAGCACGTCGCGCAAGGCGGCGGCCTGCAACGACGTGACGATACCGATCGCGCGCGGATGCGTCGGCAGCGCGCGCTTGCGTTCGGCGGCGAATAGTCCCTCGGCCTCGAGTTGCGCCTTCAGGCGCAGAAACGCTTCGTACAGACGCCCCTGACCGGTACGGCGCACCGCTTCGACATTCAGCTGCAGTTCGCCGCGCGGCTCGTACATCGTGACGAGCGCGCGCACCTCGATCCGATCGCCTTCGCGCGGCGTGAACTCGGCGTACTGCGCGCGACCACGGAACATCACGCAGCGCATCTGCGCCTGCGCGTCCTTGATCGAGAAATACCAGTGGCCGCTCGCGGCGCGCGTGAAATTCGACACTTCACCCGCGACCCAGACGAGCGGAAACGAGCGTTCGAGCATCGTGCCGATTGCGCGATTGAGTGCGGAGACGGGAACGACGACTTCACCGCCTGGTGCGGCCGCCGAAGCAAAGGGATTTTCGGGATTCATGCGAGGAATAGTATTACTGGCCGGACAGACGATAGACCGAGTGGCCAGTGGCGTCCAGCCGGAATCGCAGGATTGTTAAAAGTGTCCACATGGCGGGAACCGCCTGACGAATTCCGCCAGAACGCCCGTCAATCCCAATAAATTGCGGGCATGCCTTTGATTTATATGGTGTTTAGGTGCCGACAACGAACGCTCGCCCCGGTCAAAACGGCGCGCAATGGCCCTTGCGGCCAATCAGGTGGCAGGTTCTCCACAAAGTTATCCACAGACTGTGAGCAACCGCACATAGCGCATTCAGGCGTGCGCGAGGTCCCACGCGACTTGCCGGGCGGGATGCCCGCGCGCTAGAGTGGCGGGTTCGACGGCATGCCGTTCGCGCAACACGGCGAAGCGCTTGCCGGTCTGAGGCACAACCTTGTGCGAGCCCGCTCGCCTCGATGCTTGCGCCTCATTTTTCGACCGTATTCGCATTTGATTGCCCGGAGAACCGCGTTGATGTTGACCTTGCGTAGTGCGTACGGCGCGCAGTCCGTGGCCGCGACCCGCCCATGAGCGAACTCAACGACCGTCTCGAGGCGCGCCTCGCGCACGAATGGCAGCAGCGTGGACCGCTCGCATGGGCGTTGACGCCTCTCGCCTGCGTGTTCGGCGCGATCGCCGCCGCGCGCCGCGCCGCGTTTTCGCTCGGCTGGCTGAAGTCGGTGCGGGTCGGCGTGCCGGTGGTCGTCGTCGGCAACGTGACGGTGGGCGGTACCGGCAAGACGCCGACCGTCATCGCGCTCGTCGAAGCGTTGCGTGCGGCGGGCTTCACGCCCGGCATCGTGTCGCGCGGCTACGGCGCGCGCGTGCGCACGCCGACCCAGGTCACGCCGGGTTCGTCGGCTCGCGTCGGCGGCGACGAGCCTCTGCTGATCGCGCGCCGCACCGGGGCACCCGTGTGGGTCTGTCCGGATCGCGTCGCCGCCGCGCAGGCGCTGTGCGCCGCGCGCCGCGACGTCGACGTGATCGTCAGCGACGACGGCCTGCAGCACTATCGCCTCGCGCGCGATGTCGAACTCGTCGTGTTCGATCACCGGCTCGGCGGCAACGGCTTCCTGCTACCGGCCGGCCCGCTGCGCGAGCCGCTATCGCGCCGCCGCGACGCGACGCTGATCAACGATCCGTACGCGCGCACGCTGCCTGGCTGGCCGAACACGTTCGCCCTGCAACTCGCGCCCGCCGACGCGTGGCATCTCGACAACCCCGCGCTGCGTCGTCCGCTCGCACAGTTCGCCGGTCAACGCGTGCTGGCCGCGGCCGGCATCGGCGCGCCCGAGCGCTTTTTCGCAACCGTACGCGCGGCCGGCCTCGCGCCCACGACGCGCGCGCTGCCCGATCATTACGCGTTCGAGCGCAATCCGTTCACCGACGTCGACGCCGACGCGATCCTGATTACGGAAAAGGATGCGGTAAAATTGGGGACCTGGCACGACGCGCGCATCTGGGTAGTCCCGGTCGAAGCCGCGCTCGATCATCGCCTCACTGCATTAGTTGTGGAGAAAGTCCGTGGACGCTCGCCTGCTTGAAATCCTCGTCTGCCCGATTTGCAAGGGCCCGCTCAGTTACGACCGCGCCGCGCAGGAACTGATCTGCAACGCGGACAAGCTCGCCTATCCGATCCGCGACGGCATTCCCGTGATGCTCGTCGACGAAGCGCGGCAGACCGTCGAAGGCACGCCCGTCGATCTGAATCCCGGCTCGGTCGCCTGACACGGAGCGACGCCGTACCGCGCAACGTCGTTTAGCGCGCGGGGGCCAGGCAAGCCTCAATGCCGATGCCCGCCCCACCTCTGCTCCACGACCGTTCCGCAGTCGTTTTCTTCGCTGCGGCTTATGTCTGACTCTGCGTGCGCGTCGCGCGCGCAGCCTCTTGTCCCGGCCTGAGCGCCACCCGCCCCTGCTCCGATGACCCAAACCGCTCCTCATCCGTTTATCGCCGTCGTGCCGGCCCGCCTTGCGTCGACGCGTCTGCCCAACAAGCCGCTTGCGGATATCGGCGGCAAGCCGATGGTCGTGCGGGTCGCGGAGCGCGCGCGCGAAGCGGGCGCGCAGCAGGTGCTGGTCGCGTCGGACGCGCAGGAGGTGCTCGACGCGGCGCACGATCACGGCTTCGACGCGGTGCTCACGCGCGCCGATCATCCGTCGGGCACCGACCGTCTCGCCGAAGTAGCGACGCGTTTCGGCTGGAGCGACGACACGATCGTCGTCAACGTGCAGGGCGACGAGCCGCTGATCGACCCGGCGCTCGTGCGCGGCGTTGCTTCGCATCTGGCGACGACGAACGACTGCGCGATCGCGACGGCCGCGCATCCGATCACCGATCCCGCCGAGATTTTCAACCCGAACGTCGTCAAGGTCGTGCCCGATGCGCGCGGCGTCGCGCTGTATTTCTCGCGCGCGCCGATCCCATGGGCACGCGACGCGTGGCAGCCGCACTGGCCCAACGTCGCATCGATGCCCACACCGCCCGCGCCCGCCGTCGTGTATCGGCACATCGGCCTGTACGCGTATCGCGCGAAATTCCTGCGCACGTACCCGAACCTCGCGATCTCGCCGATCGAGCAGGTCGAGGCGCTCGAACAGTTGCGCGCGATGTGGCATGGCGAGCGCATCGCGGTGCTCGTCACGCACGACGTACCGCTGCCCGGCGTCGATACTCCCGCCGATCTCGCGCGCGTACGGGCTTTATTCGGGTCTTGAGCGCGGGAAGCCGTGGCATAATCGACTGGTTATGCGCGCCTCCCAGCGCAGGCGAGACTCGGGTTATCCCGGTCGCGCCGTTCGGATCTTGCAGCGCCGTCGTATTCGACGTGCAGCGCGAGCTAACCAACGGTAGTCGACGCGGGTCCTGCGAGAATCGCCGGGAAGCATGCCGCATCAAGAAAGAATTCACATAGATCTGGAGATATCCATGCGTTTGATCCTGTTGGGTGCACCGGGTGCCGGCAAAGGCACTCAGGCCAACTTCATCAAGGAAAAGTTCGGCATTCCGCAAATTTCGACCGGCGACATGCTGCGCGCGGCCGTCAAGGCCGGCACGCCGCTCGGCCTCGAAGCGAAGCGCTTCATGGACGCGGGCGAACTCGTCACCGATGAGCTGATCATCAACCTCGTGAAGGAGCGTCTGCAGCAGCCGGACTGCGCGAACGGCTATCTGTTCGACGGTTTCCCGCGCACGATTCCGCAAGCTGAGGCAATGAAAGAGGCCGGCGTCGCGATCGACTACGTGCTCGAGATCGACGTGCCGTTCGACGAGATCATCGTGCGCATGAGCGGCCGCCGCTCGCACCCCGCTTCGGGCCGCACGTATCACGTCACGTTCAATCCGCCGAAGGTCGAAGGCATCGACGACGTGACCGGCGAGCCGCTGATCCAGCGCGACGACGACAAGGAAGAAACGGTCAAGAAGCGCCTCGAAGTGTACGAATCGCAGACCAAGCCGCTGATCGAGTACTACAACGGCTGGGCGAAAAACGGCGACGCGTCGAGTTCGGTGAAGGCGCCGCAATATCGCCGCATTTCGGGTCTCGGCAGCGTCGACGAAATTCGCGCCCGCGCGTTCGACGCACTGAAGTAAGCGTTGCCTGCTGCCCGAGTTTGACGAGAAACCCGCCCGCTTCGGCGGGTTTTTTTATTGGCGCGTAGGCAAATCAAGCTGCAACGCCTCGCGCAGCTTGCTCAGGAGAATTGATTAGCTCGCCATAGCGCTCCTATGCCGCCGCCCGCTTCGCTTTCCGCATTGCAGCATAGCCGCTACAATCAATCGTCGAAAAATGCTTCGATCGAGAAAGCACTGAACAACCGTAGCAAAGGAGAAGACATGGAGATTCGTGACAATGTGTTCCTGATCACCGGCGGTGCATCGGGCCTCGGGGCCGCCACCGCGCGCCTGCTCGTCGAGAACGGCGGCAAGGTCGTGCTCGCCGACCTGAATCTGGACGCGGGCGAGGCACTCGCGAAGGAACTCGGCGGCGTGTTTGTCAAATGCGACGTGAGCCGCGAAGAGGACGCGCAACAGGCCGTCGAAGCCGCGACGAAGCTCGGCACGCTGCGCGGTCTCGTCAACTGCGCGGGCGTCGCGCCGGCCGCGAAGACCGTCGGCAAGGACGGCCCCCATGCGCTCGATCTGTTCGCGCGCACCATCACGATCAACCTGATCGGCACGTTCAACATGATCCGGCTCGCCGCGGTGCAGATGTCGAAGAACGAGCCGAACGCCTACGGTGAGCGCGGCGTGATCATCAACACGGCGTCGGTCGCCGCGTACGACGGCCAGATCGGCCAGGCGGCCTACTCCGCCTCGAAGGGCGGCGTGGTCGGCATGACGCTTCCGATCGCGCGCGACCTGTCGCGCAACGCGATCCGCGTGATGACGATCGCCCCGGGCATCTTCGAAACGCCGATGCTGCTCGGCATGCCGCAGGAAGTGCAGGACGCGCTCGGCGCGATGGTGCCGTTCCCGCCGCGTCTCGGCAAACCGGCCGAATACGCGATGCTCGCCAAGCAGATCTTCGACAATCCGATGCTCAACGGCGAGGTGATCCGCCTGGACGGCGCGATCCGTATGCAGCCGAAGTAAGGATCGCCGAACGAGATCAGTCGTCGACCCGCGGGCTTGACCCGCATTCGACGAAAAAAAACGCCTGCACATGCGTGAGATGTGCAGGCGTTTTGCGTTTATGACGCTTGACGATACCTATGGCTACTCGCCGTTATCATGCCGCGTGCGCTGCCGCAATTCATGCAGCTGCGACTCGACCACCGTCGCATCCTCGGCATCGGGGCGATCGCCGAGATAGCTTTCGAGGTCCTCGAGCGCGGGCCGCAGATAGTCCAGGCGCGCATACGCGAAGCCGCGATCGCGTACTTCCTCGATATTGTCCGGCAGCAGAATGACGAGCCGTTGCTGCACCGCGAGCAGACGCTGCCAGCGCTCGGTCTGCAGGTAGATCGCCTTCAGGTTGCGCAACATCCTTGCGACGATCTCGCGACGCGTGGCCGGTTGCAGCAACAGGCGCAGTGCGCGTCCGACCGAATCTCCGGCAGACGCGACATACGGCTCGAGCATTTCGACCATTTGCGCTTCGGACAGCGAATGACCGGTGGTCGGATCGAGCATCACGTCGCCATCGGGCGTGCTCACGCGCAGCAGGAAGTGGCCCGGAAAAGACACCCCGCGCACCGGAACGCCGAATTGCTCGGCCATCTCCAGATAGAGCACCGCGAGCGAAATCGGAATGCCGCGGCGACGTTTGAGCACGACGTTCAGATGGCTGTTGTCGGGGTCGTAGTAATCGTTCAGATTGCTCGCGAAACCGAGTTCGCGGAAAAAGAAACGATTGAGGATGCCAACCTTCTGACGGATATCGGCATCGTCGGGCATGCGGCGGCGCAGCCGCAACACCAGCTCGTCGATCTCGGCGAGCACCGACTGCAGATCGAGGTCGGGATAGGCGTCCTGCGCGAGCGAGAGCGTCGTCTCGGTCAGCGGCAGGCTCTCGTCTTCGGCGACGAGCGTGCTGAAATAATCGAGAATCCGCGACATGGTGATCACTTCACTCGCCTTTTGAAATACGCGTACTTGAAGCCCATCAGCCAAAGCATACCGAAATATAGCGCGGCGAACAGCACGAGGCACGCACCAAGCAACACCATGCGGCTGACCGGCTGGTTATGCATGCCGATCCAGTCGAAGCTGATTGCAAGCCAGCGCATGACGCCGGCGAGCACGAGGCACGCTCCGAGTAACTGCACGAAGAACTTGAGCCAGCCGCTCGACGGCATATAGATGCCGCGTTTGCGCAGACCAATGAACAGCAGCAGCGCATTGACGCAAGCACCGAGCCCGACGCTCAGCGTAAGACCCGCATGCGCGAACACCGGTACGAACGCGTAATTGCTCAGCTGCGTGACGACCAGCACGCCGATGCCGATCTTCACCGGCGTCTTGATGTCCTGCTTCGCGTAGAAGCCCGGCGCGAGGATTTTGATCAGGATCAGGCCGACCAGACCGACGCCGTAGGCGGCCAGCGCGCGGCTCACCATCACGACCGAGTTGCCGTCGAACTTGCCGTAGTTGAACAGCACGGCCGTCAACGGCTGTGCGAAGAAGAACAGCGCGATCGCGCTCGGCGCGGCGAGCAGGAACGTGACGCGCAGCCCCCAGTCGAGCAGCGACGAATACTCGTGCGCATCGGCATCGACGTGCGCCTTCGACAGGCTCGGCAACAGGATCGTGCCGAGCGCGACGCCGAGCAGCGCGGTCGGAAACTCCATCAGCCGATCGGCGTAGTTGATCCACGACACCGCGCCCGGCCCGATGTGCGACGCGATGTTGGTGTTGATGATCAGGCTGATCTGCGCGACCGACACCGCGAACATCGCCGGCACCATCTTCGCGAGTACGCGCTTCACGCCGCGATGCGCGAGCGCGCGCAGCGGATTCAGGCCGATGCGCGGCACCATGTCGATCTTTTTGAGGCCCGGCAGCTGCACCACGAATTGCAGCACGCCGCCGACGATCACCGCCCAAGCCAGCGCATAGACCGGCGTTTGCAGGCGCGGCGCGAGGAACAGCGCCGCGAGGATGAACGCGACGTTCAACAACACGGGCGCGAACGCGGGCAGCGAGAAGTTCTTGTACGTGTTCAGCACGCCCGACGCCAGCGACGTCAGCGAGATGAAAATGATGTACGGGAACATGATGCGCGTCATCGTGACCGCGAGCTGGTACGCGTGCCCCTCGTGAGCAAGGCCGGACGCGACGACGAACACGACGCCCGACGCACCGACCACGCCGAGCAGCGACAGCACGGCCAGCGCCCACGCGAGCACGGTCGAGGTAGCATCGACTAGCGCCTTGGTGGCGTCGTGACCTTGCTGGTTCTTGAACTCGGCGAGGATCGGCACGAAGGCTTGCGAGAACGCACCTTCGGCGGAAATGCGGCGCAGCAGGTTCGGGATGCGGAAGGCGACGTAGAACGCGTCGGTGTATTGACTGGCGCCGAACGCACGGGCGATCAACGTTTCTCGGGCCAGTCCGGTCACGCGCGACAGCAGCGTGAAGCCGCTGACCGTCAGCAGGGCTCGGAATAGATTCATGGGGCGCTTATTATACGGGTCCCGCCAGTGCGGGCGACGAGCCAGAACGCGATTCGGACCGATTTGCGGCGCGGACGTTCGCGCCGATCTGCTGAAAAGCGCGATTTCTTGTGTTTCTTGCGATGTTCGCGTCGACCTCAGCACCCTGAGCTGTTGTCCTCGCACACGGGTCGGCAGATAAGCGCCAAAGTCACGCCGGACCGGCCGCCGCTGCGCCGTCGCGCGTTTTCCGTTGCCACGTGCCTGATTTTGTTGCTATAATCGTCGGTTTCGAAGCTTGCTCAGTTTTCGAACGGTCTTCGGACGGGATTCTCAGCTTGACGCAACGTCATCTGTCAATGCATCCGGATACCTGAAAACACGGGCCCGCCTTCGCGTAGTTCGATCGATTTTTTCGACACTTTTGCGCCCTTGGGCAATCGCTTCCAGGGGTTCGGATCGAGAAGCAGCACCTCGCCTCTTCAATCAAGGCCGGGTACTGGAAACAGGAACAGGATAAGGAACCGTCATGGCAAACTCCGCACAAGCACGCAAGCGCGCCCGCCAGGCCGCGAAGGCAAACTCGCATAACTCGGCACTGCGCTCGAAGTTCCGCACGGCCATCAAGGCCGTCCGCAAGGCAATCGACGCAGGCGACGAGGCTAAGGCCGCTGAAATCTTCAAGGCATCGTCGAAAACCATCGACATCATCGCCGACAAGAACATCATTCACAAGAACAAGGCAGCTCGCCACAAGAGCCGTCTCGCTGCAGCCATCAAGGGTCTGCAAGCGCCCGCAGCGCAGTAATTCCGGTCAGCCCGCTTCGGCGGGCTACCTCCTGTTTCCGCTGCACAAGAAGCCCGCTTTGGCGGGCTTTTTTGTTTTTTGCCACTTTTTGGTTTTTTGCCAGATCGGCAGCCACAAAAAAACCCGCTGCTTGCGGGTTTTTGCTTTTGCTGCGCGCGGCCGATGCGGCCAGCCTGCGTCAGATCACATGGCGTTTGGCTTGCGGCGGAGGTGCATGCTCGAGTTCCAGTTCGCACGCCTCGGTGACGAGCAGGTCGTTGTCTTTCGCGAAGTTGAGAACGAAATCGAAGGCCATCGGCTCGATGTCGCGCAGCCGCGAATCGAGAATGACGCATTTGAGGTCGCCGATCATCGTCGGGCGCACGTACACCGAGTACTGCATATAGGCGTTTGGCCCCTTCCTCACGCCGGGCCCGAACGACGACATGACGCCCGCGAGCCGCTCCGACCAGTCGCTCGGTCGAAACTTTTTTCCGGTCGACGTAATGCCCTGAATGAAATATTCGATTGGAGCTGCTTCGGCCATGTAGGAATACCTGTGTGACTGCCCAGCGGAATGACGGCCAACCGGCGAGCCAGCTGCGCGCCCGAATTCGCCGCAAGCGACATGCACGACAAGCGCTTGCAGGCTCCTGCGACGTTCATGGGACCTGGCGCTAACGCAACAATGACGAACCGCACGACGAGAACCGCTGCGGCGAACCGGCTGAACCGCTCTGGCGCCTGCCATGACGGCCACGCCGTGACAGGCTTTCCGCGCCACGCGAGCCACGTTTCTTCATGCGAAACGCCGGCCTGCTGGGCTTTGGGATAACCCCTAGATTATAGCGCAGCGGGCCCTTTTCCGCAGCGCACACAAGCGTCCTTCAGCACCTTTGCACAACGTATTGCAACGCTTTCGGATCGCTTGCACCGCCGTCCGGCCGACTCGTCAAACGGGGCGAAATCCTTTATGCTGCATTGAGTTACCACCAAACGACGGCGGCACAGTCCGGCAACCCTGCCGGGTGAGACCGCCGTATTTGTTTCATGACCGCCAAGAAAATTCGCCACTACCTGCAGTTCAAGGATTTCTCGCTGGAAGACTACGAGTACGTGCTCGAACGCGCGCGCATCCTGAAACGCAAATTCAAGAACTACGAGACCTATCACCCGCTGCACGACCGCACGCTGGCGATGATCTTCGAAAAGAATTCGACGCGCACGCGTCTGTCGTTCGAAGCCGGCATCTTCCAGCTTGGCGGTCACGCGGTGTTCATGAGCACGCGCGACACGCAGCTCGGCCGCGGCGAGCCGATCGAAGATGCCGCGCAGGTCATCTCGCGAATGGTCGACATCATCATGATCCGCACGTTCGGCCAGGACATCATCCAGCGCTTCGCCGAAAATTCGCGCGTGCCGGTGATCAACGGCCTTACCAACGAATACCACCCGTGCCAGGTGCTCGCAGACATCTTCACGTACTTCGAGCATCGCGGTCCGATCCGCGACAAGACAGTCGCGTGGGTCGGCGACGCGAACAACATGCTGTACACGTGGATCGAAGCCGCGCAGATTCTCGGCTTCAAGCTGCGCCTGTCCACGCCGCCCGGTTACAAGCTCGACCGTGCGCTCGTCTCGGCGGAAAGCGCGCCGTTCTACGCGGAATTCGACGACCCGAACGAAGCCTGCGCGGGCGCCGATCTCGTCACCACCGACGTGTGGACCAGCATGGGCTTCGAAGCCGAGAACGAAGCGCGCAAGAAGGCTTTCGCGGACTGGTGCGTCGACGCCGACATGATGGCGCGCGCGAATCCCGACGCGCTCTTCATGCATTGCCTGCCCGCGCATCGCGGCGAAGAAGTCAGCGCCGAAGTGATCGACGGGCCGCAGAGCGTCGTGTGGGATGAGGCGGAGAACCGTCTGCACGTGCAGAAGGCATTGATGGAATACCTGCTGCTAGGCAAGCTCAATCACTGAGCGAACGCTGGTCCAGACACAAGCCGGAACCGCGGTACAAAAAAGGCGCCAGGAGGAAAACTCCCGGCGCCTTTTTGCATTCTTCGGCGTTGAAACGGCCGCTCACAAGCAAACCGGCTCCGCCTCCAGTTCCACGCCAAATCGCTCGGACACGTCGCGCTGGATCGCCCGCGCGAGCGCCAGCACTTGCGCGCCGCTCGCGCCACCGCGATTCACCAGCACCAGCGCCTGGCGCTCATGCACGGCCGCCGCGCCCATCGCGCGCCCCTTCCAGCCACATCGGTCGATCAGCCAGCCGGCCGCCAGCTTCACCCGGCCATCGGCTTGCGCATACGACACGATTTCCGGCTCGCGACGTTTCAGCGCCTCGAACCGGGCGGCATCGATCACCGGATTCTTGAAGAAGCTCCCCGCGTTGCCCAGTTCGAGCGGATCGGGCAGTTTCGCGCGCCGCACGGCGACGACCGCATCGAAAATGGCCTGCGCGCTTGGCTGCAGAGCCTCGCCATCGGCTTGCCCGGCGCGCGCCGCCAGCTCGCGCGCGAGTTCCGCATAGCCGGCGCGCGGCTGCCACGCCTTCGGCAAGCGGAACGTCACCGACGTGATCACGAAGCGTTCGCGCCCTTCCCGCTTGAAAAAGCTGTCGCGATAGCCGAACCGGCACGCGTCGCCGTCGAGCTCCACGGCTTCGCCGGTCGCGAGCTCGATCGCCCGCAGCGACGCGAAGCGCTCGCACATTTCGAGCCCGTAAGCACCGATGTTCTGGATCGGCGCCGCGCCGACCGTGCCCGGAATCAGCGCGAGGTTTTCGAGGCCGGGCATGCTCTCGGCCAACGTCCACGCGACGAACTCGTGCCACGGCTCGCCGGCGGCGGCCTCGACATACCACGCGTCCTGATCCTCGCGCACCACGCGGCGGCCGCGCAGCGCCACCAGCAGCACGAGCCCGGCGAAGTCGCCGGTCAGCACGACGTTGCTGCCGCCGCCGAGCACAAGGCGCGGCAGGCCCGCGACGCGCGGATCGCGCACCGCGGCGAGCAACTGTTCCTCACGCTCGATCAGGCACGCGAACTGCGCGCAAACATCGAAGCCGAACGTGTTGTGGGCCTTCAGCGAATAGCCGGCCATGAGGGACGCGACGGCGGGAGTGACGAGATTGGATTGGGACATCGGATCGGCAGCAGGGCAACGACGGGAAGCAACGAAAAACGACGCATGACGCGTAAGACGACAGGAGCAACGCCGCCCGACGCGGATCGGCCGCCGTCGCGACCATGCGCGGCGGCCTTGGGCAAAAGGGAGCGGCGTCGGTAAAATGACGTCCGGTCCGTGATTATAGCGAGTGCCTCGCGCGCAGCCGACCGGCCGCGTCGCGCACTGCCGCACTATTGGGAGAATGCAATGCCATCGTTTGACGTCGTCTGCGAAGCGAACATGATCGAAGTCAAGAACGCGATCGAGCAGTCCAACAAGGAAATTTCCACGCGTTTCGACTTCAAGGGGTCCGACGCGCGCGTCGAACACAAGGAAAACGAAATCACCGCTTACGCCGACGACGACTTCAAGCTCGGTCAGGTGAAAGACGTGCTGCTCTCGAAAATGGCCAAGCGCAACGTCGACGTGCGCTTTCTCGACTACGGCAAGATCGAGAAGATCGGCGGCGACAAGGTCAAGCAGGTCATCAAGATCAAGAAAGGCGTGTCCGGCGATCTGTCGAAGAAAATCGTCCGTCTCGTGAAGGACAGCAAGATCAAGGTGCAGGCGAGCATTCAGGGCGATGCCGTGCGTATCACCGGTGGGAAGCGCGACGACCTGCAAAGCGTGATCGCGATGCTGCGCAAGGACGTGACCGACACGCCGCTCGACTTCAACAACTTCCGCGACTAAGCGCCACGACGCGCGAGGCTTGCAACGAGCTTCGCGCGCGAATTCAGACGCGCTTCAAATCGGGCCGGGCGAATCGCTCAGCCCGTCCATCTCACAGATCGTTGCCCGCCGCCGGAGTCGCGACCTTCTTCTTGTCGCCGATGCGGCTCTCCTGCCCCCGCATCAGCTTCGCGATGTTGCCGCGATGCCGCCACACGAGCAGCAGGCTCATCACCAGAACCGCGAGCGCGACGATGCGCGGCCCGAACAGGAACACGTAGAAGAGCGGCGCGAACAGCGCCGAGCACAGCGCCGCGAGCGACGAGTAGCGCGTGAAGAACGCGACGATCAGCCAGGTCAGCAAGGTCGCGATGCCGAGCGTCGGGTTGATCGCCAGCAGCACGCCCGCGGCGGTCGCGACGCCCTTGCCGCCCTTGAAGCGGAAGAAAATCGGATACAGGTGACCGAGAAACACCGCGAGCGCGGCAATCGCGATCGAGCGCTCGTCGAGCCCGTAACGCGCGCCGAAATGGACGACCACCCATACAGGCAGCCAGCCCTTGAAGGCATCGCCGATCAGCGTCAGAATCGCGGCCTTCTTGCTGCCGCTGCGTAGCACGTTGGTGGCGCCGGGGTTGCCCGAGCCGTACGAGCGCGGGTCGTCGAGACCCATCGCGGCGCTCACGATCACGGCAAACGACAACGAACCGATCAGATAGGCAACGACAGCGACGATCAGGTTTTGCATCTGGGACTCTTATAAGGATCGCGGTCTGACATTCGATACCCCAACCGCAACAGGGCATGCCCGTCGAAACGAGGCGGCGCACATTCTACCGAACGTGTCCGCGCAAAAAACATTCAGGCAAACGTCAACTCTCGCTGCGTCATCAGTCCACGCTCGCGCATTGCACCGGCTTCGCCCCAAGCAGATCGGTGAGCACTTCCGGCTCGATGCTGACGAGAAAGCCGCGCCGGCCGCCGTTCAGCCAGATCCTGTCCATTTCGAGAATAGTCGACTCGACGTACACCGGCATCTGCTTGCGCGTGCCGAACGGCGACGTGCCGCCGATCAGGTAACCCGAATGACGGTTAGCGACCTCGGGCTTGCACGGCTCGACGCGCTTCGCGCCGATCTGCCGCGCGAGGTTTTTCGTGCTGACGGTGCGATCGCCGTGCATCAGGACGATCAGCGGCTTCGCGTGCTCGTCTTCCATCACCAGCGTCTTCACGACCTGATGCTCGTCGACGCCGAGCTGGCGTGCCGATTCCGCGGTGCCGCCGTGCTCGACGTAGTCGTAAGGATGCTCGCCGAACGTGACGCCATGACGCCGCAGCAACTGCGTGGCGGGCGTTTCGGAGACATGTCTGGATTTGCTCATCGGCGCATTGTAATGGCGCGTTTGCAAGACGGCTATTTGCCGAACGGCCAATTGTGCGGGTCCGGAGCTTGTGGCACGATCGTTCGAAAATAGGCCGGCGCGGTGCGCGATACTGCGCAAGGGCAATGAATTGTTTCAGGAGACAGTGTTGAGCCAGGCTTCATCCATCCGTTCCACCATCGACATCCCCGCGCTCCTGGCCGCCCTGCCCGCGCGCATCAGCGACATTCCGGCGCTCGCCGCCGCGCGCGATCCGCGGCATGTCGCATTGATCGAAGACGCGCGCCGCCTCACCAACGCGCAACTGCGCGATGCCGTCGATGCCACCGCCACGCTGCTGCGCGACTGGGGCGTGCGCGGCGGCGATCGCGTGATGATCGTCGCGGAAAACAGCATCGCGCAGATCGTGCTGCTGTTCGCGACCGCGAAGCTGGATGCGTGGGCGCTCGTGTCGAACGCGCGCCTATCCGCCGCCGAGCTCGACTCGATCCGCGCGCATGCGCAACCGCGCGTCGTCGCGTATGCGGTCGAAAGCTCGCCCGACGCGCGCCAGCATGCGCAACGTCATCAGGCCACCCATGCACCCACGGTGTCTGCGGACATCGGCGCATGGTCGTATGCGCTGGACAGCACCGCGCAACCCGAACCGGTCGAAGCCGCCAACGACCGTCAATGCGCGGCGCTGATCTACACGACCGGCACCACCGGCGCGCCGAAGGGCGTGATGCTGTCGCATCGGAATCTGCTGTACATCGCGGCGGTGTCGAGCCGGCTGCGCCAGGTCGGGCCCGACGACGTCGTCTATGCGGTGCTGCCGATCTCGCACGTGTACGGTTTCGCGTCGGTATGCCTCGGCAGCCTGCATGCGGGCGCGACCTTGCGGCTCGCGCCGCGCTTCGTGCCCGAAGCGGTGCGTCGCGCGCTGGCCGACGACCAGGTGTCGATCTTCCAGGGCGTGCCGGCGATGCACGCGAAGCTGCTCGAACATCTGCACACGCACGGCCACGCATGGTCCGCGCCGCGACTGCGCTTCGCATACTCGGGCGGCTCGCCGCTCGACGCCGCGCTGAAGGCGCAGGCCGAAGCCGTGTACGGTCTGCCGCTGCACAACGGCTACGGCATGACCGAAAGCAGCCCGACCGTGTCGCACACGATGCTCGACGCCCCGCGCGGCGACTGCTCGGTCGGCGAAGTCATTCCGGGCGTCGAAGTGAAATTCGTCGGGCTCGACGGCGTCGAAGCGGCCGCGGGCGAGATTGGCGAATTGTGGGTACGCGGTCCGAACGTGATGCTCGGCTATTACCGCAACCCTGAGCAGACACGCGCGACGGTCACGGCAGACGGCTGGCTCAAGACCGGCGACCTCGCGCGGCAGGACGCCGATGGCGCGCTGCATATCGTCGGACGCAGCAAGGAACTGATCATCCGCTCGGGCTTCAACGTGTATCCGGCCGAGGTCGAGCACGTGCTGAACGCGCATCCGCAGGTCGTGCAGTCGGCTGTGATCGGACGCGCGGTCGAAGGCAACGAAGAAGTGATCGCGTTCGTCGAGCTGATTTCGGGTGCGACGGTCACGCCCGCGGAATTGATCGCCTGGTGCGGCGAACGGCTCGCGCCCTACAAGCGGCCGGCCAAGTTGAAGGTGCTCGCGGCGCTGCCGGCTGCGTCGACCGGGAAGATTCTCAAGCACCGCTTGCGCGAGTTCATGTGAAACGGCGGCCGCCGTATACGGCCCCGCGCGTCCCACTCACCCGCGCGGATGATGCTGCGCGTGCAGCGATTTCAAACGCTCGCGCGCGACGTGCGTGTAGATCTGCGTCGTCGAAATATCGGTGTGGCCAAGCAGCAATTGCACGACACGCAGATCCGCGCCGTGGTTGAGCAGATGCGTCGCGAACGCGTGACGCAACGTGTGCGGCGACAACGGCGCATGGACGCCCGCCGCCTGCGCGTGTCGCTTGATGATGTTCCAGAACTGCTGGCGCGTCATGCCTTCCGCGCGTGCCGTCACGAACAGCGCATCGGCCGCGCGCGCGCCGAGCAGCGCCGGGCGCGCGTCGCGCAGATAGCGCTCGATCCACGCGTGCGCCTCTTCGCCGAACGGAATCAGCCGCTCCTTCGAGCCCTTGCCGGTCACCCGCACGACGCCTTCGTTGAGCCCCACCTCGATGCTCTTCAGCGTGACCAGTTCGGTCACGCGCAAGCCGCTCGCGTACATCAACTCGAGCATCGTGCGATCGCGCAAGCCGAGTGGCGTGTCGATATCGGGTGCGCCCAGCAGCGCTTCGACCTGCGCTTCGCTCAAGGTCGACGGAAAACGCGGCGGCTGCTTTGCCGAGCGGATGCGCAAGGTTGGGTCCGCGGCCGCGCGACGCTCGCGCACCGCCCACGCGTAATAGCGGCGAAACACCGACAGCCGGCGATTCGCCGAAGTCGCCTTGTCCTTTTGCCGCGCCGCGCTGTAGGCGGTCAGGTCGGCTTCGCTCGCGATGTCGAGCGAGGCGTTGCGCGTGTGCGCGAGCCATTCGCAGAACAGGCGCAAGTCGCGGCGGTACGCGTCGAGCGTGTTGCGCGACAGGCCGTGTTCGAGCCATAGCGCGTCGCAGAAGGCGTCGATCGATGCGGAACTGGTCAGAAGCAGCGGCGAGGTGGCGGCTGTGTCTTCGCCGTGTGCGGCGGTATCGGTGATGGTGCTCATGCGTACGGCACACCCTCATGCGCGAGCAGCCAGCGCTTTACATTGCGAAAGAAGCCATCGCCGCCATCGTGCGCGAAGCCGCCGATGCCGCTCGAACTCACCACCCGGTGACACGGAATCACGATCGGAAAGAAGTTCGCGCCGCACGCCTGGCCAACCGCGCGCGGCGCGCTGCCGAGCTGCTTCGCGAGTTGTCCGTAGGTCAGCACGACGCCCGGCGGGATGTCGCTGATCGCCTGCCACACGCGCCGCTGGAACGCGGTGCCGCACGCGGCGAGCGGCAGCTCGAACTTCGCGGACGCTCGCTCGAAGTAACGCTCGAGCTGGTCGGCCGCCTCGCGCGCGAGCGGCGTCGCGGGCGCGACGTTGCGCGTCGAATCGGGCAGATAAACGATCTCGCGCACGGCCTCGCCCTCGAGCCGGATGCCGACCTTGCCGAACGGCGCGTCGATCACTGCGTTGAACATGATTGCCTGCTCCTCATGCGTGCCAACTTGCGGGCACGGAACTGCCACCAACGAATTGCCGCCACCGAATTGCAGCCACCGAATTGCAGCCACCGAATTGCCGCCACTTTACGCCGCTTCGAGCGCCCACTCCACATGCTCGCGCACCACCGTCGACGGATCGTCAACCCGCTGCCGCAACGCGCGCACGATCGCGGCACGCGCCTCGGCGTCGAGACTTGCGGGCGCGGCGCGCAACGCGTTACCCATGCCGACCGCGAGATTGCGCAGCCAGCTCTCGTAACCGATGCGGCGAATCGCGCTGCCTTGCATGCGCGTATCGAACTCGTCCGCGCTCCACGCGAACAGCTCGACCAGCGACGCGCGATCGAGCCCGTGCCGCACGTCGAAATCGGCGACCGGCGCGGCCTGCGCGAACTTGTTCCACGGACACACGAGCTGGCAGTCGTCGCAGCCGTACACACGATTGCCGATCAGCGGCCGCAGGTCGAGCGGAATACTGCCCTTCAGCTCGATCGTCAGATAGGAGATGCAGCGCCGCGCGTCGACCTTGTACGGCGCGACGATCGCGCCGGTCGGGCAGGCGTCGATGCACCGCGTGCAGCTGCCGCAATGCGAGCCCGGCGTTTCGGGCGCCGCCTCGGGCACGGTTTCGGCGTCGGTCGGCAGCGGGATGTCGACATAGATCTCGCCGAGGAAGAACAGCGAGCCCGCGTCGCGCTGCAACAGCAACGTGTGCTTGCCGCGCCAGCCGATGCCGGCCTTCTGCGCGAGCTCGACTTCGAGCACCGGCGCCGAATCGGTGAACACGCGATAGCCGAACGGCCCAATTGCCGCTTCGATCCTGTCGGCCAGTTGTTGCAGACGCTGACGCATCACCTTGTGATAATCGCGGCCGCGCGCATAGATCGACACGACCGCCGTCGACGGGTCCGCCAGCCGCGCATGCTCGGCCGCGCGCCAGTCGCGCGCTGCTTGCGCCGCCGCTCCCTCGAGCGTCTGCGCGGGCAGATAAGCGATGCGCGCGGTGATCACGCGTCGCGTGCCGGCCACAAGCTCGGCCGGCCGCGCGCGTTTCATGCCGTGTTTGGCCATATAATCCATCTCGCCGTGGCAACCCGCTTCGAGCCACGCTGCAAGCGGCGCTTCGGCGGCCGACAGATCGGTATCGCTGATGCCGATTGCCCCGAAGCCGAGTTCACGGCCCCACGTCTTGATGTCGAGCGCAAGCGCATGGAGCGCCGCTTCATCGAAACGGGACATTGCACACGAGACTCGCGCGGCATCATCGGCCGTTGCGGGCGTGCAGGAATCAGGGGACTTCGGACTTCGGTTCATCACGCCATTTTACGAGAATGCCTGTCAATTCCGATCACGCGACCCTACCGTCCGCTGCCGTTGTCCTCGAACGCTCTTTCGCGCTCGCGGACGAAGCCGCCACGCAGGCGTTCGGCGCGCGCTTCGCACAGGCGATCGAAAGCGTGCGCGCGGCCTCGCGCGCCCAGCCCGGCACCGCAAGCGGCCTCGCGTTCCACGGCCTGCAAGTCCAACTCGTCGGCGACCTCGGCGCCGGCAAAACCACGCTCGTGCGCGCGACGTTGCGCGGCCTCGGCCACACCGGCCGCGTGCGCAGTCCGACCTACACGCTCGTCGAACCGTATGTGCTCGAGCGGCCCGCCGGGGAACTCGCGCTGTATCACTTCGATCTGTACAGATTCACCGATCCGGCCGAATGGGCCGACGCAGGCTTTCGCGAATATTTCGACAGCGGCGCGGTCTGCCTCGTCGAATGGCCGCAACGCGCGGGCCCGCTGCTCGGCGTGCCGGATCTCGTCTTCTCGCTCGGGCTCGTCGGCGGCACCGACGCAAACGCGGACGCACGCGTCCTCGTCGCACGCGCCTATAGCGAATCAGGAAAGGCATGTCTCGAAAGATGTTAATCAAACCGTTCCACTCGATCGAATCGGCGGCGGGCGCAACGCATAACTGGCGGCGTCGGCAGATCCTGCGCGCGGGTGCGTCGACGCTCGTGCTCGGGCTCGTCGCGCCGCGTCTCGCCTTGGCGAGCTCGGTACTCGGCGTGCGCGTGTGGCCCGCGCGCGACTACACGCGTGTGACGATCGAATCCGATCAACCGCTGCAGAACACGCAACAATTGCTGCAGGGACCGGACCGGCTCGTCGTCGATTTGAGCGGTCTCGATCTCGATCAGGCGCTGAAGGATCTGGTGTCGAAGATCACGCCGAACGATCCGCAGATTTCGTCGGTGCGGGTCGGACAGTATCAGCCGCATGTGGTGCGCATGGTGTTCGACCTGAAGGGCTCGGTGAAGCCGCAGGTGTTCGCGCTGCCGCCGGTCGGCGCGTACAAGTACCGGCTCGTGTTCGACCTGTATCCGGCTGTCGCGCCCGATCCGCTGATGGATCTGCTCGCGCAGACCGAGCGCAAGCAACAGGCATTCGACGAACAGAACAGCGCGCCGCCCGCGACGCTCGCCGGTCCCGGCACGACGCCGCCCACCGACAACAGCGATGCGTTCTTCGAGCATTACGCGCAGAACGGCGGCGCGGGTACGGGCGCCGCGAATGGCGCCGCGGGCCTGCGGCATCCGCCGGCACACGGCACGACGGCCCCGTCCGCTCCGGTCATCGCCGGCAGGCAGGCGACACCGTCCGCGCCCTCCGCGGCAGTCGCGCCGCCCACCGCGATCGCCCGCAACAAGGGTGGCAACACCAGTGGCAACAGCACCGCGCGCGGCCTCGGCAACGAAAGCGACACCCCCGGCGACAGCGACGACACCTACGCGTTCACCACACCCAAATCGAGCCGCAGCAACACCGTGCGACTGCTCACCGTCGCGATCGATCCGGGTCATGGCGGCGAGGACCCGGGCGCGATCGGCGGCGGTGGTACCTACGAGAAGCACATCGCGCTCGACATCGCGAAGAAGCTGCGCGCGAAGATCGACGCGCAGCCGAACATGCGCGCGATGATGACGCGCGACGCCGATTTCTTCGTGCCGCTGAACGTGCGCGTGCAGAAGGCGCGCCGGGTCGGCGCGGACCTGTTCGTGTCGATCCACGCGGACGCGTTCACGACGCCGGAGGCCAAGGGCTCGTCGGTGTTCGCGCTGTCGGAGCACGGCGCGTCGAGCGCGGCCGCGCGCTGGATGGCGAACAAGGAGAACTCGTCGGATCTGATCGGCGGCATCAACATCAAGTCCGACGACGCGACCGTGAACCGCGCGCTGTTCGACATGTCGACCACCGCACAGATTCGCGACTCGATGCGCTACGGCAACTTCGTGCTGAAGGAAATCGGCGACATCAACAAGCTGCACAAGGGCTCGGTCGAGCAGGCCGGCTTCGCGGTGCTGAAGGCACCGGATATTCCGTCGATCCTCGTGGAGACCGCGTTCATCAGCAACCCCGATGAAGAGCGCCGCCTGAACGACGACGCGTATCGCGAGAAGATGGCCAACGCGATCCTGACCGGCATCAAGCGCTATTTCGCGGCGAATCCGCCGCTCGCGAAGAGCCGCATGACGTGATGTCGGCATACAGGAAGCAATAAAAAAACGGCCTCACGGCCGTTTTTTTATTCATGCTCGTCATGCGTGCTGCGATGGCTTATCAGCGGGCCGGCATCAAGCGCTGCACGACCCAGCCGCCGAACACGTTGACCGCGAGCCCCGCCATCACGAGCAAGGCGCCCGCCACCTGCATCGCGGAGAGTTGCTCGCCGAGCAGCAGCGACGCCGACGCGAGCCCGACGATCGGCACCAGCAGCGAGAACGGCGCGACCTGGCTCGCCGGATAGCGCGACAGCAGACGGCTCCACAAGCCATAGCCGAGCAAGGTCGCGATGAACGCCAGATAGACGATCGCGAAAATCGACAGCGCGCTGATACCGGTCAGCGCGCTCGCGATCTCGCGCGGCCCTTCGAACACGAACGAGGCCGCGAAGAACGGCAACGGCGGAATCAGGCTGCCCCACACGACGAGCCCGACCAGATCGACCTTACCGACCTTCTTCGTGACGATATTGCCGAGCGCCCACATGCACGCGGCGCACAGCGTCAGCACGAAGCCGGCGAGCGACATCGAGTGGCCGCCTTGCAGGCCGATCACGGCGAGCCCCGCCGCGGCGATCAGCAGACCCGCGACGTTCGGCAAACGGAAGTGCTCATGCAGAAACAGCGCCGCGAAGATCAGCGTGAAAAACGCCTGCGCCTGCAGCACCAGCGACGCGAGCCCCGCCGGCATGCCGACGTACATCGCCGAGAACAGAAACGCGAATTGCCCGAACGAGATCGTCGCGCCATAGGCGAACAGCCACCGCCACGGCATCTGCGGCCGCTTGACGAAAAATACCGCCGGCACCGCCGCGAGCGTGAAGCGCAGCGCGCCGAGCAGCATCGGCGGCACGCCGTGCAGGCCGACCTTGATCACGACGAAATTGACGCCCCACGCGATCACGACGACCAGTGCGAGCAGCAAGTCCCTGGGCGACATCTGCGTCTCCAATGTGCGGGTTCAATCCGCCAGTGTAGCGGAGGCGGCGACGTCGCATCATGGCGCCCGCTGATGCCGCGCGGGGGCCGTTGCCGTCGGCCGCACGCGACGCGCAGTAGAATCGACCATTCGACCCCTCCCCTTCCACTTTCCCGGCGAGCCTGCCCATGAGTACCTCGATCAAAGCCGTCCTCAAACCGCATTTGCGTGACATCGGCAATCTGACCGTGCGGCGTGTGCTGCCGGCCATGGCGGCGCGCCTGATCGGCCCGTTCATCTTCTTCGACCACATGGGCCCCGCGAACCTCGAACCCGGCACGGGCCTCGACGTGCGCCCGCATCCGCACATCGGCCTCGCAACCGTCACCTATCTGTACGACGGCGCGATCATGCATCGCGACAGCCTCGGCTCCGAGCAGAAGATCGTCCCCGGCGACGTCAACTGGATGACGGCCGGGCGCGGCATCGTCCATTCGGAGCGCACGCCGCCGGAAGACCGCGCGCGCGGCCAGAAGATTCACGGCATCCAGACCTGGGTCGCGCTGCCGCTCGCCGACGAAGACACCGAGCCGTCGTTCGCGCATCACGCGGCCGCGACCTTGCCGGTCGTCGAGCGCAACGGCGTGTCGCTGCGCGTGATCGCGGGCACCGCGTTCGGCGCGGTGTCGCCGGTCGCGACGTTTTCGGGCACGCTGTACGTCGCCGCCGACTTCACGCCGGGCAGCGCGTTCGCGCTGGAGCCGGAGCACGAGGAGCGCGGCGTGTATCTGGTGGAAGGCGATCTGGAGATCGACGGCACGCCGCTCGAGGCGGGCCAGATGGCCGTGCTCGCGCTCGATGAAACCGTCACGCTGGCCAGCACGCACGGCGCGCGCGTGATGCTGCTCGGCGGCGAGAAGCTCGACGGCGAGCGCTTTATCGAATGGAATTTCGTCGCGAGCTCGCGCGAAAAGATCGAAGCCGCGAAGCTCGCGTGGACGAATCAGGAAATGGGCCACGTGCCCGGCGAAACCGAATGGATTCCGCTGCCGCAGCGCAAGTAACGGCGCCGGGCCCGCGCGCGGCTCGCCATTGAATTCGCGCGATTCGGCCGCATGTAGCCACAAACCGTTTCTATCGACGAGGAAGTAATGGACACCACTCTGGCCACTTTCGAACAGGACGTCATCAAGGCGTCGATGCTGGCCCCCGTGCTGGTCGATTTCTGGGCGCCATGGTGCGGCCCCTGCAAGAGTCTCGGCCCGATGCTCGAAAAGCTCGAAGCCGAAGCCGCCGGCAAATGGAAGCTCGTCAAGGTCAACGTGGACGAGAACCACGAACTGGCCGCGCACTTCCAGGTGCGCAGCATTCCGCACGTGATCGCGTTCGCCGACGGCCAGGCGGTCGATCAGTTCGTCGGCGTGCTGACGGAAGGCCAGCTGCGCGAGTTCCTCGACCGCCTGGTGCCGCAAGGCGCGCCGGCAGCGCGCATCGAAGCGCAAACGGCGCTCGCCGAAGGCCGTCGCGACGACGCGTACGACCTGCTGCAAGCGGCGCTCGCGTACGACCCGGGCTTCGACGACGCGCGCATGGACCGCATCGAGCTGCTGCTCGAAGACAATCGCATCGACGAGGCACGCAGCGAAGTCGATCTGCTGTCGCCGAAAACCACCCAAGGCATCGACGCGCGCTTCAACGCGATCAAGACGCGGCTCGACGCGGTGGACGCCGCCGCGGACCTGCCGCCCACCGATGCGCTCGAAGCGCGCGTCGCCGGCAACCCCGACGATCTCGAAGCACGCTTCGATCTCGCGAGTGCGTTTATCGCGCGACGCAAATATGCGCAGGCGCTCGAACATCTGCTCGCGATCGTGCAGCGCGACCGCGCGTTTCGCGACGATATCGGCCGCAAGACGATGTTGTCGGTGTTCGATCTGGCCGCGCATCAGCCGGAGCTGGTGTCGCAGTGGCGGCGCAAGCTGAGCGCGTCGTTGTACTGATCGTTCGAAGTATTTCGCGTAGCAGCGAGTCGGGTGCGGGTTGAACGGTCCGCACCCACGCTGGCAACCAGGCTGGCAACCAGGCTGGCAACCAGGCTGGCAACTAAGCTGGCAACTAAGCCACGGCCCGTTTCGCCAACTCCCGCAACACATACGCGGCCGCCGCAAAACCAAAGCTCGCGGTCACGCACACGCTCGACCCGAACCCCGCGCAATTCAAGCCGACCGGCCCGGTACGTCCCGGCGACGTGCTCACGTGCTCGGCCTGCTCGTCGATATCGCACACCGCCGCTTCCGGATAGATCAACGGCTCGTCCGAATAGACGGCGCTCACCTTGAATTTCGCCTTCGGCCCGCGCGGAAAGCCATGCTGTTTGCGCAACTGGCCACGCACCTTCGAGAGCAGCGGATCCTGGATCGTCAGCGCGAGATCGTCGATGCGGATGCGCGTCGGGTCGAGCTGACCGCCCGCGCCGCCGACCGTGATCAGCCGCTGGCCACGCTCGACGCACCACGCGATCAGCGCGGTCTTCGTGCGCACGCTGTCGATCGCGTCGATCACATAGTCGAAGCCACCGCCGAGCGTCGCCGCGAAATTGTCCGGCTCGACGAAGTCTTCGATCAGCCGCACGTCGCAATACGGATTGATCGCCGCGACGCGCTCGGCCATCGCCTCGACCTTCGGTTTTCCGTAGTTGCCGTCGAGCGCGTGAATCTGCCGGTTAGTGTTGCTCTCCGCGACGTTGTCGAGATCGATCAGCGTGAGCGTACCGACCGCGCTACGCGCCAGCGCCTCCGCGACCCACGACCCCACGCCGCCGATGCCGATCACCGCGACATGCGCGCCCTCGAACGCGGCGAGCGCTGGCGCCCCGTACAGACGGGCGATGCCGCCGAAACGGCGCGCGCGGTCGGCGGTTTCATTGGCGTCGAGGCTGGTAGTAAGATCGGATTGCGCGGTGGTGCTGGACATGATGAAGGCTCGAAAACACAGGCGGAACGGAGAAAGCGGCGGCGCTTTGGCAGCGCCAAACGCACGCAGCCCGTATTTTGCCTGAACACGTGAAAGCCGCCGCGCAGGGTCCCGAGCAGCGACGCAACCTTGATCCGCTCGCGGGCAAAAAAACGGCGCCTTGGCTATACTTGATTCACTGTAGCGTTCGCATAACAACATGATCTCACTCGCCGAGCTTCGTAAAAACTATTCGCTGGGCTCGCTCGACGTTGCCGACGTCAACCACGATCCGTTCCGTCAATTCGACACGTGGTTTCAGCAGGCAATCGACGCCAAGCTGCCCGAACCGAATGCCATGACCCTCGCCACCGTCGACGCGCGCGGCCGGCCCTCGGCACGCATCGTGCTCATCAAGGCCGTCGACGAGCGCGGTTTCGTGTTCTTCACCAACTACGAGAGCCGCAAGGGCCGCGAGTTGGGCGCGAACCCCTACGCGAGCCTGCTGTTTCACTGGATCGAACTGGAGCGCCAGGTGCGTATCGAGGGCCGCGTGCTCAAAACGAGTGCAGAAGACAGCGATGCGTATTTCGTTTCGCGTCCACTCGGCTCACGCATCGGCGCATGGGCATCGAACCAGAGTCAGCTGATTGAAAGCCGTTCGCAGCTCGAAGTACGCGAACGCGAAATCAGCCTGCAATATGGCGACAATCCTCCGCGTCCGCCGCACTGGGGTGGCTACCGTCTGGTGCCCGACGCGATCGAATTCTGGCAGGGGCGGCCGTCGCGGCTGCACGACCGGCTGCTGTTTACGCGCGCCCAGGAAAGCGCCAACTGGCAGATCGCGCGCCTGTCGCCCTAACCGACGAATGACGCCGGTGCGCTGCCAACGTAGCGGCGCAACGGCGGGATTGCGTTGCGCGGCCCAAGGAGTGCGCTGCGCCCTGTCGCAATCCACACAAGCTTTGCTTTCAATCAACGAACACGGAGAGATCACATGTTCTGGGAGAAAAAGCTGGCGCAGTGGGTTGAAGATGTCAAAGCCAAAGCCAACGTTCCCGCACGCCTCGTGCTGTGGGATGGTCAGCAACACGACTTCGGGCAGTTCGCCGCGCCCCAGGTCACGCTACACGTGAAGAGCGCAACCGCGCTGCCCTATCTGCTCGAACCTAGCCTCGACAATCTCGGTGAAGCCTATGTGAAAGGCAAGATCGACATTGAAGGCAAGCTGTCGGACATCATCAATATCAGCTACCAGCTTGCTCGCAGCACCGTGACGAGCGCCAGCAAGCTCGCGCGCGTGCGTCGCTACTTCCATCACTCGAAGAACTCGGACAAAAAAGCGGTCCAGTATCACTACGACGTCTCGAACGAGTTCTACAAGCTGTGGCTCGACGAGAACATGGTTTACTCGTGCGCGTACTTCGAGACCGGCACCGAAGACCTCGCGACCGCGCAGCTGAAGAAAATCGATCACATTCTGACCAAAATCCAGGTGCAGCCGGGGCAGCGTCTGCTCGACATCGGCTGTGGCTGGGGTGCGCTCGTGCTGCGCGCCGCGCAGAAGTTCGGTGCGCAGTGCGTGGGCGTCACGCTGTCGCAGAACCAGTTCGATCTCGCCACCGCACGCGTGAAAGCGGCGGGCCTCGAGAAACAGATCGAAATCCGCTTGCAGGACTATCGCGACATCCCGGGGCAGTTCGATCGCATCACGAGCGTCGGCATGTTTGAGCACGTCGGCCGCAAGAACCTGCCCGGCTATTTCCAGAAAATTCATGATCTGCTCGCCGACGACGGCATCGCGATGAACCACGGCATCACGTCGAGCGACGCCGATAGCGGCGAAACCGCGCTCGGCGGCGGCGAGTTCATCGACCGTTTCGTGTTCCCGGACGGCGAGCTGCCGCACATCGGCCTCGCGCTCGAAGCGATGCAGCGCGGCGGGCTCGAACCGGTTGACGTCGAAAGCCTGCGCCGTCACTATGCGCACACGCTCGACATCTGGGCGGAGAATTTCGAAGCCCATGCGGACGAAGCCCGCAAGCTCGTCGACGACGAAAAATTCCGCATCTGGCGCGTCTATCTGGCCGGCTGCGCGTATGCGTTCGAAAACGACGACGTGTCGATCTTCCAGGTGGTGTGCCGCAAAGCCGGCCGCAGCGCGACAACCCTGCCGTGGTCGCGCCGCTATATGTACGAAAAACCGCTGTGACCCGGCTGTAACCGGTTGCGCCGCGGCGGCGTGCATGAGCGGATACCGCGGCGCAATTCTGATCAACAGCAGGCCGGACATCGATGGACCATAGCGGGACGCGTGACGTTGAAGAGCCGTTGAACGGCAACGAAGGCAAAAGCGGTGGCCCGCCGGACGGCGCGGCGCATGAGGTCTTGCAGCAGTTCGATCTGTTCGGGATGCCCGTGCAGGCAGCGATGGAAACGCCGGCCGCGTCCACAAGTGAAGCCGATTCCGGCGCAAGCGCAAGCGCTCCCGCGCAGCCAGAGCGCAAGCGCACGCCACAGACCGCAAAAGCCGACACCGCTGCGTCGCTGTTCGAAGACGACGCCACGCCGGACAGCCCCACGCCTGAACCGGACGCACCTCCCGTCCCGACCGCCGCCCCGAAAAAACGCCGCGGCCGCGACGTAGTCGCCGCGCCGGCATCGCCCGAACTGCTCGCGCTCGCGGCGCAAATGCCGCCGCAGATCCACCTCGGCACGTCGACGTGGTCGTTCCCGGGCTGGACCGGCATCGTCTACGGCGACGACTACAGCAACAGCAAGCTGTCGCGCGAAGGTTTGAGCGCGTACGGCGCGCATCCGCTGCTGAAGACGGTCAGCATCGACCGCTCGTTCTATCAGGCGCTGACGGTCACCGAATACCTGCGCTACGCGCAGCAGGTGCCTGAGCACTTCCGCTTCATCGTCAAGGCGCCGATGACGATCACCGACGCCACCGTGCGCGCCGAGCGCGGCGAGCCGGTCTCGCTGAACCCGTGCTTCCTGAACGCGCAGATGGCGATCGACGATTTCGTCACGCCCTGTCTCGAAGGCCTCGGCGCCAAGGCCGGCGCGCTCGTGTTCCAGTTCTCGCCGCTGCCGGATCAGATGCTCGCGCAGCCGGCGGTGTTCATCGAGCGTCTCGGGGAGTTTTTCCACGCGCTGCCCGGACTGCCCGACGGCAGTTGCTACGCGGTCGAGATTCGCGACGCGAGTCTGCTCACGCCGCGCTTCATCCGTATGCTGAAGACGGCGGGCGTGCGCTACTGCGTCGGCATTCATGCGCGGATGCCCGATCCGCTGCGCCAGGCCGCGGCGCTCGCGCTGCTCGACGGCGAGCCGGCCGGCCCGCTGATCGTGCGCTGGAGTCTGCACGGCGGCTTCAAGTACGAACAGGCGAAGGCGAAATACGAGCCGTTCGATCGGCTCGTCGACGAAGATCCGGCGACGCGCGCGTCGCTCGCCGAACTGGCCGCGCGCTACGCGCTGGCCGGCCAGCCGGTCGTGATCGCGGTCAACAACAAGGCGGAAGGATCGGCGCCGCTCAGCTGCGTGAAGCTGGCCGAAGCGATCGTGGAGGCGTGCGTGCGGGTCACGCAGGAACGCGCGGACGACGGCAATGAGGGTGGCGGCATGTCATTAGCAGCACAGGAACCGTTGCAATAACCGACAGCGGGCAGCCTTGTTGATCCGCCCGCTGCCGAAACCACTCAGGCCGCCCCGCCGTCAACCGGCCTTGATCCGATGCGCGAACTTCTGGCGGAATTTCGCGACCTTCGGCGCGACCACGAACGAGCAGTAGCCCTGATTCGGATGCTGCGCGAAGTAGTTCTGGTGATACGCCTCGGCGGCCCAGTAGTTGTCGCCGAGCGGCAGCACCTCGGTGACGATCTTGCCGTCGTAGATGCGCTGTTCGCCGATCTCGCGAATCGCCTGCAGCGCGGTTTCGCGCTGCGCGTCGGAATGCGTGAAGATCGCCGAGCGGTATTGCGTGCCGACGTCGTTGCCCTGCCGGTTCAACTGGGTCGGATCGTGGATCGCGAAGAAGATGTCGAGAATCTCGCGATAACTGATCTTCGCCGGATCGAAGTCGACCTTGACCACTTCCGCGTGACCGGTGTCGCCGTCGCAGACCTGCTCGTAGCTCGGATGGCGCGTGTGACCGCCCGCATAACCCGACTCCACCGCATTGACGCCCTCGACGCCCAGATACACCGCTTCGAGGCACCAGAAACATCCACCGCCAAGCGTTGCCGTCTCGTTCATAAGCTTCACCCCAGAATCAGAATCACAAATAATCGGCAACCCGTCGGCCTGTGTCACGCCGCCGGGTCTGCCACCGCAATCGAATATATGGCCGAAAACGCGTCCTGAAAGGCACCCCCTCGTGCGATTGCGCAGCGGAACAGATCGCGCCATTGCGGCAAATCCGGCGGTACCGATATCGAGTATAGAAACGCCGGCGCACGATGGGTGAATAACCCTGCATCACTTCAGCATGCCCCGTACCCGCGCATCAATCCAGGACGATCGGCAACTTTTCTGGTGGCCGCGGAAGTTGTTCGGCCACCGGCTTCGGCCAAGAATGCAGTCCAGGGATTGCACGTATCAGATCGATGCCAGGAGGAGAACAGACGTGTTGAGCGCGGAAAAGAATCAGTTGCTGACCCAGGTGGGACCGGGCACGCCGATGGGCGAATATCTACGCCGCTACTGGCATCCGGTCGCCGGCGCGAGCGAATTCGACGACAAGGCGGTGCGGCCGATTCGCCTGTTCGGCGAAGACCTCGTGCTGTTCAAAAGCCTGTCCGGCCAGTACGGGCTGATCCAGCGACGCTGCCCGCACCGCAATGCCGATCTGGCGTTTGGCTTCGTCGAACAGGACGGTCTGCGCTGCGCGTATCACGGCTGGGAGTTCGGCTCGAACGGAGCGTGCCTGCATCAGCCCTTCGAGGAGATCGTCGATGCCGACGCGCGCCTGCGCAAGAAGACCACGGTCAAGGCCTACGAAGTGCGCGAGAAGGCCGGCATGCTGTGGGCGTACATGGGACCCGCGCCGGCGCCCGAGCTGCCCGACTGGGAGCTGTTCAATTTCAGGAACGGCTTCGCGCAGGCAGTTTTTGCCGAACTGCCATGCAACTGGTTCCAGTGCCAGGAAAATTCGATCGATCCGATTCACTTCGAGTGGACCCACAACAACTGGACCGCGCGTCAGCACGACAGCCACGCCGAGTACGTGCCCACGCATCTGAAGACACAGTACGAAGAGTTCGAGCATGGCTTCGTCTACAAGCGGCTGCGCGCGTCGGAGACCGAGCAGAATCCGATGTGGACCGTCGGGCGCGTCACGCTGTGGCCGAACGCGTTCTATCTCGGTCACCACTTCGAATGGCGCGTACCGATCGACGACGAGAACACGCTGAGCGTGCTGTGGGTGTTCAGCCGCGTGCCGCGCGAGCAGGAGCCGTACGTGCAGCAGCGCATTCCGTCCTGGTATGGGCCGCTCTACGACGAGAACGGCGCCTGGATCACGAGCCACGTCGCGAATCAGGATTTCGCCGCGTGGGTCGGCCAGGGGCGCATCACCGATCGCACGAAGGAAACGCTCGGTGCCAGCGACCGCGGCATCGTGATGCTGCGCAAGCGCTTCTTCGACGAACTCGACGCGGTTGCGGCCGGCGCCGAACCGAAGGGCCTGATTCGCGACCCGGCGGCCAACCACGACGTACCGTTGCCGTCCGCGTGCCGTGACGAGATGATCGACGGCCTGCCGCGCGCGGAGCTCGATCGGCATCCGCTGCTCGGACCGTATCTGCGCGACTTCATCGGGCAGGCGGGACAACCGGAACAGGTACGCGCCGATTACGAACAGGCCATCGGGCAGAAAACGCAGCGCGCGAAGTTTTTTATCGTGCATGGCGCGTCGGCCAACGCGGCGACGAACGACCCCGCCCGCGTCGAATCCACTGACCAATCGGCGAGCCGCTAAACCGCCATGACGCATTCCCCCCTGCTGCAAGCCCGCGTGCGCACGCTGCGTCACGAAGCCGAAGGCGTGCTGAGCATCGAACTCGTGCCCGTCGACGGCGCGCATTTTCCCGCCTTCAGCGCGGGCTCGCACGTGAATCTGCATCTGCCGAACGGCCTCACGCGCAGCTATTCGCTGCTCAATTCGACCGACGAGGTCGATCGCTACGTGCTCGGCGTGCTGTGCGATCCGAACAGCCGCGGCGGCTCGCGCTACGTGCACGAAAGCCTGCGCTGCGCGACGGTGCTGCCGATCAGCGCGCCGCGCAATAACTTCGAGCTCGCAGCGGATGCCGAAGACAGCGTGCTGATCGCCGGCGGCATCGGCGTGACGCCGATCCTCTGCATGTACCGGCAGTTGCGCGCGCGAGGCAAAGCCGCGCGGGTGGTCTATTGCGCGCGCTCGCGCCGACAGGCGGCGTTTCTCGACGAGTTCGCGGCGCTCGGCGGCGATATCGAGCTGTGGTTCGACGACGAACACGGCGGCCAGCCGTTCGATCTCGCGACGTTCCTCGCCGCGCAGCCCAAGCACGTGCACGCGTACTGCTGCGGCCCGCTGCCGATGCTCGCCGCGTTCGAAGCCGGGTGCGCGGCGAGCGGCATCGCGAACGCGCATGTCGAGCGTTTCGCCGCCGATCCGGCGCTCACGCATGTGCCGACGAGCGGCTACGTCGTGTATCTGAAGCGCAGCGACCGCACGATCGAGGTGCCGGACGACCAGCGCCTGCTCGACATGCTGCTCGCGGCCGGCGTGAACTGCGACTACAGCTGCGGCGAAGGCATCTGCGGGGCGTGCGAGACCACCGTGCTCGACGGCGAGCCCGAACATCGCGATTGCGTGCTCAGCGAAGCGGAAAAAACGGCGGGCCGGAGCATGATGATCTGCGTGTCCGGCGCGAAAAACGGCGGCCGGCTCGTGCTCGACCTGTGAGCGCGCCGGCGCCGCACCACTCACGGCACGCATCGCGGTGCGGCGCGCGCGGCGATTGCAGTTAAAATCGGTGGAAATCGACGATTTTCACTATGACTTTCGAAACATCCGCTTCCCGCCACGCGGGTCTATGTCTTTATTTGCGCTCTTATTTGCGCTTTAGCCCATTCTTCACACGGCGCGCGCCGGGGACCTCGTCCCGATGAAGCGCGCGAGCCCCCCCAACTTCGATCAGGGCGCCTTCAAACAGGCGCTCAGCCAGTTCGCGACCGGCGTCACCGTGATCACGACGCGCGCCGCGTCAGGCCAGTTGATCGGCATCACGGCCAGCTCGTTCAACTCGGTATCGCTCGATCCACCGCTCGTGCTGTGGAGTCTCGCGACGCGCTCGGCATCGATGCCGGTGTTCCGCAGCAACAGTCACTACGTGATCAACGTGCTGGCCGCGTCGCAGCTCGATCTGTGCAAGCGCTTCGCGACCGTGAAGGGCGACCGCTTCGAAGGCGTATCGCACGCGGCGGGCGACACCGGCATGCCGGTGCTCGACGGCGCGCTCGCGTGGTTCGAATGCCATAACCGCAGCCGCTACGAGGAAGGCGACCACGTGATTTTCGTCGGCGAAGTGGAGCGCTGCGGCGTGCATGAAAATGCCGCGGACATGCTGCCGCTGGTGTTCCAGAGCGGCCAGTTCCACGGCCTCAAGTCGCTTTGAGCGGCGCGGCGCGTCTTTAGAGTCGGTCAATCAGGCGGGGCGAATGCGGCACGCCCCCGCCCTCGTCACCTTCAGCGCTCGCTATGCGTCGCCCCGTGCCCGCTACTTTTCTTCACGAGCGACACCGGCACGCCCGAATCTTCCTTCAGCGTCTCGAGCACGATGTTCGAGCGGATGTCCATCACGCCCGGCGCCTTGTACAGGCGATTGAGCACGAAATCCGAATAGTGTTTGAGGTTGTGCGCGAGCACGCGCAGCAGGTAGTGGGTCTCGCCGGTCACGACGAACGCGCCGACCACTTCGGGCCAGTCGCGTAGCGCTTCGGCAAAGGTCTCGTGCCAGTTCTGCTGGTCGTTGCGCATCGATACCTGCACGAATGCTTCCAGCTCGAACCCGAGTACTTCGCGGTTCAGGCACGCGCGATAGTGTTCGATGACGCCCTGCTCCTCCAGCAGGCGCAGCCGTCGCAGACAGGCCGATGGCGAGAGCGAGATGCGCTCCGCGAGGTCGAGATTGCTGATCCGTCCTTCCTGCTGAAGCACCGTCAAGATACGGCAATCGGTGGCGTCGAGCGAGATCGCGTTCATATTCGGTCTCCCTTTCACGTTTGAATCAAATTATGTTCCAAGACACGGCAAAGAAGGAGATTTTTTCGCAATCACATTTCGCGGCTTGACCTCTATCATTCAGAGATAGTCAGCTTCCGTCGAAACCGCCATGCGATCACTTTGGGACATCACCCCCGCCGTCGACACCGCCACGCCCGTCTGGCCGGGCGATACGCCGGTCGGCATCGAGCGCGTCTGGCGCATGGAGGCTGGCTCGCCGGTCAACGTCGCGCGTCTGACGCTCTCGCCGCACACCGGCGCGCACACCGACGCGCCGCTGCATTACGACGCCGACGGCGCCGCAATCGGCGATGTGCCGCTCGACGCGTATCTCGGTTTATGCCGGGTGATTCACTGCGTCGGCGCATCGCCTGTTGTGACGCCACAACACCTGACCGGCTCGCTCGACGATCTGCCGCCGCGAGTCTTACTTCGCACTTACAGAAATGCGCCGACCCGCGAGTGGGATAGCGCGTTCTGCGCGGTCGCACCCGAGACCGTCGATCTGCTCGCCGCGCGCGGCGTGAAGCTGATCGGCATCGACACGCCGTCGCTCGATCCGCAGGACTCGAAGACGATGGACGCGCATCACCGGATTCGCGCCCATCGCATGGCGATTCTCGAAGGCATCGTGCTCGACGCGGTCGAGCCTGGCGACTACGAGCTGATCGCGCTGCCGCTGAAGCTGACCACGCTCGATGCGAGCCCGGTGCGCGCGGTGCTGCGCGCACTGCCCGGCCCGCGCGAAGCGAGCCCTCCGACCACCTGAGCAACTGTGCAACTGAGCACCTGAGCTCCCAACCCATCGAACCCACCATGAACCATCGTGACGAAGCCGTGGCGCTCGACAGCGCCGATCCGCTCGCAGCGTTGCGCGACCAGTTCGCGCTGTCGCCGACCACCATCTATCTCGACGGCAACTCGCTCGGCGTGCCGCCGGCCGCCGCCGCGCAGCGCGCGCAGACCGTGATCGCCGCCGAATGGGGCGAAGGGCTGATCCGCAGTTGGAACAACGCGGGCTGGTTCGCGCTGCCCCGCCGCCTCGGCAACAAGCTCGCGCCGCTGATCGGCGCGGCCGAAGATGAAGTCGTGATCACCGACACGATCTCGATCAACCTGTTCAAGCTGCTGTCGGCCGCGGTGCGGCTCGCGAATGCGCGCGACCCGAAGCGTCGCGTGATCGTCTCCGAGCGCTCGAATTTCCCGAGCGATCTGTATATCGCCCAGGGCCTGATCGAGCAGCTCGATCGCGGCTACGAGCTGCGCCTCGTCGACGATCCGTCCGAGCTGCCCGACGCGATCGGCGAGGACACCGCGATCGCGATGATCACGCACGTGAACTACCGCACCGGCTACATGCACGACATGGCCGCGCTGACGAAACTGATCCACGACAGGGGCGCGCTCGCGCTGTGGGATCTCGCGCATTCGGCAGGCGCGGTACCGGTCGATCTGAACGGCGTGAACGCCGACTACGCGGTCGGCTGCACGTACAAGTATCTGAACGGCGGCCCGGGCTCGCCCGCGTTCGTGTGGGTGCCCAAGCGCCACCAGAACGAGTTCGCGCAGCCGCTGTCGGGCTGGTGGGGGCATCGCGCGCCGTTCGAGATGAACCCGTCGTATCAGCCCGATAACGGAGTCGGCCGCTACCTGTGCGGCACGCAGCCGATGGTATCGATGGCGCTCGTCGAATGCGGGCTCGACGTGTTCCTCCAAACGAATATGCAGGCGGTGCGCGAGAAATCGCTCGCGCTGACGGATCTGTTCATCGAACTCGTCGAGACGCGTTGCAGCGAGTTTCCGCTCCAGCTCGTGACGCCGCGTGAGCATGCGCAGCGCGGCTCGCATGCGAGCTTCGAGCATCCGCACGGCTATGAGGTGATGCAGGCGCTGATCGCGCGCGGCGTGATCGGCGACTATCGCGAGCCGCACGTGTTGCGCTTCGGCTTCACGCCGCTGTACACGCGTTTCGTCGACGTCTGGGACGCCGTCGAAACATTGCGCGACGTGCTCGCCCGCGAGGCGTGGCGGGCGCCTGAATTTGCCGCGCGCGGCGCCGTTACCTGAGGATTGCGGAAATGACCGATCACATGCACACGCCGGGCTTGCCAGACGAAACGGTGGTACAAGGCTGCCCGTTCGGGCACGGACGGAGCGCCGCGGCGCCGGCTGCAAGCGCGACCGACACCGGCTGGCACGACGCGCAGCTCGACTTCTCGGAGTCGATGAGCTACGGCGATTATCTGTCGCTCGGCACGCTGCTCGACGCGCAGCATCCGTTGTCACCGGATCACAACGAGATGCTGTTCATCATCCAGCATCAGACGAGCGAGCTGTGGATGAAGCTCGCGCTCTACGAACTGCGCGCGGCGCTCGCAGCCGTGCACCGCGACGAGTTGCCGCCGGCGTTCAAGATGCTCGCGCGCGTGTCGCGGATCATGGAGCAGCTGGTGCAGGCGTGGAGCGTGCTCGCGACGATGACCCCTTCCGAATACACCGCGATGCGGCCTTACCTCGGCAGTTCGTCGGGCTTCCAGTCGTATCAGTACCGGCAGATTGAATTCCTGCTCGGCAACAAGAACGAGCAGATGCTGAAGCCGCACGCGCATCGCGCCGACGTGTTCGCGCAAGTGAAGGCATCGCTCGAAGCGCCGTCGTTCTACGACGAAGTGGTACGCCTGCTCGCGCGTCGCGGCTTCGCGATTTCGCCCACGCGGCTCGAACGCGACTGGACGCAGCCGACCGAACACGATGCATCGGTCGAAGCGGCGTGGCTCGAGGTGTATCGCAATCCGTCCGAGCATTGGGATCTGTACGAGATGGCCGAAGAACTCGTCGATCTCGAAGACGCGTTCCGCCAATGGCGCTTTCGCCACGTCACGACGGTCGAGCGCATCATCGGCTTCAAGCAGGGCAGCGGCGGCACGAGCGGCGCGCCGTATCTGCGCAAGATGCTCGACGTCGTGCTGTTCCCCGAGTTGTGGCACGTGCGGACGATGCTGTAACGGTTGGCGTGTGTAAGGCACTTCCCCGCAACCGGAGAATCACGGCGAGCGCAATACTCACCGCTATTCCCGCTCGATGCAGAACAGGACCCGTGCATCGGGCTACGGAAAATTCGGAGCTATCCGAATCTTGAGAGATGGTCAGCAAGGCAGCATCGGAACCCCATATAAACATAAGCGGGTTTCGATATGCCCGGTGCCGATAACACCGAAGGAGTGAAGGTTGTATTGAGTGCTCCGCAATTCGCGGCCGTGCTATCCCGCCAGTCGATCAACCAGGCGGAGATGCTTTCCAACCGGCTTTGGAGCGGGTTGCAGGTCGTCGGCGGCGTGCTGGAAATGGTCGGTGCGGGCGCGCTGTGCGTTTTGCCGGAGCCGACGATGGCGAGCAAGGCCGGGTGTGTCGTGTTTGGGGTCCATGGCTCGGACACGGCGGCGGCGGGACTGCGGCAGGTCTGGACGGGTCAGGACACAGCCACATTGACCCAGCAGGGCACGACGAAACTCGCTGAAGCGATGAAGGCGAGCCCCGACATGGCAAACAATATCGGCCTGTCGCTCGATATCGTCGTGCCATTCGGCTTTGCCGGCTCGATCAGGGCGGCCCGCGCTGCGCGCGTCACGATGGGCCGGATCAACCTGTACATGCATGAGGCGAAGGACGGTAGCAGGATTGGTGGTCACACGATTTTGAAACATGTCGGGAGGACTGAAGCGCAGTTGAGGGAGAGGCTCAGACTGGAGCCGGGAAAGAAAGTAGTTTCCTCTTTCGTCAATCTTGAAGAGGCAGAGTGGGCCATATCAGAAACGGTGCACGCAAATGCCTTGCAGATTCACGAATGGACCAAAGCACCAAACCGGGTTTTGACGCTGAGAAAGGACGTTGGAAGAAAAGTAGGTTACGCATTGGTCAGGAAGACCGACCGGTTGGTACATAGCAGTAAAGTGGAGGTTGTCTTGAAGTACGGGACGTATAACGGAATGCCGTACTACATCCTCACGGCTGTGCTCGATGTTTGACTTGTGGAAATTGATGCATGAAGAAATATTATGATCTGGGGCAATTGATCGGCGGCTACTTCAACGAAGATTTCGACTACTGGGGAGACACAATTGAAGAGTTGGTCCGGGCTTGTGCAAGCGGATGTACGCCAGAGATGATTACCGCAACGGTAGCCGACATAGACCGGTTCAAGAGCGATCATGCTGGAGATCTTGACGCGGCCTTTGAGGAAAATTTTGGCAGGCAGTTCGATCCCACGCTGTGGGGTCACACCACCGAATCATTTCTTGACGAGCTTAAGCGTCTTCTTTTGAGTCAGTAAGCTGCCCCCTACCGCGCCGTATAACCCCCATCGATCGCCAAACACACCCCGCTAATCATCGACGCCGCGTCGCTCAACAGAAACAGAATCGGCGCGGCGACCTCGGCGGATTCGGCGAAGCGCCTGAGCGGAATCGCCTGTAACGCGAGATCGCGTTTGGCAGGATCGCTCCACGCGAGCACCGCCATCGGCGTCAGCGTGACCGTCGGGTTCACGCTGTTCACGCGAATCCCGTGCGGCCCCAGCTCGATGCACAGCGCGCGCGTGACTGCATCGAGCGCGGCCTTCGAGGCCGAATAGCTCAGATGATCGTCGAGCGCGACGAGCGCGGCCTGGCTCGACACATTGACGATGCTGCCCGCGCGCCCCGCCTCGAGCATGCCGCGCGCGACGTGCTTGGCGACCAGCACCGCGCCGCGCGTATTCACCGCCATCACGCGATCGAAGCTCGCGGCCGTGGTATCCACCGCGCGTTCGAGCAATGCGATGCCCGCGCAATTGACCAGACCGTCGAACGGTTCGAACGAAGCCAACGCTTCGTCGATCGCGGCTTCGTCGCTGATGTCGAGCCGCAACGGCTCGCAGCCGGTTTCCTCGGCGAGCCGCGCGAGTTCGTTGACGTTGCGCGCGGCCGCGACGACCGCCGCGCCACTCGCGCACAGCGCCTCGACCGTCGCGCGGCCGATGCCGCTGGAGGCGCCCGTCACCAGAATCGAGCGGCCGGAAAAATCGAAGGTGGCGTTCATGATGTGTGCAAGCGATGCATGACCGGCTTCAACGCCGGATAGAGATCCACGTACGCGCCAAAGCGCTGCTCGTATAACGCCATGCGCTGCGCGTCCGGCTGCGCGCGCTCGACCAGTGTGACCCAGCCGCCTTGCGCCGCTTCGCGCGACACGAGGCCGACGCCGAGCGCGGCGAGCAGCGCGGCGCCCATCGCGGCTTCGACATCCTGCTCGATCGTGTAGACCGGATAGCCGGTGACATCGGCGATGATCTGCATCCACAGGTCCGAATGCGCGGCGCCGCCGACCACGATCAGCCTGTCGTCGAGCGATTGCGCGCCTTTGCGCCCCGCCTCGATGTTGTGCCTGAGCGCGAACGTCACGCCTTCGAGCACCGCGCGATACAGATGCGCACGCGTATGAAACAGCGACAAGCCGACGAACGCGCCGCTCGCTTGCGCATCCCACACCGGGCTGCGCTCGCCCATCAGATACGGCAGGAACAGCACGCCGTCGGCGCCGGCCGGGACTTGCGCGGCGCTCGCTTCGAGCAGCCGATGCGGATCGCCATGCGGCGTCGCGCGCGCCGCCTCGATCTCCGCATGACAGAACTGCTCGCGATACCACGTGACCGACGCGCCCGCGGTAATCGCGCCGCCGAACACGTAGATATCGTGCTGCCCGTTGAACACGTGAGGCATGCTGATCAAGCCATGCCGCGCGTCGACACGCTGATTGATGTAGCCCCAGCACATGCTCGTGCCGATCATCGCGACGTGCTGACCCGCGCGCGTGACACCGGCCGCGAACGTCGCCATCGCCGCATCGACGCCGCCCGCGACGACCGCCGTCCCCGCCTCCAGCCCAAGCTGTTCGGTCCATTGCGACAGCAGCCCGCCCACCACCTCCGACGATTCGACGAGCCGCTCCGGCATCATCGTTGCGGGAATGCCGAGCATGTCGAGCGCTTCGTCGGACCAGTCGCGCCGCGCGATATCGTAGACGCCACCGATATTGCCGGCCGAGCTGTGATCGACGGCGACCTCGCCGGTCAGCAGGTAGATCACGTACGCATTCGGCGGCAGGAAATAGCGCGTATGCGCCCACACGTCCGGCTCGTTCTCGCGCAGCCAGAGCATCTTCGTGTAGCCGTAATAGCTGTCCACGCCGTTGCCGGTGATCGTATAGAGCCGTTCGAGATCGACGTTCTCGCGCACCCAGTCGACCTGCGCGGTCGCGCGCCGGTCCATCCAGATCAGGCACGGCGCGAGCGGCCGCATGTCGGTATCGACCGGGATGCCCGAGCCGCCGTACAAGCTGCTCACGCACAGCGCCTTGATCGAGCCCACCGCGATGCCGGCCGCTTTCGCATCACTCACACACGCGGCCACGCATTCGACCACCGCCTTCAACCACACCGCGGGCCACTGCTCGGCCCACAACGGCTTCGGCGTGTCAGGCTGATAAGCCGACGCACGCTGCGCGACGATCGCGCCATGCTCGTCGACCAGCAGCGCCTTCGTGCTCTGCGTGCCGATATCGACGCCGACGACGTAGTTCATAGAGTCTCCGTTGAAATGGCGCGCGCGAGGTTCACGCGCGCGGCTTCATCAGCACCTTGATCGAATCGAGCGAGTTCGCGATTCGGATCGCTTCGTCCCATTCTTCCAACGAAAAGCCGTGCGTGACGATGCCCTTCGAGGTCACGAGCCCGCGTGCGAGCAGATCGATCGCGATCGGATAGCAATAGGGTCCAAGATGCGCGCCGCGCACGTCGAGTTCCTTGCGATCGCCGATCACCGACCAGTCGAGCGTCGTGTCCGCACCGAACACCGAGAATTCGACGAAGCGTCCGAGCTTGCGGATCAGGTCCATCCCCTGGTTCACGCCGATCGGCGCGCCCGTCGTTTCAATATAGACGTCGCAGCCGTAACCGTCTGTCAATGAATGGATGATCGCGAGCGCGTCCTGCTGCTTCGGATTGATCGTCACGTCCGCGCCGTATTCGCGCGCCAGGGCGAGCCGTTCTTCGACCAGATCGATCACGACGAGCTTCTTCGGTGTCTTCAGATGCGCGACCTGCGTCATCATCAGACCGAGCGGCCCCGCGCCCGCGATCACGACGACATCGTCCAGTTGCAGATCGCCGCGATTGACCGTATGAATCGCGCAGGCGAGCGGCTCGATGATCGCGGCGTCTTCGAGGGAGATGCCGTCGGGGATCTTGTGGACGATCGCGGTCGGCGGAATGCGCATGTACTCGGCCATGCCGCCGTCGGCGACCTCGCGCTGAAAGCCGAAGATGTTGTGCACTTCGCACATCCAGTACTGACCGGATTTGCAATAGCGGCACTTGCCGCACGGCACGATCTGCTCGGCGATCACGCGCTCGCCCTTTTGCACGCCGAAGTGCTCGGCCGCGCCTTCGCCCAGTTCCTCGACGTAGCCGAAGAACTCGTGGCCCGGAATCACCGGTGCCTTGACCCATGGGCTCGGACCGCCCCAAAACATCTTGGCGCCGGAATGGCATTTGCAGTCGCTCGCGCAAATGCCGCACGCGGCGATGCGGATCACGAGTTCGTGCGCGCGGGCGCGTGGCTTCCGTACCTGTTCGACGCGATAGTCTTTCGGTGCATGACAGACGATGGCGGTCATGTTCTGCTTATCGGATTGAGTCGTCATTGCAGGGTCCTGCGAAAAGAGGGGTAGGAGGAAAAGAGCGTTACTTCCTGCGGTCGCGGCTGATGTAGATCGCGAGCAGAATGATTCCGCCCTTGATCACGTTCTGCACGTACGGATTCACGCCGACCATGTTCAGGCCGTTGTTCAGCACGCCGAGCAACAGCGCACCGATCAGCGTGCCGATGATCGAGCCGCGCCCGCCGGAGATCGACGTGCCGCCCATCACGACGGCGGCGATCGCGTCGAGTTCGAAACCGACGCCGGCGTTCGGCTGGCCGCTCATCAGGCGCGCGGTCAGCACGATCGCGGCGAACGCGGAGGTCAAGCCGGCGAGCGTGTAGACGATCAGCTTCACGCGCGCGACACGCACGCCGGACAGCCGCGTCGCCTGCTCGTTGCCGCCGATCGCATACACGTAGCGGCCAAACGGCATGCGTTCGAGCAGCACCCACGCGATCACATAGATCACCGCCATGATCACGACCGGCGCCTGGATGCCGAGAATCTTGCCGCTGCCGAAGAAGCTGACCCAGTCGGGCAGACCGTCGATCGGATAGCCGCCTGTGTAGATCAGCGCGAGACCGCGCGCGATGCCCATCGTCGCGAGCGTGACGATGATCGGCGGCATGCCGGCGAACGCGACGAAGAAGCCGTTGGCCGCGCCGAAGCCGAGACCGACCGCGATGCCGACCGCAAGCGCGGCCAGCCCGTTCAAGCCGGCGACCATCAGCCCGGCCGACAGCGTGCCCGCGAGCGCCATCACCGAGCCGACCGACAGATCGATGCCGCCCGTGAGAATCACGCAGGTCATGCCGACCGCGATGATCGCGTTGATCGACACCTGACGCAGCACGTTCTCGATGTTCGCGGTGGAAAGGAAGCTATCGCTCGCAAACACCATCACGATGCACACGACCAGCAGGCCGATGAACGGATAGAACAGCGTCGAGCGTTTCAAGCCGGCCCAGCTGAAGCGCACCGGCGCGCCCGGCGTGTCGCTGCTGACGCTAGACGTTTTGGGCGAAGAGGAAGGATTAGGCATGTTCATGGGAGGCTCCGAGCGAACCGGCGGTCGCATAGGTCATCACGGCGTTCGACTCGATCGCGTCGCCTTCGAGCAGTGCTTCGATGCGGCCCTGCCGGAACACGGCGACGCGATCGCACATACCGACGATCTCCGGCAGTTCGGACGAAATCATGATGATCGAGTAGCCGCGCGCGGTCAGTTCGCGCATCAGCAGATAGATCTCGGCCTTCGCGCCGACGTCGATGCCGCGGGTCGGTTCGTCGAAGATCAGGATGTTGGTGTGGTGATTGAGCCAGCGCGCGATCACGACTTTCTGCTGATTGCCGCCCGACAGCGTCGCGACTTCGGTGTGCATCGTCGGGGCCTTCACGCCGACCCGTTTCATGATGTCGGCGGTCGCGCGCGCTTCGCTGCGCTGGTCGATAAAGAAGCGCAGCGAACGGTACTTGCCGAGGTTGTTGATCGAGATGTTCTGCTTGATCGAGAAGTCGGTTATGAGGCCTTCGGTCTTGCGGCTCTCCGGCAGAATGCCGACGCCCGCGCGCAAAGCATCGGCCGGATCGGCGAGCTTCGCGGCCGCGCCGTTCACGCGAATCTCCTTCACGTAGGCGCGCTCCGCGCCGATCACCGCTAGCGCGGTCTCGGTGCGCCCCGACCCGACCAGTCCCGCGAAACCGAGAATCTCGCCTTCGCGCAGCGTGAAGCTCAGCTCGGGGCTCTCCTTGAACAGCTGCAAGCGCACGACGTCGAGCACGATCTTCGCGTCCGCGCGCGGCGCAGGTTTCGGCGGAAAGCTGCTTTCGATCCGGCGGCCCACCATCATCTGCACGAGCCGGCTCACGTCGGATTGCGCTACCTCGGTCATGCCGACGTACTGGCCGTCGCGCAGCACCGTGATGCGGTCGCACACCTCGAAAATCTCTTCGAGGTGGTGCGAGATGAAGATCATCGCGACGCCCTGCTGCTTCAGCTCGCGCATGATCGTGAACAGATGCGCGGCTTCGGCGGGCGTCAGGGTCGCGGTCGGTTCGTCGAGAATCAGCACGCGCGCGTCGAGCGACAACGCCTTGCCGATTTCGACGAACTGCTGCTGCGCGACCGACAGTTCCCGAATCGGCACCGACAGATCGATCGCGACACCGAGCCGCGCGAAAATCTGCGCCGCCGCGCGCCGCATCCTGCCGCGTTCGAGCATGCCGAGGCGGTTGCGCAGTTCGCGGCCGAGAAACATGTTCTCCACCGCGTTCAGATACGGAATCAGGCTGAACTCCTGAAATACGATACCGACGCCCGCCGCGACCGCGTCGTGATAGTTCGCGAAGTGGCGTGGCTCGCCGTCGAGTGTGATCGTGCCTTCGTCAGGCTGATAGATGCCGCACAGAATCTTCATCAGTGTCGACTTGCCCGCGCCGTTCTCGCCGAGCAGCGCGTGAATCTCGCCGCGCGCGATTTCGAGGTGAATGCCTTGCAGCGCCTTCACGCCGGGAAAGCTCTTGCTGATGTTGTCGAGCTTCAGAATCGTGTCCATCGTGTGTTCCTCTGCCGCGGCCGCCGCGCATGAGTCCCATCCGCGGCGGCCTGCGCTTCGATTACCAGCTGAAGCCCTTCGCGTTGCTCTTGTCGATCATCTTCACGTCGACCGGAATCGCTTTCGGCACATTGGCGCCCCACTTCTTCGCGAGCGCGATGCCGAGCGCGATACGCACCTGGTCGGCCGGGAATTGCGCGGATGTCTCGACGAATTTCGAATTCGGCTTCTGGATCGCGGCGATCGCTTCCGGCGCGCCGTCGACGCTAGTCAGCTTGATGTCCTTGCCCGACGATTCGATCGCCGAGAGCGCGCCCATCGAGCCGCCGTCGTTGACGCTGAACACGCCCTTCAGGTTCGGATGCGCCTGAATCATGTTCTCGGTGACCGACAGCGCGGTCGCGCGTTCCTGCTTGCCGTTCTGCGTATCGACGAGCTTCACGCCCGGCGCTTTCGCGAGCGCCGCCTTGCAGCCGCGCACGCGTTCGAGAATCGGCACGACCGGAATGCCGTCGAGAATCGCCACTTCGCCGCTGCCGCCGATCGACTTCGCGAGGTAGTCGCAAGCCATCACGCCCGCGTCGTAGTTCTTCGAGCCGACGAACGAATCGACCGGACCGTTCGCGTTCGCATCGACCGCGACGACCACGACGCCCGCTTTCTTCGCCGACATGACCGCCGACTGGATGCCGGTCGAGTCGGTCGGATTGACGAGCAGGATGTCGATCTTCTTCTGCAGCATGTCTTCGACGTCGCTGACCTGCTTGCTGACGTCGTGATGCGCGTCGGTCACGACGACCGTCGCGCCGGTCGACGCGGCCGCATCGTTCAGTGCTTTTTGCATCGTCACGAAGTACGGGTTGTTCAGTTCCTGGAAGGTCATGCCGATTTTCAGCGGCGCGGCCTGCGCGCTGTGCGCAGCCGACATGGCGACGAGCGACAAACCGAACGCGAGCGCGGCGACCCGGCGCGTGAAGCTCAGTGAAGAGGAACTCGGGCTAAGCGGAACAGCAGATGACTTCATGATTGTCTCCATTTTTTGAAGTGAGCACGCCCCTCGCGCTGTAAGCGCACAGCGCGATCGATGCGTGGTGAAACGCGAGTGGACTGAAGCAGTGACTACCGGGCGCGCACTATGTGACCGGATACGCGACGCCGCTACGCGGCAAGCCCGGCGCGAGCACGATTGCCGGCGCGTTGTCGATACCCCTGCCGTGCGCGGCCGCTTGCTCGGAAGCGTCGCGGCTCGCATCGTTCAGTTGCTGGTAGCGGCGAAACGTCGACGGCGCCATGCCTTTCATCGCGAGAAACTGCCGGTTGAAATTGGACAGGTTGTTGAAGCCCGCCTTGAAGCAGATTTCGGTCACGCTCAATTCGCCGTCGGTCAGCAACTGGCAGGCGAGATTGATGCGCATGCGGTTCACGTACTGCACGAACGGCAGCCCGGTATGGCGGCGGAAATATCGCGAAAACGCGCTGACGCTCTGGCCGGCGAGTTGCGCGAGCTCCGACTCGCGCAACTCGTTCGCGAGGTTCTTGCCGATATAGGCGAGCACGTGATTGATGCGGGTCGCCGCGAAGCTGGTCGGGTCGGCCTGATACGCGGGACTCGCGAGCGTGTCGCGATCCGGCGCGTTCACGAGGATCTCGAGCATCGACATGAACAGCACGAGCCGGCGCAGCCCGCGCGCCGCCAGCAGTTCGAGAAAGAGCGGCGTGATCTGCGCCGACGTCTGCGCACCGAACGACAGGCCCCGGCGCGCATCGGCGAGCATCGCCTCGACCTGGCGCCATTCCGGAAAGCTCTCGAGACAGTTCGATACGAACTCCTGACCGAACTGCACGACCAGATTGCGCTGCGCGACGCTCTCGCCTTCGGGCACGTCGCTGACCCAGTTGTGCGGCAGGTTCGGCCCCATCAGCACCAGATTGCCCGGCGCGAAGCTGCCGATGTGATCGCCGACGAACATCTTGCCGGTCGTCGCGACGATCAGATGGATCTCGTACTCCGGATGAAAGTGCCAGCGTACCGTGCGATACGGATAGCCATGCGACCACACCTTGAACGATTCGTCGTGGCGGACGGCCACGATTTCGAGATCAGGTTGCACTGTCTGCCTCCATGAAGCGGCGCGCCTGGGCGCTGCCGAACTTGATCTTGTATAAGCGAAAAGTAACCGCCAAACGCATAGGCGGCCACTTAAAAAGCGACCGCCTACCGATACTTTTTTGCATTCGGGTTAGTCCCGACGCCCGCAAGGTCAAAATTGACGCAATGCAATAGGGGTCGCGCGGCGGGTTTTCCGACCTCCGGCGCTCGACATTGCGACCCGCGCATGGCCCATGCCGCGCTGCGCCACGAAAACCCCGCGCCCTTGCCTTGACTTTCGTTTCAGCGGGTACGATCATTCGCTCACATACAGAGCAAATGCTCTGCACGCAGAAAACGCACGCCTCGAGCGCTGCGAACAAGTCTTTTGGAGACAAACATGAACAGCGGGCAAGGCAGCGGCGCGGCCGCACACGTGATCCTGCACATCGGCGCGGGATCGTTTCATCGCGCGCATCAGGCGTGGTATCTGCATCGCCTGAATGAGGCGACGGCGGCCAGCGAGCCGCGCTGGTCGCTCACCGTCGGCAATATCCGCAGCGACATGAACCCGGTGCTCGAAGCGCTCGCCGCGCAGCATGGCGTCTACACGCTCGAAACCGTCACCCCGCAAGGCGTGCGCGCCTACGAGACGATCCGCTCGATCGAGCGCGTGCTGCCGTGGAGCGAAAGCCTCGACGGGCTGATCGAAGCGGGCGCCGACCCGGCCTGCAAGATCATCGCGTTCACCGTGACCGAAGGCGGCTATTACCTCGACGAGCACGACCGGCTCGACACCGCCAATGCCGATCTCGCCGCCGATCTCGCCGGCGGCCACACGACGATCTACGGCGCGCTCGCGGCGATTCTCGACGCCCGCGTGAAACGCGGCGCGGGGCCCGTCACGCTGCAGACCTGCGACAACCTGCGCAGCAACGGCGAGCGCTTTCATGCGGGCATGAGCGAGTTTCTCGAACGACGCGGCGCGAACGAACTCGCGCAATGGTTCGACGACAACACGTCATGCCCGTGCTCGATGGTCGATCGCATCACACCGCGTCCGACGCCCGACGTGCGCGAGCGCGTGAAGGCCGCGACCGGCGTCGACGACGCGAGCCCCGTGATGGGCGAGGCGTTCATCCAGTGGGCGATCGAGGACCGCTTCATCGCCGGACGCCCGGCATGGGAGAAAGTCGGCGCGGAGCTCGTCGATTCGGTGCTGCCGTACGAGGAAGCGAAGATCCGCATCCTCAACGCGACCCATAGCTGCATCGCGTGGGCGGGCACGCTGGTCGGCCTCACCTACATCCACGAAGGCACGCACGATGCCGACATCCGTCAGTTCGCGTACGACTACGTGAGCGAGGACGTGATCCCGTGTCTGTCGCCGAGCCCGCTCGATCTCGAACGCTATCGCGACGTGGTGATCGAGCGCTTCGGCAACCCGCATATCCTCGACACGAACCAGCGCGTCGCCGCCGATGGCTTCTCGAAGCTGCCCGGCTTCATCGCGCCGACGCTCGCCGAGTGTTTCGAGCGCGGCGTCACACCGGCCGCGACCGCGGTGCTGCCCGCGCTGTTCTTTCGCTTTCTCGAACGCTGGCACAAGGGCACGCTGCCGTACAAGTATCAGGACGGCGTGATGGACGAGCGCGTCGCGCACGGCTTTTTCACGGCGCCCGATCCGCTGCGCGCGTTCGCCGCCGACCGGCTGCTGTGGGGCGGCATGGCACAGACCGCGGAGCTCGAAGCGGCGCTCGCGGGCGCGCTCGCGCGTGTCGACGCGTGGCTCGCGAAACGCGGCGCGGCTTGACCGCTCTACGCACCCTTTTGCTTCGATCCGATCCGCGCGCGCCGGCGAGGCGCAACGAGCCAGGCTTAATGCGCATGTCAGCGCGCGCGATGTACCGCTAAAGTAGCGCATCCCCAACGACGAAGGTTTCGCGCCCATGTACCTAGGCATCGACCTCGGCACGTCCGAAGTGAAAGTTCTGCTGCTCGCCTCCGACGGCCGCGTGATCGGCACCGCAGGCTCGCCGTTCACCGTTTCGCGTCCGCATCAGCGCTGGGCCGAGCAGAATCCCGAAGACTGGTGGGCAGGCACGCGCGCGGCACTCGCCGCATTGCGCGCACGCCATCCCGACGAGTTCGCGCAGATTCGCGGCATCGGCCTGTCGGGGCAGATGCATGGCGCGGTGCTGCTCGATGCGGAAAACCGCGTGCTGCGGCCCGCGATCCTGTGGAACGACATGCGCAGCGACAAGGAATGCGCGGAGCTGACCGAACGCGCGCCGGAGCTGCATAGCGTGGCCGGCAATCTGGCGATGCCCGGCTTCACCGCGCCGAAGCTGCTGTGGGTCGCGCGTCACGAGCCGGAGATTTTCGCGAAAACGGCCTGCGTGCTGCTGCCGAAAGACTATCTGCGTCTGCAACTGACGGGCGGCAAAATCTCGGATCCATCGGACGCGGCCGGCACGCTGTGGCTCGATGTCGCGAAACGCGATTGGTCCGACTCGCTGCTCGCCGCCTGCAACATGACGCGCGCGCAGATGCCCGCGCTGCGCGAAGGCAGCGCGTCGGCCGGCACGCTGTTGCCGGAAGTCGCGCGCGAATTCGGCCTGCGCGACGACGTGATCGTCGCGGCCGGCGGCGGCGACAACGCGACGAGCGCGATCGGCATCGGCGCGACGCAGCCGGGCGACGGCTTCGTGTCGCTCGGCACCTCGGGCGTGCTGTGCGTGGTCGGCGACAGCTTCCGGCCGAACCCGGCCTCCGCCGTGCACGCGTTCTGTCATGCGATTCCGGACCGCTGGCATCAGATGAGCGTGGTGCTGTCGGCGGCGAGCTGTCTGCGCTGGGTCTGCAAGCTGACCTCGACCGACGAGCCGACGCTGCTCGCCGAAATCGAGGCACTGCCCGCCGACGCATTGACCACCGCGCCGCTCTTTTTGCCGTATCTGTCGGGCGAGCGCACGCCGCATAACGACCCGTACGCGCAAGGGGTGTTCTTCGGCATGACTCACGCGACCGACCGCGCGTTGCTCGGTTACGCGGTGCTCGAAGGCGTGACGCTCGCGTTGACCGACGGGCTCGACGCGCTGCGCGCGGCCGGCACCGAGGCGAAAGTGCTGTCCTTGCTCGGTGGCGGCGCTCGCAGCGATTACTGGGCCCAACTGCTCGCCGACGCGCTCGACACCGTCACCGTCAAGCACGGCGGCGGCGAAACCGGCGCGGCGCTCGGCGCGGCGCGTCTCGGCTGGCTCGCCGCGGGTGGCGATCCGGCCACCGTGCTGACCAAGCCGCCCGTCGAAAAGGAGTTCACGCCGAATCCGCGCCGCCACGCGCAGTTGCGCACGCGGCTCGAAGCGTACCGGGCGCTGTATCGCCACGTCCGGCCGCTGTTCGATCCCGCGCGCGCGCCGCTCGCCTGAGCGTCAAGCGCGGCTGGCCTGGGCGAGAGACGCACCGGCCAGCCGCTATCATCGGCACACTTCCAGCGAAACCTCATCGTGCCCAGATCCACAGAAAAACTCGATCTCGCCACGCGCGCCGCGTGGCTTTACTACGTCGCGGGCAATACCCAGAACGAAATCGCCGAGAAGCTGCAGGTGTCGCGGCCGGTCGCGCAACGGCTCGTCGCGTTCGCGGTCGAAAAGAATCTGATCCGCGTGCGCGTCGATCACAAGCTCGCCGATTGCCTGTCGCTCGCCGATCAGCTGTCGAAACGCTACGGCCTGAGCCTCTGCGAAATCGTGCCGATCGACGGCGATACGCCCGAGGAACTGAACCGCAAGCTCGCGGTGGCCGGCGCGCAGGTGATGGAGCGCTATCTGAGCGCGGAAAAGCCAATGGTCGTCGCGGTCAGCAGTGGCCGCACGCTGAAAGCCGCGGTCGATCAGATCGCGCAGCTAGACCGTCCGCAGCATCGGCTGGTATCGATGGTCGGGGCAATCGCCTCGGACGGCTCCTCGAACCGCTATGACGTCGCGCTGCACATTTCGGAGAAGACCGGCGGCAAGCATTTTCTGCTGCCCGCACCGCTCCTTGCCGACAGCGAGGCCGAACGCGCGCAGTGGTGCAATCACCGGCTGTACCGGATCGTCGAGTCGTTATCCGCGCAGGCCGATGTCGCGTTCGTCGGCATCGGCAACATCGGCATGACCTGCCCGTTGCATGAGGATGGCTTCATCACGGAAGGCGAGGTGAAGGAGCTGATGCAAAGCGGCGCGGTCGCCGAGATGCTCGGCCTGCCGATCGATGCGGCCGGCGCGCACGTCGAATCGCCGACCGGCCGGCGCGTCACCAGCATCGCGCTCGACGCGCCGCCGCGGCGGCCGACCATCGGCTTCGCGGGCGGGCAGCGCAAGCGCGAGGCGCTGATCGCGGTGCTCAAGGGCGGGTGGCTGTCGGGGCTCGTGACCGACGAGTTGTGCGCGCGGGCGGCGTTGGAGGCGTGAGCGGTGGTTGCTTGCCGGTGGTACTTTTTTCAACGCAAGGCATAAAAGGTCAGATCTGAATAATTCGCTTTGGTCGACCGCTGTCCTCACGGTTGGAAACTCGTGACGATTGGGCGGTTGAACAAAGCGACCAGAACGAAGGAATAAAAGAGCCTTGGCTCGCCACGCGTGAAAACACGTCGGTCGGCATGGAAGTGCCAGGGCGCAGTAGCAAGCGGACCACGCGCTCAGGAAGGACCTCAACAACTTGTCGGCTTTTCAAAGGTCCACATAGCCATTGCCGGATCTGCCTCTATCGTCTCCCATAAAGCACTGTATATTGGGTTTTCCTTTATTCTTGAGATAGGCGACGGCTTCCTTAAACAATGGCGTGTCCTTGTCCCGCTCCTTCATAATTCGCCACTCTTCGTCGCCTTCTCCTTTCATCTTTAGAAAATGCGCGTCTTCCGGTTCGTCTACATAGGCTCTCACTATGTAGCTAACATTTCCCTCAATAAACTCATATATATCATACTCGTAATAATAGTCGTACATTCCGTTTTCATCGGCATCGCTGCAATCAATATGGTGACTTGCAATCACTTCCATTAACTTCTCCCCACACGCCAAAAAGAGATTGTCATCAAAGTTCAAGGTACGCGGTCAGAATATAGTAGGGCATGCCGTTATGGGATCCACGTTTTATAAACATTTTTACCCTGCGCAACTGCACGAGTTTCCCTGTTGATCGAACCACTCCATAGCCTACAGGCGATCCCACGTCCTGAATCAGACACAAGCGAATCTCATTTGTGGCCGCCCATGCTTTCACCTTCGAAGAGTTGAGTTGCATCACCTTGGAAATTGAAGCTTCAGCAGCGCGTAAATCCGCAAATGAGGATGCGATATAAATACGACTTTCAGCAGCCAGTCTGGCGCGCAATTGTGCCTCGGTTCGTCCAACGTGCTTGGCGATCGTATGCCCACCAATCAGGCTCCCGACGTTCGCTTCGTGATCCATTAGGTTAATCCGGCCCATCGTGATCTCGGACGCCCGTACTGCCTTAAGCGATCCGGCCACGCCTGCCGACACGGCGATATCGACCGACAAGCCGATATGGCTGGCCATGTCGGGGCCGGCTTTCATCGTCTCGGCCAGCTTCGCAGTACCGCGTTGAGTGAGCGTGGCGGTATCCCGCCCGGTCCAAACCTGTCGCAGACCCGCTGCCGCGGTATCCGAGCCATGCGCACCAAACACGATGCACCCGGCCTTGCTGGCCATCGTCGGATCTGGCAGCACGCATAACGCACCCGCCCCGACCATCTCCAGTACGCCGCCGACAACCTGCAAACCGCCCCACAAACGGTTGGAAAGCATCTCGGTCGGGCTAATCGACTGACGGGCCAGTACGGCCGCCAGTTGCGGGGCACTCAGGACAACGCGGACGCCGTCCGACTCATTCACCTGTGACATGCAAGAGTCCTCTACATTCGTTTCGGACTCCCACGGTATCCGGGGGATGCGCGGTCTGGCTATGGGCGAAGGATGATTCTGACAGAAGGTGTGGGTGCGCGACCCAACAGGGAGGCGCAGTCGAGCATGGAAAGGCACGGCACGGCCCGTGCCAATGACACACGAAAAGCCCCGCATTCGCGAAAGGCGGCGCGCGGGCGCCGCTCCGCTTGATCAAGCCGCCAGCACCTCGACGATCTTGCGCTGGAACGCCTTGCCTTCGCTGTCGAACAGATGGCAATGCTCCGGGGTCGCGCCAAGCTTCTGCGTGTTGCCCTTCGCATGCCGCTCGAGCGGCGGAATTCGCGCGATCAGACCATCGGGCGCGACGCTCGACTCCGCGTACAGATACGCGGCATCGCCAAGCGATTCGACCGCCATCGTGCGTGCCTCGATACCGTCCTCGGACGTGCTGACGTGCAGATGCTCGGGGCGAATGCCGACCGTCACCTTGTCGCCCTGCTTCGCCGCGCCCGGCTCGACCAACACGCGCTGCGTCTCGCCGGTCTCATAGCGCACCGAGACGCCGTCGTGCGACACCGACTGCACGACGCCTTCCATGAAGTTCATCTTCGGCGAGCCGATGAAGCCGGCGACGAAGCGGTTCGCGGGCGCGTGATACAGCATCGTCGGGCTGCCGACCTGCTCCAGATTGCCCGCCGACAGCACCACGATCTTGTCGGCCAACGTCATCGCCTCGACCTGGTCGTGGGTCACGTAGATCATCGTCGTCTTCAGCTCGTCGTGCAGACGCGCGAACTCGAGGCGCATCTTCACGCGCAGCGCGGCGTCGAGATTCGACAGCGGCTCGTCGAACAGAAACACCTTCGGCTTGCGCGTGATCGCGCGGCCGATCGCGACGCGCTGACGCTGGCCGCCCGACAGCTGCTTCGGTTTGCGATCGAGCAGGTGATCGATGTGCAGAATCTTCGCCGCGTTGCGCACGGCCGCGTCGATCTCCGGCTTCTTCGTGCCGGCGAGCTTCAGGCCGAACGCCATGTTGTCGTACAGCGTCATGTGCGGATACAGCGCGTACGACTGGAACACCATCGCGATGCCGCGCTTGGCCGGCGGCACGTCGTTCATGCGCACGGCGTCGATGTTCAGGTCGCCGCCCGTGATGTCCTCGAGTCCAGCGATCATCCGCATCAGGGTCGATTTGCCGCAACCGCTTGGGCCCACGAACACGACGAATTCACCATCCGCGATGTCGAGATTGATGTCGCGCATCACTTCGTTCTCGTCGTAGGCCTTTCTGATGTTGCGCAAGGTTACGCTTGCCATGATGTGTCTCCGTGTAATGCTGTTCGATACTTCGTGCTGCGACTGATTGAACTGTAGTGCGGTGCGCGTGCGTGCGCTCACGGCGCCGCGGCCGTCACGGACAGCGTCCATTGCGCGACGAGCTCCGGCAACTGCCGCATATCGTCGAACACATGACGCGCGCCCGCCGCATGCAGACGATCGATCTGCGCCTCGCTAGCATGACCGCCGCCGATGAATCCCAGCACCGCCATGCCCGCCGCGGTCGCCGCGCTCACACCGGTCACGCTGTCCTCGACGACGAGGCACGCGCCCGGCGCGAGCCCGAAGCCTTGCGCCGCCGCCAGATACACGTCTGGCGCGGGCTTCGGATTCGCCACCGCATCGGCGCAAAACAGCCGCTCGCCGAAAAAGCGCTTCAGGCCCGTGCGCGCCAGCACCGCCTCGACATATGGCCGGAAGCTATTGCTCGCGCAGCCCTTGACGAGCGGCACCTGAGTGAGCGCCAGCTCGATGCCGTCGACCGTCGGCGCCTCGATCGCCGCCGCCTCGACCGCACGGCGGATCGCGTCGATCGCGGTGGCGTCCAACTGTTTGCCGAGCTGCGTCGCGGTGTCCTGCAGCACGCGCTCGATGCGCAGCCCGAGCAACGGCAGCACGACCGGCTCGACGTCGACGCCGGGCCAGCGCGTCTCGAGTTCGCGCACCAGCATGCGCCCGGCCACCGCTTCGCTGTCGATCAGCACGCCGTCGCAATCGCAGATCAATGCGTATCGCGCGTTGCCCGGGCCTGCCGTCGGGTCTGTCATCACTTGACGGCCCCGAACGTGAGCCCGCGCACCAGCTGCTTCTGCGACAGCCAGCCGACGATCAGGATCGGCGCGACCGCAAGCAACGACGCGGCCGACAGCTTGGCCCAGAACAAGCCCTCAGGGCTCGAATACGACGCGATGAACACGGTCAGCGGCGCCGCGTTCGAGCTCGACAGGTTGATGCTCCAGAACGCCTCGTTCCACGACAGGATCACGAGCAGCAGCGCGGTCGAAGCGAGTCCGGGCAGCGCCATCGGCATCAGCAGATAGACGATCTCCTGCCATGTCGCCGCGCCGTCGATACGCCCGGCTTCGAGAATGTCGCGCGGAATTTCGGCGAAGTACGTGAAGGCCATCCACACCGCGATCGGCAGATTGATCAGCGTGTAGACGATGATCAGACCCGACACCGTATCGAGCAAGCCGGCGTTTTTCCACAGCAGATAGATCGGCACCAGCACGCCGACCGACGGCATCATCTTCGTCGACAGCATCCACAGCAATACTTTCTGCGTGCGATGCGTCGGGAAGAACGCCATCGCGTACGCGCAAGGCACCGCGAGAATCAGGCACAGCAGCGTGACGCCGACCGAGATCGCCACCGAATTCCACGCGAACAGGAAGTAGTTGCTGCGCGCGAACACCTCGCGGAAGCTGTCGAGCGTCGGGATGAAAAACAGCGACGACGCGTAAGCCTGCTGCTCGGTCTTGAACGCGGTGATCGTCATCCAGAAGATCGGGAAGAACAGCAGCAGTGCGACGAGCCAGGCGAGCACGCCGGGAATTGCGCGTAGTACCGGCTCGAACGGCGACTTGTGCGGCACCGCGACCGGCTGCGTCGTCGACGCTGGGGTGGAAGCGACGTGGCTCATTTTTCGTACTCCCCTTTCAGGTTCTTCGCGAGCATCCGCACAAGGAAGAACGACACGATGTTGGCCAGCACGACCGCGAGAATGCCGCCCGCCGAAGCGAGACCGACGTCGAACTGTTGCAGGCCGAGCGAGAAGATCAGGTACGACAGGTTGGTGGTCGCGTTGCCCGGACCGCCGCCCGTGGTCGTGTAGATCTCGGCGAAGATCGACAGCAGGAAAATCGTCTCCATCATCACGACGACCGCGATCGCGCGTCTGAGGTGCGGCAGCGTGATGTAGAAAAACATCGAGAAGGGACCGGCGCCGTCGATCTTCGCCGCCTCCTTCTGCTCCTGGTCGAGCGACTGGATCGCCGTGAACAGAATCAGGAACGCGAACGGCAGCCACTGCCACGCGACGATCATGATCACCGCGGTGAGCGGATAGACGGCGAACCAGTCGATCGGCTGCATGCCGAGCGCGCGCATGCCCTGCGCGACGAGGCCGTACACCGGGTGCAGGATCATGTTCTTCCAGATCAGCGCGCTGACCGTCGGCATCACGAAGAACGGTGCGATCGCGAGCAGGCGCGCGACGCCCTGGCCGTAGAACTTGCGATCGAACAGAATCGACATCAGCACGCCGCCGCCCACCGTGATCACGAGCACCGACACGATCAGCTCGACCGTGTGCGCGATCGACGGCCAGAACGACGGATCGGTCGCCAGATAACGGTAATTGTCGAAGCCGGCGAAGCCGCGCAGATCCGGGTTCAGCAGGTTGTAGTGCGAAAACGAGAACCAGATCGTCATCGCGAGCGGAATCGTCATCCACAGAACCAGCACGCCAACCGACGGCGCCACGAGCCAGCGGGCCGAATTGGCCTTACGGGTTTCGCGTTCTTTTTCTGTCTGGGGATGGGTTTGCATCATTGGTACGCGCAAAGGACGCATGATGGACCACCTGTACGGTAATGCGCGGAGCGCTCACCTGAGCCGCGTGCGCGCGATGCGGCGTGCCGTGTCAAAAGACACACGACACGCGCCGCATCGCATACGGCGCAGGCAAACGGCCGCCCTGCTGCATGAGCCGCATCGGTCGATGCGGCGGACCTGCCGGGTTAGTTACTTCTGATAACCCGCCTGCTTGACCGCGCGATCCGCGGTCGCATTGCCGGCCGCGAGCGCCTGGTCGACCGTCATCTGACCGGCAATCGCGCCGGAGACGCTCTGCCCGACCACCGTGCCGAACGACTGGAACTCAGGAATTCCGACGAACTGCACACCGGTGTACGGCACCGGCTTCAAGGTCGGATGCTCCGGGTCGGCGGTCTGGATCGCCTTCAGCACGAAGTCGCCGAACGGCGCGGCCTGCTTGTACTCGGGGCGCGCATAGGTGGACTGGCGCGTGCCCGGCGGCACCGAGGCCCAGCCTTCATCCTTCGCGACCATTTCGATGTACTCCTTCGACGTCGCCCACTCGATGAACTTCTTCGCCGCGTCCTGCTGCTTCGACGACTTCGGAATCGCCAGCGCCCACGCCCACAGCCAGTGCGAACCCTTCGGCGTGACCGCGATCGGAGCGGCCGCGAAGCCGACCTTGTCGGCGATCTGCGACTGCTGCTTGTTGTACAGCATGCCGGCCGCGACCGTCGCGTCGATCCACATCGCGCACTTGCCGGACGACATCAGCGTCAGGTTTTCGTTGAAGCCGTTCGAGCTCGCTCCGGGAGGGCCGTCCTTCTTCAGCAGATCGACGTAGAACGTCATCGCCTTCTTCCACTCCGGCGAGGTCAGCTGCGCGTTCCACTTCTCGTCGAACCAGCGCCCGCCGAAGGTGTTCACGACCGTCGTGCCGTACGCCATGTTCTCGCCCCAGCCCGCCTTGCCGCGCAGGCAGATGCCGTACTGCTCCTTGGACTTGTCGGTCAGCTTGTCGGCGAATTGCGCGATCTGGTCGTAGGTCGGCTGATCGGGCATCTTCAGGCCGGCCTTGTCGAACAGATCCTTGCGGTAATAGGTCATCGAGCTTTCGACGTAGAACGGCAACGCGTAGAGCTGGCCGTTGGCGGACAGGCCGTCGCGGGCCGTCTTCACGACGTCGTTCAGGTCATAGCTGGCAGGCAGGTTGGTGATCGGCGCGAGCCAGCCGCGCTTGCCCCATTGCGGCGTTTCGTACGCGCCGATCGTCATCACGTCGAACTGGCCGCTGCCGGTCGTGATGTCGGTCGTCGCGCGCTGCCGCAGCACGTTCTCTTCGAGAATCACCCAATTAAGCTTGATGTCCGGATTCGCCTTTTCGAACGCGGGCGACAGCTTCTTCAGCTCGATCATGTCCGGATTGTTCAGCGTCGCGATCGTCACGGTCGCCGCCGATGCGCTCAGCGCGAAGCAGGTGGCCGCGCCGGCACCGACCGCCTTCAGCGCGAATTTGCAAGCTGGTTTCATCGTTGTCTCCTTTCTCATACGTTATGTGGTTCTGCGTTCGTTTGACGACACTACGCGCCGCTCAGAGCAGCCAACGTGCCCGCTCCCAGTTCCTGTTTCAGCTCATCCAGTTGCCGCCGTCGACGTTCAGCGTCTGCGCGGTGATGTAGTCGGCATCGGCCGACGCGAGGAATAGCGCCGCGCCGGTCAGGTCGTCGGGCACACCCATGCGGCCGAGCGGCACGGCCTCGCCGACGAGACGCTTCTTCTCGCCGAGCGGCCGGTTCTCATAGCGCGCGAACAGCGCGTCGACCTCGTTCCACATCGGCGTATCGACGACGCCCGGCGCGATGCCGTTCACATTGATCTTGTGGGGCGCCAGCGCGAGCGCCGCAGACTGCGTATAGCTCAACACCGCGGCCTTGGTCGCGCAGTAGTGCGAAACGAGCGCCTCGCCGCGCCGCCCGGCCTGCGAGGACATGTTGATGATCTTGCCGCCGTGGCCCTGCTCGACCATCTGCCGCGCAACCGCCTGCATCAGGAAGAACAGGCCCTTCACGTTGACCGCGAACAGGCGGTCGAACACGTCCCAGGATTCGTCGAGGAGCGGGCGCATGTCGAACAGCGCCGCGTTGTTGAACAGGATGTCGATCTGGCCGAAGCAGCCGAGCGTGCTCGCGACGATGCGCTCGATGTCCTCGCGGCGCCGCACGTCGGCGCTGATGCTCAGGACGCGCTCACCGTAGGTGCCGCGTAGCGCGCCGCCGATGCTGTCGGCGGGCTTCACGTCGACCAGCACGCAGCGAGCGCCTTCGTCCAGATAGCGCCGGGCCACCGCTTCACCGATCCCGCTGGCCGCGCCCGTCAGAATGGCGACCTTGTCCTGCAATCGTGCCACTGCCTGTCTCCGGTTCGTTTTGCATTCTGGCGCGCAGTGAGCGAACGCTCGTTGCGCGAACAATTGCTCTGTTGGTGATCGAATGATCGGATACGGACTGGGTCATGTCAAGGCACGCGGACGAATTTCGATGGTGCAGCGCGCCATGCCAGAATTCGTTCGCTGACAAAAAATCGCGATACGTTATATCATTTCGACCTCGCCGCCCGTCCGGGCCGCTCCGTCAGGAAATTCACGCCGATGACTACCTCGCTCGCCGAACAGCACGCCACCCGGCTCGCGCACGCGGACGCGCACGCCGCCGCGCAGGGGCTCGCGCTGACGCCGTTGCGCCGCCAGGTGTATGCGGCCGTCGTCGCGAGCGAGCGGCCGGTCGGCGCGTACGAGTTGCTCGACGCGCTTGCGCCCGAGCGCGGTCGCATGCCGCCGACCACCGTCTATCGCGCGCTCGACTTTCTCGTCGCGCATGGCTTCGTGCATCGGATCGAATCGAAGAACGCGTTCGTCGCCTGCTGCGAAATCGGCGTGCCGCATCGCAGTCAGTTCCTGCTGTGCGACGGCTGCGGCGCGACCGTCGAGATTCCCGGCGACGAACTCGCCGACCAGTTGTCGCACAGCGGGCCGGCGCATGGCTTCGAGGTGCATCGCCAGGTAATCGAACTGAGCGGGCTGTGCGCACTGTGCGCCCGCACGGCTACGCCCGAGGGCCCGCACCGCGCATCACGCTGAGCAGCACAGCGGATTTGCCATCGCCATCGCGAATGCCTCATTCAACTCTCACGCAGCAGGAAACCAGGATGAAAACAATCGGCTCGATGTTCTCCCGGGCGCGACACGCGCTGAAGCGATCGACGTCTGCGCGCACGCATCTGTGCACCTGTCTGCTCGCGCTCGCGGCGCTCGGGTTCGGCCACGGCGCGTTCGCCGCCGATGCGATAATCCCGGTCGTCGCCGCGGAGAACTTTTATGGCGACGTGGTGCGGCAACTCGGCGGCGATCGCGTCGACGTGACCAGCATCCTCAGCAATCCGGACCAGGACCCGCACCTGTTCGAAGCGAGCCCGGCCACCGCGCGCGCATTGCAGCACGCGAGTCTCGTCGTCTACAACGGCGCCGACTACGATCCGTGGATGGCGAAGCTGCTGGCCGCGTCGAAAGGCGCGCAGCGCAACGTGATCGTCGCGGCCGACCTCGTCGGCAAAAAAGGCGGCGACAATCCGCACCTGTGGTACGACCCGGCGACGCTGCCCAAAGTCGCGCGCGCGGTGAGCGACGCGCTCGCCGCTGCTGACCCGGCGCACAAGTCGGCGTACGATGCGAACCTCGCGAAGTTTCTCGATTCGCTGAAGCCGATCGACGCGAAGGTCGCCGAGTTGCACGGCCGCTATGCGGGCCTGCCGGTCACGGCGACCGAGCCGGTGTTCGGCTACATGTCGGACGCGATCGGGCTCGACATGCGCAACCAGCGCTTCCAGCTCGCCGCGATGAACGACACCGAAGCGAGCGCGGCCGATATCGCCGCGTTCGAACGCGATCTGCGCGAGCGGCGCGTGCGCGTGCTGATCTACAACAGCCAGGCCACCGAGGCGCTGACCCAACGCATGCTGAAGCTCGCGCAACAATCGAAGGTACCGACGATGAGCGTCACCGAAACCTTGCCCGCCGGCAAGACCTATCAGACGTGGATGCTGTCGCAGCTCGACGCGCTGCAGAAGGCACTGGCTGCGGGTGACACGAACGGCGCGAACGGCGCGAACGGCGTGAATGGCGTGACGAACGCCAAAGGAAAGACTCCATGAATTCGACTGGCCCTCAAGCGCCAGCGGGTGCGCCGCCGAGCGCATCCAGCGCCGCCCGCGGCGGCACGCCCGTGCTCGAGCTCGCGAACGTGACGCTCGAACTCGGCGATCGCACGATCCTGCGCGAGACGAGCTTCGTCGTGAATCAGGGCGAGTTCATCGGTGTGCTCGGGCCGAACGGCGCGGGCAAGACGACGCTGATGCGCTCGGTGCTCGGTCTCGTGCCGGCCGCGGCCGGCTCGATCCGCGTGCTCGGGCAGCCGGTCGAGCGCGGCAACGCGTCGATTGGCTACATGCCGCAGACGCGCAGCGCGCTCGCCGGCCGCCGCGTACGCGGCCGCGATTTCGTCGCGATGGCCGCCGACGGTCATCGCTGGGGCCTGCCGCATGCGGATGCGAAAACGCGCGCGGACGTCGACCGGGTGCTGGAACTCGTCGGCGGTACGACGCTCGCGAAGCGGCCGCTCTCGGAACTATCGGGCGGCGAACGGCAACGACTGCTGCTCGCGCAGTGCCTGCTCGGCAACCCGAAACTGCTGCTGCTCGATGAACCGTTGATCAGCCTCGATCCGCATCATCAGAAAAGCGTCGTCGAACTGGTGCGGCGCGTGCAGCGGGAACTCGGCATCGCGGTGCTGTTCTCCGCGCACGAGCTCAATCCGCTGCTGAACTCGATCGACCGCGTGCTGTATCTCGGCAGCGGCGTCGCGGCGCTCGGCACCGTCGACGAAGTGATCACGCGGCCGGTGTTGTCCCGTCTGTACGGCTCGCCGATCGACGTGATGCGCGTGAACGGCCGCATCTTCGTGATGTCGGGCGGCGTCGAAGTCGAGAAGCACGATCACGAGCACGAAGACGACGGGGACGGCGGCCACTCGCATTCGCACGATCACGGTCACGCTCATTCACACAAGCACTCTCACGCGCACGATTCACGCGACGGACACACGCACGATGTTTGAATACGATTTCATGGTGAACGCATTCGCGGCGTCGGGGATCGTCGCGGTGCTGGCCGGCGTGGTCGGCTACTTTCTGGTGATGCGCGGACAGACCTTCGCGGGCCACGCGCTCTCGCATGTCGGCTTCACCGGCGCGACCGGCGCGGTGCTGATCGGCGTCTCGCCGATCTGGGGGATGATCGGCTTCACGCTCGCGGCCGGTGTCGGCATGGGCGCGCTCGGCGAACGGCTCGCCGGACGCGACGTCGCGATCGGCGTGATCCTTTCCTTGTCGCTTGGCTTCGGGCTGCTGTTTCTGCACTTCTTCACCGCGTATGCGACCCAGGTCACGGCACTGCTGTTCGGCAACGTGCTCGGCGTGAATGCGTCGACGCTCGGCGTGCTCGCGGCATTGGGCGTGGTCAGTCTCGTGGCGCTCGCGGCGATCATGCGGCCGCTGCTGTTCGCGTCGCTGCAACCGGAGCTGGCCGAAGCGAAGGGCGTGTCGTTGCGCCGCGTGTCGGTGCTGTTTCTCGCGATCGCCGCGCTGGCCGTCGCCGCCTGCACGCAGATCGTCGGCGTGCTGCTCGTGTTCACGTTGATGGTCGGCCCCGCCGCCGCGGCGCAGAACCTGAGTACGCGGCTGTCCATCGGTCTCGTGCTCGCGGCGGTTTTCGCGCTCGCGCAGGCATGGCTCGGACTGACGCTCGCGTTCTATACCGATTGGCCGACGAGTTTCTGGATCACCGTGCTCTCGGCGCTGGTGTATGGCGGGAGTCTGCTGAAGCGGCATTGAGCGGCGCTCACGCCGGTCACATGAAAAACGGCGGCATGTCACGTGCCGCCGTTTTTTCATTTCGCCGCGTTTTGCGACGTTTTCAGCCGAGTAACACCTTCGCGTGATGCGCGAGATGATCCTCGATGAACGTCGAGATGAAGTAGTAGCCGTGGTCATAGCCCGCATGACGGCGCAACGTCAGCGGCTGAGCCGCGGCCTTGCAGGCCGCTTCGAACACGTCGGGATTCAGCTGCGTCGGCAGGAACTGATCCGCGAGCCCCTGATCGACGAGAATCCCTTGCGCGAATTTGCGCGTCGAATGCGCGACCAGTTCGCTCGCGTCGTACTGCTTCCACGCTTCGCGGTTCTCGCCGAGATAGCCGCTGAACGCCTTCTCGCCCCACGGACAGCGCATCGGCGCCGCGATCGGCGCGAACGCCGACACCGACCGATAGAGGTCCGGGTTGCGCAGCGCGAGCATCAGCGCGCCGTGCCCGCCCATCGAATGACCGAAGATGCCGAGGCGCGCGCCATCGACCGGCAGGTTCGCGAGCACCGTTTCGCGCAGCTCGTCGCGCACGTACGAGTACATGCGGTAATGGCGCGCCCACGGCTGCTGGGTCGCGTCGACGTAAAAACCCGCGCCGACGCCGAAGTCCCAGGCATCGCTCTCGCCGGGCACGCCGGCGCCTCGCGGGCTCGTATCCGGCGCGATCAACGCGATGCCGTGTTGCGCCGCGAAGCGCTGCGCGCCGGCCTTGATCGCGAACGTTTCTTCGGTGCAAGTGAGCCCCGCGAGATAGAACAGCGCGGGCACCTTCGCATTGCCCTGCAACGCCTGCGGCGGCAGATAGATCGAGAAGCGCATCGGCAGACCGATCGTGCGCGACTCGTGCCGGTAGAAGCGCTGCTCGCCACCGTGGCAGGCGTGCGCCGAGAGTAGTTCGAGCATCGCGACGCTCCTCTGTTAGTACAGCACGACCGAGCGGATCGACTCGCCCTTCTTCATCAGGTCGAAGCCTTCGTTGATGCGCTCGAGCGGCAGACGGTGGGTGATCAGATCGTCGATGTTGATCTTGCCTTCCATGTACCAGTCGACGATCTTCGGCACGTCGGTGCGCCCGCGCGCGCCGCCGAACGCCGAGCCCTTCCACTCGCGGCCCGTGACCAGCTGGAACGGCCGCGTGCTGATCTCCTCGCCCGCCGCCGCGACACCGATGATGAACGACTGGCCCCAGCCCTTGTGCGTGCATTCGAGCGCCTGGCGCATCACCTTCACGTTGCCGATGCATTCGAACGAGTAGTCGGCGCCGCCGTCGGTCAACTGCACGATGTGATCGACGACGTTCTCGACTTCGTTCGGGTTGATGAAGTGCGTCATGCCGAACTTCTTCGCGAGTTCGACACGGCCCGGATTGATATCGACGCCGATGATCTTGTCCGCGCCGACCATCTTCGCCCCCTGGATCACATTGAGGCCGATGCCGCCGAGCCCGAACACGACCACGTTCGCACCCGCCTCGACCTTCGCCGAATACACGACCGCGCCGACGCCGGTCGTCACGCCGCATCCGATGTAGCAGATCTTGTCGAACGGCGCGTCCTCGCGCACTTTCGCGACCGCGATTTCCGGCACGACGATGTAGTTCGAGAACGTCGACGTACCCATGTAGTGGAACAGCGGTTTGCCATCGAGCGAGAAGCGCGACGTTGCATCGGGCATCAGGCCCTTGCCCTGGGTCGAGCGGATCGCCTGACACAGGTTGGTCTTGCGCGACAGACAGAACTTGCACTGGCGGCATTCGGGCGTGTAAAGCGGGATCACGTGATCGCCCTTCTTCAGCGTGCCGACGCCCGGTCCGACGTCGACGATCACGCCCGCGCCTTCGTGGCCGAGAATCGCCGGAAAGATGCCTTCGGGGTCAGCGCCCGACAGCGTGTAGTAGTCGGTGTGGCAGATGCCCGTCGCCTTCACTTCGATCAGGACTTCGCCGGCGCGCGGACCTTCGAGATCGAGTTCCTCGATCGTCAACGGGGCGCCGGCTTTCCATGCGATTGCTGCTTTGGTCTTCATCGTCAATGCTCCTGTGAGTCCGTGAATGCGAAATGGCCTCGCGTGCCGGGCAAAGCGTGGCGCGCGAAAAGCGTCATGGTATTGCAAAGTGCGTGACGGCAGCGTTGCCGATGGCAGCAGCAAGCGCAGCGCGTGCTACTTCAATGCTCCGCGCTGCATCGTGCCGCCGAACCACGGCTCGACCCGGCCATACAGATCAATGAAGCGCCCATAGCGTTCGGCGAGCGCCGCATCGCCTCGCGGACCCGCGACGCGTGTCGCGCCCGGCGCGAGCGTCGCGAGATCGCGCGTCTGCCAGTGGCCGCATGCGAGACCGCCGAGGATTGCCGCCCCGCGCGGCGCCGCGTTGGGACAATCGACCGCGTGCAGTTCGACGTCGAGCGCATCGGCGAGCAGCTGGCGCCAGCGCGCATCGACGGAACCGCCGCCCGCGAGCTTGAGCGCCGTCACCGGCGCGCCGCTCGCGCGAATCGCGTCGAGCCCCGCGCGCAGCGAGAACGCGACGCCCTCGAAAGCGGCGCGCATCATCGCGCCGCGCGTATGTTCGAGCGACAGACCGAGCCAGCCGCCGCGCGCCTGCGGATTCAGCCACGGCGTGCGCTCGCCGGTCAGGTACGGCAGGAAGGTCAGTGGCGCGGCAGCATGAGTGCTTGCATCGGTCACCTCGCCGAATGCCTCGCGATAAGCCTCTACCCACTCATACGAGAGCCACCCGCGTACCCGCTCCAGCGCGATGCCCACGTTCTGCATCGCCGCCATCCGATACCAGTGATCGCTCGCCGCGCGATAGCGATGCAAGCCCCTCAGCGGCGCGGGCTCGTCGTTCGCAAGCACGACGATCTGTCCGCCGGTGCCGGTGGTCAGCAGCGCGTCGCCGTCGCGGGCGAGTCCGCTGCCGAGCGCCGCGCACGGGGTATCCGCGGCGCCGGTCGCGAGCACGATTCCGGCGCGCAGGCCAAGTGCCTGCGCGGCCTGTGGCGACAGCGCACCCGACGCCGCATACGACGGCGCCAGCGGCGCGAACCACTCGCGCGGAATCTCGAGACGTTCGAGTAGCGCCGCGTCCCACGTGCCAGCCGGATCGGCGAGCGCGGTTGCGCACGCGTCGGACGCATCGGTCACGCACGCGCCGCCGAGCGCGACGCGCAGCCAGTCCTTCGGCTGCAGCGCCCAACGGGTGCGACGCGCGGCTTGCGGTTCATGCTGCACGAGCCAGCGCAGCAGTGGACCCGCCATGCCGGGCGCGACCGGATTCGCTTGCGGCTCGGGCCATGCGGCGAGTTCGGCGAGCGCGCGCGAATCGGGCCACAGCATCGCGCGCCGCACCGCTTTGCCGTTGGCATCGAGCAGCACGACGCCGTGCATCTGCCCCGAGAAGCCGATCGCTCGCACGTCGTCACGCAACTCGCGCGGCAGGCCCGCCATGGCATCGACGAGCGCGTTCCACCAGGTCTCGACGTCGATCTCGGCCCAACCCGCGTGCGGCGTGACGAGCGCATAAGCAACGCTCGACACCGCCTGCTCGCGCCCCTGTTCGTCGATGATTGCCGCTTTCAGGGAGCCGGTGCCGAGGTCGATGCCGAGAAAAGTCATGAGCGCGGAGAGCTTGAAGTGAGGATGAGGAACGCGTGAGCGAAGCGCCCGACTCGCGAAAAAAAGCCCATTCGCGGGTTAACCCCGCCATGCGACGAGCGTCGCCAAAACAGCACTATGTGTGAGGCGTGATACACGTCATTGATTCTCACACATATCCCCACACTCGACGAAGCCGCGCGGCGCACGCGACGCATCGCCGGCAGCCGCCGCCACATAGGGCTCACCACCGCCCAACGGCCGAGCCGTCCCACACGTGGCTTATATTTGCCTTTCAAAATGCACCTGCGCATATCGTCACCGGGAATGCCGGAATAGCCGCATATGGTCTTGTTGCGGCTTTTCGTCCCCGATACCTTGGAGTCATCCCAAAACGAGATGGTGGAGACAGACGATATGCAAGCGAACACGGTTCACCCGTGCGACGAGCGCCTACCTGCGGGCCAGTTGCTTACACTCGGCATTCAGCACGTGCTGGTCATGTACGCCGGCGCGGTCGCGGTACCGCTGATCATCGGCGCGGCGCTGAAGCTGCCGAAAGACCAGATCGCCTTCCTGATCAGCGCCGATCTGTTTTCCTGCGGCATCGCCACGCTGATCCAGACGCTCGGCCTGTGGATCTTCGGCATCCGTCTGCCCGTCATCATGGGCTGCACGTTCGCGGCCGTCGGCCCGATGGTCGCGATCGGCACCAATCCTTCGCTGGGCATCCTCGACATCTTCGGCTCGACGATCGCGGCCGGCGTGATCGGCATCCTGCTCGCGCCGGCCGTCGGCAAGCTGTTGCGCTTCTTCCCGCCCGTCGTGATCGGCGTGGTGATTTCGGTGATCGGTCTGTCGCTGATGGAAGTCGGCATCAACTGGGCGGCTGGCGGCGTTGGCAATCCCGACTACGGCAATCCGGTTTATCTCGGCCTGTCGCTGCTCGTGCTGACGCTGATCCTGCTGATCAACAAGTTCGCGAAGGGTTTCGTCGCCAATATCTCGGTGCTGCTCGGCATCGTCGCCGGCTTCGTGATCGCGCTGCTGCTCGGCCGCGTCAACATGGACGGCGTCACGCACGCGCCGTGGGTCGGCATCGTGATGCCGTTCCACTTCGGCCTGCCGCACTTCGATCCGCTGGCGATCGCGACGATGGTCACCGTGATGTTCGTCACCTTCATCGAATCGACCGGCATGTTCCTCGCGGTCGGCGACATGGTCGATCGTCCGGTCGATCAGAAGACGCTGGTGCGCGGCTTGCGCGTCGACGGGCTCGGCACGCTGATCGGCGGCATCTTCAACTCGTTCCCGCATACCTCGTTCTCGCAGAACGTCGGGCTGATCGGCGTGACCGGCGTGAAGAGCCGCTTCGTCTGCGCGATGGGTGGCGTGATCCTCGTGCTGCTCGGCCTGTTTCCGAAGATGGCGCAGGTGGTCGCTTCGGTGCCGGCGTTCGTGCTCGGCGGCGCGGGCATCGTGATGTTCGGCATGGTCGCGGCGAACGGCATCAAGGTGCTGTCGCGCGTCGACTTCGTGAGGAATCACCACAACCTGTTCATCGTCGCGGTCAGCATCGGGCTCGGCCTCGTGCCGGTCGTCTCGCCGCACTTCTTCTCGCAACTGCCACCGGCGCTCTCGCCGCTGCTGCATAGCGGGATTCTGCTCGCGTCGGTGTCGGCGGTCGTGCTGAACCTGATCTTCAACGGCGTGAAGAGCGAGAAGAAGGCGAAGAGCGAGATTCGCCGCGCCGGGCACGATCTCGACAAGAGCGCCAGCAGCGAGGCGCCCGGCAACGAGATGCCGGGCAACGAGATGCTGCGGGCGGCGGATCTGCATTGAGTTCGCCGATGCATCGCTGACGCGGCGCGCAATACCGGACGCCGCGCAAAAACGAAAACGCCACGGCATGCCGTGGCGTTTTCGTTTGCGTCAGCGCTTCGTCAACCTGAGGCGCTCACCCTGCGCTCGGTGCCGAGGCCGCGACCGGTGCGCTCGCCGCGCCGTAGTCGACCGGCGCGTCGGCGGGACGCGGCTGGTCGCCGTTATGCTCGATCCAGCCGCCGCCGAGCGCCTGGTACAGCGTGACCAGATTCTGCAGACGCTCCATGCGCGCGCTGACCAACAACTGCTGCGCCACGTACAGATCGGTTTGCGCGGTCAGCACCGACAGATAGCTGTCGACACCGTTCTTGTAACGCAGAGTCGACAGATCCAGCCGGCGCTGCTCGGCCGCGACATCCCGCTCGAGCGCGGCGATCTGCTCGTCGTACGTGCCGCGCGCGGCCAGTCCATCCGCCACTTCGCGGAAGGCCGTCTGGATCGCCTTTTCATACGTGGCGATCTGCACGTTCTTCTCGATGTTGGCGAGGTTCAGGTTGGCCATGTTCTGGCCGCCCTCGAAGATCGGCAGCGTGATCGACGGTGCGAAACTCCACGCCGCCGAGCCCGCCTTGAACAGCCCGCCGAGCGTGGGACTCAACGTGCCGGCGCTGCCGGTCAGCGTGACCTTCGGGAAGAACGCGGCGCGCGCCGCGCCGATGTTCGCGTTGGCCGCGAGCAGATTCTCCTCGGCTTCCATGATGTCCGGACGACGCGTCAGCAGATCGGACGGCAGGCCAGCCGGGATATCCGTGAGCAGACTCTGGTCGCTCAACGGCATGCCTTGCGGCAGATCAGCCGGCAATGCCTCGCCGATCAGCAGCGCCAACGCATTCTCAGCCTGAGCCCGCAAACGCATCTCCGTCTGCAGGTTCGCGCTCGCGGTCTCGACGACCGTTTGCGCCTGGCGCAAATCGAGTTCCGAACCGGTGCCGTTGTCGAACTGCACCTTGGTGATCCGATACGACTCCTGCGCCGTGGCCAGCGTGTTCTGCGTGACTTTCTGCAGATCGTCCAGTTCGAGCACCGTCAGGTACTGGCTCGCCACCTGCGACACCAGCGCGATTTCCGCCGACTTGCGCGCCTGCGCGGTGGCCAGATACTGGGCCAACGCCTGGTCCTTCAGGCTCTGCACGCGTCCGAAGAAGTCGATTTCCCACGACGCGTTCAAGCCCACCGAATACGTGCTGGAGATCGTCGGGCTGAGGGGCGACACCAGCAGGTCATGCGGCGTGCGCTGCCGGCTTTCCGAAGCGGCCGCATCGATCGCCGGGAAGAGGCCCGCGCGCACGATCCGGTACTGCGCCGCCGACGCCTGCATGTTCAGCACCGACACACGCAGATCGCGGTTGTTCTTCAGCGCGATTTCGATCAGCTGCTGCAGACGCTGATCGACGAAGAAGTCGCGCCAGCCGATGTCGACGGCGGCCTGGCCGTTCGCGCTGTGCGTGCCGGACGCGCCCGGCTGATGGTCGTACACGCCGCCCGTCGGGAAGGTCGCCGTCACGGGCGCCGCGGGCCGCTCGTAGTGCGGCGCCAGCGTGCAACCCGCGGCGAGCAACGCCACCGCTACTGCAATCAGAGAATGTTTTTGCATCTCAATGCCCATCCTTGCCCGAGCCATTGCCATTCGACCCACCCGAGGATCCGTCGGTCGAGCCGCCGTCCGCGCCGCCTTGCGGATCGTGCGGATGGTGCTGTTCGTAGTGGCGCATCGCCTCATCCGGGTCTTCCGTCTCGCCGCCGAACTTCGCACGAATCACGACGAAGAACATCGGGATCATGAAAATCGCAAGGAAGGTCGCCGTCAACATCCCGCCGATCACGCCGGTACCGATCGCGTGCTGGCTTGCCGAGCCCGCGCCGTTACTGATCGCGAGCGGCAGCACGCCGAGAATGAACGCGAGCGAGGTCATCAGGATCGGACGCAAGCGCAGACGCGCCGCTTCGAGCGCGGCCTCGATCGGCCCCATGCCTTGACCCTGCTGTAGTTCACGCGCGAACTCCACGATCAGAATCGCGTTCTTCGCGGACAGACCGACCGTGGTCAACAGACCCACCTGGAAGAACACGTCGTTCTCGAGCCCACGCAGCGTCGCGGCAAGCAGCGCACCGATCACGCCGAGCGGCACCACCATGATCACCGAGAACGGAATCGACCAGCTTTCATACAACGCCGCGAGACACAGGAACACGACGAGGATCGAGATGCCGTACAGGATCGGCGCCTGCGAACCCGACTGACGCTCCTGCAGCGACAGACCCGTCCACTCGTAGCCGACCCCGGCCGGCAGCTTCGTGACGATTGCTTCCATCGCCGCCATCGCCTGACCGGTCGACTTGCCCGGCGCGGCCGCACCCTGGATTTCCACCGACGAGATGCCGTTGTAGCGCTCGAGCTTCGGCGAACCGTACGTCCACTCGGTGCTCGCGAAGGCCGAGAACGGCACCATCGCGCCCGCGTTGTTGCGCACGAACCAGGCGTTCACGTCTTCCGGTTTCATACGGAACGGCGCGTCGCCCTGCAGGTACACCTTCTTGATCCGGCCATCGGTGTCGAGGAAGTTGTTCACGTACGCCGATGCCCACGCGATCGAGAACGTCTGGTCGATCGCGGACAGCGACACGCCGAGCGCCGAAGCCTTCTCGTGGTCGATGCTCACCTTGAACTGCGGCGTATCGTTCAGGCCGTTCGGACGCACTTGCGCGAGGATCGGATCTTTCGCGGCGAGACCGAGCAGCATGTTGCGCGCTTCCATCAGCTTCGCGTGACCGATACCCGCGCGGTCCTGCAGCTGGAAGTCGAAGCCCGCCGCGGTACCGAGTTCAGGAATCGACGGCGGATTGACCGGATACACGAGCGCGTTCTTGTAGCTGCTGAAGTGCATGAAGAGACGCCCAACCAGTGCCTGCACCTTCTGGTCCGCATGCTGACGCTGCGAGTAGTCCTTCATCCGCACGAACACGAGACCCGCGTTCTGGCCACGACCCGCGAAGCTGAAGCCGTTCACCGTGAAGGTCGATTCGACGATCGCCTTCTCGTCGTTGAGCAGGTAGTCCGAGACGTCCTTCAACGCGTGCGCGGTGGTTTCCTGCGTGGACCCGGACGGCGTTTGCACCAGCACGAACATCGTGCCCTGGTCTTCGTCAGGCAGGAACGACTTCGGCAGTCGCACGAACAGCAGCCCCACCGCGAAGATCACCACCATGTAGATGATGAGCCAGCGGCCCGAGCGCTTGATCACGTGGTGCACGCCCGAGTGATACTTGTCGCGGCTCGTGTTGAAGGTACGGTTGAACCAGCCGAAGAAGCCGGTGGCTTTTTCGTGATGACCCTTCGGGATCGGCTTGAGGATCGTCGCGCACAGCGCCGGCGTCAGAATCAACGCGACGAGCACGGACAGCACCATCGCCGCGACGATCGTCAACGAGAACTGCCGGTAAATCGCGCCGACCGAGCCGCCCGAGAACGCCACCGGCACGAACACCGCCGACAACACGAGCGCCACGCCGACGAGCGCGCCGGTGATCTGGTCCATCGCCTTGCGGGTTGCCTCGCGAGGCGACAAGCCCTCCTCCTGCATCACCCGCTCGACGTTTTCCACCACCACGATCGCGTCGTCCACCAACAGACCGATCGCGAGCACGAGACCGAACATCGACAGCACGTTGATCGAGAAACCGACCACGCTCATGATCGCGAACGTACCGAGCAGCACCACCGGCACCGCGATCGTCGGGATCAGCGTGGCGCGCAGGTTCTGCAGGAACAGGTACATGACCAGGAACACCAGCACGATACCTTCGAGCAGCGTCTTGACCACTTCCTCGATCGACAGGCGCACGAACGGCGTGGTGTCGTACGGGTACTGCACGACGAGACCGTGCGGGAAGTACTTCGACAGTTCGGCGATCTTCGTGCGCACCGCCTTCGCGGTGGCGAGCGCGTTCGCGCCGGTGGCGAGCTGGATACCGAAGCCTGCCGTCGGCTGACCGTTGTACTTGGTGTCGAAGTTGTAGTTTTCGCCGCCGAGCTCGATATGCGACACGTCGCGCAGACGCACCTGCGAGCCGTCCTGGTTCACCTTCAGCAGAATGTCGCCGAACTGCGCGGGCGTGTTGAGCAGCGTGGCCTGCGTGATCGTGGCCTGCAGCACCTGACCCGGCACCGACGGCGTGCCGCCGAGCGAGCCGCCCGCGACCTGCACGTTCTGCGCCTGCAGCGCGGTTTCGACGTCGAGCGGCGTCAGGCCGAAGTTATTCAGCTTGTTCGCGTCGAGCCAGATCCGCATCGCGTACTGCGAGCCGAACAGCGTCACCGTGCCCACGCCGTCGATACGGCTGATCGGATCCTGGATGTTCGACGCGACATAGTTCGCGAGGTCGTACTTGCTCATGCTGCCGTCGGTCGACACGAACGCCATCACCAGCAGGAAGCTGCTGCTCGACTTCGTGACCTTGGTGCCGAGCTGCTGCACCGCCTGCGGCAGCAGCGGCGTGGCGAGCTGCAGCTTGTTCTGCACCTGCACCTGTGCAATGTCAGGGTTGGTGCCGGCCGCGAACGTCAGCGTGATGGTGGCCGTGCCCGAGTCGTCCGAGGTCGACGCGAGGTACAGCAGGTGGTCGAGACCACTCATCTGCTGCTCGATCACCTGCGTGACGGTGTTTTCCACCGTCTTCGCCGAAGCACCCGGATACGTTGCGCTGATCTGGATGGACGGCGGCGCGATGGTCGGGTACTGCGCGATCGGCAGCGTGAACACCGACGCGAGACCCGCGAGCATCAGAATGATGGCGATCACCCAGGCAAAAATTGGGCGATCAATAAAGAACTTTGCCATGAGGCGGGCTCCCTGTTATTACGCGCCCGATGCGGCGGAGGCAGGTTGAGCCGCGGGTTGACCCGTCTGCGCGCCGTTCGCGGCCGCGTCGGAAGCCGGCGTGCCGGGCAGCTGCGCCGGCACGGGCTTGACCTGCTGGCCGGGACGCGCCTTGTCGGTGCCCTGGACGATCACGCGGTCACCGACCTTCAGGCCGTCCGAGACCACCCAGTACGAGCCGAAAGTGCCCGTCGTAACGATCTGACGCAGCTCGACCTTGTTGTCGTTGCCGACCACGAGCGCCGTGGGTTGACCCTTCTGGTCGTGCGTGACGCCGACTTGCGGCACGATCAGCGCGTTCTGGTTCACACCTTCGTCGATCTTCGCGCGCACGAACATGCCCGGCAGCAGCACGTGGTTCGGGTTCTTGAAGATCGCGCGCACCGTGACCGAACCGGTGCCCTGGTCGACGGTCACGTCGGTGAACTGCAGCTTGCCCTTCTCGGGGTAGACGCGGCCGTCTTCGAGCACCAGCGTCACCTGCGCGGCGCCCGGGCCGGTCGTCTTCAGACGCCCTTCCTGGACGTCGCGGCGCAGCTTCAGACCGTCGAGGCTCGATTGCGTGAGGTCGACGTAGACCGGGTCGAGCTGCTGGACCGTGGCCATCAGCGTGGCCGCGCTCTGCTGCACGAATGCGCCCGGCGTGACTTGCGACACGCCGATCTGGCCGGTCACGGGCGAGGTCACGTCGGTATAGCCGAGGTTGATCTGCGCGGTGTCGACGGCGGCTTTGCCCGCGGCGACGTCGGCGGCGGCCTGGCCTTCGGCGGCGACCGCGTTGTCGTAATCCTGCTTGCTGACCGCGTTGGCCGCGACCAGCACCTTGTAGCGGCTGGCCTGCGCGGTGGTCGTCACGAGGTTGGCCTGCGCCTTCGCGAGCGTTGCCTTCGCGTTGTTCAACGACGCGATGTACGGCGCCGGATCGATCTTGTATAGACGCTGGCCGGCCTTGACCTCGCTACCCTCGGTGAACTCGCGACGCAGCACGATGCCATCGACCCGTGCGCGCACTTGCGCGACGAGGAAAGCATTGGTACGGCCGGGGAGTTCGGTGACGACGGGAACGGTCGTCGGCTGGAGGGTGACGACGCCGACTTCGGGCGTCTGGGGCGGCGGGGCAGATTGTTTTGGTCCGCATGCCGCCAGCAAGATGGCAGCCGTCGCGGCACTAATTAAGCGGAATGGAACCCGTTCGACGCGCATGGAGCGACCTCTGTCAAAGACTGAGAATGAAAAAGTGCGCGCATCCCTACCCCGGGGACGACAGCGCACACAGGCGTCTCTCGACGCTCAACCGGAAGCCCACGGATGCATACCTGCGCCTGCAGGGCACCCTGCTACGAATGCGCCATACCGGGAATGCCGCACGGCGCCGCCATCTGGCGGGCGTATTGAAAGGCAACAGTGACGGATATTAACCGGTCGTCGCGGCTTGGGCTATCCGATCGTGGGGTGCTATTATATATACATTCACGAATGCATGTATAAGTGCATTTAGTTCGCTCGCGAGGGGGGGCTCGCAAGTTCACACCGTCAATCGCATCAAATGTAGTCAGATTGTCATCGGGCTGACTTAAAACGGCCCGGGAAAACCCCTCAATCGGCGGGTCATACCAATATGGTCAGAAAAACCAAAGAAGAGGCGTTGGAGACGCGTAACCGGATTCTCGACGCGGCCGAACAGGTCTTCTTCGAGAAAGGGGTATCGCGCACGTCGCTGGCCGATATTGCACACGCCGCCGGTGTGACGCGCGGCGCCATCTATTGGCACTTCGCGCACAAGAGCGAACTCTTCACCGAAATGTTCGAGCGCGTCGTGCTGCCGCTCGACGAACTGAAGGCGGCCTCGCTCGACCCCAACGAAACCGATCCGCTCGGCCGCATCATGGAAGTCTGCATGGTCTGCCTGCGCGACACCGCCAACGATCCGCGCCGCCGCCGGGTGTTCGACATCCTGTTCCTGAAGTGCGAGCTGGTCGAGGACATGGGGCCGATGATGGAACGGTATCAGACCAATATGCGCGAAGGGCTCGCCAAAATCGAAGGCGGTCTGCGCAACGCGATCTCCAAAGGCCAGATGCCGGCCGATCTCGACACGAAGCTCGCGGCGGCGATGGTGCACGCGTTCGTCGGTGGCGCGCTGCGCGACATGCTGTTTTTGCCGGATGCGACCGACTTCGGCGCACACGCGCACCAGATGGTGGAGGCGATGTTCGACGCCTTGCGCCTGAGTCCGGCGTTGCGCAGGAAGGCGGCAGCTTAGCGGGTGCGCAAGGGTGGTGAAACGTGAAAGCGGGCGGTTCGTTGAACCGCCCGCTTTGGTTTGTGGACCACCCCCTCACCCGCTACACCGCGTTCAGGCAAGCGCTTGCCGCGCCCGCGCCGCCTGATTCGACGCGTAGATGTTGCCGCGCTCGAGCGGCGCGCCGCCGTTGAGCGCCGCGATCCACTGATCGGTGCTCGCAACCGCCGCGAAGCGCGACTGCAGCACCACACTGAACACCCGATGAATCTCTTCCGCGCTCGCGAAGCCCGCGCTGTTCTCGTACGGCACCGAGCCGGTCGCGTCGTGCAGGAACTCGACCGCGAGCCCAGCATGCACCGCGTGGTTGATCGTCGACGCATCGCAGTTGTGGGTCATATAGCCGGTGATGGTGAGCGTATCGATCTGTCGGGCGGCGAGCCAGTCGGCCAGATCGGTACCCGCGAATGCGCTCGGCAGCGACTTCTCGACGAAATGGTCATGCGCGCGCGAGCTGACGACCGTGTGCAGTTCGGCGCCCTCGCTGCCGCGCGCGAACAGCGGCGAGGTGGCCGGCGCGACGTTCTGCACGACCACGACTGGCACGCCGGCGGCGCGCGCCGCGTCGATCGCGCGAGCGATATTGGCGAGCGAGGTCCGCACGTCCGGAAATTCGATCGGCAGGTCGCCGCTCACGTATTCGTTCTGCACGTCGATGACGATCAGTGCACGGCGCGGCGCGGGTGTGGTCATGGCAAGGCTCCTTGTCAAAAAAACGGTCGATGCCGCGCGCCCGGCTCGATAGCCGCGGCGCAACGGCAATGAACGCATTGTTGCTCCCCCGCCCGTGCGCCGACAGCGGCCCGAATGACAAGCTTCGCTAGAATCGGGCCATACTTCAGGCATTCACGAGGCGCCCGTCATGTCCACCGCCGCATCTTCCGACGATCTTCCCGACCTGTCGCCGCGCCACGTAGTCGCCGTCGTCGCGTTCGACCGCATCAGCCCGTTCCACCTGTCGGTGCCGTGCGTCGTGTTCGGCGAGGACCGTCAGGGCGGCGGCGTACCCTCGTTCGACTTCCGCGTGTGCGCCGCGGAGACGGGTGCGCTCGCGACGACCGCAGGTTTTTCGATCGCGGTTACGCACGGACTCGAAGCACTCGCCGACGCACACACGATCATCGTCCCGAGCTGGCGCGATCCCGACGAAATGCCGCCGGCAGCGCTGCTCGACGCGCTGCGCGCCGCGCACGCACGCGGCGCGCTCCTGGTCGGCCTGTGCCTCGGCGCGTTCGTACTGGCCGCGGCGGGCATCCTCGACGGACGGCCCGCTTCGACCCACTGGGCCTGGGCCGACGACTTCGCGCGCCGCTATCCGCGCGTGCGGCTCGACCCCGACGTGCTGTACGTCGACGACGGCGACGTGCTGACCTCGGCCGGCACCGCCGCCGGCCTCGACTGCTGCCTGCACGTGCTGCGCAAGATCTGCGGCACGCGGGCGGCGAACCACGTCGCGCGTCGGCTCGTCGTGTCGCCGCATCGCCAGGGCGGCCAGGCGCAGTACGTGCAGCAGCCGATGCCGCCGAACCCGCGCGGCGACCGCCTGTCCGCCCTGCTCGACTGGGTAAGCAGCAACCTGGCCGCGCCACATACGCTCGACACGCTCGCCGCGCGCGCGTTGATGAGCCGCCGCACGTTCACGCGACGTTTTCGGCTGGCGACCGGCACCACCGTCGGCGCGTGGCTGCTCGCACAGCGGCTCGCGCGGGCGCAACAACTGCTCGAAAGCACGGAGGAGTCGGTCGAAACGATCGCGACAAGCGCGGGATTCGGCTCGGCGGCATCGCTGCGGCAGCATTTCGCGGACGCGTTTCGCACGTCGCCAAGCGCGTGGCGGCGGGAGTTTCGCGGGGATTAGATGAAGGCGACGAGAGCACCGGCATTCCGTAGTGTGTCACCGGAAATTCGTAGTCGCGCGGGCACGTCGGGCGCGCGCTCCATCAGACGCTGTGTGCGGTCCGGCGCCTCAATGCTCGCTGAACCAGCGCGCAAGATACAGCAGCAGAGCGACCAGAAAAATCATCCCGGCCCACGCCCAGTACGGCACGACATGCTGGCCGGGCTCGTGATGCGACCAGCTGTGCGACGCGCTCGCCGCGCGTCCAGGCAGCGCATGACTGTGCTCGATGCGCGCGCGTCGCGTGATGCCGCTCAGCGAGATAGGCCGCAAAAACACATGCTGGCGACGCGGCGCCGAGCCGCGCGCGCGGTTCGGCCCCTTGCCGTGCTTGGCGCGTACGACGGCGTCGAACTCGGCGAAAAAATCGTCGGCGAGCTGACGCAGCGCGTTTTCGAGCTGGCGTGTCGGCAACTCGGCGAGCGGTCCCGACGACGTCGCCCACATCGTGTAATCGATGCGCGTGCCGCGCTCCCGGCCCTCGTCCGCGCGCAAACGCACTTCGATCTGACCGCGCAACGCGCCGATACCCTCGGCACGCGCCTTGAAGCTGATCGTGCGGCGCTGTGCGTCCGCCGGACCGGAATCCTGGCCGGCGACGTGCGCGCGCGCTTCGTAGTGCGCGCGCAACGGGCCGAGCGGCACGGTCATCGTCAGCGCGTATTCGCCGTGGGCGAGACGCACGAACGACTCGCAGTTGTCGAGGCTGGCACGCAACAGCGCGAGGTCCTGCAACGCGTCCCAAACCTCGGACGGCGCCAGCGGAATCCGCAACGCGTCGTTCAGTTCCATGACACCCTCCCCCGATGAACGCGCCGCCTGCCGGATCAGGACGTCTGATCGATGCGGTCGACGCGCGATGCGTAAAAAGCGAGATAGCCCTTGATCCGCTTGACCTGCTCGAATGGCGCCTCGTAGCACCACACCGCGTTCTCGATCACGCCATCTTCAGTGCGTAAGTGGAAATACGACGCGTCACCCTTGAACGGGCAATGCGACGTGTGTGCCGAGCGTTCGAGCCGGGCCATGTTCACGTGCTCGCGCGGGAAATAGAACACGTCGGCGAGGCCGGTCTCCGATAGCGTCAGGGCGGCCTGGGTGTCGGCCATCGTCACGCCGCCGTGAATCACACGCACGCGGTGGACGTTGTCGCGGATCACGATGGTATGGCCCTCCGGCCGTTCCGCAGATGTCGACGCATCGCTCATGTCCAGGCTCCGTGATGGGGTGGGCGTTGCACTGCCGGCTGGTGCCGCGGGAACGGCAAAGCCACGGGACACGCCCGTGGCTTCATTATCGGCCAAACTTCGGCCGATTGCGCGTGGTTCCTGCGCGTGCTTCCTGCGCAACGGCCGGCCGCCGGCGGATCGGTTCGCTACTTCACGTTCCAGATGAACGCGGATTTGACGTTGCCGTGCGCCGGCACGCTAACCGAGCGGGTCTGTTCGCTGTCGTTGTATTTGGCGTGCACCGTGTAGCGGCCCGGGCTCAGGCGCACCAGCATGAAGGGTCCTCGCGACGTCGTGTTCAGCACTTCGCCGTCGTGCGCATCGACGATCCGCACGTGCACGTCGGCGAGAAACTCCGCATTGGGTCCAGTGAAGCGCAGCGTCAGCGGCCACTGGCTTTGCGCCTGTTGCAGCGCTCGCGATTCGTCGAGGCCGACGCCGCCCGACACGTACGACACGTCGCCCTGCTGCTGGACTTGCGGCAGACCGCCGCCATTGGTGTTGCCCGCGCTGGTGTTGTCGGTGGTTGAGCCGCCGGTCACGCCCGCCTGTTGCGCGTACGCACCGCCCGCCAGTCCGAGCGTGAGCGCCACGCACAGCGCGGCGGCTACGATCTTTTGCTGATTGCGTTGGGTTTTCATCGGTTCGCTCTCCTTGTTAAGGTCCTTACCTGCCCCTGGACGGGTCAAATAATGGAAGAAGCAACCTGCGTGCCAACTGTCCGGTCGTATCGACGGAAGCGGCGCGGCGCGCTTGCGGCCTGCACGCTGCGGCCGCGACACCATCGATCGGACAGACGAAAAAAAGCCGGTCCTTGCAGTAAATGCAAAAGACCGGCAATGGGTACTACAGCTCTAATTGGGTTGGGCGATCCTTTCGAACCGCCCGGATACTGGATCAGCCGAGATCAACAGGCACAAAAATCTGTGCGTTGTCCCGCTGGATCAGCAGCGCAATGCTGTTGCTTGCGCCCGAAACCATCTGCTTCAGTTGATCGATGCTCGTGACCGGACGGCCGTTGACCGCGAGAATCACGTCGCCCGGCTGGATGCCGGCGCTCGCTGCCGCGCCGCCTGCCTGCTGCACGAGCAGACCATGCGACACCGACGCGCTGCTCTTCTCTTCCGGCGTCAACGGACGCACCGCCACACCAAGACGGCCTTGCAACTGGGTCTGCTGGTCGGCTTTGGTAGCCGAGGCGACCTTCGTGTCCGAGAGCGAGCCGATCGTCACCTTCACGTCCTTGCTGGCCTTGTCGCGCCACACTTTCAGCGTCGCCGAGCTGCCCGGCGCGAGATTGGCGATCTTGCCCGGCAGATCCGTCGAATCGCTGACCTCGTCGCCATTCACCGACAGGATCACGTCGCCCGGCTGCAAGCCGGCCTTGGCCGCCGGGCCGCTGGCGTCGACCGAGCTGACCAGTGCGCCTTGCGGCTTCTGCATGCCGAACGAATTGGCGAGCGTCTGGTTCATGCCCTGCACCGCAACGCCGAGGCGGCCGCGGCTGACGTGACCGGTCTTGACGAGATCGTCCTTGACCTTGATCGCCTCGCTGATCGGAATTGCGAACGACAGGCCCTGGAAGCCGCCCGTCTGCGAGTAGATCATCGAGTTGATGCCGATCACTTCGCCTTGCAGGTTAAAGAGCGGGCCGCCCGAGTTGCCCGGGTTCACCGGCACGTCGGTCTGGATGAACGGCGTGTAGTTCTCGTTGGGCAGCGAGCGCGACTTCGCGCTGATGATCCCCGAGGTCACGGTATTGTCGAAGCCGTACGGCGAGCCGATTGCGACGACCCACTGACCGACCTTGCTCTGGCGCGGATCACCGATCTTCACGGTCGGCAGATTGCTCGCATCGATCTTCAGCACGGCGACGTCGGACTGCTTGTCGGCGCCGACCACCTTCGCCTTGAACTCGCGCTTGTCGGTGAGCTTCACGGTGACGACGTTCGCGCCATCGACCACGTGCGCGTTCGTCAGAATGTAGCCGTCATTGCTGATGATGAAGCCGGAACCGAGGCTTGCGCTCGGCTGATCAGGTGCGTCGCCGCCATCGCCGCCTTGCATCCCCGGCACGCCGCCGAAGAAACGTTTGTAGAACTGATAGAACGGATCGTTCGGGTCGATCGGCAACTGGTTGCCGTTGAGGGTGCCGCGGTTACTGCGCATCGCGGTCTGCTTGACCACGTGCTTCGCGCTGATGTTGACGACGGCCGGACCGTAGGTCTCAACCAGACCGGAGAAATCGGGGATACCGGTTTTGGCCGCGGCTTCCGCAGGCATCAAAGCAGCGGCTTCCGCCGGCGAGATGATCTGCGGTGCGGGGACATCGCGATGGCCTGCCACATAGCCGGCAGAAAGGGCAGCGGCGACAGCTACCGCAACAGCGCCGCGGGACAAGGTTTTCGCGTTCATCATGAGCTCCTGGCTGGAGAAAGGGACGTTGGATGCCGAGGAGCGTAAGGGGCATCGCTTAAAGGAGTCTTAAGCAGCGCCAGATCGCGGGAACCTTCTCCGATGGGCCGTTCGGCGCCGTCGAGGGCGCCCGAACGGCGAGCTCGTCCAAAGGACACACCGCCATGGTCAGAAACGTACGATGACCTGCAAACCGCCGGTCGGCGATTCGTCGAGCGACACCTCCGCGTGATGTTGCGTCGCAATCCGGCGCACGATCGCGAGACCGAGACCGGTGCCGGCCACGTCGGTGCGCGCGCGATCCGCACTCGCGCCCGCGCGATAGAAGCGATCGAACACGCGCTCGCGATCGGCCGGATCGATACCCGGACCGCTATCAGCGATCCGCACGACCGGATGGCCCTCCTCGACGCGCAGGCTCACGTCGACCCGACCGGCGTGCGGCGTGTACTTGGTCGCGTTGTCGACGAGGTTGTTGAACATCACGCGTAGCGCTTCGGCGTCGCCCGTCACGCTGGCGGCCTCGCTGGCCTCGATGCCGAGGTCGACGCCTCGATTCAATGCGAGCGGCGCGTATGTCGCGACGCACTCTCGCAGCAGCTCGCGCAGATCGAGCGTCCCCACGGCAGCCCCGCCGTCCGGCTCGGCGCGCGCCAGCGCGAGCAGCTGCTCGGCGAGGCGGGTCGCGCGCGTGACACCCGCCTGCAGATCGGCGAGCGCCTCGCTGCGGGCAGTGTCGTCCTTCGCGCGCGCGACCAGTTGTGCCTGAATCTGCACTGCGGCAAGCGGCGTGCGCAGTTCGTGCGCGGCATCGGCGACGAACGCCTTCTGAATATCGAGCGCGGTCGCGAGCCGTTGCAGCAACCCGTTCAGTGCGCGCACGAGCGGCTGCACTTCCAGCGGCAAGCGCTGATCGGGCAACGGCTCGAGCGCCTCGGGGTGACGCGTGTTGAGCGCGCTCGTCACGCGCCGCAGCGGTTGCAGTCCGCGGCCGACAATCACCCACACCGCGAGTCCGAGCAGCGGCAGCAGCACGATCAACGGCCATAGCGTGCGCAGCGCGACGTTGGCGGCGAGCCGGTTGCGCACCGACAGCGGTTGCGCGAGCTGCACGACGTTATCGCCGACGATCGCGCCATACACGCGCCATTCGCCGCGCTCGGTATGTTCGGTCGAAAAGCCAAGCTCGGCGCGTGGCGCGAGCGGCGCGCGCGGCCGCGAGTAGTACATCAGCATGCCGTTGCGATTCCAGATCTGCAGCACGATGCCCTCGTCGCCGGTATCGCGGCCGAGCACCTGCGAGAACGGTTCCGCCGGCAGTGCCGCGGCGATCTGTTCGAGCTGGTAGTCGAACAGCTCGTTCGCTTCGGCGAGCGCCTGCCGATAGATCAGCCAGCCCGCGATGCCAACACCGAGCAGCACGAGCGCAAGCAGCCAGAACAACAGTTGACGGCGAATCGAGCGCATCGGCTCAGGCGTCCTTCGCGATCATGTAGCCCAGCCCGCGCACGTTGCGGATCAGATCGGCGCCGAGCTTCTTGCGCAACGCGTGGATATAGACCTCGACGGTATTGCTGCCGATCTCCTCGCCCCAGCCATACATCTTCTCCTCGAGCTGGCTCTTGGACAGCACCGCACCGGGCCGCGCGAGCAACGCTTCGAGCAGCGCGAATTCACGCGCGGACAGCGCGACCGGCGCGCCGTCGAGCGTCACCTGATGCGACGCGGGATCGAGGGTCAGAGTGCCATGGCGAATCGTCGAATCGCTGCGGCCGGACTGGCGCCGAATCAGCGCGCGCATGCGCGCGCCGAGTTCATCGAGATCGAAAGGTTTGACAAGGTAATCGTCAGCGCCGGCGTCGAGTCCCTTGACGCGATCGGCGACCGCGTCGCGCGCGGTGACGATCAGCACCGGCAGCGCATGGCCGCGCGCGCGCAGCGCACGCAGCACTTCGAGGCCGTCGCGCTTGGGCAGACCGAGGTCGAGCAACGCGAGGTCGTAAGGCTGGGAGGCCGCCGCGCGCAGCGCCGCTTCGCCGTCCTCGACCCAATCGACCGCGAAGCCTTCGCCGCGCAGCGCCTTGCGCACGCCTTCGGCGATCATCCGGTCATCTTCGACAAGCAGGATGCGCATGGTTGTCCATTCCGAAACATTGGGTGATGCCGCATTCTAGCGCCCGCGTCCCGGCTGCGCGGCGCGTGGCGCTTTTTTCACCGCAGTGCCGCGGCATGTCTCTACAATGGGCGCTTTGCGTCGCGCGACGGCCGTCGGGTGGCACGCGGCGCGCTCCGGCGCCGCCAAGCCGCCCGGATGGTCGCTGTATCGTCTCGCGCACGCCACACGCCGCTAGCCGCACGCCGCTAGCCGCGCGCCCTGAAATCCCGCTGATCCGTTTGCCTGTTCACCCGTTCATGACGCACGCTTTTCTGTCTTCCGTCGCACGCCGTCTGGCGCCGCAGTCACGCCGTATGTTCAATCGCGCAGCCTCCACGCCCAAGCGCCTCGCACCGCGCGCGGCCGTATGGCTCTTCGCCGCCGCTCTCGGCGCGGGCGCGCTGCTGCCGCAAGCCGCCGAGGCGCGCGTCAAGGCCGCGCATCCGAGTGTCAACGTCACGACGGTGTTGCCGCAGCCGGTGATGATCGGTCTGCAGCGCGCGCATGTGCCGTTGTCGTCGATCAGCGTGGTCGTCGAGAAAGTGGGCGACCGCACGCCGATCCTCGCGCTGAACGCCGGCAAGCCGATGATGCCCGCCTCGACGATGAAGCTCGTCACCACCTACTCGGGCCTCTCGATTCTCGGCCCCAACTACCGCTGGCGCACCACCGCGTACGCCGACGGCACGCTCGACGCGAGCGGTGTGCTGCACGGCAATCTGTACATCCAGGGCACCGGCGACCCCAAGCTCGTGCCCGAAGAACTGATCGACCTCGTGCAGAAGATTCACAAGGCGGGCATCAACGGCATCGACGGCGCGCTGGTGCTCGACAAGCGCTACTTCGATCCGTCGACGCGCGACCTGCCCGCCTTCGACGACGACGCGAACGCGCCATACAACGTCGGCCCCGATCCGCTGCTGTATGCGTTCAAATCGCTGTCGTTCACGCTGACGCCGTCGCCGGACGGCACGGTGGCGATCGACGTCTTGCCCGCTCTCGCGCAGCTGCGCATCGACAACCAGCTGCGCGCGACGAACGGCCCGTGCCGCGGCGAGCTGCCGACGCCGAGCGTCACGCCGCAACCTGACGGCACGCTCGTCGCGTCGTTCTTCGGCGACTTTCCGGTGCGCTGCGACGCGCGCACGATCAACCTCGCCGTGCTCGATCACTCGACGTTCTTCGCGCGCGGCTTCCTCGCACTGTGGCAGCAAACGGGCGGCACGTTCACGGGGTCGACCCGCGAAGGCCCGGTGCCGGCCGGCGCGAAGTCCGTCGCGACGCACGAGGGGCCAGTGCTGTCGGACATCGTTCGCGACATCAACAAGTTCAGCAACAACACGATGGCGCGCAACCTGTTCCTGACGATCGGCGCCACCGAGGAAAGACCGCCCGCGACGCCCGCTAAAGCCGCGCGCGCGGTCGAAGCTTTCCTGACACGCGACAGCCTGAACACCGAGTACCTGACGCTCGATAACGGCTCGGGCCTGTCGCGCGACGAGCACATCACCGCGCTCGCGCTCGCCGATGTTCTGCAACGCGCGAACGCGAGTCCGGTCGCGCAGGTGTTCGTCGACTCGCTGCCGATCGCCGGCGTCGACGGCACCATGCGCAACCGCCTGACCACCCAGGGCGCGGGCGGCAACGCGCATATCAAGACCGGCACGTTGCGCGACGTGCGGGCGATCGCCGGCTATGTCGCGTCGGCCGACGGCAACAGCTACATCGTCGTCAGCCTGATCAACGATCCGCATTCGGAAGCCGCGCGCGCCGCGCACGATGCGTTGCTCGAATGGGTGTACGACGGCCCGTCGCAAGGCTTTACGAAGGTCTCCGCGCAGGTCGGCGAAGTGCCCGAGAAGCCCAGGAAAAACCCGCGCAAACGCGGCGCCCACTGAGTATTCCTTCTAGCGATGCCGTGCGCGGCAAGCGCCTAACCGTGTACGCTGTCGGGCAGCATGCGGCGCGCGGCATCACGCGCTTGCCGCTCGGGGCGCCCGGTCGTTCGGACCGCGCGACCCGCTCGAACGATAACGACACCACCCGCCGCGCACTGCGCGGCGCTCAGGGACCAGGAAGGGAGACACGATGCAATTCGATGCCGAATTGCTGCTACTCGCCATGGCGCCCGTCTTTCTTGCCTGCATCGGCTGGGAGGCGTGGCATGTGAGCCGCACGCGCCCGGCCGAGCGGCTCTACAGCTGGCGCGACACGCTGTGCAACGCCACGCTGGCGCTGATGCACCAGGCCGCCGACAAGCTCGCTTGGCTCGCGATCATCCCTGTCTACGCGTTTTTCTACGAGCACTACCGCATTCATACCTGGCCGGCGACGTGGCTGTCGTTCGTCGTGCTGTTCGTCGGGCAGGATCTGCTCTATTACGTGTTTCATCGCTGCAGTCATCGGGTGCGTTGGCTGTGGGCCGCGCACGTCGTGCATCACTCGTCGGAGCGGATGAATTTTTCGACCGCGTTCCGCCAGAGCCTGATGTACCCGATCGCCGGCATGTGGGTGTTCTGGATTCCGCTTGCGATCCTCGGCTTTGCGCCGAAGCTGATCGTCGCGATCGTGCTGATCAATCTCGCCTTCCAGTTCTTCGTCCACACGCAGGTGATCGGCAAGCTCGGGTGGCTCGAATACGTGTTCAATACGCCGTCGATCCATCGCGTGCATCACGCGCGCAATGATCGCTACATCGATCGCAATTACGCAGGTGTGCTGGTGATCTGGGATCGCCTGTTCGGCAGCTACGTCGACGAAGATCCGCACGAGGCGCCGGAGTACGGCATCGTCGAGCCACTGCACACGTACAACCCGCTGAAAGCGACGTTTCACGAATGGGCGTCGATGGCCGCGGACTTCGCGAGCGTGCGCGGCTGGCGCAACAAATGGCGCGCGCTGTTCGCGCCGCCGGCATGGGCCGCCGCTTATCATGCGCAGCGAGCCGTCAGACCCGGCGGCAGCAGCGGTCTCGAAGGAGGATCGAACCTGCACACGCTTTCGGGTACGGACAACACATCGAGCCAGGTCACCGCCGAGCTACCCGGCTTGAACCCAAACCATACGGTCGCGCTTCGGACATCACGCAGGCCGTAGAAGATTCTGTAAGCTGTCGTCTCGCCGCCGACGCGGAAGACGTCGCCTGCAACACATGGCATCAAGGGCCACACATACGAGGAGATGCAGTCAATATGAATCAAACCGCTTCGAAGAAACAGCAATGGTTGCGCGTCACGCAGATCGCCGTGGCGAGCGCAGCGTTCGCCGCGCTCGCGGCATGCGGCGGTGGCAGCGACAACAACAGTTCGAGCAGCGGCAGCACGCCGCCAGGGGGCGTCACGCTGCAGGTCGTATCGTTCGGCGACAGCCTGTCGGACGTCGGCACCTACCAGCCGGGCGTACAGGCGAACGTCGGCACGGGTGGCGGCCGCTTCACGACGAATCCGGGCGAAATCTGGACACAGAAGATCGCCGAGTACTACGGCGGCACGCTCACGGCCGCGTATGTCGGCGGCTTCGGACTGCCGCTCACCGCGACGGGCGGTCTCGGTTATGCGCAGGGCGGCTCGCGTGTCGATCTGCAGCCGGGTGAAGGCTTCGCGCCGAACAACATGGCCGCGACGACGGTGCCGGTCACCACGCAGGTCGCCGAGTATCTGGCCGCGCACAACAGCTTCAATTCGAACCAGCTCGTGCTGATGAACGGCGGCGCGAACGACATCTTCATCGCGGTGCAAGCGGTCTCGGATGCGGGCACAGCAGCAGCGGCGAATGCCATCGCACAAGGCGGCGACGCTGCCGCCGCACAGGCGGCGGCAGCCACCGCGTCGCAGGCAGCCACGCAGACCGCGGTGCAGGCCATCATTACTGCCGCGACCACGTTCGTCGGCACGGTGCAGAAAGTGGTCGCGTCGGGCGCGACGCATGTGGTGGTGTCGGACGTCCCGGACATCGCGCAAACGCCGCAAGGTCTCGCCGCGGGCGCGCAGGGCCAGGCGCTCATCAACGCGCTGGTTCAGACCTACAACGGCGTGCTGCAGCAAGGACTCGCGTCGACCAAGCAGGTCGTCTACGTGAGCGCGTTCAAGTGGATCGACCAGACGCTGGCGAACTATCAATCGCTCGGCTTCACCGTGTCGAATACGGGCACCGCGTGTAACCTGACGGCGATGGCCACGAGCGCGACCACGTACGCGACGAAAAACCCGAGCGTGCTCGCACCCGGCCAGTCCGCGGCGGCGTTTGGCAGCTCGTTCGCGTCGTCGCTGTTCTGCTCACCGCAGACCTACACGGTGGCCGGCGCGGATCAGACCTACATGTTCGCCGACCTCGTGCATCCGACCACGCATTTGCAAGCGCTGTTCGCGCAGCAGGTTGAGTCGCAGATCGCTGCTAGCGGACTTGGGAAGTAACACGGTGTTGCCCGCGGGAGTCAGCGGTCATGACAGCTGACCCGCGACGCTAACGTTGCAAAAATGACAAAAGGCCCGGCTCGTTCAACGAGCCGGGCCTTTAATTTTTCCCGCTAGCCTCACAATGCAGCGCAACGCGCCGAGCGCGTCAGTTGCGCGCTTCGAAAGCCGCCGCCGCGCGACCGAGCCGATCGTTGAGCGCGACCCATTCAATCGTGTCGGGCAGTTTCTCGATCAGAATCCGCGTGACGTTCGCGCGATCGAGCGCGCGCAGCAAGCCGTATAGCTCGCGCGCATAGACGTGCGGATCTTCCGGCGCGGCGACGAAATGCACGCCCTCCGCATCGGCCCAGTGACCCGCACGCGATGCACGCGCAACCAGCGCGACGCGCTCGCCCGCCTCGCGCACCGCGAGCAGTGGCTCGAGCTCGCCGAACGGCAGCAGTGCGAGCGGTGTGCGCGGCGCGTAATGCGCCTTCAGCGTGCCCGATGCACGCGGCGCGCTCGCATCCGACCCATCGGGCAGACGCGGCGCCTCGCCGAGCACGTCGGCGATATCCTGGGGCGTCACGTGACCCGGCCGAAGCAGCGCCGGAAAGCCGCGCGACAGATCCAGAATCGTCGACTCGATACCGACATCCGACGCGCCGCCATCGAGCACATGAATCGCGCTGCCGAACTCGTCGCGTACATGCTGCGCGGTGGTCGGGCTCACGTGTCCGAAACGGTTCGCCGACGGTGCGGCAACACCGCCATGGCCGCCGCGCAACGCGCTGAATGCTTCGAGCAAAGCCTGCGCGACCGGATGCGACGGGCAGCGCAGCCCCACCGAATCCTGCCCGCCGCTGACCGCTGCGGGAATGCGCGCGGCGCGCTTGAGGATCAGCGTGAGCGGTCCCGGCCAGAAGGCGTCGATCAGGCGCTGCGCGTCCGCCGGCAAATGCTCGACCCAGTAGTTCGGATCGCCATGCGGCGCGAGATGCACGATCACCGGATGATTGGCCGGCCGTCCCTTCGCCGCGTAAATGCGCGCGACCGCGTCGGGGTTCTCGGCATCGCCGCCGAGGCCGTAGACCGTCTCCGTCGGAAACGCGACCAGCCCGCCCGCGTCGAGCAAGGCCGCTGCGTGCTCGATCTGCGCGGCGCTGACGGGCAGAGCGTTGGTGGCGTCCCCGGCGGGTTTCTGTTGATCCGGCATGGCGCGCGCGTCAGCTGGTGGCAATGTGCAGCAGCCGCGCGCAATCGCGCGCCGCGGTGCGGGCTTCTTCGAGTGTCGGCGCGGTGAAGTTCACGTGACCCATCTTGCGGCCGCAACGTGCCTCTTCCTTGCCGTACAGATGCAGACGCGCCGCCGGCATCGCGGCGACCTCCTGCCACGGCGGCGTCACCGCGGCGCGCTTCGGGCCGTCCGGGAACCACACGTCACCGAGGATGTTCAGCATCACCGCCGGCGAATGCTGGCGCGTGTCGCCGAGCGGCATGCTGGTCATCGCGCGCACCTGCTGTTCGAACTGGCTCGTCGCGCAGGCGTCGACCGTGTAGTGGCCGGAGTTGTGCGGGCGCGGCGCCATCTCGTTGGCGACGAGCGAGCCGTCCTCGAGGATGAAGAACTCGACGCACAGCACGCCGACATAGCCGAGCTTGTCGGCGATCTGCAGCGCAGCCTGTTGAGCCTGCTGCACGAGCGCGGGTGTCGCATCCGGCGCGGGGACGATGGTGTGCGACAGCACGCCGTCGCGATGCGTATTCTGCGCGAGCGGATAGACCACCGACGCGCCGCTCGCCGCCCGCGCGATCAGCGCCGACACCTCGAACTTCAGCGGCAGGCGCTTTTCCAGCACGCACGGCACGCCGCCGAGCGACGCATGCGCCTCGCGCACTTCCTCGGCGTTGCGCACGCGGATCTGGCCTTTGCCGTCGTAACCCATGCGCGCCGTTTTCAGGATGCCCGGCAGCACCGCTTCGAGCTCGGCATCGCCGAGCGCCGCCAGCGCATCCGACGACTCGATCACGACGTGCGGCGCAACCGTCACACCCGAGGACGCGATAAACCGCTTCTCGGCGATCCGGTCTTGCGCGACAGCGACGCACCGCCCCGCCGGGCTCACGAACGTGGTCTTGCCGAGAAAGTCGAGGCTCGCGGCCGGCACGTTCTCGAATTCGGTCGACACCGCCGCGCACAGCCGCGCGAGTTCGGTCAACGCCGCTTCGTCGTCGTAGGCCGCGCGCAGGTGGCGGTCGGCGACCGCGCCCGCCGGACTGGCTTCGTCCGGGTCGAGCACGGCGACGCGATAGCCCATCGCCTGGGCGGCAAAGCAGAACATGCGGCCGAGCTGGCCGCCACCGACCATGCCAAGCCATGCGCCGGGCAGAATCGGTGAAACCGGTGTGTTGTCAGGGTTCATCTTGGTGGTCGGTCGCGGCCGGATACGCGTCGCGCTCATGCAACGAGCGGCGGGCACCCGGCCGGGGGTCGGACAGGGGACGTCTTAAAAAAACAGTCGGCGCGCTTTACAGCGCCGGCAATACCATCGCGTGAGCCGCTTCGTTCTGGCGCACGCGGAATGCAGCGAGCTTGTCCGCGTATTCGGCGCTGGTGCCGGACAGCAGCGACACCGCGAACAGCGCCGCGTTCGCCGCACCCGCCTCGCCGATTGCAAACGTCGCGACCGGCACGCCCTTGGGCATCTGCACGATCGAATGCAGCGAATCGACACCCTTCAGATACTTGCTCGCGACCGGCACGCCGAGCACCGGCACCGTGGTCTTCGCGGCCAGCATGCCCGGCAGATGCGCCGCGCCGCCAGCACCCGCGATGATCGCGCGAATGCCGCGCTCGCGCGCGCTTTCAGCATAGGCGAACATTTCGTCGGGCATGCGGTGCGCGGACACGACCTTCGCTTCGTACGGCACGCCGAATTCCTGCAGGATCGCGACGGCGTTTTTCATGACTTCCCAGTCGGAACTGGAGCCCATCAGCACGCCGACGACCGGCGCGCCATGCGTATGGGCGGTTTGTGCTTCACTCATCTTTACGGCTTCCTTGTTTCCGGGCAATGCGCACCTGACACGGCGCGCGCAATCAGTCGAGCTTGTGGCCGGTCAGGCGCTCGAGCGCTTCCTGATACTTCTCGCCCGTTTTCGCGACCACGTCGTCCGGCAGCTTCGGTGCCGGCGGCTCTTTCTTCCACGGCTGGGTTTCGAGCCAGTCGCGCACGAACTGCTTGTCGAACGACGGCGGATTCGTGCCGACCTGGTACTGGTCCGCCGGCCAGAAGCGCGACGAATCGGCGGTCAGCGCCTCGTCCATCAGATACAGCTTGCCGTGGTTGTCCAGACCGAATTCGAACTTCGTGTCCGCGATGATGATGCCGCGCGTCGCCGCGTAGTCTGCGGCTTCCTTGTACAGGCGGATCGAGATGTCGCGGATCGTGGCCGACAGTTCGGTGCCGATGCGGCGCTCCATCTCGTCGTAGGTGATGTTTTCGTCGTGGTGACCCATCTCGGCCTTGGCGGCCGGCGTGAAGATCGGCTCGGGCAGCTTCTGCGCGTTCTGCAGGCCCGGCGGCAGTTGCACGCCGCAGACCGAACCGGTGGCCTGGTAATCTTTCCAGCCGCTGCCGGCCAGATAGCCGCGCACCACCGCTTCGACGAGGATCGGCTCGAGGCGCTTGACGACCACCGCGCGGCCCTTGACCTGCTCGACTTCGTCCGCCGCGACCACCGACTCGGGCGCCACGCCCGTCAGGTGGTTCGGCACCACGTGCTGCAGTTTCTCGAACCAGAAGTTCGCCATCGCGTTGAGCACGCGACCCTTGTTCGGAATCGGCTCGCCCATGATGACGTCGAACGCCGACAGACGGTCGGTCGTGACGATCAGCAGCTGGTCGTTGCCCACCGCATAGTTGTCGCGGACTTTACCGCGGCCGAGCAACGGCAGCGAGCGGAGCGTGGATTCGTAGAGGGTAGACATCGTCGTGGTTCGCTAAAAGTGGGGCAAAAAATGTGACCGGAACAAAAGGGAAACGCCGTTCCCCCGATGATGCGGGAACGGCGATCGGACGACAACCTGGCCAGACGGGTAACCGGGCGGCCAGGCGCGGAGCCAAAACTACAGCTTAGCGGACGACTTGCGCGAGCTCGCCCGACTTGTACTTCTCCGCAATTTTATCAAGCGAAACCGGCTTGATCTTGCCGGCCTGGCCTTCGCAGCCGAATTGCATGTAGCGGTCGACACAGATCTTCATCGCCGCCTCGCGCGCCGGCTTCAGGTAATCGCGCGGATCGAACTTGCCCGGGTTGGTCGCCATGTAGCGGCGGATCGCGCCGGTGATCGCCAGACGCAGATCGGTGTCGATGTTGACCTTGCGCACGCCGTGACGGATGCCTTCCTGGATTTCCTCGACCGGCACGCCGTAGGTTTCCTTCATGTCGCCGCCGAATTCGCGGATTTCCGCGAGCAGCTCCTGCGGCACCGACGACGAGCCGTGCATCACGAGGTGCGTGTTCGGAATGCGCTGATGGATTTCCTTGATGCGCTGGATCGAGAGAATATCGCCCGTCGGCTTCTTGCTGAACTTGTAGGCGCCGTGCGAAGTGCCGATCGCGATGGCCAGCGCGTCGCACTGGGTCAGCTTGACGAAGTCGGCAGCCTGCTCCGGATCGGTCAGCAACTGCTCGCGCGTCATCGTGCCTTCGGCGCCGTGGCCGTCTTCCTTGTCGCCCTTCATCGTTTCGAGCGAACCGAGCACGCCCAGCTCCGCTTCCACGGTGACGCCGATCGAGTGCGCCGCCTCGACGACCTTGCGCGACACTTCGACGTTGTACTCGTACGATGCGACCGACTTGCCGTCGGCTTCGAGCGAACCGTCCATCATCACGCTCGTGAAGCCGCTGCGGATCGCCGCCATGCACACCGCCGGCGACTGGCCGTGATCCTGATGCATCACGACCGGGATGTGCGGATACGACTCGACCGCCGCTTCGATCAGATGACGCAGGAACGGCTCGCCCGCGTACTTACGCGCGCCGGCCGACGCCTGCATGATGACCGGGGCGTTGACCTTGTCGGCCGCGGCCATGATCGCCTGCACCTGCTCCAGGTTGTTCACGTTGAATGCCGGAAGTCCATAGCCGTTTTCCGCGGCGTGGTCCAGCAGTTGACGCATTGATACGAGAGGCATGCTGAAACTCCTTAGATTGAAACGAATTCTTTTGCCGTCGGCATCTTTTGCGGCGATTTTATCGCGAAGCAGGCGGCGTTCCCGCGCTGACGCCGGCGCGTTGGTGCGCCGTCGCACATGGCCGCGCGGGTTGCGCCGGCCTGCTTCGCTCAATCGAGCCCGTGCCGATCGAGCAGTGCTGCCTGATCAGTACGGTTCACCGACCCGCACGATCTTCAACGTGTTGGTGCCGCCCGCCTGACCCATCGGCTCGCCGACCGTCAGCACGACCATATCGCCGTGCGACGCGTAGCCCTTGCCGACCACCGCTTCGAGCGCCTGCTGCAGCGCGGTGTCGCGGTCGGTGTTGGTATCCAGATGCAGCGACGTCACGTTGCGATACAGCGCCATCGCCCGTTCGCTGCCGACGCGCGGCGTCAGCGCGAAGATCGGCACGTGGGTCCAGTGACGCGACATCCACAGCGCGGTCGAGCCCGACTCGGTCAGCGCGACGATCGCCTTGGCGCCGAGGTGATAGGCGGTGAACAGCGCGCCCATCGCAACCGACTGGTCGATGCGCGTGAAGGTGCGGTCGAGGAAATCCTTGTCGAGCTCCGACTGCTCGGACTTTTCCGCTTCGACGCAGATCGCGGCCATCGTCTCGATGGTTTGCACCGGGTACTTGCCCGCCGCCGATTCCGCCGACAACATCACCGCGTCCGTGCCGTCGAGCACCGCGTTCGCGACGTCCGACACTTCCGCGCGGGTCGGCACCGGCGCGTGGATCATCGACTCCATCATCTGCGTCGCGGTGATCACGAACTTGTTCGATTCGCGCGCCATGCGGATCATGCGCTTTTGCAGCGCCGGCACTGCGGCGTTGCCCACTTCCACGGCCAGGTCGCCACGCGCGACCATGATGCCGTCCGACGCGTCGAGGATGCCTTGCAGCGCCGGAATCGCCTCGGCGCGCTCGATCTTCGCGATCATTTTCGGCTTGATGCCGTACGGCGCGCCGGCGATGTTCGCGAGCTGCCGAGCCATTTCCATATCGGTCGCGTTCTTCGGGAACGACACCGCGACGAAATCGACGCCGAGCGACATCGCCGTGCGGATGTCCTCCATGTCCTTCGCGGTCAGCGCGGGCGCCGACAGACCGCCGCCCTGGCGGTTGATGCCCTTGTTGTTCGACAGCTCGCCGCCGATCTTCACGACCGTGTGGATCTCGTTGCCGATCACGCGTTGCACGCCCAGCACGATCAGGCCGTCGTTGAGCAGCAGCACGTCGCCCGGCTTCAGGTCGCGCGGCAGATCCTTGTAGTCGAGGCCGACGCGGTCGTCATTGCCGAGCTCGCATTCGGAATCGAGGATGAACGCATTGCCGGCGACGAGCGTCGTGCGGCCGTTCTCGAACTTGCCGACGCGAATCTTCGGGCCTTGCAGGTCAGCCATGATGGCGACTTCGCGGCCGGCCTGGCGGGCCGCCTCGCGCACGAATTCGGCGCGCTGGCGATGGTCGTCGGCGGTGCCGTGCGAAAAATTGAGCCGCACCACGTCCAGGCCCGCCTGAATCATTTGCAGCAGGATTTCCGGTGTGCTGGAAGCCGGACCGATAGTAGCGACAATCTTGGTGGCGCGATGCATGAGTCTCCTCGTCTGGATAGGATCGCTGGAAAGAGCGCTGCGGGGCTGCTGCGGAGTCTGCGCATCGAATGATGCTGGCTGGGGTCGCGCGCCGGCTGTGGCCGGGGTCGCTTTGTGGGGGGAGGCGGGTGATGCGGTATTCGAGACCGGCGCCTTGCGCGCCGGAGTGCTGCTGTGCTGCTTGCCGGAAGGCTGTTCCGGCTGGTTCGAATCGGGCTGGTTCGAATCGGGCTGGGCGGATTCGCTGGGTGCTTCGGTGGGTGCCGCTGGCGGCGCCGCCGGGTCGTCGGCCGGAGCATGCTGCGCAACCGGCTCCGCGGCCACCCCGGCGGCTAGCGCCGGTTCGGCGACCGCGGGCGCTACGAGCGCCTCGACGGCCATATCCTGTCCGGCCATCGCCGATGCAGTGGCGGCGCGTGTTGCGGGCTCCCCTGCCGGTGTTGCCGCGTTACCGCGCGGCGCTTTCGCGCCACGCGCCTTGGTCGACTTCGCCGATGAGGAGCGCGTCGCCACGTTAAGCCCGCGATTCCAGAACTTCGACCGCCGGCAGTTTTTTGCCCTCGAGGAACTCGAGGAACGCGCCGCCGCCCGTCGAAATGTAGCTGACCTGGTCGTGGATGCCGTACTTGGCGATCGCCGCGAGCGTATCGCCGCCGCCTGCGATCGAGAATGCCGCCGAGCGCGCGATCGCGTCCGCGAGCGTCTTCGTGCCGTTGCCGAACTGGTCGAACTCGAACACGCCGACCGGGCCGTTCCACACGATCGTGCCGGCCTTCTCGAGTTGCGCGGCGAGCACCTTGGCCGTGTCCGGGCCGATGTCGAGGATCATGTCGTCGTCCTGCACGTCGGCGACGGCCTTCACTTCGGCCTTCGCGGTCGGCGAGAACTCCTTGGCCGTGACCACGTCGGTCGGGATCGGCACCGAGGCGCCGCGGGCCTTGGCCGCGTCGATGATCGCCTTCGCTTCGGTGACGAGATCGGCTTCAGCGAGCGACTTGCCGATCTTGAGGCCGGCCGCGAGCATGAACGTATTCGCGATGCCGCCGCCGACGATCAGCTGGTCGACCTTCTCCGCGAGCGACTTCAGGATGGTCAGCTTGGTCGACACCTTCGAACCCGCGACGATCGCGACGAGCGGGCGCTTCGGTGCGCCGAGCGCCTTGCCGAGCGCTTCGAGTTCAGCCGCGAGCAACGGACCCGCGCAGGCGATCGGCGCGTATTTCGCGATGCCGTGGGTGGTCGCTTCGGCACGGTGCGCGGTGCCGAACGCATCGTTCACGTAGATGTCGCAGAGCTTCGCCATTTTCTGCGCGAGCTCGTCGGAATCCTTCTTTTCGCCCTTGTTGACGCGGCAGTTTTCGAGCAGCACGACCGCGCCCGGCGCGACGTTCACGCCGTTTTCGACCCAGTTCGCGACGAGCGGCACCTCGCGGCCGAGCAACTCGGCGAGACGCTTTGCCACCGGTGCGAGCGAGTCTTCCGGCTTGAAGTCGCCTTCGGTCGGACGGCCAAGGTGCGAAGTGACCATCACGGCGGCGCCGGCGTCGAGCGCGGCCTTGATGGCGGGCACGGAAGCGCGGATGCGGGTGTCTTCGGTGATGTTGCCTTGATCGTCCTGCGGCACGTTCAGATCGGCGCGGATGAACACGCGTTTGCCGGACAGCTTGCCTTCGGCGATCAGGTCGGAGAGACGCAATACCTTGTTCATGGGCTTGAGTAGGCGAGTTGATGAGAAGGCGGTGGCGGACAGCGCGCGGGGACCGAGCGCGACCAATTCCAGCGCTTCGGCCCAACGGCTCCGCGGGATCGGGCGCCGGCGGCCAGCCGCGGCACTAGGCGCCTTGCTGCGGCGCGCTCAACCCGGAAAGGTGCATTTTAACTGATCCAAACGGCCTTCTGACCCGCGATGGAGCGAATGTCCCGTATTTGATCGCGAGGCCGTCGATGCCGCGCCGCAGCATTGGCCTCGGGGCGGTCAGAGAAAGACGCGCATCAGCGTGAATACGATCATTCCGGTCACGATCGTGCCGAGCATGGTGCGCCGCCACAAAAACCAGCCGAGACCGGCGAGCGTCGCGTAGAGCTCGTGGTTGGAGGTGCCGAACGACAGGCCGTCAGGGGTAGTCAGCACGTCGGGCAGCACTACGGCGGCGAGTGCGGCGGCCGGCGCGTAGCGCAGCATCTTCTGCACGCGCGCCGGCAGCACCGTGCGTTCGCCGCCGATCAGGAACATCGCGCGCGTCAACGCAGTGACGAAGGTCATGCCGATAATGGCGAGCCAGATTTGCGTGGAGGTCATCGGGAGTCTCCGGGGCGATCGCTCACGCCGCGGATGCGGCGCAGGTCGGCGCGCTCGATCATCAGGTCGGCCGCGCTGCCGGCGGCGATCGCCGCGATCACCGCGAGCGGCAGCGCGAGCCGGTACGGCAGATCGAGCGCGAGCAGCGCGACGATGCCGGCCACGCTGACCGCGACCAGCGTCGAGCGCGTCGCGATCGCCGCCACCATGATCGGCAGGAGCGCGAGCGTGCCGGCGAGCGCGAGCCCCCAGTTGTCGGGAATCAGGCTCGCGAGCAGGATGCCGAGGATCGACGACACCTGCCACGACAGCCAGCTCGACACCGCCATGCCCCAGAAGTAGGCCTCCTTGCCTGGCACGTAGCCGGTCGGAAAGCTCTTCTTCACGAACAGCAGATAGATCACGTCGCCGTTGAAATAGCCGAGCACGATGCGCCGCCACATCGACAGATAGGAGAAATGCGGCGCGAGGCCGGCGCTGAAGATCACGAAGCGGGTGTTGACCATGGCCGCGGTCAGCAGCACGGTCCACACCGGCAGCTTCGCGGCGAGGAGCGGCAACACCGCCAGTTGCGACGAGCCGGCATAGCACAGCAGCGACATCGTGAGCGCCTGCGGCAGCGTCAGCACGGACTTGCTCATCGCGATGCCGGTCACGAGGCCCCACGAGAAAATCGCCATCAGCGTGGGAGCGTAGGCGCGCGCGCCTTCACTGAAAGCACGGCGATCGGTATCGGACAGTCGAGCGAGCATCGGGCGAAGGGTACGGACGCAGGAAACGCCGTCAAGAAGGCCTGGTGGGCGCCAGCTCGCGAGCCACTCGCTGGCGTATCCGGATTTGATTTATGCGTGCGCTGGATTATAGCGTCCGGGGTGCGCCCAAATGCCCGTTGCGTGTGCAAAAGAAGCTAAAATAGCGCTCCCGGCTATGTCCTGCGCTCATGGCCGCACCTCATAACGCACCTGCTGGAGAACCGTATGTCAATGGCCGACCGCGACGGCAAGATCTGGATGGATGGCAAGCTCATCGACTGGCGCGATGCCAAGATCCACGTGCTCACCCACACGCTGCACTACGGCATGGGCGTGTTCGAGGGCGTGCGCGCCTACAAGACCGCCGACGGCGCCACCGCGATTTTCCGCCTGCAGGAGCACACCAAGCGCCTGCTGAATTCGGCCAAGATCTTCCAGATGGACGTGCCGTTCGACCATGAAACGCTCGCCGCCGCGCAGCGCGAAGTGGTCCGCGAGAACAAGCTCGAGTCGTGCTATCTGCGCCCGATCATCTGGGTCGGCTCGGAAAAGCTCGGCGTGTCGGCCAAGGGCAACACGATCCACGTCGCGATCGCCGCGTGGCCGTGGGGCGCGTACCTCGGCGAAGACGGCATCACCAAGGGCATCCGCGTGAAGACCTCGTCGTTCACACGCCATCACGTGAACGTGTCGATGGTGCGCGCGAAGGCGTCGGGCTGGTACGTGAACTCGATTCTCGCGAACCAGGAAGCGATCGCCGACGGTTACGACGAAGCGCTGCTGCTCGACGTCGACGGCTACGTGTCGGAAGGCTCGGGCGAGAACTTCTTCCTCGTCAACAACGGCAAGCTGTACACGCCCGACCTGTCGTCGTGCCTCGACGGCATCACGCGCGACACCGTCATCACGCTCGCGCGCGACATGGGCCTGCAGGTGATCGAAAAGCGCATCACGCGCGACGAGGTCTACACCTGCGACGAAGCGTTCTTCACCGGTACGGCCGCCGAAGTCACACCGATCCGCGAGCTCGACAACCGCGCGATCGGCGCCGGCGCGCGTGGCCCGATCACCGAAAAGTTGCAGTCGGCCTTCTTCGACGTCGTGAACGGCAAGAACGCGAAATACGCGAACTGGCTCACGAAGATCTGAGCAAGCGCCGCAATGAGCGTCTGAAATGCGCCGCGCCGCCCCGTCGGCGGCGCACTGCAAGCACCCCGCATACAACGAGAAAGCCTCATGAGCGAAATCAAGGAAATGCCGCTGGTCGAACTGTCGGCGAAAGATCTGCCGGCGTACTGCCCGAACCCGGCCATGCCGCGCTGGAGCGCCCATCCGCGCGTCTTCATCGACGTGTCGCATGGCGAAGCGCGTTGCCCGTACTGCAGCACGCGCTACAAGCTGCGCGACGGCGAAGTGATCAAGGGCCATTGAGCCGGCGCAACGAGCGTTCTGAGCCGGCGTCGGCGGCACGCGGCGCGGGTTTCGGACCACGCGCTCGCCGCGACGCAAGCTCGGCCGCACGACCCGCGCCGCCGCCCGCACTGCCATTGCGGCGCGTGTGGGCAATCGGTCCCGCGCCGCGCGGTTTTCCGCTTTCCCCATTTACCCATCCGAGTGCCACGCGCATGGCGCGCGCGGCGCTTGTTATCGACACCGGACACTCACTCTGATGCGTCGCGCGTTGGTTATCGCACCGAACTGGATCGGTGACGCATTGATGGCGCAGCCGCTGTTTGCGCGCCTCGTGAAATTGCATCCGCGCATCGTCATCGACGCGGTCGCGCCCAGCTGGGTCGCCCCCGTGCTCGAACGCATGCCGGAAATCCGCGACGTCTACGCAACCGATCTCGCCCACGGCAAGCTGCAGATGCTGCGCCGCTGGCAGCTCTCGAGCGATCTGCGCGACGTCGGCTACGACGCGGCCTACGTGCTGCCGAACTCGTTCAAATCGGCGCTGATTCCGTGGCTGGCGGGCATTCCGCTACGCATCGGCTACACCGGCGAGAGCCGCTTCGGCGTGCTGAACGTGCGTCACGCGAATCCGCGCAAGGACGCGCGTCCGCCGATGATCGGCCACTACGCCGCCCTCGCCTACGCGCCCGGCGCCAAGGTCCCCGAAGATCTGCCGATGCCGCGCCTCGACACGGATCTGAACGAGGCCTCGCGCGTGTCGGCGCGCTTCAATCTCGATACGCGCGTGCCGCTGCTGGTGTTCTGCCCCGGCGCCGAGTACGGCCCCGCGAAGCGCTGGCCGCCCGAGCACTTCGCGTCGCTCGCGCAGATGGTCGGCCAGTCGTTCCCGTACACGCAGATCGTCGCGCTCGGTTCGCCGAAAGACGCGCCGCTCGCGCAGGCGATCGCCGAGAAGGCGCCGAACGTGCGCAACCTGTGCGGTCAAACCGCGCTCGGCGAGGCCTGCGCGCTGATTTCGCGGGCCAATGCGGTCGTCACCAACGACTCCGGCCTGATGCACGTCGCCGCCGCGCTACGCCGCCCGCTGGTGGCCGTCTACGGTTCGACCGATCCGCGCCACACCCCGCCCTTGTCCGAGCTCGCGAAGGTACAATGGCTTCATCTCGAATGCAGCCCCTGTTTTGAGCGCGAGTGCCCGCTCGGTCATCTGAACTGCCTGAAGCAGCTGAGCGCCGAGCAGGTTTTCGGCGATTTACGCGGCATGCTGCTCGCGCAGCGCTGAGCCGACTGGTACTTGCACGCAACACCGCACGCCCCCGAGCGCGTCGCGTCATGTTCGCGCCTTGCGGCACGGGCAAGCTGACGCCCGGGAGCGATGGTCCCGCGCATCGGACCGTCCCGCTAACGCTGACCCGCAACCGCGCGCCGCGCACAAGAGACTGACGAGCCATGCCACGTTTTGCCCATATCTTCGAAGCCGCCGCCGATACCCTGAACGCCTACTATCAGGCCGTCGCCGAGGTCAATATCGACAGCTTGATGGGCTTGTGGATCGACGAGGAGTTCGTCAGCTGCATCTGCGCGGACGGCTCGCATCTGCATGGTCTCGAGAGCATCCGCAATGGCTTGCAGGTCCAGCTCGAAGCGCTGCCGGTATCGATCGAACCGCTCGACATCCGCGTCTACGACAGCCTCGGCACCGTCGTGTATGCGATTGCCGAAGCGCATCGCCCGGCTGACCCGACCGCCACGCCCGCAATGGTCTTCACCACCTACGTGATGGTCCACGAACGCGGCGAATGGCGCATCGCGCATATCCACGCGAGCCCGATGCCGAACGAAACGGCCAGCCAGTTCGCGACGAAGATGCGGCATGGCCAGGGCCCGTTGCACTGACGCGGCATCATTACAGAATCAGATTTGCGCTTTCTCGCTTGTCCGCCGGTATGAGTTCGACGCCCGATAAATCCGCTTCCTCCGGGACAGCCCCCGCCAAGGTGGCGGCCGCCGTCGAGGCGACCGTCGAGCTGCTGTACCGCGCGCCGCTGTGGCTGCCTAACCGGCATGCGCAGACCATCGTCCCTTCGCTGTTCGCGCGCCGCCCCGCGGTGTCGTTTCGCCGCGAGCGCTGGGACACGCCCGACGGCGATTTCATCGATCTCGACTGGGTCGCGCATGAACGCGCGCCCGCCGACACCGCGCCGCTTTTCGTGCTGTTTCACGGACTCGAAGGCAGTTCGTCGTCGCACTATGCGGCCACGCTGATGGCGGCCGCGCGCGAGTATGGCTGGCACGGCGTGGTGCCGCACTTTCGCAGTTGCAGCGGCCCGTTGAACCGGCTGCCGCGCTTTTATCATCTCGCCGACAGCAACGAGGCCGACTGGATCCTGCGCCGCCTGCGCGCCGCGCATCGCGGGCCGGTGGTCGCCGCGGGCGTGTCGCTCGGTGGCAACGTGCTGCTGCGCTGGCTCGGCGAGCGGCAAGACGAGGCGACCCGGGTGGTGTCGGCCGCCGCCGCGATTTCAACGCCGATCGACGTCCATGCGGGCGGCCGCGCGCTGTCGCAAGGCTTTGGTCTCGTCTACACGCGCAGCTTTCTGAAGACGCTGAAGCACAAGGCCGACCAGAAGCTCGAGCAGTTCCCCGGCCTGTTCGATCGCGACGCGATGCTCGCGAGCCGCACCATGTACGAGTTCGACAACGTCGTGACCGCGCCGCTGCACGGCTTTCGCGATACCGACGACTACTGGAGCAGCGCAACCACCCGCCCGCTGCTGCCGCACATTGAGGTGCCGACGCTCGTGCTCAACGCCCGCAACGACCCGTTCCTGCCGGCCGAAGCGCTGCCGTCGCGGCAGGAGGTGTCGGCGGCGGTCGAACTTGATCAGCCGGAGCACGGCGGCCACGCGGGTTTTATGACCGGGCCGTTCCCGGGCCGCATCGACTGGCTGTCGCGGCGCGTGTTCGGCTATCTGGAGCGGCACATCGATCATGGATGACATCGTTAGACAGGCGTTGGCCAAATGGCCGAACGTACCGAGCTGCACCGGCTGGCTGATGCTCGACCGGCGCGGCAACTGGCGCATGCGTGACGAAGCGGCCCAGGCGAGCGGCGCGCCCGGTGCGCAGATCCGGCACGAAGCGCTGCTTGGCTTCATCAACCGGAACTACGAGGCCGATGAGCACGGACAGTGGTTTTTCCAGAACGGGCCACAGCGTGTCTATGTCGAGTTGGGCTATACGCCGTGGGTGGTCCGGTTGTCCGCGCACACGGATGGGTCGCTCGCGTTGCACGACCAGGGCGGTGGCGCGTTCGAACCGGTGGCGGTGTTCGTCGATGAAGACGGCGGCATTCTGTTCGCCGATCACTCGCAGCCGGCACGGGTCGCCGTGCTGCACGATCACGACCTCGAAATCTTCTCCGATCACGCGACGCTCGCCGACGATGGTTCATTGAGCGGTACGTTCCACTGGAATGCCCAGCTCACGCTGCCGCTGCAAAGCGTGAAACGTGACCAGGTGGCCGCGCGCTTCGGCTTCGTCGCGAGTCCGGCCGCGCAGGACTGAGGCCCGCGTCGGCGCGCGTTCGCCTGCCCCTACCCCTTCTCGTCGAGCCGCTCCTCCTTGTAGCGGCTCTCCATCTCGTGCAGGCGCGCATCGACGGTCGCGAGGTCGTAATAGCCGATCGTCTTCAGGTCGCGCGCGTCCTTCAACTGCCGGATCGCCGATGGCCACGCCCCCTCCAGCGCGAACTTCTCCGCCATCGCGCGATGCTGCGTCAACGCATCACCGCTGCCCGCGCTCGCCTGCGCGAGATACAGCCACCACGCGGGTTGATCGGGATGCGCCCGGGTTTCCTGCATCGCGAGCGCCTGTGCGTCGGTAAAACGGTGCAGCGTCAGCAGCGTGCGGATGTGGATGTCGATCGCGGCGTTCGATTGCGGCCAGCGCTTCTGCGCGAACTCGGCGAGACGCGCGGCTTCGTCGGCGTGACCGGCGGAGCGCGCGATGTCGGCCGCGAGCACGTCGAGGCTCGGCGAATCGCGCTCGGGCTCGCCTTGCGCACGCGCGCCCGAAACGAACGTCGCGCGGGCGTTCGCGAGCGAGGCCGCCGCGTCGTCGTAGCGTTCGAGCAGCATCTGTCCATAGGCGATGCCGTACCAGTTCGCCGCGACGTTCAGCGCGGTACGGTCGTCGATTTCCGAGCGCAGCCGAGAAATCGCGTCCGCGTAATCGCTGCGCGAGTGGACCTGCAACAGACGGGAACGCGCCCGCACGAATCCATATTCGGGGTCCTGATGCGGTTGCCGGTACGGCGCGCGACGCGCGCGGTCTTCCATGTCGGCGATCCGCTCGCCGGTCAACGGATGCGTGCGCGCATAGGCCGGCACGCCGTTTTCATCCATCGCCGCGCGATCGAGCCGGTGGAAGAACGTCGGCATCGCATACGGGTCATAGCCGGCGCCCGCGAGCAGCAGAAAACCGACGCGGTCAGCTTCCTGCTCGGCCGAACGCGAGAAGCGCAGCTGGCTGTCGACCGCATACGCCTCGCCGCCAATCGCAATCGCGCTACCCAGGTCGCCGCTGTGCGCGAGCACGCCGGCCAGCACGCCGAACAGCAGACCGACGAGCGCCGCGATGCCGCCGTGCTCGCCGTTTGCGATCATCCGCGAGATGTGCCGCTGCAGCACGTGGCCCATCTCGTGACCGAGCACCGACGCGAGCTCGGACTCGGTCTGCGTCGCCGCGATGAGCCCCGTGTTCACGCCGATGAAGCCACCCGGCAGCGAAAACGCGTTGATCTGCGAGTCGCGCACCGCGAACAGCTCGAAGTCCGGACGATAGCCGCCGATGTATAGCGCGCTGGCCGCCGCGGCGAGCCTGGCCGCGACCGAATTCAGGTAGTCGCGCACCAGCCAGTCGTCGAGATAGTCGGGATCGCGGCGCAGGTCGCGCATCACGCGCTCGCCTAGCTTGCGCTCGGCCTGCGGCGTCAGCGAGTCGGCGCCGCCGCTGCCGAGATCGGGCAATTGCTGCGCGGCGATCGGCGCGCGCCAGTCGTTGCTGCCATGGCTGCCGCTGCTGCCACTTCCGCCGCCGTTGGACAAGCGGCTCTGTGCGCCGCCATAGGTGCCGAACACGCCGCGCGCGATGTCGGCGGGCAGGATCGGATCGGCATACGCGGCGCCTGCGCCGCTGACGAGCGGCGCCTCCGACGCCGACGCGTGCGGCGCGACGGCCGCCCCGCCGCCCGATTGCGCAAACGCGCCCGGCGGCACCGCGAGCGCGACGGATAGCAACGCAGCGAGGAATCGTTTTGGATGCATCGCGAAGCCGGTCTGACGAAGTCGAAAAGCGCCGCCCGCGGCCCGGACTAAGATAACGGGCAGGAGCGCCGCAGGACACGCACGAGGCGAAACGCACAGCACGATACAGCGCAAGTGTAATCAGTCGCGGCGACGATTCGAGGCCGCGCCGCACTGCTATGATAGGCGCCCTCTGAAGGAGTCAACCATGCCTGAACTCACTCATTTCGATGCGGCCGGCGAGGCGCATATGGTGGACGTCGGCGGCAAGCAGGAGACGAGGCGCATCGCGATCGCGCGTGGCTCGATCCGCATGCTGCCCGACACGTTCGCGCTGATCCGCGACGGCAATGCCAAAAAGGGCGACGTGATCGGCATCGCGCGCATCGCGGCGATCCAGGCCTCGAAGCGCACCGCCGATCTGATTCCGTTGTGCCACCCGCTGGCGCTGACACGCGTGAAGGCCGAGTTCGAGCTCGACGAGAAGATGCCCGGCGTGCACTGCACGGTTCAGGTGGAGACGTTCGGGCGCACGGGCGTCGAGATGGAAGCGCTGACCGCCGTGCAGATCGGCCTCTTGACCGTGTACGACATGTGCAAGGCGGTGGATCGCGGCATGACCATCACCGACGTGAAGGTGCTGGAGAAGCACGGCGGGAAATCGGGGGATTGGGTCGCGCAGGGTTGAGGCGCGGTTCGACAACTATCGGGGTAGCAAGATGACCATCGACAAACTGCTCGAGCAGCTACTGGCGTTTCGCGACGCGCGCGACTGGCAGCAGTTTCACACGCTGCGCAATTTGATCGTCTCCACCGGCATCGAAGCCGGCGAGCTGCTGGAGACGATTCAGTGGAAATCCGATGCCCAGATCGACGCGCTACTGCGCGATCCGGCGCAATCGACGAACCTCAGGCACGAGTGCGCCGACGTGTTCATGTATCTGCTGCTGGTGGCCCATACCGCGGGTTTCGATCTCGTCGACGCAGCGGCGGAAAAACTGCAGCTGAACGAAGCGCGCTACCCCGTCGACAAGGCGAAAGGCACCGCCGCGAAGTATTCCGAACTTTGAACTTCGCAGCGCGCAAGCCTTGGCCTCAGCGTGCCTGAGCTTGCTCTTCGCAATCAATCGCTGTCGCTATCGTCGTCCGGTGTCGTATCGGTCGCCGGCGTGCCGTAGCGCTTCACCAACTGCTCCCTGAAGCCCGCGAGCGACTTCTGCTCGTCGACGAGCTCATACAGATAGCCGAGCTGCGCCGGCCAATCCTTCAGTTCCTCCGCGAAAATCCGCAGGCGTTCGACAGTATCGAGCGCCGCCGCGGTATCGCCGGTCAATGCCTGCAGCACCGCATATCGACGCAGCACCGTCTCGCCCGGCAACAACGCAATCGCCTGCTTGTGCATTGCGAGCTTACGTTGCAGGTTCAGCGGATTCATCGGCTGCAGCGTCGCGAGACCGTATTCGCCCCAGGAGCCGAACAGGAGCGACGGATCCGCGCTGTACTGCTCGGCCGGCCGCGCGCCGTAGTACAGCACCTCGGCACGCGCATAGTCGCGATACACCGGATACAGCGCGGCAAGTCCGCCGAACACCACGACGGCGAACGCGCCGAACGAAACATTCGCGGGCACCACCCGCAACGGCCGCGTTTCGAGCAGGCCGAACACGAACATCGCGGGCAGCAGGAAGAACATGTACTGCTGCGGATACTCGACGAGCGCGTGCATCGTCAGCACGCCGATCAGCGCGATGCCGAACACGCGCGCGGCGCTTTGCGGCGCACGCACGACGCGCACGAGCCACCCGATCAGACCCACGAGCACGATCGCGAGGCCGATCAGACCGGTCTTCGCGAGCAGGTCGATAAAGATGTCGTGCGAGTTGTTGGCGATCTCGACGCCGCCCAGCTGCTTGACGAGCTCGAACTGATAGCTCGGGAATTCGCCCCAGCCGACGCCGAGCAGCGGATGCATCTTGAACATCGTCCAGCCGTATTTCCAGAGCGCCAGGCGCGGAGCGATCTGGCCGGCGTCCTGGAAGCGCTCGGCGGCCGACTGCCCGAGCTCGAGGTGATAACGCACGTTGGCCCAGCGGATCAGCGCATTGACCACGAAGAACAGCACCGCGAGCGCGATCGGCACCAGCCACGCGCTGTTACTGCGGCGCAGTTGCGGTTCGTTGCGCATTTGCGCGAAGGCCATCCAGAAGCCGGCGACGACGATCACGCCCATCTGCAGCCACGGACCGCGCGACACGGTCAGCGCGAGACCGACCGAGAAAATCGTCGATACGAGCAGCCAGACCGGCACCGCAATGCGGCGCGTCTGCACGAGGTACAGCGCGCCCGCCATCGCAAACGCGATATACGTCGCGAGATGGTTCGCCTGCGCCATGTTGCCGAATGGCCGCCGCTCGACCGTTACGTTGTACGAGACGACGAACGGCGCGACACGCGTCTCGAGGTGAAACAGCTGGATCACCTGGCTGAACACCGCAAACAGACCGCCGACGATCAACGCCCCCGCCGCCCAGCGCAACGCGGTTTCGTCGAGCTTCACGCGGGTGAAGCCATAGCCCACGTGCACGGCCATGAACGCGGCGAGCAGGAAGCCGGCGCCGAGCCAGTTCATCGACGGTTGCGCGACCGGCAGCAGCGTCTGCACCACCAGCACGAGGCCGAACAGCAGTGGCACGAGCGCGACCGTGGGCGACGCGAAGCTCACGCGCGGCCGCGCGGTCGCGACCAGCAGCACGACGGCGGCACCGGTCAGCAGATACAACGCGAGCGAAGTGAATTCGGCGTAGAAGGTTGGGATCGGATACGTATGGTTGGCAACTGCATAGGGCAGAATCAATGCAAGAGCCAGCAGTACGAGAGACAGGTAGCGCGCAAAAGGGGTGGGCATCGAATCAACGGTGGGCGTCAGCAACCGGCGCACTATACAAAAAATTCGTTGCACTGTGCGCCGGCCCGGCCGAAATAGGCAGAAAATCAGCCTTTTACGTTGATTCTTCGACTCGGCAGGCCAGCTCGGCCGCCGTCTCTTTCATTCACTTACGCACGGCATTCGGGCGGCGCCAGATTCGCGGCGAGCGTCGGCGCTTCGCCCGGCATCGGCCCCGAGCCTGGCGCCGGCAACGACGACGCGCTCTTGCCGCTCGCAAAACACTCCCACGTCAGCGCACCGCTTTGCACCGCGTCCTTGCTCAACGCGATGCGCGCGCTCGGCGCATCGGCGTTGTCCGGCACCGAGGGCACCAGCGTCAGCGCGTTCGCTCCGGCCTGGGCGACGCGGGTCGTGTAGGTGATCGTGATCTGTCCGGTGTCGTCGTCGATCTGGATGGACTCGACATTGCGCGTGGCGGGCGGCGACGCATAACCGCCGCTGAACGCGTTGCCGCTTGCGGCGTTTTCAGCCACCGCGAGCCGCGCCGACGCCGCGAGCGACAAGCCCTCGCCGACCCGGCTGCGCGCCAGATAGTCCTGATACGCGGGAATCGCATAGGCCGCGATCACACCGACGATCGCCAGCACGATCATCAGCTCGATCAGCGTGAAGCCGACGCCGCAGCGGCGCCAGACCCGCGCGATCCAGCCCGCGCGCCAGCGTGCGCGGCGCGACGAACGCGTGCGTTGCGTGGATTGAGAGTAAGGGGAATACGGCAAGGTGACGATCATCGGCAGACTCCTGATACGAAAAACGCCTGGCCCGAGGATCGGGAACAGGCGTCTTTATCGTAGCGAGCGTGGCTCGCGCTTCACAGTCAGCCGGATGGCCAGGCTTGCGTTCGGACGGCGTCCCGGTTTAGGCGATCTGCACGTGGCGGCGCCGCGCGCCGGGTGCCGTCGACGCCGTCCGCGCCGCGCTCATACCGCCGCGCGTTTCGCGTTACGCCGCTTCACCAGATAACCGACGATCACGACGAACAGTGCCCCCGCGAGGCTCATCCCGTACTCGGCGACGGGCGTGTCGAGGATCGGCCAGCGGTCGCCGGCCGGATCGTTGACCATCAGACCGCCCGCGATCCATCCGAGCAGCGCGGCGCCGAACAGCACGACGGCAGGAAAGCGATCGAGCAACTTCAGAATCAGCTGGCTGCCCCACACGATCAACGGAATGCTCACGACGAGGCCAAAGATCACCAGTGCCAGGCGATGCTCCTGCTCGGCGGCTTCGGCCGCGCCCGCGATCGCGATCACGTTGTCGACGCTCATCACCGCGTCGGCGACGATGATCGTCTTCACCGCCGAGATCAGCTTGTCGGCCGGCTTCACGTTCGCATGCCCCTCGTGCGCAGGCGCAAGAAGACGCACGCCGATCCAAAGCAGCAGCAGACCACCCGTGAACTTCAGGAACGGCACATCGAGCAGCACGACCGCGAATGCGATCAGCACGACCCGCAGCGCGATCGCGCCGACTGTCCCCCACACGATGCCGCGCATGCGCTGCGACTGCGGCAGGTTGCGGCAGGCAAGCGCGATCACGACCGCGTTATCGCCGCCAAGCAGAATGTCGATGACGATGATCTGAAAGACCGCGCCCCAATTGAGAGTCGTGATGAAGTCGAGCATGGAAGAAAGCATAAGAAGAAAATCGGCGGCCGGACACAAACTCTGCGCAAGCGCGGACGAAAAAAAAGCGGGGGAGTCTGCACTCCCCCGCTTTTCGGGACTTCGCGCTCACGAAAGGAATTCGTAAGCGTATCAAAAATCGCGCGCCTACGGCACGCGAATTCGATTTACAGCATCGCCTTCAGAAGACGCGCCATTTCCGACGGGTTCTTCGTGACCTTGATACCGCACGCGTCCATGATTTCCAGCTTCGCTTCAGCGGTGTCGGCACCGCCCGAGATCAGCGCGCCGGCGTGGCCCATGCGCTTGCCCGGAGGCGCCGTGACGCCAGCGATAAAGCCAACCACCGGCTTCTTCATGTTGTCCTTGATCCACTCGGCAGCGTTCGCCTCGTCCGGACCGCCGATTTCGCCGATCATGATGACGGCATCCGTATCCGGATCGTCGTTGAACATCTTCATGACGTCGATGTGCTTCAGACCGTTGATCGGGTCGCCGCCGATACCGACTGCCGACGACTGGCCGAGGCCGATCGCGGTCAGCTGGCCGACTGCTTCATACGTCAGCGTGCCCGAACGCGACACGACGCCGATGCGGCCCTTGCGGTGGATGTGACCCGGCATGATGCCGATCTTCAGTTCGTCCGGCGTGATCGTGCCCGGGCAGTTCGGTCCGAGCAGCAGCGTCTTGCGGTTTTCTGCGCGCATGCGAGCCTTCAGCTCGATCATGTCACGGACGGGAATGCCTTCCGTGATGCAGATTGCCAGATCCAGGTCGGCTTCGACAGCTTCCCAGATCGCAGCAGCAGCGCCTGCCGGCGGAACGTAAATCACCGACACGGTCGCGCCCGTTTCAGCCTTGGCTTCAGCGACGCTCGCGTAGATGGGGATGCCTTCGAAATCTTCGCCGGCGCGCTTCGGGTTCACGCCCGCGACGTACGCTTCGCGGCCGTTTGCGTATTCACGGCAAGCACGCGTGTGGAACTGACCGGTCTTGCCGGTGATGCCCTGCGTGATGACCTTGGTGTCTTTGTTGATCAGAATCGACATGTATTGACCTCTGTTCGTTTGGCGTCGCGCGTTAGCGCCACCTGGCGCGATGTTTCACGCCTGTGTCGCTCGCGCGCCGCCACTCGTCAATTTGGCAAAAAAGCTGGTAAATGCGCCGTAGACAGGTGGCTTACGCCTTGCCCGAAGCAGCCGCGACGACCTTCTGAGCCGCTTCTTCCATGCTGTCCGCCGCGATGATCGGCAGACCGGATTCAGCGAGCATCTTCTTGCCCAGGTCTTCGTTCGTGCCCTTCATGCGGACCACGAGCGGCACCTTCAGCGACACGGCCTTCGACGCCGCGATCACGCCTTCCGCGATCACGTCGCAGCGCATGATGCCACCGAAGATGTTGACCAGAATCGCGGTCAGGTTCGGGTTCTTCAGCATGATCTTGAACGCTTCGGTGACCTTCTCGGTCGTAGCTCCTCCGCCGACGTCGAGGAAGTTCGCCGGTTCGCCGCCGAACAGCTTGATGGTGTCCATCGTTGCCATTGCGAGGCCAGCGCCGTTCACGAGGCAGCCGATGTTGCCGTCGAGCGAAATGTACGCGAGGTCGAACTTCGACGCTTCGACTTCAGCCGGATCTTCTTCGTCCAGATCGCGGTACGCGACGATTTCCGGGTGACGGAACAGCGCGTTCGAGTCGAAGTTGAACTTCGCGTCGAGCGCGATGACCTTGCCGTCGCCGGTCAGGATCAGCGGGTTGATTTCGGCGAGCGATGCGTCGGTTTCCCAGAATGCCTTGTACAGGCCTTGCAGGATTGCGCGAGCTTGCGGCAGCGAAGCAGCCGGCACGCCGATCTTCGTGGCGAGGTCGTCGGCTTCCGAGTCCTTCAGGCCGGTCGACGGATCGACGGCAACCTTGTGGATCAGCTCAGGCGTCTTTTCCGCAACTTCTTCGACGTCCATGCCGCCTTCGCTCGACGCCATCACGACGATCTTCTGCGAAACGCGATCGATCACGAGACCGACATACAGTTCCTTCTTGATGTCCGCGCCTTCTTCGATCAGCAGGCGGTTCACCTTCTGGCCTTCCGGACCGGTCTGGTGCGTGACGAGCTGCATGCCGAGGATCTGGTTCGAGTATTCGCGAACCTGTTCCAGCGACTTGGCGACCTTCACGCCGCCGCCCTTGCCACGGCCACCCGCGTGGATCTGAGCCTTCACGACCCACACCGGGCCGCCGAGCTCTTCCGCGGCCTTGACCGCATCATCCACCGAGAAGACCGGCTTGCCGCGCGGTACCGCGACGCCGAATTTCCGCAGGATTTCCTTACCCTGGTACTCGTGAATCTTCATGCGTGATTCCCTTCAGTCTGAGAGTTGGATAGAACTTCGTTTCCGTTGCCGCCGTTCAGGCCGACACGTCGCCGCTTTGTTCGCGGACCACCGCGTCGTCCGACGGGGCCGCGCGTTCGGCCGCACGCGGTGCGTGGCCATACCAGCGCGGATAGAACTGTTTCACCGCCTCGCCGTCGAAACGCAGCGCGTGGCAGCGTCCCAACTGGAATGGCGGTTTGTCGTTGGAATGTTCGCCTGTGCCGTTAGACGACTCGTCTTCCGAACCCGCATTCGCGCCCGGCGTGCTGCCCTTATCGGTGTTCCACACGTCGCCGGCGAACGCCTGGATCGCGGCGGTCGGCAGGATCGCGCACAACTCGGTGAGATGCGTGCAACCGGCCGTGCCGGCCAGCAAACGGGCAGCATCGCGACGGAAGTTGTGGAACAGATTGAGCCCGATGAGGGCACGATAGGCGGGATTGCTGGCCTGGCACAACCCTGGATAGGGCACCCAGTCGGACGACGCCTCGGCGTCGACGACGTTGAGCTTGCGATCGATGGTGATGCGAAGCCAGAGTTCATGGATCGGCTGACCATTGGGCCGGACACCCGACGCAAGCGCCACATCGCGCGGCTTTTCGTCGGTCAGGCACGCTTCCACATCCCACAGGCCATCGGCTCGCTCGTAAGCTTCCGCTCTGATTGCGCGACGATGGCGCAACTGACGGGACACTGGCGGGGAGAGCGACATGCGGAAAGGAAAGGCCGGATTGGAAAACCACTGGATTTTAGCATAACGGGTATTTGGGACAGCCCCGATTGCGCACGGCCGCGCGGCAGGTTAAAGCGCGGCATTTCGGGTGGCCGAGGCCGGCGTGCTAGTCGCCGTCCAATATGTCTTCGATACCCTTCAGGATCTTGCCGATCGTCGCACCGGAAAAACCGCGCGACGCGAGAAAGCGCGCCTGTTTCGCGCGCTCGGCCGGCGTTTGCGGCAACTGGCCGAATTTCTTGCGCCAGACGGCTTGAGCGCGCGCGAGTTCGGTTTCGCGTAATTGCGCGCTCGCCTCTTCGACCAGCGCCGGGTTGAGCGCGTGCTGCTTCAGTTCGCCGAGAATGCGGCTCGTGCCGAGCCGCGATGCGCGCCGGTGGACCACGCTTTCCGCGAAACGCGAGTCGGATAGCCAGTTTTCGGCTTCCAGCGAGTCGAGCACCGTGTCGAGCGAATCGGTTTCCTCGACGTAGGGTTTCAGCTTGCGTGCCAGTTCGGCGCGGCTGTATTCGCGGCGCGACAGATAGCCGAGCGCGCGCGCTTTCAGCGAACGGACGGGGCGTTGGGATTTTCTGCTGTCGTCTTCGTCGGCCTCCCCGGGCTTCGTTTCGCCGGGTTGGCGGCGCGAGCGCGTGTAGGTGACTTCGGCGGGAGAGGTGGAATCGAGCTCGGAGAAATTTGGGCTCGACGACGCTGCAGGGGATGCAGACCGCGTACGCTGCGGGTCACGGCCCGCGGCGCGATCGTGCGCGTCGAACGATTCGAACGATTCGAACGGATCGAATGGATCGCCGGAATCAGGCGATCCATTCGCCGCGTCGCGCGGGCCGTCCGGATAGCGTCCGGAGTCGGAACCGGATAGCGGCCGGCCTTTGCGTATCACGTGATGCTTACTCTTCTTCGCCCGCGACTTCAGCGTCGGCGCCGGTCACGGCGTCCGCCATCGCGGTGACGCCCAGCGATTCGCGGATGCGGTTTTCGATTTCGCGAGCGATTTCCGGATTTTCGCGCAGGAATTCACGCGCGTTGTCCTTGCCCTGACCGATCCGCTCGCCGCTGTAGCTGTACCATGCGCCAGCCTTGTCGACGATCTTGGCCTGCACGCCCAGGTCGATGATTTCGCCCTGACGCGAGATGCCCTCGCCGTACAGGATGTCGAAGATCGCTTCGCGGAACGGCGGCGCCACCTTGTTCTTGACGACCTTCACGCGCGTTTCGTTGCCGATCACTTCGTCGTTCTTCTTGATCGAACCGATGCGGCGAATGTCCAGACGTACCGACGCGTAGAACTTCAGCGCGTTACCGCCCGTGGTGGTTTCCGGGTTGCCGAACATCACGCCGATCTTCATGCGGATCTGGTTGATGAAGATGACGAGGCAGTTCGTGCGCTTGATCGTGCCGGTGAGCTTGCGCAGCGCCTGCGACATCAGACGCGCCTGCAGACCCGGCAGCGAGTCGCCCATTTCGCCTTCGATTTCCGCCTTCGGCACCAGCGCCGCGACCGAGTCGATCACGATCATGTCGATCGAGCCCGAGCGCACCAGCGCGTCGGCGATTTCGAGCGCCTGTTCGCCCGTGTCGGGCTGCGAAACCAGCAGGTCGGAGACGTTCACGCCGAGCTTGCCCGCGTATTGAATGTCCAGCGCGTGTTCCGCGTCGATGAACGCCGCAGTGCCGCCGAGCTTCTGCATTTCGGCGACGACCTGCAGCGTCAGCGTGGTTTTACCCGACGATTCCGGACCGTAGATTTCGACCACGCGGCCACGCGGCAAACCGCCGACGCCCAGTGCGATGTCGAGGCCGAGCGATCCGGTGGAGACCACCTGGATGTCTTCGACTGCCTCACCTGCGCCGAGCCGCATGACCGACCCTTTGCCGAACTGCTTTTCGATCTGCGCGAGCGCGGCAGCGAGCGCCTTGCTCTTTTCAGCAGTCAGTCCAGCCGAGCCTTTCTTGCTTTCTTCCATGAATCGTCCTTTGCTATGATGAACGGCGTCTGAGGCAGGTGTGCACCCGAGGTTCCGCCAGATTGGGCGGAGTCTTCAGGACTTCGCACGAAACGCAGACACTGTATAAAAAAACAGTAGTTTTGGCAAGCGCGATGTGATGCGAACGCGCATTTTTACTGCCGCGCCGCCTCAACTACTCACAATAATGTTCGGAGACCGCTGCGCGCCGGGGCAACCCCCACGGTGCCGGCAAAGCCAGGCTGGCGCATCATGCGAATTCTGATAGCCGAAGACGACAGCATACTCGCGGACGGTCTGGTTCGATCACTCCGCCAATCGGCCTATGCGGTCGATCACGTCAAAAGCGGCGTAGAAGCCGATACAGCATTGTCAATGCAGACGTTCGACCTATTGATCCTCGATCTGGGCCTGCCGCGCATGTCCGGGCTCGAGGTGCTGCGCCGCCTGCGCGCGCGCAATTCGAACCTGCCCGTGCTGATCCTGACCGCCGCCGATAGCGTCGACGAACGCGTCAAAGGCCTCGACCTCGGCGCCGACGACTACATGGCCAAACCCTTCGCGCTGAACGAACTCGAAGCCCGCGTGCGCGCGCTGACGCGGCGCGGCGCCGGCGGCGGCCCCACGGTCGTGCGGCATGGCTCGCTGTCGTTCGATCAGGTGGGCCGCATCGCCCACGTGAACGACCAGGTGATCGATCTGTCCGCGCGCGAACTCGGCCTGCTCGAAGTGCTGCTGCAACGGATCGGCCGGCTGGTCTCGAAAGAGCAGCTCGTCGACCATCTGTGCGAATGGGGCGAGGAAGTCAGCAACAACGCGATCGAAGTCTACGTGCACCGGCTGCGCAAGAAGATCGAGCCGAGCGGGGTGCGCATCATCACCGTGCGCGGGCTCGGCTACTGCCTCGAAAAAGCGGCGCCGCAGGCGAACGCGACTGCGAACCCGCCCGGCGCCCCGGCCGGCTCAAGCGGCTCCGAGCCGCAAACGGCGCAATCGGCGCAACCCGCGCAACCCGCGCAACCGGCACAACCGTCGAGCGAGCCGTCGTCCGCCGCGATGCCGGCGAGCCACCACTACAAATAGAGGCCAGCGATGTCCGCACGCGCTGATCGCGCCACGGCGCACGCGGCGGACCTCGACGAGGCGCGCGACGCGCGCTACGCCAATCCGTTCGCCCCACCCGACGAAACCGAAGCCGCAGCCGAAGCGCGTCCGCGCTCGCTGTTCGGCGAGATTCTCGACTGGATGCTGGCGCCGCTCCTGCTGCTGTGGCCGATGAGCCTCGCGGTCACGTATCTGGTCGCGAAGTCGATCGCGAACGGGCCGTTCGACCGTGCGCTCGAAACCGACGCCTACGTGCTCGCGCGTCAGATTCATCCGGTCAACGGCGTCGCGGAGCTGTCGCTGCCCGACTCGACACGCGATTTCCTGCGCGCCGACAACGTCGACAGCGTGTTCTTTCAGGTGCTCGGCACGCGCGGCGAACTCGTCGCGGGCGAGCGCGACATGCCGCTGCCGCACGAGGAGGACCGCCCGCAGCCCGGCCTCGTCGAATTTCGCGACGACGTCCTGCGCGGCAACGACATCCGCGTCGCGTACACGACCGTCGAGTTTCCGCAGACACCGGGCGCCCAGGCCGTGCTCGTGCAGGTCGCCGAAACGCTCGACAAGCGCAGCCAACTCGCCAACGACATCATCAAGGGCGTGATCCTGCCGCAGTTCGTGATCCTGCCTCTGGCGATCCTGCTGGTGTGGTTCGGCCTGTCGCGCGGGCTCGAACCGCTGCACGCGCTGCAAGCGCATATCCGCGCGCGCCGGCCGGATGATCTGTCGCCGCTCGAGGCGCGCCGCGCGCCGCCGGAGATCGAGCCGCTCGTCACGTCGTTCAACGATCTGCTCACGCGCCTCGAACAGAACATGGAGCTGCAGAAGCGCTTCATCGCCGACGCCGCGCACCAGATGAAAACGCCGCTCGCCGGCCTGCGCACGCAGGCCGAGCTGGCGTTGCGCCAGAACGCGTCGGCCGAGGTGCATCGCTCGCTCGAACAGATCGCGACGAGTTCCGAGCACGCCGCGCGGCTCGTCACGCAGTTGCTCGCGCTCGCACGGGCGGAGAACCGCCGCTCGGGACAGATCTTCACGCCGGTCGAGCTGGGCGAACTCGCGCGCAGCGCAGTGCGCGAATGGGTGCAGCCCGCGCTCGCGAAGGAGATGGATCTCGGCTACGAAGCGCCCGACGAGCCGGTCGAAGTCGCCGGTAATCCGGTGATGCTGCGCGAAATGCTGGCGAACCTGATCGACAATGCGATCCGCTATACGCCGGCCGGCGGCCGCATCACCGTGCGCGTGCGTCATGACGCCCCCGCGCGGCTCGTGCATCTGGAAGTCGAGGACACCGGGCTCGGCATTCCGGCCAGCGAGCGCTCGCGCGTCGTCGAGCGCTTTTACCGGATTCTCGGCCGCGAGGGTGACGGCAGCGGCCTCGGTCTCGCGATCGTGCGCGAGATCACGGCGATGCACGGCGGCGAGCTCACCATCGACGACAACGTCTACCAGGAGTCGCCGCGGCTCGCCGGAACGCTGGTGCGTGTCAGCTTGCACGTGCTCGAACGGGGGCGGGACTTACCCTAACGCGGCTTGATCGTCAGCGGGCCGGCACCGTATTTTCGAGATATTTCGACGTGGGTTGCGCGAACATATACGCACGTTGACTGAAATTGGCTGCCGATTCGCCGGTGAATCGGACCACCCAGGTTTTGCCGTCGAGTCAGAACGCCGTAAGTTTCCACTCCAATAATCGGTGGCACGGGGACGCCTATGCCGGCGATCCGCGTGTATATCAATATTGGAGACGACATATGGCTACCGTTGGCGGGCAAATCTCGCACTCCCCGATGACGCGCGATGAGAAGCGGGTGATCTTCGCATCGTCCATGGGTGCGGTTTTCGAGTGGTACGACTTTTATCTGGCCGGCTCGCTCGCGGCCTTCATCAGCAAGAGTTTCTTCTCCGGCGTCAATCCGACCGCCGCGTTCATCTTCACGCTGCTCAGCTTCGCGGCGGGCTTCGCGGTGCGGCCGTTCGGCGCGCTCGTGTTCGGCCGGCTCGGCGACATGGTCGGGCGCAAGTACACGTTCCTGATCACGATCGTCATCATGGGCCTGTCGACGTTCCTCGTCGGCTTCCTGCCAGGCTATGCGGCGATCGGCATCGCTTCGCCGGTGCTCTTCATCGCCATGCGCCTGCTGCAAGGTCTCGCGCTCGGCGGCGAGTACGGCGGCGCCGCGACCTACGTGGCCGAACACGCGCCGGCCGGACGCCGCGGCTTCTATACCGCGTGGATCCAGACCACGGCGACGCTTGGCCTGTTCCTGTCGCTGCTGGTGATTCTCGGCGTGCGCACGACCATGGGCGAAGACGCGTTCGGCGCATGGGGCTGGCGCATTCCGTTCATCGTGTCGATCGTGCTGCTCGGGGTTTCGGTGTGGATTCGTCTGCAACTGCACGAGTCGCCGGTGTTCGAGCGCATCAAGGCCGAAGGCAAGACCTCGAAGGCGCCGCTCTCCGAAGCGTTCGGCCAGTGGAAGAACCTGAAGGTCGTGATTCTCGCGCTGTTCGGCCTGACCGCCGGCCAGGCTGTGGTGTGGTACACGGGCCAGTTCTACACGCTGTTCTTCCTCACGCAGACGCTGAAGGTCGATGGCTCGAGCGCCAACATCATGATCGCGATCGCACTGCTGATCGGCACGCCGTTCTTCCTGTTCTTCGGTTCGCTGTCTGATCGCATCGGCCGCAAGCCGATCATCATGGCCGGCCTGCTGATCGCCGCGGCGACCTACTTCCCGCTGTTCAAGGCGCTCACGCACTACACGAACCCGGCGCTCGAAGCGGCGACCGCGAAGTCGCCGATCGTCGTGATCGCCGATCCGGCCGAGTGCTCGTTCCAGTTCAACCCGGTAGGTACGGCGAAGTTCACGAGCTCGTGCGACATCGCCAAGGGCGCGCTGTCGCGCGCCGGCCTGAACTACGACAACGTCGCGGCACCGGCCGGCACGATGGCGCAAATCCGCGTGGGCGATACGGTCGTCAACACGTTCGACGCCCACGCCGCCGACGCGAAGGAGCAAGGCAAAACCTTCGAGAAGACGCTCGCGGCGACGCTGAAAGCCGCCGGCTATCCGCCGAAGGCCGATCCGTCGCAGATCAACTGGCCGATGAGCATCGTGATCCTGACGATCCTGGTGATCTACGTGACGATCGTGTACGGGCCGATCGCGGCGATGCTGGTCGAGATGTTCCCGACGCGCATTCGCTATACGTCGATGTCGCTGCCGTATCACATCGGCAATGGCTGGTTCGGCGGCTTCCTGCCGGCTACCGCGTTCGCGATCGTCGCGGCGAAGGGCAACATCTACTCGGGGCTGTGGTATCCGATCATCATCGCGCTGGTCACCCTGGTGATCGGCGTGCTCTTCGTGCGCGAAACCAAGGACTCGGATATCTACGCGAAGGATTGAGTGAACGGGCAGTCCGGCCTATCTGAAAAAGTTGTGCGCCGGGGGTTGACAGCCTCCGGCCTCCCCCGCATAATCTCGCTTCTTTCGGCGAATTAGCTCAGTCGGTTAGAGCGACGGAATCATAATCCGCAGGTCCGGGGTTCGAGTCCCTGATTCGCCACCAGCATCAAGAAAAAGCCGCTGTCCCACAAGGACAGCGGCTTTTTTGTTTTCGCTTCGAGCCCTCCGCTGAGATCCCAGCATCGAAGGACTCACCTCCTCCCCCTCCGCCCGATTCAAGTGCACACCCTGACACAGTTCAGTGCACCTCCTCCCCGCCCCAGGGCAAAACCTTCCCCTTCGCCCCACCAAACGCACGCCCAGTCCCAGACATCTCCGCTGGCACACTTCCCGCTTTAAAGAGCGCGCAAGGAGCCGGCGCAACCACCGGTTCGACAAACAATCTGGAAATGGACGGCTAGGGTTCCGGCCTGCTTCACGCGGGTGCTGGTCCGAGAGCTGTCGACCTCAGGCGAGGTTACACGGCGGGACAAAAGCCCGGGAGAGAACGCGATGTTTGCGCTGCTCCCTGCCGTCGCTAACCGTCCCCTCCGAGGTCAACCCATGTTCAAGCTCGTTCGCTGTCTTGGCATTGCCGCCGTCTCCCTCGCCACCTTCGCCTCGAGCCCCACGTTCGCCGCGGGCCGCAACGACTTCAAGGTTTGCTGGACCATCTACGCCGGCTGGATGCCATGGGGTCAGGCGAAAACCCAAGGCATCGTCTCCAAATGGGCCAGCAAATACGGCATCAAGGTCGATGTCGTGCAACTGAACGACTACGTCGAGTCCATCAATCAGTACACGGCCGGCAAGTTCGATGGCTGCGCCATGACCAACATGGATGCGCTCACGATTCCCGCTTCGGGCGGCGTGGATTCGACGGCCCTGATCGTCAGCGACTATTCGAACGGCAACGACGGCGTGCTGATGAAGGGCAAGGGCAAACAGATCGCCGACCTGAAGGGACAGCAGGTCAACCTCGTGCAGTTCTCCGTCTCGCACTACCTGCTCGCCCGCGCGCTCGAAAGCGCGCATATGAGCGAGCGCGACCTCAAGGTCGTGAACACCTCGGATGCCGACATCTCGGGCGCCTTCTCCACGCCCACGGTTCATAACGCGGTCACCTGGAACCCGATGCTCGCCGACCTGAAGTCCCAGCCGAACGTCAGCGAAGTATTCGACTCCAGCAAGATCCCCGGCGAAATCATGGACATGATGGTCGTCAACACGAAGACGCTGCAGGAGAACCCGGCCCTCGGCAAGGCGCTCACCGGCGCATGGTTCGAAATGGTCGCGCTGATGCACACGGACTCCGCGGCCAGCACGTCCGCGCTGACCGCGATGGCGAAGGCCTCCGGCACCGACCTCGCCAACTTCAAGGGCCAACTGTCGACGACCGCTCTCTTCTATTCTCCGCAAGCCGCGCTCGACTTCGTCACGAGCCCCGACATGCCGAAGATCATGACGCGCGTCGCGAAGTTCTCTTTCGATCACGGCCTGCTCGGCCAGGACGCGAAGAGCGCCGACGCGGTCGGCATGGCGTTCGACAAGGGCGTCGTGGTCGGCAACAAGAACAACGTCAAGCTGCGCTTCGACCCGTCCTACGTCGCGATGGCGGCCGCGGGCAAGCTCTGAGAAGGATCGTCCAGGCTCTCGCTGCGGGCCCGCACGCCGGGCTCGCATTCCAGCTCTTAACCAGGCGCTCACCATGCGACTCATCAATCGACATCCGAGCCGGATCGGCGGCCTGATGCTGCTCCTGCTGCCGTTCGTCGTGCTATGCGCGGTCTACTTCACCGGCTCCTCGATGCGGCTCTCGCTCAATCCCGATGACAAGCTGCTGCCGAGCGCGACGCAAATGAGCGATGCAGTGAAGCTGGCCGCCTTCACCGAGGATAAGCGCACCGGCGAGTATCTGTTGTGGGCGGACACGCTGGCGAGCTTGCGCAGGCTCGGTATCGGCCTCGTCGCGAGTGCCGTCATCGCGCTCGTCGCCGCGATCGCGACCGGTTCGCTTCCGCTCGTCAGCGCGACGCTCTCGCCGTTCATCACCGTGATCTCGATGGTGCCACCGCTAGCGGTGCTGCCGATCCTGTTCATCGTGTTCGGGCTCGATGAGTTGTCGAAGGTCGTACTGATCGTCGTGGGCATCACACCGGTGATCATTCGCGATCTGCATGCTCGCGCCCGCGAGATTCCGGCCGAGCTGTGGGTCAAGGCCCAGACGCTCGGCGCCACCAGCTGGACCCTGATCCTGCGTCTGGTGCTGCCGCAACTGCTGCCGCGTCTGCTGGTGGCGACGCGTCTGTCGCTCGGCGCGGCGTGGCTCTTTCTGATTGCGGCCGAAGCGATCGCGTCGACCGATGGCCTCGGCTATCGGATCTTCCTCGTGCGCCGCTATCTGTCGATGGACCTGATCCTGCCGTACGTCGCGTGGATCACGCTGCTCGCATGGCTCACCGACGAGCTGCTACGCCGCATCACGCAGTGGTGCTTCCCCTGGTACGGAGGCGCGCGATGATCGAAGTCCGCAACGTCTGGAAAGAGTACGGCGACCAGGTCGTGCTCGAGCGCTTGAATCTGACCGTCAAGGAAGGCGAGTTCTGTTCGATGGTGGGCGCATCGGGCTGCGGCAAATCGACGTTTCTGCGCTTGCTGCTCGGTCAGGAGCGCGTGACGCGCGGCGAGATCCTGCTGGACGGCAAGCCGCTGCCCGGCGAACCGGACCGGCATCGCGGCGTCGTGTTTCAACGCTACTCGGTATTCGACCACTTGAGCGTGCTGCGCAACGTCATGCTGGGGCTCGAGCTTCCACGCGCGAAGTTCACCGGCCGGCTATTCGGTGCCCAACGGCACGTGGCGCGAGACGAGGCCGTCGCCATGCTGGAGCGCGTCGGCCTCGGCGCCGCATTGAACAAGTTTCCGCAGCAGCTCTCGGGCGGCATGCAGCAACGCCTCGCCATCGCGCAAGCGCTGATGATGAAGCCTCGCGTGCTGCTGCTCGACGAGCCGTTCGGCGCGCTCGACCCCGGCATTCGCAAGGACATGCACGCGCTGCTCTCCGACCTGTGGCGCGAATCGAAGCTCACGATCTTCATGGTCACGCATGACCTGAAAGAAGGCTTCACGTTGGGAAGCCGCGTGCTGGTGTTCGACAAGGTGCGCGTCGACCCGCAGGCACCGGGCGCCTATGGCGCGCGCATCACCTACAACATTCCGCTCGACCGTAGCCGCGCTTCCGTCTCTGCCGTGCATATCGCCGAGGCGGCCGTGCGAGGCGCCGCCCCGATCGAACTGCTCTCCGACTGAAGGGAACACAGGTATGAACTCTGGTACGACCTTACTGCTTGAAGAAACCGTCCCGGGTGGCGGTCATACGTCGCTGATCGTCAGGCGCGGGCAATCGCTGCGCATTACCGACCTGCGTGGCGGTGCGAACGTCAGCGTGATGATGGTCAATGCGACCGAGAAAAGCGAACGGCTCAATCTGCCGGATTCGCTGAAGTGCCAGCACACGGCCAAGCTCACCGTTGGACACTGCCTGTACTCCGACATGGGCCGCGTGCTTGCCGCGATCGTCGTGGATACCTGTGGCTGGCACGACAGCATCGGCGGTGTGTCGAACGCCGACGAGGTTCGCGAACGATACGGCGCGGGCCGCTACCAGGAGCTGCGCAACGCGTTCCACCGCAACGGCACGGACAACCTGCTCGTCGAAATGGGCAAGTGGGGGCTCGGCATCACCGACCTGCTGATGACGCTCAACCTGTTCAGCCGTGTCGACGTCAGCGACGACGGCTCGCTGAACTTCGTTCCCGGCAACTCGAAGGCCGGCGACTACGTCGAGCTCTACGCGCCGATGAACACGCTCGTCGTGCTCACCGCGATCCAGCATCCGCTCGACCCGAATCCCGAGTACGCGCCGAGGCCCGTCAAGCTCGAATTGAGCGACGCGCGCCCCGCTATCGCCGAAGTTTGCCGTACCGCATGCGAAGAGAACGTACGCGGTTTCATCAACACAGAACGCTTCTTTCTTTGAGCGAAGGCCATGCTTATGACTAGCACGCTTATCGTCAGCGACAAACGTCCGGAAACCGCGGTTTATCGCGCGACACTCGCCGCGGGCGAGCCGTGGCTTCACGAGGTGAAGGCCGGGCAAACGCTGCGCGTCGTCGATCTCGAAGGCAACCAGGCGGTCGACACGCTGTTCTACAGCCTCGCCGATCCGCGCGAGCGCTTCGATCCGCAACGCACGTTGCGCCGGCAAAAGAGCCTCTACCTGACATCGGGCTCGGTGCTGTATTCGAACCTCGGCAATCCGATGCTGACGATCGTCGCCGATACGTGCGGGCGCCACGACACGCTCGGCGGTGCCTGCGCGCAGGAGAGCAACACGGTGCGCTACGCATTGGAGAAGCGCTACATGCACAGCTGCCGCGACAACTTCCTGCGCGCCTGCGCGCATGACGGCCGTCTGTCGAAGCAGGACATCGGCGCGAACGTGAACTTTTTCATGAACGTGCCGGTGACGTCCGAAGGCGGCCTCAGCTTCGAAGACGGCATTTCCGCGCCGGGCAAGTACGTCGAATTGCGCGCCGAGATGGACGTCATCGTGCTGATCTCCAACTGCCCGCAGCTGAACAATCCGTGCAACGCGTACAACCCGACGCCCGCGGAGCTGCTGATATGGAACTGAAGCGGATCCGCCATTGGCTGTTCCTGATCATGCTGGTTCGCGCGGGGCGCTACTTCACCCGGTCGCGCGACGAGCTGACCCAGATAGATCGCTGACGCGACTTCGGCCGTGGACGACCACGGCCGGTCATTCCCACGGCGGGACGGCCCGCCTCGAATCAACACACCTTCCATGTTCGAGAAGATTCTGATCGCCAATCGCGGCGCTATCGCGTGCCGCATTCTCCGGACGTTGCGCGAACTCGACGTCACCGGCGTCGCCATCTACGCGGAAGCCGACCGGGCGAGCCGCCACGTCAGCGAGGCGCCTGTCGCGCATGCGCTCGGCGAGGGCCCCGCCGCGCTGACCTATCTCGACGTGGACAAGATCCTCGCGATCGCCCGTCGCGAAGGCGTGCAGGCGATCCATCCCGGCTACGGGTTCTTATCCGAGAACGCGGCATTCGGCGAAGCCTGCGAAGCGGCCGGCATCGCGTTCATCGGACCGACGCCCGCACAGCTGCGCGCGTTCGGCCTCAAGCACACCGCCCGCGAAATCGCGGCGAACCAGGGCGTGCCGATGCTCGAAGGCACCGGGCTGCTCGCGGACGTGCCGGCGGCGCTCGCGGCCGCGCGGACCATCGGCTATCCGGTGATGTTGAAAAGCACCGCGGGCGGCGGCGGCATCGGCATGCGGGTGTGCTGGAATGCCGACGAGCTCGGCGCCCATTTCGACGCGGTCAAACGTCTCGGCGAAAACAACTTCAGCGATGCCGGCGTGTTTCTCGAGAAGTACATCGAGCGGGCGCGGCATCTGGAAGTGCAGGTATTCGGCGATGGCAAAGGCGACGCGATTGCGCTCGGCGTGCGCGACTGCTCGGTGCAGCGTCGTAATCAGAAGGTACTCGAAGAGACGCCCGCGCCTTGCCTGCCGGACGGCATTCCGGCCGCGCTGTGCGAGGCCGCGGTCAAGCTCGCGAAGGCCGTCGACTATCGCTCCGCCGGCACCGTCGAGTTCGTGTACGACAGCGCGGCCGAACAGTTCTACTTCCTCGAAGTGAACACCCGTCTGCAGGTCGAGCACGGCGTCACCGAGCAGGTGTGGGGCGTCGATCTCGTGCGCTGGATGATCGAGCTCGCGGCCGGCACGCTCGCCCCGTTGAAGGAACTCGCGGCGCGTCTGACGCCGCGAGGACACGCGATCCAGGCGCGGCTCTACGCGGAAGACCCGGGTCGTGATTTCAAACCCAGTCCGGGCCTCCTGACCGATGTCGCGTTCCCGCACGCGGACGGCCGCGCTCTGCGCATCGATACGTGGATCGAAGCCGGTTGCGAAGTGCCGCCTTACTTCGACCCGATGCTCGCGAAGGTGATCGCCTGGTCGCCGAGTCGCGATGAAGCGCGCCATGCGCTCGACGAAGCGTTGCGCAGCACCCGGCTCTACGGCGTCGAGACGAATCGCGACTATCTGCGCCAGATTCTGCGGGACCGGCCGTTCGCGTCGGGCGAACCGTGGACGCGATGTCTCGAAGGGCTCAGATATCAGGCCAGCACGGTCGAAGTCGTCAGCGGCGGCACGCAAACGACGGTGCAGGACTATCCGGGCCGGCTCGGCTATTGGGCAGTCGGCATCCCACCGTCGGGGCCGATGGATGACCGCGCGATGCGGCTCGGCAATCGCCTGCTCGGCAATGCGGCCGACGCCGCGGCTCTCGAAGTCACGATGAGCGGGCCGACACTGCGCTTTAACGCCGACGCGGTGGTCGCCATCACGGGCGCGCAGATTCCGGTGCTGCTCGACGACGTCGCGCAGCCGCTGAACACGAGCTTCCACGTACCGGCGGGTTCGACGCTCACGCTCGGCACGATCCGTGGCGCAGGCGCGCGCGCTTACCTGTGCGTGCGCGGCGGCTTCGATGTCGCGCTCTACCTCGGCAGCCGCAGCACCTTTACGCTCGGTCAGTTCGGCGGGCATGGCGGCCGTGCGATCCGCGCCGGCGACGTGCTGCATCTTTATCCGCTCGACGATCCGCATACCGGCGCCGCGCTCGCCGATGTGCCGTCGCTCGACGGCGTACGCACCCTTCGCGTGATCTATGGCCCGCATGGTGCGCCCGAATACTTCAGCGAGCGCTATATCGCGCAGCTGCTCGACATCGAGTGGGAGGTTCACTTCAACTCCAGCCGTACCGGCGTGCGCCTGATCGGACCGAAACCCGAATGGGCGCGCGAGGACGGCGGCGAGGCCGGACTGCATCCCTCGAACATTCACGACAATCCATACGCGATCGGCGCCGTCGACTTCACCGGCGACATGCCGGTGATCCTCGGCCCCGACGGCCCGAGTCTCGGCGGCTTCGTGTGTCCGGTCACGATCATCGAAGCGGATCTCTGGCAGATCGGCCAGCTGAAAGCGGGCGACAAGATCCGCTTCACTCCCGTCGAAGTCGAACAGGCGCGTGAAGCTGCGCGTGAGCGTCGCCAGGAACTGGCGAGCCTCGAGATCGCACGGAGCGCGCCGGTCGTAAGAAAAGCATCGCTGAGCTCGCCCATCGTGCTCGATACCGGCGCGGGGCGCGAGAGACTCGTCGCGCGTTTATCCGGCGATACGCATCTGCTGCTCGAAATCGGACCGGCGGAGCTCGATCTCGTTGCACGGTTCCGCGGACATGCGCTGATGCAGTCACTCGCAGCGAAGCATCTGACGGGCGTCATCGATCTCACGCCCGGCATCCGTTCGCTGCAGATCCACTACTGGCCCGAGGATCTGCCGCTCGCGCGCTTGCTCGACATCGTCGGGCAGGCGTGGGACGAGGTCTTGCTGCACAAGGACCTGCGTGTGCCGTCGCGAATCGTTCATCTGCCGCTGTCCTGGGATGATCCCGCGTGTCAGCTTGCGATCGAAAAATACATGACCACGGTGCGCAAGGATGCGCCGTGGTGTCCGAGCAACCTCGAATTCATTCGTCGCATCAACGATCTCGACTCCATCGACGCGGTCAGGCAGATCGTCTTCGATGCGAGCTATCTCGTGATGGGACTCGGCGACGTGTACCTCGGCGCGCCGGTCGCGACACCGCTCGATCCGCGTCATCGTCTGGTCACGACCAAATACAACCCGGCCCGTACGTGGACCGCGGAGAACTCGGTCGGCATCGGCGGCGCGTATCTGTGCGTCTATGGCATGGAGGGACCGGGCGGATACCAGTTCGTCGGCCGCACGCTGCAGATGTGGAATCGCTATCGTGACGTCGCGGATTTCGCCGGCCAGCATTATTTGCTGCGCTTCTTCGATCAGATTCGCTTCTACGAAGTGTCGGCCGACGAACTGCTGCGCATTCGCGCGGACTTCCCGCTGGGGCGTTATCCGTTGCGGATCGAAGAGTCCGAGCTTTCGCTGCCGGACTATCAGGCGTTCCTCGCCAGCGAATCCGTCAGCATCGAGCAGTTCCGTTCGAGGCAACAGGCGGCCTTCCAGGCGGAGCGCGAGCGGTGGCGTGAAGCGGGCAGCTCGGAAGAGTCGTTCGAGGCGCCGGTCACCGAAGACGCTCAGTTGGCGCCGCTGAAAGACGGCGAAGTCGCGGTGGACAGCGAGATTGCCGGCAGCCTCTGGCAAGTCAAAGTCAAAACCGGCGACACGGTCGACGCCGGCGACGTGCTGCTCATCATCGAGTCGATGAAGATGGAGATCTCGGTGTGCGCGCCGTGTGCCGGAACCGTCGGCGAGATCTACGTGGCGCCGGGTTCGCCGGTGCGCGCCGGGCAACGCGTTGCGCTCATCGCGCGTCACTAAATATCTGGACGAAAAATCATGTCGTCACTCCCGTCATTCGATCTACGCCTTTCGACACTTCGCACCGCCTATCGTGCAGGGGAACTCACGCCGCGCAAGCTCGTCGCCGAACTGCTCGCGAAAGCCGCTACGCTGAATCCATCGTTCAATCTGTTCATCCATCTTCTGAGCGAAGACGAGCTCGCGCCTTACCTCGACCGACTCGACGCGCAAGACCTCGAGAGCCTGCCGCTCTATGGCGTTCCGTTCGCGATCAAGGACAACATCGATCTCGCCGGCATTCAGACGACGGCCGCGTGTCCCGCATTCGCGTACACGCCGTCGCAGTCGGCGAGCATCGTTGCGCGGTTGATCGCGCTCGGCGCGATACCGCTCGGCAAGACCAATCTCGACCAGTTCGCGACCGGTCTGAACGGCACCCGCTCGCCGTACGGCAAGTGCCGCAATAGCGTGCATCCCGACTATCCGTCGGGCGGCTCGAGCGCGGGCTCGTCGCTCGCGGTCGCGCTCGGCGTCGCCAGTTTCGCGCTCGGCACCGATACGGCCGGTTCCGGTCGCGTGCCTGCCGGGCTGAACAATCTCGTCGGTCTCAAGCCGACGAAAGGCCTGTTGTCCACCGCGGGTGTGGTGCCCGCGTGCCGCACGCTCGATTGTGTGACCTTCTTCACGGCGACGGCCGAAGAAGCGAGCGAGCTGCTTGGCTTGAGCGCTTGCAGCGATCCTCGCGACGCATACAGTCGCTCGAATCCGCAATGGAATACCGCGCGCGCATTTGGCCGGCCCACGGCGTTCCGCTTCGGCGTGCCCGCACAACTGGAATTTGCCGGCTGCGCCGAGAGCCCCGAGCTGTTCGCCAACGCGCGCGCGTGGCTCGAAGCGGCAGGCGGCGAGGCGGTGGAAATCGACTTCACGCCGTTTGTCGAAGCCGCCAATCTGCTCTATCAAGGTCCGTGGGTGGCCGAGCGTTACAGCGTGGCGGGCGAGTTGATGACGAAGCAACCCGCTGCGGTGTTGCCGGTGATTCGCGACGTGTTGGCGAAGGCACCGGGCGCCACCGCGGTCGAACTCTTTCGCGCACAGTATCGCCTGCAGGAATTGAAGGCGGTCTGCGACGCATCGATCGAGACGCTCGATTTCGTTTTGACACCGACGTATCCGCGCGCCGTGACGCTCGACGAATTGGAGCGCGACCCGATCGGTCCGAACTCCCTGCTCGGCTATTACACGAACTTCATGAATCTGCTGGACTATGCCGCCGTCGCTACGCCGACCGCTTTCATGAAGAACGGTCTGCCGTGGGGCGTGACCGTTTTTGGCCGCGCATTCACCGACCAGTACCTGTTGGGCGTGGCCGATCTGTTGCAACGAGCGAGCGGCGTGCGACGCGTCGGAGGCCTAAATGTCGAGCCGGAGCCGTCCAGCGAACGACACACGGCGAGCCACGACCGCATGCGGATCGCGGTCTGCGGTGCCCACATGCAAGGTTTGCCGCTCAACCGCGATCTGCTTGCCCGACGCGCCCGGCTCGTGCAGGCCACTCATACTTCCGGGCACTATCGATTGTCGGCGCTGCCTGCGTCCTCGGACGGCACTCGACGCCCAGGCCTGTGGCGCGTCACAGATGGCGGCGCAAACATTGCTGTCGAAGTGTGGGAAATACCGAGCGCGGAGTTCGGCTCGTTCATCGCGACCGTTCCTTCTCCGCTGGTTCTGGGGAAGGTCGAACTCGTCGACGGGTCGTGGGTGACCGGCTTTCTGTGCGAGCCGTACGGCGTGCAGTCGGCAACCGACATCTCAGGTTTTGGCGGATGGCGAGCATGGCTTGCCAGCCAGCACGGCTCGCGACAAGCACCCGCTTCAGCCTGAGCTTCGCGAACCGTCATTAGCCTTATGAATTGGCTGAATTTGGCTTGCTTACCAATTGGATGACCGCACAGGATTTATTCAATTTCTGGTCGAACCAGAGAGTTCACAATTAATCATCTGAAGTTTTAATCAAGGCACAGTTCTTTCGCAGTGAAAGGCCGAGTTCACAAATATAAGAAATATTCCTCGTAATTCGGCCTTTAATCGCACATTCGCGGCATTTCCTCACTTAATCATCGCGCATTGCTGACGTTAACAAGTACAGCCAGGCGGACGCTACGCCCTGGATTGATTAGTACTTTTGACAGGTTGCTTACGCAAATGAATATCAAACGCAAGCTTCAGCTCCTCATGCTGGTGACGGTTTGCGCCATGGGTGGCGTGCTCGCTGTGACAGCGACGGCATTCAACTCGATCGGCGAGTCTTCGGCAACTGCATCGAGGCGGCAGCAGCAAATTCGCGGTTTGACGGAGATCAAGGCGAGTGCGATGTCTACCATTCAGCTCGATCCGACCGCCGACGATACGAAAAAAATCTTCAGCGATGCCGAGCAGAATATCGGCAAATGGGCGGACACCGTTGCCTCCCTCATCGCGCGTCCGGAGCGTCGGGAGAAGTTCAAGACGTTGATGCAAAACTGGAGAGCGTACGACCAGAAGTCGCAGCAAGTCATTGCTCTGGCCGCGCAAGACTCGAAAGCAGCCAATGAACGTGTGGCCGCGCTCTATCACTCCGACTTCCAGCCCTTCCAGGCACTGCTCGAGCAGAACATCGCGGAGAGTACGGAGGACGTGCGCAGCGCCATCGCAAGCGCGGACCGAACCCGCGAAAGCATGATGTACGTCGTGATTGCGGTCATCCTGCTGGGTCTTGTGATCGTGGCCGGGTGGATATGGGCGCTGTCGCGGGGGATCCAGAAAGCCCTGAACAACATTCAATCGACGCTGCAACACGCGAGCGAGTCGCTCGATTTGACCGAGCGCGTTCCGGTCGAAAGGATGGACGAGATCGGGATGGCTGCGACCGCCTACAACGGGTTGATGGATCGCGTCGTCGACGTCATGGTGACGGTAAGGGAATCGACCGAGTCCGTGAGCGTTGCGTCAAAGGAAATCGCGGCAGGCAATATCGACCTTTCGTCGCGCACCGAGGAGCAGGCCGCATCGCTCGAGCAGACTGCCGCCAGCATGGAGCAGTTGACGGGCACCGTGCGTCAGAATGCGGACAACGCGCGGCAGGCAAGCACGCTCGCCGCGAACGCATCGGGAGTCGCCGAGGAAGGCAATGGCGTGGTGCGGCGAGTGGTCTCGACCATGGACGAAATCAAGGACAGCTCGGCGAAGATCGCCGACATCATCGGAATCATCGAAGGCATCGCTTTCCAGACCAATATCCTCGCGCTCAACGCGGCCGTCGAAGCCGCCCGGGCCGGCGAACAGGGACGTGGCTTTGCGGTCGTCGCGGGCGAGGTGCGCGCGCTTGCGCAACGATCGTCGAGCGCCGCGAAAGAAATCAAGGCACTGATCGATAGCTCGGTGGCGCGGGTTCGCACAGGTGTGGATCTGGTCGATCAGGCTGGAACCACGATGCAGCAGATCAGCGTGGCCGTCACGCGCGTCACCGACATCATGGGCGAGATCGCGGCGGCATCCGACGAGCAGAGCAAGGGCATCGATCAGGTGGGCCAGGCCGTCACGCAAATGGACGAAGTCACGCAGCAGAATGCCGCGCTGGTCGAGCAGGCCGCGGCCGCCGCGCAGTCGCTCGACGACCAGGCTGCGAAACTGCGCGCCGCGGTCAATGCGTTCACGCTCGGCAACGGTGTCACATCCACACCGGCTCAGTCGCGGATCTCGGCGCAACGGCGGCCCGTTTCGGCCATCGGACGTGCAACCACGAAATTGCGTGCGTCGCCCGGCAGCGAAGTTCGCAAGCGGGCTACAGCATCTGCGACGCTCATGACGGCTCCCGTTGAAGCGGGCGGCGATTGGAAAGCCTTCTGATCCGTGCAACTCGGGCAAGGCCGCGAGCAAGGTCCGTGGTTGCCGCTGAACTCGATCGACAGGTTGGTCTCTAACGGCCTGACATGCGCCTCGGGCTCTGCCGTGGCAGCCGAGAATCGCAATTTCGAGGAGGTTTCCTGATGACGTTTCGCACCGCCGCGCTCGCCACCGCAGCTTCTCTCGCGCTTGTCTGCGCTACCGTAACGTTCGCCGCGCAGGCGCAAACTTCGGCTGCGCCCGACAGTCAATGGCGCGCCAGCCCGACCACGCTCGCGACGCTACTGCAGGACGGCTACAAAATCGTCGCAGTGGTCAATGGCGTGCGCGGCAATGCCGGGCTGGCCGACACGATCTTCGTGCAGCGCGATCAGAGCGCATTCAAATGCGTCGACCCGCAGCAACCGGATTCGAAAGCGGGCAAGACCGTCGGGGCGCCGGCCTGTTATGAGCTGGTCCCGCCGACTGGAACGGTGCCGGCGTCCGAAGCGAAATAACGTGAGTCGTGAGCGTCAGCGGTCCACCAGCCGGCTCAGATTGCCGCGCACCCGCTGCAGCAGCCCGATCAACTGCGCCGCTTCCTCATCGCTGAAACCATTGAGCGCTTCCAGCGCGACCTCGTCGCCGACCTTGCGGGCCTTGCCGAGCGTGGCCTCGGCCTTCGGCGTCATGCGTACCTGGCGCTCGCGGCGATCCTGCGGATTGGCGGTCCGCTCGATCCAGCCGCCCTCCTCCATCCGGTCGAGCAGCCGGCCCGCCGAGATCGGCGCGACCTCGAGCAGATCCGCGAGCCGCGCCTGATTGATGTCGCCGTAATGGCCGAGATAGGCCAGCACGCGGCATTGCGCGCGCGTCAGATCGACCGACGACTTCGCGAGATCGTCGAAACGCTTGCCCGCGAGTCGGCCGACGTCGTAGATCAGAAAGCCGAAGCGTTCTTCGAATTGGGTTTTCATGCGCGGATTATACGTAAGCACTTCGGCTTGCAGCGCCTCTGCGCATGCGTTCGACCCTCAGCACAACTCCCGATAGCGCAAACCCGCATGGCCGATATACTAAGCATGCTTACGATATCGACCGCGCCCACCTTTCATGTCCTCCGCCTCCACGCCGGCGAGCGCCACCGCGCTGCTCAACCGGCCGATGATCACGATCTCGATCATGCTCGCGACGCTGATCCAGACGCTCGACAGCACGATCGCCAACGTGGCGCTGCCGCATATGCAAGGCACGCTGTCCGCGTCGCAGGACGAAATCACGTGGGTGCTGACCTCTTACATCGTCGCCGCCGCGATCGCCACGCCGCTCACCGGCTGGCTATCGGATCGTCTCAGCGTGAAGCGGCTGCTGCTGATCGCGATCGGCGGCTTCACGGTGTCGTCCGCGCTGTGCGGACTCTCCGAAACCTTGTCGCAGATCGTCGTGTCGCGGCTGCTGCAGGGGGTCTTCGGCGCGTCGCTGGTGCCGCTGTCGCAATCGATCCTGCTCGACATCAATCCGCGCGAAAAACAGGGCCAGGCGATGGCCGTGTGGGGCATGGGCGTGATGGTCGGGCCGATTCTCGGTCCGACGCTCGGCGGCTGGCTCACCGATAGCTACAACTGGCGCTGGGTGTTCTTCATCAACGTGCCGATCGGCGCGTTCGCGCTGTTCGGCGTCGCAACCTTCCTGCCGACGCGCGAGCCCAAACACGACGTAAAGTTCGACGCGTTCGGCTTCATCACGCTCGGCCTCGCGATCGGCGCATTTCAGGCGATGCTCGATCGCGGCGAGCAGCTCGACTGGTTTTCATCGACCGAGATCGTGATCGAAGCGCTCGTCGCGGCGATCAGCTTCGCGTTTTTCCTCGTCCACACGGCGACCGTCGGCGAGCGCTCGTTCTTCAAGTACAAGTTGCTGAAGGACCCGAACTTCGCGACCGGCACGTTCTTCATCTTCGTGATCGGCGCGGTGATGTACGCGACGCGCGCGCTGCTGCCGCCGATGCTGCAAAACCTGATGGGCTATCCGGTCGCGACCACGGGCCTCGTCACCGCGCCGAGCGGCGCCGGCACGATGGTCGCGATGCTGATCGCCGGGCGGCTGCTCAGGCGCATCGACGCGCGGCTGCTGCTGCTCTGCGGCTTCCTAATTTCGGCGTTCGCGCTGTGGCAGATGATGCAATACACGATCGTGCTGTCGCCGTCGAACATCGTGTGGCCCGGCGTGATCCAGGGCTTCGGGCTCGGCCTCGTGTTCGTGCCGCTGTCCGCGCTGACGTTCTCGACGCTGTCGCCCGAATTGCGCGCGGACGGCACCGCGACTTATAGCCTGATGCGCAATATCGGCAGCAGTATCGGCATTTCGATCGTGCAGACGCTGATGACGCGCAACACGCAGATCTCGCACGCGGACCTCGCGGCAAACATCACCGCGTTCAATCCGGCACTCCAGCCGATGCTCGACAGCGGCTCCGCCTACGACATCGCGGCGCTGAACGCGTCGATCACGCAGCAGGCGGCGATGGTCGCGTATCTGAACGACTTCAAGCTGATGTTCGTAGCGACGCTGCTGGTGATTCCGCTGCTGCTGCTGATCCGGCCGTCGCACAAGGCGCCGGATGCGTCGGCCGCGCATGCGGCGATGGATTGAACTCGCGGCAACGCCAGCGCCAACCTCAAGCTTCGATTCGCCCGCGCGTCACGCCGAGCAAGGATGCCATCGCGGCGCGCGCCGCGGCGGCATCGCGCGCGCGGATCGCGTCGAACACCGCCGTGTGCTCGGCGAGCGACGCGTTGAACACCTCGGCACGTTTCGCGTTGAGGCGCAACTGCCCCTCGAGCGTGCGTTCGATCAGCGTACCGAGCGGGATCAGCAATTCGTTGCTGCACGCGGTGAGCACGCTCAGATGGAACTGCAGATCCGCGCGCACCCATTCGTCGACGTTACGCGCCTCCACCATCGAGGCATGCGCGGCCGCGAGCGAGCGCATCGTGTCGTCGGTGTACGCGTCGGCCGCGAGGCCGGCGGCGTACGGCTCGATCATCTCGCGCATTTCCTGCAGCTTGAGCGCGAACGTCATCGGCTCGGCGACCCGGGAGTACCAGTCGAGCAGATCGGCATCGAGCAGATTCCACGCGGATTTGATCCGCACCCGCGTGCCGACGCGTGGCCGCGATTCGATCAGTCCTTTCGACGTCAGCGTGCGCAGCGCCTCGCGCAACACGGTGCGGCTCACGCCGAACGTCTCCATCAATTCGGCTTCGCGCGGCAGGATCGACGCCGGCGCATAGTCGCCGCGCAGAATCGCGGTCGCGAGCAGTTGGGCGACTCGCCCGTGCAGATCGTGCGGAATGATGTTCTCCTCGCGGTGGGTGGTCTCGTGTCGCAACGCGACGGCCATTCTTCCAGCTTGACCACTATGTGGCGAATAATACTATTAATAGTACTTTAAAGCGCTTTGTTGTAGCATGGAATTCCCGAATTCTTTTGTATGCGCACTGGCCGCTAGGAGACACCCACCATGAAAATCACCAAGCTCGAAACCTTCATCGTCCCGCCGCGCTGGTGCTTCCTCAAAATCGAGACCGACGAGGGCATCGTCGGATGGGGCGAGCCGGTGGTGGAAGGCCGGGCGCATACGGTGGCCGCGGCCGTCGAGGAATTGTCCGACTATCTGATCGGCAAGGACCCGCTACTGATCGAGGATCACTGGCAGGTGATGTATCGCTCGGGTTTCTATCGCGGAGGCCCGATCACGATGAGCGCGATCGCGGGCGTCGACCAGGCACTGTGGGACATCAAGGGCAAGCACCATGGCGTGCCCGTGCATGCGCTGCTCGGCGGCCAGGTGCGCGACAGGATCAAGGTGTACTCGTGGATCGGCGGCGACCGTCCGAGCGACGTCGCGAACAACGCGCGCGCGGTGGTCGAGCGCGGCTTCAAGGCCGTCAAGATGAACGGCTCGGAAGAGCTGCAGATCATCGACACCTTCGACAAGGTGCAAGGCGTGATCAACAACGTCGCGGCGGTGCGCGAGGCGGTCGGGCCGAACGTCGGCATCGGCGTGGACTTCCACGGCCGCGTGCATAAGCCGATGGCGAAGGTGCTCGCCAAGGAACTCGATCCGTACAAGCTGCTGTTCATCGAGGAGCCGGTGCTGTCGGAGAACGCCGAGGCGCTGCGCGACATCGTCAATCAGACCAACACGCCGATCGCGCTCGGCGAGCGCCTGTATTCGCGCTGGGACTTCAAGCACATCCTGTCGGGCGGCTACGTCGACATCATCCAGCCGGACGCGTCGCACGCGGGCGGCATCACCGAGTGCCGCAAGATCGCCGCGATGGCCGAAGCCTACGACGTCGCGCTCGCGCTGCATTGCCCGCTCGGCCCGATCGCGCTCGCGACCTGCCTGCAGATCGACGCGGTCAGCTACAACGCATTCATCCAGGAACAGAGCCTCGGCATCCACTACAACCAGGGCAACGATCTGCTCGACTACATCAGAAACCCCGAAGTCTTCAAATACGAAGACGGCTTCGTGTCGATTCCGCAGGGCCCGGGACTCGGCATCGAGGTCAACGAAGAGAAGGTGCGCGAGATGGCGAAGGTCGGTCATCGCTGGCGCAATCCGGTGTGGCGTCACGCGGATGGCAGCGTCGCCGAATGGTGATCTGAGCTGAGCACTTGAGCGAATCAGGCGGAATGCTGCCGGCGGGCGGCGTTCCGGCCTCGCGCGATTTGCGTTTCACCCTCACCCGCCGTCGATACAAAAACATCAAGAGGCTTCCCTCCGTGGAGACAACCCACATTCACGTGCGCACACATGCGACCGGCAAACGGCATCGCCTGCTTGCGATGCTGTTCATCACCGTGGTCATCACGTATCTCGATCGCAGCAATCTGTCGATCGCCGCGACCGCGATCGGCCAGGACCTGCAACTCGATCCCGCCCAGATGGGCCTCGTGTTCTCGGCCTTCGGCTGGTCGTACGCGCTGCTGCAAATTCCCGGCGGCATGCTGGTGGACCGCACCCGGCCGCGCCTGCTACTCGCGCTGATCATCGGGCTGTGGTCGCTCGCGACGCTGCTGCAGGGCTTCGCCAGCGCGTTCGCGATGCTGCTGTCGCTGCGCGTGCTGCTCGGCGCGCTCGAAGCGCCCGCCTATCCGACGCTCAACCGTATCGTCACCACCTGGTTTCCCGATAACGAGCGGGCACGCGCGATCGCCACCTATACCTCCGGCCAGTACGTCGGGCTCGCGTTCCTGACGCCGGCGCTGGTGCTCACGCAGCAGCACTTCGGCTGGCAGGGCGTGTTCTTTCTGACGGGCGCGATCGGCATCGGCTGGGCGCTGGTGTGGTATGCGCTGTATCGCGAGCCGTCCGAGGCCACCGACGTCAACGCCGCCGAGCTCGAAACCATCCGCGCGGGCGGCGGCCTCGTCGAACTCGGCAACACGCAACGCGCCCGCGCGCGCTACTCCGCCGCCGACTGGCGCGCCGTGCTCGGCAACCGCAAGTTGTGGGGCGTGTATATCGGCCAGATCGCGGTGACCTCGACGCTGTGGTTCTTCCTCACCTGGTTTCCCACCTACCTCGTCAAGTACCGGCACATGGACTTCCTGAAGGCCGGTTTCATGGCGGCCGTGCCGTTTCTCGCGGCGTTCGTCGGGATCCTGGGCTCGGGCCTGCTGTCGGACTGGATGATCCGGCGCGGCGTGTCGGCCACCGTCGCGCGCAAGGTGCCGATCGTCACGGGACTGCTGCTGTCGACGGCGATCGTCGGCGCAAACTACGTCGACACGCCCGCGATGGTGATCTTCTTCATGGCCGTCGCTTTCTTCGGCAGCGGCTTCTCGTCGATCACGTGGGTGCTGGTGTCGTCGATGGCGAAAAAGGAGTTGCTCGGCCTGACCGGCGGCATGTTCAACCTGATGGGCAATCTGTCGTCGATCTGCGTGCCGGTGGTGATCGGCTTCATCGTCAAGAACAGCGACTTCAAGCCCGCGCTGATGTTCATGAGCGCGGTCGGCGTGGTCGGTGCGCTGTCGTATCTGTTCCTCGTCGGCAAGATCGAGCGCATCCGCTGACGCGTCGCTCGTGACCCCGCCCCGCGCGTCACGGCCACGTGACGCGCGGGGCGGTCGCTTTCGCGACGTTGGTTCGGTATCGGACATACGCATAGCCCGCAGCTTGCTCAAATGCATGCCGACAACGCATGCATCGGGGCACACCATGGGCGAATTCCTTCCTGACTATCTGATCCGCGAACAGGCGGCGGTCGGCGCGCTGGTCGCGTTCGGCGTGCTGCGCCTCATCGGTGCGATGATCGCCTACGAGCGCGGCTGGAGTATCGCGGTGGTCGAGAAATGCTTTATCGCAGCGGCGGTGCTGTACTGCCTGCCGCAGCTCTTCGACCTGCTCACGCAGATGGCCGGCTCGCACGCGGCCGGCGCCGAACTCGAAGGCAAGGCCGCGGGCTGCGCGATCGCGCTGTTCTGTGCGCCGATCCTCGGCCATCGGCTCGGCTTCGAGTAGCGACGCACGCCCTGCCGCGAGTTCAACCGAGCGCCGCGAACGCCGGCACGGTATGCGACAACGCGGCCGCGACGACGAACACGCCGATCATCACGAGCGCCTCCAGATACATCACGTTGACGAAGGTATGCGCATCCATCGTCGACGCGGTGCGGCGCAGACGCGGCAGCGCCAACGTCCGGTTCAGGCCGCCGAGCACCAGCGCGAGCGCGACCAGCACGAGCTTCAACGTCAACACATGGCCCCATGTGCTCGCCTGAATCGCCTCGAGCGAACCGCCCGAGCCGCGCACCGCGTTGAAGACGCCCGACAGCAACACCAGCCCGACCGCCACGACCGAGACGTTCGACACCTGGGTCGCCGTGCGAATCAGCATGCCGCGCGCGGTCGATGCGCCAAGCGCCGGCAGCACCGCGAGGCCGGCTGCCATCGCGACTCCGCCCCATACGCTGGTCGCGAGCACGTGCAGCGTCTGCATGCCGATCGCGGACGAGACGACGCCGGCATCGGCCGCATGTCCGAGCGACGCCTTGCCCGCCGCAATCGCGAGCACCGCGAGCCATAGCAACGTGTTACGCAACATGCCCGTGCCGTGGCTCAGCGCGGTGCCGAACAGCACCAGCGCGCCGCCGAACGCGACGCTCCAGCCGTAGCCGACATGCGTTCGCGTCAGCACCGTCGGGATCACGCCGAACGCCGCGGGCAGCGCGACGCCGCCCATCGTCGCGGCCTGATACAGCAGCCAGCCGAGATCCGCGAGCACCAGCACGCTGGTGGCCGCGACCATCGAGCGTTGCGCGCGCATCCAGCCGGGGCGCGCCGGTGACGTGCCGAGTTGCGCGTCCTTCGCGAGCCACGCGCCGAGCAGCGCCGAGCCGACGGCGAAGCCGAACGCGACGTTCATGAGCGCGGCCATGGCGACCTGCCCGATCCACAGTCCGTCGAAGCTCATTTGACGTTGAACGCGAAGTCGCCTTGCGTACGATGGCCGTCGGTGGCCACCGCGACCCAGTGCACCGCATAGCGGCCGCTCGTCAGCTCGGGCAGCGCGAGGCGCATCACGCGGGCATCCGCGCTATCGACCGCCGCCGCGCTCGCCGTCGCGGGCTTGCCGCTTGCATCGGCGAGCGTGATCCGGCTGAACGCGGGCTCGAGCGGCTCGGTGAAATGGATCGTCACGTCGGCGGGCGCGACGGCTTCGGTGTTCGCAGCCGGCGCGCTCGAGATCAGATGCGCATGCGCGAACGCGGTGGACGACAGGGCCAGCGCCACCGCGCCAGACATCAACGCACGCAGCGTCGACGAGGAAAAATCGAATAGCTTCATGTAAGCCCGATAGCGAATGGGAACGAACGGAACAGAGCCGGACCGACGACGCGCATCGTCTGGACGACGGCCGGCGAGCCCGGAAGTGTACGCTTCGATGACGCGCGCGGGGATCGGTTCAACCTGGATTGATCGATCGGCCCTGAAGCATCGCCCTTGGGTTGACCATCGGACCCGACGCAAGAAAAGTCCGAAACCGGCACATCGCGACACACTGTCGCATGGCGGTCACACCTGGAACCGTCTTTAATGCGGCAAATAGTCACCATCACCCTTCGATGATAGAATGCTGCGTCGCCGCAGCGACGGTTGTCTTTCACACCGAGCCGCCCGAAGTTCGGTCAGGTCCCCGATTCTGATGGAGTTACGCGTGTCTTCAAGACGCCTCTTCCGCCCGTTGCTTGCCCTTCTGCTGATCGGCACCGCGGGTGTCTATAGCGCTGCGAAAGCGCAGACTCAACCGAAGGCCCCCGACACGATGGAAGCGCGCGTGCAAGGCTGCACGGCCTGCCACGGCTCGCATGGGCAAGGTACCGACAACGACTACTTCCCGCGCCTCGCGGGCAAGCCGGCGGGATATCTGTTCAATCAGTTGCAGAACTTCCGTGAAGGGCGCCGCAAGTACCCGCCGATGAACTACCTCGTCACGTATCTCTCCGACGACTACCTCCATCAGATCGCCACCTTCTTCTCGCAGCAGCGCCCGCCGTATCCGACGCCGGCCAAGCCGACGGTATCGGCCGCCACGCTCGCGCGCGGCGAAGAGATCGTGCTGCACGGCGACGCATCGAAGCAGGTGCCCGCCTGCGCGGCTTGCCACGGCAAGGCGCTGACCGGTATGGAACCGGCGATCCCGGGTCTCGTCGGCCTGCACGCCGACTACATCAGCGCGCAGCTCGGCTCGTGGCGTACCGGCACGCGTCGTGCCATCGCGCCGGATTGCATGCACACGATCGCCACGCGTCTGTCCGACGAAGACGTGAACGCCGTCGCGGCCTGGCTGTCCACGCAGCGGGCTCCGCAAAACCCCGTGCCGGCTCCGGCCCGCTCCTTGAAGACTCCGCTTGCCTGTGGCAGCGAACCGCAATAAGGCGCCGGGAGAGACATTCAAATGAAACGCCAGTCTTTGTTCGCCCTCTCGGCAGTCGTCGTAGTCGCGGCTGCCGCCCTCGTTCCCGTCCTCTGGTCGGGTGGCGACCATCTGCATAGCAGCGGCGCGGCCGTGGCGGCAACGCCCGCGGACCAGGCCGACCTGATCAAGAAGGGCGAGTACCTCGCCCGCGCCGGCGACTGTATCGCCTGCCACACGGTGCGCGGCGGTCTGCCGTTCGCCGGCGGCCTGCCGATGGCCACGCCGTTCGGCACGATGTTCACGCCGAACATCACGCCTGACGACCAGTACGGCATCGGCAAGTGGACCCAGGACGACTTCTATCGCGCGATGCACACCGGTCGCTCGAAGGACGGCAGCCTGCTCTATCCGGGCTTCCCGTTCACGAGCTACACGAAGGTCACGCGCGCCGACGCCGACGCGATCTACGCGTATCTGCGCTCGGTCACGCCGGTCAATGTGCCGAGCCGTCCGCACGAACTGAAATTCCCGTTCAATCAGCGCAACATGCTGATCGGCTGGCGCACGCTGTTCTTCCGTGAAGGCGAGTTCAAGCCGGATCCGACCAAGTCGGTCGAGTGGAACCGCGGCGCGTATCTGGTCGAAGGCCTCGGCCACTGCGGCATGTGCCACACGTCGATCAACGCGATGGGCGGCCCGGTCAACTCGGCGGCCTTCGCGGGCGGTCTGATTCCGCTGCAGAACTGGTATGCGCCGTCGCTGACGTCGAACCGCGAAGCCGGCCTCGGCGACTGGGATCTGCAGGACATCGCCGATCTGCTGAAGACCGGTGTGTCGAACCGTGGCGCGGTGTTCGGTCCGATGGCCGAAGTGGTTCACAACAGCCTGCAGTATCTGTCGGACGACGATATCAGGGCGATGGCCACGTACCTGAAGACGATCCCGCAGAAGAGCGAAGCACCGGAACCGCTGCAGCTCGAGACGTCCGAAAAGTTCGGTGGCGAACTGTTGAAGCAAGGTCAGAAGATCTACGCTGACAACTGCGCGAAGTGCCACGCCGAAAACGGTCTCGGCATGCCGCCGTCGTTCCCGCCGCTCGCGAACAACCAGTCGATCCAGATGCCGTCGGCGGTCAACCCGATCCGCATGGTGCTGAACGGTGGTTATCCGCCGAGCACGGAGGCGAACCCGCATCCGTACGGCATGCCGCCGTTCGCGCAGGCTCTGTCGAATCAGGAAGTCGCAGCGGTCGTGACGTACATCCGTATGTCCTGGGGCAACCACGGCACGGCCGTGTCGCCGCAGCAAGTGGCCGAACTGCGCTCGGCGCCGCTCGACTAAGCGGCGTTTGACGCACCCCGGGCGCGGCCTGCGAATTTCGCGGCCGCGCCCTTCGTTTTTTCAGGACCGGTATGATGTAGGGCTGTTCGTGTTGGTGGTCGCCCTCGTGGGACCCTGCAGGAGGAAAGAGCCGTGCCCGTTGGTGAGCGTTTGAATAGCATGACCCATCTCGTCGGCGCCGTGCTGTCGGTGGTGGGGCTGGCGGCGCTCGTCACGATGGGTGCGCTCGCCGGCGACGCGTACAAGGTCGTGAGCTTCAGTGTGTATGGTGCGATGCTGTTCGTGCTGTATGCGATTTCGACGTTGTATCACAGTGTGAGCCATCCGCGTCTGAAGGCGATTCTGCAGAAATGCGATCATTCGGCGATCTACCTGCTGATCGCCGGCAGCTACACGCCGTTCACGCTCGTCACGTTGCGTGGACCGTGGGGCTGGTCACTATTCGGCGTGAGCTGGGGGCTCGCTGCCCTCGGTATCGTGCAGGAACTCACGCTCGGGCGACGCACCCGCAGCGTGTCGATGGTGCTGTATGTGTTGATGGGATGGCTCGCGCTCGTAGCCGTCCGCCCGCTGGTGCAGGCGTTGCCGGCCGCGGGTACCGCCTGGCTCGTGGCCGGCGGCGTCATTTATAGCGCTGGCATCTATTTCTTCATCAACGACGAGCGCATCCGCCACGGACACGGTATCTGGCACCTGTTCGTACTGGCGGGCAGTCTGTGTCAATTCGTCAGCGTCGCGCGCTATGTCGCGTGACGGTCCACGGCGACGAAATGCAACTTAAGGCCAGTCGACGTGTCTGCATAGCGCGTTGAAACATTCGGCACATCTGTGAGCGTGCCGCCGATTTCTCCGTGAACGGAACCGGGCTTCGGTCTCGCGCACGCCATACGGGCGTGTCGATGCCGTGCTGGTTTATCCGCGTTGGGGTTCGTGTACCCCGCGGGGCCGTTCGCGAAACTGCATTGCAAAGAGCTTTTATGTCTTTTGATTCCCTCGGCTTGTCCGAACCGCTGGTCCGCGCTGTCAATGAACTGGGCTACAGCAGCCCGACTCCGATCCAGACCCAGGCGATCCCGGCCGTGCTGAACGGCGGCGATCTGCTCGCCGGCGCGCAAACCGGCACCGGCAAGACCGCCGGCTTCACGCTGCCGATCCTGCAGCGCCTGAATTCGATGCCGCCGGCCGCCGGCGGCAAGCGCGTGGTGCGCGCACTGATCCTCACGCCGACGCGCGAACTCGCCGCGCAGGTCGAAGAAAGCGTGCGCGCCTATGGCAAGTATCTGAAGCTGAAGTCGACCGTGATGTTCGGCGGCGTCGGCATCAATCCGCAGATCGATGCGTTGAAGCGCGGCGTCGATATCGTCGTCGCGACGCCGGGCCGTCTGCTCGATCACATGCAGCAGAAGACCATCGATCTGTCGCATCTCGAAATCCTCGTGCTCGACGAAGCGGACCGTATGCTCGACATGGGCTTCATCCACGACATCAAGCGCGTGCTCGCGAAGCTGCCGCCGAAGCGCCAGAACCTGCTGTTCTCGGCCACCTTCTCCGACGAGATCAAGGCGCTCGCGGACAACCTGCTCGACTCGCCGGCGCTGATCGAAGTCGCGCGCCGCAATACGACGGCCGAAACCGTCGCGCAAAAGATTCATCCGGTCGATCGCGACCGCAAGCGCGAGCTGCTCACGCACCTGATCCGTCAGCACAGCTGGTTCCAGGTGCTCGTGTTCACGCGCACCAAGCACGGCGCGAATCGCCTCGCCGAACAGTTGACGAAGGACGGCATCAGCGCGCTCGCGATCCACGGCAACAAGAGCCAGTCGGCGCGCACACGCGCGCTCGCCGAGTTCAAGGACGGCACGCTGCAGGTGCTGGTCGCGACCGACATCGCCGCACGCGGCATCGATATCGATCAGTTGCCGCACGTGGTCAACTTCGATCTGCCGAACGTGCCGGAAGACTACGTGCACCGCATCGGCCGCACGGGCCGCGCGGGCGCGACGGGCGAGGCGGTGTCGCTCGTGTGCGTCGATGAACTGCAGTTGCTGAAGGACATCGAGAAGCTGATCAAGCGTCCGGTCCCGCAGGAAGTGATCGCTGGTTTCGAGCCGGACCCGACCGCGAAGCCGGAACCGATCCTGCGCCGCGGCCAGGGCGGCGGCGGCCGTTCGCCGCGCCAGGGGCAAGGTGCGGGGCGACGCGAGGGGGCAAGTGCTGCGGGTGGGAACGGTGGTGGCGCGTCGGCCAAGCCGGCTCAAGGTTCCGGTCAGCGTGCCGGACAGGGCACGGGTCAGCGCTCTGGTCAGCGTCCGTCGAACGCTCCGTCCGCGCCTCGCCCACAAGGTGCGAAGCCGGCCGGCAACGGCGGGCAGCCGCGTCGCGATGCGCAGCGTCACGACGATCGGCCGCGTGCCGCAGCGCCTGAGGGCAGCGCCGCCCAGCATGCGCCGCGCAAGCCGCAGGGCAATCGTACGCACAACGGCAATCCGGGCGCACTGCTCGGCGGCGCCGTGAAGCGCAACGATGCGCCGCGTGGTGCGCAACCGTCACGCAGTGGCGCGCGCGGCCGCTAAGCTTCGCTTGGCCTGAAGGCTGCCCGGCGTACCAGCCGTTGGTGCTTCCCTACTCGAAGACTAACGGCTGCTCGCTGCGGCGGCCCGCTTCAAATGCTCGACCTGCTGTTCCCATCGCTCGAGCACCGCACTTTTCTCCCCTTGCAATTCGAACGTGATGCCGCCCGTCAGGCGCGCATAACGGACGCTTTGCGCCTCCGCTGTGTCGATCGAGCCGAGCAGGTAGACGACGCCGCTATCGTCACCAGCCACACCGGGCAGCGGCGCGACGCGCAACTGCACCTGATAGAACTCGGCGTCACAGACGAAGCTCAACGCCGCGCGTCCGCTTTGCGCGATCGCGCGCGTGGCTCGTGCCTGCGGCCATAGCGCGAGGCACAGCGTGCGCGAGTCGGGTGCATAGAGTTCGCCGACGCTCAGCAGCGACGTGCGAACGTGGCCGTTCGCGTCGACAGTCAGCAGCGACGCGGTGAAGCCCACCTTGTCCGTCAGCGACGAACCGTCGAACAACGCGCGGACGTTGGCCGGCCATTCGTCGAACAGGGTCTGTTCGAGCGGTCGTGCGGGTGCGGGGGAATCGCTCATGGCTTCGATCCAGTCGAAGTAGTCGGTAAAGCTCGATGATGCCAGAGCGGATGCATCACGCCCGTGCTCGCCGCTTCAACGAAAGAACACATGCTGGGTGATCTTCGCGAGCGGGTAATGCACGCCCGGTTGAATACGCGCCGGCAGATCGAGCGGCTTGAGCAGCATCTTCACGCACATGTCGGCCGACAGATTGCGCCGCACCAGCTTATTGATGCGCGCCGCGCGATCGCGGTTGTACGCGCCGTCGTGCACGCGCTCCGGATAGCGAATGGCGAACACGTGTCGCAATGCGATCTCCGAATCTTCGTTCTTGATTTCCATCACGCGACGCATCAACGCGCCAAGCACCGCGAGCCGGCCATTGCCCTCGATGCGGTTGTACTTCTTGAAGAATTTGAAAAAGTGCTTGTAGTGACGGACTTCGTCGGTGCGGATGTTGTCGGTGATCTGTTTGAGCACGGGCTCGTCCGAGCACTCGTTGATCGCGCGGTACAGCGTCGCGGTTCCCGTTTCGACGACACAACGCGCGACCATCTCGAGCGCGCGGGTCTTTTCGAAATCCTCGACCGAGCACGTGAGCGAATATTCGCCCATGAAATTGCTAAACGCGGTGTCCCAGTCGAACTCCGGCCAGACATACGCGATATAGGTCTTCAGCGCCCGGCCGTGCTGCATTTCCTCGGGCTCCCACTCGTTGTTGAGCCAGGCCGAGACCTCGGGGTCGCCATTGAAAAACGTACTCAGATTACTGGTGTAGAGATCGGTGCCGCTTTCGATGAACGAGGCCGCGCACAGCAACAGCAGCAGGTCTTCGTTGATGGCGGCCTTCTGCCGGTCAATGCGCGTCAGATCGATGTCCTCGATCCGCCAGGGCATGACATGGTTCAGCTCTGTGTGCATCGTGTCTTGCTCCCATGCTGTACCGACCCGTGGAGATGCTCGCAACAGCCCCCCGCGCTTGCCGTGATGTTCCCGGTGTCGGATACAACGCCGTGAATTAGAGTTGGGCCCTTGTACTCTGCATGTTAGCCGGAGTTATCCGAGCATGCAGGTCACACAGCACAGACCATGCCGTAGCAACGCAGTTCCGATTCCAAGATAGTCGAAATCTTCCAACGTATTAAAACGAAGTGCGCAAGACGAAAAAAAGCCAGCCCAACGGGCTGGCTTTCTGGACAGACATCAGGCCCGGCGGCCCACGCGGCCTTGGCAGGCGCTCGCGTCCTCAGGCAGGTTGTACGTCGCCCGGCAACGGACGCACGCGTCGCATGCGCACCGCAACGATGACGAGCGACACGCCCGACAGCACCGCGGCCAGCAGCACGTAATAACTGGGCGCGAGTTTGTCGCCGGTCAAATGAATGAAGGTCTCGACGATGGTCGGCGCGAAGCCGCCGAAGATCGTCACGCCGATGCTGTAGCCGATCGAAAGGCCGGTCGAGCGCACCTGGGTCGGGAAGATCTCCGACATCAGCGCGGGCATCGGCCCCGAGTACGAAGCCTTGAAAATACCGGCGACAGCTTGCAGCGCGAGCAGCCAGCCAATCGTCGGATGTGTCTGCAACCATGCGAACATCGGATAGATCAGCAGCCCCATCAGGATCGAGGTGGTCAGCATGATGCGAATCCGGCCGATGCGATCGGACAGCGCACCCATGATCGGCGAGAAGATGAACTGCATGCCGCCGTTCAGCACGACCACGCCGAACGACGCGGCCGCCGCCATATGCAACTGCTTGACCGCATAGAGCGGCATGTAGAGCTGCAGCACGTACACGCCGACCGTCGACTGCGCGACGATGCCGATCGCCAGCACCAGGTTGACCCACTGATTCGAGAACGACGCATCTTTCGTTTCGGTCCCGACCTTGCGCTCGCCAGCCGCCTCGCTAGCGGCGCGCTGTTCACGCAACGCGAGGAATTCGGGCGTCTCGTCGAGATGCGAGCGAATGTAGTAGCCGACCGGCCCGACCAGCAGACCGAACACGAACGGCACGCGCCAGCCCCAGCTGTTCAGATGCTCGGCCGGCAGCCATGCGGTCAGGAGCGCCCCAAACGCCGCCGCGGTGATCGCCGCGAGCCCCTGGCTCGCGAACTGCCAGCTCGCGTAGTAACCGCGACGCGTCGCGCTGTGCTCGACCATGAACGCGGTCGCGCTGCCGAACTCGCCACCGACCGCGAAGCCCTGCACGAGCCGCGCGAGCAGCACCAGCACCGGCGCCGCGAGCCCGATCGACGAAAACGGCGGCATCACCGCCATCGTGAAAGTGCCGACCATCATCAGCGCGATCGCGAGCGTGAGCGCCGCCTTGCGGCCCTTGCGGTCGCCGTACACGCCGAGCACGATCGCGCCGAGCGGGCGCATCAGGAACGAGATGCCGAACGTGGCGATCGCGAGCAGCGTCGAGAGCCACTCGTCCTGCATCGGGAAGAACTGCTTCGCGATGATCGTCGCGAAGTAGCCATAGACCAGAAAGTCGAACCACTCGAGCGCGTTACCAATCGACGACGAGAAAACGATCCGCCGCACCATCGCTTTCGAAAGCGGCGCGGCGTGAGGGGAAGCGGTCGTCGAATGCGACGCGGGGGTGTTCATGATGGTCTCCTGCCTGTGTGCTGCGTGATTTCTATAGTGGGTGCGGCCTCGCCTGCCTCGCCTGCCTCGGCCAGGCGGCGGGGCCGCTGCGCAACGGCACGGCATGCGCGATGCCGCGTGTTACCCGTTGCTTGTATGTCTGAGCTGAGCTCCAGTGCGGACCTCGGCACCGGAGCTTGCCTCGTTCCAGCTCAGAAGCCGGCGGCAAGCCCGTCGCGGCGGCTGTCGCTGGCCGCTACGTAGCCGCGCTCCGGCTCGTTGCGGTCGAGCTTCCAGATGAACTGGCCGGAGCCGAAGTCCATGTACGGATCGTCGACCGATTTGATCGTGTGGCCGAGCTTCTGCAGGCCCTCGGTGGTCTTCGGGTCGAGCGTCGACTCGATATCGACCGTGAAGTCGCGGTTGACCTTCCAGCGCGGCGCATCGCAAGCGGCCTGCGGTTGCTGACCGTAGTCGAGCATGCGCACCACCGTTTGCAGATGGCCTTGCGGCTGCATGTCGCCGCCCATCACGCCGAAGCTCATCACCGCTTCCTGCTGGCCGTTCACCTGCTGCGTGAGGAATGCCGGAATGATCGTGTGGAACGGCCGCTTGCCGCCTTCGACGACGTTCGGCGACTTCGGATCCATCGAGAAGCCGCAGCCGCGGTTCTGCAGCGCGATGCCGCTGTCCGGCACCACGACGCCCGAGCCGAAGCCCATGTAGTTCGACTGGATGAAGCTGACCATCATGCCGCTCTCGTCCGCGGCCGACATATAGATCGTGCCGCCTGCCTTCGGCATGCCGAAGTCGAAGTGCGTCGCGCGCTTCGGATCGATCAGCTTCGCGCGCGAGCTCAGGTATGCGTCGTCGAGCATCTGCTCGGGGGTGACTTCCATCGAGCGCGGGTCGGCGACGTAGCGATACAGATCGGCAAACGCGAGCTTCATCGCTTCGATCTGCAGATGCTGCGACTCGACGCTGTCGACCTTCAGCGACTTCACGTCGAACTTCTCGAGAATGCCGAGCGCGACCAGCGCCGCGATGCCCTGCCCGTTCGGCGGAATCTCATGCACCGTGTAGCCGCGATAATCCTTGCCGATCGGCTCGACCCAGTCCGCGCGGTAGTTGCGCAGATCGTCGGCGGTCAGTGCGGCGCCGCCTTCGCGCGCGAACGCGGCGATCCGCTCGGCGATCTCGCCTTCGTAGTACGCGCGCGGGCCTTGCTCGGCGAGCAGGCGCAGCGTCTTCGCGTGACCGGGGAAGCGCACCAGCTCGCTGACTTCAGGCGCGCGGCCGCGCGGCATGAAGGTCTGCGCGAAACCCGGCTGATCCTTCAGTTCCGGCACGGCGTTCGCCCACTTGTAGGCGACGATGCTCGCCACCGCGTGACCACGCTCGGCGATCTCGATGGCCGGCTCCATCAGGTCGGCGAACGGCAGCTTGCCGAACTTCTGATGCAGCGCTTCCCAGCCGGCGATCACACCGGGCACCGTGACCGCGTCCCAGCCACGCTTGGGCTGCTTCGCCAGGCCGTTTTCCTCGCCGTATTTGCGCTTGAAGTAATCGACGTTCCAGGCCGCCGGCGACACGCCCGACGCGTTCAGCCCATGCAGCTTCTTGCCGTCCCACACCAGCGCGAACGCATCGCCGCCCAAGCCGCACGACACCGGCTCGACCACCGTGATCGCGGCGGCCGCCGCGATGGCCGCATCGACGGCATTGCCACCCTTCCACAGCATGCGCAGCCCGGCCTGCGCGGCGAGCGGATGCGAGGTCGAGACGATATTGCGTGCGAATACGGGCAGACGTTGCGTCGGATAGGGGTTTTGCCAGTTGAAGCCAGTCATGTCGAACACTCTCGAAAGCGCGGGCCGGCACGAAGAAGTCGCCGGACATCAGGGGAAAGGTTGTAAAGCAGGTAAAACGCGGAACCCCGGATTGCATCGCGAAGCGGGCCAAAAAACAAATTCATTTATCAAATGAATAAATGCGTAATGCGCCTGAATGCCGATTCGAAGCCGGCGCGAAACCTCCGCGTGCGATTCAGGCGGGTTGCGCCGGTTGGCGGACAAACAAGGGGCTCGATGGTCTTACAATAGCCGCAACCGCGTTCGTCGACGGAACGCGCCGACACAACAGCCACGACACGAGACACATGACACGAGACCCCCGCCTGACTCTCAACGCCCGGCAACAGGAATTGCTGGAGTGGGTGCAACGCGACGGCTTCGTGACCGTGGACGACCTCGCCAGCCACTTCGACGTCACTCCGCAGACGATCCGCCGCGACGTCAACTGGCTCGCCGATATGAACCTGCTGCGCCGCTATCATGGCGGCGCCAGTCTGCCGACCAGCTCCGAGAACGTCTCCTACACCGCGCGACAGCGCATGTTCCATGAAGAGAAACGACGCATCGCGGCGTTAGTGGCGACTCACATTCCGGATCAGGCGTCGCTTTTCATCAATCTCGGCACGACCACCGAGGAAGTGGCGCGCGCGCTGAACCGTCACCGCGGATTGCGCGTGGTCACCAACAACCTGAACGTCGCGAGCATGATGAGCGGCTACCCGGATTGCGAAGTGCTGGTGACGGGCGGCATCGTGCGGCCGTGGGACAAAGGCATCGTGGGTGAACTGGCGATCGACTTCATCCGCCAGTTCAAGGTCGATTTCGCGATCATCGGCACGTCGAGCATCGAAACGGACGGTACGCTGCGTGATTTCGACACGCGCGAAGTGCGTGTCGCCGAGGCGATCATCGAGCACGCGCGCACCGTGTTCCTCGCCGCCGATCACTCCAAATTCGGCCGCCCGGCACTCGTTCGCCAGGGACATCTGGAGCAGATCGACGCGCTGTTCACCGACGCCGCCCCGCCCGCCGACATGGCCGAGGCGCTCAGCGCCGCCAACTGTCAAATCTATATCGCCGGATAAGACCAGGCGTTCTCCGCCATGCTGCGGCGCACGCAAAACTTCGCGTGAAATCAAGAATTTGGCTTCGGGGCCGGACCGCCTCTCGCGTAGTCAATTGTCAAATGGAAAATTTACAGGGTCCAGGTTGGCGTTTCATCGGTGGTCGCCTACACTCCAGTTCCCCAACGTGCGTTGCGAGTTTCGCACGGCGTCGGTTGCGTGAATCTGTCGTGTAAGCCGTACCTCCCGCCCTGATCCTTTAGCGGACCCCGCCCAGGCCTGCCGGCCGACTGCAAGGTTGTCCGCAATTTGCTGACATGGAGAGAACGATGCTGAGTCCGCATGAATTCGCCACGTTGTTGCTCGTCAAGGACGCCCCCAACCAGGTCGAAATGGACCGAGAAGAACTCGATGCGTTGCTCGAACGCCAACTGGTGCAACTCGAGCGCCTCGCATCGGGCAACGAAGAATGGCGTCTGACGGAAACTGGCGATACCGCGTTGCGGGCCATCAAACGTTTATCCTGAGTTTTTTCAAGCAGTCGATTCGAGAGTCGTTGGCGGCGCGCTCGCGCCGCTCTCGGGGATGCGCCGCGCGCCCCGCTCGCTCTCCTGTTCCGAATTAGCGTCGGTCGATTTGCACGACAGCGGGCCGCCTCTTCGCGGCCGTTGATTGTGCGCAGCTGATTTACACAGTAAATTCACGCGACGGACTTTCCTCCCTCGCGCATGCCCAAGACGCTCTCCGCCGACGACATCCAGCAGTTTCGCGAAGCCATGCGGCGCGTCGCCGAAAACGCCTTCGCGACGCGTGGCGCGCAAGGCGTGACGATGCGCGAACTGGCGAAAGAACTCGGCTGTAGCGCGATGACGCCGTATCGCTATTTCCGCGACAAGGAAGAAATTCTGGCGATGGTCCGCGCCGCCGCGTTCAATCGTTTCGCCGCGCGTCTCGAAGCGGCCGCGCGAAGCATCCCCCCGGACGCCCCGGCCATCGATCACAGTGCCGTCAGCCAGGCCTACGTCGCTTTCGCGCTCGACGAACCGCATGCGTACCGTTTGATGTTCGACCAGACGCCGCAACAGCGAGACGCTTACCCGGAACTGGCCGCAGCGTCGCAGCGCGCGTGGCATCTGCTGGAAGCGCACTTCGAGCGGCTCGTCGAGGCGGGGGTTCTGGAAGGCGATCCGCGCCTGATCGGCTACGCGTACTGGACGAGCCTGCACGGTTTCACGATGCTCGCGCTCGCGAACCAGTTGCCGCCGTCGGCGGCGCAACAACAGGTCGATTGCGCCGGCGACAGCGCGCGGCAGCCATCCCGCGAAGCGGTGTTCGCGCAGATCTTGCGCATGCTGTGGCGCGGAGCGTTGGTGCCGCGCGCGTGACCCTGTGCGTCGCTCAGGCGGCGAGAGAATCGGGCTCGTCGGTCAACGCGCCGCCAGTTAGCCGTTCCGCAAAGTCGGATCGGCGCTCGCGCGCCAGCTGATCGCTCTTGCGCGCTGCTCGTTGAAGAACGCGACCCACTGGTCGCGCACCTTCGGATCGCTGCTCGTCGCCTCGCTCGCATGGCGCTGAGCAATCGACGCCTGGAACGCGCAGAAGTCCTGCGTCGACAAGCGGCCGCGCCGGTTCGCCACATAAGCGTCGAAGAACGTCTCGTAGACGGCCTGCGCATCGTGGCCGTAATCGACGGTTTGCGGCGAGCACATCTGCTGCAACGCCTCGAACGACGTCGCGCCCCGCGTCCCCTCCAGACTCGGCGTGCTCACGCATCCCGCCAGAAGCGCCGCCGCGCCGATCATCAAAAGTCCCCGCATACGTCACCTCGAAATGGCTGCTGGCAAGAGTATCGTCCGCGGCCGCGCGTTGCGCCACTCCCTTCCCGTTCGGTCAGGACTTGCCGGATCAAGCGAACTTTACTTTTTCGAATATGTTCTTTAAAGTTCGTAAACGAACATGAATCGTTCGATTCGCTTTCCAACTCGCTTCCAGATTCGATCCAGAGGACTCAGCAGGTGACGCAAGGCACGAAATACGATTTGCTCGTCGTGGGCGGCGGGATCAACGGCGCCGGCATCGCCCGCGATGCGGCCGGCCGCGGCCTGTCGGTGCTGCTGTGCGAGCAGGACGATCTGGCCGCGCATACGTCGTCGGCGAGCACCAAGCTGATTCACGGCGGCTTGCGCTATCTCGAGTACCGCGAGTTCGGGCTCGTGCGCAAGGCGCTGCAGGAGCGCGAAACGCTGCTGCGCGCGGCGCCGCACATCATGTGGCCGTTGCGCTTCGTGATGCCGCACATGCCGGACCTGCGCCCGGCGTGGCTGATCCGCGCGGGTCTGTTCCTCTACGACCATCTGGCCAGACGCGAGCTGCTGCCGGGCTCGCGCGGCATCGTGATGAGCCGGCATCCGGCGGGGGCGCCGCTCGTCGATTCGATCAAGCGCGGCTTCGTCTATTCGGATGGCTGGGTCAACGATGCGCGCCTCGTCGTGCTGAACGCGCTCGACGCGCACGAACGCGGCGCGACGATCCTCACGCGCACGAAGCTGGTCAACGCCGAGCGCGCCGGCGCCGAATGGCACGCGCAACTGCAAAGCGCGGATGGCGCGACACTCGAGGTGCGCGCCGCCGCGATCGCGAACGCGGCGGGCCCGTGGGTCGGCGAGCTGCTGAAGGGTGCGCTCGGCCGGCCCGCGTCGCATAGCGTGCGGCTCGTCAAAGGTAGCCACATCGTCACGCGGCGGCTGTTCGAGCACGACCACGCGTATATCTTCCAGAACCCAGACAAGCGGATCATCTTCGCGATTCCGTATGAGCACGACTACACGCTGATCGGCACGACCGACCTCGAATATCGCGGTGACCCGTCGCAGGTCGCGATCGACGCCAACGAAACCCAGTACCTGTGCGATTCGATCAACCGCTACTTCAAGCAGAAGATCTCGCCCGCCGACGTGCGCTGGACCTATTCGGGCGTGCGCCCGCTGCTGGAGGACGAGAACGCGGACAATCCGTCGGCGGTCACGCGCGACTACTCGCTCGAACTCGACGCGCCCGCGGGCGAAGCGCCGTTGCTGTCGGTGTTCGGCGGCAAGATCACGACCTTTCGCAAGCTCGCCGAGCAGGCCGTCGATACGCTCGCCGAAGCGCTGCGCCACGGCGCCCCAGCATGGACCGTCGGGGCGCCGCTGCCGGGCGGCGACATCGCGCAGGCGAACTTCAACCGCTTCCTCGGCGAGTTCTCGCGCGAGCATGCGTGGCTTCCCGCGTCGCTCGCGCATCGGCTCGCGCGCGCCTATGGCACGCGCGCGAATCGCGTGCTCGGCGCGGCGCGCTCGCGCGCCGAACTCGGCCGCGAGTTCGCGCCGGGACTGCACGAGGCCGAGCTGATTTATCTGCGCGACACCGAATGGGCGCGCAGCGCGCAGGACGTGCTGTGGCGCCGCTCGAAGCTCGGCCTGCATGTCGCACCGGGCACGCTCGAGCAGGTCGCGCGCGACATCGACGCGTGGTTCGCGCGCGAGCCCGTGCAGCAAAGCGCGTAGCGGCGCGGCACGGCGCCCCCGCGAGCCGGGCGCCGGCCCCGTACCGCAGCTTCGGCTGGACGACGCCGGCACGCACCCTCACACTATGGCGGCCCGCCCACAACAACACGCCGCTCGCATCGCCGGTCAGCAATCCGGCGATCCGCAACATGCATGGAGAAGAGACAATGCAGGATCAGTACGTCCTCGCGCTTGACCAAGGCACCACCAGCTCGCGCGCGATGCTGTTCGACCGGCGCGGCAACGTCGTAGCGACCGCGCAGAAGGAATTCCAGCAGATCTATCCGCATCCGGGCTGGGTCGAGCACGACCCGCAGGAAATCTGGTCGAGCCAGGCCGGCGTCGCCGCCGAGGCGGTCACGCGCGCCGGCATGAACGGCACGTCGATCGCGGCGATCGGCATCACGAACCAGCGCGAAACCACGATCGTGTGGGATCGCGAAACGGGCCACGCGATCTACAACGCGATCGTCTGGCAGGACCGCCGCACCGCCGGCTTCTGCGACGAGCTGAAGGCGCGAGGGCTCGAAGCCAGCGTGCGCGCGAAAACCGGTCTGCCGATCGACTCGTACTTCTCGGCGACCAAGATCCGCTGGATTCTCGACAACGTCGAAGGCGCGCGCGAGAAAGCGCGCCAGGGCCGGCTTGCGTTCGGCACCGTCGATAGCTGGCTCATGTGGAATTTCACGAAGGGTGCGCTGCACGTCACCGACGTGACCAACGCGTCACGCACGATGCTCTTCAACATCCACACACTGAAGTGGGACGACGAACTGCTCGACGCGCTCGACATTCCGCGCAGCATGCTGCCGGAAGTGCGGCCGTCGTCGGAGCTGTACGGACCGACGGTGACCACCGTGTTCGCGTCGAAGATTCCGCTCGCGGCGATCGCCGGCGACCAGCACGCCGCCCTGTTCGGCCAGATGTGCACCGAGTCCGGCATGGTGAAGAACACCTACGGCACCGGCTGCTTCCTCGTGATGAACACGGGCGACAAACCGATCGAATCGAACAACAATCTCATCACCACGATCGCCTGGCAGATCGGCGAGCGGATCGACTATGCGCTCGAAGGCAGCATCTTCATCGGCGGCGCGGTCGTGCAGTGGCTGCGCGATGGCCTCGGCATCATCAAGAACGCGGCGGAAATCGAAACACTCGCGCGCGGCGTGCCGCATTGCGACGGCGTGTATCTCGTGCCCGCGTTCGCGGGCCTCGGCGCGCCGCACTGGAACGCGCATGCGCGCGGCACGCTGTTCGGCGTCACGCGCGGCACCACCTCCGCGCACATTGCGCGCGCCGCGCTCGATTCGATCGCGTATCAATCGCTCGATGTGCTGAAGGCGATGGAAGCCGACTCGGGCATTCGCATCGGCGAGCTGCGCGTGGATGGCGGCGCCTGCGCGAACAATCTGCTGATGCAGTTCCAGGCCGACATTCTCGGCGTCGACGCCGTGCGCCCCCAGGTGTCGGAGACGACCGCGCTGGGCGCCGCTTATCTGGCCGGTCTCGCGGTCGGCTACTGGAAGGACATCGACGAATTGAAAAGCCAGTGGAAGCTCGAGCACCGCTTCTCGCCGGCGCTCCCGCACGCGGAGGTCAGGGCCTGCCTCGACGGGTGGCAGCGCGCGATCCGCGCGGCGAAGGCCTGGGCCGATACGCCGTAAGGCTGCCGGCGCGGAACGCCAGAAAGGACGAGGTTCGAAAGCACGTATGATGACGCTTTTCACCCCGGCGCGCGGGCCCGCAACCCGTCCCTCGCCCGCTTTGCGCATAGTGTTTTTCAGGCATGATCGACCACCTCATCTGTGACTGCGACGGCGTGCTCGTCGACAGTGAAGTCATCGCCGATCGCGTGATGTTCGACACGCTGACGGCCACCTTCCCCGGCCTCGATTTCGCCCCCGTCGTCAAAACCGCGTTCGGCCAGCAAACCTCTCGCTTTCTCGCCGGTCTGGAACAGCAGTTCGACATCACGCTGCCCGCGAACTTCCTCGATACGATCGAGCACAACGTCGAGCTCGCACTGGCCGCGTTGCTCGGTCCGATCCACGGCGTGCGCGACGCGCTGCAACGCGTGACGCTGCCGGCCGCAGTGGTGTCGAACAGCCGCATGACGCGCGTCGCCGCGTCGGTGCGGCGCGCGGGTTTGCAGCAGATTTTCGGCGAGCGCGTGTTCAGCGCCGAGCAGGTCGCGCGGCCCAAGCCGTATCCCGATGTCTATCTGTTCGCGGCAAAGACGCTCGGCGTCGAGCCGGCGCGCTGCCTCGTCGTCGAAGACAGCGTCGCGGGTTTGAACGCCGCGCGCGCGGCCGGCATGAAGACGATCGCGTTCGTCGGCGCGAGCCATATTCCGGACGGTTATGCCGATGCGCTGCGCGCGATGGGCATCACGCGCATCATGAAGCACATGGATGAATTGCCGGCGCTGATCGAGGCGGGCGTGCGCGGCGAATTCGGCGACGTACAGTCCTAGCGGTTTCCCGTCAGGCCGATAAAAAAGCCGGTTCTTCTTCGGAAGAGCCGGCTTTTTGCATGATGGCCGCGCGCGCCGCCTGATGGATGACCGCTCAGGCCTCGGCCATGGCGCCTTCGCGCGCCTGCGCGAGCGCCTCGCGAAACTCGACCAGCTCCGCGATCGTCAGCATCGGCAGATCGTGTTGCGCGGCGAAGCGCTCGACGTCCGCGCCGCGCGTCATCGTGCCGTCGGCGTTCATCAGTTCGCACAGCACGCCGGCCGGCTTCAGGCCCGCGAGGATCGCGAGATCGACGGTCCCTTCGGTGTGGCCGCGTCGCGCGAGCACGCCGCCGGGCATCGCGCGCAGCGGGAACACATGACCAGGGCGCACGATGTCGGCGGGTTTGGCGGTATCGGCGATCGCCGCACGGATCGTCGTCACGCGATCCTGCGCGGACACGCCGGTGCTGACGCCGTCGCGCGCCTCGATCGACACCGTGAACGCGGTGCCGTGACGACTTTCGTTGTTGACGGCCATCGGCGGCAGTTCGAGTGCACGGATCTTGTCGTCGGGCAGGCACAGACACACGATGCCGCTGCATTCGCGGATCAGCAGCGCCATCGTTTCGACCGACAGGCGCTCGGCCGCGACGATCAGATCGGCTTCGTTCTCGCGGTCGTGGTCGTCCTGCAGCACGACGGCGCGACCCTCGCGCAGTGCCTGCAAGGCGGCGGCGATACGCGGAGGAACGGCTTCGGTGGCCAGCAGCGGGAGATCGGCGAAGGCATCGTCTGCAATCGTCGACGGAGCGGGAAAAGTAGCAAAGGACATGGTTGAAACGCTCATCGCAAAAGTTGGGCGAGAAACGTTTCAGGGCATTGCAAACAGACAAAGACGCGCCGCTGGGCGCCGCACGAAAGCGGGCACCCATCCGCCGCCTCGGCAACAGGCGGCGTCACGGAACGCACATGACTATCTGCACATCTTCTTCCATCCGGACTATGACCGTCGGCTCTGGCTTCTGACCAGATCTGCTGACCCCGCCGCGGTCTCCAACCTGCCGAAGACCGCTCGATGCGGGCGCTCGCGGGCTTGCCGGCTCGCGCTGTCGCGCTGCCGGCCTACCGCCGGTGGGGAATTTCACCCCGCCCTGAAGACGCACTGATTGCCGGTTCGACCGGCCGGCGAAGCATACAACAGTCGCGCGGGAACTGCAGCGCGACGCATAAAGACCCTACTCGCGGCGTTGGACCTGCAGCAACGCCCTGACCTGCACCCGAACCTCGGGCGCCGTCGATCCTCAACCCGGCACGCCTTCGCGCGCGACCTCGTCGCGTGTCGCGGCTGCCGCCGGCACTTCCCAGCGCGGCGGCGTCTCCGAGCGCAGCGTCACGCGAAACGCGCGCGCCTCGGTGTCGCCGGGATTGCGCAGGCTGTGCGGCTGGTCGGCGTCGAACACGATCGCGTCGCCGGTCGCGAGCAGCTGGCGCTGGTCGTGCACGCTGACTTCGAGCGTGCCGTCGCTCACCACCAGATTCACGGTCGTGCCCGGCGCGCGCGGGATGCCCGCTTCGGTATGCAACGGCGCGATGCGCAGCTCGTGAAACTCGGCGGCGATCGACTCGTCGTCGGGAGAGAGCGGCCGCACCGAATAGCGCCCGTTCGCGCTGACGATGCGCGCGGAGCGCTCGGCGGGCAGATGCTCGAAGCCGTTGGTCGCGTGCCGCCGCAGGAACGCCGCCACCGACACCTTCAGCGCCGCCGCCACCTTGCACAGCACCTTGATCGACGGCACGCTGCGCGCCGACTCGATCTGCGCGAGCATCGCGCGCGACACGCCGGACGCCCGCGCCAGCGCATCGAGCGAAAGCTGCCGTTCGGCGCGCAGCCGCGCGAGGTTCACGCCGACCAGCTGTTCGAGCGCATCAAACGGTTCGGCGGAGCGCGGCGTCGCATCGGTATCGGCGTCGGCCGAAGGATCGCGGACCAGCGCGAGCGGGGAATGCATATTGGCCTCCAGAGCGCCGGCAGCCGGCGCAAGAGCAGTAAGTGGAAGCAAGATAGCATCGGGTTTCGCCGCGCCCAACGAAGTTATCTTCACACTGTTATCAGCATCGGGGAGGCAAGCAACTGACGCGTCACGCGCTTTGCGCGAGCGGGCGCGCCGGCGCATCCATGCGCGCCGCGAACCAGGTCAGCAGCAGCGCAGCGACGCTGACCGCGGCCGCGACCCACGGCAAGGTATCGAGCGGATGACCGTGATTGATCACGAGACCGCCGAGCCACGCGCCCGCCGCATTGCCGACGTTGAACGCGCCGATGTTCAGCGTCGAGGCGAGATTCGGCGCGGCGGCGGCCTTCTCGACCACGCGCATCTGCAGCGGCGGCACGGTCGCGAACGCCGCGATGCCCCACACGAATACCGTGATCGCGGCGGCCACCGGCGCATGGCTGGTGCGCGCGAAGACCGCCATCACGACCGCGAGCGCGGCGAGGATGCCCATCAGCGAGGGCATCAGCGCGCCGTCCGCGAGCTTGCCGCCGACCATGTTGCCGACCGTCAGGCCGACGCCGAACAGCACGAGGATCAGCGTCACGCCGCGCGGCGAGAAGCCGCTCACCTGCTCGAGAATCGGCGCGATATAGGTGAACACGACGAATACGCCGCCGAAGCCGAGCACCGTCATCGCGAGCGCGGTCCACACCTGCGGGTCCCTCAGTACGCGCACTTCGTGGCCGAGCCCAGCGGGGCCAGTGTCGTGACGGTTCGGCACCAATACGCTGATGCCCGCGAGCGACAGCACGCCGAAGCCGCTGACGATCCAGAACGCCGCACGCCAGCCGAACTGCTGGCCGATGAAGGTGCCGAACGGCACGCCGAGCACGTTCGCGAGCGTCAGGCCCGTGAACATCAGCGCGATTGCGCTCGCGCGCTTGTCGGCCGGCACGAGCGTGGCCGCGACCACGGCGCCGATGCCGAAGAACGAGCCGTGCGCGAACGAGGTCACGACGCGCGCGATCATCAGCACCGAGTAGTTCGGCGCGACCGCGCACAACACATTGCCGACGATGAACACGCCCATCAGCAGTTGCAGCGCGAACTTGCGCGACATCCTGCTCGTAATCACCGCAAGCAGCGGCGCGCCGACCGCGACGCCGAGCGCATAGCCGCTCACGAGCAGGCCCGCCGACGGAATCGACACGGCCAGGTCGCGCGCGACTTCGGGCAGGAGGCCCATGATGACGAACTCGGTCGTACCGATGGCGAATGCGCTGATCGCGAGCGCGATTAGTGGAATGGGCATGTTCCGCTCCGGGATTGAGGTGGATCAGGGTTGGGGTTGAACGGCCGGCTGGGCAGCCGTCACGAATTCGATGACGACGCCCGGCGCGAGCGCGACGAATAGCTGCCGCTCCGCCGGCTGCGCGGCGCTCGCGGGCACCTGCGCCGTCTGGTAGCCGATGCCGCGCGCGTCGAGCCGCTCGAGCAACGCCTGCCACTCGTCGGCGCGCTCGAATCGGAACGCGATGTGATCGATGCGCGGTGAGATGCGGGGTGAAGCACGGCCCGCCGGCGCGGACGCCGGCGCGTCGATCAAATGCACGACGGGGCGGCCGTTCGCGTACAACCAGTAGCCGTCGACGGAAAACGGCGGGCGCGCGCCGTCGCTGAGCCCGGCGATATCGACGAAGAAGCGCCGGACGGTTTCGGGCTCGGCGGTGACGATGGTTGCGTGGTCGAGTTGCATGGCTAGGGACAGCAGCGGAGTGGTGACGGCTGCATTGTCGGGGCGCGGCGCCGATTTGATAATTGGCGTAGCATTTGAAGCATTTTCAAATTCTGCTTGAAAGCCAGCGATGGACAACCTCGGCGACATCCGCCTCTTCGTCGAAGCGGCGCAGCAAGGCAGCCTGTCGGCGGCGGGCCGCAAGATGGGCCTGACGCCCGCCGCGGCGAGCGCGCGGCTCGCGAAACTGGAAGCCAGGCTGAAAGCGCGCCTGTTCGAGCGCACCACGCGCCAGCTGCGTCTCACCGACGAAGGCCGTCTCTACCTGAACTGCTGCCGCCAGGCGCTGCAATCGCTCGACGACGCCGAAGCTGCGCTGCAGGCGGGCCAGGGTGTCGTGCGCGGAAAGGTGCGCATCTCGGCAACCTCGGACTTCGGCCGCAATCTGCTGATGCACTGGCTCGACGAATTCAACGCGCTGTACCCGGACGTGACGTTCGCGCTGACGCTGTCCGATGCGCTCGCCAATCTCGTGCAGGAGGACATCGATCTGGCGATCCGCTTCGGCGTGCCGCAGGACAGCTCGCTGGTCGCGCGCCGGCTCGCGCCGAACCGGCGGGTGCTGTGCGCGTCGCCCGAATACGTCGCACGTCGCGGCGAGCCGAAGGATCCGCTCGACCTCGCCCATTTCGACTGCATCGTGCTCGGCACCGCATCCGGGCCGGCCAGCGAATGGCGCTTTACGCGTGGCGACGAGGTGCAGCACTACAGCGTGCCGTTCGAAGCGGCGCGCGAAACCAACGACGGCGCGGTCGCGCGCGAATGGGCGCTGCGCGGCTACGGGATCGCGATCAAATCGATGTGGGACGTGGAAGCGGACCTGCGCGCCGGCCGCCTGAAGATCCTGTTGCCGGAGTGGCACTATCCGGATGCGCCGCTGCACGCGCTGTATCACCGCAACCGCTTCATGGCGCCGCGTGTGCGCGTGCTGCTCGATTTCCTCGCCGAGCGCTTCGCGCAGGTATCGGACGAACTGGAAAGCCTGCTGGGCCTGCCGCCGGACCGGCAAACCCACGGATCGGCAGCAAAACCCCCGCTTTCCGAAGGGCTATAATATCGAGTTACGCTGCAAAGCCTCGCGCAGGCCGGCTACCGCACGCCGCGCTGCCCCGCTCAGCAGCCTCCTTCACCTTTTTACGACGCCCCCAGATTAACCACTGCGACCGGCGAAAATCGATGACCAAGAAAGTTTATGTAAAGACCTTTGGCTGCCAGATGAACGAGTACGACTCCGACAAGATGGTCGACGTGCTCGGTGCCGCTGAAGGACTCGTCAAGACCGACACGCCGGAAGACGCCGACGTGATCCTGTTCAACACCTGCTCGGTGCGCGAAAAAGCGCAGGAAAAAGTCTTCTCCGACCTCGGCCGCGTCCGCGAGCTGAAGGACGCGAATCCGAATCTGATCATTGGCGTGGGCGGCTGCGTGGCCAGCCAGGAAGGCGCATCGATCGTCGCGCGCGCGCCGTACGTCGATATCGTGTTCGGCCCGCAAACGCTGCACCGCCTGCCGCAGATGATCGACCAGCGCCGCGCGAGCGGCCGCGCACAGGTCGATATCTCGTTCCCCGAAATCGAAAAATTCGATCACCTGCCGCCGGCGCGAGTCGACGGTCCGAGCGCGTTCGTGTCGATCATGGAAGGCTGCAGCAAGTACTGCAGCTACTGCGTCGTGCCGTACACGCGCGGCGAGGAAGTGTCGCGTCCGCTCGACGACGTGCTGACCGAAATCGCCGGACTCGCCGACCAGGGCGTGCGTGAAGTCACGCTGCTCGGCCAGAACGTGAACGCCTACCGTGGCGCGCTGACGCTGGGCTCGACCGAGATCGCCGACTTCGCGACGCTGATCGAGTATGTCGCGGACCTCCCCGGCATCGAACGGATCCGCTATACGACGTCGCATCCGAAGGAATTCACGCAGCGCCTGATCGACACCTACGCGAAGGTGCCGAAGCTCGTGAGCCACCTGCATCTGCCGGTGCAGCACGGCTCCGACCGCATCCTGATGGCGATGAAGCGCGGCTACACCGTGCTCGAATACAAGTCCGTGATCCGCAAGCTGCGCGCGATCCGTCCGGATCTGTCGCTGTCGACGGACATGATCGTCGGCTTCCCCGGCGAGACCGAGGAAGATTTCGCGAAGATGATGGCGCTCGTCGAAGAGATGAAGTACGACACGAGCTTCTCGTTCATCTACAGCCCGCGCCCCGGCACCCCGGCCGCGAACCTTCACGACGACACGCCGCGCGAGGTCAAGCTCAAGCGCCTGCAACATCTGCAGGCCACGATCGAAGAAAACGTGCAGCGCATCAGCGAGGCGATGGTCGGGAAAGTCGAGCGCATTCTGGTCGAGCGCCCGGCGCGCAAGGACCCGAACGAGCTCGCCGGCCGCACCGAGAACAACCGCGTCGTCAATTTCCCGGCGCCGGTCGCCTCGCATGCGCGGCTGATCGGCCAGATGGTCGACGTGAAGATCGTGCACGCGTACCCGCACTCGCTGCGCGGCGAACTCGTGCTGGTTCACGACGACAGCGCCGCCTTAGCTCACTGAGCGCACTAAGCGCACTGAACGACATTCTGAGTACCGCAACCGACAGGATCGACTCACCGCCTTGAAGACCACTCAGCAGCATCTGGAATTCACCGCACCGCGCGAAGACAACGCGCGGCTCGCCAACCTCTGCGGACCGCTCGACGAAAATCTGCGGCAGATCGAGCAGGCGCTCGACGTGACCCTGCAGCGCCGCGGCCATCGCATCACGATCCGCGGGCGCGGCGCGAAACTCGCGCTCACCGCGCTCGAAAACTTCTACAACAACGCACGCGAGCCGTTGTCGGTCGACGACATCCAGCTTGCGCTCGTCGAAGTGCGCCATCCGGCGCGCCATCGCCCGAACGGCAACGGCAACATCAATGGCGATGAAGCCGTCGACCCGCGCTTCGCCGGCAACCCCGATCATCCGTTCGACCAGCCCGCCGATACCAATGCGAGCGAAGACGACCTCAAGGAATACGGTCCGAAGCTGTACACGCGGCGCGCGGATCTGCGCGGCCGCACGCCGGCGCAGCGCGAGTACCTGAAGCAGATCGTCTCGCACGACGTCACGATCGGCGTCGGCCCGGCCGGCACCGGCAAGACCTACCTCGCGGTGGCCTGCGCGGTCGACGCGCTCGAGCGCGACCAGGTCAAGCGCATCGTGCTGACGCGCCCGGCGGTCGAAGCGGGTGAGCGGCTCGGCTTTCTGCCGGGCGATCTCGCGCAGAAAGTCGATCCGTACCTGCGCCCGCTCTACGACGCGCTGTACGACCTGCTCGGCTTCGACAAGACCGCGAAGATGTTCGAGCGGCAGATGATCGAAATCGCGCCGCTCGCGTACATGCGCGGCCGCACGCTGAATCACGCGTTCATCATCCTCGACGAGGCGCAGAACACCACGCCCGAGCAGATGAAGATGTTCCTCACGCGGATCGGCTTCGGCTCGAAGGCGGTCGTCACCGGCGACACGACCCAGATCGACCTGCCGCGCGGCCACAAGAGCGGTCTCATCGAAGCGCAGCAGGTGCTCGCGAACGTGCGCGGCATCGCGCTCACGCGCTTCACGAGCGCGGACGTGGTGCGCCATCCGCTGGTCGCGCGAATTGTGGAGGCGTACGATGCGCATTCGCAGAAGACGCCAGCTCCGGTCGATTCGCGCTGAGCGATGCGCTCGCCAGCCTGAGACTCGAGCCACAACGCCGAAAACAACGCTCGAGCCACGAACGCCACGCACATACATCGCATGAGCCGCACCCCGAAACTGACGTTGAGCCTGCAATTCCCCGCCGCCAAAGCCTGGCCCGAACACAAGGCGCTGCTTCCGCGCGCGACCGTGGCCGGCTGGATCAAGGCGGCGCTGTTCGCGGACGGCGAACTGACCGTACGGTTCGTCGACGCCGAAGAAGGCCGCACGCTGAACCGCACCTTTCGCGGCAAGGATTACGCGACCAACGTGCTGACCTTCGCCTATGCCGAATCGGAAGACGACCCGGTCACGGGCGATCTGATCCTGTGCTGTCCGGTGGTCGAGAAGGAAGCCGCCGAGCAGGGCAAGCCGCTCGCCGCGCATTACGCGCACCTGCTCGTGCACGGCACGCTGCATGCGCAAGGCTACGACCACGAGGTCGAAGAAGAAGCCGAGGAAATGGAAGCGCTCGAAACCGAGATCCTCGGCAAGCTTGGTTTTCCGGACCCTTATCAATAAGCACCCACCGTGAGCACCTCGTCGCCCGAAGCCGATACCCCCGTGCGCTGCCCGGACTACCCGCCGGTGCTCGGCGAATCGCGGCTTCTGACGGACGACGAGTTGCGCGCATCGCTCGAATTCACGTTGCGCGACTGGGACCGCCAGAGCGATCTCTGGCTGTTCGGCTATGGCTCGTTGATCTGGAATCCAGGCCTGCCGACCGTCGAAGCGCTGCGCTCGAAGGTGCATGGCTATCATCGCGGCCTTTATCTGTGGTCGCGCGTGAACCGCGGCACGCCCGAGCAGCCCGGCCTCGTGCTCGCGCTCGATCGCGGCGGCTCGTGCACGGGCATGGCGTTCCGGCTCGCCGCCGAGGGCTCGATGCCGCATCTCGAAGCGCTGTGGCGCCGCGAAATGCCGATGGGCTCGTATCGTCCCGCGTGGCTGCCGTGTGTGCTCGCAGACGGCCGGCGCGTCGACGCACTCGCGTTCGTGATGCGCCGCGATGTGCCGAGCTACACCGGCAAACTGCGCGACGACATCATCCAGACCGTACTGGGCTGCGCATGCGGCCGCTACGGCACGACCTTCGACTACGTGAGCCGCACCGTGCATGCGCTGCGCGAAAGCGGCATGCCGGACCGCGCGCTCGAAGCGCTGCTCGCGCGCTGCAAGCCGACGGTGTGAGCAGCGCGACTCGGCACAAACCCCACCCGCGACTTTTTTGCCCGCAAGCGCTTTTGCCCACGTAATCGGTTAGGATGGATCCACGCCACGCCCTCGCGCGCGGCCGTCTGACCCTGGCTTCGCACCTCGCCAGGCCCGGCGGGACACGGTTCCGCCATGTGTCTGGTGTATCCTTAACGCTCTGCAACAGCGCGCCCAGTCTCGCCGGGCGCACTACCATGAACGACACGTATCCCAGTCGACGCTCTACCGGACGCCAACTCGACAAACCGCAGGAAAAGCGCTCGCTGCTCGAGCGCCTGACCGACTTCATCTCGCCCGAGCCCGACTCGCGCGCCGAACTTCTGGAAATTCTGCAGGACGCGCACGAGCGCAACCTGATCGACGCCGACTCGCTGTCGATGATCGAAGGCGTATTCCAGGTGTCGGAACTGAGCGCACGCGACATCATGGTGCCGCGCGCGCAAATGGACGCGATCAACATCGCGGACAATCCCGCCGAATTCATCCCCTACGTGCTGGAGAAGGCGCACTCGCGCTATCCGGTCTACGAGGGCAATCGCGACAACATCATCGGCGTGCTGCTCGCGAAAGACTTGCTGCGCTACTACGCCGAAGAAGAGTTCGACGTGCGCGGCATGCTGCGCCCGGCCGTGTTCATCCCCGAGTCGAAGCGGCTGAACGTGCTGCTGCACGACTTCCGCGTGAACCGCAATCACCTCGCGGTGGTCGTCGACGAATACGGCGGCGTCGCCGGCCTGATCACGATCGAAGACGTGCTCGAGCAGATCGTCGGCGACATCGAGGACGAATACGATTTCGACGAGGAAAGCGGCAACATCATCGCGTCGCCCGACGGACGCTTCCGCGTGCGCGCGCTGACCGAGATCGAGCAGTTCAACGAGACCTTCGGCACGCATTACTCGGACGACGAAGTCGACACGATCGGCGGCCTCGTCACGCATCACTTCGGCCGGGTGCCGCATCGCGGCGAAAAGGTTCGCCTCGACGATCTGACCTTCGAGATCTTGCGCGGCGACGCCCGCCAGATCCACATGCTGCTGGTGCGCCGCGACCCGCTCGCGGGCCAGCGCGAGCGCGAGACGCAGCACGTGCAGACCTGAGCCGGCGGCGCGGGCCGATGCACTGCCTGCGCGCCCGCGCGTTTTTCTGCGTGGGCATCTTGCCTGCTGATCCGACTTTTCAACTTCCCACGCCGACCGCGCAACAATGGCCGACCCGATCACTTCCCGTTCGCGCCGCGACGTGAGCGCCCCCGCTCCCGCCGACGGCACCCGCAGCCGCGCGCTGCCACGCTGGCACTACCTCGTCGCCCTGGCCGCGGGAGCGCTCAATACGCTGTCGTTCGCGCCGACGCCGCACGGCGGCTGGCTGCAGCTCGCGATCTTCGTGTTCTTCTTCGCCTGGCTCACGCGCAGCACCGGCTGGAAAAGCGCCGCGCTGACGGGCGGCGCGTTCGGCTTCGGCAACTTCGTGAGCGGCGTGTGGTGGCTGTATGTGAGCATGCACTACTACGGCGGCATGCCCGCACCGCTCGCGGGTACGGCGCTCGTGCTGTTCTCGCTCTACCTCGCCGTCTATCCGGCGCTCGCCGCGGGGGTCTGGTCGTTCTGCGCGGGCCATGCGCAGAACGGCGCGGCCGACCAGCGCGCGCCGTTCTCGCCGACCTGGCACGGCGCGCTCGCCTTCGCGAGCGCGTGGGCGATTGGCGAATGGCTGCGCGGCACGGTGTTCACCGGCTTTCCGTGGCTCGCGACCGGGTATGCGCAGGTCGACGGTCCGTTCGCGGGATTTGCGCCGGTGGTCGGCGTGTATGGCGTGGGCTGGATGGTCGCGCTGACGGCCGCGCTGCTCGTGCAGGCGCTGCTGGCGCTGGTGTCGTCACGGCGCGCGAGGCGTGCGGAGGAATCGCGCGATCCGACGCCCCGCGGCCGGGTCGCCTCGGTCGTCGTGCCCACTGGCGTCGCGCTCGCGCTGCTCGTGATCGGCCTGCTGCTGCCGCTCGTGCAATGGACGACGCCCGCCAACGCGCCGCTGTCGGTGCGTCTGCTGCAAGGCAACGTGAAGCAGGAGATGAAGTTCGAGGAAGCCGGCACCCTCGGAGCGATCGCCGAGTATCAGCAGATGATCACCTCGAAGCCGGCCGATCTGATCGTCACGCCTGAAACGGCGATCCCGGTGCTCGCGCAGCAGCTGCCGCCGAACTTCGCGGCGGCGATCCGCCAGTTTTCGGATTCGACCGGCAGCGCCCTGCTGTTCGGCGCGATCGGCGGCACGATCACACCGGACGGCCGGGTGGTCGATTACACGAACAGCCTGTTCGGCGTCACGCCCGGCTCGCACGAGATCTACCGCTACGACAAGCACCACCTGGTGCCGTTCGGCGAATTCGTGCCGTGGGGCTTCCGCTGGTTCGTGAATCTGATGAACATTCCGCTCGGCGATTTTTTCCGCGGACCGCCGGTGCAAAAACCGTTCATGGTTCATAACCAGCCGGTTGCGGTGAACATCTGCTACGAGGACATCTTCGGCGAGGAGATCGCGCGCACGCTGCGCGAGAACGCGACGCCCGCCGGCGTGCTGATCAACTCGACCAATCTCGCGTGGTTCGGCGACACGATCGCGCTCGACCAGCATCTGCAGATCGCCCGCATGCGCTCGCTCGAAACCGGCCGGCCGATGCTGCGCGCGACCAACACCGGCATGACCGCCGCGATCGATGCGAACGGCCGCGTGATCGGGCGCCTGACGCCGTACACGATCGGCTCGCTCGACCTGACCGTGCAAGGCACCTCGGGCAACACGCCTTACGTGACGAGCGGCAACAACACGGTGCTGGCGGTGTCGGCGCTGCTGCTCGCGTTCGGTTTTGCGTTCGGGCCGGCAATCGCACGGCGACGCAACGGCAAGCGCTAACGCCACAGCCGACTTCAAACGAAGCCCGCAGCCGAAAAAAAATGCGCCTGACATGCAGGCGCATTTTTTTCATCTACGACCGAACCGGATCAATCCTTCGGCACCGTATCGATGAACGACTGCCGCTGCGACAGCTTCTGGAAATGCTTGTCCAGATTCGGATGCGCTTCGCGCCAGTTCAGTTCCGGCATACGGAAGTCCAGATAGCCGAGTGCACAACCCACCGCGATGTCGGCGAGCGTGTAGTGATTGCTCGCGCACCACGTCTTGCTGCCGAGCCCCTGCGCGATCGCGATCAGCGCTTCGTCGATCTTGCGCTGCTGCCGTGCGACCCATGCTTCGACGCGCTGTTCGGGCGCGCGCTGCGTGCCTTCGAGACGGATCAGCACGGCCGCGTCGAGCACGCCGTCGGCGAGGGCTTCCCAGCAGCGCACCTCGACGCGCTCGCGCCCCGACTGCGGAATCAGCTTGCCGACCGGCGACAGCGTATCGACGTATTCGCAGATCACGCGCGAATCGAATACGGCCTCGCCGTCTTCCATCACGAGGCACGGCACCTTGCCGAGCGGGTTGAAGGTGTGAATCCGGGTATCCGGCGCCCAGACGTTCTCGGGCACCAGTTCGTAGTCGATCTTCTTGTCGGCGAGCACGATCCGCGCCTTACGCACGAACGGGCTGCCGAACGAACCGATGAGTTTCATCATGACCTTCTGCCTTTTTCTGAATCCGGCGAAAGTATAAGTGCTCTAAGGCGTTCACGAACGTGCCGCCGGCATCTTCGCGAGCCGCCCGCCGGCCCGCTGTGGACGGATTGCAACATGACGGCGACCGCCGCGCCGTCGGGATCCGCACAAAGCGAGTCAATGTCCTGCGCGGAAAATAGGGCCTCGAGAATCACGGCGCTACAATCGCACGATGAACCAGCCGACCGAACCCACCATCGCCATCGACGTCTACCGCACGCGCCGCGAGCGCGTTCTCGCCGCGCTGCGCGCCGCGGGCGGTGGCGTCGCCATCGTCCCGACCGCGCCGGAAGCGCTGCGCAACCGCGACGCCGATTATCCGTACCGCCACGACAGCTACTTCTACTATCTGACCGGCTTCACCGAGCCCGAAGCGCTGCTCGTGCTCGACGCCAGCGCCGCGCCCGGCGCGCCCGCGTCGATCCTGTTCTGCCGCGAGAAGAACGTCGAGCGCGAGACGTGGGAAGGCTTCCGCTTCGGCCCCGACGGCGCGCGCGAAGCGTTCGGACTCGACGCCGCGTTTGCGTTCGGCGAACTCGACACGCACCTGCCCGGCATCATCGCCGACAAGCCGGCGCTGCACTACGCGCTCGGCACCTCGGCGAGCCTCGACGAGCAGGTGCGCGGCTGGCTCGACGCGGTGCGCGCACAAGGCCGCGGCGGCACCGTCGCACCCACGGCCGCGCGTGACCTGCTGCCGCTGATCGACGAGATGCGGCTCGTCAAGGACGACCACGAACTCGCGATCATGCGCCGCGCCGGACAGATTTCGGCGGCCGCGCATCGGCGCGCGATGGCCGTGTGCCGCCCCGGCATCCGCGAGTACGAACTCGAAGCCGAGCTGCTCTACACGTTCCGCAAGTTCGGCGCGCAGGCGCCGGCCTATACGTCGATCGTGGCGGCCGGCGCGAATGCCTGCGTGCTGCACTACCCGGCCGGCAACGCGATCGCGCGCGACGGCGACCTGATCCTGATCGACGCGGCCTGCGAGCTCGACGGCTACGCGTCCGACATCACGCGCACGTTCCCGGCGAGCGGCCGTTTCACGCCGGCGCAGCGCGAGCTGTACGACATCGTGCTGGCCGCGCAGCAAGCGGCCGTCGCTGCCACGCGCGCCGGCGCGAGCTTCGACGATCCGCACCAGGCCGCGCTGCGCGTGCTGTCGCAGGGGCTCCTCGACACCGGCATCGTGCCGCGCGCGAAGTTCGCCTCGGTCGACGACGTGATCGCCGAGCGCGCCTACGCGCCGTTCTATATGCACCGCACCGGCCACTGGCTCGGCATGGACGTGCACGACTGCGGCGACTACCGCGAGCGCGGCGCGCCGCGCGACGAGGCCGGTGCGCTGCCGTGGCGCACCTTGCGCACGTCGATGACGCTGACGATCGAGCCGGGCCTGTACGTGCGCCCCGCCGGGGGCGTGCCCGAGCGCTACTGGAATATCGGCATCCGCATCGAGGACGACGCGATCGTCACGCCGGGCGGCTGCGAGCTGATCACGCGCGACGTGCCGGTCGCCGCCGACGAGATCGAGGCGCTGATGCAGGAAGCGCGGGCGTCTCATCCAGCGAGGGCCTGATCCGCGATGAACGAAGCCTCTCCATCGGCGGTGATCCTGAGGCCCGCCTCCCGCCAGCCGGGGTTCGATTTCGACGTGACGATCGTCGGCGCCGGGCCGGTCGGCCTCGCGCTCGCCGGCTGGCTCGCGCGCCGCAGCGTGACGCGCGAACTGAAGATCGCGCTCGTCGATGCGCGCGAGCCGGAAGACTCGATCGCCGATCCGCGCGCCATCGCGGTCTCGCACGGCAGCCGGATGATCCTCGAGCCGCTGCGCTGGCCCGCCGACGCTACCGCGATCGAGCGCATTCACGTGTCGCAACGCGGTCATTTCGGGCGCACGCTGATCGATCATCGCGAGCACGGCTTGCCCGCGCTCGGCTACGTGCTGCGCTACGGCTCGATCGTGCACGGTCTCGCCGAGGCGGTGCACGCTACACCGGTCCACTGGTTCCGCTCGACGTCGGCCGGCGCGCCGGTGCAGGAGCTCGACGGCGTCACGTTGCCGATCGAAACCGCGGGCGTCGCGCGACAGTTGCGCACGCGGATTCTGGTGAACGCCGAGGGCGGCCTGTTCGGCGACCAGAAGCACGCGAAAAGCCTGCGCGGCACCACGGACGACGACACCGCCGCCCTCAAGGTCGGCAAAGCCAACGCCGGCTCGCGCGACTACGGCCAGACCGCGTTGGTCGGCACGGTCACCGTGTCCGCGCCGCGGCCGCACGTCGCGTGGGAGCGCTTCACGTCGCAAGGCCCGATCGCGCTGCTGCCGATGGGCGGCGTGCGCGGCGCCGACTACGCGCTCGTCTGGTGCTGCGCGCCCGACGAGGCCGCACGCCGCGCCCAGCTCTCCGACGAAGCGTTCCTGCGCGAGCTCGACGCCGCGTTCGGCGACCGCATGGGCCGCTTTACGCACATCAAGGGACGCGCGTCGTTCCCGCTCGGACTCAACGCGATCGACACGCTCGTGAACGGCCATATCGTCGCGATCGGCAATGCGGCGCAGACCTTGCACCCCGTGGCGGGCCAGGGCCTCAATCTGGGCTTGCGCGATGCTCACGCGCTCGCCGATGCGCTGTCGGCCGAGGGCCCGACGCCGCTCGCGCTGGCGACCTTCGCGCAACGCCGCGCGCTCGACCGGCGCCTGACGATCGGCTCGACCGACACGCTCGCGCGTCTGTTCACGGTCGATTTCGCGCCGCTCGCGGTACTACGCGGCCTCGCGCTGACCGCGCTCGAATTCGTGCCGCCGGTGAAGACCGCGCTCGCCCGCCAGATGATGTTCGGCCAGCGCCGTTAAGCACGAAAAAGCGCCGCGCGGTTCTATGAGCCGCGCGACTTTCATAGAAGATTTAACGGGTTACGAAACTCAGATCGCGAATCCCGGCAAGCTGTTAACGCTAAAATAGCGGTTTTCCCTCGCATTTCGCGCCGCGTCGGCCGTCACGATTGTCAAATCCTGACCCGATAGCGCACGTTCACGCCATGCCCACTCTCGGCTCCCACACTCTGCGCAACAACCTGTTCGTCGCCCCGATGGCCGGCGTGACCGACCGACCGTTCCGCCAGCTGTGCAAACGGCTCGGCGCGGGCTATGCCGTGTCGGAAATGGTCGCGTCGAACGCGCAGCTGTGGAAAAGCGAAAAGACCATGCGCCGCGCGAATCACGAAGGCGAGGTCGAGCCGATCGCCGTGCAGATCGCCGGCGCGGACCCGGACATGATGGCCGAGGCCGCCCGCTACAACGTCGCGAACGGCGCGCAGATCATCGACATCAACATGGGCTGCCCGGCCAAGAAGGTCTGCAACGTCGCGGCCGGCTCGGCGCTGCTGCAGAACGAACCGCTCGTGCAGCGCATCGTCGAGGCCGTCGTCAACGCGGTCGGGGTCGGGCCCGACGCCGTGCCGGTCACGCTGAAGATCCGCACCGGCTGGAATCGCGAGAACAAGAACGCGCTGAACGTCGCACGTCTGGCCGAAGCGGCCGGCATTTCGATGCTGACCGTGCACGGCCGCACGCGCGCCGACCTGTACCACGGCGACGCCGAGTACGAGACCATCGCCGCGGTGAAGGCGGCGGTCCGCATTCCGGTCGTCGCGAACGGCGACATCACGTCGCCGCAAAAAGCCCGCGACGTGCTCGCCGCGACCGGCGCGGACGCGATCATGATCGGCCGCGCCGCGCAGGGCCGTCCGTGGCTGTTCCGCGAGATCGAGCATTTCCTGCAGACGGGCGAGCTGTTGCCGCCGCCGCGCATCGACGAAATCCAGCAGGTCATGAACGAGCATCTCGAAGATCACTACGCTTTCTACGGGGAATTTACCGGCGTGCGCACTGCGCGCAAGCACATCGGCTGGTACACTCGCGGCCTTTCCGGCGCCAACCTGTTCCGGCATCGCATGAATACGCTGGACACCACGCGCGAACAACTCCTCGCCGTCAACGAGTTCTTTGACGCACAAAAAGCGTTCTCAGACCGCCTCGTCTATGTCGACGAAGCGCCCGACAGCCCAGGCGAGGACAACACCGACCGACTAGCAGCATGAGCAAGAACAATATCGAACAATCTGTCCGCGACAGCCTGGACGTGTATTTCCAGGATCTCGACGGCTCCAATCCGCACGACGTCTACGACATGGTCATTTCATGCGTGGAAAAACCCTTGCTCGAAGTGGTGCTCGAGCAGGCCGGCGGCAACCAGTCGCTGGCCGCCGAGTATCTCGGCATCAACCGCAATACGCTGCGCAAGAAGCTGCAACAACACGGTTTGCTGTAGCGGGTTGTAGTTTCTGCGCCCTGCCACGTTTCCCTTCGGCTATTCGTCTTCATCATGATCAAGCAAGCGCTCATCTCCGTTTCCGATAAGTCCGGCATCGTCGACTTCGCCAAATCGCTGTCGGACCTCGGCATCAAGATCCTGTCGACCGGCGGCACCGCGAAACTGCTCGCGGACGCGGGCCTGTCCGTCACTGAAGTCGCCGACTACACCGGCTTCCCGGAAATGCTCGACGGGCGTGTGAAAACGCTGCATCCGAAGGTGCACGGCGGCATCCTCGCGCGCCGCGATCTGCCCGAGCACATGGCCGCGCTCGAGAAGCACGACATTCCGACCATCGACCTGCTGGTCGTGAACCTGTACCCGTTCGTACAGACCGTGTCGAAGGAAGAGTGCTCGCTGGAAGACGCGATCGAGAACATCGACATCGGCGGCCCGACGATGCTGCGCTCGGCCGCGAAGAATCATCGCGACGTGACGGTGATCGTCGATCCGGCCGACTATGCGGTCGTGCTCGACGAAATGCGCGCGAACGGCAACACGGTGTCGTACAAGACGAACTTTCGCCTCGCGACCAAGGTGTACGCGCACACCGCGCAGTACGACGGCGCGATCACGAACTACCTGACGAGCCTGACCGACGAGTTGCAGCATGCCTCGCGCAACGAGTATCCGGCTACCTTCAACATGGCGTTCGAGAAGGTGCAGGACCTGCGCTACGGCGAAAACCCGCACCAGAGCGCGGCGTTCTACCGCGACCTGACGGTGCCGGCCGGCGCGCTCGCGAACTACAGCCAGTTGCAGGGCAAGGAACTGTCGTACAACAACATCGCCGACTCCGACGCGGCGTGGGAATGCGTGAAGACCTTCGACGTGCCGGCCTGCGTGATCGTCAAGCACGCGAATCCGTGCGGCGTCGCGATCGGCGCCGATGCGCACGAAGCGTACTCGAAGGCGTTCCAGACCGATCCGACCTCGGCGTTCGGCGGCATCATCGCGTTCAACCGCGAAGTCGACGAAGCGGCTGCGCAAGCCGTCGCGAAGCAGTTCGTCGAAGTGCTGATCGCGCCGTCGTTCAGCGCGGCAGCGCGTCAGGTGTTCGCGGCGAAGCAGAACGTGCGTCTGCTCGAAATCGCGCTGGGCGAAGGCCATAACACGTTCGATCTGAAGCGCGTCGGCGGTGGCTTGCTGGTGCAGTCGCTCGACTCGAAGAACGTGCAGCCGCGCGAGCTGCGCGTGGTCACCAAGCGTCATCCGACGCCGAAGGAAATGGACGACCTGCTGTTCGCATGGCGTGTCGCGAAGTACGTGAAGTCGAACGCGATCGTGTTCTGCGCGAACGGCATGACGCTCGGCGTCGGCGCGGGCCAGATGAGCCGCGTGGACTCGGCGCGGATCGCCAGCATCAAGGCGCAGAACGCCGGCCTGACGCTGACCGGTTCGGCGGTCGCCTCGGACGCGTTCTTCCCGTTCCGCGACGGTCTCGACGTGGTCGTTGCAGCCGGCGCGACCTGCGTGATCCAGCCGGGCGGCTCGGTGCGCGACGACGAAGTGGTCATGGCGGCCGACGAGCACAACATCGCGATGGTGCTCACGGGCGTGCGTCACTTCCGTCATTGATCGGCTGAAGTTCGATAGCTGCAAAAAAGGCCCGGCGGGTTGTCCCGCCGGGCCTTTCGTTTTCGGGCGACGCGCTCAATCGTCCGGATCTTTGCGCGCGTAACCGTCCCGCACTTGCGGGTGCTGGCTGATGTAGGTGCCCAGACCCTGGCCGCGCCGCGCAAGACGCTTCAGCGCCGCGACATGATCGGCACCGACACTCGCCTCTGTGTACCAATACGTGACCCCGGGCCGAAAGCGCACCTTGATGAAATCGTCACCGATTTCATAGGCGTCGACGCCCGAGTCGCCGCTGAGATTGCGGTAGCGCTCCATCCTCGATCGCCTCCTTGCGCAAAGCCTTAGCAGCTTTTATTCCGCTAGTCGCGCAGCCAGCGGTCCGCCACGCGCCGCATTCGTTGTAGTATCGCAGGCACCTGGTTTTTAGCGCCTGTGCGGCACCTCATGAGAATTCTCGGCATCGACCCCGGCCTGCGCGTGACCGGCTTCGGCGTGATCGAACAACACGGCCACACACTGAGCTACGTCGCGAGCGGCGTGATCCGCACCGCCGACGCCGACCTGCCGTCGCGGCTCGGCACCATCTTCGCCGGCATCTCGACGTTGATCCGCGAGCACGCGCCGGATCAGGCGGCGATCGAAAAAGTCTTCGTCAACGTCAATCCTCAGTCGACACTGCTGCTCGGTCAGGCGCGAGGGGCCGCAATCTGCGGGCTCGTCGCGGGCGGCGTGCCGGTCGCCGAATACACCGCCTTGCAGTTGAAGCAGTCGGTGGTCGGCTATGGTCGCGCCACCAAGGAGCAGATGCAGCAGATGGTCGTGCGGCTGCTGAACCTGTCCGGCGTGCCGGGCACCGACGCCGCCGACGCGCTCGGCATGGCGATCTGCCACGCGCACGGCGGCTCGACCCTGAGCACGCTCGGTGCCATCGCGCCGGCGCTCGCGAAAAAAGGACTGCGGGTGCGGCGCGGACGTCTGGTCGGCTAGCGCGATGTGCGCTCCCTTACGCCGTACGCGCCGCCGATCCACTGCGCTACACTCGCGCATTCCCATTCGACTCTAAAAGCTAATCCGCCATGATCGGTCGCATTGCCGGCGTTCTGCTGGAAAAAAACCCGCCGCATCTGCTCGTCGACTGCAACGGCGTCGGCTATGAAGTGGACGTGCCGATGAGCACGTTCTACAACCTGCCGTCGACCGGCGAGCGCATCGTGCTGCTCACGCAGATGATCGTGCGCGAGGACGCGCATCTGCTGTACGGTTTCGGCACCGCGCAGGAACGCGCGACGTTCCGCGAACTGCTGAAGATTTCCGGCATCGGCGCGCGCATGGCGCTCGCGGTGCTGTCGGGCATGAGCGTGGCGGAGCTCGCGCAGACGGTCACGATGCAGGACGCCGCGCGCCTCACGCGCGTGCCGGGCATCGGCAAGAAGACCGCCGAGCGGTTGCTGCTCGAACTGAAGGGCAAGCTCGGCGCCGACCTCGGCGCGATGGCGGGCGCCGCTTCGGCATCCGACCACGCGTCCGACATCCTCAACGCGCTGCTCGCGCTCGGCTACTCGGAAAAAGAAGCGCTCGCCGCGATCAAGAACGTACCGGCCGGCACGGGCGTGTCCGAGGGCATCAAGCTCGCGTTGAAGGCACTGTCCAAGGGCTGATGCGCGAGCCATGCGCGGTACAATGACCGCATGATCGAAACCGACAAACTCGCCGCCGAGCGCATCATCGCGGCTACGCCTGCGTCATCGCACGAAGAGGCGTTCGAACGCGCGCTGCGTCCGCGCCAGCTCGACGAATATGTCGGACAGGAAAAAGTGCGTGGTCAGCTCGAGATCTTCATCGAGGCTGCGAAGCGCCGTTCCGAATCGCTCGACCATGTGCTGCTGTTCGGGCCGCCGGGCCTTGGCAAGACCACGCTCGCGCACATCATCGCGCGCGAGATGGGCGTCAATCTGCGGCAAACCTCGGGGCCGGTGCTGGAGCGCGCCGGCGACCTCGCCGCGCTGCTCACCAACCTCGAAGCCAACGACGTGCTGTTCATCGACGAAATCCATCGGCTCTCGCCGGTCGTCGAGGAAATTCTGTACCCGGCGCTCGAGGACTACCAGATCGACATCATGATCGGCGAAGGACCAGCCGCGCGCAGCGTGAAGCTCGACCTGCAGCCGTTCACGCTGGTCGGCGCGACCACGCGCGCGGGCATGCTGACCAATCCGCTGCGCGACCGCTTCGGCATCGTCGCGCGACTCGAGTTCTATAACGCCGAGGAACTCGCGCGCATCGTCACGCGTTCGGCCTCGCTGCTCGGCGCGCAAATCCATCCGGACGGCGCGTTCGAAATCGCCCGTCGCGCGCGCGGCACGCCGCGTATCGCGAACCGCCTGCTGCGGCGGGTGCGCGACTTCGCCGAAGTGAAGGCCGACGGCAACATCACCGCGCAGGTGGCCGACGCCGCGCTCAGCATGCTCGACGTCGACGCGGTCGGCTTCGACCTGATGGACCGCAAGCTGCTCGAGGCGATCCTGTACAAGTTCGACGGCGGCCCGGTCGGGGTCGACAATCTCGCGGCGGCGATCGGCGAGGAGCGCGACACGATCGAAGACGTGCTCGAGCCGTATCTGATCCAGCAGGGCTTCCTGCAGCGCACACCGCGCGGCCGCGTCGCCACGCTGCTCACGTATCGGCACTTCGGTCTGGCCGCGCCGGAATCGTCGAGCGCGCTGCCGGGTGTGTGGGATTCCACGAACTAAGTCACGCGACGAGGCCGACCAGGATGCCCGACCAGCCCCAGCATCAGCAGCCCGGCTCATCCAAGCACTCCCCCGTCAATCCCGCCGGCGACCCGTCCGGCAACTTCACGCAGCGACTCACGCATCGCCTGCGCTCGAAGCTCGCCGCCGGCGTCACGCATCTGACCACCGGCAGCGGGCCCGTGCTCGACTACTCGTCACCGCCGGGCGACCCGGGCCTGTTCGGGCCCGACTCCGTGTGCTGGAAAGTCCACGCCGACTTCACATCGATGATGACGGGCGGCATCAGCGCCCTGCTGCTGCAGGCACTGCATCCGCTCGCGCTCGCGGGCGTGTGGGACCATTCGAGCTTTCGCACCGACATTCTGGGACGTCTGCGTCGCACGGCGACGTTCATCGCCGGCACGACGTACGGCAGCAGGGACGATGCGCTTGCGCTGATCGAGCGCGTGAAGCGCATTCATCTCGACGTGACCGGCGTCGCGCCGGACGGTCAATCGTATTGCGCGAGCGAGCCCGCGTTGCTGACGTGGGTGCACGTCGCGGAAGTGTCGAGCTTCATGACCGCGCATCTGCGCTATGTGAATCCGGTGTTGTCCGTCGCCGCGCAGGATCAATACTTCGAGGAGACCGCACGCATCGCGGAAATGCTCGGCGCCGTCGACATTCCGCGCTCACGCGCCGAGATCGAGGCGTATCTGCTGGCAATGCGACCCGCGCTGGTCGCGAGCGAGCGCACGCGCGAAGTCGTCCGGATTCTGATGAACGCGCCGGCGCCCAGCCTCGCGATGCGGCCGGCCGGCACGCTGATGCTCAACGCGGGGGTCGATCTGCTGCCCGACTGGGCGCAGACGATGCTCGGCTTGAATCGCTACGCGGCGCTGCGTCGAACCTTCGCGCGGCCGGGTGTGCGGGTCGTCGCGCCGGTGATTCGCTGGGCGCTCGTCAATGGCGTATCGAAGCGTGCGCGGCGGCGCGCGGCGGCGGTGCGCAAGCGCGATTGAGCGACGCATCCACTGTGCTTACCGCTTTGACGCGGGCCCCTTCCTGAAACCGTCGTCGTCGGCGCTGCCAGCGTCGAGATGCGCGACGTCCGCCCACGATACGATCGTCGCGCGACCGTTCTCGTAATCCACGATGTTCAGGCTGGTGTTCAGCAACGGGTAATTGCGCGGCGCATCGAGCGGCATTCCAGTCGCAAAGCGGCGCACGCAGTCGAGCACGCCTCCATGCGTCACACAGGCGATGCGCCCGCCCGGGTGTGCCGCGACGAGCGGCTCGATCGCATGCACGATGCGGTGGTAGAACACGCGGTGTGACTCGCCTTCGGGCGGCGCGAAGCCGGGATCCCGGGTTTGCCATTGCGCGTATTCGTCGGGGAAACGCAGCGCGATTTCGTCGCTGTCGTGGCCCTGGAACGCGCCGTACGAGCGCTCTCGCAAGTTCTCGCGCAACTGCAGCGGCTGGCCGAGCGCATCGCCAATCGGCTGGGCGGTCTGCTGCGCGCGCTGCAGGTCGCTCGAATAAATCGCGTCGAGCCGCGCACCCTGCTTCGCCTCCTCGGCGAGACGCTGCGCGAGACGCCGCGCCTGCGCGACGCCCGTCGTCGCGAGCGGAATGTCGATATGGCCTTGAATGCGCTTGATGCGGTTCCAGTCGGTCTCGCCGTGCCGGATAAAGAGGATCTGCGTCGTCATGAGAGAGTGTGGCGCCGTTCGCCGGTTGTGCCGAGCAGGTATTGTCGCAAAAAGCGGCGACAGCCCGCTTGCTAGCGCTCGCTCACGCGTTGGTCTGCAGCCAGAACGTGACCGGCCCGTCGTTGACGAGCGACACCTGCATATCCGCGCCGAACTCGCCCGTCTCGACGATCGGATGCTTCGTACGCGCGGCCGCGACAAAGTAGTCGAACAGGCGCTTGCCCTCGTCGGGTGGCGCAGCCGGCGTGAAGCTCGGACGCAGGCCGCTGTTGGTATCGGCTGCGAGCGTGAACTGCGACACGAGCAGCAGACCGCCCGCGCGTCCGGCGCCGTCGAGATTCTGCACCGACAGGTTCATCTTGCCGGCCGCGTCGCTGAAGACGCGGTAGCCGAGCACCTTCGCCAGCAGCTTGTCGGCAGCGGCCTCGGTGTCGCCGCGCTCCGCGCACACGAGCGCGAGCAGGCCCGCGTCGATCGCGCCGGTCACACGATCGGCGACGCGCACTTCGGCGCGCCGCACGCGTTGGATCAGCGCGATCACGCCGTCAGCGTCACGCGCGCGAAGCGGCGCTTGCCGACCTGCACGACGTACTCGCCCGCTTCGACCTTCAGGCCCTTGTCGGACACCGTGGTGCCGTCGATCTTCACACCGCCCTGCTCGATGTTGCGCAGCGCCTCGCTCGTCGACGGCACGAGGTTCGCCTGCTTCAGCAACTGGCCGATCGCGAGCGGTGCGCCCGCGAGCGTGACTGCCGGAATATCGTCGGGCACGCCGCCCTTCGCGCGATGGTTGAAGTCCTCGAGCGCGCGCTCGGCGTCCGCCGGCGAGTGGAAACGCGCGACGATTTCCTGGCCGAGCAGCACCTTGAAGTCGCGCGGATTGCGACCCGCTTCGGCTTCGCGCCTGAAGCCGGCGATCTCGTCCATCGGACGGAACGACAGCAGCTCGAAGTAACGCCACATCAGCGTGTCGGAGATGCTCATCAGCTTGCCGAACATGTCGGTTGGCTTTTCGCTGATGCCGATGTAGTTGTTCTTCGACTTCGACATCTTCTCGACGCCATCGAGCCCTTCGAGCAGCGGCATCGTCAAGATGCACTGCTGCTCCTGGCCGTATTGCTTTTGCAGCTCGCGACCGACCAGCAGGTTGAACTTCTGGTCCGTGCCGCCGAGCTCCAGGTCCGCGTTCAGCGCGACCGAGTCGTAGCCCTGCATCAGCGGGTAGAGGAACTCGTGGATCGAGATCGGCACGCCGCCCTGGAAGCGCTTCGTGAAGTCCTCGCGCTCGAGAATGCGCGCGACCGTGTAGCGCGACGCGAGCTTGATCATGCCGTCGGCGCCGAGCGGCATCGACCATTCGCTGTTGTAGCGGATCTCGGTTTTGTCGCGATCGAGCACGAGTGCGGCCTGCTCGAAGTAGGTCTTCGCGTTCGATTCGATCTGCTCGCGCGTGAGCGGCGGACGGGTCGCGTTACGCCCGGACGGATCGCCGATCAGCGACGTGAAATCGCCGATCAGGAAAATCACCGTGTGACCGAGGTCCTGCAACTGGCGCATCTTGTTCAGCACGACCGTGTGGCCGATGTGGATGTCGGGCGCGGTCGGATCGAGCCCGAGCTTGATGCGCAGCGGCTTGGCCGTCGCCGCGCTCCGCGCGAGCTTTTGCGCGAATTCGTCTTCGATCAGCAGTTCGTCGACACCACGCTTGGTCACGGCGAGCGCGTGACGGACTTCGTCGGTGATCGGGAAGGCGGAAGCGGGATTGGGCTGGGTGGACTCGGTGCTCATGCTGGAAACGTAAAGTCGCGAAAAAACAGGATTGTCCCATAGATGCGCGCCGCCGAGCCCATTGACGCGTCCTGCCTGGCCCCGCGACGGGCGATTTTGTCGCCTTAGGTCGCATGTGCGCCGTGGCGGCGCGGTGGCGCATACGCACGGGCTATGCTGACGCCGCGCTTATCTTCGGCCGCGCTTGCGTCGATAATCTGCTACAACGAATCGCAATGAACATCGACAGGAGCAGCGACGTGGCGCAAGACCCCGCAGACGGCATCTATTTCGGACTGATGTCGGGAACCAGCATGGACGGTGTGGACGGCGTGGCCGTCCGGTTTGCCAAAGGAAAACCGCCCGAGGTGCTGGCCGAGGCATTCGTCGGCTTCTCGGCCGGCATCCGCGAGGCGCTGTTCGCGCTGCAGCAGCCGGGGGACAACGAGATCGAGCGCGAGGCGCTGGCCGCCAATGCGCTCGCGACGCGCTACACGGTCTGCTGTCACGATCTGCTGCGCGACAGCCGCGTGCCCGCCGAAGAAGTGCGCGCGATCGGCGTGCATGGACAGACCGTGCGGCATCGGCCCGAAAAGGGCTATACCCGGCAGATCAACAACCCGGCACTGCTCGCGGAAATGCTGCGTATCGACGTGGTCGCCGATTTTCGCAGCCGTGACGTCGCGGCCGGCGGCCAGGGCGCGCCGCTCGTGCCCGCTTTTCACGCGACGATCTTCGGTGCGAAGGACGAGACTCGCGTCGTCTGCAATCTGGGCGGCATCAGCAACATCACGATACTGAACGCGACCGGCGGCGTGCGCGGCTTCGACTGCGGCCCGGCCAACGCGCTGCTCGACGCATGGGCGGAACGCCATCTCGGCAAGCCATTCGACGAAAACGGTCATTTCGCGGCGAGCGGCCAGGTGGACCGCAAGCTGCTGAACGCGCTGCTCGACGAACCGTTCTTCGTCGAGCAGCCGCCCAAGAGCACCGGCCGCGATCTGTTCAACACCGCCTGGCTCGACGCGAAGCTCGAGCCGTTCGCCGCACTTGCGCCGGCCGACGTCCAGGCAACGCTCGTTGCGTTGACCGCGGTGACGGTTGCACGTGAAATCGAGCGGCATGCGTCGGACGCGCGCGCGGTGTACGTGTGCGGCGGCGGCGCGCGTAATCCGGAGATCATGAAGGCGCTGCAGCAGGCGCTCGAAGACAGCGGCGTAAGCGGCGTGCCCGTGTTGACGACCGATGCGCTCGGCGTGCCGCCGAGCCAGGTCGAGCCGCTCGCGTTCGCGTGGCTCGCGATGCGTTGCATCGCGCGTCTGCCGGGCAATTTGCCGGGCGTGACAGGAGCGTCGGAGGAACGGGTGCTGGGGGCGATTTATCCGCGCTGACGAAAGGCGGGGGCGGGGGCGGGAGCGCGGGCGGCGAAACTTACGCCTGTTGCCGTGACATGGCGACTTAGCGCCGCGAGAGGCATGAAAAAAAACGGGGCCGAGGCCCCGTTTTCGTTGTGGCTCGACGAGCCGCTGCGCTCAGACCGAGAACGACGAACCGCAACCGCAGGTCGTGGTCGCATTCGGGTTCTTGATGACGAACTGCGCGCCGTTGATGTCGTCCTTGTAATCGATCTCTGCGCCGACCAGGTACTGGTAGCTCATCGAGTCGATCAGCAGCTGGACGCCGCTCTTGTTCATCACGGTGTCGTCTTCGTTGATCGCTTCGTCAAACGTGAAGCCGTACTGGAAGCCCGAGCAGCCGCCGCCCTGCACGAACACGCGCAGCTTGAGCTCCGGGTTGCCTTCCTCATCGATCAGTTGCTTGACCTTGTCAGCCGCTGCGTCGGTAAAGACGAAGGGGGCCGGCATTTCGGTTACGGGGGTGTCGGTGACTGCGTTCATTCGAACTCTCCAAAAAGCTTTAACCGATATTGTAGGGCCGATCCGTATATCGTGCTGAAGCCCACAAAATCAATGGGTTCTTGTTGCAAGGTCGATGCAAGGCGATTCGTTGCCGATCGAGCGAGCGAGACCGGCCCCGCGCCCCGGCGAACCATAAAAAAAGCCGCCTTCGCGCGTGGCGTTGGCGGCTTTTGCTGCAAACCGGCGTGAACGCCGGTCCACACCCGAAACGATTAACGCTTCGAGAACTGCTTCCGGCGACGTGCCTTGTGGAAGCCGACCTTCTTACGTTCGACTTCACGAGCGTCACGCGTAACGAAGCCTGCCTTCGACAGTTCCGGCTTCAGCGTTGCGTCGTAGTCCATCAGCGCGCGGGTGATGCCGTGGCGAACCGCACCGGCTTGACCCGTTTCACCGCCGCCCGTCACGTTGACCTTGATGTCGAACGTGGCGCCGTGGTTCGTGAGTTCGAGCGGCTGACGCACGATCATCAGCGACGTTTCGCGCGAGAAGTAGTCGGCGATGGGCTTGCCGTTCACAACGATGTCGCCCTTGCCTGCCTTGATGAACACGCGAGCGACGGCGCTTTTGCGGCGGCCCGTGCCGTAATTCCAGTTACCGATCATGTGGGCTCCCCTTAGATCTCGAGCGCCTTCGGCTGTTGTGCCGAATGCGGATGCGTTGCGTCTGCGTAGACCTTCAGCTTCTTGATCATCGCGTAGCCGAGCGGGCCCTTCGGCAGCATGCCCTTGACCGCTTTCTCGAGCGCGCGGCCCGGGAAGCGTTCCTGCATCTTGCCGAACGTCGTTTCATAGATACCGCCCGGGTAGCCCGAGTGACGGTAGTACTTCTTGTCGGTAACCTTGTTGCCCGTGACCTTCAGCTTGCCGGCGTTGATAACGATGATGAAATCACCGGTGTCGACGTGGGGAGTGAATTCAGGCTTGTGCTTGCCGCGAAGACGGTGTGCCACTTCGCTGGCGACACGCCCGAGAACCTTATCCGTCGCGTCAATCACGTACCATTCGCGCGTCACCTCATGGGCTTTTGCGGAAAACGTCTTCATGATCGATCCAAAAAAATTGCTGCGCCCAATGTGTTCTTTCCTGCTTGTAGTGTGCGCATCGAGGCGCGTGCAGGCTCTCCCTGGTTCTTCCTCCGCGGGCGCGGATGCGGAAAAGCCCTGAATTATAAAGGAATTTGTGTTCGCAAGTCAAAACGCGCGATCCGACTGCCTCGAATCGTCCGAAAGCGGCGATAAACGCTGAGCGATAGCGAGCGAAAAAAAACCCGAACGAGCGGTTCGGGTTTAATCCACCAAAGGAGGAGGTGGAGGAGACAGCGGAGGTTGCAGAACTGCTGCAACGATGGGATGAATTATAAAAGTCACCCTTGTGCGACGCAAGAACATTTGCATTGCGAAACGCGATTTCACAATGTGACAAATTCTTGGTGCGGAACACGTTTTAAGGAAACTCCTTTTGTATCAAGCACTAAGGATCAAACAATCTGAACCGCATCAGGCATCTTCTAGAGTAAAACCCCTAAATCACTTGGCGAATTCAGGAATTGCCCGCCCATTCCGCACCGCAGCAAGAAAGCAATCCCTGTGCGTAGATCCGGGATGCGCTCGGCCTGCGCGAATTGTCAGGCACCGGGCTACAATGCCGACTCGATATAGCGATGCGCGGTGGGAGTGACAGCATGGAATGCAAAGTAAGCTGGATGGGGCAAGACGGGATGGCGTTCGCGGCCGAAACGGGCAGCGGTCATCTGGTCGCGATGGACGGCGCACCCGAAGGTGGCGGCCGCAACCTCGCGCCGCGTCCGATGGAAATGGTGCTGCTCGGCACCGGTGGCTGCACCGCCTACGACGTCGTGATGATCCTGAAGAAGAGCCGCCAGGAGATCGCCGGCTGCTCGGTCACGCTGAAGGCCGAGCGCGCAAGCGAAGATCCGAAGGTGTTCACGAAGATCCATTTCCACTTCACGGTGACCGGCAAGAATCTGAACCCGGCGACCGTCGAGCGCGCGATCAATCTGTCGCACGACAAGTACTGCTCGGCGTCGATCATGATCGCGAAGACTGCCGAGCTCACCCATTCGTTCGACATCGTCGCCCTCTGAGCGCATAGCGATAGCGGCGGCCCAGGCCGCTCTGCCAGCGCCCCAAATGAAAAAGCCGGCGTCCCAACGGACGCCGGCTTTTCTTTATTCAGCGGCAAAGCAGGCCGATAAGCCGGATTCTGTGCACGCGCCGCGCCCGAAGACGCGACACGCGTGGCAGCCATTCCTCTAGGCGCGCCATTACTAACGCGCTCAAGCTTCCTACCCGCAGACGAGACGGGGGCCCCGTCCTGCATCTCGAAGATGCGCGCCTGCCTACTTGGAATTGCTCCGGGTGGAGGTTACCGTGCCGGTCTGTCTTGCGACAGCCGCGGTGCGCTCTTACCGCACCGTTTCACCCTTACCTGATCCCGGCTTGCGCCGGGCCATCGGCGGTTTGCTTTCTGTTGCCCTGTTCCGCGTGTCGCCACGGATGGCCGTTAGCCATCACCCTGCCCTGTGGAGTCCGGACTTTCCTCGCCCTCGTTGGCCGAAGCCGTCGAAGCCGCGACTGCCTGGCCTGCTTTGCTGGCGCGGATTTTAACACCGAACGCGAATGCGCCTAGCGCTGGCGCCGCCCCGCCCGAAACACGGACGTGTCGTCGTAGAACGTCGGCGATTCGTTGTCCGGCCACCAGCCCGGAATGCCGAGCACGGGCAGCGGCGCGAACATGCGACTGGTCAAAGCGTCAGTGTCTAGCAGCGCCGCGGCGACTGCCTCGTCGAGCCATGCGTCGCGCGCGGCGCTATCCCATTCGAAATACGCGGCCGGTACATCGACGATCCAGGCATGGCCGGTGCAGCCCTTGAACGGCGCGATCAGCTTTTCCAGCAGCGCATGACCGAAGCAACGCACTTCGCAGCCGCGCCGCCACGCAGCGCGCCGCGCGACCAACAGCGTCTGCCAGTCGAAGCCGCGCAGCGCGGCGCCGAGCGAAGGATCGGCGCAAGCAAAAAGCACTGCGTTTTCGTCGAAGAGGGTCAGCATGTCGCGCACGCCGCCACGCGTCGGGCCGACGCCGAGCAGGTCGAGTTCCGCGGATTGGCGCGCGTTCAGCGCCGCCTTGATGCGCGGGAACGCGAACCACATCGAGCCATTGAAGAAGTCGTGCAGGTTGTGCCGCGTCGGCACGCAGCCGGTCGACGCGATATGCGCCTCGTACGCGGCACCCGCCGGTAGATCGTCCTGCGCGATGAACGCCAGCCGCTGGCCGCGGCCTGTGGTCTGTTGCAGCTGGGCGGCGTCGGCGTTCATCGCGGCGAGCAGGTCCGCGTAGCCGGTCAGCGCGGCTTGCTGCCAGCGCCGACCGCGCGCGGCGAATTGGGCGAACCATGGCAGCGACCAGTCGATTGCCGCAAAGCCTTGTGACACAGGATCGGGCTCCACGCCGCGCGCAACGCCGGCCGCCGCTTCATGCGTTACCGCAAGGCCCGCTTCGGCCGCCACCTGATCTTCGGCCCGCTGCCCCGCCTCACGCTCGCGCATCTAGCGCAGCCTCAAACGAGACGCCAGCCGATCGACTCGCCGCCTCGCAGCGGCACGACCGGCGTATCGCCCGCCGGCAGTTCAGCCGGCAGCGTCCATTCCTCGCGACGCAGCGTAACCTTCTCCGTATTGCGCGGCAGACGGTAGAAATCCGGACCGTGGAAGCTCGCGAAGCCTTCGAGCTTGTCGAGCGCGCCGGCCTTGTCGAACGCTTCGGTATAGAGTTCGAGCGCGTGCAGCGCCGTGTAGCAGCCCGCGCAGCCGCACGCGTGCTCCTTCAGCCCCTTCGGATGCGGCGCGCTGTCGGTGCCGAGGAAGAAGCGCGGATTGCCCGAGGTCGCCGCCTCGACCAGCGCGACGCGATGCGTCTCGCGCTTGAGCACCGGCAGGCAGTAGTAATGCGGACGGATGCCGCCCTGGAAGATCGCGTTGCGGTTGTACAGCAGATGGTGAGCGGTGATCGTCGCGCCAAGCAGTTCCGGTGCGGCGCCCGCTTCGCGGATGTAGTCGACCGCGTCCTTCGTCGTGATGTGCTCGAACACGACCTTCAGCGCCGGAAATTCGCGGCGCAGCGGCGTCATCACGCGATCGATGAAGACCTTCTCGCGGTCGAACAGATCGATGTCCGAATCCGTCACCTCGCCGTGCACGAGCAGCGGCATGCCGACTTCCTGCATCACTTCCAGCGTCTTCGCGCACTTCATCAGGTCGGTGACGCCCGCGTCGGAGTTCGTCGTCGCGCCCGCCGGGTACAGCTTCACGCCGTGCACGAAGCCGCTTTCGCGCGCGCGACGGATTTCGTCGGGCGGCGTGTTGTCGGTCAAATACAGCGTCATCAGCGGTTCGAACTTCGCGCCCTCGGGAATCGCGGCGATGATGCGCTCGCGGTAAGCCCGCGCCATCTCCGTCGTCGTGACCGGCGGCTTCAGGTTCGGCATGATGATCGCGCGACCGAACTGGCGCGCGGTGTCAGGCAGCACGGCCGCGAGCATCGCGCCGTCGCGCACGTGCAGGTGCCAGTCGTCCGGGCGGACCAGGGTGATGGAATCGGGGGAAGCGTTGGAAGCAGTCATGGCAGGGAAACGAGACCTCGCGCGCCTGGCAGATCGACCGGTCAAACCGCTTTGTTGCGGCCCAAACACATGTCAATTTTGCTATTTGGCGTCTCCGGCTCGGTGATATGCTTGGAAAATCATCATTGTAACGGCTCGCTCCGTTCACAGGCTCACCAGCAACATGTGCCAACTTCTCGGAATGAACTGCGCCGCGCCGACGGACGTCACGTTTTCCTTCACCGGCTTTGCCGCGCGCGGCGGCGTCACCGATCACCACGCCGACGGCTGGGGCATCGCTTTCTTCGAGGACAAGGCCTGCCGGTTGTTCATCGATCATCAATCGTCGGCCACCTCGCCGATCGCCGAGATGGTCAAGCGCTACCCGATCAAATCGAAAAACACGATCGCGCACATCCGCAAGGCGACGCAGGGGCATATCCTGCTCGAAAACTGCCACCCGTTCATGCGCGAACTGTGGGGGCGTCACTGGATCTTCGCGCATAACGGCGATCTGCAGGCGTACGCACCGGAGTTGAACGGCGTGTACCAACCGGTCGGCACGACGGACAGCGAGCTCGCGTTCTGCGCGCTATTGCAGGGTTTGCGCAAGGCTTTTCCGGGCGCACAGCAGCCGCCGCTTCCCGAGCTGTTTGCCGCGCTCGAAGCACTCACACGCGAAATCACGCAATACGGCGTGTTCAATTTCCTGATGTCGAACGGCCAGGCGCTGTTCGCGCATTGCTCGACGCATCTGCACTACCTCGTGCGTCGCTGGCCGTTTTCGACCGCGCATCTGGTCGACGCCGACGTGTCGATCGATTTCGCCAAATACACGACCCCCGAAGACCGCGTCGCGGTGATCGCCACCAAGCCGCTGACCGACAACGAAGTGTGGACCGCGTTCCAGCCCGGCGATCTGCTGATGTTCCAGCACGGCGAAGTGATCGGGCGAGCTAACGTCCCGGTGCCGCAGTCGGTGCTCGAAAAGCTGCGCAATCCGGCGCTCGATGCATCGGCATCGGCCACGACGATCGCGGCGTCGGGCGGAACCACGCATCCGCCCGACAGCGAAACCGATCTCGAAGCCGCGGACGACGCGGCGGCGTTCGAATCGTAAGCCGCTGCCGTCACCCTCGGCACGGGTAAAAAAAGCCGCTCCTCGGAGCGGCTTTTTTCCATTCGACGCCGAGCCTCACGAACGAGGCCCGCGTGCCAACCTCAGTGCAGGATCTTCGCAAGAAAATCCTTCGCGCGATCCGACTTCGGATTCGCGAAGAAGTCTTCCTTGCGATCGTCTTCGACGATCAAGCCCTTGTCCATGAAGATCACGCGATGCGCGACCTTCTTCGCAAAGCCCATTTCGTGCGTCACGCACATCATGGTCATGCCTTCCTGCGCGAGTTCGACCATCACGTCGAGCACTTCGTTGATCATCTCCGGATCGAGCGCCGAGGTCGGTTCGTCGAACAGCATCGCGATCGGGTCCATGGAGAGCGCGCGCGCAATCGCCACGCGCTGCTGCTGACCACCGGACAACTGCCCCGGATACTTGTCAGCGTGCGCGCGCAGACCCACGCGCTCGAGCAGCTTCAGGCCCTTCGCGGTCGCCTCGTCGCTCGAGCGGCCGAGCACCTTGATCTGCGCGAGCGTCAGGTTCTGCACGATCGACAGATGCGGGAACAACTCGAAGTGCTGGAACACCATGCCGACCTTCGAGCGCAGCTTCGACAGATTGGTTTTCTTGTCGGTCAGCGACTGGCCGTTGATGACGATCTCGCCCTTCTGGAACGGCTCGAGGCCGTTGACGGTCTTGATCAGCGTGGACTTGCCCGAACCGGACGGCCCGCACACCACGACCACTTCACCCTTTTTGACTTCCGTCGTGCAGTCGGTCAGCACCTGGAAATGGCCGTACCACTTGGAAACATTCTTGATAGAGATCATCTTGCGACCTTTTTCTGAAGACCTTTGACGAGGCTCGCCGCGATCACGCAGATCACGAAATAACACGCGCCCGCGAACAGTACCATCTCGACGTTCGTGCCGTCACGATCGCCAATATTCGTGGCCGTGCGGAAGAAGTCGGCGAGGCTGATCACGTAGACGAGCGACGTGTCCTGAAACAGCACGATACCTTGCGTGAGCAGCAGCGGCACCATTGCGCGGAACGCCTGCGGCAACACGATCAGACGCATCGCCTGTGCGTAGGTCATGCCGAGCGCGAACGACGCGTTGACCTGACCGCGCGGCACCGCCTGAATGCCGGCGCGGATGATCTCCGAATAATACGCGGCCTCGAACAGCGAGAACGCGACCATCGCCGACGCGAGCCGGATGTCGATATCGGGCGACAGACCGAGCACGCTTTGCAGCACCTGCGGCACGATCAGGAAGAACCACAGCAGGACCATCACGAGCGGGATCGAGCGGAACAGCGTGACGTAGATCTGCGCGAACCATTCGAGCGGTTTGATCGACGACAGTCGAAACATCGCGAGAATGGTGCCCCAGATGATGCCGAACACGATCGCGATCAGCGTGATCTTGAACGTGATGATCGCGCCGGTCCATAGCGTAGGCAGCGCGCCCGGAATACCGCTCCAGTCGAAATGATGCATCACTTGCCTCCGATATAGCCGGGCAGCCGGGTCTTCGCTTCGACCCAGCGCATCAGTTGCATCACGATCAGATTGATCAGCATGTACGCGACCGTGACCGCGATGAACGATTCATACGTCTGCGACGTGTAGTCGACGAGCTGACGCGCCTGCGCGGACAGATCGAGCAGACCGATCGTCGAGGCAACCGCGGAGTTCTTGAAGATGTTCAGAAACTCGGAAGTCAGCGGCGGCACGATGATCCGGTACGCGACCGGCAGCAGCACGTAGCGATACGTCTGCCATTGCGTGAAGCCCACCGCGAGACCGGCCGCGCGCTGCCCGCGCGGCAGTGCGTTGATGCCCGAGCGTACCTGCTCGCACACGCGCGCGGACGTGAAGAGACCCAGACATAAGATCGACGACGAGAAGAACTGCGCGCTCGGCGGTAATTGCTTGAACCAGTTACCGATCGACACGGGCAGCAGCTCCGGTATCACCAGATACCAGATGAAGAACTGCACGATCAGCGGAATGTTGCGGAAAATCGCGACGTAGACGGTGCCGATGCCCGACGCCCATTTGTTCGGCACCGTGCGCAGCACGCCGAACAGCGAGCCGACGACTAGCGCGATCACCCATGCCGACAGCGACACGGTGACGGTCACCCACAGCCCCGACAGCAGCCAGCCCAGATAGGTAGTCGGCTCGCCCGTGGAGACGGGACTCAGCAGAATGCCCCAGTTCCAGTGATATGACATGACCAAGACTCCAGCAAAAAGAAACGGAAGAAGCGCGTGGCCCCTTCCGTTTCGTTCAGCGTTTCGAAAGTGTCGAAAAAGCGGCTAGCGTTTAGTCGATTGCCTTGTCGTTCGGGTTCTTGAACAGCGCACGCATGTCGTCGCTCATCGGGAAGTTCAGGTTCAGGCCCTTCGGCGGGATCGGCGATTCGAACCAGCGCTTGTAGATCTGCTCGCCGTCGCCCGACGTCTGCACCTTCGCGATCGCATCGTCGGCGACCTTCTTGAAGTCGGCGTCGTTCTTGCGCAGCATGCAGCCGTACGCTTCGCGCGATTGCGGCGTGCCGACGATCACGAAATCGCCCGGATTGCTCGACTTCGCGCGCTCGCCCGCGAGCAGCGCGTCATCCATCATGAACGCGGCGGCGCGACCGGTCGACAGCGTCAGGAACGACTCGCCGTGATCCTTCGCGCTGATGATGTTCATGCCCATGTTCTTGTCCTGGTTCATCTTGCGAAGCAGGCGCTCGGACGTGGTGCCGGCGGTCGTCACGACCGTCTTGCCTTTCAGGTCCGGGAAGTCCTTGATGCCGGAATCTTTCTTGGTCATCAGGCGCGTGCCGATCACGAAGATCGTGTTCGTGAAGGCGGCCTGCTGCTGGCGCTCGAGGTTATTCGTGGTGGAGCCGCACTCGATGTCGACCGTACCGTTCTGCACGAGCGGAATCCGGTTCTGCGACGTAATCGGCACGAGCTTCACCTTCAGGTTCGGCATGTTCAGCTTCTGCTTGACGGCCTCGACGATCTTCATCGCGTAATCTTGCGAGTAGCCGATCACGTTCTGCTTGTCGTCGTAATAGGAAAACGGAATCGACGATTCGCGATGGCCCAGCGAAATGACGCCCGTGTCCTTGATCTTTTTCAGCGTGCCCGAGTCTTGCGCGTGCGCGCCGACCGTAAACAATCCGAGAGTCGCGAGCAGCAGCGCAGCCTTATTAATCTTCATCTTGATCTCCTTGGCAAGAACCGGCGCCAGTGTAGCAAAGTAATTTTTCTGAAAGTATTGCTATTAACCATGTTGTTGCGCGCACGCCGCGACGGGCCCGGGGCGCCGTCGCACCGCCGTTTCGCGCGCATGCGAAGGCGGGCGGCATCGATAGATGCCGCCCGCCGGTCAAACACGCCGTCTTGTGGACCGCGCTGATGCAAAAGTTGCGGCGGTTGTGCCTCCCGGCCCGAATCCCGGGCCGGGTAACCGCCAATACAAACAGAGTAGAAAAGGTCGATCAGGGATACAAGCCGCGCATTTCGCGCGCTTGCAGAATCCGCTTACACGCGACGATGAACGCCGCCGTGCGCACCGACACATTCTGCTCGCTCGCCACCTGCCAGACCGCCGCGAACGCTTCGCGCATCACGCGCTCGAGCCGCTCGTTGATCTCGTCCTCGGTCCAGAAGAAGCTCGAGAAGTCCTGCACCCATTCGAAATATGACACTGTCACACCGCCCGCATTCGCAACCACGTCCGGGATCACGAGGATGCCGCGATCGTGCAGGATGTCGTCGGCCGCCGTGGTGGTCGGGCCGTTCGCGCCCTCGACGATGATCTTCGTCCTGATCTTGCCGGCGTTCTTTTCGGTGATCTGATTTTCCAGCGCCGCCGGAATCAGGATGTCGGATTCGACCGTCCAGAATTCATCGTTGGCGATCGCGTCGGCTTCGGGGAAGCCGCCCACGCCGCCCGTCTTCGCGACGTAATCGAGCAGCGCGACCGCGTCGATGCCGGTGGACTTGTACACCGAGCCCGTGTGGTCCTGCACCGCGACGACGCGCGCGCCCGCTTCCTGGAACAACCGCGCGGCGATTCCGCCGACGTTACCGAAACCTTGCACCGCGATACGCGCGCCTTCGATGTCGAAGCCGATGCGGCGAGCCGCTTCGCAGCCGACCACGAACACGCCGCGGCCGGTCGCCTCGCGGCGGCCGAGCGAGCCGCCGAGCGTGATCGGCTTGCCGGTCACGACGCCGGTGGCCGTCTGGCCCTGGTTCATCGAGTACGTGTCCATCATCCACGCCATGATCTGCTCGTTCGTGTTCACGTCCGGCGCGGGGATGTCGGTATTCGGTCCGATGATGATGCCGATCTCGCTCGTGTAGCGGCGCGTCACGCGCTCCAGCTCGCCACGCGACAGCGTGCGCGGATCGACGCGGATGCCACCCTTCGCGCCGCCGTACGGCACGTTCACCGCCGCGTTCTTCACCGACATCCACGCTGACAGCGCCATCACTTCGGAGAGCGTAACGTCCTGGTGATAACGCACGCCGCCCTTGCCCGGACCGCGCGACACGTTGTGCTGCACGCGATAGCCCTCGAAGTGCGCGACCGTGCCGTTATCGAGTTCGATGGGCACGTCGACGACGAGGATCCGCTTCGGGCGCTTCAGGGTTTCGAGCCAGCGGGACAGCGAGCCGAGATACGGCGCGACGCGGTCGACCTGGCGCAGGTAGTTGCCCCAGGGGCCGAGGTCGTCTTTATTCAGGTAGGAGGGAACGGACTGCAACGTTGATGCGGCTTGGACGGATTGGGCGGCTTGTTGCTGGGATGACATGAACGCTCCGGCGTTTGATCGAGTACGGGCATTGTGGAAAAACGCCGCATCGAAATCCAATGCCGTTTCCTTATCCCGTTATGTTTATTTTGCATAACGTTCGGAAAGCCGCAAATTCGCGTCGTCGGGACGTAGGTTCGAACGCGAGTTTTATGCCGGGTTTTATGCGCTCCCCTGCCGGAGTTCCTCCGACACCACGTCCCATAACTGCCGCACGAGGATCTGGCGCGCGTCGTCGCTTTTCGCGGCAAGCTTGTCGCGGTACAGGCGAATCTCCATGCTGAGCGTCAACTGTCCTTCGGGCGTGCCGCGCACCGCGCGATCGAGGCGGATCAGCCGGCCTTCGGCCACCGCGTCTTCGACCGCGCTATGCGGCAGAAACGCGATGCCGTGACCGGCGAGCGTCATCGCCTTGAGCCCCTCGGCCATGTCGGTTTCGTACAGCCGGTCCAGGTACAGGCGCTGCGGCGCGTTCGCGAGAATCACCTCGGTCATGCGCCCGAGGTACGCGTTCGGCGTGTACGACAGATACGGCGCGGGCGCATCGGCCGAGCCCGGCAGCGTATGACGCGGACGGCCCGCGCGGCCCGGCGCCGAGAACGGGCTGATCGGTTCGTGGCCGAGCGTCAGCATGTCGTAGCGCGCCGGATCGAGCGCGACCGGATGGCTCGGATGGTGATAGCCCATCATCAGATCGCAGCCGCCTTCCACCAGCGAGAGCGCCGCGTCATGCACATTCAGCGCGCGTAGCCGCGTGTGGATCGGCCCCATCTGCGCCTCGATGCGCTGCAGCCAGCGCGGGAAGTACGTGAGCGACAGCGTGTGCGGCACCGCGAATTCGATCGTCGCCTGCGGCGTCGCCGTGTGGCCGCGCAGCAGCGCGCGCGCCTCGTGGAATTGCGACAGCATCGCGAGCGCCTGTTCGTTGAACACCTGGCCGGCCGCCGTGAGCCGCGTCGGATAAACAGAACGGTCGATCAGTTCCGTGCCGAGCCATGCTTCGAGCGCCTGGATGCGGCGCGAGAAGGCCGGTTGCGTGACGTGGCGCAATTCGGCCGAGCGGCTGAAGCTACGCGTTTCCGCGAGCGAAATGAAGTCTTCGAGCCATTTCAGTTCCATGCGATTGCGCTTGCCGGCGAGAGGGAAGAAGTCTGCATTCTAGCGGCGCCGGTTGCGGCCGACGCATCCGGGCAAGCCCAGCTCGTCACGGTGGTAAAATCCACGGTTCCCTCCGTTCCCGACCCGCTCGCTGAGCGCTCAACCGCTTCAACCCGGTCCCCATCATGTCCGACACCCGCCCCGACACCCTGTTCGCGCTGAACGCGCTCTCCCCGCTCGACGGCCGCTATGCCGCCAAAACCGAAGCCCTGCGCGACTGGCTCTCGGAAGCCGCTTTCATGCGCAATCGCGTGACCGTTGAAATCCACTGGCTGATCGCGCTGTCGCGCGCCGGCTTCGCCGAAGTGCCGCGCTTCTCCGATGCGTCCGAGCAGTTCCTGCTGCAACTGGCCGAGCGCTTCACCGCGCACGACGCCGCGCGCATCAAGGAAATCGAGCGCGTGACGAACCACGACGTGAAAGCGGTCGAGTACTGGCTGAAGGAATCGGTCAAGGGTCAGGAAGAACTGGAGCGCGCGAGCGAGTTCATCCACTTCGCCTGCACGTCCGAAGACATCAACAACACCTCGCACGGCCTGATGCTCGCCGGCGCGCGCGAACACGTGATCCTGCCGGCGCTGCGCTCGGTGCATCAACGCCTCGTCGCACTCGCGCACGCCCAGGCCGGGCAGCCGATGCTGTCGCGCACGCACGGCCAGCCGGCCAGCCCGACCACGCTCGGCAAGGAAATGGCCAACGTCGCCGCGCGTCTCGCGCGTGCGATCGAGCGTATCGCGAAGGTCGAACTGCTCGGCAAGATGAACGGCGCGGTCGGCAACTTCAACGCGCATTTGTCCGCGTATCCGGAATTCGACTGGGAAGCGTTCTCGAAGGACGTCGTCGAGAACCGCCTGAAGCTCACGTTCAATCCGTACACGATCCAGATCGAGCCGCACGACTACATGGCCGAGTTGTTCGACGCGGTTTCGCGCGCGAACACGATCCTGCTGGATCTGGACCGCGACGTGTGGGGCTACATCGCGCTCGGTTACTTCAAGCAGCGCACGAAGGCCGGCGAAATCGGCTCGTCGACGATGCCGCACAAGGTCAACCCGATCGACTTCGAAAACTCCGAAGGCAACCTCGGCCTCGCTAACGCGACGCTGCGCCATCTCGCCGACAAGTTGCCGGTGTCGCGCTGGCAGCGCGACCTGACCGACTCGACGGTGCTGCGCAACATCGGCGTCGCGTTCGGCTACTCGCTGCTCGCGTACGACTCGCTGATCCGCGGCCTCGACAAGCTCGAAGTCAACGCGCAGCGTCTGAACGAAGACCTCGACAACTGCTGGGAAGTGCTGGCCGAGCCGGTGCAGACCGTGATGCGCCGTTACGGCATCGAGAACCCGTACGAGCAGTTGAAGGAACTCACGCGCGGCAAGGGCATCACGCGCGAGGCGCTGCAGAGCTTCATCGGCGGTCTGGCGATTCCGCAGGACGCGAAAGACCGTCTGCTCGCGATGACGCCCGGCTCGTACATCGGGAAGGCCATCGAGCTGGCGAAGCGGATCGGTTGATCAGCCGGCCCAGCTTCAGCAGCGCATAAAAAAAGCCGCTCCTCGGAGCGGCTTTTTTTCGTCCTGCGTTCGCAGCTAGAGTGCGGAGAAGCCAACGACTCAGCGCGCTTCGACCTGCTTGAGCACCTCGTCGACGATCTGCTCCGGCGTCAGATCGATGCTGACCGTGATCGCTTCATCGTCGCCGGGTTCCTCGAGCGTCTCGAGCTGGCTTTCCAGCAGCGACGGATCGAAGAAATGCCCGGTGCGATGCCCCAGACGCTCCGCGAGCACCTCGCGCGAACCCTTCAGGTAGACGAAGCACACGTCCTTGTCGCCGGCGCGAAGAATGTCGCGATACGAGCGCTTCAGCGACGAACAGGTGAACACCGCCGTCTCGCCCGCCTTCTGCTTTTCCTCGATGGCCGCGCGGATCGTCTTCAGCCACGGCCAACGGTCTTCGTCGGTGAGCGGGATGCCGTGGTGCATCTTCTCCTTGTTCGCCGCGCTATGGAACGCGTCGCCGTCGGTGAATGCGCAATGCAGGCGCTCGGCCAGCATTTCGCCAATCCTCGTCTTGCCGGCACCCGACACGCCCATTGCGATCAGAATCATTTGAAACTCCTTACAGGACCGCCGCGAGTGCGAAGGTCAGGCCCAGCCCCATCAGCGAGATGATGGTTTCGAGGAGCGACCACGTCTTGAAGGTCTGCCCCACCGTCATGCCGAAATATTCCTTGATCAGCCAGAAGCCGCCGTCGTTCACGTGCGAGAAGATCAGCGAGCCCGAACCGGTCGCGAGCACCATCAGTTCCGGCTTCACCTGCACGCCGCCGGCCAACGCGATCGGCGCGACGATGCCGCAGGCGGTCGTCATCGCGACCGTGGCCGAACCGGTCGCGAGACGGATCATCGCCGCGACGAGCCAGCCGAACATCAGCGGCGACAGATGAATCGCGGTCGCCACGTTGGTGATTTCCTTCGAAATGCCGCTATCCATCAGCACACGGCCAAAACCGCCGCCCGCACCGACGATCAGTGTAATACCCGCGATCGGCGCGAGACACTCGCCGCAGAACTTCTGGATCTGCTCGCGGTTGAAGCCGCGGCTCGCGCCAAAGGTCCAGAAGCTGACCAGCACGGCCGTCAGCAGCGCGACATCGGTGTTGCCGAAAAAGCGCAGCAGATCGTTCGGCAGCGTCTTCGGCTCGAAGACCAGGTCGGCCCAGCTGCCGACCAGCATCAGCACCACCGGCAACAGGATCGTGGCCAGCGTGATGCCGAAGCCCGGCAGTTCGCGCTTCGGTGTGTTGGCTGTCGCGCCGTTGCCGTTATTCGCGTCGTGAGCGAGAAATTGCGCGGCCAGTGCGTTTTCCTTCGGCAACTGGATATGGCGGCTCACCAGCAGCGCGAACAGCGGACCGGCGACGATTGCGCACGGCACGCCGACGATCAGACCATAGGCGATCGTCTTGCCGATGTCGGCGTGATACGCCTGCACGGCGAGCAGCGCGGCCGGGTGCGGCGGAATCAGACCGTGCACGACGGACAGGCCCGCGACCATCGGCAGGCCGACCAGCAGCAGCGATTTGTTGGTGCGCTTCGCGACGTTGAACGCGATCGGAATCAGCAGCACGAACCCGACTTCAAAGAACACCGGCAAACCGACGATGATCGCCACGACCATCATCGCCCAGTGAATGTGCTTCTCGCCGAACCAGTTGATCAGTGTGGTCGCGACGCGCTCGGCGCCGCCCGATTCGGCCATCATCTTGCCGAGCATCGTGCCGAGACCGACCACGATGGCAATGTGCCCAAGTGTGTTGCCGTTACCTGTTTCGAACGATTTGACGATGGTCTGCATCGGCATGCCGGCCACGAGGCCCAGCAGCAACGAGACGATGATCAGGACGAGAAACGGATAGATTTTGAAGCGCGTGATCATCAAGATCAGCAACGCGATCGCGATCAACGCGTAGACGAGCAGCATGCTGCCGTGGGCAGATTCCATGAATCCCCTCCTTTGGTTTATTGATTTCAGAGTGCGGATGCGGCCGGCACTTCGTCTCACGGCAACCTGCGCGATGCCCGAAAACCCGGCTAGCCGCGCGGTGGCTGAATTTTACTGTTTGTTTCCAGAAAACGCGCGCAAATCCAGCACGCATATACGCAAAAAAAGAGTCTCAGCGCGACAGCCTGGTGCGGCTGCATCGACGAGACTCCTGGGCCCGGTTCAGATAACCGAAGCGTAGTGGTGATGTTTAGTGCGCGGGGGCGGCCAGCTGGCTCGCGGCGCGCGCGAGGCGCGTGATCTCATCCCAGTTCTGCGCGGCGAGCGCGGCCTTCGGCGTGAGCCACGAACCGCCGACGCAAACCACATTCGGCAGCGACAGGAAGTGCGGCGCGGTCTCGGGCGTGATGCCGCCGGTCGGGCAGAACTTCAGCGCCGGGAACGGACCGTGGAATGCCTGCAGCATCGGCACGCCGCCCGCCTGCTGCGCGGGGAAGAACTTGACGATCTCGTAGCCGAGCTCGAGCGCGAGAATGATGTCCGACGGCGTCATCACGCCGGGCAACAACGGCAAGCCCGCATCCTGCGCGGCCTGGTGCATCTCCTTGGTCAGGCCCGGCGACACGCCGAACTGCGCGCCCGCCTTCTTCGCCTGTTCGCAGTGCTCGGGCTTCGTGATCGTGCCGACACCGACCACGATATCGTCGGCGAGCCCGCACGCGCGCTCGATTGCGCCGAGCCCCGCGGGCGTGCGCAGCGTGATTTCGAGCACCTTCACGCCGCCCGCGTGCAACGCGCGCGACACGTGTTCACCCTGCTCGACGGTGTCGAACGCGAGCACCGGAATCACCGGGCCGAGGCGCACGATATCGCTTACTGTTTTCGACGTCATAGTCAGACTCCTTATTTATGCAGCGCCGCGCCGGCTTGCGCGGTGCTCGTGTGATGGTCGCCGTGTTGATGGCCGTGCTTGTGATGGCCGGCTTGGCCGTGCTGTCCGACAGGCGCGCCGCCCTCGCCGACCAGTTGGCCGAACACCGAAGCGCCCAGCTCGGCCGGCGCCGCCGCCGCACGAAACACGCCGAACAGCTCGCGGCCGAAACCGACTTCGTTGTCCGGCTGATGCAGCGGCTCGGCGCTCTGACGCGCGGCCCATTCGGCCGCGTCGATCTCGATGTCGAGGACGCCGGCTTCGGCGTCGATCACCAGCATGTCGCCCGTGCGGACCTTGCCGATCGGGCCTTGCAGCAATGCTTCCGGCGACAGGTGAATCACCGCCGGCACCTTGCCCGACGCCCCAGACATGCGGCCATCGGTCACCAGCGCGACATGGAAACCCTGATCCTGCAACACACCGAGCAGCGGCGTCAAACGATGGAGCTCGGGCATGCCGTTTGCGCGTGCGCCCTGGAAGCGCACCACCGCGACGAAGTCGCGCTTGAGTTCGCCCTTGTCGAACGCTTCCTGCACCGCTTCCTGCGAATCGAACACGATGGCCGGCGCCTTCACCTTGCGATGCTGCGCCGCGACCGCCGAGATCTTGATCACGCCGCGGCCGAGCTTGCCCTGCATCAGCCGCAGGCCGCCGTCCGGCTGGAACGGCTCCTTGATACCGCGCAGCACTGCCGTATCCGCGCTCGCCTCGACGCCCGCCACCCATTGCAGCTTGCCGTCGAGCAGCTTCGGCTCCTCGGTGTAGCGCTTCAGGCCTTTGCCCGCCACGGTGTTCACATCTTCATGCAGCAGACCGCCTTCGAGCAGGTTGCGTACGAGGAACGCGACGCCGCCCGCCGCGTGGAAGTGGTTCACGTCGGCCTTGCCGTTCGGATAGATCTTCGCGAGCAGCGGCACCGCCTGCGACAGCGTGTCGAAATCGTCCCAGTCGATCACGATGCCGGCCGCGCGCGCAATCGCGACGAGGTGCAGCGTGTGATTGGTCGAGCCGCCGGTCGCCAGCAGCGCGACGATGCCGTTGACGATCGCCTTCTCGTCGATGACATGGCCGATCGGCATGTAGTGGCCGCGCTCGACGGTCAGATCGAGCACGCGGCGCGCGGCCTGCGCGGTCAGCGCATCGCGCAGCGGCGTGTGCGGATGCACGAAAGCCGAGCCCGGCAGATGCAGGCCCATCACTTCCATCAGCATCTGGTTGCTGTTCGCGGTGCCGTAAAAGGTGCAGGTGCCGTGGCTGTGATAGGCGGCCGCTTCCGCTTCGAGCAGCGCGTCGCGGCCGCACTGGCCGGTTGCGAACTGCTGACGCGTCTTGGCTTTGTCGTCGTTTGACAGGCCGCTCGCCATCGGGCCGGCAGGCACGAAGATGGTCGGCAGATGGCCGAATTGCAGCGCGCCGATCAAGAGGCCCGGCACGATCTTGTCGCAGATGCCGAGGCACAGCGCCGCGTCGAACATGTTGTGCGTGAGCGCGATGGCCGTGCCCATCGCAATCGCTTCGCGCGAGAACAGCGACAGCTCCATGCCCGCGTTGCCCTGCGTGATGCCGTCGCACATTGCCGGCACGCCGCCCGCGAATTGCGCGACACCGCCGTTCTCTCGGGCGGCCTGCTTGATGATGTCCGGGTAGTTTTTGTACGGCGCGTGCGCCGACAGCATCTCGTTGTACGACGAGACGATGCCGATGTTCGGCTCGCGGATCTGCTTGATCACGAGCTTGTCGTTGCCTTCGAGGCCGGCGAAACCGTGGGCCAGGTTCGCGCACGACAACGCGCCGCGCGCCGGGAAGCGCCCCTGCGCATGCTGGATACGGGCCAGATACGCTTCACGCGTGGGCTTGCTGCGCTCGATCACGCGTTTCGTGACCTTCAACAATTGCGAATGCGGGGAAACCATCTGAGCTCCTTCGTCTTTGGCGGCAGGCGCGCATGACACCAGGCGGTATCGCGGGTTGTGTAATCGAACGATGCAATCTTAGTAGAAAAACTACACGCCATCAATGATGAATTCTGCTGCGCCGCCGCATCGCACAGACGGCTGAATCGCCCTATTGACGGTACTTCGGCGCTTTGAAGCAGAAACCCAGGGAATACACTTACTCCCCAATATGTAGTTTTTGTACCTAGCTTTTGTGCGCCAACGGCCAATCGGATATAGTCCACACGTCTTCAGCATAGTGCGAGTTTTCCGATGATGCTGTCCCAGGTGGAAGAGATGCGTGAGCAGCTGCGCCCGTCCGAGCGCAAGCTGGCCGATTACGTGATCGAGGCGCCGCGCGAGGTGCTCGATCTGTCGATGACCGAGGTCGCCGCGCGCGCGGGCGTGAGTCAGCCGACGATCGCGCGTTTCTGTCACGCGCTCGGCTTTTCAGGGTTTCGCGAATTCAAGATCCGCCTCGCACAGGGCATCGCCGCCGAAGTGCCGGCCGTCTATCGCGACGTGCGGCCCGACGAGCCGACGCCGGGCGTCGCCGCGAAGGTGCTCGATCGCACCATCGGCGCACTGATCCAGGTGCGCAACAACCTGTCCTCGGACAGCGTCGCGGCCGCGATCGACATGCTCGCGCAGGCAAAGCGCATCGAGTTCTACGGCGCGGGCGGCTCGGGCATCGCCGCGCTCGACGTGCAGCACAAGTTCTTTCGGCTCGGCATGCCGAGCGTCGCCTACTCGGACCCGCATACCTTTTTGATGTCGGCCGCGCTGCTCGGGCCGGGGGACGTGGTCGTCGCGATCTCCAATACGGGCCGCACGCGCGACATCATCGACGCCGCGAAGGCCGCGCTGAACGCGGGCGCGAAGGTCATCGCGATCACGCACGGCAACTCGCCGCTCGCGCGGCTCGCCACCGTGGGCCTGTTTGCGAACGTCGACGAAGATACCGACATCTTTTCGCCGATGACCTCGCGCGTGTCGCATCTGGCGATCGGCGACATTCTCGCGGTCGGCGTCGCGCTAAGCCGTGGGCCGGAACTGGTGGAGAAGCTCGCGCAGACGAAGGAGGTGATTCATCGGCGGCGGGTGGATCCGCAGGGGTAACTCGCGAGCGCAAATAAAACGAAGGGCGGTGTGCCGTTCACCCGGCACACCGCCCTTTGGTCTTTTCCAGCTCGGCGCCAATCGGAGTCAGGCGCCGTCAGCCGCTCAGAAAGGCTTGATCACCACCAGCGCAACGGCCGCGAGCATGCCGAGCACCGGCAACTCGTTGAACATCCGATACCACTTGTCCGAACGGCGATTCTCGCCGCGCTCGAACCTGCGCAGCAGCACACCGCAGTACGCGTGGTAGATGACGAGCAGCACGACCACGCCGACCTTCGCGTGAATCCAGCCCTCCCCGCTGCCGATGCCGATCACGAGCCACAACCACAGGCCGCACGCGATCGCGGGCACGGCGATGAAGCTCATGAAGCGGAACAGCTTGCGCGCCATCAGCAGAAGACGCGCCGTCGCGGCGGGTTCCGTTTCCATCGCCAGATTGACGAAGATGCGCGGCAGATAGAACAGGCCGGCAAACCAGGAAGCAATCAATACGATGTGAAACGTCTTTACCCAGAGCATCGGCGGGTTCCTGTCGTGGTGCTTCGATTCGTTGTTATTGACGGCCTTCGCCGTGACCCAGCACGACGTACTTCAGCGAGGTCAGCCCTTCGAGGCCGACCGGGCCGCGCGCATGCAGCTTGTCGTTCGAGATGCCGATCTCGGCGCCGAGGCCGAACTCGAAGCCGTCCGCGAAACGCGTCGACGCGTTGACCATCACGCTCGCCGAATCGACTTCGCGCAGGAAGCGCATCGCGCGGTCGTGATCTTCGGTGACGATCGCGTCGGTGTGCTGCGAGCTATACGTGTTGATGTGCTCGATCGCCGCGTCGATGCCGTCGACCACCTTGATCGCGAGCACCGGCGCGAGATATTCGGTGCGCCAGTCTTCCTCGGTCGCGTCGACGAGCGGGCCGACGCCCGCATCGGCGAGCACCGCGCGCGCCGCCGCGTCGACGCGCAGCTCGACGTCCTTGCCGCGATACAATTGCCCAAGCGGCGGCAGCACTTGCGCCGCGATGCCGCGTGCGACCAGCAGCGTCTCCATCGTGTTGCAGGTGCCGTAGCGATGCGTCTTGGCGTTGTCGCAAACGTTGAGCGCCTTGGCCAGGTCCGCGCGATCGTCGACATAGACGTGGCAGATGCCGTCGAGGTGCTTGATCATCGGCACGCGCGCTTCGTTCATCAGACGCTCGATCAGGCTCTTGCCGCCGCGCGGCACGATCACGTCGACGTATTCGGTCATCGTGATCAGCTTGCCGACCGCCGCGCGGTCCGAGGTCGCGACGACCTGCACCGCGTCCTGCGGCAGACCTGCCGCTTCGAGCCCTTCGCCGATCAGCTTCGCGAGCGCGGTATTGCATTCGAGCGCTTCCGAGCCGCCGCGCAAGATGGTCGCGTTGCCGGACTTCAGGCACAGCGCGGCCGCGTCGATGGTCACGTTCGGACGCGATTCGTAGATGATGCCGATCACGCCGAGCGGCACCCGCATCTGGCCGACCTGGATGCCGCTCGGCCGATACTTCAGATTGCTGATCTCGCCGATCGGATCGGCCAGCGCCGCGACCTGGCGCAAGCCTTCGACCATCGTCTTCAGCGCCTTGTCGGACAGCGTCAAACGGTCGATGAACGCGGCGTCGTGGCCCTTCCCGCGGGCGCGTTCGAGGTCGCGCGCGTTGGCCGCCTTCAGCAGATCGGCATCGCGCTCGATAGCCTCGGCGACAGCCGCAAGCGCCGCATTCTTCGCGGCGGTCGAGGCACGCGCCATCGCGCGCGAAGCCTGGCGGGCGCGCCGGCCGAGGTCGGTCATGTACTGGTCGATATCCATGGTCATTCTCGTGATGCCTTGCACGTCGGCGTGCGGTGGTCGGGCAAGATTAGCGAAAGATCAAACGATTGTAAGTCGGGTACTGGGGCTTTGCTCGGGTGCGGGCGGCGGGTGCGCCGATGGGGTGCCTCGAGCGTGTGGCCAGCGAACCGCGGGGGTCTGCATGCGAACCGGCTGAGCGTTGCGATGTGAATCCACGCTCGCCCACGCCGCTTCAGACTGGCCGCCGCGCTGGCGCCGCAGTTGGCGCCCGAGGTCGCGACGGCGGCACTGGCGGCGCTGCCGACGGCTTCGGCGCGGCCACCGTCATGGCGAGTTCGAACAGGCCGTCCCACGGATCGGGCGGCGGATCATGACGATGATTGCCCGGCGTGCCGCCCGACAGCCCCTTCACCTGACGGTCGAGCCGCGCCGCGAGCGCGAGCGCCTTCTCGAGCGCCGCTTCGGTAACGCGCGACAGCGCCGGCCCGATCAGCCGTTCGCGCGGACCCCACACGCGGTTCTCGCGCGTGAGCATCGCCAGCGGCTTGCCGGCCGCGACGCCGCGCTTGATCCGCAACAGCGTGCGCACTTCTTCGACGACGGCCCACAGCACGAGGACCGAAGCCTCGCCCTCGCCGCGCAGCCCGTCAAGCATGCGCGCGAGACGGCCGACGTCCCCCGCGAGCATCGCCTCGTTGAGCTTGAACACGTCATAGCGCGCGACGTTCAACACCGCGTCCTGAATCTGATCGAAGCTCAGCGAGCCGCTCGGATACAGCAGCCCGAGCTTCTGGATTTCCTGATGCGCGGCGAGCAGATTGCCCTCGACGCGCTCGGCGATGAACGCGAGCGCGCGACGCCCTTCCTCGCCGGCCGCGACGCGCTGACCTTGCGCCGCGAGCCGCTGCCCGACCCAGTTCGGCAACTGCGCGCGCTCGACCGGATCGATCTTCAGCGCGACGCCGGCGTCGGCGAGCGCGGTGAACCATGCCGATTTTTGCGTGGCCGCGTCGAGGCGCGGCAGCGTGATCATCGTCAGGACGTCGTCGTTGACGGTGGACGCGAGCGCCTTCAGCGCATCGGCGCCCTCCTTGCCCGGCTTGCCCGACGGAATGCGCAATTCGACGAGCTGGCGGTCGCCGAACAGCGACATCGACTGGCTCGCGCCAAGGAGCGAACTCCAGTCGAAGCCGCGCTCGACCGTGAACACCGAGCGATCCGTGAAACCGGCCGCGCGCGCCGCCGCGCGGATGCGGTCGCAGGCTTCCTGCGCGAGCAGGTGCTCGTCGCCGTACACGACGTACAGTCCGGCGAGGCCCTTGGCGAGATGCGCTTCGAGCGCGTCAGGTCGCAGTTGCATGGCTGGCGGTCGACGGGATGGAGAAGATTCGACGAAGCACGATCTGCGCGACGTTCACAGCGGCGGCGGCGGCAACGGCGCGCGCGGCACGACGGCCGGCACGGCCTCGGCCGGCGTCGGATGCATCGAGCGCACCACGCCGAGACGGCGGACCAGCTGATCGACCGCGTCGTTTTCCATGTCGGCGAACAGGATGTCGGACTCGGCGGCCTTCGCCTGCGAGAACTGGTCGCTATAGGTCATCGCGCGGTTCAGCGAGATCACGCTGCCCGGAATCAGCACGGTGCCATCCTTGCCGGTCAGCGTGTAGGTCATCGCCAGATTCAGCTGATACTCGGCGACGACGCCCAGCGAATTCAGCGTCAGCGTGCTGATGTTGCGGTTCTGCGAGATCAGCAGGATCGCGTCGGCATTGGCGACCGAGTTGACCACCACGGTGTCGCTGCCGCCCTGCACGATGCGCGTGAAGCGCGCGACGGCCGCGGGCGAGCCGCCCGCCACATAGAGGCGCTTGAACGCGTAGTCCTGCTGGCCGCGCAACTGGAAGCCGCAGGCCGACAACATCATTACGCTGCAAGCGAGCGTCAAAAACGATCTGCGAGTCACATTCGCTCCCGGTTCGCAGTGGATTCGCGGTGCCGAGGAGCGCCGCCGGGCGGCGCTCCGTCTGCAGAATGAAGGCGTGGAAACGTCAAACGACCACGTTCACGAGGCGGCCCGGCACCACGATGATCTTCTTCGGCGCTTTGCCTTCGCTGAACTTCGCGACCATTTCGTGCGCGGCCGCCTGCTGCTCGATCACTTCGCGCGAGGCGTCCTTCGCGACCGTGATCGCGCCACGCACCTTGCCGTTCACCTGCAGCACGAGTTCGATCTCGGCCTGTTCGAGCGCCTTCTCGTCGACCTTCGGCCACGGCGCGTCGAGCAGCGGGCCGAAGTCGTCCGCGTAGCCGAGTTCCTGCCACAGCTGGAAGGTCAGATGCGGCACGACCGGGTACAGCACGCGCAGCATCACGCCGTAGGTTTCGCGCAGCACGGCCGTCTGCGCGCCCTTCGCGCCGTCGAGCGCGTTGAGCATCTTCATCGCGGCCGACACCACCGTGTTGTATTGCAGACGCTGATAGTCGAAATCCGCCTGCTTCAGCACGTTATAGATCTCGCGACGCAGCGTCTTGTCGGCGTCGTTGAATTGCGCGGCGTCGAGCTGACCGCCCGCGCGCAGCGCGGCTTCGTTCGTATAGCCGAAGTTCCACACGCGACGCAGGAAGCGGCTCGCGCCTTCGACGCCCGAACCTGACCACTCGAGCTGCTGCTCGGGCGGAGCGGCGAACATCACGAACAGACGCGCGGTGTCCGCGCCGTGCTGATCGATCAGCATTTGCGGGTCGACGCCGTTGTTCTTCGACTTCGACATCTTCTCGACGCCGCCGAGCACGACCGGCTGGCCGTCCGCGTTCAGCACCGCGCCGACCGGACGGCCCTTGTCGTCGAACGACACGGTCACATCGGCCGGGTTGTACCAGGTCTTCTTGCCCGCTTCATTTTCGCGGTAATAAGTTTCGTTGAGCACCATGCCCTGCGTGAGCAGGTTCCTGGCCGGCTCGCCGAACTTCACGAGGCCGAGGTCGCGCATCACCTTCGCCCAGAAGCGCGAGTACAGCAGGTGCAGGATCGCGTGCTCGATGCCGCCGATGTACTGGTCCATCGGCGCCCAGTAGTCGGTGCGCTCGTCGACCATCGTCTTCGCGTCCGGCGACGCGTAGCGGTAGAAGTACCACGACGAATCGACGAAGGTGTCCATCGTGTCGGTTTCGCGCTTGGCCGCGCCGCCGCACTTCGGACACGCGCAGTTCAGGAACGCTTCGGACTTCGCGAGCGGATTGCCCGTGCCGTCCGGCACGAGGTCTTCCGGCAGCACGACGGGCAGATCCTGCTCCGGCACCGGCACATCGCCGCAGCTCGGGCAGTGGATGATCGGAATCGGCGTGCCCCAGTAACGCTGGCGCGACACGCCCCAGTCGCGCAGACGCCACGTGATCTGCTTGTCGCCGAGGCCGAGCTCCTTGAGATCGGCGGCGATGCGATCGACGGCTTCGTCGTAGGCGAGGCCGTCGTACTTGCCGCTGTTCACCAGCGTGCCGGTCTTCTCGCCGTACCACTCGGCCCAGGCTTCGGTCGAGAATTCCTTGCCCTCGAGCGCCACCACCTGCTTGATCGGCAGACCGTATTTCTTCACGAACGCGAAGTCGCGCTCGTCGTGCGCCGGCACGCCCATCACCGCGCCTTCGCCGTACGTCATCAGCACGTAGTTGCCGATCCACACTTCGACCTGCTCCTGCGTCAGCGGATGCGTGACGTAAAAGCCGGTGGCCATGCCCTTCTTTTCCATCGTCGCGACATCGGCTTCGGCAACCCCGCCGCGCTTGCATTCGTCGATGAAAGCCTGCAGTTCCGGCTTGTCTTGCGCGAGGCGCGTGGCGAGCGGATGCTCGGCGGCGATCGCGCAGAACGTGACGCCCATGATCGTGTCGGCGCGCGTCGTGAACACGCGCAGCAGCTTCTGTTCGCCGTCGATCTCGTACGGGAAACCGAAGTTCACGCCGAAGCTCTTGCCGATCCAGTTCTGCTGCATGATCTTCACGCGCTCGGGCCAGCCGAGACCTTCGAGATCGTTCAGCAGCTCATCCGCGTACTGGGTGATGCGCATGTAGTACATCGGGATTTCGCGCTTTTCGACGAGCGCGCCCGAGCGCCAGCCGCGCCCGTCGATCACCTGCTCGTTCGCGAGCACGGTCTGGTCGACCGGGTCCCAGTTGACCGTGCCGGTTTTCTTGTACGCGATGCCCTTTTCCAGCATCTTCAGGAACAGCCACTGGTTCCACTTGTAGTAGTCGGGGCTGCAGGTCGCGACTTCGCGCGACCAGTCGATCGCGAGGCCCATCGACTGCATCTGCTTCTTCATGTAAGCGATGTTGTCGTAGGTCCACTGCGCGGGCGGCACGTTGTTGGCCATCGCCGCGTTTTCCGCCGGCATGCCGAACGCGTCCCAACCCATCGGCATCAGCACGTTGTAGCCGTTCATCCGCAGATAGCGGTACATCACGTCGTTGATCGTGTAGTTGCGCACGTGCCCCATGTGCAGCTTGCCCGACGGATACGGCAGCATCGAGACGCAGTAGAACTTGGGCTTGTCGGTGGTTTCCGTCGTCTTGTAGGCGTCGATGGCGCGCCATTGCCCTTGCGCGGCGGCTTCGACGTCGGAGGGAACGTATTTTTCGTGCATGGTGTGATGGGATCGCTGGGTTCGGTGCTTTCGCACCGGCCTGGTGCTCTGCAGGATGTTGTTGCGTCGTTTCCCCGCAGGCGGGGAAAGGGCTGATTATACCGTTCGCGGACGGGTGCGCCGCGCGGCGTGGTGGGCGGCCGGGCAGGCCGGATTCATCGACGCGGCGCGCGCCCAGCCAGGCCCAGCGCCGCTCAATGTTGAGCGACGGGCGGCGGCGGGTCCGTCACGAAGCCGATGCGCGTGAGCCCCGCCTGCTGCGCGGCGCCCATCACCTGCGCAATCACCTCATAGCGCGTCGAACGCTCCGCGCGCAACTGGATGTCCGGCTGGTCCGGCTGCTTGCCGGCCTCGGCGAACCGCGTGCTCATCTGCGCGGGCGTGATCGGCTGGCCGTTCCAGTAGAGCTTGCCGGCGCCGTCGATGGACAGGGAAATGGTCTGCGGGGTCTGACGCGCGGGCGCCGCCGCGACCTTCGGCAGATCGAGCCGGATCGCGTGCGAGAACAGCGGCGCGGTGATGATGAAAATCACCAGCAACACCAGCATCACGTCGATCAACGGCGTCATGTTGATCTCGGCCATCGGCCCGGCCGTGTGCTTCTTCTCAAGTCCGCCGAATGCCATGCCGCCTCCTTGCGTCTGAGCTTGACTGTGCGCTGTGCGGCGCGCCGCCGTGTGCCTGAGGCCGCGCCGCGTTGCGCGTCAGCGGTGCGTCTCGTGCGCCGCCTGCTGCGCGCGCGGCGGCGGCGTGTGCTCGGCCGGCGCGCACACGTACGCATGCAGATCGTGCGCGAAGCCGTCCAGCTCCTCGCACAATTGCCGCACGAGGCGGCCCAGCACGTTGTACGCGAGCACCGCCGGAATCGCGACCACCAGACCGAACGCGGTCATGATCAGCGCCTCGCCGACCGGTCCCGCGACGTTCTCGATTTGCGCCTGCCCGCTCGCCGCGATGCTGCCGAGCGCGTGATAGATGCCCCACACGGTGCCGAGCAGCCCAACGAACGGCGCGGTGCTACCGACCGAGGCGAGCAGCACCTGACCGAATTCGAGCCGCCGCTGCGACGCATTGAGCGCCTGGCGCAACGCGCGCAGCACGCGTTCGCTACGCTCGACGCGCGCGAGCAGCGCGCCCGGAATGTCGACCTCGGCCGCCTGGAGCGCTGCTTCGGCGAGCGGCGCGAACACCCGCTCGCGGTCGGTGCGACGCAGGATGGCGACGCCTTCGGCGAGCGTCGGCGCCTGCCAGAATCGCGCGATCGCCCGCGTGGCCTGGCGTTTCGCGCGCGTCAAAATCCAGCTCTTGACGATCAGAAAGCACCAGCTCGCAATCGACATGGCCAGCAGCACATAGGCGACGCCATGCGTGAGCGCATCGCTCGTTTGCAGGTAATGGATGATGCCGCTGCTGCCTGCCATCTGACCTCGCCATGGGAAAGTGACTTCGGGAGGGCGCGCTCAGGATGCGCGGCCCCGCCTATGCGCAACCGCTTCCGCTCAACGCAGGCCGAGCACGTCCTGCATGTCGAAGAAGCCATTGTCGTGGCCTTCGAGGAAGCGTACAGCACGAAGCGCGCCTTGTGCATATGACAACCGGCTCGCCGATTTGTGCGTGATTTCGATGCGCTCGCCGATGCCCGCGAACAGCACCGTGTGATCGCCGACGATGTCGCCGCCGCGAATCGCCGAGAAGCCGATCGTCGACGGATCGCGCTCACCGGTGACGCCTTCGCGGCCGTAGACCGCGCAGTCGTCGAGATTGCGGCCGAGCGCGTTGGCGATCACTTCGCCCATCGTCAGCGCGGTCCCGGACGGCGCGTCGACCTTATGGCGATGATGCGCTTCGATGATCTCGATGTCGTAGCCGGTCGCGAACTGCTTCGCCGCATATTCGAGCAGCTTCAGCGTGACGTTCACGCCGACGCTCATGTTCGACGCGAACACGACGCCGATCCGCTCCGCCGCCGCGCGCAGCTGCGCTTTTTGGGCATTGTCGAAGCCGGTCGTGCCGATCACCATTTTGACGTTGTGGCGCTGCGCCGCTTCGAGATGCCTGAGCGTCGCGTCGGGGCGCGTGAAGTCGATCAGATAGTCGGATTCGGCGAACACGCGCTCGATGTCGTCGGACAGCAGCACGCCGGTCTGTTTGCCGAGTAATGCGCCGGCGTCCTGGCCGAGCTGCGCCGCGCCCGTGCGGCAGAGCGCGCCGGACAGCGTGGCGTCGGCATCGTTGAGGACGGTTTCGATCAGCATGCGGCCCATACGGCCCGATGCGCCAGCAATGGCAATTTTCATGACGATGAGGATTCGAGAAGAGTCAACCGGAACGGCGCCCGGCACATGCACCGACTAGTGTGCCGGCGAACGCGCCCGGGCGATACAGGGACAAGCGCCGCGAGGCGCGAGGATCTGGTGGCGGAATCGGCCGGCTCGCTCCCGGGGCCAAAGCCCGTGGCTGACCGGGATGTCGCTCGGGCGAGCAACTGATGGCCCACTGCGGCCACACATTCAAGCGGCCCAAGCGGCACTTTTCCGGCCTAACCTGCCGCCGGACAAACGCACATCCGGCGGGCGCTGCGCGGATGGCGCGCAGCCCGCCTCACAACACGGACGAGCCAATCAGTTGCTCGTTCCCGACGTCGACGGCGAACCGGTCTGCGCCGGGCTACCACTGTTTTGCGAGCCGGTCGGTCCAACCGGGTTGCTCTCGTTGTCCGGAGCCGGCGGCGGCGGCCGCTTGAACTGGAACTGCGGCTGGCCAGCAGCCGTCGGACCTTGAGTCGGGATGCCGCCTGCGCCCGCTCTCGGCACGGCCGAACGCACCGACGGCGCGCCGTTTGTCGGCGACACCGCGCTCGTCGCGCGATTGGCGGCCTGGGCGGCTTCCGCGTTGGCGTCCATGGACGGCGTAGCGGCTTGCTGGGCACCTTCGACCGACGGCGAGCGCGTCGTATCTACCGTGACCGGTGCCGCTGCAGCAGCGGCACCGCTCGCGGCGGCTGCGTCGCTGGCGGCCACGGCGTTGGCGGCCTCGGCCGCGCTCGTCGCGCGCGGCGGCGTCGCGTTCGGGCGACGGCCACTGCGGTCGCCGTCGATTTCAGCCAGCAATTCGAGATTGGTCGGCAGATCCTCGCCGCCCGTCCAGTGGGTCACGAGGTCGCCCGAGAAGAACACCACGAAGTCGCGCTGCTGCACGATCGACGTCGAGCCGCGCTTGAAATAGAACACATAGTCCCAGCGCTCGGCATGGAACATGTCGGTCAATAGCGGCGTGCCGAGCAGTTGACGCACTTGCGCGCGCGTCATGCCGACCTTCATCTGATTGGCCATTTCCTGCGACACGAAATTACCTTGCACAACCGTAATACGATACGGCGTAATGCGTTGGGCAATGCGCTGGGTCAGGCTGTCGTATGTGGAACATCCGGCAAGAACCGCGACAGTCGCAACAGCGATCAAGGTACCCCGCATGCGGCTCCCCCGGTAGATCAATTGAGATTTAGAAATCATTTCACTCACCGTGCGGGCCCACTTGCGGGCCGCGCTCATTCCATCGAAGATGACCAGAACGGCAAAAACACATTACTATGAGAGCCCAGCATTGTACTCTAGGGATCCCTTGTCATGACCAATCCAACCGATCTCAAGAATATCGGGCTCAAGGCGACCCTTCCGCGCCTCAAAATTCTTGAGATTTTCCAGCACAGCCCGGTGCGTCACCTGACCGCCGAAGACGTCTACCGCAACCTCCTGCACGAAGAACTCGATATCGGTCTCGCCACCGTCTATCGCGTGCTGACGCAATTCGAGCAGGCCGGCCTGCTCTCGCGCAGCAATTTCGAATCGGGCAAGGCGGTGTTCGAACTGAACGAAGGGTCGCACCACGACCACCTCGTCTGCCTCGATTGCGGGATCGTCGAAGAATTCTTCGACCCCGAAATCGAAAGCCGTCAGCAGTCCATTGCCAAGGCTCGCGGCTTCAAGCTGCAGGAGCACGCGCTGGCGCTGTATGGGGTATGCACCAAGGAGAATTGCCCGCATCGCAAGCATTGATATCGATGCGTTGCGGACCGCAGGGATCAGGCGGCCCGCCAAGTGGAAAAAGACCCGGCCGATGGAGATCATCGGCCGGGTCTTTTTTTCGATGCGGCAGCCAATGTCGCTATCCGATCAGTTCCACGCTGGGCTCGAAGGCGAGCCGCCACGGCTCGGAAAGTTGCAATTCGTCGCAATTCGGCGCGTCGCCGCCACGATCGACGACGATGAAATCGCTGACCTGATCCAGCGCGAGCAGCGGATGGTGCCAGACCCCTTTCGCGTAATTGACGCCCTGCCACGCGTCCGTCCAGAACGCGCGCATGCTTGCCGCGTCGAACTCGCCGGCCGGCGCGACCACCACCAGATAGCGGCCCGCGCGTAAGGGAATGAAAGCCTGACTGCCGAGCGGATGCCGCTCCATCATCGTGATCTCGACGGGCAGCGCGCGCGGCTGCGCCCGAAACAGGTTGACGAGCGGCCGGCCGCCGTCCTCCACCACGTCGACCCGCGCGAGGTCGTGATAGCGCTCGGTCGTGCCGCCGTTGATCGGAAAATGACGCGCGCCGTCGAGTTCGATCACGTCGCCGAACGGTGCGAACGCCGCGCGCGTCAGGCGCTCCATCTGCAGGATCTTCATGGGTGCCGCTCCATTGCTCGACGTTAGGCGATCTCGCCCCACAGACGCAGGCGCGACACGCCGCCGTCCGGGAAGATGTTGAAGCGCACGTGCGTGACCGGTCCGAGCGCGGCGAGGTCATCCGTGAACGTGTGCACGTGGTCCATCTGCAGTTTCTGTTCGCCGAGCAGCACCGGCCAGAACATCGCCTGGGTGACGAGCGAATCGTCGGTGCCGCCCGTTACCGATGCCGCCTGCAGCGAGCAGCGGTCCGGGAAGTTGCCCTTGAAGTGCGCGGTGTCCACTTCGATCTTGCGGATCACGCCAGGCCGCGCAAGCGCGACGATCGCCCAGTCGTTGCCCGGCTCGCGACGCCGCCGCGTCTCCCAACCGTCACCCATGTTCACGCCGCGGCCCGGCATCAGCATCTGCGAGGCCGGCCCGAAATGCTGGTTGTTCGCGGCGACCAGATAGGCGCCGTTTTCGATCGCGGCGAGATCGAGCAGCGTGCCGCGCTCGACACGCGTCCAGTCGCGCTGCGGTTGGCCGTACACGCGCAGTCGCGCGAGGCCGCCGTCCGGGTACAGATTCACGCGCAGATGGGTGACGGGGTGCGGGTCGTTCACCTCGACGTAGTGATGCTGGTTGCCCTGCAACGTCGTGGCCGCCACGAGCGGCTGCCAGTCGGCGTGATCGGGCGGCACGTCGGCGTCGCTATGACAGGCGTCGATCGACGCGGCCGGCGGGAAATTGCCGGTGAAGTGGCTCGTATCGAGATCTACGCCACGCACGACGCCCGGCCGCGCGAGACGGATCACGCAGTAGTCGTGGCCGGTCGTGCGCTTGCGACGCGTTTCCCAGCCGTCCATCCACTTGCCGTGGTCGTCGTATTTGCCCGGGATGAACACCGCCGGCTGCGGGTCGAGCATGCGCTCTTTCGGCGCGAAGAATTCGTCGCTGGCGAACAGCGCCTGCGCGCCGAGGCGCGGATCGGCGAGGTTCATGTAGCGGCGCGTGAAGGCGGGAGCGTTCGGGTCGAGGATCGGGTTGGCCATGATGTCGGTCGGTGTCGAAGAGATCAGGAACAGCCAGCGGAATTGCGGCATCCGCCGGCTAGCGAAAAAACAGTAAAAGGTCGTTTAAAGCACTGTCGGTTGGTCCGGTCAGACCAGAATTAACGTATCGGCATCAGACTGCGGGGGCGTGCTCCCCCGCGCCCGGCTCGACGAGTGTGTCGTCGACCGCGGGCACGAAGCGCAGCGCGGCGTCACGATTGAGCACGCGATGCGCGCGCGCCTTGTCGATGTCGTTTTCCCACACCGCGACCACCACGGTCGCGACGCAGTTGCCGATCAGATTGGTGAGCGCGCGGGCGATGCCGACGAACCAGTCGACCGGCAGGATCAGCACGAGGCCGAGCACCGGGATCGCGGGAATGGCGGAGAGCGTCGCCGCGAGAATCACGATCGCCGAGCCCGGAATGCCGTGCGCGCCCTTCGACGTCACCAGCGATACCAGCACCACGACGATCAGGTCGTGAATCGACAGCGGCGTGTTGGTGGCCTGCGCAATGAAGATGACCGCGAGCGTCAGATAGATCGAAAAGCCGTCGAGGTTGAACGAGTAGCCGGTCGGAATCACGAGGCCGACCGTCGAATCCTTGATGCCCATCCATTCGAGCTTGCGCATGATCTGCGGCAGCACGGCATCGGACGATGCGGTGCCGAGCACGATCGACAGTTCCTCGCGCAGATAGCGGATCAGCTTGAAGATGCTGAAGCCGGCGAGTCGCATCACCGCGCCGAGCACGAGCACGACGAACACGACGCAGCTCGCGTAGAAGACCAGCACGAGCATGCCGAGCTGTTTCAGCGACTCGACGCCGTAGGTGCCGGTCGTGAACGCGATCGCGCCGAGCACGCCGAGCGGCGCGAGCTTGATGATGAAACCCATCACACGGAAGAACACCTGCGACAGTTCATCGATCAGCCCGCTCACGCGCTGCGCGCGCTTGCCGAGCAACGACAACGCGGAGCCGAACAGCACCGAGAACACGAGGATCTGCAGGATGTCGCCGGTCGCGAATGCATTGATCGCGGTGTCGGGGATGATCTTCAGCAGGAAGCCCGCGGTGTCTTTCAGGCTTTTCGCATGCTCGGTGTAGGTCGCGAGCGACCCAGCATCGAGCGAATTGAGGTTCACGTTCATGCCGGCGCCGGGACGCGTCGCGTAGGCGAGCAGCGCACCGATCACGAGCGCGACCGTCGTCATCGCCTCGAAGTAGACCACGGACTTCAGACCGACGCGGCCGACCTTGCGCAGATCGCCCGCGTGCGCCATGCCGCTCACCACGACGCAGAACACGATCGGTCCGATCACCATCTTGATCAGCTTCAGAAAGCCATCGCCGAGCGGCCGCAGCGACTGCGCGAAATGCGGAAATACGGCACCGAGCACGACGCCGACCACGAGCGCTATCACGACCCGGCCAAATAGCGAATTGAAGAATTTCAACACGGCTTCCTCCTACGGATGGTTGTCTCGGTCACTTCTGTTCAGACTGGTCCGACCAGTACTGTTATGGCCAATAGTAGGAAGTCGATATACTCCCGTCAAGGATTGATCGAACAGTGTTTACCCGTTGTTTTTTCGGCGATTTCGGGTCGGATTGGGGATTTCGCGTGGCGTGCGATACGCCCTCTTCGAGCCCGTATTAGAATTGCGGTCAGACCACGCTACCGAGCGCCTGCATGTCATGAAAAACGTCCCGCATACCGTCACCGACGCGGCCATCGCCACCATCCGCGAGCGCATCGAAGCGGGGGTCTATCCGGTCGGTAGTCTATTGCCGGCGCAGCGCCAACTGTCCGATGAATTGTCGATCAGTCGCGCGTCGCTGCGAGAGGCGCTCTCCACGCTCGAAGCGCTCGGCTTGCTGGTGATCCGCCCCGGCAAGGGCGTGTACGTGGAAAGCGCGCAGGCGAAGAACGCGCAGGCGTGGCGTTTCGCCGAGCAGTCGTCGCTGCCCGACACCTATCAGATGCGCTACGCGCTCGAAGGCTTCGTTGCCCGCATGGCGGTGCTCGCGGTCAGCGACGACGATCTCGCGTGGCTCGAAGAAAACATCACCGCCATGCAAAGCGCGCTCGCCTGCGATGAACTCGACGAAGCGGCGCGGCTCGATTATGCGTTCCATATGCGCATCGTCAGCATCGCGGGCAATGCGGCGATCGAGTCGATCCTGCGCAGCAGCGCCGAAATCATGAAGGAAAGCCAACGCATGCCGTTTTACCGGCGCGAGCGGGTGCTATCCACCTACACCGAGCATCGCGCGATTCTCGACGCATTGAAGGCCCGCGATTCGCTCGCCGCGGGCAAGGCGATCGAGACGCACATCGCCAACGCCGCGCAACGCGCCGGCGTCTATTTCCCGACGCCGTAGGCGGTAAAAACCGCAGACGAAAAAAAAGCCGCTCCGAAGAGCGGCTTTTTCATGCAGCGTGAAACCCGAAACTTACTTCGCGTTCGCGAGCGCCACAGCCGTGTCCAGCATGCGGTTCGAGAAGCCCCACTCGTTGTCGTACCAGCTCGACACCTTCACGAGACGGCCCGACACCTTGGTCAGCGTCGCGTCGAAGGTCGACGAAGCCGGGTTGTGGTTGAAGTCGATCGACACGAGCGGTGCGTCGTTGTAGCCGAGGATGCCCTTCAGCGCGCCTTCCGACGCTTCCTTCATGATCGCGTTGACTTCCGCGACCGTCGTGTCGCGCGCGGCGATGAACGACAGGTCGACGACCGACACGTTGATCGTCGGGACGCGGATCGCGTAGCCGTCCAGCTTGCCGTTCAGTTCCGGCAGCACGAGGCCGACCGCCGACGCAGCGCCGGTCTTGGTCGGGATCTGGCTGTGCGTGGCCGAACGCGCGCGGCGCAGGTCTTCGTGGTACACGTCGGTCAGCACCTGGTCGTTCGTGTACGCGTGGATCGTCGTCATCAGGCCGTTCACGAGACCGATCTTGTCGTTCAGCGGCTTGACCAGCGGCGCGAGGCAGTTGGTCGTGCACGATGCGTTCGAGATGACTGTGTCCGATGCCTTCAGCACGTTGTGGTTCACGCCGTAGACGACCGTTGCGTCGACGTCCTTACCGCCCGGCGCCGAGATGATGACCTTCTTCGCGCCGCCCTTGATGTGCGCGCTCGCCTTTTCCTTGGTCGTGAAAAAGCCCGTGCACTCCATCACGACGTCGACGCCCAGCTCGCCCCACGGCAGTTCGGCCGGGTTGCGGTTCGCCAGCACGCGGATCTTGTCGCCGTTCACGACGAGGTAGTCGCCGTCCACCGACACTTCACCCGGGAACTTGCCGTGCGCGGTGTCGTACTGCGTCAGGTGAGCGTTGGTCTTCGCATCGCCCAGATCGTTGATGGCGACGATTTCGATATCGTGCTTCTTGCCGTTTTCATAGAAGGCGCGCAGGGTATTGCGGCCGATCCGGCCGTAGCCGTTGATTGCGACGCGAATCGTCATGATTTATCTCCTGATGGCTAAAAAATCCGTTTATGTTCGCCTGGTCGGGCATGCGCTTCCGTGCGTTGCCGCGCAGCCTCGATCAGCGCGACGGCAACGCGATGCACCGTTCAGCCGAGCGCGGCCTTGGCCGTCGCCACCACGTGCTCGACGGTGAAACCGAAATGCTTGAACAGCACGCCTGCCGGGGCCGATTCGCCGAACGTGTCGATGCCGACCACGCCGCCTTCCAGACCCACGTACTTGCGCCAGAAATCCGACACGCCCGCTTCGATCGCGACGCGGCGCACGCCGTGCGGCAGCACGCGTTCGCGGTACTGGGCGTCCTGCTTGTCGAACACGGTCGTCGACGGCATCGACACGACGCGTGCCGCGATGCCTTCGCGCGCGAGCGGCTCGACGGCCTTCATCGCGAGTTCGACTTCCGAGCCGGTGGCGATCAGGATGATCTTACGCGCGACGATCTCTTCGTCCCAGTCGCGCAGCACGTAGCCGCCCTTCTCGACGTTGGCGATCTGCGCGTCGGTGCGCTCGTTGAACTGCAGGTTCTGGCGGCTGAAGATCAGGCACGACGGACCTTCATGCTCGATCGCATGGGTCCAGGCCACCGCGGTTTCGACCGTGTCGGCCGGGCGCCACGTTTGCAGGTTCGGGATCAGGCGCAGGCTCGCGACGTGCTCGATCGACTGGTGGGTCGGGCCGTCTTCGCCGAGACCGATCGAGTCGTGCGTGAACACGAAGATCGACGGCGACTTCATCAGCGCGGCGACGCGCAGTGCGTTGCGGCTGTAGTCCGAGAACGTCAGGAAGGTGCCGCCGAATGCCTTGAAGCCGCCATGCAGCGCGAGGCCGTTGATCGCGGCGCTCATGCCGAATTCGCGCACGCCGTAGTTCACGTAGTTGCCGGCGGCACGGCCTTCGGCATTCACGCGCACCGGCTTGGCGGCCTTCCAGTTGGTCAGGTTCGAGCCGGTCAGGTCGGCGGAGCCGCCGAGCAGCTCGGGCAGCACAGCCGACAGGCCTTCGATGGCCTGCTGCGACGCCTTACGCGTCGCGACGGTTTCGGCGCGCTCGTTGGCACCGGCGATGATTGCGCGCGCCTTGTCCTTCCAGTCGGCCGGCAGTTGCTTCGCGCTGCGGCGCTTGAACTCGGCAGCTTCCTGCGGGTACTTCGCCGCGTAGGCCGCGAACGCCTTGTCCCAGTCCGCTTCGAAGCGCGCGCCCGCTTCCTTCGCATCCCACGCTGTGTAGACTTCCTGCGGAATCACGAACGGCTCCCACTTCCAGCCGATCGCCTCGCGGGTTGCCGCGATTTCCTTGTCGCCAAGCGGCGCGCCGTGCGAATCGTGCGAGCCTGCCTTGGTCGGCGCGCCTTCGCCGATCACGGTCTTGCAGCAGATCAGCGTCGGCTTGTCCGACTGCTTGGCCTGCTTGATCGCCGCGTCCACTGCGTCGACGTCGTGGCCGACCACGTTCGGGATCACGTTCCAGCCGTACGCTTCGAAGCGCTTCGGCGTGTCGTCGTGGAACCAGTGCACCACTTCGCCGTCGATCGAGATGCCGTTGTCGTCGTAGAACGCGATCAGCTTGTTCAGCTTCAGCACGCCCGCGAGCGAGCAGGCTTCGTGCGAAATGCCTTCCATCAGGCAGCCGTCGCCGACGAACACGTAGGTGTGGTGGTCGACGATCTTCGCGTCAGGCTTGTTGAATTCCGTAGCGAGCAACGACTCGGCGAGCGCCATGCCGACCGCGTTCGCGAGACCCTGGCCGAGCGGGCCCGTGGTCGTCTCGACGCCCGGCGTGATGCCGTATTCCGGGTGACCCGGCGTCTTCGAATGGAGCTGGCGGAAGTTCTTCAGCTCTTCCATCGGCAGATCGTAGCCGGTCAGATGCAGCAGCGAGTACAGCAGCATCGAGCCATGACCGTTCGACAGGACGAAACGGTCGCGATCCGCCCAGTGCGGGTTCTTCGGGTTATGGCGCAGATGGCGCGACCACAAGGCGACGCCGATTTCGGCCATGCCCATCGGCATGCCGGGGTGGCCGGAGTTCGCCTTTTGAACGGCGTCCATGGCCAGCGCGCGGATCGCGTTAGCCATCAGGGAAGTGGGTGCGGGAGACGGGGTCGTCATGTCGAGTCCGGAGACAGAGTCAGAAAGCGGGGGCGCGCTTGATGCCCGGAAGCTCGGCGACCAGTTCGCTACGGCGCACGATGCGGCGCCAGGAGACGCGAAACGGGCAGAGCAAGCGGACAAGGCTGAAAGCATGACATTCTAGCAGAAGGTTAACCCGTATCCGGCCCGAAAGCCGCCTGGCCGTTAGGTTCAACGCACGCGCCGCCATGTCGCGGCATTTACAATTCGAGCAGCTGATTGCCCCACGTTGCCGATCGAGCCCGTCCGCCGTGAACGCTCCTCTGTTGTTCCATCCATGCCCCGACGCCGTCTATGGCTTTCCTCACGCGCGCCTCGTCGAGCGTGTCGAGTCGCGCTATCAGACGATCGAGATCTGGGACACGCCGCAGCTCGGCACGCTGTTCACGCTCGACGGCCGTCCGATGACGTCCGCCGGCGACGAGTTCATCTATCACGAATGCATGGTGCATCCGGCCGCGCTCGCGCACCCGGCGCCGCGCGCGGCGCTGGTGCTCGGCGGCGGCGATGGCGGGGCCGCGAGGCAGTTGCTCAGACATCCGGGCATCGAGCGGATCGTCGTGGCGGAGCTCGATGCCGAGGTCGTGCGGCTCACGCGCACGCATTTGCCGGACGTACATGGTGGAGCGTTCGACGATCCGCGCGTCGAGCTCGTGATCGGCGACGCGGCGGATTATGTCGCGTCGGCGGCTCATGCGATGCACGGTGCAACGAACCTCCCGACCGCGCAGTTCGATCTTGTCGTGTTCGACCTGACGCCGCCCGATTCGCCGGCGGCCGGCCTGTACACGCCGGCCTTCTACGCGCAGTTAAAGCGCGTGCTGCGCGCGGACGCGTTGCTGTCGCTGCATCTCGGCTCGCCGTACTTCCACGCGCCGCGCATCGCCGCGCTGCTTCGCGATCTGCGCGCCGCGTTCGCGCAGGTGCGCACGCTGAGCACCTTCGTGCCGCTCTACGGCTCGCTATGGATGATGGCAATCGCAAGCGACACACTCGACCCCGCCGCGCTGACCACCGACGCGCTCGCGCAACGCATGGCCGCGCGCGGCATCGCTTCGCTGCGTCACTACGAACCAGCCCTGCACGCGGGGCTATTCTCGGCAGCGCGATCGGTGCGCGATAAACTGAGTCCGTTGACGAAGCCATCCATTTGAAGCGTGGCCGCCTTCTTGCTCGAATCGATTCGAGCGATCCCGGCATGCCGCGCCCGACCGAAACCCGAAACAGTGACCTCGCTGACCCACGAGATCCGGAGAACTCCATGACCGCCCCCCGCCCCGCCGGTGTGCCCTGGCTGACCCCCTATCTGACGGTGCGCGACGCGCGCGCGTCGACGGCGTTCTTTACGGCGGCTTTCGGCTTCGAAGTGCGCGACAGCGTGCAGGACGACGGCGTCGTCATGCACGTCGAGATGACCTATCAAGGCCAACTGATCGTGATGTTCGCGCCCGAAGGCGCATTCGGCTCGACCGCGCAGACACCGAAAAGCGCGGGCACGATCGCGCCGCAATCGTTCTACGTCTATGTCGAGGACGTCGATGCCGTGTATGCTCGCGCGCTCGCGGCCGGCGCGAAGTCGCTGAGCGAGCCGCAGGACCAGTTCTGGGGTGACCGCTTCGCGCAGGTCGAGGATATCGATGGCTATCGCTGGGCGCTCGCCCGCCACCTTTCCTGAATTCAAGAGTCTTCCGTCGATGCCCCGTTTTTTTGTCGATACGCCGCTTTACCCCGACGACTCGATCGCGCTGCCCGACGACGTCGTGCGCCACGTGGCCGTGCTGCGTCTGCAGCCTGGCGATCCGCTCGTGCTGTTCAACGGCGAGGGCGGCGAATACGGCGCCGAGCTCGTTGAGGTCGAGCGCCGCTCGGCTCGCGTGAAGATTCGCGAATTTCGCGCGCTCGAGGTCGAGCCGCCGTATCGGCTCACGCTCGCGCAAGGCATCGCCGGCGGCGACAAAATGGACTGGCTGATCGAGAAGGCCGTCGAACTCGGCGCCTCGGGCTTCGTGCCGCTTGCGGCCGCGCGCAGTGTCGTGCGGCTCAGCGGCGAGCGCGCGCTGCGGCGGCAGCAGCACTGGCAGGGTGTGGTGCGGGCCTCGTGCGAACAGTGCGGGCGTAATCGTCTGCCGCAGGTGATGGCGGTGCAGGAATTCGGCGCGTGGCTCGATACGCTATCGCGCGAGCCGGCGCCCGGTGAGCTGCGCCTGCTGCTGTCGCCGCGCGCCAGCATCAGCTTTGCGGCGCTACCCGACGCGCCCCCGCAAGGCCACGTCACGCTGCTGATCGGCCCCGAAGGCGGCCTTTCCGCCGACGAGGAGTCCGCAGCCGGCGAGCAAGGTTTTACCGCCGTGGGCCTGGGGCCGCGCGTGCTGCGCACGGAGACCGCGGGAATCGCGGTGCTGGCGGCGCTCGCAGCGCGCTGGGGCGGTTGGTAAGCAGCGGTTTGGCGAGCCAACGCCCAAAAGCAAAGGCCCGCTAAATTGGCGGGCCTTTGCCGTCTTTACCGCGACGTTCGCTGCCGGATCCCGGCAACTTCGCCCCAACGGGCGAAATTCCTCCGAACCTCAAGCGAACGAGTAGAACACCCGGAACGCGACTTTGCGCTCGGCCCAGAATTCGGCCGCTTCGCGGAACACATCGAGCAGCGTCTCGCGCCCTTCCTTGTCGAATTTCTGCGCAATTGGCAGATGTTCGAGCACGATCACGAAACCGGGCTGCGCGCCGGCTTTATGCACGAGGTCGGTTAGGCAGTCGTACAGCGCGTCGTAGTTCTTGCCGAAATGCTTGGGAAACAGGAACGAAGTCGCGATCGTCTCGAGCACCTCCTGCTTCGAGGCGGCGTTCGCGCAGTGCGCATACAGAAAGTGCTGGCCAAGCTGGTTGGCTTCGTCGGCGAGATCCTGCACGCGGAACGCACGGATCGACTGCACGATATTCGGCCGCACCGTCCTGAAAAGGCTCATGGGCTCCTCGTTCGATGAAACCACCGTGCCCGCCTCACTTTGATTGTCGCGACCCTGCTCGGCGGCCCGCATCTTCATGACGCGTTGGAACAAATTGCCGTCGCCGGCCGCGAAAAGATCCGTCGCGACTCCCGAATCGTGCGCGTAGATGTTGTCGCTCATGCCGTTCATCCCGATGTCATTCAACAATACGATTAAAACTGGTGTAGTGGTCGTCCGAGTAATAACAATTGTCGGTTCGCTGTGGCGGACCTCCGCAGACGATGCGGCGCGCCCCGCGATTGCGCGCGTGAGGCGTGGGGACGGTGTACTCGTGGTAATAGCCGCGCCGATGGGCGGGCAGCACCCGTTCGTAGTTACCGAATACGATGCCGTCCTTCTGATACGGGTAAGGTCCGCCGGCGGCAATGAGGTTCAACGTGTTGACCGCCTCGCGCGGCAATTGCGCGAGTGCGACGGTGCCCACCTGCCCTTCCGCCGCAGCCGGCGCCGAGTAGTCTCGCGCCAGCGCTTCGGGCGCGAAACCAGACAGTGCGCAGAGCGCGGCAGCACCGATCAGCACGCCTTTGATGCGCAACCCGTTGCGTGCCATGTATCAGGTTTCCCCGCTGTCAGATCACGAGTTTGACGACCATGAAAGTCGTAAGGGTATCGCTAATAGCCTTTGGAATCAACGTTCGACGGCCTGCGGCACCCGATCCGACCCCACGGAAAAGCCGTCGGCCGCGACTTTGACGACATTTGACAGAATGTTTAGCCTGCTCAGGCTAAACTGAGCTCAATCGTGATCGAACGCAGCGCGCAGGCGGTGCAAGGGCCGCTCGTCGAGGCGTTCGATAACGGTTGTTAGAGCCTGGAATTGCTTAGCCGAAAGGCTAGGTCATTGCCATTTTTCGGGGTGGCGGTCCCCAGCTTGCCCTGAAGGCGTGCCCATTGCGGGCACGCCTTTTTTTTCACGGCGCACCGGTGGGAGAACCGGCGCCGGGCCTGGCGCGGCCCGGTGGCGACGCGGGGCTTAACGGGTTGCGATCACGTCCGCAACCAGCAGTGCCGTCATGTTGACGATGCGGCGCACCGTCGCCGAAGGCGTCAGCACGTGCACCGGTTTGGCCGCGCCGAGCAGCATCGGGCCAATCGCGATGTTGTTGCCGGCCGCCGTCTTCAGCAGGTTGTACGAGATGTTCGCCGCATCGATGTTCGGCAGCACCAGCAGGTTCGCGTCGCCTTCGAGCGTCGAATCGGGCAGCACCTCGCGGCGCAGGTTGGCGTCGAGCGCGACATCGCCATGCATTTCGCCGTCAACTTGCAGATCCGGCGCGCGTTCGCGCAGCAGTTCGAGCGTATCGCGCATCTTCTGCGCGGTCGGCGCGTTGCTCGAACCGAAGTTCGAATGCGACACGAGCGCGACCTTCGGCTCGATACCGAAACGGCGCACTTCCTCGGCGGCCATGATCGTGATCTCCGCCAGTTGCTCCGGCGTCGGATCGACGTTCACGTGCGTATCGACCAGGAAAATCTGGCGATTCGGCAGCACCAGCGCATTCATCGCCGCGTAGACTTTCGCGCCTTCCTTCTTGCCGATCACCTGGTCGATGAAGTGCAAATGGCGGTGCGTCGTGCTGACCGTGCCGCAGATCATGCCGTCCGCCTCGCCCTTCTTGACCATCATCGCGCCGATCAGCGTGGTGCGGCGGCGCATTTCGAGCTTTGCCATCTGCGTGGTGATGCCCTTGCGCGACATCATCTTCGCGTATTCCTGCCAGAACTCGCGGTAACGTTCGTCATGATCGGTGTTGACGACCGTGTAGTCCTGCCCTGCGACGAGCCGCAGGCCATAACGCGCGATCCGCTGCTCGATCACGGCCGGCCGGCCAATCAGGATCGGCTTGGCGAGCTTTTCGTCGACGATGATCTGCATCGCGCGCAGCACGCGTTCTTCTTCGCCTTCCGCGAACACGATGCGCTTCTTTTCCGGCTCGACGCCGCGCGCCAGCTGGAAGATCGGCTTCATCGTCGTGCCGCTGTGGTAGACGAACTGCTGCAGATGCTGGCTATACGCTTCCATGTCCTCGATCGGACGCTGGGCGACGCCGCACTCCATCGCGGCCTTCGCCACCGCGGGCGCGACCTTGACGATCAGACGCGGATCGAAGGGCTTCGGAATCAGGTATTCCGGTCCGAACGACAGATCCTGGATGCCGTACGCAGTCGCGACGATGTCGCTCTGCTCCTGGCGCGCCAGCTCGGCAATCGCGTTGACCGCGGCGATTTCCATTTCGCGCGTGACCGTCGTCGCACCGGCGTCGAGCGCGCCGCGGAACAGGAACGGGAACACGAGCACGTTGTTCACCTGGTTCGGATAGTCGGTGCGGCCCGTGCACAACACCGCGTCCGGGCGCACTTCGAGCGCGAGTTCCGGCAGGATTTCCGGCGTCGGATTCGCGAGTGCGAGGATCAGCGGCTTGGCGGCCATCTGCTTGACCATGTCCTGCTTGAGCACGCCGCCGGCCGACAGGCCGAGGAAAATATCCGCGCCTGCGACCACCTCGGCGAGCGAACGTGCGTCGGTTTCACGCGCGAAACGCTCCTTGTCCGGGTCCATCAGCTCGGTGCGGCCCTTGTAGACCACGCCCGCGAGGTCGGTCACGGTGATGTTCTCGAGCGGCAGGCCGATATCGACGAGCAGATCCAGGCACGCCAGCGCCGCGGCGCCCGCGCCGGAGGCGACCAGCTTGACTTCCTTGATGTCCTTGCCGACGACCTTCAGGCCGTTGGTGACCGCCGCCGCGACGACGATCGCGGTGCCGTGCTGGTCGTCGTGGAAAACCGGAATCTTCATGCGCTTGCGGCATTCGCGTTCGACGATGAAGCAATCCGGCGCCTTGATGTCTTCGAGGTTGATGCCGCCGAAGGTCGGCTCGAGCGCGGCGATCACGTCGACCAGCTTGTGCGGATCGGTCTCGTTGATCTCGATATCGAACACGTCGATGCCGGCGAACTTCTTGAACAGGACGGCCTTGCCTTCCATGACCGGCTTCGACGCGAGAGGTCCGATGTTGCCGAGACCGAGCACCGCGGTGCCGTTCGTGACGACGCCGACGAGGTTGCTGCGCGCGGTGAAGCGCGCGGCGTTCAGCGGGTTCTCGACGATTTCCTCGCACGCGAACGCGACACCCGGCGAATAAGCCAGCGCGAGGTCGCGCTGGTTGATCATCTGCTTGGTCGGGGCGATCGCGATTTTGCCGGGAGTCGGGAACTCGTGGTAATCGAGAGCGGCTTCGCGGAGTTTGGTATTGACGGGATTCGACATAAGGCGGGCTTCGAAGTGCAGATTAGAATAGACGTTCGACGGCATTGTAGCCCCAATTGCCTACGCAATTCCTTCAATACGGGTACAACAGCCGCGACTGAAACAGCGTGAAAGCGCATTGCGCCAGGTGTTGTCCGTGGCGCGCGTGGTCCGACGCGCGCTACGACATACCGCGCGCAATGCCAGTGATCCGTGCTATTTCACGCCTCTTTTTTCGCTCATCGTCCGCCATCATGCTTTCCGAGTTTTCGCTGATCGACCGCTTCTTCGCTCGCCGCGCCGCCACCGCTCGTCCGTCCATTGCCGGGAGCGACACGCTCGGTATCGGCGACGATTGTGCGTTGCTCGCGCCACGCTCAGGCGAGATGCTGGCGATATCGACGGACATGCTGGTCGAAGGCCGTCACTTCTTCGCCGATATCAATCCCGAAGCGCTCGGTCACAAGGCACTCGCCGTCAATCTGTCGGACCTCGCCGCGATGGGCGCGCAGCCGCAGGCGTTCACGCTGGCATTTTCGCTGCCGAAGGCCGACGAAGCGTGGCTTGCCGGCTTCAGCGAAGGCCTGTTCACGCTGGCCGATCGTTATGGTTGCGAGCTGATCGGCGGCGATACGACGGGCGGCCCGCTCAATCTGTGCATCACGGTGTTCGGCAGCGTGCCGCCACGAACGGCCTTGCGCCGCGATGCCGCGCTACCCGGCGACGACATCTGGATCTCCGGCACACTCGGCGACGCGCGCGCCGGCCTCGGCGTGCAGCGCGGCGAATGGACCGCGAACGCGAGTGACGCCGCGCTATTCCGCCACGCGCTCGAACGCCCCGAGCCGCGCATCGCGCTCGGCCTCGCGCTGCGCGGCATCGCGCACGCGGCGCTCGATGTGTCGGACGGACTCGCCGGCGATCTGCTGCACATCCTCGAGCGCTCGTCGGTATGCGCGAGCGTCGACGTCGATGCGGTGCCGCGCTCGGCCGCGCTGCGCCGACTCGCGTCCGACGTCCAGCAGCGCTGCACGCTTGCGGGCGGCGATGATTACGAGCTGTGCTTCACCGCGCCCACCGCCGCGCGCGCCGCGGTCGAGGCCGCCGCGCATAAGGCGTCCGTGCCCGTCACCCGCATCGGTACAATACGCGCCATGGATGCGGCCACTGACCGCCCGGCCATCGTCTGGCGCAACGCCGCCGGCGCGCCGCTCACCGTGACGTTGCAAGGTTTCGATCACTTTCATGCAGAATGACCCCTCGCTCGGCCCGGCCGAGGACTTCATCGGCGACAAGCCGCCTCAGGCGCCCGGACCGCGCGCACCGAAGCCCAGTGCGCCGCGCCGCGCCACCGCACGCTTCATGCTGTCGCATCCGTTCCATTTCCTCTCGCTCGGGTTCGGCAGCGGCCTGTCACCGGTCGCGCCCGGCACGGCGGGCACGCTGTTCGCGTGGGCCTCGTTCGTGGTGCTCAGCCGCTATCTGACGGTCATCGAGTGGGGCGTCCTGATCGTCGCCGGCTTTCTCGGCGGCATGGCGCTATGCGGCTTCACCGCGAAGCGGCTAGGCGTAGAGGATCCGTCGGCGGTCGTGTGGGACGAAATCATCGCGTTCTGGCTCGTGCTGCTGATGGTTACGCCTGCTACGCTCACCGGCCAGGTGTGGGCGTTCATCGTCTTCCGCTTCTTCGACATGGTGAAGCCGCCGCCCATCGGCTACTTCGACCGTCGGCTGAAAGGCGGCTTCGGCATCATGTTCGACGACCTGGTCGCCGCATTCTTTACGTTGCTCGTGATCGCCCTGTGGCGCATGTCGGTTTGAGCGCCGCCTGAGCACGGTTTGACTGACGTTCGACTCTTTTAGCCGCCGCCCGGCCCTTGCCGTTCGCCGCGCCTCACGGCCGGCTTCGTTTTCCGGATTGACTGACGCCATGCCTACCGATTCCGTCGTTCATCAGCTTGCGATCCGCGTGAGCAACCGTCTGCGCGACGAGCGCCTGATGCTCGTGACCGCCGAGTCCTGTACGGGTGGCATGGTCGCGACCGCGATCACCGACATCTCCGGCAGCAGCGGCTGGTTCGAGCGCGGCTTCGTCACGTATTCGAACCAGGCGAAAAGCGAAATGATCGGCGTGCCGGCCGACCTGATCGAAAAGCATGGCGCGGTCAGCGAGCCGGTCGCGCGCGCGATGGCCGAAGGCGCGCTGCGCAACAGCCGCGCGCAGGTCTCGGTGGCGATCACCGGCGTCGCCGGCCCCGGCGGCGGCACGGAAACCAAGCCGGTCGGCATGGTGTCGTTCGGCTGGAGCAACCGGCTGCATACGTCGGTGGAAACGAAGATTTTCAAGGGCGACCGCGAGCAGATCCGCGTGCAGGCCGCGGCGCACGCGCTGCGCGGCGTGCTGGCGCTGCTCGACGAGCGCGAGCATTGAGCCGCGCCTGACCATTACCCAAGAGGCGGACTATGCCGGATTCACGTGCGATCGCCGACGAACTGATCCGCCGCTTTGCTCTGCAGCCACATCCAGAAGGTGGTTTTTTCGCCGAGACCTACCGAGCGAGCGCGCGCGTGCTGCGCGCCGGCGAGCCGGGCAAGGCCGACGACACGCGCGCGGCGTCGACCGCGATCTATTACCTGCTGTGCGACGGCGCGCACTCGGCGTGGCATCGGATTCGCTCCGACGAGGTATGGCATTTCTACGCCGGCGAGCCGCTGCTGGTCCACGTGCTGGACGAGAGCGATGCCAGCGGCGCGCTGATCACGCACCGGCTAGGCAATCCGCTGACGCATCCCGACACGGTCTGTCAGGCCGTCGTGAAGGCGGGGCTTTGGTTCGCAGCCGAGTGCGCCGATCCGGCCTCGTTCGCGCTGGTCGGCTGCACGGTCGCGCCGGGTTTCGAATTCAGCGAGTTCGAGCTCGCGGATGTCGACACGCTGAAAACACGGCATCCGCGGCATGCGGGGTTGATCGGGCGACTCGGACCGGCGGATTGACGCGCCGCGCCGCCCGTCGATTCAACGAAACGCGTTGATCCGATCGCGTGTGTCTTTCGCGGCCTGCGCGGCTGCTTGCGCGAAATCGTCGCCCTTGCCCGCGTAGATGATCGCGCGCGACGAGTTGATCAGCATGCCGGTACCGTTCGCGGTCCGGCCCGCGCTCACGGTGGCTTGCACGTCGCCCCCTTGCGCGCCGATGCCCGGAATCAGCAGCGGCATATCGCCGACGATGCCTCGCACGACTTCAATCTCTTTCGGGAACGTCGCGCCGACCACGAGCCCGAGCTGGCCGCTCGCGTTCCACTTCTGCGCGGCCAGTTGCGCGACGACCTGATACAGCGGCCGCCCGCCCGTCTCGAGGAATTGCAGGTCCGAACCGCCCGCGTTCGACGTGCGGCACAGCACGATCACGCCCTTGCCTGCGTGCTCGAGATACGGCTCGATCGAATCGAAACCCATGTACGGATTGACCGTCACCGCGTCGGCCTGGTAGCGCTCGAACGCCTCGCGCGCGTATTGCTCGGCCGTGCTGCCGATATCGCCGCGCTTCGCGTCGAGAATCACCGGCAGGCCCGGATGGTTCGCGTGAATGTGGGCGATCAGCTGCTCGAGCTGGTCCTCCGCGCGATGCGCGGCGAAGTAGGCGATCTGCGGCTTGAACGACGACGCGTAGGGCGCGGTCGCATCGACGATCGTGCGGCAAAACTCGAAGATTGCGTCGGCTCGGCCCGCGAGCGCGCCCGGGAATTTGCTGGGCTCGGGATCGAGGCCAACGCACAGCAGCGAGTTCGTGCGCTGCCAGGCGTCGTTGAGTGTCTGGATGAAGTTGGACATGGTGTGTCTCGCGGCGAGCTGGTGATCGGGGAAGGCGCGTATTTTACCTGTCCCGCGAGCGCCGACCGTCCAGAGCGGCCCTCGCGCGGACCCGCCTCATTGGCGGCAGCCGCGCCCGTCCCTCTCCGGCAGGCGGCGACCGAGATCGCTATTGCTTGCGCCGCGAGCCGCGCCCGCCCGGCATCGAGCGCAGCCCGGTACGCTCGACCGTAAAGCGGAACGTGCGCGTCAGGCGCTCGCCGCGCTTGAGCAGCGTCATGCCGTTTTCGCTTGCGCCGCCGGCGAGGTTCATCGCGTTGATCGGATGGTCGACCGGCTCGAAGCAGAAGAAGTCTTCGCCGGGCGGTGTGTACAGCACGTAGTAGTCGGTGTCGGCAGCGATGTTCAGCGACAGCCGGCGCTTCGGCCACACCACCGCCGCCTGGCCGCTCCAGCCGGTGAACGCGTGATTGACGATCGACTCCGGCAGCGGGTACGCGACGCCGAACTGCCACGCAGGCGGCGCCGGCACGTGGCGCACCGGCAGCCAGTCGTCGCCCGAGAGCCACAGGCCGCCGGCCGCTGCCGACAGCTCGGTGTCCGCGTCGCGCACGAAAAACGGATGCACGCCGAGCCCGAAAGGTAGCGTCTCCCGTCCGGCGTTTTCGATCTCGAGCGCGACGACGAGCGTCGCGCCGTCGAGCGTGTAGGTTTGCGTCGCGCGAAACGCGTACGGCTTGCCGTCGCTGCGATCGAGCGCGAGCCGCACGTGTTCGCGGTCCGCTTCGAGCACCTGCCATTGCGCGAGCCAGCCGTCGCCGTGGATCGGCAGCGGTTCGTCGGCGCGGTTGCGCGGCACCTCGACGCGCCGTCCGGCCACGCTGAAATGGCCGCCGCCGATACGGTTCGAGTACGGCAACAGCGGATAGCAGGCGAGCTGGTTCGGTTGCGTGTCCGCGCCAACGTGGCGGCAGCGCCGGAAAATCGGCGTCAGCGCACCGTCGTTGCGCCAGTCGAAGCGGGTCACGCCGCCGCCGAGCGTCGGCGCGACGTCGAGGCGCAGCTGCGCGTTGGCGAGCGTGATACACGCGATATCGCCGGCGCTGCTTTCGCCGACCGCCACCGCCGACGTGCTCGGTCCCGCCAGCACCGGGTTGGCCGCCGCGGCGAGTCGCGAGCGTCGGGTTTGGGATGTGGTGGATGAGGCTGAAACGAGATTCGCAACAGTCATATCTGGCTCCATCGAGAGGCGTGGGACATTGCCGTCAGTGCTGACGGGTGTTGCGGGCGATTTTTATGTGACGAAGTCGCCTCGAGTCCGAACTGCATGCTGCCGATTCGTTGCCGGCCGGTCGCGGGCGCGTCGCTCGCGGACCGAAACTGCTACATCGACTTCTGCTTCACCTTCAGGACCGCAGCCCCGGCGCGCGACCGGGCTGCGTCATTCTGCGCTAGATGGGCGCGCCCTGGAACAGGGGTTCGGGCACACCGTGGCGCGCAAGCGTCGCGACGAACACGCCGCCCGCGAGCGTATCGGCTGCGCGCGCGGTCGCGTCGAGCTCGGCGTACGCGCTCGTGATATAGAGCGTGTCGAGCGTCGCGCTGGCCGGGGCCTCGCCCAGAGCGGCACCGCCGAACGCGACGCAGCTCGGCTGCGTGGTCGGCACGTCGACGCGCTCGGTTTCCACGCCATCGGCGCCGTAGCGCACCACGCGCGCGCCGCCCCACTGCGCGTTCCAGAGGCCACCGACGCTATCGACGGTCGAGCCGTCGGGGATGCCGTTCGCGTCGGTCAGGCGAGTGAACACGCGATCGTTCGCGACACGGCCGTCCGCGCGATAGTCGCAGGCGCGGATTTCACGGGTCGGCGAATCGCAGTAGTACATCGTCGCGCCGTCGGGACTGAACGCGATGCTGTTCGAAATCGCCGGCGCTGGCAAGGGCAAGCGTTCGAGCGACAGATCGTGATTGAGCCGATAAAAGCCGCCGACCGCCCGCAGTTGCCCGCTTTCATCCTTGGTGCCGAACACGAAACGGCCTTGCCGATCGCAACGGCCATCGTTCACGCGCGTCCCGAGTCCCGGCTCGACGTCGACGATGCGCCGCGTGCTGCCGGTCTCCAGATCGAAAAACGCCAGATGCGAAGCGAGACCGGCCAACAGATAGCGCGGGTTCGCGCACAGCGCGAAGGTGGCGAGCCGCTCGGGCATGTCGAACGAATCGCTGCTGCCGTCGGCCGGATCGTAGCGCCACAGCCGCGCGCCTTCGATGTCGGTCCAGTAGAAGCGGCCGCTCTGCGCGCACCAGGTCGCGCCTTCGCCCAGCTCGCACTGCGCGTCGAGCAGCAGCGTCGCCCGTTGCACGCGCGGGTCGGTCTTCACGCCCAGCCTCCGTCGACGATGATGTCCTGCGCCGTGATCATGCGGCTGTCGTCGGCCGCCAGGAACAGCGCCATGCGCGCGAGGTCGGCCGGCATCAGCTCGGCGTCGATGCACTGGCCTTCCTTGATCTGGCGGCGGCCGTTGTCGTCGAGCCACAGGCGCAGCTGCTTCTCGGTCATCACCCAGCCCGGCACCAGCGTGTTGACGCGGATATCGAAGTGGCCGAGATCGCGCGCGAGGCCGCGCGTGAGACCCTGCACCGCCGATTTCGACATCACGTACACCGGATAGCCGCCGTTCTTCAGCATCCAGCTGATCGAGCCGAGATTGATGATCGAGCCGCTGCGCGCGGCCTTCATGTCCTCCATCACGGCCTGCGCCGCGAAGAACTGATGGCGGATGTTGACCGCGATGCCCGCGTCGAACGACTCGCGCGTCACCTCGCCGATCTGGTGGCGTTTATCGTTCGCCGCGTTGTTGACGAGCACCTGGATCGGACCGAGCGCCGCCTTCACGTCGGCGATCGCTTTTTGCAGTGCGTCGACGTCGGTCAGATCGCAGCGCAGAAACAGCGGCTTGTGCTTCGAATCACCGAGCTGGTCGGCGAGCGCTTCGCCCGCGCTCGCGTCGATATCGAAGAACGCGACGCGCGCGCCCTGCGCCGCGAAGTGCTCGACGAACGATGCGCCGATGCCGGTCGCGCCGCCCGTGATCAGCACCGTACGGTCGACGAGGCTCGGATAGCGCGCGTACGCGGTATCCGCGAGGCGGGCATTTGCATTGGCAGGAGACGACATCGTTCGATTCCTTTATGAGCTTGGGATGAGGTGAAAGTGAATCAATCGCGCGAGCCGCGGTTCTTCAACTGGTCGAGCAACACGGCCGCGAGCAGGATCGCGCCGCGCACGAGGTACTGGTAGAACGCGTCGATGTTCATCAGGTTCATCACGTTCTCGACCGTACCCATGATCAGCACGCCGATCACGACACCGGAGATCGTCGCGCGGCCGCCCAGCAGCGACACGCCGCCGAGCACGCACGCGGAGATCACGTTCAGCTCGAAGCCTTCGGCGGCGTTCGGCTGACCCGACGTGATCCGCGAGGCGAGAATCACGCCGGCGAGCGCGGTGACCGCGCCCTGGATCAGGAAGATGTAGACGCGCGTGCGCTCCACGTTGATACCGGCGAGCCGCGACGCTTCCGGATTGCCGCCGATCGCGAGCGTATTGCGGCCGTAGACGGTCTGGTTCAGCATCACGCCGAACACGATGAAGCACATCAGCGTGACCCAGATCGGCAGCGACACGCCGAAGAACGTCAGGCCGCCCAACGCGATGAACGTATCCGACGACACGCCGACCGCCTGCCCATGCGAGACGATGAAGCCGAGGCCGCGGACGATTTCCATCGTCGCGAGCGTCGTGATCAGCGCGTTGATGCGCAGATAGGCGATCACCGCGCCGTTGACGAAGCCGATCACCGCGCCTGCCGCGACCGCCGCGACGATCGCGATGAACGTGCTGTTCGTCGCATTGAGCACCATCGCGCACAGCACGCCGGCGAACGCGACGGTCGAGCCGACAGAAAGATCGAAGTCGCGCGACGCGAGGCAGAACATCATCGTGCACGCGACCATGCCGATCTGCGAGATCGACAGCGCGAGGCCGAGCATGTTCTCGATCGAGAAGAAATGATCGACGGTCAGCGACATCGTGACGAACATCACGACGAAGATCACGATCAGGCTGTACTCGGTGATCTGCTGCCACCACTTGGCCTTGTCCGTGGTCTGCGGAATCAGCGCGTCGGCCGCGCTCTTGGCGGCCTGCTGCGCGAGGTTTTCTCTGGCTTGCATGTTCAATACTCCTCCCCGTTCCCCACGGGTTGCGGACTCACGTCCGGATAAGGTTCAGGCCGCGCGCGACCCGCTCTGGTTGGCGGCGTTCGCGTTCGCATCGGCGTTCGCATTGGCGTTTTCAGGCGGCGCGGTCGAGCTTTGCGGCAGCGCGAGGCCCAGCACCGACTGCTCGCTCGCGTCCTTGCGCGCGAGTTCGCCGGAAATGCGGCCCTGGCGCATCACGACGATCCGATCGGACACGCCGAGCACTTCAGGTAGTTCAGACGAAATCATCACGATCGCGCAGCCGCGCTCGGCGAGCTGATAGATCACGTTATAGATCTCGTGCTTCGCGCCGACGTCGATGCCGCGCGTCGGTTCGTCGAGAATCACGACCTTCAGATCGGGCTCGGCGAGCCAGCGCGACAGAATCGCCTTCTGCTGATTGCCGCCCGACAGGAAGCGGATCTTCTGCCGGCGATGCGGCGTCTTGATCTTCAGCAGCTTGATGAAACGGTCGGCGGTCTGCGCCTCCTTCTTGCGATCGAGAAACACGCCCGCGCGCAGAAAGTGACGGCGGCAGCTGATATTGATGTTCTCCGAGACGCTCGCCATCGCGACGATGCCCTCTTCCTTGCGATCCTCGGGGCACAGCACGATGCCGTGTTTAATCGCCTCGCCCGCGCTGCGCACCTTGATCGGCTTGCCGTCGAGCACCAGTTCGCCGCCCTTACGATGCTCGGCGCCGTACACCAGATGCATCAGCTCGCTGCGGCCCGCGCCGACGAGGCCGAAGAAGCCGACGATCTCGCCGCGCCGTACCTCGAAGCTCGCCGGCTGCGCGAGCGGATGCCCTTCGATCGCTTTCGCCGCGAAGCGCACTTCGCCGAGCGGCCGCGCCGAATAGCTATAGATGTCCGAAATTTCCCGCCCGACCATCTCGCTGACGATCGTGTCGCGCGACACGCCTTCGAGCGTAGGATGCGAGGCGACCTTGCGGCCGTCGCGGAAGATCGTGCACGCGTCGCACAGCTCGTAGATCTCGTCCATGCGGTGCGAGATGTAGATCATCGCGCGGTTGTCGGCGCGCAGATCGCGCACCAGCTTGAACAGCACCTCGGTCTCGCGATGCGACAGCGAGCTGGTCGGCTCGTCGAGCGCGATCACGCGCGCGTTGCGCATCAGCGCCTTGCAGATCTCGACCATCTGCCGCTGCGCGATCGACAGCTTGCGCAGCTTCGCGTTCGGATCGAGCGCGACGCCCATCGCTTCGAGGCGCTCGCGCACGAAGCGCTTCGCCTCGCGCTTGTTGACCCAGCCGAGCGAATTGGGCAGCTGACCGAGCAGCAGATTTTCCGCGACCGTGAGGTCGGGCACGTACTGCAGTTCCTGGTGAATCACCGCGATGCCGGCACCGATCGATGCGGCCGCGCTCGGAAAGCGCACCTCGTTGCCGTCGATCATCATGCGGCCCGAATCGGGCTGATACTCGCCGCCGAGAATTTTCAGCAGCGTCGATTTCCCTGCGCCGTTTTCGCCCATCAGGCCGTGCACCTGGCCGACGTTGACGTCGAAGGACACACCGTCGAGCGCACGCACGCCTGGAAAGACCTTGCCGATATTGTCAAAACGTAGCGTCGCTGACACTTCGCCTCCTCATGCCTCATATGTACCTTGGGCGCGCCGCCCTCCGCGAGATGCGGAGAAAGCGGCGCGCCGGCGGTGTACTTCATGTCACCGCAAGACCCGCGCTTACTTCGACGCGAGGCCCATCTTCTCGCGCACTTCGGCGACGTTGTCGCGCGTCGCCAGCATGCCGCTCGTCAGCGTCAGCAGCGGCGGCTCCTTGCCTTGCGTGATCCACACGTACATCAGGTCCGAGGTTTCTTCGCCGTGGCGCTTCGGGCTGATGATCACGGTGCCGTAGAAGCCAGTCGGCTGCGGCTTCTTGAACTCGTTCAAAGCCGAGTCCGCCCCGCCGATACCGATACCGATCATGTTGTCGGCCTTGAAGCCGCGGCCTTCCGCCGCGCGCACCGCGCCGAGCACACCTTCGTCGTTCAGCGCGTAAGCGACCCAGTGCTTGAACTGCGGGTTCTTGGTCAGCGCGATGTTGGCGGCATTGAACGCGTTTTCCGTGTCGGTCTTCGCTTGCGGCGCGGCGATCACGTTCGCTTTCGGAAAGCCCGCGGCGACCAGCGCGTCGGTTGCGCCGGTGGTGCGGTCATGCGCGGTCGGCAGCTGCTCGTAGGTCACGTCGATCGCGCCGACGTCCTTCATGTCCCAGCCGCGTTTCTTGATTTCAGCCGCCAGGCCGTCACCGACCTGCTTGCCGATGTTGTACGCCGAGATGCCCATATGCGGCACCGACTCGATCGGCTTGCCCGCACCGTCGACGAGGCGGTCGTCGACCGTCATCATCTTCAGGCCGTCGGCCTTCGCCTTCGCGACGATGCCCGGCCCGAGCTTGACGTCGGGCGTGCAGATCACGAAGCCCTGAGCCTTCTGGGCGGCGAGGTTATCGATTGCGCTCATCACCTTCTCGCCCGACGGCGCACCGATCTTCACCAGCGTGAAGCCCTTCTCCTTGGCGGCAATCTCCGCGAACTTCCATTCGTCCTGGAACCACGGCTCTTCCGGCTGTTTCACGAGAAAGCCGATCTTGACCGTATCGGCAGCCTGTACGACCGGCGCGTTGAAGAGCACACCCGTCGCCGCCGCTGCCAGCGTGAGGAAAATTCTTCGTTTCATGATGCGTGTCTCCTGACTAATTGATAACGAGAAGGTATCGGCCGCGTCTTCTTGTACCGGTCTGACACACGCGGCCAGCGCGTCGTCCGGTGTTCGGTGCATGTTGTTGCTCGTGTCTGTTCGCGATGCGAGCTCAGTCGTGATACAGCGCCGAGCGCCCGCCATCGACGGTGATGCAGCTCGCGTTGATGAACGGCGCCTCGTCCGATGCGAGGAACACCGCGGTCATCGCCACCTCCTCCGGGCGGCCGATGCGCTTCATCGGTTGCAGATCGAGCGTCGCCTGCTTCGCGGCGGCCGGATCGGGCTGCTCGTTCCACCAGTCGTGCGTCAATTGCGTCTCGATGTAGCCCGGCGCGATCGCGTTCACCCGCACGTTGCGCGGCGCGTACTCGATCCCGAGCGCGCGCGTGAGGCCGATCACGCCGTGCTTTGCCACCGGGTACGGAAAGCAGCCCGGAATGATCTTGAAGGCGTGCGTCGACGCGATGTTCACGATGCTGCCCGCGCCGCGTTCGACCATGCCCGGCAACACCGCGCGGCAGCCGTTCCACACGCCGTCGAGATCGACCGCGAAGCAGCGCCGCCAGTCGGCGTCGGTCATCGTCAGCGGATCGCAGAACACGTTGATGCCCGCGTTGTTGACGAGGATGTCGAGCGCGCCGAACGCGCTTTCGCCTTCGCTGACCGCGTGCTGCACCGACGCCGCCTGCGTCACGTCGGTCTGCACCGCGAGCGCACGCGCGCCGGTCTGGGCTTCGATCTGCGCGGCCGTGCGCTGCGCCATGTCGAGATCGAGTTCCGCCAGCACGACGGCCGCGCCCTCGCGGGCGAACGCGAGCGCGATCGCCGCGCCGATACCGCGCCCGGCGCCGGTCACGAGAGCGGCTTTGCCGGCGAGCCGGTTCATTTCTTCACGCCCGCGCGAGCGATCCGCAGACCGTTGATGAACGCCTTCGCGTGCGAGGCGGTCACCGCGGCGCTCTGTCCCGGCTTGTACAGCGCCGAGCCGAGCCCGAAGCCGTTCGCGCCGGCGCTGAGAAACGGCCCCATGTTGTCCGGCGTGATGCCGCCGACCGGCACCAGCGGCACCTGCGCGGCGATCACCGCACGCCATGCCTTGACGACCTGGCAGCCGAGCTGCTCGGCGGGGAACATCTTCAGCACGTCCGCGCCGTTCTTCAGCGCGATGAACGCTTCGTTCGGCGTCGCGACGCCCGGCGCGCAGGCGAGGCCACTCGCCTTCGCGGCCCTGACGACTTCCGGATCGCTATGCGGCATCACGACGAGCTCGCCGCCTGCCGCCTTCACGTCGTCGACGAACTGCGGATGCAGCACCGTGCCCGCGCCGACGATCGCGTCGGCCGGCAGCACCTTGCGGATCGCCGCGATGCTGTCGAACGGCTGCGGCGAATTGAGCGGCACCTCGACGATGCGAAAGCCCGCTTCGTACAGGGCCTGACCGTGATCGGCCGCGTCGGCGGGCGTGACGCCGCGCAGGATCGCGATCAACGGACAGGCTTCGAACGCGGCGATCAGACCCGCGTGCGGCATGTACGGTCCGGGCAGATTGATGTGAGGTTGCATGTCGGTTCCTTGTTTCGTGAGCGTCAGGGGCGAGAGTCGCGCCGGTTAGCCTGCGTGCGTCGCATGGGCGGAAGGCTGGACGAGCCCCGCTGCGACGGCGACGCGCCACAGGCCGCGCTCGGTTGCGTGCCTGACCGGTTCCGCGCGCAGACAGCCGAATTGCGCAAGCGCGAGGCGGTAGCGCTCGCACAGCGCGTCGTTGCCGATCAGCCGAAGACTCTGTTGGGCGAGCGAGCTGCCTTGCTGCGCGAGTACCGCTTCGAGGCCGGCGAGCTCATGTCCAATCAGAAGGCCCGACAGATAGTCGGGCTGCGCCTCGCTCGACAGCTCGCCGGTCAAGCCGAGCGTACGTGTGCTGAACACGGTCGCGAGCACGCCGGCCTGGCCCTTCTCGCGCGCGATGTTCACGCCGCGCAGGAACGCTTCGGTATCCGGACGATCGGGGGTGGCCATCGTGCGACCGAGAATCGTATGCTCGCGCAGCGCGGCGAACACCTCGCCGGTCATGAAGGTGTGAAAACGCTCGATGCGCGCTCCCTGCACGACCGCCCACTTCGCATGCGTGCCGGGCAGGCCGATCAACGAACGGGCGTGGCTGTCGGCCGCGTTCGGCTCCTGCGCGCCGTCGGTGTCCGCGCTGAGCGCGCCGAAAATTTGCGTCTCCTCGCCGCGCATCACGTTGGGCAGCTCGCCGCGTTGCAGCACGCCCGGCACGATATGCAGCGTCGCGCCCGATGCGGTCTCGACGCGCACGATGCCGGCCACCAACGCATCGGCGTTTGCGGGCGTTTCGACATACGGCGCCTCGAGCCAGCCCTGTGCGCTGCCGACCATCCCCGCGGCGATTACCGGCACGCCGCGCGCCTGGTCGAGCCAGGCGCCGCAGGCGTCGTCGAACGCGGCGTCGAAGCCGCCCTCGGCCGCGCTGCGCGGCAGATTCATGATGCCGGCCGCCGATGCGCGCGTCGCCAGCACGTGGCCGTGCGCGTCGAACAGATAGGCGCGCAGCGATGTCGTGCCCCAGTCGAGCGCGATCAGCGCGGCGTTGGCGAAGTCGACGGCGGCGACGTCGGGGGCGCCGGTCGTCACGCCCGTATCGGGCGCGGCGGCCGTCTGGTGGTTCGCCAGCGTGGCGGTGCCCGCTTGTTTCATCGCTTGATCCTGCGCGTGGCCGGTTGCGGAGCGCGCCAACCGAGTTCTTCCGAGATCGCGCGCGCCTCGCGCTGCACGATCGGAATCAGTTCGTCCATCCGTTCGAGCGGCATATACGGAATCGTGCTCGCCACCGACAGCGCCGCGACGATCGCGCCCGACGCGTCGCGCACCGGCGCCGCGACGCAGCGGATCGCCGCTTCGTTCTCCTCGAGATCGAACGTGTAGCCGCCGGCCGCGTAGCTGGTCATGCGTTGCAGGAAGGTCGGCGCGTCGGGGCGGTTGTCCGGCTTGAAACTCACGCCGGCGAGCGCGCGGCGCGACGCGTCGAACAGCGACTGCCATGCATCCGGCCCAAGGTCGAGCATCATCGCCTTGCCGATGCCGGTCGACGCGAGCGGCATCCGGTGACCGACCCGCGAGCGCATTTCGAGGCCACGCGTGCCGGGGATCTTGTCGATGTACAGCACGTCGTCGCCGTCGCGCACGCCGAGATGGATCGTGTCGAGCGTCTGCTCGGCCAGCGACTCCAGATGCGGACGCGCGACGGCCGTGAGCGGCATCTGTTCGAGCGCGATCGTGCCGAGCTCGATCAGCTTCGGCCCGAGCAGATAGCCGCCCTGCACCTGACGCAGATAGCGCGCCTGCACGAGGCTGCTGACGAGCCGGTGGGTGGTGCTGCGAGTCGTGCCGAGCGCGGCGCCGAAGCTGCGCAGATCGCGCACGCCGGCCGCGGCCGCCTCGAGAATCGCGAGGCCGCGCAACAGCGTCTGCGTGCCGGCCTGCTGCGGCGTGATTTCCAGCAGCGTGACCGGCAGCCCGAGCCCGTCGACGGTCGCCGCGCGCGCCACCGGACGCGACGTCCTTGCGGTAGCGGACGCATTGGCGGCGGCATGGGTGGGGTTGGCTGAGGTCTCGCGCGACGTCGGCTTCAGCGCGGAATTCGACGCGCTGTCCGGGCCGCCGTTCGACCCCTGCGCGACCTCGGCCGCGCTGGCGGCGTGAGTGGGCATCGCTTTGTTCATGGCGATTCGCTTTCGGATGATTTCTGCGCCTGGCGCGCGGGCCCGGAGAACAGGGCGGGAATGTCTGCGGCGGCGCTGCTAGCGACGGCGCGTTCGCGCGGCCGCTGGGTTCGGCTGCCAGACATGGTTGGCCTCGTCTCCGGTTTTTTCTGTCGCTGTTCGCTGGGTCTCGCTCTGGGCGCGGACTTCGCGATGCATGTTGGCTTGGATTGTAGGGCGACTTTCGAGAATCACCAATATGTGAATGTTGAGTCCATATAATGAGATTTTAGTAGCCAAACACGTGTTTAGCAGAGGGTTGCGCGCCTGACCGAAGACGCAAAAAAGCCCGCGTAAGGCGGGCTTTGGAGCGGGAAAACCGGAGAAATCGAGGTTTTTTCAATCGGGCAATTCGGCGGCACCCATACGCCGCGCGATCACGCGCGCGCGCTGCGCGAGGTACGCCGAATTCCTGTGTTCGTCGAAATATTTGGGGCGCGGCAGCATCACCGCGAGCCGCGCCGACTGCGCGGCCGTGAGCTTGCTCGCCGAGGTCTTGAAGTAATACTGCGCGGCCGCCTCGGCGCCGTACACGCCGTTGCCCCATTCGACCGAGTTCAGATAGATCTCGAAGATGCGCTGCTTGTCCATCAGCGTTTCGAGCATCCACGTGATGATCAGCTCCTGGCCCTTGCGGATATAGCTCTTCTCGCGCGACAGAAACAGGTTGCGCGCGAGCTGCTGCGAGATCGTCGAGCCGCCGCGCACGATCCGTCCCTGCGCCTTGTTGCGCTCCCAGGCTTGCAGGATCGCGTCGGTTTCGTAGCCTTTGTTGTTGACGAAGTTCGCGTCCTCGGACGCGATGATCGCGCGCTTCAGGTTGCGCGAAATCTGGTCGTACGGCACCCACGTGCGCTGTATCGACAGATCCGGCCGATCCTGCGAAAGACGCCACGCGTCCGAGCGCATGAACGCAGTCGAGCGCGGATTGACGACATTCCAGATCGCGATCTGCGCGAAGTAGAACGCCTGCGTGGCAAGCCACGCGATCACCACGACCGTGATCAGATATGCGAGCCAGCGCAGCGCGCCCGCCTGACCGCGCGGACCGCCGGTGCGCTGCGTCGCTGTCATGGTGCGTGCCGTCCGCGCGCTGACGTTATGCGGGCGACGGCGCCGACAGCAGCGCGCGCAACTCGGCGAGCACCGGCGCGCCGTCCGGACGCGCGCCGCGCCACACGTAGAACGATTCGGCGGCCTGCTCGACCAGCATGCCGAGGCCGTCGGCGCCACGCGCGCCGAGCTTTGCCGCGTGCTGCATGAAGACGGTCGGATGGGCGCTGTACATCATGTCGTAGGCGAGCGTGCCGTTGCCGAAGGCGCGGTCGTCGCACTCCGGCAACGCGGCCTCGAGGCTGCCCGCGGTCGCATTGACGATCACGTCGTACTGGCCTGCCTCGATCGCGCGGGCGCTGCCGCCGACGAGCCGGCAGTGCGCGTCGCTCGCGGCTTGCGCGAACTGCTCGACCAGCGCCTCGGCCTTCTGCGCCGTGCGGTTCACGATGGTCAGCGTATGCGGCGCACGGTCGAGCATCGGCAGCACGACGCCACGCGCGGCGCCGCCCGCGCCGAGCAGCAGGATGCGCGCGCCCTTCAGCGGCACGCCGAGATTCACCTCGATGTCGCGCACGAGGCCGAAGCCATCCGTGTTGTCGCCGTAGATGCCGTCGGCGTCCACCCGCAACGTGTTCACCGCGCCGGCCGCCGCCGCGCGCGGCGACAGCGTGTTGGCGAACGCATGCGCGTCGAGCTTGAACGGCACCGTCACGTTCAGGCCGCGCCCGCCCGCTTCGATAAACGCGCGCACGTGCGGCACGAACGCGTCGACCGGCGCGAGCAGATGGCCGTACTCGACCGGCTCGCCGGTTTGCGCCGCGAAGCGCGCGTGGATGAACGGCGACTTGCTATGACCGACCGGATTGCCGATGACCGCATAGCGGTCGCGTGCTTCGTTGCTGCTCATCGTCCCGGCTCCGTGATGTTTTGATCGGTGTCGGCGGTGTTGGGGGCGTCGTTGCCGTCGCCGCCTGCCGCGGATTCGTCGCCGCCGGCGGTGTCGGCTTCCGCCTCGGCTTCCGCTTCGCTTTCGGCGCTGGCGTCGGCCGCGTCGAGCAGTTCCTCTTCGCCCTCGTCCTCGCCTTCTTCCGCTTCGGCGCCGCTCGTCACGGTCGGCGCATCGAGCACATGCAGCAAACGCACCGACGCTTCGATCGTCAGTTCATCGATCGACATCACTTCCATCTGCAAGCGCGTACCGCGCGCATGCACGCCGAGCCCCGGCACGTGCAGCAGCAGCGGAATTTCTTCCAGACGCACGAGATCGCCCTTCACGACCGACGCCACCACCTGCTTGCGGTTTTCCTGCGTGAGCCAGCGCAGACACCAGAAGTACTCCATGCGGCGCTGATAGTCGGCGTAAGCGGTGTAGGTGTCGTCGAAGCCCTGCACGACCGCGAACAGATCGGCGTCCTTCGGCTTGAACGGCGCGGCGAGCTTCGCGGTCACGCCGTGCTGCACGCACGCGATCAGCTGCCACTGATTCACGAGGTCGACGTAGCGGCGCAGCGGCGACGTGCTCCACGCGTACTGCGTAACGCCGAGCCCTTCGTGCGGCGCCGCGTTGGTCTGCATGCGCGTGCGCTTCGGGCCGCTGGGCGCGCCAAACGCGCGCTGCGTGCGATAGATGCCCGGCACACCGTGATCGTGCAGGAACGCGCCCCACGACGAATTCGCGAGAATCGCCAGCTCGGCGACGATCGTGTCGAGCGGCGAGCCGCGCCGGCGCGGCGTGATCGTGATGTGCTCGCCTTCGACGTAGAAATTGAAGTCGGTATTGCGCTGCACTTCGCGGCGCAGGCCGTAGCCGGCGCGCGCGGTCTGGCGCTTTTCGAACAGCGCCTGGGCGAACGGCCACAGCACGGCGATATCGTCCTTGTGCGGATACTCTCCGCTGCCTTCGGCGAGCGCTGCTTCGGTGACGACTTCGTCGAGCGTGTTGTGGCGCAGGTTGTTCTTCACGAACACGCGCTCGGCGCGCGTCTCGCTCGCGACGATTTCCTGCGTTTCGCGATTGATGATCACGTACAGCGACAGCGCCGGGCGATACCCGCCCTCGGCGAGCGTGAACGTGTCGACGACGCTGTCGGGCAGCATCGTAATCTTGTCGCCGGGCATGTAGACCGTCGACAAACGCGCGCGCGCGATCGCGTCGACGTCATCGCCACGCTGGATGCCAAGCGCCGGCGCGGCGATGTGCACACCGATGCGCACGCGACCGTCGGCCAGATGCTCGACCGAGAACGCGTCGTCGATTTCGGTCGTGGTGATGTCGTCGATCGAGAATGCCTCGACGTCGGCCTGCGGCAGATCGTCGGGCACGTTCGCGGCCGCGACCGACGGGAAGCCGGTGCCATGCGGGAAGAACTCGGACAGGAACTTCGCCTCGTGCAGCGCGCGCGGCGACGCGATCGCGCCGCATTCGAGCATCAGCCGGGCCTGCGAGATGCCGCGCGCGGCCGCGGCGGCTTCGAGCGCCTTGTACTCGATCGTGTTCTTGTCGGGCTTCGTCAGCAATGCGAGCCCCTTGCCGCCCGCGAACGCGTCCGGCAGACGGCCTTCCTTCAGCTCTTCCTCGTACTGTGCCTGCACGAGCGCCTGCTGACGCTTGCGCTCGAGGCCCGCGAGCGCCATTTTCAGCTGCTCCTGCGGCGCGCGCTGGTACATGCCGCGGCCCTTGCGACGGAAGTACACCGGCGCGCCATGCATGCGCAGCACCAGCGCCGCGCGCTCGATCGCACCGAAGCTCTGGCCGAAGTACTCGGCGCCCAGCGTCGCGAACGGGAATTCCTCGTCCGGCGCGCACTCCCACAGGAAGTCGAGATCGATGTCCTGCGCGAGCGCGTCAGCCTGCTGCATCAGTTCGGCCGCGGTGGGCTTCTCGAACTCGATCAGCACATCCTTCGCGCGCACCTTCGCGCGCCGCCCGCCCGGCAACTCGACCTGAAATGCGTCGCCCTGGCGCGACAGCACGCTGCCGGCCTTGAAACTGCCCGATTCCTCGAAGAAAACGTTCACTCAATACTCTCGTTCTGACTTGCATCTGCCGGCGCGCCCGACGCCCAATGGCGATCGATCACTGCATGCGCGGCACGGCAACCTGTTCGTGATAAGAATCCGCGGCGCGCACTGCGCGCGCCGGCGCGGGTTGAAACTTGCGAATCTTGCGACCTGCGGTGGCGGTCGGTGTGTCTTTCTGACGTCCTTGCAGGGAGGGTGCAGCTAGTGGTGCCGCCGCCCTTGCGCGTCGTCAGACCGTCGCGCGCGGTGCCGGCGGCTCGACGTGTTCGGCGTCGCAAAACGCCAGCACGTCGTCGAGATACTGCGCGAACTCGCTGATCGCGTGGTCGCTGCCTTCGATCAGCGTCGTGCGCGCGCCCGGATAGTGCGCGAGCATCTCGCGGTAGTCGAGCACCTCGTCGCCGGTGGCTGCCATCAAATAATAGCGTTCGGGCCGCGTGATCGATGCGACCCCGAGCGCGCGTAATTCATCCAGATGATGCGGCTCGACCACGATGCTACCGCCGCCGTGCCACAACGGCTGCTCGCCGAGATACGCGCTCAGATCGCGCTGCGGCACGACCGCCGGGTTCAGCAGCACGGCCGGCCAGCCGTGCTTCTCGGCCAGATGGGTGGCGAAGTAGCCGCCGAGCGAGCTGCCGATCACCGTCACCTGCTGCGCACCGCCCTTCGCGCGAGCCTCGGCCACCCGCGCTTCGGCGAGCGCGATCGTCTCGAGCGGCGAGACCGGCAGCATCGGGCAGCACCATTCGTCGGCGCGGCCGAGTTCGGCAAGACGCGCCGCCAGCAGGCGCGCCTTGAACGAATTCGGCGACGACCGGAAACCGTGCAGATAGAGAATCACGACGCGCCTCGCGCCGAAAGACCGTCGAGCAGCTTCTGATGCACGCCGCCGAAGCCGCCGTTGCTCATCACCAGAATCTGGTCGCCGGGGCGCGCCGCGTGGACCACGGCCTTCACTAGCGCGTCGAGGTTGTCGAACGCCTGCGCCTTGCCGTCGAGCGGCGCGAGCGCCTCGCCGAGGTTCCAGCCGAGCGCGTCGCGCCCGCTCGGCGCGCCGTAGCCGAACACGAGGTCGGCGTCGGCGAGGCTCGCGGGCAGTTGCGCCTTCATGACGCCGAGCTTCATCGTGTTCGAGCGCGGTTCGAGCACCGCGAGAATGCGCGTGTTGTCACGGCCGACGCGCGCGCGCAGCCCGGCCACCGTCGTTTCGATCGCGGTGGGGTGATGGGCGAAGTCGTCGTACACGGTCACGCCGTCGACGCTGCCGCGCACTTCCATGCGGCGCTTCACGTTGCGAAAGCCGGACAGCGACTTCGCGGCCTGCGCGGGCGGCACGCCGACGTGGCGCGCGGCGGCGATCGCGGCGAGCGCGTTCATACGGTTGTGCTCACCCTGCACCTGCCAGGCGACCACGCCGACGCGCTCGCCGTCGTGATAGACGGCGAAGCGTTCGTCGACGGGCACGCCTTGCTCGGCCGGTTGAATCTCCCAGCCGCCCTGCACGCCAAAGCGTTCGACCTCGCTCCAGCAGCCGCGCGTTAGCACGCGCTCGAGCGCGTCCTCGCGGCCGTTCGTGACGACTCGGCCGAGGCGCGGCACCGTACGGATCAGATGATGGAACTGGGTTTCGATCGCGGCGAGATCGGGGAAGATGTCGGCGTGATCGAATTCGAGATTGTTCAGCACGGCCGTTTTCGGGCGGTAATGGACGAACTTCGAACGTTTGTCGAAGAACGCGGTGTCGTATTCGTCGGCTTCGATCACGAAGAAGCTCGAATCCGTGAGCCGCGCCGATACGCCGAAATTCAGCGGCACGCCGCCGATCAGGAAGCCGGGGTTCAGTCCCGCGTCTTCGAGCAGCCAGGTGAGCATCGAGCTCGTGGTGGTCTTGCCGTGCGTGCCGGCCACCGCCAGCACCCACTTGCCGTTCAGCACGTGCTCGCCGAGCCATTGCGGACCGGACACATACGGCAGACCGCGGTCGAGAATCGCTTCCATCAGCGGGTTGCCGCGCGTGACCACGTTGCCGATCACGAACAGATCCGCGTTCAGGCCGTTCAGCTGGTCCGCGTCGTAACCCTCGATCAGACCAATGCCTTGCGCCTCGAGCTGCGTGCTCATCGGCGGATAGACGCCGGCGTCGCAGCCGGTCACCGTGTGGCCCGCGTTGCGCGCGAGCACCGCGAGTCCGCCCATGAAGGTGCCGCAGATGCCGAGGATGTGGATGTGCATAAGCCTGTCGTGCCGCGCGGGCGTTTTTTGCGAGGGATGGGAGAGCCGCAGGAGGGCCGGAACGGCCATCTGCAAAGGACGCCTATTGTAACCGACGCGGCGCGCGCTGCTCCCCGCCAGCCACGCCCGGCGCCACCCGCTCCGGGGCGCCGAACCGCGTCGCCAGGGCCGATCGAGTATCATGCAAGGATGGTCCGCAAATCACATTTCGATCCGCAGCGCGTGCGCGAGGAAATCGCGATCGCGGCTGCACGCCTGATTGCCGAAGACGGCCTGGACTACGCCAGCGCGAAGCGCAAAGCGGCCCGGCAGGTCATCGGCGAGACCCGTATTGCCGGCGAATGGCTGCCGGACAACGATCAGATCGAAGAAGAGATCCGCGAATACCAGGCGCTGTTCCAGGGCGACAGCCAGCCGGCGCTGCTGCGGCGCTTGCGGGTGATCGCGGTCGACTGGATGGAGCGGCTCGCGCCGTTCAATCCATATCTAACGGGCGCGGTGCTCGGCGGCACGGCCGGCGAACATTCGGATGTCCATCTGCAGGTGTTTTGCGACAACCCGAAGGAAGTCGCGATCTACCTGCTCAATGCGAACATCCAGTACGACGTGTCGGAAACACGGCACTTCGCGGGTCGCGGCTATGTGGAGACGCTGAGCTTCCTGTGGCGCCCCGCGGACGAACGCGGCGCGGAGCCGGTCGGCATCCACCTCGCGCTGTACGAAACCGACGACCTGCGCGGCGCGGTACGCGCCGACGCGCGCGGTCGCACGGCGCGAGCCAATTTGCAGGCGGTGCAGGCGCTGCTCGACGGCGACCCAGTGCCGTCCTTCACCAATTGAACTGAACAGACAGAACAGAGCACGATGAACACAAGACGTATGCTGGCGGGCGCGGTCGTCGCGCTGGTCGCCGCGGGCGGCGGGGTGCTGGCCAATCACTGGTTCAATCGCGATAGCGAGGTCGCGTACGCGGCGCAGGCCGGTGCGCAAGCCGGCTCACAGTCCGATCCGCATGCGACGAACCCCGTCCAGCAACTATGGGCCGCGCCGGTTACGAACGTCGACGGCAAGCCGCAGTCGCTGAGCCTGCTCAAGGGCCGCCCGATCGTCGTCAACTTCTGGGCCTCCTGGTGCGGTCCGTGCGTCGAAGAAATGCCGGCGCTGTCGCAGATCCAGCGCGAGTATGCAAAGAAAGGCATCCAGTTCGTCGGCCTCGGCGTCGACTCGGAAAAGAACATCCAGACCTTCCTGCAGAAGGTCAAGGTCGCCTACCCGATCTACGTGACCGGCTTCGGCGGCGCCGACCTCGCCCGCGCATTCGGCAACAACGCGGGCGGACTGCCGTTTACCGTCGTGATCGACGCAAAAGGCAACATTCGCTCGACAAAATTGGGCCAGATCGACCCCGCGGCCCTGCGTCAGACGCTCAATGCGCTGTAAATTTCCCGATTTCCGGGACTGTGCTATTTGGCATCCGATTCCGTGCAGAACGAGCAAAAATGCGCGAATAATTCCCGAATTTGAGTGAAGTTGGGCCCACGGCCGCGCCGCCGCCCGCGCCAGCCGACGCCCCGTACGCGCGCGAAACTAGACAAGTTTCTCTAATCAGCGCTAAAGTTCGCGCAATTCCACGGAAAAAGAAGCGACCATGACGCGACTGCTGGTACTGCACGGCCCCAACCTCAATCTTCTCGGCACCCGGGAACCCGAGGTCTACGGTCGCGTGACCCTGCCGCAGATCGATCAGGCGCTGGCGGATCGCGCAGCCGACGCAGACGTCGAGCTTGCGTCGTTCCAGAGTAATCATGAAGGCGCGCTGGTCGACCGTATTCAGGCCGCCCGCACCGAGAAAACCGATTTCATCCTGATCAATCCCGCCGCGTACACGCACACGAGCGTGGCCATTCGGGACGCACTAGCGGGGGTCGGCATCCCGTTCGTCGAGATTCATCTGTCGAACGTGCATCGTCGCGAACCGTTCAGGCATCACTCGTATTTCTCCGACCAGGCTGAGGGCGTCATCTGCGGCCTCGGCTGGAAGGGGTATCTGTACGCGCTCGAATTCGCGCTCGACCGGCTCGCGGCCGGCTCGTCGCGCGGCTGAATCCAAACACGTCCAATTTGAGCCGGCTACTGCACGCTTGCACGCGCCGGCACACTACGCATTGAAAAGGGGCACCCTGATGGATCTACGTAAACTCAAAACTCTGATCGACCTCGTCTCGGAGTCCGGTATTTCCGAACTCGAAGTGACCGAGGGCGAAGGCAAGGTCCGCATCGTCAAGAATGCGCCGCCGGTTTACGTCCAGCAGTCCCCCTCGTACGCCGCACCGCAATTCCCGCAGGCCGCACCGGTAGGCGCGGTCGAAGCACCGGCCGCTGCGGGTGCTCCGGCCACGCCGGCCGCCGTCGCGCCGCAGGGTCACGTGGTGACCTCGCCGATGGTCGGCACGTTCTACCGCGCACCGTCGCCGGGCGCCGATCCGTTCGTCCAGGTCGGCGACACGGTCAAGGAAGGCCAGACCATCTGCATCATCGAAGCGATGAAGCTGCTCAACGAGATCGAGTCGGACAAGTCCGGCGTGGTCAAGGAAATCCTCGTCGAAAACGGCCAGGCGGTCGAGTACGGCCAACCGCTGTTCGTGGTCGGCTAACGCGGCACGCACTATCCGCCGCCCGCGCGCCGCTCTTCCCGAGGCGCGCGACCGATCCTCTGCGGCAGCCGACGTCGTGACCGACCCGGCGCCCATTGATGAGTCGAAAACCCGCTATGTTTGAAAAAATCCTCATTGCCAACCGTGGCGAGATCGCGCTTCGTATCCAGCGCGCCTGCCGCGAACTCGGCGTCAAGACGGTCGTCGTCTATTCGGAAGCCGACAAGGAAGCCAAGTACGTGAAGCTCGCCGACGAGGCGGTCTGCATCGGCCCGGCACCGTCGAATCTGAGCTATCTGAACATGCCTGCGCTGATCAGCGCGGCCGAAGTCACCGACGCCGAAGCGATTCACCCCGGCTACGGCTTCCTGTCAGAGAACGCCGACTTCGCCGAGCGCGTCGAGCAGTCCGGCTTCACCTTCATCGGCCCGCGTCCGGAAACGATCCGCATGATGGGCGACAAGGTCACGGCGAAGCAGACCATGATCAAGACCGGCGTGCCTTGCGTGCCGGGTTCGGAAGGCGCTCTGCCGGACGATCCGAAGGAGATCGTGAAGATCGCCCGCCAGGTCGGCTATCCGGTCATCATCAAGGCTGCTGGAGGCGGCGGTGGCCGCGGCATGCGCGTGGTGCACACGGAAGCGGCGTTGGTCAACGCGGTCAACATGACACGTGAAGAAGCCGGCCGTGCGTTCGGCAACCCGCAGGTCTACATGGAGAAATTCCTGGAGAACCCGCGGCACATCGAAATCCAGGTGCTGGCCGATTCGTTCAAGAACGCCGTGTGGCTGGGCGAACGCGACTGCTCGATGCAGCGTCGTCACCAGAAGGTGATCGAGGAAGCGCCGGCGCCGGGCATCGCGCGTCGTCTGATCGACCGCATCGGCGATCGTTGTGCGGACGCATGCAAGAAGATGGGTTACCTCGGCGCGGGCACCTTCGAGTTCCTGTATGAAAACGGCGAGTTCTACTTCATCGAGATGAACACGCGCGTGCAGGTCGAGCACCCGGTGACCGAGCTGATCACGGGCGTCGACATCGTGCAGGAACAGATCCGCATCGCGGCGGGCGAAAAGCTTGCGTTCCGTCAACGCGACATCGTGTTCAAGGGCCATGCGATCGAATGCCGGATCAACGCTGAAGATCCGTTCAAGTTCACGCCGTCGCCGGGACGCCTGACCTCGTGGCACATGCCGGGCGGTCCCGGCATCCGGGTCGATTCGCACGCGTACAACGGCTATTTCGTGCCGCCGAACTATGATTCGATGATCGGCAAGCTGATCGCTTACGGCGCGACGCGCGAACAGGCGATCAAGCGGATGCGCATCGCGCTGTCGGAAATGGTGGTCGAAGGCATTCAGACCAACATCCCGCTGCACCGTGAGCTGATGCTCGACGCGAAGTTCGTCGAAGGCGGCACCAGCATTCACTACCTCGAAAACCGGCTGGCTGCGCGTCAGCAGGTTGCGGAAGAAGCGTAAGTCATGAGCTATCGGGAACTGGTCGCCGAACTGGCACGCGAGCACGCGGAGGAGTTGTCCGACGCGCTGCTCGAGTTGGGCGCGCTGTCGGTATCGGTCGAAGACGCCGACGCCGACACGCCCGACGAACAGCCGTTGTTCGGCGAGCCCGGTCTGACGCCGGATCGCACGGCGTGGCAGCACTCGCGCGTGATCGCGCTGCTCGCGCCGGAACACGATCCGGCCGTGCTGCTGACCGCCGCGGCCAACGAAATCGGACTCGAAGCCGCGCCGGCCTACACCGTGCGCGAGGTCGAGGAGCAGGACTGGGTGCGGCTCACGCAGTCGCAGTTCGATCCGATCCAGATCGGCGAGCGCATCTGGGTCGTGCCGTCGTGGCACGACGCGCCGGACCCCGACGCGCTCGTGCTCGAACTCGATCCGGGCCTCGCGTTCGGCACCGGCAGCCACCCCACCACGCGACTGTGCATGGAGTGGATCGAGCAGTCGGTCAAGGCCGGCCAGTCCGTGCTCGACTACGGCTGCGGCTCGGGCATCCTCGCGATTCTCGCGAAGAAGTGCGGCGCCGATCCGGTGATCGGCATCGACATCGATCCGCAGGCGGTCGAATCGGCGCGTCACAATAGCGAGCGCAATCGCGCCGAGGTCACCTATGGCCTGCCCGACGCCTGTCCGGCCGGCGAGTTCGACGTCGTGGTCGCGAACATCCTGTCCAATCCGCTGAAGCTGATGGCGTCGATGCTGTCGTCGAAGGTGAAGCCGGGTGGACGCATCGCGCTGTCGGGCATTCTCGCGCGCCAGGCCGACCAAGTCGCGCAGGTCTACGCGCGCTGGATCGATATCAGCGTGTGGCGCGAGCATGAGGGCTGGGTGTGCCTCGCCGGAACACGCCGCGAAACCAATTAGAATAAGGCGTATTGTCACCCCAACGGCCTCAGGCTCAACGGCTCGATATGCACCTGGCGACGCGCTGCCCCTTCTGCGAAACTGTCTTCCGTCTGCAACCGGCGCAGCTTGCGCAGCGCCGCGGCCTCGTGCGTTGCGGGCATTGCCAGGAAGTCTTCGACGCGTCGAGCAGTCTGTTCGACGTCGCCGAAGGCGGTGATTTTTCCACGGCCAAACCGGTTGCCGCCGCGGCGGCGATCGAAGCGCTGTCGGGTGTGCGGCAACCGAGTCCCGACTTCAGCGGCGTCGCGATGGACCTGTGGGCGCCGGCTTCGGACCACGTGCCCACCAGCAGTTCCAGCAGCACGCTCGATAGCCGTTTGCGCGACCACGCCAACAGCATGGAGCTTGGGCCGCTGCCGCTCGGCCGCAACGAGCACGCCTCCGTCACGCGAGGCACCCCGCATCAGGCGAGCGAGCCCGAATTGCGCGCCGGCGGTTTCACCGCGCCGCTGCCCGCGGACGATGAACCGACGCTTGCCGACGCGCCGCTCGAACCATTTGCCTATCCCGCTGACGATGAGGTCGATGAAGCGCCTGTCGTCCCGCCCGCGGCGCGTCCCGCCGCGCCGCCCGCCCCACCGCCGTTCGAAGACGAAGCGCCGCGCGTGTGGCGCAAGACCGAACGCTCCGAGCCGTCCACGCTCGATGAACCCGCGCTGCGCGAACCCGCGAGTCTGCATGGCGTGGCCGACAACGAACCGCGCTTTGGCGCGGCCGGCTTAGGCGCGGCCGGCTTCGGCGCGGCCGCAGGCCTGGGTGCAGCGGGTGCAGCGAGTGCTGCCGGTACCGGCGGACCCGGCGGCCCGCGCCCGCCGGGCGGCCCATCGCCAGCCGGATCGAGCGGCGAGCCGTTCTCGGTCAACCCTCCCGTCGGCGACGGCGGCGATCCTTTTACGGTCATGCGCGAAACCCGCCCCGCGGAAGCCGGACGCGTCGGCTGGATCGTGGCTGGCGTGGTGCTCGCCGCGCTGCTCGTCATTGCACTGCTCGCGCAACTCGCGTGGTGGCAGCGCGAGACCGTGATGATCAACCTGCCGCGCTCGCAGATTCTCTACGCGCAGGCCTGCGCGCATCTCGGCTGCCAGCTGACGCCGCCGCACGACATCGAGGGATTGCTCGTCGAGCCGTCCGATCTGCGGCAGATCGACGGCCCGCACAAGCTCGAGCTGAAGATGCCGCTGCACAACCGCCTGAACATCGCGCTCGCCTACCCCGCAATCGAACTCACGCTGCTCGACGATCAGAACAACGTCGCCGTGCGGCGCGTGCTGTGGCCGCAGGATTATGTGCCGCCCGGCACCGTGATCGCGAACGGCCTGCCCGCGCACGCAACCCAGACGATGATCGTGCACCTCGACACCGGCACGGCGATCGCCTCCAATTTCCGCGTACAGATTTTTTATCCGTAACGCACCCTCGCGCGCCCGCCCCCGAGCGGGCGCATCATTGTCGTCACTGACGCACTTTTCGGAGCACAACACATGAGTCAAGTCACGCTGGGTGGCAACCCGATCGAAGTAAGCGGCACGTTCCCGTCGGTCGGCCAGCAGGCCGCCGCGTTCTCGCTGGTCGGCCGCGACCTGAAGCCGCTGACGCTCGCCGATTTCGCCGGCAAGCGCAAGGTGCTCAATATCGTCCCGAGTCTCGACACGCCGACCTGCGCAACGTCGACCCGCAAGTTCAACGAAGCCGCCGCGAAGCTCACCAACACGGCCGTGATCGTCGTCTCGGGCGACCTGCCGTTCGCGGCGTCGCGCTTCTGCACGACCGAAGGCATCGAGAACGTGGTGACGGCCTCGACGTTCCGCGGCCATGAATTCGCCAAGGCGTACGGCGTCGACGTGACGAGCGGTCCGCTGACCGGCCTGACCGCACGCGCGGTCGTCGTGATCGACGAGAACGACAAGGTCGTGCACGCCGAACTGGTCGGCGAAATCAAGAACGAGCCGAACTACGACGCAGCGCTCGCCGCGCTGAAGTAAGCCCTCTCGCGCGCGAACGACGGCACTGCGCGCGGTGCTGTCGTCGCCTCGCGTCTCTTCCCACCGCATTCATACAGGAACGCTCGCCTTGGCTACGCTCATCTGCGGCTCGCTCGCGTACGACAACATCATGACCTTCGAAGGCCGCTTTCGGGAGCACATCCTGCCGGAGCAGGTCCACATCCTGAACGTGAGCTTCCTCGTGCCGACCATGCGTCGCGAGTTCGGCGGCTGCGCGGGCAACATCGCCTATGCGCTGAATCTGCTCGGCGGCAACGCGCGCATCATGGGCGCGATCGGCGCCGTCGACGCGCAGCTCTATCTGGACCGGCTCGCGCAGCTCGGCCTGTCGACGGAAAACGTGCTCGTCGTGCCGGACACCTACTCGGCCCAGGCGATGATCACGACCGATCTCGAGAACAACCAGATCACCGCGTTCCATCCGGGCGCGATGATGCAGTCGCACCTGAACCGCGCTGACGAAGTGAAAGGCTTGACGCTCGGCATCGTCGCGCCGGACGGCTACGACGGCATGGTTCAACACTCCGAACAGCTTGCCGCCGCGGGCGTGCCATTCATCTTCGATCCGGGCCAGGGTTTGCCGCTGTTCGACGGCGAGACGCTGCGGCGCGTCATTGAACTTGCCACCTATGTTGCGGTCAACGATTACGAAGCCAGGCTGGTGAGCAACAAGACCGGCTGGTCGATCGAACAGATCGCCAGCAAGGTCGACGCGTTGATCATCACGCTCGGCGAGAAGGGTGCACAGATCCATCACGGCGGCGGTATCGAAGAGATTCCGGCTGTCACGGCCAGGCAAGTGCTCGATCCCACCGGCTGCGGCGACGCGTTTCGCGGCGGCTTGCTCTACGGTATCGAGAACGGCCTTGGCTGGGCCACCACCGGCCGTCTCGCCAGCCTGATGGGGGCACTGAAGATCGAGCATCAAGGCCCGCAAAACTACGCGCCCAGCCGGGCGGAAATCAACGAGCGGTTCAAGCAGGCCTTCGGATACGACCTGCCCTGATATCGCGAGCCATGGGAGTTTGGGAATGAGAACAACGAGTCGCCTGATCGTCGCCACCTTGATCGCGGGTTCCCTGGCCATGTCGGGGTGTGCGGTCAACAGCAGCTCTCCCGACGTTTTCACCGCGTCGCAGGCGCAGCGTGAGCAAACGGTTCGCATGGCCACGGTCGATAGCGTGCGCGCGGTGCGGATCAGCACGAACAACGGTCAGCCGAGTGGCCTCGGCGCCGCCGGCGGTGCGGCGCTCGGCGCGCTCGCCGGCAGTTCGATCGGCGGCGGACGCGGCTCCGTCGCGACGGGGATCGTCGGCGGCATCGGCGGTGCGGTCGCCGGCAATGCGGTCGAAAACCGCGTCGCCATGCGCGACGGAATCGAAATCACCGTGCGGCTCGACAACGGCGACATGCGCGCAATCACCCAAACCGCCACCGGCGAGATCTTCCGCGCCGGCGATCGCGTGAGGCTGCTGTCGAGCGGCGGCGTCACGCGCGTCACGCACTAAGCGCACTTCCCCTTCGCGCGGCCGCGCACGGTTCAGCGCCGCGACGACGACATCACACGCATGCGCCCTCACGGGTCCATGCGTGTTTTTTCTTTCAGGACACCGGGCAAAAAAAATCCCGCCACCGGCACACCGGTAACGGGACATTGACCGGGTGGCACTCGCGAGAACGCGAGCACCACCCGGTCATCCGACACATCCTGCGACGTGTCGACGTACTGCTACTGCTTACGGACGGCTGCCCGTCGGGAACGGCCATGCCGCTGCCGGGTTCAGCGCGGTCTTCACCGTCGCCGCCGGTGCGCTCGAGACAGCAGGCGCAGCGGGAGCAGGCGCAGCCTTCTTGGCGACAGCCTTCTTCGCAGGGGCAGCCTTCTTCGCAGGCGCAGCGGCCTTCTTCGCGGCAGCCTTCTTGGCAGGTGCAGCTTTCTTGGCTGCAGCCTTTTTCGCAGGCGCCGCCTTCTTGGCCGCTGTCTTCTTCGCTGCGGCCTTCTTCGCCGGTGCTGCCTTCTTCGCCGCGACCTTCTTGGCTGCAACCTTCTTCGCTGCGACCTTCTTCGCTGCGACCTTCTTCACCGCGGCTTTCTTCGCCGGTGCTGCCTTCTTCGCTGCGACCTTCTTGGCTGCGACCTTCTTCGCTGCAACCTTCTTCGCCGCGACCTTCTTCACAGCGGCTTTCTTCGCCGGTGCTGCCTTCTTCGCCGCAACCTTCTTCGCAGCAACCTTCTTCACTGCGACCTTCTTGGCGGCGACCTTCTTGGCCGGTGCGGCTTTCTTAGCCGGAGCAGCCTTCTTGGCAGCGGTCTTCTTTGCTGCGGGCTTCTTGGCCGCGGCTTTCTTTGCAGTTGCCATCATTTTCTCCTTCAGGTTTTCAGATGAGGTCAGTTCAAACTACACCCTTCGTCAAAACCCGCTTCCCGCGGACGCTTCTCAGGGCGCGCGCTACGAAGCGGGCTATTCATCGGCGTACGCTGGTGCAACGCGCTTACGCTAATGAATGCGGTAAGGCGCGCCGTGCCCGAAGGCACCGCGCGCCAAATCTGGTCGGCGTCGCAGGGCGACGCCGGCAATTGCTTGATCGGGCCGCCGGCAACGACGCCGGCGGCTTTTTCCGGGGGGAAGTTTGCCCATCCCACTGAAGGGTCCGCAAAGTGCCTGTCATGTTTGTGGGCCGTCAAGGCACCGGGCACGCTTTGCATCAGGCCGTTCTGCTCCTAACCCGGGGCGCCGCGGCCACAGGCGGCGGCATCCCCATCAATGAAACCATCCGCGATACGAATCCCGGCTTACTCCCAGGAAAGCGCACCGCCAGTCTGATATTCGATGACTCGCGTCTCGAAGAAATTGCGTTCCTTCTTCAGGTCGATCATCTCGCTCATCCACGGGAACGGGTTTTCCTCGTTCGGGTAGAGCGGATCGAGACCGATCTGCTGGCAACGGCGATTGCAGATGAAGCGCAGATAGCTCTTGAACATCGACGCGTTGAGGCCGAGCACCCCGCGCGGCATCGTATCTTCGGCGTAGCGATATTCGAGCTCGACCGCCTGCTGGAAGATCGCGCGGATTTCGGCGCGGAACTCAGCCGTCCACAGGTGCGGGTTTTCGAGTTTGATCTGGTTGATCAGGTCGATGCCGAAGTTGCAGTGCATCGACTCGTCGCGCAGGATGTACTGGTACTGCTCCGCCGCGCCGGTCATCTTGTTCTGGCGGCCGAGCGCCAGGATTTGGGTAAAGCCGACGTAGAAGAACAGGCCCTCCATCACACAGGCGAACACGATCAGCGAGCGCAGCAGCGTCTGGTCTGCTTCGAGCGTGCCGGTCTTGAAGGCCGGATCGGTCAGCACGTGGATGTACGGAATCAGGAATTCGTCTTTCGCGCGGATCGACGGGACCTCGTGATACGCGTTGAAGATTTCGCCCTCGTCGAGACCGAGCGACTCGACGATGTACTGGTAAGCGTGCGTGTGGATCGCCTCTTCGAACGCCTGACGCAGCAGGAACTGGCGGCATTCGGGCGCCGTGATGTGGCGGTAGGTGCCCAGCACGATGTTGTTGGCGGCGAGCGAGTCGGCCGTCACGAAGAAGCCCAGGTTGCGCTTGACGACGCGGCGCTCGTCCTCGGTCAGCCCGTTCGGGTCTTTCCACAGGGCGATGTCGCGCGACATGTTCACTTCCTGCGGCATCCAGTGGTTGGCGCAACCGGCCAGATACTTTTCCCACGCCCACTTGTACTTGAACGGCACCAGCTGATTGACGTCAGTCTGGCCGTTGATGATGCGCTTGTCGGCGACATTGACCCGCGCTTCGGAAGCGGCCGCCGCGTTGGCAACCGCGTTGCCAGCATGAGCGACGGGAGCGACAGCGATGTCGTTCGCGAAGACTTCTTGAGCGGAGGGAGCATGAGGAGCGGAACGCGTTCCGATTTGCGAACCCACAACCGACCCCGCAGCGTTGCGCAACACATCCGGTTGCGTCGCGCTCGAGGGAGTTACGGCAGCGATCTCGTCATCCCAGTTGAGCATAAATGTCACCATCAATTTAGAACGGTTTGTACCATCTTTTCACGAGCGATAAAAGAGTCCACTCGCGAAAATTCCTGTTTTCGATTCGCGTTGCTACGTTCATACAACACTTTGTTCGACATGCTGTGTGTGATGCGTCGAGTGACACGCGATGAACGCGTGTTGAACATGTGTTGTCGTGATGCTTCGCGAACTCGAAGAGCAACGTTTCGACACGACGTTTCGTTGCTCTATCTATATGTATTGCGCAGTGCGTTGGCGGCATCCGTTGACCGATCGATGCCGCGGGAGCTGCTCATCGCGAGAGTCGGCGTTGCCGGGTGAAGTGCGATGTCATGTCGGGCGATGCTTGCGGCGCTTGATCCTGATCGAGCCGCTTGCTTCGTCGGGTGTTGCCAACTGCCTGACCGACTGCTGTGCTGCCTTGCTGCATCGACGAGCGGTGAGATCTCGATACTGCCCACCGCCCATCGACCTGCTTCTACTTCGCTTCTACTTCGCTTCTACTTCATTGACGAGGCGCGTTGCTCGCCGCATGCGGGTCATCACCTACGACTACCTCGCGTGCTGTTAGCAAGCAACGCTCCCGCTGCTTGCCGCTGCTTACTGGCAAGCCTCGCACTCGTCGAAGCCAGGATCGCCCGGACGCATCATGCACACCGGACCATCCGCTTCGGGCGCCGCTTCGACTGCGACTGCGACCGCGGCAGTCGCCGCAGCCGCTGCCGCAGCCTGGAAGCCGCCGCTCACGCCACCCGCCGCACCACCGCCCACGCCGAAGCCACCTGCCGCGCCGCCTGCGCCACCCGAGCCGTCATGACCCGAGCTCACCGCGTTCAACGCGCCGTGCGCGACCGTCGACTTCTCGACGTGCGTCGCCGCCATCGTGCGCAGGTAGTAGGTGGTCTTCAGACCGCGCAGCCAGGCGAGCTTGTAGATCTCGTCGAGCTTCTTGCCCGATGCGCCCGCCATGTAGATGTTCAGCGACTGCGCCTGGTCGATCCACTTCTGACGACGCGAGGCCGCTTCGACGAGCCACGTCGGATCGACTTCGAACGCGGTCGCGTAGATCGCGCGCAGGTCGGCCGGGATGCGGTCGATGCGCGACAGCGTGCCGTCGAAGTACTTCAGGTCGGCGACCATCACTTCGTCCCACAGACCGCGTGCCTTCAGGTCGCGCACCAGGTAGTCGTTGACCACCGTGAATTCGCCCGACAGGTTCGACTTCACGTACAGGTTCTGATAGGTCGGCTCGATGCATGCCGACACGCCGATGATGTTCGAGATCGTCGCGGTCGGCGCGATCGCCACGCAGTTCGAGTTGCGCATGCCGTAGGTCGAGATGCGCGAGCGCAGCGTCGCCCAGTCCATCGACTCGCTCGAATCGACTTCGACGTAGCCGCCGCGCGCGTCGGCCAGCAGCTTCACCGAGTCTTGCGGGAGGATGCCGCGATCCCACAGCGAGCCGCGGTAGCTCGAGTAGCGGCCGCGCTCTTCGGCGAGCTCGGTCGACGCGTAGTACGCGTAGTAGCAAACCGCTTCCATCGAGCGATCGGCGAACTCGACCGCTTCCTGCGACGCGTACGGCGTGCGCAGCACGTGCAGGCAGTCCTGGAAGCCCATGATGCCGAGGCCGACCGGACGGTGCTTCAGGTTCGAGTTACGCGCCTTGGCGACCGCGTAGTAGTTGATGTCGATCACGTTGTCGAGCATGCGCATCGCAACGCTGATCGTGCGCTTGAGCTTGTCGTGGTCGAGCGCGAGCGTGCCGTCGGCCTGCTCCTTCAGGTGCGCGACGAGGTTCACCGAGCCGAGGTTACAAACGGCGATTTCGGCGTCGCTCGTGTTCAGCGTGATTTCCGTGCACAGGTTCGACGAGTGGACGACGCCGACGTGCTGCTGCGGCGAGCGCACGTTGCACGGATCCTTGAACGTGATCCACGGATGGCCGGTTTCGAACAGCATGCCCAGCATCTTGCGCCACAGCTGCGCCGCCGGAAGCTTCTTGAACAGCTTGATCTCGCCGCGCGCGACCTTGTCTTCGTAAGCCGTGTAAGCCGTTTCGAACTCCGCGCCGAACTTGTCGTGCAGATCCGGGCACGTGGACGGCGAGAACAGCGTCCAGTCGCCGCCTTCCATCACGCGCTTCATGAACAGGTCGGGAATCCAGTTCGCCGTGTTCATGTCGTGCGTGCGACGACGGTCGTCGCCGGTGTTCTTGCGCAGCTCGAGGAACTCCTCGATGTCGAGGTGCCACGATTCGAGGTACGCGCACACCGCGCCCTTGCGCTTGCCGCCCTGGTTCACGGCGACCGCCGTGTCATTGACGACCTTCAGGAACGGCACGACGCCTTGCGACTTGCCGTTGGTGCCCTTGATGTGCGAGCCGAGCGCGCGCACGCGCGTCCAGTCGTTGCCGAGGCCGCCGGCGAACTTCGACAGCAGCGCGTTTTCCTTCAGCGCTTCGTAGATGCCGTCGAGGTCGTCGTCGACCGTGGTCAGGTAGCACGACGACAGCTGCGAGCGATGCGTGCCCGAGTTGAACAGCGTCGGCGTCGAGCTCATGAAGTCGAAGCTCGACAGGATGTTGTAGAACTCGATGGCGCGCGCTTCGCGGTCGATCTCGTTCAGCGACAGGCCCATCGCGACACGCATAAAGAATGCCTGCGGCATTTCGATACGTACGCCGTCGTGATGCAGGAAGTAGCGGTCATACAGCGTCTGCAGACCGAGGTAGCCGAACTGCAGGTCGCGGTTCGCGTCGAGCGCGGCGCCGAGACGCTTCAGGTCGAACTGCTGGAGCTTGTCGTCGAGCAGGCCGGCGCCGATGCCGCGCTTGATGAACTGCGGGAAGTACTCGGCATAGCGCTCGCCCATTTCGGCTTGCGTGACTTCTTCTTCGAGGATCTCGCGGCGGATCGTGTGCAGCAGGATGCGCGCGGTGGCCTGGCTGTAGGCCGGGTCCTTTTCGATCATCGTGCGGGCAGCGAGGATGGCCGAGTCGTAGACCTGGCTCATCGGCACGCCGTCGTACAGGTTCTTCACCGTTTCCGCGACGATCGGCTCGGCGCTCACCGCGTCGCCGAGGTTCGCGCACGCGGACTCGATGATGCCGCGCAGCGCGGCCATATCCAGCGGACGCGTGATGCCGTTGTCGGTCACGTTCAGGCCCGGCGTGCTGGCGGCCTCGGCATGCTCGTCATGCGCGCGCGCCTGGTTGCGCTTCTCGCGATACAGCACGTAAGCACGCGCGACGTTGTGCTCACCGCCGCGCATCAGCGCGAGCTCGACCTGATCCTGAATGTCTTCGATATGGAACGTGCCGCCGTTCGGACGGCTGCGCACCAGTGCGCGCACCACGTTCTGCGTGAGTTGCTCGACCAGTTCGCGCACGCGCGCCGACGCCGCACCCTGACCACCGTTGACGGCGAGGAACGCCTTCGTCACGGCGATCGCGATTTTCGACGGCTCGAACGACACCACGCTACCGTTGCGGCGGATCACCTTGTAGTCGGCGTAGTTCGCTTGCGGCGCGAGCGCCTGGGCGCCTTCAGTCTGGCCGAACGCCTGGCCAGTCGGTGAGCCCTCGTACCGGGTCGTCACGTTGTCGGTGGTTTGCATGTGCAAAGCTCCTGGTCTTGGAAATGGCGGCGAGTGCCGCGGATTAAAACGAACGCCGCGCCGCCGCGTGCGCGAGCGATGAGGTGCAGGAAGGCCGGCCAGGCCGGTTGGCGGGATGCAACTGCGAGGAAGCCTGGTTCGATTTGATGTCGGTCTTCATCGGGTCGGTCGCGATCACTGGCTGGTCCTTTCCTGAATGCTTCTGGATGCGGCCGGAGATCCCCCACCGACCGCGCCCCAGGAATTTTTTTCGCTGCCTGGAATGCTTGCGGCGCCGTGCTCGGGGAGCGGGGCGCCGCAGACTTATTCACTGCTTTTCACCTGGTTATGCACATGGTTATTCACAGCACAACACAAGATATAGTGCACAACTCAGCTTTCGGCACCAAGTATAGTGGAGATTCGAGACAGGTCAAACCGTTTTATTTTGCTGCCGGAGTCTTGACTTCTGGCTTACGCGGCGCGTGCAAGCTCCCCGGAGAAGTAGGCTGCGCCTCGTTCTCTGCGAATCACGCAAGGTTGTGCGAAGACGATTACCGCGTTTCGGAAAACTTGAGATAGGGGAAATACCGACCGTCGAGCGACGTGTCGCGTTGCAGTCGCGGCCATTCGAAATGTGGACCGGGATCGGTCTTGCGACCGGGCGCGATGTCGGAGTGTCCGGCGAGCGCGTCGATCGGATAGTGCGCCTTCAGTGCGCTCACGAGCGCGGCGAGCGTGCGGTATTGCGCCGCTTCGAAGGCGGTGGTGTCGCTGCCTTCGAGCTCGATCCCGATCGAGAAATCATTGCAGCGCTCGCGGCCGAAAAAATTCGACGGCCCCGCGTGCCACGCGCGCTCGTTGCACGACACGAACTGCTCGAGTGCGCCGTCGCGATGGATCACGAAATGCGCGGACACGCGCACGCCGCGCAGATGCGTGTCGTAGTACGGGTGAGCGTCGCAGTCGAGGGTGTTCTGGAACAGCTCGGCAATCGCAGTGCCGCCGAACTCGTTCGGCGGCAGGCTGATGTTGTGAACGACGATCAGCGTTGGCAGCGCGCCTGGCGGCCGTGCTTCGAAGTTGGGCGACGGGAGCTTGCGTGCGGCGGCAACCCAACCGCCGGCAGCGACGGTGAACGCGTCGCTCATCGGGCGTCGCGCCCGGTCGGACGTGCGCCGTGGCGCTGCGCGTGCGCGGCGCAGCAGAACGTCTGCCCCGCCACACTCACCGAGTCGCTCTTCGGCGCATGCACGCCGCACTCGAGGCAGCGAATCATCGGCTCGGCAAGCTGCGGCTGTCCGCTCGGGGAACCCGCGCCACCTTGCGCGGCACCGGCACCGTTTGCGCCACGGGCACCGGTGCGCTGCGCGCTTTGCGCGTCGTGGCGGCGCAGCGCCTTCACGAGCCATTGACCGACGATGAACAGCAGGATCAGCAAAAAGATTTGTCGCATGGAGACACGCTCACACTACAGGCCGGTGCAACAGCACCTCGAAAACAAAACGGCTGCCGACGTACGCGAGCAACAGCGCGACGAACGACGCCAGCACCCAGCGCAATGCCGCACGGCCGCGCCAGCCGGACACCTTGCGCGCGGTCAGCAGCGCGCCGAACATGACCCACGAAAGAATCGCGAAGACGGTCTTGTGATCGAGGCGCAGCGCGCGGTCGATCAGCTGCTCGCTGAACAGGATGCCCGACAGAAGCGTCAGCGTGAGCAGCACGAAGCCGGCGCCGATCAGACGGAACAGCAGCTTCTCGAGCGTGAGCAGCGGCGGCAGCGTATCGAGCCAGCTCGACCACCAGCCGTTGCCCGCCGCCGCGTGCCGCTGCGCGAGACCGCCGCGGCGCATCGCATGCAAACGCCGCTCGATCGCCAGCATCAGCACCGCGTGCAGCGCCGCGATCGCGAACAGTCCGTAGGCGATGTTCGCGATCAGGAAGTGCAGCTTGAACATCGGCGCGGCCGCATAGGGCAATACGCGCACGCCGCCGAACGCGAGCGGCAGCAGCGACGCGAAGCACGCGAGCGGCAACACCAGCAGCCGCAAGCCGTCGAGTGGGAAAAAGAAACTCTCGATCCAGTAGATGCCGGCGCCGAGCCAGAACATCGCCGACAGCGCGAACGCGAAGCCGAACACCATCGCGTTCTGCGGGAAGATGGTGGTGTGCAGCAGCACGCCGTGAGCGAGCAGCGCGACGAACAGCAGCGCGCGGCCGGGCGCGCTCATGCCGGTGGCCACCGACGCGCCCGCGCTCGCGGCATGATCGGGCAGCGGCGGCACGCTCTCGAGCAGCGGGCGCACGGCCGCGTGCCGATGCGAGCGCCAGCCGGCCACGGCGAGGCCGCCGTAGAGAAGCGCAGTGAGGGCATACAGTACAATATCCATATTCGAAGTTTACACTAGGCCCCTACTCCGCGACGTCTCGCGCGTCGTGCGCTGCGCGGGCCCCACCGTTCATCGCTCCCCATGCTCGACAATCTGACTCAACGGATGGCGCGCGTCGTCAAGACGCTGCGCGGCGAAGCCCGGCTCACCGAGGCGAACACTCAGGAAATGCTGCGCGAAGTGCGCCTCGCACTGCTCGAGGCCGACGTGGCGCTGCCCGTCGTGCGCGAGTTCATCGCAAAGGTGAAGGAGAAGGCGCTCGGCGAGGAAGTCATCTCCAGCCTATCGCCGGGTCAGGCGCTCGTCGGCGTCGTGCAGCGCGAGCTGACCGCCGTGATCGGCGGCGACTACGAAGGCAAGGCCTCCGAGCTCAATCTCGCCGTCACGCCGCCCGCGGTCATCCTGATGGCGGGTCTGCAGGGCGCCGGTAAAACGACCACGGTCGGCAAGCTCGCGAAGCTGTTGCGCGAGAAGTACAAGAAGAAGGTGCTGACCGTTTCGTGCGACGTCTATCGTCCCGCCGCGATCGCACAGCTGAAAACGGTGACCGAGCAGGTCGGCGCGGACTTCTTCCCGTCGGAGGCGAACCAGAAGCCGGTCGACATCGCGCGCGCCGCCGTCGACTGGGCGAAGCGCCACTACCACGACGTGCTGCTCGTCGACACGGCCGGCCGTCTCGGTATCGACGAAGCGATGATGCAGGAAATCGCCGCGCTGCATGCCGAGCTGAAGCCGGCGGAAACGCTGTTCGTCGTCGACGCGATGCTCGGCCAGGATGCGGTCAATACCGCGAAGGCGTTCAGCGACGCGCTGCCGCTCACCGGTGTCGTGCTCACCAAGCTCGACGGTGATTCGCGCGGTGGCGCGGCGCTGTCGGTGCGTCACGTGACGGGCAAGCCGGTCAAGTTCGTGGGTGTCGCCGAGAAACTCGATGGCCTCGAAGTGTTCCACCCGGACCGCATGGCGAGCCGGATTCTCGGCATGGGCGATATCCTCGCGCTCGTCGAGGAAGCGCAGCGCGGCGTCGACGTTCAGGCCGCGCAGAAACTCGCCGACAAGGTCAAGAAAGGCGGCGACTTCGACCTCAACGATTTTCGCGCGCAGCTTACACAGATGAAGGGCATGGGCGGCCTGTCCTCGCTGATGGACAAGCTGCCCGCGCAGTTCCAGCAGGCCGCGGCCGGCGCCGACATGAGCCAGGCCGAGAAGCAGATGCGCCGCATGGAAGGCATCATCAACTCGATGACACCGGCCGAGCGCGCCAAGCCCGAACTGATCAAGGCGACCCGCAAGCGCCGCATCGCCGCGGGTGCGGGCGTGCAGGTGCAGGAAGTCAACCGCATGCTGAACCAGTACGAGCAGATGCGCACGATGATGAAGAAGCTCAAGGGCGGCAACCTGCAGAAGATGATGCGTGGCATGAAGGGCATGATGCCCGGCATGCGCTAAGCTTGATGGGAACGGCGCGCGCCCGCGTCGATGCGCGGCGCGGCTGACTTCGGCAACGTGCGGGTTTATTCTGTAGCGCATTGCCTCGTCCCTCGCCGGAACGCCCCTCGGGATGTTCCCACCCACACTATGTATACAGTTACCGTCCGTCAGACGTCATGAACCGCGAAGAAGCCCTCCATATTTTTCAACACTCCGAAGAGATCGTTTCGGCCGCTGACGTCAATGCGTCGATCGCCGGCATGGCGGCCGCCATCCGCGACGAGATGAGCGAGGACTTCCCGCTCGTGTTGTCGGTGATGGGTGGCGCCGCGGTGTTCACCGGCATGCTGCTGCCGCACCTCGATTTCCCGCTCGAGTTCGACTACATCCACCTGACGCGCTACCGCAACACGACCCAGGGCAGCAACGAGATGCAATGGCGCGTCGCGCCGGCCGAGTCGGTCAAGGATCGCGTGGTGCTCGTGCTCGACGACATCCTCGACGAAGGCGAGACGATGGCCGCGATCCGCGACCGCATCCTCGCGATGGGCGCGAAGCGGTTCCTGTCGGCGGTACTGTGCGAGAAGATCATCCAGAAGGCGAAGCCACTGCGCCCCGATTACTGCGGTTTCGAAGTGCCGGACCGGTATGTGTTTGGCTGCGGGATGGACGCGAAGGGCTACTGGCGCAACCTGCCGACCATCCGGGCATTGACCGAGGGTGCGTGAGCGGCGCATCCGCCCGCATACCGGCGAAAAAAAAGCAGCCTGCATGGCTGCTTTTTTTATGGCTGCGACCGTAGCAATTCGCGCACCCGCTCCGGCGTCACAGCTTGTGCACGAAAGAGCGGATTCCGCCGAGCATCATCTCGACTGAAATCGCGACCAGCACGAGCCCCATCAACCGCTCGAACGCCGTCATCACCCGTTCGCCGAGCCATGCCTGAATGCGCTCGGCGAGCATCAGCACGATCGCGCAGATGACCATGGTGACGGTCAGCGCGCCGACCCACTCGTACATCTTGCCGGGCGCCTGCGAGGTCAACAGCATGACCGTTGCAAGCGCCGACGGGCCCGCCAGCGCCGGAATCGCCAGCGGCACGATCAGCGGCTCGCCGCCGCGCGCGTCGCCGCCGAACGGACCGTCGGGATGCGGAAACACCATGCGCAGCGCGATCAGAAACAGCACGATGCCGCCGCCGATGCGTAACGACTGGTCACTCAGGCTCATCATGCGCAGAAAGCCCTGCCCGAACACCATGAACACCAGCAGGATCGCAAACGCGATCGCGACCTCGCGAAAGATCACGATCGTGCGACGCTCCGGCGCCACCCCCTTCAGACAGCTGATGAAGATCGGGATGTTGCCGAGCGGATCGGTGATCAGGATCAGCAGCACGGTCGCGGACAGGAAGGTGTACTCCACAGCCCGCTCCGCTTATTTTGCGAGTGCCGCGCGCACTTTTTCGACGACGGTCTGCGCGGCGTCCTCGACCGGCAGCAGCGTCGCTTCGGTGTCGCGGCGGCCCTGATACTCGAGCTTGCCGTCCTTCAGACCGCGATCGCCGATCACCAGTCGATGCGGCACGCCGATCAGCTCCCAGTCGGCGAACATCACGCCCGGACGCTCGCCGCGGTCGTCGAGGATCACGTCGATACCGGCCGCGACGAGCTCCGCGTACAGCTTGTCGGCCTGCTCACGCACCGCGTCGCTGCGGTCATAGCCCATCGGGCACAGCACGACCTCGAACGGCGCGATCGACTCGGGCCAGATGATGCCCTTGTCGTCGAAATTCTGTTCGATCGCGGCGCCGAGAATACGCGTGACGCCGATGCCGTAGCAGCCCATTTCCATCGGCCGCGGCTTGCCGGTTTCGTCGAGGCAGGTCGCGTTCATCGCTTCGGAGTACTTGGTGCCGAGCTGGAACACGTGGCCCACCTCGATGCCGCGGCAGATGTCGAGCACGCCCTTTCCGTCCGGCGACGGATCGCCCTTCTTCACGTTGCGGATGTCGGCGACGACCGGCTCCGGCAGGTCGCGGCCCCAATTGACGCCGGTGATGTGATAGTCGACCTCGTTCGCGCCGACCACGAAATCGCTCATGTTCGCGACCGTGCTGTCCGCGACCACCTTGACCGGCTTCTTCGTGCCGATCGGACCGAGATAGCCCGGCGGCGTGCCGAACGTCTCGATGATCTCGGCTTCGGTCGCCATGCGGAAATTGGCGAGGCCGGGGAGCTTGGCCGCCTTGATCTCGTTCAGATCATGATCGCCGCGCAGCATCAGCAGCCAGATGGTCGGCTCGGCGCCTTCGTTCTCGGTGGCGAGCACGACCGACTTGATCGTGCGTGCGAGCGGAATGTTCAGCAGTTCGGCAACCGCCTCGCACTTCGCCTTGCCGGGCGTCGCGGTTTTCTTGATGTCTTCTGCCGGTGCCGCGCGCTGGGCGATCAGCGGCAGCGCTTCGGCTGCCTCGACGTTCGCGGCAAAACCCGAGGTCGGGCAATACGCGATGTCGTCTTCGCCGGTCTCCGCGATCACGTGGAACTCATGCGACCCGCTGCCGCCGATCGAGCCGTTGTCGGCCGCCACCGCGCGGAAGTCCAGACCAAGGCGCGTGAAGATGCGCACGTACGCGTCGTACATCTTGCGATACGACTCGCGCAGACCTTCCGCGTCCTTGTCGAACGAGTACGCGTCTTTCATGATGAACTCGCGGCCGCGCATCACGCCGAAACGCGGACGGATCTCGTCGCGGAACTTCGTCTGGATCTGATAGAAGTTGACCGGCAGTTGACGATAGCTCTTGATCTGGTTGCGCGCGATGTCGGTGACGACTTCCTCGTGCGTCGGGCCCATCACGAAGTCGGCCTGCTTGCGGTCCTCGAAGCGCAGCAGCTCGGGACCGTACTTCTCCCAGCGGCCCGATTCCTGCCACAGCTCGGCCGGCTGAACGGCCGGCATCAGCAGTTCGATCCCGCCTGCCCGGTTCATTTCCTCGCGCACGATCGCTTCCACCTTGCGAATCGAGCGCAGGCCGATCGGCAGGTAGTTATAGATACCGCCCGCGACGCGACGGATCATGCCCGCGCGCACCATGAGCTTGTGGCTGATGATTTCGGCGTCGGCGGGCGCTTCTTTGAGGGTGCCGATAAAGAAACGGGAGGCTTTCATTCAAAGTGTCCAAAAGCGGCGGCTTCCGGGAGGACCGCCAGAAAAGGTGAAAACATGGGGAAAATCGGCACAGATCCGCGACCAGGCCGGCACGGTTCGCCCGACCGACGACGCGTTGTCCCTGCGCGGCGCCGAAACCGCCGCGCACAGCATCTCGCAAGGGATAGGGCACGGAAAAACCGACAGGCTACCGCAAACCCGGGCCTGTTGCGGCGAATCGGTCCATTCTTATGCGATTCGGTGCGTCGGGTCCGTTATCTGTTTATAATCAAAGCAATTTTAAAGGATTCGAAGGTGGTTGTATGCTGGATCGTGAAGGCTTTCGCCCGAACGTCGGCATCATCCTCTTGAACGCGCACAACGAGGTGTTTTGGGGCAAACGGCTCCGTGAACATTCCTGGCAGTTTCCGCAAGGGGGCATCAAATATGGTGAGACCCCCGTGCAAGCGATGTATCGGGAGTTACACGAAGAGACCGGGCTGCTTCCTGAGCACGTCAAGGTGATCGGTCGCACGCGCGACTGGTTGCGTTATGAGGTGCCTGACAAGTTCATCAAGCGCGAAGTACGCGGTCACTACCGCGGCCAGAAACAAATCTGGTTTTTGCTCCGGATGGTAGGACGCGACTGTGACATCTGTCTGCGCGCAACCGACCACCCCGAGTTCGATGCGTGGCGTTGGAACGAGTACTGGGTGCCGCTCGACTGTGTGATCGAGTTCAAGCGGGATGTGTATCAGTTGGCGCTGACGGAGCTGTCCCGTTTCATGCGCCGGCCTGCGCCGCGTGCGGAAAAACCTGGCGGGCATCATGGGTCACGTTATCCCCGGATAGCGTCCTCGATGCAAAGCCCGCCGGATTCCACGGTAAGCTCGGCGGTCACTACCGTCACTACCGTCACTACCGTGAGTTCGGTCAGCGTCGAAACATCGACGCGTGTGCTGATCGTGCCAGATTGCGGTCCCGGCTCACGGGACGCGAGCATGAGACCGGAGCGCGAGCGCGAAACGGCCGAAGCCGATGACGCAGTCGCCCCGTTAGTCCAACGAGGCGCGCGCGATTGACCATACCGGGCGGCGGCCCACGCCGCCTCTCTCTGGCGCGGCTTTCGGGCCGCGTCCGTCTTTCGAGGGAATCATATTGAAAGCATTTGCACTCGCCGTGGCCTGCGTCGCCACCGGCGCCCTGCTGGCAGGCTGTTCGAGCGCCGGCAAACCGACCAACAAGGACGACAGCGCATTCACCTATCTGCTGGATCGCAAGAGCAACTGGGTTGAAAACAAGGTGGACACGTTACCGCCGCTGCCCACCGACGCGAACCTGCTGCCGTTCGAAGTCTCCGGCAATACGCCGCTGCATTTCGCGATCGACCCGAAGTCGGTCAGCGTCGGCACCGACGGCGTCGTGCGTTACACGGTAGTCGTGACGAGCCCGGGCGGCGCGCGCAACGTCAATTACGAGGGCATTCGCTGCGACACGTATGAATGGCGTCAGTATGCGGGTTTGAACGCCGATCACGACGGGTGGGATGCGACGGTCGCCAACCAGTTTTCGCGCATCGAGAACGGCGCGCTGAACGCGTACCAGGCCGCGCTGTATCAGGACTATATGTGCGCGAACAAGATTCCGACCGGCACCGCGCAGCACATCGTCGAGAACATCCGCTATAAGCGCACGCAGACGTCACAGATTCACTGAAGCCGTTTGCGCGGCGCGCGTCTGGTTCAGGCGCGTTGCTTGTGCATAACGATAAAAAAAGCCGTTCCAGCATGCGCTGGAACGGCTTTTTTGCTGGCTTTTATTGAGCGCGAGGTGCGCGCCGCCTGAAAGATCAAAGCAGCACGAGATTGTCGCGGTGAATCAGTTCCGGCTCGAGCATATAACCGAGAACCGACTCGATCTCGCCGCTCGGACGCCGCTGGATCAGCTTGGTTTCCGCGCTGCTGTAGTTCGTCAAACCACGTGCGATCTCACGCCCGGAGGCGCTCAGACACGCGATCACCTCGCCGCGCGCAAATGCGCCCTGCACGCCGACTATGCCGATTGGCAGCAGGCTCTTGCCGCCCGCGGTTAGCTTTTCCACCGCACCGTCGTCGATCACGACGTGGCCGCGCACCTGCAGGTGATCGGCCATCCACTGCTTGCGCGCCGCCATGCGAGCGGTACGCGCGATCAGCTGGGTGCCGATCGCCTCGCCCGCTGCGAGCCGCAGCAGCACGTCTGCTTCGCGCCCACTCGCGATCACTGTATCGGCGCCGCTGTGGGCCGCACGTTTGGCAGCAAGAATCTTGGTCAGCATGCCGCCGCGACCGAGGCTCGAGCCCGCGCCGCCCGCCATCGCCTCGAGTTCCGGAGCGCCGGCGTCGGCCTGCTGGACCAGCGTCGCGTTCGGGTCCTTGCGCGGATCGGCGGTGAAGAGACCTTGCTGGTCCGTCAGAATTATCAGCGCGTCACCTTCGATCAGATTGGCGACCAGCGCGCCGAGCGTGTCGTTGTCGCCGAACTTGATTTCGTCGGTAACGACCGTGTCGTTCTCGTTGATGATCGGTACGACGCCGAGCCGCAGCAGCGTGAGCAGCGTGGAGCGCGCGTTCAGATAGCGCTCGCGATCGGCAAGGTCGGCATGGGTAAGCAGGATCTGCGCAGTCTGGATCGAATGCTCCGCGAAACGGCTTTCGTACACCTGCGCGAGGCCCATCTGACCGACCGCCGCGGCCGCCTGCAATTCATCGATTTCGCGCGGCCGCTTCGTCCAGCCGAGCCGCTGCATGCCTTCGGCGATCGCGCCCGAGCTGACCAGCACCACCTCTTTGCCCTGCGCGCGCAGCGCGGCAATCTGCGCGGCCCAGCGGCCGATAGCCGCATGATCGAGGCCCCGCCCGTCGTTCGTGACGAGGCTCGAGCCGACTTTGACAACCAATCGCCGTGAATCTGCGATGACGGAACGCATTGTGCGCTGTCTCCCAAGATGACGCGTGATGCATGCCGGCACCCGCCGCTGGCGCCGACGCTCGAGTTGTTATTCCTGCGGATCGGTGCTGGCTTCACCGGTGCCGGACGGGACTTGCGTTCCTTCGCGGAAACGCACGTCGGAGGCGAGGTCTTCGGCTTCGGCCGCGCGTTGCGCTTCGGAATGCTCGGCGAGGTAGTCGAACACCGCGTAGCAAAGGTTTTCACAGCCCTGGCCGGTCAGCGCCGAGATCTCGAACACCGGACCATCCCAACCGAAACCTTCGAGGAAAGTCGCCACGCGCGCTTCGCGATCGTCTTCTGGCACCATGTCCAGCTTGTTCAGCACGAGCCAGCGGGGCTTCTGATAGAGCTCTTCGTCGTACTTGCGCAGCTCGTTGACGATGGCCTTCGCTTCCACGACAGGATCGATCGATTCGTCGAACGGCGCGATGTCGACGATATGCAGCAGCAGACCCGTGCGCTGCAAGTGCCGCAGGAACTGATGGCCGAGGCCAGCGCCTTCCGCCGCGCCTTCGATCAGCCCCGGAATGTCGGCGATCACGAAGCTGCGGCTCGGCCCGACGCGCACGACGCCAAGATTCGGCGCGAGCGTGGTGAACGGGTAATCGGCAATTTTCGGCTTTGCGTTCGACACCGACGAGATAAACGTCGACTTGCCGGCATTCGGCATGCCGAGCAGACCGACGTCGGCCAGCACTTTCAGCTCGAGGCGCACCATGCGGCGCTCGCCGGGCTTGCCGTCGGTCTTCTGACGCGGCGCGCGGTTCGTGCTGGACTTGAAATGCAGGTTGCCGAGACCGCCCGCGCCGCCCTGCGCGATCTGCACGCTCTGGTTGTGCTCGGTCAGATCGGCGATCAGTTCGCCGGTTTCCATATCCGTGATCGTGGTGCCGACCGGCATGCGCAGTGTGATGTCGTCGCCGCCCTTGCCGTAGCAGTCCGAGCCGCGGCCGTTTTCACCGTTGCGCGCCAAATGTTTTTTCGCGTAGCGGTAGTCGATCAGCGTGTTGATGTTGCGATCCGCGATTGCGATCACGCTGCCGCCCCGCCCGCCGTCACCGCCATCTGGGCCGCCGAACGGAACGAATTTCTCGCGGCGCATCGACGCGCTGCCATCCCCTCCGTCGCCGGCGATGACTTCAATCCTCGCTTCGTCAATGAACTTCATGCGTTACTCCGTCCCGTGGTGTACCCGATTCGATGCTGGGTTGATACTGATTGGATGCTGCTATTTTGCCGCGCGCGCCGCGCGTTGATCAATCGACCGAACGGCCTAGTCGCCGATGTTGAGCGCCCGGCTGCGCGTCTTCGACGCCATGCTAAAGAGGCGCCGCAATAAAAAAGGCCCCGCGAACTTCGCGGGGCCTTTTACGGTCCTGAAGCCCGTGCCTGATTAAACTCAGGCTGCCGGGACGACCGAAACGGTGTGCTTCTTCGCTGCGCCCTTCGTCGAGAACTGGACGTGGCCGTCCTTCAGCGCGAACAGGGTGTGATCCTTGCCCATGCCGACGTTCTCGCCAGCGTGCATGCGCGTACCGCGCTGACGCACGATGATGCCACCAGCGTTGATAGCCTGGCCGCCGTAAACCTTAACGCCGAGGCGTTTCGATTCCGAGTCGCGGCCGTTCCGGGACGATCCGCCTGCCTTTTTGTGTGCCATTTGATTTGCTCCTTAACCGGTGCGCTTACGCGTTGATCGCGTCGATGCGCAGTTCGGTATAGTTCTGGCGGTGGCCGCCATGCTTCTGGTAGTGCTTCCGGCGACGCATCTTGAAGATGGTCACTTTTGCGTGACGACCTTGCGACACGACGGTAGCCTTGACGGAAGCCCCACTGACCAGCGGCGTACCGAACTTAATCGATTCGCCTTCGCCCACTGCGAGAACCTGGTCGAGCGTGATTTCAGCGTCAATGTCTGCCGGTATCTGTTCTACTTTAAGTTTTTCGCCGACGGCAACTTTGTACTGCTTGCCACCGGTTTTTATGACCGCGTACATTGAGAACCTCACTCTGTATTCATTTTTCCCACGCACCGCGCGCGGAAACTCTAAATTATACATGGAGTTAGCTGCTCGGTCAAAACCTGCTTACCAAATCGTGTATCGCCCGGCTTCGCCTCTTTCGCTGCCCCTCGCGCGCGGTGACTAGCGCCCCGAGGGCCGTGCAGACGGCCTTGGCACGCGGCCTTGGCGCCTTGCCGAACCCATCGGCGCCGCAGCCGACGACCCGGAAGCGCCCCGATCGCCTTATAATTCGCGGCACTACCCAATTCAGCCATCATGTCGTCGACTGCCACTCCCTCCCCCAACGTCGCCAGCCTGCTTGCTCCGATCGCCGAAGACATGCAGCAGGTCAATCGCGTCATCCGGCAACGTCTCGCGTCGGACGTGATGCTGATCAACCAGATTTCCGAGTACATCATCAGTGCCGGCGGCAAGCGGCTGCGGCCCGCGCTGCTGTTGCTGGTGGCAGGCGCGCTGGGCGATACGACGGGGCACCGGCACGAGCTGGCCGCGGTCGTCGAATTCATCCACACGGCCACGCTGTTGCATGACGATGTGGTCGACGAATCCGACCTGCGGCGCGGCCGCCAGACCGCCAACGCGTTGTTTGGCAACGCGGCGAGCGTGCTGGTCGGCGATTTCCTTTACTCGCGCTCGTTCCAGATGATGGTCGGCGTGGGCAAGATGCGCGTGATGGAGATTCTGTCGGAGGCGACCAATATCATCTCCGAAGGTGAAGTGCTGCAGCTGTTGAACATGCACGATGCGGACGTCGACGAAGCCCGCTACATGCAGGTGATCCGCTACAAGACCGCCAAGCTGTTCGAGGCGGCCGCCCAGCTCGGCGCGGTGCTGGCCGGCGCGGACGCAAAAATCGAAGCCGCCGCCGCCGAATACGGCCGCCGCATCGGCACCGCGTTCCAGATCATGGACGACTGGCTCGACTACACGGGTACGGCGGAGTCGATGGGCAAGAACGCCGGCGACGATCTGCGCGAAGGCAAACCCACGCTGCCGCTCATCTATCTGATCGAACGCGGCACGCCCGAGCAGTCGGCGCTTGCGCGCGAGGCGATCGAGCAAGGCGGCACCGACCGCTTCGAGACGATTTTCGAGGCGATCACACGCTCAGGCGCGCTCGATCACACGCTCGAGTGCGCGAAGCAGGAGGCGCAGGCAGCTGCGGCGGCAATTTCTTCATTTCCCCATTCCATTTTCAAAGAGAGCCTGCTAGAATTATGTTCTTACTCGACGGCAAGACAGTCTTGAACGAGACTGAAACGCCGAGTTAGTCTGAATCGAGTCAGCAGTACCAAATCGGGGTGTAGCTTAGCCTGGTAGAGCGCTACGTTCGGGACGTAGAGGCCGGAGGTTCGAATCCTCTCACCCCGACCAGATTCTCCTTGTTAGCTCAAGGTTCAAAAACCGCCGCAGCATTGCTGGGCGGTTTTTTTGTTTTGTGCGGCGAATTTTCGCTGCTTCCTGCTGCGCGTCGCCCGTTTCTTCTTCGCTTGGCTCGTCAGCGACGGCGGCCCCCGTCCCCAGCGGAACGCGCAGTCCCCTCTGCTATATTCTCTCCATCCTTTCCCTTATTTTTCACGACGCGTGGAACAACTTCCCTTATGGGCGCAGATCGGCGCCGTCCTTCTGCTACTTGTCTGCTCCGCCTTTTTTTCCATTTCCGAGACAGCGATGATGGCGCTCAACCGTCATCGCCTCAAACATCTCGCCAGCAAGAACACGCTCGGCGCGAAAACCACCCAAGGCCTGCTCGCAAAAACCGACCAGTTGCTGAGCGTGATCCTGATCGGCAACAACCTGTTCAACACGATCATTCCGGTACTGACCACGTCGGTCGCATTGCACACGTTCGGCCGCAATAGCCTCGTGCTGTCTATCGCGACCGGTATTGTCGCGTTCCTCATTATCGTATTTGCGGAAATCACGCCGAAGATCGTCGGCGCGACGTTTCCCGAAAAAATCGCGCTGCCCGCGAGCCTGCTGATCGCCCCGCTGATGCGCGTCGCGAGACCGCTGATCTGGTTCGTCAATCTGTTCGCAACTGGCATCCTGCGCGTGCTCCATATCAATACGAAGGGCGCGCGCGACCAACGGCTATCCACCGAAGAACTGCGCACCATCGTGCTCGAGTCGGGCAGCTTCATGCCGACCAAGCACCGCAGCATCCTGCTGAACCTGTTCGACCTCGAGAACATCTCCGTCGATGACGTGATGATCCCGCGCCGCCGCATTGAGGCGCTCGACTTCGAAGCTCCATTCGAGCAGATCCTGCATCAACTGGAGACCTGCTATCACAACAAGCTGGTCGTCTACCAGGGCGACATCGACCGCGTACTCGGTGTGCTGCATGTGCGCAAGACGCTGTCGGCGCTGCACAACCAGGAGCTCGACCGCGACGCCTTGCGCGATCTGCTCACCGAGCCGTACTTCGTGCCGAGCGGCACACCGGTGTTCCAGCAGTTGCAATTCTTTCAGGAGAGCCGGCACCGCATCGCGCTCGTCGTCGACGAGTACGGCGAACTGCAGGGTCTTCTGACGCCGGAAGACATCATCGAGGAGTTGATCGGCGAATTCACCACGTCGATTCCGCGCGGCGCCAGTTCGCGCGGCGGCTGGAACGAGGCGGGCGAATGCATCGTCGCGGGCAGCATGCCGTTACGCGAGCTAAACCGCTGGCTGCAACTCGCGCTGCCAACCGATGGCCCCAAAACGCTCAACGGCCTGATTCTCGAGATTCTCGAAGACATCCCCGACGGCGACGTCTGCGTCCGCATCGGCGACATCAAGCTCGAAGTGATGCGCAGCGACGATCAGGCGATCCGCACGGTCAAGCTGTTCAAACCGCCGTCGCGCACCAAGGCGGGTAAAGCACGGTCCGGCTGAACTCCGCGCCGTCGCTAGCTGGTCACAGTCAGCATCGCACAGGCTCGCGATGCGCGCCATTAGCCGAATGGCCGAATGGCGTTCGGACGCCCGCAACCGGAAGATGAAGCCGTCATGTTCTACAGGCGGCTCATCACCGGTCTCTCATGCAAACACCCTTTGCCACCGCGGCGCCGTCGCCGCGTCCACTCGCTCTCGCCGGCGAAACCAGCGCAACGAGTCTGAACGATCCCGACAACGCTCCAGCCGTGCGTCTGTTGACCGACACATTGCACGAAGCGACGCGGCGCAATGCGTCGGATATCCACATCGAGCCGGCCGAGCATGGCTGGCGTGTGCGCCTGCGGATCGATGGCGTGCTGCACGAAATCCCGCGGCCGCCGGCGCATCTGCGCGACGCGTTCGTCACCCGTGTGAAAGTGCTGGCGCGTATGGACATCGCCGAGCGACGCGTACCGCAGGACGGCCGGCTTCGTCTCGCGACGTCGCCAGGACGGCTCGAGGACTACCGCGTCAATTCGCTGCCGACGCTGTTCGGCGAAAAGCTCGTGCTGCGCCGGCTCGACGCGCTGCCCGCCGATCTTTCACTCGATTCACTCGGCCTCGATCCGGCGCAGCGCGAAACCGTCGACGCCGCGATCCGCGCGCCGCATGGCCTGATGCTCGTCACCGGACCCACGGGCAGTGGCAAGACGCTGTCGCTGTACTGCTTCCTGAACCTGCTGAATGGCGAGGCGCGAAACCTCTGCTCGGTGGAAGACCCGGCCGAGATCCAACTGGCCGGCATCAATCAGGTCAGCGTGCGCGAAAAGGCCGGACTGACTTTTGCGGTCGCGCTGCGCGCGTTTCTGCGTCAGGACCCGGACGTGATCATGGTGGGAGAAATCCGCGACAACGAAACCGCCGACGTCGCCGTGAAGGCCGCGCAAACCGGGCACCTCGTGCTGTCCACGCTGCACACGAACGACGCGCCCGCCGCCATTGCCCGTCTGATCGATATCGGTGTCGAGCCATACAATCTTGCCGCGGCGCTGCGCATGGTGACCGCGCAGCGGCTGGTGCGGCGGCTGTGCGTCGCGTGCCGCGCACCCGCGCCGCATTCGGCGGCGGCGCTCAGGGCAGCAGGCTTCGGCGACCATGAACTCGACGGCTGGCAACCGTATGCGGCTACCGGCTGCGCGGGTTGCCACGGCATCGGCTATCGGGGGCGGGTCGGCATCCATCAGGTGATGCCCGTCTCCGACGCGATGCGTGAGCTGATCGTCGCAAGCGCGGGTGTGCATGAACTCGCACATCTCGCGCAGACCGAACGGGTTGCGACGTTACGCACCGCGGCGCTCGCACGTGTGCGCGACGGCACCACGAGTCTCGCCGAAGCGCTGGCCGCCACGGAGGTCGCATGAGTATCACCGCTCAGTCACCGACACGGCCCGTCGTGGCCGATCTGCGATTCAGATGGCGCGGCATCGACGCCGACGGCACGCGCCAGAGCGGCACGCTGATCGCGCCCGATGCGAGCGCCGCGCGCGCGATGCTCAAGCGCGACAACCTCTTTATCGTCGAACTCGCAACGCAAGGGCCGGCGCCACGGCCGAAAGCTCGCGCGGCCGATGTCACGCTATTCACCCGACAACTGTCCAGCCTGCTGCGTGCCGGTTTGCCGCTCGCGCCCGCGCTCGAACTACTCGCGCAGGCACCGACGCAGGGCCGGCGGCAAGGCATGCCGCGCATCGTGGACACTCTCGCACGCGACATCACCAGCGGCCTGCGCTTTTCGGCGGCCTTGCAGCGGCACCCGGCGCAGTTCAATGCGCTGTACTGCCAGCTCGTAGAAGTCGGCGAAGCGGCGGGCGCGCTCGTCACCGTGCTCGGCCGCCTCGCCGACGATCGCGAACGCGCCGCCGCGCAACGCGCGAAGGTGCGCGCGGCGCTCACCTATCCGGTCGCTATCCTGCTGCTCGCGATCGCGATTACCGCGGCGTTGCTGGTGTGGGTGGTGCCGACGTTCAAGCAGATCTTCGACGGCTTCGGCGCGAAACTGCCCGCGCCGACGCAGTTCGTGCTGGCGCTATCGGCAGGCGCCGCCCGCTGGAGCGTGCCACTCGTCGTGCTGATGATCGTCATCGGCTCCGCGGTCACGTTCGTGCTGCGCCGTTCGGCAAGCGCGCGCATCCGCTTCGCGCACGTGTCGCTCAACCTGCCGGTGGCCGGCCCGCTGCTGCGCACGCTGTGCGCGGCACGCTGGAGCCGCGCGCTTGGTACGCTGCTGGCAGCCGGCACGCCGCTCGCCGACGCGTTCGATTCGCTTAGCCAGGCAACCGGCAATGCCTTCTTCGATCGTGCGACCGCAAGCATCGCCGTGCGACTACGGCGCGGCGAACGGCTCGCCGCGGCGATGCACGCGGCGCACTGCTTTCCCCCCGAGATCGTGCAGCCGGTTGCGGTCGCCGAGGAATCCGGCGCGCTCGACAGCATGCTGCTCGATGTCGCGTCGCTTGCAGATCGCCAGGTCGACGACAGGATCGGCACACTATCGAGCCTGTGCGAGCCGCTCGTGATCGTCGTGCTTGGCACGTTGGTCGGCGGGCTCGTGATCGCGATGTATCTCCCCATTATTCAACTCGGCAACGTGGTGTAGCATCGCAGCCGAATCCACTGCCTCACTATGCAAGCTCCACTTCCGCTCGTGTCACAAACCTCCTCCAGCCTGCTCGCAGGTTTACTGCCAGGCCACTTTGCCAGCGATCTCGGCCTCGCGTTCGCCAGCCTTCCCGTCGGCGTTCAGATCGCTTTCGCGATCGTGTTCGGCCTCGTGATTGGCAGCTTCCTGAACGTGGTCGCGCATCGGCTGCCGATCATGCTCGAGCGCGCGTGGCGCGCCGAAATCAGCGAGGCCACCGACGAGCCGCAGCCCGAGGACGGATTGCCAGCGCGCTATAACCTGTGGGTGCCGCGCAGCGCCTGCCCGCATTGCGGACACGTGCTGAGCGCCTGGGAAAACTTGCCGGTGCTGAGCTACCTGCTGCTGCGCGGCCGTTGTTCCGCATGCGGCACGCACATCAGCCCGCGTTATCCGCTGCTCGAAATCGCGAGCGGCGCTTTCGCGGCAGGCTCGCTGATAGCGTTCGGCCCGACGCTGATGGCACTCGCCGCGTTCGGCCTGTGTGCAACGTTACTCGCGATGAGCGCAATCGACATCGACACGCATCTGCTGCCCGACTCCCTGACGCTGCCGCTGTTGTGGGCCGGGCTGATCGTCAATTTCAACGGCATGTTCACGAACCTGCACGATGCGGTGCTCGGCGCTATCTTCGGATATCTGGTGCTGTGGGCCGTGCATTGGGTATTCAAGCTCGTGCGCGGCATCGAAGGTATGGGTTATGGCGACTTCAAGCTGCTCGCGGCGCTCGGCGCGTGGCTCGGCTGGCCTGCGCTGCCTCAGATCGTGCTGATCGCGGCAGTGGCCGGTGCCGTGGTCGGCCTCGCGGCGACGTGGTTCGGCCGCATGCGTTTCGAGGAGCCGCTGCCGTTCGGGCCGTTTCTCGCGGCGGGCGGTGCGCTCACGCTGTTTGTCGGCACGCCGCTTTATCTGGCTCTGGGAGGCTGAAGCATGTTCGTCGTGGGACTCACCGGCGGCATCGGTAGCGGCAAATCGACCGTGGCCAATCTGTTCGCGGCGCGCGGTGTGCCGCTCGTCGACACGGACGTGATTGCGCATCGCATCACTGCGCCGCATGGCATCGCGATGCCACACATCGCCGCCGAATTCGGCGCCGCGTTCGTCGCCGCCGATGGCTCGCTCGATCGCGCGCGCATGCGCTCGCTCGTGTTCAGCGACGAGACCGCGCGCAAACGTCTCGAAGGCATCACCCATCCGCTGATTCGCGCGGAAACCGAGCGCGAAGAGCGCGAAGCGCAAGGGCCGTATGTGATCGTCGTGGTGCCGTTGCTGGTCGAGTCCGGGACCTGGAAGAACCGCGTGAATCGCGTGCTGAGCGTCGATTGCAGCGTCGACAGGCAAATCGCGCGCGTGATGAGCCGCAACGGTTTCAGCCGCGAGCAGGTGCTCGCGATCATCGCGCGCCAGGCGACGCGCGAAGCGCGCCTCGCCGCCGCCGACGACGTGATCGTCAACGACAACCAACCGATCGAAGAACTAGAAGCTCAGGTAGACGCTCACCATCGCGCGTATCTGTCACTTGCGAAGGATGAAGCCGAGTCATAGCGCGCGCGGGAACCGAAGCGCTGATAACGACGTGAACTCACGAAAAAAGTTGCGAAAGCGCGCAGAAAAAGTGCGTGATTGCTTGGGTAGTCCCACGGCATTAGAATGTTTTGCATTCCTGTCACCGACCACGCCCGAGGCGAGCCCGCTTGATCCTTTACGAGTACCCCTTCAATGAGCGAATCCGGACGCTGTTGCGGCTCGAAGATCTGTTCGAGCGCTTCACGTTCTTTCTGACTCAGGAAGACGCGAGGGAACATCACGTCGCACTGACAACGCTGTTCGAAATTTCCGAAGTGGCGGGTCGCGCGGATCTGAAGTCGGATCTGATGAAGGAGCTCGAGCGACAGCGGCAAACGCTCGCGCCGTTTCGCGGCAATCCGGGCATTGAGCAGAACGCGCTCGAAGCGGTGCTCGGCGAAATCGAACAGACCCTCGCGGGGCTCACGCAAATGCAAGGCAAGACCGGCCAGCATCTTGCAGACAACGAATGGCTCGCGAGCATTCGCAGCCGCGCAATCATCCCCGGTGGCACCTGCAAATTCGATCTGCCCTCGTATTACGCCTGGCAACAATTGCATCCCGATCAGCGTCGCCAGGATATCGCCAAGTGGGTGACACCGCTTTTACCGCTGCGCGACGCGGCCGCGATCGTGCTGCGACTCGCGCGCGAATCGGGCCAGGCATCGAAGGTGATGGCGATGCAAGGCAGCTATCAGCAAATGCTGTCGGGCCGCTCGTATCAATTGATGCAGGTTCGCGTGGCTCCCGAATTGCGCGTGATCCCCGAGGCGAGCGCCAACAAGTACATGCTGTGGGTGCGCTTCACGGTGCAGGACGGCGATCTGCGGCCGCGCGCGGTCGACGTCGACGTGCCGTTCCAGCTGACCCTCTGCAGTCTGTAACGGCCTGTCCGCCACCGTCGCGTCTTCAGCGCACACCGGATTTGAAAGAACGCGCCTTTGAAGCGGCGCGAAATAGCCCTATATTCGTTACTTGTTCCGTTTGCGATTGACCGTCCGACCGTATGCCTACCGTCGTCAAATGCCCTACCTGCGGTAAAGATGTCCGCTGGACCCCTGAGAGCCGCTTCCGTCCATTCTGCTCGGAGCGCTGCAAGCAGATCGATCTCGGCGCATGGGCCGCCGAAAAATACAAGATTGGCGGCAATGAACAGGAAGGATCTTCTTCCGAAGAGGAAACGCCGCGCGGCGACTACAACCCGCACTGAGCGCGCCAGTAGAAAAGCCACGTGAACGAGCGCTGTCGAGACAGCGCCCGCTATCGCGTGGCCTTTTCAGTCACTCTCTTCAAGCAATTACTGCTATTCGGCCGCGAGCCACTCCAGCACCGGAATCGTCGCCGGCAGCAACGGCTCGACGTCCGCGGGCAAGCTTTGCCATACGAACGCCTGACCTTCGCGCCCGTGCGGCTCGCCTGACCACTGCGTCACTTTGCAGAAGAAAAGGCGCACATAGGCGTGCGGATAGTCGTGTTCGAGCGTATGCCACAGATGGCTCGCCTCGACCTCGATTCCCAGTTCCTCGTGCAGTTCGCGCGCAAGCGCGGCCTCGACCGATTCACCCGGCTCGAGTTTGCCGCCCGGAAACTCCCAATAGCCCTCGTACGGCTTGCCGGCCGGACGCTGTGCTAGCAGATAGCGCCCATCCGGCTGTACCAGCACGCCAACGGCGACTTCGGTAACAGGACGGGTCGCGCCGATTTTGGCCTCGCCGTTGCCGGCGTTTTCGCTTGCCTCGTTCATGCCGACGTCTTACGGCCGGACCAGTCGCGCGCGAACTGCCACGCGACCCGTCCCGAGCGCGAGCCGCGCTCCAGTGCCCACACCAGCGCATCGCCGCGTGCCGTCTCGACCTCGGCGTCGTCGCAACCGAAATGGCGCAACCAGTGCGCGATGATCGTCAGGTAGTCGTCCTGCTTGAACGGATAGAAGCTGACCCACAGCCCGAAACGCTCGGACAGCGAAATCTTCTCTTCGACCAGTTCGCCCGGATGAATCTCGCCGTCCGACGTGTGCTTGTACGTCTCGTTGTCGCTCATGTACTCGGGCAGCAGATGGCGGCGGTTCGACGTCGCGTAGATCAGCACGTTGTCCGACTGCGCGGCGACGGAGCCATCGAGCGCGACCTTCAGCGCCTTGTAGCCCGACTCGCCCTCTTCGAACGACAGATCGTCGCAGAACACGACGAAGCGCTCGGGGCGCTTCGCGATCAGATCGACGATGTCGCCGAGATCGTGCAGGTCGTCCTTGTCCACTTCGATCAGGCGCAGGCCGTCTTTCGCGTAAGCGTTCAGACACGCCTTGATCAGCGACGATTTGCCGGTGCCGCGCGCGCCCGTCAGCAGTACGTTGTTGGCCGGCTGCTTGCGCACGAACTGGCGCGTGTTCTGTTCGATCAGCCCTTTCTGGCGATCGATGTTCTGCAGGTCGTCGAGCGTGATCGACGAAATGGCGGGCACCGGCTGCAGATAGCCGCGCCCCTGGCGCTTGCGCCAACGGAACGCGACCGCGGCCGACCAGTCGATCTCGGGCGCGGCGGGCGGAAGCATCGCTTCGAGGCGGCCGAGCACGGCTTCGGCCCGGGTCAAAAACTGTTCGAGTTTGTCCATGTTGAGGAGGCGGCCAGCGGCCGCGCATTGAACCTGGTTACGAGCGGTAGTCGGCGTTGATGCTCACGTAGTCGTGCGACAGATCGCAGGTCCAGATCGTGGCTTGCGCATTGCCGCGTCCAAGCACGACGCGAATGCCGATCTCGCTCTTTTTCATCACGCGCTGGCCGTCTTCTTCGCGGTAGGCCGGGTTGCGGCCGCCGGCAGTCGCGACCAGCACGTCGTCGAGATACAGATCGATCTTGCCGACGTCGAGATCGTCCACGCCGGCATAGCCGATGGCCGCGAGAATGCGGCCGAGGTTCGGGTCCGATGCATAGAAGGCCGTCTTCACGAGCGGCGAGTGGCCGATCGCGTAAGCGATCTGGCGGCATTCGCCGACGCTCGAGCCGCCTTCGACATGCACGGTCATGAATTTGGTCGCGCCTTCGCCGTCGCGCACGATCAGTTGCGCGAGGCTCTGCGCGACCTCGGTCACCGCGTCGCGCAGCGCTGCATAAGCGGGCGAATCGGTGGACGTGATCGCCGGCAGGCTCGATTTGCCCGACGCGATCAGAATGAACGAATCGTTGGTCGAGGTATCGCCATCGATCGTGATGCAGTTGAACGAGCGGTCCGCGACGTGCTTCACGAGCTCGTCGAGCACCGGTTGCGCGACGGCCGCGTCGAACGCGAGGAAGCCGAGCATGGTCGCCATGTTCGGCTTGATCATGCCGGCGCCCTTGCTGATACCGGTGAGCGTGACCGTGTGACCGTCGAGCGTGACCTGGCGCGAGACCGCCTTCGGCAGCGTGTCGGTCGTCATGATCGACTGCGCCGCGTCGTACCAGTTCCCTTCCTTGCGGTTCGCGAGCGCGGGCGGCAAGCCGGCTTTCAGACGATCGACCGGCAGCGGCTCGAGAATCACACCCGTCGAGAACGGCAGCACCTGCTCGGGCGCGATGTCGACGAGACGCGCGAGCTCCGCGCAGGTTTCGCGGGTCGCCGCGAGGCCCGGCTCACCGGTGCCCGCGTTCGCGTTGCCGGTGTTGATCACCAGCGCGCGAATTGGCTTGCCGCCCGCGCGCACGCGCTGCAGGTTTTCACGGCAGACCGTGACGGGCGCCGCGCAGAAGCGGTTCTGCGTGAACACGCCGCCGACCGTCGCGCTTTCGTCGACGGAAATGACCAGCACGTCCTTGCGGTTCGGCTTGCGGATATTCGCCTCCGCCCAGCCGAGCGTGACGCCGGCGACGGGGTGGAGTTGAGCGGGATCGATCGAGGGAAAGTTGACAGCGATGGTCGCGACCTGTCGAAGAAAATGCCGGCGGACGCCGGCATCGGGAAAACGGGACTGATGACCCGGGCGTGGTGCCGGGTCACCGGCGAAATCATCACGGTCAAGCGGCGCTCAAAAACGCCGCGGCGCGCCCGCAAGCGCGCCGCGTCGGCATCAGGCGATCTTGCCGTGGCACTGCTTGTACTTCTTGCCACTGCCGCACGGGCACGGGTCGTTGCGGCCGACCTTCGGCACGTTGTCGGCATTCACGTGCACGGTCGCCTGCGGCGACGCGCCGTGGCCATGGCTCATCGCGTCGCCGATCATGGCGGCGGCCGCTTCGGCCGCGACGGGCGCGGCGGCGCCGGCTTCCGCGAACTCCGCATGACGGAACTCGACGTTCTCCAGATGGCTGCCCTGCTCTTCCATTTGTTCCGCGGCCGCTTCGAGTTGCTCCGGCGACTGGATCTGCACGTTCATCACGACGCGCGTGACTTCGAGCTTCACGGCGTCGAGCATCGCGGCGAACAGTTCGAACGCCTCGCGCTTGTATTCCTGCTTCGGGTTCTTCTGCGCATAGCCGCGCAGATGGATGCCCTGGCGCAGATGGTCGAGCGCGGCCAGATGCTCGCGCCACGCGCGGTCGAGCGTCTGCAGCATGATCGAGCGCTCGAACGCGCTGAACGATTCGCGGCCGACCAGTTGGACCTTCGCCTCGTACCCCTCGTCGGCGGCAGCTTCGACCGCTTCGAGAATTTCGTCGACGCTGATCGAGTTCGACTCGTTGATCATTTCCTGGATCGCGAGGTCGAGTTGCCATTCGTTGCGCAGCACTTCCTCGAGTTCGGGCACGTCCCACTGCTCTTCGATGCTGCCGACCGGCACGAACTGATGCACGAGGTCGCCGATCACGCCATGACGCATCGCGGTGATGGTCTCGGTGATGTCGTTCGCTTCGAGCAATTCGTTGCGCTGCTGGTAGATCACCTTGCGCTGGTCGTTCGACACGTCGTCGTATTCGAGCAATTGCTTACGAATATCGAAGTTGCGCGCCTCGACCTTGCGTTGCGCCGATTCGATCGAGCGCGACACGATACCCGCTTCGATCGCCTCGCCTTCCGGCATCTTCAGGCGGTCCATGATCGCGCGCACGCGGTCGCCGGCGAAAATGCGCAGCAGCGGATCTTCCAGCGACAGATAGAAACGCGACGAACCCGGGTCGCCCTGACGGCCGGCACGGCCGCGCAACTGATTGTCGATCCGGCGCGACTCGTGACGCTCGGTGCCGATGATGTGCAGGCCGCCCGCGGCCTTCACCTGATCGTGCAGCGTCTGCCATTCGTCGTGCAGTTTCTGGATGCGGCGCTGCTTTTCGTCGTCGGCGAGCGTTTCGTCCTGCTCGATGAACGACGCCTGCTTCTCCGCATTGCCGCCGAGCACGATGTCGGTACCACGGCCGGCCATGTTGGTCGCGATCGTGATGCGTTGCGGACGGCCCGCTTCGGCGACGATCGCCGCTTCGCGCGCGTGCTGCTTCGCGTTCAGCACCTCGTGCGGCAAGCCGGCCTGCTTCAGCAGATGCGACAGCAACTCCGAGTTCTCGATCGACGTCGTGCCGACCAGCACCGGCTGACCGCGTTCGAAGCACTCGCGGATGTCGCGGATCACCGCGTCGTAGCGTTCCTTCGCGGTCTTGTAGATCTGATCCTGCTTGTCGATCCGCTTGGGCGGGCGGTTGGTCGGGATCACGACCGTTTCGAGGCCGTAGATCTCGTTGAATTCGTACGCTTCGGTGTCGGCCGTGCCGGTCATGCCGGCCAGCTTCGCGTACATGCGGAAGTAGTTCTGGAACGTGATCGATGCGAGCGTCTGGTTCTCGCTCTGGATCTTCACGTGCTCCTTCGCCTCGACCGCCTGGTGCAGACCGTCCGACCAGCGGCGGCCGGCCATCAGACGGCCGGTGAATTCGTCGACGATGATGACTTCGCCGTTCTGCACGACATAGTGCTGATCCTTGAAGAACAGCGTGTGCGCGCGCAACGCCGCGTACACGTGGTGCATCAGCGTGATGTTCTGCGGTGCATACAGGCTTTCGCCCTCGCCGATCAGACCCCACTCGCCGAGCAGGCGCTCGGCCTTTTCGTGGCCCGACTCGGTCAGGAATACCTGACGGCCTTTTTCGTCCAGCGTGTAGTCGCCCGGCTTTTCGACGCCGGTGCCGTCCGCCTTCTCTTCGCCGATCTGGCGCTCGAGCAGCGGCGGCAGCGCGTTCATGCGCACGTAGAGTTCGGTGTGATCTTCGGCCTGGCCGGAGATGATCAGCGGTGTCCGCGCTTCGTCGATCAGGATCGAGTCCACTTCGTCGACGACCGCGAAGTTCAGGCTACGCTGCACGCGCGCGTCGGTCTCGTAGACCATGTTGTCGCGCAGGTAGTCGAAGCCGAATTCGTTGTTGGTGCCGTAGGTGATGTCAGCGGCGTAGGCCTGCTGCTTCGCCGTATGCTCCATCTGCGACAGGTTGATACCGACCGACAGACCGAGGAAGTTGTAAAGGCGCGCCATCCATTCGGCGTCGCGCTGCGCGAGGTAGTCGTTGACCGTGACCACGTGGACGCCGCGGCCCGACAGCGCGTTCAGGTAGACCGGCAGCGTCGCGACGAGCGTCTTGCCCTCGCCGGTGCGCATTTCGCCGATCTTGCCGTAGTGCAGCGCCATGCCGCCGATCAACTGCACGTCGAAGTGGCGCATCTTCAGCACCCGCTTGCTGGCCTCGCGGCAGACCGCGAACGCTTCCGGCAGGATCTTGTCGAGCGATTCGCCGCTCGCGACGCGCTGGCGGAATTCACCCGTTTTGGCGCGCAGTTGGTCATCCGTCAATTGCTCGATCTGCGGCTCGAGCGCATTGATCGCCGCGACGGTCTTTTGATATTGCTTGACTAGCCGCTGATTACGGCTGCCAAAAATCTTCTGTAGAAAACCGGTGGTCATCGGATCGGTGTCTGCGTCGCGGCTTCGGCTGGCTCGCGGTGTGCGCTTCGCGCATACCGCGCCTGGGTCGGAAAGTCCTCGGCGGCTTAGTCCAAGAGTGAATTCGAATCGGGCATTTTAGCACGCGCCTCCGGCTACGCTCGTGTCGTGGGCGTGACGGCACTGGCCTGTGCCAGCCCCGCCAGGCGACCTTCGGCGCGGCGCCGACCAGCTTCGCAAGCTGCCCGCGCGGTACAATCGCGGCGTGGGCGCGCATGGGGCGTGCGCACGTCGTCATTGCCAAACATGAGCCGTTTTTCGTCCTTTTCAAGGCCGCCGAAGCAGTTCGATCGGCGCCGCCCGCAACCGCTCGCCGAGGTGCTCGGCCGCACGGATGCATTCGCCGCCCTGCGCGCCGGCGTCGAGCAGATCGCCGCGCTCGAAAAGGATCTGCGCGCGCTGCTGCCCGATTATCTGGCGACGAGCGTCGAGCCCGGCTTCATCAAGGAAGGCGTGCTGGCCCTGTTCGCCGCGCACAACGCGCTCGCGGCGCGTCTGCGGCATCTGGAGCCGCGGCTGCTGGCGGATTTGCAGCAGCGCGGCTGGCCCGTGCATGCGCTGAGGATTCGGGTGCGGCCGCAGCCGCTGAAGGAACCGCCACCCGTCAAGCAGGCGCGCATGACGCCGGCCGGCGCCGACGCGCTGCAGGCGTTGAGCGAATCGCTGGCGCCCTCGCCGCTACAGGAAGCGCTCGCGCGCATGGCCGCGCGGCATCGGCGCAATCGCTGAACGCTCAACGAAAAAAACGGCCCGAATGGGCCGTTTTTCTTGGGGCTGCGTATAACGCCAGGTACGCCAGCGTTACGCGAACGCCGTCTGCGTTTCGTATGCGAAGCCGCGCGGAGCCTTCTGCGTATCGTCGAAGGTGACGATTTCGTACGAATCTTCGTGCGCGAGCAATTCGCGCAGCAGCGCGTTATTCAGACCGTGGCCCGACTTGTACGCGGTGTACGAAGCGAGCAGCGGATGACCAACCACGTACAGGTCGCCGATCGCGTCGAGCATCTTGTGTTTGACGAACTCGTCGTCGTAACGCAGGCCGTCGTTGTTCAGGATGCGGTATTCGTCGAGCACGATCGCGTTGTCCATGCTGCCGCCGCGCGCGAGGCCGAGTTCGCGCATCATTTCCACTTCATGCGCGAAGCCGAACGTGCGGGCACGCGCGATTTCGCGCACGTACGACGTGTTGGCAAAATCCACTTCCAGTGCCTGGCCGGTTTTGTCCACAGCCGGGTGACGGAAGTCGATCGTGAACTTGAGCTTGAAGCCGAAGAACGGCTCGAGCCGCGCGAACTTGTCGCCGTCGCGGATTTCGACCGGCTTCGTGACCTTGATGAATTTCTTCGGCGCGTTTTGCTCTTCGATTCCCGCCGATTGGATCAGGAACACGAACGAACCCGCGCTGCCGTCCATGATCGGAATTTCCTCGGCGGTGACGTCGACGTAAAGATTGTCGATGCCAAGACCGGCGCAAGCGGACATCAGATGCTCGATGGTCGACACGCGCGCGCCGTCTTTCTGCAACACGGAAGCCAGACGCGTATCGCCAATCGCCATCGCCGACGCAGGAATGTCCACCGGCGTGGGCAAATCCACGCGCGAAAACACGATGCCAGTGCCCGGCGCCGCCGGGCGGAGCGTCAGATTGACTTTACGGCCGGAGTGCAACCCGATCCCGACAGTCTTGACGATCGATTTGATTGTGCGCTGCTTCAACATGGTGGTCTTCTGTTCGATTGAAAATCCTAATCAGGACTTTTTATTTCATAGCCCGAATTATACTCCAATCCCCAGACAAGCGTCCTTGCAGGGAACGTATCAATCTGTTTCGCTGCATTACCCAATGGGCACAGCGACGGAAAGCGTGACGGGCCGATGCCCCGGAACGGAGGCGTTTCCGGTCATCGGCCCGCGTAACGGCCTGTCACAAAAGCGTCGCAATCACCGTTGCCGAAGCGCCACGCATCACAAACGCGCAGGCCCGCGGCGAAGGTGCGACGCCAGCAACTAGCGCAACGTGGCGAGAATACTCGCCGCATCGCTGACTTCGAATTTGCCGGCAGCTTCGACGTTCAGCGTCTTGACCACGCCGTCGTCGACCACCATCGCGTAGCGCTGGGAACGGATTCCCATGCCGCGCCCCGACAGATCCTGCTCCAGACCAAGCGCCCGTGTGAAAGCCGCACTACCGTCCGCCATCATGCGCACCTTGCCCGAGGTGTGCTGATCGCGTCCCCACGCGCCCATGACGAACGCGTCGTTGACGGACACGCACCAGATTTCGTCGATGCCGGCAGCGCGCAACTGCTCAGCCCGCTCGACATAGCCCGGTACATGTTTGGCCGAACAGGTCGGCGTGAACGCGCCGGGTAATCCGAAGATCACCACGCGTTTGCCCGCCGTCTGCTCGCGCACGTCGAAACTGTTCGGTCCGATCGTGCAGCCCGCCCGGTCGTCTTCGACATACTCGAAGAGCGTCGCGTCGGGCAGCTTTTCACCTTCCTTGATCATGCTCAGTCCTTTGCATCGATGCGAAGCACGCTCGCACGTCCTCGTGTCGCAGTGAATCCGGTTCGGCCCATCCAACTATAGGCCACGCCGTGCGGCGGTTGTCGCTTCGTCCGTTTCGCGAATCCGCAGAGGGCAGTTGCCCCTGCCGCGAATCAGACGATACGCGACCTGCTTGCCGTTCACCCGCCACGCTCGTGCATTCGTCCGCCAGCGCTGCACCTGCGACACATCTCGCAGCGCGGCAACGAAGCCTGCCCGTGCGCTCAGTCCGCCTGCTTGCGCAGGAATGCCGGAATGTCGTACGTATCGACGCCCTTTTCCTGCAGCGCCTGCACGTGCGAGGCCGCCGTGTCGCGCGACGTGCGCCACACCGCCGGCGTGTCGAGCGCGCCGTAGTCGGCCGTGCTGGCGTGACCTGCTGCCGGTGCGTACGCCGCATGGGCCATCGCGCCGATCGGCTGGTTGTCGGTGCCGGTGCGCAGCAGCGTCATCGGTGCCGACTGCTGCTTCTTCGCCGCGCGGCCCAAGCCCGTCGCGACGACCGTCACGCGCAGCGCGTCGCCCATCGCATCGTCGTACACGGCGCCGAAGATCACGGTGGCATCTTCCGCAGCATAGCTCTTGATCGTGTTCATCACTTCGCGCGTTTCCGACAGACGCAGCGAACGGCTCGACGTGATGTTGACCAGCACGCCACGCGCGCCCGACAGATCGACGCCTTCCAGCAGCGGGCTCGCAACGGCCTGTTCGGCCGCGAGACGCGCGCGATCGACACCGGCAACCGTCGCCGTGCCCATCATCGCCTTGCCCTGCTCGCCCATCACGGTCTTGACGTCTTCGAAGTCGACGTTGACGAGACCGTCGACGTTGATGATTTCCGCAATGCCCGCGACCGCGTTGTTCAGAACGTCGTCAGCGCACTGGAAGCACTTGTCCATCTCGGCGTCGTCGCCCATCACCTCGAACAGCTTGTCGTTCAGCACGACGATCAGCGAGTCGACGTGATCCTCCAGTTGCTGCGAACCGGCTTCCGCCACGCGCATGCGCTTGCCGCCTTCGAATTCGAACGGCTTGCTGACGACGCCAACGGTCAGAATACCCATTTCCTTCGCGATCTGCGCAACCACCGGTGCCGCGCCCGTGCCCGTGCCGCCACCCATGCCGGCGGTGATGAACACCATGTGCGCGCCGCGCAGTGCGTCGGCGATACGCTCGCGTGCTTCTTCAGCCGCGGCGCGGCCCATTTCCGGCTTCGCGCCAGCGCCCAGACCCGTGTTGCCGAGCTGGATCACCGCGGTGGCACGCGAACGCGACAGTGCCTGCGCGTCCGTGTTCATCACGATGAAGTCGACGCCTTGCACGCCTTTGTTGATCATATGCTGAACGGCATTGCCGCCAGCGCCACCGACACCGACGACCTTGATGATGGTGCCGTTCGTTTCGGTTTCCAGCATCTGGAATTCCATGTTGCCTCCGTCAAGATAAAAAGTTACCGCCACTCGGCGTTATCCGGCAGGAGATCGGGCAACCCCCTGTCGCGCGCCGGCCGCCGGCACCAGCGCGAATTTCTCGAAACCTGTGATCAGAAGTTGCCGAGGAACCAGTCCTTCATACGCGAGAACACCTGTCCCATCGACCCCGACTGCACCGCAACCTTGCGCCCGCGCATGCGCTGCGAGCGTCCTTCGACGAGCAGGCCCATCGCCGTCGAATAGCGCGGATTGCGCACGACGTCGGCGAGACCGCCCGCATACTCCGGCACGCCGATGCGCACCGGTTTCAGGAAAATGTCCTCGCCGAGCTCGACCATGCCGATCATCATCGACGCGCCGCCCGTCAGCACGACGCCCGAGCTCAGCAGTTCCTCGTAACCCGACTCGCGCACCACCTGCTGCACGAGCGAAAACAGTTCTTCGACGCGTGGCTCGATGACGGCCGCGAGCGCCTGGCGCGACAGCGTGCGCGGACCGCGCTCGCCGAGGCCCGGCACTTCGATCATCTCGTCCGGATCGGCGAGCGCCTGCTTGGCGATGCCGTAGTCGACCTTGATGTCTTCGGCGTCCGGCGTCGGCGTACGCAGCGCCATCGCGATGTCGCTGGTGATCTGGTCGCCGGCGATCGGAATCACGGCCGTGTGGCGGATCGCGCCTTCGCTGAAGATCGCGATGTCGGTCGTGCCACCGCCGATATCGACCAGCACCACGCCCAGTTCCTTTTCGTCTTCCGTCAGCACCGCGAGCGACGACGCGAGCGGCTGCAGGATCAGATCGTTCACTTCGAGCCCGCAGCGGCGCACGCACTTGACGATGTTCTGCGCCGCGCTGACGGCGCCGGTGACGATATGCACCTTCACTTCGAGGCGGATGCCGCTCATGCCGATCGGCTCGCGCACATCTTCCTGACCGTCGATGATGAATTCCTGCGTGAGGATATGCAGCACCTGCTGATCGGTCGGAATGTTGATCGCCTTGGCCGTTTCGATCACGCGCGCGACGTCCGCCTGCGTGACTTCCTTCTCCTTGATGGCGACCATGCCGCTCGAATTGAAGCTGCGGATATGGCTGCCGGCGATGCCGGTGAACACGTTCGTGATCTTGCAGTCGGCCATCAGCTCGGCTTCCTCGAGCGCGCGCTGAATCGACTGCACGGTGGCTTCGATGTTCACCACCACGCCCTTCTTGAGCCCCTTTGATTCGCTCTGGCCGAGACCGATCACCTCGTAGTGACCCTCGCCCTTCAACTCGGCGACGATGGCCACTACCTTCGCTGTTCCGATGTCGAGGGCGACCAGCAAATCTTTATAGTCTTTACTCATAGCGTGCTCAGTGCGTGTGATGTCCGTTTACTTCTTGCCCTTGTCGGGTTCGCTGATGAAGCGCATGCCAGCGGCACGAATCGCGAAACCGTTCGGATAGCGCAAGTCCGCATACTCGATATCCTTTCCCCAACGTTGCGTGACCGCGCTCCATGCCGCGGTCAGGCGTTTGCTGCGATCGGCCAGGGTGTCCTGATTGCGCTCGCGCCCCAGCTCCACCTGCGTGCCGTTCGACAGCTTCACCGTCCACGCGTAGCGCGGCGACAGCGTCACTTCCTCGGGCGTCGCGTCGATCGCTGCGAACCACTTCTGGAAGTCGTGATAGCGCGCGACGACGTCCTTCGCCGTACCGTCGGGACCGTCGAACGCGGGCAGGTCTTCGTCCAGCTCGCCCTGGTTCGCGGTGAACAGCTCGCCGTCGACGCTCACCAGCTGATCGCTGCCCCACGTCCCTAGCGGCTTGTACTCCTCGAGCGTGACAGCCAGTGCATTCGGCCATACGCGCCGTACGCTCGCGTGACGCACCCACGGCATCTGCTCGAATGCCTGCCGCGCGGCGTCGAGATCGACCGTGAAGAAGTTGCCCTTCAGGCGTCCCACGACGCCGGCGCGCACCGTCGGCGAATTGATGTGCTCGGTGTCGCCGTCGATCTGGATCTCGCGCAGCGAGAAATTCGGGCGCTGGATCAACCAGTAACCGCCCGCCGCCAGCAGCACGAGCACCAGCAACGCATGCAATGCGTTGGTGGCGAAATTGAGCTGGCGAACGTTGTTCCACATGGGTTGCTTGCGGTTGCCTTGGTTAGTCCTGCAGCGTCAGCGCCAACACGCCGACCACCAGTTCCTGATAGCTGATACCGACCGCGCGCGCCGCTTTCGGCGGCAGCGAGTGATCGGTCATGCCAGGCGCCGTGTTCACTTCGAGGAAGTACGGCTTACCTTCGCCATCGAGCATGAAGTCCGCGCGGCCCCAGTCGGTGCAGCCGAGCACGTCGAACGCGCGACGCGCGAGCACCTTCAGGCGCGCTTCCTCTTCGGCGCCGAGACCGCAGGGAATCAGATACTGCGTGTCGTTGGCGATGTACTTGGCGTGGTAGTCGTAGAACTCGCCGGCCGGCACGATGCGGATCACCGGCAGGTCGAGATTGCCAGCGATGCACGCGGTGTATTCGCCGCCGCCTTCGATGCTCTTCTCGACCACGACGATGCGGTCGTGCTTCACGGCTTCGAGCAACGCGGCCGGCAATGCGTCCGCACTCTTCACCTTGATCACGGCGACGCTCGAACCTTCGCTCGCCGGCTTCACGAACAGCGGCAGTCCGAGCTTCGCGACGATCTCCTGCGCGCGCGCTGCGTAGTCGTCACCGCGCAGCACCGCTTCGAACGGCGGCGTCGGAATGCCGAGCTGCTGCCACACGAGCTTGGTGCGGAACTTGTCGAGACCGAGCGCCGAGCCGAGCACGCCGCTGCCGGTGTAGCGGATGCCGTAGAAATCCAGCGCGCCCTGGATCTGGCCGTTCTCGCCGTAGCCGCCATGCAGCGCGTTGAACGCGCGCACGAAGCCTTCGTCCTTCAAGGCGGACAGCGGACGCTCGGCCGGATCGAACGGATGCGCGTCGACACCGGCGTCACGCAGACCTTGCAACACCAGACGCCCGGAATTGAGCGACACCTCGCGCTCAGCGGAATTACCGCCGAGCAGCACTGCAACCTTGCCGAATTGTTTAGGGTCGATACTGCTCATTTCACACCTTCATTTCCTGAGCGAGGCGACCCGGCACACCGCCGATCGAACCCGCGCCCATCGTAATCACCACATCGCCGTCGCGCACCACCGTGGACAGCGCGTCCGGAACCTCATCCACCGTGTCGACGAACACCGGCTCGACCTTGCCCGCGACGCGCAACGCGCGCGCCAACGCGCGGCCGTCCGCCGCGACGATCGGCGACTCGCCGGCCGCATAGACTTCGGTCAGCACGAGCGCATCGACAGTCGACAGCACCTTCACGAAATCCTCGAAGCAATCACGGGTACGCGTGAAGCGGTGCGGCTGGAACGCCAGCACCAGACGCCGGCCCGGAAACGCGCCGCGCGCCGCCGCGACCGTGGCGGCCATTTCGACCGGGTGGTGACCGTAGTCGTCCACCAGCGTGTAGGCGCCCGCGGCCTGGCCGTCGCTCACGACCGGCACTTCGCCGTAGCGCTGGAAGCGCCGGCCGACGCCGTTGAATTCCGCGAGCGCTCGCTGGATATCGGCATCTTTCACCTCAAGTTCAGTCGCAATTGCAATTGCGGCCAGCGCGTTCTGCACGTTGTGCTCGCCCGGCAGGTTCAGCGTGATGTCGAGCGGCGCCGCGTCTTCGCGCAAAACGGTGAAATGCATGCGGCCTTCGCGCGCTTCGACGTTGACCGCGCGCACCTGCGCATCGGCCGCGAAACCGTAGCGGATGATCGGCTTCGACACGAACGGCAGGATCTCCTTCACATTCGGATCGTCGACGCACAGCACCGCGATGCCGTAGAACGGCAGACGGTGCGTGAATTCGATGAACGCCTGCTTCAGACGCGCGAAGTCGTGACCATAGGTGTCCATATGGTCGGCGTCGATGTTCGTGATGACCTCGATCACGGGGAACAGGTTCAGGAACGACGCGTCCGATTCGTCCGCCTCGGCGACGATGAAGTCGCCAGTGCCGAGACGCGCATTCGCGCCCGCGCTGATCAGCCGCCCGCCGATCACGAAGGTCGGATCGAGTCCGCCCGCTGCGAGCACGCTCGCGACGAGCGAGGTGGTCGTGGTCTTGCCGTGCGTGCCGGCAATCGCGATGCCCTGCTTCAGACGCATCAGCTCCGCGAGCATCACGGCGCGCGGCACGATCGGAATGCGGCGATGACGCGCCTCGAGCACTTCGGGGTTGTCGCTGCGCACCGCGGTCGACACGACCACCGCGTTGGCGCCTTCGATGTTCTCGGCCGCGTGGCCGATCGAAATGCGCGCGCCGAGCGCGGCGAGACGCTCGGTGACCGCGTTGCCCGACAGGTCCGAGCCGCTCACCTGGTAGCCGAGATTGACGAGCACTTCGGCGATGCCGCTCATGCCGACGCCGCCGATACCGACGAAATGAATGTGTTTGACGATGTGTTTCATTGCTTTCCTTCTGGGCTCACGCCCGCCATCGAACCCGCACCCGCCACCGTCGCGCAGATCTGCGCGACCTGTTCGGTGGCATCCGGTTTCGCGAGCGAGCGCGAACGCTCCGCCATTTCCGCGAGACTTTCCCGGGTCTGGCTGCGCAACCAGTCGGCGAGCTTTTCCGCCGACAGGTCGCGTTGTTGCACGACCAGCGCCGCGCCGTTGTCGGCGAGGAACGCTGCATTAGTGGTCTGGTGATCGTCGACCGCGTACGGGAACGGCACGAACAGCGCCGCGACGCCGACCGCCGAAATCTCCGACACCGTCATCGCGCCCGAGCGGCAGATCACCAGATCGGCCTGCGCATAGGCGCTCGTCATGTCGTCGATGAACGGCACGAGCGAGACGTCCGCGCCTGCCTGCAAGCCCGCCGCCGCGTAGTTCTCGCGCAGCGCGTCGATATGCTTCGCGCCCGCCTGATGCACGACGCGCGGCCGCTCGTTGGCGCCAAGCAGCGCGACCGCACGCGGCACGACTTCGTTCAACGCGGCGGCGCCGAGACTGCCGCCCACGACGAGCACGTTCAGCGGACCGTTACGCTGCGCGTAGCGTGCTTTGGGTGGATTCGCGCGCGCAAGTTCCTCGCGAATCGGATTGCCCGTCCATTCGGCGTGCGGCAACGCATTCGGAAATGCGACCAGCACGCGCTTCGCGAGCTTCGCCAGCACCTTGTTCGCGAGACCCGCGATCGAGTTCTGTTCGTGCAGCACGAGGGGGCGGCCGCTCAGTGCGGTCATCAAACCGGCCGGGAACGTGATGTAGCCGCCCATGCCGAGCACGACGTCGGGCTTCACGCGACGCAGCACGCTCAAGCTCTGCGTGCAGGCGCGCAGCAGGTTCACCGGCAGCATCAGCTTGGTCTTCAGACCCTTGCCGCGCACGCCGCCGAAGCGTACGTACTCCATCGGAATGCCGTGCTTCGCGACGAGCGTCGCTTCCATGCCCGCGGGGTTGCCGAGCCACACGACCTTCCAGCCCCACGCCTGCATCAGATGCGCGACCGCGAGCCCCGGGAACACGTGTCCCCCGGTGCCACCGGCCATCACCATCAGCGTGCGTTGTGGCAGAGCCGTCATACTTTGCCCCCGCGCATCAACACACGATTCTCATAGTCCACCCGCATCAGCACCGCGATCGCGACGCAGTTCAGCACGATGCCCGAACCGCCGTAGCTGACGAGCGGCAGCGTCAGGCCCTTGGTCGGCAGAAGACCGAGGTTCACGCCCATGTTGATGAAGGTCTGCGCGCCGAACCAGATGCCGACGCCCTTGGCGACCAGACCCGCGAACGTGCGATCGAGTGCGAGCGCCTGACGGCCGATCTCGAACGAGCGGCGCACGATCCAGTAGAACATCAGAATCACGACCAGCACGCCGACGAACCCCAGCTCCTCGCCGATCACCGCGAGGATGAAGTCGGTATGCGCTTCCGGCAGATAGTTGAGCTTTTCGACGCTGCCGCCGAGCCCCACGCCGAACCATTCGCCGCGCCCGAAAGCGATCAGCGAGTGCGTCAGCTGATAAGCCTTGCCCTGCGCGTAGCGGTCGTCCCACGGATCGAGGTACGCGAAGATCCGCTCACGACGCCACGGCGACGCCCACACCAGCAACGTGAAGGTGCCCACCGCGGTGGCGACCAGGCCGCCGAACAGCTTGCCGTTCACGCCGCCGAGGAACAGCACGCCCATCGCGATCGCCGCGATCACCATGAACGCGCCCATGTCGGGCTCGAGCAGCAGCAGCATGCCGACGAGACCCACGGCGACCGCCATCGGCAGGAAGCCCTTCGCGAGGCTGTGCATGTATTCCTGCTTGCGCACCGTGTAGTTCGCCGCGTAGATCGTCACCGCGAGCTTCATGATTTCCGACGGCTGCATGTTCGTGATGCCGAGCGGAATCCAGCGGCGCGCGCCGTTCACACCCTTGCCGACGTGCGGAATCAGCACGATCACGAGCGCGACGAGCGAGATCAGGAAGAGCTTCGGCGCGTACTTGTCCCACGTGGAAATCGGAATGCGGAACGACGCGACGCCGATCGCCGCGCCCATCAGCACGAAGATGATCTGGCGCACGAGAAACGCCCAATCGCGATACGACGAGTACTTCGGCGAATCGGGCATCGCGATCGACGCCGAGTACACCATCACGATGCCGAGCCCGAGCAGCGCAACGACCACCCAGAGCAGCGAGTGATCGTAGTCGAGCATGCGCGAGCGCAGCGGCCGCACGCCGTTGACCGCGCTCGCAAGACCGCTGCCGCCCGTGCGGGTGGCGGTGCGCGCCGCGGTGCCATCGCCGCCTGCGTGCCGCGAGCCGAAGCGTTCCGACCAGCTCATATCATCGTCCCCCGTTCGGCCGCGATGTCTTCGACCGTGCTGCGGAATACCGCGGCGCGGTGTGCATAGCCCTTGAACATGTCGAAGCTCGCGCACGCGGGCGACAGCAACACCGCGTCGCCGGGCTGCGCGAGCGCGGTGGCCGCGCGCGTCGCCTCTTCCAGCGTCGCGTGATCGGTCATCGCGACGCCGCTATGTTCGAGCGCCGCGCGAATCTGCGGCGCGTCACGACCGATCAGCATCACCGCGCGACACCAGCGCATCACCGGCGCGGCGAGCGGCTCGAATGCCTGGCCCTTGCCGTCGCCGCCGGCGATCAGCACGACGCGCTGAGCGAGACCGTCGAGCGCGGCGACCGTTGCACCCACGTTGGTGCCCTTGCTGTCGTCCACGTAGTCGACGCCGTCGATCGATGCGATCAGCTCCACGCGATGCGGCTCGCCGCGGTACTCGCGCAGGCCGTGCAGCAGCGGCGCGCCGGGCAGGCCGATCGCACGCGCGAGCGCGTACGCGGCCAGCGCGTTCGCGGCGTTGTGCAGACCGCGGATGCGCAGTGCGTCGGCGGGCATCAGGCGCTTCAGCGTGATGTCGGGCGTTGCGACCGCTTCGTTCTTGCGACGGCGCTTCGTCGTCGGTGCGTCGCTCGCGTCGCGATCTTGCGCCTCGACGAGCCACACCATGCCGTTGTCGCGCAACAGGCCATAGTCGCCGTCGTTCTTTGGCTCGCTGGTGCCGAACGTGACGATCTCCGCGTCGCCGGCGGCAGGTGCGAGCGCCATCACGCGCGCATCGTCGCGGTTCAGCACGCGCACCGTCTGTGTACCGAAGATGCGGCCCTTCGCGGCCGCGTACGCATCGAGTCCGCCGTGCCAGTCCAGGTGGTCCTGCGTGATGTTCAGCACGACGGCGGCGTCCGGCGTAAACGTGTGCGAGGTCTCCAGCTGGAAGCTCGACAGTTCGAGCACCCACACGTCGGGCAGCGCGGTCTGGTCGATCGCTTCGGACAGCTTGTCGAGCAGCGACGGGCTGATGTTGCCCGCCACCGCGACCTTCTTGCCCGCGCGTTCGCATAGCAAGCCGGTCAGGCTCGTCGTCGTGGTCTTGCCGTTCGTGCCGGTGATCGCGATCACCTTCGGCGCGTAGCCGGACTCGCCGAGCGTGCGCAGCGCCTGCGAGAACAGTTCGAGCTCGCCCCACACCGGGATGCCCTGCTCGCGCGCGGCCGTGATCAGCGGCAGCAGATCGGCCGCGAGCGGCGACAGCCCCGGGCTGATCGCGACCAGCTCGACACCGTCGAGCAGCACCGGCGAAAACGCACCGCCGACGAAATCGGCATCGACACCATGCGCTTCGAGCGCGGACAGGTTCGGCGGCACTTCGCGCGTATCGGCCACGCGCAGCCGACAGCCGTGCCTGGCGCACCAGCGCGCCATCGCGAGACCGGATTCACCCAGTCCCAGCACGAGCACCATCGGCTTTTGCCGATCCCGAAACTTCTCGCCGAACATCGCCTGCTTCCTTAAATACTGCTGCTTAGCGCAATTTGAGCGTGGACAAACCGAACAGGCACAACATCAACGTGATGATCCAGAAACGCACGACCACCTGCGTTTCCTTCCAGCCCGACAATTCGAAATGGTGATGCAGCGGCGCCATCTTGAAGAAGCGCCGCCCTTCGCCGAAGCGGCGTTTGGTGTATTTGAACCACGTGACCTGCAGCATCACCGACAGCGTTTCCGCGACGAAAATGCCGCCCATGATGAACAGCACGATTTCCTGACGCACGATCACCGCGACCGTGCCGAGCGCGCCGCCGAGCGCGAGCGCGCCGACGTCGCCCATGAACATCTGCGCCGGGTGCGTGTTGAACCAGAGGAACGCAAGACCCGCGCCGCCCATCGCCGAACAGAAGATCAGCAATTCGCCCGCGCCGGGAATATGCGGAAACAGCAGGTACTTCGAATAGACCGAGCTGCCCATCACATAGGCGAACACGCCGAGCGACGCGCCCACCAGCACGACCGGCATGATCACGAGACCGTCGAGGCCGTCGGTCAGATTCACCGCGTTGCTCGCGCCGACGATCACCAGGTACGTGAGCACGATGAAGCCCCACACGCCGAGTGGATAGGTGATCGACTTGAAGAACGGCACCAGCAGGTCGGCGCGCGCGGGCAGGCCCATCGACAAACCGCTGCGTACCCACGCCATGAACAGGTCGAAGACGCGCACGTTGCTCGCCTCGGACACGCTGAACGCGAGATAAACCGCCGCGAACAGACCGATCACCGACTGCCAGAAATACTTCTCGCGCGACGACATGCCGCGCGGGTCCTTGTAGACGACCTTGCGGTAATCGTCGACCCAGCCGATCACGCCGAAACCGAACGTAACGAGAATCACGATCCAGATGAAACGGTTGGTCAGATCGGCCCACAACAGCGTGGCCACGCCGATGCCGAGCAGGATCAGCACGCCGCCCATGGTCGGCGTGCCGGATTTGACGAGGTGGGTTTGCGGACCGTCTTTGCGGACGGCCTGGCCGACCTTCATCGCGGTCAGCTTGCGAATCACCGCCGGGCCGCAGACGAGCCCGATCGACAATGCGGTGATGCTCGCCATCACCGCGCGAAACGTCAGATAACTGAACACGCGCAAGAAGCTTGCGTCATTCTGCAGCCATTGCGCCAGCGCCAGTAGCATGCGTGGATCCTTCTATTTCAATGTGCGGCGGGCGTCGAGCCCGCGGCGTTGGGTTGTGGACTCGTAACGGCGTCCACCACGCGCTCCATCTGCATGAAGCGCGAGCCTTTCACGAGAAACGTTGCGGCAGCGCCGAAGCCGGCCTGCTGCAGTTGCGCGACCAGCGCGCCGACATCGGCGAGGTGGTGCGCGCCCGCGCCGTACGCGGTGCAGGCGTCGCGCGAGGCGTCGCCCATCGCATACAGCGCGTCGATACCGCGCTCTTTCGCATACGCGCCGATTTCGCGGTGAAACGCCGGGCCGTTGTCGCCGACTTCGCCCATGTCGCCCATCACGAGCACACGCGGCGAGGGGCGCGACGCGAGCACGTCGATCGCGGCGCGCATCGAATCGGGATTCGCGTTGTAGGTGTCGTCGATCACGGTTGCGCCCGCGAGCGTGCCGAGCGCGGCCTGCTTGACCTGCAGGCGTCCCTTCACCGCGCCGAACGATTCGAGGCCGCGCTGGATCGCGTCGAGCGACACACCCGCCGCCAACGCCGCCGAAGTCGCCGCGAGCGCGTTGTGCGCGTTGTGATTGCCGAGCACCTGCAGCGTGATGTCGAGATGGCCTTGCGGCGTGTCGATGCTCAAACGCTTGCCGTCGAAGGTGCCCTTCACCGCCGCTTCGGTCGTGCGCTCAGCACTGTTCAGCGCGAAATCGATGATGCGATTGCCGGTCGCGGCGACGCGCCAGATGCTCGCGTACGCGTCGTCCGCGGGGAACACCGCCGTGCCTTCCGGCGACAGCGCGTGAATCACGCTCGCATGTTCGAGCGCGACCGCTTCGACGGTCGCCATGAATTCCTGGTGCTCGCGCTGCGCGTTGTTGACGACGGCGACCGTCGGCTCGGCGAGTTTCGCGAGCAGTTCGGTTTCGCCCGGATGGTTCATGCCGAGTTCGACCACCGCGAGACGATGCGCGGCGTGAATGCGGAACAGCGTGAGCGGCAGGCCGATGTCGTTGTTGAAATTGCCCGCGGTCGCAAGGCGCGCATCCGCGCCGACCGCCGCCGCAAAGATCGACGCGATCATTTCCTTGACCGTGGTTTTGCCGTTGCTGCCCGTCACCGCGACGAGCGGCAGGTCGAACTGACGACGCCAGCCGCGCGCAAGCGCGCCGAGCGCCGCACGCGTATCGGCGACGCGGATCGCGGGCACGCTCCAGTTCTCCGGCGTGCGCGCGACGAGCACCGCCGCGACGTTGCGTTCGGCGACTTGCGGCAGGAAGTCGTGCGCGTCGAAACGATCGCCCTTGATCGCGATGAACAGATCGCCGGGGCCGGCGCTGCGGCTGTCGGTCGAGACGCGCTCGAAGCGCACGCTGTCGTCGCCGGTGACGACTGCGCCGGGAATCTGCGCGGCGGCTGCGCGTAGCGAGAACATGGTCATTCGCCACCTCCGCGTGTTTGTGTGGCCCGCGCGGCGAGCGCGAGGCGGGCGTGATCCTGATCGGAGAAAGCGCGTTTCTTGCCCATGATTTCCTGTGTCGCTTCGTGCCCCTTGCCGGCCAGCACGATCACGTCTTCGCGAGCGGCGCCGCGGATTGCCTGCAGGATCGCGCTCGCGCGGTCCTCGATACGGCGCGCGTGCGACGCATCCGTCATGCCGGCGGTAATTTGCTCGATGATCGCGAGCGGATCTTCGCTGCGCGGGTTGTCGCTCGTCACGACGACGTTGTCGGCCAGCCGCTCGGCGATCGCGCCCATCAGCGGACGCTTGGTCGCATCGCGGTCGCCGCCGCAGCCGAACATGCAGACGAGTTCGCCGCCGCGCGCGGTCGCGATCGGGCGTAGTGCCTCGAGCGTCTTTTCGAGCGCATCGGGTGTGTGCGCGTAGTCGATCACGACGAGGGGTTCGTCGTTCTGCAGACGGCCGCCCAAACGCTGCATGCGGCCGTTCACCGGTTCGAGCTTGACGAGTTCGGCGAGCGCCGCGGCGAATGGCAGGTCGGCGGCGAGCAGCACGCCGAGTACCGCGAGCAGATTGCTGACGTTGAAGAGGCCGAGCGTTTGCACTTCGACTTCGGCGTCGCCCCAGTCCGATGTGTTCAGATGAAACGCGGTGCCGTTCGCGGTGGCGCGCACGTTCGATGCGGTGAGCCATGCGTCGGCTTGCGATGTGTCTGTGGCGTTCGCGTCGGCTTGCCCGGCCTCGATGCCATAGGCGATCGTGCGCGCATGAGCACGCGTGCTCGCGAGCAAACGCCGGCCGGCGGCATCGTCGCGATTGATCACGGCCGCGCGCAGCCCGGGCCATGCGAACAGGCGCGCCTTGGCGGTTTCATACGCCTCGAACGTGCCGTGATAGTCGAGATGGTCCTGCGTCAGGTTCGTGAACACGGCGATGTCGAACGCGGTGCCGTTCACGCGGCCCTGGTGCAGCGCATGCGACGAGACTTCCATCGCCACTGCCTGCGCGCCCGCGTCGCGCAATTGCGCGAGGCCGCGTTGCAACTGCGGCGCGTCGGGCGTCGTGAAGCCGGTGTGCGTGAGGTGACCGACGAAGCCCGTGCCGAGCGTGCCGACGATCGCGCAGCGCGTGCCGAGCGCGGACAGCGCCGCGGCGACCCACTGGCTACACGAGGTCTTGCCGTTCGTGCCGGTGATGCCGACCGCGAGCATCGCGTCGCTCGGATCGCGATACCACGCGCTCGCAATCGTGCCGGCGAGTTCGTTCAACGCCGGCACCGCGTGCGCGACGGACGCGTCGAGCGTGCCGCTGAAACCTTCGGGTTGCACGAGCACGGCGGTGGCGCCGCGTTCGATGGCCGCGTCGATGAACGCGCGGTTGTCCGCGCCTTCGACCGCGTAGGCGAAAAACGCGTCGCCGGCCGCGAGCGAGCGCGTGTCGGCGTGCAGATGCGCGCCTGGCTGCGCGTGCGCGTGCAGCCAGGCGAGGGCGTCGGCGATCTGCCGGTGCGCTGGATGTTGCTCGCGCAGCGCGCTCATCGCTCGACTCCTGGATGATTTTTCGGGTTGGCGGAAATGGTCATCTTCTTGACGCCGGCATTCGTCGACAGCTTCTTCGCCTCGGACTGCGCGGCCGGCACGCTCGGCGCGGACGCAGCCGAATCGTCGGACACGACCATCTGCTTGACGGGCATGTCGGGCGGCACGTTCAGCGCGCGCAGCGTATCGCCGACGATGCCCGAGAACACCGGGCCCGACACCTGGCCGCCGAAGTGGCTGCCGGCGGTCGGTTCGTCGACCGACACCGCGACGACGATGCGCGGATTCGGCATCGGCGCCATGCCGACGAACGAGGCGCGATATTTGGAATGGTCGTAGCCGTGCGGCCCGTGCTTGTACGCGGTACCGCTCTTGCCGCCGACGCGATAGCCGGGCACCGCCGCGTCCGGCGACGTGCCTTGCGCCGACACCACGGTTTCGAGCATCGTGCGCACTTCACGCGCGGTGGTCGGCGAAAAGATCTGCGGACCGATGGCCGGCTGGTCGCCCGGCACATGGAAAATCGTCACCGGCATGATCTGGCCGTCGTGCGCGATCGCGGTGTACGCGCGGCCGAGCTGGAACAGCGACACCGACAGGCCGTAGCCGTACGACATGGTCGCCTGTTCGATGCGGCGCCAGCTCTTCCACGGCCGCAGACGACCCGCCGCCGCGCCCGGGAAGCCGACCTTCGGCGCCTGGCCGAGACCGATGCTGGTATACATGTTCCACATCTCTTCGGGCCGCAACTGCATCGCGATCTTGGTCGCGCCGATGTTGCTCGACTTCTGGATCACGCCGCCGACCGTCAGCACGCCGAAACCGCTGTCGTCGGTGATCGGCGCGCCGTCGAGTACGAAATGGCCGTTGCCCGTATCCACCAGTGTAGTCGGCGTCACGCGGTGCAGATCGAGCGCGAGCGAAACCGTGAACGGCTTCATGATCGAGCCCGGCTCGAACGTGTCGGTCAGGATCCGGTTGCGCAGCTGGTCGCCGGTCAGGTGCGTGCGGTCGTTCGGGTTGTAGGTCGGATAGTTGACGAGCGCGAGCACCTCGCCGGTGCGCACGTCGATCACCATCGCCGCGCCAGCCTTGGCCTTGGTTCTCTCGACGGCCGCTTTCAGGTTCGTATAGGCGATGTACTGGATCTTGCTGTCGATCGACAGATCGACATCGCGGCCGTTGTGCGGCACGACCTGCTCGTCCACGTCCTCGATGATGTGGCCCATGCGGTCCTTGATCACGCGACGGCTGCCGGACATGCCCGCGAGCAACTTCTGGTCGCCGAGCTCGACGCCTTCCTGGCCTTCGTCCTCGACGTTCGTGAAGCCGATCAGGTGCGCCGTGATCTCGCCTTCCGGATAAAAGCGCTTGTATTCGTCGCGCGAGTAAATGCCGGGAATGTCGAGCCCAACGACCTTCTCGGCGACGTCGACTGGCACCTGGCGCTTCACGTAGACGAAAGTCTTGTCTTCCGACAACTTCGCACGCAGCTCCTTCGTGGTCATGCCGAGTAGCTTGCCGAGCGCGTCGAGCTTGTCGGCGCCGAGGTCGTCCGGCACCGATTCGGGAATCGCCCAGATGGCGCGCACCGGCAGACTCGTGGCGAGCACGAGACCGTTGCGATCGAGAATCTTGCCGCGCGTGGCCGGCATGTCGATGCGGCGTTGATAGCGGATTTCGCCCTGCTTCAGATAGAACGCGTTGCCCGGTCCCTGAATCCAGAACGCGCGCGCGGCGAGCGCGACGAACGCCATGAACAGCAGGAACACGACGAGCTTCGAGCGCCACATCGGCAGGCGCACCGACAAGATCGGGTTGGCCGAAAACGCGACGCTCTTGTGCGCCGACGATTTTTTCATCGGTTGCCTCCGCGACGGGTCGCGGCCGGCGCCGAGGCCGGAGCGGAAGTCGGAACGGGCGCGTCGACCGCGGTCGCGGTACCCGGGTTCAGCGTCAGGTACTGGGTGCGGCCCGTGGTGACCGATTGCATCTTCAGCGAGGCGGTGGCGATCTGCTCGATGCGCGACGTTTTGGACAGCGCGCTCTGCTGATATTGAAGCTGCGAATAGTCCTGCTGCAGCTGACGCTCCTGCGACTGCGCGCGCTGCAACTGGATAAAGACCTGTCGCTGCTGATTGGTCGCGTTGACGACCGACAAGGCACAGCCCATCACGATGATCAGCAGGAAAATATTGAGGCGGTTCATGGCGCGATCCGCTCCGCCACGCGCATCACGGCAGAACGGGCGCGCGGGTTGTCGGCGACTTCAGCGTCGCTCGCGAATACGCGGCCGATGATCTTGAGCGGAGGGCTCGGCAGGTCGACCGCGCGGATCGGCAGACGGCGGTCGACCGCCGGCGTGCTCGCGTGCGCCTGCATGAATCGCTTGACGATCCGGTCTTCGAGCGAATGAAAGCTGATGACCACCAGCCGCCCCCCTTGCTCCAACAACGACAATGCTGCTTCTAGAACGACTTGAAGCTCCGCAAGCTCTTGATTGACGTGAATCCGTATAGCCTGAAAGGTGCGGGTTGCCGGGTCCTTGCCCTTCTCACGGGTTTTGACGACGTTAGCCACGATTTGGGCAAGCTCGCCCGTGCTGACGAGAGGCCCAAGACGGTCGGACTCTGCCCGGCGAGCAACAAGCGCCTTTGCAATCTGAAAAGCAAACCGTTCTTCCCCATAATCTCGTATCACCTCCGTCAATTCCTGCACCGTGGCCCGCGCGAGCCAGTCAGCGGCGGACTCGCCGCGCGTCGGGTCCATCCGCATGTCGAGCGGGCCGTCGGCGCGGAAACTGAAGCCCCGCTCCGGATCGTCGACTTGCGGCGACGACACGCCCAGATCCAGCAACACTCCCGACACACGCCCTACCCCGCGCTCCGCCATCGCGGCGCGCAGTGAAGCAAAACTCTCGTGGACGATGGCAAAGCGCGGATCGGCGATCTTCTGCGCCGTCGCGATCGCGAGCGGATCCTTGTCGAACGCGATCAGCCGCCCCGCCTCACCCAGCCGCTCCAGCACGAGGCGGCTATGGCCGCCACGGCCGAACGTGCCGTCCACATAGGTGCCGTCGGCGCGCGTGACCAGCGCGTCGACCGCTTCGTTCAACAGCACCGTGCGATGCTGCAATTCGTTTCCCATCGCTGGAGCCATATAAATGAGCCGCGATCAGAACGTGAAGTCTTTCAACGCGTCGGGCATGCCCTCGGCGATCGCCGCCTGTTCCTTCGCGGCGTAAATCTGCGCATCCCACAACTCGAAGTGACGGCCCATGCCGAGCAAGGTCACTTCTTTCTCCAGCGAGCCAGCCGCGCGTAACTCCGGCGACACGAGCACCCGGCCTGCGCCGTCCATATCCACATCCATTGCATTGCCGAGAAAAATGCGCTTCCACCAGGCCGCGTTCATAGGCAGCTTGTCGACCTTGTCACGGAAGACTTCCCATTCCGGGCGCGGAAAGAGCAACAGGCAGCCGTCCGGGTGCTTGGTGATCGTCACCCGGCCCTCTGCCTGTGTTTGCAGCGCATCCCGATAACGAGAGGGAATCGACATCCGCCCTTTCGCATCGAGCGTCAGCGCCGACGCCCCTTGGAACACTTTGCTCTCCCCTGTTGCGACGCTATTTGCGCCGCCCGCCCGATCCGTGGAAATCTACCCGAAAGTGGTGCCGAGAACACACAAAAATACACTTTCTCACACTGTCTCCCACTTTAGAGGAACGCTAAACACGGGTCAAGGGAGCGACTCGCTTTTCGAGCGGATTTTGTTTGCTAGAACAAGGACTTAGCGCGACTCCTTCACATCCCGCATAAAACGGAAAACCGTTATAAATTAACGGGCTAGTGCAACTTGTGAAGGTGATACGTGAAAAGTGCGGGGAAACAGCGCGGATTGAAAGAGATCGTTAAGTGCGTCGGGAAGTGAAAAAGCGGCGTGGCGGGAACGGATGACGAACGGCGCGCGCGGCGCCGTCCCACTTGGGAGGGGTGGGTTCAGCGAAGGGGGTGAGGATGCCTGCGGAGCTCCGGTCTGTGACGCGAAGGGGCTGAGACCCTCATATGTAATAGGCAGTGCGCGTCATGACCTTCGACATTGCGCGCATCAACGTGCGAGCCGGGAACGGCAACTCGATGCCGCCCGCATCCATCGCGGCCTTGCCGTGCTGCGCTTCATCGAGGCGCATCTGTTCGACGATTGCGCGCGATTCATGGTCCGCGGCGGGCAGCTGCTCGAGATGATTGTCGAGATGCTGCTCGACCTGGCGCTCGGTTTCGGCCATGAAGCCAAGACTCACGCGATCGCCGAAGCGTCCCGCGGCGAGACCGATCGCGAGCGCGCCGGTGTACCACAGCGGATTGAGCAGACTCGGACGCGAGTCGAGCGCTTCGAGGCGTTTGGCGGTCCACGCAAGATGATCTTCTTCTTCCGACGCCGCGTGATCGAACATGGCACGCAGCCCGGGGGAGCGGGTGGCGAGTTTCTGCGCCTGGTAAAGCGCCTGCGCGCACACTTCGCCGACGTGGTTCACACGCATCAACCCGGCCGCATGGGCACGCTCCTCGGGCGATAGTTCGGGCGCCTCGGCCGTCGCCGCCGAGACCTGCGGAAGCGGCAGCGGACGGCTCATTCGCGACACTCCCGTCAGTGAGCGTATACCCCGATCAAACTCGCCAATCAACTCGTCCAGCAACATTAAGCGCTCCCTGATTCGACCACCGCCGCACCGATCCGGAAGGTCCGTGGGACAGGGACTTGCGGCGCAAAACCCGCTCCCAGACAAGCACGTATCTGCATGAAATCGGCGGTTAATTTCGGATTTTAGACCATGTTGCGTAAACGAAACAGCGGCCATCCGGAGCGACGCCTTTTTCTTTGTCCCATGTATGCCTTTTGTTACATTACGTGGCAACTTCTCGCGAAGTTGGATAAGCAAGGCAGTAGGCACCCAACAAATATTTCGCCTTGTACAAAAGATTCGTATTCCTTGGAGATCATTCGATGAAAAAGTCGCTTCTCGCTCTCGCAGCATTGGGCGCATTCGCAGGCGTCGCTCATGCTCAGAGCAGCGTGACCCTGTACGGCATCGTTGACGTTGGTATCAACATGAACACCAACGCCGGCGGCTTTCACAAGTACGACATGTCCAGCGGCGTCCTGCAAGGCTCGCGTTTCGGCCTGCGTGGCACGGAAGATCTGGGCGGCGGTCTGAAGGCCCTGTTCGTATTGGAAAACGGCTTTGACGTGACCAACGGCAAGCTCGGTCAAGGCGGCCTGATGTTCGGTCGTCAGGCATACGTCGGCCTGTCGAGCCAGTTCGGCACGGTCACGCTGGGTCGCCAGTACGACTCCGTGGTCGACTATGTGGGCCCGTTTGAATCGGGTGATCAGTGGGGCGGCTACATCGCCGCTCACCCGGGCGATATCGACAACTTCAACAACGCGTATCGCACCAACAACACGATCAAGTTCACGAGCAACAACTACAACGGCCTGACGTTCGGCGGCACGTATAGCCTCGGCGGCACCGCCGGTGACTTCACGCACAACCAGATCTGGTCGTTGGGTGCTGGCTACGCTAACGGTCCGCTGCAGTTGGGCGTTGGTTACCTGAACGCACGCACGCCGGCAGCATCGGGTGGTCTGTTCAACAACGGCGGCACGATTGCAACGAACACGCCGGCTGTGGGTACCACTCCGGCCAACTTCGCTGTTACGACGCCGATCTACGCTGGCTTCGCATCGGCTAACACGTACCAGGTCGTCGGCGCAGGCGGTGCCTACACGTTCGGCGCGGCAACCATCGGCCTGACGTATTCGAACATCCAGTTCGGCAACCTCGGCAAGACGTTCGCGTCGCCGTTCGCTGGCCAGAAGGCAACGTTCAACAACGGCGAAATCAACTTCAAGTATCAGTTGACCCCGGCCCTGCTGGTCGGCGCAGCGTATGACTACACGCGCGGCGAGCAGATCGAAGGCAACTCGCGCGCCCAGTACCATCAGGGCGCGCTGGGCGTGGACTACTTCCTGTCCAAGCGTACCGACGTGTACCTGGTCGGCGTGTACCAGCACGCTCTGGGCGATACGGTCAACGCAACGGGTCAGGTGGTCGAAGCAACGGCAGGCATCAACGGCCTGACCGGTTCGTCGACCAACAACCAGTTCACGGCCCGCATCGGTATCCGTCACAAGTTCTAATAAGTCGTAAAAACGCAGTTTGTCTTAAAGGCGCCTTCGGGCGCCTTTTTTTGTGCGCGCGTTTTACGTGCGGCTGACCGAGTGTGTTTACGCCGCGCAACGGCAACAAAAAGCCCGGCGCACTTTCGCGCGCCGGGCTTTATTCTGTTCTCCTTTCTTCCTTACGCCCTGCCGTCGCGCAACTCGCGGCGAAGAATCTTGCCGACATTGCTCTTCGGCAACTCGGTACGGAATTCGACGAGCTTGGGCCGCTTGTAGCCGGTCAGTTGGGTTTTGCAGTAGGCGAAGATCTGTTCGTCGGTCAGCGACGGATCCTTCTTCACGACGAACAGCTTGACCGCCTCGCCCGAATGCTGATCCGGCACGCCGACCGCCGCGACTTCGTACACCCCCGGCAGCTTGGCGACGACGTCTTCGACTTCGTTCGGATACACGTTGAAGCCGGACACCAGAATCATGTCCTTCTTGCGATCGACGATCTTCACGAAGCCGTCGGTGCCCATGATGCCCACGTCGCCCGATTTGAAGAAGCCGTCCGCCGTCATCACCTTGGCGGTTTCGTCGGGTCGGTTCCAGTAGCCCGCCATCACCTGTGGGCCGCGGATGCAGATCTCGCCGGGCTGGCCGGGCGCAACCTCGTTGCCTTCGTCGTCGCGGATCGAGACTTCGGTCGACGGCAGCGGCAGGCCGATCGTGCCGCTGTATTCCGTGGCGGTGACGGGATTGCAAGTCACGCACGGCGACGTTTCCGACAACCCATAGCCCTCGATGATCGGCGTACGCGTCAGTTCGAACCAACGCTTTGCGACTGCCTCCTGCACCGCCATACCGCCGCCGTTGGCGGTCAGCAGCTTCGAGAAGTCGAGCTTGTGGAAGTCGGGGCTGTTCAACATCGCGTTGTAGAGCGTGTTGACGGCAGGAATCGTCGTGATCGCGTAACCTTCGAGCGCCTTGATCATGCCGGGGATGTCGCGCGGATTCGGAATCAGCACACCGAGTCCGCCAGTGTGAATCGTCAGCAGTCCACATACGGTCAGCGCGAACACGTGATACAGCGGCAGCGCGACGACGGTAATGAACTGATCGATATCCGTGCGGTTCGCGCGCGCCGGATCGAGCCAGGCTTCCGACTGCAGCACGTTCGCGATCAGGTTCCGATGCAGCAGTGTCGCGCCCTTGGCCACGCCGGTGGTGCCGCCTGTGTATTGCAGGAACGCGATGTCGTCAGGCCCTTGCTGGACCGGCTGGAATGTCAGGCGTGCGCCCTCTGAGACGGCGTCGTTGAACTTGACGTGCCCCGGCAGGCTCCACGCCGGCACCATCTTCTTGACCTTGCGCACGACGAAGTTCACGAGCGGACCTTTGATGCCCATCAGATCGCCCATGGCCGCCACGACCACATGCTTGACCGGCGTATTGCGCACGATCGCCTGCAAGGTTCCGGCGAAATTCTCGAGCAGAATGATCGCCTCAGTGCCGCTGTCCTTCAGTTGATGTTCGAGTTCGCGCGGGGTGTACAACGGATTCACGTTCACGACCACATAGCCCGCCCGCAGAATCGCGGCGATCGCGACCGGATATTGCAGCACGTTCGGCATCATGATCGCGACGCGTGCGCCGCGGGCGAGTCCCTTCGACTGCAGCCACGCCGCGAGATTGCGCGACAGCTCGTCGAGTTCACCATAGCTGATCTGCTTGCCCATGCAGACGAACGCCGGCTTCGCGCGGTGTTCGCGAAAGGCTTTCTCGAGCAGCTCGGCCAGCGACGAATAGCGCGTCGGGTCAATCTCTGTGGGAACGCCGGGCGGGTACGATTTCAGCCAGATTTTCTCCATGCAGCGTCTCCTCCTGAATTATTTTCGAATGGTCGTGCTAAAAACGCATCGTAGCATGGGCATATTGTGGCCAATGGCGAAAGCGATGAGGTTAGACGGCCGCCTCGAACTTGCGAGGCTGGATGCCGGATTCAAATTGCGGTGCGGCTTTCAGGCTCGCTCGACCTCGACGAGGCAGTCATAAAACGTTGCCGAGCCGCCAAGATCGGTGAGGGCCTGGCTAGTCAACTGGTTTGCGTTGCGGCCGTCTGGCGCGAGCTTCTTCCACCAGATCGACAATCCGACGACCAAGCCTCCGCGTGCCCGATCCGTCACGCGGGCACGCGCCTGCATCGAACCGCGGTCGTTGAAGATGCGGACCTGATCGCCGTCGCTGATGTTGCGCGGCTGCGCGTCGTCCGGGTGGATGTCCAGATGTGGCTCGCCTTCGGTCGCGCGCAGACTCTCGATGTTCACGAAGGTACTGTTCAGGAAGTTACGCGCGGGCGGCGAAATCATCGCGAGCGGATAGCGGGCGGCCAGTTCGGGCGCGCCATCCGCCGATTCGTAGGGCGCCAGATAGTCCGGCAGTGGGTCGAGACCCTGTTGCGCGAGGCGCTCGCTGTAGAACTCGCACTTGCCGGACGGCGTGCGGAAGCCGCCGTCGGCCAACGGCGCGTCGGGCAGATTCAGCTGGGCCCAGCCGGCTTGCTTCAGCGATGGCCAGTCGACTCCTTCCAGCGTCTTGTCGTTCCAGCGAAAAGCGGCTTGCGCGACAGTTTCGTCGCTGTCGAAGAGCGCCGGTTCCGTCAGGCCCATGCGGTGCGCGATGCCGCGGAAGATCTCGGTGTTCGGGCGCGCGTCACCGAGGGGCGCAATGGCGGGCAAGTTGGCCATCACGTACGTGTGGCCGTAGGACTTGTGAACGTCGAGATGCTCGAGCTGGGTCGTGGCGGGTAGCAGCAGGTCAGCATAGTCCGCCGTGTCGGTCTGGAAATGCTCGAGCACGATCGTGAACAGATCCTCGCGCGCAAAGCCGGCCGCGACGCGTTCGGAGTCCGGCGCGACCGCGACCGGATTCGAGTTGTAGACCACAATCGCCTCGACCTTCGGGCCAAACGTGGCGTCGCCCGGATGCAGCAGCGCGTCGCCGATCGCGTTCATATTGATCACGCGGCTGGGCTTCGACGGCCAGCCGGGCATCAGGTCGGGACGCTGCAACGCATGCGAGTCGACCGGCGCCCAGCCGCTCGACGACAACAGCGCCCCACCCGCACGCTCGCGCCATGCGCCCGTCAGCGATGGCAGACACGCGATCGCGCGCACCGCATTGCCGCCGCCACGCACTCTCTGCAGCCCGTAGTTCAGGCGGATCGCGGCTTTTTTGGTGCCACCGTAAAGTCGCGCAAGATCGGCGATCACCTGCTCTTCGACGCCGCAAATATCACTAACGCGCGACAGCGGATAGCTGAGCGCGCGCGTCTTCAGGGCAGCGAAGCCGACTGTATGCGCGGCGATGTATTCGTGGTCGAGCAGGTCCTCGGTGATCAGCACGTTCATGATCCCGAGCGCGAGAGCGCCGTCGGTGCCAGGCTTCAGCGCAATGTGCTGATGGCATTTTTCCGCGGTTAGCGAGCGATACGGATCGATCGCAATCAGCCGCGCGCCGCGCCGCTTGGCTTCCTGTGCGCGCGTCCAGAAATGCAGATTCGATGCGATCGGGTTGGCTCCCCAGATCAGGATCACGTCGCTCTCGGCGAAAAACTCGGTGTGCATTCCGATGCCCCCGCCGTACGTGTACTTGAGGCCCGCGGCGCCTGCGGCCGCGCAAATCGTTCGATCCAGCTGCGACGCGCCGAGCTTGTGGAAGAAGCGTTGCGCGATGCTGTCGCCTTGCACCAGCCCCATCGTTCCCGCGTAGCTGTAGGGCAGAATCGCTTCCGGCGCGCGACGTGCAATTTCGCCGAGGCGGGTGGCCGCGAGATCGAATGCCTCGTCCCAGCTGATCGGCTCGAAGCGACCCTCGCCCTTGCGGCCGACACGCTTCATCGGCGTCGTCAGCCGGTTCGGATGGTACACACGCTCCGCGTAGCGGCTGACCTTCGTGCACAGCACGCCTTGAGTCGGCGGGTGGTCGGGATCGCCGACGACCTTGATTGCACGTCCGTTGTCGACGGTCACACGCATCGCACAAGTGTCAGGACAATCGTGCGGGCACACGGCGCGCGCGAATTCGGTCGGGGCGTTCATCGGCAATCCATCCTGGCGAGCAGTGAGCGGTCGGGCAAAGTGGAATTTTATTACGTCGATAGGCCGCCGACCCGGGTGGTGCCGTCAAAAATGCCTTCGGCGTAGAATGAATTATCCGAAGTGCCCGGGCCGGCCTGGTCCGCAGCAATCTCATGCTAGTCAAGCACAAACGCCTCCTCACTCCATCATGAAACTGATCCCCGAAATCCTGGCCGCTCGCGGCGAAATCCAGACCCTTCGACGAACCATCCATGCCCACCCGGAACTGCGCTACGAAGAGACGGCGACCGCCGATCTGGTGGCCCGTTCGCTGGAGTCCTGGGGCATCGAGACCCATCGCGGTTTGGGCAAAACCGGCGTGGTCGGCGTACTGAAACGCGGCAACGGCTCGCGTTCGATTGGCCTGCGGGCCGACATGGATGCGCTACCGATCCAGGAGCTCAACAGCTTCGATCATCGCTCGACGAACGATGGCAAGATGCACGCGTGCGGCCATGACGGGCATACGGCAATGCTGCTCGGCGCCGCGCATTATCTGGCCAAACATGGTGATTTCGACGGCACGATCGTGTTCATTTTCCAGCCGGCCGAAGAAGGCGGCGCTGGTGCGAAGGCAATGATCGACGACGGCTTGTTCAGCAGATTCCCGGTGGACGCCGTTTTCGGTATTCACAACTGGCCGGGTATGCCGGCGGGCCATTTCGGCGTCACCGAAGGCCCGATCATGGCGTCGAGCAACGAATTTCGCATCGAAATCAAGGGCGTCGGCTCGCATGCGGCGCTGCCGCACAATGGCCGCGATCCGGTCTTTACGGCGGTACAGATTGCTAGCGGGCTGCAAAGCATCATCACGCGAAACAAGAAGCCGCTCGATACCGCGGTGTTGTCGATTACGCAGATACACGCCGGCGATGCGGTCAATGTCGTGCCGAACGACGCGTGGATCGCGGGAACCGTGCGGACCTTCACCACGGAAACGCTCGACCTGATCGAGTCGCGCATGCGCAAGATCGCGCAGAGTACGGCCGAAGCCTACGATTGCTCTGTGGACATCCACTTTCACCGGAATTACCCGCCTACGATCAACAGCAGCGAGGAAGCGCGTTTTGCCGCGTCGGTCATGAAAGAGATCGTGGGCGCGGAAAACGTCGATGATGCAGTTGAACCGACCATGGGCGCCGAGGATTTTTCGTTCATGCTGCTTGCGAAGCCAGGGTGCTATGCGTTCCTGGGCAACGGCGAAGGCGGCCACCGCGAAGCCGGCCACGGCGCGGGCCCTTGCATGCTGCACAACGCGAGTTATGACTTCAACGACGAGCTATTACCGGTGGGGTCGACGTATTGGGTTCGGTTGGCGCAGAAATTTCTGGCGTAGGGGAAGTAGAGCCCTGATGAAGCATTGATGCGGGTTGATGTGTCGCCTGCGTCGATGCTATTTGCTTCGCGCATTCGGACTGCGAGAACAATACACGGCCGCCCTTCTCGTTCGTGCTCAGACGAGGACACTGCTGTCGCTGATGGCCGCGTAAACGCAAAAACCCCAGCCTGTAGGGGGTGGGGTTTCTGACGGGGTGAGGAGCCTGACGATTACCTACTTTCACACGGGCAATCCGCACTATCATCGGCGTGGAGTCGTTTCACGGTCCTGTTCGGGATGGGAAGGGGTGGGACCGACTCGCTATGGTCATCAGGCATGAGGGGTTGCTGCGTCGCAGGGTATGCGCCACAGCCAATCTGGAAGAAGTAGTTTCTGGTGATGCTCACCAGAGCGGGGTTGTGTTGTTTCAGGCACAACACTGATCTCAACCGTGTGCATAAAACACACCTGTTATAG
>NZ_LRBG01000004.1 GCF_001580545.1 Paraburkholderia monticola
CGACGCTCGAAGTCGAGCCGCGCAGCACCTTCACGCTGGTGTACGGCAACCGCAGCGTCGAGCAGATCATGTTTGCCGAAGAGCTCGAGGATCTGAAGAACCGCTTCATGAACCGCTTCGTGCTGTATCACGTGCTGTCGGACGATCTGCAGGACGTGGAGCTGTTCAACGGCGTGCTCGACCAGCAAAAGTGCGCGGCGTTCATCGAGCAGCTGCTGCCGGCCGACGCGATCGACGAAGCGTTCATCTGCGGCCCCGCGCCGATGATGGACGCGGCCGAAGCCGCGCTGAAAGCGGCCGGCGTGCCGCAGGCGAAGGTGCACGTGGAGCGCTTCGGCACGCCGCTGCCGCAGGCGGGCGTGCCGGCGGTCGAGATCACCGAGGACACCCCCGCGGCCGACCTCGAAATCGTGCTCGACGGCAAGCGGCGCCGCCTGCGCCTGCCGTATCAGGGCGTCAGCGTGCTCGACGTCGGGCTGCGCGCGGGCCTCGCGCTGCCTTATGCGTGCAAGGGCGGCGTGTGCTGCACCTGTCGCGCGAAGGTGCTCGAGGGCGAAGTGAAGATGGAAAAGAACTACACGCTCGAAGAGCACGAGGTCCGCGACGGCTTCGTGCTGACGTGCCAGTGTCATCCGGTCAGCGACAAGGTCGTCGTCAGTTACGACGAACGTTGAGCCGAAGACTGTCGTGACTCGAGCGTGGACTGGCTTCGCGTGATAGCCGTCGCCGCTTTCGGCCGTTTCGCGATCCGCTTACACTAGGGGCCGCTCATCGATGGGGACATGGATCTCCGGTCGATGAGCGGCCTCTTTCCGTTACAGCTGCTGGCGTCATAGCAAGCCCCTTGCCCATGAGTACGACTCACCTCACCAACGGCGACGTCGCCGCCGAGTCGCTGCGCACCGCGCTGGCCCAGGCGGGTCGCGACGATCGCGTGCAGCCTTTGCGAGACGATCTGGCGGTCGGTCCGTTACGCGGCGCCGACGACGGTCCGCACGAGCGTGCCGACTTCTGGGAACGTGTCAGCGCCGACCCTCAACGCGACTTCGTGCGCGAGTTCCGCGAACAGGCCGCGGTGCTCGACGGCCTCGCAAGCAGCACCGCCAATCTGGTGGTGTGGCACGGCGAAAGCTCGTCCGATCAACTGATGCTGCGCCGTATCGGCTACCTGCTGCGCGATAGCCCGCAGCGTTTGAACGAAGTGCGTCTGTCGATCGCCGACCTCACCGACCGCCAGGCGTGGGCGCATACCCGCAAGGATCGCGCGACGTCGGTCGGTATGTTCGCGCCGGACGTGCTGCAGACCCACCTGCCGGACGCCGCGCCGATTTCCGTGCTGCGCATCAGCCGCCTCGCGCTCGAATGGCAGGAGGTCAAGCAGGCCAACGGCGAGACGCGGCCCTGGCGTGACAACACGTTCACGAGCAGCAGCTTTGCCGAGATCGACGCGTTGATCCTCGAACGCACGACCGCCGACTGGCAACCGGCCGCCCGCCTCGCCGCTCACGTCATGAGCGCCGAGTTGTGGTTCCTTGTCAGCGACAGCATCGTGCTGTGGCGCATGCGCGAACTCGCGGCGCAGCGGCGCATTCACCTGCGCGGCGACGCGAACGCATGGCGCTCGCTCGAATTGCGCGCGGCGCCCGCCCCCTGCTCACCTCAATAACATAAGAACACACGACTATGGCCCGCACCCGAGCCCCCGACCACGAAACCCAACGCGAACAGATTCTCGAACTGGCCGCGGCGAAATTTGCGCAGAGCAGCTATCCGAGCACGTCGATGGCCGATCTCGCCGCGGCGAGCGGCACGTCGAAGGCGCGCCTCTATCACTATTACGAGAGCAAGGAAGCGATCCTGTTCGACCTGCTCGATCGCTACACGAAGCGACTGATGCTGATCATCGCCGAGGTGGAAGGCGCGAGCCAGCGGCGCGGGCTCAGCGAGCGCGAAACCTTCGCGGAGCTGATTCGCGCGTTCCTGTCCGAGTACGAGACATCGCACAGCCGGCACGTCGCGCTGCTGAACGACGTCAAGTATCTGGTCGACGCGCAGCGCGAGATCATCCTGAACCGCCAGCGCGACGTGGTCGCGGCGTTCGCGCGGCAACTCGCGCGCGCCTACCCCGAACGCGCGAAGCGCGACAACCAGACCGCGCTGACGATGATGGTGTTCGGCATGATCAACTGGACCTTCACGTGGCTCAAACCCGATGGCCCCATGGGCTACAGCGAGTTCGCCGAGCAGGTGGTCGACATGGTCGAGCATGGTCTGGGGACGTCGTCGGGCAGGTGAAGTGGCAGCCTGACTGCGCCTGCAGCCAACCAGATGACGCAAAGCAACAACATCCAGACCACAGAAACCGGTCGATTCGATGCATGCGGCATTGTGTCACGAACGTGCGTTCATTTTCATTTTTTTTGATTTAAATCAACGATTTAAAATTTTTACTGGTGCATTTTAGGTATTCACTTCGGATTTTGATACGGGTTTTCCCTAGTGAATGACTTGGGTTTCCGCTAGAATCGGTTTTGCGGTGCACAACACCGCCTGATTAAAAGGAGAACCCGACCATGAACACGCTGACCCATAGCACCGCCGAGCCGATCGCATTGAACGATCGTGCGTCGCTGTCTGCAGGACGCGCGCCCGTTCTGGTCCGTGAACTCACTACGCTCGATCGCGAACGCCTGCTCACCCACTTCCTCGCCCTCGAGGAAGACGACCGTCTGCTGCGCTTCGGCCAGGTCGTGCCGAACCACGTGATCGAAAACTACGTGCGCTCGATCGACTTCACGCGCGACACCGTCTTCGGCGTGTTCAATAGCAAGCTGGAGTTGAGCGGTGTCGGCCATCTGGCCTATCTGCCGGCCGAAGGCGACAAGCGCACCGCCGAATTCGGGGTGTCGGTGCTCGAAAGCGCGCGCGGCCGGGGCATCGGTACGAAGCTGTTCGAGCGCGCGGCGATCCGCAGTCGCAACACGCATGTGACGATGCTGTACATTCACTGCCTGTCGCGCAATTCGACCATGATGCACATCGCCAAAAAGGCCGGCATGAAGATCGAATACGCGTACGGCGAAGCCGACGCCTATCTGACGCTGTCGCCGGCCGATCAGTCGAGCATCCTCGCGGAAATGCTGCAAGAGCAGGCCGCCGTGTTCGACTACGCAATCAAGCGCCACGCACGCCAGGCATCGCGACTGTTCGAGTCGTTCATGCCGGTGGCTGTCGCTGCCTGAATAATCGCTACGGGGAAATGAGAAGGGGGCGGCCGCAAGGTCGCCCTTTTTTCTATCTGCGAACTAGGGACTAAAGTCTAGGGCCTAAAGAATCGGCAGCGCTGTCGTTTCCTTGATCTTTTCCAGCGAGAAGCTCGATCTCACGTCGATCACCGACGGATGCCGCAGCAACTGATCCTGCACGAAGCGCGAAAAGTGCGCCATGTCCTCGACCTGCACGCGCAGCAGGTAATCCATCTCTCCGGTCATCGCGTGACACGCCACCACCTCGGGCCACGTCTGCACGGCCGCGCCGAACAGATCGGCATGCGTGGCCTCGCCATGCGGGCTGAACGCGCGGCCACCGCCCTTCTCCAGCCGCACGCTGACATACGCGAGCAGGTCGAGCCCGAGACGCTGCGCGTCGAGTAGCGCGACGTAGCCGCGAATCACGCCGCTTTCCTCGAGCCGGCGAATCCGCCGCAGGCACGGACTCGGCGACAGATTGATCCGCTCCGCTATCTCCTGATTCGACAGCCGGCCATTCTCCTGAAGGATCGCCAGAATGCGCCGATCGATCGCATCTATCTCACTATTAGCCATGTTCTGCCGCACACTGCGCGAATGGAGCCATAAACTGGCTCAAGCGTATCGATGCGCGATTAAGTTCGCAAGTTTTCGCCTCCATCGCAGTTCTACACTTGCCCTATCCGGTCGCGTTCAGCCGACCGTCCGCGCGCTCCCCGCCAGCGCACCTCGGCAATGCCATTTGCATGGGAATGGAGACAGACAATGCAGGTATCAACTTGGGAAAACCCCGTCGGCACCGACGGCTTCGAATTCATCGAGTACACGGCGCCGGACCCGAAAGCGCTCGGCAAGCTGTTCGACCGGATGGGCTTCACGGCCGTTGCGCGGCACCGTCACAAGGATGTGACGCTGTATCGCCAGGGTGGGATCAACTTCATCGTCAATGCGGAGAAGCATTCGTTCGCACAGCGCTTCGCGCGCCTGCACGGCCCGTCGATCTGCGCGATCGCGTTTCGCGTGCGGGACGCCGCGAAAGCCTATAGCCAGGCGCTCGAAAAAGGCGCGTGGGGCTTCGACAACAAGACCGGCCCAATGGAGCTGAACATTCCGGCGATCAAAGGTATCGGCGATTCGCTGATCTATTTCGTCGACCGCTGGCGCGGCAAAAACGGCGCGGCGCCGAACAGTATCGGCGACATCGACATTTACGACGTCGACTTCGAGCCGATTCCGGGTGCGAACCCGAACCCGGTCGGCCACGGCCTGACCTACATCGATCACCTGACGCACAACGTGCATCGCGGCCGCATGCGGGAATGGGCCGAGTTCTACGAGCGCCTGTTCAACTTCCGCGAGGTGCGCTACTTCGACATCGAGGGCAAGGTGACCGGCGTGAAGTCGAAGGCGATGACTTCGCCGTGCGGCAAGATCCGCATTCCGATCAACGAGGAAGGCTCGGACACCGCCGGCCAGATCCAGGAATATCTGGACGCGTACCACGGTGAAGGCATCCAGCACATCGCGCTCGGCACCAGCGACATTTACCGCACCGTCGACGGCCTGCGCGCGTCGGACATTTCACTGCTCGACACGATCGACACCTACTACGAACTCGTCGACCGGCGCGTGCCGAATCATGGGGAGCCGCTGGAGGAACTGCGCAAGCGCAAGATCCTGATCGACGGCGCACCGGACGATCTGCTGCTGCAGATCTTCACCGAAAACCAGATCGGCCCGATCTTCTTCGAGATCATCCAGCGCAAGGGCAACCAGGGCTTCGGCGAAGGCAACTTCAAGGCGCTGTTCGAATCGATCGAACTCGACCAGATTCGCCGCGGCGTCGTGCAGGACAAGACCTGATCACGATACCTCGCGGGTAAGCAGCGTGCCGATGCAAAAAGGGCGAGGATCACAGGATCCTCGCCCTTTTATCTTGCTACGCCGCCGCTCGCGTCGGAACGGCGGCCGGTTGTCAAAAGACGCACACGATGTGGCGCGTCATGAATTCTGCCGGTACTCGTCGCCGCCGACCGAAGCGTCGATCCGGCTCGTCCCGGCACGCGCCGGCGCGACCTGCGCGGTGCGGATGAGCGCGTTCGACAGCGCCCCCGTGCTGCCCGGATTCGAGCGCAGCGGCGCGCTCATTGCGAAGAAAGCGGCGGAAACCATCAGGAAGGTCTGGACGTTTCTCGTGTTCATGCGTACTCCTTTTCTAACTTTCCCTGCTGTCCTGAAGCCGCGCAGAATGCGCGACGTTCGGCATCGCTCGCAGGTCGGGGTTAGACAGTGGTTTTCACTACAGTTCCGCGAATTTGTAGGTTTTACAGCTTGTTACATGCGCAATCGCAATAGAAGCCAATTTCAATGGAAATGCAGTGCAACTGCCTGCAACACGTAAGCAATTTGCCGCGAAACCGCGCGAATGTGGGCACGGCACGACCGATTTTTGATCCGCTGCGGCGGGTTTCCACCAGTGCTACCATCGTTTAAAACCCGTCAATATGACGACCCCGGCCCCAGCATTCACGAGATGCCGGGGGCCAGAAAAGTTTTGGTGATCCCAAGCTGAAGTGGAGGAGTACACATAATGAATGCCCCGCTAGACGCAGGTCAGCGAGCCTCGCTCGAAGCCGCGTTGTCTTCCGTCACGCTCGACGACAAATACACCCTCGAACGCGGCCGCGCGTACATGAGCGGCATCCAGGCGCTCGTGCGTCTGCCGATGCTGCAGCAGGAACGCGATCGCGCCGCCGGCCTCAACACCGCCGGCTTCATCTCAGGCTACCGCGGATCGCCGCTCGGCGGACTCGACCAGTCGCTGTGGAAGGCGAAAAAACATCTGTCCGCGCATCAGGTCGTGTTTCAGCCCGGCGTCAACGAAGACCTGGCCGCCACCGCCGTGTGGGGCTCCCAGCAGGTCAATCTGTACCCGAGCGCCAAATACGACGGCGTGTTTTCGATGTGGTACGGCAAGGGCCCCGGCGTCGACCGTTCCGGCGACGTCTTCAAGCACGGCAACTCGGCCGGCTCGTCGCGGCACGGCGGCGTCCTCGTGCTCGCCGGCGACGACCACGCAGCCAAATCCTCGACGCTCGCGCACCAGTCCGAACACATCTTCAAGGCGTGCGGGCTACCGGTGCTGTTTCCGTCGAACGTGCAGGAATATCTCGACTTCGGCCTGCACGGCTGGGCGATGAGCCGCTACTCGGGCCTCTGGGTCGCGATGAAGTGCGTGACCGACGTGGTCGAATCTTCCGCCTCGGTCGACATCGACCCGCACCGCACGAAGATCATCCTGCCGGAAGACTTCCTGATGCCCGACGGCGGGCTGAACATTCGCTGGCCCGATCCGCCGCTCGTGCAGGAAGCGCGCCTGCTCGACTACAAATGGTACGCGGGGCTCGCCTACGTGCGCGCGAACAAGCTCGATCGCGTCGAGATCGATTCGCCGCATGCGCGCTTCGGCATCATGACCGGCGGCAAGGCCTATCTCGACGTGCGTCAGGCGCTGACCGACCTCGGTCTCGACGACGAAACCTGCTCGCGCATCGGCATCCGGCTGTACAAGGTCGGCTGCGTGTGGCCGCTCGAAGCGCAAGGCGCGCAGGCATTCGCGCGCGGTCTAGACGAGATTCTGGTGGTCGAGGAAAAGCGCCAGATCCTCGAATACGCGATCAAGGAAGAGCTATACAACTGGCCCGACGCGCAACGCCCGCGCGTATTCGGCAAGTTCGACGAAAAGGACGGCGCGGGCGGGGAATGGTCGGTGCCGATGGGCAACTGGCTGCTGCCGGCGCATTACGAGCTGTCGCCCGCGATCATCGCGAAGGCAATCGCCACGCGGCTCGACAAGTTCGATCTGCCGTCGGACGTGCGCGCTCGCATCGCCGCGCGCATCGCCGTGATCGAGGCGAAGGAAAAGGCGCTCGCGCGGCCGCGCGTCGAAGTCGAGCGCAAGCCGTGGTTCTGCTCGGGCTGCCCGCACAACACCTCGACCAACGTGCCGGAAGGCTCGCGCGCGATGGCCGGCATCGGCTGTCACTACATGACCGTCTGGATGGACCGCAGCACCAGCACGTTCAGCCAGATGGGCGGCGAAGGCGTCGCGTGGATCGGCCAGGCGCCGTTCACCAACGACAAGCACGTGTTCGCCAATCTCGGCGACGGCACCTACTTCCACTCGGGACTACTCGCAATCCGCGCGGCGATCGCGTCGAAAGCGAACATCACGTACAAGCTGCTCTACAACGACGCGGTCGCGATGACGGGCGGCCAGCCCGTCGACGGCGTGCTGACGGTGCCGCAGATCACGCACCAGCTCGCCGCCGAAGGCGCGGTGAAAATCGTGATCGTCACCGATGAGCCTGAGAAGTATCAGGCGAACGTGGGCCTCGCGCCCGGCGTCGACATTCATCACCGCGACCAGCTCGACGACGTGCAGCGCCAGCTGCGCGAGATTCCTGGCACCACGATCCTGATCTACGACCAGACCTGCGCGACCGAAAAGCGCCGTCGCAGGAAGCGCGGCGCGTTTCCCGATCCGGCGCGGCGCGTCGTGATCAACGAGGCGGTTTGCGAAGGCTGCGGCGACTGCTCGGTGAAGTCGAACTGCCTGTCGGTCGAGCCGCTCGACACCGAGTACGGCACGAAGCGCCAGATCAACCAGTCGACTTGCAACAAGGACTTCTCGTGCGTGAACGGCTTCTGCCCGAGCTTCGTCTCGGTGGAAGGCGGTCAGTTGCGCAAGCCGAAGGCGGCGTCGGGCGTCGGCGCGGAAATGCCCCCGGTGCCGGACCCCGAGTTGCCGGCCATCGACCGTCCGTACGGCGTGCTGGTGACAGGCGTCGGCGGCACGGGGGTCGTCACGATCGGTGCGCTGCTCGGTATGGCCGCGCATCTGGAGAGCAAGGGCGTCACCGTGCTCGACGTCACCGGCCTCGCGCAGAAAGGCGGCGCCGTGATGAGCCACGTGCAGATCGCGAACCAACCCGCCGATATCCACGCGACCCGCATCGCGATGGGCGAAGCGAGCCTCGTGATCGGCTGCGATGCGATCGTGACCGCGAGCGACGAATGCGTGTCGCGCATGCATGCGGAGCACACGCGCGTCGTGCTGAACAGCGCGCACACGCCGACGGCCGAGCTGATCAAGAACCCAAACTGGCGCTTCCCCGGCACCAGCACCGAAGCGGACGTGCGTGCCGCGGCCGGCGACGACAACGTCTCGACCGTCGACGCGAATCACTTCGCGGTGGCGCTGCTCGGCGACGCGATCTACACCAACCCGTTCGTGCTCGGCTACGCGTGGCAGCGCGGCTGGGTCCCGCTCACGCACGAGTCGCTGACTCGCGCGATCGAACTGAACAACGTGCAGGTGGAGAAAAACCTCGCGGCGTTCGAATGGGGCCGGCGCGCCGCGCACGATCTGGCTGCCGTGCGCCAACTCGTGCAGTCGCAGGGACGCGGCATGGCAGCGGCAGATGCGGCAGGCGGCAAGATTATCGCGCTGCACACACCGAAGGCGCTCGACACGCTGATCGACAAGCGCGCCGACTATCTCACGGCGTGGCAGAACCGTGCGTATGCGGAGCGTTATCGCGCGCTGGTGTCGCAGGTGCGGGCCGCGGAACAGGCGCTCGATGCCGCCGACGGCCAGCTACCGCTCACCGAAGCGGTCGCGAAGAATCTGCACAAGCTGATGGCGTACAAGGACGAATACGAAGTCGCGCGTCTGTACAGCGACCCGGCGTTCATCGAAAAACTGAACGCAACGTTCGAAGGCGACTGGAAGCTGCATCTGCATCTCGCGCCGCCGACGCTATCCAAGAAAGACGCGCACGGCCATCTGGTGAAGAAGAAGTACGGTCCGTGGATGTTCCGCGCCATGCACCTGCTCGCGAAGCTCAAATTCCTGCGCGGCACCGCGTTCGACGTGTTCGGCAACACCGAGGAGCGTCGCACCGAGCGCGCGCTGATCGGCGAATACGAGGCGCTGGTGCGCGAGCTGATCGGCGGGCTGACGACACAGAAACGCGATCTCGCGGTCGAGCTGGCGAATCTGCCCGATGCGATCCGCGGTTATGGGCACGTGAAGGAGAACAACCTGAAAGGCGTGCGCATCAAGTGGAACGAGTTGCTGGCGCGTTGGCGTTCACCGGATGCGGGCAAGACGACGCAGCACGCGGCTTGATCGACTCTCACGGCTGAACTGAAAAAGCGGCGGTCTTCACGGACCGCCGTTTTTTTTGCCAGAAAAAAAGCGCTACGGAACCGCAGTTCCGTAGCGCTTTTGCCGAGGCGACGCGCGAGCGCGTGACTACCGCGCCAGCGTCAACCTCACCCGATGCACCTTACTTCGCGTTCACCGACTTGCGCGCGTTCGCCGAAGCGACCGCCGTCATGTTGATGATCCGGCGCACGGTCGCGGCCGGCGTCAGGATATGCACCGGCTTTTCCGCGCCGAGCAGGAACGGGCCGACCGTCACGCCCTCGCCGCCGACGACCTTCAACAGGTTGTACGCGATGTTCGCCGCTTCGACGTTCGGCATGATCAGCAGGTTCGCTTCGCCGGTGAGCGTCGTGCCGGGGAACGACTGCTTGCGGATCAGCTCCGAAAGCGCCGCGTCGCCGTGCATTTCGCCGTCGATTTCGAGCGACGGCGCGCGTGCCGTGATCAGTTTGCGCGCGGCGGCCATGCGCTGCGACGACGACGACGGCGCGCTGCCGAAGTTCGAGTTCGACAGCAGCGCGACCTTCGGCGTGATGCCGAACTTCTCGATTTCGCGCGCGGCGAGCATCGTCATGTCGGCGAGCTGCTCTGAGGTCGGCACTTCGTTCACGTACGTGTCGCAGATGAACAGGTTGCGGCCCGGCAGCATCAGCAGGTTCATCGCGGCGAAGTTCTGCACGTCGTCGGCCTTGCCGAGCACCTGCTCGATGAAGTTCAGGTGCGTGTGATACTGGCCGATCATGCCGCAGATCATGCCGTCCGCTTCACCGAGGCGCACGAGGATCGCACCGATCAGCGTGTTGAACTTGCGCATCGCGGCCTTCGCGACGTCCGGCGTCACGCCCTGGCGCGCGCCCAGTTCGTGATACGCCTGCCACGCCCGCTGATAGCGCGGATCGTCTTCCGGATCGACGATCTCGAAGTCGTCGCCGCACTTCAGCTTCGAGCCCATCTTCTTCAGACGCATCTCGATCACCGACGGACGGCCGACCAGGATCGGCTTCGCGATCTTTTCGAGCAGCACGAACTGCGCGGCGCGCAGCACGCGCTCGTCTTCGCCTTCCGCGAACACGATGCGCGCCGGCGCCGACTTCGCCGCCGCGAACACCGGACGCATCACCATGCCCGTGCGATAGACGGTCGCGCCGAGCTGTTCGCGGTACGCGTCCATGTCCTGGATCGGACGGGTCGCGACGCCCGAGTCCATCGCGGCTTGCGCGACGGCCGGTGCGATCTTGATGATCAGGCGCGGATCGAACGGCTTCGGAATCAGGTATTCGGGACCGAATTCGAGCGAATGGCCTTCGTACGCCTTCGCGACCTCATCGCCCTGGTCGGTTTCCTCGGCCAGCTCGGCGATCGCGCGCACGCAGGCGAGCTTCATTTCCTCGGTGATCGTCGTCGCGCCGACGTCGAGCGCGCCGCGGAAGATGAACGGGAAGCACAGCACGTTGTTGACCTGGTTCGGATAGTCCGAACGGCCAGTCGCGATGATGCAGTCCGGGCGCACCTTCTTCGCATCTTCCGGGCGGATTTCTGGCTCGGGATTGGCGAGCGCGAGAATCAGCGGCTGGGTGCCCATTTCCGCGACCATCTCCGGCTTCAGCACGCCGGCGCTGGAGCAGCCGAGGAACACATCGGCGCCGCGAATCGCGTCAGCGAGCGTGCGCGCGTCGGTATTGACCGCGTAGCGTTCCTTCGACGCATCGAGATTGCCGCGCCCTTCGTAGATCACACCCTTCGAATCGGTGACGAGAATGTTCTTCTTCGACAGGCCGAGATTGACGAGCAGGTCCAGACACGCGATGGCCGCCGCGCCCGCGCCCGAACAGACGAGCTTCACTTCCTCGAGCTTCTTGCCGACCACCTTGAGGCCGTTGAGGATCGCCGCCGACGCAATGATCGCGGTGCCGTGCTGGTCGTCGTGGAAGACCGGAATCTTCATACGTTCGCGCAGCTTCTTCTCGATATAGAAGCACTCCGGCGCCTTGATGTCTTCGAGGTTGATGCCGCCCAAGGTCGGCTCGAGCATCGCGATCGCCTCGACGAGCTTGTCCGGATCCGACTCGGAGAGCTCGATGTCGAACACGTCGATACCCGCGAACTTCTTGAACAGACACCCCTTGCCTTCCATCACCGGCTTCGCGGCGAGCGGGCCGATATTGCCGAGGCCGAGCACCGCGGTGCCGTTGGTGATCACGCCGACCAGGTTGCCGCGCGAGGTGTACTTCTGCGCGTCGAGCGGCTCGTCGTAAATCGCCATGCAAGCCGCGGCAACACCCGGCGAATACGCGAGCGACAGATCCAGCTGGTTCGACAGCGGCTTGGTGGGCGTCACCGAAATCTTGCCAGGTTTCGGATTCTGGTGATATGCGAGAGCGCTTTGCTTGAGTTGTTCGTCCATTTCTGTGCCTGCGAGACGTAAGTGATTGGGCCCGGTGCCCCACACCGTTGCAGCGCTTTCATCTGTCGGACGGATAGCCGACCGAGGCGGTTTTCGCACGCGCCCGGTCAGGCGCGATGGCTTACCTCGACGAAGACGGGACGATGTGGAGTGCTTCGCGGGTCGATCAGTGTACACCCCGCATGCGTCGATGCACTGAGTGGTTAACAGGACTCACCATCGGCGAAACAGGACTGAAGTTGGTGTGGCGCCGCGGCGCCGGCCGTCGTTTTTCGGCGACACGGTGGCGGCATGGCGCGCACGACATTTCCGTACGTTCGCACTTATTTTCGGCATTCGTCGCAGGCGGCGATTCGCGCTGCCATCCGACGCACTCAGTCGAGTTCGGCGCCGCGTCGCTCAGGAATCAGAAACAGTGTCGCGACGATGTCGAGCAGATAAATCGACGCCAGCAGCCCAAGCGCCGCGCCGAACGAGTAGCGCGCCGCCAGCGCGCCCACGACGACCGGCCCAAAGCCGCCCACCGCGCGGCCCGCGTTGAACAGCACGTTCTGCGCGGTGGCGCGCGCTTCAGTGGGATAAAGCTCCGAGATCAGCGCGCCATAGCCGCCGATCATGCCGTTCACGAACACCCCCATCGCCGCGCCGCCGATCAGCAACGCCATTGGCGTCGTCAGTTGCGCATACACGAACACCATCACGACGGCGCCCGCCTGGTAGAACAGGAACGTCGGCTTGCGGCCGAAGCGGTCGGCGGCGATGCCGAATAGCCAGATGCCGGACGCCATGCCGAGAACCGTCGCGGCGGTCCAGAGCCCGGATTTGGTCAGCGAATAGCCGAAGGTCTTCGACAGATAGCTCGGCAGCCAGATCATCAGCCCGTAGTAGCCGAAGTTCTGCACCGAGCACAGAATCGTGACGCCGACGCTCGCGCGCGTCGTGCGCGCATCGGCAAACAACAGTTTCAGCGGCAGCTTGCGCATGCCGCGCGCGGCGCGCTCTTTGAACAGCGCCGGCTCCTCGACGCGGCGTCGCACGAAGAACGACACGAGCGCCGGCAGCAGCCCAAGCGCGAACATGCCGCGCCAGCCGATCACCGGCAGCAACAGCGGCGTCAGTAATGCCGCGGCCAGCACGCCAAGCTGCCAGCCAAGCCCGACATACGACGAAACCCGCGCCCGCTGCGTCGCCGGCCACGCCTCCGCGACCAGCGTCATGCCGATGCCGAACTCACCGCCCAGCCCGATGCCGGCGATGGTCCGGTAGATCAGCAGATCCGTGTAGCCTTGCGCGAGCGCGCACAGACCGGTGAACACCGCGAAGATCAGGATCGTCCACGTCAGCATCCGCACGCGTCCGAAGTAATCGCTGAGCACGCCGAAGATCACACCGCCCGCGACGGCGCCGATCAGCGTCCACGTGACGAGCGCGCCGGCCTGCGACGAGCTCAGATGCAGGTCGACGGCGATCACCGGCAGCATGAAGCCGAGAATCAGCAGATCGAAGCCATCCATCGCGTAGCCGAGCACCGCCGCGAGCAGCGCGCGGCCCGCATAGCCCGGTTTGGCGGCGGGGCGGGTGTCGGTGACGGAGGCGGGCGGGGCGGCGTTCATTGAAAGCATTCCGTAGGTCTGAAGGCGGCTGCATGGGCAGCCACCCGGGAAAGTCGCGTGAGTGTAAAGGCGGCCTCACCCGCTCACAAGACGATGCGCCCGCCCGGGCGCATCGTCGCCGCACTCGACGGCCTCGTCGGTGAGGCCCATTTCGGGTAAAATAGCCGCCCACGCGCGCAGCAAAAGCCGGTCTGTTCTTTGCCCGGCCGCGTATTCCGCCCAGCATGGCGCGGCATACCCCGCTTGCTGCGCCACCGGGCCCGGCGCCCGCTTCTCCCCCGCTCACTCCGAAGGATCCGCCCATGACAGGCTTCGATCGCCAGACGATCTCCGACACCACCGCCAAGATGCTGCTCGAAGTGCAAGCAGTGCATTTCAACGCGGAGAAACCGTATATTTTCACGTCCGGCTGGGCGAGCCCGGTGTACATCGACTGCCGCAAGCTGATCTCGTATCCGCGCGTGCGCCGCGGCCTGATGGAAATGGCCGAAGCGACGATCCTGCGCGACGTCGGCTATGAGCAGATCGACGCGGTCGCCGGCGGCGAAACCGCGGGCATCCCGTTCGCGGCGTGGCTGTCCGACCGCCTGATGGTGCCGATGCAGTACGTGCGCAAGAAGCCGAAGGGCTTCGGCCGCAACGCGCAGATCGAGGGTCTGCTGACCGAAGGCCAGCGCGTGCTGCTCGTCGAGGACCTGACCACCGACAGCCGTAGCAAGATCAACTTCATCAACGCGCTGCGCACCGCGGGCGCGACGGTGAACCACTGCTTCGTGCTGTTCCACTACAACATCTTCAAGGAAAGCGTGTCGGTGCTGAAAGATATCGACGTCGATCTGCACGCGCTTGCCACGTGGTGGGACGTGCTGCGTGTCGCCAAGCAAAACAACTACTTCGACACGAAGACGATCGACGAAGTGGAGAAATTCCTGCACTCGCCGGCCAAATGGTCCGCTGCGCATGGCGGTGCAACGGCTACGCCGCAATAAAGTTACTGCGGTAAAGCCGCACAATAAAGCGATCGGAATAGAACAATAACGCCGGCCGATTTATGCGGAATGAATGAAAAAGCCGCCTGTTGCGAAACAGGCGGCTTTTTTATCGCCGACGACTCAACGGACAAAACGAAGCGCGATTTCAGGACTCGCTTGCAATGTCCTGACGCGCATTCGACGACGGGTTCAGCAAACCATTGCTGTGCGCATACTGGAATAGTTCGGAGTCTCGCTCGATTCCGAGCTTGCGCATGGCCGCATTTTTCTGCGTGCTGATCGTCTTGATGCTGCGATTCAAATGCAGCGAAATTTCCTTGATCGTCATGCCCGACACGAACAGCCGCACGACTTCGAGCTCGCGCCGTGACAGCTTCGAGTCGTCGCGCCTGCCGGCGAAGTTGACCCGCAACCCATCGAGCACCACCTTCACGGACGGACTCATATAGCTCATGCGACGGCCGACGTGCTGCACCGCGAGCGCAATATGGCTCATATCGTCCGCTTTATTCACGACCGACGTCACGCCAAGCTCCTTGAGTCGTTTGAGCAGCGCGGCGTTTTCGAGCATGGTGAGCACGACGATCAGCAGCTTCGGGAAATTGCGGCGCAAATAGTCGATGAGTTGCAAGCCATCGCCGTACTGGCCACCCGGCATGGCCAGGTCGGTGACGAGCACGTCGCATTCGGTGGACCGCAGCATGTTGACGAGTTCAGTCGACTGCCTCGCAGACCCAACGACTTGTATACCTGGAAACTTGTGCAGCGCATGTTCGGCGCCAAACAGAATGACCGGATGATCATCGGCCACCACGACCCTGAGTGAAACTTGCATCGACCTCCTCTGGACAGATAAATCGGTCTCCACAACTTCTAACACTTATCTCAACACTCGCAACTTAAACGAGTGAAACCCAGTCACGGTCGCGCGACAATACCATGCACTATAGCTGATTTCCTATCTGCTAATTCCGCGAACGCAAACAAAATGCATCGCAGAGCTAATCAGCGCCAATGTTAGACTTGAGTCGACCTTGGGGCACAATTAAGGACAACGACCATCGCGAGGACATACGCCTCGCGCCCTGACAGGAGAACCGGCCTATGCGCGTGCGTTGCCTGGTTGTTTCGTTGGCTTCATCGTGGCGGCATCGAACGCTCGCGGTCGGCGCGATGCTCGTGCTATTCGCGGCGCCCGGTACCGGAGCCAGGGCTGACGGCGCGTTCACGCTGACGAGCGCGACCGTGCGCGCGGGCGGCACCATGCAGAATGCGCAGGTGTTCGACCAGAACGACTGCAAGGGCGGCAACCGTTCGCCGCAGCTGACATGGCGCGACGCGCCGGCCGGCACGCGCGGCTTCGCGATCACGATGTTCGACGAGGACGCGCCGGGGCGCGGCTGGTGGCACTGGGCGGTCGCGGGCCTCCCGGCGACCGTCGACAGCCTGCCCGAGAATGCGAGTTCGTCCGGTTTCCTGCAAAAACTCGGCGCGGTCGAAGCGCGCAACGACTTCGATACCGTCGGCTACGGCGGCCCGTGCCCGCCGCCCGGCAAACCGCACCGCTATATCATCACTGTGTATGCCCTGAACTCGGCCGATCTGCGTCTCGCGCAAGGACGTCCCGCGCTGATGTTCGATCACGAGATCGGCACGGCCACGATCGGCAGTGCGCGACTGGTGGTCAATTACGGGCGCTAGTCGGGTTCGTCGCGGCCAACGCGGCGCGCAGTCGCGCAGCATCGCGTTGCCTGTCCCGTTCACCTTTCTGATTGGTTTGCTGGAGCGCTCCATGTCGAAAATCGTCATCGTCTATCACAGCGGCTACGGCCACACGAAGAAAGTCGCCGAAGCGGTACTCGCCGGCGCGCTCGAAGCCGGTGCCGAGGCGAAGCTGATGCCGGTCGGTGAGCTCGACGACACCTCGTGGGACGAACTGGCCGCGGCCGACGCGCTGATCTTCGGCGCGCCGACCTACATGGGCGGTCCGTCGGCCGACTTCAAGAAGTTCGCCGACGCGAGTTCCAAGCCGTGGTTCGGCCAGGCGTGGAAGGACAAGATCGCGGCCGGCTTCACGAACTCCGCGACAATGAACGGTGACAAGTTCTCGACGATCCAGTACTTCGTCACGCTGGCGATGCAGCACAGCATGATCTGGGCGGGCACCGGCATGATGCCGTCGAACACGAAAGCCGCGACGCGCAACGATCTGAACTACGTCGGCGGCTTTACCGGGCTGCTCACGCAATCGGCGGCCGATGCCTCGCCCGAGGAAGCGCCGCCGCCCGGGGACCTCGAAACCGCTCGTCTGTTCGGCGCACGCATTGCGGGCGTAACGGCGCGCTGGATCGCGCAGCGGGGCTAGCGGCGCGCGGGTAGCGGCGCACGGCTCGCGGCTGAACGGCGCCGCGCTGGCGCCGCTGTCCATCTGCGACTGATTTTCTGCTCATCTGCGCTCATCGGCTCGCATTCACGCGCAACAGGTCACGCCGGTGTCACTTTCTGCGCGCATCGTCGTTTTTTCGCGCTGCACCGCACGTGCGCCGCGATCACGCCTTAAAATATCGTTCCGGCGCGGCGTCGCGCCCCGTTTCCAGCGAGTGAGATCGAGATGAGCACGAAAGTTTTTGTCGACGGACAGGAAGGCACGACCGGCCTGAAGATTTTTGAATACCTGTCGCAGCGCGCCGACGTTGAAATCCTGCGTATCGAAGAAGCGAAGCGCAAGGACCTCGACGAGCGCCGTCGTCTCATCAACGCTTCGGACGTCACGTTCCTGTGCCTGCCCGATGTCGCCTCGCGCGAATCCGCTTCGCTCGTCGAGAACGACCACACCGTGCTGATCGACGCGAGCACCGCGTTCCGCACGTCGGCCGACTGGGCTTATGGCCTGCCCGAGCTGGCCCGCTCGCAACGCGAGCGTCTGCGCACCGCCAAACGCATCGCCGTGCCGGGCTGCCACGCATCGGCCTTCGTGCTCGCCATGCGCCCGCTCGTCGAAGGCGGCGTCGTCGCGCCCGAGTTCGCCGCACACGCCTACTCGATCACAGGCTACAGCGGCGGCGGCAAGAAGATGATTGCCGACTACGAAGCCGGCGGCAACGACCGGCTGAAGAGCCCCCGCCCGTATGCGCTCGGTCTCACCCACAAGCATCTGCCGGAAATGGCCGCGCACACGGGCCTGAAGGCGGCGCCGATCTTCACGCCGATCGTCGGCGACTTCTACAAGGGCCTCGCGGTCACCACCTACTTCTCGCCGGCCCAACTCGCGAAGAAGACGACACCGCAAGACGTGCAGGCTCTGTTCGCCGAGTACTACGCGGGTGAAGCGTTCGTGCACGTCGCCCCGTTCGACGCCGACGCGAATCTCGACAACGGCTTCTTCGACGTGCAGGCCAACAACGACACCAATCGCGTCGACCTGTTCGTGTTCGGCAACGAGGAGCGCTTCGTGACCGTGGCGCGTCTGGACAACCTGGGCAAGGGCGCATCGGGTGCCGCGATCCAGTGTATGAATCTCGCGATCGGCGCAGCCGAGGGCAGCGGTTTGAAACGCTAGTCGAATCAACCCGCGGACGTCGATACCTGGTCGAACGTCCGCAGTCTCCCCGGAAAAGCCGGTCTGTAAAAGACCGGCTTTTTTGTTTTCAAACGCGCCCATTTAAATTGGCGAAAAAAATCCACCCCGCAGCATTCCGCATTACTTCAAATAAAAAAATAATTATTTATTTGAAATCGGTAATTCATTCCTGCCAATTGCATTGTGCTGCATAGTTTTCCGCATAGGGAAATTCCGAATTTTTTTGCGAACGGGCGTGCCAGGATGATAGAGCCTTTTTGCCAAAAGGCTTGCCCTACAAGGTGCTGCGGCAAAACAACGAGACCGCGTTCAGCGTGAAAAATCCTTTTTTGTTTAAAAGTCCCACGCATGTCCGCACAGTGCGCATCTGCTGAAAATCCTGCTGTTTGAATCAGTCTTTTTAGACGACTCATTCAATTGACAGCTAATCAACGCACATCAAAATGACTCCGCACAATTAAACAAAGGGAGACAACGACATGTCGCATGCCATGACTCGCGGCCTCGCAATGGCCATTGCCATTGCACCTTTTCTGATCGCTTGCGGCGGCGGCAAGGCCGACAATCCGGGCCCGGTCACGCCGACGCAATGCTCGGGCGCGAGTTGCGGCACGCAAGGTGCGCCGACGCCGAACGCGGCCACCGCGGCGCTGTGTCCCGACACCGCGGACATCGTCAAAAGCACTTACCTCGGTGGCGCGGGCAGCGGTGAGATCGTGCGGTTGAATATCGACGCCACCGCGATGACCTACACGCTGAAGTGGCTCGAGTCGCCTATTCCGCTCACCAGCGCGAGCGTCTCCGTCACGCGCGCGGGCACGCAGATCACGGGCGCGGTGATTCATCCGCCTACCGGCATGCTGCCGACCGTCGAGCAGACGCGCTGCGCGTTCATTCTCGGCGCGGGCACCGGCACCGCGTCGGATGGCACGACCTATACAACGCCCGACTTCGTCAACAACCCGAACCCGCCGATGATTCTGATCGGCAAGGGAGCCGCGGGCGGCGGCATTCCGGGCGCAACGGTCCAATACGCGGGCGTCACGCTGCTGCCAGGCCTGACCCTCGGCTCGGTCAACAAGCGGCACTTCGACTTCTATCCGTTCCTCGGCTTCGCGAGCACGACCACCGACATCACGAAGCTGCCCGGCACCTATAACGCGCTGCTCTATCACCTGTCGCCGACCGCGAACTACGAAACCATCGCAACGAACTCCGTCGAAACCTTCGACGCAAGCGGCAACTGCACGTCGTCGAGTTCAAGCGGGTGTCTCAGCACGGGCAACGCGCTAACGCTGAACAGCAACGGCTACTTCGACAGCAGCAGTCCGCCGCAGATCGTGCCGGGCACGGGTGCCACCACCAACCCATTCCGCACTGGCAACTACGGCACCGCGCACATGATCCTCGGCCAGCTCAACGGCTTGACCGTCCCGCTGGTCGTGCGCACCGGCTACGCCTACGTCGATCCCAGCAACCCCCTGACCGCGAAGGTCGACGACGAATCCGGCATCGCGATGCTCGCCGCGGCGACGCCGCTCGCCTCAGGTGGCTTCGATGGCGGCTACGTCGGCGCGGATTCGAACTTCAGATACACGGCGACGCTGGTCGAGGGCGTGGCCGCGACGTTCATCAATCCATCGACGTCGGCCGCCGAAGGCACGGTCGGTCTGGGCTACGGCGCATCGAGCCCCGGTCTCGTCAACGTGCAGGACGGCAATGGCAAAGCCGGCCTCGCGATCGCCTCGGGCGGCTTGTACGCGACCGTGATCCAGGGCGAAGAAAACGGCGGAATCACGTCGACGTCGGCGAATGCGGACACACCGAGCGCGCCGTACTTCGGCATCGGCGCGCAGATCAGCAAATAAAAGCAACAGGCACCAGCTGCGCGCAACGCGCAGTCGACCCGCACTTCTCAGCGCGGGACATAAGCAGAAGGTGGCCGGAATGGGAGCCGGCCACCGACAACGAGAACATCAGGGAGGCGGCATGAACTGGAGAATCATTTCGGCGCTCGCTCTGTGCGCGCCGTTGCTGGGCGCGTGCGGCGGTGGAGGCGGCGGCAGCAATGGTGACGGACCGATGACCGAAACGCGGCTGTGCCCCGCGTCGCTCGACTATGGCACGGTCTTCACGGGCGGCGGCGGCGACGGTGAACTCGTCAAGCTGCAACTCGATACGATAAAGATGACCTGGCAGATCAGCTATATCGAGTCGCCGATTCCCGCGACGACCGGCACGGTCACCCCAACGCGTGCGGGCGAGACCGCGAGCGGCACGCTGACCCAGGAAACCCAGCTGCCGACGAACAAGCTAAACCAGTGCGCGTTCCGCCTGAATGGCGCAAGTCTCGATGCGAGCCGGCCGGCGCGGATTTTCGTCGGCGAAGGTGTCGCGGGCGGCACGATTCCGGGGGCTGAAATCTCGTTCGGCGGTGTACTCGGCGTCGGCGCCGTACCCGACACCACGTTCCCGTACTACCCGTTCATCGGATTTTCGTCGATCGAGACGAGTCTTGCGAACGTCGCGGGCACGTATAACCAGGTCGGCTATCACCAGGTCCCGTCGCAAAACTTCGCGCCGGTCGCGGTCGATTCGAAGATCACGATCGACAAGGACGGCACCTGGACCGAGTGCGACAACACGGGTGTCAACGCCGGCACCTGCCAGCAACCCGGCGGCAACTTCCCGGTCACGGCCGACAGCAGCACCGGCGCATTCGAAACCGACAACTTCGCCGGCCAGGCGAAGCCAACGAGCGCGACGACGCCCAAAGCGCGCGGCTACATGATCGTCGGCAAGCTGAAGGGCCAACTGGTACCGATCCTCGTGCGCACGGGCGCGGCGAACCCGTCGGCGACGACGCCGGTCAACGGCTCGCTTGGGCCCTACGCCGACGACGAATCCGGCATCTCGATCCTCGCGCCCCAAACCGCGACCGCGGTGAACGCCCAGAACGGCGAGTACATCGGCGTGGATAGCCAGTTCGACTACCGCACCACCGCGCTCGAAGGCGCCGAGGCCACGCTGCTCGATCCGTTCAACGCCTCGCAGGCCGCGCTCGCGACCGCGCTGAATCTGGACTTCGCGCAGACCGTGCCAGGTGTCGTGACGACCACGCAGGTGGGTGCCTCGACGGGCACGAAGCCGACCGGAAAGATGATCTTCACGGGCGGTGTGCTCGGCTACCTCGACATGACCGACGCCGCTTCGCCGTACTTCACGATCGGCGCCTTCGTCCAGTGACCGGCGCCGCGTGCCGCGGTGCTTGCCTCGCTGGCAGCACCCGCGGCGATGCGGCGGCCGGCATCCCCCGAATATCCAGCGCTGCGGCCGGGCCGAGCCCCGCCGCCGCCCGCCGCGCGCGGCAGAACGCAGCCGCGCCCGAGGAGCAAAACGATGAAAAAAATCTGTCTCACGATACTGGCGACGCTGCTATCAGCCAGTGCCTACGCCCAACACGCGGGCGACAACGTCGCCGCGCTCGGCTGGTTCCACGTGATGCCGCAGGATTCGAGCACACCGCTCACGACCTACGTCGCGCCGTCGCCGATCAACACGCCGCTGCGTCTGCCCAGTTCGTTCACGTCGCCCGGCACGGGTCTGTCGACCAACTCCGCCAATACGGTCGGCCTCGTGTTCAGCCACTACCTGACCGATCACATCGCGGTGACCACGGTTGCGGGCCTGCCGCCGACGTTCAAGATCTATGGCCACGGCACGATCCAGCCGCCGGGACCGGCCGGCGCGCTCGGCCAGCAGAACCTCGGCGATCCGCAGGCGAATCCGATCGTGAAGAGCGTGCGCCAGTGGAGCCCGGCGCTGCTGTTCCAGTACTACTTCAACGCGCCGAGCGCAAAGCTGCGGCCGTTCGTCGGCATCGGCGTGTCGTACAACTGGTTCTCCGATGTCCAGCTCAGCCAGAACTTCGTGCAGTCGACCCAGGAGAATCTCGGCGCCGTGCTCGCCGCCGGCGCGGGCAAGCCGGGGCAGACGCAGATCTCGGCGAAGGCGTCGTCATCGTGGGCGCCGGTGTTCAACGCGGGGCTCGCGTACAACATCACCGAACACTGGGGACTCGTCGCATCGGTCACGTATATCCCTCTGAAGACGACGTCGTCGGTCATCATCAAGGCGGCGGATGGAACGGAGCTTGGCGTGTCGAAGGCGGATCTCAGCGCGGATCCGATCATTTCCTACCTGGCCGTGTCGTATAAGTTCTGAGCTCGGCTGTGCGGATTACGGCGCCGCTTGCGGCGCGCCCGGCAAATTGCGGGCAAAAAAAAGCCCGCCTAGGTTGGCGGGCTGAATCCATATCAGAGGAGACATGGAGGAGACAAGACGTACTATAGCAAACCGCTTGGTGCGTTGCAACATGCAAATTAGGGTTGACCCTCGATGTTGCGAACATACAACGGTCACATTTATACCGGCCAGTTTCCGCTTGTCTGTCCAGACGCGAGGTGCTTAGTGGCGCACCAGCGCCATCATCGCGCCGAAGCCGACGAACACGCCGCCCGTCAGGCGGTTGAACATCCGCGCGACGCTGCGGCTTTTCAGCTTCGCGCCGATGCGTGTGCCGAAACCCGCATACACCAGATACCAGCTGACCTCGATCGCCGCGAACGTCGCGACCAGCACGCCGAACTGCGGCAACTTCGGCTGCGTGGCATCGATGAACTGCGGCAGCAGCGCGGCCGCGAACAGGATCGCCTTCGGATTGCTGCTCGCGACCAGAAAGCCGTTGCGAAACAGCGCGAAGCGCGAACGCACGGGCTTGGCGCCCAGTTCGTCGACGTTTTGGGCGGCGGCTTCGTCGGCCGGTGCGCGCCATGCCTTGATGCCCAGATACACGAGGTAGGCTGCGCCGATCATGCGCAAAGCATTGAACATGGTCGGCCACGCCGCCAGAAACACGCCGAGCCCCGCCGCCGATACCGCCAGCATCAGCACCAGCGCCGACAAACAGCCGGCCATCGTCGCGCTCGCGCGGCGCAGGCCGTGCTGGGCGCCATGCGTCATCACGAGCAGCATGTTGGGACCGGGAATCGCGGAAACGACAAAAACGGTGGCGGCGAACAGCCACCAGGTATGCAGAGTCATCGAAATCGGGGAGAAAGGAAATCGGGCGGCTATTATGCCTTGCCGCCTCGCGGCACTCCACGTGGCCACGTGGTGTCGATCGCAGGCGCCCGGCGATCGACAGGCCTCGTCAACGGCCGGCGCGCCGCACCGCTACCTGACCCAGCACCGCGAAATCCTTCTCGCCGTCGCCGTGCGCGATCGCCTCGATCAGGCTGTCGCGCACCACGCTCGCGACCGGCATCGGCGTGTTTACCGCATCGGCGGCGGCGAGCGCGAGGCGCACGTCTTTCAGACCGAGGCGGGCCTTGAACAGCGCCGGTTCGAAGCGCTGCTCGGCGATCAGCTTGCCGTAACCCGAGTACACCGGCCCCTGGAACAGGCCGCTCGTGATCACGTCGAGGAAATCCTGCATCGCAAGACCGTGGCCCGTCACGAGCGCGGCCGCTTCGCCGAGCGTCTCGATCGCCGCGCCGAGCATGAAGTTCGCGGCCAGTTTGATCACGTTTGCCTGCTGCGGCAGCGAGCCGATGCGCCAGGTCTTCTGGCCGAGCGCGTCGAAAATCGGCTGGATCCGGTCGATCGATTCGGCCGGGCCGCCCGCGACGATCGTCAGCTTGCCCGCGGCCGCGACGTCCGGCCGCCCGAGCACCGGTGCGGCGACGTAGTGCACGCCCCGCGACGCGTGCGCGGTCGCCAGTTCCTCGGCGAGTGCCACGGAAATCGTCGCCATGTTCGCGTGGATCAGCCCGCGCGGCGCATGTTCGAGCAGCGACGCGGTGATGACTTCGCGCAGCGCGGCATCGTCGGCGAGCATCGAGAACACGGCGTCGCCCGCAAACGCTTCAGCCGGCGTCGCGACGATCTGCGCGCCCAGCGCGGCCAGCGGCTGCGCTTTTTCCGGCGAGCGGTTCCACACGCGCACCTGGTGCCCGGCTTTCAGAATGTTTGCAACCATCGCGGCGCCCATCTCGCCGAGACCGATAAAACCGATGTCCATCTATCGCTCCGTCTTCTAAAGAACCCGAAGTAAAGCACACTCATGCGACACGTGCAGGACAACACGCAACTGCGCGGTGCCATACTGCCGACATGGTCACCGCGACATTCCGCTTCTACGAGGAGCTGAACGACTTCATCGCCCGGCCGCTGCGCCGGCGCGCGTTCACCTGCGCGTGTGCGCGCGGCGCGACCACCAAACACATGATCGAAGTGCTCGGCGTGCCGCATACCGAGGTCGAGCTGATACTGCTGAATGGCGACTCGGTCGGTTTCGATCACCCGATCGCCGACGGCGACCGCGTCGCGGTGTATCCGAAATTCGAGGCGCTCGACATCCAGCCGCTGCTGCGCGTGCGCGAGCGGCCCTTGCGGGTGATGCGCTTCATCGCCGATGCGCATCTCGGCGGCCTCGCGCCGCTGCTGCGGCTCGCGGGCTTCGACACGCTGTACGACAACCATTATCCCGACGCCGATATCGAGGCGCTCGCCGCCGCGCAGCAGCGCATCGTGCTGACGCGCGACCGCGAGTTGCTCAAACGCCGCAACATCACGCACGGCTGCTACGTGCGCGCGCTGCGCCCGCGCGAGCAGCTGCGCGAAGTGTTCGAACGGCTCGATCTCGCGCGCAGTGCGCAACCGTTCCGGTTATGCCTCGTCTGCAACGCCCCGCTGCGGCGCATCGGGCGCGAGGAAGCCGGCCCGCGCGTGCCGCACGGCGTGCTGCAGCGGCATAGCCGTTTCGTCACGTGTGACGTGTGCAAACGCGTGTTCTGGGAAGGCACGCATTGGCAGAGGATGCGCGCGTTGATGGACAGCGTCGCCGCCGGCGAACCGGACCGCATCGGCTGAGCTCGCGCGCTTGCGTACAATGCGGGTTGATCTATTTGGCAGAGGCCTTTCCGATGGCGATGAAAAAAACCGACCTTGAAAAGAACAAGGCGCTGAAACTGGGCAACGCGATGAAGCAGGCGGCCGCGAGCCGCGCCGGCAAGGGCGCGGCGACCGAGCCGAAGCTCGACCGACGCGAGCAGCGCAAGCTCGATCAGGCGCAAGGCCTGGTCGCATTTGCGTGCAAGCTCAACAGCGACCTGGTGGAAGAGCTGAAAACGCGTGCCGCCGCGCATCCGGAAGGCCTGAACGGGCTGTTGGATGAAGTGATCCGACGCGGGCTCGCGGGCTGATTTTTTCGCGCGAAACCCGCCGCAAATGCAAAAAGGCCAGAGCGCGAGCTCTGGCCTTTTTGTTGGCAACGCATCGGCCGCAACTGGCTGCATCGACCGTAAGCGGCCCGGCGCAGCGGTACGGCGCGCCCGACTGGCGGGCGTCAGCTTAGTTTTGCGTGCCCTTGTCGTTCGTGCCAGCGGCCGAAGCTGCAGCGGAAACCGGAGCTTTCTTGCCGTGGGTCTTCAGCTGCTTGATGTGGTGCTTCTTCGGTGCGCTTGCAGCTGCCGCGGGAGCAGCATCCGATGCCTGCGCGAAAGCTTGAACGGAAACGAGCGCGATCGAAGCGGCTGCGAGCGAGACGATAACTTTTTTCATGTGTAGATCCCCAAACCAGACGACTGAGTCAATGTGAATGAATACAGCTGCACGGTAGAGCAGGCTGGACTTCGAGGCGCCTTACGCTCCCCGCGGGAGAGTATTACCCAAGCGTAGGCCGTTTGTCATGCGCAAAACTCGATATGTATTTTCTGAGAGACAGCCTTCTTTCAGTTTCATTTCATGGGTCCGGCAGGCCGTACCAGGGACACTACCGAGTCCAACTAAAGCCGGTCGCCGCGGCTTTCGCCGCTCGCTTCGACGCGCTCAAACCAGATTGCGCAGCAGGCTGGCGGTCTCCTGCAGCGCCGGCAAAACGCGATGCAGCGCGGCGTTCGCCGACTCTTCGCCGATCGGCATGCTGACGCTGATCGCGGCGACCACCGTACCGTGCCGGTCGCGCAACGGCACCGCGACGCCCCGCACCCCGATCTCGAGCTGCTGGTCGGTGACCACGTAGCCGTTGCGGCGGATTTCGCCGAGCACCTCTCGCAACCGCTCGACCGTCGAATAGGTGTACGGCGTAAAAACCTTGATCGGATACGACGCGAGCCACGGGTCGATGCTGTCGGGCGGCTGGAACGCGAGCAGCACGAGCCCCGCCGAGGACAACGGCGCCGGCGCACGCGAGCCGGTCACGAAACCGACCGCCATCGCGCGATTGACGCCGTTGCGCGCGACATAGACGACGTCGTGCTCGTCGAGGATCGCGACCAGCGCGGTTTCCTGCACCGTCGCGGTGATGCGCTGCAGGAACGGCTGCACCGTGCGTGGCAGGCGCGCCGAGTCGAGGTAGGACTGGCCGAGCCGCAGCACGCGCGGTGCGAGCCAGAACAGCTTGCCATCTGTGTCGACGTAGCCGAGTTCGCGAAGCGTCAGCAGATAGCGGCGCGCCGCCGTGCGCGACAGGCCGGCGCGCGCGGCGACCATCGTCGGCGTCATGCGCGCGTGCTCTTCGTCGAATGCTTCGATGATCGCGAGCGCCTTCGCGGCGCCGGCGATCCAGTCCTTGTCGTCCATTTCGCTTGCTCTTGAAGGAGCCGAATTTCACGGTCAGGTTGGCGATCTGCCTGACCACGGCGACCGGCGCAGCCGTTGCGCGATTATCGCGCGACTCGTGCGCCTTGCCTGCCCACTGCGCGAGGCCCGGTATCATGTGAGCGATTCCTTACCGGCTGGACACAGCGTGGCGCGCCGGCACGATCCACACAGCAAATCAGAAGAACACCTTGAATCCCGATACCCGCCAACACCTGCGCGCCAACCTGCTGATGCTGATCGCCGCGATGATCTGGGGCTCCGCGTTCGTCGCGCAGCGATTGAGCCTCGATACGATCGGCCCATTTCTGTTCACCGGCTTGCGCTTCCTGCTCGGCGCGCTCGTCGTGCTGACGATGATCGTCTGCGTGCGCCGCGGCGCGCTCGCCGAACTGACGAAGCGCGCACCGGGGGGCGCCCGCGAACTGCTCGGCGCGGGCGCGCTGCTCGGCGTCGTGCTGGCCGTGTCGATCTCGCTGCAGCAGATCGGCCTGCAATACACGAAGATCGCGAATGCGGGCTTCATCAGCTCGCTTTATGTGGTGATCGTGCCGCTACTCGGCGTGCTGTTTCGCCATCGGACCGGGCTCGGCACCTGGCTTGGCGCGCTGCTCGCGAGTGTTGGCATGTACTTCCTGAGCGTCGACGAACATTTCTCGATGTTGTACGGCGACTGGTACCAGCTCGCCGGGGCGCTGGTCATTTCCGCTCAGATGATGCTGGTCGGCCGCTTCGCGGCGCGCCACGACACGCTGATGCTCGCGCTCGTGCAGTTCGTGACCTGCGGGCTCGTGTGTCTGTCGATTGGCCTCGCCGTCGAGCCGGTCAGCGCCGCGGTGATCGCGCGCGCCGCGCCCACGATCGCGTACGGCGGGGCGTTGTCGGTGGGCATCGCGTATACGATCCAGGTGGTCGCGCAGCGCTACGCGGCGCCCTCGCACGCGGCGGTGATCTTCAGCATGGAAGGGGTGTTCGCGGCTTTCGCGGGCTGGCTCGTGCTCGGTGAAACGCTGACGACTCGTGCGTTGTTCGGCTGTGCGCTGATGCTTGCGGGATTGATTGTCTGTCAGCTATTGCCGGGCTGGCAGCGCGCTCGACAACGTGCGCCGCAGACGTCGTAAACAGGTTTGTTGAGGTTTGTTGCGAGGCGGACGAGTCGAGCGTCCGCCGGTCTCGCCCATTCGCCCTACTATGCCGCGCGCGGATGAGCGAACAGGCTCGGCTTGTCGGCGGTCGGCGGAAACACGCACCAGCAGCCGTCGTCGTGACGGAAGAAGAACAGACCGCGCCCACCCTCTTCCGATGAGGTCTCCACCCGCACATATCGCCGCCCGCCCGTGCGCGTGCGGCTGAACTCCGTTACGTGAACCGGCTCGGCAGCCGATGGCGCAAGCCACTTTTCGACCAGAAACCGTAAAGACTGCTCGCTCGCGGCTCTCATGATCTGCTCCGGAACAGCTTGTCCCGATACGCGTCGCGCGTGGACTCGGGGCTGTCGGCCTCCTCGGCGGCGAGGTTCTCGTCAGCCTCGACGGCCGCAAGCGCCATCACCCGATTGGTCGCGGCCGCGCGTAACGTACTGCAATGGGCCGCATGCCGAAGGTCCGAAAGAAGACGAACTAGCTGTCGTGCTGATCTGCGTTTCATACATCCCCCGCACTGCACCAGAAACCTCAGAAATCACTTTAACTCTATGCCGGATTGGTCGCTGGGCAAATGGTTTTGACGAAATAGCAACAGTTGCGTTTGCATAAAGAAGACACGCAATCTTCGTACCGCGTCTTCAATGTGCGCGTTCGGCAAGCGCAAGTCTGTGCGTTGGCGAGCGCTTCGCATCGCGCGAAGCGTTGGTGCGGACATGGCGGAAAGCGTTGTCCAGCGGCGCGGGTTATCCACAGCGACCTCTGGACAACTTCGGGATAGCGCGATGAACAGCCTGTGCGCCGAATCTTGATAAGAGGGGCGTCGGTTAACGAGTGTTGGAACTTATCCAACTTATGTAGTTTTTCTACCGACTTGTTCCGCAGGGTTATAGGTTTCGCATGACGTTGAAGCGGCGGAACATTTGGGAGTTATCCACAGAATCGGTTAACCCTTGTTAACTACTACTACATATGTATACGTATACGGTAAACACCATAAGGTGAAGATCACGGCTCGCTTGAATCACAGGCTGATCGGCTCGTGACCAGCCTCGATCCGAAAGCCGGCTCCCCGCTGTTATCGCGCGAGCGCCGTGCCGCTCGCGGGTTCGATCGCCGCAGCCTGGCCGATCGGGTCAATGGGTTCAGCGTTCGGCGACGGGGTCGTCAGTGGAACGGGTGCAGGCGCGGTTAACTGCACTGGATTGGGCATTGGCGGCGTCGTCAGAAACGGTGCAGTCGTTGTCGTTTGAACGGCGGCGGGAGTGGTGGCCAGCAGCGGTTGCGGCACCGGTTCGGGCGTCGTCACCTGGAGCGGCGTAGCGACCGGCATCGGCAATGCGCGTGTTTCAATCGAGCTACTCGTCACCGGCTGCGTGCGCACGACGGTCTGCAAATAATGATCGACGAGGCCGAAGAAGCGGTCGTAGAACTTGCCCGAGGGAATCGTCTCGCTCGAGATCTTCACCATCGCGTCGCTATTCGAGCGGATCGGCAGCGACAGCGAACCGAGCACGCTGAGTCCGACGCTCGCCGACGTATCGCTTTTCTTCAGCGCGAAGCCGTTTTGCACCGCGTTCACATAAACGATGCTGGTATCGGCCGCCTCTTCGCCCGGTGTGCAAACGACGTGAAATTCGACGACCAGATGCGAATCCGCGTTCGGCTGAAAATTCTTCGTGCCATCGACGGTATCGGGGCGCGACATCGTCGTCAGATAGCCTTGGCTCAACAGGGCTCGACGCGCGGCTTCGCAGCTATCGTTCGTACTCGAATTGAAATTGCGCGCGTACGGGCTTGCGCCAGTTTGAAACAGTTCCTGGGCGAATTGAGGTTTCGGCGTGCTGCTGTTGCATGCCGTGAGCGCGAGCAGGCCGAACACGGCCGCGGCGGTGGTGCGGGAAAAGGGGATCTGCATGATCGGGTGCAAGAAGCGCCTCGTGAGCGCGAATGGAAATGCATTGTAGAGCGCTCAGCGGCACGTGCGTAACTACCGCGGAACGCGCGACCGGCACCTTATTCCTGGCAGTGGATCCGGATGCAAACGGGAAAAGAAACCACGCGAGCGTGTCTAGTTCGACGCCGAGCGCGTCGGGCCCACTGTCGCGGCTGGAGACGCCCCAGACGCCCCAGACGCCCCAGACGCCGCAGCCGGCGATGCCGCGACAGCCCCGCTCGCCGCGGGCGCGGTGAGCATCGCCGGCACGCTGAACGCGTCGGCCCACTGGTTTGCGCCGACGCAACGATCGGCCTCGCACGGCGCAACCCGGCCATCGGCCCCGGACGCGCCATCAGCGGGTGGCGCAACCGCCACAAAATCCTCGACGCGCAAACTCACCTTCTGCGCATAAGCCTTCGAGCCGCCATAGCTTTTGAGCGCGGCGCTCAGATCGCCGTTGGCCGAGCGCATGTAGCCGTACAGAATCGCCGAGCCGGCTTCGATGTTCGCGCCCGGCTCGGTCAGGTCCTTCACGTTACGCAGCAGCCCGCGATGTGCCTGCGGCACGACCTGCATCAGCCCGGTCGCGCCATTAGCACCGCGGGCTTTTTCCTTGAAGCGGGATTCGATCGAGATGATGGCGAGCAGCAGCGCCGGAGGGAGGGAGTATTTGGAGGCGGCGGATTGCACCGCGTCGGAAATCTTTTGCGCCTTGTCCTTCGTCAGCCCGAACTTCTGCGTCAGATAGGCCGATATTCGATCGCCGTTTTCGTCGGCCGCTGCGGTTTGCGCGAGGCCGAGCGACAGCACGATCAGACAGAGTAACCGGCTCATGACGAACGATCGAAGAATGCGAAGATCGGCGCATTATAGCGCCGCTGTGCCCGCCGGCGTCGGTCATCCACAATTTTTGTCTTTTAAATCAAGGGCGACCGGAATTCTCGGTGGAAATCGGGCCTGCTTCGTCTTCGGATCGTAGCCGTCGGTCAGCGTCGCGAGGAACGCGGCGACATCGTCGATATCGTGCTCGGCCCGGACTGGACGCTCGAACGCTTTGCGCGTCAGCGGCTCGTCGGGCGTGTCGATGTTCACGCGGGATGAGCGCTGTTCAAGCCGGGCTGGTTGATATGACAGGATGCGCAATTGCCGCCGGCGGGGTCGTCGAACAGTTTCTTGCCGTGCAACCATTTTCAGTTAGTTGCATTTTTACTTGAGGTAGCTGTTGCGGGTGACCCGCTCAATTCAAGCTTCGCGCGGATTTGAGACAATGCGCGTCGGCCGACCTAACGTTGCGCGCCGCTTCAATGAACAACCGATGTTTTCAGCTATGAGCAAGATCGCGTTTATTCCCAGCGTCCCCGGCACGTCGGAGGACGACTTCGAGATTTCGGCGAGCGCGAAGATGGCCGGCTACCGCCGCTTCTTCGGCGTGTTGAAGGTGGTGCGCACGACCGACGGCCGCGTGCTGTTTCCGTTCGATGGCGCACCCGAACTGGGCCCGCACCCGAGCCGCCTCGAAGCGCTCGCGGCCGCGCAGGTGTACGGCGAACATATCGTCGCGAGCGATCTGGCGCGGCCAGAGTTGTAGGATTTCGTCGATTACCCGGCGATAGGCCGACGCGCGAATCGACGCGGGTCGCTCAGCGCACGCGCACCCGGCTTGCCGCCCCAGTCCCCGCACGCGCGGCGAGCACACCACCGAGCACGCCGCCGATATGGCTCTGCCACGACACATCCGGATAGATAGGCAGCACGCCGAACAGCAGGCTCAGACCGTAGCTGCTGACGACCACCAGGGCCACGAGAATCGACACGAGATTGCGCGTGTAATAGCCGCGCGCGACGAGATAGCCCGCATAGCCGAACACCAGCCCGCTCGCGCCGATATGCACCGAATACGACGCGCCGAACAGCCACGCGCAAAGACCCGCGCCGAGCATCGCACCGAAGGTCGCGCGCCAGAAGCCAGCGATGTCCGGCCACGTACACAGCCAACCAAGTACGATAAGCCCGCTCGTGTTGGCGGCGATGTGCCCGACGCTCGCATGCAGCCACGGGGCGAACAGGATGCCTTGCAGGCCGCCGAGCGAACGCGGCACGACACCGTGCTCTTGAAGATGCAGGAACGGCAACGCCACCGACAGAAAGAATACCGCCCACATCGACCCGACGAACAACGCGATCAGGACGATTCGCGACTTCAGCTTTGCGCTTAGCGTGTTGGGGGATGAGGTATTCATAGTGACGAGGCCACGGGGATGTCGACAGAGGGTAGTCGATGTGGCGTCGTCACGTCGAGGCATCGTGGATCAACAGATGCCGATTGAAGCAGTGGATGTTTCGTCAGCCGCAGCGCATGGCGGTGCGGCTGATTGCGCCTGAGCCTTTGACCCAGTTTGCCGTCAAGCCGTCTTCGTCACTCCACCGTCACCGACTTCGCCAGGTTACGCGGCTTATCCACATCCGTGCCACGCGCACAAGCGGTGTGATACGCGAGCAACTGCAGCGGCACGACGTGCAGGATCGGCGACAGCAAGCCATAGTGCTCCGGCATCCGGATCACATGCAGCCCTTCGCCGTTGACGATCTTCGTATCCGTATCGGCAAACACATACAGCTCGCCGCCACGCGCGCGCACTTCCTGCATGTTCGACTTCAGCTTTTCGAGCAGCGCGTCGTTCGGCGCGACCGTCACCACCGGCATCGCTTCGGTCACGAGCGCGAGCGGCCCGTGCTTCAGCTCGCCAGCCGGATACGCCTCGGCGTGGATATACGAAATCTCTTTGAGCTTCAGCGCGCCTTCGAGCGCGATCGGATAGTGCAGGCCGCGTCCGAGGAACAACGCATGTTCCTTGCGCGAAAACTCCTCCGACCACGCGATGATCTGCGGCTCCAGCGCGAGCACGCTATTGAGCGCGGCCGGCAGGTGGCGCAACTGCTTCAGATAACCGGCTTCCTGCTCGTCATTCAGGCGTCCGCGCAGCTTCGCAAGCGTTGCCGCGAGTGTGAACAACGCGACCAGCTGTGTCGTGAACGCCTTGGTCGACGCGACGCCGATCTCGCGTCCCGCGTGCGTGAGGAACGACAGCTCGGTCTGCCGCACCATCGCGCTCGTGCCGACGTTGCAGATCGCCAGCGTGTGCTTGTGGCCGAGCTCCTGCGCGTGCTTGAGCGCCGCGAGCGTGTCCGCGGTTTCGCCCGACTGCGAAATCACCACCACCAGCGACTTCGGATTCGGCACCGACTCGCGATAGCGATACTCGCTCGCGATCTCGACCTGAGTCGGAATCTTCGCGAGCGATTCGAGCCAGTACTTGGCGGTCAGCCCCGAGTAGTAGCTCGTGCCGCACGCGAGAATCAGCAGGCTGTCGATGTCCGCGAACACCTGGCCTGCGCCTTCGCCGAAGATCGACGCGTCGAACGCATCGGCCTGCGGAATCGTGTCGGTGATCGCGCGCGGCTGCTCGAAAATTTCCTTCTGCATGAAGTGGCGATACGGGCCGAGCTCGACCGCGCCGCCGTACGCCGCGACCTGACGCACCTCGCGTTGCGCGGCCTCGCCTTGGCGATCGACGATCCGCACGCCATCGAGCGACAGTTCACAGACGTCGCCTTCCTCGAGGAAGATGAAGCGCTCGGTGCTGCCCGCGAGCGCGAGCGCGTCCGAGGCGAGGAAGTTCTCGCCGTCGCCGAGTCCGACCACGAGCGGCGAGCCCTGGCGCGCGCCGACCACCGTGTGCGGCTGGTCCTTGTGCAGCACCGCGATCGCGTACGCGCCATGCAGTTGCGCGATGGCTTCGCGCACGGCCGCGAACAGATCGCCGCGATACAGGCTGTGGATCAGGTGCGCGATAACCTCGGTGTCGGTCTGCGAGACGAACTCGTAACCCTTGCCCCGCAGCATTTCGCGCAAGGTCTCATAGTTCTCGATGATGCCGTTGTGTACCAACGCGAGCGCATCGCGCGAGAAGATGGGATGGGCGTTGTCGGTGACCGGCGCGCCATGCGTGGCCCAGCGTGTATGCGCGATGCCCGTCACGCCTTCGAGGTGCCCATCGCGCACCTGGCCTTCGAGGTCGGCGACGCGCGCGACGCTGCGCGCGCGGCTCGGTCCGCGAGCGCCGAGTACGGCGACGCCGCACGAATCGTAGCCGCGATATTCGAGGCGCCGCAGTCCTTCGATCAGGACGGAAACGATATTACGTTGCGCAACCGCGCCGACAATGCCGCACATGGTGTATTCCTTTTCAGTGCCGGATTCAGTGAGCGCGCCTCGTGGGCGCGCCATCTCGATCAGCTTTTCTTTTTGACCGGGCGCACGTAGCCCGTCTTGCTCGTTTGAGTCTTGTCGTTCAACACCAGCGCGTCGGCGGCGACGTCTTTCCACACCGTGGTGCCGGCCGCGATCGTCGCGCCGCGCTGCACGCGCACCGGCGCGACCAGTTGCGTGTCCGAGCCGACGAACACGTCGTCCTCGATCACGGTGCGGAATTTGTTGGCGCCGTCGTAGTTGCAGGTGATCGTGCCCGCGCCGATATTCACGCGCGCGCCGATATCCGCGTCGCCGATATAGGTGAGGTGGTTGGCTTTCGAGCCATGACCGAGCACCGCGTTCTTGACCTCGACGAAGTTCCCTACATGAGACTCGTCTTGCAGCGACGCGCCTGTGCGCAAACGCGCATACGGACCGAGAACGACCTTCGCGCCCACTTCCGCACCATCGATGTGCGTGAACGCGTCGACGCGCGTGCCGGCACCGATGCTCGCGTTGCGGATCACGCAGTTCGGCCCGATGGTGACGTTATCGGCCAGCGTCACGCGGCCTTCGAACACGCAGTTCACGTCGATCGACACGTCGCGCCCGCATTCGAGCGTGCCGCGCACGTCGAGACGCGCCGGATCGGCGAGCGTCACGCCAGCGACGAGCAGCGCCTCGGCGACATTGCGCTGATGAATCCGTTCGAGCTCGGCAAGCTGTTGCTTGCTGTTCACGCCGAGCGTTTCCCAGTCGTCCTCGGGCTGCGTGGTGACGACTTCGAGCCCGGCTTCGATCGCCATCTCGACCGCGTCGGTCAGATAGAACTCGCCTTGCGCATTGTCGTTTTTCAGCGCCGCGAGCCAGCCGGCGAGGCGCCCGGTCGGCGCGACGATGATGCCGGTGTTGATCTCGGCGATCTGCAGTTGCTCGGGGCTCGCGTCCTTCTGTTCGACGATGCGCTGCACCTTGCCATGCTGATCGCGCACGATGCGGCCGTAACCGGACGGATCGTCGAGCGTGACGGTGAGCACGCCATAGCCGTCCTGGCCGGCGCGTTCGGTCAGCGTATGCAGCGTCTGCGCGCGCGTGAGCGGCACGTCGCCGTACAGCACGAGTGTGGGTAGCGTTGGATCGAGCAGCGGCAGCGCCTGCTGCACCGCGTGACCGGTGCCGAGCTGCTGCTCCTGCACCGCGAATTGAATGTCAGGCGCCGCGACGGCTTCACGCACGGCTTCGGCGCCATGGCCGATCACGACGATCAGACGCGCGGGCTTCAGCGCGCGAGCGGTGTCGATGACATGAGCGAGGAGCGGCCGGCCGGCCAGAGGATGGAGCACCTTGGGAAGCGCGGACCGCATGCGCTTGCCGGTACCTGCCGCCAAAATAACGATGTTCATGGCGTCGGCAAATAGACGAGTTTGGAGCGGACGATTCTATCATGCTGCACCTGCAAAAAAGGCCGCTGACGCGGCCTCGGCAGGGCTTGCACGCCGGCGGAAAACCGCCGGAATGCCCGTGGAACGGGCATTGTTTGCGGGTTACAGGTCGTCGAACTGGACCAGCGAGATGGTCTTCGCGCCGCCGAGCGGCGCGCCTTCGTCGCTGGTCGAACACGGCTCTTCGTCGAAGGCGATATCGCCTTGCGGATCGGCCTCGCCGGTCGCGCGCAGCCCCGCGAACGGAAACAGCTGATGATCCATCAGATGCGACGGCACCACGTTCGACAGCGCGTTGAACATGTTCTCGATACGGCCCGGGAAACGCTTCTCCCAGTCGCGGATCAGCGCCTTCATTTCCGCGCGCTTCAGGTTCGGTTGGCTACCGCACAGATTGCACGGAATAATCGGGAATTCGCGCAGTTCCGCGTACTTCTCCAGATCGGTTTCCTTCACGTAGGCGAGCGGCCGGATCACGATGTTCTTGCCGTCGTCCGATTGCAGCTTGGGCGGCATGCCTTTCAGCTTGCCGCCGTAGAACAGGTTCAAAAGCAGCGTCTGCAGGATGTCGTCGCGATGATGGCCGAGCGCGATCTTGGTCGCGCCGAGTTCGCCCGCGACGCGATACAGGATGCCGCGCCGCAGCCGCGAGCACAGCGAGCAGGTGGTCTTGCCCTCCGGCACGAGCCGCTTGACGATGCTGTAGGTGTCCTGGTTCTCGATGTGAAACGGGATGTCCAGTTGCTTCAGGTATTCGGGCAGCACGTGCTCGGGAAAGCCGGGCTGCTTCTGGTCGAGATTCACCGCGACGATGTCGAAATTGATCGGCGCGCGCTCGCGCAGCCGCATCAGGACGTCGAGCATCGCGTAACTATCCTTGCCGCCCGACAGGCACACCATCACCTTGTCGCCGTCCTCGATCATGTTGTAGTCGCCGATCGCCTGGCCGACCTGGCGCGCGAGGCGCTTGAACAGCTTGTTGTTCTCGTACGCTTCCTTCTGCTCGCGGCGCGTGAGCGGCGATTTCGTTGCGCGGGCGGCGCTCGCGGCTTCGGCGGCTTCCGCGGCTTCGTTGCCCTGGTTCAGCATTTCCGGTGCATTCATCGCTCAATCCTCCTTGATGCGGAAGACTTCGACACCGACCGCGTCGCAGTCCGGATACACGTCCGGCTTCTCGGTCGACACACGCGCGCCGCGCACCTGCGGGTGTTCGAGCATCGCGCGCACGAGGTCATCGCACAGCGTTTCCTGCAGATGGATATGGCCTTGCGAGACGCGCTTGGCGATCGTCGAGCGCATGAAGTCGTAGTCGACGACTTCGTTGAGCTTGTCGTGCACCGGCGTGGACATCGCGAGCGGCACGAACAGTTCGACGTTGATCACGACGCGCTGTTCGCCGCGCTTTTCGAAGTCGTGCACGCCGATATTGATGTGCACTTCGTAATTGCGCAGAAAGAGCCGGCGGCAATCGGCGAGCCGGGGGTGCGAAAGAGCGGCAAACATGTTCGTTCCAATCAAAAAGGCGTGCGCTTGCACGCAAAGGGGCACTTCACCACACGCGACGGCCGCCTCGGCGAGGCAAGCCGCGCGCGCGTGTCAGGCGCCCGTCAAAAACATCACGTCGCGCGGCAGGGGCACGAGATGCTGCCCGCCGTCGACCACCAGCGTCGTTCCGGTGACGCCGGCTGCATCCGCGAGATACAGCGCGGCGGCGACGATATCCTCGGGCCGCGACGCACGGCCAAGAGGCGTCATTCGGTGAGCGACCTCGAACCCGTCCTGGGTCTGGTCGCCCGATTGCATGGTCAGGCCGGGCGCGAGCCCGACCACCCGGACCTTCGGCGCGAGCGCCTGAGCGAGCGCGACCGTCGCGGTCTGCAGCGCCGCCTTCGACAGCGTGTACGACAGATAGTCCGGATTCATGTTGTAGAGCTTCTGGTCCAGCACATTGATGACGACGCCGCGTTGGCTTTCGTCGCGCAACGCGGCATCGGGCGTCGCGTCGAACAGCATGCGCGCGAGCACGAGCGGCGCGCCGACGTTCATCGCGGTCAGCTTCAGCAGCAGTTCGTAGCCGACGTCGCGCGCCGTGTCTTCCTCGAAGCGCGACGCGTTGTTCACGATACACGACGGCCGCCCGAGCGCCGCGGTGCAGTCCGGCAGCAGCCGCGCGACCTGCGCTTCGTCGCCGAGCTCGGCGTGCAGCGCGACCGCGCGACGGCCGAGCGCGACGATTTGCGCGACGACTTCGTCGGCCTCCTCGCGCGACGCGCCATAGTGCACGGCCACGTCCCAGCCGCGCGCGGCAAAGCCGAGCGCGAGCGCGCGTCCGATGCGGCGCGCGGCGCCGGTTACCAGCACGACGCGGGGCATGGCGGGCGGCAGTTCAGCCGCGCGGGCGGCGATGTCCGAAGAGACGGTCATTTACAATGCGGGGATGAATCCGAAAGCTCACCAACCCGATAGTTTACCTGCTCCCGGCCCGAGCGCGCTCGCGCAGTCCGACGCACTCGTCGCCGAGATCCGCGCGCAGCTCGACGCGGCCGGCGGCTGGTTGCCGTTCGACCGCTACATGGAGTGCGCGTTGTACGCTCCGGGGCTCGGCTACTACAGCGGTGGTGCGCGCAAATTCGGCCTGCGCGCCGACGACGGCAGCGACTTCGTCACCGCACCGGAACTGTCGCCCCTGTTCGCGGCGACGCTCGCGCGCCCGCTCGCCGAAGCATTGGAGGCGAGCGGCACGCGCGCGGTGATGGAGTTCGGCGCCGGCACCGGCAAGCTCGCCGCGGGGGTGCTCAATGCGCTCGACACGCTCGGCGCGGAATTCGAAAGCTATTCGATCGTCGATCTGTCGGGCGAGCTGCGCGAACGGCAGCGCGAAACGATCGCGGCGGCCGCGCCCGCGCTGCTAGCCAAAGTGCGCTGGCTCGACGCATTGCCGGAGCGTTTCGAAGGCGTGGTGATCGGCAACGAGGTGCTCGATGCGATGCCGGTGCGGCTCTTCGCGCATAGCGGCGGCGCCTGGCACGAGCGCGGCGTGGTGGTGCGCAACGGCGCATTCGCATTCGACGACCGGCCGGTCAAGGCCTCCGCGGATCTCGCGCTGCTCGAGGAAATCGATGCGACCCGCGAGAACGCCGGCGACGACTACGTGACCGAAACGCACGAAGCCGCGCGCGCCTTCACCCGCACCATCTGCACGATGCTCGCGCGCGGCGCGATCTTGCTGATCGACTACGGCTTTCCCCACCACGAGTACTACCACGGCCAGCGCGCGCAGGGCACGCTGATGTGTCACTACCGGCACCGCGCGCACGGCGACCCGTTCCTGTACCCCGGTCTGCAGGACATCACCGCGCACGTCGAATTCACCGGGATTGCCGAAGCGGGCGTCGAAACTGGCGCGGACCTGCTCGGCTTCACGTCGCAAGCGCGCTTCCTGCTGAACGCGGGCGTCACCGAGGTGCTCGGCGAAATCGATCCCGCCGACACCGCTCGCTTTCTGCCCGCGGCCAACGCGGTGCAGAAGCTGCTCTCCGAGGCGGAGATGGGCGAACTCTTCAAGGTGATCGCGTTTTCGCGCGGCCTCGACGACACGCTGCGCGCCTTTTCGAGCGGCGACCGCTCGCATACGCTGTGATGGTGAATCGGCTCTGGCTCAAGGACTCGCGATGATCCGCTGGCTTCTGACTACCTTCGTTGCCGTCGCGGTGCTGTCGTCGTGCTGGCCGTGGCTGAGGAAGCTCGGCATCGGCCGGATGCCCGGCGACGTGACCTTGCGCCTGTTCGGCCGCGAGTATCCGTTTCCGTTCATGTCGACGCTGGTGCTGTCGATATTGTTGTCGCTGCTCGCGCGGGCGTTGTAGGCGCCGCGCGCCACTTTTCACCCGCGCGGCTTCACGCCAGCGCCGCTTCTACCGCGCGCACCCGCTCCTCGTGCACGGCGTCCTTGATGCCGGCCGGCGCCTCGGCGAGCCGCTTCGCAACGGCCCCCGCATCGACTCCGCGCGCGGCGACCAGCGCCACCCTCAGCCGCTCCGCCTGCGGATAGTCGCGCGTCTCGAAGCCGAGCCGCCCACGCAAGTCGGATTCGCAGGCCTGCAACGCCTCGGCAAAGCGCGCCGGCTTCCGGATTGCATCGCTGCGCTCGATCAGGCGCACCAGCGCAGCCGCCCCCATCTCCATCACGCGATGAATATTGCCGTGCTCGCGCGCGACCAGCACCGCGAGATCGCGGCACTCGTTCGGCACGCGCAACCGCTCGCACAGCGGCTTGAGCAGATCGACGCTGCGCCCTTCGTGACCGATGTGCCGCGGCAGCACCTCCTCGGGCGTGGTCGCCTTGCCGAGGTCGTGCGTCAGCGCCGCGAAACGCACCGGCAGCGTGTAGCCCTGCTGCGCGGCATGGTCGATCACCATCATCACGTGCACACCGGTATCGACCTCGGGGTGGTAGTCGGCGCGCTGCGGCACGCCGAACAGTGCGTCGATCTCCGGCAGGATCCGCGCGAGTGCGCCGCATTCGCGCAGCACGTCGAACATGCGCGACGGCTTCTTCTCCATCAGTCCGCGTGACACTTCCTGCCACACGCGCTCGGCAACCAGCGCATCGGCTTCGCCTTCGGCGACCATCTCGCGCATCAGCGACATCGTTTCCGGCGCGACCGTGAAATCGACGAAACGCGCCGCGAACCGCGCGACACGCAGAATCCGCACCGGGTCTTCGAGGAACGCCGCGCTGACATGCCGAAACAACCGCGCCCGAAGATCGGCCTGGCCGCCGAACGGATCGATGACCGGGCCGGTCAGTTCGCCGTCCGGGCGCACCTCGCGCGCCATCGCGTTGATCGTCAGATCGCGGCGCGCGAGGTCCTCCTCGAGCGTCACGTCAGGTGCGTAGAAGAACTGGAAGCCGTGATAGCCGGCGGCCGTCTTGCGCTCGGTGCGCGCGAGCGCGTACTCCTCGTGGGTCTGCGGATGCAGGAACACCGGAAAGTCCTTGCCCACCGGCCGATAGCCCTGCGCGACCATCTGTTCGGGTGTCGCGCCCACCACCACGTAGTCGCGGTCCTGCACCGGCACGCCGAGCAGTTCGTCGCGGATCGCGCCGCCTACCGCGTAGATATTCATGGGCATTCGTCTTGATAGGCGATCGCGTGCGTTTCGCGGCGCGCGGCGTCGATCCACGCATTGACAGCGGGCAGCGCGGTAAGTCGCTCGACATAGGCAGCCGCGCTCTCCGACAACGCCGGCTTCCAGGTGTTGAAGCGCATCGCGACCGGCGCGTACATCGCGTCGGCAATGCAGAACTCGCCGAACAGGAACGGGCCGCCGTAGGTTTCGAGGCAATCGCCCCAGATCGTCCCGATTCGCGCGATATCGGCAAGCGCGCCCGGCGTCGCGTTCTTGCCCGGGAACGACGCGCGGATGTTCATCCACATGTTCGAGCGCAATTCGCCGAAGCCCGAATGCATCTCGGCGCTGACGCTGCGCGCGTGCGCGCGCGCCGCCGCGTCGCGCGGCCACAGCGCATGCTGCGGATAACGCTCGGCGAGCGTTTCGGCGATTGCGAGCGAGTCCCACACGGCCTGCCCCGCGTCGTCGATCAGGCACGGCACCTTGCCCGGTCCGCGCGGCGCCTGGGCGAAGACCTTCGCGTTCGTGTCCGGCTCGTTCAGCAGGATCAGCTCCTCGTCGAACGGGATGCCGAAGTGTGTGAGCAGCAGCCACGGACGCATCGACCATGACGAATAGTTCTTGTCACCAATCAGTAGTTTCATGCCTGTTATCAGGGAAAGGGGAATGGGTTTCAACGCCCGGCGCTGGCGCGGAAGGTGTCGAGCCGCGAACCCGTGGATGCGCCGGTCAGATAGGTCGGCACGATCGCTTCGATGCTGACCGGCTCGAGTTCAAGCTCGGGCGCGAGCGGTCCGCTCAGAATATTGGCGACTTTCATCGAGTCGAGATTGTCGCGCGAAATCACCGGTTCGCCGGGCGCCATTTCGAAGCTCAGCGCCTGCAGGCGCGCGAGCGGCTCGGGCAGACGGACGATGCGCGCATGCTTGCCGATCACGTCGCCGCAATAGGAGACCAGGTCTTCGAGCGTATAGACGGTCGGGCCGCCGAGCTCGTAAGTGCGGCCGCTGGCGCCATCGAGATCGACCACGTTGACGATCGCCTTCGCGACGTCGCCGGCATAGACCGGCTGGAACTGCGCGTCCGGCATCGCGAGCGGGATGACCGGAAACACGCGCTGCAGGAACGCGAACTTGTTCAGAAACGCGTCTTCGGGGCCGAACACGACGGACGGCCGGAAGATCGTCCACGCGACGCTCGCCGCATGCACGGCTTTCTCGCCGTCGCTCTTCGAGCGCGAGTACATGCTCGGGCCGTTCGGATCGGCGCCGAGCGCACTCAAATGGATCAGGCGATGCACGCCCTTGCCTTCGCAGGCGGCGACGATGCGCGTCGGCAATTCGACGTGGGCATGCGCGAACTCCGGTCCGTAGGGCTTGCCGCGTTTGCCGTTGAGGATGCCGACGAGGTTGATCACGCAATCCGCGCCTTCGACGAAGCGCGCGAGCTGGACCGGATCGAACACGTCGGTTTCGAGCACGTCGATCGGCAGCATGGTCAGGTGGCGCGCGTTGTAGCGTCGCCGCGTGGCGACGCGCACGTCCTTGCCCATCTCGACGAGCGCGTTGACGACGTAGCTGCCGATAAACCCGGATCCGCCGATGATGGCGATGGCTTGATGTCGCATTTTCGACTCCCTGATGGAAGCCGCGGCAACGGCTGGCGAGGCGCACCGCAACCTCGCGTCTGTTGACAGACCCGAGGTCACGGCGGCTAGGCGCTTACGGTGCGATGTAACCCAGGCGCGCCTTCAGCGATTGCGGACGGCCTTCGAACAATGCCGCGTAGTAGACCGTGTTGGACAGCACATTCTTTACGTAGTCGCGAGTTTCCTGGAACGGAATCGCCTCGGCGAAGATCGCGCCTTCGACCGGGCGCTGCAACGACTGCCGCCAGTTGCGCGGACGGCCCGGACCTGCGTTGTAGCCAGCGGTGGCCAGCACGGCGGACCCGTCGAACTGATTGTAGATCATCGCCAGGTAGTTGGTGCCGAGCAGGATGTTGGTGTTGATGTCGTTCATCTGCTCGCGCGATACCGGGCCCAGACCGATCTTCTTGGCGACCAGTTGCGCGGTGGCCGGCATCAGCTGCATCAGACCGCCGGCGCCGACATCCGAGCGCGCGTTGATGATGAAACGCGACTCCTGGCGGATCAGCCCGTACGCCCACTCGACGTCGAGCCCGCTCGACTGCGCGTCCTGCTCGACGATATCGCGGAACGGCGACAGGTAACGCAGCGAGAAATCGTGCTCGCTCTTCGTGCGATCCGCTGTGTTGACGGTGCGGTCGTACAGCTGGATGCGGCGCGCGTACTCCGCGGTGGCCAGCAGTTGCCGGTCGGTCATGGTGCGCAGCGGCCAGTTCCACTCGCGGTTGCCTTCGAGCCGCAGATTCAGCGCATAGAAACGCTGCGCGAGCTCGAAGCCCGGCGTCGCGCCCGCCTGCTGCACTTCGGCGTCGGTCACGGTGGTTTTTGGCGGCACGGTGATCTTCTGGCCGAGTTCTTCGAGCGCGAGCTGGCCGTAGAAGCTGAAGTTCGACGCGATCGACTGGAACTCCTGGCTGGCCGTGGCCGTGTCGCCGGCCTGCTTCAGTGCGCGCGCGTGCCAGTACACCCACGACGGCTGCTTGCGCAGCGACTCGGGCATCTGCTCGATCGACCAGCGCACCATGTTCCAGTCGCCGGCGAGCAGCGCGCTGCGGGTGCGCCATTCGTACGCGGGATTCGACAGCGGCGCGTTCGCCGACAGCCGGAACCAGTCCACCGCGCCCGGCATCTGCTTGAGCGCGCCCTGATAGCCGATGGTGCCCCAGCCGATCGCGCGCTCCGGCGAATTCAGCGACGGCGCGACCGACGCGAACGTCGCCGCGGCCATGGCCGGATCGTTGCGGGCCATGCGCGTGATGGCGAGCAGCGCCAGTTGATGCGATTGCGCGTCGGACCCGACGCCGCGCGCGAGCAACAGCGGCGGCGTATTGACCGCCTGGCCGAACAGCACCGGGTCGGGCGGCTGGTCGCCGAGCGCGTCGACGAGCTTGCTGCCGGTGCTCGTGTAGTTCTGCTCGTAGGAGAGACGAATCTGCTGCCAGATGTCGTCGGCGCTGAACTGGCGGTTCACGCCGAGCACCGTGATCAGATCGACGCAGCCGTCGCCGTACCATTTCGGATCGACGAGCAGCGCGCGCGCCGCGTCCGCGACGTTCTCGCCGCGCGACGCGCGCGATTCGAGCGCGTAGCACTTCACCTGGGTGTCGTCGTCGAGCACGAACTTCGCGTACTGCTGGTCGAAGTTGCGCCAGTCGTGGCGCGTGCCGAGCACGGTCAGATAGTCGTTGCGCATGCGATCGGCGATTGCCTGACCGTCGTACTTCTGCAGGAACGCGAGCACCGGCGCGTCGGGCGCGTCGACCCGCGCATGGCCGGTCGAATCGAACAGCTGCGGCTTGATCTGGAAATACTCCAGATACGAGGGCGCCGGGTAATCCGGGATCATGCTCGCGAGCTGGGCTGCGCGCGGCGCGTCGTTATTGCGCGCGGCTTCGCGAAGCTGGATGAAAATCTGATCGTCGTTCGTGAGCTGCGAGATCGGAAGGGGCTTGACGGCCGAGGCGGTACTGCAGGCAACGAGTGCCGCAGCGGCCAGCGCGATACCGGCCGCGCGATATACTCGAAAAAGGCGTTTTGACATCGTTGTTTCTGGAGCGCGAATTGGACCCAAGCATAGCATGCAACCCTGTCCCGACAACGAAAAAGGCGTTGCGCCGAATGTTGCTGGAAAGCCGTCTGCAAGCGGCTTCCGAGCCCGCCAGCAACGCCGCGCTCGGGCGCCGGGTGCTCGACGCGCTGAAGCACTACGCGGTGCGGAGCGTGGGATTCTACTGGCCGCTCGGCGGCGAGTTCGATGCGCGCGGTGCGATCGGGATCTGGCTCGCGGCGAATCCGCATCACGAGGCCAGTCTGCCAATCATTAAAGAACGTGGCATGGCGCTCGAATTCCATGCGTGGACACCCGCGACGCCAATGAAAATCGGCCATCACAAGATTGCCGAGCCGACCTCGGGGCGCGTGGTGCTGCCCGAGCTGCTGTTCGTGCCTTGCGTGGGTTTCGACGCCGACGGCTATCGCCTCGGCTACGGCGGCGGCTACTACGACCGCACGCTGGCCGCCTGGCCGGCCGCGCATAGGCCGATCACGGTCGGCATCGCGTACGAGGCGTGCCGCACCGATGCGCTGGAACGCGAGGCGCATGACATTGCGCTCGATCTGATCGTCACCGAGGCGGGGTTTCATCCGGCGCTGCCGGCGTGATCACGTCACGCACGGCGCGTGACGCGCGGTGCTGGCGTGGTAGTACGTGGTTAGAGCGAAGCCGCCGCGCGCGCCGCCGTGTCGTACAAACCCGACGCGTTGCGCATCAACTGCGCGGCATCGCCGATCTGCTGGTTGGTCAGGCCGCTTTCCTTCAGTGTGGAGATCAGGCAGCTTTCGCGCACCTCGCGATACTTCAGGCAGAGCTCGCGGCCCGCCTCGGTTGCGGAAAAGAACACTTCCTTGCCGGTCTTTTCGCTTTTTACGTACCCTCTAGCTACGAGCTTTTTCAACGCGTAAGTCGCGACGTGCGTGTCTTCGATGTTCAGCACGAAGCAGATGTCCGCCAGTTTCTTGCGACGCTCGCGATGGCTCACGTGGTGCAGCAGCGACACCTCGATCGCGGTCATGTCCTTGTCACCGGCCGCCGACATGCAGCGCACCATCCAGCGGTTGAACGCATTGCCCGCCATGATCAGCGCGTATTCGAGCTCGGACAGTTCCGCGCTGGTCTCGGAGACGAGATGTTCCGACGAAACGATCTTGGTGGGATGACGCGTCATGCGAGGTTCCGAGGACGAAAATGGGCTGGAAAAGTGTCGCAAGTGTACGACGATGCCCCGCCGCCGACGAGCCTGGCAAAAACGCTTATTGGTAAATCGTCGATATTTTATTGATAATGTACGCTCCAAACCTCGCCGACTCCGTGCCGGACTTGCGCCAACGCAGGGCACTGTCCGCCTCATTCTCCGACTCGATCCGGGCCGCCCTGTCATGAGCCAACCACGAATCTTTCCGCTCGGCGATGCCGCGCTCGTCTGCGAAGCGCCGCCGCCCGCCACGCTGGAGTGCCAGCAGCGCGTGTGGGCCGCAGCGCTTGCCGCGCGCGACTGGCCGCAGGTGCTCGAAGTCGTGCCTGGCATGAACAATCTGACGCTCGTGTTCGACCCGCTCGCGACCGACGTCGACGCGCTCGGCGAACAGTTGCTCACGGCCTGGAACGCGGCCGCCCAAACCGCCGCGCCGGGGCGCGAGGTCGCGATTCCGGTGCAGTACGGCGGCGAATACGGCCCCGATCTGCAGACGGTCGCCGAACACACGGGCCTGAGTGCGCGCGAGGTCATCGAGCGTCATGCGGGCGGCGCCTACGTGGTGTTCTTTCTCGGCTTCCAGCCCGGCTTCGCTTATATGGGCGGGCTCGACGGCGCGCTGCACACGCCGCGCCGCGCGTCGCCGCGGCTCGAGGTGCCGGCGGGCTCGGTCGGTATCGGCGGCGAGCAGACCGGCATCTATCCGGCGGTGTCGCCGGGCGGCTGGCAGCTGATCGGCCGCACCGAGGTGCCGCTGTTCGATCCGGCGCGCCGGCCGCCCACGCTGCTGCAACCCGGCGACCGGGTGCGCTTCACGATCGCGGGGATGCACGCATGATCGACGTGATCCGCGCGGGTCTTCTGACCACGATCCAGGACCTCGGCCGCCACGGCTACCGGCATCTCGGCGTCGCGATGGGTGGCGCGCTCGACCGGCTGTCGCTCGAAGTCGGCAACCGGCTGGTCGGCAACCGCCCCGACGCGGCCGGCCTCGAAATCACCTTCGGCCCGACCGTGCTGCGTTTTCTGCGCGCGACGCGCGTCGCGATCACCGGCACCGAGTTCGGCGCGACGCTCGACGGCAAACCCGTCTACTCATGGTGGAGCCTGCCCGTGCAAGCTGGTCAGGAACTCGTGCTCAACGCGGCGAAGCGCGGCATGCGCGGCTATGTCTGCGTGGCGGGCGGCATCGACGTACTGCCGATGCTCGGCTCGCGCAGCACCGACCTCGCCGGCCATTTCGGCGGCCTTGGCGGCCGCGCGCTGAACGACGGCGATCGTCTGCCGGTCGGCGCGCCGCCGCAGCGCGGCCAGCACGGCTTCACGCCCGAGGCGCCCGAGTTCGGCGTGAAGGCCCCCGCCTGGTGCAAGTTCGTGCTGGTCCAGGAGCCGCTGCGGCGCGGCCGGCATCCGTCGGGCGTGCCGTGGGCCATACCGATCCGGGTGCTGCGCGGCCCCGAATACGACAGCTTCACCGCCGATGCGCAGCAATCGTTCTGGTCCGACGAGTGGCTCGTGACGCCGAACAGCAACCGCATGGGCTTTCGCCTCGCCGGCACGGAATTGAAACGCACGCACAAGGCCGATCTGCTGTCGCACGCGGTGCTGCCCGGCACGATCCAGGTGCCGCCGAACGGCCAGCCGATCGTGCTGATGAGCGATGCGCAGACCACCGGCGGCTATCCGAAGATCGGCGCGGTGATTCAGGCCGATCTGTGGAAGCTCGCGCAGGTGCGCCTGAACGGGGCGGTCCGTTTCATCCCGACGACGCCCTACGAAGCGCGTCAGGCTTTGCTGGAAGAACGCACGTATCTGCGGCAGATCGATGCCGCGATCGCGATGCACGAAGAGCGTTGCGCGCGCCAGGCGGCGCTCGCGGCGCTGTAACACTAAAGGAATCCCCATGGAAATCGATCTGAACGCCGATCTCGGCGAAGGCTGCGGCTCCGACGAGGCGCTGCTCGACCTCGTGAGCTCCGCCAACATCGCGTGCGGCTGGCATGCGGGCGGCCCCAACGCGATGCGCGACTGCGTGCGCTGGGCGGTGCAGAAAGGCGTGTCGATCGGCGCGCACCCGAGCTTCAACGATCCCGAGAATTTCGGCCGCAAGGAAATGGATTTGCCGGCCGAAGAGATTTACGCGGGCGTGCTGTACCAGCTCGGCGCGCTGTCGGCGATCGCGCAGGCCGAGGGCGGGCGCATCGCGCACGTGAAGCCGCATGGCGCGCTCTACAACCAGGCCGCGCGCGACGCGAAGATCGCCGACGCGATCGTCTCCGCGGTGCACGACTTCGATCCGTCGGTGGCGGTGTTCGCGCTCGCCAACAGCGGGCTCGTGAGCGCCGCGCGCAACGCGGGCCTGACCGCGATCGAGGAAGTGTTCGCCGACCGCGGCTATCGCGCGGACGGCTCGCTCGTGCCGCGCAAGGAGCCGGGCGCGCTGCTCGACGACGAGGACGAAGTGCTCGCGCGCACGCTTGCGATGATCCGCGAGCAACGCGTGAAGGCCGTCGACGGTCAATGGGTGCCGCTGAACGCGCAGACCATCTGCCTGCACGGCGACGGCCCGCATGCGCTGGCATTCGCGCGACGCATCCGCGCCGCGCTCGCCGACGCCGGCATCGGCGTGCATGCGGCGGGCGCCGCACGCGTATGAGCGTTCGCATCACCGCCGTCCACACCGCGCGCGTCCAGCCGATCCAGCGCGCGTGACCGATCCAGCGCCCCGCTTCCACGCGGGGCGTTTGCCAGCCGGGGCATCGATCGCGATGCCCGCTGCAAACCCACGGCTGCCGACACACGTGCATCCGCGGGGCAGGTAAAGAGAGTTCGACGCGGCCGCAGAGCCGCGGCAGCACGCCGGCGCATGAAGCCGCATGCTCCGGTTCAGATCAGCCGCCACCCGCGGCGAAGTTGAATAACCTCTTGGAGATCCTGATGCAGACAACTGTCAGTCTATGGCCGCTCATCGGTGTGGCCGTCATCATCGTCGGCTTTCTGCTGCGCTTCAATCCGATGCTGATCGTGGCCGTCGCCGCGATCGTCACCGGCTTCGCCGCGCACTTTCCGCCAGACAAAATCCTCGCCTTGATCGGCACCGGCTTCATCAAGACGCGCAACATCCCGCTGATCATCCTGCTGCCGCTCGCGGTGATCGGCCTGCTCGAACGACACGGCCTGCGCGAGCGCGCTCAGGCGTGGATCAGCGGCATCAAGGCGGCGACCGCCGGGCGGCTGTTGATCGTCTATCTGGCCGTGCGCGAACTGACCGCCGCGGTCGGCCTGACCGGCCTGGGCGGCCACCCGCAGATGGTGCGTCCGCTGATCGCGCCGATGGCCGAGGGCGCGACCGAGAACCGCTTCGGCAAGATCGGCGACGCGGTGCGCTTCCGGCTGCGCGCGTTCTCGGCCGCGACCGACAACGTCGGCCTCTTTTTCGGCGAGGACGTCTTCGTCGCGTTCGGCGCGATCGTGCTGATGACGACCTTCCTGAAGGAAGCCGGCATCGTCGTCGAACCGATCCACGTGGCGGTGTGGGGCATTCCGACCGCGATCAGCGCGTTCATCGTGCATGGCTTCCGGCTCTGGCTGCTCGACCGCTGGCTCGAACGCGAATTGCGCGGCAACGTGCCGGGTGGCAGTTCGAAGGCGGCAGCGGCATCGACGCCCTCTTCGGCCACGCGCGCCACCGGAGACGAAGCATGACCTTCACGATCACTTACCTGTTCTGGTTGCTCGGCATCGTGATGCTGATCGTCGGCGGCATGATCATCACCGACCGCGAGCATCCGCGCCGCCTGAGCGCGGGCGGCTTCTGGATTCTGTACGCGCTGATCTTCCTGATCGGCGACCGACTGCCGCCGGCCGTGGTCGGCGTCGCGGTGATCGCGATGGCGGTGATCGCGGGCTTCGGCGGCGTCACCGCGGGCAAACCGAAGACGCTGTCGCTCGAAGCGCGTCAGGCGAGCGCCGCGCGTCTGCGCAACAAGCTGTTCGTGCCCGCGCTGACGATTCCGGTCGTCACCGTGATCATCACGCTGGCGGCGAGCCACCTCGTGTTCGGCGGCGTGCCGCTGATCGAGAAGGCCAACGTCACGCTGATCGGCTTCGGCCTCGGCTGCGTGATCGCGCTCGCGATCGCTTGCGTGATCACGCGCGACACGGTCGGCCAGTCGATGAAGGAAGCGCGCCGTCTCGTCGACGCGCTGTCGTGGGCCGCGGTGCTGCCGCAGATGCTCGGCATGCTCGGCCTCGTGTTCTCGGACGCGGGCGTCGGCAAGGCGGTCGCGCACGTGACCACGTCGTATATCAGCCTCGACTACCGCTTCGTCGCGGTGGCCGTGTACTGCATCGGCATGGCGCTGTTCACGATGGTGATGGGCAACGGCTTCGCCGCGTTTCCGGTGATGACGGGCGGGGTCGGCGTGCCGATCCTCGTCGGCGTGTTTCACGGCAACCCCGCGGTGATGGCCGCGATCGGCATGTTCTCCGGCTACTGCGGCACGCTGATGACGCCGATGGCCGCGAACTTCAACATGGTGCCGGCCGCGCTGCTCGAATTACCGGACAAGAACGCGGTGATCAAGGTGCAGATTCCGACAGCGCTGCCGCTGCTGGTGATCAATATCTTTCTGTTGAATTTTCTGATGTTTTTGTAGCGGACCGGTTTGCTGTCGTACGGATGAGGCGCCGGCCGTCGTGGGCGGCGTCAACTCAACGGCGATCCATACGACGCAAACCGCTAACAATTGCCCAAGCCGCAATGGCTAACGCCAGCGACACGACGAAACTGACGACGTACAGCGTTCCGAAGATGATGTCCGAGGTGCTTTCGCCGCCATCCGCACCGAATGCGTTGAAAAACGGGTCAAAGAACTCATAGCCCTCGCCGCTCGCAAACCATTCAGCCACGCCCGGTACGTGTGCAATCCCCACTCCGACGGGCAGGGTCAGCACCAGTGCGATCAGGATGCAAATCAATATGGTTTTCAACGCACCTCCACCGTGCCGTAGTATCGCGTCACTGTTCCAGGGATAAATGCAGGCGGTTGTGTTTTCAAATATGAGCGCAGCGCCTTGAACTGCTCACGGGACGAAAGGGTAATACAGCCGTCACTTTCCCCATACCGCCCAACCGGATGTAAGCGAAAGTTGCTACGCCGCACGCCGTCTATCAACGTCCAGTCATCAATGGCGCCATCATCGCGATACAAAGCAAACCACTCCGCGCGATGTGTGTCCGCCCCGAGGTCCTTGACTCCATCCCAGAGCCAGCCGAGATGCCCTCCACTTTCGCGATCGACGATGTAATACATACCTTTGGGAATGGCGCCCGCGTTTGCCACATTCGTGGAATCTGGACTATTGATATGCCGCCCGTTGCCCGAAAACGCGGTAACGCTGCCGAAACCCGCGCAAACCAGCGTCGAGGTTGAGCGTCGATTCAATGTGAACGTGCAGGACGCCGGCATCTCGCTAGCCTTGTCTATTTGCCCTGACGTCGATGAGCGCGGTGATGGTGCCGCCGCTTCCGCCCAGGTTGTTCTGCAAAACGTACTCGTGCTTCATGCGTGCAAACGACAGACGCACCTGCTCGTGGCAACAATGGCCACCGCCAACGGGTTCAACGTAAGAAACGATGACATCGTATATGGTGATTCGAGCGTACTCGTGAGGAACCCCTCCGGCTCTTCGCATGGTGAGCTTCGCTTCGGAAATATGCTCGCCGGAGAAGCAATATCTAGCCAGATTTGGACTCGCCCGGTCCATCAGATGAGTAAACTCAAGGTCGGAGACAGACGCTTTTGGAATACCACCGCTTGAGCCTGAGAGCATCGCCGAGGGCTGTGCAACCTGCCACCGCCATCCGATTACATCGATCTCGTTGAGATGAGCCGAGTCCTGCGATTCGCCATCGATACCGTTGATCTTGATAAAGATATCCTGCGCCATCCTCGCATCTCCTTCCCGTTAATCGCTCGACGAATAATCCCGACGAAGCTAACAGACTGGGGATGAAACACGACTAGGAGCTCTCCGAGAAATGCGAGACGCGGGGCGTCAACTGTCATGCCATTGGCAAAACATCGGCAGCGAAGCACGAACCCGCACTCGCCGCGAAGGCTCGAGCTTCAACCCGCCTCAACCCGCCTCGACGATGAAGCCGTGCTGCCGCAACAGCTGCAGCACGCCTTTCGGTCCACCGAGGTGCAATGCACCGATCGCGACGAACACCGGTTTGTTCGGCGCCGCGAGCTGCAGCATCCTTGTAGTGAAGCGGCGATTACGCTCGTAGACGATCCGGTTATCGATCGAATTGGAGACACGCTGGTCGCGCGCGAGCTTCTCCGATTTCGCGGCCTGCCACGCGGCGATCGCATCGGCATCGCCGACCTGCCACAGTCGATGCAACGTACGCACGTCCTCGACGTTCTGCGCGGGCGTCTGCACCAGATCCTGCGCGAGCATCTCGCGCTGCTGCGCGGCCGACAACCCGGTGAACGCGCGCATCTGCTGCGCGAGCGTTTCGAGCCCGACGATCTTGCCGCGCGTCTTCAGATACACGTTCTGCAATTGCGCTTCGGTGCCGTACTCGGTTTGCAGACCCGCCGATAACGAGTCGTAGGTCTCGACCACCAGCGACGCAAGCCACGGCCGCATTTTCTTGATCGCGTCGAGCGCGGCCGGATTGCCGCGCAGCCGCAACGCGAGCTTGTGCCACAGCGGCTCGGGCAATGCAGCCGGCAGGCAGTCGTGCTTGCACACCCCGTACTTCGACACATCGTCCTGCGACACCAGCAGTTCATCCGGCGACAGTTCGAGCGCGAGCGTCGGCGACGCGGCGAGCGCCGCGAGGATCGGCGCGCGGAACGGCTGTCCCGCCGGATAGTCGACGGGATCGCCGACGTGCAGCGTGCCGAGCACGTAGATGGTGACGTTGCCGCGCGTCGCGACATAGAAAGGCATGCGCGCCGGTTGCTGGCGCACCGGTCCGCTCGCCGTGGTGCCTGGCACCGGCGGCGGCGCAATCGAAGGCGGTGGGGTAGCGGGCACCGTGACGGACGGCCGACCCGCCTGGCCCGGCGCATTGGCCGCCGCCCCGGCGGCGTGAGCGATGCCGGGTACGGTCGCGCTCATCGTCAACGCGCAGGCTGCATGAAAAAAAGCGGTAAAGGAGGCGCGACGCAAGACGGAGAAAAAAGCCCGCGCGAGCGCCTGAAACACCATACCGGCGAAGCTGCCGGCAAACGCGCCGCGGAGCGCGGCGCCTTCCAGCGCACGCGCTCCGCAGCGCCGCGCGAAGGCGGCGAGGTAACCGCCCTCACACAAGCGGCGCGCAAGACGACGCGCCGCCACCGCATCAGGCATCCACGTCCCCCACCTCTTCGGCGCGGTGACACGAGACGAGGCGCCCATCCACTTCACGCAGCTTCGGCTCCTCGCTGCGGCAGCGGTCGATCGCGTACGGGCAGCGCTGATGGAACGTGCAGCCCGATGGCGGATTCAGCGGCGAGGGCATTTCGCCTTGCAGCTTGATCTTGATCGTGCGGTCCGCCTCGAAGATCGACGGAGTCGCCGACATCAGCGCGCGCGTGTACGGATGGCGCGGCTTCGAGAAGATGCGCTGCTTGTCGCCCAGCTCCGCGACGCCGCCGAAGTACATGACCATCACGTCGTCGGCGATGTGCTCGACCACCGACAGGTTGTGCGAGATGAACACGTAGCTCGTCTTGAACTCGTCCTGCAGGTCCATGAACAGGTTCAGGATCTGCGCCTGAATCGACACGTCGAGCGCGGACACCGGTTCGTCGGCGACCACGATCTGCGGATCGAGGATCATCGCGCGCGCGATCGCGACGCGCTGACGCTGGCCGCCGGAGAACATGTGCGGATAGCGCTTCGCGTGCTCGGGCCGCAGGCCGACCGTGCGCATCATCTGCGCGATGCGTTCGGCGCGCTCGGTCGCGCTCATCTGCGTGTTGATCGCGAGCGGCTCGCCGAGCGTCTGCTCGACGGTCTTGCGCGGATTGAGCGACGCAAACGGGTTCTGGAACACCATCTGCACGCGCCGCCTGAGCGCCGCGATCTTCTCGTGATTCGCGCCGGCCACGTCCTCGCCGTCGATCAGCAGGCGGCCCGCGCTCGGCGTTTCGATCATCGTCAGCTGACGCGCGAGCGTCGACTTGCCGCAGCCGGACTCGCCGACCACCGCCAGCGTCTTGCCGCGTTCGAGCGCGAACGACACGCCGTTCAGCGCCTTCACCGTGCCGTGCGCGAACATGCCGCGCTTGACCGTGTAGTAGCGCGCGAGCTGGTCGGCGACGAGCACGTGATCGCCCGCATGGCCCGACTGGCGCCGCGTTTCGAGTACTGCGTTCATCGTGCGCCTCCATGGGTGTGAACGTTGGCGTCGCCGCTCAGGTTCAAGGGTTTGATGCAACGCACCCGCGCCACTTCGGCGTGGCCTTGCATCGGCGCGAGCGCCGGCCGCGCCTTCATGCAGTCGTCGACCACGTACTTGCAGCGCGGCGCGAACAGGCAGCCCTTGGGCCGGTCGTCGCGGCCCGGCACCATGCCCGGCAGCGCCGCGAGCCGCACGGCGCCCACGTTGTGCTCGGGAATCGCGGCCAGTAGCGCTTCCGTGTACGGATGATGCGGCGCGGCGAAGATGTCCGGCACCTTGTTCGTCTCGATCACCTCGCCCGCGTACATCACGGCGACGCGCTGCGCGACTTCGGAGACCACGGCCAGATCGTGCGAGATCAGCACGAGCGCCATGCCGCGTTCCTTCTGCAGGCGCATCAGCAGCTCCATGATCTGCGCCTGGATCGTCACGTCGAGCGCGGTGGTCGGCTCGTCGGCGATCAGCAGCTTCGGGTTGCAGGCGATCGCCATCGCGATCATCACGCGCTGGTTCATGCCGCCCGACATCTGATGCGGAAACGAGCCGATGCGGTTTTTCGCGTCCGGGATGCCGACCTGATCGAGCAGTTCGAGCGCGCGTTTGTCCAGCGCGGCGCCGCGCAGGCCTTCGTGCAGCTTCAGCACTTCCTTGATCTGATAGCCGACCGTGTAGCTCGGATTCAGGCTCGTCAGCGCGTCCTGGAACACCATCGCGATGTCCTTGCCGATGATCTTGCGGCGTTCCTTCGCGGAGGCCTTCAACAGGTTCTTGCCGTCGAACGTGATTTCGTCGGCGGTGACCTTGCCGGGCGCGTCGATCAGGCCCATCAGCGCCATCATCGTCACGCTCTTGCCCGAGCCCGATTCGCCGACCACGCCGACCACTTCACCGGGCGCGACGTCGAGATTGATGCGGTCGACCGCCGGCAGGCCGCCGAAGTTGACCGCGAGATTGCGGATGGTCAGTAGAGTGCTCATGGTCAGGCCATCCGTTTCAGTTTGGGGTCGAGCGCGTCGCGCAGCCCGTCGCCGAGCAGGTTGATCGCCAGCACCGAGATCAGGATGGACAGGCCCGGCATCGTGACGATCCACCATGCGCTGTCGATGTAGTCGCGCGCCGACGCGAGCATCGCGCCCCACTCCGCCGACGGCGGTTGCACGCCGAGGCCGAGGAAGCCGAGCGCGGCGGCATCGAGAATCGCCGACGAAAAGCCCAGGGTGGCCTGCACGATCAGCGGCGCGGTGCAGTTCGGCAGCACCTGCGAGAACATCAGTCGCAACGTGCTCGCACCCGCGACGCGCGAAGCGGTCACATACTCCTTCTGCAACTCGCCTTGCGCGGACGCGCGCGTCAGACGCACATAGCCCGGCAGCGCGACGATCGCGATCGCGAACATCGTGTTGAGGAGACCCGGACCGATGATCGCGACGACCGCGACCGCGAGCAGCAGCGACGGCAGCGCGAGCAGCACGTCCATGATGCGCATGATCGGCGTGTCGGCCCATTTCTCGAAGAACGCGGCGACGAGGCCGAGCACGACGCCCGGAATCAGCGCGAGCACCACCGAGACAAAGCCGATCCAGAACGACAGCCGCGCGCCGTACATCAGACGCGAGAGGATGTCGCGGCCCGCTTCGTCGGTGCCGAGAATGAACTTCCAGTTGCCGCCGTCGAGCCATGCGGGCGGGATCTTCACCGAGTCGCGGTACTGTTCGATCGGGCTGTGCGGCGCGATCAGCGGCGCGAAGATCGCGATAAAGACCAGCACCAGCACGATGATGCCCGCGCCGACCGCGCCGCGGTTGCGCGAGAAGTTCGCCCAGAATTCGCGCGCCGCGATGGCGCGGCCGCTCGGCGGGGTGACCGATTGGGGGACGGTGTTTTGAATGTCAGCCATAGTGATTTACCTCGTATGGCGAATGCGCGGGTTGAGCACGCCGTACAACAGATCGACGACGAGGTTCACGACGATCACCAGCGTCGCGATCAGCAGGATGCCGCCCTGCACGACCGGATAGTCGCGCCGGCCGATCGCGTCGATCAGCCATTTGCCGATGCCCGGCCATGAAAACAGCGTTTCGGTCAGCACCGCGCCCGCCAGCAGCGTACCGACCTGCAGACCGATCACCGTGACGACCGGAATCAGCGCATTGCGCAGCGCATGCACGACGATCACGCGGCCCGGCGACAAGCCCTTCGCGCGTGCGGTGCGGATGTAATCTTCGCGCAGCACTTCGAGCATCGACGAGCGTGTCATGCGCGCGACGACCGCGAGCGGAATCGTGCCGAGCACGATCGCAGGCAGGATCAGATGGCTGAGCGCCGACTTGAACGCGCCTTCGTCGGTGGACATCAGCGAGTCGATCAGCATGAAGCCGGTCAGGTGCGGAATGTCGTATTCGACCGCGATGCGGCCCGACACCGGTGTCCAGCCGAGATCGACCGAGAAGAACATGATGAGGATCAAGCCCCACCAGAAGATCGGCATCGAGTAGCCGGTCAACGCGGTGCCCATCACGCCGTGATCGATCACCGTGCCGCGCCTGAGTGCCGCGAACACGCCCGCCGGCAGGCCGACGATCAGCGCGAACAGCATCGCGCAGATCGACAGCTCGACGGTGGCGGGAAAGCGCGCGAGGAATTCGCCCATCACGCTGGTGTTGGTGATGATCGAAGTACCGAGGTCACCGTGCATCGCGCGGCGGATGTAGTGGAAGTACTGCAGTGGCAGAGGCTCGTCGAGCCCGAGGCGGTGCATCGCGGCCGCATGCATGGCCGGATCGACACCGCGCTCGCCCATCATGACTTCGATAGGGTCGCCCGGGATCAGGTGAATCAGCGCGAACGCGAGGATGGTGATGCCGATGAACGTCGGAATCACCATGCCGATGCGGCGCAAAACGAAGCGGAACATGGTTCGCTCCCATGGTACTGGTGATGAAAAAGCGCAACCGGCGACGAGGGCTCGTGACCCCGGTCGCCGGACCATTTCGACCAGTTTTCTAACCGTGCGAAAAGCGTACTGTATTGCGGCGTACTGTGCGAACTTTACGAATGGCTTGACCGAATTACTTCACACTCACGCCGTCGAAGCGTGCGTAGCCGAGCGGTTCGATGCGCATGTCGACCACCTTCTTGCTGACCGGCTGATAGACGGTCGAGTGGGCGATCGGCGAGAACGGCAATTGCTGCGCGAAGATATGCTGCGCGTCGCCGTAGACCTTCGTGCGCGTCGGCACGTCCGACGTCGTGCGGCCCTTCTGGATCAGCTCTTCGAACGGCTTGTAGCACCACTTCGAGAAGTTGTTGCCGTTGACCGCCTCGCAGCCGAGCAGCGTGCCGAGCCAGTTGTCCGGATCGCCGTTGTCGCCGGTCCAGCCGATCAGCATCGTGTCGTCTTCGCCCGCGTGCGCGCGCTTGATGTACTCACCCCACTCGTACGTGACGATCTTCGCCTTCACACCGATCTTCGCCCAGTCCGCCTGGATCATTTCCGCCATCAGGCGCGCGTTCGGGTTGTAGGCGCGTTGCACCGGCATCGCCCACAGCGTGATGTCGAAGCCGTTCGGGAAGCCGGCCTTCGAGAGCAGATCCTTGGCCTTGGCGGGATCGTACGAGGCGGCCGGCAGGCCCTTGACGAACGACCATTGCGTCGGCGGCATCGGGTTCGTGGCCAGTTGGCCCGCGCCCTGGTAGACCGAGTCGATGATCGCCTTCTTGTTGATCGCCATGTCGAGCGCCTGACGCACTTCGAGCTTGTCGACCGGCTTGTGCGTCACGTTGTACGCGAGGTAGCCGAGGTTGAAGCCCGGTTGCGACGGCATGTCGATATTCGGCTCGGCCTTCAGCGGCGCGATATCGGCCGGGCGCGGATAGCTCATCACCTGGCATTCGTCGCGCTTGATCTTCTGCACGCGCACGCCGGCGTCCGGCGTAATCGAGAAGATCAGCTTCGAGATCTTGACCGCGTCCGGCTTCCAGTAATCCGGATTGCCGTCGAAGCGGATCGTCGCGTCCTTCGTGTAGCTGCGGAAGATGAACGGACCGGTGCCGACCGGGAACTGGTTGATGTCGGCGGCCTTGCCCGCCTTCAGCAACTGATCCGCATATTCAGCCGACAGGATCGACGCGTATTCCATCGCCAGATTCTGGATGAACGGTGCGTTGACTTCCTTCAGCGTGAACTTGACCGTGTACGGGTCGACCTTCTCGACGCTCGTGATCAGCTTGTCGAGGCCCATGTCGGTGAAGTACGGGAACTGCACCGGATACGCCTTGCGGAACGGCTGGTTCGGGTCGAGCATGCGCTGGAACGAGAACACCACGTCGTCCGCGTTGAATTCGCGCGTCGGCTTGAAGAACGAGGTGGTCTGGAACTTCACGCCATGACGCAGATGGAACGTATAGGTCTTGCCGTCGGGCGAGACATCCCACTTCTCCGCGAGGCCCGGCTCGACCTTGGTGCCGCCGCGCTCGAATTCGACGAGGCGGTTATAGACGGTGAACGTGTTGGCCGTGAAGTCGACGCCCGTCGTGTATTGGGCCGGATCGAAACCCGCGGGACTGCCTTCCGAGCAGTAAACGAGGGTTTTGTTCGGAATCCCAGCGGCCTGCGCGCTCGTGACGCCAAGCAGGGATGCCGCTGCGGCTGCGACGAGCGTAGTCACACGCGCGACGCGCAACAGATTGTTTTGCTTCATGTTTCCTCCAGGTTCAGGGCCGGCTTGCGCCGGCGTAGCGGGATATTACTTGAGCTTGAGCCGGCCACCAAGCAGAGCAAAATCCCTCTGTTGACGATAGGAAACACTTAGTGCAAACGTTTTGCCGCGGTTTTGCATGCGCCGGGCAGGCCCATTGGGCCGCCCCGCGACAAAAGCGGCGCAAAAGTCGCGCCGCATCCCCTTATTTCACGCCGACCTCCAGGAATTGCGTCGGCCCGAACGGGTCGATCTTGAAGCCCGTCACGTTCTTGCTGATCGGCTGATAGACGGTCGAATGGGCGATCGGCGTGAACGGCACCTGATCCTTGAAGATCTCCTGAGCCTGCGTGTAGGCCTTGGTGCGATCGGCCATGTTGGTGGTGCTGCGGCCCTGCTTGATCAGATCGTCGTAGGGCTTGTAGCACCACTTCGAGAAGTTGCTGCCGTTGACCGCGTCGCAGCCGAGCAACACCCCAAGCCAATTGTCAGGATCGCCGTAGTCGCCGGTCCAGCCGATCAGCATCGCCTGATGCTCGCCCGCGTGCGCACGGCGAATGTACTCGCCCCACTCGTAGGTGGCGATATTCACCTTGACGCCGATCTTTGCCCAGTCCGACTGCAGCATTTCGGCCATCAGGCGCGCGTTCGGGTTATACGGGCGCTGCACCGGCATCGCCCACAGCGTCAGCTCGAAGCCGTCGGGGTAGCCCGCCTGCTTCAGCAGCGCTTTCGCCTTGTCGGCGTCGTACGGTGCGTCCTTCAGGTTCTTGTCGTAGCCCCATTGCGTCGGCGGCATCGGGTTGGTCGCCGTCTGGCCCGCACCCTGGTAGACCGCCTCGATGATCGCCTTCTTGTTAACCGACATGTCGAGCGCGCGGCGCACGAGCACGTTGTCGAGCGGCTTCTTGGTCGTGTTGTAGGCGATATAGCCGAGGTTGAAGCCCACTTCGCTCGGCATCGCGAGCGATGCATCCGTCTTCACGGTGGGGATGTCGGCGGGGCGCGGATACGCCATCACCTGACATTCGCCGCGCTTCAACTTTTGCAGGCGCACGGCCGGATCGACCGTGATCGCGAAGATCAGCTTGCCGACCTTCGCGACACCGGGCTTCCAATAGTCCGGATTGCCGTCGAAGCGGATCGTGTCGTCCTTCGTGTAGCTGCGGAAGATGAACGGACCGGTGCCGACCGGGTACTGGTTGATGTCGGACGCCTTGCCCGCTTTCAACAGCTGATCCGTGTATTCAGCCGACAGGATCGACGCGAACGGCATCGCGATCTGCTGCAGGAACGGCGCGTCGACTTCCTTCAGCGTGAAGCGCACCGTGTACGGATCGACTTTCTCGATCTTCGCGATGTTCTTCGCGAGGCCGAGGTCGTTGAAGTACGGGAAATTGACCGGATACGCCTTGCGGAACGGGTTCTCGGGATCGAGCATGCGCTCGTAGGTGAACACGACGTCATCCGCGTTGAATTCGCGGGTGGGCTTGAAATACGACGTGGTCTGGAATTTGACGCCGCGGCGCAGATGGAACGTGTAGGTGAGGCCGTCGGGCGACACGTCCCACTTTTCGGCGAGACCCGGCTCGATGTCCGTGCTGCCATGCGCAAATTCGACCAGCCGGTTATAGACCGTGTACGAACCGGCGCTGAACTCCACGCTGGTCGTGTATTGCGCGGTGTCGAACCCCGCCGGACTACCTTCGGAGCAGAAGACCAGCGTCTTGTCCGGCAGCGAGGCCGCCTGCGACACCGCGGGCGCGAGGCCGCTCGTGGCAACCGCGAGCGCGGCGAGAGCCGGCACGCAGAACTGGTGAAGCGCGAACAGTCGGTGTGCCGCAGTCTTTCTTGTCACTGTCATATCGTCCTCCGCACAGCAGCCGGGTTAGCTGCATTTCGATGATAGACAGCGCAAAAATGTGCTTCAACAGGGACTTACCACGCTATTGGACGCGAATATGAGACAAATTCCAGACTGGAACAAGCCGCGCGGCCATTGCGGCCGCGCGGCTGGGCGGGCGTGACGGCTACGCGCCGAGCCGTTCGCAGATCGCCTTCGTCGACGCGGCGGCGTTCAGCGTATAGAAGTGCAGGCCCGGCACTTTTGCATCGACGAGCCGTTGACACAAATCCGTCACCACGTCGAGGCCGAACTCGCGGATCGACTCGCGGTCGTCACCGAAGCTCTCGAGCCGGCGCGCGATCCAGCGCGGCACTTCGGCGCCGCACATTTCGGAGAAGCGCATCAGCTGCGAGAAGTTCGTGATCGGCATGATGCCGGGCACGATCGGCACGTCGACGCCGAGCTGGCGCGCATCGTCGACGAAACGGAAATACGCGTCCGCGTTGAAGAAGTACTGCGTGATCGCCGAGTTCGCGCCGGCCTTCACCTTGCGCGCGAAGTTCTCCAGATCGTGACGCGGCGAGCGCGCCTGCGGATGGTATTCCGGGTAGCCGGCCACCTCGATCCAGAACCAGTCGCCGAACTCGGCGCGGATGAAGCTGACGAGCTCCGACGCATAGCGCAGCTCGCCGACCGCGCCCATGCCCGAGGGCAGATCGCCGCGCAGCGCGACGATATGGCGGATGCCGTGCGCCCGGTACTCGTTGAGGATCGCACGCAGGCTTTCCTTCGACGAGCCGACACACGACAGATGCGGCGCCGCCTCGAGCCCTTCCTTCGCCATGTCGACGACGGTATCGAGCGTGCCTTGTTGCGTCGAGCCGCCGGCGCCAAACGTGACGGACACGAACTTGGGCTTGAGCGGCACGAGTTGCGCGCGCGTCGCGCGCAGTTTGTCGACGCCTTCCTGCGTTTTCGGCGGGAAGAATTCGAATGAGAGTTCGATCGGATTCATAGTCAGAAGGCAGCCCCTAAACTGCGGTTGCCGAAAATGAGTGCGGACAGCAGCCACGACACGATGCTGTACAGGATCGAGCCGAAGAACGCCGACCAGAAGCCCGACACCTCGAAGCCCTTCAGCAGCGACGCGCACAGCCAGAAGCACAGCGCATTGACGACCAGAATGAAGAGTCCGAGCGTGAGGATCGTGACGGGCAGCGTCAGCAGGATCAGCACCGGCCGCAGCACCGCATTGATGAGGCCGAGCACGATCGCGACGATCAGCGCGGTGCCGAAGCTGCGGATATGGATCGACGGAACGATGTAGGTGATGATCAGCAGCGCGAGCGCGTTGATGAGCCAGGTCAGCAGCACGGTCATGTAGAGCTCCTTGTAAGCACCAGTGCGGAGAAGATGTCCAGCAAACGAAAAACGACGCTGGTGAACAAAGCGGCGCATTGCGCGCCGCCCTGTGATCAGACCGTCAAGCGTTGAATTCCGCCCGCGCGAGCCGGTATCGACCCCGCGGGCGGCCGCGTGCTTAGTAGCGGTAGTGATTCGGCTTGAACGGGCCGTTCTTGTCGACGCCGATGTAGCCGGCCTGCTCGTCCGACAGCACGGTCAGGTTCGCACCGATGCGCGCCAGATGCAGACGCGCGACCTTCTCGTCGAGATGCTTCGGCAGCACGTACACCTTGTTCTCGTACTTCTTGCCCTGCGTGAACAGTTCGATCTGCGCGAGCGTCTGGTTCGTGAACGAGTTCGACATCACGAACGACGGATGGCCCGTCGCGCAGCCGAGGTTCACGAGGCGGCCTTCGGCCAGCAGGATCACGCGCTTGCCGTCCGGGAAAATGATGTGGTCGACTTGCGGCTTGATGTTTTCCCACGTGTACTGACGGGTCGACGCGACATCGATTTCCGAGTCGAAGTGGCCGATGTTGCAGACGATCGCGTTATGACGCATCGCCTTCAGGTGGTCGTGGCTCAGCACATGGTAGTTGCCGGTCGCGGTCACGAAGATGTCGGCCTTGTCGGCCGCGTATTCCATCGTCACGACGCGGTAGCCTTCCATCGCGGCCTGCAGCGCGCAGATCGGATCGATTTCGGTGACCCACACGGTCGCGCCCAGACCGCGCAGCGATTGCGCGCAGCCCTTGCCCACGTCGCCGTAACCGGCCACGACCGCGATCTTGCCCGCGATCATCACGTCGGTCGCGCGCTTGATGCCGTCGACGAGCGACTCACGGCAGCCGTACAGGTTGTCGAACTTCGACTTCGTGACCGAGTCGTTGACGTTGATGGCCGGGAACGGCAGGCGGCCTTCCTTTTCCATCTGGTACAGACGATGCACGCCGGTCGTGGTTTCTTCCGTGACGCCCTGGATGTGCGCGAGGCGCTTCGAGTACCACGTCGGGTCGATCTCGAGATGCGCGGCAATCGACTTGTACAGCGCGACTTCTTCCTCGTTGGTCGGCTTGGCGATCACCGAGCGGTCCTTCTCGGCCTTCGAGCCGAGAATCAGCAGCAGCGTCGCGTCGCCGCCGTCGTCGAGGATCATGTTGGCGAACTCGCCGTTCGGCCATTCGAAAATGCGGTGCGAGAACTCCCAGTATTCGTCGAGCGATTCGCCCTTGAACGCGAATACCGGCGTGCCGGCTTGCGCGATCGCGGCAGCGGCGTGGTCCTGGGTCGAGAAGATGTTGCACGAGGCCCAGCGCACGTCGGCTCCGAGCGCGGTCAGCGTCTCGATCAGCACGCCGGTCTGGATCGTCATGTGCAGCGAACCTGCGATGCGCGCGCCCTTCAGCGGCTGCTGCGCCTTGTATTCGTCACGCGTTTGCATGAGGCCGGGCATTTCGGTCTCGGCGATCGTGAGTTCCTTGCGGCCCCAGCCGGCGAGCGACATGTCGGCAACAATGTAATCCTGCTTCTGGGAATCGATAACTGCGGCGTTCATCACGCCCTCCTTTCTAAGAAATTGACTAGAAATGTGACGTGAGCGCGGTTCGAGGCAGCGATCGGAAACGCACGATGCGCCTTCCATGCTGCCAATTGAAGCCTTCGAGCCTGGCGGGCGGCCGGCGAATGCGGATTCGCGGTACCCGTCGCAACGCTCCTCGAAGACGAACGGCGATTGTAGCAAATCGGGATGACTTCGGCGCACGTGGGACGGCGCCGGCGCACCCCCGCTCAGATCGGCAGCAGCCCGAGCAACGGCGCGAGCAGCACCATCGCGACGCCGGCGATCATCATCGTCAGGCTGGACACGACGCCCTCCTCGCTGCCGAGTTCGCGAGCCTTCGCGGTGCCGACGCCGTGCGCGGCCGCCCCGAACAGTGCGCCGCGCGCGAGCCGCGTGCGCAGCGGCACGAACGCGAGCACGAGCTCACCGAACAGCATGCCGCAGACGCCCGTTGCGATCACGAACAGCGCGGTCAGATCCTTCGGCGCATGAATCCGGTCGGACACGGCGAGCGCGAACGGCGTCGACACCGAGCGCGTCATCAGGCTGCGCTGCAATTCCGGCGACAGGTGCAGCAGCTTCGCGAGCATCAGCGAGCCGCCGACGCCGACCAGAATGCCCACCGTCACGCCGACGGACAGCGAGATCCAGTGACGCGCGAGCAGTGCGCGGTACTCGTAGATCGGCACGGCGAACGCGACCGTCGCGGGGCCGAGCAGCCACATCAGCCAGCGCGTGTCCTCGAAATAGAGCGAATACGGAATGTGCGCGAGCACGACGAGCGCGACGAGCGCCGCCGGCACCGTCAGCATCGGCGTGAGCCACGGCGAGCGCACGCGCGCGTGCAACGCCTTCGAGGCGAAATACAGCGCGATCGTCAGCACGAGGCAGCCCGCCGCGATCAGGCGTGAGGCATCGTCGGCCAGCAGCGACTTAATAAGGGAGGGGTTCATCGGCACTCGCGCGAATGACCACGTGTGTCGCGCGCGACCCGCGCGCGGTGCAGCGCCAGACGCCGTTCGACGCGCGCGGCCTGATCGACCGCGAACGCCACCGCGACCATCACCATCAGCGTGCCGGCGATCACGACCAGCGCGAGGCGCCAGCCATCCGCGCGAAACAGGCCGCCGTATTGCACGGCGGCGACAGCGGCCGGGATGAAGAACAGCAGCATGTCGGACAGCAGCCAGTCCGCGCCGGCCTTGACCCAGCGCGGCGCGATGCCGCCGCAGAACAGCAGCGCGAGCAGCACGACGAGGCCGACCACACCGCCCGGCACCGGCAGATGCAGCCGCCGCACGGTGAAATCGGCGGCGCTCCACAGCGCGGCGATCGCGGCGCTCTGCACGGCGATGCGTGCGACACGGCCGATGCCACCCGTGCTGCCGTTTGCGTCGCCGCCGGCGGAAGGCGTCGACCGGGCAAAAACTGGCGTGGACATGGGGTTCCCTGACTGACTCGGAGGGAACTCAGTATGAAGTGCGCTGCATCATAAACAAAATGACTTACAATCATTCAAGTCATTCCAATATGGAATTCTGGAGACCACGATCATGGAACTCCGCGCGCTGCGCTATTTCGTCGAAGTGGTCCGTCAGCAGAGCTTCACCGTCGCCGCCGAGCAGATGTTCGTCACGCAGCCGACCATCAGCAAGATGGTCAAATCGCTCGAGGATGAGGTCGGCTCACCGCTACTACTGCGCGACGGCCGCCAGATGGTGCTCACCGACGTCGGCCGGATCGTCTATCAGCGCGGCCAGGACGTGCTCGCCGCCCATGCCCAGCTCCAGGCGGAGCTGAACGATCTCGACACGCTCGGGCGCGGCGAGCTGACGATCGGCATCCCGCCGATGGGCGGAGCACTCTTCACACCGGCGATCGCCGCGTTCCGCCAGCGCTATCCGAAGATCGAGCTGAAGCTGTTCGAACAGGGTTCGCGCGCGATCGAAGCCGCGCTGATCGACGGCGAACTCGAACTGGGCGGGGTGCTGCTACCCGTCGACCCCGACAGCATCGACGTGCTGCCGATGTCGCGCCAGTTGCTATGGCTCGTCGCGCGCACCGGCTCACGCTGGGACGGGCTGAACGAAGTGCCGCTCGGGCAGCTTGCGAACGAGCCGTTCGTGTTCTACGGCGAGAGCCTCGCGTTGAACGACGTCGTGCTGAACGCATGCCGCGCGGCGGGATTTGCGCCCGCGATCGTCGGCCGCAGCGGGCATTGGGACTTCATGGCGGCGTTGGTGCTGGCCGGCGTCGGCATCGCGCTGCTGCCGGCGCCGTATTGCCGGCGGCTCGATCCCGCGCAGTTCACGTGCCGGCCGGTCGTCGAACCGGAGATTCCGTGGGAAATGGCGATCGGCTGGCGCCGCAACGGCTATCTGTCGCACGCGGCGCGCGCCTGGCTCGACGTCGCGCGCGAAACGATCCCGACCCACGTCAGCGACGATTTCATCATCGGACCTGGGATCGGGTTCAACGGCATCACGGCGCCGAACGCAGCGAAGACGGCCGCGGGCGAGTGATGTGAAACGCGGGCGGCGTCGTGCAACCCGCGTTTAGCCAACCTCCGTCACGCCGCCTGCGCCGGCGCGTCGTCCGCACTCGGTGGCGTCACCGTCGTCGACATCCCCACGCCCTCTCGCCGGCTCGCCGCGATCAACGCCGCCGCCCGTTCGCCGATCATCACCGTCGGCGAATTGGTGTTGCCGCCGATCAGGGTCGGCATCACCGACGCATCGACGATCCTCAAGCCCGTCACACCGCGCACCCGCAATTGCGGATCGACGACCGAGCGCGCGTCGCCGCCCATCCGGCAGGTCGCGACCGGGTGATAAATCGTGTCCGCGTGCTCGGCGATCGTCTGGCGCAGTTCGGCATCCGTCTGGCCGGGCCGCGTGTACAGCTCTCGGCCACCGTGCAGCGCGAGCGACGGCGCGTCGAGAATGCGCCGCGCCATCTTCACGCCGTCGACGAGCAGATCGAGATCGCGCGCGTCGCTCAGAAAGCGCGGATCGATCAGCGGCGCGACGCGCGCATCGGCGCTCGCGAGCGTCACGCTGCCGCGGCTATGCGGACGCAGCACGCATACGTGCAGCGAATAGCCGTGGCCCCAATGCAGATGGCGGTTGTGATCGTCGACGAGCGCCGCGCAGAAGTGCAGTTGCAGATCGGGGCGTTCGAGCGTCGGTCGGCTCTTCAGAAAACCGCCCGCCTCGGCGACGTTGCTCGACAGCATGCCGCGCCCGTGTCGCATGAACGTGACGAACTGCGGCAGCATCCGCGCGATGCCGCGTACCGAGAAGCCGGTCGGTTCGATCGATCTCGTGCGCTTGTTGATCGTGAAGTCGATGTGATCGATCAGGTTCTGGCCGACTTCGGGCGCATCGTGCAGCACGTCGATGCCGAGCGCGCGCAACTGCGCGGCCGGCCCGATGCCCGAGCACATCAATAGTTGCGGTGAATTGAACGCGCCCGCGGCGAGCACGACCTCGGCGCGCGCCGCGAGCGTTTCGGTACGGCCGCCGCGCACGATCTCGACGCCGCTCGCGCGCTTGCCGTCGAACACGACGCGCAGCACGGTCGCGTCGGCGATCGTGTGCAGGTTGGCGCGCGGCCGGTCGTAAATATAGGCGCGCGCGACGCTGCAACGACGCCCATCGCGTTGCGTGACCTGATAAAAGCCGACGCCTTCCTGGTCCGCGCCGTTGAAATCGTGGTTCGCCTTGTAGCCCGCTTCGAGCGCGGCCTGCACGAAGCGTTTCGAAAACGGATTCCTGAAGCGCAGATCGGACACCGTCAGCGGACCCGCCTCGCCATGCCACGCATCGGCGCCGCGCTGGTTATCTTCGGCGCGGCGGAAATACGGCAACACGTCGGCCCACGACCAACCCTCGCAACCGAGCTGCGCCCACTCGTCGTAATCGAGCGGATGACCGCGCGTGTAGATCATCGCGTTGATCGCGCTCGATCCGCCGAAGCCGCGTCCCCGTGGCTGATAACCCCGGCGACCGGCGAGACCCGGTTGCGGCGTAGTCAGATAGCCGTAGTTGGTCTTCAGCTTGTTCGGCACCACCGCCGCGACACCGACCGGCATGTTCACCAGCAGATTGCGCTCGGTGTGCGGACCGGCTTCGATCAGCGCGATGCTCGCATCGGGGCAGCGATCCGCGAGACGGCTCGCGAGCGCACAGCCGCCCGAGCCTGCACCGACGATGATGTAGTCATATTGCATGCGCTCCTCCAGGTGGGCCGCGTTGCTCGCGGACCCTGTCTCGTGCACACTTGTCTACGTGTGTTTTCTGCGCATTGTAGGGAGCGTTGCGGGCCTGCGGCGGCTTGCTGACAGAGCGATTCCTCTAAACGCCGGCGGCTTCGCGCCCCTATGATGAAAGGCGCGCAGGACCCGCGCGAGCAGCCGTCGGCGGGCCGCGCGCGGCATTCAAACATGGCGCGATTCGCGCCCTCCTCCCCGCATGCGGCAGCACGCGCGGCGCTCGACACAGCGCCTCGACATGCAGCGCGGAACGCCGTCGGCAAACCGGCGCACAATAGACAAAGCACGGAGACAGCAGATGGAACGGCACGGCTTCGGTCAGACTCACGAGGTGACGAATCAGACACCGCCGCTCGCAGACTACAACCTGTTCGCGAGCGATGTCGCGCTTTGCGCAGCCGTCGAACGCGACGGTGCGCAGTGGCATCGCGAGGCGCTGCTGCGGCACGGCGCGGCCCTCACGACGCCCGATACGCTCGTGCTCGCCGAGCTCGCCAATCGCCACACGCCGGAGCTGGTCACGCATAGTCCGCGCGGCGAGCGCATCGACGCGCTCGAGTTTCATCCGGCGTGGCACGCGTTGCTCACGCTGCTACGCCGCGAAGGGCTGCACGCGCTGCCGTTTTCCGATCCGCGAAGCGGCGCGATGGCCGCGCGCTGCGCCGGCTACTTCATGCATGCGCAGATCGAATCGGGCTCCCTGTGTCCACTGACGATGACCTTCGCGAGCATCCCGGTGTTGCAGCGCGAACCCGCGCTGTTCGCGACGCTGCGCGAGCCGCTGTACACGCGCGAGCACGATGCGCGCGACGTGCCGCTCACGCAGAAGCGCTCGGCCATGATCGGCATGGGCATGACCGAGAAACAGGGCGGTTCGGACGTGCGCAGCAACCAGACCCGCGCGCATGCGCTCGACGGCGCCGGCGGACGCGGCGGCGCCTACCGGCTCATCGGTCATAAGTGGTTTTTCTCGGCGCCGCAGTGCGACGCGCACCTGGTGCTCGCGCGCACCGACACGCACGAGGGGCTGTCGTGCTTTTTCGTGCCGCGCTTCGCGCCCGACGGCAGCAAGAACGCGGTGCAGATCCAGCGTCTGAAGGACAAGCTCGGCAATCGCTCGAACGCAAGCAGCGAAGTCGAATTTCTCGACGCATACGGCGTGATGATTGGCGATGAAGGACGCGGCGTGCCGACCATCATCGAGATGGCGAACTACACGCGGCTCGATTGCGTGATCGGCAGTGCCGCGTTGATGCGCGCCGCGCTCGTGCAGGCGATTCATCATGCGCGGCATCGCAGCGCGTTCGGCCGACACCTCGCCGAGCAGCCGCTGATGCGCAACGTGCTCGCCGATCTCGCGCTCGAATCCGAGGCGGCGACCGTGCTGTTCATGCGTCTCGCGCGCGCCTTCGAGGACTCCGCGGATGCGTCCTCGGCGACGTCGGCCGAACGCGCTTGGCGGCGCATCGTGACGCCGGCGGCGAAGTACTGGATCTGCAAACGCGCACTCGAATTCACCGGCGAGGCGATGGAGGTCTGGGGCGGTAACGGCTACGTCGAAACCGGGCCGATGGCGCGCTTCTATCGCGAGGCGCCGGTCAACTCGATCTGGGAAGGCTCGGGCAATGTGATGTGCCTCGACGTGCTGCGCGCGATGGAGCGCGAGCCGCAAGCCGCGCAAGCCCTGTTCGCCGCATGGCAAGAGGTCGCGCGCGCGCATCCGGCGTTGGGCGCGGCGCTCGCTCGGCTCGCAGCGGCGCTGAACGGGCCGGCGGAGCAACGCGAGGCATCGGCGCGCCGCATCGCGCAGCAGATCGTGCTGATCGCGCAAGCGACGCTGCTCGCGCAACACGCGCCGGCCGATGTCGCCGATGCGTTCATCGCGACACGTCTCGCCGACGGCTGTGGGGAAAGCGGTCGCGTGTACGGCACGCTGCCGGCCACGTTCGATCACGCGGCGATCGTCGAACGCGCGTTTGCCGCCTAAGCGCGGCGCCCACGCAAACGCGGCGCACACTGCGCGCAATACCGACGCCAGCTCAAACCAATAAGCGCGTTCGACGCGCATCGTCATCGATCTGGGAGTGGACTCACATGAAGCACGATCTGCCGGAGGTCGCCGCGCTCGAAGCGTTGCTGCGCGATCAACGTCACGCGTACCTGCGCGCGCCGTATCCGTCATGGGACACGCGCGCGACCCATCTGCGCGCGCTGCGCAAGCTGATGCTCGACAATCGCGACATACTCGCCGACGCGATGCACGCGGACTTCGGCAACCGCGCGAAGGAAGAAGTGCTGCTCGCCGAATTTCTGCTCGTGAAGGAAGAAATCGACGCCGCGCTGCGTCACGGGAAGCGATGGATGAAGGCGCAGCGCCGTCGCACCAACAAGTGGCTGCTGCCGGCGCGCGCGAAGGTCGTGCCGCAGCCGCTCGGCGTGGTCGGCATCATCGTGCCGTGGAATTATCCGGTGCTGCTCGCGGTCGGGCCGTTGATCAGCGCGCTGACGGCCGGCAATCGCGCCATCATCAAGATGTCCGAGCTGACACCGCGCACCTCGGCGCTATTCGAGCAGCTGATCGGCCAGACCTTCGCGCGTAATCACGTCGCGGTCGTCAACGGCGATGCGGCGCTCGCCGCCGCGTTCAGCGCGCAGCCGTTCGACCATCTGCTGTTCACCGGATCGACGAAGGTCGGCCACGAAGTGATGCGCGCGGCGGCCGAGCATCTGACGCCGGTCACGCTCGAACTCGGCGGCAAGTCGCCGGCGCTGATCGGCGCGCATGCGCGATTCGACAACGCGGTCGACAACCTGGTCGCCGGCAAGACGCTGAATGCGGGGCAGACCTGCATCGCGCCCGACTATGTGCTGGTGCCGCGCGGCAAGGAGCAAGCGTTCATCGAACGGGCGCGTGTGCGGATGGCGCGGATGTATCCGGACTTCGCGCAAAACCCGGACTACACGTCGATTATTTCGGCGCGGCACTTCGAGCGGCTCGAACGGCTGGCCGACGAAGCGAAGGCCGCTGGCGCGGAGTTGCATCCGCTGACCGACGCGACGCCCGATGCCGCGACCCGGCGCTTTCCGCTTGTCGCCGTGACCGGCGCGCCGGACGGATGCGCGCTGATGCAGGAAGAGATTTTTGGGCCGCTATTGCCGCTCGTGCCTTACGACACGCTCGATGACGCGATCGCGTGGATCAATGCGAGGCCGCGGCCGCTGGCGCTTTATCTTTATGCCGACGATGCGCGGACGGTTGAGCGTGTCACGCTCGAAACGATTGCGGGTGGGATGGCGGTGAACGAGACGCTGATGCATCTGGCGTGTGAGAGTTTGCCGTTCGGCGGGGTTGGGGCGAGTGGGATGGGGGCGTACCACGGGTATGAGGGGTTCGTTACTTTTTCCAAGATGAAGCCCGTGCTGATGCAGGCGCGCTTGAATGCGCGCGGGTTGATTTCGCCGCCGTATGGTGCGCGCGTGAACGCGCTGTTGAAGTTGATGATGAGGTTCTGAATTAGCCCTTGGGGCCGGGGGTGCCTTTTCTGTCGTTGTTCTGGCGGTGTTGGCCTTTCCTTGTTGTCTTATCGGTCTATTAGCGTTGCCCCTGTGCGGGGCGGCACCTACTTTCTTTGCTGCTGCAAAGAAAGTAGGCAAAGAAGACAGCTCAAACCGCCAGCTCATAAGTGGGCACCTCGGTACGCACACGGCAGTGGTGCATCTGGAATCCGTGCTCCCGCACATTCGACGGTAGTGACAAAGCCGTCATTCTTCCGGCGGCGCTACGCGCGCCGAAGTGTCCTTCCAAAACCGTCGGTTTGCCTGGCAGACCCGTCCGCGACGCACGCAGTGCGGAGTGGGTGCGGATGACGGCTTTGTCACCAAGGCGGAATGTGCGAAGACACAGATTCCAGATGCACCACTACCCCTGCCAAGCCAGGGGACCCGCTTAAGAGTTAGCGGTTTGAGCTGTCTTCTTTGCCTACTTTCTTTGCAGCAGCAAAGAAAGTAGGTGCCGCCCCGCACAGGGGCAACGCTAATAGACCGACAAGACAACAAGGAAAGGCCAACACCCCAAGAACACCAACAAAAAAAGGCACCACCCTGCCCAAAGGGTACCCCTACTCCCGCACGTCAGTGGCCACAACATCAACCACATCCCGCGCGCCAGCGCCATCGCCCGGCTCGGCATCCGCCCGAGCCTCCAGCCGATGCAACCACGCCAACAACTCGGCGACAGCCTGATACAGCTGCGGTGGAATCCGCGCATCCAGATCGACCTGCATCAGCAGCGACACCATCTCGGGCGCCTCGTGCACATACAGCCCCGCTTCCTTCGCGCGCTGCACGATCATCTCGGCGAGCAGCCCATACCCCTTCGCGACAACACGCGGCGCGGGCTCGCCGCCATGAGCGTCATACACGAGTGCAGCCGCGCTGCGGCGATGGGTGCGGCTCATCAGATGTCCCAATCGAAGTCGTCGCGCGACGCGGTGCTCGACGCCGCCGCCGCCGTGACAGCCGCTGCCGCCGACCGCGCATACGCCGACGCCGCCTGCGCCCCCGCCGCCGAGCCACCGGCGGCCGCACCCGGCACCCCGCCGCCGATCTCCCGGATCGTCAATCCCTGTAGCTCGATCCCCGCCGCCATCAGCCGCTGACGGAAATCGTCGCCCTGCGTCGCGAGCCGGGCGGCGCCCCGCGGGCTCGCCTGCACGCGCGCACTGAGCCGCATGCCGGTCAGCGTCAGTTCGGCGTCGACGGTGCCGAGCGTCGGCAGCGACAGCGTCAAGCGCGTGCGCCACGGCTGGTCGTCCTCGCTCGCGAGGCCGCCGCCGCTGCGGTCCCATTCGTCGCCGTCCTGCTCGATCGTCCAGTCGAGTCGCGCCCCTGGCCACGCCTCACCGGTCCAGCGAAACTGCCCGGTCGCGAGCAGATCGAGTTGCTGGCGCACGAGCGGCACGGTCGCCGGATGCACCGCCGCCGCCATCGCCTGCGCACTCTGCGACGAACCGGCCTCGCCCGCCTGCGGCGCCCCGCTGTGCAGCCCCGCGTGCGTGGGCTGGCCGTTCAGATCGGATACCGAGTTGGCCAGCAGTTCGCCCGCGACGAGGCGCGCGGCCTGCGCAGTCAGGATCGACGGCATCGCGTGCGCGGCGGGATTGTTCTCGGCAGCGTTAGGCGTGCCAGCCGCCTGGCCGTTCGGTGCGCCGCGCGGCGCGCCGTCCGGTGCGGCGTTCGCCGAAGCGGACCACGCGTTCGCGGCGCCATCGTCGGTGCCCCAGTCAAGCGGCAATTGCGACTGTGCAACGAGCTGGTTCTGCGCCTCGTTCGCCAGCTCGGCCGGCGCGCGCTGACCGATCAGCCAGGCGGCGAGATGGGCCTCGTAGAACAGGCCGCTGTCGGCGACCGTTTGTTCGAGCGCGGCCGCGAGCGCCGCGACCGGCACTTCGGTCGCCGCCACGCTCGCGGTGACGTTGGCAGCAGCGTTGGGATTGGTATTGGGAGCAGCGGAGGAATTGGCGGCAGCGGCATTGCCCGCTGCGGCATCCGCCGCATCGATGAGCGGCAAGCTCTCGGCGGCGACGGCGACGTCGAGCGCCGGCGCGGCCGCCCAGATCGGCGCGCGGCCGAGCACGGCGGGTGTCGCATCGCCGCCTGAGCGGGCGATCGCATTCAGTGTCAGCGCGACGGCCGACAGCGCGGTTTGCGCGGACGGCTGCGGCGCGGGCGTCGCGTTCAGGGGCGCCGCGGTAGCCGCGGTATCGACGCCGGCGGCGCCAGTCTGCGAGGTGGTCGAGGTTCCCGGCGCGATGCTGAGCAGGCTGTCGATCCGGCTCGACAGCACTGAAGCGAGGGCCGTATCGATTCCGTTCATGCCGGTTCCTTGGTCGCATCGGCGGCAACCCGCGCGATGCTCTGATTGCTCCGATCCTTCAGACGCGCGCGGCGCGGCGCCAGCTCAGATGCACGCGCCCACACTCAGCGTGCTCCGTACAGCTCCTTCAGCACACGCGTCGGCCGGCCGGCGAACAGCGCCGACAGATGCGCCATGCGCGGATTCGCGAGGTCGCGGATCGCGGCATCGTCGGCGAGGATCTGGCGGATCAGCGCGTATTTGCGCAGGCGTTCAGCCTCGTCGAGCTTGACGCCCACGTCGGCTTCCCGCAGCGCTTCGACCAGCTGCCGGTACTCCTCCTGCAGGTCGACCAGGTCGTTCCACAGCGCACGCCGGGCCGCCATCAGCATGCGGCAGGACAGCGAGGCGACCGCTTCATAGCGGGCAAAATATTCTGCGTTCGATGTCATCTCAGGCTTTCCGCGGCTGGCTGGGCTGCCATCCGCGCGACCTCCGGGGCAATCCCGATCCATGCCTCTTCGAGCGTCGCGAGCAGTCCGTCCACTTCCACGAGCATCGCCTCGCTCTGATTGATATTTGCTTGCAACAACCGACGCGCCATATAGCTGTACAACGCGTTGAGCCGTCCCGCGATTTCGCCGCCCACTTCCAGGTTGAGCGACTGCTGCAGCCCGCTTTCGATGATCCGGATCGCCTTGCTGATTGCCATGCCACGCTCGGCCACATTGCCCTGCTGCAAATGCAGGCGGCTTTGCGCGATCGCCTGCCGCGCGCCCTGATACAGCAACACGATCAGACGATGCGGACTCGCGCCCATCACGGATGTCTCGATGCCGACACGCGCATAGGCGTTGGCTCCAGCGTGGCCCGGGGAAAACATCGGCGCTCCTCCTCTGATACTGACTGCGGTTTAGTCGTGGCGTGGCCGCGCGGCGCGTCACCGCGCCGGTCGCCGACCTGTAATTTGGTTATCGGATCCGCAACGACAAAGCTTTAGTCCGGTGTAAGGAGGAGCAGGAGCGCCGCTGGGCGCGCACAGGGACGCGGCACGCAGCCGCCGGCGCAAAGGCCGGCTGCTGCGTGCCGAACGTCGGAGCGTCGGAGCGTCGGGCGGGCTGATGCAGACCTGCACGCAGACCTGCAAGCAGGCCTGCGCAAACCCGCGCGACGCCGCTCAGATCGACAACTGCGCGATGTCGTTGTACGCGGCGACGAGCTTGTTGCGAACCTGCAGGCCGAACTGGAAGCCGATGTTGGCCTTCTGCATGTCGACCATCACGTCGTTCAGCGACACGTTCGACGAACCGAGTTCGAACGCCTGCGATTCGCCGATCGCCGTCTGCTGGTCGCTGCTGATCTTGTCGAGCGAGGCCTTCATCGCCGCCGCGAAGCTGGTGGGTGTCGCCGCGCCGGACTGCTCCGCCGCCGGGCTCGCACCGCCGGCCGCCTGCGCCGCCATCGCCTGCATCTGTTGCAGCGCCGACGATAGCGCGTTCACGGGCATGGTCATGTTTTCTCCGTTGAATGTGCGATCGGACCGCCGGAAGGTGTACCGATCTGGACGAAAGCATAGCAGCGGCCTCTCGCGGAAAGTCCCGAAACTAGGGGGGAAACCCTGCTCTATTCAAGCAATCGGGTTGAGCGGCGCTGCGGATAATTTCAAACGTGAAAGTCTCTGTCCGTCCGCCGAGCCTCGGCGCGGCATCACGGCAGAACGCCAAGGCATCCCCCGGAGAAACCCGACGCATGGATTCGTCAGCCAACTCGTTGATCAACCCCGACGCCCGCATGGGGCTCGCCGGCGCGCAGCCCGCGGCCGCTCAGCCCGGTAGCGGCCAGGCCGGCGGCACCGCCGACCTCGGCGGCCTCGGTGGTATCGGCGGCAATTTCGGTCAGCGTCTGTCAGGGCTCGCGCAGATGCGCGGCAACCCGCGCGCGCCGCTCGTGTTCGCGGTTGCGCTGCTGGTGGCGGTCGTCGCGGGCCTGTTCCTGTGGTCGCGCTCGCCCGACTACAAGGTGCTCTACAGCAATCTGTCCGACCGCGACGGCGGCTCGATCATCGCCGCGCTCCAGCAGGCAAACATTCCGTACAAGCTGTCCGACAGCGGTGGCGCGATCCTCGTGCCGGCCGAGCAGGTCCACGAGATGCGCCTGCGCCTCGCCTCGCAGGGTCTGCCCAAGAGCGGCTCGGTCGGCTTCGAGCTGATGGACAACCAGAAATTCGGCATCAGCCAGTTCGACGAGCAGATCAACTATCAGCGCGCGCTCGAAGGCGAACTCGAACGCACGATCGAATCGATCTCGAGCGTCAAGTCCGCGCGCGTGCATCTCGCGATTCCGAAGCCGAGCGTGTTCGTGCGCGACAAGGAACCGCCGTCGGCGGCCGTGCTTGTGAACCTGTATCCGGGCCGCGTGCTCGACGAAGGCCAGGTGGTCGCGATTACGCACATGGTGGCGTCGGCGGTGCCGGAAATGCCGGTGCGGGGCGTGACGATCCTCGACCAGGACGGCAACCTGCTCACGCAGCCGAGCAGCGGCAGCGGGCTCGATGCCACCCAGCTGAAGTTCCGCCAGCAAATCGAGCGCAACACGCAGCAGCGCATCGACGCGATCCTCGCGCCGCTGTTCGGCGCCGGCAACGCGCGCTCGCAGGTCAGCGCCGACATCGACTTCTCGCACAGCGAACAGACCTCGGAGAACTACGGCCCGAACGGCAATCCGCAACGGGCCGCGATCCGCAGCCAGCAGCAGAGCAGCGCCACCGAGATGTCGCAAGGCGGCGCTTCGGGCGTGCCGGGCGCGCTGTCGAACCAGCCGCCGCAGCCGGCGTCCGCGCCGATCGTGGCCGGCAACGGTGCGAGCTCGGTCGCGACGACGCCGGTCAGCGATCGCAAGGATTCGACCACCAACTACGAACTCGACAAGACCGTGCGCCACGTCGATCAGCCGATGGGCGGCATCCGCCGGCTGTCGGTCGCGGTGGTCGTCAACTATCTGCGCGTCGTCGACCCGAAGGGCCATGTGACGATGCAGCCGGTCAGCGCCGACAAGCTCGCCCAGATCACGCAGCTCGTGAAGGACGCGATGGGCTTCGACGAGTCGCGCGGCGACTCGGTCAACGTAGTCAACAGCGCGTTCAGCACCGAGCTCGACCCGAACGCCGACCTGCCGTGGTGGCGCACGCCGGACATGCTCGCGCTCTACAAGCAGATCGCGACCTACCTCGGCATCGGCGCGGTCGCCCTGTTCCTCTACTTCGTGATGGTGAAGCCGGCGCTGCGCCGCGCGTTCCCGCCGCCGCCCGAGCCGGTTGCCGCGCTCATGTCGCCCGACGAGCCGGTGCTGCTCGACGGCATCCCGGCCGAAGAGCGCGATGGCGCGGTGGTCGACATCGAAACGGACAGCGAGACGCTCGCGCTCGAAAACGCGAAGCACAAATATGAGCGGAACCTGGAGTTCGCGCGCAGCATCGCGCGTCAGGATCCGAAGATCGTAGCAACCGTCGTCAAGAACTGGGTGTCCGATGAGCGCTGAAGGCGTAGTGAAAAGCGCGCTGCTGCTGATGTCGATCGGCGAGGAAGAGGCGGCGCAGGTGTTCAAGTTTCTGGGCCCCCGTGAGGTCCAGAAGATCGGCGTCGCGATGGCCGCGCTGAAGAACGTGACCCGCGAGCAGGTCGACGAGGTGCTGCAGGAGTTCGTGAAGGAAGCCGAGCAGCACACCGGCATGTCGCTCGATTCGAGCGAGTACATCCGCTCGGTGCTGACCAAGGCGCTCGGCGACGACAAGGCCGGCGCGATCATCGACCGGATCCTGCAGGGCAGCGACACGAGCGGTATCGAGGGCCTGAAGTGGATGGACTCGGCGGCTGTCGCCGAACTGATCAAGAACGAGCATCCGCAGATCATCGCGACGATCCTCGTGCATCTGGACCGCGATCAGGCCTCGGAGATCATCGCCTGCTTCACGGACCGTCTGCGCAACGACGTGCTCCTGCGGATCGCGACGCTCGACGGCATCCAGCCGGCCGCGCTGCGCGAACTCGACGACGTGCTGACCGGCCTCCTCTCCGGCAGCGACAACCTGAAGCGCAGCCCGATGGGCGGGATCCGCACGGCGGCCGAGATTCTCAACTTCATGTCGAGCAGCCACGAAGAAGGCGTGCTCGAAAACGTGCGGCAGTACGACGCCGAACTCGCGCAGAAGATCGTCGACCAGATGTTCGTGTTCGAGAACCTGCTCGACCTCGAAGACCGTGCGATCCAGCTGCTGCTGAAGGAAGTCGAATCCGAGGCGCTGATCATCTCGCTGAAGGGCGCGCCGCCCGCGCTGCGTCAGAAGTTCCTCTCGAACATGTCGCAGCGTGCGGCCGAGCTGCTCGCCGAAGACCTCGACGCGCGCGGCCCGGTGCGCGTGTCCGAAGTCGAGACGCAGCAGCGCCGCATCCTGCAGATCGTGCGCAACCTGGCCGAGAGCGGGCAGATCGTTCTAGGCGGCAAGGCGGAAGACGCGTATGTCTGATCCGAACGCCCCGGCAAAGGAAAGCCTCTCGGCCTACCAGCGCTGGGAGATGGCGTCGTTCGACCCGGTCCCGCCGGCGCCGCCGCCGCCCGAGCCCGAATTCGACGAACGCGCGTTCGAAGCCGAACTCGAGCGCCGCCGCGAAGCCGCGCATGCGCAGGGCGTCGCCTCCGGTCATGTGGCCGGCCAGGCGCTCGGCTATCAGGCCGGCTACGACCAGGGGCACGCGCAAGGTTTCGCGCAAGGCCAGACCGAGGCACGCGAGGAAGCGATGCGACTCGCCGCGCTCGCTGAAACCTTCAAGACCGCGCTCGATGGCGCGCAGCATGCGATCTCCGAAACGCTGATCGCGCTCGCGCTCGACATCGCGCAACAGGTCGTGCGCCAGCACGTGCAGCACGATCCCACCGCGCTGATCGCGGCCGCGCGCGAAGTGCTCGCGGCCGAGCCCGCGCTCGCCGGCGCGCCGGCGCTGATCGTGAGTCCCGCCGATCTGCCGGTCGTCGAGGCGTATCTGCTCGAAGAGTTGCAAACGCGCGGCTGGACCGTGCGCACCGATCCGGCGGTGGAGCGCGGCGGTTGCCGCGCGCAGGCCGGCACCGGCGAGGTCGACGCGGGCATCGACACGCGCTGGCAGCGCGTCGCCGCCGCGCTCGGCAAAGTGAGCACGTGGTGAAGCCGACGCTCGCCGAGATCCGCGCCAGCGACCTGACGCCGCTCGAACGCGAGCTCGCGTTGGCGTCGTTCGGCGCCGAGGCGCTGGCCGATGTCGAGCCGGTCAGTCCAGCCGAAATTGCGGATGCGGCCGCGCCCGTTGCGGTGCTGGCGCATCCCGCGCCAGGCGCCGCGCCGGACCACACGCCGCACCTGCCGCCCTACGATCCCGCGCTCGACATCAATCCCCACATGCAAGTGTGGCGTGGCCAGCTCGACGCGCTGCGCGCGCGCAACGCGATCGCCAAGCCGCTGCGCGCGTGCGGACGTCTGACCCGCGCGGCCGGTCTCGTGCTCGAAGCGGTCGGCCTGCGCCTGTCGGTCGGCGCCGAAGTGATGATCGAACTGCCGCCCGGCAGCTCGTTGCCGATGGCCGAAGCCGAAGTGGTCGGCTTCTCCGGCGACAAGCTGTTCCTGATGCCGACCACCGAAGTGATCGGCCTGCTGCCCGGCGCGCGCGTGTTTCCGCTCGAAAGCGCGCCGATCGCCGATCCGCTCGCGGGCGCCAAGCGTCTGCCGGTCGGCTGGGAATTGCTCGGCCGCGTGCTCGACGCATCGGGCCGTCCGCTCGACGGACTCGGCCCGCTCGGCACGAGAACCGACGCACCACTGTCCGCGCCGGTCATCAACCCGCTCAATCGCGAGCCGATTCACAAGGTGCTCGACGTCGGCGTGCGCGCGATCAACTCGCTCCTGACCGTCGGCCGGGGACAACGCATGGGGCTGTTCGCGGGCTCGGGCGTCGGTAAATCGGTGCTGCTCGGCACGATGGCGCGCTACACCAGCGCCGAGGTGATCGTGATCGGCCTGATCGGCGAACGCGGCCGCGAAGTGAAGGAATTCATCGAACAGATTCTCGGCGAGGAAGGTTTGGCGCGCTCGGTCGTGATCGCAGCTCCTGCCGATGTGTCGCCGCTGTTGCGGATGCAGGCCGCCGCGTACTCGACCTCGCTCGCCGAATACTTCCGCGACCAGGGCAAGCACGTGCTGCTGCTGATGGATTCGCTGACCCGCTACGCGATGGCGCAACGCGAGATCGCGCTGGCCGTCGGCGAGCCGCCCGCGACCAAGGGCTATCCGCCTTCGGTGTTCGCGAAGCTGCCGGCGCTCGTCGAGCGCACCGGTAACGGCCCGGCGGGCGGCGGCTCGATCACCGCGTTCTACACGGTGCTCACCGAAGGCGACGATCAGCAGGACCCGATCGCCGACTCGGCGCGCGCGATTCTCGACGGCCATATCGTGCTGTCGCGCTCGCTCGCCGAAGCCGGCCACTACCCGGCGATCGATATCGAAGCGTCGATTAGCCGGGCAATGACCGCGTTGATCGACGAAAACCACCTGAATAAAACGCGTATGTTCAAGCAGATGCTGTCGCGCTATCAGCGCAACCGCGATCTGATCAACGTCGGCGCGTATTCGAGCGGGCGCGACCAGGTGCTCGATCGCGCGATTGCGCTGTATCCGCGGATGGAAGCGTTCCTGCAGCAAGGCTTTCGCGAATGCGCGAACTTCAAGCCGAGCGTCGACATGCTGAACGCGCTGTTTGCCTAGGGCCGAGGAGGCTGACGATGTCGAAACACTTTCCGATCAAGACACTGATCGGTCTCGCGCAGGACGACGTGGACGCCGCCGCGCAGCGACTCGGCCGCGCGCAGCGCGAGCGCAACGACGTACAGGCGCAACTCGATGCGCTCGTGCAGTACCGCGACGAATACTACGCGCGCTTCACCGCGAGCGCGCAGTCGGGCATGCCGGCCGGCAACATGCGCAACTTCCAGGCGTTCATCGACACGCTCGACTCCGCGATCGAGCAGCAGCGCAAGCTGCTCGTCACGGCGAGCGCGCGCGTCGAGGCGGCGAAGCCCGACTGGCAACGCCAGAAGCAGAAGCTCGGCTCGTACGAAGTGCTGCAAGCGCGCGGCGAAGCGGCCGAGGCGAAGGTCGCCGCACGGCGCGAGCAGCGCGACGCCGATGAATTCGCGGCGCGGATTCTGCGCATGCGTGCCGACGGCGCGTGAGGCGTTGCCTCGCGGCTAAAGCCTGAACGCATACCCGTTTGACAGATTCACAGGATTTCTTATGTCGCTTCTTTCCCAGATCGGCTCAGACCTGAGCGCATTGCTCGGCACGGGCGGCAACGCGTCGAGCGCTGCCGCGAACGCCGCGGCCAGCTCGAGCTCGTTCGCGCAGACCTTGCAGCAGAGCATCGACCAGCAGAACAGCGCGAATCAACAGCAGGCGAGTTCGTCGACGCCGCCGAGCGCGCCTCCTGCGTCGCGACCCGCGCCCGCTGCCTCGCAGCAGAGCGCGAGCAGCAGCCAGAACGGCAGCGGCGCGGCGAACGGCAGTGCGTCGTCCACCTCGTCCGCCTCGTCCGCCCCGTCTACTTCGTCCGCGACGTCGCCGACGCAAACGCAACAGGCCTCGAACGGCCAGACGAGCACGACGCAGGCGCAGCAGGTCGGCAAGAAGGCGCAGACCGACGCCGGCGCGCTCGCCGCCGCGGCGGCGGCCGTGCAGGCTCAGGTGCAAGCGCAGGCACAGGCTGCCGCCAACAACGCCGACACGAACGCGACCAGCACGACCGATGCGGCAAGCGCCGCCACTGATGCATTGAGCGCGCTGGCCGGCACGAGCGCGACCGCGCTCACGGCCACCGCCACTGCCGCGGCCGGCAAGAAAGGCGCGGTCGATCCGAAGACCTTGCAGGATGCGTTGCACAGTGCGCTGTCCGCACTGGCGAGCGGCCAGGGCGCGGTGCCTGCGCAGGCGCTCGCAAGCGGCGCGGCAGTGAAAGCCGCGAGCGTGTCGAACTCGGCGGGCGGCCTGGGTGGCACGAAAAACGGCTTGAACGCCACCTCGGACGACAAGACGGCGAGCAACGGCCTGTTCGGCGACGGCAAGGCCGCCTCGACCACGCATACGACGCTGACGACGGCGACGGCCGCCGCGACCGCGCTGGCCGATCCATCGACAGCGAAATCGGCCGCCGATGCGCTGAGCGCCGCGGCCGCGACGAGCGGCCAGGCGGACAACCTGGCGTCGGCGCGCAGCGCCGCGGATGCGGCGAACGCCGCGCTGGCCGCGACGCAGGCGGCCGCGAATGCCGCGAGCACGACGGCGGCGGTGCAGAGCACCGGCAACGCGAGCGCGGCGGCGGCTGCGAACGCGCTGACGCCGCAGGTCGGCACGGGCGACTGGGAAGACGCGCTGAGTCAGAAGGTGGTGTTTTTGTCGAACGCTCATTCGCAGAGCGCCGAGCTCACGCTCAATCCGAAGGACCTGGGGCCGTTGCAGGTCGTGTTGCAGGTTGCGGATAACCATGCGCATGCGCTGTTTGTTTCGCAGCACCAGTCGGTGCGGGAGGCGGTTGAGGCGGCGTTGCCGAAGCTGCGCGAGGCGATGGAGTCCAATGGGATTGGGTTGGGGAGCGCGAGTGTGAGTGATGGGTTTGCCCGGCAGAGCGGGCAGCAGCAGGGCGCTGGCGCGGGTGGGTCTGGAGGTAAGGGGGGCAGTGGCGGCAGTGGTGGCGGTCTTGCCGGGGACAGCTCGGTGGACTCCGGCGATGCCGTTGGTAATGTTGCCGTGCGGCAGCAGGTGGGGTTGGTCGATACTTTTGCCTAAAGGGCTAGGTCTTTTTGGCGGTGTTCCTGGGGTGTTGGCCTTTCCTTGTTGTCTTATCGGTCTATTGGCGTTGCCCCTGTGCGGGGCGGCACCTACTTTCTTTGCTGCTGCAAAGAAAGTAGGCAAAGAAGACAGCTCAAACCGCCAGCTCATAAGTGGGCACCTCGGTCCGCACATGGTAGTGGTGCATCTGGAATCCGTGCTCCCGCACCTTCCGCGGTAGTGACAAGGCCGTCATTCTTCCGGCGGCGCTCCGCGCGCCGAAGCGTCGTTCCAAAACCGTTGGTTCTCCTGGCAGACCCGTCCGCGACGCACGCAGTGCGGAGTGGGTGCGGATGACGGCTTTGTCACTAGCGCGGAAGGTGCGGGAGCACCGACTCCAGATGCACCACTACCCCCTCCAAGCCAGGGGACCCGCTTAAGAATTAGCGGTTTGAGCTGTCTTCTTTGCCTACTTTCTTTGCAGCAGCAAAGAAAGTAGGTGCCGCCCCGCACAGGGGCAACGCTAATAGACCGATAAGACATCAAGGAAAGGCCAACACCCCAATAAGACAACAAGGAAAGGCCAACACCCCAGGAAAACCAGCCAGAAAAAAATTAAAAAAACACCAAAAACCTGAGATAGCCAGAAATAGCCCTTCTTTTCGACCCATAGCGCCGCAGGCAAATCAACAACAATCACCCTAACCCTTACTAGGCTAGCCGCAAGGCTAACAACCCACACCCCATGGCAACCACGACCGCCCCGCAACAAGCCGCGCCCGCCTCGCCGGGCCCCATGAAGCGCATCATCCTGATCGTCCTCATTGCGTTGATCGCCGCGGGCGCTGCCGGTGCGGGCGTGTGGTTCTTCATGTCGAAGCGCGCACCCGTCGCCGCATCCGCCGAAGCCGCGCCGGCGGCGCCCGCCGCGCCGCTGTTCTTCCCGCTCGAATCGATGACCGTCAACCTCCAGTCGGACGACGGCCAACAGCACTTCCTGCGCATCGGCCTCACGCTGAAGCTCGGCGACGCCGCTACCCAGCAGATCCTCACCGATCACATGCCGGAAGTCCGCAGCCGCATCCTGCTCGCGTTGTCGAACCATCATCCCGACGAACTCGCGCCGCTCGAAGGCAAGCGTGCGCTCGCCGAAGAACTGAAGACGCTGATCAGCGATCCGACCGAAAAGGGCTCGGCGCCGATCCGCGTGCAGGACGTGCTGTTCACCGAGTTCGTCGTGCAGTGACGTGACGTTGAAAAGCACTGCCATCATCAATCGCCAAGGGACGCACGAGGAATAAGCAATGGGCCACGAAGAGTTCATGTCCCAGGAGGAGGTCGATGCCCTTCTGAAGGGCGTCACCGGCGAATCCGACACGGAATCCGATCAAGGCGACCGCACGGGCGTACGCCCGTACAACATCGCCACGCAGGAACGGATCGTCCGTGGCCGGATGCCAGGCCTCGAAATCATCAACGACCGTTTCGCGCGCCTGTTGCGCGTCGGCATTTTCAACTTCATGCGGCGCTCGGCGGAAATCTCCGTCGGCCCGGTGAAGGTGCAGAAGTACAGCGAATTCACCCGCAATCTGCCGATCCCGACCAACCTGAACCTGGTCCACGTGAAGCCGCTGCGCGGCACGTCGCTGTTCGTGTTCGACCCGAACCTCGTGTTCTTCGTGGTCGACAACCTGTTCGGCGGCGACGGCCGCTTCCATACGCGCGTCGAAGGCCGCGATTTCACGCAGACCGAGCAGCGCATCATCACGAAGCTGCTCAACCTGACGTTCGAGCACTACACGGCGTCGTGGAAAAGCGTGCGCCCGCTGCAGTTCGAATACGTGCGATCGGAAATGCACACGCAGTTCGCCAACGTCGCGACGCCGAACGAGATCGTCATCGTCACCCAGTTCTCGATCGAGTTCGGCTCGACGGGCGGCACGCTGCACATCTGCATGCCGTACTCGATGATCGAACCGATCCGCGACGTGCTCTCGTCGCCGATCCAGGGCGAGGCGATGGACGTCGACCGCCGCTGGGTGCGCGTGCTGTCGCAGCAGGTTCAGGCGGCCGAGGTGCAACTGACCGCCGACCTCGCGCAGGTGCCGGTCACGTTCGAACAGATCCTGAACATGCGCAAAGGCGATGTTCTGCCGCTCAACATCCCCGAGCACATCACCGCGAAAGTCGACGGCGTGCCGGTGATGGAATGCGGCTACGGAATTTTCAATGGTCAGTACGCGTTGCGGGTCCAGAAGATGATCAGCGCAGCCGACACGATGAAGGAAGGTGGATATGAGTGACCTGAACGCAAAGCCCGAGACCGATCTCGCGGCAGCCGAGCAGCTCGCCGCGGGCGAGCTGTCCGCCGCGGAAGCCGACGCAGACATGGACGACTGGGCCAGCGCGCTCGCCGAACAGAACGGCAACGCCGAAATCAATCCCGCAGCGGGCGGCGTGTTCCAGCCGCTGTCGAAGGTCGAGCCGACCTCGACGCACAACGACATCGACATGATCCTGGACATCCCCGTCCAGATGACGGTCGAGCTCGGCCGCACCAAGATCGCGATCCGCAATCTGCTGCAGCTCGCGCAGGGCTCGGTCGTCGAACTCGACGGCCTCGCCGGCGAGCCGATGGACGTGCTCGTCAACGGCTGCCTGATCGCCCAGGGCGAAGTGGTCGTCGTCAACGACAAGTTCGGCATCCGGCTGACCGACATCATCACGCCGTCCGAACGCATCCGGAAGCTCAATCGATGAAACGTTTGGCTGGTCGCGGCGTGTTGCTCGCGGCGAGCGCCATGGCGCTCGTCGCATCGCGCGTCGCGTACGCCGCCGACATCAACGCGGTCAACAACGCGGCGAAGCTCGCCTCGGGTGTCGGCGCGGGTAGCGCGGTGCCCGCGCTCGGCGTCGGCGCGGTGCTGCAAACCTTCGTCGGACTCGCGGTCGTCATCGCGCTCGTGTTCGGCTGCGCGTGGCTCGCGCGCCGCTTCGGCCTGCAACCGGGCCAGCGCGGCGGCCTCGTGAAGACGATCGGCGGCGCTTCGCTCGGCGGCAAGGAGCGGGTCGCGGTCGTCGAAATCGGCGACACCTGGCTCGTGCTTGGCGCCGCGCCCGGCAACGTACGGCTGCTGCATACGATGCGGGCGGGGTCGGCCGCCGCCGATACGGTTGCCGCTTCTTCGCCCGCACCGCTTTCCGGCACCTTTGGTCAACGCTTTCGCGACGCCCTGAAAGGCGAAGTGGGCAAACGTTTCAACGCGCACGGCGGCGGGGATCGGTAATGCAGGTCAGTTTCAGGCAGTCAGGTTCCTTCTTCACGCTGGTGCGGCGCCTGTCGGGCGTGCTGCCCGCGGTGCTTTCACTCGCGCTGCCGGCGCTGCTGTTGGCGCTGCCGACACTATCGTTCGCGCAAACCGCCGGCCTGCCGGCCTTCACGACGAGCCCCGGCCCGAACGGCGGCACGACCTATTCGCTGAGCGTGCAGACGATGCTGCTGCTCACGATGCTGTCGTTCCTGCCCGCGATGGTGCTGATGATGACGAGCTTCACGCGCATCGTGATCGTGTTGTCGCTGCTGCGCCAGGCGCTTGGCACCACCACGACGCCGCCGAACCAGGTGCTCGTCGGCCTCGCGCTGTTTCTCACGCTGTTCGTGATGTCGCCGGTGCTCGACAAGGCCTATAACGACGGCTACAAGCCGTTCTCCGAAGGCACGATCTCGATGGACCAGGCGGTGTCGCGCGGTGTCGCGCCGTTCAAGACCTTCATGTTGCGCCAGACCCGCGAAAGCGACCTCGCGCTGTTCGCGCGCATCTCGCACGCGGCGCCGATGCAAGGGCCCGAAGACGTGCCGCTGTCGCTGCTGGTGCCGTCGTTCGTGACGAGCGAGCTGAAGACCGGCTTCACGATCGGCTTTACGATCTTCATTCCGTTCCTCATCATCGACATGGTCGTCGCGAGCGTGTTGATGTCGATGGGGATGATGATGGTGTCGCCGGCGACGATTTCGCTGCCGTTCAAGCTGATGCTGTTCGTGCTGGTAGACGGCTGGCAGTTGCTGCTCGGCTCGCTCGCGCAGAGCTTCGTCTGAGCCGCGCTAATCCCGTGACTTCTCCCGTTTTGAGGCACTCACGATGACACCCGAAGCAGTCATGACCCTGGCCCACCAGGCCATGTATGTCGGCCTCGTGCTGGCCGCCCCGCTGCTGCTGGTCGCGCTCGTCGTCGGTCTGGTCGTGAGCCTGTTCCAGGCCGCCACGCAGATCAACGAGAGCACCCTGTCGTTCATCCCGAAGTTGCTCGCGATCGCAGTCACGCTGGTGATCGCCGGGCCGTGGATGCTGACCACGATACTCGACTATCTGCGCCACACGCTCACCAGCATTCCGACGCTCGTCAACTGAGCGCCGCTGGCACGTCGACGCGCGCACTCTGCCCTCCTCGCCCCATGTTTACGGTCACCTACGCGCAACTGAACGTCTGGCTGACCGCGTTTTTGTGGCCGTTCGCGCGCATCGCCGCGCTGGTCGCGACGGCGCCGGTGTTCGGCAACACTTCGCTGCCCTCGCGCGTGAAAATCGGCCTTGCCGCGTTCACGACGATCATCGTCGCGCCGACCATCGGCGCGCTGCCGCAGGTCACCGTGTTTTCCGCGGCCGGCGTGTGGATTCTCGTCAACCAGTTCCTGATCGGCATCGCACTCGGCGTGACGATGCAGATCGTGTTCCAGGCGATCGACGCAACCGGCTACTTCATTGGCCTCGGCATGGGCCTCGGCTTCGCGACCTTCTTCGACCAGCAGGCGACCGGCTCGGGCGTCGTGATCTCGCGCTACATGACGACGATCGCAACGCTGGTGTTTCTCGCCGTCGACGGTCATCTGCAGATGATCGCCGCGCTCGTGACGACGTTCCAGTCGGTGCCGGTGTCGGCGAACCTGATCGCGCCGAACGGCTGGCAGACGCTCGCGAACTGGGGCGGATCGATCTTCTCGGCGGGGCTGCTGCTTTCGTTGCCGGTCGTCGTCGCGCTGTTGATCGCCAACCTCGCGCTCGGCATTCTCAACCGTGCGGCACCGCAGATCGGCGTGTTTCAGATCGGCTTTCCGCTGACCATGCTGGTCGGCCTGCTGCTCGTGCAGCTGATGTTGCCGAACATGATCCCGTTCTTCGTGCGGCTGTTCGATGGCGGCATCGACGAAATGGGGCGGATCGCGGCGGGGCTGAGGTAACCTCGCAGCCCTCCTCGCTGACCCTCAGGCATAAAAAAACCGGCTCGCGCCGGTTTTTTTTATTTCTGCGCCGAAGCGGCATCAGTTGTTGATGTACTGGAACAGCGACATGTTCTGGACCTGCACGAACGCCTGCTGCGACGCCTGCAAGGCATTCTGCTGCTGCTCGTATTTGCTGATCGTCGAAACCATGTCGGTCTGGGTCAGGTCCGACAGATTGCTTTGCGTTTGCAGCGTGTTGGTTTGCGTGACCGTTTGCAGCGCCTTGACTTCCTGTTCGCGGCCGCCCACCGAAGCCTGCACCGTGGTGACGTTGTTCAGCGTGTTGCCAAGCTGCGAGAGCCCCGTGTTCAGCGCGTTCTGCAGCGTCGCCGCGGCCGTGGGGTTGCCGCTCACCGGCTGCTGGAGCGCGGCGATCATCGCGTTCAGGTTCGCGAACACATCGGTGCCCGCCTTGTTGGCCGGCTGCACGGTGAACGTGTCGTTGGCGGACGGCGTGCCGGTGATCTCCACGGTCTGGCCGCCCATCGTGATGTCGGAGCCCGCCGTGTACGGTTGCGTCGTTCCCGCCACGCCGGTCGTCGTGTCGGTGACCGTGTAGCTCAGCGTCGAGCCGCTGCCGCTGAACAGGACCTGGTACGTGTCCGCGTTTGCCGCGTTGGTCGGATCGGTGACCGTCACCGCGCCGATCACGCCCGTGCCCGTGTTGCTCGAACTGGCCGAGGCGATCGGCTGCGCGTTGGTGCCGCCGACGCTCATGAACACCGCCTGCCCGTTGTCGCCGGTCGCGACCGCGTTGCTATCGGTGACCTGCACGGTGCGCGTGCCGGTGTCGCCCGCATAGACCACGTTGCCGGCCGCATCGGTCGTGAAGGCCTGAGCCGTGTTCTGGAAGCCGGAGAACAGCGAGTTGCCCGAACCATCGGTTGCATTCGCGTAGGTCACGAGCTGGTCGCGCAGGGTGGTCAGCTGCGCGGCGATCGCGGTCCGGTCGGAGTCGTTCAGGCCGCCGTCGCCGGCGCGCAGGCCCAGCGTGTTGGCGCTCTGCAATGTCGTGATGACCGTGGAGAGCGTCGAGTCTTCGGCTTGCAACGACGTGAGCGCCGCATTCTGGTTCGTCGCGTACTGCGACAGCGCGGCCGCCGTCGAGCTGAGCGTCACGGCCTGCGCGGCGCCGAGCGGATTGTCGGCGGGCGAGGTCAGACTCTGGCCGCTCGAGATTTCCTGATAGATCTGCGACAACTGAGCCTGCTGATCGCTCATTGCCGCGACGTTCATGCTGAAGTACTGCGAGGTGGAAATTCGCATGGTTCAACGCCTTACGAAAAGATGCCAAGCAGAGTCTGGAACAGCGTCTCTGCGGTCTGGATGACCTTGCTGTTGGCCTGATAAAGCTGCTGGTATTGAAGCAGGTTGGCCGCTTCTTCATTGGTATTGACGCCCGACACCGACTGCTGCGCCGACGTGATCTGCGTGACGAGCGTGCTTTGCGCGGTCGCCGACGCCTGGATCTGCGCGGTCTGGTTGCCGATGTCGTTGACGTAGCTCGCGTACGCGTCCGTCAGCGTCGCGCTGCCGCCCGAGAGCACCTGAGCCGAGGTCAGGTTCGAGAGCAGTTGCGCGTTGCGTCCGTCGTTGGTCGCGCCGGTATTCGGTCCGATCGTGAACGAGTCGCCGTTGGCGGGCGTGCCGCTCAGCGTGACCGTCACGTTGTTCATCACGCCCGTATTCGTCGAGTTGGTCGGGTTGGTGATCGTCAGCGTCGCGCCGGAACCCGGCGAGTACGGCACCGCGGTCGTCGTCGAGCCGATCGTGTACGAGGTGGACGGCGAGCCGGCGACCGTCACGACGGTGCCGACCGGGAAGCCGGTGAGGCCGGTGCCCGCGGTATAGGTAATCGTCGAGGCGCTGGTCGGCGCGCTATAGCCCGCCGAGACCGTGCCCTGCGTGACCGTCATGCTGCCCGTGTTCGAGGTCGACGCCGACGCGAGCACCGGCGCCGCGGCCGCGATCGCCGAGGCCGACGTGGTGGTCAGCTTGAAGCTGTCGAGCGCGCCGCTGGTCGGCTTGACCGAGAACGAGTCGCCGGCGTTCATCGTGCCGCTCGGGATCGAAAACTGCAGGCCGTCGATCGGATTGTTCAGGTTCGCCGCCGAGCCGACGACGCTGCCGGTTTCCTGGTCGGTCAGCGTATAGGTGCTGCCGTTGTACGACAGCGTGTAGTTGCCCGTGGTCGGCTGCGTCGCGTCGGCGAACGATACGGAGAGCGCCGCGGTGCCCGTGTTCTGCGGATTCGCGTACACGGTCGGCGAGCCGACCGAGAACAGCGCGCCGCCCGCGGTACCGTTCAGGGTGAGGCCGAGTTCGTTCTGCGCGTTGACCTGCGCGGCGAAGCTCGTGGCGATCGCGCCGAGTTGCGCCGCGGCAGGATCGAGCGTCTGGGAGCGGAATTCCAGCAGGCCGCCGAGCGTGCCGCCGGACACGGCCGTGTCGGAAAGCGTCTGCGGGGTCGGCGTCGCCTTCGCGCCCGCCTGGCCGAGATACGTCACCGACAGCTCGCTCGGATCGCTCGTCGAAGTCGCCGTGCCGAGGTTGAAGCTGTTGCCGGCCAGCACGAGCGGCTTGCCGTTCGACATGAACAGGCTGTAGTTGCCGTTGTCCTGCACGACCGACACGCCGACCAGCTGCGACAGGTTCGAGACCGCTTGGTCGCGCTCGTCGAGCAGCTGGTTCGGCGGCTGGCCCTGGCTGCTCGCCTGCGTGATCTGCGTATTGAGCGATGCGATCTGCGCGGTGAAGGTGTTGATCTGCGTCACCGTGCTGCTCAGCTGCGTGTTGACGCTCGAACGGAGTTGGTCGTACTGCTGGCCCGCCTGGTTGATCTGGTTCGCGAGCGTCTGCGCGTCGCTGATCGCGGTCTGCCGCGTCGAGATGCTCGACGCGTTGTTGGCGACGTTCTGCAGACCCGTGAAGTAACCGCTGATCGAGCTTGCTATCCCCGTGGTCGGACTGCCGACCAGGTTGTTCAGCTGCGAGATCATCGTGTTGTACGTGTTGAGCGAGCCGCTCCACGACTGCGCGTTGTTCAGCTCGGTCGTGAGGTACTGGCTGTACTGGCGCACCACGGTGTCGGTGGAGACGCCCATCGGCATGTAGCCGGAGCCGGTATAGGTGCCGCTCGACTCCGAATACTCCGGGGTTTCGAGCGAATAGCCGGGCGTCGACACGTTGCTGATGTTCTCACCAGTCACCGTCAAACCCCACTGCGCGGCGTTCAGGCCGCTAAGGCCGATAGTCAAGAGATTGCTGGACATGCGTCATCCTGAGGGGCGGCATCGCAGACATGCCGCCACGTTGCTGGAACATCCTCTTTAACGGCCCGTCACGCGAAAAATTGAGGGCCATTCCACTTCGTTTGCGCCACCCGCGATGCCGTTGCGACGTCGCCTCAGGTGCGAGTGCAACGTTTTCCCTGCGGGCCAAAGCGTTCGCGCGATGCCGTGCGTCATGCACCCGGCACCGCGCGTTGTTGCGCCGCTCAGCGTGACAGCGAGCGACGCTTCATTTCGAGCTGGGTGATCAGCCGTTGCAGCGTGTTTTCCGCGCTGCCCGGCAGCGTCAGGAAACGGAAGCCGAGCTGATAGCGCTGCGTGCCGTTCGGCAGCGCGAGCGAGCGATGCGACACCAGCTGCAGATCGAGCGACAGACGGCCGAGCGCGCCGAGCGTGAGTTCGCAGTCCATCAGACGCGCGCCCATCGGCAGCTGGGCGACGCGCATATCGGTCGTGCGCATGCCGACGCCGCCGAGCGACAGGTCGTGCACCTCGAAGCGGAACGAATCGCCCTCCGGCAGGCGGCCGGTGCACATGTACGGATCGAGAATCGGCGCGGCGACGCGGAAGTACTCGCGGCGCTGCACGTAGAACAGCACCTCGGGGAAGTCGGCCTCGAACGCCGGCCGCCCCTCGAAACGCGTCTCGCGCGGCGTCTGGGTCGAGAAGTCGACGCGCACGCCGTCGGGCGACGCGTGGAACTGGCAGCGCGGCGCGCTGAGCAGCCCCTTGTTCTGATCGGAGAGCGCGCCCCAATCGAAGGTGAAGGTACGCTCTCGCACGTCGACGTCGAGCAGCTTCGTGACGAGTTGTCCGCCCGCATATTCGACGGTGAGGAAATCGCCGCGATTGACGAGATTGCGCAGCTGCACGCCGATTTCCAGCGGATTGCGGCGGCCGAAATCGGGAACACCTTCGTCTTGCGAGACGTGCGGCTGACGGTTCGTGTCAATCAGGCCGTTCGACTGGTTCATATCCATGGGCTTGCCGGTAAGCATGTTCTTGCGGGCACGTGCCGGGGCCTGGCCGTCGACTCGGAGGGTCGTCATGCAAAGCCGCAACACGCGCGTTCGACCGGACCTTACTGCGTTTATCCGGTATCGGGTCTAACTCTTTAGCGGCAGCATCCGGCCAAAATTTAGGGGCTTCTACTAAATATTCGGCGGCCGTGACCCGCAAACGTTAAATCCGTATCCGCCCCATTTTCGCGATTTTGCTGGCGCGGCAGTTTAATGCCGCCTTTTACCGCTTACCGATTTGCGGCCACTACCTTTGTGCCGATTATTGCAACTCGCCCGTCGCGTGCATTGATTTTAATCAGCCCATTTTCTGCATGATCGACAGCAGTTTTTTCGCGTAATGCGGGTCGGTCGCATAACCGGCGCGTTGCATGCCGTTGGCAAAACCGTTCACGTCGCGCGACGAATTGATCACCTGGGCGTAACGCGGGTTGCTCTTCAACATGCTCGCGTAGTCGGTCATCGCTTCCTGGTAGGAGTCGTACGCGCGGAATTTCTCGACCGTGCGATGCGGCTTGCCGTTCACGTATTCGGTCGTGACCGTCGATACGGTCTTGCCGGTCCAGTCGTTGCCCGCCTTGATGCCGAACACGTTGTGGCTCGTCGAGCCATCGGCCTTCTTGATCTCGCTCTTGCCCCAGCCCGATTCGAGCGCGGCCTGACCGATGATGAAGCGCGCCGGAATCCCGGTCGCCGCGCTCGCGGCTTGCGCCGGCGCGGCGAGCTTGTCGACGAATGCGTCGACCTTTGGCGAGCTGCCGTCGCCGCGCACCGGCGGGGTCAGCGCGCTATTGGCCGAGTAGGCCCGGCCGAGCGCGAGCTGACCGTTCGCCTGGGCGTTGCCGTAGGCGCGGGCCAGCGCGTTGAGCGCAGCGGTCTGGCCTTCGTCGCCACCGCTGCCGCCGCCGAGCGCGTTGGCCATGCCGGCGAGACCACCCGCCGCGCCATTCGCGCCGCCCACCTGCATGCCCTGGTTGCGCATCAGCTGCTTGAGCATCGCGTCGGCGACGCCGATGCCCTTCTTCGAGAGCTGCTGCGCCATCTGCTGATCCATCATCGACGTGAAGGTCGCCGTGTCGTGCGAATCGAACGGGCCGTCCTGCGGCGTCGCATCGCGCATGCTCTTGAGCATCATCTGCGTGAACACGGCGTCGAACTGCTGCGCGGCCATCTTCATGCCGGCTTGCGGCGAGGCCTTCGCCTGCGCGCTCAGTGCGCCGAAGCCCTGCACGTCGAGCGCGAAGCGGCTGGTCAGATCGTTGGCGGAATTGACGCTATTGGTCGGATCCGAGTTCATCTCTCGTGCTCCTTAGATGATTTCCAGGTCGGCGCGCAATGCACCGGCTGCCTTCATGGCCTGCAGGATCGACATCAGATCCGCGGGCGTCGCGCCGAGCGCATTGAGCCCCTTCACCACTTCGGCGAGGTTCGCACCGGCGTTCACCATTTTCAGCGAGCCGTTGTCCTGCTTCATCTGGATCTGCGACTGCTGCGCGACCACGGTGCGGCCGTTCGAGAACGCGCCCGGCTGGCTCACCACCGGCTGCGTGTTGATCACGACCGACAGATTGCCGTGCGCGACCGCGCAGTTTTGCAGCGTGACCATCTGGTTCATCACGATCGAGCCGGTACGGGCGTTCAGGATCACCTTCGCGGGCGCCTGCCCGGGACGTACGTCGAGATTCTGCAATTGCGCCATGAACGCCACCTGCTGTTGCGCATCGGCCGGCGCGCGCAACTGGATCGTGCGGCCGTCGAGCGCGGTCGCGGTGCCGCTGCCGAACGTGTTGTCGATCGCGGCGACGACGCGCTGCGTGGTGTCGTAGTCCATGTCGTTCAGGTCGAGCTGCATCGTGCCCGCCTGCGCCACCGCGGTCGGCACCGAGCGCTCGACGATCGCGCCGCTGGTGATGCGCCCCGCGGCCAGCTGGTTCACCTGCACCTTGCTGCCGTTCGCGCTCGCGCCCGCGCCGCCTACCGCGACGTTGCCCTGGCCGAGCGCATACACCTGGCCGTCGGCGCCCTTCAGCGGCGTGAGCAGCAGCGTGCCGCCGCGCAGGCTCTTCGCATTGCCGAGCGACGACACCGTAATGTCGATCGCTTCGCCGGGCCGCGCGAACGGCGGCAGCACCGCGGTCACCATCACCGCGGCGACGTTCTTCAACTGAATGTTCGACAGCGACGACTGCGAGTTGCTCGAACCCGCCGCCTGGTTGTTGATCGAGATGCCGAGGTTCGCCAGCATGTTCGCGAGCGTCTGCGTCGTGAACGGCGTCTGGGTGGTCTGGTCGCCGGTGCCGTCGAGGCCGACCACGAGACCATAGCCGATCAGCGGGTTGTCGCGCACGCCCTGGATTTGCGCAAGGTCCTTCAGGCGCTCGGCATGCGCTGGCGTCACGGCCGGCAGCGCCGCGCCCGCGAGCGCGACGAACATGAGCGCGCGGCCCGCGCGCGACAGCGTGTTGAAGACGGTACCCATGATCACCACGGCGCCACGTTGAGGAAGAACCGCTGCAGCCAGCCCATGGTCTGGGCTTCGTCTATGTAGCCCTTCGCGGAGTATTCGATTTTCGCGTCGGCGACCTGGGTCGAGTACACGGCGTTCAGACTCGAAATCGTGTTCGGATTCACCACCCCGGAAAAACGCACGAATTCATTGCCCTGATTGATCAGCATCTGCTTCTCGCCGCTCACGATCAGATTGCCGTTCGCCTGCACGCCGGTCACGGTCACGGTGATCGTGCCGTTGAACGTATTCGACGCGTTCGCGCCGCCGGTACCGGCAAAGCCGTTGACGCCGGACGCGCTCAGGTTGGTCTTGGCGAACAGCCCGCCGAGAAAGCCCGCGGTCGGCACGTTGAAGTTCGTGGTGCCGTTGCGGGTCGCATTCGCGCCCGAGTTCTTGGTCGCGTTGATGTTCTCGGCGATCACGATCGTGATGATGTCGCCCACGTTGCGCGGCCGCTGATCTTCGAACAGCGGCCGACCCGCATAGCCCGGGTTGTAGATCGAGCCCGGCGCCTGCGCCTGCGGGGGCACCGGCGGCAGCGCGGTCATCGGCTGCTGCGTGATCGGTTGCTTCGGCACGAGGGCGCAGCCGCCGAGCGCCGCGAGCAGCGTGAGCTGCACGAGGGCCTCGGCCGTGCGCGAATGAACCGGAGTGCGAGTGGAGTGCGACATCATCGTTTACCGCCTTAAATTTCCAGTCCTCAAACCTGCATCTGGCTCAAGGTCTGCAACATCTGGTCGGAGGTCGACACGGCCTTGCTGTTGATTTCGTACGCGCGTTGCGTCTGGATCATGTTGACCAGCTCCTGCACGACGTTCACGTTCGACGCTTCCACGTAACCCTGGTTGAGCGAGCCCGCCCCATTCAGGCCCGGCTGCGCCACGTTCGGCGCACCCGACGAGGAGGTCTCCGCGAACAGGTTCTCGCCCTTCGCGTCGAGGCCGGCCGGGTTGATGAAGGTTGCGATCTGCATCGTGCCGAGCTGCTGCGTGTTGCTCGAGCCGGCCACGGTGATCGACACCGCGCCGTCGCTGCCGATCGTCAGCGAGGTTGCGTTCGCCGGGATCGTGATCGCCGGAATCACCTGGTAGCCGCTCGAGGTGACGAGCTGCCCCTGCGCGTTGGTCTGAAACGAGCCGTCGCGCGTGTAGGCGGTCGTGCCGTCGGGCATCTGCACCTGGAAGAAGCCCGCGCCGTTGATCGCGACGTCCTTCGAGTTGCCGGTCTGCTGCAGGTTGCCCTGGGTGTACAGACGCTCGGTCGCGACCTGCTGCACGCCGGTGCCGAGCTGGATGCCGGAGGGCAGCTCGGTCTGCTGCGTCGAGTTCGCGCCCGGCTGGCGGATGGTCTGGTACAGCAGATCCTCGAACACCGCGCGCGAGCCCTTGAAGCCGTTGGTGCTGACGTTCGCGAGGTTGTTCGAGATCACGTCCATCTGCGACTGTTGCGCATTCATGCCGGTAGCGGCGATGTAGAGTGAGCGGTTCATTTATGGTTCTCCAATGTCAGCAAGCCGTTAGCTGAAGCTGAGCAGCTGGTTGGCGGACTGGTCGTTCTTGTCGGCGTTTTCCAGCAGCTGCGTCTGCATCTGGAATTGACGTGCGTTGGTGATCATCGAGACCATCGCGCTGACCGGATTCACGTTGCTGCCTTCGAGCGAAGCCGGGGCGAGCGTCACGGTCGGATCGGCGTCGGCGGGGTTGCCGTCGGCGGTGCGAAACAGACCGTCGTCGCCGCGTGAGAGCGACTGCGGATCGGGATTCACGAGCTTCAGCTGATCGACGGTGACGACCGCCGTGGGCGGATCGCCCGGCGTCAATGCCGACACCGTGCCGTCCTTGCCGATCGTGATCTGCGCACCCGGCGGCACCGACACCGGGCCGCCGTTGCCGAGCACGACCTGATTGGTCGCGTTCACGAGCTGGCCGTTTTCGTCGATGTGCAGATTGCCCGCGCGCGTGTAGGCCTCATTGCCGTCGGCGGTCTGCACCGACAGCCAGCCCGGCCCCTGAATCGCGACGTCGAGCGGATTGCCCGTCTGCTGGATCGGCCCCGGCGTGTAGTCGGCGCCCGGCGTCGACGACAGCACGAAGGTGCGGGTCGTGTCGTCGTTGATCGAGCTGCCGTCGCCGAACGACATCGGCACGGCGCGGTAGGTTTCGAGCTGCGCGCGAAAACCCGTGGTCGACGCGTTCGCGAGATTGTTCGCGACGATCGCCTGCTGTTCGAGCGCCTGCGCGCTGCCCGACATCGCGGTGTAGATCAGCCGATCCATGAAGAGGTCCCGTTGGCTTACAGGTTGATCAGGGTCTGGTCGACGGTCTGCTGGGTCTTGATCGTCTGCGCGTTCGCCTGATAGTTACGCTGCGCGGTGATCAGGTTGACCAGCTCGCTCGTCAGATCGACGTTCGAGTTCTCGACCGCGCCGCCTTGCAGCACGCCGTGATTGGTCGAGCCCGGCGTCGAGATCTGCGCGACGCCCGAGGCCGAGGTCTGGCCGTACTCGTTGTTGCCGAGATCGACGAGACCGTTCTCGTTCGAGAAGTTCGCGAGCACGATCTGGCCGAGCGCCGCGGTCTGGCCGTTCGAGTAATTGCCGGTCAGCGTGCCGTCGGCCGCGACCGTGAAGCCGGTCAGCTGGCCGGCCGCGAAGCCGTCGGTCTGCAGGCTGTTCACGCCATCCTTGCCGCCGTACTGCGTGGTGGTGCCGATATTCAGCGTGAGGTTCTGCGGCGTCGACGAACCATCGGAGGTCGGGATCGAGAAAGTGAAGCCGCCCAGCGTGGCGGTAGCGACGTTCCCAGGCGCGGCCGGCGGAACGGTGGGCTGGGTCGTGCTGACCAGCTTGCCCGACGAATTGAAGGTCGCCTGCCCGACTAGCGACGCCGTGCCGGTCGAGGTGCCCGCGTAGACGTTCCACGTACCCGCGCCGGTCTTGGCGAAATACATGTTGACCGTCTGCGAGCCGCCGAGCGAATCGTAGGCCGTCGTGCTGGTCGAGTAGTTATAGGTCGTCGAATCGTTCTGGTTGAACGCGGTCGGTGTGGGCGTGACGGTGTAGGCGGTGGTGGCCGACGGTGTGCCGGTAAAGGTCACGCTCTGGCCGTTGCCGAGCGTGATCGCCGTGCCGGCCGTGTAGGTGCCGGAAACCGGAGCGGTGCCGGCCGTAGTGTCGGTCACCGTGTAACCACCGGCGCCGTCGAAGGCAATCTGGTACGTGTCGTTGTTCGTGCTCGCCGTGGCGTCGGTGATCGTCGCGCCGGTCGTCGTCAGCGCCGTACCGCCGGTGTTGGTCACCGTCGGCGCGCTCAGCATGATGGAGTCCTGCGCGTTCAGGTTCAGGCCGGCGGTGATCGTGGTGGTCGGCGTCGGCGCGATATTCGCGGTCGGGATTTGCAGCGGCACGGTCTGCGCGGTGTTGATGATGCCCGTGCTGTTGGCCGCGTAGCCCATCAGGTCGAGGCCCTGCGCGTTCGTGATGTAGCCGTTCTTGTCGAGCTGGAACACGCCGTTGCGCGAATAGGTCAGCGTGCCGTTGTTCGACATCTGGAAGAAGCCGTTGCCGTTGATCGCGACGTTCAGCGCCTGATTGGTCGTGGTGATCGTGCCTTGCGCGAACTGCTGCTGCACTTCCGAGAGCTGCGTGCCGATACCGATCTGCTGGTTCACTGCGGTCGCGATCGAATTGGCGTACATATCGGCGAATTCGGCGGTGCCGCTCTTGAAGCCGACTGTGTTGGCGTTGGCGATGTTGTTGCCGATCACGTCGAGATCGCTCGACGACGCGGACAGACCGCTCAAACCTTGTTGATAACCCATGACGTGCTCCGTATCTGGAAATTCGTAGCTGAATTGATCTGAATCAGAGGATCGCGGCGACGCTGGTCAGCCCGACCGTCGAGCCGTTCGACAGCACGAGGCCCGGGGTGCCGCCGCTCTGCTGCACGACGGCCTGGACCGTCGCGCTGGTGAGCGTGGTGGCCGTCGCCTGCTGGCCGTTGATCGTGCCGGTTGCGGTGATCGTGTAAGTGCCGTCGGCGAGCGTGTTGCCCGACGTGTCGGTCGGCGTCCAGCCGATTGGAATCGTGCCGGCCGACTGCTTGCCGAGATCGATCGTATTGACGATCTGGCCGGCCGAGTTCTTGACGACGACTTGCAGATCGCTGACCGAGTTCGCGAGCTGCACGCCGAACTCGTTGGCCTTGCCGCTCGACACCGTGATCGAGTTGCCGGATGCGAGCACGGTCGAGCCGATCAACAGCGCGGACTGCGACTGCTGCCCCGCCGACAGCTGCGTCGACAGCGAGCTCAACGACGTATTGAGCTGGCTGATGCCCTGCACCGTGCTGATCTGGGCGAGCTGCGAGGTCATCTGCGAGCTGTCCATCGGATTGGTCGGGTCCTGGTTCTTCAACTGCGCGACGAGCAGTTGCAGGAAGGTGTTCTGCAGGTCCGAGGCCGAGGTGCCCGAGGTGCTGCTCGTCGAGCCGGTCGCGCTCGAGCTGCTGCTCGTGCCGTTCATGGTGTCGAGCAGCGTTTGCGAGACGGTCGTGCCGTTGCTGCCGATCGTGGTGTTGGTGGTCAAGGTTCTCTCCTCAGGTTCCGATCGTGAGCGTTTTCAGCATCAGGGTCTTGGCCGTGTTCAGCGTTTCGACGTTGGCCTGGTACGACCGCGACGCCGAGATCATGTTGACCATCTCCTGCACCGGGTCGACGTTGGGCAGCGTCACATAGCCATCCGCGTCGGCGGCCGGATTGCCGGGTTCGTACGCGGTCTTCATCGGCGATGGATCGTCGACCACGCCGGTCACCTGCACGCCGCCGACCTGCTGGCCGGAGCCCGAACGTGCGCCGCCGAGCGGATTGACCGCGAACACGACCTGCTTCGCCTTGTACGGCTGACCATCGGGGCCCGTCGTGCTGTCCGCGTTGGCGAGGTTCGACGCGGTCACGTTGAGCCGCTCCGACTGCGCCGACATCGCGGAACCCGCGACACCAAAAATATTCATCAGGGATGGCATGTTTCCTGACCTCTCCTGCCGGTTCGCACCGGCTTCACGTTAATTCCCGTAGCGTTTCTGTTCGTGCGTGCTGCTTGTATCCAGCTGCTATGCGCTCTGCTTGTGTGCGGTGCGGCGTGCCCGGCTCAGGAGCCCGACGTGATCGCCGACAGCATCGTCTTGACCTGGTTCGATACGACAGTCATGCCCGACTCGAAGTGCACCGTGTTGTCGGCGAACTGCACGCGCTCGGTGTCGACGTCGACGGTGTTGCCGTCGAGCGACGGCTGCAGCGGAAGCCGGTATTGCAGGTTGCCGTAGTCGTCGGGGCTGCCGCCCGTCGCCGTCAACGTCGCCTTGCCGCTCATGTGGCCCGCCTCGGTCGTGTTCATCGACATGCCGCTCGTCACGCCGGCCGGTTGCGTCATCGCGAGCGTCGAGCTGTTCGATGCCCCCTGGCCCGCGGTGCTGCCGCCCGTCTTCTTCAGCGCGCCGGCCAGTGACGACGCGAAGTCGATGTCGCGTGCCTTGTAGCCGGGCGTGTCCGCATTCGCGATATTCGACGACAGCAGTTCCTGGCGGTACGCGCGTACATCCATCGCCTGCCGGCCGAACGCGAATTCGGCATCGAGTTTGTCCAGCATGGAAATCTCCCGAGAACGTTTCCAAGGCCGACCCGTGTGCGCAGCGTGAGAGATACGCGGCGGGCGCAAAGGCCTTTTTGCATGTGGTGCATCTTATGGGCCGGGCGCAAGCGGCAATCGGACGAATAACCGGGAAAGGGGGCTTCTATTCAACGTTTGCGCGAAAGGGGGGCTCTCTAGAATGCAAGGCGTACCGATGCATTCGATGGAGACTCGCGATGGACCAGCCCACACCCCCCTTGCCGCAGCGTGCTAGCGGCACGACGATGCGTCGCGCGGGGAGCGGTCGGGTCGACGGTTCGCCGGGCGCGCCCGCCCGGCCTGTGCTGCGCTCCATCGCGCGTTGCCTTGGGCGCTGCCTGACGCGCGTGATCGTGAACGTCGCGGTGTGGGTGGCGGGCGGCATCGTGCTGCTGCCGGCCACGACCCAGGCGCAGGATGCGGGTGGTCCGATCGTGATTGCCGGGCCGGGCGAGAAAAATCCCGCCGCGCTGAACGAGCTCGCGCAACGGATTCAAACGCCGGCGCAGCGTAACGCCTCGGCCGCGTCGCTCGCGGCGGCCACCGCGCAGTCGATTGGCCGCGCCCCCGCCGCGCGTGATACCGACGCCTTCACGCGTGCCGCGAGCGCGAGCGGCGCGATCGTCGTTCCGGGTGCGGGCGAGCCCCCTGCCACCGCGCCGGCCATGATCCGCACCAACTTCAAACCGGACGCCAATGGCGTCGTGACGATTCCGCCGTCGGCCAGCATGGGCGCGTCGGGCGTCGCGCGCGTCGAGGTCGAACCCGCCACGGCCGCCAGTCTCGCGAATTCGCGCGCGGTCGCGGCCCCTGCGCCGCAAGGCGACGGTTTGGACAGCCTCGCGTCGCGCGGCGAGCCGCCCGAGTTCGGCGTCAATGGCAAGCCGATCGCGGCCGCGGCTCCGCAGCCGGCCCGTCCCGCAGTGGCGAGGATGGCTGCGATGTCGTCGCCGTTGCGCCAACCTGTCACCGCCCTCACGCAGAGAACGTCGCAGAGCGCCGCCGCCGGCGCCGCGACGCCCGCACAACCCGCCCCGCTGCCCGGCCAGCAAGACCCTGAAGCGATTCACTCGGCCGCGCTCGCGTTCCTGCAACAGCAGGCCGTCGGCCTGCCCGGCAAGGTCGACATCACGGTCGCGCCCGCGTTTCCGCGCGGCCTCGCCGCGTGCACCTCGCTCGAACCGTTCATGCCGAGCGGCGCGCGCCTGTGGGGCCGGCTGACGGTCGGCGTGCGCTGCGCGGGCGAGCGGCCGTGGACCATCTATCTGCAGGCGCGCATCTCGCTGCATGCGACCTACTACCTCGCCGCCCGCGCGATGGCGCCTGGCGAAGTGCTTGGCGCCGCCGACCTCGTCGCGCGTGACGGCGACCTGACCGGCCTGCCGCAGGCGATCGTCACCGACCCCTCGCAGGCGGTCGGCTCGGTCTCGCTCGTGCGGATCGCCAGCGGCATGCCGCTGCGCCGCGACATGCTGAAGAGCGCGTCGGCCGTGGCGATCGGCCAGACCGTGCGGGTCGTCGCGGCCGGCGACGGTTTCTCGATTTCGTCCGAGGGCAGCGCGATGAACAACGCGTCGCCGGGCCAGCAGGTGCGTGTGAAGACCGCGAACGGCCAGATCATCTCCGGCATCGTCAAGGACGGCGGAACGGTCGAGATCCAGATGTGAGCGCGCGGGTGGCAAAGATCATGATTGAATCTGCCGCCGGGGCGGCGGTGAGAGCGGGCGAACCGGCATTGAAAGGGCCGGATGGCCGCGCATCGGCGGGCCGGGTGTCGAGCGATTGCGCTAAAGTTTTGATCAGCGGTTGCCGTTATCAGGATCAAATCGTTAGGGAAGCCAATCGTGAAAGTCGATTCCACCACCTCTTCGAATCTGGCGTCGTTGAAGGACGCTGTGTCCCGCTCGCAGCAGAGCGGCGAAGCCACGCCGGTAGCCGGCGTCACGCAGGACACGACCAGCGCGGGCGCATCATCCGCGGCCGGCGCGTCGGGCGACACGAGCGTGAACCTGTCGGGTCTGTCGCAGCATCTGCGCAGCCTCGCGGCCTCGGGTTCGGCCGATATCGACACCGCGCACGTCGAGTCGATCAAGCAGGCGATCAAGGACGGCACGTTGCAGATCGACTCCGGCAAGATTGCCGATGGCGTGCTGCAGACGGCGCGCGACCTGTTGCAGAGCAAAACCTCGTCGACCGGCAACTGATCGGCATTTCGCCGCGCGGTGAACTGCCGGGCGGCATCCGACCAACTCGGCTCGCCGTTCGTGCGCGAGCCGGTGTGCGTAGCGAGTTGTAGACATGAAAGACGCCCTGGTTGCCACCCTGATCGAAGAATATTCGACCGTCGAGGCGTTCGCCTCGATCCTCACCCTCGAAACCAAAGCGCTGACCGCGATCTCGCCACTCGAGCAGTTGCCGGCGATCGTCGAGAAGAAGACCGAGCTGATCGGCGTGCTCGCGCGGCTCGAAGCCGCGCGCGACACGCAGCTGGCCGAGCTCGGCTTTCCGGCCGGCTGGTCCGGCATGGAGCTCGCGGCGAGCACCGACTCCCGCGTCGCCACGCAATGGAAGCTGCTGCAGAAAGCGGCCGAGCGCGCGCGGCGCGTCAACAGCAACAACGGCGAGCTGATTCGCGTGCGAATGGAGTACAACCAGCGCGCGCTGAAGGCGCTGCAGGTCAACGTGCCGCGCAAGACGAACCTGTATGGGCCGGATGGGCGAATTCCGGCTTATTCGGGGCTTTGACCGACCCGTCTGCCCGGCCTGCAATCAGGCACTGTCCGCAATGAACGAGAAGGCCCGTCATCGACGGGCCTTCTGCTTTTCCGTCACCCTTTTTCACACTCTTCCTTCCCTCTTCCACGCTGCGTTAGCCATTCGGCCAGCTAGCGCTAGTCCACCTCGTCACGCTGAAATGATGACTTCGCTCGAGGGTTCGCCGATGCCGCGGCTTCGACTCCGCCGCGCATCGATAGTGAAAACTCGCCACTCGTTAAGTTGTGTATGTGTGTGTATGATGGAGGGTATGATGTATGAACAGTGCCGAGGTCGTCAAATTGATTCAAGCGAATGGCTGGCAGCTCATCCGCATCACGGGCAGTCACCATCATTTCAGGCACGCGGGAAAACGGGGGCTCGTGACCGTCCCGCATCCGAAAAAAGATTTGCCGGCCGGCACCCTGAACAGCATTCTGAAACAGGCGGGGCTCAAATGAAGCATCTGATCTACCCGATCGCCATCGAACTGGGGGACGACACGCACGCGTTCGGCGTCGTGGTGCCCGATATTCCGGGTTGCTACTCCGCGGGCGACACGCTCGAAGAAGCGTACGCAAACGCGAAAGTAGCGATCGAATCTCATCTCGAAACCTTGCTCGACGAAGGGTTGCCGCTGCCCGAGCCGCTTACGCTCGGCGAGCACCGGCGCAATCCCGAATTCGAGGGTTTTGCATGGGGGTTCGTGACAACGCGCAATATTCCCGCGTTGAAGAAGGCGGTCCGCATCAACATCTCGCTGCCCGAAGTGCTCGTGCAGGAGATCGACGCGTATGCACAGGCGCGCGGCATGTCGCGCTCGGCTTTTCTTGCGCTCGCCGCCGAGCATGAGATGGCGGACGCATGAGCTACGCCAGGCGGCACAGACACGCATCGGCATCTGCGCGCTGCCGCGTCTGAAGGCGTCACACGCCATACGGCGGGCCGCCCCGCCACGGCATCAGTTCGTTTCGGTGTTCGCCCAGGCCATTTCCCGCAGCCGGGCGCGCAGGCGTGACACCGCCTGGCTGTGCAGCTGGCACACGCGCGATTCGCTGACTTCCATGACCGCGCCGATCTCGCGCAAGTTCATGCCGCGCTCGTAGTACAGCGACATCAGCAGCTTCTCGCGCTCCGGTAGCCTGTCGATCGCCTCGACGAGCGCCGAGCGCAGGCTGTCGTCGAGCAGCGCCGAGAGCGGATCGGAATGATCGACGCAGTAGCGGTCCAGAAAAGGTTCGTCGTCGGCGGAGCGGTCGAAGTCTTCGTAGTAGATCAGCTGGCTGCCGTGCAGGTCTTGCAACATCGACTGGTATTCGTCGAGCGGCATTTGCAGGTGTTCGGCGATCTCGGTCTCGCTCGCCGAGCGGCCGAGGTTCTGCTCCACCTTATGCACCGCCGTTTCCACTTCCCGCGAGGTGCGCCGCAGGCTACGCGGCAGCCAGTCATTGCTGCGCAGCTCGTCGAGCATCGCGCCGCGAATCCGCTGGCTCGCATAGGTCTCGAATTGCGCGCCCTGGTCTTCCTTGTAACGGCCGGCGGCATCCAGCAAGCCGATCATGCCGGCCTGGATCAGGTCATCGAGATCGACGCTCGCCGGCATTTTCGCGACGAGCTGCAAGCCGAGTCGACGCACCAGCGGTGCGTACTTCGTCAAAACTTCGGCCTGAGAAATCTTTCCCTGAGCGTTGTACATCGTGCTCCCCTTGTCCATCGTGCGCGCCTTTTAAGCGTGCTGCGCGGACGGTTGGTCGGCGTGGTGCGCCGCTGTAACTGTCGCAGGCGCCCGCCAGGGCGTTTGCGACGACATCGCTGGCCGCATCGGCCAGTACTGCAATTCGGCGGCGAGATGGCGGAAGTCGCGCGCGGCCGGCGTCGACGGAAATGCGTCGACCACGCAGCGCGACAACTCGAGCGCCCGGGCCATGCGCACGTCGGCCGCGATGCAGCCGGCGTCTTCCAACGCGACGCTCAGATAACGACCAGCCACCCCGGCGAGCTTCGCGAACGCGGCTTGCGCGTCGTTGGCGCTTTGCACGTGAGTCGCGAGCACGCGCAGCTGCGCGATCGCGTGCGCGTAATGCAAACGCTTGACGCACGCATACGCGTTGGTGATCGCCTCGCCCGACACGCGCGCGACGATCATCACGTCGTGCGCCTGCTTCGCGAGCGGCGACAGATGCCCTTCGTCGTCGAGCTGCGCGTCGATCAGCACGATGTCGGCCGAGCCGCCGAGCAGCACGCTGAATTCGGCCTCCGTATGGCCCTCGCGGTTGTTGCGCGAGGCGGCCAGCACCGAAAAACCGAGCGCGTGACGCGCCGCGGCGAAGTCGACCGGGGTCTCGCCGCGCATCACCGCCGCGAAGTTGCCCGCGCCGCGCAAGCCGCCGAGCATCGAGCTCACCGATCTTTCACCGACGCATTCGTCGATCACGAGCACGTCCTTGCCCTGCTGCGCGAGCGCCGCGGCGAGATTGACCGCCACGGTGGTATTGCCCACCCCGGCCGACGCGCCAGCCAACGCGATCACGCGCGCGCCGCTGCGCGCGAGCAGCCGCCGCAGGCCTTCGGCCTGATCCGAAACGAACTTATCCAAAGCGAACCTCGTGCAGCTCGGCCGTCGAACGTGCGGACAGCGAGGACAGCAAAGCGGGAATGTCGTCGTCGTGCGGCACGAACGGTGAGTTGTCGCGCGGTATGCAGAACGTGCTCTTGATCAGGAATTTCTTCGTCGCGATGTACAGGTTCTCCGGCACCTTCTGTCCGGTCGATACGTAGTGCACCGGCAGCTTGTAGCGGATCACCGCGTCGAGCACGCCGCCGAGGTTGGTCGCTTCGTCGATCTTGGTGAGGATGCAGCCGGCGAGCGGCTGCTGGTCCGGCGCGCGCTGATAGGCCTGCACGACTTCGTTCAACGTGTCGCCGTGGCTCGTCGCGTTGAGTAGCAACAGGCGCTGCACCGGCTGGCCGGCGCGGCACAGCATCGCGATCTGGTCGGACACGAGACGGTCGCGCTGGCTCATGCCGATCGTGTCGATCAGCACGATGTGCTTGTTGCGCAGCTCCGAGAGCGCGAGTTGCAGATCGGCGCTGTCCTTCACCGCATGCACCGAGACGCCGAGAATCTTGCCGAAAATGCGCAGCTGTTCGTGACCGCCGATGCGGTAGCTGTCGGTCGTCAGCAGCGCAACCTTGCTCGCGCCGAAGCGCATCACGCAGCGCGCGGCGAGCTTCGCGGTGGTCGTCGTCTTGCCGACGCCGGTCGGCCCCATCAACGCGAACACGCCGCCACGCTCCATCAGCGCGTCTTCGTCTTCCATCACCGGCAGGTTCGATTCGAGCACCGAGCGCACCCAGTCCATGCCGCCTTCCATCGACTCGATGTCGTCGGGCATGTTCTCGACCATCATCTGCACGAGCTGCGCGGAAAAACCCGCCGCGAACAGATGCTTGGTGAGCGCGGCGCGCGCGGGGTTGCGGCGCTGTCGATCGCTCCACAACAGCCCCGCGAAGTGCTCTTCCATCATGTCGCGCATCGACGTCAGCTCGGTCATCACGGTGTCCTTGACGACCTGCTCCATGCGCGCCTTGATCGCTTCGGCGACGGCGGCCGGCGTGCGGCTTTCGTCGGTGACGGACGGCACGGGCGCGATCTTCTGCGCGGAGCGGCGCGCAGCGACTTCGGCGGCTTCGCGCGCCCAGTCGGGCGTGTCGATGACCGGCCGCGCGTCGACCGCGCTGCCCAGGCCTTTGGCGGTCGCGACCGCGGGCGTCATTGCGGCGGGACGGGCGCTGTACTCGCCGCGCTGTTGCTGCTGTTCGGCCGCGATGCGGCGCGCGTGATCGATGAGCCACGGATTCGATTCGGCCATCGTGCGCGGCACGGCGGCTTCGCTGGATGTGCCGGCCGACGGCACCGGCACCCCGGCGGCTTTCAGCAGATCCGCGCGGATGTCTTCCGACAGGCGCACGGCCGCGGCGCGGGCGCTGGGGCCGGACGGTGTGGCGGCAGCGGAAGTGGCCGCTGCGTTGAACGGGGCGACTGCGGACGCCGCCGTTGTGTTGTTCGTGCCCGGCATCGTCGCGCTGCCTGGCTGATTGACGGGCAACGCGGTCGTTGCTGCGGATGCCGCGCTGAGCGCGGCATGCGTCGTCGGATAAGTAGCCAGGCTGCCAGCCGGATTGGCGGCGCTCAGCGGCGCTTCATTCGCGGATGCATTCAGCGATGTCTTGACCGCTGCGCCGCCCATGAAATCCGCAGGCGCATGCGCCGCCGATTTCGCCGGCTCGCCCAGCGGCATCGCGTCCGCGCCCGCTTCCGGGCTCGCGCCGAACACCGACGAAAACACGTCCGGCATTGCGCTCGCGTACGGATTCAGCGGTGCCGCGGGCACGCCGCGCGGCGTGCCCATCGATGGCGCCCCCGCGCCCGCGCCGAACGCCGCGGCTTGCGCGCCCTGGCGAGCTTTCGGCGTGATCGCGGCAAGGTCGCTATCGGCGAGCGCGACGATTTCGACACTACCGTCGTCCATCGTGCGATTCGACAGCACGACCGCATCGGGGCCAAGTGCTTCGCGGACGAGACGCAACGCATCGCGACTGGTAGCACCGACAAATTTACGAATGTTCAAGCTGGACCCCCGATGAGGTAAACGGACTGACGGGCTGGCAATACACCGCTTCCCATTGCAATCAATTATTGCGAAACGAGTCGAGCGACGATCGATGGATAAAGACCGTTAAAGGTCGGCAATTCGCGTGATGGAGACGCGGCGGATGCGTCGTTCGACGAGCCCCGCCAAGGCGTCTTTACCGGCCCAACGGCATGCGCGATCAGAAGCGGAAATGAAAACCGGCGCCCCACTGGAGCGCCGGTCCGATAGCCATCGATAGCCATCGATCACCATCGATAGCCGCAAGCGGGCGGCCTTCCTCAGCCGTGCGCGCCGATCAGATTCACCACCTTGACGTTGCGCGTATCGGGCACTTCCGCATACGACAGCACCTTCAGCTGCGGCAGGCTGCGGCGCAGGAAGCGCGCGAGCATCGGCCGCAGCGCGTGCTGCACGAGCAGCACCGGAGCGAGGCCGAGGTTCTGCTGACGCGTCATCGCCTTCTGTGTTTCGGTGAGCAGCGTGTTGGCGAGACCCGGCTCGAGACCCGGGTTCGGCCCGGTCGACAGCGCCTGCGACAGCACCCGTTCGAGGTTCGCGTCGAGGCCCATCACCTGCATGTCGGCGGTGCCGGGGAACCACTGCTGCGTGATCGCGCGGCCGAGCGCGAGCCGCACCGCGGCGGTCAGGTCGTGGGCGTCGGTGATCTTGGTGGCGTGCTCGGCGAGCGCTTCGAGGATCGTGCGCAGGTCGCGGATCGGCACGCCTTCTTCGAGCAGGTTCTGCAGCACCTTCTGCAGCGTGGTGAGCGGCAGCACCTTCGGCACCAGATCGTCGACGAGCGACGGCGTGTCCTTCTGCATCCGCTCGATCAGCGACTGCACCTCGCGGCGGCCGAGCAGCTCCGACGCGTGGGTGACGACGAGGTGATTCAGGTGCGTCGCGACCACCGTGCTCGAATCGACGACCGTATAGCCATACACCTGCGCCTGCTCGCGCAGATTCGTGTCGATCCAGATCGCGGGCAGGCCGAACGCCGGGTCCTGGGTCGGCGTACCCGGCAGCGCGGCCGAGACCTGACCGGGGTTGATCGCGAGCCACTGGCCCGGATACGCTTCGCCCGAGCCGACCTCGACACCCTTCAACGCAATGCGATAGCCGTTCGGCCGCAATTCGAGGTTGTCGCGGATATGAATGACCGGCGGCAAAAAGCCGATTTCCTGAGCGAACTTCTTGCGGATGCTCTTGATCCGCTTCAGCAGTTCGCCGTCCGAGTTCTTGTCGACGAGCGGTATCAGCCGGTAGCCCACTTCGAGGCCGAGCGTGTCGATCATCGTCACGTCGTCCCAGCTCGCCTCGGCGTTTTCGACCGGCGCCAGCGCGGCCGGCGTGACGTCGACGAGGGCCGGCGCGTTCTTGCGCTCCTCGCTGCGCTTCTTCATCGTGCGGCCGAGCTGGATCAGGCCGCCGCCGAGAATCAGGAACGCGAAGTGCGGCATGCCCGGAATCAGGCCCATCAGCACGAGGATGGAGCCGGTGATCATCAGCACGCGCGGATTCGTGAACAGCTGGCCGGTCAGCTGCGTGCCGATGTCTTCGTTGGTGGCGACGCGCGACACGATCACACCGGCTGCCGTCGAAATCACCAGCGACGGAATCTGCGCGACGAGGCCGTCGCCGATCGTCAGCAGCGTGTAGTTCTTGCCCGCCGCCGCAAAACTCATGTCGTGCTGGACCATCCCGACGATCAGCCCGCCGATGATGTTGATCACCATGATCAGCAGACCGGCGATCGCATCGCCCCGCACGAACTTGCTCGCACCGTCCATCGAGCCGTAGAACTCGGCTTCCTGCGAAATATCCGAGCGGCGCTTGCGGGCCTGCTCTTCGTTGATGAGGCCGGCGTTCAGATCGGCGTCGATCGCCATCTGCTTGCCGGGCATCGCGTCGAGCGTGAAGCGCGCGGACACTTCGGCGATCCGCCCCGCGCCCTTGGTGATGACCATGAAGTTGATCACCATCAGGATGACGAAGACGACGATACCGACCGCGAAGTTGCCGCCCACGAGGAAGTGGCCGAACGACTCGATCACCTGGCCGGCCGCGTCCGGACCGGTGTGGCCTTCGAGCAGCACGATCCGCGTCGACGCGACGTTCAGCGACAGCCGCAGCAGCGTCGAGAACAGCAGCACGCTCGGGAACGCGGCGAAGTCGAGCGGCTTCATCGTGTACATGCTGACGAGCAGCACCATCACCGACAGCGCGATATTGAACGTGAACAGCAGATCCAGCAGGAACGGCGGCAACGGCAGAATCATCATGCCGAGGATCATGCAGATCAGCACCGGCCCGGCGAGGGCGCGCAGGTTGGTGCTGCTCAGGGCATCCGGCCGTCGGGCGAGGAAACCGGCGCGAGCGTTCATGCGGAGGCTCCGTTATTGTTGTTGCTCGTGTCGTCGTTGGCGTCGTCGCCGGGGTTCAGCGCGTCTTCGGCTTCGTCGGCGGCGTCTTCGTCCGACACGCCGCCCTTATCGAGTTCGGCCGGCACGTCGAGGTCGGTCGGCGCGACAGGGGCGTCGCCGCCCTCGGTCTTGAAGCGACGTAGCTGATAGACCCACGCGAGCACTTCGGCCACCGCGCCATACAGCGGCCCCGGAATCTCGCGATTCAGTTCGACGTTGTGATACAGCGCCCGCGCGAGCGGCGGCGCTTCGAGCAACGGCACGTTGTTTTCGGCGGCGATCTCGCGAATCCGCGCGGCCACGAGGTTCACGCCCTTCGCGACCACCTTCGGCGCGCGCATCTCGCCGTCCGTGTATTGCAGCGCGACCGCGAAGTGCGTCGGGTTCGTCACGACCACGTCGGCCTTCGGCACCTGGGCCATCATGCGGCGCCGTGCGATCGCACGCTGCTGCGCGCGAATCTTGCCCTTGATGTGCGGATCGCCTTCACTCTCGCGATGCTCGCGCTTCACTTCTTCCTTCGTCATGCGCAGCTTCTTGTGGAACGACCACAGCTGGTAGGGCACGTCGAGCGCGGCCACGACGAACATGCCGGCCACCGTCGTGCCGCAGCACACCGCGATCAGATGCACGGAGTTGGCGAGCGCGAGATGGAGCGGCTGCGTGGCGAGCGCGAGGAGTTGCTCATGGCGAGTCCAGATGGCCGTCCCGCCGATGACACCCACCACGAGCGTCTTCGCGAGCGACATGCCGAGCTGGATCGGCCCGTTGATCGAAAACATGCGGCTCAAGCCCTCGATCGGATTGAGCCGGCCGAACTTCGGTTCGAGCGCTTTCGTCGACAGCAGCCAGCCGCCGAGCGCCATCGGCGCGAGCAGCGCGGCGAGGCCGGTGAAGGCGAGGATCGGCAGTAGCGCGTAAAGTCCTTCGCGGCTCGCGGCGCCCGCGCCGATCAGCATGCGGCTGGTGTCGAACGTGCTCGCGTGATTGAACGTGAGCGACGCACGCAGCATGTTCTGCAAATGGTCGCCGATGCTGCCGGACATGCCCCACACGCCATAGAACCCGGCTGCGAGCAGCGCGAAGGTCGACAACTCCCGCGAACGCACGATCTGCCCCTCCTCGCGCGCCTTTGCCAGGCGCCGAGGGGTGGCTGATTCGGTTTTTTCGAGGTCGCTGTCCTCTGCCACAAAGCTCTCCGGTCGGACGAGGCACGACGCCTCTTTCCAGTGACAGCGATTATTCCCGCTCGACGCAAGCGCCGATCGGCGGATAAGGGCGGAGAAACGGGGGTATTTCGACGGATGGCCGGACGGCCCGCGTGTGTCTCACACGCGCCGTCCGGCATCGATTTGACGCGCGGCTTCAGTAGCCGACGTAGGGGGAGGCGCCGCCGCTCGCGGTCTGGTCGAGGTGGTAGTACACGTAGCGGCCGTAGAAGAACGGCAGACCGACGTCGAAGCTGGCATTGCCGCCGATCTGACCGGCGAGGTCGTTGAACGCGTAGTTGCTGCCGTTGTTGAACAACGTCTGCGCATTCAGGATGCCGATGCTCGCGACCGCCGACACTTTGTTCAGCCCCACCAGCGTGACCGTGCGGGTCTGCGCCGAGGACGGGCAATAGAAGCCCGCGAATTGGCTGCCGCACTGCGTGAGCGTGCCATCGCCGAAGAAATAGGCGTTCGAGCCGGAATCGAGGAACGCCTGAACCGTCGTGCCGTTGAAGGTGCTGTTGTTCAGGTCGCCGAAGGCATCGGTCGTGAAGACGTTCGACGCGGCGAGCTGGTTGTTGCCCTGCGTGCCGATGCCGAACACGAGCGTGCCGCTCGCCGAAGCGGCGCCGGTGTTCGACACGGGCGCCATCTGCACGATCACGCCGTTGTTGTCGAGCGGGAAGCTCGCGACCGGGTTGGCGACCTGCTGCGCGAGCGGCACCGCCGTGCGGCTGCATGCGATGCCGTTCGGGCAGGCGAAGTAGTTGCTGTAGTTCGCCGCGGTCGCCGGGTTCGCGCACGTCGCGCCGCAGTCGGTCGGCGCGGTACCGACGCCGAGAATGCCAGTCGCGCCGAGATCGCTGACCGTGTTTTCGGCCGAGCCGTTGCCGCAGCCGCTCGTGGGTGTCGTGCTCGCGGCCTTGTCGCCGATGATCTGCAGCGGGATGCTGCTGGTCGTCGTTTCGCCGCCCATCGTCACGAGCGCGGTGCGCACCGAGCCCCACGTGAAACCGTCCGCGAACGTCGCGCACTCGGCGAGCTGCGCGCCGCTGCCGGCGATCGTGCTGACCGGCAACGCGTTGAGCAGCGTCGAATTGAGCACCGAGCCGACCACGCGCAGGCCAAATGAGCCCGTGTCGAGCTGGATGTTGTCGATCTTCTGGCAGTTGGTCGTCGAACCCGGCGCGCAGATCGTCACGCTGACGGTCGGAATGTTGATGACACCCGCCACGCCTCGGCCGACCGTGATGGGCACCGTGTTCGAGGCGTTCGGGGAGATCGGCTGCTGGGTCGGGCTGGCCGGCAGCGATCCGCCGTTCAGGCCGTTCGACGTGCCACCGCCGCTGTTGGAACTGGAGTTGTCGCTGCCACCGCCACCGCCGCAGGCGACTAGCGTCGCCGTGAGCAGCACGGCAAGCATGGCCTGCATCCAGCCTTTGAGTTTCGCGCTCGTGTGCATGGTTCGCATCGTCGTCCTCGCCGTTACTGGATGTCGGAACCGCTGACGCCGGCCGGCAGCTCGGACGGCAGCCAGGCGACGCCGCTAAATGCGCCCATGTGGCCGCCCGAGCGCACCACGAGCCCGCTGTCGTCGACGCTGACCGGGCCGCGCGCATTGCCGCGCGCGGCCCGAACGGCCTTCACACCGGCCACGTACTGCGGGAAATAACTGCCGAGCAGATCGTTGAGATCGGGCATCTGCGGACCATGCCACGAAATGCCGAATACGGCACCGCTCGTAGTGAGATATTCGCGCACGACGGTGCCGTTCCCGAAGGTGGTCTCGCGTACGGTGTAGGAGGCGGAGGTGGAAGACGTGGAGGACGCCGCGCTCGATTCGGAGCGCATGACGCTTTGGGTTGTGCCACTCGCGGGCTGCACCACACGGGACGACACCGAGGCGTCGGAGGGCGGCGTCAGCGGCGCGCTGCCCAGTGCCGCCTGGGCGGACTGTGACGCGGCCAGCGCCAATAACGAACATGGCAAGACCAGCGCCGTGACTCTCCCGGCGCGACGAATACGACTCCACATAGTGATGCTCCTCCCGAGCTGCTTCGCGCTTCGCTGACTGCGCGAACCGGTCGCATGTAGGCAGATGATACGGCACTGCCGCGGCCGTTACGCTGAGGGGTCTCCCTCATCGGGCAACCGCCCGGCATTGTGCTGACCGGGTGCCGTACCGCTTTGACCTCGTAGTATGCCTGCTGATCCTTTCAGCCAACAGCAGCCGCGCTCGCGTGCGCGACTTACCGACAATTACAGGGGGGAACCACACTGAAGCGTTGTATTCAGCGCGCATTAGCTGCGCGCCTCGCGCGAATCGCGGCAAGACCACCAGCCCGGGTCGCGCGCCGGGCCGTTTCAATCGATCAGAAGCCGAGGCTCGCGAGCAGATCGTCGACCTGCGATTGATCCTGCACCACGTCGGTCTTGCCTTCCGGATTGATCTGCGGACCGTTGAGCAGATGCTCGGGACTGCCCGTCGACGACACCTCGGCCTTCAGAGCCGCCGCGTTCGCCGCGAACTGCTCGCGACGCTCGAGCGCGATGTTCTCGACCAGCACCCCGAGCAGTTGCTGCTCGATCAGGTAGACGACGTCGGTGATCTTCTTGATCACCTGGCCGGTCAGATCCTGGAAGTCCTGCGCGAGCATGATCTCCATTAGCTGCGAGTTGGTCGCGCCGGTCGCTTCGGGTACGCCGCGCAGAAAGGTGCGCGTGTCGTTCATCAGCGCGCGCACTTCTTCGCGCTCGATCGGCGCCGCGTACCACTGCTCCCAGCGTGCGTCGAGCTCGCCCGCGTCTTTCTGCAACTGCTCCTGGATCGGCTTCGCAACGTCGATCGCCGACAGCACGCGCTCGGCGGCCTGCTCGGTCATATTGGCGATGTACTTCAGACGATCGCGCGCGTCGGGCACGGCTTCGGCCGCACGCTCGACGTGCTTGTCGAGCCCAAGCTCGCGCATCGAATCGCGCAAGGTGCGCGTCAGTTGTCCGATGCGCGCGAGGATGCGGTCCGACGCGAAGTCGCCGCTGTCATTGCCCGCTTCGGCGCCAGGCGTTTCGGTCGGCGGCGTCACGTCAGCTCCCGGCTTTCGCCATCTTCTCGAGAATCTTGTTGAGCTTCTCGTCGAGCGTCGCGGCCGTGAACGGCTTGACGACATAACCGCTCGCGCCGGCCTGCGCCGCCGCGATGATGTTTTCCTTCTTCGACTCGGCCGTCACCATCAGCACCGGCAGGTGCGCGAGGCTCGCGTCGGCGCGGATTTCCTTCAGCATCGCCAGACCGTCGAGGTTCGGCATGTTCCAGTCGGAGATCACGAACTCGTAGCTGCCGCTGCGCAGACGCGCGAGACCGGCCGCGCCGTCCTCAGCTTCGTCGACGTTCGAGTAGCCCAGTTCCTTGAGCAGGTTGCGGACGATCCGGCGCATCGTCGGAAAATCGTCAACCACCAGAATCTTCATTCCCTTATCCATTTCTATCCCTTTGCTTGATCCATGTTGCGGCGTTCGACCGCGTCATTCCATCCGGCACGCATCATACCCGCTGAACGCGTTCACCCATCGACGACAAACGCGCCATCACGCGCCGGCTCATGTCCGGCAGCGCGGCGATTTCGTCGGCGGCTCCGAGTGCGATCGCCTCGCGCGGCATGCCGAACACGATGCAGCTCGCTTCGTCCTGCGCCAGCGTGTAGGCACCGGCCTTTTTCATCTCCAGCAGACCGGCCGCGCCGTCGCGCCCCATGCCGGTCAGAATCACGCCGACCGCGTTCTTGCCCGCATGCTGCGCGGCCGAGCGGAACAGCACATCGACCGACGGACGATGCCGGTTCACCGGCGGGTCGTCGGACAGGTGCGCAATATAGTTCGCGCCGCTCCTCGCGAGCAACAGATGCGCGTGGCCCGGCGCGATGTACGCGTGCCCCGGCAGCACGCGCTCGCCGTGCTCCGCCTCTTTAACGGTAATCCGGCACAAACCATTGAGGCGTTGCGCAAAAGATTTCGTGAAGCCGGGCGGCATGTGCTGCGCGATCAGCACCGCGGGCGCATCGGGCGGCAGCGGCACGAGCACTTCACGGATCGCTTCGGTGCCGCCCGTCGAGGCACCGACGATGATCAGCTTCTCGGTACTCAGGAGCGGGTTGTTGAACAGCGGCGTGGCGCCGAGCGGCGCCTGCGCGGCGTGCGTGGCCGCATGCTGCGCGGGCGCGGCCTGGCGCACGCGCGCGCGGGCCGCGGCGCGCACCTTGTCGGCGAGCTTTTCCGCGTAGTCGAGCATGCCGTCGCGAATGCCGACCTTCGGCTTGGTGACGAAATCCACCGCGCCGAGTTCGAGCGCGCGCAGCGTGATTTCGTTGCCGCGTTCGGTCAGCGACGAGACCATCACGACCGGCATCGGCCGCAGGCGCATCAACTTCTCGAGAAAGTCGAGGCCGTCCATGCGCGGCATTTCGACGTCGAGCGTCAACACGTCCGGGTTGTGCTGCTTGATGAGCTCGCGCGCGACGAGCGGATCGGGCGCCGTCGCCACCACTGTCATGTCCGGCTGGCCATTGATGATCTCGGTCATCAGGCTGCGGATCAGCGCCGAATCGTCGACGCACAATACCTTGATCTTTTGCACAGCGCTCACGCCTCCTCTGTCGTTCTGGCGTTGTTTGAATGAGTCGGGCGCGGGTTCGCGCCGAACAGTTCGATTCTCGGCCGCGCGGCAGCTGCGGCCGCGGCCGGCTTCGCGAACAGCTCGACCCGCTTGCGCGCGGCAGCGAGCCGCTCGGCGCGCGCTTCGGCGCTTTGCCGCACGAGCGCCTGCTCGCGCTCGGCCACGCCCGCTTCCTGCTGCAAGCGCAACTTCTTCACCATCACCTGGCCGGTGCGCGGCATGAACGCCACCTTGCGCGGGTGCGAGCCCTGCAGGTCCTCGGCGACGATGCGGATCTTTTCGGTGGCCAGATAGCGGCGCACGAACTCCGAGTTGCGATCGCCGATGTTCATCGTCGTCATACCCGCGAGCACCGCGCCGCCGCCGAACACCTTGGCCTCGAAGCGCTCGCGCCGCCCGCCCGCCTTGATCAGTTCGTTGATCAGCACTTCCATCGCGTATGCGCCGTAGCGCATCGAGTCCGACGCCGCCTGCGCGACGTCGGCGCCGTCGTCGGGCAGCATGAAGTGATTCATGCCGCCGATGCCCGCGGTGCGGTCCTGAATGCAGGCCGCGACGCACGAGCCGAGCACGGTCACGAGCACCATGTCTTCGCTCGTCGTGTAGAACTCGTTGGGCAACAGCTTCACGCCGGGGCGCTGAAAGTGGTTGTCGTAGTACAGGTTCGAAGCGATCGGCAGCGTGCTGCTCATGCGGCCACCCCGCTCGGTTGATCCGCGCTGTGTGCGCCGTGCGCGTTGGCGCGTGACGATGCGCGAGCGCCGCCCGCGTCGCGTGTCAGTTCGTAGACGGTCTGGCCGCGCAGCCGGAACGCCTGCGTCACGTACGTGAAGTTTTCCGAATGGCCGGCGAACAACAGGCCGCCCGCTTTCATCAGCGGCTCGAAGCGCGTGAGCACCTGCGCCTGGGTCGGCTTGTCGAAATAGATCATCACGTTGCGGCAGAAAATCGCGTCGAACTGCGTGCGCAACTGGTAATCGCGATCGGTCAGGTTCAGCTGCTCGAAGCGCACGAGCGCGCGCACTTCGGGACGCACCTTGACCATCCCCGCATGCGCGCCCGTGCCCTTCAGGAAGAAGCGCTTGAGCCGCTCGGGCGACAGATGCTTGACCTGGTCGAACTGGTAGACGCCGGCCTCGGCCTTCGCGAGCACCTGGGTGTCGATGTCGGTCGCGAGCACCGATGCCTGGCGCGCGCCGCTCTCGCCGAGCGCTTCGATCAGCGTCATCGCGATCGAGTAAGGCTCCTCGCCCGTCGAGGCCGCCGAGCACCACACGGACACCGGCTGCGCGCGGCGTGGCGCGAACTCGGCGAGGATCGGAAAGTGATGGGCTTCGCGGAAAAACGCGGTCAGGTTCGTGGTCAGCGCATTGGTGAACGCTTCCCACTCGGCCGGATCGTTTTCCGCTTCGAGCAGATCGAGATACTGGCGGAACGTATCGATGCCACGCGCGCGCAAGCGGCGCGCGAGGCGGCTATACGCCATGTCGCGCTTGTGATCCGACAACGAGATGCCCGCCGCGCGATGAATCAGATCGCGGATACGGGCGAAATCGGCCGACGTGAATTCGAAATCGCGGCCCGTCTCGACGGACCTGGCCGGCTCTGTCCGGTCAGGAGCGGCCCGAGCGGGGCGTTGTGGTGCGCGCGTTGCCATCATGAAAATTCCTGTCTGCGATATGCGTCATCACGCTTGCCGCCCAGCCGCACTGCCTGGGGGGAAGGAATTGTCTTCGCGGAGTCGCGCCCTTCCGCGAATGTCATCGCCATACGGCCGGCTCGCGACACGCGTGATGCGCGTGCTTCGATGCTTCGCCCATCCGCGGGCGCGATACCGGTTGACCACATGTCGCTCTGCCGTTGCTTAAAACGTTTCCCAGTCCGCGTCCGAGCTTGCGCCCGGCGTGCTTGCCGCAGCGGCACGCGTGGGCGTGTCGGTCGTGGCGCGGGCCGCGGCTGCGGCCGGCCTGGGTTTCAATGCCGGTTCGACGCGTGCGGCCGCTTCGTGCTGACTGGCGGCCGTCGCTGCCGCCGCGCTTGCCTTCGTGTCGTTGCTCGCGCCTGCTGTGCCTACCGAAGTCGCCGCGCTCGCTGCTTTCGGTGCGGCTTTGGCGAACTGCGCGGGCGCTTGCGCACGCGTGGCAGCCACGCTCTGACGCACCGGTGAGCCGGCGACTTTCCAGCCGCTCAGCACCGACTGCAACTGCCGCGTCTGATCTTCGAGCGATGCCGCCGCGGCCGCTGCCTGCTCGACCAGCGCCGCATTCTGCTGCGTGACCGAATCCATCTGCACGACCGCGCGATTGACCTGCTCGATGCCGCCCGACTGCTCTTCCGACGCCGCGCTGATCTCGCCCATGATGTCGGTCACGCGCCGCACGGCCTGGACGATTTCGTCCATCGTCGTGCCCGCGCGGCCAACCAGCTCGGAGCCGCTCTTCACCTTGTCGGCCGAATCGCCGATCAGCTCCTTGATCTCCTTGGCGGCGCTCGCGCTGCGTTGCGCGAGGCTGCGCACTTCGCCCGCGACGACCGCGAAGCCGCGGCCCTGTTCGCCGGCGCGCGCGGCTTCGACCGCCGCGTTCAGCGCGAGAATGTTGGTCTGGAAGGCGATGCCCTCGATCACACCAATGATGTCGACGACCTTGTTCGAACTGGTCGCGATCTCCTGCATCGTCGTGACGACCTGGCTCACCACGTCGCCGCCGCGCGTCGCGATATCCGACGCGTTGACGGCAAGCTGGCTCGCCTGGCGCGCGTTCTCGGTGTTCTGCCGCACGGTGCCGGTCAGCTGGTCCATGCTCGACGCGGTTTCCTGCAGCGATGCGGCCTGCTGCTCGGTGCGCTGCGACAGATCGGTGTTGCCCATTGCGATTTCACGCGCACCGGTGTCGATCGATTCGGTGCTGCCGTGCACCGCGCGCAGCATCGTCGCGAGACTCTCCTGCATCCGTTTGATGCCCGCGAACAGGCGGCCGATTTCGTTGCCGCTGTAGACCTCGACGGTGCCCGACAGATCGCCGGCGGCGATCCGCTCGAAACACGCCGTCGCGTCGGCGAGCGGCTGCACGATCAGACCGCGCAACGCGAAGCGGATGCCCACCACCACCAGCAGCGCGAACACCGTGACCGCGCCGATCAGCGTGATCATCAGCGACGCGTTCGACTGCGCGCTCGCCTCCTGATCGGCCACGCTCTGCTGCAGCGCCTGGATGACCGTGGCCGCGGCCGCGTCGTAGGCGATGAACATCGGGCTGATCTTCGTGTCCGCTACCGCGTGATACGCATCGAGGTTGTTCGCGTTCAGCGCGGCGAATTCGACGTCGACGCCGTCATGCATGACCGTCGTGTGCTTCGCGAGCACATCGTCGAGCAACGCCTGATCGACGCCGTGCTTCGGCGCGTCGAGATACGCCTGCCAGCTCTGGTTGCTCTTGCCGAGCAACTCCTGCGCACGATCGAGCGCCTTCTTCGCCTCGTCCGCGTTGCCGGCCGCCGTCAGCGTGTTGAAGCGATCGATCGCGACGCGCGAGCGCAACAGATACGCCGACGCATCGTCGAGCGCATGAATCGCGACCAGTTCGCCGCGTGCGATGCGATCGAGCGAGCCGCTCGCGCGATTCAGCGCGCTCAGCCCGAGCGCGCCGACCACCACGGTCAGCGTCACCAGAAGAATCCCCACCATCGTCAACGATGTGCGGATCGACCACCTGCTCAGCATGTTGATGCTCCCTGTGCTGTGTTGCTGCTGTGTTGCTGCTGTGTTGCTGCTGTGTTCCTGCTGTGTTCCTGCTGTGATCCGTTCGCGCCTGCCGTCAGACGCCGAGCGTCTCGGTCAGCGACATCTCCGAGCTGGTCATCAGCTTCTCGATGTCCATCAGGATCAGCATGCGGCCGTCGACGGTGCCGAGACCGGTCAGGTACTCGGTCGTCAGCGTCGCGCCGAATTCCGGCGCCGGCATGATCTGGTCGACCGCGAGCGTCAGCACGTCCGACACGCCGTCCACCACCATCCCGACCACGCGATGCGCGACGTTCAGGATGATCACGACGGTCTGGTGGTCGTACTCGACGCGGCCCAGATGGAACTTGATGCGCATGTCGACGATCGGCACGATGATGCCGCGCAGGTTGATCACGCCTTTGATGAACTCGGGCGCATTGGCGATGCGCGTCACGTTGTCGTAGCCGCGGATTTCCTGCACCTTCAGGATGTCGATGCCGTACTCTTCCGCGCCGAGCGTGAAGACGAGGAATTCCTGACCGCCGGCGTCCGCCTGCGCGTCGCGGCGGCCATTCGTACCGCCCGCGACGCTCGAATTGATGGATTGGACTTCTGCCACGTTAGCCCCCAAACGGTTGGGATGAATTGAGTTGAAGTTGTATTGCGTTGTCTGTCAGTGCCGCAGCTGGCGCACGCCTCACGCGAAGCTCATCGCCTGATGCGCCTGCGCGTGCCCATGCGCATGGCGGGTTTCGCGGTTCAGCGCCGCGACGTCCACGATCAGTGCGACGCTGCCGTCGCCGAGGATGGTCGCCGCTGAAATGCCGTGCACCTTGCGGTAGTTCGTTTCGAGATTCTTCACGACCACCTGCTGCTGGCCGACGAGTTCGTCGATCAGCATCGCGAAGCGCCGTCCCTCGGTCTGCATGATCGTGACGATGCCCTGGGTCGGCTCCTGCTTCGCGTCCGACACGTTGAACACCTCGTGCAGCGCGACGAGCGGCAGGTATTCGCCGCGCACGCGCACCACGCGCTCGCCGTTGGCGACCGTGTAGATGTCTTCGGCTCGCGGCTGGAGCGACTCCATCACGAAGTTCAGCGGCAGGATGAAGATCTCGTTGCCGACCTTGACCGACATACCGTCGAGAATCGCGAGCGTGAGCGGCAACACGATCCGCGTGGTGCTGCCCTTGCCCGCGTGCGAGGTGATTTCGACGTGACCGCCCATCGACTGGATGTTGCGTTTCACCACATCCATGCCGACGCCGCGGCCCGACACGTCCGTGACCTGCTCGGCCGTCGAGAAGCCCGGCAGGAAAATCAGGTTCCAGACTTCTTCGTCGGTCATCGTTTCGCTGACCTGCATGCCCTGCTTGGCCGCCTTCGCGAGAATCTTGTCGCGGCGCAGGCCCGCGCCGTCGTCGCTGACCTCGATCACGATGTTGCCGCCGTGGTGCGCCGCCGACAGCACCAGCTGACCGGTCGAATCCTTGCCCGCCGCGCGGCGCGCCTCGACGGTTTCGATGCCGTGATCGAGACTGTTGCGCACGAGGTGGGTCAACGGATCGATGATCCGTTCGATGAGGCTCTTGTCGAGTTCGGTCGCCTGACCGAAGGTGACGAGTTCGACCTCCTTGCCGAGTTTTGCCGCGAGATCGCGCACCAGACGCGGGAAGCGGCTGAACACGTAATCCATCGGCATCATGCGGATCGACATCACCGCTTCCTGCAGATCGCGCGCGTTGCGCTCGAGTTGCGCCATGCCGTTGAAGAGCCGGTCGTGCAGCGCCGGATCGAACGTGCTGGTGGTCTCCGCGAGCATCGCCTGGGTGATCACCAGTTCGCCGACCAGGTTGATCAGCTGATCGACCTTCTCGACGCCGACGCGAATCGAGCTGCCTTCGCCGTTGGCCGCCGCGGCGGCCGGACGGGCCGCCTTGCGGTCCTGCTCGGCGGCGGCGCCGCCAGCCGGTTTGGCCGCCGCTTGAGCTGCGGCGGGTGCCGCTGCCGCCGGCTCGGCGGCGCCCGCGTGACTGGCCGCGCTGGCGGGCGCAGCGGTGTGGGCCACCGGGGCCGACGATGCCGCGTGCTCCGCGTGAATGACCGGCTGCGCTGGCGTCTGCGCTTGCGCCGCGGGAGCGGCGGGCGCGACGTGCGCAGTGGGCGCCGGTGTTCGGACGGCAGCGTCGGGCGTTCCAGGTTCGCCCTGCTGCGCGTCGTCCGCCGGCGCGGTGCCGCGGCCGATCGTGATCTGACTTTCGTCGATCACGAAGCAGCACACGGCGATGATGTCGTCGGAGGTGACGTCGGTCGAGAGCCACAGCATCAGATCGCTGCCGCTCTTGACCTGCCCGACGATATTGCCCAGGTTGCCCAGCTCTTCGGCAAGCAGTTCCTGGTCTTTCTCTCCCACGCCCCGTAGCGTAATTTTCAGATGAGGGCCGGCGCCGTCGCCCGTGCCCGCGGCCTGACCGGTCTGTGCCGGTTCGCCGCCCGTCCATTCACCCGCCGCCTGCACCGCCTGTTCGACGACGTGCTCGGGCGGGATGCCGCCTGGCTCCTCTAGTGCCATGGCGTGTGTTGCTGCTTGTGTTGCCGTCGCCGGCGCTGCCTCGACGACTGCCGGCGCCGGCTCCGGCGTGGCGCCCATGCGGCTTTCCGCGTGCAAGCGCTCGAGCTTCGCGCAGATCGCGCGCGCCACCGCCGCATCGGGCTCGGCGCTCGCGCGATAGTCGGCGAGCTGACCGGACAGCACGTCCTTGGTTTCGAGGAACGTGTCGATCATGTCCTTGCGCAGCACCAGCTCGTTGTTGCGCGCGCGATCGAGCAGCGACTCGAGAATGTGGGTCGTCTCGGTGAGCGCGGTGAAGCCAAAGGTCGCCGCGCCGCCCTTGATCGAATGCGCGGCGCGAAAGATCGCCGCGAGGTCCTCGGGGTCCGGGCGGGCCACGTCGAGATCGAGCAGCAATTGCTCCATCTGCGCGAGCAGTTCGTCCGCTTCGTCGAAGAACGTCTGATAGAACTGAGTGATGTCGAGTGTCATGCCTGGTTCACCGCTTGAGTGGCTGTCTGGCGTGAGCTGCCGTGCAGCCGCGTCGGGAGCTATCTGTCTGTACTGGGTCTAAAGGTGGCGTCGATGGCGCGGATCACACCGGGTCCGGTTCCGACAGCGCTGCCACCAGCTCGGTCAGCATGTCCGGGTCGAGCGGCTTTTCGATCCAGCCGGTCGCACCCGCCGCGCGCGCCGCCTCTTTGAAGGGTTCGCCCGATTCCGTCGTGAGGACGAGGATGGGCGTCGCCTGATAGGCCGGATTTCCGCGCAGCGCGGTGATCAGATCGAGACCGGTCTTGCCCGGCATGTGCTGGTCGGTCAGGACGAGATCGAACGCCATCGCGAGCGCGTTTTCGAGCCCTTCGTTGCCGTCCGCCGCGAGCGTGACTTCATAGCCGGCACCCGTCAGCGTCGCGGCGAGGATCTGCCGCATCGATGCCGAATCGTCGACTGCCAGGATGTGCCTGATCATGAAAACCTCGCTGCGCTTAACACTGGGCCGCCCGACGGTGCGCGCCGGTCAGGCGCGGACCACGTCCGGCGGCCGCGGTCCGTTACTGGGCCGGCGGCGCTGCCGCCGGCAACTTCGGTGCAACCATCATCGGCTGCGCAAGTTTTTGCAGCAGCGGCTTGGAGCCGGCTGCGTCGTCCGACAGGGTCGCCGTCGTGGAGTCGTCGTGATTGAGCGCGTCCTCCGACTTCCTGTTCAGCACGATGATGCTGATGCGGCGGTTCTCCGGATCGAGCGGGTCCGCCTTGTTCAGGTTCTGCGCCGAGGCGAGACCGAGCACGCGCATCACCTTCGCTTCGTCCATGCCGCCCGCGATCAGCTCGCGCCGCGACGCGTTCGCGCGATCGGCCGACAGCTCCCAGTTGCTATAGCCCTTCTCGCCGCCCGCGTACGGCACCGCGTCGGTGTGGCCCTGCACGATGATGCGGTTCGGCACGTCGTTCAGCGTATGGCCGATCTCGCGCAGAATGTCGCGCATGTACGGCTCGACGACGTCGCGCGCGGTCGCGAACATGGGCCGCTTCTGCGAGTCGACGATCTCGATGCGCAAGCCGGTCAGCGTCGAATCGATGCGGATCTGCTGCTTGAACTGGCGCAGCACCGGGTTGGCCTCGATCGCGGCCATCAGCTTGACCTGCAGGTCGTGCAGGCGCACCTGTTCCTGGCGCTCCAGCTCGCCTTGCAACTGCTTGACCGAGTCTTCGTTGTTATGCGAGGCGGTGCGCTCGGCGCGGCTGCTGCTGCCGTCGGTCGAGCGGGTCACGCCTTGCGCGTCGGTCGAGATGTCGCGTCCGCCGCCCTTCAGGATGCTCGAGTCTTCGGCGCTGCGATCGCCGCCCCACAGCGTGATCTTCAGCGGCTGGTTGAAGTAGTCGGCGATGCCTTTCAACTGCACGGTGGAGGCTGAACTCAGCAGCCACATCAGCAGGAAGAACGCCATCATCGCGGTCATGAAGTCCGCGTACGCGAGCTTCCACGCGCCGCCGTGATGACCGGACTTTTTGGGCGTTGCGCGCTTGACAACGATTGCGCGGTCTTTGTCCTTGCTCATCGGTTCGGTTCCGCCGCCTGCTTATTTGGCCTTGACGCGGCGCACGTGCTCTTCGAGCTCGGCGAACGACGGGCGCTCGGTCGAGAAGAGCACCTTGCGGCCGAACTCGACAGCAATCGCCGGCGCGTAGCCGTTCAGGCTCGCGAGGATCGTCACCTTGATGCACTGGAACATCTTGGTCGACTCGGTCACGCGCTGCTCGGCAACGCTCGCGAGCGGCCCGATCAGCCCGTACGAAAGCAGAATGCCGAGGAAGGTGCCGACCAGCGCCTGCGCGATCATCTCGCCGAGCACCGCGGGCGGCTTGTCGGCCGAGGCCATCGTGTGCACCACGCCCATCACCGCGGCGACGATACCGAACGCGGGCATCGCGTCGCCGACCTTGGTCAGCGCGTGCGCGGGCGCCTCGCCTTCCTGGTGGTGCGTCTCGATTTCCTCGTCCATCAGGCTTTCGATCTCGAACGCGTTCATGTTGCCGCCGACCATCAGCCGCAGGTAGTCGGTCAGGAACTCGATGATGTGCTTGTCGGCGAGGATCTTCGGGTACTGCGTGAAGATCGGGCTCTTCGACGGATCGTCGATGTCGGCTTCGAGCGTCAGCGTGCCTTCCTTGCGCGCTTTCGCGAGCAGCACGTACAGGAGCCCCATCAGCTCCATGTAGACGTCCTTGTTGTATTTCGCACCCTTGAACAGGGTCGGGATGACGCGCACTGTCGCCATGATCGTCTTCATTCCGTTGCCGAGAATGAACGCGCCAACGCCTGCCCCGGCGATCATCAGCACTTCAACGGGTTGCAGCAGCGCGCCGAGATGGCCGCCTTCGAGCGCGTAACCGCCGAAAACGGACAATAGCGTCACGAGTGTTCCCACGAAAATCAGCACTGCCGAGCCCTCACAAAAAAGCGACGGTCACCGTCGTTAGTCAGGTTTACGGCACCGGCGCGGAAAACTTTGGGGAAAAAGGGGGCGCCCGAGTCCGGTGTTAACCAGAGGCTTGCGCCACCTCAACGTGTGCTGCTCAGAGCTCGACGGTCTCGAGGGTTTCGAGCGCGGATGCGGTGCAGCGGGCCTCTTGAGCCCGTGCCTCGACCATGTGCGGTGATAGCGCCGGCACGCCGGGGACGGCAATTTGGCGCCCGGCACGCGTTTGCGCCGCCTTCTTCGTCTTGCCGGCGCGCGACGGCGGCTGGCACAGTCCGCAGACGAACGCGTGCTGCGGATCATGCGCGTGCGCGACGAAGTGACCGCTGCAGCGCCGGCAGGCGCTCATTTGCAGCATGCCCGAGTCGAAGAAGCGCACCAGCGTCCACGCGCGCGTGAGGCTGAGCACCGGCTCGTCGTCGTGCAACTGCACGTGTTCCAGGTAGAGCCGGTAGCTCTTCACGATCGATTCGATCGCGTGGCAGCCGCCGTGATCGGCCATGAAACGGTAGATGTTGTAGAACAGCGATGAATGAAAGTTCGGCTGCCAGGTCATGAACCAGTCGGTCGAGAACGGCAGCATGCCCTTGGGCGGCGAGACCCCTTTCAGTTCCTTGTACAGCCTGATGAGCCGGTCGCGCGACAGACTGGTTTCCGCCTCCAGCAATTGCAGGCGCGCACCCAGTCCAATCAGCTCGATCGCGAGGGTAATTTCCCGGACTTCGAGTACGACGCTCTTGCTGGCCATCAGCCGAGGTGCTCGACCGGCTGGCTCGCCATCAGGATCGCCGAATGCGCCTGGGCGATCGAGCCGGCCTTGTCCTTGTCCGCGAGAGCGGACAGCACCGCGTGGTCGTCGAAGCGGAAGCGGCACAGCATCTGGTTGGACGCCGCAAGCTTGACGGTCTGCGCCAACGACAGATTGGCGATCACATCGGCTAGCTGATCCGAAATTCCCATGCGGAACATGCCCATCGGCTTGTCTTCGCGCAGCAGACGCTGGGCGAGTAGCAGATAAGACAGGTTGACTTCCCTGATCTCACTGAGCATCTGACTAGTCGCGCTCATGATTTCCCCCGTACGTATGCCCGGCTGGTCAGGCCGATTTTTTTTGCGGAAACGTTTGCTCGAGCGCGCGCGATCAATCCGCGCGAATCGGCTCGTCTCTGGTCTGGCAAGCATTGTCTCGAAAGGGGACACAGTCGAAAATCGGAGAGACACCCCAGCTGTCTGACGGATTAATCCGTCATTTGTGTAGGAATAATTCCTACAAGTCTTGCCGTTGAAGACGCTGATTGGGATGAAACCGATGCGCGGGGCGGGTCTGACGATGCGCGAGGGATTTTCTGCGGCTGGGCCGTGTACCGGATGGTGAGCTTTCGGGACTTGACGGCCGCACCGCAAAAACGGTGGAAACCAATTATAAGACCTTTTCACTCGCCTGCAATGTGACTCGGTTAGAGGCATTTCCCGATTCATCCGACCCTCGGGTCCGCCGCTTGCTGCAGTGCATTCCACTTGCTAAGCGTTTGTTCGAATCGGGGGCATGACGCTGCCGGATCAGGTGACGGCCCGTGATCGAACCCCGCTCGAAAGCTGTAACGGCCGATGTTTCGCGCTGTAACAACATTAAGTGTTTGAAAAATAACTCGAATTAGCGCGGTCGATCCCGATAATGGAGGCTAAGGGATTACCCGACACCTATTTCGGGGCCCCCGGGCGGAAAGCAACCGCGCCCAACCGCCCGTCGGGCATACGCTGCGCGCACCATTCCAGCGGTCGTGCGCAGTCCCGGTAAGTTGCAGAAATCTGTCATGGAATCCGAGTCAGCGCTCCAGCGCCAGCTCCGATCGACACAGGAGAAAACGCATGCGAATCGCACAAATCGCGCCGCTTTATGAAGCTGTCCCACCGAAACTCTATGGCGGCACCGAACGTGTCGTGTCGTATCTGACCGAAGCGCTGGTCGACCTCGGTCATGACGTCACGCTGTTCGCGAGCGGCGACTCGGTCACCTCCGCGAATCTCGAGGCGTGCTGGCCTCGCGCGCTGCGCCTCGACCCGACGATTCGCGACGCATTGGCGCCGCATGTGCTGATGATGGAAAAGGTCCGCAAGGTCGCGCACGAGTTCGACGTGCTGCACTTCCACCTCGACTACATGCCGTTCCCCCTGTTCACGACGATGGACACGCCGTTCGTGACCACGCTGCATGGCCGTCTCGATCTGCCGGAATTGCAGCCGGTGTTCGACGCGTTCCAGCACGTGCCGGTCGTGTCGATTTCGGATTCGCAGCGCATCCCGCTGCAGCAGGCCAACTGGCTCAACACGATCTATCACGGTCTGCCGGAGCAACTGCTCACGCCGCAGCCGCACAAGAAGCCCGAATACCTCGCGTTCCTCGGCCGCATCTGCCCGGAAAAGCGCGTCGATACAGCTATCAAGATCGCCGCGCAAAGCGGTCTGCCGCTGAAGATCGCCGCCAAGGTGGACAAGGTCGACATGGAGTACTTCAAGCGCGAGATCGAGCCGCTGCTGTCGATGGCGCATGTCGAGTTCGTCGGCGAGATCAACGAAGCGCAGAAGCCCGAGTTTCTGTCCGGTGCGAAGGCGCTGCTGTTCCCGATCGACTGGTCGGAGCCGTTCGGCCTCGTGATGATCGAGTCGATGGCCTGCGGCACGCCGGTTATCGCGTTCAATCGCGGCTCGGTGCCGGAGGTGATCGACCACGGCGTGACCGGCTATATCGTCGAGGACGTGCAAGGCGCGGTCGCCGCGCTGCAGCGTCTCGACGAGCTGTCGCGCAGCGAAATCCGCGCGCAGTTCGAACGCCGCTTCAGTTCGAAGACGATGGCGCAGAACTATATCGACGGTTATTCGGCATTGATTGAAGCGACGCGGCGCCCGGTATTGCGCCAGGTGGCGGTCGGCTAAGCGCGCTTGAAAAAACCGGCCGGCGCTTTTGTGCCCGGCCGTTTTTTCGCTACGCTTTGAAGGCCCGCTGTGAGCCTTTGCTTATAACGCTCAATAGCGGTTGAAGCCGGCATCGAAGTCGTTTGCACGCACGGAATGCGAAGTTATCTCGCTGCCGGACGCGAAAAAGCCGCCCTGCCTGGGCGGCTTTTTTAATACGCGGATGGTTGCGCTTCCAGGGCGGATTAGCGCGCGGCCAATAAGCCGGGCAGCAACAACCTTCAGTCCGCTTTCACCCTGTCTCGCATCAGCCCGGGCGGAAATCAGGCCGAGCCAATCAGAAAGCGCTCGCGATTCTTGCCGACGATCCATTTGGGCGGTTTTCCGCGCCCGCTCCACGTATTGCCCGATTTAGGATCCTGATATTTTGCCGGCAGCGGTGTCTTCTTCGGCGGGCGACCGCGCTTGGCGGCGACCGCGAAGCCGAGATCCTGCGCCGTCAGACCGTATTCGGCGATTTTTTGGCGGATGTCGGCGACGACATTGTCGATTTCCGTGCGTCGCGCTTCTTCTGCCTGTGCCTGCAATTTAGCGATCTGCGCCTTGAGATCGGCGTATTGAGACATTTGGTTCTCCCCATTCTAGAACTCATTCGACCGCAGACTAGCTGCAATTATAAAAATTCGCAATGGCCACTAATACCGGTTTAGCAAGTTTTCCTCTGATATTTATTAAAGCGCGGGAATTGTAAAACCTGCGCCTTATCTCACAATAGCTTATAAATCCTGTGCAGATTGACAATCCTTGACACCCGATTTGGCGCTGCCTACCTAGAATTGAGCGTTCAATGCACGTACCGTCCTTTTCGATGCGTGCTTCTGAAGTACCCATTCTTTTCAGGATCAAGCATGCAGTTGTCAAAACGCCTCGCTGCCGAACTGTTCGGCACCTTCTGGCTCGTGCTCGGGGGCTGCGGCAGCGCGGTTCTCGCCGCTAATTTCGCCGGGCCAATTCATGGTCTGGGCATCGGCTTCGTCGGCGTGTCGCTGGCGTTCGGCCTGACCGTACTGACGATGGCATTTGCGATCGGCCATATTTCGGGCTGCCATCTGAATCCGGCGGTGAGCGTCGGCCTGATGGTCGCCGGCCGTTTTCCGGCGCGCGATCTGGTGCCGTACATCGTCGCCCAGGTGATCGGCGCGGTGCTCGGCGCCTTCGTGCTGTCGCTGATCGCGTCGGGTCAGCCGGGCTTCGACCTGGTCGCCAGCGGCTTCGCGACGAACGGTTACGGTGAGCAATCGCCGGGGCATTACTCGCTCGCCGCCGCCTTCATTTGCGAAGTCGTGATGACGGGCTTCTTCCTTTTCGTGATTCTGGGCGCAACCGACCGTCGCGCACCGGCCGGTTTCGCGCCGATCGCGATCGGCCTGTGCCTGACGTTGATCCACCTGATCTCGATCCCCGTCACGAACACGTCGGTCAATCCGGCACGCTCCACGGGCCCGGCGCTGTTCGTCGGCGGCGTTGCGATCGATCAGCTGTGGTTGTTCTGGGTCGCACCGATCATCGGTGCGGTGATCGCGGGCCTCGTGTATCCGCTGATCGCCGAGGATCGCCGCAGCGATGCGCGCTCGCTGGCGCTCGACTGACGGGCAGGTCGACGCGTCGGTCGCGTGATCGGCGAGTAGTCAGCATGAATGGGCGCCCCGGCGCCCATTTTTCATTGCGGCCATCAATGCGATGGGCATGCCGCGGCGGCCCCGTGCACGCGCGCACCGCTGCTAGAATCGGGCGACCTCCCAGCCTCGCACAGGTGCTTTCGATGAACCGTTTCCGCGGATTCCTGCAGGGCGTCGCCCTATCGTTCGGCGGCTTGTGCGCGAGCACGTTGGCGTTACCGCCTGCGTACGCAGCGACGAGCGAAGCGGCTGTCATTGCGAGCACGCCCCCCGCCCCCGCCGCGGCCAGTGGCAATATCGAAACCCTCATATTCGTTCGACACGGCGAAAAACCCGTGCAAGGCTACGGCCAGCTCGACTGCCAGGGGCTCAACCGTGCGCTCGCGTTGCCGGCCGTCATCGCCGCCAAATTCGGCAAACCCGATGCGATCTATGCACCGGACCCTGGCCAGCAAAAAAACGACAGCGGTCATCCGTACTATTACGTGCGCCCGCTCGCGACGATCGAGCCGACCGCGATTCAATTCCAGATGCCGGTGCAAACGCCGTACGGCTTTGCGCAGATCGACCAACTTGGCAACGCGCTCGTCGATCCGGCCAATCGCGGCAAGTTGATCGTCATTGCGTGGGAGCACAATCTGATCGAGAAGCTGCTGCGGCAGATGTTGAGCGCGCATGGCGGCAATCCCGAGGACGTGCCGAAATGGCAAAGCGACGACTTCGACAGCATTTACATCGTGAGACTCGACTGGCGCAACGGCACGCCACACGCGAGCTTCAAGCACGATCGCGAAGGACTCGACGGACGGGCGACCGACTGCCCTTGCGCGGCGTTGCCGGGTGGGACGGCGTCTTCCGCCGGGACGACTTCTTCGGCAGCATCGTCCGCGTCGGAGCGTGCGCCAGATTAATCGGGTAATACAGATGTAAGCCGTGATTACGCGTGCTGGTGCGTCAATCGGCAAGCGCGCGCGACGCGCCGTCTGGCGGCTTCGGTTCATCGGCCGCAAAGCCGCGTGGGGCGCGGCTGCAAGCGAGACGAGGTCACTGCGCCTAGCGCCCTCGCGACCTTTCCGCCTGCCGTCGATGGCTTCGACGATGCTTGCAGTCCGTAACATCTGGTCGCAGTCCCTCCTGCCGCGAGTGCGTACATTGGTCCTGTGCGACAAACCTACGTCGCCTCACAGGAGAGAACAACATGAAACGCATCGTCACTCACTTGCTGGTTGCTGCCGGACTCGCGGCGGGCGCATGCGGTGTCGCGCAGGCGCATACGGATCTGAGCGTGGGCCTATCGCTCGGCGCCCCGGTTTATGCCGCGCCGGCGCGCGTCTACGCGGCGCCGGAGCCGGTGTACTACGGTGGCTGGGATCATCGCTACGGGCGGGGCGATTACTACCGCGACTATCACCGCGATGACCGTGGTTGGCGCCACGACGACCATCGCTGGGGTCATGACGATCGCGGCCAGCATCGCGGCTGGCGGGATTGATGGGCGTGAGCGGAGTGCGCGCTTCGCGCTCCGCGAGTAATTTCTGCGGCCCGCATCCGTGATTGTGGATGCGGGCCGTTTTCAATCGCAGCGACTCAGGTTCAGGACGCCAGTTCGTCGTTGAGCGCAAACAGTTTGCGCAGATGATGCGCAACGCCCGCCTCGAAATTGTTGCCGATGCGTGGCACATGCGGCAGACGCGTGATCAGATCGGGATTGGCATTGTTCATCATGAATGGATGGCCGGCCGTCTCGAGCAGGTCGATGTCGTTCATGTTGTCGCCGAAGGCGACGCACTGCGATGCGTCGACACCGAGGCGCTCGAGCACGACCTGCAGCGCGCGCCCCTTCGACACGTTCGCGGTCATGACCTCGAGACAGTCCGGCAACGAATACGTCACGTACAGACGCTCACCGAATTCGCGTTCGAGATTGGCGGCCACCTGTGCGAGATCGGCGGGATCTCCGATATATAGCGCCTTGGCAATGTCGACGCCGTCGTGCTTCGGCAGATCGGTCACTTCGTACGTGAAGCCCGAGTCCTGGTGGAATTCCAGGAGATGGGGCGCGTCGCGGTCGATCAGCCACGCCTCGTCTGCAAACAGACTGACGATCACTCGACCATGCGCGCCGACAATTTCGGGCTGCACGAGACGCTGGACGATCTCTGGCGGCAGATCGTCGGCATGGATCACGGTGTTGTCGGGCGCGTGAATGCGCGCGCCGTTCGACGTGATCAGATACGGATTGATGCCGAGCAGGTCGCGGATGCCCGCGACGTCACAGTAATGCCGTCCTGTTGCGATCACGAACTGCAGCCCGTCGCTTTCGAGCTTGCGCACCGTGGCTATCGTGAACGGGTCCACCTGGTGATCGGCGTTGAGCAGCGTGCCGTCGAGATCCGTGGCGATGACTTTGTACATGGTGAAGTCCGACGGCCGAGCCGTCTTGGCAGCGTCAAACCTCGTATTTTACAGGTCTGAGCCAGCCACCCGCTGCGCCTCGCGCCGTGCCAGCTCCAAGCCGCCATGCGCCGAATCGGCCCGCGGCTCACGCAGACGGGCCTGATATGCGTGCGGCACGTACTCGCGCAACGGCGCACCGAGGCCACCGCACAACGCGACCGGCAGCACGTGCGTCGCGTCGAGCGCGGCGATCATCTTGCCAACTTCGACGCCCGCCTCGCCGAGCAGCCGCGCCGCGAACGGGTGCGCGCGGTGTGCGATTGCGATCGGCGCAAGCCGCGCATAGGCGGTCTGATTGGCCTCGCACAGCCACACGACGAGGCTGTCGCGATCCTGCGCGCCGGTATCGGCGAGCAGCGCATGCGTGAGATCGTCGACGGGCACGCGGCCGTCGAGCGCCTGTTGCGCATGCACGATCAGCCGCAGGCCGAGCCAAGCGCCGCTCGCTTCGTCGCCCGACGGAAAGCCGTAGCCGCTGGCCATGCGGAATTCGCCGTCGTTCGCGAGCGACGCCGCGACGCTGCCGGTACCCAGCGCGACGATCACGCCAGGCGCGCCGTCGTGCGCGCCGAGCAGGGTCGTGTAGGCATCACTTTCGACGGCCAGTCCGGCTAGCTGCGGCGCCTGCTCATGAAACTCGGCGAGCCAGTCGCGATTGTTGACGCCCGCGAGACCGCAACCGAGCACGCAGCGTGACCAGTCCAGCGCGATTCCAGCTCGCTCGAAGGCTTCCCCGCACGCGGCCTGAATGGACTGCCACGCGCGCGGGATACCGAGGCCAAGGCCCGACGGGCCGCTGGCCGCCTGCGCCAGTTCGCGGCCCTGCGCGTCGCCGAGCACGACACGCGTGCCGGTGCCGCCGCCGTCGACGCCGATCAGAAAGAAGTCGTGGTTCATCGAATCGAATCAGCTCCGTGGGTGAATAAGGCGTAGCGTGGCAGGTCAGTTTGAATCGCGCAATTAGCCGAATGGCCAACTTCCGACACGCACGGCTTCCGCTATGCTGGCAAACGACATGACCACGCGGGAGCGCGACAGTGACACAACGATGCAACTGGGTATCGAGCGAAGCGCTCGCACAGTATCACGACACCGAGTGGGGCGTGCCCTCGCGTGACGACCAGCACCTGTTCGAGATGCTGGTGCTCGAAGGCGCACAGGCCGGTCTGTCCTGGTCGACGATACTCAACAAGCGCGCCGGCTACCGGCGCGCGTTCGCCGACTTCGACATCGACAAGGTCGCGGCCTTCACGCCGAAGCACGTCGATGCGCTCGTTGCGGATGAAAGCATCGTGCGGCATCGCGGCAAGATCGAGGCGGCGATTGTGAACGCGCGCGCCGTGCAGCAGATCCAGGCCGAACACGGCTCGCTCGCGAGCTTCGTCTGGTCATTCGTCGACGACACGCCGATTCAGAACGAATGGGCTTCGTATAAGCAGGCGCCCGCCTCGACCGAAGTATCGGACGCGCTGAGCAAGGCGCTCAAGCGCTACGGCTGCAAATTCGTCGGCTCGACGATCTGCTATGCATTCATGCAGGCGGTCGGCATGGTCAACGACCATGAGACGAGTTGCATGTGTCGCGAGCGGTGTGTGTCGCTTGGCAAGAAGGGGCGTCGCATCAATAAAGCCAAAGCAGCGAAATAAGGCCCTTTCACGCTCGTAGTCGGCCCTTCGTCGGACCAAGCACGGTGGATACTCGATGCCATGCGCTCACGCGATGCGCGCATAGCAAAAATAACCACCGCCTCGGACGCGGGAGACCAACCATGAAATCCCTCAGCTTCCTGACCCATCAGGACATTTACGATCAGGCCGTCACGCATCTGTTCGACCAGAAGCGCGCCGCACTGCTGCCGAGGGGTGGCGGCGCCTACCGCGGCTATTGTGGCGGCTGCCCTGTCGGCAACTTCATCAAGCCGCGCGACTATATGACCGCGATGGAAGGGGTGCCGGTGCGCTTCATCGGCAAATCACCGGCCGAAGTGCCCGCTTACATGGACGTCGGCGTGGCTGCGCTGAAAAAGGCGCTGTTGCGCGCCCGGATCAACGTTTATGACCCGGTGACCATTTCTTTGCTCAGTTGCCTGCAAAACGTGCACGACGTGTTCGGCACATGGGAGTGGCAGGAGCGGCTGGGATCGATCGCGCGCGAGTTCGGTCTGTCGGCCGAGCGACTGAGAAGCGCGGCATAACAACGGTACGCGGACGGCAACAATCAGGCGCCCAAAAACAAAACGGCGATGTGGCTTCTTTCGAAGCTCACACCGCCGTTCGGCGTACGTAAAAAGCGTGCTTAGTGCAGCTTTTTCGGCAGCATCTGGCTGCGCAGACGCTTGTGCAGACGCTTAACAGCTGCTGCCTTCTTGCGCTTGCGAGCCGTAGTCGGCTTTTCGTACGACTGGCGCTCACGCAGTTCAGCGATCAGGCCATTCTTTTCGATGGCGCGACGAAAGCGGCGAATTGCCACTTCGAACGGCTCGTTTTCCTTCAGAAGAATCGTCGTCATGTAATTCCTAACTCAATCACTAGATACGGGTTTAATTGCATGGCGGCAACCATTCAGGTCACCACTCACGCGCCGGCCCTCCGGTCGCTCCGATTCATGGCCAGTAACAGGCAAACGCAGGATTGATATACAACCCCGGCCAAACCACGAATGAAGCGAGAGGCAAAGCGGCCACGGAGGCCGGAAAAGAGAGGTGGGGAGTTCACCGCGGAACGCGGACAGACGTAATGCAAAAGCCGCGTCTGTTGCCGTTTCGCCAACCTTTCATCAATGAAAAACACTGACGAAACAGGCAAAGATCTCAATTCACTCCCGATCATATCAGGAAACTCTCCATCGTACCAGGGGTTTACCGATTCCGCCAGGCTTTTCCCTGGCGCCAGCCGCCCCGGCGTGGGCGGCCGGACACCGGTCTATTGCGCGCTCGCTTCGTCCAGCTCACGGATATCGTCGGCTGTCAGGGACAGCTGGACGGCTGCGGCCAGGCTCTTCAACTGCTCGACCGAGGTTGCGCTCGCAATGGGGGCCGTAACGCTCGGGCGCGCAATCAGCCACGCGAGCGCGATTGCGGCCGGGGTGCTGCCGTGCCGTTGCGCGACGCGGTCGAGCGCGCCAAGAATCCGCAGGCCGCGCTCGTTCAGGTATTTTTCGACCCGGCTGCCGCGCGTCTTGCCGGCCAGATCGGCCGGGCTGCGGTACTTGCCCGACAAGAACCCGCTCGCAAGGCTGTAATAGACGACCACGCCGAGATGATTCGCGAGTGCCACCGGCTCGCTGTCGCGCTCGTATTGCGCGCGGTCATACAGGTTGTATTCGGGCTGCAGCAACTGATACTCGGGCAGCCCGTGCTGGCGCGCTACCGCGAGCGCTTCCTCGACGCGCGCGCCGCTGTAGTTCGACGCGCCGATCACCCGCACCTTGCCCGCTTCGATCAGCCTCTGATACGCGCCGAGCGTTTCGGCGAGCGGCGTCGCGGTGTCGTCGTCGTGGGAAAAATAGACGTCGATGTAATCGGTTTGCAGGCGGCGCAGCGAGTCTTCGACAGCCGCCCGGATGTTCGCGGCCGACAGCCCCTGGCGCTGCGGATGCTTCGACACCTTGGTCGCGAGCACGATCCGCTCGCGCTTGCCGCTCTGACGGAACCACTTGCCGAGGATCGTCTCCGACTCGCCGCCCTGGTTGCCGGGCACCCAGGCCGAGTAGACATCGGCGGTGTCGATGAAGTTGAGTCCAGCGTCGACGAACGCATCGAGGATCGAGAACGACGTCGCCTCGTCGGCGGTCCAGCCAAATACGTTGCCGCCGAACATCAGCGGGGAAACCTGCAATGAGGAAGTGCCGATCCTGCGTAGTTCCATGATGGCTCCAGGTGTGAATGGGCGAACGCAATGCGGGAACTGGCTGCGAACCCGAAACCGCTGAGAATACGCCGCCTTGAACAAGGCTGCAGCGCGGCGCCGCTGCTGGTCAGGCCATTGGCACGTCCGATCACCAGCTCGCCGCCACGATCGCCTGAGCATAGGGCGCCGCTCGCCCCGTCCTTGATTCGAGCCGGCCCCGCAGTTCCCGATGCCCCGCCAAATTGACGACTGTTTTGCCGTTAGCTCGACGCATCGAGACAGCAGCCCGCCCCGCATAATTGCAGCCTTAGTCTCCTGGCCCTCTATGCGCGAACTCGACATGTCCACTCGTTCCTTCCAAACCGCCGCCCCGGAGCTCGAGCAACAACTGGAGCAGGACATCGCGGTCGTCATGCAGGCGGCGTTCGAGCATCATCGCAGGCAGGAATTCGACCAGGCCGCTTCGCACTACACGGCGATTCTCGAGGCGATTCACGATCACGCCGGTGCCCATTACCACCTCGGCCTGCTGCTCGTGCAAACGGGGCGCTCTGCCGAAGCATGGCCGCATTTCGAAATCGCGCTCGGCCGTGAGCCGAACAACGGCGAGTATTGGGTCGGCTACATCAACGCCCTGATCGAGAGCGGCCAGAACGAAGCGGCCCGGGCCGCGTGTGAGCTGGCACAGCAACTCGGCGTGTGCGAGCCGGCGCTTGCTACGCTGCTCGCCCTGATGCCCGCAGGCAATACGCGTCGCGCGAGCACAGAGGAGCTCAACGAGCACGCCGCTCTTTTCAGCAAAGGAGAGATCGAGGCATCGCTGAAAATCGCCCTTCGCCTGACGACGCACTATCCGTCGCACGGAGAATGCTGGCGAGCACTGGCCCTGTCCCTGCAGCGTCTGGGGCAGTACGCCGAATCCGTGCCCGCTGCTGAGCACGCCGTGCGGCTGCTTCCAGACGATCTGGTTTCTCACATGCTGCTCGCAAGCGGACTGTGCGCCATCGCCGACTGGCCGCGCGCCGAGGCCGTCTGCCGCGAGGCGCTCAAGCAGTTCCCCCGTTACGCGGAACTGCATCGCATGCTGGCGAACAGCCTGACGGCGACGCACCGTTACACCGAGAGCATCGACAGTTGTCGCCGCGCCGCGGCGCTGGCGCCCGGCCATGCCGACATCTATGGCACGCTCGGCACCGCTCTGCTCGGACACGGCCAGAACGAAGAAGCGGAAACCGCGTTTCGCCGCGCACTCGAATTGACACCGATGGATGCGAGCGCGTACACCGCGTTGCTGCACTGTCTGATGCACAAGGTCGATCGGGACATGGCGATGTTCCGAGCCGAAGCGGGCGAGTTTGCGAAGCGACACGAAACGCCCCTTCGCGCGCAGTGGCCTCGCCATGAGAACCCGCGAGATCCGTCGCGACGCCTGCGCATAGGCTTCGTCTCGGGCGATCTGGTGGATCACCCTGTGACGTCGTTTCTTTTGCCGGCTGTCGAGCATCTCGCGCGGGACAATAGCCTTTCGCTGCACTTCTATTCGAACAACCCGGCCAGCGACAGCGTCACCGCCCAGATCCGCGGGCACGCCGACGGCTGGCGTGAAGTATTCGGTCTCGCCGACTCCGCGCTCGCGCAGCAGATTCGCGCGGACGGCATCGACATTCTGATCGACCTTGCGGGCCATTCGGGCCGCACCCGGCTTGCAGCGTTCGCGCACAAACCGGCTCCGGTTCAGGTCAGCTGGATCGGCAACCCTGCCACCACCGGCCTCGCGGCCATCGACTATTACCTGTCCGACCGTTTCGTCACGCCGCTCGCGCAGTTCGCCGACAAGTTCTCGGAAAAGCTCGTCTTCCTGCCCGCCCTCGCTCCGTTCAGGGCACCGGAGAACGCGCCGCCAGTCAACGAGTTGCCCGCGTCGCGCAATGGCTTCCTGACCTTCGGCAGTTTCAGCCGGATGAGCAAGATTGGGCCGGCAGTCGTGGCGCTCTGGGCGCGTGTACTGCGCGAGGTGCCGGATGCGCGTCTCGTCATCGGTTCGATTTCCGGTCAGGACGAGATGAACAAGCTGAGCGCGCAGTTCGCGGCTGAAGGGATCGACGCTGCGCGCCTCGGCTTTCTGCCGCGCAAAGGCATGCTCGATTATCTCGAGCAGCACCATCAGATCGACGTCTGTCTCGACGCGTTTCCGTTCGGCGGCTCGACCACGACACTGCAAGCCTTGTGGATGGGCATCCCCACCGTGACGCTCCCCGGCGATTCGATGGCAAGCCGCAGCAGCACGGGCTGGCTCTCACTGCTGGGACTCGACGCGCCCTTCGTCGCACAGGACAAGGACGACTATGTGCGCAAGTGCGTTGCACTCGCCGCCGACATCGAAGCACTCGCGATACTGCGCCGCGAGCTTCGCCCGCACTGCGCGCAATCGCCCGTGTTCAGCGCGAAACCCGTCGCGGACGCCGCATCGCGCGCGCTGCGCATCATGTGGCAGCGCTGGTGCGATGGACTCCCGGCCGAACATTTCGATGCCACTTCGCCGGTTCTCGCCGAATCCGCCGAGCGAGCCGCCGATCCGCAACGGGAACCCGACACCCCGGTAGCACACGCAGTTCCTCCCGCAAAAAGCGATGGCCGACGCGCAAGCGCCAAAGAAATGCGCGAATACACCGATCTCTTCGGTAAGGGAAAATTCGAAGCGGCGCTCAAGATCGCGCATCGCTTGACGAAGCGATACCCGTCGCACGGCGAATGCTGGCTCGCGCTCGCGTGCGCGTTGCAGCGCGTGGGCCAGCACATCGAGTTCGCGAGCGCCGCCGAGCGTGCCGCCACCTTGCTGCCCGGCACGCTCTCCGCGCAGACACTGCTGGCCGACGCACTGAGAATCACGCGCCAGTTCGAGCGCGCCGAAACGCACTGCCGCGAGGCACTCGAACGCCATCCTGAAAGCGCGGCACTGCATCACAGCCTGGGGGGTGTCCTGCAGTCAATGGGACGGCATGCGGAGAGCATCGCCTGTTTCCGCCGCGCGGTGGCGCTGACACCGGACAATGCCCTCGCCCACGACGCCCTCGGCGTCGCACTGCTCGAGTACGGCGAGCGCGAAGAGGCCGAGTCCGCCTTGCGCCAGGCACTCGCATTGGCGCCGACGCAGGCGCAGGTGCACAGCAACCTGCTGTTCTGCCTGATGCACAAAAATGGGCTCGATGCGGCGAGCGCCCTGGCGCAATACCGCGAATTCGCGACGCGTCACGAGGCCCCGCTGCGCGCGCGCTGGCCGAAGCACGCCAATGATCGCAATCCGTCGCGGCGTCTGAAGATCGGCTTCGTTTCCGGCGACCTGTTCAATCACCCGATCGCGTATTTCCTGCTGTCGATCGTCGAGTACCTCGCGCGCGACACGAGCCTCGCCCTGCACTTCTATTCGAATCACACGGTCAGCGATGGGTACGCCGAGCAGATCCGCGCCCATGCGCAAGGCTGGCACCCGGCTTCCGGCATCAGCGATGCCGCGCTCGCTGAAAAGATCCGCGGCGACGGCATCGATATTCTCATCGATCTGTCCGGCCATACCGGCCGCAACCGGCTCGTCACATTCGCGCACAAACCGGCGCCGGTGCAGGTCAGCTGGATCGGCAACCCATCGACGACCGGCCTGACCGCCATCGACTATTACCTGTCCGATCGCTTCGTCACGCCGCTTGAGCAGTTCGCCGGGCAGTTCTCCGAAAAGCTCGTGTTCCTTCCGGCGCTCGCGCCGTTCAAGCCACACCCGCACGCGCCGGACGTCAACGCGCTGCCGGCCCTGAAGAATGGCTTCATCACGTTCGGCAGCTTCAGCAAGATGCTCAAGATCGGGCCGGAAGTCATCGCGCTGTGGGCGCGGGTGCTGCGCGAGGTGCCGCATTCGCGCATGGTCATCGGCGCGATCGTGGCACCGGAGCAGATCGGCAAGGTGAGCGCGCTGTTCGCCAGCGAAGGGATCGACGGCAACCGCATCAGCTTCTTGCCGCGCGCCGGCATGGCGGCTTATCTGGAGCAGCATCATCAGATCGACGTGTGTCTCGACGCATTTCCGTTTGCCGGCTCGACCACGACCATGCACGCGCTGTGGATGGGCGTGCCGACCGTGACCCTGCCGGGGGTCTCGATGGCAAGCCGCGGCAGCACGGGATGGCTCTCGCACCTCGGCATCGACGAGGCGTTCGTCGCGCGCGACGAGGACGATTTTGTGAGCAAGTGCGTCGCGCTGGCCGCCGACCCGGACGCGCTAGCGATGGTGCGCCGCGAGCTTCGAGCACACTGCGCGCAGTCGTCGCTGATCAGCGCGGACTCGATCGCCGACGGCGCATCGCGTGCGCTGCGCACGATGTGGCAACGCTGGTGCGACGGGCTGGAACCCACCCACTTCGAAGTTGCGGCGCACGGCGCGAATGCGCCGACGCAGCCGGTCGCGGCGCGGGAAAGCGACACGCAACCCGCCGCCGGGCCAACGGCGGCAGCGGCCACGTCGAGCGAGACGGCAAACGACGTCCCCGCGGCGATCAAGCCGATCCGTTTCGTCTGCGGCACCCGTTGCAGCCGCGAGCAGTTCTGGAATGAAACCGCGCTGGGCCGCACGCTGAAGCCCTACGCGAACCAGCCCGACGTCCAGCTCCAACTGTTCGCCAACAACACACGCGGCCTCTCCAGCATCTACAACGAGGCCATCGAGCACGCGAAGCAGGATCCAGCGATTCTCGTCTTCATTCACGACGACATCTGGCTCAGCGACTTCTTCTGGAAGCTGCGCGTGCGTCGCTCGCTCACGCGTTTCGATGTGGTGGGCCTTGCCGGTAACCTGCGCCGCGTGCCGCATCAGCCGTCATGGGCCTTCGTCACGCCGGACTTGCGCTGGGACGAGCGTCGGTACCTGAGCGGGACGGTCGGCCACGGCAAGGGATTCCCGTGCCACGAGATATCTAACTTCGGTCCCGCCGCGCAGGAATGCAAGCTCCTCGACGGTCTCCTGCTGATTGCCGACAGCGAAACGCTCGCGAGCCGCGACGTCCGATTCGACGAGCAGTTCAAGTTCCATTTCTACGACATGGATTTTTGTCGAGAGGCCGAACTCAAGGGGCTGCGCATGGGCACCTGGCCGTTGAGCGTGGTTCACGAAAGCGGCGGGGCGTTTGGGTCGCCGGGATGGAGGGAGGGGTACGAGCGGTATTTGCGGAAATACGGGAGCTAGTAGATTGCAGGCGGTATCAGTGCATGGGGCTGATATTGCGCGCCTGCGCTAGTTGCGACTCAAATCAAGGAAATCTGCGCCAGCGGAAAACCAGAGGGCGGTGTTACATGCCCGCATTTTCCGCTGCAAGCCGACGGTCGACGATGCAAGCCGAAGCCCGCAGCGCCTCATGGATGAAAACAGGTTCCGTCAATGAAGAGCGAACATCCTCAAACGCCTTGAGATACGACCAGGCCGGAACCTCGACCGATTCGGCAATACGCACCTGGCTACCGATTGTGCAATGGTGGCCGATCTTTGCATAACGATCGACGAATACTGCCGAGCCGAAATAGGCATTCTCGCCGACTTCCGTACCCTGACCGAAAAAGCACCTGGCCCCGACGATGACGTTGTCGCCGAATTGCACATCGTATTGCGCGGTGACACCTTCGAGAACCAGACAGTGCTCGCCAATGACGACACGCGCACCGAGTTGCGCCGAAGGACTGACATAAGAAGCAAGCCGATAGCCCTGCTGTTTCGCAGTTGCGGCGATCTCGGCGCGCACGGTGTTCTGCCGTGCATGTTCTAGCGCAACGAACACCTCATATTCATGGGAAGGATGGCTCTGCGCCAATGTCTCGAACGGCACGAAAGGCAGATCGCCATGTTCGTCTTGCGGAATGAACCGCTGATGTGCCGTACGAACGACCGTATCCGCACCACTGTCCGCAAACAACGCGCAAACCATCCGGGAGAAAGGGCTAATGCCAAAAACGACGATCTTGCGACTCATGAAATAGCGGTCCCCTAGCCCCGTTATGCGCCGATATCGATACCGGCCCGCGTCATGGCGGCGACGTAGGCGGAATCGAAATTGATTATTTTGTCTTCACGTTTGCCCAATACGGCATGCCGCCGGACCGACGCAATGCCGCGCTGGCTGGATTCGACGGCCTCGATGTCCTCGTTGAAAACTCGCAAGCCGCTAAGCGCCAGGTGATAAAGGATGTCCGGCGTGACTCTGGACTGCCCATCTTTCTGACGCCCCGGCACAACCCACATGTCGATTTCCGTCGAGGACTCGGAGGTCGGACGATAACGCACGATGTTGTACCAAAGCCCCTGCACGGAAGTAATGATGACATTGGGCCAGAGTACAAAATGCATGTAGTGATCGAACGCAATTTCCCTATTCGCGAGGCAGCCGTCGAATATCGCAGCATTTCGCGCCTGCGCGGCTTGCGTCATCATCACCTTGAGCAACGCATGTCGGTTGCCGTAACCGTCGGGAATGCGTTCGACACTGCCGTCGAAAGGATGAGACAGCCATTCCGCGCCAATATAGTCCCGCGTATCGAGCGACGACAACGGATGCACGAACTGCGCGTGAATGTCGTCGTAGCCGTTGTGCATCAGGAATTTCCAGTTACACGCGGCATGGATACGGGTGCGGAAGCTGATGTCGTCGAGCGCGTTACCGATACTCGCCAGCAAGCCGGCGTGCTCTCCCAACTGCGAAGACAAGGCAGCGTCCGGCGCTGCCGAGACAAACACCATGTTTCCCAAGGCCGTATGGGAGAAGGACTTCGCAGCCAGACATTTGGCCTCCTCCACACTGATGGGATAGAACGCCTCGTTGTGCGGAATGCCGACCGGCACGCCGGATGGGTCATAGACCCATCCGTGATACGGGCAATGCAGGCCGCGATTACCGCGCTCCGTCGGCTGCAAAGGTGCGGCGCGATGCGAACACACGTTATGCAGGGCCGCCAGACGGCCGCGAAAGTTCTGCAAGACGTAAGGCTGTGAGCCGATCTTGCCAGTCACGAAATCCTTGTCGTCGCGTACGTCAGTCCGCAAGCATGCGAATTGCCAGGTTCGCTCGAACAGGATGGACTGCTCGGCAGCAAAGATTGCCGGATCAGAGAAACATCGCGGCGGAAGCTTCGATTCGAAACCCATATCGACTGCGTCCTATTCGGCCCGGGTCAGCGGCGCCCAATCATCGCGCGGCGAAGCGTAGATGATGCTGTCGTAGAAGAAGCTGTAGTGATGACGCAAGTGCAGGCGATGTCCAGGGACGATTTCGCGCAGCGTATCGGCCACGTCCAGCAGATCGTTCGCGTAGTGGTATGAGGCAATCGCCATTCGCGGTTTCGCACGGGCGATCAACTGCGCCGCGCCACGCAAGGCACGCGCCTCGAAACCTTCGACGTCCATCTTGATGAAGGTGGCGTCTTCCACCACGTCGTCGAGTTTCACGCAAGGCACCTCGACCCCGCCACTAGAACTGACGTGACTGCCCATCGTGCCGGTCTGGTGGAAACGCAACGTCTCGCTACGGTCGGATACCGCGCTGCAGTGCGCGTGCATGAAAGACAACGGATAGGGCATCAACTTGTTCAATGCCTCATAGTTTTGCGCATCCGGCTCGAACGCATGCACACTTGCCACGTTCCAGTCGGTCGCGCCCAACAACTTGGCGACGACGGTGCCCGTATGCGCACCGCAATCGACGAAGTGCTCATTGGTGCCGATCTTGAATGTTTCGCTATGTGCGCTACCCACGCCAAAATATTCGTCGTGCGGACTAGCCATGACCGCATCCAACGCATGGCGATCGAACTCCAGGCGCTGCAGCAGCACGGCATAAAGGGTCTCGCGGCTGCGTTCGTCTTCGAGTCTTTCGGCGAAGGCAAGCCAGTCATCGGCGCGCTCCTTGGTACGAGCACGATACTGCAAGACCGGCTCGTACACGCCGGGGCAATCGTATGCCGCAAGCAATTCCACCAGATCGTGAAGCGGCAAGCTCAAGTGCCTGGCCAACGCGCGGAAACGCGCCTGCCCATAGCGACTCTGCGTGAAATCGACGGCCTTGACCTCCGTGCCTTTTGGCACGCGCCGCGCCAGTTCCGCGGGCAATTGCGCCGACGTGCATACGGGGATGCCGGAAACCTGTTCCACGCGAGACCAGTCGTCGACAGCCAATACCACGTTCGCGCCACGCGCCAGCAAGCTCGGGAGATGAATCGATGCGAGGAATGAGCCGGGACCGAAGACGACCAGCGCCACGCCCTTCAGACTGGCAGCAGCACGTGCGGGCGCCGTATCGTCGGCAAAGGCGCGTAGCAAGCGCTCGCGCAAAGATGAGGAAGCGTTCGTCATTTATCTTGTCTGTTCAGTGAAATAGCGATCCAGTCCGGCATGGTCAAGCAAACTGTCTCCGAACAATGTCTGTTTGACCAGCTCACGGGCCTGTTCCAGGTCGTAGCGAAAACATGCGCGCAGCGTGTCGAACTTCCTGTCGTGGAAATCCGGTTTGGGCTCTTCGATCTCGATGTTTTCATTAGAAAAAAACGAAGGCACATCAGGCGTTTCGACGTCTTTCTCAAACACCTCGCGAACGAATTGGCGGCGTCGGTTCGGGTCGGCAAGCTGATTGACGGAAATCACGGCGATGTCCTGCGGCATGTACTTTTCCAGCAGCATTCGAATGGGCTGGTAAAAAAAGCCACCGCTGAGCACCGAGCAAAACGGCCACTGCCGTCGTGACAGATGGAAACCTATTTCGTATTCGACGCGCTCGAGAAAGCTATGTGTACGAATATGCTCCATTTCCTTTTCGATGTATCCCTTGAACACGCCACTAAGACGCCGCGGATAGTATTGCTCGACGGTTTCGAAAAGGGTCCGGCGACGGACTTCTTTTGCCCCCACCCTATTCCAGAACGAAAGGAAATAGCTGTCGAATTCGGGGCCGCTCCTTTCAAACACCTTCATCATCTTGTAGCAGGACCATGACCGATCGAACTGATTACGCCAGCAAATGACAATCCTGGTCTCGTGCTCGGGCAACAAGCGGATGTGGTCGGCACTCTTCGAATAGATCACCGTGGCGTCCAGCAACGGGCGCCCCGTTGGAACGCGGAATTTCCCGGGATGAGGCTCATCGTTGACATACAGCGCAGGTTCCTTGATTCCCGGCACCCTGTCTTCTGCCAAATCGTTAGCGACCATCCAATCGGACAGTGGAGTCGTTCCGCACTTGTCCATGCCGGCGATGAAGATATTACTGATTGCCATGCCTTTCCTTCTCGCTGGCTCAGTAAAAGTACAGGCAGGTGTCCCACCGGTCTTCCGTGTGGTGACGCAGGCCGATCCGGTAACCCGGTTCGATGGAGTCGACGAAGGCCGGGAGATCCAGCAAGTCCGTGGCACGGTGATAAGCCGAAATGGCCATCTTCGGATGCCCGGCCTGAATCGATTTGATGCTCCCCTTGAGCGCCGGCAGCTCGAAACCTTCGATGTCCATTTTGATGAAGGTGGGAGCGTCGTCGATGATCTCGTCGACGGGACGAAGCTCGACCATACCCGAGGGCTTTTCATCGCCGCCAGGGAGAATGGAACCCCCGTGCCCGCCTACATGATTGAACGGCACCCGTGCCCGACTCTCGCCGACGGCATAAGGATGCAGGCTGATCTTGCGTTCCAGTTCCGTACCGGCATACCGCCGCAGAAATTGCTGGAGCGTCTTGATGTTGATGCTATCCGGCTCGATCATCCACGCACGATCGAACTTGCCTCGAGTCGTCCCGATCAAGCCTGTCGTCGATTCCGCGATGGAAGCACCGCAATCGACGAATTTCTCGTGTTCGGTGAAAGACAACAGGCCGGAACGGAAATACAAGGTGCAATATTGCCTTGCGACGTTCAGATACCACTCCGGGTCGCACGTCAGATGAAAACTGAGGACGCGCCAAAGCGTTTCTTGCGAGTAGCTGTCCGCAAGCCGCTTCGACAGCGCAACGAACCCGTCGGCACGGTCTGCAATGACCGGACCCCAATCCGCCACGCGATAGTCGAGCGAACCGTTCAGGTCGAGCACACGCACCGCCTGCTCGAAATTCAGACACGGAATGTCGTGGCGACGGCAAAGGTCGTCGAAGAAGCGCTTGGAATGGTCGTAGCGGCAAGAATTGATCGCAACGATGGAAGGATCTTTTTTTACCAGGTCGAGGAACACGTCAGTGGAAATGATATCCACGCCCCAAAACTGCTCGCCGCGATGACATTTGAAATCGTCCACGACGTGCAGCGCCGTTCCCTTGTCGCCAAGCGCGGCAATAAACTGCGCGCCGAAATCCTTGGTGCCAAGCACGACGTATTTCGTCGCCTTGCCATACTGTGCGATTACCTTGCGTGCATTGTCGGGGACAAAGTAAGCCGCATCTTCGCGATACTGCTCCAACAGGCGATAAAACGATTCTTCGGCAGATTTACCTGCGATATCAACGGCACTCATTCCTGTCCTTCGATTGGTTGGGCTGCAACATAGGCGTGGTGAAAATGACGAACGCGGTCTTCGATTCCCTCGCCGAGAACCGCCAGCTTCGTCGCATTGCGCACACCCGCCTGCACCTTGGCGCAAATCCCGCCGTCTTCCGCAAACACCTTTTTGGTGAAGGCGTGTCCATCGGCGTAAATGTGTTCCATCATCTTTTTCCCGGCCTCCGTGCCGCCTTCGAATGCCACGCCGATCGTGCGCGAATGCACGGTCGAGGTCTCCGCGGTGGTCGGATCGAAACGCTGCACGTGAAAGCTGTAGCCCATGAAGGACGTCACGGTCAGGTTGGGAAAGATGTGATGATGCGTGTAGTGCTCGAAACGCCACGGCCAGCGGCCGATTCTGGATTCCATGCGCTGGAAGCGAGCGACCCAGTCGGCGTTGGCATCGTGCTCCAGATGACTGTGGCGGGCGTCGTCGAAGAAGAAGCGCGGAGCGTCTTTCTCGCGACTCATCCCGTCTACTTCCATGAACGTGCCGGAATGCACCGAGGGAACGTGATAGCCCTCCAGAGCGTTTTCGATGACGACCTTCCAGTTGGCCGCGACATCTTCGCGGAATTCATCCAGCACCGTGTCCATGCCTTCGCTGGCCCGTTCGAGGAAGCCATATTGCGAACCGAGATAGTCGCGCAGACTCGGTCCCGACTCCGACATGCGAACGAAAATGAATTGCCCTGCCGTCTCGCAGGCGAACTCATGCAAGCGGAACTTCTCCGGCTCCGCGACGACCTGCGGAAACGCCTGCTTTTGAGGCATGCTCAGCGGAACGCCGCCTTTGTCATACACCCAGCTGTGATACGGACAGCGCACGTAGCCGCGATGCTTACCGGGCTCGCACAAACGGGCATGGCGATGTGAGCACACGTTCAGGAAAGCGCGCGGCTTGCCCGACTCGTCGCATTGCAGAAGGATGTCTTTATTCCCGAGCCGCATGCCCTGATGCACGTTGCCCTGCAGTTCCAGTTTCAGGCCAGCGAAAATCCACGACTGGCGAAACAAGCCGTTCAGTTCGTTTTCGTGGTGGGCAGAATCGACGTAAGCGCGGGGCGGAATCTGTTGAGTCGACATAAAATCAGCGGAAAGAAAAGCGTTTGGCCGGATTGCCCAGGACCGTGATACCTGCCGGGATGCGACCAATGACGACGCTGCCCGGCGCGACAGTCACGCCATCGCCGATAACGGCGCGGCTGGTAATCACGCAGTTGGGATGAATCGTGACGAAGTTGCCGATACGAGCGCCGCCGGCAATCGTGCAATGGCTGTTTATCTGGCACCACTCGCCGATGCGGGCATCGTGACCGACCACGGTGTATTCCTGAATGCAGCTAAAGGCACCGACGTGCGTATCGACCGAGATGCCTACGCCAGGGCCGACGATGCAACCATGCGCCAGATGCGCATGCTTGCTGACATTCGCACGCGGATGCACGACCGTCGCGAAGTCGACGCGATGAACGTCACGCAGCGTAGCGGTGTACTTGAAGCGCTGTTGCGGATCGCCGAGCGCAGCCATGAACGCCTCGTTCGGCAACGGCTGGTACGTCAGCGGATCGCCGACGATCGGCACGTCGCGTGGCGTTGTATCGAGCGCATCGGTACGGCTGTCGAGAAAGCCCTTCACCTTGAATAAGGGATTGTCGTCCTCGATATAGCTCAGTACTTCGCGGCCGAATCCTCCGGCCCCGACGATCAGCAGGTGGCGATGAGCGTTCGACATGTCAGCTGATCGTCAAGCCGCCATCCATCACCATCGTCGTACCGGTGATCCAGCGGCTGGCGTTCGACAACAGGAAAATAGCGGCATTGGCCACGTCTTCCGGTTTGCCAAAGCCGAGCGGGTAGTTGTTTCGCTCCTGCTCCATCGAGCCGACCATGGTGGCCGTCGCATCCAGCAAAGGCGTTTCGACCAATGCTGGCGAAAGGCAATTGGCACGAATGCGGCGCTTGACCACTTCCATGGCAAGGCATCGCACGATGGCAATCAGTGCTGCCTTCGTTCCCGAGTAAGCCGCTACACCGGGAACGCCGATGTGCGCCGCAATCGAGGCGACAAAGACGAGCGAACCTTCCGGCGCTACCAGATTGCGCTTCAGCAGCGCCTGCGTCAGCATCATAGGCGCATCGACATTGATAGCCTGCACCTCACGCAAGTGCTGCTCCGTGAACATCCGCACCGGACTCAGCCGCGAGATACCCGCGCTATGTACGACGCCATTCACTGGAACACCATCAAGCGCAGCCACCAATGCCTCCCGCTCGTCCGCATTGGTCAGTTCGGCCTGGACCGCGTGATGTCCTGCCAAGGCCGATTTGTCCAGCATCTCCAGCGTCTGTTTCAGACGCTCGCGGTCGCGGCCCGTGATGACGACTTGCGCGCCCATCTGCGAGCAGGAGATCGCAATCTGGCGACCAATACCGGATGAAGCGCCTGTGACCAGGATGCGCTTGCCGGAAAGCGAAAACGGGTTATCCATACTCATGACTCGATCAATGCCGGAAACTTGGCGCCTTCGATATCCATAATGACCGTGCCCCACGACAGGCCAATGCCGAAACCACTCAACAGCAAGCGATGCCGTGCGCTGCCCAGCACCTCGTGCAGACGGGCCGTCATCGTCACCGGCAAGGACGCGCCGCTGGTATTGCCGAAATCCGGCAAGGTGGAAGGCACTTTCTCCACCGGCAAACCCAGCTTCTTGCGGATGGTTTCGTTGATCATCCTGTTGGCCTGATGGAAGACGAAGTAATCGATGTCGTCCTTGCTCATGCCGGTTTTTTCCAGAATCTTTTCGACGGCCGGCGGTACACGCTGCGTGGAAAAACTCAGCACGGCCGGACCGTCGAGCGTCAGGTCCAGCCCTGAATGGAAAAAGCCGCCTTCATCGCGAGTCGGAATCAGATGGTGGATGCCCACCGGTTCGCGATGTCCGCCGACCGGCAAGCAGATGGCCTTGTAGCCGCTGCCGTCGCTGTTGAGGTCGAAGTACATCGGCGGCGCTTTCTCGTCGAACTCGAGCGCCGTGGCGGTACCGGCATCGGAGAACAGGGGGTCGCGCAGATTCCCCGAGCGATCCCCGATCAGCAACAACGCCTTCTTGATCGCGCCGGCGGCAATCATGCTGCCCAGCAAATGCAGACCGAACGGATAACCTGAGCAGCCCAGGTTCACGTCATAGGCAATGGTCGCCTGCGACAGCTTCAGGCGATCCTGCAAGATGATCGCCGTCGACGGAATCGGGTAGTCCGGCGACTGCGTCACGACGACCAGCGCATCGATCTCGTCCCGCGCCCACTCCAATTCAGCGAGCAACGTCTCGGTCGCATCGAAAGCGAGGTCGGAAAAGCATTGCCACTCCGGGCAAAGGCGTCGCGTCTTGATGCCGATATTGCGCACCAGGCGCTCGCGCTCCGAACGGATTTGCGGCGGAGCATCGAGGACGTTGTCATAGACACGTCTGGGCACGCAGGTCGCCATGCCTGCGAAGCGCACATTGCGCAGAGTGGAAAACGCCATGTGCTTACCCGAGCAGTTTGTAGAGGTCGGTGATGGTCGCGCACTTCTTCAGGTCTTCACCCGAGATCACCTTGCCGAACTCCGTGTCGAACATCACGATCACGCCCAGCGCAGCCAGCGAGTCCCACTCGGGCAGGCTGTGCAATTCCGTTTCCGGTGTCACTTCCACCGACTCCTGGAAGTCGGTGACCACCAGGAAATTCTCGATGAACTGTTCGATGCTGGGGATTACAAATTCCGTATTCATTGGATACCTCTGATTAGTGCTGCAATGTTTTCGACCTCATCGTCCGTGAGGTTCGGATAAATCGGCAGGCAAATCACATCGGTCGCGACCTTGGTCGCCACCGGCAAATTGCTGCGCGAAGCGCCTGGCATGCCGCGATACATCGGGAACTCGGTGATCAAGGGATAGAAATAGCGGCGGCCATGAATCCCCTTTTCCCGCAACCGCTCGAACAGCGCATCGCGGCTGAGCGGATAGTCCTGCCCGACCAGGATCGGGTAGTACGAAAAATTGGTGCCGTTCCCCTCCCGTTGCTGGACGCATTCGATGCCGGGCACGTCTTTCAACAGCTCGCCGTATTTCGCGCCGATCTCGCGACGGCGCGCCAGTGCCTTGTCGATGTGTTTCAACTGCAGCAAGCCGAAGGCGGCATTGACCTCGGCCATCTTGCCGTTGATGCCAGGCGCGACGACCGTGGTTTCGTCGACGATCCCGAAGTTTTTCAGGTTGTCGATGCGGGCTTTGGTCTTTTTGTCCGGGCAGACGATGGCGCCGCCCTCGAAGGTCGTGAATACCTTGGTGGCGTGAAAGCTCAATACGGAGAGGTCGCCGTGCCGCAGGATGCTGCCGCCTGCGTCGCGCACACCGAAGGCATGCGCGGCGTCGTAGATCACTTTCAGGTTGTAGGTGTCGGCGATTTTCTGGACCGCCTCGACGTTGCAGGGATTGCCATAGCAATGCACCGGCAGGATAGCCGTGGTCTTGGGCGTGATGGCCGCTTCGATCTTCGTGGGATCGAGATTCAGCGTGAGCGGGTCGATGTCCACGAAGACCGGCTCGATGCCATTCCAACGAAGCGAGTGCGCCGTGGCGATGAAGGAGTACGGCGTCGTAATGACCTCGCCGGTGATGCGCAAGGCTTGCAAGGCCGTGACCAGCGCGAGCGTGCCGTTGGAAAAGAGCGCGATGTGCTCGACACCGAGATACTCGGCGAGCGCTTCCTCGAGGTGCTCGTGCATCGGCCCATGATTGGTCAGCCGCCTCGAGTCCCAGATTTTCTCCAGGTACGGAATGAAGTCCTCCAGCGGTGGCATGTACGGCTGGGTGACATAGATGGGCGTGTGGCCGGGCGATTTCATGGGCACTCGATATAAGTCGGTCCCGAGATTTTCTCCTTCAGGCCGCCATTTCAGTCCGATGAACTGAGGGGCTTTTCCCCCCTACTACGCCTCATTGGGCATAAACGTGCGTGACCGGCATGTCATGTCCCGCCTTTTCGCCGTATTTCTGCAGATACCGGTCATAGCCGTCGCGCCACGACTCGCTGCCGTAGCGACGCCCACCCTCGTGAATCACCGAGAGCGCCCACGTTCCCATTTTCAGGCCAGCCAGTTCGGCCTGGCGACAGAAGTCCAGATCGTGGAAGTCGAACCCGAACCGTTCGTCGAACCGGACACCGCGGGCAAGCAGCGTTTCGCTGTCAGCGACGAGCATCAAGCCATCGAGCAGCTTGCATTCCTGCTCCGATGGGCCGTATAGATCGACTTCGTCGCAGGGCATGTCACGACCGCGACCGACGCTCCCACTCAGATGCTCCGCGTCCGGTTCGAAGCTGAGCGTCGTCGAATGCCAGGCCGGCTGCCCCGGCACACGGCGCGTGTTGCCAGCGATACCGACCACGTCGAACTGCTCGAGTGCCGCGTGGATGCGCTGCGCCCAGAAGAAGTCGGCGAGCCAAACGTCATCGTGGATAAAGACGAGGATCGCGGGATCGGTGGCCGCCGCCTCGATCGCGGCGTTGTAGATCGCGGGCAAGCCCTGCGTATTGTTGATCGTCAGCCTGATCTGCACATCGTCTTCACGCATGGCGGAGCTGTACAGCCGCAGCGAACGGCCGAGCGCGGTTTCCGCCATGAACTGCTCCTGGCTTCCCCGCGTGGCGCAGATGAGCCGCAGGCGCTTGCGTTTCTTTGCTGCCGCTACCGCGCGCGCGTGGGCGATGCCGTCGAGGAACCGGCGAGACTCGGGCAGCTCGCGAGGCGGCACGCGCCCCAACTCCTCGAGGCTTTGCCGCAGTGGTTCGAGCCCCGACAGGCCACGCTGTTCAATCGCAAAGCTGTAAACCTCGCCGAGCCGCTCGCGAGCCCTGTCGAGCGCCTCCGCACCGATGGTCCCGGCGGCCGCCTCGCCGCGCACCATGATTTCCCATTCGTAGAAGCCCGCCGCAAGCCAGGGGTTCGACACGCCGGAGTTTTGCTCCGCATGCCGCCGAAAGCAGCCATGGTGGCCGCCCGCGAGAACGACCGGTCCCTGCTCCGCCATGTTCAGGTACATCGCGACATCGGTCAGATAGATGAAGTCGTGGTTCCTGTACTTCATCATGGAGCCGACATCGACCCGCTCGCGCACGAGCATGACGTTGCTGGGCTCACCGAGGAAGTTGTTCGCTCTCACCACGACGTTCTCGACCAGAAACGCGCGATCGAGGAGCGCCATTTCGCCGGGCTGGATCAGCGCGGCCGGCACGTCGATCACTTTGTCGTCGGCGTCGATGACGACGCGCTGGTGAAACGCCAGCGTCGATTCGGGATGCTTTTCGAGCGCGGCGACCAGCGTGGCGACCGAGGTCGGCATCAAGAGATCGTCGTCGTAAAGCCACTTGACGTATTGGCCGCTCGCGCGCGCCCACAACTTCTCCTGATTGCGCAGACCATCCTGAAAGCCGTGATGAAAATATCTGATTCGCGGATCGTTCGCGCCTTCGGCAATCTCGCGCAGGATGCCGTCAGGCGTGTCGTCGCCGACGAGGATTTCGATGTCCGTGAAGCTTTGGGCGCAAGCGCTCGCCAGAGTCTTGGCCAGGTATGTCGGCTTGAACGCGGGAATGAGAATGCTGACTGTTGGCATACGACTGGCGGCGGAATTAGGCGATCGGGCAGTGTAGCGGCCGCAGTCGACTATCGATCCGGCAGACAAGCACGCTTTTCGCGCTCAATTCCGTCGATGCGCAAACGAGGTCATAGCGGAAAATGTGCGTATTGAATAATGGCCAATCGTTGGGGGCGGCGCAGGTCCAATGAAAGCCAGATGCCAGACGGCGCCGGGCACACGCCCGGTCCCGTGCGGCGGGCTCGCGCGCGCCGTTTGACTTCTTTTATCGATTCTCCCCTTAAAGTTTTCCCGGTGCAGTCCGTTATCCCAAACAAGGCGGCCAACTCACTCACCGCTGCCGTTTTTGGGATCGGGCTTGTGCCCTACTCGGAGAATCGAAAATGCTCGGAATTAATACAAACATCAACTCGCTGGTCTCGCAGCAGAACCTGACCGGTTCGGGCAGCGCACTGTCGCAAGCGATCACGCGTCTGTCCTCGGGCAAGCGTATCAACAGCGCAGCGGACGACGCGGCAGGCCTCGCGATCTCGAACATCATGCAGACCCAGATCAACGGTCTGAACCAGGGTGTGTCGAACTCGAACGACGGCACGTCGATGGTGCAAACCGCATCGAGCGGTCTCGCCTCGCTGACGAGCAGCCTGCAACGTATCCGCCAGCTGGCCACGCAAGCAGCGAACGGCTCGATGACCTCGGACGACCGCGCGGCCCTGCAACAGGAAGTCTCGCAACAGATCTCGGAAGTGAACCGTGTCGCGTCGCAGACGACGTTCAACGGCATGAACCTGCTCAACGGTTCGCTGGGCACCGTGTCGTTCCAGGTTGGCGCAAACGTCGGCCAGACGATCAGCCTGAACCTGACGCAAGACATGTCGGCTGCGAAGCTCGGCACCGGTAGCGTGCAAGCAGGCAACACGCTCGGTTCGTTCGGCAACCTGTCGCTGAACAACAGCGGCCAAACGGTTGCTACGGGCGCCTCGATCACGGCCATCAACGTGATCGCCGATGGCAAGGGCGGCTATACGCTTACGGACCAGAACAACCAGGCACTGACGGCAGCCACCGCTACGACTGTGCTGAGCGGCGTCACCATCACTGCCGACTCCTCCGGCAATGCCACCATCACCGCTGCTAATGCTACCGGCGCAGGCGCGGCGATTGCGACGGCCCTTAACACCGACATGTCGACGACGGTCGGCGCCTCCACCGCGACCCTCACGACGTCCTTCACCGCGGCTTCGAACACCACCACCGGTGCGACGATCGACGCACTCAACGTCCCGACGAACGTTGCGAGCATCGACATCAGCAGCCAGAGCGGCGCAAGCGCAGCGATGGAATCGATCGACAACGCGCTGACCACGCTGAACAACCTGCAAGCAACGCTCGGCGCGGCACAAAACCGCTTCAGCGCAATCGGCTCGACGCAGCAAGCGCAATCGACCGACCTGTCGAGCGCCCAGTCGTCGATCCAGGACGCGGACTTCGCGCAGGAAACGGCGAACCTGAGCAAGGCACAGGTTCTGCAGCAAGCTGGTATCTCGGTGCTGGCGCAAGCGAACTCGCAACCGCAGCAGATCCTGAAGCTCCTCCAGTAAGACGCTTCCGGCTGCAGGCATCCGGCGCGCAACGCAGCGCGCGCCGGACGCAAATCCGTCGGGAGGCTTGCCTCCCGATTGTCGTTTTCAGCACTGAACCGCGAATCAACCCGTTTTAACCGGCCTAGCCGACGCACGGAGCCTTCTCATGTCCACCGTAACCGGATCCACGACTGCCGCGATCTCGAGCGCAGTCGCCACCACGAACGCTGACACGCAAGCCTCGATTCAGGCCGCCGCCCAGTCGATCATCAGCGGTTCGACCAATTCGTCGATGGACACGAGTTCGCTCGTCACCGCGCTCGTCAACAGCAAGACCGCTGGCCAGGCCGCGACCATCGCCGCCTCGCAGACCGCGGACAACACGTTGATCTCGGCCTACGGCACGGTCTCCGCGGCACTCGGCGCGTTGCAGGCAGCCGTCGAGCCGCTCAGCGACGGCGCCACGCTCAATACGTTCGCAACCACGCTGACCGGCACCGGCGTCACCGCCACGGCCGCGACCGGCGCGGTGGCAGGTTCGTACTCGCTCAATGTGTCGCAGGTCGCCACGTCGCAAGTGCTCACCTCGGCGGGCTATAGCGCGTCCGAAAACCTGGCCTCCGGTGCAGCCACGATGACCTTGTCGGTCAACGGTCAGAGCACCACGATTTCCCTGAACAGTTCGAACAGCACGATTGCCGGCATTGCCTCGGCGATCAATTCGGCCAACAACAATCCCGGCGTGACCGCGACCGTGGTGACCGGCGCGGATGGCGCCCACCTCGTGCTGCAATCTACCGCGACCGGTGCGTCGAGCGGCATCAGCATCGCGATCAGCGATTCGGCCGGGACCGACGACCTGAACAAGCTCGCGGTGACGACTACCGCAGGCAAATCGATCGCCACGGCGAGCGACCTGACCGGTACCGATAGCAGCGGCAAAACGATCAACCCCAGCCAGTCGACAATTTCCGGCTCGGGCTGGAGCCAGACGCAGGCCGCCCAGGATTCGTACTTCACGCTCGGCGGCGTCGGCGTGAGCAGCTCCACCAACGCCGTGACGACGGCCCTCTCCGGCGTGACGCTGAATCTCACGGCAGCGGCAGTCGGCACCACGCAGACACTGACGATCGCGCAGGACACCAGCGCGGAGTCCTCGGCGATCAACAATTTCGTCACGGTGTACAACACGCTCGTCACGACGATGAGCGCACTGACGGCGTTCAACGCGAACTCGACGTCGCAGGGCGTGCTGATCGGCGATTCCACCGTGGCCATGATTCAGAACCAGCTCGCCCAGATCGTCGGCAGCGGGGTGGGCACCGGCAGCTCGAAGACGACGCTCGCCGCGCTCGGCATTACGCTCCAGTCGGACGGCACGCTGTCGATCGACGACTCGACGCTCAGCAATGCGCTGCAGAACAACCAGTCGGCCGTGTCCTCGCTGTTCAACATGACGAACGGTATCGCCGCGCAACTGGACAACAACATCACGAGCTATACCTCGCCCGGCGGCATCATTCAAAACCGGACGGACGCGATCAACACGGACCTGACGAGCCTCACGAACCAGCAGACGACGCTCACCGCGTGGCAGGCCCAGCTCACCAGCCAGTACACCGCGCAGTTCACCGCGCTCGACACGCTGATGGCAACGATGAACAACAACTCGCAGTACCTCACGCAACTGTTCGGCGGCACCAGCAGCGCAGGTGCACTCGCCACGAACAAGGGCTGAGCGCGGCGGGGAGAGAAACATGCAGAACGAAGCTCCGATCGAAAGCATCTGGCGGATGACGAAGGACATCGAACTGGCGGCCGCCGTCGGCGACTGGCAGCGCGCCGCGCAGCTCGCCGACGAGCGCACGCCGCTTTTGACGGCGCTCGGCGTGAAGCCGCCGCACGAGGTGATGGCACAGCTCAGGGCAATCCACGAGATCGACAACCGCATCGTCGAAGCGGCCCGTGACGCGCAGCAGGAGCTGGGCGCGGAGTATCAGGCGAGCATGCAGAAGAGTCGCAACGCCGGCAGGTATTTGAGCATGGCGCGCAGTTAAAGCAGAAAGAACGATTCGCTGCGTATTTGCGTACCTTGGCCCGCCTTGCGCGGGCTTTTTCTTTGGCGAGCCGCGAGGATCGACATAGCCAGTTACGCTGCGCCCTTTTGCCGCCTGGCGCCCTCGCGTTCCAGCCACGCACAAAACAGCGCAACCAGTTCGTCCTGAAACTTTGCTTCCGGCACGTAGGTGCAGTAGCTACGCGACGGAAGAGGCGGGCCCGCGAATGGCGTGACCAGTCGACCCGCAGCAAGATCGTCGGCGACGAGCGCGGTCGGCCCCATCGCGACGCCGACGCCGTCGAGCGCAGCCTGCAATGTCAGATAGAAGTGATCGAACGTCAGGCTCGCAGTCGGCTCGAGCAGGGAGACGCGTGCTTTCGCCAGCCAGTCCGGCCAGAGTCGCGGAAGACTCGACGTATGCAGCAACGTATGCGCGCGCAGGTCATCGGGAACCGCAAGCGGCTTGCGCTGCAGAAGCGCCGGACTGCATACCGGAATCCTGTCCTCCGACAGGAACGGCCGCATCACATAGCCATAGAACGTATCTGGGCCGCCCCGGATGATCACGTCCCAGTTTTCTTCCAGGCTTTCGAGCGGCTCGTTCGACGTTTCGACCTTCACGTCGATGCCCGGATGCGCGTCGCGGAACATGCCCAGTCGAGGCACCAGCCAGCGCAACGTGAACGTCGCCAGCGCATTGACCCGCAACGTCCGCGCGACGGGCTTCACGAGACCGTATTTCGCGGTCGCCCGCGAGATCTGGTCGAACGACGGACCGATCTCTTCCAGGTAGGCCCTTGCCGCAGGCGTGAGCACCACGCGCCGATGCTGCCGCTCGAACAGCGCTGCGCCCAGCCACTCCTCTAGCAGGCGGATCTGCTGGCTGACCGCGCCGTGCGTCACGTGCAGTTCCTCGGCGGCTTCCTTGATGCTGCCGAGCCTGCCCGTCGCTTCAAAGGCACGAAGCGCGTTCAGAGGGGGCAATGCCCGTTTCATATGCGAGAGCTTTTCTAACGGAAAAGGCCAATTTATCTGGTTTGTCAGCCTCCGACAAGATAGGTAATCTCGCCTGAAAGACCGGAGTCACTCATGCCTACAGATGTCCTGCTTCTCGTCCTTCTGGCCGCGTTTCTGCACGCAAGCTGGAACGCCGTCGTGAAATCGAGCCCGGACAAGTTTCTCGACATCGTGTTTGTGACCGCCAGTGCGGCCATGCTTTGCGTGGTTGCGATCCCGTTCCTGCCGTTGCCTGCAGGCGGCAGTTGGGCTTACATCACGGTGTCGGCGGCGATTCACGTGCTGTATTTCGTGCTGATCGGCGCGGCCTATCGCAGCGGCGACATGAGCCACGCGTATCCGCTGATGCGGGGCGCTCCACCGCTGCTCGTTGCGCTGGCGAGCGGTCCGCTGATCGGCGAGCGGCTAAGTGCGGGCGAATGGAGCGGCATCCTGCTCATCTGCGCCGGCATCCTGGGGCTGCTGATGGCGAATCCGCCGGCCATCGATACCGCGCGCACCACGCGCCTGGCGCTGCTGAATGCCGCGACCGTCGCCGCCTATACGCTGGTCGACGGGACAGGCGTGCGTTTGTCCGGGCATCCGGCGTCCTACACGATGTGGATGTTCGCTCTCACGGCGCCGCCGATCCTGGCGTGGGCGATCGCGCGGCGGAAAGAAGACGCGCTGCGGCATCTTCGGGCCCGCTGGTATCTCTTGCTCATGGGCGGCGCTTGTACGCTGGCAGCGTACTCGCTCGTGTTGTGGGCGATGACGCACGCGCCGATCGCGATGGTTGCCGCCCTGCGCGAGACCGCGATTATCTTCGGCACCGCTATTTCAGCGGTCGTGCTTCGCGAGCGCTACGGTTATGGCCGGCCCGCTGCCGCGTTCGTTATTCTGCTCGGCGTGCTCGCGCTTAAAACGATGTGACACGAAATACGGGGATGCGATGGGACATCTGGTCGTTCTCGCAGTCGGGTTGATGGCGGGCGTATTGAGCGGCGTGATCGGCACGGGGTCGTCGATGCTGCTGATGCCCGTGCTGGTGATCCTGTACGGCCCCCAGCAGGCCGTGCCGATCATGGCCATCGCCGCAATCATGGGCAATCTCGGCAAGGTGCTCTCGTGGTGGCGCGAGATCGACTGGCGCGCCTGCGCCGCCTACTGCGCGACCGCGGTGCCCAGCGCAATCGTCGGCGTGCGCACGCTGCTCGCACTGCCGCCACACGTCATCGACGTCGCGCTCGGCGTCTTCTTCATCGCGATGGTGCCAACGCGCCGATGGCTAGCGCGGCGCTCGATCCGGTTTACGCTCGTCCAACTTTCGCTGATTGGGGCGGTGGTCGGCTTTCTGACGGGCATCGTCGTGTCCACGGGGCCGATCACCGTGCCGGTCTTCATGGGCTATGGGCTCGTCAAAGGCGCGTTTCTCGCCACCGAGGCCGCCGGTTCTTTGGCGGTGTATGGCGCCAAGGTGTCAGTGTTCGAGCATTTTGGCGCGCTTCCTGAGCATGTGATGGTGGACGGCCTGGTTACCGGGTCGTCGATCATGCTTGGGACCTTCTGTGCGCGGCGTATCGTTGCGCGAATGTCGCCTGGGGCGTTCAGGCTCGTGGTCGATGGGTTGATGGTTTCGTCGGGGTTGTCGCTGCTCTTTGCGGCTGGGCGGTAAGCGAAGGCTATCGGCTCTATCGATGCGCGCAGACGGCGCGGATTCCAGAGAGGTCGGCCGGATCGAAGTGCTGGTGAACAATGCAGCGATCATCGCGCGGCAGTCCCGCCTGGAGGACCTCGAATTCGAGCGCATGCGGCGTATCTTTGCGGCAAATGGGAGCGGCGCCGAACCGTTCGCATATGAGAGGCTTACGGTCGCGCTCAACAAAGAAAAAGGCCCTTGGCTTATGCCTAAGGGCCTTGTCTGGCGCGGGTTTCCGCGATATTTACTGTTCTTTCAATTTGGCGCGCCCGGCTGGGATCGAACCAGCAACCCCTGCCTTCGGAGGGCAGTACTCTATCCATTGAGCTACGGGCGCATCACCACAAACTGCGGGGAATCTTCGCGAAAGCCTGACGACCAGAACGGCCTCGACGCCAACGCGAGAGACCGCAAGGATACCCGGTTTCGGCCGCACCGTCCACCGGACGGCCTCCCACGCCCACTCCGGCCACCTCGACCCAGCGCGCCACCGTTCTCACCGATGCGGGTAAACGCCTGCTGAACACCGTCCGGGCCCCCTCGCCGTCGCTGAAACCTTGCGTCTATAATCGTCCGTGGCTGATTAAGAACAAGAAGTTGCCGTCGCGCTGTACCGCTCACATACCCACGGAGACGAGACAAGCATGAGCGAAGCACCACACGGAGCCCCGATCAAAACCCCAGCACAGCTCATCGCCGCGGTCATCGCCGGGTTTGCTGTACCCATCATCATCATCGTTCTGCTCGCCGTCTACGTCGACAATTCGACGCGCACCGGCGCCGGCACCGACTCCCTCGCCGAAGCCCAAGTCAACTCCCGTATCCATCCGCTCGCCCAGGTCGACATCCGCGACGCCAACGCGCCGCGCGTCTACAAGAGCGGCGAGGAAGTCTACAAGGCGGTCTGCTCGGCGTGTCACGCATCGGGCGCGGCAGGCGCGCCGAAATTCACCAACACCGCCGACTGGGCGCCGCGCATCGCGCAAGGCTTCGACACGCTGTGGCACACCGCGCTGTCCGGCAAGGGCGCCATGCCGCCGCGCGGCGGCACGAGTCCCGACGACTACAGCGACTTCGAAATCGCGCGCGCGGTCGTCTATATGGCGAACAACTCGGGCGCGAGCTTCCCCGAACCGGCGCAGCCGGCGGCGGGTGCGGCCGCGGCATCGGGTGCTGCCGCCGCGGCGGGCGCCTCCGACGCGGGCGCTGCACAGCAGGCCGCCGCAGCCATGGCCGCGATGGCCAGCGTGCCGCAAACTGCCGCCCCCGCAGCAGGCGGCGCGCAAAGCGCAGATGCCTCGCAAGCCGGCAAGGCGCTGTATCAGTCGGTATGCCAGGCCTGTCACGCGGCCGGCGTGCTGAACGCGCCCAAGTTCGGCGACAAGGAAGCGTGGGCGCCCCGCCTGAAGGATTCGATGGATACGGTCTACAACTACGCGCTGCATGGCAAGGGCGCCATGCCGCCGAAAGGCGGTTCGAACGCGTCGGATGCGGACGTGAAGGCCGCGGTCGACTACATGGTTAGCGCGGTGAAGTGAAGCGGGCGGCAGCGGCCGCCGATGAAATGAAAAAATCCCTGCATGCGCGAACGCGATGCAGGGATTTTTTTATGAGCAACGGCACGCGAGCGCACCTGGCAGCCACTAAAAGCCGCCCCATCAAGCCTTCTGCAACAAAGCCTTCAAACTCGCGAGCCGATCCTTCGGCGACATCGGCGCCTCTTCCGGCGTCGGCGGCGGCGCATCGTCGAGCAGCATCTCGTTGATAAAGCGCGACGGCTCGCAGACGATCGTCTCCCGCGCGCGCTTGCGCTTCTTGCACCAATTCAGATGCAGGCTGCGTTGCGCGCGCGTGATCGCGACGTACATCAACCGACGCTCCTCCTCGATACGCGCGTCGTCGATCGGTTCGTCGTCCGCGCCGCCGCGATGCGGCATGATGCCTTCCTCGACGCCGACCAGGAACACGTGCGGATACTCGAGTCCCTTCGACGCATGCACGGTCGACAGCCGCACCGCATCAGGATCTTCCTCGCGGCCTTCGAGCATCGACATCAGCGCGACGGTCTGGATCAGGCCGAGCAGATTCTTGCCGGTGTCGCCGAAACCGTCGGCGGTGTCGTAGCCGGTCGCCTCGCTGCCGCTGCCGGGTTGCGGCTCTTCCTTCGTGCCCTTGCGCTTCAACCACTCGATGAACTCGAGCACGTTCTGCCACTTCGCTTGCGCCTGGCGTTCGTCGAACGCGTCGTACAGATAGGCCTCGTAGTGGATCGCGTCCATCAGCTCGTCGAGCAGCGTGCCGGCCGCGTCTCTTTCCGCGCGGTCGGTCAGGCGCTGCATGAAGTCGCAAAACGCGCGCATCGGCTCGATCTGGCGCGGCGACAGACGCGCTTCAATGCCGCCCATGTAGACCGCCTCGAACAGCGACACCTTCGCCTGACCCGCGAACGAGCCGAGCGCCTCCAGCGTCGTATTGCCGACCCCGCGGCGCGGTGTCGTGATCGCGCGAATGAAGGCGGGGTCGTCGTTCGCGTTGGCGATCAGGCGCAGGTACGCGCAGATGTCCTTGATCTCGGCCTTGTCGAAGAACGACTGGCCGCCCGACAGCACATACGGAATCCGTTCACGGCGCAGCACCTGCTCGAAAATCCGCGCCTGGAAGTTGCCGCGATAGAGGATCGCGTAGTCGCGAAAATTCGTGCGCCGCTCGAACTTGTGCGCGGACAGCCGGAACACGACGGACTCCGCCTCGTGCTCTTCGTCGTTGCAACCCGTCACGGTGATCGTGTCGCCCATACCGTGCTCGGACCACAGCTTCTTCTCGAACAGCTTCGGGTTGTTCGCGATCACGTTGTTCGCGGCGGTCAGGATGCGCACCGTCGAGCGGTAATTCTGTTCGAGCTTGATCAGGTGCAGATTCGGAAAATCCTTGCCGAGCTGCCCGAGGTTTTCGAGGGTCGCACCGCGCCAGCCATAGATTGCCTGATCGTCGTCGCCGACCGCCGTGAACGCCGCACGCTTGCCGGCCAGCAGCTTCACCAGTTCGTACTGGCACGCGTTGGTGTCCTGGTACTCGTCGATCAGCAGATAGCGCAGCTTGTTCTGCCAGCGGTCGCGCACCTGCTCGTTACTCGCGAACAATTCGGCGGGCAGGCGGATCAGATCGTCGAAATCGACCGCCTGGTACGCGTGCAGCGTCGCCACGTAGTTGCGATAGACGATCGCCGCCTGATGCTCGTCCTCGGTCGACGCGGTCGCGATCGCCTGCTCGGGCATGATCAGGCCGTTCTTCCACAACGAAATGATCGACTGGATCTTGCGGATGAAGCCTTTGTCGGTCGAGCCGACCTGCTCCTGGATCATGCCGAAGCAGTCGTCGGAATCCATGATCGAGAACTGCGGCTTCAGGCCGACGTGCTCCGCCTCCTGCCGCAGAATCTGCACGCCGAGCGAATGGAAGGTACACACCGTCAACTGGTTCACCGGCACCTTGCGGCCTTCCTTGCCCGGCGTCGTCAGGGTCTTGCCTTCGAGCAGCTTGCCGACGCGCTCGCGCATTTCCGCCGCGGCCTTGTTCGTGAACGTGACGGCGGCGATGTGGCGCGGCTCGAAGCCCTTCGCTTCGATCAGGTGGGCGATTTTCTGCGTGATCACGCGCGTTTTGCCACTGCCCGCGCCGGCGAGCACGAGACAGGGACCGTCGAGATAACGGACCGCTTCACTTTGAGCGGGATTCAGGCCTGCGGACATCGTGTGTGGATGGGTAATACGGTTGAGGGCCGCTGAGGTCGGACTGGCGGGAGGTGCCGGCCGAAGGCCCGGGACATGCTGCGCGGCGCAATGCGCGCGAGAGGTGCGATGTTAACACGGACGACGCGACGGACACCGCGATGGGCCGCGCAATCCACGCCCTCGCCGACCCGGACGCCCGACGGACCGCGCGCGAGCGCCGACCGCAATGCTGAGCCCCCAGCCCCGCCCACAAATGCCACAATAATGAGATTGCGCGCCCCCGCCGCGGTGGCAAGACGGCGCGCCGTTCCTCCAGGAAGACTCGCATGTCCGGATCGCTGAAGATTGGATTGATGGGCTACGGCTTCGCCGGCGCGACGTTTCACGCACCGGTAATCGAACATTGCGGACGCGCGAGCGTCGCCGCGATTGCGACGGGCCAAGCCGAGCGCGCGCGCGCCGACTATCCGCACGCGAGAATCGTCGCCGATCTCGACGCGCTGCTTGGGCTCGACGACATCGACTGCGTCGTGATCGCGACCCCCAACGACACGCACTTCGACCTCGCGCGCCGCACGCTCGAAGCCGGCAAGCACGTGGTCGTCGACAAGCCGGTCACGCTGAGCGCCGCCGACGCCCACACCCTGGCCAACATCGCGCTCGCGCGCGGCAAGCTGTTCGCGCCCTTTCACAACCGGCGCTGGGACGGCGATTTTCTGACTGTGCGCGATCTGCTCGCGCGCGTGGAACTGGGTCGCGTCACGCATTACGAATCGCATTTCGACCGCTTCCGGCCGGGTGTGCGCCAGCGCTGGCGCGAGGACGTGACGCGCGGCGGCGGTCTGCTGTTCGATCTCGGTCCGCATCTGATCGACCAGGCACTCGCCCTCTTCGGCGCGCCGCAGACGGTCTCGGCGACGGTACGCACGCACCGCGACGAAGCGGGCGCACCTGACTACGTGCACATCCAGCTCGGCTATGAAGATTTCGAGGTGATGTTGCACGCAAGCGCGCTGACCGCATTGCCCGGGCCGCGCTATGCGATCCACGGCACGCGCGGCAGCTATGTGAAGTACGGGCTCGACACCCAGGAGGATCAGCTGAGAGCCGGCCTGCGCCCTGGCGACGAAGGCTTCGGCGCCGGCAATACCCCCGGTGTGCTGCGCGTGTTGGAAGGCGACGAGGAAGTCGAGCGCGAATGGCCGACCCGCAACGGCGAGTACACCGGCTTCTATATTGCGTTGGCCGACGCGATCCAGAACGGCGTCGCGTTCCCGATCCGCACGCAGGACGCGGTCGACGTGATGACCATCATCGAACTGGCCGCGCGCAGCTCCGAGCAAGGTGTGCGGCTGCCGTTCGAGCGCATTCGCTGAACCTCGCGCCGCTGGGCTCCGGCATCGCCCCACCCCGCTTTGTGTACCAAAAACGGCGCGGCCTTTCGCGCTGCGAAGACGGTCGGTGCGGGCCTTCCTGACACGCCGGAAAGGAACATAACGTTACAAATTCGCCCGCTGCCGGGTCAGCGGGCGTTCGTCGTCATCCGTTGCTAGCGGGGTATCCCCCATACGACAACGACTCCTGGAGAATCCATGTCTCGAATCATCCGTGCCCTTGCCGCTTGCGCGCTGCTCAGCTCCGTCGCCGCCTGCGTGGTGACGCCTCCGCCCGCGCCGCATCCGGGCCCCACGCCGCAGCAGATCGCGGATCAGCGCCTGCATCAGGTCGACGGCCGCATCGACAATCTCGCGCACCGCGTCGACGTCCACGTGAATCAGGGCTATTACCCGCCGCCGCAAGGCGCCGGGCTGCATCACCGTCTCGAGACGATCCGCCAGGAAGCGCATGACATGGCCGCGCAGCATGGCGGCGGTTTGTCCGCGGAAGAGCAGCGCGTGCTGAATCAGGAGCTGGATAACGCCGCTCATGCGATCGGCGAGTAAATCGGCAAGCCCGGTCGGCAACCGGGCTCACAGCTGAGCACCCACTCCCGCTCATCGTGCGGTGACGGATAGCGCCGGCAGAAGCAATCCCAAAGCGCGGGCCTCCCGGTTCGCGCTTTTCTTTTTGATGCCTCCGCACCGCCGCGCCCGCCTCCACACTGCTCCCGGGCCTTTATTTGACAAGCCTCGGCCCGTCGCGTACATTCGCCGCACGCGTCGGGAGAGCGCGCTGGCAGGCGAAAAAAACGCCGGCCGCGCCGCCGAAGGGGCACACCCGCAAACTCTCAGGCAAAAGGACCGACTGCGTCGAAAGAACCCGCCTTTCCGGCGGTTTTTTCGCACTCTGGAGAGCGGCAGTAGCCATCCGCGTCGCACGTCGTGCACAGCAGGCAGGCTGCCCACCGAAGGGGCGCGCGTTTCACGCTGACTCATCGAGCTCATTGAGCAGGAGTCGCGGCGACGCAATCTCTCAGGTATCGAGGACAGAGGGGTCATGTAGCACCACGCTCGCAGGCACATCGCCGCGAGGCGTTGCGCCGCATGGCCTTTTTTGTTTCGCGAGACGCCCGAGGCCCCATGACCGTACTCAAACACACCCCGCTTCACGCCGCTCACCGCGCGCTCAACGCCCGCATGGTCGACTTCGGCGGCTGGGACATGCCCGTCAACTACGGCTCGCAGATCGAGGAACATCGCGCGGTGCGCACCGACGCCGGCATGTTCGACGTGTCCCACATGTGCGTGGTCGACTTCACCGGCGAGCGCGTGCGCGCGTTCTTCGAATACGCGCTCGCGAACAACGTCGCGAAGCTGCAAACGCCGGGCCGCGCGCTCTATTCCTGCATGCTGAACCCGAACGGCGGCGTGATCGACGATCTGATCGTCTATTACTTCGCCGAAGACCACTTCCGCGTGGTCGTCAACGCCGGGACCGCCGATAAAGACATCGCCTGGTTCGGCCAGCTCAACGCCGACGGCGGCTTTGGCCTCACGATCACGCCGCGCCGCGATCTCGCGATCGTCGCGGTGCAAGGCCCGAACGCGCGCGAAAAAACCTGGCAAACGGTGCCGGCCGCGCGCGCCGCGACCGAAGCGCTGAAGCCGTTCAACGCCGCGCGCGTCGACGGCACGCCGTTTGGCGAGCTGACCATCGCGCGCACCGGCTATACCGGCGAAGACGGCTTCGAGATCATCGTGCCGGCCACGCATGTCGAAGCGCTGTGGAACGCACTCGCCACCCAGGGCGTGCGCCCGGCCGGTCTCGGCGCGCGCGACACGCTGCGCCTCGAAGCCGGCATGAACCTGTACGGCCAGGATATGGACGACAACGTCTCGCCGCTCGACGCCGGCCTCGCCTGGACCGTCGACCTCACCTCGCCGCGCGACTTCGTCGGCAAGAGCCGGCTCGCAGCCGATGGCTCGCGCACCGCATTCGTCGGCCTGATCCTGTTGAAGGACAACGGCAAGGCGGCTGGCGTGCTGCGCGCGCATCAGAAAGTCGTCACGCCGCACGGCGACGGCGAAATCACCAGCGGCACGTTTTCGCCGACCATGCAGGAATCGATCGCCTTCGCGCGCGTGCCGAAAGGCGTGCAGCCGGGCGACACCGTGCACGTCCAGATTCGCGACAAAGCCTGTCCCGCAAGCGTGGTAAAACTGCCGTTCGTGCGCAACGGCAAGGTGCTGGCGGTCTGAGCGGCCGGCGCACGCACCCAACATTCAAACCACTACCGAACCTACCGTTTAGGAGCATCCGATGAGCATCCCGGCCGATCTGAAATACACCGAATCGCACGAATGGGTCCGCACCGAAGCGGACGGCACGCTGACGGTCGGCATCACCGACCACGCGCAGGAAGCGCTCGGCGACATCGTCTTCTTCGAGGTCCAGGAACTGGGCAAGTCCGTGAGCGCGGGCGACACCGTCGCCGTGATCGAATCGGTGAAGGCCGCTTCCGACATCTACGCGCCGGTTTCGGGCGAAGTCATCGAAGCGAACCCGGCCGTCTCCGACTCGCCGGACAGCGTGAACAGCGCGCCGTACGACAGCTGGCTGTTCAAGATCAAGCCGGCCGCCGATGCGACGCTCGACCGCCTGATCGACGCCGACGCGTACGCGAAGTCGATCGGCGCCTGAGTCGCAGTCTGAGTCACCTTTTGTTTTAACCGTCAGGCACGGCGCCCGCCCATCGGCGCGCGCCGCGCCGCCAGGAACACCCATGAAGCTCGAACACCCGGATCGTCTGATGAACCGCACTCCTCTCTCGCTCGCCGCGCTCGAAGTGCACGACGCCTTCGCCGAACGGCATATCGGCCCGGATGCGGCCGACCAGCAAGCGATGCTCGAAGCACTCGGCTTCGCGTCGCGCGCGGCATTGATCGATGCCGTCATCCCGAAGACGATCCGCCGCACCGAAGCGCTGCCGCTCGGCCCCTTCGCGCAGCCGAAGAGCGAAGCCGAAGCGCTCGCCTCGTTGCGCGAACTCGCGGACAAGAACCAGGTGTTCCGCTCCTACATCGGCCAGGGCTATTACAACGCCCATACGCCGACGGTGATCCTGCGCAACGTGCTGGAAAATCCGGCGTGGTACACCGCGTACACGCCGTATCAACCTGAAATTTCTCAAGGCCGTCTGGAAGCGCTGCTGAACTTCCAGCAGATGGTCACCGACCTGACCGGCCTCGCGATCTCGAACGCGTCGCTGCTCGACGAAGCGACCGCCGCCGCCGAAGCGATGACGCTGCTGCAACGTGTGGGCAAGCCGAAGTCGAACGTGTTCTTCGTCGCCGACGACGTGCTGCCGCAGACCATCGAAGTCGTGAAGACGCGCGCGACGCCGGTCGGCATCGAAGTGAAAGTGGGCCCGGCCGCTGACGCCGCCAACGCGAACGCGTTCGGCGTGCTGCTGCAATACCCGGGCGTGAACGGCGACGTGCGCGACTACCGCGCGCTGACCGAAGCGATCCACGCGGCGGGCGGCCATGTCGTGGTCGCCGCCGACCTGCTCGCGCTGACGGTGCTCACGCCTCCGGGCGAATGGGGCGCGGACGTCGCGGTCGGCAACACGCAGCGTTTCGGTGTGCCGGTCGGCTTCGGCGGCCCGCATGCCGCGTACCTCGCGGTGCGCGACGAATTCAAGCGGCAGATGCCGGGGCGCTTGGTCGGTGTGACGGTCGACGCGCAAGGCAACCCCGCGCTGCGTCTCGCGCTGCAAACGCGCGAGCAACACATCCGCCGCGAAAAGGCGACCTCGAACGTCTGTACCGCGCAGGCGCTGCTCGCGATCATGGCGAGCATGTATGCGGTCTATCACGGCCCGCGCGGCCTGAAGACGATCGCGCTGCGCGTGAACCGCATCGCCGCGCTGCTCGCCGAAGGCGCGAAGCAACTCGGCTACAAGCTCGTCAACGAGACGTTCTTCGACACGCTCACGTTCGAGACGGGCGCACGCACCCAGGCATTGCATGACGCCGCCGCCGCCAAGCGCATCAATCTGCGCCACGTGAGCGACACGCGCGTCGGCATCTCGATCGACGAAACCACGACCCGCGGCGATCTGGCCGACCTGCTGGCTACGTTCGCGCAAGCCGCGTTTGCCGGCGATGTGCCTCAAGTCGATGCACTCGACGCCGCGTTGAGCGCAGCGGATGTGTCGTCGGTGCCGGCTGAACTCGAACGCACGAGCGCGTACCTGACGCATCACGTGTTCAACCGTCACCATTCGGAAACGGAAATGCTGCGCTATCTGCGCAGCCTGTCGGACAAGGACCTCGCGCTCGATCGCTCGATGATCCCGCTCGGTTCGTGCACGATGAAGCTGAACGCGACCTCGGAAATGCTGCCGGTCACGTGGCCCGAGTTCGGCCAGATCCACCCGTTCGCGCCGGCCGAGCAGACCGTCGGCTATCGCGAGATGATCGATCAGCTCGAACAGATGCTCGTCGCCGCCACCGGCTACGCGGCCGTGTCGCTGCAGCCGAACGCGGGCTCGCAGGGCGAGTACGCCGGCCTGCTGATCATTCACGCGTATCACGCGTCGCGCGGCGAAGCGCATCGCAACGTCTGCCTGATTCCCGCTTCGGCGCACGGCACGAACCCGGCGTCGGCGCAGATGGCCGGCATGCAGGTCGTGGTCGTGGCATGCGACGCGCAGGGCAACGTCGATATCGAAGACCTGAAGAAGAAGGCCGCGCAACACGCCGACAAGCTCGCGGCGATCATGATCACGTATCCGTCGACGCACGGCGTGTTCGAACAGAACGTCCGTGAAATCTGCGAGATCGTGCATGCGCACGGCGGCCAGGTGTACGTGGACGGCGCGAACATGAACGCGATGGTGGGTCTATGCGCACCGGGTCAGTTCGGCGGCGACGTCTCGCACCTGAACCTGCACAAAACGTTCTGCATTCCGCACGGCGGCGGCGGACCGGGCGTCGGTCCGGTCGCTGTCGGCGCGCACCTCGCGCAGTTCCTGCCGAACCAGACTTCGTCGGGCTACGAGCGCGCGGAGAACGGCATCGGCGCGGTATCGGCCGCGCCGTACGGCTCGGCGTCGATCCTGCCGATCTCGTGGATGTACATCGCGATGATGGGCGCGAAGAATCTGACCGCCGCGACCGAAACCGCGATCCTCAACGCGAACTACGTCGCGAACAAGCTCGCGCCGCACTATCCGGTGCTGTACTCGGGCCCCGGCGGCCTCGTCGCGCACGAGTGCATTCTCGATCTGCGTCCGATCAAGGACACGAGCGGCATCACCGTCGACGACGTCGCCAAGCGCCTTGCCGACTACGGCTTCCACGCGCCGACGATGAGCTTCCCGGTCCCGGGCACGCTGATGGTCGAGCCGACCGAGTCGGAGTCGAAGGAAGAGCTCGATCGCTTCATCGAGGCGATGATTGCGATCCGCGAGGAAATTCGCGCGGTCGAGGAAGGCCGCTCGGACCGCGAGGACAATCCGCTGAAGCACGCGCCGCACACGGCGGCGGTCGTGATCGCCGACGACTGGAAGCATACGTATGCGCGCGAAACGGCTGCCTACCCGTTGAAGACGCTGCTCGCGAACAAGTACTGGCCGCCGGTCGGCCGCGCGGACAATGTGTACGGTGACCGCAACCTGTTCTGCTCGTGCGTGCCGATCGCGGACTACGAGTAAATTGCACGAGCCGGCGGGTCGCCACGCGCGGCGCTGTGAAGGTCCATCAGCGTGCGCCGGCGATCCTGTCGTCGAAGGCCGCAACCGGCTAACATCACACACCGAATCAGCCTAACGAGGAGTTTCGCATGGCGCGAAAGGTGCGATTGATGCAAAGCCGGGCCGAAGCAGCCGCCCGTGCGTGGCGGCCCGCTTACGCGATGCTGCTGGCCGCTGCGGCCGTGCTGCTGCCGCTGCGCGAGGCGCAGGCCGCGATGAATTTCTGTGCGGCGCCCGCGCTGCAAACGAGCGAGCGCACCAATGCCGATCCCGGCGTCAAGGCACTAGTCGCCAACGTGCAAGCCCATCTGAACGAGCAACCGCATGCGCTCGCGAAACTGCACACCGAGGGCACCCTGCCGCACGAGGGCATTTACGATCAGAGCGTCGAAGCGGAGAAGGATCTCGACCTGCTGCGCGACGCCGCCCTTGCGTGGCGCGCGACCAGCGACGACCGCTTTCTGAAGCTGGTCGACCGTTTGTTGTATGCGTGGGTCACGACCTATCAGCCGAGCTTCAATCCGATCGACGAGACGCGATTCGAAGGACTGATCCTCGCCTACGACATGACCGCGAGCGCGCTGCCCGTCAAAACGCGCAACGCGGCGATGGCGTTCCTGACGAAATTCGCGGCCGGCTATATCGCCCAGATCGACGCGCAGCCGCGGCCGCTCACCGGCACATTCCGCAACAATTGGCAGAGCCACCGCATCAAGCTGATCGCGATGGCCGCGTTCACGCTCGACAATCGCAAGATGATCAATGCCGCGCAGCGGCTGTTCGTCGAGCACATCGGCGACAACATCGCGCCGGACGGCTCGACGATCGACTTCGGCGAGCGCGATGCGCTGCATTACGTGACCTACGATCTGCAACCGCTGGTCACGGCCGCGCTCGCCGCGCGTCGCCACAACCGCAACTGGCTGCAGGAGAAGGGCGCGAACGGCGCGACGCTGCTCGCCGCGCTGAACTGGCTCGTGCCGTTCGCTACCGGTCGCGAGACGCATGAGGAATTCGTGCATTCGAACGTCGCGTTCGATGCAAAACGTCGCGAAGCCGGCTTGCCCGGCTATTCGGGTCAATGGGATCCGAAGAACGCGACGGAACTGTTTCACCTGGCGGCGCGTCTGGACGGACGCTTTACGCCAGTCGCGCTGCAGCTCGCACCGACGCCGCCCGCGTGGCTCGCCGTGTGTTTGCCGCTGCCGGCGCGCTAAACCACTTACCTATCGGCAGGGAGCAGTACATGGCAGTCAGCGTCTTCGACCTCTTCAAAATCGGCATTGGTCCGTCTAGCTCGCATACGGTCGGGCCGATGCGCGCGGCGCTGATGTTCGTCCAGGGACTCGAGCGCGACGGGCTGCTCGATACCACCGCGTCGGTGAAAGCGGAACTGTACGGCTCGCTCGGCGCGACCGGCAAAGGGCACGGCACCGATCGCGGCGTGATGCTCGGCCTGATGGGCGATGCACCCGACACCGTCAATCCCGAGACGATCGCGCAACGGCTCGAAGCGGTGCGCGTGTCGAAGAAGCTCGCGCTGCTCGGCACGCATGACGTGCCGTTCGTGCTGAAAGAGCACATTGCGTTTTATCGCCAGGCGCTGCCCGAGCATCCGAACGGCCTGAAGCTTTTCGCGTTCGATGCGCAGGGCGCGACGCTGCGCGAATCGACCTATCTGTCGGTTGGTGGCGGCTTCGTCGTGACGGCCGGCGCGCCGAACACGAAAGTGCTGAGCGCTGTCGATCAGCTTCCGCATCCGTTTCGTACCGGCAACGAATTGCTCGCGCTGTGCGCCTCGAGCGGCAAGAGCATCGCGCAGCTGATGTGGGAAAACGAACGCGTCTGGCACAGCGAGGAAGAAACGCGCGCGGGTCTGCTGAAGATCTGGGACGTGATGCAATCGTGCGTCGCGCGCGGCTGCGGCATCAACAATCCCGATGCCGATGGTCACCTGCCCGGACCGTTCCAGGTGAAGCGGCGCGCGCCGCAGCTGTATCGCGCGTTGACCGGCAACCCTGAGCGCGCGCTGCAGGATCCGCTGTCGATGGTCGACTGGATCAACCTTTACGCGATCGCCGTCAACGAAGAGAACGCCGCGGGTGGGCGCGTCGTCACCGCGCCGACCAATGGCGCGGCGGGCATCATTCCGGCCGTGCTGCATTACTACACCCGCTTCATGCACGGCGCGAACGAGCAGGGCGTGATCGACTTCCTGATGACGGCCGCGGCGATCGGCATCCTGTACAAGCTGAACGCCTCCATTTCCGGCGCGGAAGTGGGCTGCCAGGGCGAGGTCGGCGTCGCGTGCTCGATGGCCGCCGGCGCGCTGGCCGCCGTGATGGGCGGCACGCCCAAGCAGGTCGAGAACGCCGCCGAAATCGGCATGGAGCACAACCTCGGGCTCACCTGCGATCCAGTCGGCGGCATGGTGCAGATTCCGTGCATCGAGCGCAATGCGATGGCATCGGTGAAGGCGGTCAATGCCGCGCGCATGGCGTTGCGCGGTGACGGCAGCCACTACGTGTCGCTCGATTCGGTGATCAAGACGATGCGCGAAACCGGCGCGGACATGAAGACCAAGTACAAGGAAACGTCGCGGGGCGGACTCGCGGTGAATATCGTCGAGTGCTGAGTGCCTGAATCCGGCGCGATGCGGCGCGGCGCTGCGCCATGACAGCGCCCACATGCTCAGCGTAAGCTGTCGAAGCGCCCATCGGCCGCTGTTGCATGTTCCGCCGATGCGGCTCCATCCCATCGCACACCCGCACTACCAGGAGGCTTCTTCGCAATGTCGCTGCCGAATGCTCCCGTTTCCGCTTCCCAACCCGCACGCACAACTGGCGCACGTCTCGTCGTCGATGCGTTGCTCACGCATGGCGTCGAACGCGTGTTCTGCGTTCCCGGCGAGAGCTTTCTCGCCGTGCTCGATTCCCTGCACGACGAAACCGCGCAGATCCAGACGATCGTCTGCCGTCATGAAGCCGCGGCCGCGAACATGGCCGAAGCCGTCGGCAAGCTGACCGGCCGCCCGGGTGTCGCGCTCGTTACGCGCGGACCGGGCGCGACCCATGCATCGATCGGCGTGCACACCGCGTTTCAGGACTCGACGCCGATGATCCTGCTGATCGGCCAATGCGCGCGCGAGCATCTCGATCGCGAGGCATTCCAGGAGATCGACTATCGACGCATGTTCGGTCAGATGGCGAAGTGGGTCGCGCAGATCGACGACCCGAAGCGCATCCCCGAATACCTCAGTCATGCGTTTCACACGGCCACCTCGGGTCGGCCGGGTCCGGTCGTGCTGGCGCTGCCCGAAGACGTGTTGAGCGATGCCTGCGACGCGGTGCCTGGCGCGCCCGCGTATCACCGCGTGGCGGCATCGCCGTCGGCCGCACAGATCGCGAAACTGGGCGAGTTGCTCGAAGGCGCCCAACGGCCGATGGTGATCGCCGGCGGCAGCGGCTGGACGCCGGCCGCATGCGCGGACCTGCAACGCTTCATCGAAAACTGGCAGTTGCCGATCGGCCTCGCGTTCCGCTTCCAGGACACGCTCAATAACGACCATCCGAACTACGCGGGCGATGTCGGTCTCGGTATCAATCCGGCGCTCGCACAGCGCATTCGCGACGCCGACCTGCTGCTTACGCTCGGCCCTCGCCTCGGCGAAGCGACCACCAACGGCTACACGCTGTTCGACATCCCGAAAACGAAGCAGACGCTCGTGCACGTGCATCAGGGCGCGGACGAACTCGGCCGCGTATATGCGGCTGATCTGCCGATCGTCTCCGGCATGCCTGAACTTGCGGCGATGCTGGCGGAGCTGAAGCCGTCGTCTGGCAAGCTCGCCTGGGCCGGTGCCGCCGAGGATGCGCATCGCGCGTATCTGGAATGGCGCAAGCCGCGCGCGATCCCCGGCGATGTGCAGATGGGCGAAGTGATCCAGCAGTTGCGCGCGCACTTGCCCGACGACGCGATCCTGACGAACGGCGCGGGCAACTACGCGACGTGGTTGCATCGACATTTCTCGTATCGGCACTTCCGCTCGCAACTCGCGCCAACGAGCGGCGCGATGGGCTACGGCGTGCCGGCCGCGCTTGCGGCGAAGTCGCTCTATCCGCAACGCGCGGTGGTCGCGCTCGCCGGCGACGGCTGCTTCATGATGGCCGCGCAGGAACTCGCGACAGCGATGCAATACGACCTGCGCGTGCTGTTCATCGTCGTCAACAACAGTCACTTCGGCACGATTCGGATGCATCAGGAGCGGCACTATCCGCATCGCGTGCATGGCACCGGGCTCACGAATCCGGACTTCGCCGCATTCGCGCGATCGTTCGGCGCGCATGGCGAGACCGTCGAACGTACCGAGGATTTCTTGCCGGCGTTGCAACGCGCGATCGAATCGCAACTGCCGGCCGTGATCGAAATTCGCATGCCGCAGGAAGCGAGCACGCCCGCTGCGACGCTCGAGCAAATCCGTGAGCAGGGCAGGAAGATGCGCGGGGAGTAGCGGAGCGACATTTGCGGTTTGCGGTCCAACGAAAAACCCCGCCGAAGCGGGGTTTTTTCATCATCAGACGCGCTCAGCAAGAAACTTACTTGCCGCCCACGCTTTGCAGCGTCGTCCACTTGCCATCGACGACCTTGTACAGCGTGATACCGCCGTTCTTCAGATCGCCGCGCGGGTCGTACGCGAGATCGCTCGTCGTCACCGCCGGCTTCGACGTCTTCGCGAGCACCGGCAGGTACTTGGCCGGATCGGTCGAGTTCGCGGTCTTCATCGCGGTGAACATCGCCATCGCGCCATCGTAGGCGTACGGCGAGTACGTTTGCACGTCTTCGTTGAAGCGCGCCTTGTACTTCTCGACGTACGCCTTGCCGCCCGGCATTTCTTCGAGCGGCAAACCGGCGAGCGAGGCCACCGTGCCGTTCGCCGCATCGCCCGCGAGCTTGATGAAGGTCGGCGTGTGAACCATTTCGCCACCCATCAGCGGTGCCTTCACGCCGAGCTGCTTCATCTGCTTGACCATCGGTGCCGCTTGCGAATCCGCGCCACCGTAGTAGATCAGATCCGGGCTCGACGACTTCAGCTTGGTCAGGATCGACTTGAAGTCAACGGCCTTGTCGTTCGTGTATTCACGATCGACGATCGTGGCACCTGCCGCCTTCGCAGCCTTCTCGAACTGATCGGCAAGACCCTGGCCGTAAGCGGTGCGGTCGTCGACGATCGCGATCTTCTTCATGCCGAGGTTCTTCACCGCGAACGTGCCAGCGACCGAGCCTTGCTGCGTGTCGGACGTCATCATGCGGAAGGTGGTCTTGAAGCCTTGCTGCGTGTATTCCGGTGCGGTCGCCATCGCGATCTGCGGAATGCCCGCGTTCGCGTAGATGCGCGAGGCCGGAATCGTCGTGCCCGAGTTGAAGTGGCCGAGCATGCCCTTGATGCCGTCATCCACGAGCTTCTGCGCAACCGTCGTGCCGGTGCGCGGGTCGGCCTGGTCGTCGGCCGAGTCGAGCACGAAGCGAACCTGCTTGCCGCCGATCACCGGCTTCGTCGCGTTGAACTCTTCGACCGCGAGCACGATGCCGTTCTGGAAGTCCTTGCCGTAGTGCGCCTGCGCGCCCGTCATCGGACCGGCGAAACCGATCTTCACGTCTTCCGTCGATTGAGCATTGGCCGTCCCCGCCAGCGACATTGCGGCAACCAGAGCTGCGCCTGCCAGCTGTTTCATTGTGTGTTGCATAGCTTCTCCTTGATACCAGGTGTGGATGAAGCGGTTTCGGGGTCGCCGTGCCGCTTCCGTTCTATTGAGTCGATCGCCGAGGTTCGCTCAACCGATCGTCATCAAATTCGCATTGCCGCCTGCCGCCGCGGTGTTCACGCTGACCGAGCGCTCGGTCAGCAGACGCTCGAGCACGTAATCCTCGTCGCCGCTCGCGAGCGCACGGGCCGCGACACCCTGCACCGACACGATCGGACCCACGCGCTTCGCGACCTCCTTCACGAGCGTGAGCAACTCGTCGCTGTCGCCTTCGAACAGCACGGCGTCGAACGGCGCATCGGCGCTCTTCTTCACGCTCGCGTGCGCCTTCAGCGACGCGGGCAACTGCGAGACCAATTGTTCGCCCGCCGCGCCTTCGAACAACGCACGATTTCCCGTCGCCAGCGCGGCCGCGAACTGCACGCGCGCGCCGCTCGCCGTCGACGCAATGCACAGCACCGTGCCACGCGGGCCCAGCGTGTAGGTATTGCGCTCGCCGGTCGGCCCCGACAGCACCGTGGTCGCGCCCGCCGGCACATGCGTCAGATAGCCGTCGCAACGCGCCGCAAGCTGCGGCTCGCGCTCGGCGATCAGCCAGTCGCGCAGCGCGGTCAGCGCGGCTGCCGGATTGTCGCCCTTTTCCGCCGCCTGCGGTACTTCGACCACCAGCGCCTGCGCGAGCGACTTCGGCAAACCAGCCGGCCGCGTCGCGAGCAGACGCTGCAGATACAGCGCACCGCCGGCCTTCGGCCCCGTGCCCGACAACCCTTCGCCACCGAACGGCTGCACCCCGACCACCGCGCCGATCACGTTGCGGTTCACGTAGATGTTGCCCACGTGCGCCCGGCTGATCACGTGTGCGATCGTTTCGTCGATGCGAGTGTGAATGCCGAGCGTCAAACCGTAACCAGTCGCTCGAATCTGTTCGAGCAGCTTGTCGAGCTGGCTGCGGCGATAGCGCACCACGTGCAGCACCGGACCGAACACTTCGCGCTTCAATTCGTCGATGCTGTCGAGCTCGATCAGCGTCGGCGGCACGAAGGTGCCCTGCGTCGTGCAGTCCGGCAACGACAGTTGCTCGACCTTGCGACCCTTGTCGCGCATCGCCGCGATGTGCGCGTCGATGCCGCGCTTCGCGTCGAGATCGATCACCGGGCCGACGTCGGTCGACAGGCGGTCCGGATTGCCGAGCGCCAACTCGCGCATCGCGCCCGTCAGCATTTCGAGCGTGCGGTCCGCGACATCGTCCTGTAGACAAAGAACGCGCAACGCCGAACACCGTTGACCGGCGGAGTCGAATGACGATTGCAGCACGTCCGCGACCACCTGCTCGGCGAGCGCCGACGAGTCGACGATCATCGCGTTCTGGCCGCCGGTTTCGGCGATCAGCGGAATCGGCTTGCCGTCCGGATCGAGTCGGCCGGACAGCGTCTTGTTGATCAGACGCGCGACTTCGGTCGAGCCGGTGAACATCACCGCCCGCGTGCGCGGATCGGCGACCAGCGCGGCGCCGACCGTTTCACCATTGCCCGGCAGCAACTGCACCGCGCCCGCCGGCACGCCCGCTTCGCGCAGAATCCGCACCGCCTGCGCGGCGATCAGCGGCGTCTGCTCCGCCGGTTTCGCCAGCACCGTGTTGCCGGCTGCGAGCGCGGCTGCCACCTGGCCCATGAAAATCGCCAACGGGAAATTCCACGGGCTGATACAGACCACCGGACCGAGCGGCCGATGCGTGTCGTTCGAAAACTCGTCGCGGATCTGGGTGGAGTAGTAGCGCAGGAAGTCGATCGCCTCGCGGATTTCCGCGACCGCGTTGGCGAGCGATTTGCCCGCTTCGCGCACCACGAGCCCCATCAGCGTATGCATCTGCGCTTCGAGCAGATCGGCGGCACGCGCGAGGCAATCGGCGCGCGCCTCGACCGGTGTGGCCTGCCAGATCGGCGCGGCGGCCACCGCGTGGCCGAGCGCGGCGCTCACATGTTCGGCGGTTGCCTCGACGACCGTGCCGACGATGTCGCGTTGGTCAGCCGGATTGCGCACGTCGCGCGCGGCGCCGACGGCGATCTCGTTGTCTTCGAGCATCGGCGCGGCGCGCCACGGATGATGCGCACTCGCGAGCAGCGCCGACGACAGCGACGCGAGCCGATGTTCGTTCGACAGATCGAGGCCCATCGAATTGAGCCGTTCCGCGCCATACAGATTGCGGGGCAGCGGAATGCGCGCGTGCGGCGCGCCGAGCGGCACGATCTTCGACGCTTCCTCGACCGGATCGGCGACCAGGTCCTTGATCGCGACGGTTTCGTCGGCGATGCGATTCACGAACGACGTATTCGCGCCATTCTCGAGCAGACGGCGCACGAGGTAGGCGAGCAGCGTTTCGTGCGTGCCGACCGGCGCGTACACGCGACACGGACGGTTCAGCTTGTCGCGGCCGGTGACCTCTTCGTACAGCGGCTCGCCCATGCCGTGCAGGCACTGGAATTCGTACTGGCCGGGGTAGTAGTTGTTGCCGGCGAGGTGATAGATCGCCGACAGCGTATGCGCGTTGTGCGTCGCGAACTGCGGATAGACGGCATCGGGCGCGCCGAGCAGCTTTTTCGCGCAGGCGAGGTACGACACGTCGGTGTAGATCTTGCGCGTATAGACCGGATAGCCTTCGAGGCCGTCGACCTGCGCACGCTTGATTTCCGTGTCCCAGTACGCGCCCTTCACGAGACGCACCATGATGCGGTGACGGCTGCGGCGCGCCAGATCGACGATGTAGTCGATCACGAACGGGCAGCGCTTCTGATACGCCTGCACGACGAAGCCGATACCGTTCCAGCCTTGCAGTTCCGGATCGAAACACAGCGCTTCGAGCAGATCGAGCGACAGTTCGAGTCGGTCGGCTTCCTCCGCGTCGATATTCAGGCCGATGTCGTAGCGGCGCGCGAGGATCGCGAGCGAGCGCACGCGCGGCAGCAGCTCGCTCATCGTGCGTTCCTGCTGCGCGCGCGAATAGCGCGGATGCAGCGCCGACAGCTTGATCGAGATGCCGGGGCCTTCGTAGATACCGCGGCCGCCCGCGGCCTTTCCGATCGCGTGGATCGCCTGCTCGTACGACGCGTAGTAGCGCTGCGCGTCGGCCTCGGTGGTGGCCGCTTCGCCGAGCATATCGTACGAATAGCGGAATCCGCGCGCCTCGTACTTGCGGCTGTTCGCGAGCGCCTCGGAGATGTTCTCGCCGGTCACGAACTGCTCGCCCATCAGGCGCATCGCCATGTCGACGCCCTTGCGGATCAGCGGCTCGCCGCCTTTGCCGATCAGGCGGGTCAGCGCCGACGACAGATTCGTCTCGCTGTTGGTGGTCACCAGCTTGCCGGTGATCATCAGCCCCCAGGTCGCCGCGTTGACGAAGAGCGACGGCGCCTGGCCGACGTGCGATTTCCAGTCGCCCTTGCTGATCTTGTCGCGGATCAACGCGTCGCGGGTCGCGCGGTCGGGAATGCGCAGCAGCGCCTCGGCGAGGCACATCAGCGCGACGCCTTCCTGGCTCGACAGCGAAAACTCGTGGATCAGCCCTTCGACGCCGCCGCCCTTGCTCTTCGAGCGCAGCGTTTCGACGAGCTTGCTGGCCATGGCCTGCACGTCGCCCCCGAGGTTGGCCGGCAGACGCGCCTGGCCGAGCAGGAACGGCACGCATTCGGGTTCAGGGCGGCGATAGGCGGCGGTAATCGCCGCGCGCAGCACCGATTGCGGTTGCACGTTCTGCGCGAAATCGAGAAACGGATGCGACGCGCCTTCTTCGTCGTTCTCGACCGCCGCGCCGTCGACGAGATCGGTCGAGCCCGCCGCGCCCGACAGTTCGGCCGGCAACTGGCCGTGCTCGATCTTCTCGAGGTAGGCGAAGATCGCCTGCTTGATCAACCAGTGCGGGGTGCGCTCGAGACGGGTGGCGGCATCTTTGAGCCGCGAACGCAGGAGGTCGTCGACCTTGACGCCAAGGGTGGTGCTAGCCATGTTTCCTTCTTTGATACCGGGCGGGAGCCTGGCGAAAGACTAAAAGTTGGGCGAATCGTACGCCTCCCAATAAAAAGGTGCAACCAGATCGATAGACTGGTTGCACCGCGTCGAGAGCCTTATCGGGCGCGGGTTTCCCGGCGACGGCCGACGGCCGGAGCGATGCGTTTGCGATCGGTACTTTCCCTGGCGTGATTCTTTTTGAAATAAGCCTTATCAAACGACTTCGCGCGCCGATATACAGAAGCACGGCGACGGGTGGCCCGGCATAGCGGTTTTCGGGGCACGCTAAAAAGATAAACGGGGTTCACGAGGGTTGGTGTGATGGAAAAGTGGCTGGTAATACTGGGCATCTGGGCGATGTGCGCAGCCTGCGCGGTGTTCTTCATTCGAGGTGCGACCGGCGGCTCGAATCGGCGGGAAGAGGAGAGCAAGCGCGCAAGCGCGGCCTCGCGTGGGTCGGCGGGAAAGACCCAGACCGCGCTGAACGACTGAGATCAGGAACGCGCAGGCGCCGGCTCGTGAGGCCGGATGCACGCACGCGTGCGTGCGCCTGCGACTGAATGGGCGCGGCAAGGCTGGCGCGCCAGGGTTGCGCCTGAACGGACGCTTTTGAGTCAGCGCGGCCCGAGCGGCGGCGCTATCGACTCGAACCGCCCGCAGACATCGCCGGGCGATACGAGCTGGTCGTGCAGATGACACAGCCGGCTATCGGCGACACTCGCGCCGAACCCCGAACTGAACGCGACGAGCCCCGGGATGCGCTGCTCGAGCGCATCACGCTCCGCCACGCGATGCAGGCAGGCGGCGCAGCACGGCGTGAGCGCTGTGCTGCTGGGCTGCACCGCGCCTATGTTGGTTGCCGCGCCGGCGCCACGATCCGTCAAGATTTTCACTGGCCTTATCCCAGACTGTTCCAATACGACGCGAAGACATGCACGGACAGCACATAGCCGATCGCGATATTGACCACGACGCCCGCCGTGAACGCGAGGAACGGCTTCAGACCGGTCGCGGCGAGTGAGCGGAAGCGCGTCGTCAGACCGATACTCAGAAAGCAGAACGTGAACGCCCACGTGCGCAGCACGGTGATCGGCGCGACGAACTCCGGCGTGACGACCTTGCGGTAATCGGCGAGCGAATAATGGCTCGCGATCCACGTGACCAACGCCGACGCGATCACGAAACCGATCACGAACTTCGGGAAACGCGCCCAGATCTCGCCGGCATTCGCACGCGCGCTGACGCCACTGTCCTGCGCTTCCCAGCGCGTCGTCGCGACGATCGCGAGCACGAAGGCCCAGATGCCGATCCAGATATCGCGGCCCACCACCTTCATCAGCGTGAACGCCTGCAACGACGCTTCCGGTGCGCCGGCGATCGCGCCTCCGGCTTGGTGCGCGAAATCGCCGTACGCCTGGGCGGCGGCGATGCCCGCGGCATCAGCGAACTCGGAGGTGCCGATCCACGCTCCGGCGATGGCCGTCGGCAGTCCGAGCGAGCGCGACGCGAACGGCAGCACGAAGATCATCACGATCGCCCATAGCACGACCAGCGTGATCGCCACCGACGCCTGCTCGCGCTTCGCCCGCACCGCGCCGGCAATCGCGATCGCCGCCGACACGCCGCACACCGCACCGCCGACGCCGAGCACCGCGGCAAAGCGCCGATCGAGCCCGAACGCGCGGGCAACGAGGAAGATCACGAAGAACGTCACCAGCGACACGATGCTCGCCTGCGCGACCGCTACCGGGCCAGCCCACACGAGCAGCGTGAACGGCAGCGTCGCGCCGAGCAGCACGATCCCGACCTTGATGTAAAACTCGACGCGCAACCCCGCCGCGAGCCACTCCGGCAGCGTGAAAACGTTCGACACGATCAGCCCGAGCGCGAGCGCGACGAGCGGCGGCTCGAGGTTGTACTTCGACGCGTTGACCCACGCGCCGAGCGTCAGGATCAGCGCGGAAGCGACGAAGACGACGAGGAACGCGGCCAGAAACGCGCCGACGCGCTGCCTGAGCAGCGCGACGCTCGCGCCGAACAGCACCGCGAAGGTCACGAATAGCGCGACGTAGTTGGGCAGATGCTTACCGATGTCCTGCCCGGCTTGCGCAAGGCTCGACCATTTGGCCGGCGCAACCGCGAGCCACTTGATGCTGCTGCCCGACGCGAAAAGCGCCCACGCAATGACGATCACGAGCAGGCCGACACCAGCGGCGAGCCAGTCTTCGGTCAGCGAAAAACCGCTGCCCCGCTCGGTTTGCGCGTTTTGTGTACCTTGCCGCTGCCCCGGCGCGGCGCCCGCCGGCACGGAGTGATGGGTGTCGCTCATTGCAATGCCCCGAGAAAGTTGAGTGGCATCGGCGCGAAATTATTGTCGTTTAGCCCCAAGATGCGCCGATTTCGCGACTATAGGCGAGCGCCATCGCAAAACGAAACGATCATTCGCTCTATGGATATGACGCAAAGAAGTATGGCGGGCGTGATCTGCCCGGTGGCGTCAGATGTCGAGTGGATCGACTTCGAGGTTCCAGCGCAACACACCTTTGAGCGCGCGCAATAGCGGTTGCCAGGCGCGCAGCGTGGCCTGCAGCGCGGCGCGCGACGCGCTTTCGATCAGCAACTGCGCGCGATGCACATGCATGACCTTGACGATCGTGAGCGGCACCGCATCGTAGACGGTCACACGGCCGGCGGCTGGAATCTGCACGAGCTCCGCCGCGGCCTGCTGCAGAAACGCGAGCGCGGCTTCGAGCGTGCGGCCTTCGGCGCGCAGCAGCGCCTGATAGACGAACGGCGGCAGATGCGTATCGCGCCGCTCGGCGAGCGTCGCATTGGCGAAGCCGACGTAGTCCTGACGGCCCAGCGCGTGATAAAGCGCGTGTCGCGGATAGCGCGTTTGCACCAGCACTTCGCCCGGCAGACCGGCGCGGCCCGCGCGGCCGCTCACCTGCATCAGCTGCGCGAACAGGCGCTCGCTTGCTCGGAAATCATGCGAGAAGAGCGCGGTATCGGCATTCAGCACGCCAACCAGTGAGACGCGCTGAAAATCGTGTCCCTTCGCGATCATCTGCGTGCCGACCAAGATATCGACCTCGCCCGCGTGCACGTCCGAGAACAGTGCCTGAGCGCTGCCCTTGCGACGCGTGCTGTCGGCGTCGATACGCAGCACTCGGGCACCCGGCACCGCGCTCGCGAGCGTTTCCTCGACGCGCTGCGTGCCGCGCCCAAGCGGCGCGATATCGACGTTGCCGCACTCCGGGCAAGAACGCGGGATGCGAGACTCCCAGCCGCAGTGATGGCAGCGCAGCGCGCGTTCGGGCTTGTGCAACACGACGTAGGCGCTGCAGCGTGGACAGCCGGCCACCCAGCCGCACGCATCGCACGCGAGTTGCGGCGCGTAGCCGCGACGGTTCAGGAACACGAGGCTCTGCTCACCGCGTTCGAGGCGCATCTTCAGCGCGGCGATCAACGGGCCTGACAATCCTTCGATCGACGCTCGCCCGCGCCGACGCTCCTCTTCGAGGTCGACGAGCCGCACGGTCGGCAAGACGGCATCGGCGACGGCCCGGCGGGACAGCGTGAGCCGCTTGTAGCGGCCCTGGTCGGCCTGCCACCAGCTCTCAAGCGACGGCGTCGCCGAACCGAGCACGACCGGCACGCCGAGTTGCTTCGCCCGATAGATCGCCAGATCGCGTGCCGAATAGCGCAAACCCTCCTGCTGCTTGTAGGCCGGATCGTGCTCCTCGTCGACGACGATGATCGCCAACTGCGGCAAGGACGCCAGCACCGCGAGGCGCGTGCCGAGCACGATGCGCGCGCGGCCGGTGTGCGCGGCAAACCAGTTGCGCGCGCGTTCGCCTTCGGCGAGACCGCTGTGCAGCGTGACGATCGCGCTGTCGTCGAGCGCGGCGAAGCGCGCGCGGAACGCCGTCTCGAACTGCGGCGTCAGGTTGATTTCCGGCACCAGAACGAGCGCCTGTGCGTCGGGCTTCGCGGCCAGAATGCCGGCGAGCGCGCGCAGGTACACCTCGGTCTTGCCACTGCCCGTCACGCCGTGCAGCAGGAACGGCGCGAAGCCCTCGGCGTCGCGAATCGCTTCGACGGCGCTGGCCTGTTCGTCGGTGAGTGTCGGGAGCGCCGGCGCGGGTGCGTCCGGCGAAGACGCGGCGGCGGGCAGCGCGGCGGCGTCGATCACGTCGAGCGTCACCCAGCCTGCCGCCTGCCACGTATCGAGGGTCGCCAGGGCCTTCGGATGGAGCGCGCGGGCATCGGGGGCTAGCAGGAAGTCGGTGTCGGCGAGTGCCTGCGCGAGCTTTCTGAGCGCCGTCGCGCGGGTGGGCAATGTGGCGGGCAACGTCGCGCGCCCCTCTGGCGTCAGCCGATAGCGTTCTTCCGGCGCGAACAGCCGCGACCAGCGCGACGCGTCGCGCAGCGCCTGCGGCAGCGCGGGCAACGCCACCTCGCCGAGACCGCGTTGATAGTAGTCCGCCGCGAATGCAGCGAGCGCGAGCCAGTGCGCCGACACCGGCGGGCACGTGGTGCAGACCTTATCCACATCCCGCAGCCGCTCGGCCGGTACGTCGCTGTGAGCAGCCACTTCGCAGACGAGCCCCACCACATGCCGCTTGCCGAATGGCACGCTAACGAGAGAGCCCACTATGGCCGCTTCGGATGTGTCGGAGCGGTAGTCGAACAGGGTCGGCAGCGGATGGTCCAGCGCGACGCGGACGAACACTTCGCTCACGCGGCTTGGCGCAGAGGTTGAGTTGCCGCGAGACACAGCGGCGTCGTGGGATGGTCCGCACGGGACGCGAGGCTCTCGAAGTTAAAGTAAAACTTCAATTTCGCCGCTAAGTTTTGGATTCGGCTGAAGAATTGCACTCGGTTCGTGGGCCTGTGGATAACTTTGTTGAGAACTTCGCTCCAACGGGCTGCAAACGGCGTCGCGACGGCCTTGTGTGGGCTTTCGCACATTTCACCGGGCTCCTCGCAAACCCTTGTCGGACAAGGCTTAGATCAAATGCGCCCAGTCTTTGCAAGGGTCGGGGCACGATTAAAGCCTCTACCGCGCCGCAGCGTGGGGAATGTGCATAAGTCAAGCCTTGACAATCACAAGACCGCCATCTGACGGCCTCTGCGGGGAACCTTCGTCCTTAGGCCGAGAGCCCAATTCGCTGCAGCGCAACAAAAAACGGTAACGATTACAACGTCACACAGGGGTATGCGCGCCGCTTCGAATAGCGCGACTGTGGCGATGCACTTCATCGACCAGTTCGGCGACATGCTCTGGCGGTGTGAACTGTGAAATGCCGTGACCGAGATTGAAAACGTGCCCCGGATGATTGCCGAAGCTGTCGAGCACCGCGCGCGCTTCCATGCGAATCGCGGCGGGCGGCGCAAACAGTACGGACGGATCGATGTTGCCCTGAAGCGCCACCTTCGCGCCGACACGTTCGCGCGCCTTACCCAGATTCACGGTCCAGTCGAGGCCCACGGCGTCGACGCCGCTTGCCGCGATTTCGTCGAGCCACAGGCCGCCGCCCTTCGTGAAGGCGATCACAGGCACTTTTTCGCCGTCGTGCTCGCGTTTGAGCTGACTGACCACCTGCTCGATGTAGCGCAGCGAAAAGCGCTGATAGACGCCGTCGGCAAGCGCTCCGCCCCACGTGTCGAAAATCATTACGGCTTGCGCGCCGGCTTCGATTTGCGCGTTCAGGTAGGCGGCGACCGAGCGCGCGTTGATCTCGAGAATCCGCTGCAGCAGATCAGGACGCGCATACAGCATCGATTTGACCGTGCGGAAGTCGGCCGAGCCGCCGCCTTCGACCATGTAGCACGCGAGCGTCCACGGACTGCCTGAGAAGCCGATCAGGGGCACGCGCTGGCGGCCTTGCGCGTCCTTCAGCGCCGAGCGGATTTCACGCACGGCGTCGGTCACGTAGCGCAGTGTCGCGTCGATGTCGGGCACCGCCAGGCGCGCGACGTCGTCTTCAGTGCGCACCGGACGCGCAAACTTCGGACCCTCGCCGTTGACGAACTCGAGACCGAGGCCCATCGCGTCGGGCACGGTCAGGATGTCGGAAAACAGGATCGCGGCGTCGAGCGGATAGCGATCGAGCGGCTGCAACGTGACTTCCGTCGCGAAAGCCGGGTTCTTCGCGAGGCCGAGGAAACTGCCCGCGCGGCCGCGCGTGGCGTTGTATTCCGGCAGATAGCGGCCCGCCTGACGCATCAGCCAGATTGGCGTGTAGTCGGTCGGCTGGCGCAGCAGCGCGCGCAGGAAAGTGTCGTTCAGGAGTTGATGGGCCACGTTGCGTGCGACTGGAGAGCGGAGGACAAGCGAGCATTTTACCGGACGCGGCTCAGGACATCGCGTGTGGCGGGGTAATCATTGTGGCGACGACGCGTCTCGCGAAGCGGATGGGGAGCCGCTAGCCCGCCCCTGGAAAACCGGCAACCCGCCAGGCGCGGTGGGCTGTCTCGCGCTACCCGGTTCGCCCTGGCTGAACGGCGGATGTTCAAGCCGGCGCTGTCAAGCTACTATCCGACAGCCTTACCAACCAATAACACACCACAAGGAGACTTGATGAAGAAGGCAGCACTCGCAATGCTCGGCGCGCTCGCCGGCGTCCTGATGCATGTCGGCGTGGCCAGCGCGCAAAACGCCGCGGCCGCGCCGTCCAGGCTCGACGACATCATCAGCCGGGGCACGCTGCGCGCCTGCACGACCGGCGACTACAAGCCGTACTCGTTCTTGAGGAGCGATGGTCAGTTCGAGGGCATCGATATCGACATGGCGGAGTCGCTCGCGAAGTCGCTCGGCGTGAAGGTCGAAATCGTCAAGACGTCGTGGTCGAACCTGATGAACGACTTCGTCGCGAAGTGCGACATCGGCATTGGCGGCGTGTCGCCAACGCTCGAGCGCCAGAAGCACGCGTTCTTCACGCAGGCTTACATGATCGACGGCAAGACGCCGATCGTCCGCTGCGACGACGTCAACAAATATCAGACGGTCGCGCAGATCGATCAACCGTCCACGCGAGTGATCGTCAACCCGGGCGGCACCAACGAGAAATTCGCGAAGCAATATTTCCCCCATGCGAACGTGACCGTTTATCCGGACAACGTGACGATCTTCAAGCAGATTCTTGCAGGCAAGGCCGACGTGATGGTGACGGACGCGTCGGAGACCCTGCTGCAACAGAAGCTGAATCCGGGCCTGTGCTCGGTGCATCCGGACAAGCCGTTCCAGTATGGCGAAAAGGCATGGCTGCTGCCCCGCGGCGACGTCGCGTTCCAGCAGTACGTCGATCAGTGGCTGCATCTCGCGCGAGCGACCGGCGAGTATCAGGCCATTTCGGATAAGTGGCTGAAATAGGGGCACTGCCGCACTGCAGGCTGACCGTGGCGGTTTGTTGCGACAAGGCATGGGCGGCCTGCGCAACCCGGACGCTTTTATGCCGAGCCGACAAGATGATGTAACCAAGGGCGACGTCGTCGGCTCGAAACCCTGATCTGATCGGATTTATGGATGGATCATTCGCCCCTTTTTATAGGGGATGATTCGGCGCGTGGCTTGCGACATTCGACCGCCGGCTTTCTCCAACTTGCGACGTATTTCGGGGCAGGGTCGCAACTCTTGTAACAACGGGGATGCGCTGCTCGAATGGTGCACATGCAACCATTTCATGCCGAATGCGCACCCTAATTTGCACCGCGATATGCGTCGCGAATGGCATCAATCATGCGTATGAAATTGCGTCGCAGTCATCGGTAATAATTGCTTCTTGATAGTTTTATTTTAGAAATAAATCCCGCAGCGCCTTATCTGGCGGGCGTTACAACCTGAAACACTTTGTTACCGCCTTCGTAGGTTAATTCGCCCACAATGCCCTCAACGGTTTCAACACGGATGTGGCTGGGTGCGTAGTGTGAGCGGATACCATGCACTTGCCGGTCGGCGCCAGCCGAAGCCCTGTGAAGGGGCATCCCTGCTGGGGCCGTAGTCGACGCAGGGTCGTCGTGATAACCGTCCCATCTTTGGTCTCCTCGCGCTAACCCCGTAGCGTGTGGTTTTTAGCGGGCTCCAGGCCCGCTTTTTTTTCGTCTGCTCAAACGTTTGCGCGACGAATTAATCGTCGCGCAACGCCTGTTACTCTCCCTCCATTTTTGCTCTTATGGGCTGCGCGATATGCCGCGGCACATCATGCCGTCTTGTCTTCGTTGAGCTTCAATTCGCCGATCATCCGTTCTCGCATCACAAATTTCTGCACTTTCCCGGTCACGGTCATCGGTAGTTCGTCGACGAAGCGGATATATCGCGGCACCTTGTAGTGAGCGATCTGTCCCTGACAGAACTGCTGAATCTCTTCGACCGTCGCCTGTTCGCCCGCTCGCAGCACGATCCACGCGCATACTTCCTCGCCGTATCGGGAATCGGGCACGCCGAACACCTGCGCGCTCTGGATTTTTGGATGGCGAAACAGAAACTCCTCGATCTCGCGCGGATAGATGTTCTCGCCGCCGCGAATCAGCATGTCCTTCAAGCGCCCGACGATGTTGCAGTAGCCCTCGGCATCGAGCGTCGCCAGATCGCCCGTGTGCATCCAGCCATCGACGATGCTCTCGCGCGTCTTCGCGTCGTCGTCCCAATAGCCGAGCATCACCGAGTAGCCGCGTGTGCACAACTCGCCCGTTTCGCCAATTGGCACGATATTGCCGAGCGGATCGACGATTTTCACCTCGAGATGCGGCTGGATGCGGCCGACGGTCGTCGTGCGCTTGTCGAGCGGATCGGTCGTCGAACTCTGGAACGACACCGGACTCGTCTCGGTCATGCCATAGGCGATCGTGATCTCGTTCAGGTGCATTTTCGAGACGACCTTCTTCATCGTCTCGATCGGGCACGGCGAGCCCGCCATGATGCCGGTGCGCAGGCGGGAGAGGTCGTACGAGGCGAAGCTCGGATGGTCGAGTTCAGCGATGAACATCGTCGGCACGCCGTGCAGCGCGGTGCATTTTTCCTCCGCGGTCGCCGAGAGCGTCGCCGCCGGATCAAAGCCCTCACCGGGAAACACCATGTTCGCGCCGACCGACACGCACGCGAGCACCGCCAGCACCATCCCGAAACAGTGGTAGAGCGGCACTGGAATGCACAGGCCGTCCTGCTCGCTGAGCCGCATCGCCATCGCGATGTAGCGCGCGTTGTTCACCACGTTGCGGTGTGTCAGCGTCGCGCCCTTGGGATTGCCCGTCGTGCCGCTCGTGAACTGGATGTTGATCGGCTCCCGGCACGACAGCGTAGCGCCGATCGCATCGAGCCGGGCGGCATCGAACGACGCGCGCCCGCGCTCGATCACGTCGGAAAAGCTCAGCATGCCCGGCGTTTCCGTGTCGCACATGCGAATCACGTACCGTAGCTCCGGCAGCCGCGCGGCACGCAACTCGCCGGGCGCCTGCACGGCCAGTTCGGGGGCGAGCTCCTGAAGCATTTCAAGGTACATCGACGTCTTGAAGCGCTCGGCACTGATGATCGCCTTGCAACCGGATTTGTTCAGCGCGTATTCGAGCTCCGCAAGCCGGTAGGCCGGATTGATGTTGACGAGAATCGCACCGATACGCGCGGTGGCGAACTGCGTCAGCAGCCACTCGACACGATTGGGCGACCAGATGCCGACGCGATCGCCCTTCGTGATACCGAGCGCAAGCAGCCCGGCGGCGAGCACATCCACCTCCTGCGCGAATTCGCTCCAGGTCCAACGGATGCCCTGCTCGCGAAACACCACCGCCGGCCGGTCGGGAAAGCGTGCGACGGTGTCGCACAGGAACTCGCCGACGGTTGCTTCGCTCAACGGATTTTCAGTCGACCCGCGCACATACGACAGTCCGTCCGCGGGTTCGATGAGTGCACCTTCGCCCGAGCTATGCGTTGCCATGGTGTTGTCTCCGTGAGCGCGAGCGCGCTTCATTGAAATGAATTTGAAATCGATTGTGCACCGGCGCGAATCCGCCCGGCATCAAGTCTTACCCGCAGCGCATCGAGCGGAGCGCGGCGCGCCACGGCCTCTTCTCAAACCCCGTGGAACTTGTCGCCCTTTACGTAAACGTCAACTGAACATCAAAAAAAAGCAGCCGCGCGGGCTGCTTTCTTCTGCTACGAACTGCTTTAGTGCTGGCCGCGCAGCTTGCGCAGACGCTGGATTGCCGCGAGCTGAGCCGTCGCGTATGCGAGTTCCGCCTGTGCGGTCGCGTACTCGAGGTTCGAGCCCGTGTTCTGCAGCGCCTCTTCTGCACGCTTGCGTGCGGCTTCGGCCTTGGCTTCGTCGAGATCCTTGCCGCGAATCGCGGTGTCGGCGAGAACCGTCACTGCGCCCGGCTGGACTTCGAGGATGCCGCCGGCGACGAACACGAACTCTTCTTCGCCGTTTTCAACTTCGATGCGCACCGCACCCGGACGGATCCGCGTGATGAGCGGCGTGTGGCCCGGCAGAATGCCGAGTTCACCCGCTTCGCCTGGCAGCGCGACGAACTTCGCCTGGCCCGAAAAGATTTCCTCTTCGGCGCTGACGACGTCTACTTTAATGGTTGCCATATGTGTCGACTCCTGTCGACGAGAGCTGGCGCTTTTGCGCTTACTCCCGTCCCATACAAGGCGGGTTGAGCGTTAAGGACAGGCGCCGGCTTTGCGTGTCGATACATCAACCGTACCGACACGCGCGAGACCCGCGCCCGCTTCGTTACACCCGACCTTTACTGGATCTTCTTGGCCTTTTCGAAGGCTTCGTCGATCGTGCCGACCATGTAGAACGCCTGTTCCGGCAGGTGGTCGCACTCGCCTTCGACGATCATCTTGAAGCCACGGATCGTTTCCTTCAGCGGCACGTACTTGCCCGGCGAACCCGTAAACACTTCAGCGACGTGGAACGGCTGCGACAGGAAACGCTGGATCTTACGAGCACGCGCGACCGCGAGCTTGTCTTCCGGCGCGAGTTCGTCCATGCCCAGAATCGCGATGATGTCGCGCAGTTCCTTGTAGCGCTGCAGCGTCTGCTGCACGCCACGCGTGATCGAGTAGTGCTCTTCGCCGATCACGTGCGGATCGATCTGACGCGAGGTCGAATCGAGCGGGTCCACTGCCGGGTAGATACCGAGCGAAGCGATGTCACGCGACAACACGACGGTTGCATCCAGGTGGCCGAAGGTCGTAGCCGGCGACGGGTCGGTCAAGTCGTCCGCAGGGACGTACACGGCCTGCACCGACGTGATCGAGCCGGTCTTGGTCGACGTAATACGCTCTTGCAGCTTACCCATTTCTTCAGCCAGCGTCGGCTGATAGCCCACTGCCGACGGCATACGGCCGAGCAGTGCCGACACTTCGGTACCGGCCAGCGTGAAACGGTAGATGTTGTCGACGAAGAACAGCACGTCGAGGCCTTCGTCACGGAAGTGCTCGGCCATCGTCAGGCCGGTCAGCGCGACGCGCAGACGGTTGCCCGGCGGCTCGTTCATCTGGCCGTACACCAGCGCGACCTTGTCGAGAACGTTCGAGTCCTTCATTTCATGATAGAAGTCGTTCCCTTCGCGGGTACGCTCGCCCACACCGGCGAACACGGAATAACCGCCGTGTTCCTTCGCGATGTTGTTGATCAGTTCCATCATGTTCACGGTCTTGCCCACGCCGGCGCCACCGAACAGACCCACCTTGCCGCCCTTAGCGAACGGGCAGATCAGGTCGATAACCTTGATGCCGGTTTCGAGCAGCTCGGTCGACGGCGACAGTTCGTCGAACGCCGGAGCCTTCTGGTGGATCGCGCGCGTGGTTTCGCTCGAGATCGGGCCAGCTTCGTCGATCGGACGGCCCAGCACGTCCATGATGCGGCCGAGGGTCGGCTTGCCGACCGGCACGCTGATCGGCTTACCCGTGTTCTTCACGATCGTGCCGCGGCGCAGACCGTCCGAAGCTCCCAGACAGATGGTACGGACCACGCCGTCGCCCAGCTGCTGCTGGACTTCGAGCGTCAGCTCCGAACCTTCGAGAATGAGCGCGTCGTAAATCTTCGGCATGGTTTCACGCGGAAATTCCACGTCGATCACCGCGCCGATGCACTGTACGATCTTGCCTTCTACCAAAGCAGTAGTACTCATCGCTTTTCCTTTAGATACTCAATTCTTCACTCGCGCAAAGGCGCAGTTTCTCCGATGGGTGCGCCGCCGGGCGCACACGAGACGATCTGCCTGACCGGGGTCAGACAGCCGCCGCTCCACCGACGATTTCCGACAGTTCTTTCGTGATCGCGGCCTGACGGCTCTTGTTGTATTTGAGCTGCAGATCGTTGATGACCGTCTTCGCGTTGTCCGAAGCGGCCTTCATCGCGACCATACGGGCCGATTGTTCCGATCCCATGTTTTCCGCGACGGCCTGATAGACCAGCGCTTCGACATAACGCACCAGCAGTTCGTCCACCACGGCCTGCGCGTCCGGCTCGTAGATGTAGTCCCACTGCGTGCTCGGCGTCGTACCGTCTTCTTCCTTGCGCTCGAACTGGTCCGCCGACAACGGCAGCAGCTGCTCGATCACCGGCTCCTGCTTCATCGTGTTGATGAAGCGCGTGTACGCGAGGTACACCGCCGAGACCTTCCCTTCCGAGTATAGGTCGAGTTGCACCTTGACGGCGCCGATCAGTTTTTCCAGATGCGGCGTATCGCCCAGCTGCACGACATTCGACACGACCTTCGCATGCAGACGGTTCAGAAAGCCCAGACCCTTGCTGCCGATCGCGGTTGCCTCGATCGTCTTGCCCTGGCCTTCCAGTTCCTTGAACTTCTGCAGCGACGCGCGCAGCACGTTCGTGTTCATCCCGCCGCACAGACCTTTATCGGTCGTAACGAGGATGAAACCGGCCGCCTTCGCGCCTTCGTTCGTCACCATGAACGGATGACGATACTCGGGGTTCGCACGGCTCATGTGCGCAGCGATATCGCGGACCTTGTCGGCATACGGGCGAGCAGCGCGCATGCGCTCCTGAGCGCGGCGCATCTTCGATGCGGCCACCATCTCCATCGCTTTCGTGATCTTGCGCGTGTTTTGCACGCTCTTGATCTTGCCGCGAATTTCCTTCATTCCAGCCATTGCTTGCTCCTTTGTCGGCCCGAGTTAGCGCTTCAGCGCTTACTCGGGTCCCATGCAAAGCGGTCGAAGCAGCGCGGGAGCATTCGCATGCGGCCCGCGCCGCTTCTAGGTCCGTTTATGCCTTGCGGATCACTCGCGGATCAATAAGCGCCGGACTTCTTGAAGTCTTTGATGGCCGTGTGCAGCAGGCCTTCGTCGTCCTTCGAGAGTTCCTTGGTATCTTCGATGCGCTTGACCAGGTCAGCATGGCTCGCCTTCAGGTGGTCGCGCAGGCCCTTCTCAAACGGCAGGACTTGAGCAACTTCGAGGTCGTCGAGATAGCCGTTGTTCGCCGCGAACAGCGACACAGCCAGTTCCCACACCTGCAGCGGTTGATACTGCGGCTGCTTCAGCAGTTCCGTCACGCGGCGGCCGCGCTCGAGCTGCTTGCGGGTCGCTTCGTCGAGGTCCGATGCGAACTGCGCGAACGCAGCGAGCTCACGGTACTGCGCGAGGTCGGTACGGATACCGCCCGACAGCTTCTTCACGACCTTCGTCTGAGCCGCGCCACCGACACGCGACACCGACACGCCAGCGTTAATTGCCGGGCGGATACCTGCGTTGAAGAGGTCGGTTTCCAGGAAGATCTGGCCGTCGGTAATCGAGATCACGTTCGTCGGAACGAATGCGGTCACGTCGCCTGCCTGCGTTTCGATGACCGGCAGTGCCGTCAGCGAACCGCTCTTGCCCTTCACTTCACCGTTGGTGAACTTCTCGACGTACTCTTCCGAGACGCGAGCAGCACGCTCGAGCAGACGCGAGTGCAGATAGAACACGTCACCCGGGTAAGCTTCACGACCCGGCGGACGACGCAGCAGCAGCGAGATCTGACGATATGCCCAAGCCTGCTTGGTCAAGTCGTCATAAACGATCAGTGCGTCCTGGCCGCGGTCGCGGAAGTATTCACCCATCGTGCAGCCGGCGTAGGGTGCGAGGTACTGCATCGCAGCCGAATCCGAAGCCGAAGCGGACACGACGATCGTGTATTCCAGCGCGCCGGTTTCTTCCAGCTTGCGCACCACGTTCATGATCGACGAAGCCTTCTGGCCGATCGCGACATAGATACAGACGAGGTTCTTGCCCTTCTGGTTGATGATCGCGTCGACTGCGACTGCGGTCTTGCCGCACTGGCGGTCGCCGATGATCAGCTCACGCTGGCCACGGCCGATCGGCACCATCGCGTCGATCGACTTCAAACCGGTCTGGACCGGTTCCGAAACCGACTTACGCCAGATCACGCCCGGAGCAATCTTTTCGATTGCATCGGTATGCTTCGCGTTGACCGGGCCCTTGCCGTCGATCGGGTTGCCCAGTGTGTCGACCACGCGGCCGAGCAGTTCCGGGCCTACCGGCACTTCGAGAATGCGGCCCGTCGTCTTGACGATGTCGCCTTCCGAAATGTGTTCGTACTCACCCAGAATCACGGCGCCGACCGAATCGCGCTCGAGGTTCAGTGCGAGACCGAAGGTGTTGCCCGGGAATTCGAGCATTTCGCCCTGCATCACTTCCGACAGGCCGTGGATACGCACGATACCGTCGGTCACGGAGATCACGGTGCCCTGGTTGCGAACGTCTGCGCTCGCGTCAAGGCCCTGGATCCGGCTCTTGATCAGCTCGCTGATCTCAGAGGGATTGAGTTGCATTATTCGCTCCTGATAGTCAATTCTGTTGCGTGCCAGCCGCTAAAGCGCGAGGCGCTTCAGGCCGTCAGGGCCGTTTGCATGCTGGCGAGCCGCGCGCGGACCGAGGTATCGAGCACTTCGTCGCCGACCGTCACGCGTACGCCGCCGATCAGCGATTGATCGACTTCGACCGTCGGCTTCAGCTTGCGCTTGAACTTGCGTTCGAGGCTTGCGACGAGTTCGTTCAACTGCGCACCTTCGAGCGGGTATGCGCTGACGATCAGCACATCTGCCGCCCCTTCGCGGGCGTTCTTCAACTCTTCGAACTGCGAGGCGATTTCCGGCAGCAATTGCAGACGATGGTTGTCCACCAGCATTTGCACCAGATTCTTCGCTTGCGCGTTGTCCTTGAGCGGCGACTGGACCGCAGCCAGCAGCAGATCGCTAACCTGGGTGCGGCTCACTTTCGGGTTCGAGGCGATCGACAGCACTTCGGGCAGACGCGCAACCTGTGCCAGCTCCTGCACGAGCGTGGACCAGGCGGCGATGTCACCAGCTTCGGCCACGCCAAACAGCGCTTCCGCGTACGGACGGGCGATGGTTGCAAGTTCGGCCATGATCAGAGCTCGGCTTTCAGTTGATTCAGCAGGTCAGCGTGAGCTGCCTGGTCGACTTCGCGCTTCAGGATCTGTTCAGCGCCCTTCACAGCGAGTGCAGCGACTTCACCGCGCAGCGTTTCGCGCGCCTTCACGACTTGCTGATCCGCGTCGGCCTTCGCCTGCGCGATGATGCGGGCGGCTTCCGCCTGTGCCTGTGCCTTGATTTCGTCGGCGACTGCGACAGCGCGCTTTTCAGCGTCGGCGATGCGTTGCTGGCCGTCGTTGCGAGCCTGGGCCAGTTCCTGGTCGACACGCTTGTGAGCGGCTTCGAGTTCCTGCTTGCCCTTTTCCGCGGCGGACAGACCGTCGGCGATTTTCTTCGCGCGCTCGTCGATGGCGTTGATCAGCGGCGGCCACACGAATTTCATCGTGAACCACGCGAGGATCAGGAACACGACCATTTGCGCAAACAGGGTTGCGTTGAGATTCACGGTGTTTCCTTAAACGTTGCTAGTTCGGAAAGTGAAACGGCAAGGCGCTCATCGAATCTGCTCGATCAGCGCCCCAGTACCCGTTCCGCCCTGCGCCTTTACCTGTTATAGCTCAGGCGCAAACCTCCGAGGAACCTCAGCCTGCCAGCTTCGAGAGCAGCGGGTTCGCGAACGCAAACAGCATTGCCACACCAACGCCAATCAGGAACGCCGCATCGATCAGACCAGCCAGCAGGAACATCTTGGTTTGCAGCGGGTTCATCAGTTCCGGTTGACGGGCACATGCTTCGATGTACTTGCCGCCCATCAGACCGATACCGATACAGGCGCCGATAGCACCCAGGCCGATGATGATGCCGATACCGATGGCGGTCAGACCCTGGATGTTGGCGATGAAAGCTTGCATGATCACTCCTTTGTGAAAAGTCTTTTAGAACTGGTTGGAACTGGGATTTAAAAAACTACGATTCTTTTGTCGACTGCGCAGGTCAGTGCGTGTCGTGTGCCTGGCCGATGTACACCAGCGTCAGCATCATGAAAATGAACGCCTGCAGCAGAACGATCAGGATGTGGAAGATTGACCACACTGTGCCGGCGACCACGTGGCCGATGAAGCCAAGCACCGTCGTGTCCGCACCGAAGCTCCAGAGACTGCCGAGCAGGGCAATCAGCAGGAACAACAGTTCGCCCGCGTACATGTTGCCGAACAGCCGCATGCCGAGCGAGACCGTCTTCGCGACGAACTCGATGATGTTCAGTGCAAGGTTCGGGATCCACAGCAGCGGATGCGCGCCGAACGGAGCGGACAGCAGCTCATGCACGAAGCCGCCAGCGCCCTTGATCTTGAAGTTGTAGTAAATCATCAGCACGAACACGCCGAGCGCGATGCCGATCGTGCCGTTCAGGTCGGCGGTCGGCACGAGGCGGTGGTGCGGAATGACTTCGGAAAGACCCAGCCAGCCGATGACGCGGCCCGGCAGGTCGACGGGAACGAAGTCGAGGGAGTTCATCAGCGCGACCCAGACGAACACGGTCAGCGCGAGCGGCGCGATAAAGGTGCGCGAGCCGTGGATCATCGCCTTCGATTGATCCTCGACCATTTCGACGAGCATTTCGATTGCGCACTGGAAACGGCCCGGCACGCCGGACGTTGCCTTGCGGGCTGCCAGATGCAGCACGAAGATCGTGACGAGACCGCACACGATCGACCAGAAAAGGGTGTCGAGATTCCACACATGGATGTCGAAAATCGACGTCTGGTGCGCGGTGGAAAAGTTCTGCAAGTGGTGCGCGATGTACTCGGACGGATCCATTGCGCGCGTGCCTTCGCTAGCTGCCATATCGTTAAAGCCACCCAAATTGTCGAAAATCGTTTGAGGCCGCTCCCGCCGAAATACTCTATTGCGGGAACGCGCCGGGTGCGGGCCCTGTCTCATCCGCACACCGTGCCGGCGCCACGCGCCGGCCATAAATTCTTTTTGCTGCTATTTTTTGTGCTGCTACCTTAGCGCCACGCCAAGGCGATCCAGTAAGTCTTCAGCGCGATGAGGTAGGTCACGAGCAGCGGAATCCAGCGTACGTCGTGATACCAGAAGGCGATTGCGACAAACATCGCAATCGTTGTCCCCATCTTGAGTGCTTCGCCGACCATCCAACTCATCACGGTCTCGGCGCCGCCCTGCTTTCTCAGTCGTGCCGCGAACAACGCGCCCGGCACCCAGCAGATTGCTCCCCCCAGGAACGCTGACAGCGCAGCAGCGCCCGGCGGCTTGTAGAACAGCCACCACAATAGCGTAGCAACCAGGGACAAAACCATTTGCGCTGCGACGACCCTGAACGGCGTCACGCGCGATGGACGACCCACGCCGGGACCAAACAGCTTTTCCGCCTCGGCCCGCGTGAGCGGAACGATATTGTTATCTTCCTGCGCGTCATCCCACGCTTCGGCTGAATCGAACTGCCGACTGGCGGACGTATCGGGAGCGGAGCGTGCAGCGCGGTGTCTGTCGCCACCATTCTCCGGCGACAGATTCGACGTTTTAACCGCCATCGCAATGTTCCGAAAGTCTCGTTCAGCCCGCGAATTTACGCAGCGCTTACGGGGTTGCCGTGCAATTAAATCGGGGCGATTGTAAGCGATAGTTGCAGGCAATTCAAGACTTTAGGCCAGCCTATAACGGCGTGAAACGTGCCGCCACCATGCGGTAAAACGTATGCTAACCACGCCTAACACGTCAAATGTAAGGCGGGCGGGGGGCGGCAAAACGCGTGTGGCTAGAAGCATGGCGCGAAGCTCATTGAAAGGTCGTTTCAACGTTGCGACAGACGTCTCGAAAACGCAACAAACGCCACTTTTTTTAAGGCGTAGTGCGCCTGCTTATTTGATTGACCTGGATCATCAAAACCGCGATTTTCGATAATGATCAGGGGCGCTGTGATAGTGCCCCGTAAGGATGATTACTGGGCCGATATCGGCCGCTTCAAGCTAGGATTCCTGACTATTTTTCGTCGATTATTTAGGAATCCGCGATGGTTTCGAGCACTGCGGTAAACCGGCTCGCGGCGCCACTCGTGCAAAGGCCGCCAGCCGTACCCATCTGCCCTTCTGAGCACCGATCTCCGCTCAGACGTTCGCGTTCCCGCGCAAGCGAACCAGAATGCCTTCCAACGCATCCAGATCGCCGAAGTCCACCAGCACCTGGCCGCGACCACGTCGGCCAAGCTTGATTTTCACCGTCGCCGAGAGCAGGTCCGACAGTTCTTCTTCCAGTCGTCGCGTGTCACGGCCGCCATCAGGATTCGCGCGTGCCTTGAGCGTCGGCGTCACTTTCGTCGTCATCGCGACCAGCTTTTCGGTCTCGCGTACGGACAGTCGTTTATTGACGACCTGGTTGGCTAGCGTGATCTGCGTCGCGGCATCGACGGCGAGCAGCGCGCGAGCGTGGCCCATGTCCAGATCGCCGGCGAGCAGCATCGTCTGCACCGGCGTCGCGAGGTTCAGCAGACGCAGCAGGTTCGACACCGCGCTACGCGACCGGCCCACCGATTCCGCTGCCTGCTCGTGGGTGAAATTAAACTCGTCGAGCAGGCGCTGGATGCCCTGTGCCTCTTCGAGCGGGTTCAGATCCTCGCGCTGAATGTTTTCGATCAGCGCCATCGCCGCGGCGGCCTGATCAGGCACGTCCTTCACAAGCACCGGCACCTCGTCGAGGCCCGCGAGGCGCGCCGCGCGGAAACGGCGCTCACCCGCGATGATCTCGTAGCGATCCGCAGCGATCGGACGCACGAGAATCGGCTGCATCAGCCCTTGCGCGCGGATGCTCGCTGCGAGCTCCTGCAGCGCGCCCTCGTCCATGCGCGTGCGCGGCTGATATTTGCCCGCCTGCATCTTGCCGAGCGGCAGCACGTGCGGCGCGCCGTCGATGACAGCGGCCTCGGTGATATCCGCCGAGCCGCCGAGCAACGCCTCCAGACCGCGGCCCAATCCCTTCTTTCTTGCTACTGCGTTCATCGTGCTTCCTCGATCCGCTTAGGATGCCTGGGGTGCGTCGTTCAGCGCGCGCACCCGCTCAATCATTTCTACGCCGAACTGCACGTACGCCTGCGCGCCACGCGACGCCCTGTCGAACACAACACCCGGCAGGCCGTAACTGGGCGCCTCGGCCAATCGCACGTTGCGGGGAATCACCGCGTCGAAGACCTTGTCGCCGAAATGCTCTTTCAATTGATCCGAGACTTGTTGTTGCAACGTGATGCGCGGATCGAACATCACGCGCAGCAAACCGATCACCTTGAGATCGCGATTCAGGTTCGCGTGGACCTGCTTGATCGTATTGACGAGATCGGACAGACCTTCGAGCGCGAAGTATTCGCACTGCATCGGAATCACGACGCCGTGAGCTGCGCACAGTCCATTGAGGGTCAACAGCGACAAAGCCGGCGGGCAATCGATCAGTACGAAATCGTATTCGCCCTCGACTCCCGCGAGTGCCGTCTTCAACTGACGCTCGCGATTCTGCATGGTGACGAGTTCCACCTCGGCGCCCGCGAGTTCACGGTTCGCGGGCAACACGTCGTAGTCGACCCCCTCGGGCCGCACGCGCGTATCGGCCACCGACACGTTGTCCACGAGCACCTCGTAGACCGTGTTGGTACATTCAGCCTTGTCGATACCGCTGCCCATCGTGGCGTTGCCCTGCGGGTCCAGATCGATGAGAAGGACTCGCTGTCCCTGCGCTGCCAGGCTCGCGGCCAGATTGACTGCGGTGGTCGTCTTGCCGACGCCGCCCTTCTGGTTCGCAACGCAGAAGATTTTTGCCATCGTTGGTGTGTCCCTTTTGCTGCTTGGATGAAGTGAAAATCGTTGAGATTGCTTCGAGGTACCGTTGGTCGTCAGCTTTCGGCGTCCACCCGCACCTCGATCAGATGCCGCTCCGCGTCGAGCGACGGAACGTTCAGCCGGATGATCTGCTCCACGTGGGCGCCTGCCGGCAGCCGCTCGATTTCGCCATCCGGACGTACGCCTTTCATCGCCCAGATCGCGCCCTGCTCTGCAACCAGATGACGGGCCAGTGTAACGAAATCCGCGAGTTCTGCGAATGCGCGCGAGACGATTACGTCGAACTTTGCCGGTACTTCGGCGCCAGGCCGCAGCGTCTCCACACGGCCGGTCACGACCGACAGGTTCGAGAGGCCCAGTTCGGCCTTCGCCTGCGCCTGAAAAGCGGTCTTTTTATGAACGATATCGTTCGTCGTGATCGTCCAGTCGGGCAGGACGATCGCGAGCACGATGCCCGGCAGGCCGCCACCCGAACCGACGTCGAGCACCGACGACGGCCCACGCGGCGCCAGATGCGGCACGATCGACAGCGAATCGAGGATATGCTGGATCAGCATCTGCCGCGGATCCCGGATCGCTGTCAGGTTGTAGACGTTGTTCCATTTCGCGAGCAGCGCGACGTAATCGAGCAACTTGCGCTGCTGCGCGTCGTTTAGCTCGAGGCCAAGCTCATGGACACCGTCCGCTAGCAACGGTGCCATGGCCGGCTGGTCGATCCCCCTCTGTGCTCCCGTCATTGCACCACCGGCGTGCTATCGGCGCCGGGTTCGGCGGATTGCGACGGACGACGTCCAAGGCCGCGCTTCAGATGGACCATCAGCAGCGAGATAGCGGCTGGCGTGATGCCCGAAATACGCGACGCCTGACCAATCGTTTCCGGCCGGAACTGCATCAGTTTCTGACGTGCTTCGAACGACAGCCCACGAACTTCGGCATAGTCCAAACCTTCTGGCAGACGGGTGTTCTCGTGCGCCTCGTTGCGTTCGATCTCATCGGCTTGCCGGTCGATATAGCCCTGATATTTAATGCCAATCTCGATCTGTTCCTTGATCTGCGCGAGCAGCACTGGGTCATCCGCGAGCGCTTCGGGCGCGCCGCAACTGCCCTCGCGCAGTCCGCAGACGCCGTCGTAGCTGACGCCCGGACGACGCAGCAAGTCTGCGAGGCTGTATTCATGATCGATCGGTTTGCCGAGCAACGCGGTCGCTTCGTCGGTGGATAAAGTCTTAGGATTGACCCAGGTCGAACGGAGGCGCGCTGTTTCACGTGAAACAGCGTCACGCTTGCGGCTGAATGCGTCCCAGCGAGCATCATCGACCACGCCCAGCTCTCGGCCGATCTCCGTGAGGCGCATATCGGCGTTGTCTTCGCGCAAACTCAAACGATATTCGGCACGGCTCGTGAACATCCGATACGGCTCCGACACCCCGCGCGTGACCAGATCGTCGACCAGCACGCCAAGATACGCCTGATCGCGGCGCGGGCACCACGCTTCCTTACCCTGCACGAACAGACCGGCATTGATACCGGCTAGAACGCCTTGCGCCGCTGCCTCTTCGTAGCCGGTCGTACCGTTGATCTGTCCAGCGAAGAACAATCCGCTGATCACCTTGGTTTCCAACGATGCCTTGAGCCCGCGCGGATCGAAATAGTCGTACTCGATCGCGTAGCCCGGCCGCAGGATGTGCGCGTGCTCGAGGCCGCGCATCGACCGCACCAACTCGAGCTGCACGTCGAATGGCAGGCTAGTCGAGATCCCGTTCGGATAGAACTCGTTGGTCGTCAGGCCTTCCGGTTCGAGATAGATCTGATGCGATTCCTTCGACGCAAACCGGTGAATCTTGTCCTCAATCGACGGGCAATACCGCGGCCCCACCCCTTCGATCACGCCCGTGTACATCGGCGAGCGATCGAGACCGCCGCGAATGATGTCGTGCGTCCGTTGATTCGTATGCGTAACCCAGCACGGCACCTGGCGCGGGTGCTGCTCGACACGCCCGAGGAACGAGAACACCGGCACCGGGTCCAGGTCGCCCGGCTGCTCTTCGAGCTGCGAATAGTCGATCGTGCGGCCGTCGATACGCGGCGGCGTACCGGTCTTGAGTCGTCCCTGCGGCAGCTTCAACTCTTTCAACCGTGCCGACAGCGAGACCGCGGCCGGATCGCCTGCGCGGCCACCGGTATAGTTGTTCAATCCCACGTGAATCTTGCCGTCGAGGAACGTGCCGGCCGTCAGCACCACCGCGCGCGAGCGGAAACGGATACCCACTTGCGTGACGGCCCCGACAACGCGGTCACCCTCGACCATTAGATCGTCGACGGCCTGCTGGAACAGCCACAGGTTCGGCTGATTCTCGAGACGATGACGGATCGCCGCCTTGTACAGCACACGGTCAGCCTGCGCACGCGTCGCGCGGACCGCCGGCCCCTTCGACGAATTCAGGATACGAAACTGGATGCCGCTTTCGTCGGTAGCGGCCGCCATGGCGCCGCCGAGCGCGTCGACTTCCTTGACCAGATGGCCTTTGCCAATGCCGCCGATAGACGGATTGCAGCTCATCTGCCCAAGGGTCTCGATGTTATGGGTCAAAAGCAGCGTTTTATTGCCCATGCGCGCCGACGCCAAAGCGGCTTCGGTGCCGGCGTGACCACCGCCAACGACGATTACGTCAAATTCTGAGGGAAAAAGCATCGCGGGATCTCACGCCAGATCGTCGCGTGAGCCTTCAAAGGAAAATGTATGGGCGAATTATAACGGGTTCGGTTTCGGCCCGAATTTCGTCCGGATGGTGGAACAATAAAAAAGCGGTGTGTTTCACGTGAAACACACCGCTTCCAGAGACAGCAGCCTGCGAGAAAAGTGCGGGCTTAAGCGACTTTTTTCGCCAGGCCGAGATAGGTTTCAATCACCCGCGGATTCTGCGCGAGGTCTGTTGCCGGTCCCTCCAGTGCCAGCTCGCCCGTTTCCAGCACGTAGCCGTAGTCCGAAATCTGCAATGCGGCGCGCGCGTTCTGCTCGATCAGCAGGGTTGCGACACCGGTCTGCCGCAGCGCGCTGATGATGTGGAAGATTTCCTTCACGATCAGGGGTGCGAGACCGAGGCTCGGCTCGTCCAGCATCAACAGATCGGGTTTGCCCATCAACGCGCGGCCGACCGCCAGCATCTGGCGCTCGCCGCCAGACAGCGTGCCGGCCGCCTGCTTGCGCCGCTCCTTGAGTCGCGGAAAGAGTTCGAATACCGGTTCCAGCTGATCGAGAAAGTTGCGCTCCCCTGCCCGCTTGCGGCGGTACGCGCCGAGCACCAGATTGTCTTCGACCGTCATCGATGAAAACAGCTCGCGCTTTTCCGGTACCAGACACATTCCGAGCGCGACTCGTTTCTCGACCGGCACCGCGCTGACGTCGTCGCCCTGATAGGCAATCGTCCCTTTCGCATGGCCGGTGGTTGGCAACGCACCCATGATCGCGTTCAGCAGCGTCGATTTGCCAGCACCGTTCGGGCCGATCACGGACACGATCTGCCCCGCACGCACCTTGATCGCCGCATTGTGCAGCGCCTCGACCTTGCCGTAGCGGACCGACAAACCATCCACCTCGAGAATCGGCCCGGCGGCCGCCACGCCCGTCGTCATTGAGTTTTCCATCATTCCACCCCACCCAGATACGCTTCGAGCACCGCCGGATCCTGCTGCACTTCCTGCGGCAAACCTTCGGCGATCCGCGTGCCGAATTCCATCACCACGAGCCTGTCCGTCAGATTCATCACGAAATCCATGTCGTGCTCGACAAGCAGCACGCTCATGCCTTCCGCCTTCAGTCGGCGCAGCAGATCGGCAAGCTGCAGCTTTTCCTGATAGCGCAGACCGGCGGCCGGTTCGTCGAGCAATAGCAGAGTCGGATCGCAGCACAGCGCGCGTGCAATTTCGAGAATCCGCTGCTGACCCAGCGCGAGGCTGCCCGCTTCGTCATACATATGCTGTTCGAGGCCGACCCGGCGAATCTGCCGGGCGGCTTCGGCCATCAACCGCGCCTCTTCCACGCCGTTTAGCCGCACGACGCTGCGCCACACGCCCGCATGGCCACGCAGATGCGCGCCGATCGCGACGTTCTCGAGCACGGTCATGCCCGGCAGCAGCTTCACATGCTGGAACGTCCGGCCGATGCCACGCTTGACGATTTCACGTGAACTAAGCGCATCGATGCGCTCGCCGCGGAATGTGATCTCGCCGCTCGTCGCCTGCAGTACGCCGGTCACGAGATTGAACGTCGTCGACTTACCTGCGCCGTTCGGTCCGATCAGCCCGATGATCTGCCCTGCCTTGACCTCAAAGCTCACGTCGTTCACCGCGACGAGGCCGCCGAACTGCTTGCGCGCCTTGTTCACCCTCAACAGGTCTTCACCGGCCTGCGGCTTGCTGCGCTGCGGCAGAGGCTCCGCATGATCTGCGAGATGCGCGCGCGGGCCGCGCGGGAAGAAGCGCGCAACGAACGGCCACACGCCCTGTCGCGCATACTGCAGCAGCAACACCATGATGATGCCGAACACGATCACTTCGAAGTTGCCGTTCTCACCGAGCAGTTTCGGCAGCAAGGTCTGCAGATAGTCCTGCAACACGGTCAGGATCGCCGCGCCGAGCACCGCGCCCCACACATGCGAGACGCCGCCCACCACCGCCATGAACAGAAATTCGATGCCGTGATTCAGTCCGAACGGCGTGGGATTCACCGCGCGCTGCAAGTGTGCGTACAGAAAGCCCGACACTGACGCAAGCACCGCCGCATACACGAAGATCACGACGCGCATCCAGCCGGTGTTGACGCCCATCGCCTCGGCCATCAAACCACCGCCGCGCAACGCGCGAATCGCGCGACCCGGTCGGCTATTAAGCAAATTCTGAACAGAGACGACCGCACCGAGCACGACCACCCAGATCAGGTAATAGATATGTCGTCCGGACTCGAGGTTTATCCCAAAAACATTCAACACGGGGATGCCGTTGATCCCATCGTACTTGCCGAGCATCTCCAGATTACCGAACAGGTAGAACAGCGCGAGCCCCCACGCAATCGTACCGAGCGGCAGGAAATGGCCCGACAGACGCATCGTCACGAGACCGAGCATCAGCGCGATCAGCGCGGTCACGATCACGCCCGCGATCAACGCGAGCCACGGCGACACCCCGAAGTTCGTCGTCAGATACGCAGTCGCATAGGCGCCGACGCCGACGAACGCCGCCTGTCCGAAGCTCGTCATCCCGCCGATACCCGTCAACAGCACGAGGCCGATCGCGACGATCGAATAGAGGCCGATGTAGTTCAGCAGCGTGACCCAGTACTCGGGCACATGAATCGGATGCGGCAGCACCGGCAGCGCGAACAGCACCACGAGGAACAACCAGAAGAACTTCTTTTGCATGATCCGTTTCATCGCGTCACTCCTCTTCCTCTTCGGCGTGCGGGCTCGCAAGACTGCGCCACAGCAGCACCGGGATGATCAGCGTGAACACGATCACTTCCTTATAAGCACTGGCCCAGAACGACGAATAAGACTCCAGCAGACCAACGAGAATCGACCCGGCCGCCGCGAGCGGATAGCTGACCAGACCGCCGATGATCGCGCCGACGAAACCCTTCAGACCGATCAGGAAGCCCGAGTCGTAGTAGATCGTGGTGAGCGGTGCGACGAGGATGCCGCACAGTGCACCGAGCCCCGCCGCGAGCGTGAACGCCAGGCGTCCCGCCTGCGTCGTCCCGATGCCGACGAGCCGCGCGCCGAGCCGGTTGACCGAGGTCGCGCGCAACGCCTTGCCCGAGATCGAACGATCGAAGTACAGATACAGCGCACCGATCAGCACGACGGCCGTGCCGATCACCCAAAGGCTTTGTCCGGAGACCGACAACGTGCCGATGTTGAACGTCGCATCGGAAAACGCGTTGGTGCGCGAACCTTCCGCGCCGAACATCACGAGCCCGAGACCGACCATCGCGAAATGAACGGCCACCGCGACGATCAATAGCAGCAGCGTGGTCGCTTCGGCGATCGGCTCATACGCGAGCCGATAAACGAACGGCCCCATCGGAATCACGATCAGCAGCGTCAGCGCGATCTGCACGATCATCGGCAGCGGCTGCAGAAAGATGCCGCGCGTGAGCGCGTAGACCGCGATCGGAAACAGCAAGTACTTCCCTGCCAGCACGGGCAGCGTGCGCACCGCATGACGGCGCCGCTCCGCATGCCGCAACACGGCCGCCGTCTCGACGACGAAGCATGCGGCACCCATCGCCATCAACAGCCAGCAGGTCGCCGGAAACTTCTGCGTCTGCAGCGCGGCGAGCGTCAACGCGCCATACGAAACGAACTCGCCTTGCGGGATGAAGATCACCCGCGTGACGGAGAACACCAGCACCAGCGCAAGCGCGAGCAGCGCGTAGATCGCGCCGGTCGTGATGCCGTCCTGCGCGAGGATCGCCGCAATTGATAGATCCATACTTCCTCGTCCTGAAGCGTCGAAATCGAAAAACCGGGAAACAGTCCTGACGGTGCGGCTCACAGCCGACCATCGATCTGCAATGTCTGAAAAGACAACCGCCGCGCCGGGACACGGCGCGGCGGTCGATGCCATTGTCATCGAACACAATGGCAATGCGGCGTCATGCACCGCAGATTGCGCGAGAGGCGCGTACCGCTAGTTGTCTTTGTAAATGGTCTTAGTCGTTCAGCAGCTTCCACTTGCCGTCGACGACCTGCACGATCACGCGTGCGCGCTGGTCGAGGCCGTTGTGGTCGGTCGCCGTGGTGTTCATGATGCCGTGCGACACCGGCAGCTCCTTGATGTTTTCAAGCGCGTTGCGCAGCGCCACGCGGAACTCCGGCGTGCCTGGCTGTGCGCTCTTCAGCGCGACCGGAATCGCGGCCTGCAGCATCTGGCCGGCGTCCCATGCGTGACCGCCGAAGGTCGCGACCGAACCCACGCCATACGCCTTCTCATACGCGTTCTTATAGGCTTCGGACGATTTCTTCACCGGGTTCGAGTCCGGTAGCTGATCGACGACGAGAATCGGACCGGCCGGCAGCAACTCACCGTCGCAATCCTTGCCGCACACGCGCAGGAAGTCGTTGTTCGCCACACCGTGCGTCTGATAGATCTTGCCCTTGTAGCCACGCTCCTTCAGTGTCTTGGCCGGCAACGCCGCCGGTGTGCCCGAGCCCGCGATCAACACCGCGTCGGGATTCGCGCCCATCGTCTTCAGCACCTGGCCCGTCACCGATGCATCGGTGCGGTTGAAGCGCTCGTTCGACACGATCTTCAGGTTGTGCGCTTTCGCCGCGGCGTCGAACGTCGTATTCCAGCTGTCGCCGTAGGCATCCGAGAAGCCGATGAAGCTGACCGTCTTCACCCCATGGTGCTGCATGTAATCGGCGATTGCATCGGCCATCAGGCTGTCGTTCTGAGGTGGTTTGAACGCCCATGCGCGCTTCGCATCCATCGGCTGGATGATCGCGGCCGATGCCGCGAGCGAGATCACCGGCGTCTTGCCTTCGGCGGCCGGATCGAGCATCGCGAGCGAATTCGGCGTCACGGTCGAGCCGATGATCGCGTCGACATGGTCTTCGTCGATCAGCTTGCGCGTGTTCTGCACGGCCTTACTGGTGTCCGAACCGTCATCGAGAATGATGTACTGCACGCTCTTGCCGCCGATCTCCTTCGGCAGCAATGCGATCGTGTTTTTCTCTGGAATGCCGAGCGATGCGGCCGGCCCAGTCGTCGACAGCGTGACGCCGATCTTCACCTGCGCGAATGCCGCCCCCGCGCCGCACATCAGCGCCATCGCGATGCCCGTGCGTACCCAATGCCTTGTCTTTTTCATTGCGAGTCTCCAAACGCCTTGAAAAGCGCCTATCTGTAAGCCGGCTTGCTGGGCCGGGTGTCTGAATCTAGTGAGCGGGCTCAGGTACGCCAAGCATGGTTTTCCCTGTTCGGCGCGCAGATCTTCGCCGCTATGTTGGGTACCGCTCCTCTCGCGTCGCGCGAGTGCGCATTCGCGTCATACGCCGCGTTTCTGTGTCGCGGCTCTATTCCGATCAACCACCCATAAACCACTAATATGTTAGTAGTTTGCGTTCTGCATTATCGACGGTCAAGAGAACGTGCGCCGAATGCGGGTTTGTCCTGAAGCAGCGAAACCACACTTTTGCACGTTGTAGAGACCAGTTCGGGCAATAAAAAAGACGCGTCAACTGCACGCGTCTTTTCGATGAGATCCCGTGGCGCAGAGCCTTCGCTCAGTCGCCGGCAAGCTTCCACTTGCCATCGACGATCTGCACCATCACACGCGCCCGCTGATCGAGACCGGCGTGGTCGTTCGCGCTCATGTTGAAGATGCCGTGCGACGCCGGCAGATCCTTCGTGCCTTCGAGCGCGGCGCGCAGCGCCTCACGGAATGCCGGCGTGCCTGGCTGGCCCTTCTTCAAAGCGAGCGGGATCGCGTGCTGCAGCAGCAGGCCGGCGTCCCATGCGTGACCGCCGAACGTCGATACCGAGCCCACCCCATATGCCGTTTCATACGCGTGCTTGTAGGCGAGCGCGCTCTTCTTCACCGGATTCGCATCGGGCAGTTGTTCGGCAACCAGCAGCGGGCCGGCGGGCAGCCAAGTGCCTTCGCAATCCTTGCCGCACACGCGCAGGAAGTCGTTGTTCGCGACACCGTGCGTCTGATAGTACTTGCCCTTGTAGCCCCGCTCCTTCAGCGTTTTCTGCGGCAGCGCCGCCGGCGTGCCCGCTCCCGCGATCAGCACGGCGTCGGGGTTCTGCGACATCATCTTCAGCACCTGGCCTGTAACCGACGCATCGTTGCGCGCGAAGCGCTCGTTCGCGACGATCTTGATCTTCGCGAGATCGGCAGCCTTGCCGAATTCCTTGAACCAGCTCTCGCCGTACGCATCGGAAAAGCCGATGAACGCGACCGTTTTCACGCCGTGATTAGCCATGTGCTGCGCGATCGCGGTGGCCATCAGGATGTCGTTTTGCGGCGTCTTGAACACCCATGCGCGCTTCGCGTCCATTGGCTCGACGATGCCCGCGGCCGCGGCCAGCGAGATCATCGGCGTGGAGGTTTCGGCGGCGACATCGATCATGGCGAGCGAATTCGGCACGACTGTCGAGCCAATCAGTGCATCGACGTGGTCTTCGCTGGTGAGCTTGCGGGCATTCTTTACCGCCTGAGTGGAGTCAGTCGCGTCGTCGAGAACGATGTAGTCGATTTTCTGGCCCGCCACTTCTTTCGGCAGCAGCGCAATCGTGTTCTTTTCCGGAATGCCGAGCGAGGCAGCCGGCCCCGTTGCCGACACGGTGACGCCGATTTTCACATCGGCAAATGCATGACCGCTCCATGCAGCCGAAACCCCGGTGGCGACCAATGCCGCGCTGATCCAACGCAATGCCGACTTCATCCTGCTCCTCGATTAACCCCGTTATTCAATTGCAATTAAATCCACTGATTTAATTGCCGACCCAGTGGTCGGTGAATAGCGAGTTTAGCGGACGTAAGCGCCGTGCTGCAAGCATTTCGCAGGCTTGTGATGTTTAAAAACAGCGGATTGCCGAGAATAAAAACGACTTGCGGATTAATCGTGATATTGAGTCGAAGCAAACCGAGAAATACAAATAAAAAAGCGCTGTTGGATATCAATCCAACAGCGCTTTCTTCTGGGCACTGAGTGCCTCGATTGTCTCCTCGTTCTCCACCTGCAAATTCGTGGTGCATCAGAACTGCATGAAGATTAAACGACCACCTAAGCAGTAACAACTAGCAATTACCCTAGTGGTGCACTGCGGCACCGAATTGGGGCACGGTCGGCGGATTTACTTTGCGCAGTTTGCCACAGGTTCGTTCAACTCTCTGATTCAGCGGACCTTCAGCAACCAGCGCAATTAAATCGGAGAGCGAACGAATGGCCGATCGCACTGCATCAAACACGCGGCCTTGCCGCGCGCCATCAAAACGATCACCTCAAGCCCGCAACGGCCGCACTCGCGCGACGATCTCCCCGACGATGCCGCGCCGGAACGCCAGCACACACGCGATAAAAATCAGCCCCGTGACGATCGTTACCGACTCGCCGAGCGAGCGGAACCAGTCGATGCCCGTCATCGACGCGAGCGCCGAACCGATATCGCCGAGCCGATCCTCGAGCGACACGATCAGCGCGGCGCCCAGCAACGGCCCGAACAGCGTGCCCATGCCGCCCACCAGCGTCATCAGGATCACGAGACCGGACATCGTCCAATAGGCATCGCTCAGCGTTTCGAAGCCTTGCACCAGCACCTTCAGCGAACCTGCGAGACCCGCGAGGCCGGCCGACAGAATGAAGGCGAGCAGCTTGAAGCGGTCGGTGTCATAGCCAAGCGATACCGCGCGCGGCTCGTTTTCCTTGATCGCGACGAGCACCTGCCCGAACGGCGAATGGACGATCCGCACGATCAGCAGAAAGGCCGCGACGATCACGGCGAGCACGACAAAATACAGCGTGACATCCGAAGACAGACTGAGCAGGCCGAACAGGTTGCCGCGCGGCACGCCTTGCAGCCCATCTTCACCGTGCGTGAACGGCGCCTGCAGGAACACGAAGTAGACCATCTGCGCGAGCGCGAGCGTCACCATCGCGAAGTAGATGCCCTGACGGCGAATCGCGAAGAAGCCGACGACGAGCCCAAGCAGCGTCGCCGCCGCGGTGCCGCTCACGACCCCGAGCTCCGGCGAAAAACCGAGCGTCTGAAGCGCATAGCCGGTTACGTAGCCGGCCGAGGCCAGAAACATCGCGTGACCGAACGACAGCAAGCCCGTATAGCCAATCAGCAGATTGAAGGCGGCGGCGAACAGCGCGAAGCACAACACCTTCATCACGAAGAGCGGATAGATGCCGAGCACCGGCACCGCGAGCAGCACGATCAGCAGCAGACCGTAGAGCACTTTTCTCTGCATCATTTTTCCCTGCCGAAAAGACCCGCCGGACGCACGAGCAGCACGAGCGCCATGATGACGAAGACGACGGTCGCCGACGCCTCGGGGTAGAACACACGCGTGAGACCTTCGACTATGCCGAGCATCAGGCCGGTCAGAATCGAGCCCATGATCGAGCCCATCCCGCCGATCACGACCACCGCGAATACGGTGATGATCATCGGCTGACCCATCAGCGGCGACACCTGAATCACCGGTGCCGCAAGCACGCCGGCAAACGCCGCGAGCGCGACGCCGAAGCCGTAGGTCAGCGTGATCATCAGCGGCACGTTGACGCCGAACGCCTCGACGAGCTTCGGGTTTTCGGTACCCGCGCGCAGGTACGCGCCGAGCCGCGTCTTCTCGATCACGAACCACGTCGCGAAGCACACGACGAGCGACGCGACGACCACCCACGCGCGATAGTTCGGCAGGAACATGAAGCCGAGATTGGTTGCGCCCGACAGCGCCGACGGCACGTCGTACGGCTGGCCCGACGAGCCGTAGATCGAATGAAACACGCCTTCGATCACGAGCGTGAGTCCAAACGTCAGCAACAGGCCATACAGATGATCGAGCTTATAAAGCCAGCGCAGCATCGAGCGCTCGATCGCAATGCCGACGAGCCCGACGATCAGCGGCGCGAGCACGAGCATCACCCAGTACGGCAGATTGAAATACGACAGCCCCATCCACGCGAGCATCGCGCCGAGCATGAACAGGGCGCCATGCGCGAAGTTGATCACGTTGAGCAGGCCGAAAATCACCGCCAGCCCAAGGCTCAGAATCGCGTAGAACGAGCCGTTCACGAGCCCGAGCAGAAGCTGGCTCAGCATCGCCGGAAGCGGAACGCCAAAGATGTCCATTGAAGCCCTTAGCCCTTCAAGCCATCGTCAAGGTGAGATCGGTGACGCACGATCCGGCCGGCACGCAACGGACGGTACCGCTGCCCATCACGTGCGGCATCTGAAACGATTAGCCGCCAGCGCGTGCCCTGCACCGCCGGCGGTCCTCTCAGGTCTGCGCGGTCCTCGACCGCTTACTCCACGCTCGCGCTTACTTCCACAGCGCGCAACGGGTCTGCGCCTTGGTCGTGAACGCCTGATCGCCCGGAATCGTCGCCATGATCTTGTAGTAGTCCCACGGCTCCTTCGATTCGGCCGGCGTCTTCACCTGCATCAGGTACATGTCGTGGATCATGCTGCCGTCCTGACGGATGTAGCCCTTCGCGTAGAAGTCGTCGATCTTCGTCTTGCGCATCTGCGCCATCACCTTGTCCGGATCGGTCGTGCCGACGGCTTGCACCGCCTTCAGATAGTTCATCGTCGCCGAGTAATCCGCAGCCTGCAGGCTCGACGGCATCTTCTTCATCTTGTCGAAGTAGCGCTGCGACCACTTGCGCGTGTCGGCGTCCTTGTTCCAGTACCAGCTGTCGGTCAGCACGAGGCCCTGCGTCGTTTCGAGGCCGAGGCTGTGCACGTCGTCGATGAACATCAGCAGCGCGGCGATCTTCATCGTCTTCGGAATGCCGAACTCCTTGGCAGCCTTGATCGAGTTGACCGTGTCGCCGCCCGCGTTCGCGAGACCGAGGATCTGCGCCTTCGACGCCTGCGCCTGCAGCAGGAACGACGAGAAGTCCGACGCCGACAGCGGATGACGCACCGCACCGAGCACCTGCCCGCCGTTCGCCTTCACGACGTCCGAGGTCGCTTTTTCGAGCGCCTTGCCGAAGGCGTAGTCTGCCGTCAGGAAGTACCACGTCTTGCCGCCCTGCTTCGTCACTGCCGAGCCCGTGCCATTGGCCAGCGCGGTCGTGTCATACGCGTAGTGGATCGTGTACGGCGTGCATTGCTCGTTGGTCAGCGTATCGGCGCCGGCGCCGACGTTGATGTAGACCTTGTGCTTTTCGCCCGCGACCGTGTTCATCGACAGACCGGTCGCCGAGTTGGTGCCGCCGATCAGCATGTCGACGCCATCGCGGTCGAACCATTCGCGAGCGCGCGATGCCGCGATGTCCGCCTTGTTCTGGTGATCCGCGTACAGCACCGTGATCGGCTTGCCGTTGACCTTGCCGCCGAAGTCGGCGACCGCCATCCGGATCGCTTCAAGACCGCCCTGCCCATCGATGTCTGCGTATAGTCCCGACAGATCCGTGATGAAGCCGATCTTCACGGCATCATCGGCCGCTTGCGCGCTGCCCAGCGTCAGTGCGGTGCCGGCGGCGACCGCGAAACAGAGTGAGGCAAGTCGCGCGAGTGGGTTCTTTGTCATGCGTGTCTCCTGGTTCTTCGCTTGTGGTTATCAGAGGCAGTCGGGCGCGTGTAGGTCCGTGTCTATACGCCCAGTAAATCGTGCAGTACCGGCATCTTGCCTTCGAGCTCGCTGGCCCCGAAACGCTCGACGATCATGCCGTGCTCCATCACATAGAAGCGGTCCGCGAGTGGCGCGGCAAAGCGGAAGTTCTGCTCGACCATCACGATCGTGTAGCCGCGCGACTTCAGCGTGATGATCATGCGCGCGAGCGCCTGCACGATCACCGGCGCGAGCCCTTCCGAGATTTCGTCGAGCAGCAGCAGATTCGCACCGGTGCGCAGAATCCGCGCGACCGCGAGCATCTGCTGCTCGCCGCCCGAGAGCCGCGTGCCCTGGCTCATGCGCCGCTCGTACAGGTTCGGGAACATCGCGTAGATTTCCTCGAGCGACATCATGTGCGCCTTGTCGCCGACGGGCGGCGGCAGCAGCAGATTTTCCTCGCACGACAGGCTCGAAAAAATGCCGCGCTCTTCCGGGCAATAGCCGATGCCGCAATGCGCGATGCGATGCGTCGGCAGGTCGATCGTTTCGCGTCCACCGATCCGGATCGAACCGGTGCGGCGCCCCGTGAGGCCCATGATCGCGCGCAGCGTCGTGGTGCGGCCCGCGCCATTGCGCCCGAGCAACGTCACGACCTCGCCGCGGCCGACCGACAGATCGACGCCGTGCAGAATGTGGGATTCCCCGTACCAGGCTTGCAATCCCGCGATTTCCAGCGCGGGTGCGCCGCTTTTAGTTTCGTTCGCTTCGAGGCCTTCGCGCTCGACCGTCGTATTCATGCGTGGGCTCCGGCGAGCGCCGCGTCGGCGCTGCCCATGTAGGCTTGCATCACGAGCGGATTCTTCGACACTTCCGCGTAGCTGCCCTCGGCGAGCACTTCGCCCCGTTGCAGCACGGTGATCGTGTCGGAGATACCGGCGATCACGTTCATGTTGTGCTCGACCATCAGGATCGTGCGGCCCGCCGATACTTTCTTGATCAGCGCAGTCACGCGGTCGACATCCTCATGACCCATGCCTTGCGTCGGCTCGTCGAGCAGCATCAATTCCGGTTCCATCGCGAGCGTGGTCGCGATTTCGAGTGCGCGCTTGCGGCCGTAGGCAAGCTCGACCGTCAACACATCGGCGAAATCGGTCAGGCCGACCTGGGTCAGCAGATCCATCGCGCGATCGTTCAGACGTTGCAGCGTCCGCTCGCTCTTCCAGAAGTGAAATGCGGTGCCGAGCGAGCGCTGCAAACCGATGCGCACGTTCTGCAATGCCGTCAAATGTGGAAATACCGCGGAAATCTGGAACGAACGGATGATGCCGCGACGCGCGATCTGCGCGGGGCGCTCGCTCGTGATGTCGACGCCGTTGAAAACGATCTGACCCGCGGTGGGTTCGAGAAATTTGGTGAGCAGATTGAAGCAGGTGGTCTTGCCGGCTCCATTGGGGCCGATCAGCGCATGGATGGAGCCACGGCGCACGCGCAGGTTCACCCCGTTCACGGCGACAAAGCCTTTGAACTCACGGGTGAGGCCGCGCGTTTCGAGAATCGTATCGCCGAGAATCATGTTCCCTTCCATACGGAGTAAGGCGAAGCACTACGATCTTCCGCGCGAAACCCCGCGCGACTTGTTATGTTGGCGGCACCCCTTGCCGCTCCTTGCGTGCTGCACCAATCTGGACGGTAATCCATGGTGCGGCGCGCAGCATGGCTGCCATTGTCGCGCCAATGATGCAGCGCATTCATTGGGATTTGCACTTAGTGAATGAGGCCCACGCCGTGCGTACACGACGCGCGATTCACATGCGTCACATGATGGCGGAAAACATGACCGATGCGCTCTTGCGGCATGTCACGCATGCGTGTCACACAGCCGACATCGACGCAGCGACACTCGCTTGCACGGCCATGCTGCCGTTCACGCGCGCACGGCGATCTTCGCGGATCATGTCGCTCGCGCGCTCGGCGATCATCAGCGTCGGCGAATTCGTGTTGCCCGACGTGATGTTCGGCATCACCGAAGCATCGACGACACGCAAGCCTTCCACTCCGAGAACACGTAGCCGGTTGTCGACGACCGCGGCGGGATCGTCCCGCGTGCCCATGCGGCAGGTGCCGACCGGATGGAAGATCGTCGTGCCGACCGCGCCCGCGGCCTGCTGCAATTCTTCTTCGCTCTGATACTGGAGGCCCGGCAGCATCTCCCGCGGCTGATAACGCGCAAGCGCGGGTGCCGCCACGATGCGACGTGTGAGACGCAGCGCGTTCGCGGCGACGTGGCGGTCGTAATCGGTCGACAGATAGTTCGGCGCGATCAACGGCGGCGCAGATGCATCGGCCGAGCCGATATGGATGCTGCCGCGCGACGTAGGGCGCAACTGGCACACCGATGCCGTGAACGCATTGAAGCGATGCAGCGGTTCGCCGAACCGGTCGAGCGACAAAGGCTGCACGTGATACTCGAGATCGGGTCGCGTGAGCGAGCGATCGCCGACATCGGATTTCGCGAACGCGCCGAGTTGCGATGGCGACATCGACATCGGTCCGCTCCGAAACAGCGCGTACTGCATGCCGATCATCAGCTTGCCCCACCAGTGCGCGGACATCGTATTCAGCGTGCGCACGCCCTGCACCTGATACGCCATGCGCAGTTGCAGATGATCCTGCAGATTTTCCCCGACGCCGCGCAGATCCTGCACGACCTCGATGCCGAGATTCTGCAGACGCGCGCCATCGCCCACGCCGGACAGTTCGAGCAGTTGCGGCGAGTTGACTGCGCCTGCGCAAAGAAGCACTTCACAACGCGCTTTGGCGAGATAGTCGACGTCGCCGCCACGATATTCGACCCCGGTGCAGCGGCGACCGTCGAACACGACACGTTGCGTCTGGGCACCGGTGATGACCGTCAGATTTCCCCGCTTCAACGCCGGCCGCAAGAATGCCTTCGACGCATTCCAGCGAATGCCGCGTTTCTGATTGACGTCGAAGTAGCCAACGCCCGTGTTGTCGCCGCGATTGAAGTCGTCGGTGGCGGGGATGCCGGTTTGCTGCGCGGCTTGTGCGAACTCTTCGAGAATCCTCCATTTGAGGCGCTGCTTTTCGACGCGCCACGGTCCACCCGCGCCGTGCGCTTCGGTGGCGCCGCCGTGGTGATCCTCGCTGCGCTTGAAGACCGGCAGCACCGCGTTCCATGACCACGCGCTGTCGTTCGTCACGCGCGCCCATTCGTCGTAGTCTTCACGCTGGCCGCGCATATAGATCATGCCGTTGATCGACGAACTGCCGCCGAGCACGCGTCCCCGTGGATACGATAGCGCGCGACCGTTCAGACCCGGCTCCGCCTGCGTCTTGTACAGCCAGTCAGTGCGCGGATTGCCGATGCAGTACAGGTAGCCGACCGGCACGTGAATCCAGTGGTAGTCGTCCTTGCCGCCGGCTTCGAGCAGCAGCACGTGGACGTCGGGATCTTCGGTGAGCCGGTTCGCGAGCACGCAACCCGCGGTGCCGGCGCCGACGATGATGTAGTCGAATTCGCCTTCGAGTCGCCGTGCGGCGCGGGGCGTACTGTCGGTATGACGCATCGTTCAGTCTCCTAAGCATTTTCGTGGCGCAAGCGTGGACGCCTGATCGCTTCCACGCATGCGCGACGATGCGCTTTTATTTTTGGTTGGCTCCCTTGCGGACCAGAAGTGCGCGAGGGCGCCCGGTCACTTGGCGACCGGCATCGTGAACTCGGCGCCCTTGGCGATGCTGTCGGGCCAGCGCTGCATGATGCTCTTGTAGCGCGTATAGAAGCGCACGCCTTCCTCGCCATACGCGTGATGATCGCCAAACAGAGACTTCTTCCAGCCGCCGAACGAATGCCAGGCCATCGGCACCGGTATCGGCACGTTGATGCCCACCATGCCGATCTCGATCTGCCGCGAGAACGCGCGCGCAATGCCGCCATCGGACGTGAACAGCGACACGCCGTTCGCGAACTGATTCGCGTTGATCAACTCGACCGCAGAGGCGAAGTCAGGCACGCGCACGACGCACAGCACCGGTCCGAAAATCTCCTCGCGATAGATCTTCATGTCGGTCGAGACATCGTCGAACAGCGTGCCGCCGAGGAAGAAACCCTTCTCGTGCCCCGCGACCTGATGGCCGCGTCCATCGACGACGAGCTTCGCGCCCGCCGCGACGCCAGCGTCGATATAGCCGACCACCTTGTCGCGATGCGCGCCGGTGACGAGCGGCCCCATCTCCGCCGCGGCTTCCATGCCGTTGAGAATCTTCAGACTCTCCACGCGCGGCGTCAGACGCTCGATCAGCTCATCGGCGATATGCCCCACCGCGACTGCCACCGAAATCGCCATGCAGCGCTCGCCTGCCGAGCCGTAGGCCGCGCCGATCAGGGCGTCGACGGCCTGATCGAGATCGGCGTCGGGCATCACGACGAGGTGATTCTTCGCTCCGCCCAGGGCCTGGACGCGCTTGCCGTGCCGGGTGCCTTCCGTATAGATGTATTCGGCGATCGGCGTCGAGCCGACGAACGACAGCGCGCTGACTTCCGGATGCACGAGCAGCGCATCGACCGCCACCTTGTCGCCATGCACGACGTTGAACACGCCGTCCGGCAGCCCCGCTTCCTTCAGCAGTTCGGCGAGCCGGTTCGACGCGGACGGATCGCGTTCGGACGGCTTCAGCACGAAGGTGTTGCCGCACGCGATCGCGACCGGGAACATCCAGCACGGCACCATCATCGGGAAATTGAACGGCGTGATGCCTGCGACCACGCCGATCGGCTGACGCAGATTCCAGTTGTCGATCCCGCCGCCGATCTGATCGGTGAAATCCGTCTTCAGCAGATTCGGAATGCCGCACGCGAATTCGACGATCTCGATGCCGCGCATCACCTCGCCCTTCGCGTCGGAAAACACCTTGCCGTGCTCACGCGTAATCAGCTCCGCGAGTTCGTCGTGATGACGGTCGAGCAATTCCTTGAACTTGAACAGCACGCGCGCACGTTTGATCGGCGCGGTTTCGCTCCATGCGGGAAATGCGGCTTTCGCGGCGGCGACCGCGGCGTCCACCTCGGCGACGCTCGCGAGCGGCACGCGCGAGCTGACGCTGCCGAGCGCCGGATTGAAGACGTCGCCGAAGCGGCCGCTCGTGCCTTCGACGGGCTTGCCGTTGATGAAATGACTCAACGCGCGCGGGACCGCCGCGCTGCGTGCGACTTCGTTCGGCGCAGTTTCGTTGGGATATGTCTCGCTCATCTCGTTCCTCGTCCTGTGAAATCGTCCGCTTCGCGCGTGATACCGCGCGCCAAAAGCGTGCTGAACGCCAAGCGTACGGCGCTTGCAGGCGACAAATCCAATGAGTAATGCTCAACTGCGCTATAAGGCGCGCTAATATCAGGTTATGGATCTGACTCTGCTTAGGGCTTTCGCCACCGTCGCACGCGAGGGCAACCTCACGCGTGCCGCGGTGCAACTGCATCTGACCCAACCCGCCGTCAGCCTGCAAATCAAGCACTTGCAGGAAGCACTCGGCGTGACGCTGTTCACGCGGACTTCGCACGGGCTGGCGCTCACGCGCGACGGTCAGGCGCTGCTGCCGCATGCCGAACGCGCGCTCGGCGCGGCGGCCGACGTGCAACGCGCGGCGCAGACGCTGCGCCAGGAAGTGCGTGGGCGGCTGCGTATCGGCACCATTCTCGACCCCGCGTTTCTGCGCCTCGGCGGTTTCCTGAAGCAGCTCGTCGAGACCTGGCCGCAGATCGAAACCGCGCTGCGCCACGGCATGTCGGGCTGGGTACGCGAGCAGATTCGCGCGGGCGAGCTCGACGTCGGCTACTACATCGGCCTGCCGTCCGACGACGACCCGCGCGACGGCGCCGCTTTTCACGCGATCACGCTCACCCACTTCCAGTACCGCGTGCTCGCCCCGGCAGGCTGGAAAGACCGCGTGAAGGGTGCGCGCGACTGGCGCTCGCTCGCGGCGCTGCCGTGGATCTGGACGCCGCCGGCGTCCGCCCACAACCGGCTGCTGTCGCGCTATTTCAGCGAGGCGGGTGTGAAGCCGGTCAAGGTGGCCGAGGTCGACCAGGAGCCGTCGATGCTCGATCTGGTCAAGTCGGGGGTCGGTCTGACGCTCGCGCGCGATGCGACGGCGATCGCCGAGGCGCACGCGCACGCGCTGACGATCGTCGATGGCATCACCGTGCCGACGCAGTTGAGCTTCATCACGCTAGAGGAGCGCAAGGAAGAGCCCGCGATCGCGGCGGCGTTGAAGCTGATCGAACAGCAGTGGGCCACCTGAGCGGAGGCGATCCGCCTCGCGTCGCGATATGAGTCGCGCTAATGCCCGCGCCTCGCGCGCCTGGCTGCGTGACTGAAACCGCTCCGTCACGAAGTTTTTGCTAGATTGTCGGTTTGCGCCCGCGCGGCGCCCTCGCTCCGCTTTCCGTTTCGCCTGACTTTGTCCTTCCCGGCGGCTTCTCCCCGGCAACACCGCCAACCCCGAAGCCGCAGGCCACTCCATCCACCCACAGGAGCCTGACATGGCACGCAATATCGAAATCAAAGCCCGCGCCCAGCATTTCGACCAACTGCTCGAACGCGCCGCGCAACTCGCGACGGAGGCGCCTTTGATCTTTCGCCAGCAGGACTTTTTCTACGACGTGCCGCGCGGCCGCCTGAAGCTGCGCCAGTTCGACGACGGCACGCCGGCCGAGCTGATCTTCTACCAGCGCGATGACCGCGACGGCCCGAAGGCGTCGTACTACACGCGCAGCCCGGTGACGAATCCCGAGGCGATGCATGCGCTGCTCGCGACCGCACTGACGACGCGCGGCATCGTCTCGAAGGAACGGCACGTGTATCTGAGCGGACGCACGCGGATTCACCTCGATCGCGTCGACGGTCTCGGCGATTTCATCGAACTCGAAGTGGTGCTCGCGCAGGACGACGACGAGGAAGGCGGCCACGCCGAAGCGCACGCGATGTTCAAACGTCTCGGCGTGTCCGAAGCGGATCTGGTCCCGGTCGCGTACGTCGATCTGCTCAATGCCGAAGACGAGCCGAAGCAGGCGGCATAAACATCGCGTCACCCCGGGGGCCGCGGCACGACACGCGCGGCTCCTGCTTCCGTCCCCTCGGCGCTTCCCGCCGCATCCTCAAACCCTCAACCCGCCGCCGCTCCCGGCGCCAGATGCCCGAGCGGCAACGGGCCATTGCGCTTGAACGTGGTCAGCACGATATTCGAGCGCACGCTATCGACGCCCGGCACACGCATCAGCTTCTTCATCACGAAAGTCGACAGGTAGTTCAGATCCGGCGCGACGATCCGCAGCAGATAATCGGCGTCGCCGACGACTGCGTGACATTCGAGCACTTCGGGCAGCACGTCGATCTGCTGTTGAAACTGTTCGATGATCGAATCGCCGTGATGCTTCAGCTTCAGGCTCGTGAAAGCGGTGACGCCGAGCCCAAGCTTCTCTTGCCGCAACACGACGCGATAGCCGTCCACCACGCCAATCTGTTCCAGCCGCTGCAAGCGCCGCCCGATCTGCGACGGCGACAGCGGCACCTGCTCGGCCAGTTGCTGATGCGTGGCGCGGCCAAAGCGCTGCAGCACGTCGAGTAGCGCGAGATCGAAGTGATCGAGTTCCAGCATGGTCATTTCCCGCATGTAATTGCCATTTGATGCACGATTATTGCATATCGACGCGCCATCACGCCAATCTTGCGCCCCTCCCGCGTGCACCTCGCTCTACACTCGCATTCATCGACCTAAAAAGATTCACCTCGTCAAAGCAGCTTCGCCATGTCCACCGCCGCCAGCACCGCCAAACTGAAAGAACAGTTCGACGCCGGTCTCGAAACCCGCGCCGACTTTACGATCGACCAGCCGCTCGAACGCTACGGCGCGGTCGACCACGCGGTCTGGCAACAGCTGTACGCACGGCAAACGGCCTTGCTCGAGGGCCGCGTCTGCGATGAATTCCTCGCCGGGGTCGAGCGTATCGGCCTGCCGTCCGGGCGCGTGCCGTCCTTCGACGAAGTCAACGCGAAGCTCACGCCCGCGACGGGCTGGCGCATCGTCGCGGTGCCGGGCCTCGTGCCGGATCAGGTGTTTTTCGAGCATCTCGCGAATCGCCGCTTTCCGGTCACGTGGTGGATGCGTCGCCCGGATCAGCTCGACTATCTGCAGGAACCGGACTGCTTTCACGATCTGTTCGGCCATGTGCCGCTGCTGATCAACCCGGTCTTCGCCGACTACATGCACGCGTATGGACGCGCCGCGCTCGCGGCCAATGACGCGGGCGCGCTGCCGCTGCTCGCGCGGCTCTATTGGTACACAGTGGAGTTCGGACTGATTCGCGATGCCGCGAGCCCGAACGGCGTGAAAATCTACGGCGCGGGCATCGTGTCGAGCAGGGGCGAGACGCTGTACAGCCAGCAAAGCGCGGCGCCCAACCGGCTAGGCTTCGCGCTGGCACGCGTGATGCGCACGCGCTATCGCATCGACACTTTCCAAAAAACCTACTTCGTCATCGATGACTTCGCGCAGCTGTTCGGCGTCGCGCAAACCGACTTCGCGCCGCTGCTGACGAGACTCGCCGACGCTTCCGCCTACGCCGCGGGCGACGTCCTCGCGAGCGACTGCGTGATCACGCGCGGAACTCGCGAAGGCTGGCTCGCCGGCGGCGACGTTTGAGCGCCAAGCCGGCGCACGCCGACCCGAGGCGAGCGCGCGGCGCCGGTTTCGTAACCATGAAAAAATATCGGCTGCGCCCGCCCGCCGGCGAGCCTGTTCGACCAGCGAGGCAAGACCATGATTCAGAAACTGACTTCCGACGAACGAACCCAGCAACTGGCGAAACTGAATCGCTGGGAAAGCGTGACGGAGCGTGACGCGATCCGCCGCACATTCGAGTTCGCCGACTTCAACGAGGCGTTCGGCTTCATGACGCGCGTCGCGATCAAGGCGCAGGAGATGGATCACCACCCCGAGTGGTTCAATGTGTACAACAAGGTCGAGATTACGCTGTCCACCCATGAAGCGAACGGCGTGACTGAACGCGACATCGCGCTTGCCGGGTTCATCGAAAGTATTACTGTGCAATACAAATAATTACCGGTTTTTATGCGTCTTTGTACACAACTTATTGGGTAATCAGGTCACAATGAAAGGGCAATGCAGGCAATTCCCTGGGTAAACCTTCAGTTCTACAGGCTATTCTTAAGTTGAACGTAAGCTTCCCACGCCTGCCTTGCAATCGGGTCGAAACGATCCAGTGATAGCGACTGCTGACGCTGTACAATCAGCAGCGCATACGGCTTGGAGAGTGCGCTTGCCTCCTTGCACAGCACGTGTTCGTCGCCGCTCGAAGGTGAGCGGGCGCGCCAGAAGTTGATCGCGGCTTCCAGTTCGTGAATGCTGATCTCGGACATGACTTCGTGATGGCTAGCAAGGCGCTTCGAGTCGGCTCGACAGTTGCGTCGTGGCGCGTTTTGCGTCGCTGCGCGCGCTGTTGCCTGTGCAGCAGGCGCCCCGGCGAACCGGTTGCCCACACGCCTAAACCCATTGTACTTGAGCGAAATCCATGCGACTCCTTCTGATCGAAGATGACCGCCCCATCGCACGCGGCATCCAAAGCAGTCTCGAACAAGCCGGCTTCACGGTCGACATGGTCCATGACGGCATCTTTGCCGAGCAGGCCCTCACGCAAAACCGCCACGAACTGGTGATCCTCGATCTGGGTCTGCCGGGCATCGACGGCATGACGCTGCTGTCGCGTTTCCGTCAGAGCAATCGCCACACACCCGTGATCATCCTGACCGCGCGCGACGAACTGAACGACCGCGTGCAAGGCCTGAATTCGGGCGCCGACGACTACATGCTCAAGCCGTTCGAACCGGCCGAACTCGAAGCGCGCATCCGCGCGGTGATGCGCCGCAGCGGTCCGCATGGCGACATGCCGCGTCCGGAAGTGTCGCTGGGTGGCGTCCGGCTCTCGGGCGTCGACCGCCGCATCTTCAACGACGACAAGCCGCTCGAGTTGTCACCGCGTGAATTCGCGGTGCTCGAAATGCTGCTGCTGCGTCACGGCCGCGTCGTCAGCAAGGCGCAACTGCAGGATCACCTGACGCACTTCGGCGGTGATCTCGGCGATACCGCGATTGAAGTCTACGTGCACCGCGTGCGCAAGAAGCTCGAGAACTGCCGTGTCGAAATCGTCACCGTGCGTGGCTTTGGCTACCTGTTGCAGGAAATCCGCCAAGCCGCATAATCGTCGTGAAGGCCGCGCCTTGTGTCGCGGCCTGACGGCGCCGGAGCGGCGCCGCGCATCGGCTGTGCCCGCCGCGCGCCGTGACCGCATCCGGACTGTCCCAGGGCGCGTCGCGCCGTTGTCTTCGCAGTTGCCACTTTCCCGCGCGTACGACCATGCACCAGCCGGCCGCCAATAGTCTGCGCCGCACGCTGCTGCGGCGCCTCGCTGCTCCCCTGTCGCTGCTCGCGCTGATGAGCGGCCTGATCGCCTACTGGCTCGCCTGGCAGTACACGCAGCACGTGGTCGACCGCTCGCTCGCGGACCTCGCGACCGCCATCTCCAAACAGATCCAGATTGCCGGACCGGAAGCGCCGATCACGGTGCCGCCGCTCGCGCAGGCCATGTTCTCCGACCCGGTCGAACATCTGGTCTACCGGATCAGCACCGGCGATGTCGAAATCGCCGGCGACAACAATCTGCCGCTGCAAGGCACCAACGTGCGCCGCATGCATTATGCGTACGTGTTCGAAACGCAGCACCAAGGCGTGACGGTGCGGGTCGCGCAGGTGCGGGTCGAACAACCGAGCGGCAATCCGATCGTCGTCGAAGTGGGCCAGCCCGTGCATCACCGCTTTCGCATCGCCGCCGAATTCCTGGTCGCGATCATGATGCCGCTGCTGCTGTTGCTGCTGGCCGGCTGGGTGATCGTGTGGCGCGTCGTCAATCAGCAGCTCAATCCGCTGACCGCGCTCGCCGATTCGCTGAACCGGCAGACGCACACGTCGCTCGAACCGGTCGACGAAACCTATGTGCCGGTCGAAATCCGTCCTCTGACGGGCGCGCTGAACGCGCTGCTCGATCGACTGAAAGCCGCCCTCGATGCGCAGCGCAAGTTCATCGCCGATGCCGCGCATCAGTTGCGCACGCCGCTCACCGCGGTGAAGCTGCATGCCGAGCAGGCAGCCGTCGCACGCGATCCGCAGCAGACGCTCGCGGCCGTGCGCGAGCTGCGCGCCGCGGCCGACCGCGCGGTGCGGCTGTCGAATCAATTGCTGTCGCTCGCGCGCGCCGAGCCGGGCGAGCAGGCGGCCCGCTTCGCCAATGTCGACATGGCGGCGCTCGCCTTCGACACCGGCGCAGAATGGGTGCCGCGTGCGCTCCGGGTACACGTGGATCTCGGCTTCCAGCGGCTCGACGATCCGTCGAACGATGATCCCTTGATGGCGCGCGGCAACCCGGTGCTGCTGCACGAAGTGATCGCGAATCTGCTCGATAACGCGCTGAAGTATGTGCCGCCCTCGCGCGCAGACGGCGGGCGTATCACGGTGACGGTTTCGCAGACCTTGATCGACGATCTGCGCATGGCTGAGATCATCGTCGAAGACAATGGGCCGGGCGTGCCGCGTTCGCAGCAGGTGGATCTGTTCAAGCGATTCTTCCGCGGCGACGGGCAGGCCGACGCGGGTGTCGACAGCGGCGCGGGTCTGGGCCTCGCGATCGTCCACGACATCATGGTGTTGCACCATGGCAGCGTGCATTACGAGGATGCGCCGGAGGGCGGCGCACGCTTTATCGTAAGGATCCCGTTGCTGCCGCCCGGCGCGTCCGCAATCGCGGCGGCCGCCAACGATGCCGACACGCGGCGCGCCACGAAAAAACCGGCGCACTCGGCGCCGGTCGATTTATAGGCATGTGAGCCGCCGCGCGCCCCTGCCGCGGCTTATTTCTTCTTCGCTTTCTTCGCCGATTTGCTCGACTTCTCCGGCTTGTCGGCGCCTTTGCCCGACTTGCCGCCGCCCTTGCCCTTCTCCGGCGGCGCCAGCATCGTGCCGCGACACTTGCGGGCGCCGCAGCGGCATTCGTATTCCTTCTTCAGCTTTTTCGTCTGACGCGCGTCGATCACAAGGCCGTAGTCGTAAAAGACTTCCTCGCCTTCCGCGATATCGCGCAGCGCATGCACGTAGACGTGCCCGTCGATTTCCTCGGCCTCGCAGTTTGGCGCGCACGAATGGTTGATCCAGCGCGCGCTATTGCCGTTCACCTTCCCGTCGATGACCTTGCCGTTATCCAGCGCGAAATAAAACGTGTGATTCGGTTCAGCGGGATTATGCGGATGACGGCGCAACGCTTCTTTCCAGCTAATCCGCTCGCCCTTGTATTCGATCAGCCGCTCGCCGGCCGCGATCGGCTCGAGAGCAAACACGCCTTTGCCGTGCACACCCGAACGGCGCACGGCGATCCTGCGTGAATTCATTGAATGAATCCTTGTGAAGAACTGGGGAATGAAGTCTGGCAATCGTCAGGCGCGTCTTGCGCGCGGCTTTTTCTGACGCGAATAGCAAACGCGGCGCCCTGCGAGCGCCGCGTCGACTTGCGACGCGCATCGCGTCACAACCGGCATCCTACACGCTGTCGACGGCTTCCTTCAACCGTCAGCCGATGCGTTCATTCAACCTGCGACGAGCGTCAGCGTTGACCGAACGAAATCTCCCCAAACAGCGCCTTCTGCTCGCGCGGTTGCGAACGCCAGTACTGCGGCGGCGCATCGACGGTTGCGCCGAGTTGAGCGGCGGCATGCCACGGCCAGCGCGGGTTATAGAGCAACGCGCGAGCCAGCGCGATCAGGTCGGCGTCGCCCGCTTCGATCAGTTGCTCGGCGTGCAACGGATCGGTGATGAGCCCCACGCCGATCGTCGTGAGACCGGTTGCGTGCTTGACCGCCCTGGCGAACGGAATCTGATAGCCGGGCTCGAGCGGAATTTTTTGCAACGGCGATACCCCGCCCGACGACACGTCGATCCAGTCGCAACCGCGCTTTTCCAGCTCGTGCGCAAATGCGATCGTGTCTTCGAGCGTCCAGCCGCCTTCGACCCAGTCGGTCGCCGACACGCGCACGCCGACCGGTTTGTCGGCAGGGAACGCGGCGCGCACGATGTCGAAGATTTCGAGCGGAAAACGCATGCGGTTTTCGAGCGAGCCGCCGTAGTCGTCGGTGCGCTGATTCGCGATCGGCGACAGGAACTGATGCAGCAGATAGCCGTGCGCGGCATGTACTTCCAGCGCATTGATGCCCAGACGCGCGGCTCGCCGCGCGGATGCGGCGAACGCCTCGCGAATCCGGTTCAGGCCGGCCACATCGAGCGCAAGCGGCGGCTCCTCGCCCGGTTTGTGCGGCAGCGCCGACGGCGCATGCGGCAGCCACCCGCCTTGCGACACCGGAATCAGCTGGCCGCCGTCCCACGGCACATGGCTCGACGCCTTGCGGCCCGCATGCGCCAGTTGCATCGTCACGGTGATATTCGAATGCTTGCGGATCGCGGCCAGCACCGGCACGAGCGCCTCTTCGGTCGCGTCATCCCACAAGCCGAGATCGCCGGGGGTGATACGGCCATCCGGCTCGACCGCGGTCGCTTCGATGCACAGCATCCCCGCGCCGGACAGCGCGAGACTGCCAAGGTGAATCATGTGCCACGCGACCGCTTCACCGCGTTCCGCGGAGTACTGGCACATCGGGGAGACGACGATACGATTGGGAAGCGTCACGCTACGCAGCGTGAGCGGAGAGAAAAGCGCGCTCATGGATGATGTCCGGTGAAAGCCCGAGAGCGATCGAGGATAGCACTGCAAGCGGTTTACTGCATGAACGTGGCGCCTGGCCGGGCGCTAGCGGGGCCATTCGGTCGGCCAATCAGGCCTTCGGCTCGACCTGATCGAGCCACTCGCCGAACATCCGGCACGCGGCGGCTTCGAGGGCGGGGCCGTATTGAGCGGTGTCGGCCCGCAACTGACGCGCGTCGATGCCGTGGCCGGCCAGTTCATTCGCATTCCCAATCAGCCAGGGCTCGAACCGGTCGGTGCGGATCTCGGGATGACACTGCAAGCCCAGCACGTGATCGCCCCAGGCGAAGGCCTGATTCTCGCAGGCCGGCGTCGATGCGAGACGGGTCGCGTTGGCGGGTAGTTCGAAGGTATCGCCGTGCCAATGCAGCATCGACGTATGAGCGCCATCCAGATGACGGAGCGGCGAGGCGCGGCCGGCATCCGTCAGCGTGAGCGGCGTCCAGCCGAGTTCGGCCTGAGCCGCGGGATAGACTCGCGCACCGAGCGCCCGCGCGACCAGCTGGGCGCCCAGACAGATGCCGAGCGTCGGCAGACCGGCCGCGATGCGCTTTTCGATCAACGACAGCAGCGGCGTGAGCGTGGGGTACAGCGCGTCGTCGGTGGCACTGATGGGGCCGCCGAGGACGACCAGCAGCGACGCCGCCACCGGATTGGGCGCCTCGATGCGGGCCACGCCCACGTCGAGATAACGGACCGGACGCCCGCGCTCGCCGAGCACGAGCTCGAGACTCCCCAGATCCTCGAAGTGCACATGGCGAATGGCCAGTACTTCCCGATTCATCGGCCTGCCCTATCCTCAGGTTAACTAACGACTTGCCGAGAGCGACTCTATCCTCACACGGCACCAGCCGGCAACGGCGGGAGGCTTGCGCCGCCCGCCGTTGCCGGCCAGGCCATGTTAGCGGATTGCCCCGGAAAACGTCGCGTTACTGGGCGAAGATTTTCCAGGTTTTCTTCTGGGTGGCGACGTCCGCGGTCTCGTGCACGGAGCAGTCAAGACGCAGATCGGTGTCCGACATGTTCAGGTCGAGCGCGGCGCAGTGATGCGGCGTCTTCTTCGGATTCTTGCTCGGCTGGAAATGCGTGCAGCTCAGGCACATGCGATGCGACGGCATCGTCTCTTGCGCTTCGAGCTGATAGATGGTCTTGAGCAGCGTGCGGTAGAACACGGCCTGCTCGTCGTCGCGCAGCGTGCCGACCGCCTTGGCCAGGAAGTCCGGCCATTGCGCGGCGCGCTTGGCAGCGGTGCGGCCACGCGAAGTCAGGCGTACCGCGAGCGCGCGACCGTCGTCGAGTGCGCGACGCTTTTCGACGAGGCCCTTGGTTTCGAGCGTGCTCACCGCATCGCTGGTGGTCGCGGCGGTCAGCGCCGTTTCACGCGCGATTTCGCCGAGACGCATTGGCCCCTTGCGTTGCATCAATAGCACGAGGATTTCGCCCTGGGTCGGCGTCAGGCCTGCGCCTTCCGCCCATTCCCAAGCCTGGCTTCGCATCGCCGTGCTCAATCGCAAGAGGCTGTGGGTCACTCGCCCGGTTGCCTGTTCTCCGTATACGCCTTCGCTCATAATCTTCGATTCGTTTATTTACCGCTTTGGTGCGATGCCGGCGACTGCCTGCCGGGATACGCCCGTTGCGTGTGTGGGGTCGCTTCGCCCAACCGTGGATGAAGCCGTTGGTACTATCTCAAAAATACACCGCCTTGGAGGTCTCTGGCGGCGAAAAACGACATTCTATGCGAGAGCTGCAAATCGTACAGCTAACTTATCCAACGGGAGCTGTGGATAAGCAGGGGAAAACGCCTGGACAGCCTGTGTACTGTTTCGCAACAAGCACTTGGAGCGTGTCGAACGTTTCCTCGGTTGCGCTTGCCGGTCGTGGCCGACGCGTGTTTTCCAAGCCCAGTTATCATTTCCCCAGCGCGTTGACTTTGCAAGAAATTATTCAGTTGTCCACAGGCTTCGGCAATGCCTGCTTACGACTACTACGCCTGTATACGTAAACTTTCGGCAAACCTGAAGGGTTGCGGGCGTAAAAAATCATAAAAATTTTCTTACGAAAAAAAACCCGCACAGGGCGGGTTTCCTCGAAACGTCGCGTACGAAGCGCACGCAAGCGGGTTTCATCAGGTATTCGCGACTACGCGCGCCACTGCAAACACTGCTGCCGCACCGCTTCGTGCAAGGACTTTTCCTGCGCAAACACGCTGCGCAGCCATGTCGCGTCATTGACCTGACCACGCGCGATCGCGCCGATTTCGGCCAGCGCGTTGACCGAACCGAGGGCCTGCGCATGCGGTCCGATCCGCTCGAGCGTTTCGAGGATGTCCTCGGAAATCGTCTTGCGTTCACCGGTTTGCGGATCGATGCAGGTGCCGCCGAGTCCGAAGCGGCAGGCTTCGAAACGGTTGAACGTGTAGACCAGATAGTCGTCTTCCTTCGGCGTGATCGGCTTGTCGAGAAGCAGATGACGCGCAAGCGTCTGGATGTAGCAGGCGATCGCCGCGGCGCGATCCACCGAAAACGGCGTATCCATCACCCGTACTTCGATCGTGCCGAAGCCCGGCTTCGGGCGAATATCCCAGTAGAAATCCTTCATGCTGTTGACCACACCCGTGTGGACCATCTTCGAGAAATACTCCTCGAAGCTGTCCCACGTCAGCACGAACGGCGCGCGCCCCGACAGCGGAAACGCGAACACGGAATTCAGTCGTGCCGAATGAAATCCGGTATCGACGCCCTGTACGAAAGGCGAAGATGCCGACAGCGCAATGAAATGCGGGATGAAGCGCGACATCGAATGCAGCAGATACAGCGCGCTGTTCGGATTCGGGCAACCGATGTGCACGTGCTGGCCGAACACCGTGAACTGCTTCGCCAGATAGCCGTACAGCTCGGAAAGATACTGGAAGCGAGGCGTATCGACGATCTGCCGCTCGCTCCATTGCTGGAACGCATGCGTGCCGCCGCCGCACAGACCGACGTTCAGATGATCGGCCGCCGACACCAGCGTGTCGCGAATCTTGTGCAGATCGGTGACCGCCTGCTCATGCGAAGTGCAGATGCCGGTCGACAGCTCGATCATGCTTTCGGTGATTTCCGGCGTGATATTGCCGGGGATTTTTTCGTCCTTGATGAGACGCAGCAGATCCGTGCCGGCTTTGGTCAGATCATAGTCGTGTGTATTGACGATCTGCATTTCGAGTTCGATACCGAACGTGAACGGTTTCGAATCGATGAAGGGTTCGAGTGACATGGCGTCCCCTGGGTCAGGTCGTTTGAGGCGAAAGTAGTGAAAACCGGGTCCGTGAAACGCGCGTGGCAACCCACGCGCGTTTCACGCTTAGTTTTCGCGCCGCTCGGACACGAGCGCGAGGCTGCGATAGACGAGCCACGGCCCGAGAATCTGCAGCACGAAAATCGAACACATGACGATCGCGCGCAGTTGCGGATCGAAATTCGGATACAGGTTGTACGTGTCGTCCACGAGCAGATACGCGAGTGCCGACATCGGCGACAGCGATAGCCCGAGCGCGACGCCCTGCTTCCAGTTCAGGCCGCTTGGCTTCGCGAACGCCAGCACGCCGACCAGCTTCGCAACGAGCCGCGCAACGATCAGGCCCAGCGCCGCGACTCCGCCCAACGCGATGTGCTTCCATTCGAACGACGTCAGCGTCAGCACGAACAGGATCACGGTCAGCAGCCAGCCCGCCGTGCCGAAATGCTCAGGCCACAACTGCGGACGCGCTTCGTGATTCTTCACGATGATGCCCGCGGCGAGCAACGCGAGAATAGTCGACAGCTTGAACAGGTGCGCAACGGCGATCGCGAGCAGCACGAGACCGAACAACGCGACGAACGAATGCTCGTCGTGCATGTTCAGCCGCCGATAGAAGAACGTGCAGGTGCGCGCGAGCAGATAGGCGAGCACGAGCGAGCCGACCAGCAGATACAACGGCTGCAGGATCGTCGCGAACACGTTGCCGTAAGCCTCCTGATGCAGCCAGCTCGACACGAGTTTTTCGATCACCACCGCGTACATGCTGTTCAGCGCGGTCAAGGTCAGAAGACGCTGCGTGACCTGCCCTTCGGCGCGCAGTTCGGTTTTGAGCTGGATCACCATCGCGGGCGAGGTCGCCATCGCGATGGCGGCCAGCACGGTCGCGACCATCAACGGCACGTGCAGAAACAGCAGCACCGGCAGCACCAGCACGAAAGTCAGCGTGGCTTCGGCGACGCTCGACAGGATCAGCCACGGATTTCGGCGGATCCAGCGCAGATCGAGCCGGCTGCCCAATTCGAACAGCAACAGGCCGAGCGCGACGTCGAGCAGCGGCCGCGCGGCGCTCGCGGAATCCGCATCGATCACGCCAAATCCGGCCGCGCCGGCCACGAGGCCGATCACCGCATAGCCGGAAATGCGCGGTAAACGCCACGCGCGAAAGCACAGCTCGCCGCACAGACCGGCAGCAAGCAACGCAAGTCCCGCCCAGAAAATGGCGTCAGGTGAAAGCGGCCACGCTGGCAGAAACGAAAACGCCGAATTCATCGTAATGGGTTCTCCTTGGCAGCAACGGCAGACGACACGAACCGGCGCACACGCACGCCGTGGCACGAGCGGAACGAGAGCGCTCGTTGTCGCAAGCGCTTCGCGAAGTCAGCGTTGCGAGGTTTCTATGATCGGATGATCGGAATGCGCCGCGGCCGCAAAGAACCGCACAGAGCCCGGCACATTCACGGATGCGGCTGTAGCAACAGGCACGGTGAAAGAACGCCGTCGACTTTGAATCAGATTCTGTTTGACCGGCACCGTTCCGTTGCTGCGTGTGCCATCAAACGCGATGGCACGACGCGGAAAAGAACGGGGATTGTGCCATAGCTTTTTCCGCGTTGACCGAAAAGACGTTAACTCGCAGGCAAAACGGTAAATAAGTACGTTATTTTCGCGACGTACGGAAAAAGCGACCTTTTTTCGAGACATCGCGTCAATTTCGCCGACGTCGCAAACGGCGAATCCGGGCACGAGTGTCACCGCTAAGTGTGTGATTTCGATGTGCGGTTTCGTCTGGGCTTTTCCCGCTCGGTTGTCGATGGACTTCAACGTATACGTGGTGCGGCGAGAAATCGGTTTACGCGAACTCGAACGCGATTCGGGCAGCCCGATAGGCGGGGCGTTAGCCCCCGGCTTTGCTGTTTACTGGTTTACCGTATGTATACGTAGTAACAGTTAACAAGCTGCCTCCGTTTCTGTGGATAACCCGGGTTTACTGAAATGAATCAGCAAGTTGCGGACCGCATAACCGGATGCACAGCGTGTGCGGCAACAGCCGGTATACAGGGGTAACTTTTTGGGTTTTTTCGCGACGGTCGAGTTACCCCGTTTACGTCCACAACGGTTCCACACGACTTGCGCTGGTTAACTGTGCGGTTATCCACAAGTTGCGGTGGATAAGCCGAGAGGGTGGTTTACGTCGGTTAACCGACCGTCCCCTGTCGCAACGCGCGCAGCAAAAAGCGCGCGGGGTCGATGTCCTCGGCAAGGTCGCGTTCGAGCGGCCACGGCTCGCCTTCGATTTGCGATGCAATCAGCTCGGCACCGAGCGCAGCCCACACCAGCCCGCGAGAACCGTAAGCGAATGCGCCGTACAGACCGTCGACGCGCGGCAGATCGAGCGGCCAGGCGCCGCGCAGGCGGGCCGCATCGCGCGTGGCGGCGGCTTCGTCGGCGAGCTGGCCGATCATCGGCATGCGGTCCGAGGTCACGCAGCGAAACGCGACGCGCCCGGCAAGCGAAGTCAGCGGCGTGCCATCGAGTACGCCGGTGAAGCCCGGCAGCATCTGCGCGACGCGCTCGATATTCTCGCGATGACCATCGGCGCGCAGCGACGTGTCGGGATCGTCGAGTTCATAGGTCGCGCCTGTCAGCGTGACGCCGTTCGCGAGCGGCACCGCGTAGCCTTCGCCGATCACCGGCAAGGCGAGCGGCGCGACCGTACCTGGCGGCAGCAGGCTCAGCTGACCGCGGATGCTGCGCGTCGGCGCATGACGCAAGCCGGCGATCTGGGCGGCTTCATGCGCGCCGGCGACGATCACGACTGGCGCTCGCGCAACCGGATTGCCCGCGATATCGAAGACGGTCCATTGATCGCCGGAACGTTCGAGCCGCGTGACCTCGACGCCGAAGCGTCGTTCGAGCAATCCGCCTGCCGATGCAAACTGCGCCGCGCACAGCGAGGCTGGATCGATCCAGCCGCCGTGCGGAAAGAACCAGCCGCCGCGCGTGAGGGGCATGCCGGCGAGTTGCGCGGCATCGGCCGCGCTGACTGGCGTGACGTAGTCGGACGGATAGTCGAACGTGGCGATGGCGTCGCCGATCGCGCGCGCTTCGTCGTCGTCCGCGGCGATCTGCAGCAAGCCGCGATCGCCGCGCGCGAGTTGATGCCCTGCCCGTTCGAGCACGGCCCAACGATTGAGCGCGTAAAGGAAGCCCGCACGCGTGACGCGCGACGCGACGCTGTCGTCGCGCGAAATCATCGGGTGGAACACGCCGGCTGGATTGCCCGACGCATCCTGTGCAACCGACGCATGCCGCTCGAGCGACGTCACGCGCCAGCCGCGTGCCGCCAGCCGTTCGATCACGGCGCACCCGGCCAGCCCGGCGCCGATCACGACCGCGTGCCGTTCGTCGTGCGCGAACGGCACAGGTGGCTCGTAACGGCGCACGCGCCAGCGCGGCGCGAAGCGGCCGACCAGCATCGCGCGTTTCCAGCCGAAGCCGCCGACCTTGCGATACTCGAAGCCGCATTGCGTCAATGCGCGTTTGACGTCGCCCGCGCTGCTGTAAGTGGCGAAGGTCGCGCCATCGCCCGCGGCGCGTGCCAACGCCTTGAAGATCGCCGGGCTCCACAGTTCGGGATTCTTCGCTGGCGCGAAGCCATCCAGATAGAACGCATCGGCACGCAGCCGCAACGTGGGCAGGCTGTCGAGCGCATCGGCGAAGATCAGCGTCAGCACGACGCGACCGCCTTCGAATTCGAGCCGGTGCGTGCCGGGCACGAGCATCGGCCAGGCGCTCGCGAGCGTGTCCGCCAGCTCGGCGATCAGCGGATCGGAGATCGTCTTTGCGTGGACGCGGCGCAGATCGGCCGCGCTAAATGGATGCTTCTCGGTGGACACGAAGTGCAGCCGCTCGCAGCGTGCCGGATCGGCGCGCCACGCGGCCCACGTGACGAGAAAGTTGATGCCGATGCCAAAGCCGGTTTCGAGCACGGTGAAGAGGCGACGGCTCTGCCATCGTTCGGGCAACTCGTTGCCATGCAGAAAGACGTGTTGAGCCTGCTCGAGCGCACCGACCGCGCTGTGATAGATGTCGTCGTAGAGCGGCGAAAAGAGGCTCCCGTTGTCGCGGAAAGCGAGGACGGCGGGGATCAGCGGATCGGTCATGCGCGATGGAAAAACACGCTCAAAAGGACGCTCGACAGAGCGGGTTCGATGGTCGGAGTCGGCGCGCGCGGCTCTCGACACGCGGCACACGACCCTTCGAGACACTTTGCTGCGTTGGCAAAAACCAACGCCAAGCCCCGCCAGGACTGGGTTTCAGCCCTCGTTTAGGGGGTGCTGAGGGGTGAATTGTCGATTTCCTTGCGAGAACGGCTCGAAAACCGCGAAATTCCTTGAAACCCTTATCCTGATTGGGTTTGCGCTGCGCTATCATAGCAAGCGCCGCGAAGGGCGCGGCAGCACGGCCGCCGCACAGTGTTTCGTCCGGCGCGACAGATCTTCAGGATCAGGGCCGCAGCTGCTCGACGGCGCGGCGCGCGCACTTATAATCGGCGCGGACGCGCTGTTCGTATCAACCTAACTCAGAAAGGAACCTTAATGAACAAACAGGAACTGATCGACGCTGTCGCAGGACAGACGGGCGCCAGCAAGGCTCAAACCGGTGAAACGCTGGACACGTTGCTTGAAGTAATCAAGAAGTCTGTGTCGAAGGGTGATGCGGTCCAGTTGATCGGCTTCGGTAGCTTTGGTTCGGGCAAGCGCGCAGCGCGTACGGGTCGCAACCCGAAAACCGGCGAAACTATTAAGATTCCGGCTGCCAAGACCGTCAAGTTCACGGCAGGCAAGGCGTTCAAGGACGCAGTCAACAAGCGCTAAGCAGACTACTGCCGGGCAGTTGACACCCGCGAGAAACCCGCCAGTGGCGGGTTTTTTTTCGTCCATGCGGTGTGCTTCATGCGTCGTGGGCGCTTCGCTCAGTCATGACGATGCCCGTCGTCGCCATGGTCATGACCATGGCCGCAATGCTCGCAGTCATCGCCGTGCTCGTGATGATGATGGTGGTGATGGCCGTGATCATGATCGTGATCGTCGTCATCGAAGTCCCATGCCGGGAACGGATCGGGGAACTGCTGCCAGGCTTCTCGGCCGAGCGCGTATTCGTCGTCGGTGAGCAGACAGGCGTCGAACTTCGCGCGCCAGACGGCCGGATCAATATCCACGCCGATCAGCACGAACTCCTGACGACGATCGCCGATGCTCATATCGTCCGGCGCACCGTACCAGTCGGCGGCGATTTCGGCGGCCAGCTCGTCGTCGCCTTCGGGCCATTCGCTGCGATCCTGGGCGGCCCACCACATGCCCGCCGGACCGTGCCGGCACGCGCCACCCGCCTGCGCTAGCGAACCACCGATATCGTTGCGCGTCGCGAGCCAGAAGAAGCCTTTGCTACGCAGTACGCCCTTCCATTCCTGATGCAGCAACTCCCATAGCCGCTGCGGATGAAACGGCCGGCGCGCGCGATAGACGAAATGGCCGATGCCGTATTCGTCGGCTTCGCTGTGATGAGTGTGGCCGCGCTGGCCGCCGTGCTCATCCTCATTCTTGTGTTCGAGCGCCGCGAGCCAGCCCGGCGCGTTCGACGCTTCGTCGAAATCGAAGCGCGCGGTGTTCAGCACCTGGTCGAGCGGCACGTCGGCGAAGCGGCTCACGAGCTGCACCGCGCGTGGGTTCAGGCGGGCAAGGATGCCCTGCAAACGTGCGAGCTCGTCAGCGGAGACGAGATCCACTTTGTTGACGACGAGCACGTCACAGAACTCGATCTGCTCGATCAGCAATTCGACGATCGTGCGGTCGTCGTCCTCATCGACCGCCATGCCGCGCTCGGCGAGCGCGTCGGCCGACGCGTAGTCGCGCAGGAAGTTGGACGCATCGACGAGCGTGACCATCGTGTCGAGGCGCGCGAGGTCTGCGAGCGGCGTGTCGTCGTGGTCTTCGAACGTGAAGGTTTCGGCGATCTGCATCGGCTCGGCGACGCCGCTCGATTCGATCACGAGCGCGTCGAAACGCTTTTCGCTGGCGAGCCGGCGTACTTCATTTTGCAGATCGTCGCGTACCGTGCAATAGATGCACCCGTTCGTGAGTTCGACGACCTGCTCGGCCGCATTGCGCACGAGCGTTGGGTCGATATCGACGGCGGCAAGATCGCTGACGATCGCCGCGACGCGCAAACCGGCGCGATTCGCGAGGATGTGGTTCAGGAGCGTGGTCTTGCCGGCGCCCAGAAAACCGGAGAGCACGGTGACGGGCAATAGCGGCTGGTTCATCGCGGTGCGGGATACGGGAAGATTGGAAGGCGTGTCGGGCGCGGGGCCATATCGCCGGCGGCGCAGCCATGGCGCAGCGCCGGCGCGGCGGCAGCATGAAGCCGCATTGTGCATCAAAACGGGCGTGGCCCGGGCGAGCGACAGCGTCGGAAAACGCCTACTTCGCCGGCATCAGCTTCCAGCTGCGGAGAATCGCGACGATCTGCTGCGCATACTTGTCCCGCAGCGCCGGCGTCTCGGAATGGTATGCTCCGACCGCCTGCCAGGTATTGCCGTACTTGTTCATCTGGCGGCGCAGATGCCATGCCGCGATATAAACGTTCTTGCACGGCTCCATCAGCGTGCCCTGCGAGATCCCATACTGCGCGAGCACCGGTAGATGGACTGAATTGATCTGCATCACGCCGTAGTCGGTCGAGCCGTTGGCGTTCTTGTGCTGCGCATCCGGCCGGTTATGCGACTCCTGCCAGGCGATTGCCCGTAAAATCAACGGATTGACCTTCTGATACTTCGCCGCTTCGTCGAAGCAATCGGCGCGCGCGGAACCGGCTGCGGTGAGCAGCGCGAGCGTGGCGGCGACGGTGAGAAGGGGACGTTTCATCGGTCAAGATGACTAAATAAAGCCGAGGTAAGAATCGGTAAGACAGTTTGCCGGCTGCGATCCAGCCGCAACAGCAAGCTGGCCGGGCGTTGTCGGGCATCGGGGAAAACCCGCGTCAGCAAACGCATAACAGCGAGTCGAACGGCTCGTATCATACCGGCAGTCCGATCATCGTCAAGTTGGCTAACCGACATAAGACGGGATAAACCCGGCTAATGTCGTGCCCGTACGGTGCCGGTTAGCTTTCAATTTAATGACAACATCGCGGTTCTTCAAATGAATCGCATGCAGTCGCTGTTTTGTTTCAAATCCGACATGAAAAACTGTTACTGTTCGTTTTTTTCGGACGTCGGGGCGCCTGAGCTCAAGGCGAAGTTCGCTTTTAGGGCCGGCTCACAGACCGAGCGGACGGCGGCTTGCTGCCGGGTCCGCATCGCATGACCGTCGGTGGCAGAGGCTGCCGGCATCGATATCACATCCCATGAGAAGAAATTGTATGGCTTTGCGTCGCGTGGCTACGGCGCTGCTGGTGGCTGGACTGATCACCGCGCAGACAGCACAGGCAGAGGTGACACTCAACTTCGTTAATGCCGACATCGACCAGGTCGCCAAGGCGATCGGCGCCGCAACCGGCAAGACGATCATCGTCGATCCGCGAGTGAAAGGGCAACTGAACCTCGTGTCCGAAAATGCAGTGCCCGAGGATCAGGCACTCAAAACCTTGCAGTCCGCGCTGCGCATGCAGGGCTTCGCGCTCGTGCAGGACCACGGCGTGCTGAAGGTGGTGCCCGAGGCCGACGCCAAGCTGCAAGGCGTGCCGACCTACGTGGGCAACGCGCCGACGGCGCGTGGCGATCAGGTCGTCACGCAGGTCTTCACGCTGAGGAACGAGTCGGCCAACAACCTGCTGCCGGTGCTGCGTCCGCTGATTTCGCCGAACAATACCGTTGCCGCCTACCCCGCGAACAATACGATCGTCGTCACCGATTACGCTGACAACGTGCGGCGCATCGCGCAGATCATTTCGGGCATCGACAGCGCGGCGGGCCAGTCGGTCGCGGTGGTGCCGCTGAAGAACGCGAATGCGATCGACATCGCGCAGCAGATGAACAAGATGCTGGACCCGGGCTCGATCGGCAGCACGGACGCGACGCTGAAGGTCTCGATTACGTCGGATCCGCGCACCAACTCGCTGCTGATCCGCGCATCGAACGCCGCGCGTCTCTCAGCAGCGAGGGAACTCGCGAAACAGCTCGACATGCCGACTACGATGCCGGGCAACATCCACGTCGTGCCGCTGCGCAACGCCGATGCGACGAGGCTCGCGAAAACGCTGCGCAGCATGCTCGGCAAGGGCGGCGGCGAAGGCTCGTCGGGCGGCTCGAACGAGGCGAACTCGTTCAACCAGAACAGCAGCGGCGGCGGCGGTGGCCTGTCGAACAACAGCAGTTCGACGGGTACGTCGGGCACCCCGCCGTTGCCGTCGGGCGGCCTCGGCGGCAGCTCGATGAGCTCGCCGATGGGCGGCGGCGGTTCGGGCTCGAACGGCAACAGCGGCGGCTTTCTCAGCGGCGACAAGGACAAGAGCGAGGACCAGGGCGGCGGCATGATCACGGCCGATCCCGCGACCAACTCGCTGATCATTACGGCGCCCGAAGCGACCTACCGCAACTTGCGCGCGGTGATCGACCAACTCGATGCGCGTCGCGCGCAGGTGTATATCGAGGCACTGATCGTCGAGCTGAACTCGAATACCAGCGGCAATCTCGGCATTCAGTGGCAGGTCGCGAACGGTAACCTGTTTGCCGGTACCAACCTGGCGACCGGCTCGGGCAACAGCATCATCAACCTGACGGCCGCGGCGGCCGCGGCCGGCTCGACCGGCGGTCTCGCGACGGCACTGGGCGCTTCGGGCTTGCAGCAGGGCCTGAACGTCGGCTGGATCCACAACATTTTCGGCGTGCAGGGTCTCGGCGCGCTGCTGCAGGCGCTGTCCCAGCAGGCCGACGCGAACGTGCTGTCCACGCCGAACCTGATCACGCTCGACAATGAAGAAGCGAAGATCATCGTCGGTACCAACGTGCCGATCCAGACCGGTTCGTACTCGAACCTGACGAGCGGCACGACGAGCGCGGCGTTCAACACGTTCGACCGTGTCGACATCGGTCTGACGCTGCACGTGAAGCCGCAGATCACCGACGGCGGCATCCTGAAGCTGCAGCTCTACACGGAAGATTCGGCAATCGTGAACGGCACGAACAACGCGTCGACGAATCCGGCAGGTCCGGAATTCACGAAGCGTTCGATCCAGTCGACCGTGCTGTGCGATAACGGTGAGATCATCGTGCTTGGCGGCCTGATGCAGGACAACTATCAGGTCAGCAACAGCAAGGTGCCGCTGCTCGGCGACATTCCTTGGCTGGGCCAGCTGTTCCGCTCCGAGCAGAAGACGCGCGACAAGACCAACCTGATGGTGTTCCTGCGTCCGGTCATCCTCAGCGACAGCGGTACCACGCAGGCCGTCACGGCAAACCGCTACGACTACATCCAGGGCGTGCAGGGCGCGTACCGTTCGGATAACCGGGTGATGCTGGATCACGACGATCCGGTCGTGCCGCCGATGCCAATCGGTCCGAGCCAGGGAGGTGTGCCTGCGATGAACCTGTTCAATCTGGACCAGATGCGCCGGCAACAGGCGACGCAGTATCAGGCGCCGCAGCAGACTACCGTGCCGCAAACCGTGCAGCCTGCCCAGCAGGTGGTGCCGCAGACCGTGCAACCGGCCCAGCAGACCGCACCGCAACTGGGGCCGCAACCGGCCGTCGTCAATCCGCCAAGCGGCGGGGTGCCGAGCACCGTGTCGCCGGGAGCGCATCCGTGACGCCGACGCCCGCGCAAACCGCGCCATCGCAACGTCCGCAGAACGGTGACGCCGCCGCCGGCGAGCGCGCGGCGCCCTCGCCGCTCGCGGCCCGGCTCGTGCCGTATGGTTTTGCGCGCAGCGGCCAGATTCTGGTTGCGCATCAGCATGCCGATACGCTCGAAGTCTGGATCAGCGAACGCACCAGCGATGCCGCGCTCGCCGAAGTCGCGCGCAATTACGGCGCGGTGTCGGTCGTGCGCGTGCCGGCCGACGAGCTCGCGCAGGCGATCAATCAGGCATATGCGCGTCAGGACGGCAGCGCCGCGCAGGTGGTCGGCGAAGTGGAAGGTGAAGTCGATCTGTCGCGTCTGATGCAGGACATCCCCGAGGTCGAGGATCTGCTCGAATCGGAAGACGACGCGCCGATCATTCGCATGATCAACGCGCTGCTGACGCAAGCGGCGCGCGAGCAGGCATCGGATATCCACATCGAGCCGTTCGAGAATGCGTCCGTGGTGCGCTTTCGCGTCGACGGCACGCTGCGTGACGTGGTGCGGCCGAAAAAAGCGCTGCATGGCGCGCTGATTTCGCGCATCAAGATCATGGCGCAGCTCGACATCGCGGAGAAACGTTTGCCCCAGGACGGTCGCATCACGCTGCGCGTCGGCGGTCGCCCGGTCGACGTGCGCGTATCGACGCTGCCGACCGGCCACGGCGAGCGCGCGGTGCTGCGTCTGCTCGAAAAAGACGCGACGCGACTCAATCTGGAAGCGCTCGGCATGGCGTCCGACACGCTCGTCCAGTTCGACAAGCTGATCGGCAAGCCGCACGGCATCGTGCTCGTAACGGGCCCGACCGGCTCCGGCAAGACCACGACGCTGTACGCGTCGATGTCGCGACTCGAGACGGCGACCACCAACATCATGACGGTGGAAGACCCGATCGAATACGATCTGTCCGGCATCGGCCAGACCCAGGTCAACGAGCGGATCGGCATGAGCTTCGCGCGTGCGTTGCGCTCGATTCTGCGTCAGGATCCGGACATCATCATGATCGGTGAAATCCGCGACCTCGAAACCGCGCAGATCGCGGTGCAGGCATCGCTGACCGGCCACCTGGTGCTCGCGACGCTGCACACGAACGACGCCGCATCGGCCGTCACGCGTCTGACTGACATGGGCGTCGAACCGTATCTGCTGGCGTCGTCGCTGCTCGGCGTGCTGGCCCAGCGGCTCGTGCGGCGTCTGTGCCCGGTATGTCGCGAAGAACGCACCGAAGAGGATGGCAGCAAGCGCTGGCATCCGGTCGGCTGCGAGCGTTGCGGCCAATCCGGTTACGCGGGACGGCGCGGCGTCTACGAACTGCTGCTGATCGACGAAAATATCCGCTCGCTGATCCACCGCAACGCGGCCGATGCCGAAATTCTCGAAACGGGCCGCGCGCAGGGCATGCGCACGCTGCGCGAGGATTCGGAGCGCTGGCTCGACTCGGGACTGACGTCGCTCGAAGAAGTGATTCGCGTGACGGGCGGAGCATAAGCGCATGCCGGCATTTCGTTTTGAAGCGATCGACGCGGCGGGCAAGGCACAAAAAGGCGTGCTCGACGCCGACAGCGCCCGCGGCGCGCGCACGAACCTGCGCTCGCAGGGATTGACGCCACTCGTCGTCGAACCGGCAGCCTCACGCACGCGTGGTGAGCGCAATCAGCGGCTCGCAATCGGACGTCGTCTGTCGCAGCGCGAGCAGGCCATCCTGACGCGGCAGCTCGCGAGTCTGCTGATCGCGGGTCTGCCGCTCGACGAAGCGCTCGCGGTGCTCACGGAGCAGTCGGAGCGCGACTACATCCGCGAGCTGATGGCGGCGATTCGCGCCGAAGTGCTCGGCGGTCATTCGCTCGCCAATGCGCTGCAGCAGCATCCGAAGGACTTTCCCGAGATCTACCGGGCGCTCGTCGCGGCCGGCGAGCACACGGGCAAGCTCGGCCTGGTGCTGTCGCGGCTCGCCGACTACATCGAGCAGCGCAATGCGCTGAAGCAGAAGATCGTGCTGGCGTTCACGTACCCGGCGATCGTCACGCTGATCGCGTTCGGCATCGTCACGTTCCTGTTGAGCTACGTGGTGCCGCAGGTCGTCAACGTGTTCGCGAGCACGAAGCAGCAACTGCCGTTTCTGACCATCATGATGATGGCGCTGTCCGGCTTCGTGCGGCACTGGTGGTGGGCGATGCTGATCGGCGTGATGGTGGTCGTCTATCTGGTGCGCGCGACGCTCAGGCAACCGGGCCCGCGCCTCGCCTTTGACCGTTGGCTGCTCACCGCGCCACTGGTCGGCAAGCTGGTGCGCGGCTATAACACCGTGCGCTTCGCGAGCACGCTCGGCATTCTGACCGCGGCGGGCGTACCGATTCTGCGCGCGCTGCAGGCCGCGGCCGAAACGCTCAGCAACAACGCGATGCGCGAGAACATCGACGACGCGATCGTGCGGGTGCGCGAGGGCACGTCACTGTCGCGCGCGCTCGGCAATACGAAGACGTTTCCGCCGGTGCTGGTGCACCTGATCCGCTCGGGCGAAGCGACCGGCGACGTGACGACGATGCTCGATCGCGCGGCCGACGGCGAAGCGCGCGAGCTGGAGCGTCGCACGATGTTCCTGACGAGCCTGCTCGAGCCGTTGCTGATTCTGGCGATGGGGGGCGTGGTGCTGGTGATCGTGCTCGCGGTGATGCTGCCGATCATCGAGCTGAACAACCTCGTGCAGTAATTGCAGCGCGAGGAAGCAAGAGAAAGGATTGCGCGGCGTGCCGCATCAACCGCGCAATCGCTTCGGGGTTCAGCGCACGTAGATGGTGGGACCGCCGGTGTTGGCGGGCAGGAAGATTTCGGAGTGGGCGCCGTTGCGGTCGATGATGATCGAGCGGGCGCGAACTTCGGAGAGCCTGGTACCTTGCATCAGCGTGCTGCCGAGCGATACCGCGTGCGGCGGCTCGCCACCGACGCTGACGATCGCCGCGGCGCCTTCGGTCAACGCGAGGATGCCGAAGAGATGGATGTCCTGATTGACGTTGCGCGTGAGCTGTCCGCCGAACAGCGTCGCTGCCTGGTCGGTCGAGACCTGCGCATGCGCGGCGGCAGCCGGCAACGGCGCGCCGGACATCGTGGTGAGCGTGATGACCCAGTAGGTCAGCGTCGCGCAGAAAGCGGCGAACAGCGCGAGCGACAGGAGGCGGATTTGGATGGCGTTCATGCGCACATTGTACGGACTATTGTGAAAATTGCGGTGGGTTGAAACCCTTCAACTGCATGACATTAAAATGACCGGCCCGGCGTGTTCAATCTGACAGCCGGAGTCGAAATTTCACCTGAAAAGAGGTAGCAAGCTATGCAACTGTCGACCATTCGCCGCGCTGACAACGCGGGTTCGCGCAGCCGTCGTCAACGCGGTTTCACGCTGATCGAAATCATGGTCGTGATCGCGATTCTCGGCATTCTCGCCGCGCTGATCGTGCCGAAGATCATGAGCCGTCCGGACGAAGCGCGACGCGTCGCCGCGAAGCAGGACATCGGCACCGTGATGCAGGCGTTGAAGCTCTATCGCCTCGACAACGGCCGCTATCCGACCCAGGAACAGGGTCTGCGCTCGCTGATCGAAAAGCCCACCACCGATCCGGTGCCGAACAACTGGAAGGACGGCGGGTATCTCGAGCGTTTGCCGAACGATCCGTGGGGCAATGCGTACCAGTATCTGAATCCGGGCGTGCACGGTGAGATCGACGTATTCAGCTACGGCGCCGATGGCAAACCGGGCGGCGAAGGCAACGATGCCGACGTCGGGTCCTGGCAATAAGCGCATCGAACCCCAGGTTCCCGCCAGGCTCATGATGTTCATTCACGCGCCCTCTTCGCCACTGGTTCGGCCGCTGGTTTCGCCCAGTGCCCTGCCCGCCGCGCCGCGGTTTTCGCGGTGCGCTGAAGCGCGCGTGCTTCACCGATGCATTGCAGTTTGATTTTCCGTTGATCGTCGATGGCCGGCACTATGCGCACGTCCGCTTGCAAGTCCCGTATGGGCATTCCGTGTACGGCTTCGCGGCCGCGCTCCCGCCTGGCTCGCGGCCGCGCGGCCGGCTTCACGCTGCTCGAAATGATGGTCGTGCTCCTGATCGCGGGCCTGCTCGTGTCGCTGACCGCGGTAACGATGACGCGCAACCCGCGCACCGATCTGAACGAGGAAGCGCAGCGCCTCGCGCTGCTGTTCGAATCCGCCGGCGACGAAGCGCAGGTGCGCGCACGGCCGATCGCGTGGCAGCCGTTCGAGGGCGGCTTCCGTTTCGATCAGCGCACCCAGGACGGCTGGCGTCCGCTGCGCGACGATCTGCTCGGACCACGTCAGTGGGAAGGCGGCGTGACCGGTGTCGCGATCAGTTATCCGGGCTCGGATTCGCAAGCCGATCGCATCGTGTTCGGTACCGAGGCGATCGACACGCCGGTGCAGGTCACGCTGTTTTCGGCGGCCGGCCAGGCGACGATCGTCGGTACCGGCAATGGCCGCTATGAGGTGCGCTGAGATGCGGATGCGTCGTTATGGCAGGTCCGCCTGCGCCCCTTCCCTCCTGGCGATGCGCCACCGCGCACGCAACAAGGCGCGCGGCTTCACGATGATCGAGGTGCTGGTGGCGCTCGCCATCATCGCGGTCGCGCTTGCCGCGTCGCTGCGCGCGGTCGGCAGTCTCGCGAACGGCGAAGCCGATCTGCACCGGCGCCTGCTCGCCGGCTGGAGCGCCGACAACGCGCTCGCGCAACTGCATCTGACGCATGCATGGCCGAACATCGGCTCGACGAGCTTCGATTGCTCGCAAGGCAATCTGCAGCTGCGCTGTACCCAGCATGTGACGGCGACGCCGAATCCGGTGTTTCGCCGTGTCGAAATGATGGTGACGATGCCTGGGGAAACCGGCAATCTCGCCCAGATGGTCACGGTGGTCGCGAATGAAAACAACCGCTCGCTGTGAACGCCGCCGCCGTGACGGCGCGCGCGGCTTCACGCTGATCGAACTGCTGGTCGCGATCGCTATTCTCGCGGTGATCGCCGTGCTGTCGTGGCGCGGGCTCGATCAGATCATTCGCGCCCGCACGACGATCACGAACGCCATGGAAGACGAGCGCGTGTTCGCGCAGCTGTTCGACCAGATGCGCATCGACGCGCGTCAGGCCGCCAGCGACGACGAATCGAGCCAGGCCGCGGTCTCGGTCACCGGCAACACGCTGCAGATCGTGCGGCACATGGTGCTGCCCGGCCACGCGCCGCGCCTGCAGGTGGTGCGCTATCAGATCTCGAACGGCCGCGTGGTGCGCTACGCGTCGCCGCCGCTCGGCAACGTCGGCGAGTTGCGGCGCGCCTTGCACGGCAGCGACGAAGACTGGAGCGCGGTGCCGCTGATGGGCGGCGTCGGCTCGATTTCGGCGCGCATGTACGTGCCGAAGCTCGGCTGGACCACCCAGATGAACGACGTACAGACCGCGATGACCGAGGCCGTCAACAACCTGAAGGTGCCCCAGCTCGGCAACGCGCCGATGCCGCGCTCGGTGACGGGGCTCGAAGTCAGCATCGGCGCGACGTCGCTTGCGCGGCCGGTCACGCGTGTTTTTCTGATCGGAGAATGACATGACGTTCTCTCCGTCGATGCCTAAAAAGTCCGCCTCGAAGGCGCGCGGGCGCCAGCGCCAGCGCGAGCGTGGCGCGGCCATCATCAGCGCGCTGCTCGTCGTCGCGCTATCGGCGATCCTCGTATCCGGCATGTTGTGGCGCCAGCAGGTGCAGATCCGGCGCATCGAGAATCAGCGGCTGCTGTCGCAGGCGCAATGGGTCGCACGCGGCGCGCTCGACTGGACGCGGCTGATCCTGCGCTCCGAAGGCGATACGTCAGCGGGCATCACGTATCTGGGCGGCTTGTGGGGCGTGCCGATCGCCAAAACGCGGCTGTCGGATTTTCTCGGCCAGATCGGCGAGGTGCGCGCGGAGCAAGGCGCGGCAACCTATCTGTCGGGCTCGATCGAGGACGCGCAATCCAGATTCAATCTGCGCAACCTGGTCGCGACGCCGGCGCCCGGCGTGACGCAAATCAGCGCCGAGGAGATGGCGGCGTATCAGCGCCTGCTGGTGTCGCTCGGTCTGAGCGGACAGCTCGCCAAAGTGACCGCGCTGCACGTGCGCGCCGGGCTGTCGCAATCGGCGACGCGGTTTCAGACCGGCACCTCGGTCACGAGTACGACGCAGGTCGGTGGCGGTGGTGGCCTGACGGGCGGCAACTTCACGAACCAGCCCGGCATCGAGGACGGCGACGACAACGCCGGGGTCGCGCCGCTTCTGATGACCGGCGTCGATTCGCTGCTCGACATTCCAGGCTACACGCCGGAGATCGTCGCGCGGCTGCGCCCGTTCGTCACCGTGCTACCCACGACCACCGCGATCAACATGAACACCGCGTCGGCCGAAGTGATCGCGGCGGTGGTGCCGGGCATGACCGTGTCGCAGGCGCAGGCCTTGGTCGCGCGCCGGCAGACCGTGTTTTTTCGCAACATCGGCGACGTGCAGCTCGCGCTGACCGCCGCCGGGGTGCAATCGGTGTCGATCGATCCGAACCAGTTCGACGTCAACTCGAGCTACTTTTTAGTCCACGGCAGTGTGCAGCACGAGCGCGCCGAAGTGGATCGCACGACGCTCGTCTACCGCGATCCGCTGACTCACACCACGCGCGTCGTGCGGGTACAAGACCAACTATGAATAACGCAATCCACAGAGAGAGTGGCCTTTGAGCACGCTGATCGTTCTATTGCCGCCGCGTGATCCGGCGGTGCCCTCGCAGGAATGGCAACTGCCCGAGCTGCCGTTCGTGCTGCTCGACAAGGCGGGACGCACGCAGCGCGCCGGCCGCTCGGCGCTCGCGCTGCTGCCGCGCGCGAACACGACCGTGTTGATGGTCGCCGCGCGCGACCTGCTGCTGATGCCCGCGACGCTGCCGCCGCTACGCGGCCCGAAGCTGCGCCAGGCGCTGCCCAATATCGTCGAGGATCAACTGATCCAGGACCCGCAGACCTGCCATATCGCGGTCGATCCGCAAGGGCTCGGCGATGGGCGGCAGCTGCTCGCGATCGTCGATCGCGGCTGGTTCCGTTTCATCTGCGAGGCGTTCACGGCGGCCGGTCATCGCAGTCTGCGCGCCGTGCCGGTCACGCGTTGCCTACCGCAGCCGCCGGTGGCCGAAGCGGCCGCGAACGTCGATGAAACGGCGGAAGCGCGCGAGCCGGCGATGGCCGGCGCGGCGAGCGTCGCGACGTCGCTGCCGGGCGTCGCCCCGGTGATCGCGCCCGACGTGCCGTCCTTCGTGCCGATGGTGGCGGCCGTGCTCGGTGCGGTCGTGCAGACCGCGCCGGCGCTGCTCGTCGAAGGCTCGCTCGACGGCGGCGTGCCGCGCGTCGAACTGGCGATTGCGCGCGGCCTGCAGGGCGAAGGCTTCGCGGCACCTGCCAACGCGGTCAACACGACGCTCGCCGCGCTCGCGGGTGCGGCGCCGGTGTCGCTGTACATGCTGACCGAAGTGCCCGGCAACGAGCCGAGCCATGCCACAAAGAGTCCCGCGCGGCTCGCTGCGCATATCCACGGTGCGAGCCCGCTGCCGTTCGAGCAACTCGCGCGGCGCGCGCTCGAATGTCGCTTCGACCTGTGCCAGTTCGAATTCGCGTCGCAGCCGTGGCGCCTCGATCGCGCGACGCTTCGGCGCTTGCGGTTGCCGATCGGGCTCGGGCTCGCCGCGCTCGTCGTCGCGATCGTCGGCGCGAACGTGCAGTGGCTGATGCTCTCGCGCCAGCGCGACGCGATCAACACGCAGATGACGGAACTGCTGCTCAACACGTTCCCGAAGACCACCGTCGTGCTCGACGCACCCGATCAGATGGCGCGTCAGGTGCAACAGCTGCGGGTCGCGGCGGGTGAGCTGTCACCGGAAGATTTCCTCTCGCTCGCCGACGGCCTCGCGCGCTCGCTGTCGCCGCTGCCGGTCAACGGCATCGCCGGGCTCGATTATCACGAGCACCGCCTCGACGTGACCTTCAAACCCGCGATCAAGGTCGATGCCGACTTCGCCAAGCGCCTCGCGCGCAACGGCCTCACCGGCGCGATCGACAGCAGTACCGGCAAGTGGACCATCAGGAACGCACAATGAAAGCTGAACTCGCACAAACATGGGCTGGCTTCTGGGACCAGCGCACCGATCGCGAAAAGGCGCTGCTGACGTGGGGCGGCGCCGCGCTCGCCGTGGCGATTGCGTGGTCGGTGCTGTGGGCGCCTGCTCAGGAAGGCCGCGCACATCTGCGTGAATCGCTGCCGAGCCTGCAGCGTCAGCTTGCGCAGATGACCTCGCAGGCCAACGAGGCGCGCTCGCTGTCGGCGGCCGCGCAAGGTGTCGCGCCCACCGGCGCGGCGCTGAAGGACGCGCTCTCCGCGTCGCTCGGCGAGCATGGCCTCGCCGCGACGCAGGTGCAGTTCGTCGGCAACGCGGTGCAGGTGCAGATGAAAAACGTGGCGTTTCCCGCCTGGACCACGTGGGTCGACGACGTGCGCAAGCAGTTCAAGGTGCAGGTTGCCGAGGCGCACATCACCGCGTTGAAGGACGACGGCCAGGTGGACCTGACGGTGGCGTTGCAACCGTCGACCGCCAAATAACTACCGGCCGCTCGCTACAGGATCTCGAATGAATTACTGGATGGGGCGCCTGCGTGTGGCGCTGCCGTGGCTGGTCGTCGCCATTTTGTCGGTCGCGGCCGTGACGCTCGCGTTGCTGCCGGCCGCCTGGATTACCCCTCAGTTCGCGCGGCAAACGCACGGGCACGTCAATCTCGTCGACGCCGAAGGCTCGCTGTGGCAGGGCTCGGCAACGCTGATGCTGGCCGCCGGCTCCGATATGAGCGCGGCGACGCTGCTGCCTGGGCGGATCGAATGGCGCACCGCGTTCTGGCCGCTGTTTACCGGACGCGTGAGGATGGTCATGCGCCATAGCGAGGCGATGCCCGACCCGATCACGGTCGATGCGACGCCGCGCAGCGCCACCGTCACGCCGGGCGTGCTCGCGGTGCCGGCGTCGCTGCTCGCGGGGCTCGGCGCGCCGTTCAACACGCTCGATCTGCAGGGCAACGTGCAGCTGTCGTGGTCCGACTGGCGCAGCTTCAACGGCGAAGCGTTCGGTCAACTGACGATGATGCTCGACGACGTCAGCTCGCGCGTGTCGCTCGTGAAGCCGCTCGGTTCTTACCGGGTCAGCTTTCAGGCGCAGGGCGCGTCTTCGACGCTCGATCTGAGCACGGTGAAGGGGCCGTTGACACTGAACGGTAACGGCACGGTATCGGCAGGGTCGACGTCGTTTCACGGCACGGCGAGCGCCGCGCCGGAGCAGCACGATAACCTCGCCGGTCTGCTGAACCTGCTCGGTCGGCCGAGCGGGCCGGATACGGTGGCGCTGACGTTCGTGCACTGAGGCACGTTGACTCGCGCCGCGGCGTGACGTGACGTGATGAAAAAAGAGGCATGGCCGCGAATTGCGGGCATGCCTCTTCTGTTTGGTGGTGCTGCTTCGCGCTTCCAATGCTGAGCGCGGCGGCCGTTATTTGCTCTGCACTCGCGCTTGCGCCGCGTCCGCGCTCTGCACCGTGCTTTGTGCGATGGACGCCGCACCGGACGACGCAGCCGCAGCCGCCGGAGCCGATGCCGGCAACGGCGCGGGCGCCGCGACATCGCCAGTCTCGCGATCCATCTGCGCCACGTCCCAACCGCCGCCGAGCGCTTTCACCAGACCCACCGACGACACCATTCGCTGCCCGGCGATGTTCTCGAGCTTCTGCTCGGCAGTGAACGCCGTGGTTTGCGCGGTCAGCACGTTGACGAAGCCGACCGTGCCCGCCTTGTACTCGTTCGTGACGATGGCGAGCGCCTGGCGTGCCGAGTCGACCGCCTGCCGTTGCACGACGATTTCCTGCTCGAGGATGCGCAGCGACGCGAGGTTGTCCTCGACGTCCTGGAACGCGGCGAGCACCGTTTGCCGATAGGTCGCGACATCGGCGTCGTAGGTGGCGCGCGCGGCTTCGGTTTGCGCTTTGCGCAGGCCGGCGTCGAAGATCGTCCCGGCCAGTTGCGGGCCGAGCGTCCAGAAGCGCGACGGCAAGGTCAACAGTTGCGAGAACACCGAGTTCTCGAAGCCGCCCGTCGCTGACAGCGTCAGTGACGGGAAGAACGCGGCGATCGCCACGCCGATCTGCTCGTTGGCCGCCGCGGCCTTGCGTTCCGCCGAGGCGATATCCGGCCGGCGCTCGAGCAGCGCGGACGGCATCTGCGCGGGCACGGCGGGTGGGGTCGCGGTGAGCGGCATCGGCGGCAGCGAAAACACCGATGCGGGCACGCCGATCAGCACCGCGATCGCGTGCTCGTCCTGGGCGCGCTGGATGCCGTTGTCGATCGCGGCGGCCTGCGCCGATTGCAGCTGCGTTTGCGCCTGGATCACATCCGAGCGCGCGGCAACACCGGCCGCATACTGATTCTGCGTGAGCTGCAGCGAGCGCTGATAAGCCGCGACGGTATCGTCGAGCAGCTTTTGCGTGGAGTCGAGGGCGCGCAGCAGGAAGTAGGTCTGCGCAAGGGTGGCCTGGGCGGACAGGCGCGCGTTCGCCAGGTCGGCGGCCGCGCCTTGCTGGCCCGCTTTCTGCGCGTTGACCGAGCGCGTGACCGAGCCCCACAGGTCCGGCTCCCAGCTCGCCTGCATCTGGACGTTGAAGCTGTTGGAGATGCCTTCGCGGCTCGTTGCCGTCGTCGCATTGCCGCCGGTTTGCGTGCCGTTGCCCGAACGCGTCGCGCCCGCCGATGCGCCGATCGTCGGGAAGTACGCGGCGCGCGCTTCGCCGACGAGCGCGCGCGCCTGCCGGTAGTTCGCGGCGAATTGCGCGACGGTCTGATTCGCGGCGTTCAGTTTGTCTTCGAGCTCGTTGAGCTTCGGGTCTTCGTAGATTGCCCACCACTCGCCGCGATCGTGTTGATCGGCGGGTTCGGCGACCTTCCAGCCGGGCGCGGCTTCCTTGAACGAGGCGGGGATCTCGGTGACCGGCCGCTGATAGTTCGGGCCGACCGCGCAGGCGGCGACCAGCGTCGCGCAGGCCGCGCCGATGGCAAGGGTCAGGACGCGCGGCGCAAACGCTCGCGCGCGCGAGTTTCGATCAGACTGCATGCAATGAATTCCTTCTGGACGCCGCGGTGAGGCCGGGTGCGGCGCCGCCGGCCGGGCGAGATCGTGGTCTGCCGGAATGTTAGCGTATGAGTCCGCGCGAGCGCGGGAAACTGAAAGCTGAAAGGTTAATGCGAGGCGGTGCGCAGGTGTGTTACTTGCGGTGACCCGATGGTTACGCGTTGTTACCGACAGGCGCGAGCGGCTGTCGTGGGCGGGGATTCAGGTGGCGAGAGGAAGGACTGCGTGTGCCGAAAGCGCGGGTGGCAAGTGCCGGGTGAGCCGGCGCGCAGTCAGAGCCGCGATTCCGTGGACGGGTTCTGCTGGCGCTGACGCTGGCGAGTGGGCTTGCCCGCCGAGGCCCGGCACGATGCACCGCCACGCGTGAGGCAAGTGTTGCCGATGTTGGCCGCCGTGGCGATGTCGTTGCTAGGCTCGATCGCGAAGCTTTCCTTAGGCAGCACGATCTCGCTCGTCTCCACGAGCGCGGCGTTGCCGCGTTTCTCCCGCTTCATTTCCCGTCGATGCTCGACCCACGCGAGCAGCGCGACGCCCAACGATCCGCCCGGCAACACGATGAGTCCCGCGAACAGTGCGAGCTTCCACCAGCGATGCCGGCCCTGGAAGCTATGGAGTGCCGAATCGGCGAGTGAGCGGCTAAGGCCGCCAAGTGTGTTCTTGAGGTACAGCATCGGGGAAATCCTGTTGCGCGCGTCGCGAGAGGGCGGCGTGCGGTCGTTCGGTCAGAACATGGTCTCGAATGGCGCGGGACGCGCGAAACTCATTGCTTGTCATAATATTGACTATGCAAGTAAATTTCAAGATACTCTGCCGGGCGAATGTTTCGACTGTTGTTTTTATGTTGGTTGATCGTGCGCCGCAAAATGAGATTTGACTTGTCTGCTTAGGCAGCTAAACTTCGGTTTGCTTGTCGATGCGGCGGATACCCCATGACAGATGGCCCTTACAAACCGGACGAGGTCGAGCTTACGAGCAGTCTCGGCTATTACCTGACGAAAGCGCGCAACGTGCTGGTCGAGCGCACGGACCGTGCGGTCAAGCCGCTCGGGCTCACCGCGCAGCAGATCGGCGTGATTCTGATGCTGTCGTCGCGGCGCGCGAGCACGCCATTCGAACTGTCGCGCGCGATGTCGTACGACAGTGGCTCGATGACGCGTCTGCTCGATCGTCTGGAAAAAAAGGGCTTCGTGGTGCGCACGCGCAGCAGCGACGACCGGCGCATGGTGAAGCTGGAGTTGACGCCGCAGGGCCACGACGCCGCGCGGCAATTGCCGAATCTCGGCGCGACCGTGCTGAACGATCAATTGCGCGGCTTTACCGCTGAGGAGCATGCGACGCTGATTCACCTGCTCGCGCGGTTTATCGCGAACGGCCCGGAGGGAGAAGCCGGCGTGGGCTGCGGACTGGCGTCCCCGCCGGACGAGCCATGCCCATGAGCGGAGGCGCGCGCCTCACCCGAAGGTGGCGGCGCATCGTCACGAAGTACTAGCAAGGCCATTACGACGCGATTCTGGAAGGCGTCATTGCAGTCATATATTTGTCTAGGCAGAGGGTGATCAGACATGCAAGCGCCGTGTTTGAGAGGCCGCATAAAGCTGCCGTGACAAGCTTTTGCCTCCTAAGGAGAACAACCAATGGATGCCACGGCTTCCAACGCCTCGCTGCCCGCAGCCGAACCCGCTCCGCTGCAAGGCGGCACGCTTGCGCTGCTGACCGTCGGGCTTGCGCTCGGCACCTTCATGGAGGTGCTCGACACCTCGATCGCGAATGTCGCGGTGCCGACCATTTCGGGGAGCCTCGGGGTTGCCGCAAGCCAGGGCACCTGGGTGATTTCGTCGTATTCGGTCGCCTCGGCGATCGCCGTGCCGCTGACCGGCTGGCTCGCGCGACGCGTCGGCGAGGTGCGACTGTTCACGCTGTCGGTGCTGCTGTTCACGATCGCGTCGGCGGCCTGCGGCTTCGCGCATAACTTCGAATCGCTGATCGCGTTCCGGCTCGTGCAAGGGCTCGTGTCGGGGCCAATGGTGCCGTTGTCGCAGACGATCCTGATGCGCTCCTATCCGCCCGCGAAGCGTGGCCTCGCGCTTGGCTTATGGGCGATGACCGTGATCTGTGCGCCGATCTTCGGTCCCGTGATGGGCGGCTACATCACGGATAACTTCACGTGGCCATGGATCTTCTATATCAACGTGCCGATCGGCCTGTTCTCGGCATTCTGCGCATACATGCTGCTGCGCGGCCGCGAGACGCAGACGATGCGCCAGCGCATCGACGTAGTGGGCCTCGTGCTGCTCGTCACCGGCGTGTCGTGTCTGCAGATGATGCTCGACCTCGGCAAGGACCGCGACTGGTTCAACTCGACGTTCATCGTCGCGCTCGCGGTGATCGCACTCGTGTCGATCGCGTTCCTGCTCGTGTGGGAGTTGACGGAGAAGGAGCCGATCGTCGACCTGTCGCTGTTCAAGGATCGCAACTTCGCGCTTGGCGTCGTGATCATTTCGTTCGGCTTCATGGCGTTCTTCGGCTCGGTGGTGATCTTCCCGCTGTGGCTGCAAACGGTGATGGGCTACACGGCAGGCATCGCGGGTCTCGCCACGGCACCCGTCGGATTGCTCGCGCTGTTTCTGTCGCCGATGATCGGCAAGAACATGCACCGGCTGAATCTGCGCATGGTCGCGAGCTTCGCGTTCATCGTGTTCGCGATCGTGTCGTTCTGGAACTCGACGTTCACGCTCGACGTGCCGTTCGACCACGTGATCCTGCCACGACTCGTGCAGGGCATCGCCGTCGCGTGTTTCTTCGTGCCGATGACGACCATCACGCTGTCCAGCGTGTCCGACGAGCGTCTTGCGAGCGCATCCGGTTTGTCGAATTTTTTCCGCACGCTGTCGGGCGCGATCGGCACCGCAATCAGCACGACGTTCTGGGAAAACGACACGATCTACCACCACGCGATGCTCGCCGATACGGTCAACGCGTATTCGGCGAATACCAACACCTATGTGAATACCCTCGCGGGCGCGGGGCTGTCAGGCGACGGCTTGACCGCGCAACTGGATCAGGTCGTGACGAGCCAGGCCTACATGATGGCCACCAATGACTTCTTCCGCATCTCGTGTGCGGCGTTTATCGTGCTGGCGGTGCTCGTGTGGCTCACGAAGCCACGCAAGGGTGCCGGGCCCTCGTTAGGACACTGAAGCAACTGCAGCGACGGCGAACGTGCTCGCATCGTCGCTGCTGCCACTGCTCAAGCTATTGCGACATCGCCTCGCCATTGGGCAGCGTGGTCGTCTTTCCGGGCATCGTCTCGGGATGGGTCGTATCGGGCGCGTGCTGCGATGGTGTCGCGCTGCCTTGCGGCGCGCCCGCGGCTGTGCCCGTGATGCCTCTCACATACTGCTTGAAATCCGCGCCCGCTTGCCATGGATTCGGCTTGCAGCCGAGCGAGCCGTCGCAATGCGCGGAGAAGCCGATCGTCGCGGTGCCGTCGGGATTCGCGGTGCGCGTGATCTGATACGCGAGCGCGCGCTTGCCGCCGTCCGGGCCGGTGGTCTGGATCAGCGAGTCGTTGGCGGTTTCGATCTTGTACGTCGAATGGCTCGCGACCCACGTCTGCGCCCGTTGCCACCAGAGTTCGCATTCGGCCTTGTTCGAGCACGTCAACGGGGTAGTCGCGATCTGCATGACGTCCGGATCGACCTGACCCTGGGTCGAGCATGCCGCCGTCGCCACGAGACACAGCGTGGCCATCAGAGCTTTGTTGTTCATGTGGATACCTCCCCCTGGCAGAGCGTCTCATAACATTTTGGACCGGCACGCGGAGGCGGTGTTTCATCCAGATCAGAGAATCGCGATGATGCGCGGAGAATTTGCCGATTCCGTGCGCGCCCGAAGAGCGATATCCGTAGAGCTTACCTGGACGTTGGCTGAGAGTTGTCGGCGGCAAAGAAAAAGCGGCCCCGTGGGCCGCTTTCCTACCGCTCGAGATGACGTGGTCCGAACGCTCAGACGCTAAAGCGATTGAGCGTGTAGGCCCGATACGCAGCCACGAACGCATCGAACGAACCGACCTCCTCGCGTTCGAGCTTCGCCTGCTCGTCAAGCGATTTCACCGCGAGGTCTGCAAACGCCTTGGACTGCGCGGCGTCGAGCGGACGCGCGCGGAAGTACGCGGCGTGCGCTTCGCTTTGCGCGAGGCCGAATTCGAGGAAGCTTTGCTTCTCATCGCGCATCGTTTGCAGCACCCGTGCCGATGGCGTCAGCGACACGTCGGCCAGCTTCGCGCGTTGCGCGGCAACCGCGCGCGCATGTTCATCGCCGCCCTTCAGGCTATCGAGCGCGGCAGCCGCCGCGTCGATTTTCACGAGCAGTTCGTCGGCCCAGTCGGTCATCGCGATCGGCTTGCCCTCGCGCACCAGTTCGAGTCCGGGCTTGCGGCCTTCCATCGTGATGCGGCCGAAGTTCTGATTCGCTTCCGTGTAGGCGAGCGGCGGCAGCGGCGCGCTGTCGTCGAGCGCGCACACGAGCAGGTACGCGTCGAGAAAGCGCGAGGTCTCCAGCGAAATGCCGGTCGGCTCGAACGGATCGATGTCCATGCAACGCACCTCGACGTATTGCACGCCGCGCGCGGCGAGCGCGTGCAGCGGCCGCTCGCCAGGATACGTGACGCGCTTCGGACGAATCGTCGAATAGAACTCGTTTTCGATCTGCAGCACGTTGGTGTTGATCTGCACCCACTCGCCGTCGCGCTGCGTGCCGATCTTCTCGTACGCCGGATACGGCTGGCTCACGGCTTTCGCGAGCGCGTCGAGATAGCCGGGCAGCGTGTCGTAGTCGGCGCGCAGCGCGGCTTGCGCGGCAGTGTTCGAGTAGCCGAGGTCGCTCATGCGCAGGCTCGTCGCGTACGGGCGATACAGCGTGTCGGCGTCGAACGTGTCGAGCGTGTGTTTGCGATCGCGGAGAAAACGTCGATCGAGCGCCGGCGATGCGCCGAACAGATACATCAGCAGCCAGTTCGTGCGGCGGAAATTGCGGATCAGCGCGAGGTAGCGGTCGGACTGGAAGTCGACGGCGTTCGCGGTGGATTGCTGATCGGCGTGCAGCAGCCGCCACACTTCTTCGTTCAGCGAATAGTTGTAGTGAATGCCCGCGATGCACTGCATCGCGCGGCCATAGCGCAACGCGAGGCCGATGCGGTACACGTATTTCAGCTTGCCGATGTTCGACGTGCCGTAGTGCGCGATCGGAATGCCCTCGTCGGTGGCGGGCAACAGGCCCGGCATCGAGTTGTTCCACAGGATCTCGTCGCCAAGCTCCGCATAGACGAAGCGATGCAGCACGTCGAGCTTTTCGAGCGTTTCGGCGACGTCGTGCTCGGCCGGGGTGATCAGTTCAATCAGCGCCTCGGAGTAGTCGGTGGTCAGCGAGGGATGCGTGAGCGCCGAGCCGAGCGCGCGAGGATGCGGCGTCATCGCGAGCTGGCCGTCGCGCGTCACGCGCAGGCTTTCCCTTTCGATGCCGCGCAGGCCGCGTATCAGCGCATCGCGCTGCGGGCCCGAGCAGAGCACGGACAGGCGGTGCGAGAACGCGTCGGTCGAGCAGGAAGGTGTGGTGTTTGGCATTGATGCGAGTCGCGCGTTGCCGCTCGCGTTGTATCGCCTGATGATTCGCAGACAGTACAGCGGCTGACAACGTTCGGCGGAATTTTCAGTAGCGGGCACTTTAACATCTCGCCAGAACGGCTGCTTGCGGCCGCTTCGGCGGGCGTTCGAGCGCACGCCGGCACCATCACTACCTCACCACGACATTCACCCACCGCGCGCCGCGCCCGCCCGATCCGCGACTTCGTTCCAAAGATGCATCGCGGCATACGCGCGATACGGCCGCCACGCATCGGTGCGGCTGCGCTGCTGCGCGGGCCGCACGAGCGATGGATCGCGCGCGCAGATCGACTGCATCAACACGAGATCCGACGCGGGCCATGCATCGGGATCGCGCCATGCGCGCATCGCGACATATTCGACGGTCCACGGACCGATGCCCGCGAGCGCGAGCAAGGCTGCGCGCAGGCTCGCCGTGTCGACCGTATCGCTGTCGAGCGGCACGTCGCCGCTCGCGACCGCGCGCGCGAAGCCTTGCAACGCGGCGACGCGCTTGCCCGGCATGCCGATCTGCGCGAGATCGACTTCGGCAAGCGCGGCCGGCGTCGGAAAGCGCCACGCGGTGTTTTCATGCGGATGGCCGTCGATGCGTTCGCCCGCGCGCTGCACGAGCCGTCCGATGATCGTCGTCGCGGCCTTCACGCTGACCTGCTGGCCGACGATCGCGCGCACCACCAGCTCGAAGCCGGACCACGCGCCCGGCACGCGCAAGCCGGGCACCGCGGCGACGAGCGGCTCGAGCCACGGGTCCGCGGCGAGACCGGCGGCGATCTTCTTGGGATCGGCGCGCAGATCGAACATCCTCGCGACCGGCGCGGCGAGCGCCTCGGCGTGACGGCTTGCTGGCCCTTCGATGCTCGCGACGATGCAGCGCTTGCGTGGATGCAGCCGCACGCTGAGCGTGCCGCTGTCGCCGTTCCAGTCGATCGCGCGGCGATAGGCACCGTCTTCGACGGCCTCGACGCCGGGCGTCGCGCGGCCGCTGAAAAAGCGCAGCAGCCGCGGCCAGTCGAACGGTGCCTTGAACGGTAATTCGAGAGTTGCGACGTCGTTAAGCGTGCTCAAGCGGCGTGATCCAGTCGGGAGTTGTGGGAGTGGGAGTGGGTGTCGGCGTCGGTGCGGCTTGCATCGCGATGCGGTGCGTCGTCGGCTGATACGCCGCCTGCGTGCTGCGCCTCATTGTCGAGCAACACGGCCTTGCGTGGCAGCCCCCAGCGATAGCCGGCAAGCGCCCCGCCCTTCTGCACGACGCGATGACACGGAATCGCGAGCGCGACCGGATTGGTCGCGCAAGCGCTCGCGACCGCCCGTACCGCGCGCGGCGAGCCGACCGCTTCGGCGATCTGCGAATAGCTGCGCGTCTCACCGTAGGGGATGCGTCGCAGCGCATCCCACACGCGCTGTTTGAAGGCGGTCGACGCGATATCGAGCGGCAGGTCGAAGTCCTGACGGGTGCCGTGCAGATACGCGTCGATCTGCGCGATGAACGGCGCGAGTCGTCCGGCGTCTTCACGCAGCTCGGCATTCGCGAACTCGCCGCGCAACTCGTCGATCAGCAGCGCGGGGTCGTCGCCGAAACCGATCTTGCAGATGCCCTTGTCGGTCGCGGCGACCAGCACGAAGCCGAGCGAGGTCGGCGCGCTCGCGTAGCGCACCGTCAGCCCGGCACCCTTGCGGCGATACGCGGACGGCGCCATGCCGAGCTCGGTCGGCGCGCTGTCGTACATTCGCGAGGGCGAGCCGAACCCGGCATCGAGCGTTGCGCGCGTGACGTCGGCACCGCCCTGCAACGCGTCGCGCAACGCGGCGCCGCGCTGGGCGGCCTGGTATTGACGCGGCGACACGCCCACGACGCGCTTGAACAGGCGTTGCAGATGGAACGGGCTCACGTGCACGGCATCGCTGAGCTGCGCGAGGGTGAGGCGCTGCTGCGGATCGGCATCGAGTGCGGCGCACGCCCGCGCGACGATGTCGAGCTCGCGCGGCAGGCCGCCGGGCTGGCAGCGCTTGCAATCGCGAAAGCCCGCGGCGCGCGCGGCGTCGGCATCGGTGAAGAAGGCGACGTTTTCGCGGCGCGGCTGGCGCGACGCGCACGACGGCCGGCAAAACACGCCGGTCGTCCTGACCGCGTAGAAGAACGCGCCGTCGGCGTCGCGATCGCGGTGCGTGACGGCTTCCCACCGTTCGTCGTCGGTATTCCAGTGGGCGGTATCCGCGTCGACCGGGATGCGCACGGCGGGGGAATGACGGGTAATCGGGTTCATGATGTCCAGGGGCCCGGATGGGCAGGCAATGACGATGCTCATCAATGTAGGCCCGATCTCTACACAGTACGCGTCGGTTCTTGCTCTGTCATTCGACTGCACTTTTCCTTACTTATGGTGGGGTCAAAACCCGGCAAATCGCGGTCCGATGGGCCTGGACGGCGCCCACTGGTCGGGCGTTTTGCCCCGAAGTGCGACAATTTCACACAATATCGGGTTTTCCCTTAAAAAGTTATTGCGTCGCACCAACCCGATGTGTATATTAGTACCTGTCTCCTCCATGTCTCCTCCTGATATGGATTCAGCCCGCTCCACTTGAGCGGGCTTTTTTTTGTCCATCGGGGAAAGTCGCTTTGCTTGGGGCATTGCGCTTCGTCGCTCTCACGGTCGCGCGCCACCGCAGCGTTCGCACCAGACCCGGCACGGGGCACGTGCAGTCACGACCCGCTACTCGATCAGCGGCAAATCGGGCACGCGTCACACGGCTGTGACGACCCCCCAAAAAAACCCCCTCCGAAGAGGGGGCGACGAACCGCTTGCGAACTGTGCCTTTCTATCGGCTCAAAGCGTCGTCAATGGTCCCCACAACGAGACTCGGGAAAATCTCTGCGAGCATTGCCATCAGACCAGCTTGATCGATGTCGGGTCTGCTGTCAGATAGCCGATGGCCGCGCCGAAGCGATCCCTGTAGTTCGCTCGCACGAGCGGATCGAGCACGGTCTGCACTTTCGAATGCACGGCAGCCCAGTCGCCCGCATGCTGGAAATTGCTCATGATGTAGGTCCAGCCATTGATTTCGTCGACGGCATGCAGGCCGGTCGACTCCGCACCTGCCGGACACGACAGCACGCGCGACAGCACCTTCGTATCGACGTTATAGGCCCACAGGAAATTGTTGATATGCATGCCGCTGTCCTCACCGATGAAGAGAGTACGCAGCCGTTCCGAGAACTTGAGGTTGTCCGGATTCGCGATCTTCTCTGGATTCGCGGTATTACCCAGACTGTCCGCGCTCACGAGGTCTTGACCCACTAGCTCAGCCGGCGCGCTCATGTCGATGGGCACCCATTCGCTGTTAATCGCCGCGCCACCGAGATCGCGCTGCCCGCCTGTCATATTCAGCGCATAGACCGCACCCGATGAAATGCCCTTGTCGAGCGCGATATCCGTCGAATGTGCGTTGCCCCGCACCATCGATGTCGTGATCTGCGACATAGCCGAATAGAGAATCTTGTCTTTCGCGTTGACCGTCGTGCCTTCGAGTTTCGTAAAACCCATGCTCGCGCCCTGCAGCGCGGCGTAGCGATGCGTCTCCAGAAATGCCGCGGCTTTCTCCATGCCAGGCTTGAGGCGGATCCAGTTGAATTTACCGCCGTAGTGAATCTGGGTGAAGGTCGGATCGTTCGGCGGATTCTTCTCGTCGGTGACGACGTCCATGATGTCGGTGATTGTCAGCGTATTGGCGAGCGCCTCGATTTCATGGCTGGTCGCGTGACCGAGTTTGAGCCACGTCAACGTCGCGGCGCCCGCCCCCGCCGACGATCTTTGCGTCCACTTCGCGACATACAGCGTGCCCGCGGATAGATCGGCTTCGTTGTCCGCGATGAACATGAAGAGGCCGCCGTTGGTTGCGTCGTCGCCCATCAGCACAGTGCGCCTGTCGGGCATCACCTGAATCAGCTCATGGGAAATGCGGCCGAGGCAGTAGTGCTTCTTGACTGTACCGGTGCCGTCAGGGTGCACGGTGACTTCCGGCAGATGCCCGTAGTGATACGGCCGCGCCGCCGATGCGCTGCCGTACAGGTTCTGGCTGTACGCCTGGAATTGCGTGTTCGTCGCGATGGTAGCGGCATCCGGCTCGTACTCTTCGCTCGACAGGTGCGTATTCCACGGCGACAGGCTCGCGCCGCAAGTGATCCACAATCCATGCGCGCCGGACGTATCGACGTTCGAATAGCTGACCAGCGTGAGCTTGCCGGTGGCCGGATCCTGATCGAGCGTCAGCACGGCAATCGGCGACGGCAGCTTGCCGTACATGTCGCCTTGGGCCGTTTCCGTCTGATCGCGCGTCGTGTATTCGAACTGCACGACGGCGAACACCGCGTTCCCCTTGACGCCCTTCACCACCGGCTGGTCAAGCCGGATCAGCGAGGTGCCGTCCGGGCAGTCGGAGAAAAACTGGCGCTCCTTGCCTGGTACCGACCTGTCAATGATCGGTTCGTTGTCGATGTCGAAATAACCGCCCGCCACGATCGTGCCGCCAGTCGTGTTCGGAACTGTGTCGCCCGTCATGAAGAACGGCTGATACGCGAGTTTGTAGGTGTGGCTGCTGCCGTCGCTGAACTGGGCGGTCAGCGTCGATGCGACCGTGGTCGCCGCCATCGCACCAGGATTCGCCAGCGAAGGCGCCGCCATGCCGTCGAACGACGCCGCGGTGAACGCCGCTTTCGTCGGGGCGGGTGGATTGCTCACTTGAAGGTCGTTGCCGCCGCCGCAGGCTGCGAGAAGCGATGTCGCGGCGGCGCCGAGCGGCAGCATCGGTGCGCCAGCGATGATCTTCAGGGCCTGACGGCGTGAGTAGTCGAATGATTGCGCCATGTTCTCGTGATCCATTGTTGGGGTGAACCGGGGACCGAGGATCGGAATGACCATGGCGCGCCGGATTGACGCGCTACTTTATTGAATGAATATGAAATGTAGTTGACAGTGAAATGTAATGTCTCCGGAGGTCTAGCACCCCGGTCTCTTACCCTCCAGAAAGTGCCCTTTCTCCTACACTTCGCTAAGCGGTTCTCCGACCTAGCCAAAGGGCGTTCGATATGAAAATCCACATTCGCGAGATCGACCACGTCGTGATCCGGGCGACGCAAGTCGAAACACTCGCGCGCTTTTACTGCGACGTGCTCGGTTGCAGCGTCGAAAAGGAGCAGCGTGAACTCGGCCTCACGCAACTGCGCGCGGGACGTTCGCTGATCGATCTGCTACAGGTCGGCGCGAAGCTCGATCGCGCGGAAAACGGCGCGGCGGGCACGGGACGCAACATGGACCACCTGTGTCTGCGCGTCGAATCGTTCGATGCCGACGCGCTGAAGGCGCATCTCACCGCGCATGGCGCGCGGATCGGCGAACAGGGAGTGCGTTATGGCGCGGACGGTTTCGGGCCGTCGCTGTATCTGTTCGACCCGGAAGGCAATATGGTCGAACTGAAGGGGCCGCCGGAAGCGGCGCGAGTCACGTCGCTCTGAAGGCGAAAACGCAACCGCGCGGAAGCGGGATCAAATTCGTCCAATCACGCTTCGGCGGGCGCCTTCAGCACGGTCCAGTCGATTTTCACCGCATCGGCGTCGGCGCTGCCGAGCCACGCTTCGCCGTCCTGTACCGTGCATTGCAGCCGCATCGTGCGTTCTGCGAGCGAGCCGAGCGAGGCCGCGACGTCTTCGCCGAGCGTCCACACCGTCACGTTGCGCATGCGCTCGACCTTGTTGCGCACGCCCTGCCACCAGATCTCCGAGGTCCGGCCGCCGTAGGCGATCACGATCACGCGATCGGCCCGGCCGCTCGCCTTCGCGATGCGGCGCTCATCGGGCTGGCCGACCTCGATCCACGTGTCGATCGCGCCGGTCAGGTCCTTCGCCCACAGGTCCGGTTCGTCGACATCCGACAAACCTTTGCAAAACTCCAGCCGTTCCTGCGCGAACAGCGCGAAGGCGGCGACGCGGACCATCATCCGTTCGTCGGTTTCAGAGGGGTGACGGGCGATCGTCAGCGAATGGTCGGCGTAATAGTGCCGGTCCATGTCCGCGATCTGCAGTTCCGTCTTGTATATCGTCGATTTGAGAGCCATGCCGTTGCTAAACCAGGCGCTCGCTCCACCGGAGCGTAGCGAAAATGAATCGTCGACGGCGCGTTGCCGTTTCTTGTGTTTGCTGTACATCGTATGTTCCTCCCGCGCCGTCAGCCGGTGCCTATGACGCAGGAGCAAGCATTTACCGGGCCACGGCGGGTTCCGTGGCCGTGCCGTACACGTCGCGAGCCGCGTCCCGCAACGCCTCGAGCACGACGGCGGCCGCCGGAGACAACAGATGCGACTGGCGCGTGATGATACCGAATGTATCCATCCTGTACGGCAAATCGATCGGTAAGCGCTTCAACACGCCGTACTGTTGGTACTGACGCGCCACTTCGTCGGGCAAAACCGCCAACATGTCGCTTTGCAGCAGCAAGCTCGAAATCGCGAGGAAGTTGTTCGTATTGACGACGTTCTGCGGCGGATTCAGGCCGATCTGCGAAAACATCAGATCGAAGCGATGGCGCAGCACGCTTCCCGGCGGATGCAGGACCCAACTCGCGCTGACGATGCCGCGCAGCGTCAAACCTGTTTCATTTTCGAGCGGGTGGCCCGGGCGCGCGACCACGCACAACGGTTCGTCGGCGAGCGGTTCGTAGCGAACCTCGGTCTTGAACTGGTTCTGCCGCTCCAGCACGCGGCCGATCATGATGTCGAGATCGCCTTCGGCGAGCCGCGGCAACATCACGTCCGAGGTCTCGACCTCAACCCAGATCTGCAATTGCGGATAACGCTCTTTCACGCTCGCGATCGCGCGCGGCACCATCGTCGCGGCCGCCGCCGCAATCACGCCGATCCGCACCTGGCCCGCAAGCCCCGAGCGCAGCGCCGAGATTTCGTCATGCGCCTGGCTCAGGTTCGACAACACCATGCGCGCATGGCGAATCATCACCTCGCCATACAGCGTCGCGTGCATGCCGTGCGGCGTGCGGTCGAACAGGCTCACGCCGAGCATGTCCTCGAGTTCCTTCAGCAGGCGCGACGCGGCCGGCTGCGTCATGCCGAGCACGTCGGCCGCGCGGCGCACGTTGCCCTCCTCCTCCATCGCGGCAAGCAGCAGCAACTGGCGCGTCTTCAGCCGTGCGCGCACGAACCAGTTTGAATAGCTACGCGTCATCGCGGGTCTCCAGGTTTGTACGTTTTTTCGCTAAGGGTCCCATCATGCCATATCGAAACTGATATCGGAGAGGCCTAAAAAGGGATTGGAAAGTTATTGGGGCCGCTCATACCATTCGTGGACTTTGCGAACTTCCTTGAGATTTCCGACTGGGCGCCCGCGCTGCGCCGCCCTTTACTGCGCCCTTTTCCGCCGATGAACCGCGACCCCCTCGTCCCGCTCGTTACCAGCCCGTTTCGCCATTACATCAATGGCGGATGGGAGACCGGCGCGACTGCGGGCGTGTCGCTCAACCCATCGGACCTGGACGAGCCGGTCGGCGAATACGTGCGCGCCGATGTGCGGCAGACCGACGGCGCGATCGAGGCCGCGCACGCGGCGTTTCGCGACTGGTCGTTCGCCTCCGCGCAGCGCCGCGCCGATGCGCTCGACGCGATCGGCAGCGAAATGCTCGCGCGCCGCGAGGAGCTGGCACGGCTGCTCGCGCGCGAAATCGGCAAGGTGCTGCCCGAGGCGCTCGCCGAAGCGACGCGCGCGGGGCAACTGTTCAAGCTGTTCGCGGCCGAGGCGCTGCGCGCGTTTGTCGAGCCGTGCGCGTCGGCGCGTGCCGGCGTCGACATCGACGTGACGCGCGAGCCGCTCGGGGTGGTCGGCGTGATCGCCCCGTGGAGCGCGCCGCTCGCGATCGCCGCCGCGAAGATCGGCGCCGCGCTCGCGCATGGCAACTGTGTCGTCTACAAGCCGGCCGAATCGGCGCCGGCCTGCGCGGCGGCGCTCGCGTCCATCATGAGCCGCGCGGGGCTGCCGGCCGGCGTATTCAATCTCGTGATGGGCAGCGGGCGCAAGGTCGGCGCGCGTATCGTCGCGCATCCGCTCGTCGCGGCGATCAGCTTCGCCGGCTCGTCCGAGACCGGCTCGCGCGTACTGCAGGCCGCCGTCGCGCGCCAGGCACGCGTGCAGCTGGAGATGGGCGGCAAGAATCCGTTCGTCGTGCTGGCCGATGCCGATCTCGACGGCGCAGTCGACGCAGCGCTCACCGGCGCCTTCAGCGCGACGGGCCAGCGCAGCACGGCGGCCGCGCGGCTGATCGTCGAGCGCGCGGTGTTCGCGCCGTTCGTCGACGCGTTGCAGGCGAAGCTCGCGAAACTCACCGTCGACCACGCGCTGAAGCACGGCACCGATATCGGGCCGGTCGCGAACGCAGCGCAGCTCGAACGCAATCTCGACTACGTGCGCATCGGCGAGCAGGAAGGCGCGCAGTTGCTCTGCGGCGGACGGCCGCTCGCACGCGCGACGCGCGGCTATTTTTTCGAGCCGGCGCTGTTTATTGGCGAGCCCGAACATCGCATTGCGCGCGAAGAGATTTTCGGGCCACTCGCGGTCGTGCTGCGCGCGGACGACTACGAGCACGCGCTGCATCTGGCGAACGACACCGCCTACGGACTGTGCGCCGGCATCTGCACACGCTCGCTCGAACGCGCGCGGCATTTTCGCCGCCACGTGCAGAGCGGTCTCGTGACGATCAATCTACCGACCACCGCCGTCGAGCATCACGGACCCGGCGGCGGGCGCAAGGCGTCGGCCTATGGTGCGAGCGACGCCGCGTTCTGGACCGCCGTAAAAACGGCCTACGTGGCGGGCTAGATGCGATGCGCCGCGCCACGCTTTTCGCCGCCCGCCTAAGCGGCCCGCTTACCCCGCTGCAACTACACGACATCAATGCAGCTTTTCAACCTCAGGAGACATAGATGACCAGCAAGCTTCGCCGTTTGACCTTGACCGCGATCGCCGCCGCCACCCTCGCCGCGCCGTTTGCCGCGCAACTGTCCGCGCGCGCGCACGAACCGCTCAAAGTGGGCTTCCTCGTGAAGATGCCGGAACAGGCGTGGTTCATCAACGAACAGAAGGCCGCGACCGCGCTCGGTCAGAAGGACGGTTTCTCGGTCGTCAACATCGGTACCCCCGACGGTGAAAAAGTGCTGGCCGCGATCGACAACCTCGGCGCGCAAGGCGCGAAGGGCTTCGTGATCTGCGCGCCCGACGTTCGTCTCGGACCGGCGATTCAGGCTCGCGCGAAGCGCTACAACATGAAGTTCGTGACGGTCGACGACCAGCTGGTCGATTCGACCGGCAAGCCGCTCGCCAACGTGCCGCACCTCGGCATGTCGGCATTCAAGATCGGCAACCAGGTCGGCCAGGCGATCACCGACGAAATGAAGCGCCGTGGCTGGAAGCCTGAAGAAGTCGGCGCGTTGCGTATTACCGACTACGAACTGCCGACCGCGAAGCTGCGCACCGACGGCGCGACGCAGTCGCTGCTCGCCGGTGGGTTCAAGAAGGAAAACATCTTCGACGCGCCGCAGAAGACCACCGACGACGAAGGCGGCTTCAACGCCGTGTCGCCGGTGCTCGCGCAGCATCCGAACATCAAGAAGTGGGTGATCTTCGCGCTCAACGAGGAAAGCGTGCTTGGCGGTGTGCGCGCGACCGAGCAGCTGCATATTCCGGGGACCGACGTGATCGGCGTCGGTATCAATGGCGCGGGCGAGGCGTTCGCCGAGTTCCAGAAGAAGGAGCCGACGGGCTTTTACGGCACGATCGCTGTCAGCTCGACGAACCACGGGAAGGACAGCACGGAAAACCTCATTGAGTGGATCAAGGACGGCAAGCAGCCCCCGGCCGACACGCAGACCACCGGCAAGCTGATGGTGCGTGGCAACTGGCAGGACGTGCGCAAGGAACTGGGCATTTAAGCGGCGGTTCTCGCGGCAGTTGGCGGGCCGCCTTGCGCCGCGCGCCTCGCGTTTAACGCGCGAGCGCGGCCCGCTCTGGTTCCATCCGTTCGAGGTTTTTCGATGACGTCCTTATTCACCGGGTCTCATGACAGCGCGGCGGCGCCCTCGCCTTCGTCGACACCCGCATCCGCCGACGCACCCTATCTCCAGCTCGACGGCATCACCGTGCGCTTTCCGGGTGTGCTCGCGCTCGACCATGTCTCGCTCGAAGTGCGCCGCGGCGAGGTGCACGGCCTGATGGGCGAAAACGGCGCCGGCAAGTCGACGCTGCTGAAGGTGCTCTCAGGCGTCAATCATCCCGTGTCGGGCACGTTGTCGCTCGACGGCGTCGAGCAGCAGTTCACGACGACCAAAGCGGCGATCGCCGCGGGCATCGCGATCATCTATCAGGAACTGCATCTGGTGCCGGAGCTGACCGTCGCCGAGAACCTGATGCTCGGCGCCCTGCCGAATCGATTCGGCGTGCTGGACGAGAAGGCACTGGTCGCGCGGGCGATGCGCGAGCTCGAACGGCTCGGCGAAAAGATCGATCCGTCGCAGCAGGTCAAGCAGCTGTCGATCGGTCAGCGGCAGATGATCGAAATCGGCAAGGCCCTGATGCGCGACGCGCGCGTGATCGCTTTCGACGAACCGACCAGCTCGTTGTCGTCGCGCGAAACGACGCAACTGTTCCGGATCATTCGCGCGCTGAAGGCCGAAGGCCGCGCGATCATCTACGTCACGCATCGGATGGACGAGGTCTACGAGCTGTGCGATCGCGTCACCGTGTTTCGCGACGGCCGCCGCATCGAGACCTTCGAGGCCGGCGCGGGACTCGATCGCGATCGGCTGATCAGCTGCATGGTGGGCCGCTCGATCACCGATGTGTACGGCTATCGCGCGCGCGAACTGGGCGAGGTGCAGCTTCAGGTCGATGGCGTGATGGGCCCGGGCCTGCGCGAGCCGGCCACGTTTTCGGCGCGCAAGGGCGAGATCGTCGGCTTTTTTGGGCTCGTCGGCGCGGGGCGCTCCGAGCTGATGAAGCTGATCTACGGCGCGGTGAAGCCGAGCGCCGGTGAGATCGCGCTGAAGGGCAAGCGCGTGCGTTTCGCCACGCCGCGCGACGCGGTGCGCGCCGGCGTCGCGCTGTGTCCCGAGGATCGCAAGCAGGAAGGCATCGTGTCGATTGCGTCGGTGTCGGACAACCTGAACATCAGCTGCCGGCGTCACTTCAGCCGCTTCAACGTGCTCAACGGCCGCAGGGAAGCGCAGACCACGCGCGAATTCATCGGCAAGCTCGCGATCAAGACCCGCAATGGCGACACGCCCATCGGCACGCTCTCCGGCGGCAATCAGCAGAAGGTGATCCTGTCGCGCTGGCTCGCGGAACAGATCGACGTGTTCCTGATGGACGAGCCGACGCGCGGCATCGACGTCGGCGCGCGCAGCGAGATTTACGGGCTGCTGTATGGGCTTGCCGAAGCGGGCCGCACGGTCATCGTCGTGTCGAGCGATCTCGCCGAGGTGATCGGCATAACCGATCGCGTGATCGTGATGAAGGAAGGCCGCATCGTCGGCGATCTGCCGAAGGCGCAGGCCACGCCCGATGCGCTGATCAAGCTGGCATTGCCGCGCTGACCGCGAGGCGGACCGCGCCACCCGAGCTCTTACCGAATACCGCAACGAAAACGGCATTGAATGGAACAGACACCATGAACATACCTTCGACCGATTCCTCGACCCCCGCCGTCGCCTCCGCGGGCTTGACCGCGCGCGCCGCGCGCACCTGGGACCTGATCAACAAATCCGGCATCGTGATGGTGTTCATCATCCTGTTCGCGGCGCTGTCGTTCACGGTCCCCGGCTTTCTGAGCTCGCGCAATATTCAGGGCCTATTGCTGTCGGTCACGCTGATCGGCTCGATCTCCGTCACCATGATGTTCGTGCTCGCGCTCGGCGAGGTGGACCTGTCGGTGGCGTCGATCGTCGCGTTTTCCGGCGTGGTGGCGTCCGTGCTGATCACCGCGACGCATAGCGTGTTCGTCGGCGTCGCGGCCGGCGTGCTCGCGGGCGGCGCGGTCGGGCTCGTCAACGGCACGCTGGTCGCGCGCTACAAAATCAATTCGCTGATCGTCACGCTCGCGATGATGGAGGTCGTACGCGGCCTTGCGTACATCACCTCGAACGGCGACGCGGTGATGATCTCCGAGGAGCGCTTCTTCGATCTCGGGGGCGGCTCGTTTCTCGGCATTTCGTTTCCGATCTGGAGCAACATCGTCGGCTTCGTGCTGTTTGGCTTCCTGCTGAAAAAGACCGTGTTCGGCAAGAACGTGCTGGCGGTCGGCGGCAACAGCGAAGCGGCCGTGCTCGCGGGGCTGCCCGTCACGCGCATCAAGATCACCGTGTTCGTGCTGCAAGGCCTCGTGACCGGCTTCGCGGGCGTGATGCTCGCCTCGCGCATGAGCCTCGGCGATCCGAAGACGTCGGTCGGACTCGAACTCGGCGTGATTTCCGCGTGCGTGCTGGGCGGCGTGTCGCTGACGGGCGGTGTCGCGACGATCTCCGGCGTGCTGGTCGGCGTGCTGATCATGGGCTCGGTGCAGGACGCCATGAGCCTGCTGAACGTGCCGACCTTCTACCAGTATCTGATTCGCGGCGGCATCCTGCTGCTCGCGGTGCTGTTCGACCAGTTCCGCCGCAACAAGCGCGTGCACTGACGCGCCGTTGCTCGTCGCCGGTTTCCTGCGCTTTGCGAGAAGGCGTACTGCCGATGCGGATCGATAAAATCCGCATCGGCTTTTTTATTGCCCAGGCATAGAAACAAAAAACGGCCTGGCATTTGAATGCCCAAGCCGTCTTTTAGCTCACGCGTTCACGCTTGCGGCTCTTGAAAGCCGCAACGGATACGCGTGGGACCGAATTCCGGCTTTTACCGGAATATCGGTGTCGTGCCTATTGCTTGATAAACCGGTCGTTGGCCCAGAGTCCCTCGGTGTCGCTATTACCTGCATTCACGAACTCGACGTCGTGGCCGACCACGCGCACCACGCGGAAACTCGAGTCAGTCGGTGTCGATACGCACTGATATCCGGAGAAGAATTCCTGCATCTGCTGCTGCTCACCGGCTTGTGCATGGTGATCGACAGCATCCAGCTTGTCTTTCGATACGCAGCCATAGCCATTGGCCTTGAACTGGATCGTCTGCTGCGGCTTGATCACGACGTCTTGCGCCTGAACGGTTGCGGCAGCCAAACCCGCAATAGCGAAAACAACGGCGATTCGAGTTTTCATTCATTCCTCCGGTGCGGGCCGAAAAAATACTCAGGTTAGCTATGTATTTAACTTTAACGATGGACCCGCATTTCGCACTTTAGGAGAACCAGCAAGAACGACAAGCACATCTTGTGTGCAGTCGCAACAGTGGCGAATTGTCGCAGGCGGTGTCGCAGCTGATTAAAGCTTGAGCAGACGCTTGATTGAACGGCAATGAAATAGATAACTAACAAGCTATCGTGCGCACACCTTTAGCTGGTAAAGCTTTGCGTCCTTATTCGCGTAAACGCGTAGCGTCAATTAAGTAAATTAATACAATTTAATCGCGTACTTTGTGCGCCGCACACAAAGTCATTCGGTGACCTCAGGGCAATATGCGTAATAACGCGGTAGATGCAGAGAATAAATAGTGCCAGCCGTGAATGGCCGACTGTCCCGACGCGCCTGCTCGGGTGCAGATCAACGGCATGCCCCATGCGGGTACGAGCGGTGCTCTACAATTGAAACGAATCTCCTGCAACTGGAGGCTATCGTGAACGAGCACGTCATACTCGGGATTTTTCTGGTGGTTCCGCTGCTGATCGTCATGTTTCTCTTTTCAGACGAATTGTGGCAGGAGCACCGAGACCTGCACGACGAACGGCCGTTGCCAGCGCGACCCCGCCGCATCGACTGGCGTCATCCGCTGCGGCGTTCGCGCGATCGGATGTGAGATTGCGAAGCGGATCGCCCAAAGAAAAAAGCCTGCCCCAAAGGGCAGGCTAAAAAAAGAGATCCACACTCAATGCCTTGAACACAAGGCAATAGCAGTCTAGCCGCGACGCGCCTATCAGTGGTTTCAACGGCTTTTACAGTTGTTACCGGGCGTGACCGTCATGCGCCGTGCGTTGCATTGGCCCGCCTGCTTCGCGCTTCAATGGGCGCGCCAGTGCGCGCGAATCCGGGTGGCGAGCGCTTCGAGCGTGTCCGTATCGGCGACCTCGCGCGCATGCAGTTTCAGCGGTTGACCTTCCCAGCGCGGAATCACGTGGAAATGGACGTGCGGCACCGTCTGGCCCGCCGCCGAGCCATTGAACTGGCCGATGAACACGCCGTCCGGCCGCAGTGCCGCGCGCACCGCGATCGCGAGCTTTTGCGCCATGCGCATCGACGCGACGAGCGCCTCATCCGACAGATCGAATATTTCCGCCACCGCTTCTTTCGGCACGACGAGCAGATGGCCGTCGGCTTGCGGCATCAAGTCCATGAAAGCCAGAGCCTGGTCGTTTTCGGCCACCTTGATGCACGGTAGTTCGCCGCGCAAGATTTTGGCGAACGGATTGCTGTCGTTGTAGCTCATCGCATTTCCTTGATTCGTTTGGGCTGGGTTCGATTCACGGGTCGAGCGGGACACTGTTTTTTCGCCCAGTTTCACGCCGCGGATTGCCTATTTTCCACCGGATTGCTCATGGCACGCGGGCGGCGCGGCGGATCGCTTGCGGCGGCTGGCCGTACGCGCGCAGAAACGCGCGCCGCATCCGTTCGGTGTCGATAAAGCCAGTGTCGGCCGCTACCGTTTCGATCGAATGACGGCCGGTTTCGAGCATCGTGCGCGCCGCTTCCACGCGCAACGCCTCGATCGCGCGCGCCGGCGACTGGCGCGTCTCGTCGCGGAACGCGCGGCTGAACTGGCGCGGGCTCAGATGCGCGACGTCGGCGAGCTGCTCGACGCTCAGCGGCTCGCGCAGATGACTCTTCGCATACGACAGCGCGTTCTGGATCCGGTCGGATTTCGGTTCGAGATCGAGCATCGCCGAGTACTGCGACTGCCCGCCGGTGCGCCGGTGATAGACGACGAGCTTCTTCGCGATCGCGCGCGACACCGCGACGCCGAGGTCGTTTTCGACGAGCGCGAGACATAGATCGATGCACGCGGTCATCCCGGCCGACGTCCACACCGAGCCGTCGACGATGAAAATGCGGTCCTCCTCGACCCGCGCACGTGGAAAGCGCCGCTGCAGATCGCGCGCATGGGCCCAGTGCGTGGTGGCGTTGCGGCCGTCGAGGATGCCCGCTTCGGCGAGCACGAACGCGCCGGTGCAGATGCTCGCGGTGCGACGTGAGGCGGCGAGCGCGTCGTTCAGAAACGCGAGCAACCCGGGCGACGACGGCGCGATCTCCATCGCGCCGGTGACGATGATCGTGTCGTAGGCCGGATCGCCGAACGGCTGCGTCCCGACCTCGACGCCCGCCGAGCTGCGCACCATGCCGCCGTGCTCGGAGATCACGGCGACTTCGTACGCGGGCTCGTCGGTGTCCTGATTGGCCAGTTCGAAAATCGACACCGCGACCATGTCGAGGATCTGGAAGCCCGGAAAAACCACCACACCGATGCGTTTCATGGCGATGTCCTGAAACGAGGGAAATACGACATTTGAGACAAAACAGTACGCGCCTACACTCAGCTCGTCAACACCGTCGCATCAGTGCGAAAGCAGGGCGGCGGCGAGTGCACGGATATTTCCATTCAACGGACAGGGCGGCCGCATCACGCGCAGCCCGCAAGGAGAGCTTCAATGGCAACGCAGACAGACAAGGACGCACAAGGCGGTTCGAAGGAAGGCAAGGGCACGGCGGTGGTCACGGGTGCATCGTCGGGTATCGGTGCGGTGTATGCGGACCGGCTCGCGCGGCGCGGCTACGATCTGCTGCTGATCGCGCGCGACGGCGAGCGTCTGAACAGTCTCGCCGAGCGGCTGACGAAGGAGACCGGCCGCCACGTGAGCACCGTCAGTGCCGATCTGACCGACAAGGCCGACCTGCGCCGCATCGAGAACCAGCTGCGCGCCGAGCGCGGCATCACGATGCTGGTCAACAACGCGGGCGTCGGCGCGACTGCGACGCTGATGGACTCGGACATCGATCAGCTCGAGAAGATGATCGACCTGAACGTGACCGCGCTCACGCGCCTGACGGCGGCGGTGTTGCCGGGCTTGATCGCGCGTGGTGCCGGCACGGTGATCAATATCGCGTCGATCGTCGCGCTGTCGCCGGAATTGCTGAACGGCACCTACAGCGGCACCAAGGCGTACGTGCTGAACCTCACGCAGTCGCTGCATCACGAGGTGGGCGGCAAGGGCGTGCGGCTGCAGGCCGTGCTGCCGGGCGCGACGAGCACGGCGTTCTGGGATCGCGCGGGGCTCGCGGTCGAGAACCTGCCTGCGCAGATCGTCATGAGCGCCGAGGACATGGTCGACGCGGCGCTTGCCGGTCTCGATCAGGGCGAGCTGATCACGATCCCGTCGTTGCCCGATGCGGCCGACTGGGAACGTCTGAACAACGCACGTCTGCATCTGCAGCCGAATCTGTCGCGCAGCGCGCCGGCCGAGCGTTATACGCGAGCCGTGGCGGCCTGAAAAAGAGGGTGGGGACGGGCGCCGCGAACTCAGCCGCTCATCGCCACCTGATTCTTGCCGTCGTGCTTCGCGCGATACAGGCCGACGTCGGCGGCTTCGATCAGCGTCGTCAGCGGTTCGGCGGCCGACGGCACCACCGTCGCCGCGCCGATGCTGATCGTGACGACGCCGGCGTCCGAGCCCGCATGGGTAATCGCGAGGTCTTCGATCGCGATGCGGATTTTCTCCGCGAGCAGGCGCAAGCCGCCCGCCGACGTGCCCGGCACGACCACTGCGAATTCCTCGCCGCCGAAACGCGCGGCGAGATCCGGCGCGCGGCCGAGGCACGCTTCGATCGTATGCGCGACGCTCTTGAGCACCTCGTCGCCGGCGACGTGCCCATAGGTGTCGTTGTAGGCCTTGAAGTTGTCGACGTCGATCATCAGGAAGCCGAGGCCGGTCTTGTCGCGCGTCCCGCGGCGCCATTCGGCGCTCAGATACTGGTCGAGGTAGCGCCGGTTCGACAGCCCGGTCAGACCGTCCGAGTGGGTGAGCCGCTGCAACTCCAGGTTGGTCGCCAGCAGTTGCTGCTGCGATTGCCGCAGCGCGCGGTACGCCTCATCGCGTTGCAGCAGGTTCAGATACGAGCGCGAGTGATAGCGGATGCGCGCGATCAGCTCGATACGATCGGGCAGCTTCACGAGGTAGTCGTTCGAGCCGGCCGCGAACGCCGCGCTTTTGACGAGCGGCTCTTCCTTGGTCGACAGCACGATGATCGGAATGTCGCGCGTGGCCGGATTCTGCCGGTATTGCCGCACCAGCGTCAGACCGTCGGTGCCCGGCATTACGAGATCCTGCAGGATCACGGTCGCGCGCGTTTCCTCGGCGCAGCGCACCGCGTCTTCCGGCGACGCGCAGTAGTGGAAATCGACGCCCGGTTCGTCGGCGAGCGCCTGGCGCACCGCTTCGGCGATGATCGCCTGGTCGTCGACCAGCAGCACCATGATCGGACACTCGGCCGCCGGCGGATTGGCGAGGATGCGCGCGAGCGAGTCGTCGATGGCGAGACGGGGCGCATCCTCCGCGGCGAGCGTGCGCGCCTGCTCATTCGCGGCATCGGTGGAATGCTGCGCGGCGACGTTCTGGGGCGGTTTAGAGGTGTCCATATGGTTCAACCAGAATGAAGGTCAAAAAATGCACGTCAGCTCGAGGAGGGCGCCTGGCGATCGCTGATCGCTGTCGCGAGCGCCGTGGCGATGCGCGGCAACGGCAGGATCGCGGCGGCCGCGTCGAGTGCCGCGGCGGCCTTCGGCATGCCGTATACCGCGCTCGTCGCTTCGTTCTGCGCGATCGTGTGATAGCCCTTGGTACGCATCGCCTTCAGGCCGATCGCGCCGTCGCGGCCCATGCCGGTCAACAGCACGCCGATCGCGCGCGCGGGCCAGCGCGCGACCACGCTGTGAAAGAAAACGTCCACGGACGGGCGATACGGCGTGTCCTCGGGCACGCGCGTATAGCCCAGCACGTTCGGCAGCTTCAGATGCAGATGATCGTCGGTGGCGGCGAGCAGCGCGACACCGGCTTGCGGCCGGTCGCCTTCGCGCGCGATGCGCACCGGAAGCGCCGACTGCTGGTTCAGCCAGTCGGCCATCCCGGCGGCGAACGCGGCGTCGACGTGCTGCACGATCACGATCGCCGCGCCGAAATCCTTCGGCAGACCGCCGAGCACAGTGGCGAGCGCGGCCGGTCCGCCCGCCGAGGCGCCGATCGCGACGAGCGGCAGGTCGCGTTGGCGTTCGCGCACGGGTGGTGCGGCCGCCATCGACAGCGGCGCCTGACGCTCCTTGACCAGCGCGCCGATGCTGTCGATCTTGGCGATCAGCGTCGTGATGCTTTTGTGCGCGTCAGGGCCGGACAGCGACGGCGTATCGACCGCGTCGAGCGCGCCCGCGCCGAGCGCTTCGTAGACGCGCCACGCATTGGCGCCGACATCGACGGTCACGATCAGGATCGCGCACGGCGCGCGCGCCATGATGCGGCGCGTCGCCTCGATGCCGTCGACGTTCGGCATCACGAGGTCCATCAGCACGATGTCGGGGCGCTGCGCGACGCAGAAATCGAGCGCCTGCTCGCCGTCCGACGCGATCCATAGCACCTCGAAGTCGCTGCGTGCGACGAGCGCGCGGCGCAGCGCCTCGACCGCGAGCGGCATGTCGTTGACGATTCCAATTTTCATCTGCTTACCCGTAGGCCTCGCCAATCAGATCGCGCACGGCATCGAGCAGTGCCTCGTCGTGAAAACTCCCCTTGGCCAGATAATAGTCGGCGCCCGCATCGAGACCGGCGCGGCGATCCTCCTCGCGATCCTTGTACGACACGACCATCACCGGCAGCGCCTGCAATTGCGGATCGCGCTTGATCAGCGTGACGAGCTCGATGCCGTCCATGCGCGGCATGTCGATGTCGGTGATCACGAGGTCGAAGCGTTCGCCGCGCACCGCGTTCCAGCCGTCCATGCCGTCGACGGCGATCGTCACGTCGTAGCCGCGCGTGGCGAGCAGCTTGCGTTCGAGTTCGCGAACGGTCAGCGAATCGTCGACCACCAGCACGCGCCGCGCCGCGCGCCGCTCGGTCGCGACACCGGGTTGCTGCGCGTGGCGTAGCGCACCGCCGGTCACGAGCCGTTCGACCGAGCGCAACCAGTCGTCGACGTCGGCGATCAGCACCGGGTCGCCGTTCTCCATCAGCGCGCCGGCGGCGATGTTGCGGATCTTGCCGAGCCGCGCGTCGAGCGGCTGCACGACGAGCATGCGCTCGCCGAGAAAGCGGTCGACCAGCACGCCATAGGTCTGCGGCCCGTCGCCGATCACGACGACGCAAGCGGTGTCGCGCTCGCTCGCGGGCAGCGCGCTCTCGAGAATCTGATGCGCGGTGACGACGCCGATGCGCCGGCCCGCGAACGCGATGTGCTGATGACCTTCGAGCAGCTCGATGTCGGCGCGGCTCACCTGCAGCGTGCGGTTCACGTGCGCGAGCGGCACCGCGTACGGCTCGCCCGCGACTTCGACGAGCAGGCTGCGGATCACCGACAGCGTCAGCGGCAACTGCATCTGCACCCGTGTGCCGCCGCCGGTCTCCTGACTGATGCGCACGGTGCCGCGCACGCGTTTGACGACATCGTGCACCGCGTCGAGGCCGACGCCACGGCCCGACACATCGGTCACCTGATCGCGCAGCGAGAAGCCGGGCAGCAACAGGAATTCGAGTAGCTCAGCCTCGGACAGACACGCGACCGTGTCCTCGCTCGCCAGCTTCCTGCGCACGATCGAGGCACGTAGCGCTGCGAGATCGATGCCCGCGCCGTCGTCGGATACGGTGATCTGCAGCGCGCCGGCGCTATGACGTGCTTCGAGCGTCAGCGTGCCTTCCTCGGGCTTGCCTTGAGCGAGCCGCACCGCGGGCGACTCGATGCCGTGATCGAGCGCATTGCGCAGCATGTGGCCGAGCGGCGCTTTGAGCAGATCGAGAATGTCGCGGTCGACTTGCGTCGATTCGCCGATCAACTGCCAGCGCACCTTCTTGCCAAGCGAGCGGGCGACGTCGCGCACCATGCGCGCGAGGCCGCTGGTGCCGTCGCCGAACGGGCGCATCCGGCATTGCAGCGCGGCGTCATACAACTGTTGCGACAGATGCGTCGAGCGGCGATCGAAGCCTTCCAGCTCGGCGAGACGCTCGCCGAGCAGCTGCTGCGCTTCGGCGGTCAGGCGCCGCAGTGTTTCGAGCGCACTTTGGGCAGCCGGATCGAGCGACAGGTCCGCGAGCGTTTCGTGCAACTGATCGAGCGCGCGAGCGCTGTCGCGCTGCACGCGTTTTACGCGCAGCATCGATTGCGCGAACGGCTTGAGCCACCGGGATTCGACCAGCGATTCGCCCGACAGCGACAGCAGCCGGTCGAGGCTGTCGGCGCGCACGCGCAGCATGCGGCCGGGTTCGGTCGTTGGGTTGCCCGCGGTTTCCGGCGGCGTGCTCGTGGGGTCGGCTGCCGGCGGGTTGATGCTTGCCTCAGGCGCGGGCGTCGCGGCGGCACCGGCGACCCCATGCGGCATGACTCCAACCATGCGCGCCTGCAACGCGGCCACGCATTCGACGACCGCCTCGCGGGCCGCGTCGTCCTCGTCGTTGCCGATGCGCGCGATGATATCGACGCCGCGCAGCAGCGCGTCGATCCACGCAGCGTCGAGCAGCGCGCGGCCTTCCTGGGCGGCGACGAAGCAGTCCTCCATCGCGTGCGCGAGTTCGACGCCGACCTGCACGCCGACGATGCGCGCCGCACCCTTCAGCGAATGCGCGGCGCGCATGCAGGCCTCGAGCGCGGCGGCGTCGGTGGGCGTGCGGTCGAGCACGAGCAGGCCGTCGTTGAGCACGCGCGCCTGGTTGCGCGCTTCCTCGCGAAACAGATCGATCAGCGACGGGCGGCGCGGGTCGTCGATCATCCGAGGCTCCGGTTCAGGGTATCGAACAGCGCGTCGGCGTCGAGCAGGCCGACACTGACGCCGCGCCATGGCGCGACCGCGCGCGTATGCGCGGCGGCGCTGGGCGACAGCGTCGCGGGCGGCGCGCAGAACGTCGACAGCGCGAAGCGCTGCACGCCGTCGACCTGGTCGACCGGAAGCACTGCCTGCTCGTCGTCGCGCGCAACCACCAGCAAGCGCGGAAGATCGAGACGCGCGCGCTCGTCGCGCGGGACGGCCGTGTCGGGCTCGAAGCCGAGCAGATGCGCGAGCGACAGGCACACCAGCAGTTCGCCCTGTACGTTGACGACGCCGAGCACCGCGCGATGCTGCCGATGCGGCAGCGTATGGACGGTGCGCGTCTGCACGATCTGGCTGAAGATCCGCGTCGGCAGCCCGAGCCATTCGCGGCCGATGCGGAACACGAGGAACGATTCGCCGGCTTCCCGCGCATCCTGCCGCTGGCCGCTTTGGGTGGCTTGCGTGGGGGCGCGCGCGTCGTGCGTCGACAGATCCACGAGCGGCACCGGCTGATCGAGCAGCTTCGCCGCGGCCAGTTCGAAGACCGGGCAGTTCAGGCATCGCACGTACTCGGCAAGCCGCTCGCACGACGAATCGCCGCGCACGCCGATGCGGTTCCAGCAATCGTCGATGCGCATGTCGTCAAGCTCACGCACGGGTCGCTCCTTGCGCGCGCAACGCGCGTTGCTTCAGGAGACGCGCGCCATCGCGGTCGCCTTCGAGTTCGAGCAGCGTGGCCAGATGCGCGAGCGCTTCCGTATGGCGCGGATCGAGGTAAATCGCCTTGCGATACTGCGCGCGCGCGACGTCGGTCTCGCCGTTCGCGTCGGCCAGCACGCCAAGCAGATAGAACGCGTCGGCATGTGGCGCGTGCTGCTCGAGATAGGCGTTGAGCGCGGTGGCGGCTTCGTCGAGGCGGCCCGCGTCGGCGAGCGCGTGCGCGGCGCGCAGCGTGTCGACGCGCGTGCCGTTGGCCGGGTCGGTCTGCGGGACGCGTTGCGGTGGCGGCGACGGCGCGCGGGCGGAGGAGGGCGCGGCAACCAGCGTTGTGTCAGGTGCGGTCCGCTGCGGCGCATACGCATCGAACGCGTTGCGCGCGACCGGATCGGGCCACGCGAACGGTTCGGCCGAATACACGGGCGCGGGCGCGAGCGCGGGGGCTGGCGTCATCGCGAGCGCGGCGGCGGTGGCGAGCGGAGCGGTGTGCCACGGGCTCGACTGCGCGTCTTCCGGCGACGCACGATGAAACGCGAAGGCGAGCGGAATCTTCGCCGACTGCATGCCATAGCGCATCAGCAGCCCGGTTTCGGCGGGTCCGACGAACATCGTGCCGCCATCGGCGAGCACGCTGTCGAGCGCCTGCAACGCGATCTGCTGCGTGTCGCGATTGAAGTAGATCAACACATTGCGGCAGAACACGAAGTCGTAGACACCGAGCGCGGCGGTGTCCAGCTGCGTCAGATTGGCGTGCGAGAAGCGCACCGTCTCGACGACGCGTGGCGCGAGAAGCCAGCCGTCCCCGGCCCGGCTGAAATGCGCGTTGCGAAACGCGAGCGCATTGCCGCGAAACGAATTGCGCCCATAGTGCGCGCGCCGCGCGGCGGCGAGCGAGCGTTCGTTGATGTCCATCGCGTCGATGCGGAATTGCGCGGCGTCGAGGCCGGCGTCCAGCAGCGTCATCGCGATCGTGTACGGTTCTTCGCCGCTCGAGCAGGGCAGGCTCAGGATGCGTAGCGGCAATACTTGAGCGCGTGTGCGGATGCGCTCGTCGAGTCGCTCGCGTGCGAGCCGCGCGAGCGCGCGGAACGCGTCGGCGTCGCGGAAGAACCAGGTCTCGGGTACGGTCAGCGATTCGATCAGCGCTTGCAGCAGGGCCGGCGACGTCTGGACCGCGTTCCAGTAGTCGGCGAGCGTCGCCCCGGCGCGACCGTCCGCGCACCATGCGGCCGCGTGCTGATCGACCGCGCGCTCGACCGCCCGATGACCGAGCGAGCTCGGGTCGAGCCCCATCGTCCGTTGCAGCACTCCGGTGAAGTGCCGGTACAGCGGCACGTTGTCGTGATGCGCGTTCATGCGGGCGCCTCGGGAAACAGCAGCGCCTTGACGTCGTCGGGCAACAGCTCGTCGACGCGGATCCACTGCACGAGGCCGCCCGCTTCGCTCGCGACCGGGCCGAGATAGCGCGCGTGCGGCATATCGATGCCGGTCGCGTGAAAGACGGCGGGGTCCAGACGAATCGTGCGCGTCGCGCCTTCGAGCAGCAGCGCGAGCAGGCGCTCGCGGCCCGCATGCGGATAGCGCACCAGCACGACGCGCGTCGACATCAATGGCGCGGCGGGGCGGTTCAGCGCAAGCGCCGGCACATCGATGACCGGCACCGGCGCGCCGTCATGTTCGAGCACGCCCGCGACCCACGCCGGCGCGCCGGGAATCGTCTTCGGCGGCGAGTGTGGATCGAGCGGCATCATGCGCTCCACCTGGGTCGCGTCGATCACGTAGCGTTCGGTGTCGAGCGTGAAGAGGATGAAGAGCATCGGCGTGGGCGCAAACGTGATTCGAGCGGGTAGCGACGGAGCGCGCGAGGCGCGTCAGGCCAGGACCTTGAAGCGCGACACGCCGGTGCGCAGACTGTTGGCGACGTGCGTCAGATCGTCGATCGCCTGGGTCGACTGACGCAGCGATTCCGCCGTCTGCTGCGCGGCCTCGGACAGTTGCGTCAACGCCTGGGTGATCTGCTCGGCGCCGGTCGCCTGCGTCTGCATGCCTTCGTTGACCATCGAGAAACGCGGCGCAAGCTGCTGCACCTGCTCGATGATCTGCGCCAGATGACCGCCGACGTTCTGCACGTCGTGCATGCCGCGGCGCACTTCCTCGGAGAACTTGTCCATGCCCATCACGCCCGCGGCCACGGCGGACTGGATCTCCTTGACCATCTGCTCGATGTCGTAGGTCGCCACCGCGGTCTGATCGGCGAGGCGGCGGATCTCGGTCGCCACGACCGCGAAGCCGCGGCCGTATTCGCCAGCTTTTTCCGCTTCGATCGCGGCGTTCAGCGACAGCAGGTTGGTCTGGTCCGCGACCTTCGTGATCGTCGCGACGACCTGGGTGATGTTGCCCGCCTTCTCGTTGAGGATCGCGAGCTTCGCGTTGACCGAGCCGGCCGCCTCCATCACGTGACGCATCGTGTCTTCCATGCGCGCGAGCCCGGCATGGCCGGTACCCGCGAGCGTGGCCGACTGACTCGCGACCTCCGACACCTCGTTCATCGTGCGCAGCAGATCGCGCGATGTCGCGAAGATCTCCCGCGAAGTCGCGCCGATTTCGGTGGTGGTGGCCGCGGTCTCGTTCGCGGTGGCCTGTTGTTCGCGCGAAGTCGCGGCGATCTCGGTGACCGAGGTCGTGACCTGCACCGCCGATTTCTGCGCCTGGCCGACCAGCGCGGTCAGCTCGTCGGTCATGCGATTGAAGCCCGCTTCCAGCGCGCCGATTTCGTCGGAGCGGTTCAGTTGCAGGCGCTGAGTCAGATCCCCGGTGCGCATCACGTCGACGACTTGCAGCACCTTCGCCATCGGCACCGTGACGGCGCGCAGCAGCCAGTAGCCCGCCAGCACCGCGACGATCACGGCGAGCAGCAACATCGCGAGCAGCACGAAGCGGGTCGTCTCGACCGAGTTGCGGATGCTCTCGGCGGACTCGTCCGCGTAACGCTTGTTGTCGTCGACGAGCTTGCGCACCGAGAGGCGGCCGCTCTCCCAGATCGGCGTGAGCTGCGTGTTGAAGATGCGTGCGGCGGTATCTTTCGACGTCGGCAGACTCGCGAGTATGGTGGCCTGGATCGGTGCGTACTGCGTGCCGAACTGACGGAATTCGTTGAAGAACTCGCGGTCGGCCGAGCGGAACACGGTGCTGCCGTAGTCGTTGATCAGCTTTTGCAGCGACTGCTGGATCTCTTGCAGACGCGCCTGGTCACGTTTGACGGAGTCGGCGTCCGCGTCGACATAGATGAGGCGCTGTGTGATCGAGTAGTTCTCGAACCAGGCCGCGCGCATCGCGGTCGCATAGTACAGACCCGGCATCGAATCCTGCTGCTGACTCTTCGCGTCGCGGTCGATGCCGCCGAGCTGTTCAAAAGTGACGATCGCCATCGCCAGCATCACGATCAGCACGATCCCGAAGCTGCATAGAATCCGTTGCCGGACGGTCCATTGTTTCACGCGCATGCCCCCTACCTGGCTCTGGCTCGACCCCGCGAATCGACCGTTCGTGGGCCGGATCGACGGAGTGCCAAGCTATTCTGATCATCAGACTTTTCCGATGACGCTTGCGGCGAATTCTACATGGGCCTTGCGCGGATGAGTGGTCGAAAGTCCGCGCCCAACGCCGCTGCGCCAAGTGGGGTGGTGGATCCAGCGTTATGCGGCTGTTACAGACTTAATGTCCCGTTACCAACTGCAGCATCTATTTCCGCGCGCGTCGGCGAGAATTCGTCCATGCCTGAACGGCGGGAGCTCAAAATGAAAAAGATCGCAGTGGCGTTGGTAATGGCAGGTAGTTTGACGGTGGCGGGCCAGGCGTCCGCGCACGGAAACGGCGGCGACGTGGTGGGTGCGCTGATCGGCGGCGCGGTGCTGGGCGCGGTGGTTACTTCGGCGTTGGCGCCGGTGGTCGCTTATCCGCAGCCGGTCTATGCGCAACCGGTCTATGCGCAGCCCGCTTATCAGCCCGCACCGGCGTACGCGGCTCCGCCTCCGGGCTATTGCTACGACCAATACCAGCGTGCCTATGTCGCGTGCGGTGCACCGCCGCCCGGACAGTACGGGTACGCGCAGCCGCAACCCGAGCCGCAGTGGTAGGCGTGTGAAGCCCGTGCCGCGCGAATGGCACGGATGAACAGCGCCCAGACCCAGACAAAAAGGCCGTCGTTCAAGCGACGGCCTTTCGCATGTGAGGCACGGGTCAATGCTTGTGATGCAGCCACTCCGCGTAATGTGTATCGAGCCAGCGCTCGATCTTGGGCGGTCTGGCAGGATCGCGGTGACGCGATGTCATCCAGATGACCAAGCCGACCACCAGCATGACGGCGGGCCCCATCAGGTAGGCGAGCATCGATTCAGGCATCGGAACCTCCATATCGGCTTGCATCGATCTTTTAATATAGGCGATGGAAGCGGGGTAAGAACGACGATGTGAAATGGTCGCGAGAAGCGGAAAAAGGCGCATTGGCAGCCAGTTTTGAAACCTGATTTTTTATTGAATTTTCCTTTGTTTGCTTGGTGTTGGGGCGCGGTCGTATGGGCCTGTGTACCATCCCGTTTTCGGCAGGACGGCATGCGTCACATGGCGCCAAAATCCATGACGATGCCGTCAAGCCATCCCGTTCGCGGCCTGCCGCGCGACGTCTATCTGGCTATCGACAAAATCGGCCCAACTCTGAAGCATGTGCCGCTGCGGCGTTGCATCGGCGGCTGCTTCCTGCTGTGTCGTGAGGTCGCTCCCCACGCCTGATTGCTGCTCCAGTTCGCGCAGATGCGTCGACGCGGTGCGACGAAAGTCATGCAGTACGAAATGCTCCACGTCGAGCCCCAATGCTTTGACCGCCTGGTTCAGCGTGCTTTTCGCGATCGGCCGATCGTCGCCCCTGACACTCGGGAACAGGAACCTCTCGCTGTTGCGAGCGCGCTGCAACTCGCGGAGCAGTCCAACCGCCTGACGCGGCAGACTGATGACGCGGTCCTCGCGCGCCTTCAGACGCGCGGCGGGGATCGTCCATCGCGCCTGGTCCAGATCGAACTCGGCCCATGTCGATTCGATGAGATCCGATTTGCGCGCCATCGTCAGCACGAGCAGATGCAACGCGAGCTTCAGCGGGCGACGGATATTCGAGGTGTCGATCGTGCGCAGCGTGACGCCGATCTCGGCGCCGGACAGCACGCGGGTGCGGCTGTCGAAGGTCGCGATCGAGCGCGCCGGCACGACCTCCGCGGGATTGCTGGTCGCGAGCTGACGCGCGATCAGGTACGCGTACAGGCGTTTCACGACGTTGCGCGTGTGCAGCGCCATTTTCGGCGAACCCCGGCGTTTGATGCGCTCGCAGATCGCGACGATGTCGTCGGCAGTGACCGCGCCGATCGGCTTGTTGCCGAGCGCGGGCAGCACGTCCTTGTCGAGCGCGCGCCGCGTGGTGCGGCGATACTCGTCCGACTTGCCGGCCAGCGCGCTCGCGACATATAGCTCGGCCGCTTCGCGCAGCACGTCGGCCTTGCTCTCGGCGCCGCGATCGCGCCGCGCGGTCGCCACCGGCGAGATGCCCTGTTCGACCAGTGCCGCGTACTTCTGCGCCTTCGCGCGCGCGACGCGCAGCGAAATCATCCGGAAATCGCCGATGGTCGCGAGCGGCTGACGCCTGCCGTTCAACGTGTAGCGGAAACGCCAGACCTTGGTGCCGGTCGTCATGACCTCGATCACGAGGCCGTTGCCGTCGGCGACGCAGTAGCGGGTCGCGCGCGGTTCGAGCGCGCGGATCTGGGATTCGGTGAGCGGGGTGGCGAGGCGGGGCATGCTTTGAGGGCGGCTGTGCGTGTGGGCTCGGACAGCGGGGATTTTAAACCTTTGGTTGGATTGTGTACCAAAGATTCGGGCGGTTTTTGGTCAACGGGGCGTGATTCTGGGGTGTGCTGCTCACGCGCCTATTTGGCCTGAATTGCTGGTGTGACGGCCAATACCGCTGACCGGCATGTTCCGCGTTACTTGCCGATACAGAAACGGCTGAAAATCACGCCGAGCAGATCGTCCGAGCTGAACTCACCGGTAATCGAATTCAATTGATCCTGCGCGAGCCGCAATTCCTCGGCGAACAGATCGAGCGCCTGCGAGTTCTGCTCCGCATGCGCGGCGGCGGTCGCCAGATGCTCTTCGGCCGCGCGCAACGCAATCAGATGCCGCTCGCGCGCGAGATAGACGCTTTCCGCGCCCGCCTGCCAGCCCGCGATTCGCAGCAGTTCGTCGCGCAGCAGCGCGACGCCATCCCCCTTCTTCGCCGACAGCCGCACTTCGCTGAGTTCGAGATCGGCATCGAGCGCCTGCGTCGCCGGGGCGAGCCCGGTCAGGTCGGTCTTGTTCAGCACGCGCACGACTGGTACGCCGCGCGGGAAGCGTTTGGCGATCGTTTCGTCGTCGGCCGTCATGCCGGCGCGCGCGTCGAGCAGATGCAGCACCACGTCCGCGCGCTCGATCTCACCCCAGGTGCGCTCGATACCGATCTTCTCCACCTCGTCCTCGGTTTCGCGCAGACCAGCCGTGTCGATCACGTGCAGCGGAATGCCTTCGATCTGGATGGTCTGCGCGACCTTGTCGCGCGTGGTGCCGGCGATCGGCGTGACGATCGCGAGCTCCGCGCCGGCGAGCGCGTTCAGCAGCGACGATTTGCCGACGTTCGGCTGTCCCGCCAGCACGACCGACAAACCCTCGCGCAGCAACGCCCCCTGCCGCGCCTCGCTCAGCACATGCGCAAGACGCTCGCGTATGCGCGCGAGCTTGCCGCGGGCGTCAGCGGCTTCGAGGAAGTCGATCTCCTCTTCCGGGAAATCGAGCGTCGCTTCGACCAGCATCCGCAGCGTAATGACCTCTTCGACCAGCGCGTGGATGTCGCGCGAAAACGCGCCGTCGAGCGAGCGGCCGGCCGAACGCGCGGCGGCCTCGGTACTCGCTTCGATCAGATCAGCGACGGCTTCCGCCTGCGCAAGATCGAGCTTGTCGTTCAGAAACGCGCGACGCGTGAATTCGCCCGGCTCGGCGAGGCGCAGACCGAACGCGCGGCCGGCGTCGATGCAGCGTTGCAGTACCAGCTGCAGCACGACCGGGCCGCCGTGGCCCTGCAACTCGAGCACGTGCTCGCCGGTGTACGAATGCGGCGCCGGAAAGTACAGCGCGATGCCGCGGTCGAGTGGATTGCCGCTCGCGTCGAGAAATGGCACGTAGCTCGCGTGACGCGCCGCTAGCGTTTGGCCGGTGAGGGCCTGCATCAACGGTTGGGCCGCCGCCGCGCCAGCGCGGCCGAACGAAATCCGCACGACGCCGATGCCTCCCCGGCCGGGCGCGGTGGCAATGGCAACGATGGGATCGGAGTCGGTCGTGAGCATGGGAAAGTCGGGCGAAAAACGCGAGGGGAGGGCTGGCCGCGCCGGTCGGGTCGGCGCGAGGCATTGTAACGCGGGCGCCTCGAATGGACGGGCGGGCGGCAAGGGCGCGCAGCGAATCGCGAGCTCGCCGGGTCTGTTGTCGGAGAAACTCGTATTTATCTCAAATAAGCTAGGATTCTTACTGCGCTTCTTAAGAAAAAATAAGAATGAATCGGACCTGCGACTCAGGGAAAAGCACGCCAGGCAATAAAGAGATGAAAAAATCCGATTTCTCGGAACGCGTTGTCCCGCGCACGCCACAAGCTAAAATTATCTCAAATACGATAAAACTAAGCTCGATTAGTTGTCAACTGGGCGAGTGCTGAATTGCACAATCTGGCCCATGCCTACCGACAAAGAAAAAGCCGCCTTCGCGAGAAGGCTGAAAGATCTGCTCGAGCCACTGAAAATTCGCGGCGGGACCAAACTTGCCGAGCAGTTCAATCTTCGCTATCACGGCGAGCGTCCCGTGACACCGCAAACCGCGCACAAATGGCTGACCGGTACGACGATTCCGAAGCCGGACAAGCTGCGCACGCTGGCGGAGTGGTTGAACGTCAAGGAGCACTGGCTCCACTACGGGCCACCGCCCGGTACCGGCGCCAGACCGATGGCACGTGGCGAAAAATATCCACCGACGCCTGAAACGATCGAACTCGCTTCGAAGATCGCGTCGCTGACGCCGAAGGACCGGAATCTGGTCGAGGAAATGATCGTGCGCTTCTACGGCGAGGATTCTGACGAAGAGTGAGCGATCAGGAATAGGCACGTGGCCGCGCGCCGCACTTCCCTCAACCGCACCATAAAAAAAGCCGCCCGGTTCGCACCGGGCGGCTTTTCGTTTTGAGCTTGCGTCGCGGCGGCCATACGGGCCGCCACGGGACAGAACATCAGGCCGGCTTCGCCTTCGAGCTGCCCATCATCCGCGTGATGTAGTACTGCTGCGCGATCGACAGCACGTTGTTCACGACGTAGTACAGCACGAGACCCGCGGGGAAGAAGAAGAACATCACCGAGAACGCGATCGGCATGAACATCATCATCTTTGCTTGAACCGGGTCCGGCGGCGTCGGGTTCAAGCGGGTCTGCAGGAACATCGACACGGCCATCAGGACCGGCAGGATGAAGTACGGGTCCTGCTGCGACAGATCCTGAATCCACAGAATCCACGGCGCGCCACGCATTTCCACCGACGAGAGCAGCACCCAGTACAGCGAGATGAACACCGGAATCTGGATCACGACCGGCAGACAGCCGCCGAACGGATTGACCTTCTCGGTTTTGTACAGCTCCATCAGCGCCGCGTTCATCTTCTGCGGATCGCCCTTGAAGCGCTCGCGCAGCGCCTGCATGCGCGGCGTGATCGCCTTCATGCGTGCCATCGACTTGTAGCTGGCGGCCGACAGCGGGAAGAACACCGCCTTGATCAGCACCGTCAGCAGCACGATCGACCAGCCCCAGTTGCCGACATAGCTGTGAATCTTCGACAGCAGCCAGAACAGCGGCTTCGCGATGATCGTGACCCAGCCGTAGTCCTTCACCAGATCGAGGCCCGGTGCGATGCCCGCGAGCATCTTCTCTTCCTCCGGACCGGCGAACAGACGTGCGTTCACGCTGACGGTCTGGCCCGGCTGGATGGTCGGCATCGTCTGCTTCATGCCGACGCGATACAGCGACGGATCGATCTTCTCGGCGTAGAAATCACGCTTCGTGCCCTGCTGCGGAATCCAGGCCGACGCGAAGTAATGCTGAACCATCGCGACCCAGCCGTTGTTCGCCGACGTCGCGAAGTCCTGCTTGTTCTTGTCCAGATCGCTGAACGTCATCTTCTGGAAGTGATGCTCGTCCGTGTAGACAGCCGGTCCGATGAACGTGTGCGAGAAGCGCGGCGTTTCGACCGGCTGGTCGTCGCGCACGAGCTCCATATAGACCTGCGGCGTCACCGGCGTGGTGCCGACGTTCTGGACCTTCGTCTCGACGCCGATCACGTAGCTGCCGCGCGTGAACGTGTAGGTCTTGATGACCTTGAGGCCACCCTTTTCGGGCGACGCAAAGCTCATCTGGAACGAGTTCTGACCATCAGCCAACTGGGTCGGCTGATTCGGCATCAGCGTGAAGACGTCGTTGTGATTCGGGAAGTCACCGCCGAGCAGGCCGGTGCGCGCCAGATACGTGTGGTTGTTCGTCTTGTCGAACAGCGTGATCACGAGATCCGGCGTCTTGCCGTCGCCCTGCTTGACGAGCGACAGGCGCGACAAGGTGCCGCCGCGGGTGTCGATTTCGCCGCTATAGACGTCGGTGGCGAACTTCACGAGCTGCGATTGCTCGGCTGCCGGCGCATTGCCGGGCGCGGCCGCGTTGGTGGCGGGCAGATCGGCCGGCTGGGTGCCCGGCGTCGTGGTGCCCGGCGCGGCGCTGCCTACGGTCTGGGTCGGCGTCGTGCTCGGGAAGAACATCGACGGGCGTCCGTGGTCGCGTTGCCAGTTGTCGAACAGCATGACAGCTGACATGAAAAAGATGACCCATAGGACGGTGCGTTTGATATCCATGCGTTGTCTCAGTGTCGATGGAACGGCGCGTCAGCGCTTTTCAGAAGTGGGTGGCGGGACGAGATCGATGCCGCCCGCGGAAAACGGGTGACAGCGGCAAACACGCCTCACGGCGAGATAAGTCCCGCGCGCGGCGCCATGATACTGGATTGCCTCGCGCGCGTAATCAGAGCAGGAAGGGTAAAAACGGCACCGGTTGCCGAGCATGGGGCTCACGGCAAGCTTGTAAAAACGCAATAAAGCGAGGAGTACCGTTTGCATGGCAGGTGCGGCCGGACGGCGCCGCGCAACGTGGAGTACCAGGCGACGCCCGCGCCCTGAAGCTGCCGGCGCCACTCTGGTGGCGGCGACCGTGGTGCGGGCGGTCACTGCGTCATTCCGTCCTGGGCGCCTCCGCGGGCGGCGCCTGGCGACGGGTAATTTCGCGCGCTGCCTTGTCGAGCAACGCCTCGATTTCGCTGCGGCAGAGCGCCTTTAACGGCGGCGAGGACGCGCTCGGCAAAGCTTTTTTGTCGAACCGCGTATGTAGACGCAGCAGCACATCCCAACCGCCGAATTCCGCGCGACGCAACCGGAAGGCTTCACGCGCGATCCGGCGCACCAGATTACGCGTGGCCGCGCGCGGCGCATACTTCTTGCCGATCACGAGGCCAAGACGAGCCTCGTTGCCGGTGGGCCGGCCGTACACGACAAAGTGCGCGGTACGGCGCCACGGCCGCAAACGAAAAACGGATGAAAATTCATCCGTTTTTAGCAGCCTTGCGGCTTTGGGGAAGGCGGCTTGCGCTCGCAACGGAACCGAGCCCGGTTGCTGCGCCCCGGCCGCTCCCGCTTCGTCGCGGGCTTCGGTCACAGCGCGCAATCCGCTTGCCTTAGATCGCGAGGCGCTTGCGGCCCTTCGCGCGACGTGCGTTGATGACCTTGCGGCCGCCAGCGGTCTTCATGCGAACGCGAAAGCCGTGGGTGCGCTTGCGACGGGTAACGGAAGGTTGGTAAGTACGTTTCATGTTGCTCTCACTTGATCGAAAAAAACCGCGCGATCATCGCTGAAAGCGCAATGGCCGGTGGTTTGCTGAAATTGGTTTTCGCGGAACCCGCTATTTAAACTGGTTTTCCGTTGGCCGTCAATAGTTTAGCCGTCTTCGAGCACGACCGGTGCTGGCCGGGCCTGCTGATCAGTCCCTGTGGATAACTCACTTTTGGCTCCGTTTTGGCGTTAGAATCTCGCCTTACTTCCCAAAAATGTTGCACGTCGCTCCGGCACGTTTGTCCCGCAAACCCTTGTGGTACAAGCGCCTGGGGCCGTTACGCCTGGCTGCTCAGGGCCTTGTTGCGCGCACGCGACAGGGGCAGCGGCGACCGCCGTGCACACCATAACGATAGCAATTTGATGAACGAATTCTGGCAACACTGTTCCGCATTGCTGGAGCGTGAGCTCACGCCTCAGCAGTACGTGACGTGGATCAAACCCTTGGCCCCGGTCGCCTTCGACGCCGATGCGAACACGTTGAGCATTGCCGCGCCGAACCGCTTCAAGCTCGACTGGGTCAAGAGCCAGTTCTCCGGCCGCATCGCGGATATGGCCCGCGATTTTTGGCACGCGCCGGTGGACGTGCAATTCGTACTGGATCCGAAGGCAGGCATGCGCGCCCCCGCGGCGGCTGCGCCGGCTCCGTCATCCGCACGTCCAGCTTCGAGCGCGCCGCACGGCGGGATGGCCGCCGTGGATGCGGCCGTCAGCGCCGTACAGTCCGCTCACATGGCTCGCGCCAATCCTGGCGTGCCCGCGGTAGCTGCCGCGGCACATGCGCAAAACTCGAATTCGCGCAGCATCGCCGAAGACGCCGCCGACCTCGATCTGCCAAGCCTCGACGCGAACGAAGCCGCCGCAGGGCGCCGCACGTGGCGTCCGGGCCAGGGCGCGGGCGCGGCGGGCAGCAACGAGAACGACTCGATGTACGAGCGCTCGAAGCTGAACCCGGTGCTGACCTTCGACAACTTCGTGACCGGTAAGGCGAACCAGCTCGCACGCGCGGCCGCGATCCAGGTTGCGGACAATCCCGGCATCTCATACAACCCGCTGTTCCTGTACGGCGGCGTGGGTCTCGGCAAGACCCACCTGATCCACGCGATCGGCAACCAGTTGCTGATGGACAAGCCCGGCGCACGGATCCGCTACATCCACGCGGAACAGTACGTGTCGGACGTCGTGAAGGCATACCAACGCAAGGCGTTCGACGACTTCAAGCGCTACTACCACTCGCTCGACCTGCTGCTGATCGACGATATTCAGTTCTTTTCGGGCAAGTCACGCACACAAGAGGAATTCTTCTACGCGTTCGAGGCGCTAGTCGCGAACAAGGCGCAGGTGATCATCACGAGCGACACGTATCCGAAGGAGATTTCGGGCATCGACGATCGCCTGATCTCGCGTTTCGATTCCGGTCTGACGGTAGCGATCGAGCCGCCCGAACTCGAAATGCGCGTCGCGATTCTGATGCGCAAGGCGCAATCGGAATTCGTGAGCCTGAACGAGGACGTCGCGTTCTTCGTCGCGAAGCATCTGCGCTCGAACGTGCGTGAGCTCGAAGGCGCGCTGCGCAAGATCCTCGCGTATTCGAAGTTCCATGGCCGCGAAATCACGATCGAGTTGACCAAGGAAGCGCTGAAAGACCTGCTGACGGTGCAGAATCGGCAGATTTCGGTGGAAAACATCCAGAAAACGGTCGCGGACTTCTACAGCATCAAGGTCGCGGATATGTATTCGAAGAAGCGTCCGGCGAATATCGCGCGGCCGCGGCAGATCGCGATGTATCTGGCCAAGGAATTGACGCAGAAGAGCCTGCCGGAAATCGGCGAGCTGTTCGGCGGCCGCGACCACACGACCGTGCTGCACGCGGTGCGCAAGATCGCCGACGAGCGCAGCAAGGACGCGCAGTTGAACCACGAGTTGCACGTTCTGGAACAGACCCTGAAGGGCTAGCCGCACCAGGAAGCAGGAAAAAGCAGGAAAAATCAGGAAAACGGATAGGGGAGGAGCGACCCGGCTGCGGCCGCCGGGTCGGAACGGGGAACAATCAGGAATGGGGCGATAAGCGGACGGGAAGGAGCACAAAAACGCGGCCGCGAACCCACCGCCCAACGCAGCGGTGCAACAAGCCACCAGCAACCCGGATACCGCTCCGCAAAATCGACCTGTTTATTCCCAAACTCGCCCCCAATTTAGTGAGGCGGTCCCGTTTTCAGGCACAATACAGGTTTAACCGCCCGGCGGCCGCGGGCGGATTTAACGCCGTGACGGGCGCTTTTCATGGCGCCGGCGGGGAGCCGCGGCTGCACGGTGAAAAGCTTGTCCCGTAAGGCGTGCAGGCCGTTATATCAACGAAGGAACCCTATGCAACTGGTCAAGACCGAACGCGATAACCTCCTCAGGCCGCTGCAAACCGTGAGCGGCATCGTCGAACGCCGCCATACGTTGCCGATCCTCGCCAATTTGCTGATCACCAAGAACGGTCCGGACGTATCGTTCCTGTCCACCGACCTCGAGTTGCAAATCACCACGCGCGCCGATTTCGGCGTGGGCGGCGATTCGGTCGCGACCACGGTGGCAGCGCGCAAGCTCCTCGACATTCTGCGCGCCATGCCCGACGGCCAGGTCACGCTGACGCTGAACGACAAGCGCCTGACCGTGCAATCCGGCAAGAGCCGCTTTGCGCTGCAAACGCTTGCCGCGGACGAATTCCCGACCGTTGCTCAGGCTAAAGACTACGGCGCGAACCTGGTGGTTCCGCAAAAGACGTTCCGCCAGTTGCTCGGCATGGTCCATTTCTCGATGGCCCAGCAGGACATCCGCTACTACCTGAACGGCATGCTGCTGGTGGTGGATGGCGACCAGTTGATGGCCGTCGCGACGGACGGCCACCGTCTCGCGTTTTCGTCGATGAAGATCGAGGGCTCGTTCGCGCGCCAGGAAGTGATCATCCCGCGCAAGACGATTCTCGAACTGCAGCGTCTGCTCGAAGACATCGACGACACGCTGAAGATCGACATCGCGCAGACCCAGGTCAAGTTCACGTTCGGCCAGGTCGAACTCGTGTCGAAGCTCGTGGAAGGCAAGTTCCCCGACTTCCAGCGCGTGATTCCGAAGTCGCACAAGAACAAATTCCAGATTGGCCGTGAAGAACTGCAGCGCTCGCTGCAACGCGCGGCGATTCTGACGTCGGACAAATTCAAGGGCGTGCGCTGCATCGTCGAGCCGGGCCAGTTGAAGATCATGTCGACCAACGCCGATCAGGAAGAGGCGCAGGAAGAACTGGAAATCGCATACGACGGCGACAGCGTCGATATCGGGTTCAACGTCACGTACCTGCTCGACGTGCTTGCGAACCTGAAGGTCGACATGCTGCAAGTGAGCCTGGGTGACGCCAGCTCCAGCGCGTTGATCACGATTCCCGAAAACGAGGAATTCAAATACGTGGTGATGCCGATGCGCATCTGACACGGCCAACATCAAGAAAAACACCAAGGGGCGCAGCGCCCCTTTGGCGTTTTTATGGCGTTTTGAAAAGTCCAGAGCAGCAACCTTGCAGTAACGCAGAACCGGAAAAAATCCATGACTGAAACGAACAATACGCAGCCCGATAACAGCTACGGCGCCTCGTCCATCCAGATCCTCGAAGGTCTGGAAGCCGTGCGCAAGCGGCCTGGGATGTACATCGGGGATACATCGGATGGCACCGGTTTGCACCACCTCGTGTTCGAAGTGCTCGACAACTCGATCGACGAAGCGCTCGCTGGGCATTGCAACGACATCCAGGTGATCATCCACGCGGATAACTCGATCTCGATCACCGACAACGGCCGCGGCGTGCCCACCGGCCTGAAGATGGACGACAAGCACGATCCGAAGCGCAGCGCCGCCGAAATCGTCATGACCGAGCTGCACGCCGGCGGCAAGTTCGACCAGAACAGCTACAAGGTGTCGGGCGGCCTGCACGGCGTGGGCGTGTCGTGCGTGAACGCGCTGTCTGCCTGGCTGCGTCTCACCGTGCGCCGCGACGGCAAGAAGCACTTCATGGAATTCCACCGTGGCGTGCCGCAGAACCGCGTGCTGGAAGTGATCGACGGCGTGACCACGTCGCCGATGCTGGTGGTCGGCGACACCGAAAACCGTGGCACCGAAGTGCATTTCATGGCCGATGAGACGATTTTCGGCAACGTCGAATATCACTACGACATCCTCGCGAAGCGGATTCGTGAACTGTCGTTCCTCAATAACGGCGTGCGCATTCGTTTGCTGGACCAGCGCTCGGGCAAGGAAGAGGATTTTGCGTTCGTCGGCGGCGTGAAGGGATTTGTCGAGTACATCAACAAGAACAAGTCGGTGCTGCACTCGAACATCTTCCACATCATGGGCGAGAAGGAAGGTGTGGGCGTCGAAGTGGCGATGCAGTGGAACGACAGCTACAACGAAAACGTGCTGTGCTTCACGAACAACATTCCGCAGCGCGATGGCGGCACGCACCTTACGGGTCTGCGTGCGGCGATGACGCGCGTGCTGAACAAGTACATTGCCGATCACGAAGTCGCGAAGAAGGCGAAGGTCGAGACGTCGGGCGACGACATGCGTGAGGGGCTGTCCTGCGTGCTGTCGGTGAAGGTGCCCGAGCCGAAGTTCAGCTCGCAGACGAAGGACAAGCTGGTGTCGTCGGAAGTGCGCGCGCCGGTGGAAGAAGTGGTCGCGAAGGCGCTCGAGGAATTCCTGCTCGAAACGCCGGCCGACGCGAAGATCATCTGCGGCAAGATCGTCGATGCGGCGCGTGCGCGCGACGCGGCGCGCAAGGCGCGCGAGATGACGCGGCGCAAGGGCGTGCTCGATGGCGTCGGCTTGCCGGGCAAGCTCGCGGATTGTCAGGAGAAGGACCCGGCGAAATCGGAGATCTATATCGTCGAGGGTGACTCGGCGGGTGGGTCGGCGAAGCAGGGGCGTGATCGGAAGTTTCAGGCTATTTTGCCGCTGCGCGGCAAGGTGCTGAACGTCGAGAAGGCACGCTACGACAAGCTCCTTTCGTCCGAGCAGATCGTTACGCTGATTACCGCGCTTGGCTGCGGGATCGGCAAGGAAGACTACAACCTCGATAAGCTGCGCTATCACCGCATCATCATCATGACCGATGCTGACGTCGACGGCGCGCACATCCGGACACTGTTGTTGACGTTCTTCTATCGGCAGATGCCGGAGATGATCGAGCGCGGGTATATCTATATCGCGCAGCCGCCGCTTTACAAGATCAAGGCGGGGAAGGACGAGCGGTATCTGAAGGATGAGTCGGAAGTGAACGCTCATATTCTTCGGCTCGCGTTGCAGGGGTCGGAGTTGGTGGCCTCTGAAGGTGCGACTCCGATCACTGGCGATGCGTTGGGTGAATTGGCGCGTGCTTATCTGTTGGCGCAGGCGGTGGTTGATCGTTTGAGCCGGCTGTATGACGCGGGTGCGCTCGAGGCGGTGATGGATGGTGTCGTTATCGATCTCTCCAGCGAGCAGGCGGCCGAGGCCTCGGCTCGCGCGCTCGAAGCGAAGCTGCGCGACGATGCTCTGAAGCCTGAAGTGCGCGTGACTACGATGTATGACCCGGTGCGGGAACTGCGCTCGCTGCGCGTCGCGCGGACGCATCATGGGAATCAGAAGATCTCTGTTATCGACGAAGAGTTTCAGTTGACTGCGGATTATCAGCAGCTCGTGAATACTGCTAATACGTTCAAGGGGTTGATTGGCTCCGGCGCTGTGATTAAGCGTGGCGAGCGGAGTATGGCGGTGACTGACTTCAAGAGTGCGATGAAGTGGTTGCTGGCGGATGCCGAACGCAATGTTTCCAAGCAGCGCTATAAAGGCCTCGGCGAGATGAATCCTGAGCAGCTTTGGGAGACGACTATGGATCCTGCAGTGCGGCGTCTTCTGCGGGTGCAGATTGAGGATGCTATTGCTGCCGATGGCATTTTCACTACGCTCATGGGCGATGATGTCGAGCCGCGGAGAGCCTTCATTGAGTCCAATGCGTTGAGGGCGGGGAATATTGATGTTTGAGGGTGTTGTAGCAGGAGCCATAACCTGAGATTTTGGGATGCATCCAGTGAGATTTTATCGAATGATGCGTCCCGATAGCTCAAGCTGATGACGCCTTGTCACGCGCTATTCCGAAAGGAACAACGGCCACCTTTATGAGGTGGCCGTTGTTTTTTTGGGGAAAACTCCCAGACTGCGCTTAGCTAGGTCGTCGGCAATCTTGCTGATGCCTTGCAATCTGATGTGGACAAAGCGTGGAATCTGGCGAAGTCGGGGACGGTGGAGTGAGGCGACGAGGGCGCTGCTTGTGTTTGTGTTCGCACCAAATGAAAGTGTTCCGCGACCTCTCGTAGAAGCCTTCCGCGGATGGAGTCAGCATCCCCTCAAAGCCTTTCTGGCCGGGGCGCGGAACGCTTTCACTGTGGCACTCAGATTCAGCAAAAAAAACCAAACGTCGCGACCCCTAGTGTAGACAGCAATCGCAGGGGCGAGTCGGCGCGGAACGCTTCTTCCCTTCTGGTATTGGCGCGCCACGGCTCATGCCGCGGATTCTCCAAAAGAAAGCGCTCGGGGCTTTCATTTCCAGTCGGAATGTTCCGTCTTTTCGTGAATCCGACGCCGTCGGGTTGCGGGCCGGCCATCAGCCGGTGGAGTTAAGCAACCCATGTCGCTTGTTACCAGCAATCACTGTTGCGTCAAGACTCGCCGGACATTTTCGATTACGGTCGCGAACGCCGACCAGCGACTCGTGTCGCGATAATCAGTGCATACAGAAATAGCCGATAATCAGGCCCTTATTTTCGTTTTTTCCGACCACGCCACCATCAATTTCTCGTCGCCACACTGCCACCGTATTACTTTTGTCGACGAAGGCGTTCCTTGGTTGATTTCCAGGCCCTGCTCCGACAATTCGGCCCGCGACATGCAAACTTGTTGATACCATTCCTTTTCAGCGAAATATTCACCCGCGGCCTTTGAAGCGCGTAACGGGCATGTCGACTGACGGGCGGAGCTTCCCTTGAGAGATGGAATGCTTCAAAAAGCCGTACAAAACTACAAGCAGAGGCAATAGGGCATGGGTGTCGGGGAATGGTTTTCGGTGTTTTGTGGCTCGCTTCGAATCAATGGCGAGAAACGCACGTCACTCGCGAATCGGACCGCCCGCATCGTAGGTCGGCTCAATTCCGACCTACGCTGCCTGAATTCGGATACCTCGTACCGCTTCTACGTCGGGTCGTACGGTCGAAGCACGGCCATCCCCAGCGTGAGTGACGTTGACCTGTTGTATGAGCTGCCTTACGCGCTCTATGCACGGTTTCACGGGCATGCCGGGAACGGGCAGTCTGCGTTGCTCGGGCTCATCAAGGATTCACTCCGCAGGACATACAACGTCTCGGACATGGCTGGCGACGGGCAGGTGGTGGTAATCAATTTCACCGACGGCGTGCGGTTTGAAGTCTTACCAGCCTTTGTCAACACCGACGGCAGTTATACGTTCGCTGATTCCAACAATGGCGGGGCTTGGCGTATATGCAAGCCTAAGCACGAAATGGAGGCTTTCTCGGCGAGGAATGTGGCGTGCAACTACAACCTTGTCGAACTGAGCCGTATGGTTCGAGCTTGGCGTGACACGAACAACGTCTCGATGAGCGGCATGTTGATTGACACGCTCGCCTATCAGTTCTTGGGCACGTGGACGTACCGAGACAAGTCATACGTGTACTACGACTGGATGACGCGCGACTTCTTCAACTATCTTGCGAATCTTGACAAGCAACAGACCTACTGGCTCGCCCCGGGTAGCGGCTCATATGTCTACCGCAGCGACGTATTCCAGTACAAGGCCCGCTCTGCTGAACTGAGGGCACTCGAGGCACTTGAATACCAGCAAAGCAACCATGACTGGTCGGCAAGGCAAAAGTATCGGGAAATCTATGGAACAGCATTCCCCGCCTGACGGCATGCGGGTTGAGCCAGCAGCGACGCTCGAAAGCCAACTGCGGGAGATGTACGCGCGCGCCGCTTACACGCATAAGACCCACGAGAAGATGGCAGACCGGTACATCACCCGATACAAGCGCATCAAGACAGCCGAGATTGTCCTGTCGGCCGTGACAACGAGCAGCTTGCTGCTGGCCGTCCTCGGAGACTCTCACACCGGGACAATTGTTGGCGCGGCACTTTCGACGGTATTGCTCGGATTCGCTCTTTATTTCAAAGAGGCGAGTCTCGGGGAGCAAGCTCAGAAACACACCGTTGTTGCGTCGAAGCTATGGGGAATACGTGAGGCGCTACTGTCACTTTTGGTAGATATGCGAGACGGACGCGCGGTCGATGAAATACGCCTTATACGGGACCGCTTGAACGAATCAATGGAAGAGATATACAAGGCTGCGCCACGCACAGACGGAAAGGCATATGGTGATGCGCAAAAGGCATTGAAACAATCTGAGGAGCTGTTCTTCACCGATGATGAACTTGACCGCATGCTGCCCAAGCAGTTGCGGACAAAGCGCTCTTGAATCACGCTCGTCATTTTGCGAATGTCACGAGACTCACTGCCTTGACCAAACTAATGGGCCTTTGCCCTGACAGACTCATTGAAGGCCCGCTGAGATTTCTGGAGCTGGTGCAGCAGCTCTAACGGAATTTTAGCCCCAACTCGGTAATGGTTAAGGCAATCCAGAGCTGATACATAGACATCACTGGCTTCGGACGCGGCACATCGGGAATTAGAAAGCAGGACAACAATGAAAACGTCAGAAAACAGGACGACCGACGCAACAACAGCTGACATCATCAACAGCATGCCTGGTGGGATACATCTGCGCACCATACGTGACGCGTTGAAACAAGGTCATGCCTCGGTGATGATTGGCTCTGGCTTTAGCCGGAATGCTGAAGGTGGAGCAAAGCTGCCCCTTTGGGGACCGTTGATGGACGCCCTGTTGGCGGACATGTATCCGGACAAAAATGAGCGCCGGAGGGCAAAAGACAGATTCGGAGGCACCAGCGGGATGTTGCGTTTGGCGGAAGAATATACTGCGATTGGGGACCGGGCGCGGCTGGATGCGCGGCTTCATGAATTGTTGCCCGATGCAGGTGTCGTCACACCTGGTGAGCTTCACACAAAGCTTCTGTCTCTATACTGGACCGACGTCTTCACGACCAACTATGACACCCTGTTGGAGAGGACACTTGATTTGGACCGTAGTCGTCTAAACCCAAGCATCAAGCCTCGCTACCAGGTCGTCGTCGCAGCGTCCGATGTCCCGTATTCCAAGCGTGACGGACGACCCCGCATCATCAAGCTGCATGGCTCGCTGCGTTCAGGCACAAAGCTCATTGTTACCGAGGAAGATTACCGCAATTATCCTCGAGATTTTGCACCGTTCGTCAATACTGTTCAGCAGTCGATGCTCGAGAACGTTTTCGTGCTGATTGGCTTTTCAGGCGATGACGCGAACTTTTTAGCATGGACGGGATGGACCCGCGACCATCTCGGTGATAAAGCTCCACCTCTTTACTACATTACCTTCAGTCCAGTCTCCGAGGGACAGCGTCTACTCCTAGAAAAGCGAAAGATATTTCCAATCAGTATTCGGTCGCTCGGTATGCAGGGTAATGAAGTTGATTACGGAAGAGCGCTTAAGGTGCTGCTGGACTTCTGGCAGGAAGTGCCACCGGTTCGGCGCGCGGAGTGGCCTTTCCATGTTGCCAACCAGCTCACGACAATGAAAGCTGGATTGACAGAGATGGTAGCGTGGCTGGAAACGGCGCAGCGCAATCGTGCGGATTACCCAGGCTGGATTGTCGCACCCGCTGATAATCGTACTCGTGCGGCGGACTCCGGCGCGCTCGCGTTCGCACTTCAAGCATATGAGAAGCTTCGCGAGAAAATGCCGCCTTGGCTTCGAGTGGTGTTTCTTGACGAAGTCGTGTGGCTAATGGACGTCGCGTTGAAACATCTCAGCCCGCAAATCGTCGCGTTTGTCACTGACGTGTTGTCGGAATGCGATATGAGCGTTGGCGCCGAAATGCCCATTCCTGCGCTGCCCGCAGACGCTGAGCCATTGAAGGTTTCCGACGACATACTTTTAGCCAAAAGGGCAAACCTCGCGCTCGCGATGCTGAGAGACGCTCGCGAAGACAATGAAGAAGGTCACTTTCTAAAGTGGGTCAACTGGCTCTCCCGATATGAATGCGAGAACCATTCACTCGAACTTCAATGCGCCGTACTCCATGAGCGTATCTTGTTTTGCATCGAGCATCGAAGAAAGCAGGATGCAATCGACATGCTCAACAAGCTAGCCAGAATAGCCGTTCAAGCTGAAGACCCATACTGGCCCATCCGCGCAGGCGCTCTTTTAGGCGAGGTCGGAGTTATTCGTCGAGGGCTGGAGCTCGTTAAGCGCGGACTTCACACCATTCGCGACGCGATTCAATTCAAAGGTGACGATGCCTATCTTGTGTCTCGCGAACAATGGGCCGAGTGGTTACTCGGAGCGCTCAGCAACGCGGTTAGAATAGGCGACGAGAACAAGAAAACCCCCGCGGGTCTGAATCAGGCTCGCACTTGGTCTCCGGAGCCTGGTCTCCTCGCACGCATCAATCAAGAAGAAACCGACAATCCAGAGAACGTCTCTCCGGAAAAATCAGTGCGAGACGAGAATGCGCGTGACAACATCGAACATCCGTACTTCATCATGGACGAAGTTCGGTACGATGTTCAGCTCGGAGATAGCGTACTCACCGCTAGCGTCATCGAGATTGATGCCAATAAGGTGCCCGCGAACCGGCGCATACCGTTGCTTCTACCTACGGCGCAAGCAGCTGCCATCAGCTACGTACGTCTGATTGAACGAGTCTCTCTGCCACCAGCGCTGGGAGAACTCATGTATGGCGCTAAGACCTTGGCGTCTTGCTTCCGAATTATGTCCCTGAATGGGGGGCAAGATGCAAGTTTGAGGATTCTTCTGCGCGCCAGCGCTCGTATCGGGCCCGGTTCTGCAGATGTTTTGGACCTTGCCGCAATCTCAGCACTCAGTCGGGAAATTGCACTGACTCTATTTGAGCAATCTGTCGAGGTGATTAACTCTATCACGATAGATGCGCAATGGGATGCGGCAGCGTCTTCTGCTTTGAAGCAGCTCCTTGACTTGGCATCTCGGGTCGCTTTTCGGCTCGAACCACATCACGCCGTCATTCTGTGCGAGCTTGCATTTCAATTGCACGGTTCGGCAGCTCTTCAAGAGGATTTGCAGCTTCACCGGGCGTATGCCAATTTCTTCGAGCGAGCAATACGACTGCTCCCTCGGTCCGACCATGCCAGTTTCGTGCCGCGCCTTCTTGCCCTGTCTACTAGCAAGGTGAAGCTCCTGGCCCGACAGCTATGGCCCGATGCAATATACTTCGCGGGAAGCCCCGGCTCGGTCAACAAAGTTGGCGACGAGCTAACAAGCGTTGCAAATCAAATCCTTGACGACTTTGAGCAGCTAGCATCGGGGGGCTCCCCTTCGGAGAGGTCGCAATGTGCGCGGGCCTTGACGTGGCTGCTTCATGCTGATGCGCTGACGACCGAGCAGAAGCGGCGCTTTGCTGCGCAAATATGGCACAACGTCCCTATGGGCGGAATCCCCCGATTCGAAGCCCTACCGTCTAGCACTTTCGTTGTGTGGCCGCATCTCTCCGACCGTCTGGAGCCGCACGAGTCCTTCAAGCAGTGGCTTGAAAAACTGGACTTTCCGAATATGGAAGGTCTCCATGATTTTATGGGTGAGAAGAAGAAGTTTGTCTTGACTCCCGATGATACGCTACTGGGCGCCCTCGTAATGAGCGCGCGAATCCAGGAGAAAATCGACTGGACAGAAGACGAACTGCTGCCGTATATCGAGAAAATGCGCGGCTGGTGGGCAACCGAAGGCGTCGAACTAGTCGCTAGGGCCCTCGCTGGTTCTGACGACACTACAGGCCTACTCGTGAGCGCGCGCCTACGTGCAATCGTCGCCGTTTGCCACGACGTATTCGCAAAAGTCCTCACGCTCGAGACTGTTAAAATTCACGGACTCGGCGACTGGTTCGAGGAGCTTTGGAGCGCGGGGCTCACCATCAACTCGCCGCAAATACCATTGCTCTTCGCCTGCCTGCGATGGTGGCCCGAAAGGTCCGACCAGGTCATTACCCAAGCCATTGCAACCATCGAAAGTAGCGCAAACGATGCCGCAACAGGAGACGCCTTGCGTGTAACGTCGCACTGGGTGGCTACACATCGAACGCCAACCGTCGGGACACGCCGATTTGTGAGCTACCTGCTAGATGGGCTTCGTGGTGGTCAGGATTTTCTTGTCGAGCAGAAGCTTCTCGTTCTCGAACAGTTGCTAGAAGCACAGACGGGTACCAGGCATTTGCAAGAGCATCGGCACGCCCTCGCCAGTAGACTCTGCGACCTCATGCACGACCTGCAAAGCGGCGCGGCGCTCCGCTCGGGCCGTGTGAATTATTTCGCCGCGCCGCTATTGCGCGTGGCTGTCGCAAAAACGCTTGCGGCCATGGGTAAGAATTTGAATGGTTGTGCGCGTGAGCTCACCTGGAAATCCGCGATAGCGCTCGCACGAAGTGATTCCCTCCTTCTTGTTAGGAACTGCGTACTATGACGCGCTACAAGGCAGCCCGAATGATTGAACGCATCGAAAGGCCGCACATGAAGCGAATGCCAGACCACGACCAGCAGAAGCTAGACGAATTCTTCGCGCTTTGTCGCCACTACGAGGGCTCCTACGCCTGCTGATGAGTAACTCAGAACGCGGATGAATGCATCTGCCAACTTCACGACAGTGATTTACCTGCTGACAGCTCGGTGCGCACGTTGAGCTCGCCGACTTCGAGAACGCAGCGGTCCGTTTGCGGCTGTGCGCTAGTGAGCGGCTCCATGCTTCGGCGCTTAAGTTTGTGGTGTGACAGGTGCGGACAGAAATGCTGCCAGTTCACGAAGCAGCGTTTCGATTGTCTCCCGTGACTGGCGCCATTGGTCAGGCTTGCGGTGCATTTCAGCTAAGTAGATGTATGGCCCGTCCGACAAAGCTCGCGTCACGCGAGAGAGTGTTCGTGACGCTTTTCCATTAACTAAGACGCGAAGCGAGGCTGCTCCTTGGCCGACTTGCACCATGCGGTGAAGCGCTGAGGTCAGAAGCTTCTGGTCGACGGGGGCTTGGCTGTTTGTGGCGAGGACGGTCTCTGAGGCGTCTAAGAACTCCCCGACGTTGAGAGCAAACTCGACAAAGGTCTTCGCGGCGAGGTTTCGAACGCCCTCAACCTTAAGCTTTGCAGCCTCGAGGCAGTTGGTCACGCGGCTCAATTCGCGGGTCGCATCGGCAATGAAAGTTGTTGCGTCGTAAGTCGTCGAAAGGGAGTCTCCAGTTGAGAATTTGATAGGAAATTCTCCAGCAAGGGCTCGCGGTAGTGCAATGGAACACAACTCAAAGACGACCGCGAGCAAGTCTAGGAACGATTCGCGGTCGGCCCCTTTGGGTGGCCTTGGGGAGTAGTCATTTAGGATGAAAAAATCATGCATCTCCCGCTGCAGTTGATTCGCCTTTTGCGTAAGTGAGATGAGTTCGCGTCGCTGTATCTCGCTCTTCGCACTGCCAAGAAGCTCCTGCATATTGGTCAGCGTAATGTTTGTGTGTTCAGCGACGCGAATGGCGCCCGCTTGAAATCCTGACTCAGAGAGGAGAAAGGCCCGGTCTGCACCTATATCAGACGCAATTTGGGCGAGCGCCAGAACCTTTTCTTTCGGTATTGCGGTGTTCCAAAGCTTGCACTCAACGACCCACGTGATGGCTACACCAGCAAAAGTGGCCCGAGCGAGGACATCGACCACGTGAAGACCCCGTGCTCCGACCGCCTCTTTTTCGACCTCAACTGTGCAGCCAAGCGATACGAATAGTTCAGCGACCTCTTGTTGATAGGTCTGCCATGCTGCAGTCATACAGTCTCCTGAAGCGGCCAGATGGAAACATCCGGTTGCGGCGCTGTGCATGTCTGTAGTCCGAGTGCACCTCGGCGCTTCTTTCGAATACCCCGCGTGCAACATGCAAAACGCATCATATATTTGCACCAGCGCGGAAAAATTGTCAAAAACTCGAGCCGATAACAATTGTGCCGAGGAGCCTTGCTATTATCATCTGCGATAGCTTATAGCCGGGCACGATTTTTCAGGCCCGTGGGTCACAAATCCGTCGAACATCCTGTGGATACGATGATTGTCGCAACAGCTTGGCGCCTGTTCCACCGCCTGTCTGCGTCTATACTCGCCAGCTATAAAGCTTACTGGCTTCATTGCCGAAAAGATGAAGGCCCGATTTGCGCGTTGAGCGAACGCGGGTAGCGCAATGATTGAGTGGAATCGCTCGTAAGCGATGAGCTATCGCGAGAAAGATAAAAACAGGAAAAGGAGATGCTGTGGCAGGTATGGATTGGGTCAAGCTGCTTTCCGCACAAAGACTCGGAGTGGACAAGAAGTCTGGAAAAGGGAAGGACATTCGGAGCGAATTTGTCCGCGATTACGACCGATTGATTTTCTCGTCGGCATTTCGACGGCTACAAGATAAAACGCAGGTTTTCCCGTTAGCGAAAAGCGACTATGTTCGAACTCGCCTGACACACAGTTTGGAGGTCGCTTCTGTCGGGCGGTCGCTTGGAACGCTTGCAGCCGCGGAAATCGGTAAGTCGGAGAGACGTGCTGCAAAGGTCAACCCGCAGGATATCGGAGTTATCGTCTCTGCAGCATGCCTCGCACATGACATCGGAAACCCGCCGTTTGGGCACGCCGGAGAATCGGCGATTCAAGAATGGTTCGCCAATGAGCACGAAGGTGGGAGGCGTCTGGCGTCGTGGAAGATGAGTCCTTCACAGAACCACGACTTCCGGATGTTTGAAGGCAATGCTCAAGGCTTCAGAACGATTTGTCATACGCAGATTCCCGAGCAGAAGGGGGGCATGCAACTAACTTGTGCAACCCTCGCGACGTTCACCAAGTATCCACGCGAATCAAGCGTTCCAGACCGGCAACGCTCGGGCATAAGCGGGAAGAAGTTTGGCTTTATGCATTCTGAGAGAGACTTGTTCGCCGAGGTGGCTGACGAGGTCGGACTACTCAGGAAGCCTGGAAAGGGCGCTGCATGGTATCGCCATCCCTTAGCTTTCTTGGTTGAAGCCGCAGACGACATCTGTTATCACATCATGGATATTGAAGACGGCTTCCGCGCCGGCATGGTGTCATTTGATGAGCTGCGCGACTTGCATAAACCGTGGATTGACGACGCGATTGAAACGCGCTTGGCGCAGGTACACGACAAACATCGACAAGCTGAGTACCTGCGTGCCCGTACGATTGGTAAGCTCATCCATGAGTTCGTTTCTGTTTTTGGAAAGAAACTCGATGGCATCATGACAGGCGCGTTTGACGACGAGCTTGCTTCACATATCGACGGGGCTGACGCGTTCAAACAGTTCAAGAAGGTTGGCCGGGCGAAGGTCTACAACAGTAGGCCGGTTGTCGAGGTGGAAGCCTGTGGCTTCGAAGTTATTGGTGGTCTTCTTTCCGCGTTTGTTGGAGCGATGGATGACCTGGCCGAAAAGAAAGGGGCAGCGTCCGTGCGGTCGAAGACACTCCTACGCCTCACTTCATTCGACACAGACACCTTGGCTTCGGCTTCAAATTACGAGCGTGCGGTGCATGCGACTGACTTTCTGTCGGGGATGACAGACTCGTACGCAGTCACCCTGTATCAAAGGATTCGCGGCATCGAACTCCCATAATCACGTGCTCCTGCGACCAAGGTCCACCACCCGATGCTATCGGGCAAAGTCAAATGACCCACCCCAAAACTTTCATTTGACGAATGGCGTCTGCTCATTAAAATGTGCATTCCGAGTGAATCTTAGCGATGTCCTTACTGCGAGCAATCGTTTCGGGCACGTAAAACTCAACAAATAGAACAGTCCGGGAGTCCATATGTCTGGTGGTGGTGGCGGCGGTGGAGATTGGAGGCCTGAGCCGAAGGCGCCCGTAGTTAATCCAACGGCAGGGGGAGGCGGTGGGGGTATTGGCGGCGTACCCAACGACCCCTGTGTCATTGAGGAAATCACCAACCTTAACTCGGTCGTGGCAGCCGCGTTGCGAAACGTGCGGCCAGGTGACCTTCTTGACGTGGTGTTCTTGCCAGGTCCGCCGCATCGACTTGTTACTCAGGACCGCAACGGGGCGACCGTGGGTTCCATCACGTCTCGTTCGATGCTTCAGTTCATTGAGTGTATCCAGAACGGCCGGCAATATGTCGCTGAAGTGCTAGCCATTCAAGGCGGCACATGCCAGATTCGTGTGGGTCTTCGATGACTCAGAGCGAGATTGTTGTTGCAGGTGGCGTCTATCACGAAAAATGTATCTGGCCTGAATGGGACCAAATCTTTGGCTCCGGTGGGCGTGCGGCTACCGCACTCGTCAGCCACGTCGACAAGGTGACGTTGCACAATTATGCGCGAGACGATGTAAAGCAAGAATTCGCGAAGGCGGCAGCGCTCTACGGCTTTGGAGTCGTAGCGCACCCATGCCCAATCGGCATCTCGTTCGAATATGTGCATTGCATGTCCACGCCGGTTGTTCGACCGCCGCTTGCGCGCATACCGAAACTCGACCCGATGGAGGTTTCGGCCGGGGCCGTCCTTCGGTTCGGGATGCTGGAAGGCTCGGCAAAGGTCGACGCCAATTGGTGCGTCCATGACCCACAGTCAGCCTTCCATCCGGAATCGTTCTGGGATAACGGGAGTAAGGCAGAGCATCTGGCAATCGTGGCAAATCGCAGCGAGATAGTTGCGATGGGGCAGGATATCGACCCCGACGTCGCGGCAAGAAACCTGCTGGCGCGTGGCGCCGAGGTGGTGGTGGTCAAGTCAGGCCCGGAGGGTGCCTTTGTGCACATGTCGAATGGGGGCAAGGCTCACATTCCGGCATACAGAAGTGATTTGGTCTGGACCGTTGGTTCGGGAGACGTTTTCGCTGCAATATTCGCCGCTCGTTGGGCCGTGCATCGCGAAAGCCCGGAGCACGCAGCGGAAGTTGCGTCGCGCGCAGTTGCACACTACGCCGAAACTATGGGATTGCCGGCTCTTCGTGTCCAGGAGCTAAAGCAAGCTCAGCGGGTTCCAGCTTCTACTATCCCTGGGAGGGTCTATCTGGCGAGTCCCTTTTTCAACCTCGGGCAGCGTTGGCTCGTGGATGAAGCTCGTCGGTGCCTGAAGGAACTGGGCCTCGAGGTGTTTTCACCGATTCATGACGTTGGTCCAGGTCCTGCACATCTGGTTGGACCCGCCGACATACAGGCGCTAGAGGAATGCGACCGCGTTTTCGCGATTCTTGATGGCCTAGACGCGGGAACCGTTTTTGAGGTTGGTTATGCGCGCGCGCAGGGCAAGCCGGTGTACGCCCTTGCACAAGCGGTTAGCGAAGAGAACCTCAAGATGGTGATTGGCTCGCACAGCAAAGTCTTCTTTGATTTCGTGACGGCGCTGCACCACACTGCGTGGAAAACATGAAAACGGCGCTTCTCCTTTCTGGCGGCATGGATTCAGTCGCAATTGCGTATTGGATGCGACCGGAAGTCGGAATCACCGTTGCCTACGGTCAGCGTGCCGCTGAAGCGGAGGTGCGCGCGGCCGCTGCTGTTTGCGAGGCGCTCAATATCGAGCATCACGTGATTGACGCCGACCTGAGCGCACTTGGTAGCGGCGACATGGCCGGGTCTGCGCCCGCCGCGCTTGCGCCCGTTTCAGAGTGGTGGCCGTTTCGCAATCAGATGCTCATTACATTGGCAGCAATGAAGGCCGTTAGTCTGGACGTAAATCGTCTCTTGATTGGTACGTTACGGACAGACGGCATGCATGCGGACGGTACGCAGGAGTTTATCGCTGCGATAAACGCGCTACTTCGCTGCCAGGAAGGCGCGATTTCACTTGAGGCACCGGCGATTGGGCTCACTGGGCCCGAACTCATTACGGCCTCAGGTGTGCCTGCAGATTTACTGGCTTGGGCGCATTCGTGCCATGTCGCCAATGAAGCTTGCGGGATGTGCCGCGGTTGCCGGAAGCACTATGAGACGCTTGGGGAGCTAGGCTTTGAGCCTTATTGAGGACCCGTGCCCACTTCGCGATGGTCCGTATTCGGAGTATGCGTGGCCAGTCGAAGACCGTGTGCCATTCGGGACCTTTAAAGCTCCCGCGCCCGCTTCGTTCGTGGACATCTTTGAACGACGGCGCTCGACCCGTGCTCTGGCTCCCGCGACTGTCGATTCGATGACGACAGTGTTCCACCTCGCACTAACGCCCCGGTTTTGGCAAGAGGGTGACGCAATGCGGCGCACCCGCCGGCCAGCGCTTTCGGCTGGAGCGCTTCATTCCATTTCGGTTGTTCTGTTTGTAGACGGCGTCGCTTATCGCGTTAACGTTGAGCTCTGCACGCTCGACCGACTGAGCTTTCCATCGGAAATCTACGAGATGTGGACTAGCAGATGCAAGTTTCTGCTACCCAACGCTAAAGGCGCGTTCATGGCCCTGGTTGCCGACATGGCGAAACCGAAGGCAGCATATGAAAACGGCGAATCGCTCCTGTTGCGTGATGCCGGTGCGCTGTTGCAGACGCTAGCGCTCGCAACAGAGTGGTGCGGTCTCGGGTTTTGTCCGCTGGGAATTCTGGGCAACGAGGTCGTATCGGCACTACCAGCAAACGAACAACTGCTCGCGGTCGGCGCCGCAGCTATCGGCGTGCCAATTCAAACCTGACTGGGAGCCAAAGCCCCTCAGTGCACGTGGGTAGGGTCGGCGCCGAAAAGGTCCAGCTGCTCGGCCTTCACGTGAGCCTTCTTCAAAATGACAGACAATCGGCGCATGTGGTCCCACATGAGGCCATCGAGGGTCGCGGCGGATACATCTATCGCTCGTGCGAATTTCACGAAGCGCGCTTCCAGCTGACGGTAGTGCGTTTCCGGTTGCCACTCTTCCGGAAAGAGTCCGAGATGCCGGCCGACGCGAATAATATGGATGTCCAGAATCGCTACCTCGCTTCGCGGGCGCATGTTGCGAACTACCCAGGAGGCGGTCTTGAGTCCGATACCGGGGAGTTCGTTCAGTCTGTCCCGGAATGCAACATCATCGTCAGGGGGCGTGAAGCCAGCTAGTTGTTCCAGGCATCCACTGAGGTATCGCGACTTCTGACGAATGAATCGATATTTGCGGTCGCGGTCTCGAAGCGTGAATGGCTCGCCCAGCGCTTCTTCGAGCTCTTGAGTAGTCACGCCCGACCGTAGGAGACCGCGTTCGCGTACTCGAGCGTACGCGGCCAATGCCAATTCAGCAGGCATTCCCCAACCGCCAAGCAGGCAGGCTGCCACTTCCTCATTCAGCGAGCGTCCGAGACGAAAGTCTTGAAAGGTCCCAGATTCCGTGTGCTGCCATGCCTGCCCACGCCAATACGCCGGTGTCATCAGTTCATCGAACGCTCCCCAGGGGATGCCTGGTAGCACCTCCTGATTCACTGGGGGAAGGGTCAATTCACGGAGTTCGCCCGCGATGTGCGCGTACATTGTTTGCATCGGGTCCGGAGCTTATCTGAGGATGAATACGAGTTGGCGTGAGATGCATGCGAGGCGTCGGATGATACAACAATTCGACCGGTAGCCCCCTAGGACCATTGCTCACGCGAAGCTGCAACGAAGTATAGTCAACGAAAATAAGCGTGCGGCAGGTATCGTCGAAGCGCCTCCGGCCATGGTCTGAAATGAGCGGTGAAATTTGCATGTCGACAAACGCGCCGTCAACGCGTCGAGGCGCAAAGCCGCTCGCGGCGACTCTGACAGAGACGATTTACCGATGCGATTAGACAAGACAGTCCACCGGCGCGCTGCGTTGAAGCAGTGCGAGGCGTCGATGTAGCCTGTCCCAGTCGAAAAAGCTTGAAACGGCGAACAGGAGATGCCCAGCTGTGCTTCTCGTCGCGCGTCGCCGGCCTTCTGAAATTTTTTTTGCATGTAAATCTCAACTGCTCACGGTCAGATTTCCGACTTCCCCTGTCGCAAGCAAAATCATCTCCCCTCTCGCCCGGTATACATACTGCTGCCCGCTTTGCGGTGCAGCCGCGCGACTGGTCGGACATCAACGGCAGCGGTCGGCGCTTGTAGTTTGATTCTGACCGGACCTGGCGACCGCGAGCCTGGCAGAAACAACCGATTCCGCTTCTGCTACTGCATCGTCAAAGACAACAGGCGATGCTTTCGACACCTTTATCAGCTCCAGCAGTTCCTTCCCGTATTCTTCATATTCGGAGTTCACGCCGAGTATGTCGAGAAGGAGGGGAGAATCGAGGTACACCGAGAAGCCTTCCAAGGACTCCGGCCCATCTCCGGCTGACTCACTGAAGCAGGCAAGCGCTTCCGCAGCCATGTTCGCAAACGCAATATCTGAAACTCGAGCAAATCGGTCCGGATGTGCATTTTTAGGTCGAGCAAAAATTGCGCGACATGAAAGTCGAGACGCAATTCCCGACGCTCGGCCTCATCGGGCGGAGCCGCTTTGAGCGTCAGAGTGGTGTTTGCTCGCTTGGTCGTTGTCCCAAACTCTTTGCGTGATAGAAGGCGCATAGAGTCGGTGTGCAGAAGCCGGTCGAGGAAACCTTCCTGCAACGCTTCGTCGTCGAGGCTCGCGAGAATCTCATCGTCGCGGCAGCTTTTAACGAAGTCATTCAACACCCAGTCAATCTCGCCCTCCGTCACGGCTGGGACGTCTTCATCTTCAAATTGTTGAGTCGCTGCATATTTATACACGGGCCTTTGCGCGCTGCCCAAGATGCTTTCAAGCAGGCCGTCCCGCTCGAGTTGCACAGCAAGACCGAGTATTGCAAGCCGTGGAATTCGAAGACCGTAGCGCTGCTCAACCTCATTCGAAAATTGTGCAGCATCGAATATCCCAGCCAGGCGCTGGAGGTAGCGCTCGGGCGCACGCTCGGGGTGCCCATATTCCAGGAGCAGGTGATGCAGGTTGCCATCCTGGCTGCCGGTTTTACGCCTGGTGAAGCGGACCAGTTGCGTCGCGCAATGGCCGCCTGGAAACGCAAGGGTGGCCTCGACAAATACTACGACCGCATCGTCAATGGAATGATGGAGCGTGGATACGAGAAGGCGTTCGCCGAAGCCATTTTCCAGCAGATTCACGGCTTCGGCGAATACGGCTTCCCAGAGAGTCATGCGGCAAGCTTCGCGTTGCTCGTGTACGCGAGCAGCTGGCTGAAATGCCATGAGCCCGAGGCGTTTCTCGCTGCGATGCTCAACAGCATGCCACTCGGTTTTTATTCTGCGTCGCAACTCATCCAGGACGCACAGCGGCACGGCGTGAAGGTCTTGCCGGCGGACGTCGCCATCAGCAACTGGGACTCGGTACTCGAACACTATGAGTCCGCAGCACGGCCGGCGGTACGCCTCGGCCTGTCGCTCTTGAAGGGCATGAAGGACGGCGCAGCGGAGCGCATTGAAGCCGCGAGAGCCGTGCGTCAATTCGTCGGTGTCAGCGACCTCGCACGACGCGCCCAGCTCGACCGTAAAGACCTTCAGGTTTTGGCCGCAGCGAATTCGCTGTCGTCATTGGCCGGTAATCGGCGCGAAGCACTTTGGGCGTCTGTGGCCGCGGTGCCGGACAGCGACATCCTCGCCGACGCGCGCGTTGAAGACGAGACGCCTGTGCTCGGCGCACCGTCGGAAGGCGAAGACATTGTCGCTGACTACAACTCGATGAGCCTCACGCTCGGACGGCATCCGCTATCGCTGCTACGGCCCGTGCTGCTTGAACAACGTCTCGTGCCGGCAGCAACGCTCATGACGTACCGCAACGGTCGGCTCGCTCGCGGATGCGGGCTAGTCACCTTACGTCAGCGACCAGGTACCGCAAAGGGAGTGATGTTTGTGACCATCAAGGACGAGACGGGCAACGTGAACGTCATCATCTGGCCGTCGCTGCAGGAAAAGTTTCGCCAGGAAGCCCTCGGCGCGTCGCTGCTCGCCGTTTATGGAACGTGGCAATGCGAAGGCGAGGTCCGTCACTTGGTTGCCCAGCGGCTCGTCGACTTATCGCACCTTTTAGGTGGGCTCACGGCAGTCAGCCGCAATTTCTGTTGAGCAGCCTATCCATACAAAGGCGCTTGATTGTTCAGGTGGTTAATAGATGTCATTCGATTTTACCAACTCCGTGTGAGCTGTTCCGACCACCGCGAGAAGCCCGCCTTAAACAGGCGTATTGTTATCTGACGGTCTCGCTTTCGCTGCCAATTCGGTTCATCCAAAGCGACAGGTGTGACCCTATATTTTCAATGGAGGCGGCGATGAGCAAAGGAACAGGCGGCGGCCAAGGTGCCACACGTAGCAACGCGGGCGGTGTATCGAAGGGCTCGTCCAGCGGGGCCAAATCAACTGGGAGCAGCAGCCGCTCGGGAAGTGGCTCTTCCGGAGGTAACTGGCCGAGTACGACGGGCAACCCGTCCGGCGGTGGACGTGGCAATGCGGCACCTCGTGGAAGCCGATGATTTCCAATGCGAAAAACAACCGTCCTATCCGATGGTTGGTTACGAGCTGTTCGATTGCTTCTGCCCATTTCGTGATGACGCGGTTGCACCGCGCCATCGCGTGACATGAACCAAATAATATGCTCGACCTGCGATTTATCTGGAATCTCGGCGCAATCATATTCAGCGTAGTCGGCCTACCGATTGTGCTGTTTTTCTGGGAATCGGCCATTCGGGTGACGAACTGCGATACCGATTTGAAATTTCTTCCGCCAGAGCTGGCGTCCGCCGGCCTGGCACTACTTCTTGTCTGCTTTCCAATCGGCGAGAAGCCTGAGTCAGGAACGACACCGGAAGCGCGGCGTGCCTGCCGGGAATACAATTGGAACGCGACATTGTTGATTTTGGCGGTCTTTTGGTTTGCCGTAGGCTCGATATTTTGGGTCGCCGCGTTTGGGTACTCGATAAAAGGTACATATCCCGCATTCTGGCTGAAATGGTCCTTCGGCGGATATTTTAAAGAGCTGGGGGCAATGGGAACCGACGCAATTCTTTTTTATTGCGCGGCCGGCGTGCTGGCATCGGGAAAAATGGCGAAGACATGAGCGAAATGCTATCTCTCGTACTTCGGAATCCTCCAATCATTGTGATTCCAACGATAGGCATATTTGCGGCCTTCGCGCTCTTGCGGCTGAAATCTAACTACGTGAATCACGGCGTTATCAGCTTTACTCGGACGAGCGGCCACGCGTCAGATTCCGTCGCGGTCAGCGAACCCGCTGCGCAGGGCCAAAGTGAAAAGGACTTGACGGAGCAAGGTCTGCCTAAGGTGGACGATGTGTCTGACCAGACGGCGCCGGTGGAACAGAACCGCCGTGAGGAACCTGCACGCCAAGGAGAGAAACCAACTGCAGTCGAGCCGCAGTCGAAACCACGGGAGCGCGTGCGAGACATGCCTGAGCGCGTCGCCTATTCGTATTTTCAAAAGAGCGAGCCTAGTTTTTACAGATTACATGATGCTGTCGACGAGACTTGGGACCTCCTTGCGAGGTGGTCAAGGGACGTAGCCATTTCGTCGCAAAGGGAAAACTTCGAAAATCGCTCATATTTTGACGAGCGACAGTTATGGTCGCTCATCAAGGTCCGGGATGCCTGGCGCGATGTGCGAGAAGCCGCGCCGGAAACGTGGGGGCGCAACGACCTTGACGATTTGCAGCATCACATGTCCGAAATTTTGAACAGGCTGACCGACGATACTATCCGTGCGCAACGCGAAGATTCGGGGTCGATTGACAACGTCAGATTCGGGTTATCTGAAATGCAGTACCTCCTGAAAGAGTACAGTTCCAACCTTGAATTCAGAAAGGTGGGCAAAGAGTTTCTGACCGAAGTCTCCCGCGCGCGCGATTAGCCGCGCCAGGCAGTCGAGGTTCACCAGAACCTCTTCGCGCCCGTTAACATTCAAGTTTGTCACGTTAATCCACCCGCTGTCGGCACTCGACATCATCGCGATGGCGCCAGCAATCGCTGGGGGTTCAGCGTCGCGCATACCCGCATGATTTCATGCTTCTCGCAGAGCCTCGCGTCGAGCTTCGCGTAGTTCGTGTACTCGAGTAAGATGCTGCGCTTACCAAACATCGCGGTGTCATGAGAATCCCGGGGATACCGTTGCGGATGCCGCCGTGTAGCTATATTGATGGGGACTTCGTTTGCAACGTAAAGAGTGTAGGTGACATGACTCATGGTCAACCGAGGTAGACCGCCAACGAATGAGCCATGGCGACACGTCGGAATCAATTCAAACGAAGCATGAAAAATCGCGAACTCAAATGGCAGGTGCAACTGTGAAGAGATCTGAGAAACTTCTGGAAAATATCGACCAGTCGAAGGAACAGCACACCCCCACGACAGCAGATATCGCCCCGCACAACGAAGCCAACCCGAGCAAGCAGACGGCGGCGGTTAGCGCTGCTGAGCAGAAGGTATCCGTCGGCGCAGGCAAGAAGACCACCTCGTTGCGGTTGATGCAGGCAGTATGGGCAGCGCAAAAGAAGCCGTCATTAGAGACGGGCCCACAGACAGATATTGCCGCGGGAGAGGATGACCCCACTTCACGCTGAAAATTGCCTGACGAAATTCGGATGCCACGCCCGAATGCCCCGGTGCGGTCACGATAGCGTTGACATCGAGACCGCTGGACGTATGCTTTGGCATAGACGCCAGCGCATTCAGACTGCAGTTATTTCGCCATCGACCGCAATAATCTGACCGGTGATGTATGCGGACGCGTCTGAGGCCAAGAGCACAGCAATTCCTTTGAGGTCTTCAGGGCCGCCGAAGCGATTCATAGGGCAAAGTTCAAGCAGATTCGGCGACTGCTCGATGTTGACCTTTGTCATCTTTGTCGGAAAGAATCCCGGCGCGATTGCGTTCACTGTTATCCTTCGTTGGGCCTATTCTGCAGCAAGTGCCCGCGTCATGTTGACCACGGCACCCTTGCTTGCGTTATATGCAATCGTCTTCATGTGTCGCGGGTCGATGCCGACGAGACCTTCGACGGACGCGATATTCAGAATTCTGCCCCTGCCAGTACGAAGCATGGAATGACGACCGACAGCCTGGGTCAATACGAAGAGGCCCGTGACGTTCAGGTCGAACACCTTCTTCCAGCCGTCTAGGGGATGTTCTTCGGCCGGAGCCCCCCAGATAGTCCCCGCGTTGTTATCCAGAATGTCGATTGCTCCATGCACTTCGATAATGCCTGTTACAACCGATTCGATAGTTTCGTGGGCAGACAGGTCACATACGACGGCCACGGCATCAATTCCGCAGGCGCGTACCCGCGCGGGTTCCAAAAAGCCCTTGTACCAGTGGACATCAGCCGAATACGCGGATTCTGACCGAAACAGGAATACGATTGACGCGGTTATCCGTGTTGCCAACGATATCGGCGCCATGCCAGCGCAAGTGTCGCTCAGCTGGCTGTCCGACCGACCTGCTGTGACGGCCCCCATCATCGGCGCGCGAACTTTGCAGCACCTGACCGAGGCACTTGGAGCCGTCGACCTCACTCTAAATTCGGACAGCACCACGTTTCTGGATGCGGTCAGCGCACCGCTCTCCGGCGGTTACCCCTATGAAGCCTTCGGCAGCGGCCAGCGGATGCGGTTTGTCGACAGCCCGACTCAAGCGCTCAAGTCTCTGGTCAGTGAAGGGTCCAAGCATCCGTTGGGACGCATCTGAACCATCGCCAACGCCGGGTGGTCATTTCCTCGACATCCTCGCGTATTCCCTTGCACCGCCCTGTTCAGGTTCAAAGCCGACGGGGCTTTCGCGCGCACGGCGATGTCGGTCGTCTGATGGCCCGTGCCATTTAGGACGGCTGGAATAGCGCCCTGAGGCAACCGACTGACGGGCGACGATGGCTCAGACAGGTGTCTCGTGATGCTTTGGAACGTGTCTGAAGGCCACGCTCAGAATACTGCGGGGCTCAACTTCACCAAAGGGGATTTTCAAGCAGCAGGTGAAAGCTAGAGAACAATGCTGAAATCTAGGCAGTTGAACAAAGGAGCGCGAGGTCAGTGCCCCGAGCGATGCGGCAGTAGGTGAGTATAGGTGCACGCCGCACGTGTGGGTGTGTTGCTGCTAGCGTCGGCTGGCGCGCGACACCCGACCCGCACGGGCTGCCAGAATCCCGCCAATCGTACCTCCGACATGACTTTGCCACGAGATGCCCGGCGTCAGTGGCAACGCGCCGATGAACATCGTCATTCCATACGCCGCGACCACGACGAGAGCGACTGCCACCGATAGCATGTCGCGGATGTACAGCCCGCGGCCTACAAGGTACGCGGCGTAACCGAATACCAGTCCGCTCGCATCGATGTGAATCGTGTATGGCGCTCCCAGTAGCCACGCGCATAACCCTGCTCCAAGCATCGAGCCTATCGTGGCATCCCAGAAGTTTGAGACCTTTGGCCAGGTGCAGAGCCAGCCGAGGACAAGCAATCCTGAGGTGTTCGCCAGGAGGTGGCGAAAGTTGGCGTGCAGCCAGGGCGCGAACAGGATTCCCTGCAATCCGCTGATGGTGCGCGGCTCGACGCCATGTGTGTCTAGATGTAGCCAAGGAAACAATACAGACAGGAAAAAGACTATCCACATTGAACCGACGAAACTTGCAAGCAGGGAAACGCGTGCTTTTAAGTTGACACCACCCGTCGCCACCTTGCAGGAGCTTTCTTAGATGTAGTAAATGCAGTCACAAGGAACTGCCGGCGTTGGAACTGAGGGCTGCGTTATCCGTGGCGCAGCCGCACGAGCACCTTGCGTATTAGCAGCCGACCATTTTGCCCTGTGGCAATCCGTCCGCCACGCAGGATGTCATAGCGCCTCATTGGCTTTGGGTTTCTCCTGTTTTTTATTGCGACGCTGCGTTCGGTTGTATTAGTGCTGCTCTATCCGGAGTCACAGATTGGTGGTCCGGGTTGGGACAAGGACAACGTCCGGCGCTTGATTTTGTGGGGCTCTGTCAGAAAGATGCCAAAAGCCTGTTTCTCGAAAGTAACAAGACGAAGTTATGCACACCGCCACGGGGGCTCTACACCGAATCCATCTTCCAGCAGATTCACGGCTTCGGCGAATACGGTTTCCCTGAGAGCCACGCGGCGAGCTTCGCGCTGCTCGTCTACGCGAGCAGCCGGTTGAAGTGTCACGAGCCGGAAGCGTTTCTCGCCGCGATGCTGAACAGCATGCCGCTCGGCTTCTATTCTGCGTCTCAGCTCATCCAGGATGCGCAGCGTCACGGCGTGAAGGTGCTGCCGGCCGATGTCACCATCAGCAACTGGGATTCAGTGCTTGAGCGTCACGATTCTCAATCAAGGCCTGCAGTACGCCTTGGCTTGTCGCTCCTGAAGGGCATGAAGGACGGCGCCGCTGAACGTATTGAAGCCGCGAGAGCAGTGAGACAGTTTGCCAGCGTCAGCGAACTCGCCAAACGCGCGCAGCTCGACCGGAAGGACCTTCATGTTCTGGCCGCCGCGAACTCTCTGTCGTCGCTCGCCGGCAACCGGCGCGAAGCGCTCTGGACGTCTGTCGCCGCGGTACCCGACCGTGACATCCTTGCCGATGCGCGGGTGGATGATGAAACGCCTGTGCTTGGCGCGCCGTCGGAGGGCGAAGACATCGTCGCCGACTACAACTCGATGAGCCTCACACTCGGTCGACATCCGCTATCACTACTGCGGCCGGCGCTGCTCGAACAACGGCTTATGCCAGCGGCGACGCTCATGACCTACCGCAATGGCTGACTCGCGCGTGGTTGTGGATTGGTGACGGTACGTCAGCGACCAGGGACCGCAAAGGGCGTGATGTTCGTTACCATCGAGGATGAGACGGGCAACGTGAACGTCATCATCTGGCCTTCGCTGCAGGAAAGGTTCCGGCAGGAGGCACTGGGCGCGTCATTGCTTGCGGTGTACGGAACATGGCAATGCGAGGGCGAGGTCCGACGTCTGGTCGCTCAACGACTTGTCGATATGTCGCATCTGCTCGGCGGGCTTACGGCGGTCAGTCGAAATTTCTGTTGAGCGATAGCACCTACTGTGAGGAGTTTGTTGTCGATGGACGCTGATACCAAGTTGAGAGATTTTGAGAATTATCTGCGCCGTTTCATAACTGAGGTAATGAAACGAAAATACGGGCCTGGCTGGCTTTCTTCCCTTCGTATGGATGAGAACGTGAAGAAGTGGAAGGCGCGCATGGAGGAGGAGTCGAAAAAGCGAAAAAGCGTCTCCGCAGACACTCGCATCCTTTTCTACGCTGAATTCTATGAATTGACCGAAATTCTGGAAAAATTTTGGCCGCATTTCTTTCAAGAGACTCTTGGAAAATTCCGTCCGATAAAGGACAAGCTGAAGGAGCTTGAGGGGCTGCGCAACCCAGCCGCTCACGGCCGAACGCTCATGCCTAGTGAACGGGAATTCATCTCTGGAACGACTGGCCAGCTTCGGGCAGTATTTGGGCGGTATAGCTCGACTCTCTTCGGCGCCGACGACGACCCGTATCCGCAAATGCTCTCGGTCGAAGACAGCTTGGGTACGCTGATTGAGTTCAAAAAAGATATGCGGCAGCATATCCGGACAACCAATAAGGTAGTCCAGGTTGGCCAGCAGATTGAAATCGTTGCTCTGGCCGAAGACCCGAGCGGCGAAGACCTTGAGTATCTGTTCAGAACTCTACACATGAGCGTCAATACCGGGTGGACTGCGAGCAACCAGTGGTCTTACGTATTTACGGATGCTGATGTTGGAGAAATGTGCGACGTATCGGTCAGGGTGCGTAGCAAGCGTCCTCACCATCGCATGCGCTCGCACATCCCTTCCGAAAGCCATGACGACCTGATGACGCTTCGCTACAGCGTTCGTCCCGCGCTCTAGCTGGGAACAACAACTATCCGCCGGCGCTTCGCCCGAACTGGAACGTCTGCTGTCTCGCCGAGTAGATTATCCAAGGATGTGCCGAAGCGAAGCCCTAAGAGTATCGTGTCGTGATGGTCTCGATTCCGATGCGCAATCCGAATCATCGGACGCGGCTCGTGGTACCCCTTAATTTCGGTGGAGGCGGCGATGAGCAAAGGAACAGGCGGCAATCAAGGTGGCGCGCGCGGCAACTCGGGCGGTACATCGAAGGGCTCGTCCAGCGGGGCCAAATCAGCAGGAAGCGGCGGCCGGTCTGGCAGTGGCTCTTCAGGCGGGAACTGGCCGAGTACGACTGGAAATCCGTCGGGCGGTGGGCGTGGCAACGCTGCGCCTCGCGGAAGTCGTTGACGAACTGTTCGTCGAGGGTCGCACACCCTCACAGCCAGTCCGCCAAAATATTATTCTGGAAATTCTCCCCAGCACACGGCGAGGTTTGCGAGCGTGGTCTCCAAATCTAAAAACATCACCCCTGTTGCGCGGTATTCATACTGCTGCCCGTTCCGCGGTGCAGTCGCACCACTGGTCGGACATCAACGGCAGCGGTCGCGGGACAGCCGGTACTCTGGGATAGCCTTGAGATACCGGAAAGGGTGGCGAAGTTAGCGCCCTGAGGCGAACGGCTGACGGGCGACGCTGGCTCCACATGTTCGTAGACGGCGACCACGTCCTCGAAAGGGGCTTCGCTGCGCGCGGTACATGTTCCGCCCCCGGTCGTACACTGCCAAAGCTCGCGAGTGGTCGAGGCAGAAACCATCAAGGTAGAACCGTGGCACTAAGTGATGTCTGCGAGGCCTTTTCATTGGTGGTGCCTTTCATGTAACGCGCAACCGACTGCTCCAGCGATTCTTCATGCAATACTGTGAAGCTCGACAAACAATATTAGCGATTCGTGGTGTGGCATGCCAAGAATCGAAGAACGTAATCATGGACCAGGATTTTCTTCGAGCACTGCTGTACCGCGCAGAAGGCGCGGATTTGGATTTCAAGCGCGAACAATACAAGGTTTCCGGGTCCGACGCAGAAAGAAGTGAACTCGTAAAAGATGTTCTCGCGATGGCAAATGCGTGGCGCGAGTCGACCGCATATATCATCCTTGGAGTAGCGGAGAACAAGTCTGACTTCCCTATCGTTGTGGGTATCGCTGACCTACACGATGACGCGCATTTCCAGCAAATAGTCAACTCCAAAGTTCACCCAAAAATCGACTTTGCTTACGAAGTTTGCAAATTTGACGGACTCCTGGTGGGAGTAATCTCAGTGCCAAAACAGAAGCGTCCGTTCTACCTCCCAAAGCGATTTGGCGATGTCAACGCAGATACCGTGTACCTCCGGCGTGGAAGTTCGACGGCGATTGCCAAGCCAGACGAGATTGCACTCATGGGTCAAGGCGATGTTCAGCGCCGCGAGCCGCCGAAGGTGTCGTTGACGTTCAAAGATGCGGATGATGAAGACATCAGCTCGTCGGTCCGACAGTTGGTACATGTCGATTTTGGCGACATCAAGCAGCTTCCTGATTACAGAGAGCCGGACGTAGATGCGATGTACTCGATGCTCAACATGCGTCATTCCACAAACTCCGATTATTGGAGAGAAGGCGCAAAGTATGTTGCCGACAAGTTTGGATGGGTTCGCGCGACAATCTGCATCAAAAATGAGTCGCGGTATTCACTGACTCATTGCAAGCTGGAATTCACTGTGAAAGACGGTGGCGGAAATTCGCTTGCGATTCGGTACGCCGATGACCTTGCAAGAGCGCCGCAGCACGGATTGAAAATACCAAAGTCGCTTTACGACATCGGTCGGTCTGTCGACCTCGAAGTGGTCGCAGCGACAAAGCGCTCACCGTCGAAATGTATCTACCATATCGATAAGGTTTTAGCTGGCGATACAATTACCTCGGACGCAGCCGTCGCATTGACGGCATCCGAGAGCGGGTTGATTACAATCAACGGCCAATTCTTCGCGCATGAGCTCGAATCGCCGCTTCCATTGACTTGCAATTGCGAGTTCATCGTCGAGAAACGCGACGTCAGTTTCGAGCAATTGCAACGAATGCTCATGAAGAAGCGACGTCCCTGACGTTAGGAGCGTGAACTACTATCGCTAACTGGCAGTTGGTGAAAGCTGCATAACGGAAAAGAGCGCTAAACGCCTCCCACCTTTGTTGCCTTCACTTTCAACGCTGCCTCCCGTTTTAGGCAATCAGATACTTCGACCGGTCTTTAGCACCGGCAATCCATGCGGGTGCCCGACCGCGGCCGCTCCACGTCGCTCCCGTGTTTGGGCCTGCATATAGAGCCGGCTGAGGACCGCGAACATAGTTTCCAGCTTTCGGCGAGTTCTTGACAGTGTTAGAAGAAGTGACGGCAGTGCTTTCAACGAGGTACGTGGAACGGTCCCTGACGGTCGCAATCCATGCAGGAGCACGTCCGCGACCAGACTACGTCGCGCCAGTTTTGGGGCGACGGTAAAGCGCTGCCGATGCAGTTTTTGAGACAGCCGCCTTGACGCGGGGCTTGCGTCCGCGTTTCTTGCTACCACTACCATCCGCAACGATGTCCGCAACGGTAAGACCATGCTTTTCCATGAGCCCGTGGATTTTCTCGACGACGGCAGTCGTATCTTTTTTCAAAAGCGCGTCGGCTTGTGCCTGTAGTTTCGCAATCTTTGCATGCACAGTTTTCAGCGTCACCATACCTTCACCTTGTTTTAGTTAGCAGTGGACGGGTTATCTTACCGTGACCAAGTTGCAGGACGCTTGTGATAGGTGTCGCTAACGGTCGACTGACAACGCCAATTTTTGAGGTGACCGGCACCACCGTCATCCTTCAAAAACAGATACCGATTGATGGATTACCTTGAGGTGTCGACCATCGTACCGGACAAAAGACCATGCATCTGAGGCAGGCCCATCCGTTCTTCCTCGATTGTGAAAACGTGCGTAAAGAAGATGGCTGCCCGACTCGCGCAGATAGCGGTCGAGCAAATCTCGTCGAATATAAAGGCCAGACCTTAGCTCTGCCGTCAGGCTAAAAGCAGCCAGTACACCTGCTTCGTCTAACCAACCCGACTGGCGGTCCCAAACTAGCCCCAGATGTTCCACGAGGGCTGGAGCCGGCACACTAAGATTTGCTTGACGCTCATTCGCTGCGTAATCGTATTCCCATTCCACGCCACGCAACAATTCAACATCTGCGTATGTGAGGTCACCGTCGGCGGCTAACGCAACGCTATCGCTCAACGCGCACTGGTGAAACGCCGATGCGCGCGGATATTCACCAAAAAAAGCGCGGTAGCAATGATTGCCATGGCTGCTGAATGCATGCGTGTTGTCAAGGTATCTTGCCGTCAGTTGCTTAGCCTTATCAATGATGAAGCTCGAATAGTCAACCGTAATGTACCGTGAGTCACGAGAGTAGGCGCTGTCTTCTCGCTCATCGTCATGAGCGTAGAAGGCGAGCGCAACCCAATCAGCGCCATCGCTAGACCGGCGATGCAAGCACTCTTTGTGCGGCGTCAAGTCGTCCGCCTTCACCCAGTTCAAATCGCTAATCTCACTGGCGTCGGGAAAATGATAGCGAGCATCGCCAACTACGCGCTCATCGTATGAACGTGGCCCAGAAATATCTCGGACATCGGTAACGTCGACCTTTCGCAGGTTTATGGACCAGAAGTATTCAGGCATCTCCGCCACGGTCACATCATCGTTCCAAGTTTTTGGTGGAACGTTTCGTGCGAGAAGGCCTACGAGCCGATGCAGCGAAATCCAGAAATATTTCTTGCCGAGCCGTTCCGCATACCCTGGACGTCCGCGTCCAGAACCATGTCGATTATGCAAAGGGTATTCGTGGGCGTACGCTATCCCTTTCGGGCCCGGGTAACCCAACCGAAGGGTTTCAAGCATTATCCATGACGCAACATTTTCGATGGTGATACCCATGGAAGCCAAATCGAAATCATGCATCTTCGATTCGAGAACGTAACGCTTAAAATCCGTACCCCATTGTTCACTGAGGTCCATGTTTGGTGGCAGGCCCTCAATGGACGTGAACGCTGTAGCATCCGAGTAAGTCGGCCATTTCTCCGGCAAATAGAAAGGCGCACAAAAGGCTATCGCTCTGGCTTGCAGCTCCGCCGGTATGCCGACTGACTCACTCAGTGCCATAGCAAGCATTCGCACCGAATCTCGGACCATGACGTTCGGAATAGCAAAGCCGGGGGTCGCAAGTTTTTCGAGAATTGCGATGAAATCTTGCTGTCTGTTGGAGGGAGCAAGAAGGCTTCCGCAATATATGGCCAGCGTTAGCGATTCAAGAATATAGTCGTCGTCGCTTCCTTCGAAGAGGTGAACGAGGCTCAGACCGAGTGCAGGGTATAAGCTGATGACCCGCGTCAACGCCTTGGTGCTACGGTCTCTAACACGACGGTCCGCAGAGCTCGTAACCCACAACAGAACAATCGCGAGAAGCTCACGACTTTCGTCTGGCCATCGACTTACATCTGAGCGGAGCGCTGCATCAACAATTGCGTGCACCACGCCTTGCTCTTCAAAAGAGCTTGTTAGAAAAGTCGAGAGCAGCGCGTCGCGGCCAACTAGCGACCGACCGTTCAGGCATGAATGAAGCCACTTTGCGTTAATCGCACACTCTGGAATCATTGCCGTCTTGAACAATGTTTCATAGGCGGAGCGCCACAATTCCTGCTGCTTAAGACAAGCCTTGATGACATCGACGGTAGCCGAAGTAATGCTCTTCCTCGAGCGGAAGGTAATACTCCTTAGAAAAGCCGGCATCGATACTGCGTGCGGAAGCGCCAATCTATAATCGGTTATTTCGACGTTTGTTTTCTCCGGTAGAACGGAGGCTATCGCCTCGACAAGCCCCGCGTTTTCCGGGCAAAGCTTTGACAACGAGTTTCCGAGCAATTTAAGGTTGACCTCGTCGCCGGCAGAACACGACTCGAGGATATTTGCCGCGACGAGCGAGTCGCTAAACTTCTGGTAGGCGAAACGTACAACCCATTCATCTCGAACTACTTCACTGACGATGAGCAGGCCCTCGCGTTGCAGCTCTTCGAGCATCACTGACGCATGTACATCGCCGCTGAGCACCGAGTTGAGCGTGGATACCGCTACCTCGTAGTTGATTGCACCTGCAGGGTCACATGCCCATACCTCTGCAAGCTCTCGTAGGCTGCGCCGAACCAAATTGACCGGATTGGACCATCCGCGTTTGCGTCGGATGGCGCTGTCACAAACATCCAGATAGCTGTTGAATAGGTTGTCGAAGCCCGGTGCCGACAAGTCCAGGTTCTTTCCACCGCCAGCCTTGATTGTTTTACAGGCCAAGTGTAGCAACAACGGATTAACGAGTTCTTCTGAAAAAAGCGGCGTGATTTCGCTTTCGATTTGATATGCCGCGCAGAAGGCCTCTAAAGCCTCGGCCTGTCTGCCCTCGAATCCTCTGTGGTTGAAGGCGAATCCCGGAAAGCGCTCGTCCACCACAAGGTCACGATACGTATCCCGGGTCGAAACGCAAACGAGAATATTCGGATAGTTTGCTATCTGTTGAAGAAACTCGGGTAGCCTGTCGCGCCAGCGCGCGGCGTCAGGCGTCTCGTTCAGAGCATCAATGTAAATAACGAATGGAAGACGCGTTGACGCTGCGCTCGCGCTGATACATTCGAACAGCTCGCCGCGGCCTACCGAAGCTCCGAAACCCAGTTTCGTGCGGACCACCTCCCACGGCTGCCCGTCCCTGAAGTCCTCTCCAAAAACTACGAGAGAAAGCCCTTCAGCAGTCAAGCGGCGATTGGCCGCTGCTACTAACTCGTGAGTCTTCCCAATTCCCGGCGGCCCCACCAAGAGAAGCGATTGCGCGCGGGACGCATTTACAGCAGGAGACCTAAGCCGTGACAGTACCTCACTGATGTCCTTAAGCGCTTCCCGACACATGTCCAGAATCCCCGCGGGGAGCGCCGCCATCATCTCGGCCTGAAATTGCCGAAAGTGCGGATTGTCGTTTTCCTCGCCGTGTAGACTGCAGAACTTTTCATAGTGTTTGTGTTCCGCCGTTTCCATTAAAGGAAGCAGCAACTCGAGGTGTGCCTCAAGTTCGTCGGAGTGATTCACGACAAAACCGGGACTGCGCATCTGAGTGAACGCGTTGTTGACGGAACTCAACAGCTGTTTGGCCTTCTTCTTGTCGAGTGCATCTAAAAGCGAAAACAGCTCTGCGCTCGCCTGGGCTAGAGAAGCGAACGCGTGACGATATGGGCGCACGTTCTCCACGACCCAGCCATCCGGTGACAATACGCGTCCGAAAAAATCGAGTGCTTCGTGCGCTTCGGTTGCGACATCAACGAGTGAAGAGTGACGGGGACCGGCAAACGCCTTCGCTTGCTCAAGCCCGCTCACAATCTGGGCCTTCGTCAAGGCTGCCTCGCCAAACCAGTAGCGACGGTAACCACCGTGGGAGTCGATGGTCAACAGCTTTTCTCGCACCAGCGATTCGGGCACAAGATGAATTTCGACGGGGTGGCCAAGTGCAAATGATGCAATCCGCATTTTCACACGCCAGTCTTCGAATCGCTCGGTCTCGCTACGACCATGCGCACCAGCCGAACGCTTTCCCGTTAAGTCAAATGGGATATAAACGTAGTACTCGGTCAAATCAGGATAGTTCGCCAGCGCCGTCTTGTACGAGTCCTTTATCTGCGAGAATTCGCCGTTGCCAAGCTTAAAGAAATACTTTGCTTGGAGCCCCACGACGCCGTCCCCCGGCGTACGGAAAAACGCTTCGACACCGCCATCACCGCCGTCACCACGAATCGCGACAAACTCGCTTCCAGGGGGCACGTCTGTCGTGCGTTGGAAAAGAAGGATGCTCAACGCCTCGAACGAGTCACGTTTACTCTTCGGTTCGGCACGAATTGTCTGGAAGTCGATGGTCGTCACGATGTGCTGCTGGAAAACAAAGAGCTAACACTTTACTGCAACCTTATCGCAACACCCCATTCGTTTCGCTGGCAGTTTGTCTACGGATACTGCCGCAGGAAGGGAACTTCCTCACCTGCCAGCTCCGACTGAAGTCTTCGGACGGCCCCTCTGCTCCTCGGTTAGTCGCTCGCAGGGACCGTTCAATTGGTGTGGTTATAGTCATCGGTCGCAGACAGTAGCAATTGCCGCGTGCGCTTCATGACCTAGACGACCTCGCGTTGCGAGACGTCCCACTCGCCAGCGTCGACCTTCAATCTCACCCCATTCTCGGCCCGGGTCAACGCCACGTCTGGCGACAGACCCGAGGTAGCAATCTTTCGCGATACGTAATCGGATAACCGCCCCATATCTCTCGGTCCACATCAGGTCCTAGACGATGCCTACCGCCAGCAAGTTCGAAGCTCTCGGAGCGCGAATTTTCGAGTACCTCTTCCAGGAGGGGTTGGACTGGTCGACCCTTGTTTCAGAAGCGGTGACGACGGCCGACTCTTAAGGTACTTTCCCAATGCAACAAGCATATCGCAAGCGGGAGTAACGAAGGACAGCCCCGTATACATCCGTCTACGTTCGAGCGCAATTTAGAAAGCTACTTTTGTTGACTAGCTCTAAAGATGCCATCAAATTCGCCGTTATCAACGTGTGGGGGATTCGCGATGCTTTTAGAGCGGTAGGCTGAACCTGAAAAATACGCACGCAGTTATGGGTGTGAAGCTCCTGATTGCCGATTGGCAATGCCGCATTGGCCTGACATGTTTCGGGCGCGCACCATCGCGCTCAGATTCGATAAGTAAGTATGAGGAGGTTTGAAATGCCGTATCAAGCTGCTATCCAACGAAGTGACCCGACCGCGCTGATATTCTTGGTAGACCAATCAGGTTCGATGGCCGACCGCATGGCAGGAAGCGAGCGAACCAAAGCTCAATTCGTGTCTGACGTGCTCAATCGCACGTTGATGAATCTCGTCACCCGGTGCACAAAGTCGGACGGCGTACGGGACTATTTCGAGATTGGTGTCATCGGCTATGGCGGCAGTGGTGCTCAGAACAGTTTCCACGGCGGTCTTTCGAGTTCCCTGTTGCACCCCATTTCGCAGATTGAAGCAAATCCTCTGCGGGTGGAAGACCGGAGACGCAAGGTTGACGACGGTGCCGGCGGGTTCCTTGAACAGTCTGTGAAATTTCCTATCTGGTTCGAACCGAAAGCTGATGGCGGAACGCCGATGTGTGCCGGCATTACGACCGCCGCCGAGGCGCTTGCTGGCTGGTGCGATGCGCATCAACAAAGCTATCCTCCGACCGTCCTCCACGTCACTGACGGCGAATCGACGGACGGTGACCCTGAAGCGTTGGCCGACACGCTTCGGCAATTCCACACGAATGACGGAAATGTGCTGCTCCTAAACCTGCACGTCAGTGCGCAAAACGGGCAGCCCGTTCAGTTCCCGTCATCGGACGGGGCATTGCCCGACCAGTATGCAAAGCTGCTATTTCGCATGTCGAGCGAACTGCCGAAGCACTTGATTAGTGTCGCGCAAGAAAAAGGCATCGCGGTCTCGTTCGAAAGTCGTGGGTTCATGTTCAACGCAGAGGCCGGAGAAATCGTAAACTTCTTCGATATTGGCACTCGGGCGTCGCAGCTTCGGTAACGTCCAGCATGCTCGGCATAAATTTTAAGGCGTCGGTTCCGAAGAGCCTCTCCGAACAGGATGCCAACGAGGATGCCGCGTCTTTCGACCTCGAGCGTGGCATCGTCGCCATCTCAGACGGGGCCTCGGAATCCTTCGATTCAAGGGCATGGGCGCGCCTGCTTGTTGCTCGCTTCATCCAGCAACCGGCGGTGAATGCGGAGTGGGTGAGCGCGGCACGTCTAAGCTACGAGGTGGATTGGGACTTTGAAACAATGTCCTGGTCGCAGCAGGCGGCCTTTGACCGAGGAAGTTTCGCGACACTCCTTGGAGCTGAATGGCATGAGCATAGCCGTGCGCTCGAAGTCTTTGCTGTTGGCGATAGTCTTGCCGTCCACCTCGATGCCTCCGGCGCGTGGGAGTCGCACCCTTACCGTCGCGCCGAGCAGTTTGACGAACGACCGCGACTCCTTTCAACAAAAGCAGAGGCGAATGCGTTTGTCCGTTCGAGCACGTTTTACACCGAGTCTTGTGCCGTTTGGGAACTGACGGAAGGAAGTCTCGTTTTTCTGATGACAGACGCGCTGGGTCAATGGCTGTTAACCGAGCCGGAGTCGTTTAATGCTCGCTGCCAGCTGCTTCTGTCCGCTAACACCGAACCCGCTTTCACCGAGTTTGTTCTGGAGCAGCGACGTCTCGGCGCAATGCGGATAGACGATACGACTTTGATGGTGCTTTCTATCGACAACGGAGCGCCATCGGAATGACATACCCGACGCTTGAGCAATATCAAGAGGTCCTCCAGCATCCAAACACCGCGTTCCTTGATGCGGAACTGGCGCGCGGGTCGGTGGCTACAACGGGTCTAGGGATGCCGTTGGCGATGTGCGGGGGATTCGCACTTACCTACACGGTCACCACCGGCGGCCGCAAACTCGCTGTTCGTTGTTTCCATAAAGAATCGCGCGAGCTGCAGCAGCGCTATGACGCCGTATCACGAACGCTTCGCGGGTTGAGCTCACCATATTTTGTGGCTTTCGACTTTTTGCAAGCAGGCGTCAAAGTGAACGGCGCCGGGTACCCAATCGTGAAGATGGATTGGGCGCAGGGCACAACGTTAGGTGAGTTTGTTGAGAAGTATTATCAGGACGGGCCCCGACTATCCAAACTTATTGAATCACTGCGGAAACTCGCCCAATATCTTGAAGGCCAAGGCATTGCCCATGGAGACATACAACCGGGCAACGTGATGGTGTCCGCGGATGGGGCCACCGTTCAGTTAATCGACTATGACGGCATGTTCGTGCCGAGCTTGGCTCACATGAAGAGCGCGGAGCTGGGTCACCGGAATTTTCAGCATCCCGGTCGCTCCGAGAAACATTTTGATGCCAGGCTGGACCGGTTCTCGTTCATATCGATGGACCTAGCGTTGCGAGCGCTCAGAGCGTCGCCCGGACTGTGGAACACCACACAGAGCGAACCGGAGTCGTTCGTCTTCCGCGCAAACGACTTTGTTGCGCCATTATCGTCACCGACGTTTGCTGCCCTGTCGCGGATAGGCGACTGTTCAAAAGACGTCGCGAGTTTTGCCGCCGTTTGCAACGCCGACATCCTTTCAACGCCGACGCTCGTCGATTTCGTTGCGGGAAGAAACATACCGGCCGCTCCTCGATATGTCGCACCCGCCGCGGGTGTCCAGCTTTCGCGAACCGCATATCTGGCGCAGCACCCTGTTCTCGATGCGTCACAATACGGCGTCGTGTTCAAGCATATTGGGCAGATGGTCGAACTCGTCGGCAAGGTGGTTGGCGTAGCGCAAGGAAAGAGCCGCAGAGGCGGTCGCCCCTACGTATTCGTGAATTTCGGCGATTGGAAAGGTACGTGCGTCAAATTGGCCATCTGGAGCGACGTTCTGGAGAAAATGACTAACGCGCCAAACAGCGGATGGGTTGGCAGATGGCTGAGCATCAAAGGGCTCGTGGACCCGCCGTACTCAAGCCGTAAGCACGGGTATACGCATCTCTCCATCACTGTGTCGTCGGCGAGCCTTGTCCACCAGATTTCGGAAGAGGAGGCCCGATACCGCCTTGCGCCGGCTTACCGCGTTCCGAATGTCACCGTCACGCGCAATGGCGATAACGAATCGTTACTAGCGTCCATGGGAAGGAAAGCTGCCGCGCCGGCTGCTACGCGCCCGATTCCTCCAGGGACGATAGGACCGCAATCGGCAAACCAGCAGCTGCTGGCGCAACTGCAGAGTCGCGCCAGCTCGTCCGCCGTCGGCGCAACGGCTAAACCGCCGCCCGGAAGTTCACGAGCGACGTCGGCCGCGGCTGCTCGTTTCCCAAGCGGGGGAGCCTCTTCCAGTTCTGCACCGAAGGCAACTCGCGCTTCCTCGCCCACATCGACCAATGCGTCAACAGGTAAGAATCCTCGGAAGGGGGTTCCGGGTTGGGTCTATGTGGTTGGATTCATCGTGCTCTGGCTGTTGGTGAAGGCACTCGCTCGACGATAACAAGGGCCAACTTAATCATTGCGCACGGCTTTGAAGATGTCGCGAACCGGCAACCATTCGCTTTGGTACGTTGCTCCTATGAGCCATAGCATACGGTTTTCTCTCGTTTCTCCGATAAACAGGGGAGAACAATCGCACGACCCACCCGTTGCAACGGGATGCGACTACGGCGTGCGGCGGCGATGATTTCGTCGCTGTGAAGATTGAGTCAAGAATCAATGCAAGCGCGAGCCGCGCAAAAACTGGGGGAAAAGTGAAGAAAGCGTCAATTGTCGTCATAGCTACTGCATTAACCTTGGCGGCATGCTCCAAACCTGAAGACACCGTGATTCCGAGTGACCCGAAAAGCTGGGATACGCAGCTTGCACCCGAAGTAAAGAAGCTTAGCGATGAAGACAAGCAGTTGCTCACAGGTTATCTGATGCGGGCAAAGATGGGTGAGGCATTCGGAGGCGCGCCGATTCCCGTCGGAACAACGGTGAGCCAAGGCATTGAACGTCAAAAGGATTGGCTTGCGAAGCAGGAAGCGCAACAGGCCGAGCAGGCACGGCTGAAGAAGGAAGTCGAAGCGCAGAAGGCCGCTGCTGCGGCAGAGGTATCTAAAAGCGTCGTACTGGCATTTCTGTCGCAGCACATTGTCCCAAAGGATGTGTATGCGCAGCGCTATAGCGACCAGTTCTTTATCGACGTCGCGGTGCAGAACGCGAGCCAAAAGTCCATCAAAGGCGTCAAGGCGGACCTCGTTTTCAAGAATACGTTTGGCGAGACGATTTACACGAGTGGGCTTACGATTGAGCAATCGATTGAGCCTGGCGCACGAGCTACCTGGGAAGGTGGGCATGAACTTAACGAGTTCAAAGACACCGACAAAAAGCTGATGAATCTCCAAGAAGGGAGCTTCACCGCTGAAATCCGCCCCACGATGGTCGTGTTCGCCGATGGGACCAGCATTGGCTCTGTAAATTAACGCCCTTCTCTTTGAAGCCTAGAGCCGCCGGGCCTAGTCTGCTGGTTCTCAATGTGCTCGTCGGGGAGAACGACGCAGGTAAAACGTCGGTCATCGATGCAATTCGGCATGTGCTGCTGACCACGAGCTATGAATTCCTGAGAATTCAAGAGCATGACTTCCATATCGAAGGGGACACTCGCGCGAAAACACTTTGGCTCGAAGCTGAGTTCCGCGGCTTGTCGAAGGAGCAACGGCGACAGTCGTTGAATGGCTGACCTACCCGAGTTCGGGCGACCCCTATCTTGTCGTCCACGTAACCGCAAAATTCGGCAAACCGATTGGGCGTAACCGCGGGAACGTCGTCACCGTCGTGATGTCCGGGCATGACGGCTCGGGTATCGAAATTGGCAGCGCAGTTCGGGACCTCATTCGCGCTACCTATCTGAGACCGCTGCGTGACGCGGAAGCAGAATTGCGCGCGGGTCGCCAGTCACGACTTTCGCAAATCTTGCAGGCTCACAAGAACATTGCTGGCCAGGAGCATGACGGTTTCGACCGTGACGACGCGTCAAAGCAACCGACGACCAACGGCGCCCGAGCTGTTGAACGACGCAAACGCCAGCAGTGTTAATCCCATGTCCCGTCGAGAAGGCAAGCTCGTTCCGACAGGCGACGAATTAGCGGCAGGCGCCGGATTGACGGCGATGAACGTGCTCACAATTTGCGGCGAACACGCTAACTGAGCGGTCGCTCCCGAGGGACGGACGTGCCACAGGTCGACGCCCTTGGCAACTGCTGGACTCTTCGCTGACAACTCGAGTGATAAAGGGACGAGCCCAAGATTTGCAGGTTTTCGTTTCACTGACAAGCGCGCGAGCCGTATCGCTCGCCGTGCTGCCATGGCGCCCTCGCGCCTTTTTGGTTTCTGAGGGTCGCCCAAGGACTTCGTTACCGTTCCTGTCCGGATTTCAAGGTGAGTGCGAGTTGCGGGGTAGGCAGGCGCTGTGGCTCGGGACGGCTTGAAAATTCCCCCAGCATTGCCTACGTTGGTAAACCCAAGCCGGTGCAACGCCGGCGCGCAGTACCAAGAATGAGCTTGCATTCGTCTGGTTGACCGCCCGCGCGGTCGGTCCCTCTATTTATGAGAGGGTATGACGCGGGAGCAGACGATGAAACTGGTCTGGCTGCGGGAGAACTGGGCGACGTCGAGGACAGTCCGTCGTCTAGCCCTTCTTGTTTTGTCCCTGATTGAGCGGATGCAGCGTGATGGTCTGCACACCCATCGCGCGCAGGCAAGCTATCAGAAAGGCTGCCGAGAACCGCTTCCGGTTAACTTTGCGGTTGAGTTGGTCGGGAGACTCGTAGACGCCCAATTGTTCGAGCATCCGCGAAAGCTGTTTGTAACGGATGCCGCGCCGCATCATCTCTTCCTCTATCAACCCCTTCGCTTCTTCTTCCCACGACCCATAGGGCTCAGCCGACGGCCGACTGCGCATGTTCGGCGGTTCATCCATCACTTTCCCTCAACTTCTCTGACGTCCCGATTCTTGCATCGCTGGAATTTTCTCACAGCGATTTTCGGTCGTATACGACCGAAGACAAGTCAGGCGACCTACACGTCCTCAGCAACCCATTTTTGTGAGGACGGAATGCTGACAGAAACATTACAAATCAAGGTGTCGACCACAATGGTCGCTGCTGCACGCCGGACGACCATCTCCACGCAGGTTTGGCTAAAGACTCTTGGTGGGAGCGCGAAATGAGAAGCGCACCGTCCTATGGCGTCCGTAGCCGCCGGACTACTGTGAACACCGGTGTCCGGCCCACTGCCCGCACCTACGGCAAGGCCCGCATCGGCACTTATGCCGAAAAAGCCGCCGGCCACATCACCGTTGAGTCTGACCCGGAGCGCCTTGTCGCGCACATGTTGTCCATCGACCCCCGCGTGCGCTCTTTCAGGCAGCAACCGTTCACCGTCGACCTGGTCCTTGAGCGGCTGCTGTTCACGCGTGAGGAGCTGTCAGAAGCTCGCAAAGCGCGGGGTAGTCGCGGCGGGGAGGCGGAGTACACACCCGACTTCGCCACCGTTCAGGCTGACGGCCTGCAGCACGCCTATGAAGTCAAGCTAGAAGGCTTCGAGGGCGACGGTCGGTACTGGGCCAAGGTTGAGCGAGCTCGCGAAATCATGGCGGCGTACTGCTATCCGCTATCGATGCTAGTCGTGCCCGCGAATGAACGACACCCGGCCGTTGTCAACGCGCAATTGCTAAAGCCGGCGATATTGCGTGCGCGCGAATACGTGACGCCGGACATTATCGACCGGGTCGAACGCTTTTGCGAATCGGGCCCGGTGCTGCAGCGAGCCCTGTGCGCCGAGCTCAAGATTTCGACCGGCCTGATTCCTGCGCTGCTCGCGACCGGCGTGCTTCAGGCAGACCTTGCGCATCAGCACATCTGCGCGACTCTGCAACTGTCTGCTGCATATGGTGACCTGAGCCACCTCTGCCTGATTGAGGGGCTGCGGCCATGATGTCCGACCTGCGCACTGGAGACAGGTTGGCGGCCGCCAGTAAGCCCGAGAGCTACTTCGAGGTGCTCGACAGTCGTTTGCATGCCGGCTCAATCCAAATCTTCGATTCGGAAAGACATGAGTCGCGGTATGTCGATGAAGCACGCATGCGAGTTGCGATTTCAGAAGGTAGCCTGGTCCTTCACCGAAAAGGGATGCCACGCGTCAGCATCGCCGCTCAATACGAAAACGATGCATTGCACGACCAGGTCCGTGTGCTGACCTATGCTCTACGGCGCATTGATGAAATCCGCGAACAACGCGGCGTTTCGTTTGATGCAGCCATTCCTTTGGTCCGCGATGCCTACGGAAAGGAGCGCGCCGGCCAGTTACTGGTGCGCCCGTTTCCGTCTCGCGCGACCCTGTACCGCGCTCACAGGAATCAGCGGCTCGGTCTTCCGGTCCTCAAAGGCGACAGGAATAAAGGCAATTCGACCGCCAGGTATTCAAAGGAGCTTGTCGAATTCGTTGAAGAGGTCATCGAGAGCGAATACCTGGTTACCGAATCGAAGTGGACAATTCTCGATACGACGAAATATATCGACCGAGAGGCCCGACGGCGCGGTCTGCATGTCGCGAAGCACGCTATCAGCCGCAAGTTTGTATGCGCGAGGATTCGTGACCTGACTGTCGATGCCGAATACGACCGCATGGACCCGCTCGACCGTGTCGCCGGCAAGTCATATGCGAAAAAGCGAATTCGAGCGGCGTTCCCGTTTGCTCGCATCGAGCAGGACGCGCTGCATCTGCCATTCGTTGTGAGAACATCCCATGGCGTCGCTCGGACCGTTTATCTCGTACTGGCGATTGATGTCTGTACTGGATATCCCGTGGGGTGGCATCTCGTCATCGGTTCGCCACGGGAGATGGATTCCCTTTTGTGCCTCGAAATGTATTTGACGCCCGCCAAGGGCGCCAGATTTTCGGAGCTTGGCATTCTTCACACGCTGAATATCTTTGGCACGCCCGGACAGGTCATTTTCGATAACGGTCCGGAGACGAAGGGCGGGCGAATCTACCGTCTCGAGCGGCTGGGAATGGACGTCAAGCACTGCAAGGCAAAAGAAGCTCAAGGCAAGCCATTCATCGAGCGCCTGAACCGCTCGCTCAAGGAGGCGTTACAGCGCCTCCCGGGGTGCACTCGCTTCGAGGGAAAAGATGGTGCACGCGACCCTGAGGCATTGGGCGAAGAGTTGATGACTGTCGAGGAACTCGAGAAGTGGATTGTCAGATGGCTCTATGAGGACTGGGTCAATAGTCCGCTTGCGCGGCATCGTTGGGACGAACTGCTCGTCGATTCACTGAAGGGCAAGACGCCGCTTGAACGCCTGACTTACCAGACCGAAGAAATGGGGCAGCCTATCACCATGCCGCCGCCACGCCACGAATGGATGGCAGCACTCTTCGAGCATGAATTGTGCGCGTTGAACGCCCATACCGGCATCGCGCTCAAGCACGGATTTAGGTACAAGGGCGAGGCCATTTCGTACCTACTGTCGAAATATGGCGACCGCGCAGAACTTCACGTGGTCTACAACCCTGACGATTTTCGCCAGGCGTATGTGTACGAGGGAAGTGACCTTCCGCTCGTCACGTTGACGCACGAGCACGTTCGCCCCGATACGCCAGCGTGGACCTTCGCGGAAGCCAAGGCCCGATTCGATACGGGCATGGACAACTGGACGGCCCCGGACGCAAAGGTTCAATTCGAGCACGACATGGACAAGGCGGTCACTGGAAACGGGAAGGCCAGCAAACGCAAGACCCGCAGCAAGCGCGAGGAAAACAAGGAAACCGTGCAGCGCTCCAAAGACAACTCAGCCATCCAACGCGCCATCGACCGGCCGCTTTCGGCGGCAGCCCCGTTCGGGCCCGTCCCGTGGATAAATCCGTCGCTGACAGCCGAAGACCATCTGCCTCACGACATTTCATACGACGCAGCGCCTTTGATGAACATCGTGAACAGAAACACCGGAGAGAAATTGCTGTGACACCTGCTCAACAACTACGCCTCGATATTGAGGCTTGCGAACTTCCTCATCCCATGTTCGTGGAGCATCTCAATGCACTGAACCGCCGCATCGATGACGCGCTCACGGGCTTTGCGCCCAAAATCGTTCGAGTTCCCGGCCCGAGCGGCGTTGGGAAATCTTCGCTCATTGCGAGCCTGTCGCGAGGCTATCCTGAGTCGCGCATCGACGGACGGCGCAACGTACCAGTGCTGGTAGTTGATGTGCCGGTGGGCGCAACGGCCAAATTGCTTCCCAAAAGCGTTCTCGGCGCGTTAGGCATCCAGGTTCCCGGCAGCATGACGGCGGGTGCAATGTTCGACCTGATGGTGAAACAACTGCGCCTGGCCGCAACACGCGTCGTGATTTTCGACGAGATATCACACCTCGTTGACGAAGGGTCGCGGGTGCCTCCGCGTGCAGCCAGCGACTGGCTCAAGACGCTGGCGGATACGCTCGCCCTGACGCTAATTCTCTTCGGCATTCCGCGACTCCAGCGGCTTTTTTCCGCGAATGAACAGTTGCGCCGCCGAGCCTGTCCCGCGCGTAACTTTCTGCCGTACGACGCCACGGATGCTGAACAGATGGCCGCCTACGTCTCATGTGTCGTCAATTATGCGCGCGTTTTTCTCGCAGCCGGCTATCCCATTGACGTACCCGGCCGCGTGCTGACTCAGCAATGCTACCTGCTCACTGGCGGCCTGATTGGCGTGCTCGCCGACTTCATGGGCGAGTTGGCCAGTGTGATGAAAGACGAAGCGCCGCGCCCCATTACATACGCAGACTGTCAGGAGGCGCTGAAAGAAGTTAGCCACGCGGGGTCTCCTCATCGATTGGCGTTCGAAGATTCTGGCATCGACTACGCGGGCGTGGAGCCGGCGGCGCTGAAACAGGCATACGTTCATGTCCTGACAAGTAACGCGGCGTCCGTACCAGTTCGTAAAAAATCGGGAGATAAAAAATGAGCCTCGTTCTCACCTATGCACCGCGCGACGACGAATCGGGGATGGGCTACTACCGGCGCCTCTCAGCCGACAATGCGCTTTTCAGCTGGCGCGACCTGGCAAGCACAGCGGGTGTGGAGCGAAACCGCCGTGCCTTACTTAATCATACTGACGATGTCGCCCGTAACCTTGGCATGGAACCGGAATGGAGCCATTTCACCCGACGACAGGAAGAGCATTGCCGAGACTGGGGGCGTTTACACCGCGCCCAATCCGATGCCGTGTGCCCCGCGTGTCTGTCTGATTCGCCTTATCTGCGACACCACTGGGAACACGCCTACGTTACGGCGTGTCCGCAGCACCGCATTTTGCTGGTGGACCAGTGCGACGCCTGCGGACAGCATCTGTCGTCGGAGCGACTCTACATTGGATTGTGCTCTTGCGGTCAAGACCTGACCACCCTGCCGCGCGTGCCGGCAACTCGAGGTCAACAGTGGTTGTCGACACTGATTGCGACCAACGGGCAACAGTCTGGCGGTGTGAAGCCGCCTCTGCGCGGAGTAGACATCAATGTGCTGGTGAAGGTCATCCGGACGCTCTGCCAATATGCGGAGCCGAGGCGCCTCGGGTTGCCGCGCGGCGCAGCATCGCCGAAATCTGTCACCGAAGCAATTGAGTTTCTCTCGCCGCTCGAAGCCTTGCTCGCCGCCTGGCCGACGGGTTTCCAGAACCACGTCGAGCAGCGCATTGCCGCTGGCCGCAAGGATGCACGCACACTGAACACGTTGCTTGGTGCCTGGTACATCAGTCTGCGCAAGCTCTGCCAGGGCACAACGCTCGAGCCTCTGCTCCAAATCATTATCGACGTTGCCGCCCGGACGTCCGACTGTATTCTGGGCATGGATTCGGCCAAATACCTAGCCGAGGATGCCACCGGATACATACGCGCGCCAGATGCCGCGAGGGCAATTGGCATCAGCGTCTCACGTCTGCATGACTCCATTGACGCTGGCGAGTGCAAACACCGCGCACAACGTACTGGCACGCGTGGCCAGCTCTTCGAAATCCCGTGCGACGAGGTTGAACGCATCCGGCGACAACGTGCCGGTTGGATTACCGACAATGACGCATGCGAACTGGCCGGCGTTGCACCCGTCGTGCTCGAACGCATGAAAGCAGCGGGCGTCATCCGGTCAAACGCCCGCTGGCGGGAAGACCTGATGAAGGGCGGCCCAGTCGAGCGTCAATCCGTTCTGGATTTACATGAGCGCGTGGAGCGGTCGGTTCAACCAGTGTCACTGGCCGATGATACGACGCTCACATGGGCGGAGCTGACCAGCCGGCGTACGGGAGACCGAAAGGCTATCGAGTCGCTGATGCAGGCCATCGCATGCGGCAAGGTGAAAGCCATCGCGCGTGGTCGGACACTGGGCGAAATGTCCTTCCTGAGGACGGACGTATCGCAGTATTTCGGCACGCCTCTGCTTGAGGCCGGCATGTCGATTCAGCAACTGGCCAAAGCGACCGGATGGAAATGGGAGTCCATCCAGAACTGGGTGGACCAGGGTCTACTGGCGTCGGAGTCGATTCTGCGACGTGGCCAGCCGTGTCGGGTCGTGCTGCCACATCAATTGCTGGAGTTCCGGCAAGCCTATGTTCCACTGGCAGACCTCGCCCGTGCCATGGGTACGAAGTCGTCCGCACTGTCGCGTCTGCTGCCCGGCATCGAAATGGTCGGCGCAAAACTGCTCCCTGGTGGCGTCACGCGGGGCGGGCTGATTCGTATTGCCGACCTCGGCCGGCTCGCGGTCATCGGTGCGAAATCGGGCTATGACCTTTTTGTTCCTGCGTCGCTTACGCCATGAACAGACAAGCGACGCGCCTAATGACCGCCATGTCTCGAGCAGCGAGTCAAGCACCGCACGGGACATGTCGGCCTGCACGAAGGGGCAGCAGGCCTCTCCGATTCAATCAGTTGTATCGCTACATTGCTCCATCATCAGGAGACTGAGATGCCAATCTGGAAACCACGTCCCACTTCCGAACTGCCGAGAATTCCTTTATCGCGCTGGCGAATTCTCGAAACGGAGGACGGCAGCCGGCATTTTGTTGGCGTGGATATGTTTGACCGGTCGGGTCGAGTCAGCTCCCCGATAGTGAGTTTCGACCCTGTCGCTATGGAGGGGACAACTGAGACGGGGCGCATCTACGAGCTGATTGGCGGGAATGGCTCGTCATTTGACGTCGACTATGTCTGGATAAGATGGTGCGAACTGTACGAGGTCGAGTCGTACACCGACGTCACTGAACGATTGCTAACCGGAGCCGACAATGACAACGCCATTTGAGCGCACGAAAGCCGTTACTGATACCCGGGAATTTTTGCAGATGCTTGCTCGCAGTGACGAGATAACCATCCGTGGCCTCGTCCAGACGCGCGCGATGGGACTACTTAGGCACTACCCCCTTGATATCGACCTAGATGTGTCGGCATCTGCCTTACCTGGAATCTGGGCCGTGCCGATACACCGAGGGCCTGGCTCTATAGCAGCCATTAGACGTCAAACTCGTATCCCCCGCCGCTGTGACGAGGATGAGATTCGCAATAAAGGAGCCGACGATGACGAGACCCCATGTAGTTCCTGAAGACTTTCCGAGGGAGTCATCGCCCGGACTGGTGTCAGGCAGGCAGCCAAAGCTTCTCGTGCGCGAGACGAATGGACGGTATTACGCAGGCATCACAGACGAAGAGCTGTGGATACGCTATGACGCCTGCGAGGATTTGGCCGGCCAGTTAGCGGACTACGGGCTCCGGAAGATGTCTGGGTCGGGCCTGTCATTCGACGCCGCACTCGGCCGAGTCGAAAAAGGGCTGAGAGCGAGGGTTGCGTCCGGGCAGTGGGATTTTTCTCGTGATGAGGTGGCTTGGATGATGAAACGCGCGGGCGAACTGCTGTCAGGAACGGTTAATTCCGATAGAGCACGGAATGCAGGTGTTTGAACATGTGCATCTTGGTGAATTTTCGCTATTTGCCTGTCAGCGCCAGGACACCAATGAACGGCCTCGATACAAAGTGGCTCCGACCTCTCCCAGAATCGTAGAAGGTGAAGTATGAAGAAGCTCAATTAATTCTCTGAATGGCTAGTTCGCTTTGCTTTGCCACAGCGGAACATTGAGCAGGTCGCGATAAGGCCGAGGCCGAGGCCGGAGCCGGAGTGGCGGCATTTCGATACAGACCGTGATACTTGCTGTCGTTGTCGTCATCATGGTGCCGCGAGAACTAGCTCTGGAAACGAATGACATCGGCGTCGATGGCAATCCGAGCTTTTTTTTAAATCAGGACGACTTCGATGTCCGCCGCTTTCCCCTGCAACCATCCCCAAGACGGAGTAGACACATGTCCTTTCCAAACAACCTGGACCTCAGTGACGCTCTTCAAAAGATTCACGAACTGTCCCTGGAGGACGGCGATTTAGGGCACGAATACTGGTATGCAGTCGGTCAGCTTCTACGACGGGCAGCCGGCATGCAAGCCGAAATAGACTTGCTCACGAAAGAGCTGAAAGAATGTCGTGCAATGCGTGCTCGCCAGACCCGCTGAATGTCGCGTCATTGCTTTCTGGACAGCAGGGCTTGTCATCAACGACGATGCACATCCCTGGTAGCATTGGCAATCACCGGCCCGCTGCGAAGAGCGGCATGGCACGGACATATATGCTCTTGGAGCAAGCTGATGGCAAAAATCTGACTGAATATCCGGTCAGGATAAGTTACGTCGACACACTGAGCATTTGCAGTTGTGTCGACAAACGATGGGTCAGGTTACCCACGCGCAGCGAACTACAAAAATCTGTTTTTCGTCTTCGGAACAGATGTAATTCGCAACACGGCTGCACAAAGGAGTCATCGGGTCTTTGAGTTTCTCCAGCGCCCGGGTGAGACTGGCCTTGAAATTCCTTATGTTGGATTCATACCCGGAGAGCCGATAGAGGGATTCAACAGGTAGCCATTGTGGACGAGCATGGCCAGCGTAGAAGCTTGCAATCCACCCCCGGAGACCATCATATCCGACGGCTTCGTTGTCTACCGCGGTCCACGCGCCTGCTCCGAAAAGTTCGGCCACCGCGGTCGTCACCCGAAGCAGCAGCCCGTCGCTCCCTTTGAAGTCGTCAGCAGCTTCGCCATCCTCAAACGTCGCCGACAACAATTTCGGCACCTCGATGTTCATGCGCTGATAGCGGATGCGTATCTGCGCGAAACTCAGACGAAGCACGCTGGCCCGGATAGCCCGATGCGCTTTTACGCTGTATTCGCTCTGCATGCGACGCGCGAACTCATAAAATGTGGTTCGAACATGCCTCAAGCTTTCTTCAGGGCACAGAGGAACATCCCGGTAATAATCGAGGCAGTTGCAGTAGACCTGCCTGTCGAACTGACAAAGACTATACCCACTGAGCGTCAGGGTCACGTTCTTGAACGTGGCGATTTCCTTTCCAGCGACAAGGCAGGTCGATTCGTTCGCAAGCAAATTATCGTTGTCAGCTTGCACGCTTCGCGCCACTGAAAAAAGGGCCGAACGGAGAAGCGTATTTGGTAGTGCCTTTGCCATGGAAGACCAACTCGGAAGATAAACTTCCGAGGCGCGGCGAGTAGCCTGTCGCCGTCGCGAAAGATAAAGCTCTTCCGCTGTGGCGTCCGGAGGGATGTTGGCCACTGCTGGTTGCTCAAGTGCCTTCATTGCCCGGCGCTCCAGTCCATCGGCGACATCCTGAAGCTGTTTCGCTGCGTTAAGCACGGTTATCTGCCGCTCGGGAGCAGCGGTGAGCGCCGCGTCGGCTGTCTGGCTGGCTAGCACGCGCAGTTTATCGGCCTTGCTTTGAGAGTGCGTTTTACTTTGGAGATGTGCCATTTCACCGCTCCAGAGATTGAGGCTTGCCTTCTCCCGCTGAACACGACTTCAAGGCATTGCGAAAGCGGGGCTGCCGCACGTCACAAGGCCTTCGACACGATACGCAGGAGTGGTTGGTACGGCAGTTTGGGCGATGGAAACAACATGAATGTGGTCTGTTCATTGCGTACACATGCGGGTTGGTGATACATGTGTATAGCGTGCACATCGGTGAGACCTCACCAACTTGAGCGTCGCTCTTCGCGGACTATCTGACTTGTACTCTGCATCGCCGCGGCTTGTACCGTGCAACGCCGCAGCTTGTACCCCGCATCGCTTCAACTTGTACTCTGCATCACTTGAAGGTGATGCTAAGGGAAAAACAGCCCTCAAATCGCCGGAATTCTTGTTGGCCGGCGCGCGGGCTAATATCTATAAAATCAATAATCAGGATAGCCGTTGGAGTGCGGGCAGAAGGAGGCGAACTTCTTTTTCAGCGCGGCTCACGGATTCTCGCGAACGCGCACGCATGACCCTGCAGGTTACATCCTGACCGTCGCGGCCCCGAGCCATCCGCAGCACATGCAGCGACGTCGCGAGCTAGGTTAAGGCGCTGACGGCAGGCGTTGCCCTGGTCAGCCTGACGTCTCCATCGTTGATGCTCAGATGTAGCTGAATCGAAGAAATGGATTCGAGAACACGCTGCTGTATCAGCCCGATGAAACTTTTCACGAACACCTGGCTGGCCAGGGAACGGCGGCACGCATGGGATATTTCCAATCACGTCCGCGTCGCGCTGTCGCTTTGCGCGAAGCTGCCAATTTTCCATATATGAGCCGCCGCAAACCAGAATGAAGGCCGACGCTGAAACACGCATCAAAGTTTTTTATCGAACCATAAAATATTTTGCAATGCCTTCGAGGCTCGTTGGTTTTAAGCTGTCTTCGACATAAACTGGATGCACTCGACAAATATGTTTGAACTGAACGAGCAGGCAATTGCTGCTTGGGAACTGCGCAGCGCCGCATACCACGAGGCGGCGCACAAACTGGTCTACGAAAGATTTGGTGGAGCTGGCGAAGCGCAGGTCTGGAAGAATGAAAGTGGACATCCAGGGGAAAGAGCGTGGCTGGGGCAGTTTCGTCCTCTTGCCTGCCCAGAGCAGTTGCGAACTGCTGCTCAGGCATTTGGGCATACTGTTATTGGACTTCCACCGAAATGGAAGGAGCTGGTCGGCGTCGCGGGACTAGTGGCCGAGGAAATGCTGCGCGGCGATGCTGACGACGTAGATGAAATTGTTGAGGCGTTGCTCAACGTTATTTCAGAAGGAGCGGCCTCCACGTCCGACCTAAAACTGATGGGCATCACGGACATCGTGAACGGAGAGCTTAGCTACGAGGTCGTCGAAGAGGCCGTCCGTATTCTTCGCGATGGGTGGCAGATAGTGCGAGAAGAGGCCCAGTACCTGATTGAGTCATGCTCGGGATAGTATTCGGTCGTCATGCCTCGTTTGGCATAACATCCGTCGTTGCGCCCTACTTCTCAAAAGATATCGACCGATATCTCGTCCACCGCATACTAAGCAGTTACACTAAATTGTTGCGGGTCTAACGAAATTGTCGCGATAATCGATTCGAGCTCCACCATCAGGTCTGGGTGATGCTGGGCGACGTATTGTCGTGCGGACTCATTTTCGAGATGCTTGGTGAGATAGCCTTTCGCAAGCACCGGACTCAGTACTTCCTGACTGTATGTCTGTTGCGCAAGCTTGTACTGTCCCTGCAGGTTGCTCATTTCTCTCGCCATTTTTTGCCATCTGCTCCGGACTAATGCCGGTCAGTTTGCTAGGCTTTTTGCCATCCACAAGCAGAACTGCTGGCGTTGCAACGAGCAATGCTTCGGCACAGGTGACGGATACCCGACCCTCGGCTATTCATGACGAATGGCCTTGTCATGCAACGAGTTCAAGCCGTTCCGAACATGTCGCTGAACGACTGCCCAAGCAAATCCCGCCCCACGGGGCCGACACCGCCACTGTCTCGCGATTCAACCTAGGGCATCCGCTGACTCCCATTCAGTAAACAGCATCCGCTCCACCTCAAGCATGGTCGTTTGATGCGCGAGAAGCAGGTCTCCGAGATGCTTCTGGTCGAGCAACTCAACTGAGTTCAAATGCGCATTTTCCTGAGCCTGCGCATTGAAAAACTGATTCGTGACACAAACTTTTTCAAACGACACGCTCGGGTGTCGACGCTGGTAGAACGCTTCGCCAGCGACGACTTCCTTGACAGCGTCCCACCCCAGTTTCGTCCCGTCAATACCGCTGGTCTTGGCTTGGATAAGCTGCTCTGTGAACCCAACGCGTATTGATATGCCCTACGTCCATCAAGACTTTGAACGCGAAAAGCTGTATGAGGAAATCTGGTCAGAGCCTGTCAGCAAGGTGTCGAAGAGGTACCAAATATCTGATGTGGGTCTTCGCAAGATTTGTCTTAGCCTGGATGTTCCGGTCCCTCCCCGTGGCTACTGGGAAAAGCTTGCCGCCGGAAAAGCCGTGAGCAAACCGCAGCTTCAGCCTACCAAGGGAGCAACAACTTACCGACGTTCCGTTTTCAGAGACTCACAGGACGACGAGCTTTCACTGCGTACTCAGGCGCGAATCGATGAGGATGCAGCCCGTGCCCCTGTTGTACCGGGCGTCAACATACGTACATCCCTCGACGAATGCATACCCCTTGTCAAACGGATGGCAAAAAAGCTTGAGGGGAGGCAACGAGATTCTCGGACATGGCCATATTGCGATGGAGCCGGGTTGATGCGGGCTGCCGTGTCCGCGCAGAACTCGCTACGGGCACTTCTCGTGCTGAACATGCTTATCGAGACACTAACGGGCGCAGGATATTCGCTTTCCGCTGGCGGCAAGGAAGACGGGCCGGCATATGTGACTTTGCTTGACGGCATGTTGACGTTCGGCGTGAGGGAGCGAGCCCGCCAGGAAAATGTCCCTTTGACTCGAGAGCAACTAGCCGAAAACAAACGCGCCGGATATAACAGGCACAGCCAAGGCTATATCTATCATCCCACGAACGAGCTGGAAATATCGGCATTCGTTGTCGGAAGCACCTACGCAGCGGTGACCACTTCGGACAGTCGGAGCGCCTCGTTGGAAACGAAGATTCCGGGGTTCGTTGGCAGGCTTCGACATTTTATTCTTCGCAGTTCCGTTCAAGCCGAGATGAGGATTGAACAACGGGCGGCCGCTGCCGTGCAGGAAGCTGAGCGCGCTAGGCTGGCTGCGATTCGCCGTTCGGCATTTGAGCAGCTCAAACAAGTCGAAGAATGGGCTTCAAAGCTTGAGCGAGCGAACCGTTTGCGAACACTTGCAACCGAATTCGACCTCAAAAAGCTGACGTCGTCAGACGATGTTATCGATGCCGGATGGATACGACGCGCTGCAGACTGGCTGGACCCAACTGTCGAATGCCGATGGGACGATATGGACAATGCGCCGGCTGGATACGGTGAGTTCTAGCGAGTGGCTGCCGACAGCAAGTAGACCAAGTCAGTACCGAGGGGAAATTGAAACGCTGACGAGCGTTCGCTGCAATGGCGTCCAGCGTAGTGCCCGACCTGACCAACGATGCCCGCCACTGAAGCGTTGAGGACGGTCACAGCGGGGAGCCCAAGCTGCGCATGCCGCATTGGAATGCAAATCAGCGCGTCGCGGGACGGAGCGCGCTTTCGAAGGAAATTCTTGGTGGAGCGGAGGAGGCTCGAACTCCCGACCTTCGCATTGCGAACGCGACGCTCTCCCAGCTGAGCTACCGCCCCCAGACGTAGCAATACTAGCACGACGCCAAACTAATTTTCCGTTCGCGGAGTCTGTCCGAAAGCATTCGACTTCGTTTCGCGTATTGAATATCAGCAGCAATGTCAGAGTTCAAGCGAGCAATTAGCGCCAACTGACATCGACGGGCGCCAATTCCTCCGAATGTTCTTGTCCGGGCACTGCATTTGGGACCAAGCGTTGGGAGAGCGCGCTTAGTTGCGGCTGGTCCAGAGAAATCGTTGTAGTGATTGATTCAAACTCCACCATCAGGTCCGGGTGGCGCTGGACAACGCCATAATGGACGTCCTGCGAATCAAGGCGATGACTCTCAAACTCGATGAAATTCTGGTCGGCGAGGCGGATGCGAGGTCGCCCAAAATCGAAATATGGCGGCAGGTGGTAGTCCGGCGTCAATGCATTCGTCTGGTCGAGCCGAACTGCAACAGTAGTGTCCGGCAGAAGCGAGCATCAAAATGCATCTTCGCTCAACATGTACTTCTCAACTTCTGACCGGTTCTTTAAGGCAATCTGCTGCGCCTCTGGTTTCGCTTCGCCTTCGAGGTCTAGGCGCAGATGTCGCAGAGCGTAGAAGAGAAACGCCTGCCTGCAATGGAACTCGACTTGCCCGTCCTCCATTCCAAAATCGAGTTCGATGGCAAGTCTGTGCGACTTGCTCAGTTCTGGATGCGGAATCAACACCAAAGGCACTATGGTTTGCCACTTCACATCGTCATCTGGACCAGCGGCGGCCGGTTCGAAGCCGTCAACCTCCAGCATGCGCGCAACAACAAAGTCCAGAAACCGGTTGCGCATATGGCAGTAGGCGCGTGCGTGCCAGCGAAAACCATCGTGAGCAAGTGCGTGCGGAGAAATCGTACGCGGGGATGGCTGTGGTCGCGTCATCGATTGATACAAAACATGTATCGCGCGGCGTTCGCGAATGGCTCGAATAAGCGCGACTAAAACATCGACGCGGAAGGTTCGACCTGGATGTGGCACTGTCGCGACCGGAGGTGCCCAAGTTATGAAGCTGCTTTTCTCTGAATCCAGTCCGGAAGCGTGCGACAACAACTCGTTGAGATAGCGACCAGAGCTGCTCGATGGGTAAAGTGGCTTAAAGTCGGTAGACGCTATGTAGACCCGGGAGCTGCGGTCGTAATTTAGGTTAGTCGTCGCCAGTTCCGTATATCTAGCGATGTCTAGCGACGCTTGAGGCACGGAAATGCCAAAGAAGTCCGTGAGGTCACTGCGATTGAGACGGCCATCCCACTGGAGTCGAAAGTCAATGAATTCCAGGCGACGGTCCTGGCTCCACGGACCAGGGGCGCGGCTTCTGGATGACCCTTTTGGGTCCGGTGTGGTGGGCAAGCTTTTTGGCATCGTCGGAATTTTCTCACGACTAAGAAAAATCTGTTCGATTAAAAACTAGACGCGTATAAAAAGTAGTCGTATAGTAATTCCAACGAATTGCCTATGAGGTCCAAGTGGATAGCGTCACTGGTTACCGTTTCGTCGGGAGATTGGCGTGAAGGCGCTTCGGGGCGCAGCGGCTCTGCGCAATCTGCGCGAGCAACCCCTTTGGCGCCTGCTGGCGGCAACGAAGGCACCCGTGGTAATTGCGTTGCTTCAGTCGCTTTTCACGGGCACTGACAAAGCGTTATCAAGCTCGGTGCTTCATGAGCGCCTCGCTCGTGACATCGATTCGCTTCGCTCAACCGGCGAAGAGCTCCCCCAGTCACCCCAAGCGTACGTCTCTGAATGGCTCAATCAAGGCTGGTTGACGCGTCGGTTTCCCATCGGGGCTCCCGAAGAAGAGTACGAATTGTCGGCCGAAGCGCTTACTTCGGTGCGCTTTGTCACGGGACTATTGACGCCTAGAACGACCGCCACAGAAAGTCGACTTTCAGTGGTAATTCACCAACTGTCGCGACTGGCTGAAGCAACCAATACCAACCCCGAAGCACGCTTGGCAGCGCTGCGCGCTGAGCGCGAGCGTATCGACACAGCCATCGCCGATGTCGAGCGTGGCGGCGCGAGAGTTCTGCCATCAGACCGCGCCATCGAGAACGCGCGCGAAGTCATCGCTCTGGCTCAAGACCTTGCGGCGGACTTCCGAAGCGTCCGCGACGAGTTCGAGCGATTGAATCGGGGGCTGCGGCAGAGCCTGATGGAGAACGAGGGTAGCCGTGGCGACGTGCTTGAACAGCTTTTTGCGGGCGTTGACCTTATCGGCGAAAGTGATGCTGGTCGCACTTTCAACGCATTTTGGCGTTTGCTGACAGACAGCGAGCAAGCCGCAACTCTTCGCGAGTCGTTAGACGAAGTGACGAGTCGGCCCTTTGCGCGTCAGTTGGAATCGCACGAACGCAAATTCCTGCATGGGCTGACGGGCGCACTGTTGAACGAAGGACGAGGGGTACACGACGTGTTGCAGCATTTTGCACGGAGCCTCAAGAGCTTCGTGCAGAGCCGCGAGTTTCTTGAGCACCGGCGCCTTCACTCCCTACTGAAAGAAGCAACGCAGGCAGCGCTCACCGCCAAGAATGCAGTTCGCCCTAATGAGCAGGTCGGTTTCGAGCTGATGCAGTCCAGCGGTCGCATCCGGTCAGTATCACAGTGGGCGCTCTATGACCCCACGCAACGAGTGACCGATTGGTCAATGCGAGTTGCGGAACCCTCTGAGCTGGACCTAGAAACCGTGAGCGAGCTCGTGCGACAGTCGGAAATCGACTTTCGAACGCTCAAAGCCCACTTGCGGACCATTCTCGAGCGCCAGTCGCAGGTCACCATTGGCCAGACATTGATTGAGTTTCCAGCGGAACAAGGTCTTGGCAGCGTCGTTGGCTATGTGGCGTTGGGTGCCAAGCACGGCGAGGTCACGGACGGCATCGAGCTCGTCTCATGGGAAGGCGACGACACGACCCAGCGCCGCGCCAAAATTCCGACCATCTATTTCATGAGGGAGCGCTATCTTGAACTCGTTGACTGACCCCACCGACGCGAGCTTCGCCGACGAGCCCGGGCCCGATACGCCAGTCGCTGATACTGCGACGTTCCGAGGTGATACCGGTTCGCTTCCAATTGATACTAGGCGGGTGCTGGTGCAACTGCTTCTGGGCCCTTCCGTGGACGCCCGGCGTCAGTCAAAGCTCTGGCCGGTGCTGCTTCGCGATGAAGCCGTCGTCCGCTCCCGCATGCATGAGCTCTTTCTTGAGGTCGTCATTGACCACGAGCAGCGAGTCGCGTTCACGCGGCAAGTTGTCTCCGAGGACATCGATGTCCCCGTTCTTCTTCGCAAGGCATCGCTCACCTTCCTGGATACAGCGTTGCTGCTCTTCTTGCGACAGCGATTAACTCAGGCCGACGCGCAGGGGGAACGGGCTGTCGTGTCGCACAATGATATGCAAGAACACCTGTCGGTGTTCGAACGGGGGAACAACCCCGACCACGCAAAATTTGAGAAGCAAATCGTCAACGCCGTCGACAAGGCCAAGAAGCTCAGCCTGCTGCAATTCGTTCGCGGCTCTGGTGAGAGATATGAAGTCTCACCGACGCTAAAACTCCTCTTCTCAGCCGAAGAAATTCAAGACCTGACACGAACTTATGCCGCTTTGGCGTCCTCGCAATACGCCATAAACACTGGCGAAGGCAACGCCACTGAAGACGATGCGTCGTCCAGCAGTGCCGAAAACGAGGAGGACTCGCTATGAATATCGACCAGCACGTGTTGTTGGACGGCAGCGATGACCAGTTCCGCCTTGCGCGTATACAGACGTTCAACTGGGGAACCTTCTCAAACGTCTTCGACTTCCCCATCCCCAAAGAGGGCTACCTCTTCGTGGGGCCGTCTGGTTCGGGGAAGTCGACGGTTCTGGACGCTCACGCGGCGCTGCTGACGCCACCGAAGTGGTTAGACTTCAACGTTGCAGCGCGTGAAGCAGACCGGCATGGACGCGACCGCAGCGCCATGACCTATATTAGGGGTGCTTGGGCCCAGCAAACGGGAGACGGTGGCGAGTACGTTTCACAATACCTTCGCGGCGGCACGACCTGGTCTGCCATCGCAGAGACCTATCGCGATGAACAAGGTCGGGTGGTCGTGCTCGCTCAGGTCCTATGGGTCAAGGGCAACACCACGGCGTCAAGCGACGCCAAGCGGTTGTATCTCACCCTCGAGCGAGAGTTCGAGATTCAGGAGCTGGAGTTCTTCGTCAAGAACGAGTTCGACACCCGCCGCTTCAAACACGACTTGCTCGATGCGAAGGTGTACACCGAATTCAGCGCATATCAAGAGCGCTTTCGTCGTTTGCTGGACATCGACAACGAGCGCGCCCTCCGCCTTCTGCATAAGACGCAGTCGGCGAAGAATCTCGGTGACCTCAACGTGTTCCTGCGGGACTTCATGCTGGATGAGCCTGAGACGTTCGGCATCGCCACCAGCCTAATCAACGAGTTCGGGGAGCTGAACGAGGCACACCAGGAGGTAGTGGCTGCCCGCGACCAAATCCAGATGCTCAAGCCGGCGCGGGACGCGCACATGGAGCTTGAACGCGGCAACAACGACCGTATCGGGCTGCAGGCAATCCAGACTGCCATTGACCAGTATCGAGAGCACCGTCGCAAGGTCCTCGTGGACGAGCGGATTGCAGAACTGGAGGTCGACAGGGAGGCATCGCGGCAGGAATTCCAACGTCTCTCGCAGATTGCCGATGACGAGTCCGTTAAGCTGACAGACCTTCAACGTCAGAAGCTCAAAATCGGCGCTGATGTCTTGGTCCGTCTCGAAGAAAATATCAAGGCGACGGAGGCAGATAAACTCGTTCGGATGAACAGGCGTGACCAGGCGGCGACCGCGTGCAAAGTCATGGGATGGGCGATGCCTGACAGCGTTGTCTGGTTCGTCCAGCGAGTCGAATCAGCCAAGCAGCGTGTCCTCAGGGCTCACGACCTGACAAAGGAAGTAGAGGACCGTAAGGACCAGCTCAAGGCAGACCATCGCCAGGCCAGCGAAGAGTTCACCACCGTGGTGGCTGAGGTCAAAGCCCTGGAGCGTCAAAGGTCCAACCTTCCGGCACGGCTCGTCGACCTGCGTGAGCGCATGGCCCGCGACCTTTCGATACCCGAGGCGAAGCTACCTTTCGCGGGCGAACTGGTGGAAGTGCGCTCTGATTCGACAGAATGGCGGGGCGCCATTGAGCGCGTCCTCGGCGGTTTCGCGCGCTCCATCCTCGTGGATGAGAAGCTCTACCCGGCGGTCTCGGCTTACCTGAACGAGCGCAACATTGGCGAGCGACTCGTGTACTTTCGGATTGTCCAGCAGACATCCGGACGCATGCCTGGTCCCAATTCACTGGTGCGAAAGCTCAACTTCGCGCAGGGAAGCTTTGGTGAATGGGTGCGGGAAGAGCTAAAACACTCATACGACCTTGAGTGCACCGACACGCTGCTGGCGTTCCGCAATGCCCCTCGTGCCGTCACCCGTGAAGGCTTGGTCAAGCACAACACGGTGCGGCACGAAAAGAACGACCGCCACTCGGTCAACGACCGCAGCCAGTGGGTACTGGGCTTTGACAATAAGGACAAGCTCACTCTGTACAAGAACAAGGCAGCGGAGCTTGGTGGACGAATCACTGAACTGCGGGTGGCTCTGGACAAGATTGGGGATGAAGAAGTCCTCCAACAGCAACAGCTCTTGCAATGCCAGAACCTGTCGAACTTGACCTGGAACGACGTCGACGTCGGCGCACTTCTGGCCCGCATTGACGACTTGACGACACGCCTCAACGCGGAGCGGGACGCTAGGCCAGACCTTGCCATTCTGGATGACCGCATAAAAACGCAGGAGGGCGTTCACTCCACGGCTATCGGCAAGAAGAATGAAGAGGATGCCAAAGGTCGCTCCATCAAGTCTGACATCGAGAAGCTAAATGTCAAGCTGGCCGAGCTGGCTCGTCTATGGCCCACCTCTGACCGGCCACCGGCGTTCGCCGCCCAAATCGCAGCTCGGTATGTGGCCACCGGCAAGGAGGTTACTCTCGAGAATCTTGACCAGGTGAACGGGCAGGTGGACCGGAGCCTCAGTAACGAATTGCGTGCGATTGAGAGTCACTTGGGCGAGTTGCGTAATGCTATCGTTCAGCGCTTCGTAGAGTTCAATCGCTTGTGGCCTTCGGTTGCCGGTGGTCTGGACGCTACGCTAGCCAGCGCCGACGACTATCTGGCAAAGCTGAAGCGTCTGGAAGATGACAACCTTCCGGCATTTGAAGACCGATTCTTTGGGTTGCTACGCGAGCAGAGTGACCAGAATCTCACTCTCCTGGCTACCAAGCTCGACGAGGAGCGTTCGGCTATTCGCTCGCGCATGGAACTGGTCAACGAGAGCCTGGAGACAGCGCCGTTCAACCCGGGAACGCATCTCGTCATCGAAACGACCGACAAGTCGCTCGAGGATGTGCGGCTCTTCCGCGCGAGCTTGAAGGAGTCGCTCAGCCACTCGTTCTCGAACGACCGCGACTTGGCGGAAGACCGCTTCAAGACGTTGGCTGCATTGGTTAAGCGCCTCGCCAGCCAAGAAACAGTGGACAAGAACTGGCGAAATCTGGTGCTCGACGTCAGGCAGCATGTGGAGTTTGTTGCGCGCGAGCTTGACGGGGATGACGTCGAGGTGGAGGTCTACCGCAGTGGCGCAGGTAAGTCGGGCGGACAGCGTCAGAAGCTGGCTGCCACCTGCCTCGCGGCGGCACTGCGCTATCAGCTTGGCGGCCAGGACCGCGCGCTTCCGAGCTACTCCACCGTGGTGCTCGACGAAGCATTCGATAAAGCCGATGCGGAATTCACTGCGATGGCGATGAACATCTTCAAGGCGTTCGGGTTTCAGATGATTGTGGCCACCCCTCTGAAATCCGTGATGACGCTGGAGCCTTTCATCGGGGGAGCGTGCTTCGTGCATATTAAGGACCGCAAGAAGTCTGCCGTCATACCCATCGAGTACGACAGCGAGTCCCATCGCTTGAAGTTGACTCAGGACGTGCGCAATGCCGAAGAAACTACTGTCTCCTGAGTCGGCGCGCGACTTCCTCGTTCGTCGCTTCAACAACCAGCACCAGAACTGGGTTGCTGGGGAGGGGGCTTGGCCGCTGGTCGTCGCGCTGGGTGCCCCCACCGACAAGGACATTGCCGAGGATGCTTCGGCGGTCCGTACATGGGCGTTCGCTTGGCAATCGAGAAGCGGTCCGGGTGAAGTTATCTTTGAAGAGCGCCAATTCGCTCGGTTTGGCAGGCATCGACTTCCTGTCAGCCTGAACTTCGCGAATGCTACAGCCGTTGCGGCTGCCGTCGGTCAGACCAGACGCTGGGAAACGGCAACGCAGCGCTACCAGCAGATGCTGAGTCGCTGGCCGCTGCTTGCACGAAGCAAGGTCTTGGCATCGAGGTTCGATGTGCTAGCCGACTATCTTCCAGAAGACTTCGAGCGGTTGGTAACGCTCTTGACATGGCTAGAAGCGAATCCCGATTCCGGACTCTACCTCCGACAACTTCCTGTTGAAGGGCTCGACACGAAGTGGTTGGAGAAGCGAACAAGCCTGGTGGCGGGGCTCCTCCGGTCGTTGCGCGAAGTCACTGTCGACGACAGCGACTTCCATGCCTTGTGCGGGCTGAGGAAGCTTGCGCACAGGGTCCGAATCCGACTTCTATGCCCAGCCTTGCGCGAACGAGTCGGCGGCCTCTGTGACATAGAGGCACCTATAGGTGAACTTGCGACGCTGCCGATTGAGCCCAAGGCAGTGGTTATCGTCGAGAATCTTGAAACGGGCTTAGCACTCCCGGACGTTCCGGGTACCGTGGCAATAATGCGCCTTGGTAATGCGGTGAGTGCGTTGCATGTCGTGCGATGGTTGAGAGGGCCGGAGATTGTCTACTGGGGTGACATCGACACTCACGGTTTTGCAATCCTAGACCGCGCCCGCAGGGTCATGCCTTCGCTTCGGTCGGTACTTATGGACGAAGCGACACTGGTTTCGCACCGCCCGCTCTGGGTAGATGAGTCTGCGCTGTGTGCAAATGTCCCATTTGAGGAACTGACGACCCAAGAGCGACGCGTCTACGACAACCTGCGTGCTGGTACCTGGGGGCAGCGCGTCCGTCTTGAACAAGAGCGCCTTGATTGGGCCACTTCGATGGAGACGTTAATGCAAGCTCTCGAGCGTCGGGCTTACGTCGAGGAGGGCGAAAAGCAACCCCTTGCTCCGAACGGGATTCGTCGCTCGGGACAGGCAACCGATGGTTGACGATGGCCCCGAGCACAAGGGCCGATAAAGCCCTTGCCGTAAATCGGCCGTACGGGTTAGCGTGTCCTCAACTCAAAGCGGCCTGAAGAAAATCCCAAGCCTCCCCTTATATCCGGAATTCCTACACTAGAGCGGTTCAAAGGACGAAGACCAATGACAGCAATCGTGAAACGGGGTATCACTGAAGACTACTGGAGCCTCATGAGCGAGGACCGAAAGTTCGGCTGGGAACTGTTCACTAGGTCCTTGGCCATAGTTGCAGCTTGGTTCGTGGTGAAAACGGACATCACGGCCATTGATTGTGTTATTGCGGCCTTCGCAGGATTCACACCGCTCTTTATTATCCGGAGTCAACGGTCTTTTCGGAGATACAGCAAGAACGTCCGGAAGCGTCTCCTTGGGGTAATTGTTTTGCTTGGTGGAACCGGCGCAGCCGTCCTCGGATTGCTCTACTTCGGCATCGCACTCCTTAGTAGCGTAGCTCAGACCTACGCGACCGAAGTGGCACCCTTCCGTCATCGCGCTGACCCGCTTATGGCTAACATCATGTTTGCTCTGCTGCTTTTCACCGCACCAGTCGCAGGCGTGAAAACGTGGCGTAGCCTCAGGATGAGCGAGCTCGTCTTTGATTTGCCAAAGCGTTCGCTGAAGCGCCTGGTACTTCAACGGAAATACGTGGCCGACACTTTCGTCACTTTTGCTCATTTCGAACTGAGCGCCCAAGTCGCCGGCTTCGCGTACGCGTCGACATGTGCACAAATCATCAAGGTTTACTTGAGTGTATTTGTCCCGAAGTAGTCCACCCGCTGGTCATGGCAGTTTCGATATTCGGACGGCGCGGCTCGCGTTGCCAATCCGCCAACACGAAAACATCCGAATCGATGGATGAAATCGAATATCAGACAAACTTGATTTGGGACAATTGAGACCATAACCGACTGCTTGGTACCCAAGGTTTTTTATGGCAAAAAGCGCCTGTTACACGCTTCGCAGCACCCCCGGATTATCGACCTCACCGATAAAGTCTACTTGCGGGCCAAGCCGGTTAAACGGGCCGGTGATGGATAGCGTCGCGTCTGTTGCCACGGACCTGTCCATCGAAGAGTTGCGCAGGCGAATCGCACAAGTCGGCGCATCGGATGAGGATGTTTATGCCTATGTTGTGCGCTCTGTTAGACCCGCCAACGGCGAGTACGTGCAGACGGGCAGCGCACCTAATTTCCAAGGTGGGCTTATCACGCTCTGCACCTGCAAGCACGGTATGCGTGCGACGCTGACCCCAGAGCAATGGGAGCGGGGTGTCTGGGTGGCTGGGCTGACCAGTTGGGACCAAGCATTCGGGAAACAGCAGTCACTCGTCTATTTCATGCGGGTAGGCGAAGCCTACGCGTCGCAGGCAGAATTGGTCCAGGTGTTCCGCCAGTCAGGCAGGTCCGAGATTGTTGATGCCAAAGATTCGACCCGACATCCGCTTGGAGACCTGATGATTCCAGCTTCTGACATGGTCGTCGGGAACGACAGATATTTGCCCACAGCATATTTATCGCCCATGGTGGGCCATTCCCATCGGAGTACGGACGAGGACGCTGGATGGGAGGACGACGTCAACTACGTTGGCGTCGGCGGCGGGCAGAGCGTAATGCTGGTGGGTGACCGGAACTTCAGCTTCGTGTGGACCCGACCGTTGGTGCGCCGGCGCCGTCCAGGGCCAACACGACCGTATCGAAAGTGGACTCTGACCTCTATCCTCGACGACCTGGAGGCGGTGCAGAAATGAATGTCGTTTTGCTGCGTGTTGGCGTAGATTCTGGCTCAGGCGGCATCCAAGGCCCCCTATTCGACGACGACTCCTTCGAACTCATCCCCATCCCTGATGGTTCCGGCGTCGGATTGCGAACCTATGGAAACACACTGGGAATCAAGGGCTTGCCCTATTCAGCCTACTTTCCGACAAGCCGGTGGAATACGGTCGAAAACCTGGCGATGCATGTCGACCCGGAGTTCGAGTCCTTCACGTACGGAGACCCGACTCCACCCAAAGCCGGACTACGTCGACTCCAGAAGGGGGACTTGTTGGTGTTCTATGCCGGCCTATCGGGCTGGGACCATGAGCGCGCACCAGCGCTCTATATCGTGGGTTACTTCGTCGTGGAGTGGGCAGGGCTTGCCATCGACTTACCTGAAAACGAGATGCGTCGACGTTGCGGTGGCAACTTTCACGTCATGCATGATGAACTGTTCAAGAAGCAGAAGGACCGTCTGGTATTGGTACAGGGAGGACCGGGGAGCCGGCTCTTGAAGAAAGCTGTCTGTATCAGCGCAATGTCGACAAATATCGCCGGCCAGCCTATTAAGGTGCTATCTCAAGAGGCTCGGGGCATTTTCGGTGACTTTAACGGGAAGATTTCCATCCAGCGAAGCCCTCCTCGTTGGGTGCTGGCTACCCATACTGAGAAGGCAAAAGCCTACCTCGAAGCACAACCATAACTGCGACGCGCGGTAGTTCAGCGCATTGCTATGCGAAAAAGTGATACCTCGGTGGCAGTCCTTGGCGCTGACGCCCTTGTTCACATTGATGGAGTATGGTGATGGGAGAACTTCGTGAAGAAAACTCAGGGTGGTGAGGCAGGTGCGGCCGTGAGGAAGTGAATCTCACGCGATGCCTCCCAAAATCTCACTCGATGCCGCCCACGCCCTGCAGAGTCGTATCTGGCGTGGCCATAAATCTCACCATATGGGTCTTGCTACAGGTGTGTGTAGATAGCCTCGTAGCCTTAAAAAAAGACCCATAAGTTGAGAAGCTTATGGGTCTTTTCTATTGGTAGCTTGGATTTATCGAGAAACGTCGACACAACGACGCCGGTCTGCTGTGCCCCCACGCCCCCCTCAGAGCCAGTCGAGTGGGGCAACTTATCCACATTCCCCTCTGGATAATTTTTGTAAAAGCAGCCGAATACGTTGTGGGCGAAATCTTAATAAGAGCGCGGCGTATACCGTGCGACAAAAAATTGTCCCTGGCTCCGTTAACCTATCCGCCGCCGCTCCCAAGGGTTATCGATCCCGCAGCACATTGATCCGTAAACGAACTTCCAAGTTATCCACAGCCGAACGCATCACTTGTTAACTATTACTACGTATACGTATACAAAGACTATAAAAAACCAGAGAAGCACGCAGAATCCCGAGCAGCGTATACGCACACAACAGCAGCAAGACCGCAGCAAGCGATAGCAAGCAGTATGAAGCGAGCCTCAACCCAACCACCCCACCTCACTCCAACGGCAAACAAATCTCCGTAACCAGCTCCGCAGGCGCAGTCTCCTTCGGACTATTCAAATACTCCTCAAACACCGGCGCATCCGCCGCCTCTCTCCCAGACTGCACTAGCCAGCTCCCATACAACCACTCATAAGCCGCCCGCATATCGCTATAAGGCCCCACATGCCGCAACACCGCATATTCCCCACCACGTATACGCGTGACCGAAACCGCCCCATCCATCGCAACAGCCGAAGCCACTTCAGCCATGAGAGGCCCCGGCAACAACACCCCCGCCTTCGACCGCAACGCCTGCTCCTCGACCACTCCCGCATCATCGAAGTAAACCCCGATCATCCGCATCTGCGCCTCGAGCAGATTATGTTTCGCGAGCCATCCGAACAAAGCGTCAAAAGCCTTGCCAACCTGCATATAAGGCCCGACATGATCGACCGACAAAATCTCCATCGGCTCCACATAACGAATCTCCACTTCACGCACCGAAGCCATCTGCCCATCTCCTGAAAGCGCCGGCCGGAACCGGCAATGCGTGCCTTGTCGTCGATACTGCGCCGGCGGCACACCAAACACCGCGCGAAACGTCCGCGAAAAAGACTGCAAACTGCTATAGCCCGAGCGCTCGGCAATCTGAGCAATCGGCATCGAACTATTCGCGAGAAAGCCGGCCGCGCGATGCAACCGTAAACGCCGCACGGTCGTCGCGACCGTCTCGCCGTACATCGCCTGATAAATCCGGTGCCAGTGATACGGCGACAGACATGCAATGTCCGCGAGCCGTCCGATATCGAGCGGTTCGTCGAGGTGATCGTAGATATGGTCGAGCACGCGTGCGAGTCGCGTTTCGTACCGAGCCCGATGGTCTGATTCGTTCATGACTGGACCGTTGAAAATTGGCGCGAGAGTATGCGAGCAAAGTATCACGTCGGCGTCGGGTGGCCGTTTACCAAATCCTGCGGAACTCGAGGTGGCCGACCAAAGCGGATTAAGCGCCCACTAACCGCGCCGCACCATCGCGGCCGGAAATCAGCCCGAACCCCCCAACGTGACGCTGCCTCCGTTTGGCGCTATCGTGTGAGGCGCACCACCCGTAGCATGCAGCGTGCAGTAAGTCGCCGTTCCCATTCCTCCCCGCGTTCGCGCGAAGCGATGGAGCCGCAAACATGAGCTACACCGAATCGATCGGCGGTCGCACGTACCGCATCGCCGACCTGAAGACTCTGCTCGCGAAAGCGAGCCCGCAACGCTCCGGCGACCAGCTCGCGGGCATCGCGGCAGCGAGCGAAGAAGAGCGGGTCGCCGCCAAAATGGCGCTGGCACAGGTACCGCTGCGCACATTCCTGAACGAACCGCTGATCCCCTACGAAGCCGATGAAGTCACGCGCCTGATCATCGACGACCACTCCCCCCAGGCCTTCGCCGAAATCTCCCATCTGACGGTAGGCGACTTCCGCAACTGGCTGCTCAGCACCACAACCGACACCGACGCTCTCTCTCGCATCACCCATGGCCTCACACCAGAGATGGTCGCCGCCGTCTCAAAGCTGATGCGCAACCAGGACCTGATCACCGTCGCGCGTAAACGCCCGGTCGTTACACGCTTTCGCAACACGGTCGGTTTACCGGGCCGCATGTCCGTACGCCTGCAACCCAACCACCCAACCGACGACGTTAAAGGCATCGCGGCCTCGATGCTCGACGGCCTGATGTACGGCTGCGGCGACGCGATGATCGGCATCAATCCGGCGAGCGACAATCTCGCCGCGATCACGAAGCTGCTGCTGATGATCGACGAATTCCGCCAGCGCTATCAGGTGCCGACGCAGTCGTGCGTGCTCACACACGTGACGAGCACGATCGCCGCGATCGAAAAAGGCGCACCGGTCGATCTGGTGTTCCAGTCGATCGCCGGCACGGAGAAAGCGAACGCGAGCTTCGGCATTTCGCTCGCGCTGCTGCAGGAAGCGTACGAGGCGGGGTTATCGCTGCAACGTGGCACCGTCGGCAGCAATCTGATGTACTTCGAAACGGGGCAGGGCAGCGCGTTGTCGGCGGATGCGCATTTCGGCATCGATCAGCAGACCTGCGAGGCGCGCGCCTATGCGGTCGCGCGCAAGTTCAAGCCGTTTCTGGTGAACACGGTGGTTGGTTTCATCGGTCCCGAGTATCTGTACGACGGCAAGCAGATCACGCGCGCGGGTCTCGAGGATCACTTCTGCGGCAAGCTGCTCGGCGTCCCGATGGGTTGCGACATCTGCTACACGAACCACGCCGAAGCGGATCAGGACGACATGGACAATCTGCTGACGCTGCTTGGCGTCGCGGGCATCAACTTCATCATGGGCGTGCCTGGCGCCGACGACGTGATGCTCAATTATCAGAGCACGTCGTTTCACGACGCACTGTACGTGCGCGATGTGCTCGGCTTACGGCGCGCGCCTGAATTCGAGGCCTGGCTGGAGTCGATGCAGATCATCGACGCCCGCGGCGCATTGATCGGCGCATCGGCACGGCAACCGCTGCTCGAAGGTGCGCGCGACTGGATGGGGATCGTATGAGCGAGAACGACGCACTCGACAAGGATCCGTGGAACGCGCTGCGCCGGTTTACGCAGGCGCGCATCGCACTGGGCCGCGCGGGCAACAGCGTGCCGACCGCACCGTTGCTCGCGTTCAATCTCGCGCACGCGCAGGCGCGCGACGCCGTGCATCATCCGCTCGATGCCGACGCGCTTCACGCGCAATTGCACGCGCAAGGTTTCAACACGCTCGACGTGCATAGCGCCGCGCCGGATCGCGAGCATTATTTGAGGCGCCCTGACCTCGGGCGGCGTCTGTCAGAAGAGAGTCGCGCGGCGCTTGCGCAACTGCCGGCACAACCATGCGACCTGGTGTTCGTGATCGGCGATGGTCTATCGGCGTTCGCGGCATCGAAGCAGGCTGTACCGCTGTTGCAGGCCATTCAGCCGAAGCTCGCGGATTGGACCGTCGGGCCAGTCGTGGTCGCGCGTCAGGCGCGCGTCGCGCTTGGCGACGAGATCGGCGAATTGCTCGACGCGAAGATCGTCGTGATGTTGATCGGCGAGCGGCCCGGTTTGAGTTCGCCGGACAGTCTCGGCATCTACATCACGTATGCGCCAAAAGTGGGTTGCAGCGACGCGCAGCGCAACTGCATTTCGAACGTGCGTCCAGAAGGCCTCGACTATCCGCAGGCCGCGCACAAGCTGCACTACCTGCTCACGCAGGCGAAAAAGCTGGGACTGACCGGTGTGGGTTTGAAAGACGACAGCGATGCGCTGCTGACGAGCGCGCCGATCAACCCTGCCGTCAGCGACGGTTCAGCATAGGGGCGCACAGCGCAAACCTCACACCTATTTGCGCAACAACCTCAGGCCATTGCCCACCACCAGCAGACTCGCGCCGACATCAGCAAACACCGCCATCCACATCGTGCCGAAGCCCATCAACGTCAGCACGAGAAACACGCTCTTGATGCCGAGCGCGAGCGCGATGTTCTGCACCAGCACCGCATACGTCGCTTTGGAAAGCCGAATGAACGCCGGAATCTTCCGCAGATCGTCATCCATCAACGCGACGTCCGCGGTTTCGATTGCGGTGTCGGTGCCCATCGCGCCCATCGCGAAGCCGATGTCGGCGCGTGCGAGTGCGGGTGCGTCGTTGATGCCGTCGCCGACCATGCCGACCGTCGCGCCATCGGCCGACCATTGCGCGACCGCATCGAGCTTGTCCTCGGGCAATTGATCGCCGCGTGCTTCGTCGACGCCAACCTGATGTGCGATCGCCGCGGCGGTGTGGCGGTTGTCGCCGGTCAGCATCGCGGTGCCCACACCGAGGCGCCGCAATTCGGCGACGGCGGCGCGGCTCGTGTCCTTCACCGTGTCGGCGACCGCGAACAGCGCGAGCACACGCTGCGCGTCGGCGAGCATGACGACGGTCTTGCCTTGCTCTTCGAGCTTATCAAGGCGCGCTTCGAGTTGCGGCGAGCAGCGGCCCAGTTCTTCGATCAAGCGATGATTGCCGAGCCAGTAGGCGATGCCATCGACATCACCGCGCACGCCGCGTCCAGCGATCGCTTCGAACGCATCGACGTGCAGCTGCTCGATGCCGTCGTCATCTGCCGCAGCGGCAATCGCCATCGATACAGGATGATCGGAGCGGCCCGCGAGACTTGCCGCGAGCGCGCGGTATCGCAGAGCGTCGGTCTCTTCACCCACGACCTCGAACTCCGTCTGTACCGGCTTGCCATGCGTAATCGTCCCGGTTTTATCGAGCGCGAGCCGGCTCAGCTTGCGGCCCTGTTCGAGGTAGACGCCGCCCTTGATCAGAATCCCCTTGCGCGCCGCGGCCGCGAGCCCGCTGACGATCGTCACCGGCGTCGAAATCACGAGCGCGCACGGACACGCGATCACGAGCAGCACCAGCGCCTTGTAGACCCACGCGTGCCACGCTCCGCCGAACAGCAGCGGCGGGACCAGAGCGACGGCGAGCGCGATCGCGAACACGATCGGCGTATAGACCCGCGCGAATTCATCGACGAAGCGCTGCGTCGGCGCCTTCGTGCCTTGCGCCTCCTCGACCGCATGGATGATGCGCGCGAGCGTCGTGTTGCCAGCCGCGGCCGTCACGCGATAGTCGAACGAGCCCGCCTGGTTGATCGTGCCGGCGAACACGGCATCGCCGGTCGCTTTGTCGACGGGTAGGCTCTCGCCGGTGATCGGCGCCTGATCGACGCTCGAGCGGCCCGCGACGATCTCGCCGTCGAGCGCGATCCGCTCGCCCGGTTTCACGCGCACCAGCGCGCCGGGCGAGATCGTGTCGACGCGGACGAGCTGCCACGCGCCGTCGGGCTGTTGCACGCTCGCCTCGGCGGGCGTGAGCCGCATGAGCCCTTCGATCGCATTGCGCGCGCGGTCGAGCGAGCGCGCCTCGATCAGCTCGGCGATCGTGAACAGCACCATCACCATCGCGGCTTCGGGCCATTGGCCGAGCAGCGCCGCGCCGGTCACCGCGATGCTCATCAGCGCATTGATGTTCAGGTTGCCGTTGCGCAGCGCGACCCAGCCCTTGCGATAGGTCGTCAGGCCACAGGAGGCGATCGCGACGATCGCTATACCCGCCACCAGCCAGGTGGGGCCGCCGAGCCAGCTAGCCGCCTCGGAGGCCCCCGCGACGACGCCGGCGAGGATCAGTGGCCACCAGGGCTTGTGCACGGCGCCAGCGGCCGCCTTGCTGGTATTGGCATCGCCAGCGTCGCTCGCCAGCTCGGGCGTGAAGTCGAGCGATCGCAGTGCGGCCAGAACGGTTTCGAGTGCATCGGGGGCGTGGACGACGGTCAGCACGCGCTGCATCAGATTGAAATCCATGCTGCGCACCGCAGGCATGCGGCCGAGCTTCTTGCGGATCAGCGCTTCCTCGGTCGGGCAGTCCATCTGCAGGATGCGGATCGCCGTGCGCAGATCATCGCCGACGGCCTCGGAAGGCGGCAGGCGCAGCGGCGTCGGCGCGAACGCGGTGGGGGCGCAGCAGGCGTCGGCGGCATGATCGTGAGCGTGGTCATGGTCATGGCCGTCATGATGATCGTGCCCTTCATGCCCATGCGCATGCCCATGCCCATGCCCATGCGAATGCCCACACCCCCCGTCCGTACCTCTACCGTGTGTATGGCCGTGCCCCGCACCAACCTCCCCGCAAGCCCCGTGCGGACAGGCTTCGTCCAGTTCCGGACGATCGGTGGCAAGACGGTGGACTTCAGGCATGGTGGCTTCCTCGTGCGATTTGTGGTCTAGTAAACACCTTGAAGCCACTACAAGGTCAAGGCCGCGTGGAGGAAAGGTCCATGAAAATCGGCGAACTGGCGAAAATCGCCCATTGCACGACGGAAACCATCCGGTTTTACGAAAAAGAGCGCCTGCTGCCCGAGGCGGAGCGCACCGAAGCCAATTACCGCAGTTACACGGCAAAGCACGTCGAGCGTCTGCGCTTCATCCGCAATTGCCGCGCGCTCGACATGACCCACGACGAAATCCGCGCATTGCTGCGTCTGACCGACGCGCCGGCGAACGGCTGCGGCGGCATGCATACGCTCGTCGACGAGCACATCGCGCACGTCGACACGCGTATCGAAGAGTTGCAGCAGCTGAAGGCGCAACTGGCGACGCTGCGCGACCAATGCCACGGCGAGCATCAGGTCGAAGACTGCGGGATCGTGCACGGCCTGACCGACATGGATGTGGCCGAGCCGCGTCCGCGGCATACGCATCTGGGCTGAGGCCGGGCCGGCCGTCGTGAGCCGTGACCGCACAACGCCGAGGCAGTGACCCCATACACGGCAAGATCGCGCGTGCGAGCTTGCCGATCGATCATCGAATCCAGTTGGAGAATCAACGTGTTCACCTGTAGAAACCAGTCCTGCGGCGCGCAGTGGGAGCAATCCGACGTCGTCATCAAGAACGAAGGGCAGGGGCTCCTGTTCCGCTGCCCGCTGTGCGGCGCACGCAATTACGTCGAGCGTTTCGACGGCGACGACGGCGAGGTACTGTACGAGCAGTTGCCGGGCCGCCCCGATCAGGGCCCGATGGCCGAGTAACCGCGATGCCTGCAGACAACCTCATGAACAGTCCCCCCCCCGCCGGCGCCGCTTTCAGCGAGCTGCCGTTGCCGCCCGCGACGGTCGCGAACCTGACGCAACTCGGCTACGTCGAGATGACGCCGATTCAGGCCGCGAGCCTGCCGATCGCGCTCGCCGGCCAGGATCTGATCGCCCAGGCGAAAACCGGCAGCGGCAAGACCGCGGCGTTTTCGCTGGCGCTGCTCGCGCGTCTCGACGCGCGCAAGTTCGACACCCAGGCAATGGTTCTATGCCCGACGCGCGAACTGGCCGATCAGGTCACCCAGGAAATCCGCCGCCTCGCGCGCGCGGAAGAAAACATCAAGGTGCTGACGCTGTGCGGCGGCACGCCGATGCGTCCCCAAACGGCGAGCCTCGAACACGGCGCGCACGTCGTGGTCGGCACGCCGGGCCGCATCATGGATCACCTCGAACGCGGCAGCCTGGCGCTGCAATCGCTGAATACGCTGGTGCTCGATGAAGCCGACCGCATGCTCGACATGGGTTTCTTCGACGACATCGCGAAGGTCGCGCGGCAATGCCCGAAGGAGCGGCAAACGCTGCTGTTTTCGGCGACGTACCCAGAGGGCATCGCCAAGCTGAGCCAGCAGTTCCTGCGCAACCCGAAGGAAATCAAACTCGCCGAGCGGCACGACGACAGCAAGATCCGTCAGCGCTTCTACGAAGTGGGCGAAGACGAGCGTCTGCACGCGGTCGGTTTGCTGCTGAACCACTATCGTCCGGTCAGCACGATCGCGTTCTGCAACACGAAGCAGCAATGCCGCGATCTGCTCGACGTGCTGCGCGCGCAGGGCTTTCATGCGCTCGCGCTGCACGGCGAGCTCGATCAGCGCGAGCGCGATCAGGTGCTGATCCAGTTCGCGAACCGTAGCTGCTCGGTGCTCGTCGCGACCGACGTCGCCGCCCGCGGCCTCGACATCGCGCAACTCGAAGCGGTGATCAACGTCGACGTGACGCCGGACCCGGAGGTGCACACGCACCGCATCGGCCGTACAGGCCGCGCCGACCAGGAGGGCTGGGCGCTGAGTCTCGCGAGCATGGACGAGATGGGGCGCGTCGGCGGCATCGAGCAGGCGCACAAGCGCGACGTCGAATGGCACAAGCTGGCCGAGCTGAAGGCGTCCAGCAACGAACCGCTGCTGCCGCCGATGGAAACGCTGCAGATCCTCGGTGGCCGCAAGGACAAGATCCGTCCCGGCGACGTGCTCGGCGCGCTGACCGGCGACGCCGGTTTCGCGGGCTCGCAGATCGGCAAGATCAACGTGACCGACATGTCGACCTATGTCGCGGTCGAGCGCAGCATCGCCCGCGAGGCGGTGCGCCGGCTCAGCGCGGGCAAGCTGAAGGGCCGCAAGGTCAAGGTCCGATTGATGGACGAAGCCTGAGTTACGCAAAGCTCTGGCTTTTCGTTCTTCGCGTTCGAAGAACACTGACTCGCGAAACGGCCGCCTCTGCGGCCGTTTCCACATCCGGGCCCTTCAGCATCACATTCCTTCATACCTACGCGGTTTCCCGCATTCCCCGATCTCCGCGCAAACCATGATCCCACTGGCTTCGCCCGGCGTGGAACGTGCTCGCGCGAGCCATGACGAAAACGCATGCCGAGCATGACAAAGTTTCGATTGTGAGCGTTCTTTGGCTGATGCCTAATCACCCCACCGGAAGGAACGCTGCGCCGCCGCCGTTCGCGCGGCCGCCAGCGGCTGAAGAAAGGGAGAAAGTCTATGCAGAGCGCCACGCAAGCCCGCTCGAAACTGCCGGACGTCGGCACCACCATCTTTACCGTGATCGGCCAGCTGGCCGCGCAGCACGATGCGTTGAACCTGTCGCAGGGTGCGCCGAATTTCGCGCCGGACCCGAAGCTCGTCGACGGCGTCGCGCAGGCGATGCGCGCGGGTCACAACCAGTACGCGCCGATGGCCGGCATCGTCAAGCTGCGCGAAGCGCTCGCCGACAAGGTCGAAACGCTGTACGGCGTGCGTTACGATCCGGCGAGCGAAGTGACCGTCCTCGCGAGCGCGAGCGAAGGGCTTTATTCGACGATCAGCGCGCTCGTCCATCCGGGCGATGAAGTGATCTACTTCGAACCGTCGTTCGACAGCTACGGCCCGATCGTGCGCCTGCAAGGCGCGAAGCCGGTCGCGATCAAGCTGTCGCTCGACCACTTCCGCGTGAACTGGGACGAAGTCGCCGCCGCGATCACGCCGAAGACGCGCATGATCATCGTCAATACGCCGCACAATCCGACCGCGACGATTTTTAGCGACGCCGATATCGAGCGGCTGAAAGCGCTGACGCGCAACACCGACATCGTGATTCTGTCCGACGAGGTCTACGAGCACGTCGTGTTCGATGGCGCGAAGCATCAGAGCATGGCGTGCCACCGCGAGCTGGCAGAACGCAGCGTGATCGTGTCGTCGTTCGGCAAGTCGTATCACGTGACTGGCTGGCGCGTTGGCTATTGCCTCGCGCCCGCCGCGCTCATGGACGAGATCCGCAAGGTCCATCAGTTCATGGTGTTCTCGGCCGACACGCCGATGCAACACGCGTTCGTCGACGCGCTCGCCGATCGCGACAGCTACCTGGGTCTCTCCGACTTCTATCAGAAGAAGCGCGATCTGCTCGCGCATGCGCTGCGCGAATCGCGCTTCGAGCTGTTGCCGAGCGAAGGCAGTTTCTTTATGCTCGCCCGATTCCGCGGGTTTTCCGACGAGAGCGACAGCGATTTCGTGCTGCGCCTGATTCGCGACGCGCGCGTCGCGACGATTCCGTTGTCGGCGTTCTATACCGACGGCACCGACTCCGGGCTGATTCGCCTGAGCTTCTCGAAGGACGACGCGACGCTGCTCGAAGGCGCGCGACGTTTGTGCGAGATCTGAACGCGCGGCGGCACACGTGAAGTAAGCGAAGTCATCACAGCAGTCGAAGAAAGAAGGGAGATGTTATGAAGTTGCTCAAGTGCCTGTTGGCGCTGGCCTGCGCAGGCGCGGCGCTCGCAACCGGGTCCGCCGCAAGCGCCGCCGATACCGCGACGCTGCGTTTCGGCCTCGAAGCGCAGTACCCGCCGTTCGAATCGAAAGGGCCGAACGGTGAATTGCAAGGGCTCGATATCGACGTGGGCAATGCGGTCTGCGCGGCCGCGCATATGACGTGCAAGTGGGTCGAAACCTCGTTCGACGGCTTGATCCCCGCGCTGCAAGGCCGCAAGTTCGACGCGATCAATTCGGCGATGAACGCGACCGAACAGCGCCGCCAGGCGATCGATTTCACGACGGTGGTCTACCGCGTGCCGTCGCAGCTGATCGCGCGAGCCGACAGCGGTCTGCTGCCGACGCCCGCGTCGCTGAAAGGCAAGCACGTCGGCGTGCTGCAAGGCTCGATCCAGGAGACCTTCGCGAAGGTGCATTGGGAACCGGCCGGCGTGATCGTGATGCCGTACCAGGATCAGAACCAGGCCTACGCCGATCTGACCGCCGGGCGTCTCGATGGCACGCTCGTGCTCGCACCTGCCGGGCAGACGGGCTTTCTGTCGAAGCCCGAAGGCAAGGGCTACGCGTTCGTCGGTCAACCGGTGCGCGACGACAAGATTCTGGGCAGCGGCATCGCCTACGGCATTCGAAAGGGCGACACCGCGCTGCGCGATCAGTTGAACGCCGCGATCGCGAAGGTGCAGGCCGATGGCACCGTGAAGACGCTCGCCGCGAAATACCTCGGCAATATCGACGTCAGCGCGAAGTAGTCGCGCCGCGGGTTCGCTTGTTGGCCATGCGTTTGACGGCTACGATACCTAGGCTTCGCGAAGTCGGAAACGACCGCGAAGCCGACGGATCAACCGGAGAGCGCAGATGAGCGAGACCATCGAAGCGACAGGCGCTGCGCGCAACGCGCACGCAAAAGGCGCGTCCGCGCCGCGCTTCTGGCGCAGCGACGCGCTGCCGTTCATCGAGGCGCGTTCGATCGACGATGGCCGCAAGGTCTGCTACGCCAAACATTCACACGAAACGTTTTCGATCGGCGCGGTGACGCACGGACGCAGCGTCTATCTGAACCGTCACGCGCGGGAGTGGATCGGCGCGGGTGCCGTCGTGATGATGAACCCGGACGACGTGCACGCGTGCAACCCGGTCGCCGGCGAGCGCTGGTCGTATCGGATGCTGCACGTCGATGTTGCGTGGTTCACGAAGCTGCAGCACGAGCTCGGCTTCAACGAGAACCACGCGTTTCGTGCGTTCTCGCAGATCATGTCGCTCGACGCCGCGTTGTTCGACGGCCTGAACCGGCTGTGCGCGATCCTCACCAATGAGGACGACGACACCGGCACGCTGCGCAAGGAAAGCGCGGCCATCACGTTCTTCTCCAACGTGCAGCAAACGCTCAATCCGTCGAACTTACCCGAACGTGACGCGAGCGGCCAACTCGCGCGCGCCGCGGAGTTCATCGCCGAAAACTGCACCCGTGCGCTGAAACTCGACGACGTGTGTGAGGCGGCCGGGCTGTCCGCGTCCCACCTGATACGCGCGTTCAAGCAGCGCTACGGCATGACGCCGCACGCGTATCTGATCAACCGTCGCATCCAGTACAGTCGCGCGCAGCTGCGGCGCGGGGCGCCGATCGCGGATGTCGCGCTCGATGCCGGCTTCGCCGATCAGGCGCATTTGCAGCGCACCTTCAAGCGGTTGGTGGCGGCGACGCCGGGGCAGTATCGCTGTTGAGCGTGGCGCGGCGTGAAGCCGCCTCACAGGATGCAGGCGCGAGCCGCATTACTCCACGAGCAGATATACCGCGCTGAGCGCGAGCAGCGCCGCCATCACTCGATTGAACACCCTGACCCGCTTCGCTTCACGCAGATGCCTGCGCAGAAACGTGCCGGCATACGCCCAACTCGCGATCGACAGATAGCAGATCACGAAGTACAGCGCGGTGAATTGCCAGACGAGCCGGCCATCGCCGCCGGCCGCATACGCGCCCATGCCGGCCAGCGACGCGAGCCACGCCTTCGGATTGAGCCATTGCATCGCCGCGCCGTGAGCGAACGACGGCCCGCGCGCCGGCTTGTTCGCGCCGAGCTGGCCGTTGTCGATGGCGAGTTTGTAGGCCATGTAGAGCAGAAAGCCGACGCCTGCCCATTTGACGAATTCGATCAGATCCGGGAAGCGCGCGAGCATTTCGTGCAGGCCGAGGCCGATCAACAAAAGCAGCAACGTGAAACCGACCGTCGCGCCGGTGACGTGCCGCAGGCTCGCGGCGAGCCCGTGCTGCGCGCCGGCGCTGAGCGCGACGACGTTGACCGGGCCGGGAGTAATGGAACTGGCAAGCGCGAACGCGGCCATTGAGAGTAATACGGTCATCGAATGCCTCGAAACGTGAGTGTGCAAATGAATTGCGACGCTCAACGGTAACGAGACGGCGATGGTGTGTATTGAAGGAAATTACCCCGTCGAAGAGCGGTTAAAACCGCATGCCCTTCGATAGTTCACAGATATGTGACGTGATGGCGGCGACGAACGCGCGTTTGATCGTGAAAAGCCCTACACGCAAACGTTACCGGGGAAGATCGGATTATCAGATTATCGGGCAAATTATGCTTTATGCAAACTATGACATGCACCTATGAAGGGCGTGATTATTTCCACCGATAAACAAGCCGAGGCCCTCGGAAAACCAGCAATGCAGGCCTCGATGAATTACGCGCGGAAAAGCGAACCGTAAGCGCGCGAAGAATGCTTGGCATCAGTATCAATAGACAGGTCCGTTTCTCAGGAAGCGACCGGTCGAATGGCTGAAAGGGAGTGCATGTGGGTCCCCAGGTGAGCAGGCGGAAGATTGCGGACGAATTGAACGAGCTGTGTCTCGCGTTGTTCGACGGCTGGTGCGAGCGCAGATGCGTGATTCCGCTCGCGTATCTGCTGCACGGCCGGCCACTGGCCGCGGTACGCACATCGACACACTGACTCCCGCCGTTGAAAACGCAGAGCACATGATCCACAAAAGAACGGGCCGGTTTCGCGTGCGGATAATCCGGGCATTCCGGGCGCGCAGATGGCGGATGCCGCGCAATGGCGTCCTCTACGCGGGATGCGGCGTGGTGCTGGCCATGCTCGCGCTGTGCGGCTATGCGCTCTATCAGAGCCGCGAGGATGCGATTGCGCGCGCGCTCGATTCTTCGCGCGATGTCGCGACGATCACCGAGCGCGACATCGCGCGCAATTTCGAGCTGTATGCGCTGTCGTTGCAGGCCGTCGCCGATGGCCTCGGGCGCCCCGGTGTGCTCGATTCGCCGCGACTGCGGCGCGAGATCCTGTTCGATCGCGCGGCCACGGGTCAATACGTCGGCGCGATGGTGGTGATCGATGCGCAGGGCAACGTCGTGATGGATTCGGAAAGCGACGTGCCGCGCGCAGGAAACCTGGCGGATCGCCCGTACTTCCGGATTCACCGCGAGGACCCGAACCTCGGGCTCGATGTCAGTGCGCCATACAGCTCGCGACTCCGACCCGGTTCGCGCAGTATCGCGCTGAGCCGGCGGCTGTCGCGGCCGGACGGATCGTTTGCGGGGATCGTCGCGCTCGGTATCGACCAGGAGTACTTCGCGAGCCTGTTCGCGGATCTGCGGATCGGGCAGCATGGCTCGGTGTCGATCATCAGAACGGATGGCGCGATCATCGTGCGACGGCCCGACGATCGACATGTGACGGGCCGCGACATCAGCAAGACGGAGTTCTTCCAGAAGCTGCTCACGAAAGACGAGGGCAGCTTTGTTGCGTTGTCGCCGATCGATGGCGTCGAGCGGCTCTACTCGTTCAGACGGATTCCGCAATTGCCGCTGATCGTGCTGGTCGCCGAGGCGACCACCGATATCTATGCACGCTGGTGGGAGCGTGCGCTGACGATCGGTTCGTTGACGCTGATCTTCGGGATCGGCGTGATCGTGCTGTCGGCGTGGCTCGGCGCCGAGTTGCGGCGACGGCAACGGGTGGAGAACGAACTCGAACGGCTTGCCGGCACGGACGGACTCACCGGCCTGCCCAATCGCCGCGCGCTGTGCGAAACGCTCGACCGCGAATGGCTGCGCGCGCGCCGCACGGGTAGCGTGCTGTCGCTGCTGTTCGTCGACATCGATCACTTCAAGGCCTACAACGATACCTATGGTCACCAGGCCGGCGACGTCGCGCTGACCGCGGTCGCGCGTTGCATCCGCAGGGTGATCCAGCGTCCGGGCGATTGCGTCGGCCGATACGGCGGCGAAGAGTTTATCGTGGTGCTACCGGATACCGATGCGGCCGGTGCCGGGGTGGTCGGCGAGAACATCCGCGTGGCGGTCGGCGAGTTGAGCATCGCGCACGTGGGCTGCGAGTTTGGTCGCGTGACGGTCAGCATCGGCGCGACGACGTGGCGGCCGGATCTGGCGACCGATGTGAGCGTCGTGATTCGGGCTGCGGACGAGGCGTTGTATACGGCGAAGGCTGGGGGAAGGAATATGGTCGCGCAGATGGGGCTGGGGTGAGCAGTTGCCGCTGATTTGCTGCGCTGGAAATGAAAAAGGGTTGCAGCTTTACGCGTGCAACCCTTTTGAATTTCCTGGTGGGGCGTGAGTGACTCGAACACTCGACCTACGGATTAAGAGTCCGCTGCTCTACCAACTGAGCTAACGCCCCCCGACAGAAACGAGATTATGCAGGATCTTTTTGAGATTGCCAACCCCTTTTAGCAGCTTTATTAAAAAAAACACATCACAAGGGATCGAGCCATTCCTCGACAAAGCCGCCATTGCGAAATCACCGACGCGTTCGATGCTGCCGGTATCATGTCGCGGACACCTCGCCGCACGCAGCATCGCGCGGCTTTCGACCGGGGATTGCCATGGATGACAAAGAGATTACCGAGTTGCTCGACCGAGTCCTCGCGCCATGGGTCCGGGCCCTCACGCTGACGCCGATCAAGGTCGACGAGGAAAGCGCGACGTTGCGCCTGCCGTTCTCTGGCGAGTGGCGTCACTCGGGCGGCATGATCAGCGGCCAGGTGTTCATGGCGGCTGCGGATACGGCGATGGTCGTCGCCATCACCGCTGCACTCGGCGGCTTCAAGCCGATGAGCACGGTGTCGCTGAATATCAACTTCATGCGCGCGGTTCGTAAGGGCGACGTGCTGATCAAGGCGCGCGTACTGCGCATGGGCCGCAATCTCGTGTTCGGCGAAGTCGAACTGTTCGACGACGGCGGCAACATGGCCGTTCAGGCCACCACGACTTACGCTCTGCTCGGGTGAACGGCAAAGGAAAGCAAGGAAAAGCAGTATGTTCGATCAGGTCGTATTCGCCGGCGGTGGCAACCGGTGCTGGTGGCAGGCGGGTTTCTGGGACGTGGTGCAGCCGCCACTCGACATCCGTCCGCGCGTAATCACCGGCATTTCGGCCGGCGCCGCGACCGCGTGCATGATCTACACGCGCGGCGATTCCGACTGGGTCATGCGTTATTACGAGGACGCACTGCGCCACAACACGCGCAACGCCTACTGGGGCAACCTGCTGCGCGGCGAGTCGGTGTTTCCGCATTACCGGATCTATCGGCAGGCGCTGCTCGACATCTACGGCGAGAAGTTTTCCAAACTCGCGCAGGCGCCGGAAATCCGCATCGGCGTGTCGCATCTGCCGCGCTGGCTCGGCGCGAGAAGCGCGGTCGCGGCAGGGCTGGTCGCGTACAACATCGAAAAGTACGTGCGCAAGACGCTGCATCCCACGCTCGGTCGGACGCTCGGTTTTCATCCGGAATTCGTGCGCGCGCAGGATTGCGCGAGCGTCGACGAGCTTGCGGATCTGATCCTGCAATCGTCGAGTACACCGCCGTTCACGCCGGTTCTGCGGCGCAATGGCCGGCCGGTTCTAGACGGCGGCATGGTCGATAACGTGCCGGTCGGCGCGCTCGACGCCGATACTCCCGGCAACGTGCTCGTGATGGTCACGCGTCTTTATCCGCGGCCGCAGATGTTCGTCGTGCCGCATGGCGTGCAGCAGCGGCTTTACGTGCAGCCGTCGCGCAAGGTGCCGATTTCGAGTTGGGATTACACGAGTCCGTCGCAGATGGTGCACGCCTACAACCTTGGCCGCGCCGACGGTGAGGTCTTCCTCGAACGCATGCCTGCGTTGATGGAAGCGGGAGCGCACGAAGCGCGGTGAGCGGCGAGGTCCGGCGGGTCAGACTCGACCCGCCAGCAACCTCACCCAACAATCACCGGCGACGTCCGCCCTGCAACGCCTCCGGATTCGCGACGCTGGCGCTATCGCCGGTATCGAACGCCAGAATGTTCCTGAACGCCGCGGAGAAATACAGTTCGTAGCTTTCGCGCTCCACATAGCCGATGTGCGGCGTGCAGATCACGTTTTCCATGCGCAACAGGCTGTAGCCCTGCAGGATCGGCTCGCTTTCGTAGACGTCGATCGCGACCATCCCCGGACGGTTGTGCGACAGCGCGTTCACCAGCGCATTCTCCTCGAGCAGCTCGGCGCGGCTCGTGTTCACAAGCAACGCGGTCGGCTTCATGCGCATCAGATCGTCCTGCTTGACGATGCCACGTGTGTCGTCGTGCAGACGCAGATGCAGCGACAGCACGTCGCTCGTCTCGAACAGCTCTTCACGCGTCGCCGCGACGCCGTAGCCATCGGCGCTAGCGGCTTCACGCGAATGCTCGCGGCCCCACACCAGCACGTTCATGCCGAACGCCTTGCCATAGCCGGCCAGCAATCGGCCGATCTTGCCGTAGCCCCAGATCCCGAGCGTCTGTCCGCGCAGCACCTGACCCAGGCCAAAGTTCGGCGGCAATGCCGACGTCTTGAGTCCCGACTGCTGCCAGGCGCCCTGTTTAAGGTTTGCCACGTATTGCGGAATGCGCCGTTGGGCGGCCATGATGAGTGCCCACGTCAACTCGGCCGGCGCGACCGGCGAGCCGGTGCCCTCGAGTACCGCAATGCCGCGCTCGGTACACGCCGCGAGATCGATGTGGTTCGACACCTTGCCGGTCTGGCTGATCATGCGCAAACGCGGCAGCTTGTCGAGTAGTTGCGAGGAAATACGAGTACGTTCGCGAATCAGGACGAGGGCATCGACTTCGGCCAGCCGGCTCGCCAGTTGCCCGAGACCGCGCACGGTGTTGTTGAAAACTTTGACTTCATGGTCGGCCAGCAATTGAAAGCAGTCGAGCTTGCGAACGGCGTCCTGGTAATCGTCGAGGATGGCAATCTTCATGGTATGTAATTTGCGGCGCACCTCGGTGGTGCGAACGGAATGTTATGCTGACTGTCCCAGCATGTGACTTAGGTCACACGTTGGTCTGGCTGGATGCCCTACCGTAGAAGCTGTCGCACGAAAAAGAACGGCAGCGCTGCGTGAAGGCGAATTGAGAACGTTTTTAGCAGTTTGTTGCGTGTTGAGGCAAGTCGCTTTACACAAGGTTGCAGAAGCCTTGGTGGGAGCGGGCCTCCGCCTGGCAAGCTGTGTGGCCCAGGATGATCTGCGCAATCTTACGTCGGCGGTCGAATCGACACGTCGGCGTGATGAATTTAATGCCTCTCGCATGCAGCGTCCCAGGGCTTGTACCGTTTTTCTATTGCTTCAAACGGAGACAAGTCGATGAATCATCCCTCGTTCGAAGGGCAGCCCACTATCGAGGCGCCCACATGGGTCAAACACCGAAAGCTGATCGACTGGGTCCAGCGCATCGCCGCGCTGACCAAGCCTGAAAAAGTGGTCTGGTGTGACGGTTCACAGGAAGAATATGACCGCCTGTGCGCCCAGATGGTCGAAGCCGGTACCCTGAAAAAGCTCAACCCCGCCAAGCGTCCCAATTCCTATCTTGCCTGGTCCGATCCGTCCGACGTCGCGCGCGTCGAGGATCGCACCTTCATCTGCTCGCAGCGCGCCGAGGACGCCGGCCCCACCAACAACTGGATCGCGCCGGCCGAAATGCGCTCGACGCTCGACGGCCTGTTCGACGGCGCGATGCGCGGCCGCACTATGTACGTGGTGCCGTTCTCGATGGGCCCGCTCGGCTCGCCGATCGCGCACATCGGCGTCGAGCTCAGCGACAGCCCGTACGTCGCGACCAACATGCGCATCATGACGCGAATGGGCCGCAAGGTGTACGACGTGCTCGGCGAGGACGGCGAGTTCGTGCCGTGCGTGCATTCGGTCGGCGCGCCGCTCGCGGCAGGCGAGCAGGACGTGTCGTGGCCCTGCAACAAGACCAAGTACATCGTCCATTTCCCCGAATCGCGCGAAATCTGGAGCTTCGGCTCGGGCTACGGCGGCAACGCGCTGCTCGGCAAGAAGTGCTTCGCGCTGCGTATCGCGTCGACGATGGGCCGCGACGAGGGCTGGCTCGCCGAACACATGCTGATTCTGGGCGTGACTTCACCGCAAGGACGCAAGCATCACGTGGCGGCTGCGTTCCCGTCGGCGTGCGGCAAGACCAACTTTGCGATGCTGATCCCGCCGGCAGGCCTGAACGGCTGGAAAATCTCGACGATCGGCGATGACATCGCCTGGATCAAGCCGGGCAAGGACGGCCGCCTGTACGCGATCAATCCGGAAGCCGGCTACTTCGGCGTCGCGCCGGGCACGAGCGAAAAGACTAACTACAACGCGCTCGCCACGCTGAAGGAAAACGTGATCTTCACGAACGTCGCGCTGACCGACGACGGCGACGTCTGGTGGGAAGGCATGACCGACGAGCCGCCGGCACACTTGATCGACTGGCAGGGCAAGGACTGGACGCCTGCCGAGGCAAAGGAAAGCGGCCGCAAGGCGGCGCATCCGAATGCGCGCTTCACGGCGCCGGCTTCGCAGTGCCCGTCGATCGACGCAGACTGGGAAAACCCGGCCGGTGTCGCAATCGATGCTTTCATCTTCGGCGGTCGCCGCTCGAGCACCGTGCCGCTCGTGACCGAGGCGCGCAACTGGGTCGAGGGCGTCTACATGGCGGCGACGATGGGCTCCGAAACCACCGCCGCGGCTGCTGGCCAGCAGGGCGTCGTGCGCCGCGATCCGTTCGCGATGCTGCCGTTCTGCGGCTACAACATGAGCGACTATTTCAGCCACTGGCTGAAAACCGGCGAGCGTCTGCAACAGTTGAGCGCGCAGCTGCCGAAAATCTTCTGCGTGAACTGGTTCCGCAAGAGCACGGACGGCAAGTTCGTGTGGCCGGGCTTCGGCGAGAACATGCGCGTGCTGAGCTGGATGGTCGGTCGCATCGAGGGCACGGCGCGGGGCGAGGAGCATGCGTTCGGCATTTCGCCGCACTACGAGGACATCGACTGGAGCGGTCTGAACTTCAGCCGTGAGCAGTTCGAGCAAGTCATTTCCGTCGACGAAGCGGCATGGCGCGACGAACTGGTGCTCCATGCGGAGCTGTTTGACACACTGCAACACGGGTTGCCGCCGGCACTGACCGAGGCAAAGCGTGCGCTCGAGGAGAAGCTCACAGCCTGACCATGTGAGTGCTCACTCACCACGAAAGCCGCCCTCGGGCGGCTTTTTCTATGGGCCGACTGGTTTATCTGGATGTTTTCCGATCCCGCGATGCTTGGATGACCGTTGCGTCTGTTCAAAGAAAAAAGACAGAGCAAGCTGCAGCGCAGCAGATTGTTCTATTTTTGGGAATAATCGGTGGTCAGGCCCCGCTTCTATCGACACAGTCATTCCAAAATTGACAATATTTCCCATTTCGGAGGCAACTTCTGCACGATATTGCGAGTCGTAGGAGAATTCCAAGTTCGCTTCACTGGTTTTCACCAATTGTCAGGAAGCAGTAACAAGGCAGGGAGTTGTCCTATGGATCATTTGCAGTCGATGCGAGTTTTCGTCAAGGTGGCGGATCTCGGCAGTTTTGCCCGCGCCGCGAGCGCGATGGATATTTCCAACGCGGTCGCCACCCGTCACGTTGCCGACCTCGAAGGTCGTCTTGGTACGCGGCTGCTCAATCGCACAACCCGCAGCTTGTCGCTGACCGAGTCCGGTCAGGTCTATCTCGAACGCGCCCGTCAGATTCTCGACGAACTGGAAGACGTCGAACAGATGGTGGTCGCTCGCAATCACGAACCCGTCGGCACGCTGCGCATCGTCGCGCCCGTCGTGTTCGGGCTACATAACCTCGCTCCCGTGTTGCAGACGTACGCGGAGCGCTATCCGAAAGTCATTCCGGACGTCACGCTGGTCGATCGTCAGGTCGATCTCGTCGAGGAAGGCTTCGACGTCGGCGTCGTGATCGCGCGGCAAATGCGCAGCGCGAGCATCGTCACACGGCGGCTGACCACCGGCTGCATGACCGTCTGCGCGACGCCGGCGTATCTGGAAAAGCATGGCACACCGACGCGTCCCGAGCATCTGCTCGAACATCCGTGCCTGAGCCTGCCGTCCGAATACTGGGGCGACGAGCGCGTGTTCACCGGGCCGGAAGGCGAGGTGCGCGTGCGGCCGTCGAACGTAATCGTCGCGAACAACACGGAAATGTTGCGGCAGTTTGCGCTGCTCGGCATGGGCATCGCGATTCTGCCGAGCTATCTGATCGGGCGCGACATGACGCGCGGTCGGCTCGTACGCCTGCTCGGCGATTACCGGCTGCCGCAGGTGGAGATCAACATCGCCTACCCGAGCCGCCGTCACCTGCCGGCCAAGGTGCGCACGTTCATCGACCATCTGGTCGAGCACTTCAACCAGACGCCGAACAGCGTGCTCGGCGAGCAGTGGATCAAGGATGGTCTCGAGCGGCCGGCAACGTCGGCTGCATTCGAGTCCGCCGAGTCGCGCGCGCCGGAAGCGTTCGATGGCGCCGAGCCGCTGTCGCGTCTGCTCGATAGCGAGCTGGCGCCGGCCGTGCCGAAGCCCTTGGCGAAGTCGCCCAATCGCAGCACACGGCCGACGGCGTTGTCGCCACTGTAATTCTCCGACGCATGCCGAAGCCCGCAGCCATGCGGGCGAGCAATAAAAAGGCGCAGTCACCAAAAGTGACTGCGCCTTTTTTCATGGGCAACGGTGGATGAAGCCGCAGGCGGTGCACGGATCACCGATCGGCGGTTATCCAGCGACGCCCGACAACAACGCAAACCGCCGATCCGAACTCCGCCTTACGAGCCGGTTTTCCGCGCCGCGGTTTTCTTCGCGGGGACCTTCTTGGCCGCAGCGGACTTTGCGGCGGGTGCCTTTTTCGCCGCCACCTTCTTTTCCGCCGGCTCGGCCTTCACGGCCACCGCGGTATCCCCTTCGTCCGCTTCCGGCATTGCTTTCGCCGCCGAGCGAGCGGCCGAAGTCTTCGCCGCCGCGGTTTTCGCCGCCGCCGGCTCCTTCTTCTCGAATTCGAAGCCGATCTTGCCGTCGTTCTGCTTGACGAGGAACGCCTTGAAGTTGCGGCCCGTTCGGGATGACTTGAAGTTCGTCAGCAGATCGGTGCGCCCTTCCTCGAGCAGCTTGGCCATCTGCTCGCGAGCGATTTCCTGCTGCAGGATGACCTTGCCGGAGCGGAAGTCGCACGACTTCGGATTGGCGACCGAGTTCTCGCAGACGTAACTCATGCCGTGCTCGAACACGCGGCCCTGACACTTCGGACACGCGCCGACCGGCTGCTGATCGGAGAAATCGGGCGGTTCGCCATCTTCGCCGGCCGCATCCTGGCCGAAGTCGAACTCGAGCTTGTAGTTCTTGATCTCGTCGTCGAGCGTCAGCTTGAGGATCGCCGAGAACGGCCGACCCATCTTGCTGCGGAAACCCGACAGCGGACCGATCGTCTTGTTCTGCAGCAGGTCCTCGACTTCGGGGATCTCGAACTGACGGCCACCCGGAATCTTCGAGATCGAGAACTCGCACTTCGAGCACGCGAAACGCCGGTAGTTTTCCTTCACCTGGCCACCGCAATTCGGGCAAGGTGTCTGCAACGTCGCGTAATCGCCCGGGATCGTGTCGGAATCGTATTCCTTCGCCCGCTTGACGATGGTCTGCGTCATACGCGCGATTTCCTGCATGAACGCGTCGCGGGGCAAGTTGCCGCGTTCCATCTGCGACAGCTTGTATTCCCACTCGCCGGTCAGTTCCGGCGCGGTCAGCTCTTTCACGCCGAGGCCCCGCAACAGCGTCATCAGCTGGAACGCCTTGGCGGCCGGAATCAGATCGCGGCCTTCGCGGATCAGGTACTTTTCGGAAAGCAGGCCTTCGATGATCGCCGCACGCGTCGCCGGCGTACCGAGACCCTTGGCCGCCATCGCTTCGCGCAACTCGTCGTCTTCGACCAGCTTGCCCGCGCCTTCCATCGCCGACAGCAGCGTCGCTTCGTTGTAGCGCGCAGGCGGCTTCGTGACCAGTTGCTGCGCGGCGATCTTGTCGGTCTTGACCTTCTCGTCCTTCTGCACCGGCACGAGGTTCGCGTCGTCGCCGCTGATTTCGCGGCCGTAGATCTGCAGCCAGCCCGGCTCGACGAGCACCTTGCCCTCGGTCTTGAAGTGATGGCCCACCACCTCAGTGATACGCGTCGTTACGCGGGATTCGGCGGCCGGGAAGAAGACGGCGAGGAAGCGCTTCACGACGAGGTCGTAAAGCTTCTGCTCCGGCTCGGACAGATTCTTCGGCGCTTGCAGCGTCGGGATGATGGCGAAGTGGTCGCTGATCTTCGAGTTGTCGAAGATGCGCTTGTTCGGCTTCACCCAGCCCTTGTCGAGCACCTGTTTCGCGAACGGCAGATAGTTGTTGCTCTCCTTGAGCATGCCGAGCGTCTGCTTGACCGTATCCAGATAGTCTTCCGGCAGCGCGCGCGCGTCGGTTCGCGGATAGGTCAGCACCTTGTGCTTTTCGTACAACGCCTGAGCGAGGCCCAGCGTGTTCTTCGCCGAAAAGCCGAAGCGGCCGTTGGCTTCACGCTGCAGGCTGGTCAGGTCGAAGAGGGCGGGCGACAGCTGCGTCGACGGTTTCGACTCCTCGGTCACCGTGCCCAGCTGGCCGCGGCAGGCCGCGACGATCGTCTCAGCCGTCGGCAGCGACCAGAGGCGCGAATCGCGCTTTTCGGGATCGAACTCGTCGCGCTTGAACTTCGGGTCGAACCAGCGGCCTTCGTAGAAGCCGCCCGCACAGACGAACTCGGCCTTCACTTCCCAGTAATCGCGCGGCACGAAGCGTCGAATCTTCTCTTCGCGCTCGACCACGATCGACAGCGTCGGCGTCTGCACCCGCCCGACCGTGGTCAGGAAGAAGCCGCCGCCCTTGCTGTTGAATGCGGTCATCGCGCGCGTGCCGTTGATGCCGACCAGCCAGTCCGCTTCCGAGCGGCAGCGCGCCGCGTCGGCGAGCGGCTGCATCTCTTCGTCGCTGCGCAGACGCGCGAAACCGTCGCGGATCGAACCGGCCGTCATCGACTGCAGCCACAGCCGTTGCACCGGCTGTTTCGCTTTCGCGTGCTGGGCGATCAGGCGGAAAATCAGCTCGCCCTCGCGCCCCGCGTCGCATGCGTTGATCAGGCGGTCGATGTCCTTGCGCTTCATCAGCTTGGTCAGCACCTTCAGGCGCGACTCGCTCTTGGCGATCGGATTCAGATCGAAATGCGGAGGAATGACGGGCAGATTGGCAAAGCTCCACTTGCCGCGCTTGACTTCGTATTCGTCGGGCGCCGCAATTTCCAGCAGGTGGCCTACTGCCGACGAAAGGACGTAGTCGTCGCTTTCGTAATACTCGTCATGCTTGGTAAAGCCGCCCAAAGCGCGCGCGATATCGTTCGCGACAGAAGGCTTTTCGGCGATGATCAGTGCTTTGGACATGACTCGATGTGAGGTTGGTGGATCCGGGTTGGTGGCCTTGAGCGCCAAGATGGCGCGTGATGCTCGCTTGAGACCTTTTTCGACCCAATAACGACCGCTTTATAGCACACGGCGCGAACCCGGCGTGTCATGTGCCATAAATGCGCGCCATCATAATTGCGCGTCTGGCGGTTGAGCAACTGCGGCAAACGCCGCGTGCGGGCGGCAGTTCTGTTCCAAAAATGGCCGACGACGGGCCATGTCGCAAGGCGCGCACCGCGCACCTCGTCGGGCGGCGCGTGCGGCCTTCAGGCGACCGCCAGTGCCGGCCGCAGCTTCGGCGCGCCGTGCATGCCGGGCAGCGCGGTCAGATCCGACAGCATCCGCTCGACGATCGACACCTGTGGCAAAACCGTACCGAAGAATCGTGTCGTCACCGAGTCTTCGATCAGGACGGTCGGGAAATTTTCGACGTCCAGGTCGTCGAAGCGATCCGCATGGGTTTCGATGTCGATCCATGCGAAACAGACTTCCGGGTGCCGCTCGGCAAGCTGGTTGAAAGCCTCCCGGTACTCGCGACAGGTGCCGCACCACTCCGCGCACAGGCAGGCCACGAACAGTGTGTCGGGTTCGTTGACGCGCTCGGCGATCCGGTCCTGGCCGGTGTCGAGGTTCAGCGCGGGCATGAAGTGGTTTCCTTGTGTACTTTGTCGGGTGCTTTGGCGCGAATGTAGCATGGCCAAACGCGAAGAGTGGCCAATCTGCGTTGATGCCGATCAGTTCTGGCTCACTCATGATGGGCTCGGATGAAGCGGCCGCCGGGCAGCAGGGTGACCTCGCCGGCGAGTTCGAGCCGCAGCAGAGTGGCGTGCAGGGCGGCGTCTTCCATCTCGGTGCGGGCGGCGAGAATTTCAAGCGTCGTCGGCGCATGACCGAGCGCGGCGAGCAGGCGCTGGGCGTCTGGCTCGAGCATCGGCTGGGGGCACGGTCCAGACGGTGGAGGGATCGCGAAGGCGGCAGCGGTAGCTTGCGAAACCTGTCCACCCGACGAAACGCCCAGTTCCGTGCTGTCCAGCGGCGCGGCCCGCTTCGGTGTTCGTCCCCCGTTGCTCACAGGCCGACGGGCCAAACCGAGTTCCTCGAGCACTTCATCGGGGGTTTCCACGAGGCGCGCCCCCTGCTTGATCATCCGATGACAGCCGCGCGACAACGGCGCGTGAATCGATCCGGGCAACGCGAACACGTCGCGCCCCATCTCGTTGGCGAGCCGCGCCGTAATCAGCGAGCCGGAGCGCATGGCCGCCTCGACGATCACGACCGCGCTGACCAGCCCGGCGATCAGCCGGTTGCGCTGCGGGAAATTGGCGGCGCGCGCCGGCGTGCCGAGCGGCCACTCCGACATGATCGCGCCCTGTGCCGTGATTTGCCGCGCGAGCGTATGATGCGCGGCCGGATACACGAGATCCGCGCCGGTGCCGATTACCGCGACTGTCCCGCCGACGCCTTCGAGCCCGCCTCGATGCGCGGCGGCGTCGATGCCCAGCGCAAGCCCTGACACCACTGTCACACCCGCCGCCGATAGCTCGCGCGCGAACCGCCGCGCATCCTCGACGCCCTGCGGCGTTGCGCTGCGACTACCGACCAGCGCGACCGCGCGGGTATGCAGCAGATCGAGCCGGCCCTTTATATATAGCAACGGTGGCGGATCGGGCATGGTCAGCAGCGCGGGCGGGTAGGCGGGGTCGTCGAGCGTGACGATCTGATTGCCGGGATCCTCGCGCCACGCGAGCACCGCATCGAGCTGGGTGTCGAAGGCCGGACCCGGCGGTGTCAACACCGCGCGCGCCGCGGTCTCGCCGGCGACCTCGGCCAGCACCTCATGCGACTGCGCGACGATCGCTTCCGGTAGCCCGAAGGCGCCCAGCAACAGGCGCAACGCCGCGGGTCTGAGGCCCGGCGCAAACGACAACCGCAACCAGGCGGCCAGTTCGATACGGGTTGCGGGCAAGGTCTGCATGTGGGTCGCTCCTCTGGCGGGGCCTGCGGGCAGGCGGGCGCCATGCTAGAATTTTCATCATCCGAAATAAGCCGCGATAAAGCACGAATAACCGCGGCCCCGCGCTTACGGGCGCGGGTTCGTCGTCGGGCGCACGAGGCGCGTTGAATGGAACCGTTTCGACACCATCTATCCTCTGCGTATTACGACGGGCTCACAACCTGGCCGAATGGCCAACGCGAGCCTTCCAACGGTTGGCGGCGTCTGAAATCACACTCAAAATCATGGCTTTACTGAACATCCTCAATTACCCGGACAAACGGCTGCACAAGGTGGCGAAGCCGGTCGCAGAGGTCAACGACCGTATCCGTCGGCTCGTCGCGGACATGGCCGAAACGATGTACGGGGCCCCTGGCGTTGGCCTTGCGGCCACCCAGGTGGACGTGCATGAGCGCGTGATCGTGATCGACGTGTCCGAAACGCACGACGAACTGCTCGCGTTCATCAACCCGGAAATCGTCTGGTCGAGCGACGAGCGGAAGTTGTCCGAAGAGGGCTGCCTGTCGGTGCCCGGGATCTACGACAACGTCGAACGCGCCGAGAAAGTGCGCGTGCGCGCGCTCAACGAGAAGGGCGAAACGTTCGAGATCGATTGCGAGGGTCTCCTCGCCGTGTGCATCCAGCACGAGATGGATCACCTGATGGGCCGCGTGTTCGTCGAATATCTGTCGCCGCTTAAGCAAACGCGCATCAAGAGCAAGATGAAGAAGCTCGCTCACGCGATGTAACGCGCGTTCAACTTGCCCACCGCCCATTCATGAGTCATTCGTTGCGCGTCATCTTCGCCGGTACGCCGGAATTCGCCGCGGCCGCGCTGGCCGCGATTCATCGCGCCGGGTTCCCGGTGCCGCTCGTGCTGACGCAGCCGGACCGCCCGGCGGGACGTGGCATGAAGCTGCAGGCAAGCCCGGTCAAGCGTTATGCGCAGGAGCACGGGCTCGAAGTTGCGCAGCCCACGTCGTTGCGGCGCGCCGGCAAGTATCCGCAGGAAGCCGCCGACGGAATCGCGCAACTGCGCACGACACCGCACGACGTGATGGTGGTTGCTGCCTACGGGCTGATCCTGCCGCAGGAAGTGCTCGACATTCCGCGCTTTGGCTGCATCAACATTCACGCATCATTGCTGCCGCGCTGGCGCGGCGCGGCGCCGATTCATCGCGCGATCGAGGCGGGCGACGCGCAAACTGGCATCACGCTGATGCAGATGGACGCCGGCCTCGACACCGGCGCGATGATCTCCGAAGTGCGCACCCCCATTTCCGCCGACGACACCACCGCAACGCTGCACGACCGCCTCGCCGAGGCCGGCGCGCAGCTGATCGTCGACGCGCTGATCGAGCTCGAGCGCAGCGGCAAGTTGGCGTCGACCCCACAGCCGGCCGACGGCGTGACCTACGCCGAAAAAATCGCCAAGCACGAAGCGGCGCTCGACTGGCGCCGTCCGGCCGAAGCGCTGGCGCGCCAGGTGCGCGCGTTCGACCCGTTCCCCGGCGGCGCGGGCACGCTCGAAGACGGCAGCATCGTCAAGATCTGGGCCGCCAGCGCCGTAGCCGCGTCGGCCTCGGGCAGCAACAAGGCGCCCGGCACGATCACCGAGGTTTCGCCCGATGGCGTGCTGGTCGCTTGCGGAGAAGGCGTATTGCGCCTGACGCAATTGCAGAAGCCCGGCGGCAAACGCCTGCCGGTGCGCGAATTCCTCGCTGGCTCGCCGCTCGCCGCGGGCCAGCGCTTCCAGCTGCCCGAGGCAGAATAAACGCGCCGCGCACGCCTGAACATCGTCCATTCGGCCGATGTTCTCCACCCCCGCCGCGAGCGCGCCGCGCGTTAGAATCCTCCATGCAGCAGGTCAGGTTTCGAGAGTTCATCACATGTTCGGCATCGTCCATTTCGAGTTTTTCATCGTCGCGGTTTTTCTCCTCAACATCACGCCAGGGCCGGATACCGCGTATATCGTCGGACGCAGCGTCGCCCAGGGGCGCGGTGCGGGGTTGATGTCGGCGCTCGGCATTTCGGCCGGCTGCTGCATCCACTCGCTCGCCTGCGCGTTCGGCCTGACCGCTCTGCTGGCCACCTCGGCCACGGCGTTCACCGTCGTTAAATTTGTTGGTGCCATTTATCTGATGTATCTGGGCGTGCGCCTCATCTTCGCGAAGCCGGCGCCGGATGCGCCCGCCGGCGAAACACGCGGGTCGTCCGCGCCGAAGTCGCTGCGGCAGCTTTTCCTGCAAGGCTTCTGGACCAACGTGCTGAATCCGAAGGTCGTGCTGTTCTTCGTGTCGTTTTTCCCGCAGTTCGTCGCCACCGGTAGCGAGCACAAGACCTTCGCCTTCCTCACGCTCGGCGCGGTCTTCGTGCTGATGAGCATGGTCTGGAACAGCTTCGTCGCCTGGATCGCGGGCAGCGTCACGCAACGTTTCTCGGGCAAACCGGCGGTCAAGCGCTGGCTCGATCGCGGCGTCGGCAGCGCCTTCGTCGGTTTGGGCATCAAACTCGCGACCGCCTCGCGATGATTGAATTTTCCCGCACCGCCCATATCTAACATTTCGCTTACAATCTGGCGCCGCAATCGCGCGGCGCGGAGATGACGGCCACGCTCGGGGCAAGGAGTAGCAGACATGTTTAACTGGGTTAAAACCGCGATGTTGATGGCCGGGATCACGGCCCTTTTCATCGTGATCGGCGGGATGATCGGCGGGTCGCGCGGCATGATGCTCGCGCTGGTGATCGCCCTTGGGATGAATTTCTTCTCGTACTGGTTCTCCGACAAGATGGTCCTGCGCATGTACAACGCGCAGGAAGTCGACGAAAACAGTGCGCCGCAGTTCTATCGGATGGTGCGCGAACTCGCCACCCGCGCGAATCTGCCGATGCCGCGCGTCTATCTGATCAACGAAGACGCGCCGAACGCGTTCGCCACCGGCCGCAATCCGGAGCACGCAGCGGTCGCGGCGACCACCGGCATTCTGCGCGTGCTGTCCGAGCGCGAAATGCGCGGGGTGATGGCGCACGAACTCGCCCACGTGAAGCATCGCGACATTCTGATCTCGACGATTTCGGCGACGATGGCCGGTGCGATTTCCGCATTGGCGAACTTCGCGATGTTCTTCGGCGGCCGCGACGAAAACGGCCGTCCCGCGAATCCGATCGCGAGCATCGCGGTTGCGCTGCTCGCGCCGATTGCCGGCGCGCTGATCCAGATGGCGATTTCGCGTGCACGCGAATTCGAAGCGGACCGTGGCGGCGCGCAGATTTCGGGCGATCCGCAGGCGCTTGCCTCGGCGCTCGACAAGATTCATCGCTATGCGAGCGGCATTCCGTTCCCGACTGCCGAGGCGCATCCGGCCACCGCGCAGATGATGATCATGAATCCGCTGTCGGGCGGCGGTATCGCGAATCTGTTCTCCACGCACCCGGCGACCGAGGAGCGCATCGCGCGCCTGATGGAAATGGCGCGTACCGGGCGCTTCGACTGAGGTGCCGCCTCGCTCGGCGCACCAGAACTCAAATACCGGAAGGCGGGCCCACGAGGCCCGCTTTTTTTCGCACCCTCCGTCGCCACTCGGCGACAGCATCAGCCGCCGCACCCTACGCACGGCGGCGCCCCACCGGCGCCACGCTACAATGTGCGCTGATTGAGCCGCGCACCGTGCGGCTTGCCCTTGCTCCCTTCATGACTTCAAAGCCTTCTTCGCGTTCTGCTTCTTCGTCGGCGCGCACGCGCGAATCCCGTTTGTCGGCGCTGCATCTGTCGCCCGAATCGCTCGGGTTCGTGCTCGACTGCGCGGCCCAGGCCGTCGGCGCCGTGCGTCTCGGCGCGGCTTTGCCCGCGGCCCTGCAAAGCGTCTTCGTGGCGGTGCCCGAGGGTAACGCCGCGGCGGCGCGCGGCGCGGTGCAGGACGTCGCGTATCGCACGATGCGGCGTCTCGCGACCGCCGAGTGGCTGATCGCGAGGCTCGTGAAGAAAGCGCCCGCGCCGCACGTCGCGCATGTGCTCGCGTGCGCGCTGGCGCTGCTCGTCGAGGACGAAACGAACGCCGCCTACACGCCGTTTACGGTCGTAGACCAGGCGGTCAAGGCGATCGGCGCGCGCCGCGAGTTCGCGTTCGCCAAGGGGCTCGTCAACGCGGTGCTGCGCAACTTCCTGCGCGAGCGCGACGTGTTGCTCGCCGCCGTGCAAGCCGACGAGGTGGCGCGCTGGAACTATCCGGGCTGGTGGATCGACGCGGTCAAGCGCGCGTGGCCCGAGGCGTGGCAATCGGTGCTGGCCGCCGGCAACACACAAGGTCCGTTGACGTTGCGCGTGAACGCGCGCCATTCGACGGTCGACGCCTATCTGCAAGTGCTGCAACGCCAGCAGATCGCCGCGAGCAAGGCTGGCGAGCACGCGGTCACGCTCGCTACGCCGATGCCGGTCGAGCGCATTCCGGGCTTCGGCGAGGGTGTCGTGTCGGTGCAGGACGCCGGCGCGCAACTCGCCGCGCAACTGCTCGGCGTGCGCGACGGCATGCGCGTGCTCGACGCGTGCGCGGCCCCCGGTGGCAAGACTGGCCATCTGCTCGAACTCGCCAACATTCAGCTCGTCGCGCTCGAAAGCGATGCCTCGCGCGCGCGCCGCATCGGTGAAAATCTCCGGCGTCTGAAGCTCGACGCGGAAGTGCGCATCGGCGACGCGGGCAACCCCGCGCAATGGCACGACGACCTCGATCAGCCATTCGACCGCATTCTCGCCGATGTGCCGTGCTCGGCGTCGGGCATCGTGCGGCGTCATCCGGATATCCGCTGGCTGCGTCGCCAGTCCGATATCGCCGCGCTCGTCGCCGAACAGCGCCGGATTCTCGACGCGCTGTGGCCGCTCGTAAAACCAGGCGGCGAGTTGCTTTACGTTACGTGTTCGATCTTCCCCGAAGAGGGCGAGTTGCAGGCACAGTGGTTTGGAGACCAGCATCAGGATGCGGTACGATTGGACGCGCCGGGGCAGCTTCTACCCTCAGTTGTCCGCGCGCCCGCCGACCCATCGGCCGGTTCACATGCCGGACAACCCGCTGAACTCAGCGCCGGCACGAACTCAGACCACGACGGATTCTTCTACGCGCGCTTTCAGAAACGGTGACCATCAAACGCTTCTTCCCGCTTCGGCTCGCTGCCGTGCTCTGGATCGCGCTGGCCGTCTGGCTTGCAGCGCCGGGCGCGGCACACGCTGACTCGATCGCGGTGCAGCGGGCGTCGCTGCAGGCCGATAACGGCGGCTGGAGTCTCGACGCGCATTTCGAATTCGAGCTGAACAGCAATCTCGAAGACGCCGTGAACAAAGGCATTCCGCTCTATTTCACGACGGATTTCGAACTGAGCCGGCCGCGCTGGTATTGGTTCGATGAACAGCCGGTCAGCGTGTCGCAAAGCTTGCGGTTGTCGTTCCAGCCGCTCACGCGCGAATACCGCGTCTCGAGCGTACAGTCGGGCGGCCTGCAGCTCGGCTTTTCCACGCTCAAGGATGCGCTCGCGGTCATCAAGCACGTGACGTCGTGGCACGTGATCGACCGCAATCAGGTGCGTGTCGGCGAAACCTATAACGCGTCGGTGCGCATGGCGCTCGATATCGGGCTGATGCCCAAGCCGTTCCAGATCGATGCGGTGAACAACCGCGACTGGAACCTCGCCTCCGACTGGAAGCGCTTCACCTTCACGGCGGCCGATCGTGCTAAATAGAGTCCGCTCATCTCAAACCAGTGTCAGCAGCATCGTCGTGCGCGTGCTGGTGTCGACGGTCGCGGTGACCGCCGTGCTGCTGCTCGTGCTGCTCGCGGCCGCGAGCGCGAACACCGAGTTCTTCGACCGCTATTACCAGTGGCTGTACGCGGCCAACGTCGCGGTCGCGATGATCTTTCTGCTGGTGGTGGTGTCGCTCGTCGTCATCATCATCGTGCGATTACGCAAGGGCAAGTTCGGCACACGGCTACTCGCGAAGCTCGCGTTCTTCATGGCGCTCGTCGGCGTGGTGCCGGGCGGCATCATCTACATCGTGTCGTATCAGTTCGTGTCGCGCAGCATCGAGTCGTGGTTCGACGTGAACGTCGAGACCGCGCTTGCGTCCGGCCTCAATCTCGGGCGCGGCATGCTCGATGCGTCGCTGTCCGATCTGCAGACGAAGGCGCGTTTGATGTCCGAGCAGCTCGCGAGCGCGGATGCCGCTGGCACCACGCTGACGCTGCTGCGTCTGCGTGACCAGTTCGGCGTGCAGGATGCGACGATCGTCGAGCCGACCCGCAGCATGTCGGGCGCGAATCCGGACATGCACGTGGTCGCGCAGGCGTCCGGCAACTACGCGATGCTGCTGCCGAGCGATCTGCCGACTCCGCTGATGATCGAGCAGGCGCGCGGCCACGGCTATGCGGCAATCGAAGGCGAAGTGGACGGCGATCCCAACGCGCACGGCGGCAAGGGCGCGCTGCGTCTGCGCGTCGTGCAGCGGATTCCCGATTCGAACGCGTCGTTGTTGCAGCCGGCCGAGCGCTTCCTGCAACTGACGCAGCCGGTGTCGACGACACTTGCGCGCAACGCCGATGCGGTGCAGCGCGCGTATCGCGAGTATCAGGAGAAAGCGCTCGGGCGCACCGGTCTGCGCAAGATGTACATCGGCACGCTGACGCTGTCGCTGTTTCTCGCGACCTTCATCGCGATGATGCTCGCGCTCGCGCTCGGCAATCAGCTCGCGCGGCCGCTGTTCCTGCTCGCGCAGGGCACGAAGGAAATTACCGAAGGCGACTACACGCCGAAGCGCGAAATCAAGTCGCGCGACGAACTCGGCTTCCTCACGCAGTCGTTCAATGCGATGACGCGGCAGCTCTCGGAAGCGCGCGGGGCGGTCGAGAAAAATCGTATCGCGCTGGAGCATTCGAAGGCGTATCTCGAGAGCATCCTCGCGAACCTGACCGCGGGCGTGTTCGTGTTCGACCGGCAGTTCCGGCTGACCACCGCGAATCGCGGCGCCGAGCGGATTTTCCGTCAACCGTTCCAGACGGCGCTCGGTTCGGCGCTCGATCAGATCGGCGTGCTCGGCGATTTCGGTGCGATGGTGCGCAAGGCTTTCGCCGACCGGGAAGCCGCGAGCGAAGATGGCCATGACGACAACGGTCACTGGCAGCAGCAGTTCTCGGTGCCGGTGTCCGGCGAAACCGAGCCGCTCACGTTGCTCGTGCGCGGCGCGCGTCTCGTCGCGGCGACCGAGCGCGATGTCGAAGACGTGCAGACCTCGGGCTACGTGATCGTGTTCGACGACATCTCCGACGTGATCTCCGCGCAGCGTTCGATCGCATGGGGTGAAGTCGCGCGGCGCCTCGCGCACGAGATCAAGAATCCGCTCACGCCGATTCAACTGTCGGCCGAGCGTTTGCAGATGAAACTCGCCGACAAGCTCGCGCCGTCGGATGCCGACGTGTTGAAGCGTGGCGCGACGACGATCGTCAATCAGGTCGCCGCGATGAAGCAGATGGTCGACAATTTCCGCGACTACGCGCGCACGCCGCCCGCGGTGCTCGCGCATCTTCAGTTGAACGATCTGGTCAGCGAAGTGCTCACGCTGTACGGTATCGAGGAAGGCAAGAGTGCGATCCAGATCGAGCTCGCGTCCTTGCCCGCGATACGCGGCGACGCGACGCAATTGCGTCAGGTGATCCACAACCTGCTGCAGAACGCGCAGGACGCGGTCGCCGAAGTCGCGCATCCGCGTGTTTTGCTCGAGACGAGGACAGTAGAATACGGAGACCCCGACGCGCAAGGCAAGGCACGCGTCGCGGTACGTCTGACCGTGTCGGATAACGGACCAGGCTTTCCCGCGCGTATCCTCACGCGCGCGTTCGAGCCGTACGTGACGACCAAGGCCAAGGGTACGGGTCTGGGACTTGCGATGGTCAAGAAGATCGTCGACGAACATGGCGCGCGCATCGACATTCGCAATCGCATGAAGGCTGGCGACTTGATCGAAGGCGCGCAGATTTCGATCCTCTTCCTTCAACTGGCGGACGATCCCGCGCAGTCGGGTGCACCTGGTTCGGGTGCGCATCCGGCGCACGGCGGTGCGTCGCATGGAACGACAAAAGCAACAGTGCAGACAAGGGCAGCGTAAATGGCAACCATCCTGGTGGTAGATGATGAAATGGGCATCCGGGAATTGCTCTCGGAGATCCTGAGCGACGAGGGTCACGTCGTGGAGGCCGCTGAGAATGCGCAGGAAGCGCGCGAGTTCCGTCTGCGTCAGACGCCGGACCTGGTGTTGCTCGACATCTGGATGCCCGACACCGACGGCGTGACCTTGCTCAAGGAATGGGCCGCGCAAGGTCAACTGACGATGCCCGTCATCATGATGTCGGGCCACGCGACGATCGACACCGCGGTCGAAGCCACCAAAATCGGTGCGCTCAACTTCCTCGAAAAGCCGATCGCGTTGCAGAAGCTGCTGAAGGCGGTCGAGCAGGGACTCGCGCGCGGCAATGCTGCGGCGGTGCCTGGTGGCGTGGCGGCGAAGCCGGCGTTGCCGGTCAGCGCATCGTCGGTTGCATCGGCGGCCGCGTTGCCGATGCTGTCGGCCGATGGCGTCAGCGGCGGCGCGCTCGCCGCGCAAACCGCATCGATCTCGTTCGACATTCCGCTGCGTGACGCGCGCGATGCGTTCGAACGCGCGTACTTCGAGTATCACCTCGCGCGCGAGAACGGCAGCATGACGCGCGTCGCGGAGAAGACGGGTCTCGAGCGCACGCATCTTTATCGCAAGCTGAAGCAACTCGGCGTCGATCTCGGCAAGAACAAGGGAGAGTGAGCGCCACGTGTTGCATGCAAACGCGGCCCGGCAAGATTTTTTATGAAAGGGCTTGCTGAACAGCGGATCGCTTGATATAGTTTCGTTCTTCGTTGGCCCGGTAGCTCAGTTGGTAGAGCAGCGGATTGAAAATCCGCGTGTCGGTGGTTCGATTCCGCCCCAGGCCACCAGGATTTAGCCCCAGGAAATCGCAAGATTCCTGGGGCTTTTCCGTTTGGCGGGCAAGACGTTATTTCGGCTCGCCATGCAGTTCGAGCCGCGCGGGCGGGACGCGGGCGCCGGTGACATTCGGTGTCGCGTGATAAAATCGCGCCAGTTCAAGGACTTGCATGCAGGCGTCGCACGCGGTGGCGCAACGCGCGAATGCGGTGCCGAGCGCATCGCATACCGAAGCACCCAATCCTTCGCCCGACGATCGGCGGTATAAGCGCCCAGCCACTTTCACGCGCAACGCGCGACCTATACTGCTTTGGGCCGGCACAGTGCCGGCACACGTCGCGCCGCGTAGTGTGAGCGCACCTCGCGCGGCGCGACGTGGCACTCTCATTCACGGAGTATCACGGTGATCCGCAAAGACGCTAAGCGTAGCGCGCTCGTGCTGTTTTCCGGCGGCCAGGATTCCGCCACGTGTCTCGCGTGGGCGCTCGATCGTTACGATACGGTCGAAACGCTCGGCTTCGATTATGGTCAGCGGCATCGCGTCGAGCTCGAGTGCCGCGAGGGGTTCCGTCAGGCCATCACGCGCGCGTTTCCGGCGTGGGCCGATCGTCTCGGTGACGATCACATGATCGACCTGTCGCTGCTCGGCGCGATCAGCGACACCGCGATGACGCGCGAGATCGAGATTCAGGCCACGAGCAATGGTTTGCCGAACACGTTCGTGCCGGGCCGCAATCTGATGTTCATGACGATCGCGGCGGCCATTGCGTATCGGCGCGGTTTGCAGGTGCTGGTCGGCGGGATGTGCGAGACGGATTTCTCGGGCTACCCCGATTGCCGCGACGACACGATGAAAGCGCTGCAGGTCGCGCTGAACCTCGGCATGGACACGCGCTTCGCGCTGGAGACGCCGCTGATGTGGCTCGACAAGGCCGACACGTGGCGTCTCGCGCACGAGCTCGGCGGCGACGAACTGGTTGAACTGGTGCGCGTCGAGACGCATACCTGCTACGTCGGCGAACGCGCCGAGTTGCACTCGTGGGGCTTCGGCTGCGGCGAATGCCCGGCATGCCGGTTGCGCAAACGTGGCTATGAAGCGTATCTCGCCGGCGAAAAAGTCACCGAGCCGGTGTGACGGTTCGCGCGAAAGCGCCCATCATTGATTCAGGAACACAGGACAGAAAGCAGCATGACGTACGTGGTCAAGGAAATCTTCTACACGTTGCAGGGCGAGGGCGCGAATGCCGGGCGACCGGCCGTGTTCTGCCGCTTCGCGGGCTGCAATCTGTGGTCTGGCCGCGAAGAGGATCGCGCGGAAGCCGTCTGCCGTTTCTGCGATACCGATTTCGTCGGCACCGACGGCGAGAACGGTGGCAAGTACCGCACGCCTGACGAACTCGTCGCGATGATCGCGTCGCAGTGGCCGCAAGGCGAGGGCGAGCGTTTCGTCGTGTGCACCGGCGGCGAGCCGATGCTGCAACTCGATCAGCCGCTTGTCGATGCGCTGCACGCGGCCGGTTTCGAGATCGCGATCGAGACCAACGGTTCGCTGCCGGTGCTCGACACGATCGACTGGATCTGCGTGAGCCCGAAGGCCGACGCGCCGCTCGTCGTGACGAAGGGCAACGAACTGAAAGTCGTGATTCCGCAGGACAACCAGCGTCTCGCCGACTATGCGAAGCTCGACTTCGAGTATTTCCTCGTCCAGCCGATGGACGGTCCGTCGCGCGACATCAACACGAAGCTCGCGATCGACTGGTGCAAACGTCATCCGCAGTGGCGCCTGTCGATGCAGACTCACAAGTATCTGAACATTCCCTGATTTGCCGTGCTGACGATTACCCGAAAACTCGAATTCGACGCGGGCCACCGCATTCCCGATCACCGCAGCCAATGCCGTAATCTGCACGGCCATCGCTACGTGCTCGAAATCACGCTGCAAGGCGATCTCGTCGACACCGAAGGCGCGCCCGATCGCGGCATGGTCATGGACTTCGCCGACGTGAAGTCGCTCGCAAACGAACACCTGGTCGACAGGTGGGACCACGCGTTTCTCGTCTTCGAAGGCGATACTCAGGTGCGTGGCTTCCTCGACAGCATGGCGGGTCACAAGACCGTCGTGATCGATCGCATTCCCACGGTCGAAAATCTCGCCGCGATTGCGTTCGACATCCTCGCGAACGTGTACGACGCGCACTACGGCGTGAACCTGCGGCTGCATAAAGTGCGTCTGTACGAGACGCCGAACTGCTGGGCCGACGTGGTCCGCGACTAGCTCCCCACCTCGGTCCACGCCCCGCCGCGCGAGCAAGCCCTCGCGTTATTGTCACGGTATGATCGTTCCGACAACCACACGGAGCGAGACATGCCGGTCCCCGCATTGCGTCACAGCAGGCATCGAGGCCTTCCGCGCCCCGCTGCCTGCCTGATTCGCTATCTGGCCCCGCTTCGCGTTACACACCTGCGCGAGGCCAGCCGATGAGCACCTTCACCAACTCCCTCAAACAACGTCTGAAGGACAACACGCCGCTGTTCGGGCTGTGGCTGTCGCTCGGCAGCGAGGCCGCGGCCGAAGCGCTGGCGCACGCCGGCTTCGACTGGCTGCTGATCGACATGGAGCACGCCCCCAACGACAGCGGCGGCGTCGAGTCGCAATTGCGCGCAATCGCCGCCGCCCATCTGCCGAGCGAACCGGTGGTGCGCGTGCCGGCGAGCGAGCCTTGGCTCGTCAAGCGCGTGCTCGACGCTGGCGCCCGCACGCTGATGTTCCCGAACATCGAATCAGCCGACGACGCGGCACGCGCCGTGCGACTCACCCAATATCCGACCGCCGAGGCGCTCGACGGCTTGCGCGGCGTCGCTGGCGTCGTGCGCGCGGCAGGCTACGGCATGCGGCGCGATTACGTGCAAACGGCCAACGCGCAGATCGCGACGATCGTGCAGATCGAATCGGCGCGTGGCTTGCAGGAGGTCGAGCAGATCGCGGCGACGCCGGGTGTCGATTGCCTGTTCGTCGGGCCGGCCGATCTGGCCGCGAGCCTCGGTCATCTCGGCGACGCGAAGCACGCGGACGTGCAGGCGGCGATGGCGCGGATCGTCAGCGCAGCGGACAAGGCGGGCATTGCCGCCGGCATTTTCGCGATGGATGCGGCGAGCGCGCGGCAGCATCGCGACGCCGGTTTTCGCTTCGTCGCGCTGGCCGCCGACGTGATCTGGATGTTGCGCGCGACGCGTCAGGCATTGCAGGAGGTGAGGTCATGAACGGCAGAGTGCAGGGCGTCGCTGCGCGAATGATGGTACGGGTGAGCGCGCACCTGACGGTCGCGGCGGCGCTGCTCGTGAGTGGCGCGTGGGACGCCGCGTACGCGCAGGACCGCGTCGCGAAGTCGGAGGATCCGCAGACGCAATCCGCGGTGGCCGACTACAACGCCGGCAATCTCGGCGCCGCGCTGAACGAATTCCGTCAGGCCGCCGAGCGCGGCAGCCGGCTCGCCGAATTCAACTACGCGATGATGCTGCTCAATGGCGAGGGCACGCCGGTCAACGTCGACGAAGGCAAGAAGTGGCTGCGCAAGGCCGCCGACGCGAACATGTCGCACGCGCAATACGTGTACGGCAAGATGTACGACGATGGCGAGTTCGTCGAGCGCGATCCGGTGGAGGCGCATCGCTGGTTCATGAAGGCGGCGGCGCAAGGGCACGTCCAAGCGGAGCTTGCGCTCGCGAACCAGTTCCTCGACGGACGAGGCACCGAGCGCGACAACCGGCAGGCGTTCGTCTGGTACAAGAAAGCGGCGCAGGGCGGCGACATGACCGCGCAGTACGTGACGGGCTCGTTCTATGAGCGCGGCGGCGATGGCGTCGACCGGAATCTGAATGTGGCGCGTGCGTATTACGCGGCCGCGGCGGCGCAGGGCGATCCCGCGGCGCGCCTGAAGTACCAGCAGTTGAGCGCGCAGTTGCGCGATCAGAAGGAAGTGAAACCGCAGTAACGCAAAAGGGCGCTCGCGAGGAGCGCCCTTTCTGCATTTCCGATCGCAGCGTGTTGCTGGACGTGGTTAGCTCTGCATCAACCGCTTCTGTCGCGCGACGCTCATGATCAGCCCGATCGCGACGCCCAAGGTAGTCAGCGCGGTGCCGCCGTAACTCATGAACGGCAATGGCACGCCGACCACCGGCAGAATCCCGCTCACCATGCCGATATTGACGAACGCGTAGGTAAAGAACGCCATCGTCAAGGAGCCCGCCAATAGTCGCCCGAACAAGGTCGCCCCATTGGCCGCGATAAACAGCCCGCGCGCGATCAATAGCATGTACAGCGTGAGCAGCACGATCCCGCCCGCCAAACCGAACTCTTCCGAAAACACCGCGAAGATGAAGTCGGTGTGTTTCTCGGGGATGAACTCCAGATGCGCCTGGGTGCCCTTCAGCCAACCCTTGCCGAGCGGGCCGCCCGAACCGATCGCGATCACCGCCTGAATCGTGTGGAAGCCTTTGCCGAGCGGGTCCGAGGTCGGATCGAGCAGCGTGCAGATACGGTGCTTCTGGTAGTCGTGCATCAGCGGCCACTGCACTTCGGGCTGACAGATCTTGTCCTGGAACGCCGCGATCGACCCCACCGCGATCACGGCTGCAATCAGCACCGGCACGATCAGCTTGAAGCTCAGTCCCGCGAAATAAATCACGAACAAACCGGCCGCGAACACGAGCACGGCCGTGCCGAGGTCAGGCTGCTTCGCGATCAGGCCGACCGGCACGATCAGGATCACGAAGCCGACCAGATAGTCGTACCAGCGCATCACCCCTTCGCGGCGCTGGAAGTACCAGGCGAGCATCAGCGGGGTCGCGATCTTCAGGATTTCCGACGGCTGGATCACCACGCCGACGTTGATCCAACGCTTCGCGCCCTTGCGCGTGAGGCCGAACATGGCGACCGCGACCAGTAACGCGATCCCGAAGGTGTAAAGCGGGACCGCGAAGCGCATCAGCGTAGTGGGCGGCACATTGGCGAGCGCCCACATCAGCACGAAGGTCAGCAGGATGTTGCGCAACTGGTCTTCAACGCGGCCCGGCATGTCGAGAGTCGCGCTGTACAGCGTGACGATGCCCACGCACAACAGCAGAAACACGATCAGTGCGAGCGGACGGTCGAAGCCCACGAACATCCGTTTGATGCGATCGAGCCAGGCGCGCTTGTCGAATTGCATGCCTTTCTCCTTATTCGTCGATGCCGCCGGCGGCCGGCTGGCGCGGCGACGCGTCCTGGACGCTGTCCTCGCGCGAGGGCGCTGCGACCGTCGGCGCCGGCGTGCTCGCCGGACGGGGTTTGTGCGGAGCGTCGGGCGAACGCGACGCGGACTTCTTGGCAGCGGCCGACGCCGAAGCGGGCTTGGCTGCCGACGCAGCGCGGGCTGCGGTAGCGGAAGCGAGCTTCGGCGCGCTGGCCGGCGACGTTGCCGACGCGCCAGCCGACGCGGCCTCCGACGCAGACGCGCCGGTCGCGCCATTCGCGCCCGAAGCCGCCACCGCCGTCGATGCTCCCGAAGCCGCCGCGGCAGCCGTCGCGGGCGGCGCTCCAGGTATCGGCAGTGCCGTAAAGCCCGCCGCAATCTTGAGCGGCTGAGCACTGTCATGCGATGCCGGCGTGTCGCCGACCTGCGGCGCGGATGCTTCCGGCGTGGCCGATGCCGCCGCCGTGACGGCCGCTTCCTCCGCCCCTGGTTTGTTCCTGCCGACCAGATAGTAGTCGAGCACCTTGCGCGCGATCGGACCGGCCGATTCCGCGCCCCAGCCGCCGTTTTCGACGATCAGCGCGAGCGCGATCTTCGGTTGCTCGACCGGCGCGAACGCGATGAACAGCGCGTGATCGCGCAGATTTTCGGGGATCGCGTGACCCTTGTAATTCGCTCCCTGCAGCGAGTACACCTGCGCGGTACCGGTCTTGCCGGCCGCCTGGTACGGTGCGCCCGCAAACACCTTGGCCGCCGTGCCGTTCGTCACGACGCCTTCCATCGCGCGCTTGATGAAGTCGATGTCCTGCTGCCTGACATTGATCTTGTCGCTCGGATCGCGCACGACCGGCCGGGTGTCCTTCGTGATCGGATTTTCGATGTCGCGCACGAGGTGCGGTTTCATCACGACGCCGTTGTTCGCGAGCGTCGCGGTGGCATGCGCGAGTTGCAGGATCGTGAACGAGTTGTAGCCCTGGCCGATGCCGAGGCTGACCGTCTCGCCTTCGTACCACTTCTGCTGCTCGGGGCGGCGGTACGCGTGGCGCTTCCAGTCGGTCGACGGCAGGATGCCCTTCGCCTCGCCCGTGATGTCGATGCCGGTGATCTGCCCAAAGCCCCAAGGCTTCATGAAGTTCGCGATGTTGTTGACGCCGAGATCGTGCGCGAGCATGTAGAAGTACGTGTCGTTCGACACGACGATCGCGCGGTTCATGTCGACCCAGCCTTGGCCCGAGCGCACGTCGTTACGGAACGTGTGGCCGCCGAACGTGTAGTAGCCCGGATCCTGAAAACCCCAGCTCGGCGTGCGCTTATGCAGCGTCAGCGCGGCGAGCGCCATGAACGGCTTGTAGGTCGAGCCCGGCGGATAGGTGCCGTGCAGCGGCCGGTTCAAGAGCGGATGGTCGGGCGAGTTGTTCAACTCGTCCCAGGTCTGCTGGTCGATGCCGTCGACGAAGGAGTTCGGATCGAAGCTCGGCGCCGAGACGAACGCGAGCACGTCGCCGGTGGACGGCTCGATCGCGACGAGTGCGCCGCGGTGTCCCGCGAACGCCTGCTCGGCAACCTGCTGCAGACCGATGTCGAGCGACAGCATCAGGTTGTTGCCCGGCGTCGCCTGAGTGCGCGACAGCGTGCGCACAGGGCGGCCGCCCGCCGTCACCTCGACTTCCTCGAAACCGGTCTGGCCGTGCAGCTCGGTCTCGTAGCTCTGCTCGACGCCGATCTTGCCGATGTAATCGGTGCCCTTGTAGTTGTTCGCGTCCAGACGCGGATCGTAATGGTCCGGATCGCTGTCGTTCTGATCGCTCGCGTCGTCGATGCGGTCCTGGTCGCGCTGCGAAATCCGCCCGATGTAGCCGATCACGTGAGCGGCGGTCGGCCCGAGCGGGTATTGGCGGAACAACCGCGCGCGCACTTCGACGCCGGGGAAGCGGAAGCGTTGCGCGGTGAAGCGCGCGACTTCGTCGTCGGTCAGGCGGGTGCGGATCGGCAGACTTTCGAAGTTCTTCGAGTCTTCCTGCAGCTTCTTGAAGCGGCGGCGGTCGCGCGCATCGATCGACACGACCGTGGCGAGGTTGTCGATCACGTTCTCGAGCGTGTCGTTCAACTTCGACGGCGTGATTTCGAGCGTGTACGCCGAGTAGTTCTTCGCGAGCACGACGCCGTTGCGGTCGGTGATGATGCCGCGGTTCGGCACGATCGGCGCGACGGAGATGCGGTTCTCATCGGCCTGCAGCGAGTATTTGCTGTAGTGCCAGACCTGCAGGAACAGAAAGCGGAAGCCGATCAGCCCGAAGCAGATGAACACGAACAGGCCCGCCGCCGCGACGCGCAGGCGGAATTTCGTGAGCTGCTGTTGAGTGTCGTTGAATTCGGTCATGCGATTCTGCAAAAGGCCGGCAGGTGGCCATCAAGAGTGTGCGCCCAAACCGGCCGCGGCCGGTGGGCTCGATGCGGGATCAAATGGGGCGGGTATCGTCCGGGTCGGCGGGACGGCGCTGCGGCATCAGCAACAAGATGCTCGCGACCGGCCACAGCGCGGCTTCGACGAAACCGTCGATCAGATAACTCCAGCCAGGAAATGCCGCGCCGGTCAACAGCCGGATCACGAATGGCACCAGTTGCGCGACGACGAGCAGCGGCATCACCGCGAACGTCTGCACACCGAGCGACATCCACAACACGCGGCGATGAATCGTGATCGCGCCGTACGACAGCAGCGTGTACGCGAGCGCATGCTCGCCGAGCAGGCTCGCGTTGTGCACGTCCATCAGCAGGCCGAGCATAAACGCGATGCCCATGCCGACCTTGCGCGGTTGATGCACATTCCAGAACAGCAGCACGAGCGCGACGAAATCGGGCACGCCGGCGAGACGCCCCCACGGCATCAGGTTCAGCAGGAACGCGGTGGCGAGGCTGAACGCGATGAAGTACGGGTTGACCGGCTGCAGGATGTATTGCGGACGGTTCATGGCTGAGCCCCCGGCTCGGCTTGCGGCTTCGCGTTCTTCACGGCGGCCGGTTTTTCGGTTTTCCGGTCGGCGGCAGGTTTTTCGGACTTCTTGTCGGCAGCTTTGGCCGGCGCCTTTTCCGCGGATTTGACAGCGGGCTTCTCGGCCGGGCTTTTGTCGGCGGCGTTCTTCTCGGCTGGCTTGGCGGCGGATTTGTCCGTCGCGCTCTTGCCTTCCGTCGCTTTGCCGGCCTTCTTCGCTTTCGCGTCCTTCGCGACGGTTGCCGCGTCGGGTTCGTCAGCCGGGCGCGGCGGCGCGTTGTTCTGGACGTGCAGTACGAGCACCTGACGCGCGCCGCGCACCGCCGCGACGGGCAGACTGACCACGCGCGCAAACGCGGTGTCGGCCTGTCTGTCGACGCGCACGACTTTCGCGACCGGCAGCCCGGGCGGATACACGCCGTCGAGGCCGCTCGTGACGAGCTCGTCGCCGGCTTGCACGTCGGCGCTAATCGGCACGAAGCGCAGATCGAGCGTGTCACCCTTCGGCGTGCCGTAGATCACGCTGCGCAAGCCGGTGCGCAGGATCTCGACCGGCACGGCCTGGTCCTTGTCCGTCAGCAGCGTGACCTCGGCTTGCAGCGGGAATACTCGGGTGACCTGGCCGATCACGCCGTCTTCGTCGACGACCGGCGAGCCGTTCTGGATTCCTTGCTGCGCGCCGCGCCCGATCACGACCTTCTGCGTGAACGGGTCACGCGTGTCGTACTGGATTTCGGCGGGCAGCGATTGCGTGGTGAGGCGCTGCGACAGTTCCAGCAGCGCGCGCAGATGACCATTTTCGGCGGCGAGCGACGCGGCCGTGTTGGCTTGCTGCGACAGTTGCAAATCCTTCGCGCGCAGCGTCGCGTTTTCGTTGCGCAGATTGGCGCTCGTCACGGCGAGATCGGCGGCGCCCATGAAGATGTCGCGCGGCACGAGCGCCGCGCGCTGCAACGGATAAAGACCCGCGCCGAGCACGCCGCGGACGATTTCGAGCGTCTGGAAGCGGGCATCGGAGATCAGCAGGGCGAGCGCCAGCACGACGAAGAACACCAGTCGGGCGAGAGCGGAAGGGCCTTGCTTGAACAGGGGCGGCGGACTGTATTCCATGGTCGGCGCCGGGGGCGTGAGCGGTTGGGTGAGACTGCGGCGCGCGGGGCGCGCGCGGTCAGCGCGCGGCGGCTGGTCGGCCCAGCCAACGACAAAGCGGCCCGCAAGGGGCCGTTTGCCAGATCCGCGCTACTGACATGGGAGAAAAGCTCGCTTACTCGTACGAGAAGATACTGCCGAGCTTGTCCATGCGTTCGAGCGCCATGCCCGAGCCGCGCACGACGCAGGTCAGCGGGTCTTCGGCGACGAGCACCGGCAGGCCGGTTTCTTCGGCGAGCAGGCGGTCCAGATCGCGCAGCAGCGCACCGCCGCCCGTGAGCATCATGCCGCGTTCGGCGATGTCGGCGCCGAGTTCCGGCGGCGTTTGCTCGAGTGCGATCTTCACCGACGACACGATCTGGTTCAGCGGATCGGTCAGCGCTTCGAGGATTTCGTTGCTGGAGATCGTGAAGCTGCGCGGAATGCCTTCCGACAGATTGCGACCCTTCACTTCCATTTCCTTGACTTCGGAGCCCGGGAACGCGGAGCCGATTTCCTTCTTGATGGCCTCGGCGGTCTGTTCGCCGATCAGCATGCCGTAGTTGCGGCGGATGTAGTTGACGATCGCTTCGTCGAACTTGTCGCCGCCGACGCGCACCGAGCCCTTGTACACGATGCCGCCGAGCGAGATCACGCCGACTTCGGTCGTGCCGCCGCCGATGTCGACGACCATCGAGCCCGTGGCTTCCGATACCGGCAGGCCCGCGCCGATCGCGGCGGCCATCGGTTCTTCGATCAGGTACACCTGCGAGGCGCCCGCGCCGTGCGCGGCTTCCTTGATCGCGCGGCGCTCGACCTGGGTCGAGCCGCACGGTACGCAAATGATGATGCGCGGCGACGGCGAGAACATGCGCGATTCGTGAGCAGTCTTGATGAACTGCTTGATCATCTGCTCGGTGACGGTGAAGTCGGCGATCACGCCGTCCTTCATTGGGCGGATCGCCTCGATGTTGCCCGGCACCTTGCCGAGCATCTGCTTGGCTTCCTTGCCGACTGCCTGGATGGTCTTCTTGCCGTTGGGGCCGCCTTCCTGGCGGATCGAAACCACCGACGGTTCGTCGAGAACGATGCCCTTGCCACGCATGTAGATGAGCGTATTGGCGGTGCCGAGGTCAATGGCCAGATCGTTAGAGAAGTAGCTGCGCAAAAAACCGAACATTCAAAATCCTGTCTCGCTGGGGGCCGAGCCTCGCACCGTATGCGTAGGGCGGCAGCGGAAAAATAACAGCTTCAACCGGGCGGTAGCGTCGCCACAGGAACTTGAAGCTGCGGGGGAGTCTACCGGAGGCCGTTGCAAAGCCAAGGCACAAAGCGCCGAACGTTCTTTGGAATTGTCCGTAAGGCCTTGGTAAGTCGGTCCGGGTTTGGGTCGAACGCGTAATGATACCTTATAATTTTGGATGTTTTGAAGGAAACGGAGCGCACATTTTGCCGTTGCGGCTCCTTTTTCGGGATTGTCCTATTTTGTCGTAACCCGCTGTTACAACGCGACTTTTTTTAAGTGTTGTGACAATCCACCCTTTCCGGTGACTGCATGGCTCTGACCCTGACCGATGTAAAACGCATCGCGCATCTTGCGCGTCTCGAACTGGCGGATGCCGACGCCGAGCACACACGTGCCCAGCTCAATGATTTTTTCGGCCTCGTCGAGCAGATGCAGGCGGTCGATACGACCGGCATCGCGCCGCTTGCCCACCCGATCGAACAGATCGAAGACGTCGCGCTGCGTCTGCGTGACGACGCCGTCACCGAGACGGTCGAGCGCGAGGCTTTCCAGCGCCCCGCGCCCGCCGTGCAGGACGGCCTGTACCTCGTGCCGAAGGTGATCGAATAAGACCCGTCGGGCAGGCCCCAGCTCTGGCGCCGGCGCGAGCCTCCGTGCCACCGCCGCGCGGCTTCGCCGCGAACCTTGCCGGGCCGGTCTGCCGACGGGCAACCGAACGCCTCCACGGCAGCGTGACCACGCTGCCGCGCTTTCCAGGATAAAACGCAATGCATGAAAAAAGTCTGACCGAACTGCGCGCCGCGCTCGCGGCCAAGGAATGCTCCGCAGTCGAACTGGCGCAGCTATACCTGAAGCGGATCGACGCGGCCAATAGCCTGAACGCGTTCATCCAGGTCGATCCCGAATTGACGCTCGCGCAGGCGAAAGCCGCCGACGCGCTGCTGCACACCGGCCACGCCGGCCCGCTGGTCGGCCTGCCGATCGCGCATAAAGACGTGTTCGTCACGAAAGGCTGGCGCTCCACGGCCGGCTCGAAGATGCTTGCGGACTACCAAAGCCCGTTCGACGCGACCGTGGTCGCGCGTCTGCAGAACGCCGGCATGGTGTGCGTGGGCAAGACCAATATGGATGAGTTCGCGATGGGCTCGTCCAACGAGAATTCGTACTTCGGCGCCGTGCAGAATCCGTGGGACCGCAAGGCGGTGCCGGGCGGTTCGTCGGGCGGTTCGGCGGCCGCCGTGGCCGCGCGTCTCGCGCCCGCCGCGACCGGCACCGACACCGGCGGCTCGATCCGCCAGCCGGCGTCGTTCGCGGGCATCACCGGGATCAAGCCGACGTATGGGCGCGTGTCGCGCTACGGCATGATCGCGTTCGCATCGTCGCTCGATCAGGGCGGCCCGATGGCGCAAAGCGCCGCGGATTGCGCGACGCTGCTCAACGCCATGGCTGGCTTCGACGAGCGCGACTCGACGAGCCTCTCGCATGAGCACGAGGACTACACGCGCTACCTCGGCAAGTCCTGGCAGGACGGCGGCGCGGACAAGCCGCTCGCCGGTCTGCGCATCGGTCTGCCGAAGGAGTACTTCGGCGCCGGTCTCGCCGACGACGTGCGCGCATCGATCGACGCCGCGTTGAAACAATACGAAGCGCTCGGCGCGACGCTCGTCGAGGTGTCGCTGCCGAAAACCGAACTGTCGATCCCGGTCTACTACGTGATCGCGCCGGCGGAAGCCTCGTCGAACCTGTCGCGTTTCGACGGCGTTCGCTTTGGCCATCGCGCGGCGGAGTACCGCGATCTGCTCGACATGTACAAGAAGTCGCGCGCCGAAGGCTTCGGCCCGGAAGTAAAGCGCCGCATTCTGGTCGGCACCTACGTGCTGTCGCACGGCTATTACGACGCGTACTACCTGCAGGCGCAGAAGATCCGCCGCATCATCGCGCAGGACTTCCAGGAAGCGTTCAAGCAGTGCGACGTAATCATGGGACCGGTCGCGCCGTCGGTGGCGTGGGACATCGGCGCGAAGGGCGACGATCCCGTGCAGATGTATCTGGCCGACATCTACACGCTGTCGGTGAGCCTCGCCGGCCTGCCGGGCATGAGCGTGCCGTGCGGTTTCGGCGCGGGCGCGAATGCGCAGCGGCCGGTCGGTCTGCAGATCATCGGCAACTATTTCAATGAAGCCCGGATGCTGCAGGTGGCCGACGCGTTCCAGCGCGCCACCGACTGGCACCGTCAGGCACCGGCAGGAGTGTGAGCACCATGACCAAACAATGGGAAGTCGTGATCGGTCTGGAGACCCACACGCAGTTGTCGACGCATTCGAAGATCTTCTCGGGCACCGCGACGCAATTCGGCGCCGCGCCGAACACGCAGGCGAGCCCCGTCGATCTGGCGCTGCCGGGCACGCTGCCGGTGATGAACCGCGGCGCGGTCGAGCGCGCCATTCAATTCGGCCTCTCGATCGGCGCAACGATCGCGCCGCGCAGCATCTTCGCGCGCAAGAATTATTTCTACCCCGATCTGCCGAAGGGCTACCAGATCAGCCAGTACGAAATTCCCGTCGTGCAGGGCGGTCAGGTGACGATCCAGGTGCCGGCCAACGAAAAGGCGGGTAAGGAAGCGTACGAAAAGACCATCAACCTGACGCGCGCTCACCTCGAAGAAGACGCGGGCAAGTCGCTGCACGAAGACTTCGCGGGCATGACCGGCATCGATCTGAATCGCGCCGGCACGCCGCTGCTCGAAATCGTCACCGAGCCGGAAATGCGCAGCGCGGCCGAGGCGGTCGCCTATGCGAAGACGCTGCATACGCTCGTCGTGTGGCTCGGCATCTGCGACGGCAACATGCAGGAAGGCTCGTTCCGCTGCGATGCGAACGTGTCGGTGCGCCCGCTCGGTCAGCAGGAATTCGGCACGCGCGCCGAGATCAAGAACCTGAACTCGTTCCGCTTCCTCGAAGAGGCGATCCAGTACGAAGTGCGTCGCCAGATCGAGCTGATCGAAGACGGTGGCACGGTGGTGCAGGAAACGCGTCTGTACGATCCGGACAAGCGCGAAACGCGCTCGATGCGCAGCAAGGAAGACGCGCACGACTACCGCTATTTCCCCGATCCGGACCTGATGCCGCTCGTGATCGACGCCGCATGGGTCGAGCGCGTGAAGAGCGGGATGCCGGAGCTGCCCGAAGCGATCCAGCAGCGCTTCGTGTCGCAGTACGGCCTCACGCCCTACGACGCGAACGTGCTGACCTCGAGCAAGGCGTCGGCAGCTTACTTCGAAGCGGTGGTCGCGAAGGCCGGTCCGGCCAATGCGAAGGTCGCGGCGAACTGGGTGATGGGCGAGGTGTCGTCGCAGCTCAATCGCGAAGGTCTCGACATTGCCGCGTGCCCGGTGTCGGCCGGGCAGCTCGCGCTGCTGCTGCAACGTATCGCCGACGGCACGATCTCGAACAAGATCGCGAAGGAAATCTTCCTCGCCATCTGGGAAGAGAAGGCCACCGACGAAGCCGCCGCCGATCGCATCATCGAGGCGAAAGGCCTGAAGCAGATCTCGGATACCGGCGCGCTCGAAGCGATCATCGACGAAGTGCTCGCCGCGAACCAGAAATCGGTCGAGGAATTCCGCGCCGGCAAGGAAAAGGCGTTCAACGCGCTGATCGGCCAGGCGATGAAGGCGACCAAGGGTAAGGCCAACCCTGCTCAGGTCAATGAATTGCTGAAGAAGAAGCTGTCCTGAATCGAAGTGCCGCGACCGGGCGTGATTACGCCCTCGCCACCACGGGCCGTTGCCGGATTGAAGCGGGGCAACGGCCCGTCTTGTTTTACGGACCCGCTTCAACCCGTTAAGCGTAGGTAAGCGTAGACCACGGAGTGTGTGCATGGCAAAGCAAGCCGATCTCGACGATTTCCTCGTGCCGTATTTCGACGAAGGCAAGAAAAAAGACCCCTTCTCGCTCGACCATTTCGATCCCAGGGCGAAGCCGTTTTCGAACGGCTCGAAAGACGCGGACCGCGCGCGTCTGTCGGAGATCGGCCTGCTGCTCGACAACCTGCAGGAACGGCTGCACGCGCAGCGCAAGCGTCGCGTGCTGCTGGTGCTGCAAGGCATGGACACGAGCGGCAAGGACGGCACGATTCGCGCGGTGTTCCACGAAGTCGATCCGCTTGGCTTGCGGATCGTGCCGTTCAAGGCGCCGACGCCTGTCGAACTCGCGCACGATTTCCTGTGGCGCGTGCATTCGCAGGCGCCCGCGGCCGGCGAACTGACCATCTTCAACCGCAGTCATTACGAAGACCTGCTGGTGCCGACCGTGCACGGCGAGCTCGATGCCGACGCGTTCCAGAAGCGCTGCTGCCACATCCGTCAGTTCGAGGAGATGCTCGCCTACAGCGGCACGACGATCGTCAAGTGCATGCTGCACATTTCGAAGGACGAGCAGCGTGCGCGTTTGCAGGCGCGCATCGACGATCCGCTGAAGCACTGGAAATTCGATGTGTCGGATCTCGAAGCGCGCAAGCAGTGGGACGCGTATCAGTCCGCGTATCGCGACGCGCTGGCCGCGACGTCGACCGAATACGCGCCGTGGTACGTGATTCCGGCCGACTCGAAGACGCATCGCAACGTGATGGTCGGCGAACTGCTGCTGCGCACGCTCGACGGGCTGAAGCTCGAATATCCGCCCGCCAAAGAATCGCTGAAGGGCGTCAAGGTCGAGTGAGCTCGACCCGCCCCTTTGGCTTCACAAACGAATCGAACAAAAGAGGAACGACATGTTGCGTGTGATTACCGCCAACCTCAACGGCATCCGCTCGGCGGCGAAGAAGGGCTTTTTCGACTGGTTCGGCGAACAGAGCGCCGACGTGCTGTGCGTGCAGGAAATCAAATGCTCGCAGGACGACATGACGCCGGAGTTCATGGCCCCGCACGATTTCACCGGCTATTTCCAGCATGCGGTGAAAAAAGGCTATAGCGGCGCAGGCGTTTATACGCGTCATGAGCCGGACGAAGTGGTGATCGGCTTCGGCAGCGAGGAGTTCGATCCCGAAGGGCGTTATGTCGAGCTGCGTTTCGGCAAGCTGTCGGTGATCTCGGTGTACGTGCCGTCGGGGTCGAGCGGCGACGAACGCCAGCAGGCCAAGTACCGTTTCATGGACGAGTTCATGCCGCATCTCGCCGAGCTGGCGAACGAGCGCGAAGTGATCGTGTGCGGCGACGTGAACATCGTGCACAAGGAAATCGACATCAAGAACTGGAAGAGCAACCAGAAGAATTCGGGCTGCCTGCCCGAAGAGCGCGCGTGGCTCGACAAACTGTTCGACGAAGTCGGCTATGTGGACGTGTTCCGCACGCTCGACCAGCGGCCCGAGCAGTACACGTGGTGGAGCAATCGCGGTCAGGCGTACGCGAAGAACGTCGGGTGGCGGATCGATTACCAGATCGCGACACCGGGCATCGCCAGTAAGGCCAAGCGCACCGACGTGTTCCGCGATATCAAGTTCAGCGACCATGCGCCGCTGACCGTCGACTACGACCACAAGGTCAAGATCAAGAAGTAAGCGCGCTGCGGCGCTCGAGGGCGCCGTTGTCCGAGCGCAGCGCTATCAGTCGCGCGCCGGCTTGCGGGTCGGCCGGCCGATGCCCGCGTAGTCGGGCAACTCGTCGACGCTCTTGCCGATTGCCTTCGCGTACAACGGCAGCATATCCGGCAGTCGCTTGACGATGTCTTCGCGGCGCGCCGGCGTGTACGGGTGCACGTAGATGAAGCCGCGTTCGCCCATACCGCGCGTCGCCTGCGCGAGCTTGTCCCACAGCGTGACCGCCGCGCGCGGATCGAAGCCGGCGCGCGAGGCGATATCGCTGCCGATCACGTCGGCTTCGGTTTCGTCGGTGCTTTCGTATTTCATTTCCAGCAGACGCGAACCGATGCCTAGCGGCGCCATGCCCAAATCGGCGAGGCCGAACAACTGCGGGATCGTGCCGGACGAATCGAGCTGGCTCGCCTGCAGCTGACCGAGTCGCATGCGCGCGTGCTCGCGCAATGCATGCGCGATCTCGTGGCCGATCAGCATGCCGAGCTCGTTGTCGTTCAGGCGCATGCGATCGAGTATCCCGCTGTAGACGACGATCTTGCCGCCCGGCAGGCAGTACATGCGGATGTCGTTGGAGCGCACCACCGCGACTTCCCACTTCCAGCTCTTGGCTCGCTCGTTCCATTTCAGCGAGTACGGAATCATCCTGTCGATGATCGAGCGCACGCGTGTCACGCGCGCGTCGGTGTCGCCGTAGAGGCGGTTCGCGTGGCTGGCGCCGTAGACGATCTGGTTGAATTCCCCGGCGGCCTGCGCTTCGAGCATCGTCGACGGGATCAGGTTGCGGAACACCATGTAGCCGCCGTAGCGCAGTTGCGGGCTCACGTAGTACGGCGGCGGCACGGCCGCGGGGGCCGAGGTCGCGGCGGGCGCTTTGGCGGCGGCGGGTGCTTGCGCGGACGACGGCGCGGAGCCGGGTACGGCGGTGCCCGGAGCGCTGGCGCTAGCGCCGGGCGTGCTCGGGGCGCTCGCGTTGGCGCCGGTCGCGGTGCTGTTGTTCGGGACCGGGTTGGCGCCGCCGGCGCCGCTGGTGCCGGGCGCAGCCGATGCCGGGTTCTCCACGCCGACGCCGCTAGTCGCGGCGGCGGCAGCCGGCGCGGGAGCTTGCGCATTGCCGACCGCGCTGCCACCGGTCGGAGCGCCGGCCGCATAGGCACCCGACGACACCGCCAGCGCGACGCTCGCGCAGCCGAACAACCATCCGACGCCAAGCGCCGCGCGGCTCGGATCATTCGATGAAACCCGAGTCGTGGCGAGGCGGCGCGCGCGTGTCGAAGGCCGTACCTTCACGACCGGTCCCTCCACGGCGCGATACGCAACAGCAGCAGCATGCCGGGCACCGCGAGCACGGTACACAGGATGAAATAGTCGAACCAGCCGATTCGCGCGACCACATAGCCGCTCGCCGCCGACGCGAGCGTGCGCGGCACCGACGCGAGGCTCGTGAACAGTGCGAACTGCGTCGCGGTGTAGCGCGGATCGGTAGTGCTCGCGATATACGCGGTGAACGCGGCCATCGTCAGGCCGGTAGCGAAGGTTTCGAAGCCGTAGACGAGCGCGAGCGCGACCGAGCGCGGATCGAGTTGCACGCTCCAGTCGATGCCGATGAACGACAGCAGCTTCGTCGTCCCCTGGCTCATTGCGACGGCGATGTCGTAGATCGCGGCGAGTCCGGGCGAATCCGGGCCGAGATGCGCGAGCCACGCGAAGCCGAGCGTCGACACCATCTGCAGCAAGCCGAAAATCCACAAGCCGCGACCGATGCCGATTTTCATCAGCCAGATCCCGCCGACGATCCCGCCGGCGAGACTCGCGCCAAACGCCGTGGTCTTCGCGATCACACCGATCTGCGTGCGCGAAAAGCCGATGTCGAGGAAGAACGACGTGGACAGCGTGGTCGCCATCGTATCGCCGAGCTTGTACAGAAAGATGAAGCCGAGCACGAAGAGGGCGCCGCGCCAGCCATCGCGCTGAATGAATTCCCTGAACGGCTCGACGATCGCTTCGCGCAGATTCTTCGGCGGCTTGCCGTGCACCTCGGGTTCGCGCACGACCAGCGTCATCAGAACGCCCGGCAGCATGAACGCGGCCGTCACGATGAACACGGTGCTCCACGGCAGATGATCGGACAAAATCAGCGCGAGCGAACCGGGCACGAGCGCGGCGATCTTGTACGCGTTCACGTGCACCGCGTTGCCGAGGCCTTGTTGCGTGTCGCTGAGCAATTCACGCCGATACGCGTCGATCACGATATCGGAGCTCGCACCGAAGAACGCGACCAGGGCGGTCAGCGCGGCGACGGTCCAGATCGATTCGCGCGGCGACACGAAGCCGAGCGTCGCCATGGCGCCGGCCACCAGCAACTGCGTGACGAGCATCCAGCCGCGCCGTCGGCCGGGGCGCCAGCCGGGCAAGCGCGGCACGTAGCGGTCCATCAGCGGTGCCCAGACGAATTTCCACGTGTACGGAAACTGGATCAGCGCGAACAGGCCGATTTCCTTCAGATTGACGCCTTCCGAGCGCAGCCACGCCTGCACGAGGTAGACGAGCGTAAACAGCGGCAATCCCGACGTGAAGCCGAGAAAGACGCAAATCAGCATGCGCGTATTCAAAAACGCGCGCCAGCCGGGATGTTCTTCGTGAGCGGTAAGTGCGGGCGCCTCGTGCGGCGGGTTCGACATGTGGATAAGTGGCGTTAGCTTTTCTTGACGCGATAGACCGCAAGACTACCACGCCAGTTCACGCCCCAACGCACCACCTGTCCGTCGTGCAGCACGATGCGATCGAGAATTTCGATGCCGACCTCGGGCGCGAGCGCTTCGAAGTCCTTGATCGTCAACACGCGCACGTTCGGCGTGTTGTGCCATTGAAAAGGCAGCGACTTCGATACCGGCATGCGCCCCTGTAGCACCGACAGCCGATGCGCCCAGTAACCGAAATTCGGAAACGACACGATGCATTCCTTGCCGACGCGCACCGTCTCGCGCAGGATCGCCGCGGTCTGATGAATGGTTTGCAGCGTCTGCGACAGCACCGCGAAATCGAAGCTGCCGTCCTCGAACAGCCGCAGCCCGTCTTCGAGATTCTGCTGGATCACGTTGACGCCGTTCTGCGTCGAGGCCAACACGCCCGCGTCGTTGATCTCGATGCCATAGCCCTGCACGTCCAGTTCTTCGCTCAGCAGCGACAGCAGCGAGCCGTCGCCGCAGCCGAGATCGAGCACGGTCGAGCGTGGTTCGACCCAGCGGGCGATCGCGCGGAAGTCCGGGCGCGATGCCAGGTAATCAAGTGCTCGCTGGTTCATGCGTTGACCTCGTTTGCAATGCGTTCGTAGTAGGCGCGCAGCAGGTTGTGATAGCGCGCGTCGTCGAGCAGGAAGGCGTCATGGCCGTGTGGCGCGTCGATCTCCGCATAGGTGACCGTGCGCTTGTGATCGAGCAGCGCCTTCACCAGTTCGCGCGAGCGTGTCGGCGCGAAACGCCAGTCAGTCGTGAAGCTCGCGATCAGATATTTCGCGGTGGTGTGCGCGAGCGCCGCGGTCAGATCGCCGTCGAAGGCCTTGGCCGGATCGAAGTAGTCGAGCGCGCGCGTGATCAGCAGGTAGGTGTTCGCATCGAAGTAGTCGGCGAATTTGTCGCCCTGATAGCGCAGATACGATTCCACTTCGAACTCGACGTCGAAGTTGAAGTTGTAGTCATCGAGCGCACCTTCGGCGCGACGCAGCGAGCGGCCGAATTTCTCGGCCATGTCATCGTCCGACAGATACGTGATGTGGCCGATCATGCGCGCGACCCGCAGGCCACGCTTCGGCTTCACGCCGTGCGCGTAGTAGTTGCCACCGTGAAAGTCCGGGTCCGAGAGGATGGCCGAGCGCGCGACCTCGTTGAACGCGATGTTCTGCGCGGACAGCTTCGGCGTCGACGCGACCACGATGCAATGGGCGACGCGCTCCGGATACATCATGCTCCACGCAAGCGCCTGCATGCCGCCGAGGCTGCCGCCCATCACGGCGGCGAAGCGCGTGATGCCGAACGCGTCGGCGACGCGCGCCTGCGCGTTGACCCAGTCTTCGACGGTGACGACCGGAAACGTCGCGCCATACGGCTTGCCGGTGGTGGGGTCGATGCTCATCGGTCCGGTCGAGCCGAAGCACGAGCCGAGGTTGTTCACGCCGATGACGAAGAACTTGTCGGTGTCGAGCGGCTTGCCCGGGCCGACCATGTTGTCCCACCAGCCGATGTCCTTCGGATTGTCGGCGTATACGCCCGCCACGTGATGCGATGCGTTGAGCGCGTGGCACACGAGCACCGCATTGCTGCGCGCCGCATTGAGCGTGCCGTAGGTCTCGACCATCAGGTCATAGCCCGCAAGCGAGCTGCCGTTGCGCAATGGCAGCGGCTCGGTGAAATGCATTTTTTGGGGAGCGACGATGCCGATGGAGTCCATTCATTCCGCCATTGAGTCAACAGGGCGGCTAAACGGCGTCGGCGAAGCGCGAAGAGAAAGGCTGGGTGCGCGGCTGACGACCTCTTTAGCCGCATTTATAGTGAACCGCGGGCCCTAGGCCTTGGGGTTCGCGCGCCCGCAATCGAGTCAGCAAATCGGCGCGTGAAAGGGTGTGAAACCGGGTGCAACGTGTTCGGGATGCCGTGGCGCGGTCCGTTATGCATCGCGGGCCGCAGCGGCGTCAGGCGCAAAGTATAGCGGAAAAATCCTCGCGGCAGCGGCGCGGGCGGCGCGCCGCGAACGGTACGAGCCTCGCGGACTACTGAAGAATCAGCAGCAGTTGCTCGCTCGCGTGTTCGGCGGGCGGCCGGGCGAATCCGCTGCGCACATAGCGATGCCAGCGGCCGATCACGTAGCTCAACAGCAGGCTCGCGCGGATCGCGGGATCGTAGCCGGCGGGCAGCGCGGCGGTTTGCGGTGGTACGGTCTGTGGGTCGGCGCTGTTTGCGCCGTGCTCGTTGGTATCGGCGAGTGCCTCGGTCTGCGCGAGCCGCAAGCACTGCTTCAACGATGCCTCGACCCGCTCGAGCATGTGGTTGACGCGCTCGGTCAGCCGCTCGTGCTCGCCGACCAGTGCCTCGCAGGTCAGCACGCGCGTCATGCCGGGATTTTTCGCCGGAAAGTTGAGCAGCATCAGCGCGATCGCGCGCGCCTGCAGCACGCCGTTGCTTTCGTGGCTGGTGATCTGGTTGATGAGCCCAAACAGCGTCTGTTCGATGAACTCGATCAGCCCTTCGAACATTTGCGCTTTGCTCGCGAAATGGCGGTACAGCGCGGCTTCGGACACACCGATCCGGGCGGCGAGCGCGGCCGTGGTGACCTTTTCGCTCTTGGGCGCCTCGAGCATGCCGGCGAGCGTCTGCAGGATATGCACGCGACGCTGGCCCGGCTTCGGACGGGGAGAGCGTGGGGCAGCGGACGCCGTGGGGGCGGTTTCGGCTGAAGCTTCGTCAGGCTTGTCGGTCGGCTGCATGGCTGTCGTCCCCCGGCTGATGTCGTTGGCTGCTCTCGTCCCTACTGTCCCCGCTTGGGTCCCTTCCATCGAGCCGAGCGCGTGCTCAGTCGTAGCGATTTTAGCGAACGAACGCTGCGGTCGACATAATGGGGCCGGCCGGTCCCCGGCAGGCGCGTCGGCACGCCGTCCGCGTGAGGCTTGCGCGGCAGATGACCGGTGATCCATACGGTGCGCAGACCGAGCCGCCGGTAGTTCTTCAGGTGCGAACGCGTGTCCTCGACGAGGATCGCGTCTTTCAGCGACACACGCGCGTCGCGCATCGCGCGGCGCAGCATCGCGTGATCAGGCTTCGCACGCCATTGGCGGCGATCGCGCATGTGTTCGATCGCGATCACGCGCTCGAACAGGCGTTCGATGCGCAGTTCGGCGAGCACCGCGCGCGCGTAGGTCTCGGGTGCGTTGGTGAGCACGATCTTGCGGCCCGGGAGCGCCGCGACCAGACGCGCGACGCCGCGCTCATAGCGGATCATCGAGCCGAGGTCGGGGAACGTGTGCACGACTTTCAGAAAATCATGCGCGTCGAGCGGATGGTGCCGCGTGAGGCCGAGCAGCGCCGCGCCGTAGCGCAGCGTGTAGCCGGTGCGCAGCCGGTTGGCTTCGTCGAGGTCGACTTGTAGCGCGTCGATGATGTACTGGGTCATCCCGCGATTGATCGCCGGGAAAATGGCATGCGACGCGCGGTGCAGCGTGTTGTCGAGATCGAACAGCCAGACTGGCTTGCCGCCCGCGATGTCAGGACGGCGGCGCCTTGAAGTGGGGGTGCGCATGGTAGAGGCCTTCAGGCGCTGACGGGTACTTCATGCTGCGGATGCGGCGAGTTTGCCGCATCAACGCCAAGGGGCGCGCACAGCCCGCTAGCCGCGAGGTGTGGCACGGGCGTCGCGCGGCGGTGGCGCGCCCCCCGTGCCTGGGATGTCGCAGCGATCAATGCGAGCGGATCATCGTGCCGAACGGCTGCTCGGTCAGGATCTCGAGCAGCACCGAGTGCTCGATCCGGCCGTCGATGATGTGCACCGAGCGCACGCCGCTCTTCGCCGCATCGAGCGCGGACGAGATTTTCGGCAGCATGCCGCCGGAGATCGTGCCGTCTTCGAACAGGCCGTCGATTTCACGCGCCGACAGGTCGGTCAGCAGATTGCCTTCCTTGTCCATCACGCCGGGGATGTTGGTCATCATCACGAGCTTTTCGGCGTTCAGCACGACTGCCAGCTTGCCTGCGACGAGGTCCGCGTTGATGTTGTACGACAGGCCGTCTTCGCCGAAGCCGATCGGCGAGATCACCGGAATGAACGCGTCGTCCTGCAGCGCCTTGACGACGGCCGGGTTGATCGACTCGACTTCGCCGACCTGGCCGATGTCCACGTACTGGCCCGGATTGTCGCGATCCGGCATCAGCATCTTGCGCGCGTGGATCAGGCCGCCGTCCTTGCCGGTCAGGCCGACCGCGTGGCCGCCGAAGTGGTTGATCAGCATCACGATGTCCTGCTGCACCTCGCCGCCGAGCACCCATTCGACGACTTCCATCGTCTCTTCGTCGGTGACGCGCATGCCCTGGATGAACGTGCCCTGTTTGCCGATTTTCTTAAGCGCCTGGTCGATTTGCGGACCGCCGCCGTGCACGATGACCGGGTTGATGCCGACCAGCTTCAGCAGAATCACGTCGCGCGCGAAGCCCTGCTTCAGACGCTCTTCGGTCATGGCGTTGCCGCCGTATTTGATGACCACGGTCTTACCGTGATACTGGCGAATGTAAGGCAGCGCCTCGGCCAGAATTTCGGCTTTCAGGGTAGGCGCAATCTGCGAGAGGTCGGGAAGCTCGGACATGGCGGCAGGCTCGGGCACGGAACAGTTAAAACAGCGCGAATTGTACAGGACTGGCGCGCTGCAACAGGGTTTTCGGCAGCGGCGCGAGCGACGGGCGGGGCAGGCCTGGCGTACCGCACCATGGCGAGTCTCGGGGCCGGTCGAACCGCAAGCTTAACGCGCTTGCGTGACGGCTGTGCATCGGCCGAACGGACGACTGCACCTAAGGGTATCAGTCATGGCATCATGGTCTGACCGATGTTCCCCGGCCCTCTGCGCCTACCCGCGATGAAACCGTCTTCCGCCCGCTCCGGGCGCAGCGCGCGCTGTCCGCGCTGCGGCAATGCCTTCGACTGCGGCGGCCAGGCCGAGCCGTCGAACTGCTGGTGCCGCGCGTTGCCAGCGCTGCCGGCCGAGCGGCTGGAGCCGGGCGGCCGCTGCCTGTGTCCCGAGTGTCTTGCGGCGGAGATTGCCCGGGCGACACGAGAGGCGAGTGGGGATGAGCGGCCGTGACCAGGCCGCCTGGTCGGCGAGGCGTGTCCGAACGGTTAGACTAGGATCATGCAACGTATAACCAACACCGGCCGGGTCAATCTCGGTCATCTGTTCTGGCTGCGCAGCCTCGCGATCATCGGTCAGTTGCTGACGATCGCCTTCGTGCAGATCTTCATCGGCGCGAATCTGCCGTTGCCCGCCATGTTGCTCGTGATCGCGCTCGAAGTGCTGTTCAACGCGCTCACGTGGTGGCGCGTGTATCAGCAGCGTCCTGAGTCCAACATCGAGCTGTTCGGGCAGATCTGGGTCGATCTGGGAGCGCTGTCGGCGCTGCTGTTCCTGTCTGGCGGCACCACCAATCCTTTCGTGTCGCTGTACCTGCCGTCGCTCGCGATCGCCGCGGCCGTGCTGCCTTGGTATCTGATGGCCTGGCTCGCGGCATTCGCGGTCGCCTGCTACGCGATGCTCAGTTTCGATTCCGTTCCGCTCAATCTCGAGAATCCCGCGAATCTGTTCGACTACTACCGCTCGGGTATGTGGGTGAACTTCATGGTCAGCGTGGGGCTGATTGCATGGTTCGTCGCGCGCATGTCGCGAGCGCTGCGGCTGCGTGACGCGGCGCTTGGCGAAGCGCAGCAACGCTTGCTTCAGGACGAACGGGCGGTCGCACTCGGCGTGCAGGCGGCCACGGTGGCTCACGAAATCGGCACGCCGCTGTCTACAATCGCGATGTTGTCCGAAGAATTGCGCGATGCGGCGCGTACCGACGCGGGTCTGGCGCCCTACCGTGCCGATCTCGAGTTGCTCGAGCAGCAGATGACGCTATGTACGTCGGCGTTGGCGCGGTTGCGCAGCCGCGCGACGACCACGACGAATCGCCAGCCGGTCGCCGAATGGCTCGAATCGTTCGCCGAGCAGTGGCGGCTGCGTCATCCGCACGTGACGTTCGAGCGGATCGGCACAGCGCCCGCCGAAGTCAGTCTCAACGACACGGTGGCCGTCGGTCAGATACTCACGATCCTGCTCGACAACGCCGCGCGCGCGAGCCGCGATCACGTGACGCTGTCGTGCGCGCTGACGGCGCGTGGCGACCAGATCGTGTTCGAAGTGTGTGACCACGGTCCGGGCATTCCGGCCGCACTGCGCGGCTCGCTCGGCGCGATGCCGGTGGACAGCACGCAAGGCGGGCATGGCGTCGGCCTTTACCTGGCATTTTCGGCGGCGGCGCGTCTGAAGGGATCGATCGAGCTGACCGACGCCAACGGCGGGAGGCCGCGCGGCACGCGTGCGGTGCTTCGGCTGCCGCTCGCCGCGCGCAAGATTTCTGGAGCGAGCCCACAAGGCGCCGCGCCATCCAACACGGAGAAACAGGCATGAGCGAAAAGAATTTTCTGGTGATCGACGACGACGAAGTGTTCTCCGGCATCCTCGCGCGCGGCTTGACCCGGCGCGGCTACACGGTGAGCGAAGCGCACAACGCGGACGAGGCGATCCGGCTCGCGAACCAGCAGAAGTTCAGCGAGATCACCGTGGACCTGCATCTGGGCAACGACTCCGGCCTCACGCTCGTCGCGCCGTTGCGCGATCTGCAGCCCGATGCGCGCATGCTCGTGCTGACCGGCTACGCGAGCATCGCGACCGCGGTGCAGGCGGTCAAGGACGGCGCCGACAACTATCTTGCGAAGCCCGCCAACGTCGAGACGATCCTGTCGGCGCTGCAAAGCGAGGCGAGCGCGCTGCAGGCGGAGGAGGCGATCGAGCATCCGCAGCCGCTGTCGGTGGCTCGGCTCGAATGGGAGCATATCCAGCGTGTGCTCGCGGAACACGGCGGCAATATCTCGGCGACCGCGCGCGCGTTGAACATGCATCGGCGGACCTTGCAGCGCAAGTTGGCGAAGCGGCCGGTGAAGCAGTAGGTCGTGCACCGAGCGGCACAAAGCAAAACGGGCTGCCCTTGCAAAGGCAGCCCGTTTTTTTCAGGCATCAGTGCCTGGTGATATTGCCGTGCCGATCACAGCACGTAGCGCGACAGATCCTCGTCCTCCGCGACTTCGTTCAACGCGCGATCGACATACGCCGCGTCGATCTGCACCGCGCGGCCCGAGTGATTGCCCGCCGAGAACGACACTTCCTCGAGCAGCTTTTCGATCACCGTATACAGGCGGCGCGCGCCGATGTTCTCGGTCTTCTCGTTCACCGAGTACGCAATCTCGGCGAGACGGCGGATGCCGTCGTCGGCGAATTCGAGGTGCACGTCTTCGGTCGCGAGCAGGGCCTGATACTGCTTGACGAGGCTCGCGTCCGTCGACACGAGGATCGACTCGAAGTCTTTGACCGACAGCGAATCGAGCTCGACGCGAATCGGGAAGCGCCCCTGCAGCTCGGGAATCAGATCGCTCGGCTTCGCGAGATGAAACGCGCCGCTCGCGATGAACAGGATGTGATCGGTCTTCACCATGCCGTACTTGGTGTTGATCGTCGTGCCTTCGACGAGCGGCAGCAGATCGCGCTGCACGCCCTGACGCGACACCTCGCCGCCGCCCGCTTCGTTGCGCGAGGCGATCTTGTCGATTTCGTCGAGGAACACGATGCCGTTCTGCTCGACGTTCTGCACCGCCTTGGCCTTCACTTCCTCGTCGTTGAGCATCTTGCCGGCTTCTTCGTCGGTGAGCACCTTCAACGCTTCCTTCACCTTCATCTTGCGGCGCGTCTTCTTGCCGCCGCCGATGTTGGCGAACATCGAGCGGATCTGCTCGGTCATGTCTTCCATGCCCGGCGGCCCCATGATGTCCATGCCGACCTGCGGCTGCTCCACGTCGAGTTCGATTTCCTTGTCGTCGAGCTGGCCTTCGCGCAGGCGCTTGCGGAACGTCTGACGCGTGGTGCTGCCTTCATCGGCGGTATCGGTCGAGCTCGAGCTCGAACCGAAGCCGACCGGCCGTGCGGTCGGCAGCAGGATGTCGAGGATGCGGTCTTCGGCCAGATCGCCCGCCTTGGTCCGCACTTTGCGCATTTCGGTTTCGCGGGTCTGCTTGACCGAAATTTCGATCAGGTCGCGCACGATGCTGTCGACGTCGCGGCCCACGTAGCCGACTTCGGTGAACTTGGTCGCTTCGATCTTGATGAACGGCGCGTCCGCGAGCTTCGCGAGACGCCGCGCGATTTCGGTCTTGCCGACGCCGGTCGGTCCGATCATCAGGATGTTCTTCGGCGTGATTTCCTGGCGCAGGGGGTCGTCGACCTGCTGACGGCGCCAGCGGTTGCGCAGCGCGACGGCCACGGCTTTCTTCGCGCGGCCTTGGCCGATGATGTGTTTGTCGAGTTCGGAGACGATCTCGGCGGGGGTCATGGTGCTCATCGATGGGTCCTTACTCGATCGTCTCAATGACGCGGTTATGGTTCGTGTAGATGCACATGTCGCCGGCGATTTCCAGCGACTTCTCCACGATTTCGCGCGGCGACAGCTCGGTGTTGTCGGCAAGCGCCTTCGCGGCCGCCTGCGCATAGGCGCCGCCCGAGCCGATCGCGCAGATCCCGCCTTCGGGATCGAGCACGTCGCCGTTGCCGGTGATGACGAGTGTGGTGGTCGCATCCGCGGCGATCAGCATCGCTTCGAGACGACGCAGCATGCGGTCGGTGCGCCAGTCTTTCGCGAGCTCCACGGCCGCGCGCGTCAGATTGCCCTGATGTTTTTCCAGCTTCGCCTCGAAGCGGTCGAGCAGCGAGAAGGCATCCGCCGTGCCGCCGGCGAAGCCGACCAGCACCTTGCCGTTGTAGATGCGCCGGACCTTCTTCGCGCCGCCTTTCATGACGATGTTGCCGAGCGTCACCTGGCCGTCGCCGCCGAGTGCGACCTTGTTGCCGCGGCGCACGGAAACGATCGTCGTGCCGTGAAATTGCTCCATATGCGTTCCTCTTTGCAAAACGGGTAGGACGCGGCAGCGCTGCGCGCTACCGCATGGATCCAGTTAGCGGACGGCGCGCCGGCCGGCGCGCTCGTGAGCGCATGTCCGGTCTATTTTAGGGCGCGCGCGGTCATATCAAGATCCGCCGAAACGCATAGGACGAAAAAGAAAATCCGCTCAGGGAGCCTGAGAAAAGAGGCGGGGAGGTGCGGTGGGGGTGGCAGGAGGGGCGCAGCTTGCGCGGATGTCGCGCAAAAAGAAAAGGCGCACGGTTCACCGTGCGCCTCTCGACGAAGCAGCGTTTTCGGGCGCTAAGCCGAAGCCGCGCCGCAGGTCATCAGTCGCCGAACAGCTTCTGGCGCAGTTCGCGGCGCTCCTGGGCTTCGAGCGACAGCGTAGCCGTGGGCCGAGCGAGCAGACGCGGAATGCCGATCGGCTCGCCGGTTTCTTCGCACCAGCCGTAGTCGCCCGCCTCGATGCGCGCGATCGATTGCTGAACCTTCTTCAGCAGCTTGCGCTCGCGGTCGCGCGTGCGCAGTTCGAGCGCATGCTCTTCCTCGATCGTCGCGCGATCGGCCGGGTCCGGCACGATGACCGTTTCGCGCAGGTTCTCGGTCGTCTGGCCGGCATTGCGGAGAATGTCCGCCTGCAACTGTTCGAGCCTGTTCTTGAAGAAGGCGAGCTGATCCTCATTCATGTAATCCTTGTCGCTCATCTTCAGGATTTCGGCTTCGGTCAAGAGTCGTTTCGTCGTCATCTGGCTTACTTCTTCAATGTGAGGCAAAACTCTTACATAGTGCCCGCACTTTCGTATTGCCCGCAAAACGCGTCGCGCGGACGCGCAGCGCAGGGTGGCCACGAACGTTGGGCTGTCGTGTCGCCGAAGCGCCTGGCGCCCACACGCCGGGCGTTGCAAGCTACGCCGCTGCGGGGCCGAACTCCTCTGGAAACCGATTCTCAAATGGTCCTGAGGCATCGCTCGCCGGCAAGCGCGTGACCTTTCAGGCCATGCCCGCTGGCGTTTTCGGCGTGTCTCCGGACAAGATTTTCCGGCGCCATTTCAAGCCAGTCGCGGGATACGCGCGACCGGGCAATTCGTTGTCATTCTCCAGTGGGCACGTATTGTAACTGAATCACAATCCGACACCGCAACTGCTGAAATCTGCCCGCGGCGCAGCGATATCCCGAAAATATAACGCGCACAAAGCCAAAAAGCGATGGTCGTGCACGCTTTAATACAGCAGGGTTTTCACGCGCTTTTCATATGGCCTGCTTTCGAATGGCGTTTCGACCGCGATGTCGCATTTTCAGCAGATGATTCACGCCCGCGCAGCCGGCGGCGGCCGTTCCGTGCAACTGCAGTAGCACAGCGCATGCCGCGATGTGTGCGGCATGCGCTAGCCCGCTCAGGCGAGGCAGGCGTCCAGACCGTCGGTGATCAGGTCGCGCGGCAGTTCGATGCCGATGAACACCATCTTGTTGGTTTTCTTCTCGGCCGGTTGCCATTTCGCGGCGAGGTCGCTGCCCATCATTTGATGCACGCCCTGGAACACGACCTTGCGATCGACGCCCTTCATGTACAGCACACCCTTGTAGCGCAGCAGGTGCTCGCCGTAGATCTGCAGAATGCCGCCGAGGAAGTCTTCGAGCTTGTTCGGATCGAACGGACGATCGCTGCGGTAGACGAACGACTTGATCTTGTCGTCGTGATGCGCATGGTGGTGATGCCCGTGATCGTGGCCTTCGTGATCGCAATGGCCATGGTCGTGATCGCAGTCGGCGTGATCGTGGTCGTCGTGCGTGTGGCCGTGCTCGTCGTGCGCATGCGCGTGGCTGTGCGCGTGTTCGTCTTCGGCCAGGAAGTCCGGATCGATTTCGAGCTTCGAGTTCAGGTTGAAGCCGCGCAGATCGAAGATTTCCTTGATGTCCGCTTCGCCGAAATTGACGACCTTGATCGCCGCCTTCGGGTTCATGTGCAGCAGACGGTGGCGCAGATCGGCCACGTGCTGCTCGTCGACCAGATCGGCCTTCGTGATGAACAGCCGGTCCGCGAAACCGACCTGGCGTTGCACCACTTCGTGCTCGTCGAGCTGATGGTTCGCGTGCTTGGCGTCGACCAGCGTGATGATCGCGTCGAGCAGGAATTCGCTCGCGATCTGGTCGTCCATGAAGAAGGTCTGCGCGACCGGGCCCGGATTGGCGAGGCCGGTGGTTTCGATCACGACGCGGTCGAAGTCCACTTCGCCCGCCTGCTTCTTCGCGGCCAGATCGTTGAGCACACGCGACAGGTCGCCGCGAATCGTGCAGCAGATGCAGCCGTTGCTCATCTGGATGATCTGCTCGCTCGTGTCCTGCACGAGGATCTCGTTGTCGATGTTTTCTTCGCCGAACTCGTTCTCGATGACGGCGATCTTCATGCCGTGCTTTTCGTTCAGGATGCGCTTGAGCAGGGTGGTTTTGCCGCTGCCGAGAAAGCCGGTCAGGATGGTGACTGGGATCATGTGGGTCGCCTGTAAGTCGTGAAACGGTGCGTGATCGAACGCTAGCGCAGGGCTAGCCAGATGCGTTAGGCCGGCCGCCGCAGCCGGATGGCGCGCGGCCCTGTCCAGCCGGTTATTGAAACATATTTGCCAGGCGGGCGCAGGGGGCGCCGCCGGCACGTGTAATCACCGCCAAAGTAAGGGCGATCAGGCGATTTGCAACAGCAGCCCCTTCAGATACTCGCCTTCGGGAAATGCAGTCAGCAGCGGATGATCGACGCCCGCGCCAAGGCGCTTCAGGATGCGTGCGTCGACGCGCGCGTCGGCGGCCGCGCCCGCCACGATCTTCTGGAACAGCTCGGAATCGATCGCGCCCGAGCACGAGTACGTGAACAGCAGCCCGCCCGGACGCAGCAGCTTCAGGCCGGTCAGATTGATGTCCTTGTAGGCGCGCGAAGCGCGGTCCACGTGCTCGCGCGATGGCGCGAATTTCGGCGGATCGAGCACGATCAGGTCGAAGCGCTCGCCTTCGTCGTAGAGGCGCCGCAGCGTCTTGAACGCGTCGGCGTCGAGCCAGCTTGCGCGCTCGGCGTCGAAGCCGTTGGCCGCGACGTTCTGCTGCGCCAGCGCGAGCGCTTCACCCGACGAATCGACCGACACCACGCGCTTCGCGCCACCCTTGAGCGCCGCGAGCGAAAAGCCGCCGGTGTAGCAGAAGCAGTTCAGGACCTCGCGATCCTGCGCGAACTGCTGCACGAGCAGGCGGTTGTCGCGCTGGTCGACATAGAAGCCGGTCTTGTGACCGTTGCGCACATCGACGTGATAGCGCACGCCGTTTTCGCTCGCGATCAGCTTCTCCGACGGCGGCTCGCCCGCGAGCACGCCGGTGATCTGCTCGAGCCCTTCCTTCTGACGGATCGACACGTCCGAGCGCTCGTAGACGTTCGGGCAACCCGTCGCGCCGACCAGCGCCGCGACGATTGCGTCCTTCCATGCCTCGACGCCGGCCGCCATGAACTGGCAGACGAGCTGGCTGCGCTGGTCCGCGTCCTCGGCGACGTAGTGATCGACGATCAGGCCCGGCAGTCCGTCCGCCTCGCCGAAGATCAGCCGCACGGCGCCGGTGTCGCGCACCATCGCCTGCCGATGCGCGAACGCGCGCTGCACGCGGCGCTTGAAGAACGCGTGATCGATCGGCTCGGCTTCGTCGAAGCTCCAGACGCGCGCGCGGATCTGCGAGTGCGGACTGTAGGCGGCGCGCGCGAGAAAGCGGCCGTCGTGCGCGCGCACGAGCACGGTCGCGCCGGGCGCGGGCTTGCCGTCGACGTGCTCGATCGCATTGGCGTAGACCCACGGATGGCGGCGCAATAGCGATTTTTCTTTCGACGGTTTGAGCGTAACGGTATTCATCAGGTGTCGGTAAAGTGCGAGCGAACACAACGCGCCGCGGCGTGCGGCGTCAGTCGCGTGATCAGTTGCGTTTCTTGGCGCGAGGATGCGCGCTGTCGTAGACGTGGGCGAGATGCTGGAAATCGAGCCCGGTATAAACCTGCGTGGCGGTGATGCTCGCGTGGCCGAGCAGTTCCTGCACGGCGCGCAGATCGCCGCTCGACTGCAGCACGTGCGTCGCGAACGAATGGCGCAGCACGTGCGGATGCACGTTGGCCGGAATGCCGGCCGCGAGCGCCGCGCGCTTCACGCGCTCGCGCACGACGTTCGGTGACAGCCGGTTGCCGCGCGTCGACAGGAAGAGCGGATGTGGGTCGTGGCGGACCATCTGGTCGCGCACCGCGAGCCATGCGTTGAGCGCTGCGACCGCCTTGCTGCCCACCGGCACGACGCGGCGCCGCTCGCCTTTGCCGAGCACTTCGACTTCGCCTGAATCGAGCTTGAGCCAGCCGGCCGAGCGATGGCCGTCGACGTCGGCGAATCGCACGTCGAGGCCGACCAGCTCGGCGAGGCGCAAGCCCGACGAGTAGAACAGTTCGAGCATCGCGTGGTCGCGCAGGCCTTCGGGGGAGTCGGCGGTCGGGCTGTCCATCAGGCGCGCGGTGTCGTCGACAGACAGCGCCTTCGGCAGCGTTTTCGGCTGTTTCGGCGCACGCACCGCGGCGACCGGATTGGCCGGCAGTTCGACGCGGCCCGCGAACCAGCGATAAAACGCCCGCCACGCCGACAGCCGGTGACTGATCGATCGCGCGGTGAGGCCGCCCGCATGCGCGCGCGATACGGCGCCGCGGATGTCGACGGCGGTGAGGCTTTCGAGCGCTCGGCCTTTGGCGAGCTGCTTCAGTTCTTCCAGCTCATGCGTATAGCCGCGCAGCGTATGCGCCGACAGCCGCCGCTCGTGCTCGAGATGCGACAGATAGGCGGCGATCGGGTCGGCGGCGGTCACGGTAGGCGGCGAGGTGGCGTGGCGCGGCTCAGCGCGGCAGCAGCCGGCTCAGCGCGGCGCTCGCGAGCGCGCCGATCTGGGTGAGGAAATCGGTGGCCATGCCTTCGTGGAAGCGTCGCGGGTCGGACGAGCCCATCACCAGCAGGCCGAAGGTCGGTGCGTCTTCGGTGCCCGCGGGGTCGCGCAGCGCGAGCAGCGCGATCGACTCCGTGGTTTGCGCCGTGTCGCTCGCCGCGGCGCCCTGGTCGTCGGCCGCGCTTGCTGCCGTGATGGTCGCGGCATTGGACGCGCTCGCCGCTTGCGCGAGCCACTGCGCGGCCTCGAAGCCGGTGTTCGCGCCACAGTACGGCGTGCTCAGGCTGCCCGCGAAAATGCGCACTTCCTCGCTGACGTGGCGCGCGAAGTCGGCTTGCGCATAAGGCTCGGCGACATCCCACACGCGCAGCGCCGCTTGCGGCACATCGAAGATATCGCGCAGTCCGCTCGCGATCGTGCGCGGCAGCGCGTACGGATCGCGCTCGGCCATCACGCGGATGGTCCAGCGGTTGAATTTCGACGCGATGCTGTCGTTCTCGTGACCGTAGCGCAGCAGCTCGGCGAGACGTCGCTCGAGATGCTTGTTCTTGTCGCGCAGCATCTCCATCTGCCGCTCCTGCAGCGACACCGCGGCTTTGCCGTGCGGGTTCGCGAGCCGGATCGTCGCGAGCGTTTCCGCGTGTTCGACGAAGAATTCGGGATTGGCTAGCAGGTATTCGGCGACTTCGCGATCGTTCATAGTTTCGGCTAGAGGACTACCGGATGACCGCCTCGCGGCGGCGCGTCGGTCAATGAGTTAGACGGAGGGTGCCACGGCGGCCGGGTTGGACGGATTGTGCCGCGACGAGTCTGCCGATGCACTGGACACTTCATCGGCCAACTCGATCTCGCCTTCGAAGACGGTGGTCGCGGGTCCGGCCATCAGCAGCGGCGCGCCTGCCTGCGCGTTGTCCCATGTGATGGTCAGATCGCCGCCGTGTGTATGCACGAGCACCGGCGAGTCCAGCAGCCCGCGGCGGATGCCGGTGGCGACCGCCGCGCAGGCGCCGGTGCCGCACGCGAGCGTTTCGCCCGCGCCGCGTTCGTAGACGCGCAGCCGGATCTCGCTGCGGCTGACGATCTGCATGAAGCCGGCGTTGACCCGCTGCGGGAAGCGCGTGTGCCGCTCGATCGCCGGGCCTTCGACCAGCACCGGGAACGCTTCGGCATCGTCGACGACCTGCACCGCGTGCGGATTGCCCATCGACACCGCCGAGATCCAGCGCGTCGTGCCGTTCACGTCGAGCGGCCAGAGCGTGTCCGTGCCTTCGCGGCGGCCTTGCAGGCCCTTGGTCGCGAACGGTACGTGCTCGGGATCGAACACCGGTGCGCCCATGTCGACGATCACTTCGCCGTTGTCCTGCATCGTCAGCGTGATCGTGCCTTTTTGCACCTGTACATGCACGCTGCGCTGGTCGGTGAGGCCGCGCTCGCGCACGAACTTGACGAAGCAGCGCGCGCCGTTGCCGCAGTGCTCGACCTCGCCGCCGTCGCAGTTGAAGATGCGGTATCTGAAATCGACGCCGTCGACGGTCGGCTTTTCGACCAGCAGCAACTGGTCGGCGCCGACGCCGAAATGGCGATTCGCGAGCGCGCGCACCTGCGCCGTGGTCAGGCTGACCGGTTGGGTGTAGCCGTCGAGCACGACGAAGTCGTTGCCGGCGCCGTGCATTTTGGTGAACTTGAGCTTCACGTTTTCCGTGTATTCGTTGCTGCGTAGGGCTTCCCGTGTGCGGGCGAAGCCGGAATCCTGGTGTCGGCGGCCGCTGGGTGAGTCACCCGTTCGAGCCGCGTTGGACCAATAGGAGATGATACACGTTGGCACATCGCACTGATTGTCAATACACCCCCGGCACCCCCGGCGGCCGGGTCTTGAAGCGCTTGTGCACCCAGTAATACTGCTCGGGCATCAACGGAATCTGCTCTTCGAGAAACTCGTTCATGCGTCGCGCGTCAGCGTCATCGTCGCCGGTCGGGTAGTTGTCCCAGGGCTTGAAGACCTTGAGCCGGTACCCCTTGTAGTTCGGCAGCACTTCGCCGATGAACGGCACGACCTGCGCGTGCCCGACCTTCGCGAGACGGCCGACCGCAGTCAGCGTGCAGGTCGGTATCCCGAAGAACGGCACGAACGTCGAATTGCGCGCGCCATAGTCCATGTCAGCGCCGAGCATCACCGGTTTGCGTTCACGCAGCCAGCGCAGCACGACGCGTGCGCTGTCCGCGCGGCTCGCCATGTCCGCGCCGAAACGCGCGCGCGCCGCTTTCGCGACTTCCTCGAGCTCCTGATTCGACATCGGCTGATAGAGCGAGCCGCACCGGCGCTTGAGCGAATAGTTCAGAAAGATCGAGCCAGCCTCGATGCCGACGAAATGAAGGCCGAGAAACAGGGTGGGCGGCAGGTTCGGGTCCGTCAGGTCGATCGCGCTGTCGAGCTGGATCAGCTTCTCGAGCTTCTTCGCCGAGCCAAACCACTGCACGCTGCGCTCCAGATAGCTGCGGATCGCGTGACGGAAATGCTTCTGCGCGACGTCCTCGCGACGTTCGTCGCTCCACTCGGGGAAGCACAGCTTCAGATTCGTATGAACGATGCGCTTGCGCCGGCTCGGGACCTGGTAGAGCAGCCAGCCGAGGCCGTCACCGAGACGGGCGACGAAACCATAGGGCAACAAGGCAAAGAGTTTGAGCAGCCCGATCGCGAGCTTCGCGCCGTAGCGACTCAGCATGCAGCCTCCGGGCGCACGGCCCCGCTGGGGGCGAAATTCTGGGCAGCGGAAAAATTGACGTGATACCGCACTCGTTTGGACTCTGTGACATTCAGGGGAAGTCGCTATAATAAGGGCTTCGCCGAGTTAATAGACAACTTGCGGGGCGAAGCCGGCGGGTGCGGTCCATGGTTTCCATGGGTTTGCGTCCACCGGTCATGTAATCCGCTAAAGCGTCGCCGCTTCAGACTCCCGAAGTCGGCTACGTGGAACGCAACCATACCCACTAAACAGGAGTCTGCAACGTGGCAAACGACTATCTCTTCACTTCCGAATCCGTTTCCGAAGGCCATCCCGACAAAGTCGCGGACCAGATCTCGGACGCGATCCTCGACGCCATCCTGGCTCAAGACAAGTACTCGCGTGTCGCGGCCGAAACGCTGTGCAACACGGGTCTCGTCGTGCTGGCCGGTGAAATCACCACGACCGCAAACGTTGACTACATCCAGATCGCGCGCAACACGATCAAGCGCATCGGCTACGACAACACCGACTACGGCATCGACTACCGCGGCTGCGCGGTGCTCGTCGCGTACGACAAGCAGTCGCCGGACATCGCCCAGGGCGTGGACCGCGCGCATGACAACAACCTCGACCAGGGCGCGGGCGACCAGGGCCTGATGTTCGGTTACGCCTGCGAGGAAACGCCGGAACTGATGCCGCTGCCGATCCACCTGTCGCACCGGCTCGTCGAGCGTCAGGCGAATCTGCGCCGCGACGGCCGTCTGCCTTGGCTGCGTCCGGATGCGAAATCGCAGGTCACGGTGCGCTACGTCGACGGCAAGCCGTATTCGATCGATACCGTCGTGCTGTCCACCCAGCATTCGCCGGACATCGACCTCGCCACGCTGCGCGAAGCGGTGATCGAGGAAGTGATCAAGCCGACGCTGCCGGCCGAGCTGATCAAGGGCGACATCAAGTTCCTCGTGAACCCCACGGGTCGCTTCGTGATCGGTGGTCCGCAGGGCGATTGCGGTCTTACGGGCCGCAAGATCATCGTCGATACGTACGGCGGCGCGGCGCCGCACGGCGGCGGCGCGTTCTCGGGCAAGGATCCGTCGAAGGTCGACCGCTCGGCAGCCTACGCTGGCCGTTACGTCGCGAAGAACATCGTGGCCGCAGGCCTCGCGTCACGCTGCCTGATCCAGGTCTCGTACGCCATTGGCGTCGCCCAGCCGACCTCGGTGATGGTCAACACGTTCGGCACGGGCCGCGTGTCGGATGCGACGATCACGGAACTCGTGCGTCAGCATTTCGACCTGCGTCCGAAGGGCATCATCCAGATGCTCGACCTGCTGCGCCCGATCTACGAGAAGAGTGCGGCTTACGGTCACTTCGGCCGCGAAGAGCCGGAATTCACGTGGGAAGCCACCGACAAGGCGCTCGCACTCGCCGAAGCGGCTGGTACCGAGCCGGTCGCGGCGCTCGCCGAATAAGCGAGAACCGATAGCGGCCTGATGGCAAAAAACCCCGCCGGCGTGAGCCGGGCGGGGTTTTTTCTTTGTCTGTCGATGGCGCGACGATGCGTTGGCGGTGGTGCGCTAGAACTTGGGCGGTACTGCAAGCCCTGCGGTGAACAGGCAGCCGCGCAGCGGTCTAGCCGCTGCGTGCGTGATTCACCGACACGGCAATGTCACCGGCTCGCAAAGACGAACCCGAACCACCCGCTGCTGCTCGTCGACAGCCGACGCGGCCTGCGGCTCGTAGGCGTGTGCTCTGCCGGCGCGCGTTTCGCGACCGCGAGGCGCAACGGCGTGGGTTTGCGCAGCAGCGTGCGCAGCGACAGACGGCGCGTGCCGCTTTGCTGGCGCAGCGCCAGGAAGAACGTTTGGAACCAGGTGCGAATGCCGTCAACGGCCTTCGTGTCGCGCCACTGTTCGCCGAGCGCACGCGTGCGGGCGGCATGGTGGCGCAGCGCTCGCATCATATGACGGCGCGCGGGACGCGCCGCTTTCAGCGCGGCGCGGGTAAGACGGGTGCTCAAAAGAGTATGCATGGCTTCACGATTAGGCAATGTACCGCACGTCGGCGCGTGCATCGGATGTGCACGGACAAAGAGCACCATATGTGCCAATGACGGGGTTGCGATGGACGGCCTGAAAGCGGGAAATTCGGTGCGGATCGTGGCGCGGGAGTCCACGACGCGAATCACGGCGCACGGCGCAGCGAAGATAGAACGCGGAGAAAGCGGCGGATCGAGCCCTGACGGCCCGCGCACAACAGAAAAGTGCGTAAGCGACGATCGACATGTGCGCAGGCTACACGGGAACCGTGACGTCAGAAAGTCGGTTATACCCTGCGAGCCAGGTGTTCCTCCTGATCGAATCGCCGCGGAGATTCGCGTGATCTCTCCCGCTTGAGGGCGATTTGCGTGCGCGTTTGCCCAGCGAAAGTGCGACGCTAACGCAGCGCGCGCCTGAAACCGGTGCATCGGCGCGCCGGGCGGTGTGGGGACCGACCGGGGCAAAACATGAGCAGAACGCGAAGCCGCCCGTCGCGAAACAACGCACCCCGATCGCGCCCGTTTTACAATCGAACATCAGTTAGTCGACGGTAACGGAACACCATGTCACTCCATTCGAAGAAAGAGCAGATTCAAACGTTGCGGGAGCAGGGTTTTGTCGTGGTGCCAGGACTCGTGTCGCCCGAGCGTTGCGACGAGCTGAGGCGGATCGCGCAACGCCAGCTGCAGGAAGCGGCGGCGCCGATCGAATTCGAAGCGGATCTGCAGTATCCAGGCGCGCCGTCATCGAAGGACGCGCCTGGCGGACATACGGTGCGACGCCTGCTCGACGCGTATGGGCGTCATCCGGCGTTCGCGCAATGGGCGACCGCCCCCGAGATCCGCGGCTGGATGGAACTGTATTTCGGCGAGGAGCCACGCCTGTCGCGCGCGCATCACAACTGCATGATGACCAAGCACCCCGCCTACGGCAGCCTGACCGGCTGGCATCGCGATGTGCGCTACTGGTCGTTCGAGCGCGACGATCTGGTTTCGGTATGGCTCGCGGTCGGTCCTGAAACTGTCGATAACGGCGCCTTGTGGTTCGTGCCGAATTCGCACGGCGCCGCATTCACGTCCGAGCGTTTCGACGAAGCGAAATTTTTCCGCACGGATCTCGCGGAGAACGAGGCCGCGATTCGCACCGCGGTGTCGCCCGAGCTGAAAACCGGCGACGTCGTGTTCTTCCACTGCAACACGCTGCACTCGGCCGGCAAGAATCTCAGCGATGAGGTGAAGTTCTCGCTGGTGTTCACCTATCACGGTGCGAGCAACGTGCCGCTACCCGGCACGCGCTCGGCTGCGAAGCCCGAGATCGCGTTCTAGGTTGTTGCGTCGTGGGCCTCGCGCTAACGCTCAGCGCCTGCGCCCCGACAACGCGACCCCCGTCAGCCCGGCGAGTGTCGCCACCACACCCGCGACGATCAGCACGATCGCCTTGTTGCTCGGCGAACCGGTAAAGAAGCGCGACACGTCGCTGCTGACCGAATTGAACGCCTGCCCGCCGAAATACAGCAGCACGATACCGCCGACAATCAGCGCGATCGAAATCGCTTTCGTCATCTGTTCCTCCTATCGACCTGAACCGGCCAGAGTGTAGGTGAGCCTTGCTGGCCCGTCCATCCCGCATACTGGGTGCCTGCAAGGGCGGCGTCGATTGGCTAACATAGCGGTCTGGCCGCACCACAACAACACATCTGCCGAGCAGCACGCCTCTCCTCACGCGCGAATCCTCAAGCCCGCAATCGTCGGGCGATCTCATCGACAAGGACACTAGCAATGGCTTACGAAGCAGCTTCAGAACGCTATTCGGACATGCAATACCGCGTCTGCGGCAAGTCGGGTCTCAAACTGCCGGCGCTGTCGCTCGGCCTGTGGCACAACTTCGGCGACACCACGCCGATCTCGACGCAGCGTGACATCCTGCGCACGGCCTTCGACCTCGGCATCACGCACTTCGATCTGGCGAACAACTACGGCCCGCCGTATGGCAGCGCGGAAACCAATTTCGGGCGTCTGTTCAAGGACGATTTCAAACCGTATCGCGACGAACTGCTGATTTCGTCGAAGGCCGGCTGGGATATGTGGCCGGGCCCGTACGGCCAGGGCGGCGGTTCGCGCAAGTACGTGCTCGCGAGCCTCGATCAGAGCCTGAAGCGCATGGGCCTCGATTACGTCGACATTTTCTATTCGCATCGTTTCGACGCGCACACGCCGCTCGAGGAAACCGCGGGCGCATTGGCCAGCGCGGTGCAGCAGGGCAAGGCGCTCTACATCGGCATTTCGTCCTACTCGTCGGCGAAGACGCTTGAAATGACGAAGCTGCTCGCCGAATACAAGGTGCCGCTGCTGATCCATCAGCCGTCGTACAACATGCTGAACCGTTGGATCGAGCACGACCTGCTCGACACGCTCGACGAAGTCGGCGCCGGCGCGATCGCTTTCACGCCGCTCGCGCAGGGGCTATTGACCGGCAAGTACCTGAACGGCGTGCCGGCCGATGCGCGCGTCAACAAGCCGGGCGGCGGTTCGCTGAAAGACGAGCATCTGAGCCCGCAGAATATCGAGCACGTGCGGAAGCTGAACGACATCGCGCAACGACGTGGCCAGAGTCTCGCGCAGATGGCGCTCGCGTGGGCGTTGCGCGACACGCGCGTGACCTCGGTGCTGATCGGCGCGAGCCGCGCGGAGCAGGTGCGCGAGAACGTCGGCGCGCTGAAGAACCTCGCGTTCTCGGCCGACGAACTCGCCGAGATCGATCGCTTTGCGACCGAAGGCGGGATCAACCTGTGGGAAAAGCCGTCGACGGATCAGGCGATCTGATCGCGTGATATTGCGTCCGCGCATCTGGCGGACAGGCGAAAGAAAAAGCCGCACGCTCCAGCGTGCGGCTTTTTTAGTTGGTACTCCGCCGCGCCGCTACACGAGCGCCGGCAGACCCTCGACCAGCGCCACCGCGCACATCACACCGATCAACGCGCCGAGCACTCGCAGCGCGTTGTGTCGCAGTTCGGTCTTGCAGGGCAGCGCGCCGACGAATAGCGCGCCCGCCAACGCCATCGGAATGACCAGGATGAAATCGGCGATCGTAAAGTACGTCATCTTCGTCTCCTCCCATGCGGGATGGTTGCTGTGTCGTTCCGGCAGAGGCGGTGGCTGCGAAATCATGCAGCGCCCGCGCACGAATCGAGTATAGGAGACAGATGGAGCGACGCGCCGACAGGACATCGCTCGCAGGCGCTTATTCGCAAGCTGCTGAACCCCGGCGCGGCGGGGCATACGGCGATTGGCGCGGCGCAGCAACTGTGGTCGGAAACAGGAAACGCCTGCTTACGCGAGCCTTTCGTTTTGCCGGCAATCCATGCGGGATGCGTAAGAGCGTGCCGCTCGCGACCCTCGAACCGGGCAGCGCGAGCGAGCCGCCGCGCTATTCGCGTGCGCGCAGGCGCATCGCCGCGATCAGCCCGATCACGAGCAACGCACCGACCAGTCCGACGACCCCGTTCCAGCCATGGCTGGCCCAGACATGGCCCCCGTACGAGCCGATCAGACTCGAGCCGATGTAGTACGCGAGCAGATAGAGCGCCGCAGCCTGGCCCTTGGCGTCTTTCGCCAGACGCCCAACCCAGCCGCTCGCGACCGAGTGCCCGGCAAAGAACCCGAACGTCACGCATGCGATACCGGTCGCGATCGCCGCGAGCGGATGCAGCATCGTCAGCGCGAGGCCGATCACCATCAGCAGCAGGCTCGCGAGCAGCACGCGCGCGCGGCCGAACGTATCGGCCATGCGTCCGGACCACGGCGACGCGACCACGCCGACCAGATAGACGATGAAAATCGCGCCGATCTCGGTCTGATTCAGCCGATACGGCGGCGCGAGCAGCCGGTAGCCGATGTAGTTGTACAGCGTGACGAAGCTGCCCATCAGCACGAAGCCGAGCAGGAACAGCAGCGGCAGGCCCGGTCGCGTGAACTGCCGCAGCAGCAGCTTGCGGTGATGCGCGAAGCCGAGCCCGCGGCGCGGCACGAAATGGCGTGATGGCGGCAGCAGCGCGCGGAACGCGAGCATCGACAGCAGGCCGAGCACGCCGATCGTGCCGATTGCGACGCGCCACGAAAACAGGTCCGCGACCACGCCGGTGATCACCCGTCCGGCCATGCCGCCGATCGCCGTGCCGCCGACGTACAAGCCCATCGCTAGGCCGAGGCCGTCGGGATGCACCTCCTCGGCGAGATAGGCCATCGCGACGGCCGGCACGCCGCCGAGCGCGAGTCCTTCGAGCGTGCGCAACACGAGCAACTGATGCCAGTGCGGCGCTACCGACACACCGATCGTCAGCACCGCCGACACGGTCAGCGAAAGCGTCATCAGCTTGTGCCGGCTCCAGCCTTCGGAGACGAACCCGGCGATGAAAATCGCGAGTGCGAGCGCCGCGGTCGATAGCGACAGCGACAGACTGCTTTGCGCAGGCGTCACGTTGAACGCCTCGGAAAACGACGGCAGCAGCGGCTGCACACAGTAGAGCAGCGAGAACGTCGCATAGCCGGCGAACAGCAGCGCGACGCTCGCGCGCCAGTACGCGCGCGAGCCGCGTTCGAGGTAGGGGATGTCCGATACGACGGTGGCGCCGACGGAAACAGCCTGGGCTGCGGAGGGGGAGGGAACGGCAGATGCTGTCCGCTGGGATTGCGGCGGCAGGGTCACAACAGAACTCCTTGGGTCACACGGAAAAGCGCAAAGGTGTTAAGGATACGCTGAAAACGCCTTTCGGGCCGGCGGCGCGGGCAACGCGGCGCGTGATCCGCCGCCCGCCGCCCGCCGCGCGTCCATCTGGCGCTAACCGTGCGTCGCGGCTTCGCTGGCCGGCGTCGGCGCCGGCGCGGCTGTGGAATCCGAACGCGCCGAAGGATGCACGAGCGTATCGACGCCCGGCGTATCGACGCCCGGCAGCGCCGTGGTGTCCCAGCCGCCGCCGAGCGCCTTCACGAGCGCGACACTCGCGGCCATCCGGCGGCGCGCGATCGCGACCGCGGTGCGCTCGTTGGTGAGCGCGGTCGTCTGCGTGACGACCACGTCGAGATAGGTGATCGCGCCGTTCCGGTAGCGGTCCGACACGACCGCGAGTGCGCGGCGCGCGGCCGCGACCGCGTCGTCCTGCGCGGTGGCTTCCTGTTCGAGCACGCGCAGCGCGGCGAGGTTGTCCTCGACCTGGCCGAACGCGTTCAGCACCGTCTGCCGATACTGCGCGACGCTTTCGTCGTATTGCGCGCGGGCCTGTTCCTTGACGGCCGCGCGGCCGCCGAAGTCGAGCAACGTGCCCGCGAGCGTCGGCCCGAGCGACCACAGCCGGCTGGGCGCGAGCAGCCACTGGCTGTAGTTGGTCGCCTCGAGCCCGCCCGTCACGGCCAGCACGAGGTTCGGGAAAAACGCCGCGGTGGCCACGCCGATCTGCGCGTTCATCGCGGCGACGTGCCGCTCGGCGGCCGCGATATCGGGACGCCGTTCGAGCAAACCGGACGGCACGCCGGCCGCCGCGACCACCGGTACCGCGACGAGCGGCGCGACGGGCAGCGTGAAGGTCGAGGGCGGCTGGCCGATCAGAATCGCGATCGCATGTTCGAGTTGCGCGCGTTGCACGCCGAGGTCGAGCGCCTGCGCCTGGGTGGTCTTCAGCTGCGTTTGTGCCTGCGCGACGTCGGCATCGGTCGCGATGCCGCCTGCGTAGCGATGTTGCGTCAGTTCGAGCGCTTCCTGATAGGCCTTGATCGTGTCGTCGAGTAGCTGGCGCTCCTGATCGAGACCGCGCAGCTCGAAGTAGTCGGTGGCGAGTTCGGCCTGCATCGACAGCAACACGGCGTCGACGTCGGCGGCGCTCGCCTGCGCGCCGGCCTTCGCGCCCTCGACGCTGCGCGACACGCGGCCCCACAGGTCGGGCTCCCACGACGCGTCGAGCTGCACCAGATAGTCGTTCAGCGTGAGACCGGCCGTCGATTTATGCAGCACGTTCTCGGAGGTCCGCGTGCGCGAATACTGGGCCCCCGCGCTGACCACCGGGAAGAATTGCGAGCGATATTGCGCGACGGTCGCGCGCGACGCGCGAAAGCGCGCTTCGGCGGCCTGCACGTCCTGGTTCGCGCTCGCGACCTGCGATTCGAGCGCATCGAGCGATGCGTCGTCGTAGATGCGCCACCACGCGCCGCGCGTGAATGTGTCGGCGGGTTGCGCGGGCTTCCAGCCGGTGCCTTCGAGTTCGCGCCAGGTCGCGGGCGCGACGGCGGCGGGCTTCACGTAGTCGGGGCCGACGGTGCAGGCGCTGAGCGCGCCGGCGAGGGCGAGCGCGACTGCCGATGCGCGGAGGGAAACGCGCGCTGACGCCATCTTCATGATCACGTCCTCGCGGCCGGCCGCGCGCCGGCCTGCGCCGCTGGTGCGCTGGCCGCCGCACCGGTCGCGCCTTCCGAGCCCGCCCCGCCTTCCGCCTTATGCGGCACGATCCGCACCGGCGCACCATCGACGATCGAATCCTGCGGATTCAGAATCACCTGCTCGTTGCCCTGCAAACCCGACACGATCGCGACGCGCGTGCCGAAGTCCGTGCCGAGCGAGACCGGCAGCAGCTTCACCTTGTGCTGCGCATCGACGGTCGCGACCTTCACGCCGTCGGGACGGAACAGCAGCGCGTTACCCGGCAGCGTGAATGACACGGTGCCCGCGCCGAGCGCGAAATGCACCTGCGCGTAGGCGCCCGGCAACAGCTCACCACTGCGATTGTCGACGTCGACTTCGACGAGCATCGTGCGCTGCTGCGGATCGACCGCGCCCGCGGTGCGCGCGACCGTCCCCGGATAGTGCCGCGACGGCGTCTCGGTCAGCGTCAGATACGCGCTCTGCTGCGCGCGAACCTGCTGCGCGTACGCCTGCGGCACGTTCACGTAGACGCGCAGCCGGTCCGCCTGGGCGACATGAAACAGCTCCTTCGCGGGACCGCCCGAGCTGCCCGCGTCGATCAGCGCGCCGACGTCGACGTTGCGCGCGGTCACGGTGCCGTCGAACGGCGCGTAGACCTTCTGGAACGACTGCGTCTTTTCGAGGCGCGCGACGTTGAAGCGCGCCGCGTCGAGCGTGGCTTTTTTCGCGAGCATGTCGCCGACCTTTTCGTCGGTCTCCTGCTTCGACACCGACTTGCTCCTGAGCATCTCCGTCCAGCGATCCGCGGTGCTCTTCGCGAGCGCGTAGTTCGCGTTGGCGTTCGCGAGATCGGCGCGGGCGGCGCGCAACTGGTCGTCGACTTCGGGCGTGTCGATTTCCGCGAGCAGCTGACCGTTCTTCACGCGCGCGCCGATGTCGGCGTACCACTTCTTCAGATAGCCGTTGGTGCGTGCGTAGATCGGCGTGTCGAGAAACGCCTGCACGTTGCCGGGTAGCACGAGATCGAGCCCGGCCGACGACTTCTGCGGCTGCACGACTTCGACGCTCATCTGGCTCGCGTGCTCGGCGTCGCGTTCGAGCGCGGCATGCGCATCTTGGCGCGACCAGATGCCCTGCGCGGCGAGCGCGAGCACCGCGACGGCGGCCGCGATCAGGATCAGGCGTGTGCGCCGGGCTTTCGCCGGGTCTTGCGCGGCGGGGCCGCCGGAACCCGAGCCTGAGCCCGAACCTGAGCCGTCTGGACGTTGTGCTTCCATCAAACTTCCCCTCTGAAATTGCATGGGCAGTGGAGGCTGCCTCTTGTGCGGCCACAGCGCATGCCGGCCTTCGTCATCATCGCGTGCTTCATGTTCATGGTTTCTGCACCACATGTTCCGCGGCACGCTGATGCCGCGCCGCGAGCCGTCGATAGATCATCGAAAACACGACCGGCACGAAGATCAGCGTGGCCACCGTGCCGACCGCGAGGCCGCCGATCACCGCGCGCCCGAGCGGCGCGTTCTGCTCGCCGCCTTCGCCGAGACCGATCGCCATCGGCACCATGCCGATCACCATCGCGAGCGCGGTCATCAGCACCGGGCGGAAACGCGTGAAGCCCGCTTCGATCGCCGCGCGCGTCGCGTCGCCGTGCAACAGCAACTGTTCGCGCGCGAAGCTGATCACCAGAATCGAGTTCGCGGTCGCGATGCCGATACACATGATCGCGCCCGTGAGGGCGGGAATCGACAGCGTGGTGTGCGTGAGGAACAGCATCCACACGATGCCCGCGAGCGCGCCCGGCAAAGCGGTGATGATGATGAACGGATCGAGCCACGACTGGAAATTGACGACGATCAGCAGATACACGAGCAGCACCGCGAACAGCAAACCCGCGAGCAGGCCCGAGAACGACGCGTTCATCGTCTGCACCTGGCCGCGCAGTTCGATCGTCGAGGTCTTCGGCAGTTCGGCTTTCGACTCGTCGATGATCTTGCGGATGTCGTCGGACACGCCGCCGAGATCGCGGCCGTCGGCGGTGCCGTAGATGTCGATCGTGGTCTGCGCGTTGTAGTGCGTGAGCACGGCGTTGCCCGCTTCGCGGCGCATCGTCGCGAGCGAGCCGAGAATGTTGCTGCGGCCGTTGGCGTTCAGCGGAATGTTCGCGAGCGATTGCAGCGAATCGATCGTGTATTGCGGTGCTTCCGTGATCACGTTGTAGCTGACGCCATTGCGCGGATTGAGCCAGAACGTCGGCGTGGTCTGCTGGCTGCCCGAGAGGGTGATCAGCAGATCGCTCGCGATATCGCGCTGCGAAAAGCCCGCCTGTTGCGCCCGGGTGCGATCGACGTCGATGAAGATCCGCGGCAGATCGGCGGGCTGCTGGATACGCGCGTCGGCGAGACCCGGCACCGTGCGCAGACGGTTCAGCAGCTTCGCGGCGAACGCGCGATTCGCCGCCACCTCACGGCCGACGATCTGGATATCGATCGGCGACGGCATGCCGAAATTCAGCGTCTGACTGACGATATCGGCGGGCAGAAACGCGAACTGCACGCCGGGGAATTCGTCATTGAGCGTGCGTCGCAACATGCGCACATAGGCGGCGCTCGGATGATGGTCCGGGTTCAGCGTGATCAGGATGTCCGAATCGGATGTGCCGATCGTGCCCGTGTTGCTGTACGACAGGTTGATGCCCGACACCGGCAGACCGATGTTGTCGATGATCGAATGCAGTTCGCCCGCCGGAATCAGCTGACGGATGCGCGTATCGACGCGATCGGTCAGCACAGCGGTTTCCTCGACCCGCATGCCGGTTTTTGCGCGCATGTGCAGCGCAATCGTGCCGGCATCGACGGCAGGGAAAAAGTCGCGGCCGATAAACGGCAGCAACAGCAGCGACGCGCAACAGCACAGGAGAAACAACGTGACGAACAAACCCGGCCGCGCGACACGCGCTTCGAGAAACCCGCGATAGCGCTCGCGCAGACGCGCAAAACCGCGCTCGAACGCATAGTGCACGCGCATGAACGGATTGCGCGTTTGAGCCGTTGCGTGCTGCGAATCCGCGGGCCTGTGGTGATGGCGCAGCAGATACTTCGCGAGCGTCGGCACCAGCGTCCGCGAGAAGAAGTACGACGCGAGCATCGCGAACACCACCGCTTCGGCGAGCGGAATGAACAGATAGTGCGCGACGCCGGTGAGCAAAAACATCGGCACGAACACGATGCAGATCGACAACGTCGACACGAGCGTCGGAATCGCGATCTGATGCGCGCCGTCGAGAATCGCCTGTTCGAGCGTCTTGCCCTGCTCGAGCTGATGGCTGATGTTTTCGATCGCGACGGTCGCGTCGTCGACGAGAATCCCGACCGCTAACGCGAGCCCGCCGAGCGTCATGATGTTGATCGTCTGACCGAGCGCGGACAGCGCGATGATCGACGTGATCATCGACAACGGAATCGATACCGCGATGATCAGCGTCGCGCGCCAGTTGCCGAGGAACAGCAGAATCATCAGGCCGGTCAGGCACGCGGCGATCAGCGCTTCGCGCAGCACGCCCTGCACCGATGCCCGCACGAACAGCGACTGGTCGGCAACGGGGTCGATATTCAGCGACGCCGGCACCAGATTGCGCAGCGTCGGCATCATCGTCTTGATGCGGTCGACGATATCGAGCGTGGACGTGTTGCCGCTTTTGTTGATCGTCAGCAGCGCGGCGCGCTGGCCGTTCACGCGCACGATGTTGGTCTGCGGCTGATAGCCGTCGCGCACATGCGCGACGTCGCGGATGTAGATGGTGCCGTTCGCGGTGGTGCGAATCGGAATGTTGTTCAGACCCGCGAGCGAATCGGGGCTGCCGTTCATTTCCACCGAGTACTCGGTCGAGCCGATTTTCGCGGTGCCCGAGGGCAGAATCAGGTTTTGCGCGCTGACCGCGTTGACCACGTCCATCGGCGACAGATTGCGCTCCTGCAGCTTGCGCGAATCGATGTCGACCATGATCTGCCGCTGCTTGCCGCCGTACGGCAGGGGCGCGGAGGCGCCGGGCACGGTGGCGAGCTGCGTCTTCAGGAAGTTATTGCCGAAGTCGTAGAGTTCTTGCTCGGTCAGCGATGCCGACGACAACGCGAGCCGCAGAATCGGCACCGTCGAGGCGTTATAGCGCAGGATGTTCGGCGGCGTGATGCCGGGCGGCAGCGAGCGCAGTTGCGTTTGCGAGAGCGCGGTGACCTGGGCGAGCGCTTCGTCGATGTTCGCGCCCGGCTGGAAAAAGATCTTGATGACCGTGATGCCGTTCAGCGACGTCGATTCCGTGTGCTCGATATCGTTGACCGCCACCGACAAGCCGCGCTCGTAGTTCAGCGCGATGCGCCGTTCCATCTCGTCGGCGGGCAGGCCGTTGTACGACCAGATCACCGAGAGCACCGGAATGTCGATGTTCGGAAAGATGTCGGTGGGTGTGCGCAGAATCGTCAACGGTCCGACGATCAGCAATAGCAGCGCCAGCACGACGAACGTATAGGGGCGCCGTAGCGCGAGACGAACGATCCACATGACTAGCGCAGACGAATGAAATGAGCGGCGGCTGCGCCGCGCGGATCGGAAACAGAGGCGCGCAGGTCGGCGCGAAAGCCGGCGCGAAATCCGGCGTGAAGCCGCGCGGCACCTGTATCAATGGGATCGTTCTGGCAACTCACGTTTTTGATGTCTCCCCCCGCAGGGTTTATGATGATCTTCATTACGTCGTCTGAAGCCGAGATCATCGGCCGTGCGCAGCGTAATGGGAATAGGGCGAAACGACGGGTTAAACGGCCTTTCTTCGCGCTTTCCAAAGCCCCGCAAAGCGGGAACAATGACTCGAACCTCTCACGCGCCATGTGCGCAGCGGATTAGGTGCGCATGCAACGTCAATGCGAAGCGGCGCTTTTATCATCACCTCGACCGGCGTGAAATCATAAAGCCGGCTAAGTGAAGCGGGGAAATATCATGGAAGTCGGTTCCATTGTCCGATCAGTACATATCGCCGTGCCACAAGGCGCGCGCGGAATCGTCATGCGCATTCTTGGCGACATGGCAATGGTGGCGTGGTACGCAGGCGAGCCCGGCGCCTCTCAGCAACTGAATACCGAACCCTTTTTCCTCGAAGATCTGATCGATACCGGCGACCTGATACGTCCGTCCGGCGCGCAGACGCATTGAACCAGAGGCCTGGCCGTTGCCCGTTGCCGCTTATTGGCGCTCATTGCCGCTCATTGCCGCGCATCGCCGTTGCGTGACACGCAGATGCAGGTTGTAGTGATGCTGTAAGGTGAGTCCGGCTCGCGGGCATCACCAAGGGCGTTGCGCGCGTCAATTCACGACGCGCGCCGCAAATCAGCCCACGTTTGCAGCGCTGCGATGCACGCATTGCGAGTCGCGGCCCTCGTCTTTACCCGCGGCGCGGCGCACAATGCGGGGCATGAACGACACCATTCCCGACAATTCCCATCCCGAGGCCGGCGCCGCTGGCGGCGTGCCGTTCGCGCGGCTTACGCCCGAGACCGTGCTCGATGCGCTCGACGGCGTGCTCGCGACCGACGGCGTGCGCACCGACGGCCGTCTGCTGCCGCTCAACAGCTACGAAAATCGCGTGTATCAGGTCGGCGTCGAAGACGGCCCGCCCGTGGTCGCCAAGTTTTATCGTCCTGAGCGCTGGAGCGATGCGGCGATTCTCGAAGAACATGCGTTCGTCGCCGAGCTCGCCGCGCGCGAGATTCCGGCGGTGACCGCGCGCGTGCTCGATGGCCGCACGCTGCATACCTTCGACGGTTACCGCTTCTCGGTGTTCGAGCGACGCGGTGGTCGCGCGCCGGATCTGGACCGGCGCGACACGCTCGAATGGCTGGGGCGTTTCATCGGCCGCATTCACGCGATCGGGCAGACCCACGACTATGCGGAGCGTCCCGCGCTCAATATCGACACGTTCGGCTACGAGCCGCGCGACTTCCTGCTCGCGCACCGTTTCGTGCCCGAAGACCTGCGCGTCGCGTGGGAAACCGTCGTCAACCTGGCACTCGAAGGCGTCGAGCGCGCGTTCGAGCGGGCCGGCGAGATTCGCGCACTGCGTCTGCACGGCGACTGTCATCCGAGCAACGTGCTGTGGACCGACGCGGGCCCGCACTTCGTCGATTTCGACGACAGCCGCATGGGCCCGGCGATTCAGGATCTGTGGCTGCTGCTGCCGGGCGAGCGCGCCGAGGCGTCGCGCTCGCTTTCCGATCTGCTCGCCGGATACGAGGATTTCTGCGAGTTCGAGCCGCGCGAACTGCACCTGATCGAAGCGTTGCGCACGCTGCGGCTGATTCACTATCAGGCGTGGCTCGCGCGCCGCTGGAACGACCCGGCGTTTCCGGCCGCGTTCCCGTGGTTCAACACGCAGCGCTACTGGGAGGAGCGCATCCTCGAGATGCGCGAACAGATCGGCGCGATGCAGGAAGGCCCGTTGTGGCCGGTTTGACGCGTTGACGTTCAAGGCGCCTGCGACGCCACGTCCGACGATTCCACCAGCGTCGATCTGACGATCACCTGCGCACGCACGTCCCGCCCGATCGCCTCGATCGCGGGACGCATGCGCGTGAAATCGTCGGGTGTGCAGACGTCGCTGTCGAAATGGGTGGCGCCGTCGCGCATCATCGTCACGACGTTGCTGTGCGGATCGAACGCGTATTGCGACGCGAAATCGACGAAGCGGTCCTGCGTGCGTTGTGCCTCCGGCATGTCGAGCACGCGGAAATTGGCGGGCAGCTCGATGCGCGCGCGTTCGTGGATCGCGAGGTTGTGGCACACGAACGGCTGCGTGCGCCTGCGTTCGCCGAGCCAGTAGCGCGTGTCCGCCTCGACGCCGCCGCCGAGGCTCGTCAGGGCCGGAATCGACGCCGTCATGCCCGTTACCACGAGATTTTCGAGCGTGCCTTTCATCGTCAGCGTGAGCGGGCCGTCGGCCGCGCTGAGGTCGCTCGTCGTCAGCGTCGCGGTGCCGCGCAGATTCGCGTTGCGCAACTCGGCCTGAATCGATTCCTCGCGTTGCGCGGGCGTTTGCGTGCGCAGCCGCGCGCGGGCCTGCTCCGCATACGGTCCTGCATCCTGCAAGCGATAGGTGAAGCTCGCCGAGCCGTCCGGTTCGATCTTGATCGCAAGGTCGGTGCTGCGCGACATCTGCTCGGTGGCCGGTGTTTGCGCGAGCACGCCGTCGTCGATCAGCACGGTCGGGCGGTCCATGTCGGACGCAGGCAGAAAACCGAATTCGACGTTCGACGCGGTCGAATCCGCGTAGAGCTGCAAATCGGGCAGCCACGTGATCGCATGATTGATGACGCCGTAGCCCGGCACGCTCGGTAACGTGTAGATCGTGCCGCTGCTGATCAGTGCCGGCTCGTTGCGCACGCCGACCGCATCGAGCAGCGCGCCGTAGAGCGCGACGTGATCCTTGCAATCGCCATAGCGGTTCGCGAGGATCGCGCTAGCGCTGTGCGGCACGACGGAGCCGCGCCCGACGTAGATCGCGACATAGCGGACATTGCGACGAACCCAGTCGTACAGCGTTTTGGCTTTGTCATGCGGCGTGTGATCGTGCGCGGTCAATTGCCTCGCGAGCTGCGTGATCGCGGCGTCGTGCGAGTCCGGGTCCGTCGCTGAGGCGCGATACGACGCGGCGAACGCGGCATAGCTCGGGAAGGTCGACACCATCAGCCGATCGCCATACGACACGTAAGCGACCGAGCCGCGTTCGAGCCGGTCGAAATGCGCCTTGTCGTAGCGGAATTCGTAGCGCGTGCGGCCGTCGCGCGTGACCGGCGTCACCGCGCTGAAGCCGCGCGCGTCGGCGTACAGCGGCTTGTCGGCGGGCAGGTCGTAGATCAGGCGGAAGTTGCGCGTCGGCGCGAGGTCGGGCGGCGTGAAGTCGCTGAATTCGCCCGGCACGATCGGCTGACGCTGCGTCTTGCGGTACGTCAGATGCACGCGCGCGCCGGGTTCGACCGCGGGGAACACGATGACCTTTTCCTGGATGTCCTGGAACATCGGCGCGTCGAATGAACGGACTTCCTGGACGTCGCGGATCTGCTCGGGCTCTACGTCGTGACGCTGGCCGTCGGCGGTGAGCGTGTAGGCCTCGAGAATCTGCACGTCGGCCATGTTGCGGTTGAACCAGACGTATTGCTGCGCGACCCGCTCGACACCGGCTTCGTTGTTCACGCGCAGCGTCATCGAATCGAGCTTCGCATACGAGCCGTCGGCGTTGACGGTGAAGGTCTGCGTCTCGCCTTCATTGGTATAGGGGTCGTCCAGTTTGACCGGCACGCTCGCGCTCGCGGCGTGAATGCCGGCGAGCCAGCCGGCAAAGGCAAGGGCCACGAGGGAGAGTCGCATGACGGTCGGTATCCGGACGACGACATTGACGGGATCGTCAGCTAGGGTCGGTTCGCGCGGGGCGGATGTCAAGCGGCTGGCGCGCATTTAGAGGCGCGCCAAAGATTGCCCGGCGGCTATGCGCCGGACGCCCGCAGGCTGCGGCATTGAACCGACCGCTTAACTATCCAGCGAGAGCTACACGCTGCAAGCGGCGCCCCCCGATGCCGCAATTTCCCGCGCGGCCTTCGCGCCTTCGACCTGCAATAGCGTCGGCAGCGACACGCCATTTTTTGCCGCCGTCACTTCCGCGAGAATCGACACCGCGATCTCCGGCGGCGTCCTGCTGCCGATATAAATGCCGACCGGTCCATGCAAGCGGGCCAGTTCGGCTTCGTTCAGATCGAACTCCTTCAGGCGCTCGCGCCGCGCATGATTGTTCCTGCGCGAGCCGAGCGCGCCGACATAAAACGCCGGCGTCTTCAACGCTTCCATCAGCGCAAGATCGTCGAGCTTCGGATCATGCGTGAGCGCGACCACCGCGCAGCGCTCGTCGAGCTTCATGTCGATCACGGTATCGTCCGGCATCGTGCGGACGATCTTCGTGCCGGGCACGTCCCATTCCTCGGTGTATTCCTCGCGCGGATCGCAGACCGTCACCTGATAATCGAGCCCCACCGCGATATGGCACAGGTAGCGCGACAACTGCCCCGCGCCGATCACGAGCATCCGGTAGCGTGGGCCGTGGATCGTCAACAGACGCTGGCCGTCGAAATGCACGCCGTCGGTCGCCTGCGCGTTGTCGAGCCGCACCGCGCCCGTCGTCATGTCGAGCTCGCGCGCGACGAGCCGGCCCTCTTCGACCGCATGACACAGCTCGGCGATGCCGCTTTGCCGCGTCAACGGTTCGAGCACGAGCTGGATCGTGCCGCCGCACGGCAAGCCGAAGCGATGCGCTTCCTCGGCCGTGATGCCGTACTTCACCGCCTCCGGATGCGTCTGCTCGATGCCTCGTTGCCGTACCCTATCGATCAGATCGTCTTCGATGCAGCCGCCCGATACCGAGCCCACCACGAGGCCGTCGTCGCGCACCGCGAGCATCGCGCCCTCGGGGCGCGGCGACGAGCCCCACGTCTTCACGACCGTCACGAGGAGCGCGCGATGCCCGTCCTCCAGCCAGCGGGCGCTGGTTTTCAGAACTTCGAGATCCACGCTGTCCATGATTTCTTCCCTTTCTTTGCATCGCCGCCGGACTCGCCGTCCGCGGCCTCGTTCGATTCCGTTTGCGCGGACGCGGCGTCGGCTTCGGCCTCCACCGACGCTGCGCCGTCCGCCGCCTGATCAGCGCTATTCTCGCCCGAGAACTGGGCGCTGAAGCGCCTGAAAAACTCCCCGGCAATCTTGCGCGCCGCGCCGTCGACGAGCCGCGAGCCGATCTGCGCCAGCTTGCCGCCGACCTGCGCATTGGCGGTGTAGGAGAGCTTCGTCGCGGCTTCGCCGTCGGCTTCGAGCGTGACCTGCGCGTTGCCCTTCGCGAAGCCGGCGGCACCGCCCTGGCCTTCGAACACGATCGTGTAGGTGTTCGGCGCGTCGATATCGGTCAACTGCATGCGCCCCTTGAAGCGTGCCTTGACCGGACCGACCGCCGCGCTCAGCGCGACCAGGTACGCGTTTTCGCCGTCGGGGTCGATGCTTTCGCAACCGGGGATGCAGGCGCGCAGAATCTCGGTGTCGTTCAACGCGTCCCATGTTTGCTGCTGCGCGACCGGCAGCGTATGAGTTTCGCTCAATTCCATGACGTTGCTCCTGCGAGTGTCGTCGCGGCGACGGCGTGGCGAGGCGCGCGCGTCAATTGCGCGAGATCGCGGCCGAATGCTGCGAGACTGTCTAGATTATGAACTGGACGATGCGCGTCGACATAAGGCAGGATCGCCTGCACACCACGCGCTTTCGGCGTGAAGCCGCTGAAACGCAGCAGCGGATTGAGCCACACGATGCGATGCGCGAAGCGCGCGAGGCGCGCCATTTCGGTATCGAGCACATCGATCGCTTCGTGATCGAGGCCGTCGGTGACGAGCAGCACCGTCGCGCGACCGGTGAGAACGCGCCGCGCCCAGCGTCGGTTGAACTCGGCGAGCGCCGCGCCGATGCGCGTGCCGCCCGACCAGTCGACCACCTGATCGCTGAGCGTGGCGATCGCGACGTCGGGATCGCGTTCGCGCAATGCGCGCGTCGCGTTCGTGAGCCGCGTGCCGAACAGAAACACCTGCAGACGTTCGCGCGACTGCAAGAGCGCGTGACAGAAGTAGAGCACCGCGCGCGAGTAGTTGCTCATCGAGCCGGAAATGTCGAGCAGCAGCACGAGCGGCGGCTTGCGCTCGACCGTCGCGCGATACTTCCACACCGTCCAGTCGCCGCCCGCGCGCACCGCATGCCGCGCGCTCGCGCGCAAATCCGCATGGGTGCCGTGCGAGGCCGCCTTCAGGCGTCGTGTCGGCTCGGTGGCGAGCGGCAGCCGCTGGCCACGGATCAGATGACGCAGCGTGCGCCATTCGTCGGCGCTCAAGGTGTCGAAATCGCGGTGACGTAGCCGCTCCTCCGCGCTGAACGTGAGGTGCGCGTGCAACTCGTGCTGCTCGGTTTCCTGCGGTGCTTTCAGGTGCGGCGACGGCGGCATGCGCACCGCGAGCGCATCGGCGAGACGGTTGTTGCGCTTAGGTGGCGGCAAGCCGTCGCGCACTTTCGGCAGTAGCAGTGCGCGCAGCTTGCCTTCCCAATCGGGATCGCGCCAGAACAGATCAAACGCGGCGTTGAAGAGTTCGCGTTCGTCGGGCGCGGTGACGAGCAGCGCGGCCAGCGCGGCGCGCACGTCGTCGCGGCGGCCGAGGTCGATCCATTGCAGCGCGGCGAGTGCATCGACTGCTTGTGCGGGTGACATCGGCAGGCCGGCTCCACGCAGCACCCGCACGAAATGCACGACATTGCGCGCGAGCATGGGCGCAGTCTGTTCTTCCGCATTGTCGTGGCTGTCTGAGCCGCTCTGGTTCGTCATGCCAACGATCCTCACCCGGACAGACACTGCGCGATCTGCGTGGCGTCCACGCGCGCGAGATCGTCCTGATACTTGAGCAGCACGCCGAGCGTGTTCTGCACCGATTGCGGATCGAGCTCCGTGACCGACAGCGCTTCGAGCGCGCGGCACCAGTCGATCGTTTCGGCGATGCCGGGCGCCTTGAACAGATCCATGCCGCGCAGCCGATGCACGAAATCGACCGCGCGTCGTTGCAGTTGCGCCGACGTATGCGGCGCGCGCGCGGCGACGATCTCGAGTTCGCGCTCGCGATCCGGATAGCCGATCCATTGATACAGACAGCGGCGCTTCAACGCGTCATGCACTTCGCGCGTGCGGTTCGACGTCATGACGACGAGCGGCGGCTGCGTGGCGCGCACGGTGCCGTACTCGGGAATCGATACCTGGAAGTCCGAAAGCAGTTCGAGCAGGAAGGCCTCGAACGGTTCGTCGGCGCGATCGATTTCGTCGATCAGCAGCACGCGCCGCGCGCCGGGATGGTGTTCGTCGGGCATCAGCGCCTGGAGAAGCGGGCGCTTTAGCAGGAATTCGCCGCGATACAGCGTGTCGTTGTCGGGCCGCTCGCCGCTCGCTTCGGCCAGCCGCAGCGCCATGATCTGGCGCGGGTAGTCCCATTCGTAGAGGGCGCTCGCGGTGTCGAGTCCTTCATAGCATTGCAGCCGCAAGAGCGTGGTGCCGAGCATGCCCGCCGCGGCTTTCGCGAGCTCGGTCTTGCCGACGCCGGGCTCGCCTTCGACGAACAGCGGCCGCTCCATGCGCAGCGCGAGATATAGCGCGGTCGCAAGCTCGCGGCTCGCGAAATAGCGTTGGGCGGCGAGTTGGGCGAGGGTGTCGTCGATCGAAGCCGGCTGCATGGTGGTCCTGAATCTGCGCGACAGGCCGTCGCGAAGTGAGCGAAGCCGGCTTGCGCGCGCGGTGGTGCGAGTGCGCGGCAAGCCGGTCGGCCTGGCAAGGATCGCTAGGCGTTCGCCTTCGTGACCGCACGCCCCGCGAGCACCGGAATCAGATGCGCGCGATATGCGGCACTCGCGTGCATGTCCTCGTTCAGCTCGTCGGGCGACACGCTGACCGCGCGTGCCGCGTCGGGCGTGAAGTTCGCCGACAGCGCGCTTTCAAGCTCGGGTATGCGAAACACCGACGATGCCGCGCCCGTCACCGCGACCCGCACACCGCTCGCAAACTTCGCGACGAACACGCCGACCAGCGCGAAGTGCGAGGCCGGATTGCGGAATTTCTCGTAGGCGGCGCGCTCGGGCACCGGGAACTCGACGGCGACGATCAGCTCGTCGGGCGCGAGCGCGGTCTCGTACATGCCGACGAAGAAATCGCCCGATGTGATGCGCCGTCGGTCCGTGACGATCGTCGCGTCGAGGCCCATCGCCGCGGCCGGATAGCAGGCGGCCGGGTCGTTGTTCGCGAGCGAACCGCCGATCGTGCCAAGCGCGCGCACCTGACGATCGCCGATATTCGCGGCGAGCTCCGCGAGCGCGGGCAAGACGCGCCGCACCTCCGCATGATCGGCGACGTCCGCGTGACAGACGGCCGCGCCGATCGTCACTTTGCTCGCGTCGACACTGATCGATTTCAGCGCGGGAATGCGCGTCACGTCGATCAGTTGCGACGGCTGCGCGAGACGCAGGCGCATGGTCGGCAGAAGGCTCTGGCCGCCGGCGAGGAACTTCGCGTCGCTGTCGGCGCTGAGGGCTGCGGCGGCCGCTTGCGGATCCGTCGCGCGTTGATACTCGAATGAATACATGTCGAATGCTCCGCTCAGGATCGTTGGGTCAGGCTTGCTTCGCGGCCTGTTGCGCGGCTTGAATCGCGGACCATACGCGATGCGGCGTCGCCGGCATCTGCAGATCGGTCACGCCAAGCGGGGCGAGCGCGTCGATGATCGCGTTGATCACGGCCGGTGGCGAGCCGATCGCGCCCGCCTCACCGCAGCCTTTCACGCCGAGCGGATTGTGCGTACACGGCGTGCCCTTCGCGGTTTCGACTGTGAAGTCGGGCAGATCGGACGCATGCGGCATCGCGTAGTCCATGTAGGAGCCGGACAGCAGTTGGCCGCTGTCGTTGTCGTACACGCAGCGCTCGAGCATCGCCTGGCCGATGCCTTGCGCGAGCCCGCCATGCACCTGACCTTCGACGATCATCGGATTGATCACGTTGCCGAAGTCGTCGACCGCGGTGAACTTCTGGATACGGCACACGCCGGTCTCCGGATCGACTTCGATCTCGCAGATATACGCACCCGACGGATACGTGAAGTTGGTCGGATCGTAGAACGCGCTTTCTTCGAGCCCCGGTTCGAGCACCTCGAGCGGATAGTTGTGCGGCACGTACGCGGCGAGCGAGATTTCCGCAAACGCCTTCGTGCGGTCCGTACCCGCGACGCGAAACACGCCGTTCTTGAACTCGATGTCTTCAGCCGACGCTTCGAGCAGATGCGCGGCGATTTTCTTCGCCTTCGCCTCGATCTTGTCGAGCGCCTTGGAGATGGCCGAACCGCCCACCGCGATCGAACGCGAGCCATAGGTGCCCATGCCGAATGCGATGCGCCCGGTGTCGCCGTGCACGATCTCGACGCTGTCGAGGGCAATGCCGAGCCGGTCCGCGACGACCTGCGCGAAGGTCGTCTCATGCCCCTGGCCGTGACTATGCGAGCCCGTGAACACGGTGACCGAACCGGTCGGATGCACGCGAATCTGGCCGACTTCGAACAGGCCCGCACGTGCGCCGAGCGCGCCCGCGATGTTCGACGGCGCGAGACCGCATGCCTCGATGTAGCACGAGTAGCCGAGGCCGCGTCGTTTGCCGTTCTTTTCGGATTCCTGCCGACGCGCGGCGAAGCCCGCCACGTCCGCGATGTCGAGCGAGCGCGCGAGGATCGCGTTGTAGTCGCCGGTGTCGTAGGTGAGGCCGACCGGCGTCGCGTAGGGGAACTGCGTGATGAAGTTGCGGCGGCGGATTTCCGCGGGGTCGAGCTTCATCTCGCGCGCCGCGGTTTCGACCAGCCGCTCGACGACGAACGTCGCTTCCGGCCGGCCCGCGCCGCGATAGGCATCGACGGGAACGGTGTTGGTGAAGACCGCCTTCACTTCGGCGTAGATCGCGGGTGTCGCGTATTGCCCGGCGAGCAGCGTCGCGTACAGGATCGTCGGCACGCTGGAGGCGAACGTCGAGAGGTACGCGCCCATGTTCGCGATGGTGTGCACGCGCATCGCGAGGAACTTGCCGTCGGCGTCCATCGCGAGTTCGGCTTGGGTCACGTGATCGCGGCCGTGCGCGTCGGAGAGGAAGGCCTCGGAGCGCTCGGCCGTCCATTTGACCGGCCGGCCGATCTTCTTCGACGCCCACGTGAGCGCGACGTCTTCCGCATACAGAAAGATCTTCGAGCCGAAGCCGCCGCCGACGTCCGGCGCGATCACCCGCAGCTTCGATTCCGGCAGCGACAGCACGAACGCGGCCATCAGCAGCCGCTCGACGTGCGGATTCTGATTGGCCACATACAGCGTGTAGCTGTCGTCGTGCGCCGAATAGCTCGCGTTGACCGCGCGCGGTTCGATCGCATTCGGCACGAGCCGGTTGTTGACGATGTCGAGCGTGGTCACGTGCGCGGCTTTCGCGAACGCCGCATCGGTCGCGGCCTTGTCGCCGTGGCCCCAGTTGTAGCAGACGTTGTCGGGCACTTCGTCGTGCACCGCCGGCTGACCCGGGTCGGCCGCATGCGCGGTATCGACGACGGCCGGCAGCACGTCGTAATCGACCTCGATCAGCTCGGACGCGTCTTTCGCGGCCTTGATCGATTCGGCGATCACGAGCGCGACCTGATCGCCCACGTGGCGCGCTTTCGTATGGGCAATCACCGGATGCGGCGGCTCGTTCATCGGCTTGCCATCGGTGCTGTGGATCAGCCAGCCGCACGGCAGGCCGCCGACGTTCTCCGCGGCGAGATCCGCGCCGGTGAAGATCGCGACCACGCCCGGCGACTGTTTGGCCGCGCTCGTCTCGATGCTTTTGATCTTCGCGTGCGCGTGCGGCGAGCGCAGGAACACGCCGTAGGTTTGCTGCGGCAGCACGATGTCGTCGGTGTACTGGCCTTTGCCGGTGAGGAAGCGGTAGTCTTCCTTGCGTTCGACGGCGGCGCCGATCAGGCTCGGGGTATCGGGTGCGTTCATCGTCGGCTCCTCAGGCGGTTGCGCCGGCGGCATTCGCGCCGGCAATTGCGCTCGATGCGGCGGACGACTTCATACCCGCGGCGCCTTCGAGCACGGCCTTGACGATGTTGTGATAGCCCGTACAGCGGCACAGATTGCCGTCGAGTTGCTCGCGCACGTCGTCGCCGCTCAGATCGGGTTGACGCTGTACCAGCGACACCGCGCTCATCACCATGCCCGGTGTGCAGAAGCCGCATTGCAGACCGTGGCAGTGCTTGAACGCTGCCTGCATCGGATGCAGCTCGCCGTTGTGCGCCAGCCCTTCGATGGTGGTGACTTCCGCGCCATCGGCTTGCACGGCGAGGATGTTGCAGGACTTGATCGCGCGGCCGTTCAGATGCACGGTGCAGGCGCCGCATTGCGCGGTATCGCAGCCTACGTGGGTGCCGGTCAGACGGAGTTGATCGCGCAGGAACTGGACAAGCAGGGTGCCAGGGTCGACTGAGGCGCTCACGGGTGCGCCATTGACCGTCAGACTGATGCTGATCGCCATGAAGCTGTCTCCTTTGTCGATCGGAGCGAGCGCTTCGGCGTATCGATGCCCGCCTCGGCGCTGACCACGATCCCATGCAAGATAGTTGCTGTGGGTGAGACCGGACCTGTGCTTGTTATTGCCCCTGCTTTGCTTCGACTGCGTGCTGACTGCGATTCGCGAGGTCCGATGAGGGTGCTACGGGTTTTACAAGTCTGCCGAAAAGTAAAGCACAAATCGCGTGGGCGCGCTATGAGGGGAAGTGTGTTCGGCGCGCGCGAGCGCACCAAGAGAAGCATGGTGCGCCACGGAACGGGACGCCAGAAAGACCTGCGCCCCGTCATGCAGAGCACGACGGGGCGCATCGATAGATCAGCGGAAAAGCGAGGCCGGGCTCGCGAGCATTCAGCGCGTTGGTCTGGCCTCGTTGAAACGGCGCACTACTTTGCCAGTTTCGAATGACGGCGCGAGTAGCCGAAATAGATGACCATGCCGATCAGCAGCCAGATCCCGAACGCGGCCCACGTGATGCCTTGCAGGTTCAGCATCAGGAACAGGCACGAGGCGACCGCGAGCACCGGCACGACCGGTGCGCCTGGGCAACGGAACGCGCGCGGCAGCTCGGGGTGCGTCTTGCGCAGCACGAGCACCGCGATCGAGACCATCGAGAACGCGGCGAGCGTGCCGATATTGATCAGTTCAGCCAACACATTGAGCGGCACCAGCGCGCCGATCAGGCCGAAGAAGATACCGACGAGCCACGTCGTGAAGAACGGCGTGGCGAAGCGCGGATGCAGTTGCGACAGCTTCGCGGGCAGCAGGCCGTCGCGCGACATCGCGAAGATCACGCGGGTCTGGCCGTACGCCATCACGAGAATCACGGTCAGCATGCCGAGCACGGCGCCGAGATCGATGAAGCCCGCGACCCAGTTCTGTCCCGCGAGCTGCAGCGCGTACGATACCGGGTGCGAAATGCCCATGAACTTCTCCGACGGCACGATGCCGGTGACGACCGCGGCGACGGCCACATACAGCACCGCGCACACACCGAGCGAGGCAATGATGCCGACCGGCAGATCGCGCTTCGGATTCTTCACTTCTTCGGCCGCCGACGACACCGCGTCGAAGCCGATGAACGCGAAGAACATCACCGCGGCCGCGCCGAACACGCCGCTCCAGCCGTGCGGCATGAACGGGTGCCAGTTGGCCGGCGTGACGTGAAACACGCCGACGGCGATCACGAGCAGCACGACGGTCACCTTAATCGCGACCATGATGTTGTTGATCCGCGCGGACTCGCGCACGCCGAGCGACAGCAGCGTGGTGATCGCCATCATCACGAGGAAGGCGGGCAGGTTAAACAGCGTTTCGTGGCCGGGGATCGCGCCGGGGGCCGCGGTCAGCGCCATCGGCAGCGACACGCCGAAGCCCGACAGCAGCGACTGCAGATAGCCCGACCAGCCGACCGACACCGCCGAGGTCGCCAGCCCGTACTCGAGCATCAGGTCCCAGCCGATGATCCACGCGGCTAGCTCGCCCAGGGTCGCGTACGAGTAGGTGTAGATCGAGCCGGCGACCGGAATCGTCGACGCGAATTCGGCGTAGGAGAGCGCGGCGAAGCCGCACGCGATCGCCGCGATCACGAACGAGATCATCAGCGCGGGGCCGGCCTGTACGGCGCCCGTGCCGGTCAGCACGAAGATGCCGGTGCCGATGATGGCGCCGACGCCGAGGAAAGTGAGGTCGAGCGCGCCGAGCGCCTTTTTCAGGCCGGCGGTCTGAGCGCTCGCCGCGAGCATGTGCTCGACGCTCTTCTTGCGAAACAGGGACATTGGCGTGGGTCTCCAGTGGTGCACGCGCGTTGCGCGCCGAATGTCGGGAAAACCCTCAATTCTAGCGGATGCGTGCCGCCAGGCTGGTTCGCGGGGGCGATTTTCGGTCCCGGGCCACGGGCGGAAACTCCCGCCAGGAAGGGGCTTCCGGGTGGTCTTGCGATGCCGGGAGTGGGGTGGCGGTGAAGCTTTTACTGGATACGCAATAAACGGGGAGGGAATCTCCCCGTTTTCGCTAGCGCCGCGTCGGCAGGTTAGCCCGCCACCGCGGGATTCAGATCGACGAGGCGGTTGCTCATCACATAGAACGTGAGCTCCGCGTTATTGCGCAGCTTCATCTTGTCGAGCAGCCGCGTGCGGTACACGCTGACCGTCTTCACCGACAGCGACAGCGTGGCGGCGATATCGGTGAGCCGTTTGCCCGACGCGAGCATGCACAGCGTCTGGTATTCGCGATCGGAGAGCTTTTCGTGCGGCAACTGCTCGCCGTCGAAGGACACGTAGTCGGCGAGCGCCTCGGCCATCTCGGGGCTCACGTACTTACGGCCGGCCGCGACCTGCTGGATCGCGCCGATCATCTGCGCGGCGTCGACCGTCTTCGACAGATAGCCGGCCGCGCCGGCTTTGAGCGCGCGCACCGCGTATTGGTCCTCGCGGTACATCGAGAACATCAGCACCGCGACGCGCGGCGCCTTGCGTTTCAGGCGCTTGAGCACCTCGACGCCGTTCATGTCGGGCAGCGAGATATCGAGCAGGACGACATCGAAGCTCTGATGAACGACCGCGTCGAGCGCTTCGGAGCCGCTTTGCGCCTCCGCGACCTCGCGCGCGACGCCGCGATCGAGCAGCAACTGGCGAACGCCCTGGCGGACCACGGCGTGATCTTCGACGATCAGGATGCGCAGGCTCATAGTCGCGAACTCACGAATGCAGCGCGCGCCGGGCGGCACGCGGCGCTGGGGTGGCCGCGAGCAGCGCGGGCCACGCGAAGCGGGCCTGGACGACGGTGCCGCGTGGGGCAATGGCGTTGTCCTCGCCCCGACCGACGCTCGCGCGCTTGACGCCGACGCGCAACGCGCCGTCGAACGCTACGCAGCGCGCCTGCATTCCGGCGAGGCCGAAATGGCCGCCTGGGTGTTTCTGGCCGCCACGTTCGCGCGCGCCGCGTGGCAGGCCGATGCCGTCGTCGCTGACGAGGAGCGTCAGATGACGCGCGCCCGTTTCGAGGCGCACGTCGGCGCAGGTCGCGCGGGCGTGCTTCGCGACGTTGTTCAGCGCTTCCTGGGCGACGCGGAACACGGCGAGCGCCGCCTCGGCGGTCAGGCGCGCGAGACGCGCGTCGTCGCTGCAGGTCAAGGTGGTGCGCAAGCCGGTGCGGGTGGCGAAGTCGCGGGTCCAGCCTTTCAGCGCGCCGGCGACGCCCGTCTCGAACGACGGCGCGTGCAGCTGCGCGACGGCCTCGCGGCTCGCCGCGCACACGGCGTCGAGCGAACGCTGCGCGAGCGCGAGGGCGGCCGCGCATTGCGGCGGCGCGTCGGCGGGTAGCCAGGTTTCGACGCCGGCCAGCGCAAAGCGCGTCGCGGTCAGCTCGGCGCCGACACCGTCGTGCAACTCGCGCGCGAGGTGACGGCGCACGCTCTCCTGCGCGTCGAGCAGGTCGGCCGACAGTTCGCGCACCCGCGCGCGCAGCCGCTCGATCTCGCGCGCGGCGAACGACGGCGTGTCGATGCCATCACACTCCGCTGACGAGGCCAGCGGAGCGTTGAACGGGACGGCAGTCGACGTATCCATGAATTTCCCTCTCAGGAAGTGGAGCGGACAGCGAAGGTGTCGCGCTTCGCCTCGAGCAACCCGTGCGACGGGCGGAACACGAACGGTCTAACGTAACGAAATTTACATTCAGTAACAAGTCGGGCCGACCGCGACAGGTGCGAAATTTCGTCTGATCTTGCGGCGCGATGATATCGTAAAAAAATGAAAAATGCAGTGACACCAAGGGTTAGCGCAGAGTTTTCATAGATTACATTATGTATTGCGCATGCTCGTCTTGTCGGAGGAATTCTGACAGCGAAGGTGGTGTAACGGCCGCGCATTTGTAACAGGCAACAAAAAAGGAGCCCGGAGGCTCCTTTTCGTGGAATCGCGGCGCATGGGCCGCGGAGTGGGACTGCCGGCTTAGCCGACGAAGGCCTTTTCGACCACGTAATGACCCGGCTCGTTGTTGCTGCCTTCCTTGAAGCCCGCGTCTTCGAGCAGCTTGCGCGTGTCGCGCAGCATGTGCGGGCTGCCGCACAGCATGACGCGGTCGTTCTCGAGCGAGAAACCCGGCACGCCGAGGTCGGCGAACAGCTTTTCGGTTTCGATCAGCTCGGTGATGCGGCCGCGGTTCTGGAACGCTTCGCGCGTGACGGTCGGGTAGTACAGCAGCTTTTCCTGCACGAGCTCGCCGAGGTGTTCATGCGCCGGCAGGTGGTCGGTGATGTATTCCTTGTACGCGAGTTCGTCGACGAAACGGCAGGTGTGCGTGAGGACCACGCGCTCGTAGCGGTCGTAAATGTCCGGATCCTTGATGATCGACATGAACGGCGCGAGGCCCGTGCCGGTGGACAGCAGCCACAGCGTCTTGCCCGGCAGCAGGTTGTCGGCCACCAGCGTGCCGACCGGCTTCTTGCCGATCAGCACTTCGTCGCCGACCTTCAGATGCTGCAGGCGCGAGGTGAGCGGGCCGTCCTGCACCTTGATGCTCAGGAATTCGAGGTGCTCTTCGTAGTTCGCACTGGCGAGACTGTATGCGCGCAGCAGCGGCTTGCCCTCGACCTGCAGGCCCACCATCGTGAACTGGCCGTTTTCGAAGCGGAACGACGGATCGCGCGTGCAGGTGAAGCTGAAAAGCGTATCGGTCCAGTGATGGACGCTCAGGACGGTTTGTGAATTCAGGTTGCTCATGGCTTCTTGGATAGTGCGAAAACAAAGGCGGCCAGTCGTCTGAGCCGGCCGGCACGGCAAGGGCGATGCTGCGCTGATCCGTGGTCGGGACCCACGCGCAATCCGCTATTTTACCTTGCCCGGCGGGGCGGGGTCGCGGCGCGGCGGTCGAACGTGGTGAAGCGGGTTGCCAGACCAGGACACGGCGGCGCCGGCTTGCTGGCGTCGGGAGATACGTTGGCGTGAGTGCGGCCGTGCTTCAGCGGGGTACGGCGATTCAGCGAATGCCGCGCGGGGCGGCTGCCATTGGCTGTCCGACAAGCGCAAAAGCGATACGCTGCGCGGGCAACAATTTTGAGATGATACCGAAAGGTGGCGTGCGCTGCAGCATTGACCCTGCTGACAAAACTGGCAAATGGGGCGCAACCCTCGTGACGCCCATGGGAAGGCAAGTCGTCCGATATCGTTCGTGCGACGCGAATTTTTGGGGAATACACCGACGCTTGTGTCGTTTACGCAGCACGCGAGTCGCGCGAAGCAATGCGGTGCGATGGGCTGCGCGACTCGTCCTGACGGCTTCGGCCGTCTCTGCGAGCGGAGGTGTCAAATGGATTCTCCTCGTGCGATGTCTGCATTCGATTCATACAGTCGCTTCAATGGCCAGGTGGTACGGGCACACACGTCGCGCTTCGTGCGTCGGGCGATGTGTCGTGCGGTGCTGCTGGCCTTAGCGTTGGGTAGCGTCGGCGCCTGGGCCCAGGAGGTGATCCTGCCGCCAAATTCGGTGACCTCATCGACTGTTCCGACCAACGGCGATGTCAATCCGTACGGAATGGCGTTCGTGCCGTTCGGCGTGCCGTCCTGGAGCACGCTCAAACCTGGCGATGTGGTGGTGTCGAATTTCAACGCGAAGTCGAATCTGCAGGGAACCGGCACGACGATCGTCAAGCTCGTGGCCACTAGCAACCCGGTGACGTTCTTCCAGGGACAAAATCTCGGTCTCACGACGGCGCTCGCCGTCCTGAGAAGCGGCTTCGTGCTGGTGGGCAATGTGCCGACGACGGATGGCAAGAACGTCGTGCCGCCGGGCTCGCTGCTCGTCATCAATCCGCAGGGCGGCCTCGTCAAGCAACTGGTCGATCCGAAGCTGCTCGATGGCCCCTGGGACCTCACCGTGATCGACGGGGGCCAATTCGTCAGGGTCTTCGTTTCGGATGTGTTGAACGGCAAGGTCGCGCGCATCGATCTTGCCATCGGCGAGGATGGCGTGCAGATGCTGCCGAGCTCGACCATCATCGCGTCGGGCTACCTGCACCGCACCGATCCACAGGCACTCGTGGTCGGCCCGACGGGGCTCGCTTACGACCCATCGCATGACGTGCTTTACGTCGCCTCGACCGGTGACAACGCAGTGTTCGCGATCTATGGCGCTGCCGGCGCGAGTCGTGATGGTGGAGTCGGCCGGATGATTTACCAGGACAACAAACATCTCCACGGCCCGCTTGCGCTGGCCCTGGCGCCCAATGGGCATCTCGTTACCGCCAACGGCGACGCCGTCAACCCCGACCCCAACCATCCGAGCGAAATCGTCGAGTTCACCGTTGACGGGCAGTTCGTCGCGCAATTGCAGGTCGACTCTACGGCGGGCTCGGCGTTTGGTCTCGCATTCGGTCTCGATAGCAAGCGCCACCAGCAGTTCACCGCGGTAGACGACAACACGAATACGGCGACGGTCTGGACATTGCGTTCGGACAGTCAATAACCGCGAACGTGACGCGCCGGCTGGGCGGCGCGTTCACAGGGTTCGGCGGTGAGTCTATTGGTACACAGACGGGGATCTGGGGCGGCGATCGTCGGCGCAAGCCCCAGTTACAGAAGGAAAAACTGTCCGACGGATTTGGTGACGTTCGAATAGCGGGTGCCGCCTGCTCATGCAGCCGCCACCCGCTTCTTTCCGCGCTGCTTCAAGACGCGCGCCTGCAGCACGATCACGAGCAGCAGGAACACCCCGCGAATCACCGACTGCCAGTACGCCGACAGGCTGATGAACCCGAGCCCGTTCTCGAAGTTCAGCAGATTGAACACGAGTCCGAGCAGCAGCACGCCGGCGATCGTCATCGCGACGGAACCCTCGCCGCCGGTCAGCAGCGTGCCACCCAGCACGACCGCCGAAATCGCGAACAGCTCCCAGCCGACGCCTTCGTTCGGCTGCCCCGCGCCGAACTGCGCGGCGAGGATCACACCGGCCATGCCGGCGAGCAGACCGCTGACCGCATAGGCCATGACCAGCGTGCGGTCGACGTTCAGACCCATCAGACGTGCCGCTTCTTCGCTGCCGCCAATCGCGAGCGAGTGCCGCCCGAAGCGCGTGCTGCGCAGCGCGAGCCAGCCCGCCACGGCGGCGGCGAGCGCGACGAGTCCCGGAATCGGCAGCCCGAACAGGTCGCCCTGACCGAAGTTGCCGAAGTTCGAATCGGCCGCGATCGACACCGCATCGTTCTTGCCGAGCAGCAGCGCGACGCCATGCGCGCCGAGGCTGGTCGCGAGCGTCACGATGAACGGCAGGATCTTGAGCCGCGTGATGATGATGCCGTTCAGCACGCCGACCGCGAGTCCGGCCGCGCAGCCCGCGAGCACCGCGACCCAGCCGCCGTAGACGCTCGTCAACGCGGCGACCACGCTCGCGAGCGCCGCGACCGTGCCGACCGACAGATCGATGCCGCCCGTGATGATCACGAAGGCCATGCCGATCGAGATCAGCGCGAACATCGAGTTGTAGCGCCAGAACGACGTGATGTTGTACGCCGAGCCGAAGTGTTCATAGCGCACGAGGCCAAAGACGACGAGCGCCGCGAGCGCGAGCAGGATGGGAAGATTCTTTTTCATCGCAGCGAGTCCGGAAAGATTGCGCGCAGATCGTGAGAATGAGATGAGCGCCAGAATCAGCGTGAGCGCCGCTGCACATAAACCGCCGCGACGATGATGCCGGCCTTCACGACGAGCGCGGCCGCATCGGGAATACCGTGCGCGAGCAGCGTATAGCGCAGCAACTGGATGATCAGCGCGCCGATCAGCGTGCCGCCGATATACGCCTTGCCGCCCGTCAGCGCGGTGCCGCCGACCGCGACCGCCGCGATCGCGTCGAGCTCGACGCCAAGCCCGACGACATTCGCGTCCGACGACGAATTCACCGAGATCGAGATCAGCCCGGCGAGGCCCGCGAGCGCCGCGCACAGCGTGTACGCGAGCATCTTCACGGCGGCGGTCGGCACGCCGCACAGATACGCGGCTTTCTCGTTGCCGCCGGTGATCAGCAGATACTGGCCGAACAGCGTCTTGCGCACGACCCACACGAATACGCCGACGAGCGCGAGCATCAGCAGCACCTGGAACGGCACGCCCGCTACCTTGCCGAGCGCGATCCACTGGAAGGCCGGCGTGTTGAACGCCTGCAGGCTGCCGTCGGTGACGACCTGCGCGATACCGCGTCCGGCGATGAACAGCACCAGCGTCGCGACGATCGGTTGTACGGATAGGCGCGTGACGAGCAGGCCGTTGAACATCCCACACGCGGCCGCCGCGAGCACCGGTAGCACGAACGCGAGCGCGATGCCGAGCGGCCCTGCGATGTTCAGGAACAGCATCGGTGCGAGCGCGCCGGAGATCGCCATCGATGCGCCCACCGACAGATCGATGCCGCCCGTCGCCACGACCAGCGTCATGCCGATGCCGACGATCACGATCGTCACGACTTGCGTCATGTTCACGTTGAAGGTCTGCAGGGACCAGAAATGCGGCGTGAAGATCAGGTTGAACAGCACCATCGCGAGCAGCACGATGACTTCGCGCTGCATCGCGAGATGACGCCACTTCTGCATGGTGCTCGCGGACCGCGCGGGCGGGTTATTGGTGGATTGCATCATGGTGGTGTCGGCGCCCGAAGCAGCGGCGCCCGAAGCGTCCGTGCGCAGCGAATCTGAATGCAGCTTAAGCGCCATGACGGTCGCCCTCCAACGCGTCTTCGATATGGGCCGACTGTGCGGCTTCAGCGAGCGCCGATGGGCCTTCGCTGCCGTAGGCGATCGCATCCATGATCGCGGTCTCGCTCATGTCGGCGCCGTTCAACTCGGCGACCGTGCGGCCGTCGCGGATCACGACCGCGCGATCGGCGACCGCGGTCAGCTCTTCGAGCTCGGAGGCGGACAGCAGCACCGCGAGCCCCGCGTCGCGCAACTCGCGCACGATCTTCGCGACGTCGGCTTTCGCGCCGACGTCGATGCCGCGCGTCGGTTCGTCGAGCAGCAGCAGCGACGGTTCGGCCGCGAGCCAGCGCGCGAGCAGCACCTTCTGCTGGTTGCCGCCCGACAGTTCGCGAATCGGCTGATCGGCCGAGCGCAGCTTGATGCCGAGCGACGCGATGAAGCGATCGACGATCGCCTGCTGCTTCTTCACGTCGACGATGCCGTTCTTCGCGAGCGTGCGCAGACAGACGAGCGTCAGGTTGTCGCGCACCGACAGTTCGGGGACGATGCCTTCGCCCTTGCGGTCTTCGGTCAGATAAGCGAGGCCACGCGCGATCGCGTCCTGCGGTGACTTCAACGCAACCGTCTCGCCGCCGATCGAGAGCGACCCTTGTGCGAGCGGATCGGCGCCGAACATCAGCCGCATCGTTTCGGTACGGCCCGAGCCGAGCAGGCCGGCAAGGCCGACCGCCTCGCCCGCGTGCACGTCGAGCGACACGCCGTTGACCTTCGGCGGCGCGCCGAGTTGCGTCGCGCCGATCACCTGCTTGCCGCGCTTCGCAAGATTCGCTTCGCGCGTGGCCGTGTCGTCCTGCACGACGGCGGCGAGCGAGCGGCCGAGCATCGTCGTGACGAGCCGCAGCTTGTCCATCTCGGCCATCGAGCTTTGCGCCACCGTCTGGCCGTCGCGCATCACGGTCACGCGATCGCACAGCGCGTACAGCTCGTCGAGCCGGTGCGAGACGAAGATCACCGCGCGGCCGTCGTCGCGCAGCTTGCGCACAACGGTGAACAGCAGTTCGACTTCGCGCTCGTCGAGCGACGAGGTCGATTCGTCCATGATCACCATCTTCGCGTCGGACGACACCGCGCGAGCGAGCGCCACCATCTGCTGGATCGCGGTCGAGTAGCGGCCCACCGGCTTCTTCACGTCGATCTGCAAGCCGAACGAATCGAGCAGCGCGGCGGCGCGCTGCTGCACCGTGCGCCAGTCGATCAGACCGAAGCGACGCGGCTCGCGCCCGAGAAAGATGTTTTCCGCGACCGAGCGGAACGGCACCAGGTTGATCTCCTGGTAGATCGTGCTGATGCCCGCTTCACGCGACTGCTTCGGCGTGCGGAAATCGACTTCGCGGCCTTCGAAGCGCACGCTGCCCGAAGCGCGCCGATAGGCGCCGGTCAGGATCTTGATCAGCGTCGATTTGCCGGCGCCGTTCTGGCCGATCAGCGCGTGCACTTCGCCTGCCGCGACGCTCAGATTCGCGCCGCGCAATGCGGGCACGCCGCCGAAGCTGATGCCGATGTCCTGCATCTCGAGCAGCGGCGAACGGGTAAGGGGGGAGTGTGGCGTTGCTTTGCCAGATTCCGTCACGGGAGTTCTCCTGATGCGGATGCTGCCGATATTGCCGCCAGCGCCGTTGCTGGCGATGCGGGTCCGCCGCAGCGCGCGCGGCCCATGTTACGCCGCATAAAAGCGAAGCGACGGTCCGTCGGTCACGGGCGCGTCGCTTCGAAGCCTTCCCACCACCCGCCCGACGAGGAGACATTCATGGAGAGCGGGTGACTTCCTGCTACAACGCCGAAGGGAATCCCCGAGGGCATGCTGCCCCCGGTTGCTTCCCGATGCTTGCGATCAATAGCCGTACTGCATGCTTTGCTGCACGTTTTCCTTGTCGTAGAAGCGGTCGGACACCTTGACCCACGTCGGGATCTTTTCGCCCTTTGCATAGCGCTGGGCGACGTCGCAGGCGAGCGGGCCGAAGAACGGGCTCGATTGCACGCTCGCGCCGAGCTCGCCGGCGGCGATCGCGTCCATGCCGCCCTTGGTGCCGTCGATCGTGACGATCTGGATGTCCTTGCCCGGCTGCTTGCCGGCCGCCTTGATCGCGGCGATCGCGCCGAGCGCCATTTCGTCGTTGTGCGCGTACACGGCGGTCACGTCCGGGTGCGCCTGCAACAGCGTCTCCATCACCTTGCGGCCGGTGTCGCGCGCGAAGTCGCCGCTTTGCGACGCGATGATCGTCATGCCGGGGTTCTTCGCGATGACTTCGTCGAAGCCCTTCTTGCGATCGTTCGCGGCCGACGCGCCCGTCGTGCCTTCGAGCTCGATGATCTTCGCCTTGCCGCCCGTCGCCTTGACGAGCCAGTCGGCCGCGCGATGACCCTGATCGATGAAGTCCGAGCCGATGAACGTGATGTAGTCGCGGCCGGCCTTCGCGACCGACTGGTCGACGTCGCGGTCGACGAGAATCACCGGAATGCCGGCCTTCTTCGCCTGCAGCACGACCGGCGCGAGCGGCTTTTCTTCACGGGGCGGGAACACGAGCAGATCGACGTGCTGCGCGATCATGCTTTGGATGTCGGAGACCTGCTTGGAGTTGGAGCCGTTGGCGTCGGTCATGACGACCTGCCAGCCGCACTTCGCGGCGATGTCCTTGAAGCTCTTCGTTTCCGCGAGACGCCACGGGTTGTTGCTTTCGGTCTGCGCGAAGCCGACCTTCAGCGGGGTCTTGGTCGGCAATTTCGGCAATGCATCGTCGGCGTGCGCGACGTTCGCGCCGACACCGATTGCCAGAGCCAGCAGCGAAGCTGCCAGCGGACGAATCTGCTGCTTGCGCGCGTGCATGCGCGACTGCGTATTGAGCGACGCCATGTCTTCCTCCAGTAACCGGTGACGGTGTATTTGCTTTTTGTGCTGCTCGGGATTGATTCTGTCCTGCCGGGGTGCAGGCAATTTTTCGCCAGCTGGCGCGCGGTTGGCTATGACCTTCCGACGCGCTTCCTTCCCGACCCGACGTGCCGATTATTCCACTCGGAATTATTATCGGTCAATCACTAATAATATTAATTGTCGCCGGTTTCGCCTCGGTAATTACCCTGACCGAGGTGCGTTCGACCAGCGGTCCGTCGAGCTTGACGGTGCGATGGCGCACCGGCGCGCCGGCCGCGCGGTTGTGCTCTTCCTGCAGCAGCGTCTCGACGGCCCAGCGGCCGAGCTCGTAGTTCGGCAGCACCACGGTCGATAGCGGGGGATGGGTGTGGCGCGCGATTTCCTGGTCGTCGTAGCCGAGCACGGACACGTCTTCGGGCACGCGCAGGCCGAGCTGCTTGAGCGCTTCGATCGCGCCGATCGCGGTCAGGTCGTTCGCGCAGAAGATCGCGGTGGGAGGATTGGCTTCGCGCATCAGCGAGAGCGTCAGCTCGAAGCCGAGACCCGAGCTCCAGTCGCCGTCGCGCACGAGCTCGGGCGCGAACGGCAGGTCGGCGGTCGCGAGCGCGGTGCGGTAGCCCTTCAGACGGTCTTTCGCGGCGTCCTGCCACGGCTCGCCGTTGATGTAGCCGATGCGCCGGTGGCCGGCCTGCAACAGGTACTCGGTCGCCAGATGGCCGCCCGCGACTTCGGCGGGCACCACCGACGAAAACGTGCTGTCGCCGGTGTAGCAGTTCAGCAGCACGGTCGGTACCTGCGACAGCGCGGCCGGCGGCGCGACCTTGCGCGTGTAGACGGTCGCGTAGATCACGCCGAACACGTGCGGATTGGTGAGGACCGTATCGAGCACCTGTTTTTCGATGTCGGCGTTGCCGTGCGTCGAGTAGACCGCGAGCATCTTGCCGCTCGCGTACGCGGCGTCGCGCGCGCCGTCGATGTTGACGACCGGGTGGGGGCTCGTCGAGATTTCGTCGGCCAGATAGACGATCAGGTTGCGCTCGTCGCCCGATGCCGCGACCGGCTCGCGCAGCGACAGCCGGTAGCCGAGATCGTGCGCGGCCTTCAGCACCTTGTTGCGGGTGGCCTCGGAGAATTTCGCGCCGGCCGCGTTGTTGAGCACGAGCGAGACGGTGGATTGCGACACGCCGGTGAGCTTGGCGATGTCGGTCATGGTCGGGCGGCGTTGAGTCGATTTTTTCATTGTGCGGGCCGCGGCGAGGCGGCGCTGAAGCGGGGGATGCCAAGGGCATCATGCTGCTGACGGTACCACTAATAATATGTGCACGGCAACGCGCGCTAACCCGCCATGTGGGATCGGAGTTTCTGGTGCGTTACCGTCCCTTTCTCGCCAATTTATTACTAATAATATTGACTGAAGGTGCGGTGTCGTGCGATTCTCGCTCGGGCGGACTGAGGGAGTCCGCCGGCCGCATAGTGCGCGGCATTTCAAAGGAGACACGAATGCACGTTGATGCCGCTTTCCGTTCGCGGTTCCGCCTCGTCTGACCATGCGCGACGTTTCCCTGAATCCGGTTCAGCCCGACCAGGCACAACCCGTGACTCGAGCGGCGGCGCAACTCGCGTGGCTTGACGATCCCGCCATCGCCGCGCGCCTCGTCACGTTGTCGGCCGGCGCGTTGCGCGCGGTGCTCGCGCCCGAGGTCGGCGGCGCGCTGGCGGCGTTCTACGAAGTCACGCCCGACGGTCCGCTGCACTGGCTGCGGCCGGCGGCGGCCGAAGCGTTCGACGTGCGCGATCCGCTGCGCATGGCCAGCTTCCCGTTGCTCCCCTACTGCAACCGGATTCGCGATGCGCGCTTCGAGTTCGACGGCGCGACGATCGATCTCGCCGGCAACGATCCGCGTTTCGCGCATGCGCTGCACGGCAATGCGTGGCGGCATCCGTGGCGCGTCGGCGCGCGCAGCGGCAACGCGGTGGACTTGCACTTCGAGCACGAGCCGGATGCGAGCGTGCCCGGCGACTGGCCGTTTCGCTATCGCGCGCGGCAGCGCATCGAGCTGCGCGATGGCGCGCTCTACATCACCTTGTCCGCACAGAATCTCGCCGGGCGGCCGATGCCGTTCGGCATGGGCCATCATCCGTACTATCCGCGCACGGCGGCGACGCGCATCCATGCCGAGGTGCAGGCGATGTGGCACGCCGACGCCGATGTGTTGCCGACGCATCTCGGCCCGCATCCGGCCGTCGATGCATTGCGCGCGGGCATGTCGCCCGACGCGTTCGACCTCGACAACAACTTCGCGAACTGGTCGCGCGTGGCGACGATCGCCTGGCCCGACGAGCACCGCAGCCTGACGCTGCGCGCCGATGCGCCGTTCGATCACATGGTCGTGTTCGCGCCGGCCGACGATCCGCAACTATGCGTGGAGCCGGTCACCAATACGACGGATTGCTTCAACGCGGTCGGCCCGCGCGAGCAGGTGGGCGGCTGCGTGCTGCAGCCGGGGGAAGAGATCGAAGCGACGTTGAGCTGGACGCCGCATCACTCCAGCCGCAACTTCGCCATATAAGGCAAATGATCCGACAGCCACGCAGTCTCCTGCGTCGGCTGGATCCATTCGACCGGCCGCATGCCGCGCACGAACATCTTGTCGAGCGACAGCGCCGGCGAGAACGCCGGGAACGTGCGCGCCGGTTCGCCGAGGAGCGTCGCGACTTCCTGCAAGCCATGCTCGCGAAACAGCGGCACCGAGTCGTTGCGCCAATCGTTGAAATCGCCGGCCAGCACGAGCGGACCGTCGGGTGCTTCCTTGGCGATCCAGTGCGCGATCCAGTGCATCTGCCGCAAGCGCGCCGGGCGCGTCAGCGCGAGATGCGCGCACAGCAGCGTGACGAGCCGTCCGCCGAACGTCGCGCGCGCGACCAGCAAGCCACGCTTTTCGAAGCGGTGCGCGGAGATGTCCCAGCGGCCGCCGAGATCGAGCGGATGCGGCGACAGGATCGCATTGCCGTGCCGCCACGACGGTTTGAACACGTTCGGGCCGAGCGCGACTTCGAGTTCGAGCGCGCGCGCGATCTCGGTCGCCTGACAGTGCCACACGTCGGTCAGCGGATCGTCCATCGGTGCGCCGAAACTGCTCGCCAATACCGGCGACGGCATGCGCCGCGCCATCGCTTCCTGCAGGAAGTACGCGTCCGCGTGGGTCGATTGAACCCAGCTCTGCATCGCCTGCCAGGCCTGAAAACCGAGCGGCGTGCGGCCCTTGTGCAGGTTCCAGCTGACCGCGACGAAATCGTCCGGCGCGAGGTTCTCACGGATCAATTCTTCTGGGTTTCGCATGCCGCGTTATCCACGTGTTCTGTTTGAGGGCGTCGGTCGGGTGCGCCGGTCCCATCAGTTCGGCTTGCTGCCGCCGGTCGCGACGCCATTGCCGTTCGTGCTGCCGTTCATGCCGCCGTTCGTCCCGCCGCCGTCCGCGGCGCCGTTCACGACGTTCGCATGGACGCGGTACACCAGGTTGGGATTGTGATCGACGATCGTCCAGCTTGCCCATTGATCAGGTGGCACCACGAGTCCCGGATGACTCGCGCTGATCTGGCGCGGCTGCGGCGGCAGCTTGCAGCCGATGTCGGTGCGCTGCGCGTTGTCGTCCTCGAGCGTTGCCTGGGTGTCGATCGAAAACATCACGCCCTCCGGATCGACGCGCAGCGGCGACACCGTGATCGTGCGCGACAGGTCGATGCTGCCGGCCGGCTGGTCCTTGCAGCCGACGTCGTGCTGCACGACCTGGTGATGCGTATCCGTGCGCGCCTGGCCGACGGTCGTGGTGCCGTCGAACGAATCGATCTGCTGGCCGTCTTTCATCACCTGCAGCTGCCATTGCACGACCTGCGCCGGCTGTAGTTGCGCGTGAGCGAGCAACGAAACGCCAAGCAGCATGGCCACGATACTGGTTTTCCACATAAGGATCTCCGCTCACGCGTGGGTTCGCGTGGTTGGGTCGTCGTAGCAATCAGAGAGCCATCTTACCCCGATGGCCGCAACGATTTCTGACACAGCCAACGAACCCTGGTTCAGCAACAATACATTCCAGATAAGGATGGGAATGTCACGAAGGCACGCGCCGCGGGCGTCTGCGGGAAGCCGCGCGGATTAGCAGCAGAGCCGCACGACTGCTGGCTTGCACGCGTTTATGTCGTCGCTACACTGGACTCGTACCGGCGCTCACAAGGCGCCGCCGCAGCAGCCAGACGGGGTGAGCGATGACAACAGCAATGGTCAAACAGGAAATTTCCGTGGCCTCGTTCAGCCGGGTGTACGACCTCGACGAGGTCGAAACCGCGCTGAACGGTCTCGGCGAGGGCGCGAACGAGGCGCTGCGCGCGACCTACGAAAAGATGCTGAAAACCGGCAATCTGCGTTTCTGCGTGAAGCCGAACCGGATGCCGTCGATCGACGATCTGATCGACGCGCTGCCCAATTTTTCAGCGCCGCTCGACGACATCCGCAAGCAGGTCGCGCTGTGCCTCGAAACCGAGGACCGGCTCGAACTGATGCCGCTGCTGCTGCTCGGCGAGCCCGGCATCGGCAAGACGCATTTCGCGAAGCAGCTGGCGCGCCTGCTCGGCACCGCGTACCAATACGTCGCGATGAGCTCGCTGACGGCGGGCTGGATTCTGTCGGGTGCGTCGTCGCAATGGAAGAACGCGAAGCCGGGCAAGGTGTTCGATGCGCTCGTGAACGGCAGCTACGCGAACCCGGTGATCGCCGTCGACGAAATCGACAAGGCGAGCGGCGATTCGCAATACGATCCGCTCGGCGCGCTGTACGCGCTGCTCGAGCACGACACCGCCGAGAGCTTCATCGACGAGTTCGCCGAAATCCCGATCAACGCGGGCAATGTGATCTGGATCGCGACCGCCAACGACGAACGCGCGATCCCCGAGCCGATCCTGAATCGCATGAACGTCTACGAGATCCCGCCGCCCGACCACGAGGGCGCGCGGCGCATCGCGCAGTCGATCTACGGCGAGATTCGCGGCGCGCACAACTGGGGGCTGCGTTTTCCGGAGACGCTCGGCGACGCGACGCTCGATGCGCTCAAGCGCGCGTCGCCGCGCGAAATGCGCCGTGCGATCCTGAACGGCTTCGGCGCGGCGCGCATCGCGGGACGCGATCGGATCGAACCCGCCGATATCCGCCTCGATTACGGAAACCGACGAAAACCGATCGGATTTTGAGATTTTTGGCCGTTTTCTTGCACAAAACCCCGGTTTTCTGTGCTCGACGCGGTTTAGGTCGGTAATTCATACGGCACGTGCGTTAAATGCCACAGCAATTATTTCTGTTTTTGATCAGGATCGTGCGGTCATGCCCATTGGGCGGCGCGATCGCCTGATCTGCGCGCATGGCTGTATGGCGCTTTCGTCTGTACCAGGTCGTACAATTTTCCGTGGTGGTGATACAAAGACATAAGCAGACCCAGCGGACAGACGCGTTCGACAACAAGCGGAACGCGGCGGCGACCTGTCGTTCCTGTCCTTCTCCCATCGGCTGAACGAGGCAGCGCGCGGCGCCATGCGCCGCGTCAACGGATATGGATCAGATCGAATGTGTAGTAATCGGCGCCGGCGTGATCGGCCTCGCGACGGCGCGCGCGCTGGCGGCGCGCGGGCGCGAGGTGATCGTGCTGGAGGCCGCCGAGGCGATCGGGGTGGGCACGAGTTCGCGCAATAGCGAAGTGATTCACGCAGGCATCTACTATCCTCGTGGTTCGCTGAAAGCCGCGCTGTGCGTGCGCGGCCGCGAAATGCTGTACGACTATTGCACCGAGCGCAACGTGCCGCATTCGCGTTGCGGCAAGCTGCTCGTCGCGACGTCGCGCAACCAGATTCCGCAGCTCGAAAGCATCATGGCCAAGGGCCGCGACAACGGGGTGCTCGACTTGATGCGCATCACCGGCGATCAGGCGCAGGCGCTCGAACCGGCGCTCGAGTGCGTGGAGGCGGTGTTTTCGCCGCAGACGGGGATCGTCGATAGTCATCAGTACATGCTGGCGTTGCAAGGCGATGCCGAGCGCGACGGCGCAGTGTGCGCGTTCCATGCGCCGGTCGAGGCGATCGAAGCGCACAACGGCCGCTTCACGATCAAGGTCGGCGGCGCGGCGCCGACCACGATCAGCGCCGCCTGCGTGATCAATAGCGCGGGTTTGTATGCGAACGCGCTCGCCCGCAAGATTCGCGGACTCGACGCGCGGCACGTGCCGCCGCTTTATTTCGCGCGCGGCAATTACTTCAGCATCTCGGGACGCGCGCCGTTCAGCCGCCTGATCTATCCGATGCCGAACGAGGCCGGCCTCGGCGTGCATCTGACCATCGACCTCGGCGGCCAGGCGCGCTTCGGTCCCGACGTCGAATGGGTCGACGCGATCAATTACGATGTCGATCCGCGTCGCGCGGAGTCGTTTTATGCGGCGATTCGCGCATACTGGCCGGCGCTGCCCGATGACGCGTTGCAGCCCGCGTACGCGGGGATTCGTCCGAAGTTGTCCGGGCCGGGCGAGCCCGCCGCGGACTTCGTGATCCAGGGGCCGGCCGCACATGGGGTGCGCGGGCTCGTCAATCTGTTCGGCATCGAGTCGCCGGGGTTGACGGCATCGTTGCCGATTGCGCAGCGGGTCTGCGAACTGAGCGGGCGCGCTTGAAATCGCACCTGATTCGCATTGGCACCGTACCGATCCGCTTATCTCTATCATTTGGACCATCACGGGCGGCGGCTTCGTTGCTATGCTTGGCGGACGCTGTCATTAGAACGGCGTTGATTCCAATAGAAATGGAGTGAGTCCCCATGAGATCTTCCCGTCGTACGTTTTTGATCACCAGCATCGGTGTGGCATCGACACTCGCGCTGTCGCGCCAGGCGTTCGCCGACGCGCCGAAAGTCTCCGAAACCGATCCGACCGCGCAGGCGCTTGGCTACAAGGCGGACGCGAGCAAGGTCGACAAGGCGAAATTCACCAAATTCGCGGCTGGCCAGGAATGCAGCAACTGCAGTTTCTTCCAGGGCAAGGCGGGCGACGCCTTCGGCGGCTGTCCGATGTTCGCCGGCAAGCAGGTCGCGGCCACGGGATGGTGCAGCGCATATAACAAGAAGGCCTGATCGAGCCAGCGTTTCACTCAAGAGCAGGCTGCTCACGGAATGCGCCGCAACCTCGCGGCGGATTCCGCGACGGCGCGCTTCGTGGTGCGCTTCGTGGTGCGTTTCGTGGCGCGCTTCGTGACGTTTCTTCGCCGCGTGCGGCAGCCGCTTCCCAACCTTGAAAAACCGCTTTCTAGCGCCGCGCATGCATCAACGGCGGGCGCTTGTCGAACCACGGCCGTGCCGCTTCGAGTTGCGCGGCGAGCCGCAACAGCGTCGCCTCGCCGCCGACGCGCGCCGCGAACTGCACGCCGATCGGCAGCCCACGCGCGTTCCAGTACAAGGGCACCGACATCGCCGGCTGTCCGCTCAGGTTGAACAGCTCCGTGCAGCCGGCCCACGCGAACGCCTTGTTCGACGCTTCCAGCAGCAGTTTCTTCATCAGCGCTTCGAGCGGCATCGTGGTAACCGCGCGCATCTGGATGCGCTCGACCGAGCTCGGCCGCATCTCGCCGATTTTGATCGGCGCGGCCGCCAGCGTCGCGCACAGCAACACGTCGTAGCGGTTCAGCAGATCGGTCAGCCGTTCGGTGATGCGGCGTTGTTCCTCGAGCGCGGCGGGCAAACCCTGCTCGCCGATCTTGCGGCCGACATGCGCCATCGCCCACGTCGAAATTTCGAACTCGCGGCGCATGGGCTTATGGCCGGTGATGCGCTCGGCGTTCAGTACGAGGTCTTCGGCGGTCACCGACCACAGCGTCAGAAACGCATGACGGACCGCCGCGAAATCGATGCCAAGCGAGACGGGCTCCAGCCGATGGCCGAGCGAGCTTGCGAGTTGCGCGGCGTCGTCGAGCGCGGCGCGCGCATCGGCCGATAGCGACGGCGCGAGCATCGGCTCGGTCACGTACGCGATGTTCAGCGGCTTGCACGGCTCGCGCGTTGCGCCGAGAAACGTGCCGGGCGCGCCGGCGGGGCGCTCGGCGTTGCCCCCGAGCAGATCGAGCAGCAAGGCGCTGTCGCGCACGCTGCGCGACACGGCGAGATCGATGCCGAGCTCGCCGGCGCTGGGCGCCGCCGCGCGCGGCACACGGCCGCGCGAGGGCTTCAGGCCGAACAGTCCGCAGCACGATGCCGGAATGCGAATCGAGCCGCCGCCATCGGATGCATGCGCGAGCGGCACGATGCCCGCGGCGACCGCCGCCGCGGCGCCGCCGCTCGAACCGCCCGGCGTGTGATCGAGATTCCATGGATTACGACACGCGCCAAATAGTTCGGGCTCCGTATAAGGCATCTGGCCGAGCTCGGACGTGCTGGTCTTCGCGAAGATGTTCAGACCCGCCGCTTTCGCGAGCGCGACGACGGGCGCGTCCTGCGTCGGAATGAAGTGGCGGTAGTGGCGGCTGCCCATTGCCATGCGCAGTCCCGCAACGGGCGCGCCGAGATCCTTGATCAGGAACGGTACGCCGGCGAGCGCGGCGTGGGCGGCGGAGTGGTCCGTGCCGTTGACGCCGTTCACGGTTTCGGCGCGATTCGCGTCGTCGCGCGACGCACGCTCGCGTGCCGCATCGTAGTCTTTCAGAACGACCGCGTTGATCGCGGGATTGACGGCCTCGGTGCGTGAGATCGCGACGTCGATCAATTCGCGCGCGCTGACCTGGCGCGTGCGCACGAGTTCGGCGAGGCCGATGGCGTCATGAGCGAGATAGTCTGAGTGCACGGCGGTTGAACCTCGCGATCGGTTGGCAGCCTGTGTCGAATGCGTCGCACATGTAAAAAGACGGCGTGTCGGCCGACACGCCGTCTTGCACAGAGTACCCGAGTTGAGCGCCGAGGTGACGCAGGTGAATTCGAATGCGCGCTTCAGGAGCGCGAGTTCGTCGTCACACGAGCGACACGGCGCGCACGACTCGAATCCCTCAGGCGGGAATTACATATGCTCGCCGAGAAACGTCAACGTGCGGCCGTGCGCCAATGCCGACGCGCGCTGGTTATACGACGCGCGTTCCGAGCAGTTGAAGCCGTGATCCGCATTCGGGTAGATGTTGAACTGCACGTCGGCGCGACCCGCGAAACGCTCCTGGATCTGGCCGACGTCCGACAGCGGAATGTGGGCGTCGAGCTCGCCGTAATGGAACTGCATCGGCACCTTCACGTTCGCGGCCTTGTCGAGCTGCGTCTGGATGCCGCCGCCGTAGTAGGCGACAGCGGCGTCGACCGAACCGGCCGCCGCGGCCAGATACGCGAGACGACCGCCGAAGCAGTAGCCGATCGCGGCGATCTTGCCGGTCACTTCCGGCAATGCGCGCAAGGCGGCCGCTGCGGCGCCGATGTCGGCGACCGCGTCGTCGAGCTTGGTCTTCTGCATCAGCTCGATACCCTTTTCGCGATCCTTGCCGTCATACGTCAATTCGACGCGCGGCTGCACGCGCCAGAACACGTCCGGGGCGAGCGCGACGTAGCCGTCCAGCGCGTACTGATCCGCGACCGAGCGGATATGGCCGTTCACGCCGAAGATTTCCTGAATGATGATGACGGCCGGTCCCTTGCCGCCCTTCGGCAGCGCGAGGTAGCCGCCGAAACTGTCGTTGCCGGCGGGGATGTCGATCCATCGGGAAGTCGTGCTCATGCTGTTCTCCATTGACTCGCGCGAACGCCGCGCGAGGTCGGTGTGTACGAAACGCTGAAGGCCACGCGGCCATTCGGCGGGCGGTTAGTTTGCCATCAAAAGAAACGGCTTGCAGCGCGACGGGACGGGGGCTGGCGGCTGATGCGGGGCGGGTTCGATTCTCGTAAGGCGATTGAAACGATCTCGATGTTTCATTTCTCCACCGCTCGCGAGCGATGCGCCGGATTTTCGCGTGCAACTGGAGATACTGGTCGAACTTCGCGTGCCGGTCGCCGGCTTTACGTTCGGACTGCTATTGTCCGCCGACGTCGAGCGCTTTCACGCGAACAACAATTATGTAGTTGGGACTGCGACGCATGTTGTCGAAAGCATCGCGTGGCGCGACGCAGGTGCCGATGCGATCGTCGCGCAAGGTGCGGTGGCGGGCGCGCATCGCGGCAATTTCATTGGTGCGTTCGAGGATGCGCTGGTCGGCACGATGGCGCTCGTGCCGCAACGGGTCGACGCGACCGGATTGCCGTTTCTCGCGCTCGGCACGCAAGCCGCGGTAATGGGCACCGCGTTTCTGACCGGCCGGCAGAGTGCGAATCCCGAGGTATGGAAAACCCGGGTGCGCGCCGAACCGCTCGGCGCGGCCGAACTAATGGCGCAGCTCGCGCAGGAATGGCGGCCGGGCACCGTGCGGATCGCCGCGTTCACGCGGTGATCGATTGGCCGATTTAAACCGGATTCAGATTTTTTGGCATGCTCACAATCCCGTGCGGTATGCCACATTTTTGACTTGAAAAACCCTTCGAATTGCACCCGGCGCGAGTCAGAAAAAGCGTAAGTTCCACCTCGGCGGAAAACTGACTCACTTAGCGGAAACCCGCATGGGACGGGGCTTTTCGGCTCGCTCCCCACGCCACGAGCGGCTCGCGTAGTAACTACGCTATTAGTGTTGTTCCCACTTTCTCAAAAAATTCCCCCAAATTAATTTGATGGCCTACACTTGCGCGCAAGTACGGTTTGCCAACTGCCACAAACAGTCCGGTAAACGTGCTGGCCAAGTGCATGAACGATGCAACCGGCGTGGTCGTCCACGGGACACTGAGCGACACGTGTAAGGGAAGCGGGGCACAGGGCGATTACGTTGTTTTGACCGAAACTGGAGACTTACATGAACATCAAAATTCAAAAGCTGTTGCCGATCGCCGCTGGTGCGATGCTGTTTGCGACGTTGGCAACATCGGCCGCAGCCGACACGGTCGTCAAGATCGGTCACGTTGCGCCGTTGACTGGCGGTATCGCTCACCTGGGGAAAGACAACGAAAACGGCGCGCGCCTCGCCGTCGAGGAAATCAACGCCAAGGGCCTGATGATCGGCGGCCAGAAAGTCACGCTGCAACTCGACGCGCAGGACGACGCGGCTGACCCCCGCACGGCAACCCAGGTTGCGCAGAAGCTCGTCGACGACAAGGTCGTCGCCGTGGTCGGCCACCTGAACTCGGGCACCTCGATCCCGGCATCGAAGATCTATAGCGATGCGGGCATCGTGCAGATCTCGCCGTCGGCAACGAACCCGGCCTACACGCAGCAAGGCTTCAAGACGACGTACCGCGTCGTCGCGACCGACGCGCAGCAAGGCCCGGCACTCGCGAACTACGCGGCCAAGGGCATGAAAGTGAAGAGCGTCGCGATCGTCGACGACTCGACCGCTTACGGCCAGGGTCTCGCGAACGAGTTCGAGAAGGAGGCGAAGGCGCTCGGTCTGAACGTCGTGTCGCACGACGCGACGAACGACAAGGCCGTCGATTTCCGCGCGATTCTGACGAAGATCAAGGGTGAAAACCCTGACGCGATCATGTACGGCGGCATGGACGCAACCGGCGGCCCGTTCGCCAAGCAGGCGAAGCAGCTCGGCCTGCGTGCCAAGGTGCTGGCAGGCGACGGCGTGTGTACCGACAAGCTGTCCGATCTGGCCGGCGACGCAACCGACAACATCGTCTGCTCGGAAGCCGGTATGGCGCTCGAAAAGATGGCGGGCGGCAAGGCGTTCGAAACGAAGTACGAGAAGCGCTTCGGCCAGCCGATCCAGATCTACGCGCCGTTCACGTATGATGCGGTGTACATCATCGTCGACGCGATGAAGCGCGCTAACTCGACCGATCCGGCGAAGATCCTGGCTGCGATGCCGACGACCGACTACAAGGGCGTGATCGGCGAAACGACGTTCGACTCGAAGGGCGACCTGCAGCACGGCGTGATCTCGCTGTACAACTACAAGCAAGGCAAGAAGACGCTGCTCGACGTCGTGAAGATGTAAATCCGGTGTGATCGAAGGCGGCATTGCGCCGCCCTTCGATTGGCCGCTAAAAAGGCACGTGGGCCGTGAGGCTTGCGTGCCTTTTCTTTTCTGGCTGCGTTCGATGCGGTTTTCGTCGTGACGCCGGGCACGCGTTTGCGTCAGATCCTCAAACGCCGCAGCACCTTCGGCCCGACGAGCGCGATCATCGCGGAGCATACGGCGACGACCGAGAGACCGATCGTCAGATTAGTCACCTGCGCGACCGCGCCGATGATCACCGGCCCCAGCAGCAAGCCGAAATAGGCGAGCCCCGCGACATGCGCGAGCCCCTCGGCCGCGTGGATGCCCTTCACGCTCGCCGCGGCCGCGAACAGCACCGGCATCATGTTCGCGAGACCCAGGCCGATCAGCGCGAAGCCGGCGAGCGCGGCCACCGGATTCGGCAGCAGCAGCGCGTCGACCATGCCGGCGCAGGCGAGCGCCGCGCTGATCATCACGAGCTGCGGCGCGCCGAAGCGGGCGCGCACCGCGTCGCCGGCAAAACGCGCGGCCGCCATGCCGCCGGAAAACGCCGCATAGGCGGCGCTCGCGAGCGCGGGCGTCGCGAGCACGACGTCGCGCATATAGACCGTGGCCCAGTCGTACATCGCGCCTTCGGCGATCAGCGCGACCAGCGCCATCGTGCCGAGTGCCCATAGCGCCGGCGAACGCCAGCGGCTCGCGCGCGGCGTCGCGGCATCGGGATGCTCGGCGTGCGGCACGTGCGGCAGCACCGACGGGCACGCGAGCACCAGCACGAGCGCGCTGACCGCCGCGGCGAGCGCGAGATGCAGCGCCGGCGCCATGCCGCGCGACAGCAGCGCACCGCCGACGGCCGCGCCGAACATGCCGCCGAGACTGAACATGCCGTGCAGCGACGACATGATCGGCTTGCCGAGCGCCTTTTCGACTGCGCTTGCTTCGGCGTTCATCGCGACGTCGAGCGTGGCCATGCCCGCGCCGAAGACGGCCAGCACGACCAGCAGCATCCAATACGCGGGTACGACGAGGATCAGCGCCGCGCAGGCGGCCATCGCGAGACCACCGGCGAGACATGCGCGGCGCGTGCCGACCCGCGCGATCCATGACGCATTGGTCACCATCGCGCCGATCGAGCCACCCGCCACCGCGAACAACGCGAAAGAAAGCATGGCTGGATTCAGATGGAAGCGGTCGCGCACCGTCGGCACGTGCACACCCCACGACGCGTACATCATGCCGGCGATGAAGAACAGTGCCATCGTGGCAATGCGTGCGCGTTGCCGCTCGGTGACGGGCAGGTCGCGGTGCGCGGCGGGCAGGACGGCGAATTCGGAGGCTTGGTGATCGGGCACGGAGGTCTCGAGGCGGGGTGCGCGAGAAAGCGCATTGAAAGCGGACCTTCGATTCTATCGAAGCATGCAAGCTTATGCTTGGAGCCGGGGGAGCGGGCGGATACGATTGAACGGCTGCGGGTGTGGCGAAGCGGTGTTGCCGAACGTCATGCTTTGGGGCGCCGCCGCTGGTTTCTATATCGCCGCGCGCCACTCACCGCTCATCTTTCATTCACCGAGGAACGCTCACGTGAAGATTCCCGCTCACGCTCCGCTGCATCTGCTGCATACGGCCGCGGTCGGCACGCTCGCCACGCATGCGCGGCAGCCCGAGGGCTTTCCGTATCCGTCGGTGTTGCCGTTCGCGCCGGATGCGCTGCATCGCCCGACGATCCTCGTGAGCCGGCTCGCGGAACACACGCACAACCTGCACGCCGATCCGCGCGCCGGCTTTCTGGCCGTCGACGCGCCCGACGGCGACGTGCTCGGCGGCCAACGCGTCACGCTGCTCGGCCGCTTCGAGCCCGTCGACTCGAGTCCGGAACGGGTGCGTCGTTATTTGCGTTATCACCCGGACGCGGAGCGCTACCTGGTGCTGGGTGATTTCACGTTCTGGGTCATGAAGCTCGAGCGGCTGCGCTACATCGGCGGCTTCGGCGCGATGGGCTGGCTCGACGGCGCCGAACTCGATCGGCTGCCACCGCTAGCGGCCAGCGAGGAGGATGCGCTGATCGCGGAATTCGGTCGCCGGTTCGACGGCGCGGGCGGCGTCGAATTGCTGGGCATCGACCGTTACGGCGCCGATCTGAAACGCGATGGCGTGCGCCGCCGTTTCGTATTCGACGGCGTAGGCTCCGATATCGAGACATTGCATGCGGCGCTCGATATCTGCATCGACCGGCATGCGGATTAAGCAATATCGTTTATCGGGAAAGCGCGCATGCGCGGTCGCGCTGCGCCGGCTTTTGTCTCACTAGTGGACGCTTATCGCAGTCCAAGCTTTCATGCCGTGAAATGTTCGATGTGCAATAGACATGTCAAATCTCATTTCCTGATAGTTAAATCGTATAAATATGCGAGGCGGCGGGATTTTTTTCAGTGACATGCGAAATCAGCCGATTGAAAGACCGTCGCGGGCACAGAGCATCGCAAGGAAACCTTTTGAAACGAATTTAATTTAATTTTTTGCCAGCGCTTTTCCAGTCTTTCTATTTTGTGTTAATCTCGCCATCAAATTCCGAGGCATGAAACCTTCAAAGGGCAAGTCGGCATAAGACCGGCAGTCATTTATCCATACCACAAGGGAACCTATGTCTTCTTACAAGGAACTGCTCGCGCAGCGCGAGAAGCTCGAAAAGCAGATTGAAGAAGCGAAGTCGCGCGAATACGCGGAAGTCTTGAATGAAATCAAGCAAAAAATGGCGGATTACGGCATCTCGCTGAGCGAACTAGGCGGCGGCCGTGCACCGAAGGGCGCTAAAGCGAGCCGTCCGCGCGCAGGCGTCGCACCTAAATATCGCGACCCGGAAAGCGGCAGCACGTGGTCTGGCCGTGGCAAGCCGCCGCGCTGGATCGCGGGTCTGGATCGCGAAAAATTTCTGATCCAGAAGTAATCGCAACCCTGCGTGCGGTAAGGGCTTCCGCCGCATAATACGAATACGACAATCACAGGCGTTTATAGCCTGCTGCAGAAATCCCGAAAGCCGCTCCGTTCAGGTGCGGCTTTTTGTCATTCGCGGCGCCACTTTTTTGTCGCATGCGCTTCAGGTAACTGGAACACGAATGCTTTTCGTTTAGATAAGAGACTGATTTAAAAGGAATTTTCGACCTCGCTCCCAGCGCGTTCGATCCGTGGCGGGTACAATAAGAAGAATTGACCTTTCCCGCTTTTCAGTATGCAAGCCGCAGCAACCACTCAAACCGCCGAGAAACAACGTGTTGCTCGCAAAAGTACCTTTGCGAGCATTGCGGTCAATACCGTGTTGATGACGTTGCAAATCGTCGTCGGTACGATCGCGCACTCGCAGGCACTCGTTGCCGACGGCATTCATTCCCTTGCCGATCTTATTTCCGATTTTGTGGTGCTGATCGCCAATCGGCATAGCGGGGCGAAGCCCGACGCGGATCACAATTACGGACATAGCCGTTATGAAACGGTGGCGTCGTTATTTCTAGGCGCGCTGCTGATCTCGGTCGGCGTCGGCATGTTATGGCGCGCGGGTACGCGGCTCGCCGATCTGAAAAATATTCCCGCCGTGCACATGAGTGCGTTCGCGATCGCGGCGCTCGTGCTCGTCTGCAAGGAAGCGCTGTTTCGCTACATGCTTCGCGAGGCGAAGCGCGTGCGTTCCGCGATGCTGGTCGCGAACGCATGGCATGCGCGCTCGGACGCGGCGTCGTCGCTGGTGGTGGGGATCGGGGTGCTCGGCAGCATCGCCGGCGTGCGGCTGCTGGATCCGATCGCGGCGGCCATCGTCGGCTTCATGGTCGCGCGCATGGGTTGGACCTTCGGCTGGGACGCGCTGCAGGACCTGTCGGACCGGGCGCTCGATGAAACCGCCAGCGCCGACATGCGTGCCCTGCTGATGGCCACCCCCGGCGTGCGCGACGTGCACGAAATGCGTACGCGCAAGATGGGTGATTTCGCGCTCGTCGACGCGCACATCCTGGTCGATCCGATGATTTCGGTGTCGGAGGGGCATTACATCGCGGAGTCGGCGCGTCTGCGTGTGCTGAGCGACAAGCGTGTGCTCGACGCGCTAATCCACGTCGATCCGGAAAACGATGCGCACGCGCATCCTCCCGTCGATTTGCCGCCGCGCGAGCGGGTGGTCGCCGAGGTCAACGCGGCGCTGGTGGTGGGCGGTTTGCAGGCCGTGGCGGTGAATCTGCACTACCTGAGCACTGGACTGGACGTGGAGGTGGTGTTGCCAGCGTCATCGTCGGGTGACGGGATTGTTGCAGGCACCGACGAGACCAGCCGTCTCCTGGAAAGCGAGGTGCGATCACTCGGGCGCGTCGATCTGGAGGCGCTCAAGCGCCGCCTCGGCGCCCGCAAGCTCGATGTGCTGCTGCAACGGGATGGATCGGTCGCGCAAGGCGGCTGCACGGAGACCGAGCTCAAGACCGGCGGCGCGCCGGTCGGTCGTTCAATCGCCGCGGAGCCTCACAAGCTCGCCTGAATGCTGCGAGTCTCAGACGCTGGAGGCCTGACACAAGGAGCCGGGCACCAGAAGCCGCGACGCCCCAGGCCGCGGCGGCACCCGTCACAACGGCAACTGCGTGTCGAACTTGATTTCGCGCAGCACGACGCTCGTACGCACCTGGGCCACGGCCGGAATCTTGAAAATGCGTTCGTGCAGGAAGCTGTCGTACGCCTTGATGTCCGGCGCGACGATCTTCAGGATGTAATCGGATTCCCCGGTCGTGCTGTAGCACTCGGTCACTTCTGGGCAGGTGGCGATTTCCCGCTCGAACTGCTCGACGCCGCCCTCGGTGTGACGCGTCAGATGGATATGCGCGAGCGCGCAGACGTGCAGGCCGAGCTTTTCGCGATCGAGCAGCGCCGTGTAGCGCTGGATCACGCCCGACTGTTCCATGTCCTTGATGCGCCGCCAGCACGGCGTGCTCGACAGCCCGACCTGGTCGGAAATTTCCTGCACGGAACGGCGTGCGTCGAGCTGAAGCAGGCGCAGGATCTTTTGTGAGAACGTATCGAGTGTCAACTGCGCCTCCGTTAGCGTCGCCGTATCAACGCATGGTAGAGGGCGCGAAAACGAAACGCAATGTAAAACGGCTCTCGCGAGCGAGATTGCCTAATTTATCGGGTCCGGAGCGACGTTTTGCCCTGAGCCGTCCCCATCATCCTTGCCGTCGGCAGGGAGTTCGGGTTGCCTTGCGCGCAATTCCTTCAGCATGTTGCAAAAGAGGGCGCCTTGCTCGATGGCGTCGTCGAGCGCGACGTGCGTGTGCGGATGTTCGTCGAACCAGTGTTTCGGAAAACGCGGCTTGATGTTCTTGCGGTACGGCAGGCCGGTCATCGCGAATGCGAGCGTCTTGATGTCGAGCGCCGACCACGAGAACGGGCAGCGGCCGACGAAGCGCATCATGTACCAGAACATATAGGTGAAGTCGAAACCAGCCGGCATCGCGACGAACACCGGCTTGCCGGGCAGCGCCTCGACCCATTCGACATAAGCGGTCAATGCCGCCTCGGGCTTCTGCAAGTCCTGGCGGCAGGCGACCCACGCTTCCGGCTGGGTCTTCCACCACGCCGCCTGGACAGGATGCGGCGCCGCGCCTTCGAGCAATTCGAGATTTGCCGAGAAAGTCGCGATCAGCTGCTTGTCTTCCGTGTAGGCGGCGGACGCGAAGCTCAGCATCGAATGCGGGCCGGGGATCGGGCCGTCCGCTTCGACGTCGGTACTTACATAGATTTCGCTGCTCATACAGCCACCCCATCGGCGACGTACGGATTCGTGCGGCGCTCGGCACCGAACGTGGAGGTCGGGCCATGGCCCGGCACGAATGTGACGTCGTCGCCGAGCGGCCAGAGTTTGTCGCGAATCGAGCGGATCAGGTCCGCATGGTTGCCGCGCGGAAAATCCGTGCGACCGATCGAGCCGGCGAACAGCACGTCGCCGACCAGCGCGAGCCGGTGCGCGCGGCTGAAGAACACCACGTGGCCCGGCGTATGGCCGGGGCAGTGGTAGACCTCGAAGGTTTCGTCGCCGAATTGCACAGTATCGCCGTCTTGCAGCCAGCGGTCTGGCTCGAAGGCATCGGCGGCCGGGAAGCCGAAGCGCGTGCTCTGGTCCGGCAGCTTGTCGAGCCAGAAGCGTTCGTCGGGATGCGGACCTTCGATCGGCACGCCGTAGTGGGTGGCGAGCGTCTTCGCGCCGGCGCAGTGATCGATGTGGCCGTGGGTCAGCAAGACTTTCTCGACGCTCACGTTCTGCCGCGCGATCTCGCGCTGGATCACGTCGAGGTCGCCGCCCGGATCGACGACGGCCGCGCGTCCGGTGGCCTCGCATACGAGCAGCGAGCAGTTCTGCTGGAACGGCGTGACGGGGATCAGGGTGACTTTCATGACAGGACGGCGTGCAGGGAAAACATTGATTGTACCGGCCTCGCGACGGTCTCCGTCGCCCGTGAGGCGGGGAGCACGCATCGCCGCGCCGGCCTCTTTTGCATGGCCATTTTTGCGATAAATGTGAAGATTGGTCAGGGTTTTGTGCAGCTCGCCGTCCCAAAAATTTTTTTTGGGTATAATGGACTTCATGCGCAACTGAGTTGTGCTGCCACAAGGCGATGCGTCCCCACAAAAAGGGGATGCCGCTCGCCGTTCAAGTAAGGGCTGTCGGAGTGCCGACGGCCATCAAGTATCGATGCGTTCGATGCACACGTCTTGCCCAGCCAGGCGCCACGCGCCTGCTACGGACTTAACTGCCGTGACGCTGGGTGGGGCCTACGCCGCCGTTCCTGTGCGCTGAGTTGCGCGCACAAGAACGTGTCTTTGCCACGTTCAGTTGGCGGCGTGTGGGGTCTGGTCAGGCTGCCGGGGACAGGTTGCGCCAGACGTGAAAATTGACCGTGCGGTAGCGGCTCAGTGAGCCGTATCCGGGCTTTGACGTACTGCGCTTTTTCGCGCGGCGCGTTGTCGTTCCTACCGCCGGAGTCGCAAGCAACACACCCAGCTTTGTGGGTGACGCGGCTCGACAACGTGATTGCACGTCTTATGAAAACTCGGCTAACCCGTGGTCTGGGGACTCTTTTTGCCTTTTTTGTACTGGCCGGTTGTGCCACGCCTCCGGGCGCGAGCGACACCTCCGCGGACGACACGCCGCAAAGTACGAAGAACATGCACCTGAGTTCGTTCGGACCGCAATCATACGGTAACGCGCCGGCCTCGAGCCCGAGCGCGCCCGCGTCGCCGCTGGCCGACGCGCAGCCGCTCACGGACGACGGCGCCGACGTCGCGGACTTCCATCAGATTGGACGCGCGTCGTGGTACGGCCGCTTCTTCCACGGCCGCCGCACCGCCAATGGCGAGCGTTACGACATGCACGCCATGACTGCCGCGCATCGCACGCTGCCGCTCGGCTCGTACGTGCGCGTGACCAATCCGGCCAATTCGCGCTCGGTGGTCGTGCGGATCAACGACCGCGGCCCGTACGCCCGCGGCCGTGTGATCGACCTCTCGATGGCGGCCGCCGCCATGCTCGACATGCGCCACAGCGGCACCGCGCGGGTCAAGATCGAAGGGCTCACCCAGCAGGAAGCACGCGCCGAGCTGAACGAAACGCTCGCGTCGAACTCCGACTCGAGCAAGTGATGTGACGTGACGCGGCGGCGATGCCGCGTCGACTGCAACACTCTCTGTAGAAAATCTAAGGGCCGCGATATGCGGCCCTTTTTTGTCCCGCCTACCCAAGTCAACGCTCAGGCGTCAGGCTTGTCTTCCTTCAGCGCCAACGCGCGCGTGTACAACGCGTTGCGCGATGCGCCCGTGAGCGCCGCCGCGATTTTCGCCGCGCTGCTCACCGTCAACTCTTCCAGCAGGACGCCGAGCAGCGCGTCGTGATCATGTTCGCCGGCCGCTTCGGGCGACGCGCCTTCCACTACCAGTACGAATTCGCCGCGCTGCCGGTTCGCATCGGCGGCGAGCCACGTTGGCGCTTCGGCCAGGGTGCCCTGGTGCAGCGCTTCGTGTAACTTCGTCAGTTCACGCGCGATCAGCAGACGGCGCGAGCCATCGAACGCATCGGCGAGCGCCTGCACGGTCTCGACGATCCGGTGCGGCGCCTCGTAGAAGACCATCGCGTGAGGATGCTGTGCGAGCGCCTGCAAAGCGGCGGCGCGCGCTTTCGGTTTCGGCGGCAGGAAGCCCAGGAACGAGAACGTCGCGACCCAATCGCCGGTCGCGCTCAACGCGGTGGCGAGCGCGCTCGCGCCGGGCAGCGGGATCACCGGGAAGCCGGCCTCGCGAACCGCGTCGACGAGCTTGGCGCCCGGGTCCGAGATGCCAGGCGTGCCCGCGTCGGACACGTAGGCCACGCGTTCGCCGGCCTGCAGGTACTCGATCACGCGCTGCGCCGCCTCGCGCTCATTGTGCTGATGCACTGCGACGAGCGGCTTCGAGATGCCGTAGCGCGCGAGCAGCTGACCGGTGTTGCGGGTGTCCTCGGCGGCGATGCGGTCCGCGAGTCCGAGCACGTGCAGCGCGCGCAGCGTGATGTCGGCGATGTTGCCGATCGGCGTGGCCACCACATACAGCGCAGCGGTGGGGTACTGCTGCCCTTGCGCGAGTTCGGAGAGAGGAGTCATGACACGGAAGAGACAAACAGACGGAACGAGGCCGACATTGTGCCATGTGGGGTCGCGCGAGCCGATCGCACCAAAGGACATGGAAAAAGCGCCTGCCAGGATCACCTCAACGACGACCCACAACTTTTCCGCTGCCCACCAGTCCAAATCCGTCGGCGCGGCCTTCGAAGCGCGCGCACAAGAATTTTTGCAACGGCAGCGTCTGCGCTTCGTCGCGCGCAACGTATCGTGTCGGGGTGGCGAGATCGATCTCGTGATGAGCGATCGCGACGGCGCGCTGGTGTTCGTCGAAGTTCGTGCGCGCGCGCAGCGGCATTACGGCGGTGCGGCCGCGAGCATCGGGTGGCAGAAGCGGCGGCGCATCGTGAGAGCGGCGCGGCACTATCTCGCGACTCGGGCCGCGACGATCCGCGGTCCGCGCGACGAACCCGCGTGCCGTTTCGACGTAGTCGCGTTCGAGAGCGGCAGGCTCGTGTGGCTGCGCGATGCATTTCGCGCCGACGAACTCTGACAGCCGGCGCGGACAACGCGCGTGAGTGCGATAAACTTGCGCTCGCGTGTCGCGCTCGAAAGCGCACGAAGAGCACGCGGCAAGCAGCACGTTTCGCGATGATTCGCTGATTTTTCGCCCTCGCGTGCGGTGTGCGTCGCGCGGCTTATCAACGGGGCGCAGCCTCGCAATACGACTTCACAACACGGCCGCGCAGTGCGGCCCATTCGCGGTAGAAGATAGAGACTCGATGTCAGTCGAACGCATTCAACAACACTTCCGCGACAGCGCGGCAGTCAAACTCGAAGCCCTCGAAACCCTGTCGATGCCGATCGCTGCCGCGATCGACACGATGTTCGCCGCGCTTGCCAACGGCAATCGCATCCTCGCGTGCGGCAACGGCGGGTCGGCCGCCGACGCGCAGCATTTCGCCGCCGAGCTGATCGGCCGCTTTGAGCGCGAACGGCCAGGACTGCCGGCCATTGCACTCAGCACCGACACCTCCGTGCTCACCGCGATCGCCAACGACTATTCGTTCGAACAGATTTACGCGAAGCAGGTCTGGGCGCTCGGCCAGCCCGGCGACGTGCTGCTCGCGATCACGACGTCCGGCAATTCCGCGAACGTGCTCGCCGCGATCGAGGCCGCGCACGAGCGCGAAATGATCGTCGTTGCGCTGACCGGCAAGGGCGGCGGACGCGCGCAGGAAGTGCTGAGCGACACCGACATCCACGTGTGTGTGCCGTCCGATCGCACCGCGCGCATCCAGGAAGTGCACCTGTTGACCATCCATTGTCTGTGCGACGGCATCGATGCCATGTTGCTCGGCGAAGACTGAGACTGATTCCGAAGGAGAGCTAGTTGATGAGCGTATTCCGCGTCAAGAACACACTGGTGAGAACCGTGTTGGTGGTCGGGTTCGCGGCGGGGCTGTCGGCCACGCTGCAGGGCTGCTTTCTCGCCGTCGGGGCCGCGGCGGGCGGCGGCGCGCTGATGGCGACCGATCGCCGTACACTCGGCGCGCAGACCGAGGACCGCGAGATTCAGGTGAAGGCGCTCTCGCAGATCAGCCAGAATCTGCCCGACTCCGCGCACGTCAACGTCACGGTGTTCAATCGCCGCGTGCTGCTGACCGGCGAGGTCGCGGGCGATGCGTCGAAGCAGCGCGCCGAGAGCATCGTGCGGAACATGAACAACGTGAATACGATCGTCAACGAACTGGCGATCATGCCGGCGAGCTCGTTCTCGTCGCGCACCAATGACACCTACCTCGAAACGCGCGTGAAGACCGCGCTGATCGCCGAGAAGAACATTTCGGCGAATAACTTCAAGGTCGTGGCGGAACGCGGGAACGTCTATTTGATGGGCCTCGTTACGATGAATGAAGGGAATATCGGCGCTGATGTCACGAGCCGTGTGCCCGGTGTCGTGCAGGTGGTTAAGGTGTTCCAGTACATCCAGCCGCAGGAGGCCGAGGCTGCTGCTGCCGCTGCGGCGACGGCGCCTGTGGCCGCTTCGCAGCCTGAGGCCGCCGAGCCGACTGTCGGCGCGATTCCCGATTCGTCGGTGAGCGCACGGCCGCTTGATCAGCAGGCGCCGGCGCCGGTTAATTCGTCGACGGCTGTGCGGCCGGGTAATCCTAAGGCGGTGCCCTGATGTGTGGTTCGGCGCGTTTGAGTGCCGTGTTCATTTGGGTGGTCGGCGCGGTGGCGGGGACGGTGACGTTGGGTGCTCATGCTGCCGAGGCGCCGCGCGGGCAGCAGGTCGCAGCCGCGAATGCGTGCATGGGCTGTCACGCGGTGGACCGCAAATTGGTCGGTCCGTCGTTTCAGCAGATCGCCGCGAAGTACAAGGGCGACCCGCAGGCACCGGCCAAACTCGCGCGCAAGGTTAAGGACGGTGGATCCGGTGTGTGGGGCATGATTCCGATGCCAGCCCATCCATCGATGAGCGATGCGGACATCCGCGCAGTGGTCGACTGGGTGCTCGCGGGCGCGCCGTCCAGATGAGGTTTTCCCGAGGCTGGAGGCTTGGCAAAACGGAAAATTGCTGTGCTAGAATTAATTTCGTTGGGGGGGTAGCTCAGCTGGGAGAGCGTCGCGTTCGCAATGCGAAGGTCGGGAGTTCGATCCTCCTCCTCTCCACCAAACATCTTCCAAACGTCTGCAAAAGACTACAAGAAACCTCGGTAGCATAAGGCTCCCGAGGTTTTTTTGTTTCCATCGTCTACAATCTTTCACACGTAGTTACCACCACTTGGCGGGGTCGCTTTGGTGGTTGCTTGGCACGGTTGAAATCCTGTTACCCCACGAGATGATGGAAACCGCCCGGAAACCCCTGTCGGATTTGGTTATAGCTGCTGCCATGTCGCGCACGAAGATCTGGCGCATGTACGACAGCAAGGGGTTGATTCTTGAGATCCACCCCAGCGGTGGCAAGTACTGGCGGTTCAAGTACCGATTCGGGGGGAAAGAGAAGCGGCTGTCGCTGGGCGTGTTTCCCGACGTGAAAGTTTGCGAGGCCCGCGAGCGTCGTGACCAAGCTCGCAAGCTGCTCGCCGGTGGCAGCGATCCTGGTGAGCTTCGGAAGGAGGAGCGCGCCGCCCAGCTTGAGCAGCGAGCACGGCAGGATGCCGCGATGCGCTTCACGCTCGACAACGACGGTGCACTATCGTTGCGGATTGGCACGCGCCGGCTCAGCCTTACTGCGGCTGAAACCGCTGAGCTTCGCACGTTCCTGGACGCGACCCGCGCAGTTACTCCGAGATTTTGAGCATGGCACTCACCGATTTGATGGTTCGCAACGTAAAACCCGTCGACAAGCAGCAGAAGCTGTTCGACGAGCGTGGCTTGTACCTACTTGTTACCCCCGCGGGGGGCAAGTGGTGGCGGCTCAAATACCGGTTCGGGGGTAAGGAAAAGAGCTTGTCCATGGGCGTGTATCCGGACGTGGGTCTGAAGGATGCGCGCGAGCGGCGTGATGCCGCCCGCAAGCTGCTCGCGAATGGCGTTGATCCCGGCATCGAGCGCAAAGTGCAAAAGGCAGCGGCGAACGAGCGCACTGCGAACAGTTTTGAAACCGTCGCGCGGGAGTGGTATGCGAAGCACGCGCCCGGTTGGGCACCGAGCCACAGCGAGAAGGTCATCCGCCGGCTGGAGCGAGACGTTTTCCCGTGGATCGGCACGCGCCCGATTGCCGATGTGAAAGCGCCGGAACTGTTAGCGGTGCTTCGTCGTATTGAGGATCGCGGCGTACTAGAAACCGCGCACCGGGCGCTACAGAACTGTGGACAGGTTTTTCGGTATGCCGTTGCTACTGGGCGGGCCGAGCGAGATCCGTCGGGCGATCTGCGTGGAGCATTACCACCTTGGCGGTCCGAGCACTATGCGTCGATCACAGAACCGATCAAGGTCGCAGAGATGCTGCGGGCGTTCGACGCTTTTACTGGGACATTTGTCGTGCAATGCGCACTGCGGCTCGCTCCGCTTTGGTTCGTGCGGCCCGGAGAACTGCGCAAGGCGAAGTGGGCGGAGTTTGATCTGGACCGGGCCGAATGGCGCTACACCGTCACAAAGACCAAATCAGAACACATCGTGCCGCTCGCGATCCAGGCAGTCACGACGCTAAGAGCGCTGCACGCGCTCACCGGTAACCGTGAGTATGTTTTTCCGGGCCGCGACGTGAAGAAACCAATGAGCGAAGCTGCGGTCAACGCGGCGCTGCGGCGGATGGGCTTCGATACCAAGACCGAAATCACTGGCCACGGGTTCCGCGCGATGGCGCGAACGATCTTACACGAGCAACTTCGCTTTCCACCCGACGTGATCGAGCACCAACTCGCGCACAAGGTGCCGGATGCGCTTGGCACCGCGTACAACCGCACGAGGTTTATCGACCAGCGGCGCGCCATGATGCAAGCCTGGGCGGACTATCTTGACGCGTTGAAGGCGGGTGCGAAGGTTGTGCCGATTGGAATCGCCTCAAACTAGTCTCGCTCGCGCCAGAAGCGAGCCAATCTCGCGGCGTCGGGCCTGCGTCGGTCAATCGAAACCGCGTCCCCTCACCCGATGGCGCGGCTCCTATCTCAGATGAGGGATTTGCGCGAGGCCACAAATGGAAAACCAGGACGAAAAGGAAGTCCCGCGGGAACTACGCACGCCGACCACGGAAGGCGGTAATGCGATAAGTGCAGCGTGGGATTTTTATAACGACTTTCTCGAAAAATTGAAATTATCGGCCCCCGATTTCAACTGTGAGAGCGTATTAGATCCTGAATCAGACTTTGCCGCAACGTTTGACGCAGCCTGGAATGATGGTGGTACGGATGGCGACAAATCGGTCGAAAAACTGATGCGGTATGCGCAGGGTAGTGACGAAGAACGTTTCATCACGCCCTTTATTATCGTGATGGAAATAATTGTTTCCTACGGAGTTCAAGCAATGAAGGCCGACGAGTCTGGCCAACGCGAACTTGCATGGACGTTTGCGGCAGATGCTCAATACTGGGCCGGCATTCTTACCGCAGCATGGAGTGATCGCGCGCACGGTGTAAAGCCGGCGGCGGCGTTAGCCAAATTGCGCCATGCCGAAAATGTGGCGTTGAAAGAAGACGCGTTGAAATATTGGCGGGAAAACATTGATCCCGCTTTACCGGCCGCGCGGGCTGCAAACGTGCTTCTGCGAGTGGTGCCTCTTTCGCACAAGAAGCTATCTGAACTGATATCGGCAGCGAAAAAAGGGGGCAAGAAATCTGACAGTTAATTCTTCCCTTCTGCGCATGGTGGAATCTCTGCGCATCGCGGGTCGCGCGCGCAGAACGGGGCGCATGCGTACAGTGGTCGAAATCCGTCTGTCTCTGTAAATAATAGCAACCATGTTCAACCGCAATCTTTTGCGAGGTTTTACATGGCGAAGCAAGCAATACCCACCGGGTTCGCCAGCGATACGGGGTTCCCGTCCCCGCTTTCGCTTCCCCTCGACGGCCTGACAACCTGGAACGACCTGAAGCTGTTTCTCCCGTTCAGCCGCGAGACCGCACGCAAACTCGAGCTGGCGGGCCAGTTTCCGCGCCGCCAGCGTCTCACGCAACGCTGCACGGTCTACAACAACCGCGAGCTGCACCGCTGGTTTGCTGACCCGCTGAACTACCGAGCTCAGAGGTGAACGGTGGCGGCCCAAAGGAATGTCATCGTCACGGGCTACAACGGTGTGGCATCCGCGCGCGCGAACGGGGGCGGGCTGACCGTGGCTGACCTTGGCGAGAGCAGCTCGAATGGCGCGGGCGACGTCAACGACCTACAGCGTCACCGTGGGCTCGAAGCGGTGACAGCATGCAACGCCGCCGCTATCCTACCCACCGCTGTAACCAATCACGTTCAGACCAGCATTAGCAGGTCACCCGCAGCGGCGCTGACGCTGATCGCCGAAGACGCCATTGCGCGCACCTTGGCGGGAGATGCCGGAGCCCTGTTTGAGATCGTAGAGACTTTGCATGATCTGCGCGTCGACTATCCGGCCGACTATGCGCGTGTCCGCGCACGTATCCGCCGCGAATGCCGCGATGTACCGATCGGCGCGCTTGAACGCCAAATGCGCAGCGACATGAACATTGCCGACGAGAAATCCGTGGCTGATCTGCTGATCGAGCTGGCCGACGATCGGTGTGAGCTGTTTCATGATCCTGATCGCGTGGCGTATGCACTGCTAGATGGCGGCGGCCATCGCGAATGCTGGCCCGTACGCAGCGATGGCTTTCGCGAATGGCTCGCGTACAGCTTTTATCAGCAGTACGGCCGTGCGCCCACTGATTTGGCCATCACCACCGCACTCGCGACGATCGAGGGAAAAGCGAAGTTTGACGGCGACCAACGCCGCACGCATCTGAGGGTAGCGAGCGTCGAGGGTGCGGTCTGGATCGATCTCTGCAACGATGCCTGGCAAGCGGTGGAAGTGACGACGACCGGCTGGCGAATCGTTGACGCGCCGCCGCTGCTCTTCATCCGCACGGCAACCATGCGAGCATTGCCAACCCCCACGCAGGGCGGCGCAATCGCCCCGCTGTGGGAGATCGTGAACATCCCCGAAAGTGAACGGCTGCTCGTCGTGACGTGGATGCTGGAGTGCTTCCGCAGCGCCACGCCCTATGCGGTGCTTGAATTGACGGGCGAGCAGGGCTCGGCGAAATCGACCACGCAGCACTACCTGCGCGAGCTGATCGATCCAAACCGCTCGAACAACCGCGCCGCGCCGAAGAACGTCGACGACGTGTTCGTTGCCGCGCAGAACGCGCACCTGATGAGCTTCGAAAACCTCTCGCATTTACCTGCCGCATATCAGGACGCGCTCTGCGTACTCGCGACCGGCGGCGGTTATTCGACGCGACGACTCTTCACGAACGCAGACGAAACCGTGCTCGACCTGAAGAAACCGATTGCTCTGAACGGCATCGCTTTAATTGTGACAGCGCAAGACCTGTCAGACCGTGCGCTGCACGTCGATCTGCCGACGATCGAGGCGCGCGCCACGGCCAACCAGATACAGCAGACGTTTGAGACGCACCGCGATGGCATCTTCGGCGGATTGCTCCACGTGCTGGCGCGCTCGCTGGGGGAACTCCACGCCGTGCGCGCGGAGAGCCTGAAGCTGCCGCGCATGGCTGATTTCGCGCAGCTCGGCGAAGCCGTCTACCGTGTCCATGGCAAGTCGCCGGGCTCGTTCCTACGGGACTATGAGGAGCGGCGGCGCGAAAGCGTCCATCGTACGCTGGATGCATCGCCGGTGGCGATGGCGATGCTCGCCTATCTGGACGAAAACCCGGCGGGGTTCGACGGGACAATCGGGCGGCTCCACGAGGTACTGGCCGCGTATAGGCAGGATTCGGAATCGTGGCCGAAGTCACCCAAGGGCATGGGCGATGCGTTCCGGCGGCTCGCACCAGCACTGCGCCAGATCGGCATCGCAGCGTGGGCAAGCGAGCGACGCGGGAACCACGGTTACGCCTGCTCGCTGCGCAGGATCGCCGAGCCTTATATTTCTCGCGCGGATGTTGCCGCTGGAAATGAAGTTCACGAAGTGCACGATGTTCATCAAGTCGCGGCAGTGGGTGCACATGGTGAACATAGTGAACGTCACTTCGTGGAGCCACGTTGCAGAGAGAACGCATCGAACGGTGATTGCACTATCCGCGGCGACGCGCGAAGCGGAGGCTGACGTACGAAGTACAGAGCGGATTTTGAGCTGGGCGCATTCGTTTGGCATGCAGGAACGGGCGTCGGAATCGGGGACAATTCGGTATAGAAGGAGAAGGGACAGTGGGTGACGAACGGGAAACGGCCGGGTTAGCTGACGGGTGCCGTAAAGCGCCAATCGGTGGTCTGGACGAGAAGGAAAGGAAGTATCGCGCAGGGTTTGCGACGGGCCACCCACCGCATGGCGCGGTGGTCGCACAAAAATATCTTGGACCGATATTTGGTCCCGAAGCCGCATGGTGGGACCACCTTGCCGCGCTGAAAGCGCAGATCGACCGGGTAAAGCAAGGGGACCTGTCAGGCGTCGAGGCGATGCTTATTAGCCAGGCTCACGCGCTCGATGCGATATTCACAGGTCTTGCCACACAGGCGAGCGAGTACGCCGAAAAGTATCCTGGGGTAACGGACACCTACTTGCGGCTGGCGTTAAAAGCGCAGTCGCAGTGCCGGACGACCTTGGAAGCCTTGGCAGACATCAAGAATCCGCGTCCGTTCGCATTCGTGCGACAGGCGAACATCGCGAATGGCCCGCAGCAGGTGAATAATCAATCCACGCGTGGTGGTGGCACCCCCAGCGGTTATGCGCGCGCGGAAAATCCGGGAAAATCTACAAACGAACTATTGGAAGCCGATCATGGCGAACGGATGGACCTTGGAGCGGCGGACGCGGCAGGCGGAGAAAATTCGCGGATGGAGACCGTGGGAAAGGTCGACGGGGCCGGCGACTGAAGCGGGAAAATTGATTTCGTCGCACAACGCGATGAAACATGGGATGCGATCGGCACACTCTCTCGACGAACGACGCCGAATGGATCATTTGTTTCGCGACTGTCGGGAGTGTTTGGGCATCGTGCGAGTCCGCCACGATCGCCGATAGTGCTCGCTGAATGTATCGAGCATGCCGTCGCGTGGGGCTTCACAAACACGTTGGGCGGATGAGTTTGAGCGGCGTGTATCAGCTCAGCGGCATTGGCGAGCGGGAACGCGTGCGTGACAAGGTGGTGTCAGCATTGTGCCGTGGCAACGTCCAATCCACGTTGGGTCAGCGCCGGAGGGACTTGTACCACTGTGAGAACCAACCTGAAGCCTCTATAGTGCGGTGTCTGATTCTTCGACATTTATAATACCAGCCCCACCTGTGACAGCACGCCAGTCCACGGCGAAGAGAATCGAATGAGCGACAGCAATAGCACCAAATCCACCCGAAACGGAAGCGGCCTCGGCTTTGAGGCCGAGTTGTTCAAAGCTGCAGACAAACTGCGCGGCAATATGGAGCCGTCGGACTACAAACACGTCGCGCTTGGACTCATCTTCTTGAAATACATCTCGGAGGCGTTCGAGGCAAAGCATCGAGCACTTCTCGCTGAAGACGCGCAAGCGGCCGAAGACAAGGATGAGTATTTGGCTGACAACGTGTTTTGGGTACCCAAAGGTGCCCGGTGGTCACATCTACAGGCAAATGCCAAGCTCTCGACCATCGGAACACTCATAGACGACGCGATGCGTGCTATCGAAAAGGATAACGAGTCGCTCAAGGGAGTCCTGCCGAAGGACTATGCTCGTCCCGCGCTCAACAAGGTGATGCTAGGTGAGCTGATCGACTTGATCTCTGGCATTGCCCTTAATGAGGAAGGGGGCCGCTCCCGAGACATCTTGGGTCGGGTCTACGAATACTTTCTTGGCCAATTTGCCGGTGCCGAAGGAAAGCGTGGTGGCGAGTTCTATACGCCTCGCTCGGTAGTGCGGGTGTTAGTGGAGATGCTCGAACCCTACAAGGGCCGCGTTTACGATCCGTGTTGTGGCTCGGGAGGCATGTTCGTTCAGTCGGAAAAATTTGTGCAGGAACGAGGCGGTCGAATTGGCGATATTGCGATCTACGGTCAAGAATCGAACTACACAACGTGGCGTCTAGCCAAAATGAATCTGGCAGTACGTGGTATCGACTCGGACATCCGCTGGAACAACGAGGGGAGTTTTCACAAAGACGAGCTGCGTGACCTAAAGGCTGACTACATTCTTGCGAATCCTCCGTTCAACATTTCAGATTGGGGCGGCGACCGCCTGCGCGAGGACGTGCGTTGGAAGTTCGGTACGCCTCCGGTAGGCAACGCGAACTATGCTTGGCTGCAGCACATCATTCATCACCTCGCTCCGTATGGTACGGCCGGCGTTGTGCTTGCCAATGGCTCGATGTCATCCGATCAATCGGGCGAAGGTGAAATACGTCGTGTGATGATCGAGCAGGACATCGTGGATTGCATGGTGGCGCTTCCGGGGCAGCTCTTCTATTCCACCCAGATCCCCGCTTGTCTCTGGTTCCTCGCTCGAGATAAATCGAACGGGCGCGCCGGTAAAGCTCATCTACGCGACCGACGCAAACAGGTGTTGTTTATCGACGCTCGAAGACTTGGCGTGCTGGTAGACCGCACTCGGCGCGAGCTTACCGATGCAGAGGTGCAGAAGATCGCTGATACCTATCACGCTTGGCGCGGGGAGGAAGGCGAAGGAGTCTATGTTGATGTTCCAGGGTTCTGCAAATCTGCCTCGCTCGAAGAAATTAAAGCGCACGGCTACGTGCTCACACCCGGCCGCTACGTTGGCGCTGAGCAGGTCGACGACGATGGCGAATCATTTGAGGAAAGGATGCCTCGTCTCGCCGCAGAGTTGTATGCGCAATACGCCGAATCGACGAAACTCGAGCAGGCTATCAAGGCGAACCTGAAGAGGCTGGGCTATGGTGGTTAAATCGACGGTCGGAGACTACGTCACCCTTCAGCGTGGCATCACTTACAAGGGCAACCTGGTGGGGAAACCCGGCCCCGCTTTGCTTGGGCTTGGCGCGATTCATCCAGGAGGAGGATTTCGCGAAGGCGACTATAAGACTTACGGCGGGGAGTGTCCGCCGAAGATTATGCTTTCACCGGGCGATCTTTTCGTTTCGTTAAAGGGTGCGACCAAAGACGGGAAGATGATTGGATCGGTGGCACGCGTTCCCCCCTCTGTGGCATCGGGCCGTTTAACGCAAGACACCGTCAAACTCGAGTTTCGTGACTCAAGTCAAGAAGAGCAAAATTTCCTTTACTGGGTTTTGCGTACTCCTCAGTATAGAGATTACTGTGACGGTCATGCAACGGGGAGTGCCGTTGTGGCGCTTAGTCGCGATGATTTCTTGGCTTATCCTGTGCCTCCCGTCACGCCTGCGCGCAAAAGCATCGTCGAACTGCTCGAGATCCTAGACCGCAAAATCGAATTGAATCGACGGATGAATGCGACGCTTGAGGCAATGGCGCAAGCTTTGTTTCAGAGTTGGTTTGTCAACCTTGATCCTATTCGCGCCAATTCAGGCTCCGAGCCGACTGTCGCGAAACAGGTCGCAGCGGACGCAGGGTGGGATACCCGGAGTCTGGATGAGATTGCACACTATCTAAACGGCGTTGCCCTCCAAAAATATCCTCCAGGAGACGGACCCACACTACCAGTTATTAAGATTGCTCAGCTTCGTAAAGGAAGCACGATTGACGCTGGCCGCTGCAACAGTGATCTGCCGCCCGCTTACATCGTTCAAGACGGCGATGTGCTCTTTTCGTGGTCCGGTACTCTTGAGGTCGAACTCTGGTGCGGTGGAGTGGGCGCACTCAATCAGCACCTTTTTAAGGTAACTTCGAAAGAGTTTCCGAAGTGGTTCTATTATCTGTGGACGCGTCATCATTTGGACGAATTTCGCCGCATCGCGGCTGCCAAGGCCACAACTATGGGACACATTCAGCGCAGCCATCTCAGCGCGGCAAAAGTCATCGTTCCGCCGAAAGCCGTCCTTGAAGAGATGTCGCTATCGATGTCACCGTTGGTCGAGAAGATTATTTTGAACCGAGTTCAATCGCGCAATCACGTTGCACTGCGCGATGCACTACTGCCGAAATTGCTTATTGGCGATCTAGAGTTGGAAGATGCCGAGCGCATCGTAGAGGACGTTTAAGATGACTCTGGACTGGTGTCCCGGCATCCGTGAGGTCTGCGCGCACTGGCATAACGCACCAATGTTGCATCAAACTTTTGAGGCGTTGGAGCGCGCACTAGAACAAGACAACGATGCCTGCATCGACTGTGCAAAAGCCATGGTCGAGGTGGTTTGTCGAATAGTAGTTGAAAGTTTTCATACCGTTCAAGCGCCGTTAAAGCCTACGCAGGAGACACCATCCCTTTCGGACTGGCTGAGTGCTGCGATACGTGCGCTGAAACTGGGTGACGTACGCGATGACAAGTTCAAGAAGCTGGTCTCTAGTCATCACAAATTAGCCGACGCACTCAACGATCTACGCAATAAGGGGGGGCCAACAAGTCACGGTAAAGATCCGTATCTTGAGCGCCTCGCTGTCCACCATCGCCGCACCGCGGTGCTGGCGGCAGATGCCATAGTAGCCTTTCTTCACAAAGCCTATTTAGATGCGATGCTGGATCCGGTCAGCTCGCGTGAACCGTGGGAGAGATTCGAAGTAGCTAATTCCCTTATCGATGCCCACGTCGGCCTATCGGTGGAAATCGAGGAGGAAGGAGCACCTACTCTCAAGTTTCTGCTTCCTGGTGGCGATGAGTTGCCGCTTAAGATTGAGGTTAGCCGATTGCTCTATCTGCTCGATCGTGCGGCCTACGTTGAGGCTTTGAACGCGGCGCGTGGGGCTCCTGCTCTCGTAACAGAGCAGGAGAAAGAACAAGGAGAAGAATGATGGCGTTTTTGCCGGAGTCCGGCGTTGAGCTGGCACTACTAGACCAACTGCGTGGGCTAGGCTATAGCGTCGAAAAAGAGGAGGACATTGGCCCAGATGGTCATCGTCCGGAACGGGAAAGTTACGATGAAGTTATATTGAGAAAGCGCTTTGAAAATGCTGTTGCGCTACTCAATCCGGGATTGCCTGTGGAGGCCCGTCACGACGCGATTCGTAAGTTGACTCAGTCAGAGCTGCCGTCGCTCCTCGAAGAAAACCGTCGCATTCACAAGTTGATGACGGAAGGTGTGGACGTTGAGTATTACGCTGACGACGGTACCTTGGCGGCGGGCAAGGTCACGCTAATTGACTTCGAGCGCCCCGAGCAGAATGACTGGCTGGCCGTGAACCAGTATGTGGTCGTTAGTGGTCAGTACACGCGCCGTCCCGACGTGGTCATCTTTGTGAATGGGTTACCGCTTGCCGTGATCGAGCTGAAAGCGCCGGGAAGCGGTAATGCCACCTTGGTTGGGGCGTACAACCAACTCCAAACCTACAAGAAGCAGATTCCGGCACTCTTCAATACGAATGCTCTTTTGGTAACGTCGGACGGGATCTCCGCCCGTGTCGGCTCTCTCTCGGCCGATCTGGAGCGATTCATGCCTTGGCGTACAACCGATGGCAAGGACGTCGCCTCGAAGGGCACACCGGAACTCTCGACTTTGATCGAGGGTGTTTTCGAACAGCACCGACTTCTTGACTTGTTGTGCCATTTCACCGTTTTCGGGGAAACCGGCTCCGGACTGGCGAAGATCATCGCCGGTTACCACCAGTTTCACGCGGTGCGGCACGCGGTCAGCAGCACCGTGACGGCCTCCTCGCCAAATGGCGATCAACGGGTTGGTGTGATTTGGCACACGCAAGGTTCTGGGAAAAGCTTGCTTATGGCGTTTTACGCGGGGCGACTGGTCAAGCACCCTGCACTGGCCAATCCAACACTCGTAGTTTTGACCGATCGTAATGACTTGGACGATCAGTTGTTTGCCACATTCTCCATGTGCCGCGACTTGATCCGACAGACTCCTGTGCAGGCGAACAGCCGTGAAGATTTGCAGAAAGTGCTGAGCCGTGCATCCGGCGGGGTGGTGTTTACGACGATCCAGAAGTTCGCACCTGAAATCGGCGAGAGCAAGTATCCGAAGCTAACCGACCGTCGCAACGTCGTCGTCATTGCAGACGAAGCACATCGCAGCCAATACGGCTTCCGCGCCAAGGTGGAAACCAAAACCGGCGAAATCTCTTACGGTTTCGCTAAATATCTGCGCGACGCATTGCCCAACGCTTCGTTTATCGGTTTCACCGGCACTCCAATTGAAGCGGACGACGTTAATACGCCGGCGGTGTTCGGCAACTATATCGATGTCTACGATATTAGTCGTGCGGTCGAGGACGGAGCGACCGTGCCAATCTACTACGAGTCGCGGCTTGCACGTATCGAGCTTGACGAGAAGGAAAAGCCGAAAATCGACACCGAGATCGAGGATCTAACTGAGGATGATCCGGAGGTTGAGCAAGAACGATTGAAGAAGAAATGGTCGAAGATTGAAGCGGTGGTGGGCAGTGAGAAGCGCCTGGCGCTGGTGGCCCAGGACATCGTCGCCCATTTCGAGAGTCGCGTTGTAGCCCTCGAAGGTAAAGGGATGGTCGTCTGTATGAGCCGTCGCATCTGCGTCGACCTGTACGACGAAATCGTCAAGCTTCGCCCGGATTGGCACAGCAATGATGACAACGCAGGCTCAATGAAGATCGTGATGACTGGCGCAGCAAGTGATCCGCAGCAGTGGCAGCAACACATTGGTAGCAAAGGTCGCCGCGACTTGCTGGCAAGGCGTGCGCGCGATCCGAAAGACCCTCTTAAGCTAGTGATTGTTAGAGACATGTGGCTCACCGGCTTCGACGCTCCCTGCATGCACACGATGTACGTCGACAAGCCCATGCGAGGTCACGGGCTGATGCAGGCAATTGCGCGGGTGAATCGCGTCTTCCGGGACAAACCTGCAGGTTTGATCGTCGATTACATCGGCATCGCGCAAAACCTTAAATCTGCACTACAACAATATTCCAAGAAGGATCAAGAAAGCACGGGCGTCGATGAGGCACAGGCTATCGCAGTGATGATGGAAAAGTACGAGGTGGTGCGTGATATGTATCACGGCTTCGACTACGCGTCTGCGATGAGCGGAACTCCAAACGAACGGCTGGCGATGATGGCCGGCGCAATTGAATGGATCCTAGATCTGCAGCACAGGCTCGCCTCGGTTGAGACAACTAAAGAAGGAAAGAGAAATGCACACCGCCGCTATCAGGATGGGGTGCTCGCGCTTTCGAAGGCATTTGCATTGGCTTCTGCCTCAGATGAGGCTCGAGTAATCCGTGAGGAGGTCGGTTTCTTTCAAGCGATTCGAGCCGCGTTGGTTAAGAGCAGCATTGGTTTTTGGGGTGGTCAGCAAGAACGCGAGCTGGCAATTCAGCAGATTGTGAGTCGCGCAGTGGTCTCGACAGAGATCGTCGACATCCTAGCCGCGTCAGGAATTAAGAGCCCAGATATTTCGATCCTGTCGGACGAGTTCTTGACGGAAGTCCAACAGATGGAGCGCAAAAATCTCGCGCTTGAGGCCCTAAAAAAGCTCATTAATGATGGCATCCGGTCCCGAAGCAAGGCCAACGTCGTTCAAACTAAAGTGTTCTCGCAGCGACTCGAGGAAGCGGTGGCTCGGTACCACGCCAATGCAATAACTACTGCAGGGGTGTTGCAGGAACTAATTCAACTTGCGAAGGACATCCGTGCCGCTCGCCAGCGCGGAGAGGAGACAGGGCTCTCAGACGACGAGATTGCTTTCTATGATGCGCTGGCCGAAAACGAGAGCGCAGTTCAGGCAATGGGAGACGATAAGCTGCGGCTCATTGCTCATGAGTTGCTAGTTGGCCTGCGCGCAAACACGTCGGTTGATTGGGCACATCGCGAGTCGGCGCGTGCCAGGATGAGAGTTTTGGTTAAGCGCATCCTTCGTAAGTATGGGTATCCACCGGATTTGCAGGACGCAGCCGTGCAGATGGTGTTGCAACAAGCGGAGGCGCTATCGACGCAGTGGAGTCACGTTGCCGCATATTGACACGCTCTAATGAGCGCGAACGAGTGTTGGTGCCGGAAGCGATCAATTAAGGGTCGCAAGAAATTCTGTTTTCCGTCATACCATCGATCAACATCGGCTACAACTGGCAATCGGGGGCAGTTTTGGGGGCAGTCCGCAATTGATAAATTGGCGAGCCCTTGTCAGGCGGTCATTTCCGGCGTTTGTTGTGTTGCCCTCCTCACCAGATTCTTAAAAAGAATCGGCCTCAAGACGGCTTTTGTTTTCCCCCGTCGGCGACAAGCCCCGATCAGAACTTATCCCACCCGTCACCCGCCGTGCTGACCGCAGCGCTTGACACGGTCGTCGCGCCGCCCGCGCCGCCCAACGCAGCAGCCACCGGCACCGCCTTCGCGCGCCCTGCCCGCTGCCCGGGCGTCCCTACCTCACGCCGCGGCGTGGGCTTACGCCCAGCCTGACCGGAAGCCGGCACCGTCGCGACCGAACCAGCAACAGAACCAGAACCCGCACTCGTCAAGCTAGCTCCCCACCCCCACCACCCGAAAAAACCCCACCACCTCCCTCAACCTTTCCCCCTGCTCCTCCATCGCCCGCGAAGCCGCCGCCGCCTCTTCCACCAGCGCCGCATTCTGCTGCGTAACATTATCCATCTGCGTAATCGCGAGATTCACCTGCTCGATCCCGCGACTCTGCTCACTAGACGCTGACGCAATCTCCCCCATGATGTCCGTCACCCGCGCCACCGCACGCGTAACCTCACTCATCGTCCTTCCCGCCTCCCCAACAAGCGCCGACCCATCCCGAATCCGCCCAACCGAAGCCGCGATCAGATCCTTGATCTCCTTAGCCGCGCTCGACGATCGTTGCGCGAGACTCCGCACCTCGCTCGCCACCACCGCGAACCCACGCCCCTGTTCCCCGGCCCGCGCCGCTTCAACAGCCGCATTCAGCGCAAGAATATTGGTCTGAAACGCAATACCTTCGATGATCCCCGTAATATCCGCGATCTTCGTCGAGCTCTCGCTGATGTCCTGCATCGTGCTGACGACCTGCCCAACGACCGCACTACCTTTCTGCGCAACCGACGACGCATTAGCGGCAAGCGTGCTGCCCTGCTGCGCGTTGTCGGCGTTCTGCCTGACGGTCGACGTCAACTGCTCCATGCTCGACGCCGTTTCCTGCAGCGACGCCGCCTGCTGCTCAGTGCGCTGACTAAGATCCTGGTTGCCCGCGGCAATCTCGCGCGCCGCGCCGGCGATGCTCAAGCTGCTGTCACGCACGCGCGTGACGATCTCGGTGAGCCGCGCGTTCATCTCGCGCAGCGCGCTCAGCAGCTTGCTGGTTTCGTCGTGCCCATCGACGGTGATGCGCGTGCGCAGATCGCCTTGCGACACCGTGCGCGCAACGCCGATCGCAAAACCGAGCGGCCCCGTCACCGAGCGCGCGATCAGCACGCAAGACGCGATCGCGAGCGCAATCGCGGCGACGCTGATCGCGATCAGCAGATTGCGCTGGGTCTCGTAGTGCGCGACGTGCTCGCTGACCAGTTGTTCCTGGCGCGTGCGCGTGTAATCGGCGTAGGCATCGGTCGCACGGATCAGCGCGGCGAGCAGCGGCCGGCAGTTGTCGTCGATCTCCGTGCTCGCCTGATCGCGCTTGCCGTCGAGCGCAAGCTGCACGATGTGCGTCGCGACCGGACCATACGACGACTCGATGCGACTGATCTCGGCAACGAGACTTCGCGCCTTCTCCGTGGTGTTGTTCGCGTTCGCGATCATCTCGTTCAACTGCTTCAGATGCGTGCGCACGTCCTCGTCGGCGCGCATCACCTCGGCCTTTTCTATTTCGATGTCCTGAGGCGTGGTCACCAGCACCAGGTTGCGCGCGGCAATCGCGCGGCGGTCGATCGCGGTGCGCACCTGCACGACCATGTCCGCGCGGGCGTTGATGCCGCGCACGTAGTCGATGAAACCATCGGTCGAATCGCTCAGTGCTTTCAACGCAAGGCAGCAGACCACGACGACGATCAGGGAAAGCATGCCGAAGCCGGCAATCAGCTTGCTTTTGATGGTGAGGCGATTGAGGGTCACTTTTGTTGTCTCCGATGACGAATCGCAAACCTTCGCAATGGACTCTCCGGTCCGGGTCTGGTGATGGGTGACTGACCGCGGGACCGCATCCGAATCACGGGTCCAAAGGGGTATTCCATCTACTGGATATCGGATCGAACGCAGCGGACTTAAGGCAAATCGCCTGATTCTGTGCAAATGTGCGTGTGATGACCGAAGAAAATAGAAGCTTGCACAACTTTTCGCGCATTTAAATGCAAATTGAATGCATCGTCTTTCCGTTTGATTTCAGCTTGCTTTCGTTTGTCGGCGAAAAGCCGCAAGCCCAGCGGTGGTTTGCCTACGCGCAATGTTTTTATCCACTCTCCCGGAGCGAACACGGTTGAGGTAGTCTTAGCGAATCCCACCATGTCCCCCGTTCTGCGCCCTGAGGGACGTCCCCAGCGGGCGCACCCCCTCGAAAAACGTCCGTTTCCTGCGTATGCGATCACCATCCGACCTTGGCATTCGCGACCTCCGCGCCGCGTTGAGCGACCTGGATGGCGCGCGCGACTGGATGGCGTCAATCTGCGGCCCGCACGGCCTCCAGGTCAGTCACCCGGAGCGCCTACGGTTTCACCAGTCCGGCACCGTACTGCGCTCAATGGCGACGACGATCGGCTACGTCGAGTACGGCACCGACGTGACGGTCGCCGTAAGCGAAAACAGTCCGCTGAACTGCTACAGCGTGAGCCTGCCGATAATCGGCCAGCAGGAACTCGCCGCGCACGGCAAGAGGTGGTTGTCGGATCAGGATCGCGGTTTGATCGTCAGTCCGCAGGAATCGCAGGATCTCGCGATCACCGGCAATTGCCGCAAGCTGCACGTCGCGATTCCGCGCTCCGCACTTCAACAGGTGCTACAGACGATGCTGCAACGCCCGGTCGAAGCGCCGCTCGTGTTCCAGCCCGACATGGATGCGGCCGCCGGCGATCAGGCCTCGTGGTGGCGCATGGTCAAGTTCCTGGCCGGCGAGATGGAACGCTCGGGGCCGTCGCTCGGGCAGCTCTATATGTCCACCGAACTCGAACTGACGTTGCTCAAGGGATTGCTGCTGTCGCAGCCGCATAACTATTCGGAGCAGCTGGCCAACGCATCCGCGATGACGCCGCCGCATTATCTGACCCGCGCGCGCCAGTTCATTCACGACAATGCGCGCGAGCCGATCACGCTCGAAGACATCGAGCGCGCCTCGGGCGTGTCGCGTTTCAAGCTGTTCGACGGCTTTCGCCAGTACTTTGGCTGCGCGCCGATCGCGTATCTGAAACGCTACCGGCTCGAATCGGTGCGGCGCGATATTCTCGAAGACCGATCGGTGCGCAATATCTCGTCGGTGGCGCTGGGCTGGGGGATGTCGCATCTCGGACGCTTCTCGACCGAGTACAAGGCGTTGTTCGGCGAATCGCCATCCGAGACGTTGAAGCGCGCGGCGCAGCGTTAGCGCCCCACGAACCACCCGCGCATAAAAAAGCCCCGTTCCAACGCTCGCGCGCCGAAACGGGACAAACAGAGACCTGCCTGCGAAGCACGCCTTATCGAGCGTTGCTTTCGCCGAACTTCTCGTAAAACAGCCGGTAGTCCTGAATGCCCTGATCGGCGAGCCAGGTCTTGATCGCTTCGACCATCGGCGGCGGTCCGCACACGTACATGTCGAAGCCGTTCGATTCGAGGAACGAGCGGTCGAAATGCTCGGGGATCAAACCGGTTTTACCCGACCATTCCGGCGCCGGATTCATCACGACCGTCTCGAACGCGAATCCTTCGATGCTCGCCCTATAGCCGTTGATGCGCTCGGTCTCGCACAGATCGGCCGCATTCGTGACGCCGTAGTACAGATGCACCGGGTGCGCGACGTTGCGTTTCGCCGAGATCTCGTCGAGCATGCCGAGGAAGGCGGACAGCCCCGTGCCGCCCGCGACCATCACGAGCGGACGCTCGACCTGGCGCAGATAGAACGCGCCGAGCGGCGCCTCGAACTCGACCGTATCGCCGACCTTGCAACGCTCGCGCAGATAGTTGCTCATCACGCCGTCGGGCAACAGACGGATCAGGAATTGCAGTTCGTTGCGCGCGTTCGGATGATTCGCGAACGAGTACGAACGCCAGTCTTCCGTGCCGGGCACCTTCACACGCGCGTACTGGCCCGGCAGAAAATCGAGCTGACGGGTATGCGCGCTCGCATCGACACGCAGGATCGCGGTCGTCGCCGACACCAGCTCGACGCCGACCACGCTGGCGGACACGGTGCTCGTGCCGGCGCCTTCGCACAGCGTCGAGTCGAAGTCGAAGTAGAACGACGCATCCGACTTCACGCGCGTCTGGCACGAGAGGATTTTGCGCTGCGCGAGGTCTTCCTCGCTGAGCGTTTCCTCGTCGACGTAATCGAGCGTGTAGTCGCCCGATTCGCAGCGTCCCTGACAGGTGCCGCACACGCCTTCGCGGCAGTCGAGCGGAATGCTCACGCCGTTGCGCAACGCCGCATCGAGCAGCAGCTCGTTCGGGCTCACATCGAAGAACGCGGTTTTGCCATCGGCAAAGCTCAACGCGACTTTATGTTTCATCGTCGTGCTCCCGGCTTACAGATGATAGAAATCCAGCACCGCGTTGATGTGGTCGTTCAGCAACAGCACGTGCTTGCGCTTGATCGTCCAGCTATCGCCCGAGGGTTGCAGGTCGTACACGGCGCGGCCGTAGAAGTAGTCGGTCGAGCCGTGGCGCGTGTAGAGCGTCGACCAGTTCACGTTCGCTTCGACGCTCGAATCCTCGCGCTCGGTGAGACGCACGTTGCTGATCTGATGCATCGTGCGCGGCAGCGGCGTCGACGCGGCCGACTTGCCGGTGCGCAGACGGAACACACGGTCTTCGAGACCGGCGCGATCCCGGTAGTAGATCAGCGACATGCCTTGCGTCGGATCGGTCGTGTACACGTGTTCCGAATCCCACTGCGGCACATGAAACACGCTCTGCGGGTCGAACAGTTCGAGGTATTCGTCCCATTGCTGCTTGTCGCACAGATCGGACTTCAGATACAGAAACTGCTCGACGGAGTGTTGGAGTTGGCTCATGCCTGCTCTCCCTGCGATTCGATCGATTTGTCGAGACCCTTGAGGATCGTGTCGCGCCAGGTGCCGTGCTGGTTCACGTAAAGCCCTTCGTGCGTCAGTTCGGTGCCGGTCAGATTCGGCGCGATGCCGAGCAGCGTGGTGTTAGCGGTCGCGCCGCTGGCCCACTTGTGATGTCCGCGCGAGATGTCGCTCCAGCGTTCGAGGCGCGCCTGGAAGCCGCGCTGCTGCTCGCGGAATTCGACGAGGTCGTCGGGCGTGCCCATGCCGGACACGTTGAAGAAGTCTTCGAACTGACGGATGCGGTTCTCTCGATCCTTTGCCGACTCGCCCTTCACACCGATGCACTGGCTGATGATCTCGGTCTTGTTCCACGCGACCGGACGCACGATGCGCAGCTGCGAGCTGATCTGGTCCATGAAGAACAGGCTCGGGTAGATGTTCAGATTGCGCAGCCGGTGCATCATCCATTCGGCCTTGTCCTTGCCGTAGGCTTCGACGAGGCGCGGCATCACGCTCTCGTAGCCGGGACGTACTTCGGGGTTCGGCATGTCGCTGAACAGCACGCTGTGGCCGTTGCGGAATGCGAACCAGCCGTCGTCGGTTTCGCTGTCGCCGGCGCCGAGCTTGCTGTAGTCGAGCGTGCCGCTCGGGGTATCGCCTTTCTTCGCGTTCGACTCGTGGCGGTGCTGGACCGTTGCCACGTAGTTGTAGTGCACGGTACTCACGTGATAGCCGTCGAGTCCGTTTTCGTTCTGCAGCTTCCAGTTGCCGTCGAACGTGTAGGTCGACTTGCCGGGCAGCACTTCGAGCTCGCCGGTCGGCGACTGCGCGACCATCATGTCGAAGAAGATGTGCGCATCGCCGAGATACGCTTCGAGGGTGTCGGTGCCGTCGACGTCGAGGCTCACGAACACGAAGCCCTTGTAGCTCGCGATGCGCGCTTTCTTCAGGCCGCGCACCGACTTGTCGAAGTCGTCGCAGTATTCGCCCGGCGCCTTCACCTTCACGAGACGGCCGTCGTTCTTGTAGCACCAGGCGTGGAACGGGCAGGTGAAGGTCGACTGGTTGCCCTTGGTCATCCGCGTGAGCGTCGCGCCGCGGTGCTGGCACGCGTTGATCATCGCGTTCAGGTTGCCGGCGCTGTCGCGCGAGATGATCAGCGGCTGGCGGCCCGCGCGCATCGTCAGGAAATCGTTCTTGTCGGGGATTTCGCTTTCGTGGCAAGCGTAGATCCAGGCCTTCTCGAAGATGTGCTCCATCTCGAGCGAGAACAGCTCGGGCTCCGTGAACATTTCGCGGGCAATCCGGTACACGCCTTCCGCCGGGCGGAAGTCCAGACAGCCGCTTACGAATTCGCGCCATTCGGAGGCGCTGCGCTTCTCGCTCATGATGTGTCTCTCTCCTTGTGTTCAATCGTTTGAACGTTGACAGGCTCGATTGAATACCGAAGTTGAGAGGCGAACTATCCAGCCAATTTGCATTCGCTATCCGAATAATTGGGCGGCCGGCTGGATAACCGGACAATCGGGTGCAAACGCCCGTCGGCTGGGCACGCGAGTGCACCGTTTTTGCACATGCGGGCAAAAACCCGTCTGTTCGATCGATTAGTGGGCCATCGTGTCTGCTACGCTACCGATTCGTCGGTCGCGTTATGAGGGTAATCACCGAGGCGCGGCCGTTTCTTCACGCGTGTCTTTCAGCGCATGTCAGAACGAAAAAACGCATGGTGACGCGTCGACCGAATGCCGTGATTGCGATCAGCGTCGTGCTGGCTGGCGCGATTCTCGCCATCGCCGTGTTGCTGCTCGCACAGATGCGCGACGACGCGTTGCGGCGCGCGCAGGACTCGATCTTCAACATCTCGCTGCTGGTCGAGCGCGACGTGTCGCGCAATCTCGAGATTTACGACCTTTCGCTGCACGCGGTGATCGACGGACTGAACCAGCCGGGCGTGCTCGATCTGCCGCCGCAGATCCGCCAGATGGTGCTGTTCGACGGCTCGATCAGCGCGAAGGACATGGGCTCGGTATTCGTGCTCGACGAACGCGGCAACGTGCGTTTCGATTCGCGAGCATGGCCGCCGCGCGCGAATAATCTTGCTGATCGCGACTACTTCAAGATGCATCGCGATTCGCCCGACGCCGGTCTCTACATCAGCCATCCGTTCAGCCCAAGCGGCACCGACGAGGACCTGCGCATCGCGCTGAGCCGGCGCATCTCGCGGCCGGACGGCAGCTTCGGCGGCGTGGTGGTCGGCACCATGCACCTCACGTATTTCAGGCGGCTGTTCGACGGCATGAAGCTCGGACCAAGCGGCTCGATGGCGCTGATGCTGAGCGACGGCACGATGTTGATGCGTCGTCCTTATGATCCGAAAACGATCGGCATCAACCTGACCGGCACGGCCAACTACTCGCGCTTCACCACGCAGCAGAGCGGCGACTTCTTCGGCACCGCGGCGATCGACCATGTCGAGCGCTGGTACGCGTTCCGCCATATCGACACCTATCCGCTGATCCTCGACGTCGCGCTGTCGACGCGCGATATCTACGTCCAGTGGCGGCGGCGCGCATGGATCATCGGCACGCTGATCGGCGCGCTCGATGTGTCGATCATCGCGCTCGCGATCCTGTTCTCGTACCAGTTGCGCCTGCGCCGCGCGGCCGAGGAAGAACTGCGCGAACTCGCGCGCACCGACGGGCTGACCGGCCTGAACAACCGTCGCGCGTTCGAGGAGCACGTGAACGACGAATGGCGGCGCGCGCAGCGCAATGGCCGGCCGTTGTCGCTGCTCCTCATCGACGTCGATAACTTCAAGGGCTTCAACGATCTGTACGGCCATCCCGCCGGCGACGAGGCGCTGATCGGCGTCGCGCGCTGCATCGCGCAGAACGTGCGGCGTCCGGGCGACACGGCCGCGCGCTTCGGCGGCGAGGAGTTCGCGGTGCTGCTGCCCGACACCGACGCGGCGGGCGCGCAACGGATCGCCGAGCAGATCCGCGCGGCGGTGCAGGCGCTGCAATGCCGCCATGTGGCGAGCGCGCATCACGTGCTGACGGTCAGCGCCGGCGCGGCGACTGCGCACGGCGCGCTGCTCGCGACGAGCCGCGCGCTCGTCGACGCGGCCGACGAAGCGCTGTATCGCGCCAAGGATGCCGGCCGCAATCGGGTGATGGTGTTTGGCGCGAAAGCGGACACGACGCCGCGGGACGGCGCCGCGGTGACGCCGGACACGGACGCGCGCGGCGCGAATTGACGCGCCGGCGTGCCGCGCATTGCGGGCCGGCATTTCGGCCGGTTCGTCGACCCGCATGCTGGGCCGCATGCCGACCCGCTTCCCGACCCGCTTGCCAGCGCCGATTGCTCTCCGTAAACTCGCGCGTAACTTTGTTTGCCAAACCCGCGCTGCGGCGCGAAATGGGCACAAGCCACACCGCACACCGCACACCCACGCAGCCCAAGAGGAGAATCCCCGCAATGGCCGCTTCCTACTTCCCCCGCTGGCGTCGCCAGCCTGCCGCCGCCGAGGGCAGCATCGTCGGCATCGACGAACGGCTCGCGTGGCCGCAGATGTTCGCGATGGGCATCCAGCACGTCGTCGCGATGTTCGGTTCGACCGTGCTCGCACCGCTCCTGATGGGCTTCGATCCGAACCTGTGCATCTTCATGTCGGGGATCGGCACGCTGCTGTTCTTCGTGCTGGTCGGCGGCCGCGTGCCGAGCTATCTCGGCTCGAGCTTCGCGTTCATCGGCCTCGTGATCGCGGTGACCGGCTATGGCGGACATGGCCCGAATCTGAACATTCCGGTCGCGCTGGGCGGCATCGTCGCGTGCGGCGTCGCGTATGGGGTGATCGGGCTGATCGTGTCGGCGGTCGGCACGGCCTGGATCGAGACGCTGATGCCGCCGGTCGTGACCGGCGCGATCGTCTGCGTGATCGGCCTGAACCTCGCGCCGATCGCCGTGCACGGCGTGAGCGGCAGCAACTTCGAGTCGTGGATGGCGCTCGTGACGGTGCTGTGCGTCGGCGCGGTCGCGGTGTTCACGCGCGGCATGCTGCAGCGTCTGCTGATCCTGGTCGGCCTGCTGCTCGCCTACGTCATTTACGCGATCCTCACGAACGGCCTCGGCATGGGTAAGCCGATCGACTTCTCGATCGTTGCGAACGCCGCCTGGTTCGGCATGCCGCACTTCATGTCGCCGGTGTTCGACCCGCACGCGATGGCGCTGCTCGCGCCGATCGCCGTGATTCTGGTCGCCGAAAACCTCGGCCACATCAAGGCGGTCAGCGCGATGACGGGCCAGAACCTCGACCGCTATATCGGCCGCGCGTTTATCGGCGACGCGCTCGCGACGATCGTGTCCGGCTTCGCGGGCGGCACCGGCGTGACGACCTACGCGGAGAACATCGGCGTGATGGCGGTCACGAAGATCTACTCGACGCTGGTGTTCGTGATCGCCGCGTTGATCGCACTCGTGCTCGGTTTCTCGCCGAAGTTCGGCGCGGTGATCCAGACGATTCCGGGACCGGTGCTGGGCGGTGTGTCGATCGTCGTGTTCGGGCTGATCGCGGTAACCGGCGCGCGCATCTGGGTCGTCAACAAGGTCGACTTCTCCGACAACCGCAATCTGATCGTCGCGGCCGTCACGCTCGTGCTCGGCGCCGGCGACTTCTCACTGAAGCTCGGCGGCTTCGGGCTTGGCGGCATCGGCACCGCCACGTTCGGCGCGATCATCCTGTACGCGCTGTTGAGAAGAAAGCCGACGCAAGGGCCGGTGGCCTGAGCGGTGACCGGCACCGGCGTTTCACGCGCCGGTGCCGGGCTTCGATGCGGCAACGAAGCCCTATCTTTTGCGCGCGGTCAGCGCCGTCTCCGACAGATCCACCTCACGCATCAGCTTGTTCAACGTCTCGTCGTTGATCCGCTGGGTATTGCGCAAGTCGAGCAGCGTCTTGCGTTCGGCGCGCATCGCCGCGAGCTTCATGCGAAATTCGAGCGCATCGGCGCGGCGAGCGAGTTCGCGCGGCGCCTGGTCGTCGTCGAGCGTCGCGAGGCGGCGGCGGTACAGGTCCATCACTTGCGCGGTCACATCGGTCGCATACGCCTGCGCCGATTCCTCGAGATCGACGCACTCGGTGTCGTGCAGATGATCGACCGCGCGAATCGCCGCCTGCGCGGCGAGGGTACGCGCGAGCGCTTCTTCGGCCGCATGCGGGTCCTTGCCGCGACGCCAGCCGCTCAGCAGCAACGGCAAGGCAGCCACCGCGACCAGCAGCGACAGCAGGATCACGCCCGACGCGATGAAGATCGCGACATCGCGCCCCGGCAGCGGCGTGCCGTTCGGCAAAAGCTCGGGCAGCGACAGCACGCCCGCGAGCGTCACCGCGCCGCGCACGCCCGCCACCGTCGTCACCGACACCATGCGCAGGCCAGGCACCGCATTCGAGACGCCGTGCTTGGTCGCCCCGCGGCTCGCGAACCAGCGCAGCAGCCATACCCACGCGAAGCGCATCGCGTACAGCGCGAGCGCCACCGCGACGATATAGCCGATCAGCAGCGCGACCTGCGCGTCGTTGGTTTGGTGCGCGTCGAGCAGTGCGCGGCCGAGAATGTGCGGAAACTGCAGCCCGAGCATGATGAACACCATGCCGTTGAACACGAACTCGATCATCGTCCACGTGCTCGAGGCCCGCACGCGCGAGGCGACGTGCCACGTATCGGCGATGCTCGCGTAGTTCATCATCATGCCGGCGGCGACCGCGGCGAGGATGCCCGACAGCTCGAAGCGCTCGGCGGTCAGATAGGCGGCGAACGGGATCAGCAGCGTCATGACGACGCCGGGCGCGGGGTCGCCTTCCTGGGTCAGATTGAGAAAACGCGCGGAGACGAAGCTGAACAGGGCGCTCACCGCCGCGCCGACCGCGAGGCCGCCTACCGCGATGATGACGAAGCTCACCGACGCTTCACGCAGCGAGAACGTGCCGGTCAGCGCCGCGGCGATCGCGAACTTCAGCGCGACGAGACCCGACGCGTCGTTCATCAGCGCCTCGCCTTCGAGGATATGCATCAGTTGGCCAGGAATCTTGCCCTTGCCGGCGATGCCCGATAGCGCGACCGCGTCGGTCGGCGACAGCACCGCGGCGAGCGCGAACGCGACCGGCAGCGAGATCTGCGGCACCAGCGCATGCACGAAGTAGCCGACCACCAGCACCGTCATGAACACGAGGCCGAGCGCGAGCATCAGGATCGCGCGGCGCGCCATGAAGAACTCGCGCTTCGGAATGCGCCAGCCATCCGCGAACAGCAGCGGCGGTATGAACAGCAGCATGAAGATTTCCGGGTCGAACGTGACGTGCAACTCGAGCCGCGGCCACGCGAGCAGCGCGCCGATCGCGATCTGCACGAGCGGCAGTGGCAGCTTGAACGGCAGCGCGCGAGTCAGCACACCGGACGCGGCGACCGCGAGCAACAGGATCAGGACGGTGAAGACGATTTCCATCGTGGGTTCCGGGCAGATGAAGGAGGTGTCCTGGGAAGGGGCGCGAGGCGCAGAGTCGAGTGTAGCGTGGCAGCGCGCGCCGTTGCCGCGAGCGTCGCAGCGCTGTTTCGCTACTAGCCGTTGCACCGCGCCGGTGCGTGCCGCGCCCATCGTCGGCGCATGAACTTTGTCTCCGGTGCAATCTTTCATGGGAGTTACAGCGCAATGTGCGCCAGCGTGCGCATGGACCTTGCTTAACCGGTAACGATGACGCACATTTTGAGAACCGGCATCGGTCAGGTTGCGTTCCGCGTTCGGACCGGCCGGCTCTCGCGTGAGAGGATTGCATGACGATTGCGCAACAGGACAGAGCGGCGACTGTGCCGCACGGCTTCGAGGTCGAGGTGACCTCGGGCCTTCAACGCTATTCGGTGCATCACGGCGAGTTGATGCTGACGAGCGTGTTTCAGCCGATCTTCAGCCTGTCGCACATGCGCGCGGTAGGTTACGAGGGCTTGCTGCGCGCGCACGACGCGCTCGATCGCCCGGTGTCGCCGCTCGACGTGTTCGGCGAGGCCGCGCGCATCGGCGACGCGCTGCAGATCGACCGGCTCGCGCAGACGCTGCATCTGGAGAACTTCAAGATGCTCGGCGCCGAGCGCGAGTGGCTGTTCCTGAACGTGCATCCTGGCGTGCTGACCGACCCGTATCTCGCGGCGGCGCTGCTCGCGAATCTGCGGCGGCTCGATCTGTCGCCACGGCGTGTCGTGCTCGAAGTGCTCGAGCAGAGCGCCGAAGATCTCGATCGTCTGGCTGACGCGGTGCGCGAGTTTCGCGAGCGCGGCTTCCTGATCGCGCTCGACGACTTCGGCGCGGGCCATTCGAACATCGAGCGGATCTGGCAGCTCAATCCCGACATCGTGAAACTCGACCGCATCATGCTGTCGCACGCCGCGCATCGCGCCGATATGGCGACGATCCTGCCCGGGCTCGTGTCGCTGCTGCATGAGGCGGGCAAGCTCGTGCTGATCGAAGGCGTCGAAACCGAGCACGAGGCGCAGATGGCGCTCGCCTGCAATGCCGACTTCGTGCAGGGCTTTTTCTTCGGCCGGCCGAATCCCGGTGTCGTCGATGCGATCCATGCGGCCGCCTGCATCGGCGAAGTCACCGAGCGCTATCGCGAGCAGGAGGAGGCGCGCGAGCGGCGCAATACGAGCCGGCTCGCGCCGTATCTGCGCGCGTTCGAGCGCGCCGCGGAGCGCCTTGCCGCCGGCGAGCCGCTCGACGAGGTGTGCTGGAATTTCCTCGCGCTCGATCACGCGGCGCGCTGTTTTCTGCTCGACGCGAAGGGGCGTCAGGCCGGCCGCAACGTCGTGCTGCGCGCCGATCGCGCGGCGCACGAAACGCGCTTTCTGCCGCTCGCCGACGCGCAGGGCGCGAACTGGCTGCGTCGTCCGTACTTCAGCGTCGCGATCAATGCGCCGGAGCGCGTGCACGTGACGCGGCCGTATCTGTCGATCAACGAGGCGTTGCCGTGCGTGACGCTATCGGTGGCGACGCACGTCGGCAGCGAGACCTGCGTGCTGTGCGGCGATATCGACTGGGTCGAAGAGGAGCGCGACGCGCGTATCTGACATGATGTCGCTTTCAACGACACCAGGTTGCGCTCATGTCCGTTCTGCTCGAAGTGATTGCCACGACCGTCGCCGACGCGCGCGCCGCTGCGCAGGCCGGCGCCGACCGTCTCGAACTCGTGACCGCGATGGGCGAGGGCGGTCTGACGCCGAGTGTGGGCTTGATCGAGGCGGTGGTTGCCGCGGTTCGCGTGCCGGTGAACGTGATCGTGCGGCCGCATAGCCGCTCGTTCGTCTACGACGTCGACGACTATGCGGTGATGCTGCGCGACATCCGTGCCGTGAAGGCGGCCGGTGCGAACGGCATCGTGATCGGTATGCTCGATGTGCAGGGCGGGATCGATCGCGAAGGTCTCGCGCGTGTATGCGAGGCCGCCGGTGGCCTCGCGATCACCTTCCATCGCGCGTTCGACGAAGCGCGCGATCTGCGCGAAGCGCTCGACGTGCTGCTCGGATTAGAGGCGGTGACGAATGTGCTGACGTCAGGGGGAAAGTCGTCGGTGCTGCACGCGCCAGCGGTGGTTAGCGAACTGGTGCGGCAAGCGTCGGGCTCGCATTGCACCGTGCTGGCGGGTGCCGGCTTGACGGTCGATGCTGTTGCGGACTTCGTGAGCCACACGCACGTCGAGGCCGTGCATTTCGGCTCCGGCGTGCGCGTGAACGGCAACGGACTCGCGCCAGTCGATCCGGCGAAAGTCGCGCAGGTGAGGGCGCTGCTCGACGCGACCCAGCGTTGAGCAGCGCGACGAACTACTTAGCGACCACTACAGGAATGCCGCGCAACTGCCCGGCGCCCTTCATCTCCTCCAGCGACTTCTTGACCGCCGAGCCCGTCGCCGCGTCGATGCCGAGGCGCGCCGCGAGGTCACGCTCACCGCGCTTCACGCCTGCCAGATTCGCCAGCTTCACGTGTCCATAACCGCGCACGCGCGCATGCAGGTCGGCGAGCTTCGCGACGTCGTCGAGACGGCTCGCGTCGAGTTTGGCGAGCGTGCGTTGCAGCGTGGTTTCATAATCGCTTGCCAGCTCGCGCTCCATCTTGCGCTCCAGCGTGCGGCCGAACGGATCGAGCGCCGTGCCGCGCAGGCCGCGCCATTTCGCGAGCAGGCCGAGCACGGGCCACATCCACTGACCATAGGTTTTCTTGGTCGGCACGGCGCCGGGCTGCGCGCGCGTGAGCGTCGGCGGCGCGAGGTTGAAGCGGATCGTGAAGTCCTTGCCGGCGGCACCTTCGAATTGCGCTTCGAGCGCCTCACGGAACGCCGCGTCCGTATGAAGACGCGCGACTTCGTATTCATCCTTCACCGCGAGCAGCCGATAGAACGTCGTCGCGACCGCGCGCGTCACGCGCTCGCTCGTTGCGTCGACGGCGCTTTCCGCGCGGCGAGCGTTATCGACGAGCGCGCGATAGCGCTTCACATAAGCCGCGCCGCCATACGCGAGCAAGCGTGCTTCGCGATGGGCGATCAGTTCGTCGAGCGTATCGACGCGCACGCTCGGCTTCGGCGCGTGACGGGACTGCCACAGCGATTCGAGCGCGGCGGGATCGGCGGCGGCCACTCGGCCGATCGAGAACGCAAGCTGGTTCATCTGCACCGCGACGTTGTTCAGTTCGATCGCGCGCATCATCGCGGCGAACGACACCGGCACGAGACCGAGCTGCCACGCGAACCCGAGCATCAGAATGTTCGCGCCGATCGTGTCGCCGAGAAAACGCGTCGCCAGCGCTTGAGCGTCGCACGTCGACATGCGCTCTGCACCTGCCGCATGACGCATTTTGTCTATCAGCGCGTCGGCATGCAGCGTCGCGTCCGGATTCTGCACGAAGCTCGCGTTCGGAATCGCATGCGTGTTGACGACGATCCGCGTGCGGCCATGCCGCACCGTCTGCAATGCATCGGCACTCGCGCCGACCACCATGTCGCAGGCGAGCAGCACGTCGGCCTGCTGCGTGTCGATACGCACCTGGTTCAGCCATTCGTCGCGCGCGGCAAAGCGCACGAACGACAGCACCGAGCCGCCTTTCTGCGCGAAGCCCATGAAGTCGAGCACCGACGCGCTCTTGCCTTCGAGATGCGCGGCCATGCTGATCAACGCGCCGACCGTCACGACGCCAGTACCGCCCACCCCCGTGACGAGGATGTCGTACGGCGCGGCATCGAGTGGCGTTGCGGGAATCGGCAACGCGTCGACGTGCTTGACGAGCGCTTGCGGATCGAATGCGACGCCCGCGGCTTTCTTCAGCGTGCCGTTTTCGACGGTGACGAAGCTCGGGCAGAAGCCGTTCACGCACGAGTAGTCCTTGTTGCACGACGACTGATCGATACGGCGTTTGCGACCGAGCGCGGTTTCCAGCGGTTCGACCGACAGGCAGTTCGATTGCACGCCGCAATCGCCACAGCCTTCGCAGACTTCCTCGTTGATAAAGAGCCGCTTGTTCGGGTCGGGGAACTCGCCTTTCTTGCGGCGCCGGCGTTTTTCGGCCGCGCAGGTCTGGTCGTAGATCAGCACGGTCACGCCGTCGGTATCGCGCAACTGGCGCTGCACCGCGTCCATTTCGCTGCGATGGTGAAACGTCGTGCCTTGCGGAAACTGGCCGTGGTGGCCGTCGTATTTCTCGGGCTCGTCGCTGACCACGACGAAGCGCGACACGCCCTCGGCTTCGACCTGGCGCGCGATCTGCGGCACCGAGATGCTGCCGTCCACGGGCTGGCCGCCGGTCATCGCGACCGCGTCGTTATAGAGGATCTTGTAGGTGATCGTGGCTTTCGCGGCGACCGCCTGGCGGATCGCGAGAATGCCCGAGTGAAAGTAGGTGCCGTCGCCGAGATTCTGGAACACGTGGCGCGTTTTCGTGAACATCGAGTGGGCGGCCCAGTCGACGCCTTCGCCGCCCATCTGAATGAGCCCGGTCGTATCGCGCTCCATCCACGAAGCCATGAAGTGACAGCCGATGCCGGCCTGCGCGATCGAGCCGTCCGGCACTTTCGTCGACGTGTTGTGCGGGCAGCCCGAGCAGAAGTACGGCGTGCGCTTCACGCTGTCGGCCGCGTTCGAGAGGATCTGCGGCGCGACCAGATCGACGACGCGTTCGCGCCGATCGAGCGCGGGCTTGTGCTTCGCGAGCCAATTTGCGAACACCGGCAGGATGCGCGAGGGCCGCAATTCGCCGAGCGACGACAGCAGCAACGTGCCATCTTCGGCGTGCTTGCCGATCACGACCGGCCGCGTGCCCTGCGTGCGGTTGTACAGGTAGTCCTTGATCTGCTGCTCGATGACGGGGCCCTTCTCCTCGATCACGAGCACTTCGGACAGACCCGACACGAACGCGTCGATGCGCGTCATCTCCAGCGGAAACGACAACCCCACCTTGTAGATGCGCACACCGGCCGCGTCGAGATCGGCGACGGTCAGATCGAGCCGGCGCAACGCTTCCATCAGATCGAGATGCGCCTTGCCGCAGGTGACGATGCCGACGTTCGCGTGCGGGCTCGGCGCGACCCATTTGTCGATACTGTTCATGCGCGCGAACTGGCGCACCGCGTCGAGCTTCGCGTGCAGACGCGCTTCGATCGTCAGGCTCGGCAGATCGGGCCAGCGGTTGTGCAGACCACCCGCCGGTGCTTCGAATTCCTGAGGGAACGTCCATTCGGTTTGCAGCGCGTCGAGATCGACGGTCGAGCCCGATTCGACGGTCTCCGAGATCGCCTTGTAGCCGACCCACGCGCCCGAGAAGCGCGACAACGCCCAGCCGTACAGGCCGAATTCGAGCATGTCCGCAATGTTCGACGGATTCACGACCGGCATGTGCCACGCCATCATCGCGAAGTCGCTCTGATGCGGCATCGACGAGGACACGCAGCCGTGATCGTCGCCCGCGACCACCAGCACGCCGCCGTGCTGCGACGAACCGTACGCATTGCCGTGCTTCAGCGCGTCGCCGGCGCGGTCGACACCGGGGCCTTTGCCGTACCACATCGCGAAGACGCCATCGACGGTGCGCTCCGGATCGGCTTCGACGCGCTGCGTGCCGAGCACGGCGGTGCCGCCGAGTTCTTCGTTGATCGCGGGCAGGAAGCGGATATCGCTCGCGGCGAGCAGTTTTTTCGCCTTCCACAACTGCTGATCGACCATGCCGAGCGGCGAGCCGCGATAGCCGCTGATGAAGCCGGCCGTGTTCATGCCGCGGGTTTTGTCGAGTTCGCGCTGCATCAGCGCGAGGCGCACGAGCGCCTGGGTGCCGGTCAGAAAGATCCGGCCGCGCGTCGCGGTGAGATTGTCGGACAGCTTGTAGTCGGCGAGGGCGGGCGTGCCGTCGATGGGCAGGCGGGCGGTCATGGGCGAGTCTCCAGTGTTCAGGCTTCGCGCGCGATGGTGGGGGCGCGGATGCGGCGCAGCGAAAGAGACTCTATTTTTTAGCGCCTGGGCGAGTGAATTATTGCTTCTTTAATCGGGCGTTCGCGAATGGGCGCGAAGAGTCGCGCGTTTTGACCGGCTTTTGAGCCGGATTTGCCACGTGGCGGCGCGCTTCGGGTATGCCCTGGGGCTGGACGGGTAGGGCGGCGCAGGCGCTTTCGAAAAACTATTGCGCCGTGTTGGCCGCGATGTCCGGGGCGAGCGGCGCGGCATCGAGCGGCACGATCTCGTCGAAGTGCGCGTAGTCGATATGGCTCACGCCGTCGCGCTCGCTCATGATGTCGACGAACCGGTGCTGCCAGAAGATCTGGTCACAGGTCCACATGTGGCGCGCCTGCATGGTTTGCGACGTCGATTCGTCGATCCCTTCGAGCGTGAGCAGCAGCGACGCGTCGCGGCCCTTCATCGATTCGGCGTTTTCGCCGAACAGCGGACTCGCTTCGTCGATGATGTGCATCAGCGTCCAGCCGAGCTTGAACACCGGATGCTGGTCGCGCACCAGCGCGAGGTCGTAGAGCTTGCGCAGCGTATAGCCTTCGACCGACGTCTCCTGACGCAGGATGCGCAGCCGCGCGCGCGCCTCGGCGATCACGTTCTGGCGCGCGTTGGCCGAACGCACCATCAACGTCATGCGGCCGTCGATCGGCCGGATCACCGCGTAGCGCGCGAACATGATCTTCGCGTGCGGCCGCGAAAAGCGCGCAAAGATCAGCCCGGTCGCCAACGCGATGCTCGACATGCCGACGAAGATTTCGAACGTTGCGACCCAGTGGGCGTAGACGGTTTGCGGATGCATGTCGCCGTAGCCGACTGTCGCGAGCGTTTCGACGCTGAAGAAGAACGCGCCGCCGAAGCCCTTCGGAAACTGATTCGCGATCGACGCGCCGCCGAGCATGTAGAGCGTGGCGAACACGGTGTTGAGCAGCAGGAACAGCAGCGCGAGCGACACGAAGAACACCGGCCAGCGCACCTCGAGCGCGCGGTGATACAGGTCCTGCCACAGCGGTGTCGGCATGCCGTGCGCGATCACTACGCGATCGTCCAGGCGCAATTCGCGGCTGCCACGCGCGCGGCGCTTCGATGGGCTCGCGTCGGTATCGGTGTCGGTATCGCCGAGCGTGGAAAAACGGTCTGACGGTTCGCTTGCCATCACGCGCTCGTGGGATGAAAACGGGCACAGCGTAGCATGGCGCGTTGTGCGCGCTGGGGGATTTTCCGCGCGAGTTTTCAGGCTGGGTCGGTTTGCTTCGCGCGCGTCACGGAAACACGTGCGGCTTCGGAATTCCCGCGCCGTGGTCGATATCGTCGACCGCCTGGCGATGCGCGCTATCCACTGCTTCGGCCTGATCGGCATAGCCCGCGTCGCCGCCGACCGTGGTCCACGGCTTGACGGCCTTCTCGCGATGACGGATTTCGTACTCCGCATCCCAGCGCGCACCGCTGAGTTCGAGCGGACGAACGTGAATCGAATACACGCCGTATTGGAACAGCTGTTCAGCCATGATCGCCTCCAGCCGGTCGACCCGGCGGCGCCGCGCCTGCGCCACGGCGCGCGGCGCGTCGCCCCGGGTTCGGCCTACAGTTCGATTTCCCCGAGGATACGATGGGCGAGCGCTTTGGCTTCTTCGAGCGCCTCTAGCGGTGTCGACGATGTCGAGTCGACTTCATAGACCGTGGTTTCCTGTTCGTCGCTGGGTTCGCCTTCGTCGCGCGCGAGGGTGACGGTACCTTGCCAGGCGTCCCGGCCCACTTCTCTTATCGACGCAGTGGCCGTGTAGATGCCCTTGGTGTAGGTGACGTCCTCCATGGCCTCGCTCCTTTTCGCAAAGGTTTCGATGTTTTCATCCTAGCACGGCGTGGCGGGATCGGTTCCCGGCCCTGGGCGGCTTGACCCGGCGCGATGTGCTCGACATCCGTGACGCTATGCGCACCCCAGGGCAGCCAAATTACAGCGACGTGTTCTACAGCAGCGCGACCACCTCGTCGAGCGTCGGCGCATGCGCGCCGGCGTGGCCGCAGGCCGCCGCGCCGGCCGCGAGCGCGAACGCGAGATGCTCCGGCCAGGCGCGTTGCGGCGCGCTCATCAGGCTGAACAACAGGCCGCCGATCGACGCATCGCCCGCGCCGACCGTGTCGACCACGGCGACGCGCGGCGGCTTCGCCTCGATCACCGCGGCGCCATCGAGCAGCATCGCCGAATCGGGCCCGCGCGTGACGAGCACGGTCGCGGCCGGATTCATCGCGCGCAATTGCGCGAGCGCGGCGGCTTCGTCGCTGGTTTTGAAGATCATGCGCAGGTCTTCGTCCGAGACCTTGATCAGATCCGCGAGCGCGGCCATCTTGCGCAGCGTCGGCTCGTAGCCGTGCTCCATCAGGTTGCGATAGTTCGGATCGAAGCTGATCTTCACGCCCTGCGAACGCAGCTGAGCGGCGAGCCCCGCGAGCGTGTTGCCGAGCGGCTGACGCACGAGGCTGATGCAGCCGAAGTGCGCCCACTTCACCCCGCTCATCCAGCCGGCCGGCAGCTTCGCCGGATCGAATGCGAGATCGGCGCCGTTCTCGCCCATGAAGAAGTACGCGGGCGGATGCGTCTGATGCACGATCGCGAGCAGCGGCGGGCGCTCGACGCGCTGCAGAAAGCGCATGTCGAGACCCGCGGCGACGCTCGCGTCCCATAGCTCGTCGGAAAAGTTATCGACGCCGAGCGAGCCCGCGCACGCGGTGGGCAGACCGAGCCGCGCGACGCAGCGCGCGACGTTCCAGCCCGCGCCGCCCGGACGCGACAGCCAGTTCGATGCGCCGGTGCGGACGAGATCGGTGAGGATGTCGCCGGCGGACACGAAAACGGGGAGTTCGGTGCTCGCGCTCATTGTGCTTTCTCCGTGGAAGCCGCTGCGGCGGCCGGGGTCGATGCTGCCGACGCCTCGTCGCCGAGCGCATGGGCGAGCACTTCGTAGCACGCGCCCATCGTGTGATAGTCGGTCTTGCCGGCCGGGCTCTTTTCGTCGCTGTACTTGCGGTTGTCGCACGTGAGGATGCGATACCACGCGCCGTACTGATGGTCGACGAAATGCGCCCAGCTGTAGCGCCAGATCTCGTCGTACCAGTCCCAGAAGCGCTCGTTGCCGGTGCGCTTGCCGAGCAGCGCGGCGGTCGCGAACGTTTCGGCCTGCACCCAGAAGTACTTGTCGTGATCGCACACGGTGCCGTCGGGGCCGAAGCCGTAGTAGAGGCCGCCGTGGTCTTCGTCCCATGCGTGGGTCATCGCGGCGTCGAACAGTTCGATCGCGCGCGGCAGCAGCCACGGCAACGGACGGAAGCGTTCGAGAATCAGCAGCAGCTTCGCCCATTCGGTCTGATGGCCGGGCTGGAAGCCCCACGGACGGAAGATGTTCGAGCTGTCTTCCTCGTTGTAGTGCCAGTCGACCGACCAGTCCGCGTGAAAGTGCTCCCACACGAGCCCTTGCGACAGCTTCGCCTGGCGCAGCGTGATATTCGACGCGACGCGCTCGGCCCGATCGAGGTAGACCAGATGACCGGTCGCCTCGTGCGCGGCGAGCAGCGCCTCGGTGGTGTGCATGTTCGCGTTCTGCCCGCGGTAGGAGCTGACGTGCCAGTCGGGCGAGGCTTCGTCGGCGTAGAGGCCGGCGGCGGCGTCCCAGAAGCGGTGCTCCATCAGATCGAAGGTCGCGCCGATCATCGGCTTCGCCTCCTCGATGCCGGCCATCGCCGCATGCGAATACGCCAGTAGCACGAACGCGAGGCCGTAGCAGTGGCGCGTCGCGTCGAGCGTGCGCTTTCTGCCGTCGCGCCATTCGATTTCCCAGTCGTAGCCCGCGTGCTGCGAGTCCCAGTGCGCGTCGCGCAGAAAGCTCAGGCCGTGGCGCGCGTATTCGAGGTGCTTCGGGTCGCCGAATTGCCGATACGCCATCGCGTAGTTGAACACGTAGCGGCAAGTGCTGACCAGGTGGCGTGTGGTGCGGTCGTAGATCGAACCGTCGTCGCGGAAGAAATGGTAGAAGCCGCCGCTCGGGTCGAGCACGTTCGGCGCGTAGAAGCGCAGCGTGTCCTCGACGTGCGCGAGCAGGAACTCGCGGTTGCGGAAGCTGGCGATGGGCGGCACCTGCGCGGCGTCGGCGGAAGGGCGAAGCGGATTGGTTGGCGTCATGGCGTTTTCACCAAAGTACTGGCACGGGCAACGAGTTGAACGGGCAAGCGGACTTCGAGTTCGGCTGGCGAGTCTTCGAGCAGCAGTTCGACGCCGCGTCGGCCGAGCGCTTCCTTGTCGACTGAGATCGTCGACAGCGGCGGCGTGGCGTGCGCGGCGGCGGGAATGTCGTCGAAACCGATGATCGCGATGTCGTCGGGTACGGTGAGGCCGCGCGCGAGGCACACGCGTAGCGCGGCCAGCGCGGCGGCGTCGTTGAACGCGAACACGGCGTCGGGGCGCGGGCCCGGCGCGTCGAGCAGACGCTGCATCGCGCGCGCGGCGCCGGTGTCGGGATCGAGCCCGGCGTCGATGTTCACTTCGAGCGAGGGGTCGAACAGCAGACCCGCTTCGAAGAACGCGCGCCGGTAGCCGAGCGCGCGTTCGGCGATGCTGAAATGCGCGAGCGAGCCGCCGATGAAAGCGACGCGCTTGCGTTGCTGCGCGAACAGATGGCGCATCGCGAGCGTCGCGCCGGCGGCGTTGTCGAGATTGACCGAGCGCAGGCCCGGCGACCACAGATCGATCAGCACCAGCGGGCGTTGCATCGCGACCAGCGTCGCGAGCGTTTCGGGCTCGACGAAGCCGGCGATCGCGACGGCGTCGGGCGCGTGCAGGCGCATCTGGTGAATCACGTCCTCGGTCGGCCCGGCGGTCAGCACCGACGGCACGATGCCGCGCTCGCGGCAGGCGTCTTCAACGCCGTGCAGCACGTGCGAGAAAAACGGGCTCGCGGCGAAGTTGTTGTGCTGACGATGCAGCAGGAAGGTCAGGCGGCGGATGCGCGGGCGCAGTTGCGCCGCATCGTAGCCGAGCTGGCGCGCCGCTTCGACGACGCGTTCGCGCGTGGCCTCGGACAGGCCCGGCTGATTTTTGAGCGCGCGCGACACGGTGCCGATCGAAACGCTGGCCGCGCGGGCGACGTCGCGGATGGTTGTGGCCATCGAATGAAGCTGCCGCGCGAGGCGTGGCAGCACGGGTTCAGGTCGGGCGATTGTATAGTAAAACGCCGCTAAAACGACTCGTAAAACGATGACTCGGTACCGGTAAATACCCGTATTTTATGGGCTTGCTGGCAATTAAGTTGTTTAGTAAAAACGACTAAACAATAGCTGGACGGCCGTATTCGAGACTTATCCGGAATCTTCCTATGCCTTCCGGCCGAGGCGACAGCGCGAGCATTTGCGCGTGAAATAACGAACACACCAATCGCAAGCCAAAAAGAAAAAGCCGCCCAAAGGCGGCTTTCCTCACACGATCCAAACGACGCTCAGGGAGGGCGCTTATGAATGTCCTGTTTGCATTGCGCGTGTTCTCAACGACGCGCGACGGCGGCGGCGGGTTGCCGCGCCGCGGCTGCGCTCTCGCCGCTGAGGTCGCGGGCGCCCCAGCGCTGCGCGAGCGCGGCGCAGACCATCAGCTGGATCTGGTGGAACAGCATCAGCGGCAGCACCACGGCGCCGACCGCGTGCGAGGCGAAGATCACCTTGGCCATCGGCACGCCGGCGGCGAGGCTCTTCTTCGAGCCGCAGAAGATGATCGTGATCTGGTCCGCGCGGTTGAAGCCGAGCCGCTTGCTCGCGAAGATCGTCACAGCCAGCGCGAGCGCGAGCAACACGGCGCTCACCACGACGAGGCCGCCGAGCGCGGACAGCGGAATCGTGTGCCACAGGCCTTCGGTGACGGCCTCGCTGAACGCGCCGTAGACGACAAGCAGGATCGAGCCCTGGTCGACGAACTTCAGCACACCGCGGTTCTTCTCGATCCACTTGCCGATCAGCGGACGCAGCAACTGGCCGGCGACGAACGGCACGAGCAGTTGCAGCACGATGTTGCCGACCGTATGCCACGGCGAGGCGCCGCCGCTCGCGGCCTGATTCGTGACGATCACGCTGACGAGTGCTGGGGTGACGAAGATGCCGAGCAGGCTCGACGCGGACGCGCTGCATACCGCGGCCGGTACGTTCCCCTTGGCAATGGACGTGAACGCAATCGACGACTGGACCGTCGATGGCAGCGTGCAGAGGAACAGGACGCCGGCATAGAGCGCCGGGGTGACGAGCGGCGCAAGGATCGGTTTAAGCGCGAGGCCGAGCAGCGGAAACAGCGCGAACGTGCTCAGCAGCACCACGATGTGAAGACGCCAGTGCGTCGCGCCCGCAATGATCGCCTCGCGTGAGAGCTTGGCGCCGTGCAGGAAGAACAGCAGGCCGACCGCGATGTTCGTCACCCAGTTGAACCCTGCGGCGGCTTGCCCGTGAACGGGCAGGAGGCTGGCGAGGATCACGGTGCCCACGAGGCACAGGGTGAAGTTATCGGGCAGGAATTTCGGGCGGGCCATGTCGGAATCTCGATTCGATGACGCGAAGTAAGCACGAATGCGCCTGTCTCGGCGCGTCTGTGCCAATGGAAAGCGGCTATTGTTGTCGAAACTGGATTAAAAACGCAAATTCATTTGCCGAATCGATTAATGAGGTTTGTGCATTGGCCCGCCTGTCGCCCCTTCAGGTCACGCGGCACATTTCAGTATTGGCGACCCGCTTGTTCGCGACAAACCGTTTAAACATTGACGGTCCAGGCGCTGCTTATTTGCAACAAACGCAGCTTGCACGGCGTGGCTGAAAACGCCTGCCAGCGAACTCTCCTGCCGCGCTCGCACAGGGGCTCGCCCGCAGAAAAACGCCAGCGTAACAAGGTGTTACATCCACCGACGAGACCTAACACTTTTTGGCTCGACACCCTCTGCCGCCGACCATAAATTACCCGTTCAAAGGCCGTAGGGATGCCTGCGCCGCGACGGAAACGCGGTGCTTATTCTTCCTCCCGCAACAGGTCCATCGCAGCTCGAACGGTGGATTTCAGGCAAGTCTTCGGGCGTGAGAGTCACAAAGGTGGACGGGTTGTCGAGAACGAGGCACTGGGCGTGGGGCGCGGTCATCGCCGCGCTATGTTCGTTCGCCTATGCAAAAGGGCCGGGTGTGCCGCATGGTCCCGCTGCGGGCGCCGCGTATTCGCACGGCGGTGCCGAGCGTGCGCCGCGCATGGAGATGCGCGGCGGCGGCCGTTATGCCGGTGCAGGCAACATGGCTGCTCCTCGTACCTCGCATAACGCGATGGCTTTGCGTGACCCGCGCGCGCAGCGCGGCAACCCGAATATCGCGGACGCCAACTTCAGCTATGGTGCCGGCGCCTACAAGTCCGGCATGCGCCGTGTCGGCGATCCGTCCGGTTATGCCGGTGCGATCACGCCGGTCAGCGCGGAGTCCCGTCCGGTGCCGCATCCGCCGTCCAACATGCCGATGCGCAGCGGCTCGATTCGCGCCGACGTCGCCCGCTACAACGAAGAGCGCGGCGCAACGCGCCCCATGCAACGTCCCACCGACGATCAGCGGCCGCCGGAAGCTTCGCCGTACCGGAATTAGCTCAACGCGATTTACCTCAGCGTTTCGCGTCATGCGGAGCACTTCAGGCGCGACCTGAGAGGGTGAGCGCACCGCCCACTTCACTCCAACGCGAACTACCGCATCGCCGAAATCGCGATCGCGAGACGCGTTCTTCAGTTCCCCTTCCACGCTCGATCGCGCAGCTTCGCGCGTTCTGCTCTCCGTCCGTGTCCCGAATCTGACGTTTCGACGCCACACTTTTTTGAAAACACCCGGCATCGAAGTTTCGGTCGGCGTCAAATCTTGGCATTCTCCCGCGTCGCGTCATCGGCACGTCATTCGAGGCGTTCAAGCGCGCTGTGGCGCGCGATGCGCCGCATGACGCATTGCGTTCGCGCGGCTGGCGGCCGTCCATTCAAAGGACCGTTATCGAGCCGCCGGCCGACCAAACTACTCAGACCGATATACCGGCAATAAGCAGCGATATTTTTGTTCATAAAAATGATCCGCAAAGATGGTCCGGCCCAGATTGACTCGACGGTCGAACGGATAACAACAACGGTTCGCGCGAGCGCCCCCCTTTCGCACAGCCACACCCTTTGACAGAGATTTTGGAGAATCCATGAACACAAGCCTCAGCAGCGTGCTGAAGACGACTCTCAAGGCCACTGCATGCGTCGCCGTGCTGGCGAGCGCATCATCGGCGTTCGCGCAATCGAGCGTGCAGCTCTATGGCCAGGTCGACGAATGGGTCGGCTCGCAGAAGTTTCCGGGTGGCCAGGCCGCAGCGGTCGTGTCGGGCGGCGGCATGTCGACGTCGTACTGGGGCTTCAAGGGGACCGAGGATCTGGGCAACGGCTACAAGGCGATCTTCACGGTCGAAGGCTTCTTCCGTGCGCAGACCGGTGAATCCGGCCGCTTCACCGGCGACACGATGTTCTCGCGCAACGCCTACGTCGGCATCGAGTCGCCGTACGGCACCGTGACCGCCGGCCGTCTGACCACGCCGCTGTTCGTCTCGACGATCCTGTTCAACCCGTTCGTCGATTCGTACGTGTTCTCGCCGATGGTCGCTCACGTGTACCTCGGCCTCGGCACGTTCCCGACCTACACGACCGACCAGGGCGTGACCGGCGACTCGGGCTGGAACAACGCGGTGTCGTACTCGTCGCCGAACTTCAACGGCCTGTCGGCGACGGCGATGTACGCGCTCGGCAATACGACCCAGAACGGCGCGAAGAAGTGGAGCGGCCAGGTCCTGTACTTCCACGGCCCGTTCGCGGCGACCCTCGTGTACCAGTACGTGAACTTCAACAACGTGCCGGGCGATCTCGGCAGCTTCGAAACCTCGGGCGTGCCGGGCCTGCGCAGCCAGAGCGTCGCGCAGGCGGGCGTGACGTACGACCTGAAGTTCGTGAAGCTGTACGGCCAATACATGTACACGTACAACGACCAGCAGGTGACGAGCTGGCACGTGAACACCGGACAGGGCGGCGTCACGGTGCCGTTCGGACCGGGCTCGGTGATGGCGTCGTTTGCGTATTCGCGTAACGGCGGCGGCTTGAACCAGGCGCGCCAGACGGCGGCGATCGGCTACGACTATCCGCTGTCCAAGCGCACCGACCTCTATGCCGCGTACCTGTACGACCATATCAACGGGCAGTCGAGCGGCAACACGTACGGCGCCGGGTTGCGCGCGAAGTTCTGATCGATTCGTCCCAAGTCTCATAGCAAAGCCCGCGTTCCGTCCGGAACGCGGGCTTTGTCGCTTTCGGACACCGTCGAATGCGGGCCTTTGCTGCCATGCTTTTGATAAACCCGGCAAAATGGCGTCGATTGATTCCTGAAGCGAGCGATTGAGATGGACACCCTCGTCAGCATGAAAGTGTTTCGCCACGTGGTCGAAGCCGGTAGCTTCGTCGGCGCGGCGGAGAAGATGGAGATGTCGGCGGCGATGGCGAGCAAGCACGTGATGCACCTGGAGCAGCAGCTCGGCGCGCGCTTGCTGAACCGCACCACGCGCCGCGTCGCGCCGACCGAGGCCGGCCGCGAATACTACGAGCGGCTGAGCCAGGCGCTCACCGAGCTCGACGAGGCCGGTCAGGCGGTCGGCGCGGCGAGCGTCGTGCCGCACGGGCGGCTGCGGGTGTCGTCGCTGTCGGCGTTCGGCCTGAATCACGTGATGGCCGCCGTCGCCGACTACGCCGCGCAGTATCCGCAAGTGACCGTCGATATGACGCTGTCCGACCGCGTCGTCGAGCTGATCGACGAAGGCTTCGACGTCGCGATCCGCGCGTCGCCGGGCGGCCTCAAGTCGTCCTCGCTGATCGCGCGGCAGATCGCGACCGCGCATCTGGTGCTGTGCGCGTCGCCCGCCTATCTGCGCAAGCACGGCACGCCGAAAAGCGTCGCCGATCTCGCGCGGCACAACTATCTGCAGTACGCGGGCGTCTCGGCGCTCGAAGTCGCGACCGGCGACGCGGGCTCGCGCGTGCGTCTGTCGGGCAACCTGATCGTCAATCAGCTCGAGGCGCAGCGCGTGGTCGTGCTGCATGGCGCGGGTATCGCGATGCTGGGCACCGAGGTGATCGGCAGCGATCTCGCCGAGGGGCGGCTCGTGCCGCTGCTCGTCGACGAAGTGCCGCCGCGCGAGTTGCCGATCCACGTCGTCTACACGAGCCGGCGGCATCTGTCGGCCAAGGTGCGCTCGTTCGTCGATTTTCTGGCGGCGCGGTTCGCGAACGAGTCGCTGTGGCCGTCGCTCGACGAGATCAGGGCGTTGGCGGTGCGGTAACCAGCCACCGCCAAACCGCACCAAACCGCTCCAAACTGCCCGCCCCGCGCAGTCCTGCCGCGTTACCCCGTTTCTATATACTGACTGTCAACACCCGTCAGTTAAATGATCTGGGGGAGACATGACCGATTTGTCCACGCCGCAGCGTGCCGGCAGCCATGCGCTGCCCACGGGCCGGCGCCTGCGCTTCGTCACCGCCGCCGCACTGTTCGATGGCCACGACGCGTCGATCAACATCATGCGGCGCATCCTGCAGGCGAGCGGCGTCGAGGTGATCCACCTCGGCCACAATCGCTCCGTCGCCGAAGTCGCGGCCGCCGCGCTCGACGAGGACGCCGACGGCGTCGCCGTGTCGAGCTACCAGGGCGGCCACAACGAATACTTCCGCTATCTGGTCGAGTTGCTGCGTGCGCGCGGCGGCGAGCGCATCAAGGTGTTCGGCGGCGGCGGCGGGGTGATCGTCCCCGAGGAGATCGCCGCGCTCGAACGCGATGGCGTCGAGAAGATCTACTCGCCGCACGAGGGGCAGCGGCTCGGTCTGCAAGGCATGATCGACGACATGATCGCGCGCTGCGTCGAAGGCGCGCGCGCGGCCGACGCGACGCGCGCCACGCCGGTGCGTGAATGGCTCACCGAGCTGGCCGCGCGGCCTTTATCGCATTGCAGCGAGGCCGACCCCAGGCGCGACTCACCCTCCGCCGATCCCGCCGCGCCCATCTTCCGCCGTCTCGCGCAACTGATCAGCGCGTTCGAAACGAATACCGTCGACGCCGCCGCGCGCGAGCAGCTATCGACACTCGCGCAGGCGACGCGAATCCCGGTGCTCGGCATCACCGGCACCGGCGGCGCGGGCAAGTCATCGCTGACCGACGAGCTGGTCCGCCGCTTCCGGCTCGACTACGGCGACACGCTGAGCATCGCCGTGCTCGCGATCGATCCGTCGCGCCGCAAATCCGGCGGCGCGCTGCTCGGCGACCGCATCCGCATGAACGCGATCGGCGATTGGGGCGGCGGCGCCCGTGTCTATATGCGCTCGATGGCCACGCGCGAGGCTGCGAGCGAAATCTCCGATTCGCTGCCCGCCGCGCTGATGCTGTGCAAGGCCGCCGGCTTCGATCTGATCGTCGTCGAGACTTCGGGGATCGGTCAGGGCGATGCGGCGATCGTGCCGTTCGTCGACGAATCGCTGTACGTGATGACACCGGAGTTCGGCGCCGCGAGCCAGCTCGAGAAGATCGACATGCTCGACTTCGCGAGCTTCGTCGCGATCAACAAGTTCGATCGCAAGGGCGCGCAGGATGCGTTGCGCGACGTCGCGAAGCAGGTGCAGCGCAACCGCGCGGAGTTCGCGGCATCGCCCGACGCGATGCCGGTGTTCGGCACGATCGCGTCGCGTTTCAACGATGACGGCGTGACCGCGCTGTACCGGCGCATCGCCGCTGCGCTGCGCGCGCACGGCTTGCGCGAGGGCGGCGCACGGCTCGGCGCACCCGACGGCCTGCGCTTCTCGAGCAACCTGCATGCGATCGTGCCGCCCGCGCGCGTGCGCTACCTGGCCGACATCGCGCTGACGGTGCGCGGCTATCGCGAGCGGGCCGACGCGCAGGCGCAAATCGCGCGCCAGCGCTGGCAGCTCGTCGAAACCCGCCGCATGCTCGGCGAGGCGGGCGGCGAGGCAGGAGGCGACCCGGCGTCGCTCGACGCGCTGATCGAACAACGCAGCGCCGCGCTCGGCGAACGCGAACGCAAGCTGCTCGACGCGTGGCCGCAAACGGTGGCCGCTTATGCCGGCGACGAACACGTGGTACGCATCCGCGAACGCGAAATCCGCACCGCGCTGACGGTGACGACGTTATCCGGCTCCGAGGTCCGCAAAGTGTCGCTGCCGAAATTCGTCGATCACGGCGAGATCCTGCGCTGGCTGATGCTCGACAATCTGCCCGGCTATTTTCCGTTCACGGCCGGCGTGTTTCCGTTTCGCCGCGAGAACGAGGACCCGACGCGCATGTTCGCGGGCGAGGGCGATCCGCAGCGCACCAATCGCCGCTTCAAGCTGCTGTCGGAAGGCATGCCGGCCAAGCGCCTATCCACCGCGTTCGACTCGGTGACGCTGTACGGCGAGGAGCCGCACGAGCGCCCGGACATCTACGGCAAGGTCGGCAATTCGGGCGTGTCGGTCGCGACGCTCGACGACATGAAGACGCTGTACGACGGCTTCGACCTGTGCTCGCCGGAAACCTCGGTGTCGATGACGATCAACGGCCCCGCGCCGACGATCCTCGCGATGTTCTTCAACGTCGCGATCGACCAGCAGATCGCGCGCAAGGAAACGGAGCAGGGCCGCCCGCTGACCGACCACGAACTCGCCGCGACGCGCCGCAGCGCGCTCGAAAACGTGCGCGGCACCGTGCAGGCCGACATCCTGAAGGAAGACCAGGGGCAGAACACCTGCATCTTCTCGACCGAATTCAGCCTGAAGGTGATGGGCGATATTCAGGCGTATTTCGTCGAAAACGGCGTGCGGAATTTCTATTCGGTGTCGATCTCCGGCTATCACATCGCCGAGGCTGGCGCGAACCCGATCTCGCAGCTCGCCTACACGCTCGCGAACGGCTTTACGTACGTCGAGGCGTATCTCGCCCGCGGCATGTCGATCGACGACTTCGCGCCGAATCTGTCGTTCTTCTTCTCGAATGGCATGGACCCGGAGTACACGGTGCTCGGTCGCGTCGCGCGACGTATCTGGGCGATCGCGATGCGCGAGCGCTATGGCGCGAACGAGCGCAGCCAGAAGCTCAAGTATCACGTGCAGACGTCGGGCCGCAGCCTGCACGCGCAGGAGATCGATTTCAACGATATCCGCACGACGCTGCAGGCGCTGATCGCGATCTACGACAACTGCAACTCGCTGCACACCAATGCGTTCGATGAAGCGATCACGACGCCGACCGAGGAATCGGTGCGCCGCGCGGTCGCGATCCAGCTGATCATCAATCGCGAATGGGGGTTAGCGAAGAACCAGAACCCGAATCAGGGCAGCTTCGTGATCGAGGAGTTGACCGATCTGGTCGAGGAAGCGGTGCTCGCCGAGTTCGAGCGGCTGACCGAGCGCGGCGGCGTGCTCGGCGCGATGGAAACGGGCTATCAGCGCGGACGGATCCAGGACGAGTCGATGCTGTACGAGCATCGCAAGCATGACGGCTCATATCCGATCGTCGGCGTGAACACGTTCCTGAGCGCGCATCCGCATGAAGCGCCGCGGCCGCTCGTGCTGGCGCGTTCCACCGACGCGGAAAAGCAGAGTCAGCTGCGGCGGCTGCGCGAGTTCCAGACGCGCCACCGCGAGGCCGCGCCTCACGCGCTCGAACGCCTGAAGCGCGCAGTGATCGACGACGACAACGTCTTCGCGGTGCTGATGGACGTGGTGCGCGTGTGTTCGCTCGGGCAAATCACTCACGCGCTCTTTGAAGTGGGCGGGCAGTATCGGCGCAATATGTAGCACGCCGGCGGGGCGGATAGGCGGGGCGGGTCGGCCCGCCCCGTTCGATGCCTCAGCGCGCGATGCCGAGGCGCGCCTTCGCGTCGTCGTATTCCTTCTTCAGACGCTGCACGAGTTCGGCGACGTCCGGCACGTCGTCCATCAGGCCGACGCCCTGGCCGGCGCCCCAGATGTCCTTCCACGCCTTCGCCTTGTCGCTGCCGAAGTTCATCTTGGTCTTGTCCGATTCGGGCAGCGCGTCCGGGTCGAGCCCCGCGTTCTGAATGCTCTCGCGGATGTAGTTGCCGTGCACGCCGGTGAACAGGTTCGTGTAGATGATGTCGGCGGACTTCGAGTTGATGATCGCCTGCTTGTAGGCCTCGACCGCGTGGGCTTCCTTCGTCGCGATGAAGCGCGTGCCCATGTAGGCGAGATCCGCGCCCATCGCCTGCGCGGCGAGAATCGAGCCGCCGTTCGCGATCGAGCCCGACAGCACGATCGGGCCGTCGAAAATGCGCCGCACCTCGCCGACCAGCGCGAACGGCGAAGTGGTGCCCGCATGGCCGCCCGCGCCTGACGCGACCAGAATCAGCCCGTCGACGCCCGCGTCCAGCGCCTTTTGCGCATGACGCAGATTGATCACGTCGTGCAGCACGATGCCGCCATAGCTATGCACCGCGTCGACGATTTCACGCGCCGGCGCGCGCAAGCTCGTGATGAAGATCGGCACCTTGTGTTCGACGCACACGCGCACGTCGTGCTCGAGCCGCGCATTCGACTGATGGACGATCTGATTGACCGCGATCGGCCCGATGACCGCATCCGGGTTCGCGGCCTTGTGCTCGGCGAGCTGAGCCTGGATCTGCGTCAGCCATTCGTCGAGCAGCTCGGCCGGGCGTGCGTTGAGGGCCGGGAATGAGCCGACGATCCCGGCCTTGCACTGCGCCAGCACGAGGTCGGGATAGCTGACGATGAACATCGGCGAAGCGACGACGGGCAGCGCGAGGTTTTGCAGAACGGCGGGCAGTGCCATGGTGCGAGTCTCCAGATTGAGCCAACCGGAGCGATTCGCCCGGCGTTTGATGAGTTTAGCGGCACGGCGGATGCCAGGTCGATCGGCGGATCCATCCGACCATCACACGAAACCGGCATGCCGCAGCCGCCCCCAAATTTTAGAACGGTCGTTCGATTATAAGCGAAGCGTGTGATCCGCGCTCGGCGGGTGGGTTTGAAACAGTTCGAAGGAGTATTCAGGTTCCATGTTTCGTGGGCTATCCCACCCCGCGCGGCGCTGGCGGCCTTCTACAATGCACAGACCCTCAAAACAACCAACGGGACGTCATGGCCTTCGAAAATTTTTCGCCTTTTCGCGTCGCCGTGGGCGATGTCGATATTTTCGGAGTGAAGGGCGGCGCCGGGCCGCCTCTGCTGCTGCTGCACGGCCATCCGCAATCCCATCGGATCTGGGAGCGCTGCGCCGCGCCGCTCGCGCAGCACTTCACGGTGATCGCGACCGATCTGCGCGGCTACGGCGCATCAGGCAAACCGCCGAGCGATGCCGCGCACACGCCGTATTCGAAACGCGCAATGGCCGCCGACCAGGTCGCGGTCATGCGGCACTTCGGCTTCGAGCGCTTCCTCGTCTGCGCGCACGATCGCGGCGCGCGCGTCGCGCACCGGATGGCGCTCGATCACGCCGACGCGGTCGAACGTCTGATGCTGCTCGATATCGCACCGACGCTCGCGATGTACGAAGCCACCGACCGCGCGTTCGCGACGCATTACTTCCACTGGTTCTTCCTGATCCAGCCGGAGCCGCTGCCCGAAACGCTGATCGGCGCGAATCCGGCCGCCTATGTCGATGCGGTGATGGGCGGGCGTCACGCGGGCCTCGCACCGTTCGACCCCGCCGCACTCGATGCCTATCGCGCCGCACTCACGCAACCGGGGGCGGTGCACGCCATGTGCGAGGACTATCGCGCGTCGGCGAGCATCGATCTCGAGCACGATCGTGCCGATATCGAGCGCGGCAACAAGATCGGCTGTCCGCTGCGCGTGCTGTGGGGCGACAAGGGCGTGATCGAGAAATGCTTCGATGCGCTCGCCGAATGGCGCCACGTCGCGCGCGACGTGAGCGGCCGCGCGCTGTCGTGCGGGCACTATCTGCCCGAGGAAGCGCCGGACGAGCTGGTCGCCGAGATGCTGTCGTTCTTCGAAGCGGTCGAACCCTAGCCGAGCGGCGGCAGCCGCCGCGCGACCGGCGTCGATTTGATGATCGCGGTGCTGGTCTCCGCGCGCTCGGTCACTTTCGACAGGATCTCGTCGAGTTGCTCGATCGAATGCAGGTACAGCCGGCAGATGAAGCAATCGTCGCCGGTCACCTTGTCGCATTCGACGAACTCCGGGATGCGCCGGATCACGTCTTCCACCAGATGCAACTGGCCGGGTAGCGGCTTCACGCGCACGATCGCCTGCAACGTGAAGCCGAGCGCGCGGGGTTCGATCTGCACCGTGAAGCGCTCGATCACGCCTTGCGCTTCGAGCCGTCGCACGCGTTCGGCCGTGCTCGGCGCCGATAAACCGACCACGCGCGCGAGTTCGCTGACCGGCTGGCGCGCGTCCTGCGCGAGCGCGGCGAGCAGCGCGCGGTCGGTGTCGTCGAGTGCGACCGGTGCTATCGAAGCAAGGCGTTTGCTCATGATGGCCTTCGTTTATGAGGTGAAAATCCGGCAACGCTTAAGTTTAGTCATGTATTCGTGCGGGCGGATTAATTACACTGCCAGTCATGCAGGCATCAATCCGGGATCGAATCATGGCTTCAACGAACAAGGCTTCAGCGACAACCGCAACGGGCGCGTCGAGCGACATTCGGCGCGGCGCGGCGGAGATGAGCATCGCGATGCTGATGTCGGGCACGATCGGCTGGCTCGTCGTGTCGTCGCAGCAAAGCCCGTTTAACGTGGTGTTCTTTCGCTGCATCTTCGGCGGCGCGACGCTTGCACTCGTCTGCGCCGTGCTCGGCCTGTTTCGCCGCGAGCTGTTCTCGTGGAAGATGCTCGGCCTCGCGCTGCTCGGCGGCGCGGCGATCGTCGCGAACTGGGTGCTGCTGTTCGCCGCGTATTCGCGCGCATCGATTTCGATGGCGACGGCCGTCTACAACACCCAGCCGTTCATGCTGGTTGCGCTCGGCGCGCTGGTGTTTCGCGAGCGCATCAGCGCGTCGACGCTCGCGTGGCTCGTGGTCGCGTTCGTCGGCCTCGTATTCGTCGTGAAGGTCGAACCTGCGGTGCTCGCGGTGCCTGGGCAGTACCTGGTCGGCGTCGCTTACGCGGTCGGCGCGGCGGCCATGTACGCGGTGTCGTCGATCATCACGAAGCGGCTGAAGGGCACGCCACCGCATCTGCTCGCGCTGATCCAGGTGTCGCTCGGCGTGCTGCTGCTCGCGCCGTTCGTGCGCTTCGACGCGCTGCCGGCAAGCGCCACGCAATGGCTCGACCTGATCGTGCTCGGCGTCGTCCATACCGGCCTCATGTACGTGCTGCTGTATGGCGCGATCCAGAAGCTGCCGACGACGATGACAGGCGCGCTGTCCTTCATCTATCCGGTGGTCGCAATCATCGTCGATCGGGTTGCGTTCGGTCAGACGCTTGCGTGGATTCAGGTGATCGGTGCCGCGCTGATTTTGCTGGCGGCGGCGGGCGTCAATCTCGGATGGCGGATCGTGCCGCAGAAGAAGCGCTTATCGTCCACGTGATGCCAACGGAACGTTTAATCGGGCATTGCTACGGATTGCAGAATAAAGCGCGCGCATTCATACCGATAACACGGCTTCATGACACAACATGTATGCATTTGTAAAACGTGCTGTCAATTTTCTGTAGGGAAATCACCGATGCGTTGCGAAAACCCGCACGCGTATCATTGATAGCGACGCTGATCACGTCCACACAGATGTTCCGCCGCTCGCTTCGTCGAGCGGTTTTCTTTTTGTGGCGACGGTTTTGCGTTCCGGTTCACTTTTATTCAACGCCGCGCGAGAATCCGCGTGCCGTCCACCTCGAGCGGTCCATCCTTCGCCGCTAGTTCCCCGATCATTCCTTTCAACAACGCAGGCCATTCGCCGCGCGGCTTGAGCATCGACGCGGCGGCACGCATCACGGCCGCGTCGTCGAGCATGCACAGCAGCGTGTCGAGTGTCATCTCGCGGACTTCGAGCAGCTTGAACACGATCAGCACTTTCAGCGCGTTCCTCGCGTTGCGCGTGGGATCGGCGCGCAACCAGGCGACACGCGACATCGCGCGTTCGAGCGCCGCTTCGACCTGCGTGAACGGCGCGCCGTGGCCCGGAATGACGACCCGCACGTCGAGTGTCGCGATCAGGTCGAGCACGGCCTGCTGCTCGGCGAAGCCGCTCTCGCCTTCGAGTTCGGGAAAGATCACGCCGAAGCCGTTTTCCCATAGCGCGTCCGCGCTGATCAGCAAACGTTCGTCGGCGCAATAGAGCATCAGCGAATGCGGATCGTGGCCGGGCGCGCCGAGCACCTGCCAGTCGAGCGCGCCGAGCCGCAGGCGCGCGCCGGGCGCGAGCGTGCCGGTGAAGCCGAAGCGCTCGCAGGTCTGGCCGGTCGCGCGAAAGGTGAGCCGCGCTTCATCCCAGTCGCGGACGGCATCGGCTTCGGAAGAGGGAATCAGCGTGCGACACGGCCACGTGGCTTGCAACAGCGCATTGCCGCCGCAGTGATCCGAATGCAGATGGGTGTTGACGATCAGATCGAGCGGCCGCGTGCCCAACGCGTTGCGTACCAGCGCGACCGTTTGCGATGCGTGCGTCGCATAGCCGGTGTCGACGAGCGCGGCCCCTGTTTCGTCGACGAGCAGCACGTTGTTCGACGACAGCCAGCCGCGTTCGAACACCTGGATCGATGCGGGCAGCGCAATCATGGCGTGGCGGCTCCCGCTTGTGCATGCGCGAGCGCGTCGGGCTTTGGCATCACCAGAATGGTCGACGTGCCCGTCAACATCAGCTCGCCGCGCTGATTGACCACCGAACCTTCGAGATACGTCAGATCGCCGTTCAGGCTCGGCTTCCAGTGAGCGTCGCGCACGCGCCAAGTGATCGTCAGTGTGTCGTGCGCCTGCACCGCCTGCTTGAGCTTGATGTCGAATTCGAGGCCGAGCGGCTGCGCGTAAGTCGAGAAATGCGTGGCCAGCAGCGCCATGAAATACGCGGCGGGTTGCGTGCCCGATGCGATCAACCCGCCAAAGCGGCTTTGCGCGGCATACGCTTCGTCGTGATGCAGCGGGTTCAAATCGTTGACGAGCGTCGCGAACGATTTGATCGAATCCGCCGACAACTCGAGCGTCGACTGAAACGTCTCACCGGGCGTCACGATGCGCGGCGCCGCGTTCATTGCTTCTCCTTGCTCTTCAATGTAGCGCGGCTTGCCATGAACTGCGCGTGGCGCACTTCGATCGCGTCCCACACCGCGCGTTTCGCGTCGTCGTCGAACGTCGACCAGCCGGCGATTTCGTCGATCGTGCGCAGGCATCCCTCGCACCAGCCCGTCGACGCATCCATCCTGCACACGCTGATGCACGGCGACGGCACGGAACCGTCGTCGTGCCTGGCGTCGTAAGGGGTGCCGCTCGCCATCGTGTTCAGGCGGGCTCGCGCAAGGCGACATCGACGACCGGTGCCCCCGTCAGCGCGATCAGCTCTTGTGCGGTCAGATTGAACACCGCGTGCGGATGACCGGCGGCGGCCCACAGACTTTCCAGCTCGAGCAGATCGGCGTCGATCAGCGTAACCGGCTCGGTCGCATGACCGACCGGGCACACGCCGCCGATCGCATAGCCGGTTTTTTCGCGCACGAACTTCGCGTCCGCGCGGCCGATCGCGCCGACTTGCGCGGCCACTTTCTTCTCGTCGACGCGATTCGCGCCGCTCGCGATCACGAGCACGGGCGCGTCGTCTTCGCGGCGCCGGAACAGAATCGACTTGGCGATCTGCGCAACCGAGCAGCCGAGTCCGGCGGCCGCCTCGGCGGAAGTCTTGCCGGTTTCCGGCAGCATGACGATTCGCCCCGCGTGACCGCGCTCGCGCAGCAGCAGCGCGACGCGGCGTGCCGAGTCGGGCAGCGCGGCGAGATCGTCGGAGTCGAAGGACGCGAGGTCGTTCATCGTGTGTGATCCTGAATGAAAATGGAGGGGGCGCTCATGCGCAGGTATTCGGTTCACTGCGCGCTTCGCTGCGCGCCTTCGCGAGCAGCGCCTTGCCGGCGCGCGAGACGTTGGGCCGGCCAATCGCGTTGGAAATGAAATCACCGATTTCGACCACTTGCGCGAGGTCGATACCGGTCTCGATGCCGAGGCCGTTCATCAGATACAGCACATCTTCGGTCGCGACGTTGCCGGTTGCGCCCTTCGCATACGGGCAGCCGCCGAGCCCCGCGACCGACGCATGAAAAATCTCCACGCCTTCGAGCAGCGCCGCGTAGATGTTCGCGAGTGCCTGACCATAGGTGTCGTGGAAGTGTCCCGACAGATGCTCGCGCGGAAACACCTCGGTCACCGCCTCGAACACTTCGCGGGTGCGTTTCGGGGTGCCGACGCCGATCGTGTCGGCGATATCGATCTCGTCGCAGCCGAGCGCCGCGAAACGCTTCACGACATCGACGACCGATGCGACCGGCACCTCGCCCTGATACGGGCAGCCGAGCGCGCACGACACGCTGCCGCGAATCCGCAGGCCATGTTCTTTCGCCGCCGCGGCGACCGGCGCGAAGCGCTCGATGCTCTCCGCGATGCTGCAGTTGATGTTCTTCTGCGAGAACGCCTCGCTCGCGGCGCCGAAGATCACGATCTCGTCGGCACGCGCGGCGAGCGCGCCTTCGAAGCCGCGCAGATTCGGCGTCAGCACCGAGTAGATCGTGCCGGCACGGCGCTCGATGCCGGCCATCACGTCGGCGCCGTCGGCCATCTGCGGCACCCACTTCGGCGAGACGAACGACGCCGCCTCGACGTTGCGCAATCCCGCCGCCGACAGACGGTTGATCAGCTCGATCTTGGTCGCGCTCGGCACGAAATCCTTCTCGTTCTGCAGTCCGTCGCGCGGACCGACCTCGACGATTTTCACTTGCTTTGGTAAGGCCATGATGTGTCTCCGATCCCATCCATTCATTTCAGCGCGGGCGCCAGCGCGCGCCAGCGACGTCCGCCTGCGCGAGTCTCACTCAGTAGCCGCGCTCCAGTTGCACCGCGCCGCTCACTGGCTCACCGCGCATCAGCGCTTCGATCTTGCTCGCGACCTGCGCGACGCTATCCTCGCGCAACGTCAGTGCCGACGTGTGCGGCGTGATCGTAATACGCGGCTCGCGCCAGAACGGATGATCGGCGGGCAGCGGTTCCTTGCGGAACACGTCGAGCGTCGCGGCGGTGAGCTGGCCGCTCGCGAGCGCCGCGAGCAGATCCGCTTCGACCAGATGCGCGCCGCGCGCGACGTTGATCAGATACGCGCCGCGCGCGAGCTTCGCGAACACTCGCGCATTCAGCACGCCTTCCGTGTCGGGCGTATGCGGCAACAGATTGACGAGCACCTTCACGCCGTCGAGAAACGTGTCGAACTGCGCGTCGCCCGCGAATGTCGCGATGCCGTCGATCTGCTTCGCGCTGCGGCTATAGCCGCGCACCGGCAGGCCGAACGAAGCGAGCGATTGCGCGACCTGCGCGCCGAGCACGCCGAGTCCGAGCACGCCGACCGTGAACGTCGCGCGTGGATGCGGCTCGAGCACTTGCCAGCGGCGCTCGCCTTGCAGCGTTTGATATTCGTCGAAGCGGCGCAGATAGCGCAGCACCGCGTGCGTCACGTACTCGACCATCTGCACGCCCATGCCCGTATCTTCGAGGCGAATCAGCGGCACCTCGCGCGGCAACGTGCCGGGCTGCTCGCGTTCGAGCGCGAGAATCGCATCGACGCCCGCACCAAGATTGAAGATCGCGCGCAGCGAATGGCGGCCGGCCAGCATCTCGCGCGGCGGACGCCAGACCACCGCGAAATCGGCGGGGGCGGTGTCGCCGGGCTGCCATTGGCGTAGCTCGGCCGCGGGCAGTGCGCGCGCGAAGTCGTGAAGCCACGCTGCGGCTTCGGTATGCGGTGCGTAGAAAAGGATTTTCATGCGATCCGGAATGCGTCGGCGTCGATGTGAGCACGAGCGGAGCGGACCCGGACGGCGCCGTGACATTCGAACGACGCGTGCGGCATCGGGTCTCCTCCCGCTATGAATAGGCCTCATTCTACGTTTTCGACGCCAATCGCGCGCGTTTGCGCACGCTCGCGCATTTTTTCGTTTGACCCATAACGAAAGCACAAAAACTTGGTTCATCGACGCACGACACAGCGGGACAATGATTGCCCGGATTCTCTGCGCAGCGAGGCACGCACATGCTTTCATGCACCCGATCGAGCTGGCCGCCACGGCTCGTCACCGTTCCCGGCCTGCACGGCAGCGAAGGCGCGCATTGGCAGACATGGTTGGAGCGGCAGTTCGCGCGCTCGCTGCGCGTCGAGCAGGCCAACTGGGATGCGCCCGATCTCGCGAGCTGGGCGCAGTCGTTGCGCGATCTGCTCGCGCGTGAACGCGGCCCGTTCGTGCTGGCCGCGCATAGCTTCGGTTGTCTCGCGAGCGCGTATGCGTTGCAACAGGGCGGGCTGACGGGCGACGTGATCGGCGTGCTGTTCGTCGCGCCCGCGAGTCCGCGCAAGTTCGCGTTCGCGGGACCGTTCGACGCGCGCCGCATCGGCGTGCCGTCGATCCTGATCGGCAGCGAGACCGATCCGTGGATGACGCTTGGCGACGCGCGCGAACTCGCGCAGCGCTTCGGCAGCGCCTTCGTCAATCTTGGCGACGCGGGGCATATCAACACGGCGGCGGGCTTCGGTCCGTGGCCGCGCGCGAAGTACTTCGTCGATACGCTCATCCATTGCGCGGCGCCGCTGCGCTTTCGCGAAGACGCGATCGAAACCGCGCAGCATGCGCTCGTGTGATCGTCTTGCGGGGGTAAGCGCGAGGTAGACCTCGCGTCGAAAGAAAAAAGGCTGCTTCGCAAAACGAAGCAGCCTTTTTTATTCACGCACGCTTAACGCATGCGATTTAGCGATGCAGCGGCTCAACCACTCAATTCGCAGCCCCATGCTCGCCATGCCCACACCCATGCTCGCAGCCACTCTGCTCAACGGGCATCTGCTGCGCGGCTTCAGCGCGAATGCCCAGACGCGCGAGCAGCTTGCGGTCCGCCTCCGCCTGCGGATTGCTCGTGGTCAGCAACTGGTCGCCGTAGAAAATCGAATTCGCGCCAGCGAGGAAGCACATCGCCTGCAAGGCCTCGTCCATCTGCTCGCGGCCCGCCGATAGACGCACCATCGCGCGCGGCATCGTGATGCGCGCAATCGCGATCGTGCGCACGAATTCGAACGGATCGATCGCTTCAGTGCCGGTCAGCGGCGTGCCTTGCACCTGCACGAGATTGTTGATCGGCACCGATTCCGGATACGGCTCCATGTTCGCCAGTTGCGCGATCAGCCCCGCGCGTTCGCGGCGCGATTCGCCCATTCCGACGATGCCGCCGCAGCACACGTTGATGCCCGCATCGCGCACACGCTCGAGCGTATCGAGACGGTCCTGATACGTGCGCGTCGAAATGATCTGTCCGTAGAACTCCGGCGACGTATCGAGGTTGTGGTTGTAGTAATCGAGACCCGCATCGGCGAGCGCCTTCGCCTGGTGATTTTCGAGCATGCCGAGCGTCACGCAGGTTTCGAGGCCCATCGCCTTCACGCCGCGGATCATGTCCTTGATCGGCTCGAGATGGCGGTCCTTCGGATTGCGCCATGCGGCGCCCATGCAGAAACGCGTCGCGCCGTTCTGCTTGGCGACTTGCGCGGCGGCGAGCACGTCGTCGACGGCCATCAGCTTGTCGGCGGCAAGACCGGTGTCGTGATGCACCGACTGCGGACAGTACGCGCAATCCTCTTCGCAGCCGCCGGTCTTGATCGACAGCAGCGTCGACAGTTGCACCGCGTTTGCGTCGAAATGCTCGCGATGCGTTTGCTGCGCGCGAAACAGCAGGTCGTTGAACGGCAGGTCATACAGCGCGACGATATCGGCGACGCGCCAGCGCGCGAGCGGTTTGGCTTCGGCGGTGGTGCTCGTGTCGGCGGTACCCGCTGCGATGTTCAGTTGAGTCATGTGATCGATCCTCGTGTTCGGAAGAAATAGGGTTCGGCGCTGCGGGGCAGCGCTATGCCGCGCACGCCAGGCGCAGCGTTTGCAGAAGCCGTCGAATGTCGAGCTGGTCCGCCGCGCGCTCCGGCGACAGCGGGCTGATGTGCGGCACGATGCCGAGCAACGGCGCGTCGTACGCTTGCGCGAGATGCGCGCGAATCGACGCGATGTTTTCGTCGGGGAAGGTCATGTCCGGGTCGATGCGATTCGCGACCCAGCCCGCGAGCGTGAGACCGCGCGCGGCGATCGCTTCGGCGGTCAGCAGCGCATGGCTGATGCAGCCCAGGCGCATGCCAACCACCAGCACGACCGGCAGCTTCAGCGCGACGGCGAGATCGGCGGTGTCCTGCGTCGCGGTCAAGGGCACGCGAAATCCGCCGACACCTTCGACCACGACGACATCGGCGAGCTTCAGCGCCTGGCGGTGGCACGCAACGATGTGCTCGAGATCGAACGAGACGTTCTCCAGCGCGGCCGCGATGTGCGGCGCGGCGGGTTCCTTCAGCAGATACGGCGTGCGCATGGCGGGCGGCAGCAGCACGCTCGACGCGGCATCGAGCTGATCCGCGTCCTCGTTGTGCAGCACGCCGTTGACTTCGAACGCGCCCGCCGCGATCGGCTTCATCGCGGCTGCCTGCAGGCCTTCGCGCACGAAGCCGCGCAATAGCGCCGAGGACACGAAGGTCTTGCCGATTTCCGTATCGGTGCCGGTGACGAACAGCGACAGCGCGCCGTCATCGTTAGTCATGTTGCTCATGCGGCGCGCGCTCCGACTTGTTGGAGGCCGGCTTCGAGCCGGTCGAGATCCGCCTGCGAGTGGGCGGCCGATAGCGAAATACGCAGGCGCGACGTGCCGGTCGGCACGGTCGGCGGACGGATCGCGGGCACCCACAACCCGGCGCGATCGAGCGACGCGGCGATCTCGAGCGTGGCATCGTTCGCGCCGATGATGAGCGGCTGCACGGCAGTGTGCGAATCGACGGGCAGCCACGGGGTTGCCTTCAGCATCGCGCGCGTGCGCTCGATCAGTTGCCGAAGATGCGCGCGGCGCGCATCGCCTTCCTCGCCACCGATGATGCGCAGGCTCGCCGACACCGCATGCGCGGCGGCCGGCACCGAAGCCGTCGTGAAGATATACGGACGCGCGCGCTGCACGAGCCATTCGATCACGGTCGCATGCGCGACGACGAAGGCGCCCGACACGCCGGCCGCCTTACCGAGCGTGCCGATCGAGATCAGATGCGGCGAGCGCAACGCGGCTTGCGCGATCGCGCCGCGGCCTTGCGGGCCGAGCACGCCGAAGCCGTGCGCATCGTCGACGATCAGCCAAGCGCCGTGCCGCTCCGCAAGCTCGAGAAGACGCGGCAGCGGTGCGATGTCGCCGTCCATACTGAACACCGTATCGGAGACGATCACCTTGACGTCCGCCTCCGACGCGTCGAGCATCGCGCTCAACGCATCCACGTCGCAGTGCGGATAGATCTGCACGTCGGCACGTGAGAGGCGCGCGCCGTCGATCAGCGACGCGTGATTGAGCGCGTCGGAGAACAGCGTCGTGCCGCGGCCCGCGAGCGCGGTCAGCGTCGCGAGATTCGCCATATAGCCGGTGCTGAAATACAAGGCGCGCGCATCGTCGACGAAGCCGCCGGCAAATTCAGCGAGATCGTCTTCGAGTTGCGCATGCGCGCGTGAATGGCCGCCAAGCAGATGCGAGCCACCGCTGCCCGCGCCATACAGGCGCGCGCCCTCGGCGATCGCGTCGATCAGTTGCGGATGCGCGGCGAGGCCCAGATAGTCGTTGCTCGCAAAGCCGATGATGTCACGGCCGTCCACCGTCATGTGCGCGGCGCACGGCGTGTCCGCGGTGCGGCGGCGGCGCTTCAGGCCGCGCGCGTCGAGTTCCTTGAGCCCTTCGGCGAGCGTGTCGAGCAGATGCATCAGCGGGCCTCCGCGAGCGTGGCGTCGAAGGTGTCGCGGGTGCGCTCGGCGAGCAGCGCGAGTTCTTCGTCAGCGAGGATGTAAGGCGGCATCAGGTACACCGTGGTGCCGATCGGGCGCAGCAAGAGTTCGCGCTGCAGCGCGTTTTCGAAGAAGCGGCGCGAGAATGTCCGGGCATGCTGAGGATCGTCGATCGCCGCGTCGAACGCGAAGATCGTGCCGCGCTGACGCAGATTGCGCACCTGCGCGTGTTCGGCGAGCGGTGCGAGCGCAGCTTCGAGCGTCGCCGATTTGCGTGCGTTGGCGGCGAGCACGTTCTCGCTCGCGAACAGATCGAGCGTCGCGAGCGCCGCGCGGCACGCGAGCGGATTGCCGGTGTACGAGTGCGAATGCAGGAAGCCGCGCGCGATGTCGTCGTGATAGAAGGCCGCGTAGATCTCGTCGCGCGACAGCACGATCGACAGCGGTAGATAGCCGCCGCTGATGCCTTTCGACAGACACAGGAAATCCGGCCACACGCCTGCCTGTTCGCACGCGAAGAACGTGCCGGTGCGGCCGCAGCCGACCGCGATTTCATCGGCGATCAGATGCACGCCGTACTGGTCGCACAATGCGCGCAATCCCGCGACGTACGACGTGTCGTGCATGGCCATGCCGGCCGCGCATTGCACGAGCGGCTCGACGATCAGCGCGGCGATGCGGTTTGCGCGCGCATCGAACAGCGCGCGCACATTGTCGAGCGCGCGGCGGGCGACGTCGGCGGCGGTTTCGCCCGCTTGCGCGAGCCGCGCATCGGGCGAGGCAACGACGTGCGCATGACGGATCAGCGGATCGTACGCGTCCTTGAACAACGCGACGTCGGTCACCCCGAGTGCGCCGATCGTCTCGCCGTGGTAGCTGTTGGCAATGCAGACGAACTCCTGCTTGTCGGCGTAGCCGCGATTGCGCCAGCTGTGGAAGCTCATCTTCAGCGCGATCTCGACCGCGGACGCGCCATCGGAGGCGAAGAACGCATGGCCGAGCGTGTTGCCGGTCAATGCGGAGAGACGTTCCGCGAGTTCGACGGCGGGCTCGTGGGTGCAGCCGGCGAGCATCGCGTGTTCGAGCGTATCGAGCTGATCTTTGAGCGCCGCGTTGATGCGCGGGTTCGCGTGGCCGAACAGATTGACCCACCACGAGCTGATCGCGTCGAGATAGCGATGACCCGCGCGATCGTACAGCCACGCGCCTTGACCGCGCGCGACAGGGATCAGGGGCAGACGCTCGTGGTGCTTCATCTGCGTGCACGGATGCCACACCGCGCGCAGACTGCGGGCGACCCAATCTTCAGGGGAGACTGGGGGAGCTGCTGACTTTTCCAAAGAGGTACTCCAAGGTGCTTTTTTGCCACGCATCGGTGAGGGCGTTTTTGATCCCTGCTTGGGAGGGCTTTCGCGATGTTCCGCAGACTTTTCCGGTCGCGGAAAACGCGCCTCGGCGAGTGCGCGGGGTCGAGATTAGCGGTTTATTTCGTCGCGCGCATCAGCGGCAAAATGGGCGTTTTTCGTGGCGGCGTCGAGGTTTGGCGCTGTTCGATGCAGCTCGTTCGACTTCGGGATGGAAGATCGCCAATCGACGGAGATAACGACGTCAAAGTAATGGGCTATTACTGGCGAGAATTTGCGGCGAAGGGGCGGGTTCGCGGGGGCGCGGGCGAATGGGTCGTTCGCGCGCTGGTTCGGCGCGAACGAATAAACGCTCAACGCCAAAGAAAAAGCCCGCCGATTCGGCGGGCTTGCGGCACATCAGAGCCAGGCGCGATTCGCGCTTATGCGTACTTCACTCCCGGCTCGCAATCGCGCGTCGGCCGTTGGCATCGGCATCGGCCGCATCGGCCGTCTGCGAGTTCTGGTTGCCCCACACGACCGCGTTATCGACCGCATACAGTCGGCACGGATCGGAGCTCTGCTTCTGGCAATTCGCCACCGCCACCGACATCGGATCGTCGCCGCCCTCGGCCCACGACCACGCGCCCGAATTCGATACCGCGAACGCGCGGCTCGGATACTGATGCAGGAAGTTGCGATAGCCATTGCGGCCTTCGCTGTCGAGGAACGGCACGGAATCGACGGCGTCGAGCGCGGCGAAGTCGGTCGCCTTCGGCGCGGCCGGGTCGGCGACGCGATACTGGACGGCCGTCGGCATGCCGGCGCGCGCGAGGAACGCTTCGACGGCCGGCCACCACACGTGCACGCCGTCGCGGTCGCCGACCAGCCGATGCGCGTCGTTCTTGTAGTTGCCGAAGTCGACCATCTTTTCGCTCGCGCCGTGCGCGCCATACGCTGCATACATGCTCGCGACGAGCGGCGCGTTCCACACCGAATCGTTATCGCCATACAGCCACAGCGATGGCACCGTCGTCTTCTCGCCATACGCGCCGAATGCGCGCGTCAGGTTGCCTTGCCAGTCCTCGCAGGCGTCCTGGCGCAGGCCGCCCGAGAAATTGATCAGCGCGCGCACGCCGGGCGCCGCTTCGGTGCCGTACGCGATCGTCGCGAGACCGCCGTGCGAGGTGCCGGCTACTGCGATGTGCGTCGCGTCGACATAAGGTTGCCTGGACATGTAATCGATCGTCGCGGCGACGTCGCCGGCCTGGCCGAGGCCATTGCGCTCGACGTCGCAGCCGTCCTGCTCGTACACGCCGTCGGAGTGGCCGAAGCCCTGGCGGTTCGGCGCGACGACCACGTAGCCGCGGCGCACGAATTCGCGCGCGAACGGCAGCGGGTCGCTACGTTCCTGGGTGCGCGGGTCGCCCGGGATCTTGCCATGGTTGAACACGATCATCGGGAACGGGCCTGGGCCGTCCGGTTTGTAGATCGTGGTTTCGAGCGTGACCGTGCCGGCGGCATCGACCGGCACGCGGATGATCTTTTCGTTCAGGTGCGCGGTGGGCAGGTAGGTGTCGTCGTCGAGCGCGAGGCGCGGGACGCGAGCGCGCGACAGCGGTCCCTGGGCGTCGCCGGGCGGCGTCGCGTTCTGTGCCGAATGCGACGAGTAGGCGAGCGGATCGGCGTGCGCAATCGCGACAGCACACGTGGCCGCGGCGCAGATCGCCGCACACTTTGTCAGAACCTTGCTCAACACCATTAACGCACCTGCCTGAAAGACCTGTCCTGAACTCCGTGCTGTCCGGTTGCGAGAAACGCGGCTGACATTCAGCTTTCGTTCGCGTTTTCGACACAAACAAACTCACTCGCGTAGGTGGCGCCGGAAGCGCACGCACGCAAATCGAGATCGCACGGGATGAACCCAACGGCCGACGCGACCCCACGCGTCGAGGATGAGCGTCACTCGATGCTGGCGGAGTCCGCGCGGCTCGCATTGATTCAGCGGCCGCTCAGGCTTCCTGAGCATGTTGCGGAGCGGGTATGACCTGCCCTCGCAATGTGACGTCATGAAACTACGGACTCATCCTGGCACGACAATTTTGTTTTGTGCAATCAAGGAGAACCCGCGACGAAAAAATTGCTGCATGTGCGAACGAGGCCTCAAAGCCTTGCGGGGAAAGAGCGGAAGACGTCTGGCGGGTAGTGACGAGTAAAGGTCGTGTAAGTGCTGTGGTGCGAGGCCAACAAAAAGAGCTGGCGTGAGAAGACGCAAAAAAGGCCCTGTACAAGGGCCTTTTATGAATCTGCTGGTGAGTTGATGAAAGTCGCGCGAAAGTTTCGAAGGGCAATGCAACGATTGCTTGACTATCGCTGGCCCTTCATTTACTCGCTGACGTCGCCATCGACATAACGCCAGCGACCATCCTCGCCGCGCTGAAAGCGACTCAACTCATGCAAACGATGCGCACGTCCCCCCACTTTGTAGCGGGCGATGAATTCGACGCTCGCGTGATCGGCATCGCTTTCGGCAAACGCTTTGATCTGGAGTCCGAGCCATCGCGGCGCGTCCGGCGCGGTAGGGTCGGCGTCGAGATCGGCGGGGCAGGTGCGGGCGTCCCACGTCGCGCGCAGATAGTCGGTTGCGCCGAGCACGTAGGCGCTATAACGCGAGCGCATCAGTTCCAGCGCACGCGGCGCCGCTTCGTTGCCGTCGATATAGCGTCCGCAGCATTGCGCGAAACGCGGCGCCTTGATCGCGGTGCCGCCGCGTGCGTCGGGCGTGGCGCCGCCGCACGGACAATCAACAGGTCTTTGCAGTGACAACAATGGCTTGATCATGGAAATTTCAGTTGAGCCCGCGAGCGATCAGAATCTTCTGGATGTCGCTCGTACCTTCGTAGATCTGGCACACGCGCACGTCGCGGTAAATCCGCTCGACCGGGAAGTCGCTCAGATAACCGTAGCCACCGTGAATCTGCAAGGCGGCCGAGCAGATCCGCTCAGCCGCTTCGGAGGCGAACAGCTTCGCCATCGCGGCTTCGGTCAGACACGGCTGGCCCGCGTCCTTCAGCGACGCCGCGTGCCAGATCAATTGCCGCGCGGCTTCGAGTTGCGTCGCCATGTCGGCGAGACGGAACTGTATCGCCTGGTGCGAGAACAGCGGCGCGCCGAAGCTCTCGCGCTCCTTTGCGTAAGTTAGCGCGGCTTCGAACGCGGCGCGCGCCATCCCAACGCTTTGCGCGGCAATACCGATGCGCCCGCCTTCCAGCCCCGACAGCGCGATCCGGTAGCCTTCGCCTTCTGCGCCGATCAGGTTGGCCGTCGGTACGCGGCAATCCTCGAACACGATCTGCGCGGTATCCGACGAATGCTGGCCGAGCTTGTCTTCGACGCGCGCGACCACGTAGCCCGGCGAGTTGGTGGGCACGATGAACGCGCTGATGCCGCGCTTGCCCGCGGCCTTGTCGGTGACGGCCATTACGATCGCGACGTCGCCGTTCTTGCCGCTCGTGATGAACTGCTTGACGCCGTTCAGCACGTAGGCGTCGCCGTCGCGCGTCGCGGTGGTGCGCAGCGCCGACGCATCCGAGCCCGCTTGCGGCTCGGTCAGGCAGAACGCGCCGAGCATCTCGCCGCGCGCGAGCGGCGTGAGCCAGTCGCGCTTCTGCGCGTCGTTGCCGTAAGTCAGCAGGATGCTGCACACCGGGCAGTTGTTCACCGAAATTGCGGTCGACGTGCCGCCGTCGCCGGCCGCGATTTCTTCGAGGATCAGCGCGAGCGCGAGCGCGTCCATGCCGGCGCCGCCATGCGCTTCGGGCACCAGCACGCCATAAGCGCCGAGCTCGGCGAGCTGCCGATGCACGTCGCGCGGAAAGGTGCGCTCGCGGTCCCATTGCGCCGCGTACGGCGTGATCGCTTCGCGCACGAAGGTGCGCAGCGCGTCGCGCACCATCAGGTGGTCCTGATCAAGCACCATGAATGTGTCTCCTTTGTCGACCTGGATGTCTACCAGTCGAGCTGCGTGCCGTCGTGCTGGAAGAAGCGGCCATGGAACGCATCGCGCGATGCCGCCGCCTGTGCCAGCACCTCGCGCATGCCGGCGACGCTGCGCGCCGGATCGAGTGCGGCCTGCGCGCCGCCCATGTCGGTGCGCACCCAGCCCGGATGCAACGACACGCAGGTCGCGCGCTGTGCGTCGAGCGCCGCGAGCTTCAGCACGCAGTTCAGCGCCGCCTTGCTCGCGCGATACAGCCAGCCGGTCGTGCCGCTCGCCTCGGCGATGCTGCCCATGCGACTCGAAATCACCGCGAGCACCCCGTCCGTTTCCTCGACGAGCGGCAGCAGGATCGGCAGCAACTGCATCGGGCCGCGCACGTTCGTGTGCATCACGTGATCGAAATCCTCGGCGGTGATCGTCTCGATGCCTTCGGTGCGCGGGCCGTACACGCCCGACACCAGGATGGCCGCATCGAGCCGTTCGCCGTCGAGCTTCCAGCCGAGCGCCGCGATCTCTTCGGGTGCGGTGACGTCGAGTGCGAACGTTTCGGCGCCGAGTTCGTTGAGCGCATCGAGCGCGGCGCCGTCGCGCGCGGTCGCGAGCACGCGCCAGCCGCTCTTCCTGTATTGCCGTACGAATTCCTGGCCGATGCCGCGCGACGCACCGACGATCAACACTGTTTTCATCGTCATCCTCGAAGTTTTTGCCGACGTGTCAGATCAGTTCGACACCCATTGCGGTCGCCTCGCCGCCGCCGATACACAGCGACGCGACGCCGCGCTTCAGACCGCGCTTTCTGAGCGCGCCGATCAGCGTGACGAGAATGCGCGCGCCCGAGGCGCCGATCGGATGGCCGAGCGCGCAGGCGCCGCCGTTCACGTTGACCTTGCCGTGCGGTAAATCGTGCTCTTTCATCGCCGCCATCGTGACGACCGCGAACGCTTCGTTGATCTCGTACAGATCGACGTCGCCGGCGCGCCAGCCGTTTTTCTCGAACAGCTTGCGGATCGCGCCGACCGGCGCGGTGGTGAACTTCGCGGGCTCCTGCGCGAACGTCGAATGACCGACGACGCGCGCGAGCGGCGTCACGCCCAGGCGCTTCGCGGTGGATTCGCGCATCATCACGAGCGCGGCCGCGCCGTCCGAGATCGACGACGAGTTCGCCGCCGTCACGGTGCCGGTCTTGCTGAACGCGGGCTTAAGCGTCGGGATCTTGTCGAGGTTGGCCTTGAACGGCTGCTCGTCGCGCGCGATCGTGACGTCGCCCTTACGGGCCGCCACGGTGACCGGCGCGATTTCCCAGTCGAACGAGCCGTCCTCGTTCGCGCGCTTCGCGCGGTTCAGCGATTCGATCGCGAATGCATCCTGCGCCTCGCGCGTGAAGTCGAACGAGGCTGCGCACTCTTCTGCGAAGGTGCCCATCAGACGGCCCTTCTCGTACGCTTCTTCGAGGCCGTCGTAGAACATGTGGTCGATCACCTGGCCGTGACCCATGCGCATGCCGCCGCGCGCTTTCGGCAGCAGATACGGCGCGTTCGTCATGCTCTCCATGCCGCCGGCGACGATCACGTCGAGCGAGCCCGCGGCCAGCATGTCGTGCGCGAACATCGCCGCGCGCATGCCGGAGCCGCACATCTTGTTGACCGTGGTGCAGCCGGTGGCGAGCGGCAGACCCGCCCCGAGCGCGGCCTGGCGCGCGGGCGCCTGGCCGAGCCCGGCGGGCAGCACGCAGCCCATCACCGCTTCGTCGATCTGCTCGGGCTTCAGACCCGCGCGCTCGACGGCCGCCTTGATCGCGACAGCGCCGAGCTGTGGTGCGGTCAGCGACGCGAAGTCGCCTTGAAAGGCCGCCATCGGCGTACGTGCCGCGCTGACGATCACGATCGGATCGGCTTGGATACCACTGTGGTTTGCGTCACTCATGTTCGAGCTCCTTGGTCATAGCTTGGGTGGCTACCGCAGCGCGCTGCCTGCTGCGAACCCTCGTGGGATTCATCAGGCCACGCGCACATCAGGTTCGTTCGTCTGCGCATCGGGTGCGTCGGCGAACCGCTCCGGATAACGCACGCAAAAGCGCACGCTCAGGTCGTACGGAAAAAAATCGGGCAACTCGCCCTGCAACAGATGATCCTTGTACCGCTGCCACAACGCAGGCTCGAAAAAGTCCGCGTGATGCCGCATGAACGAGCGGCGCACGCGCGGATCGCCGAGCAGGAACGTGCCATACGTCTCCGGAAAAATATCGTGCGGACCGACCGCGTACCACGGCTCGTCCGACATTTCGTCCTCCTCGTGGCGCGCCGGCGGCACCGCGCGCACGTTGCAGTCGGTCAGGTATTCGATCTCGTCGTAGTCGTAGAACACGACGCGGCCATGGCGCGTCACGCCGAAGTTCTTGTACAGCATGTCACCGGGGAAGATGTTCGCCTGGATCAGTTCCTTCACCGCGTTGCCGTATTCCTTGATGCCGTGCTCGACGTCGTCGTCGTTGCCGTTCTGCAGGAACAGGTTGAGCGGCACCATGCGTCGCTCGATGTACATATGGCGAATCACGAGGTTCTCGCCCTCGGATTCGATCAGCGACGGCACTTCCTTTTCGAGTTCGCGCAGCAGTGTTTCGTCGAGCCGCGCGAGCGGCAGCGCGACGCTCGAATATTCGAGCGTGTCGGCCATGCGGCCAAGCCGGTCGTGACGTTTGACCAGCTGATACTTCTGCTGGATCTGCGCGCGCGTGGTTTCCTTCGGCGGCGGGAAATTGTCTTTGATCAGCTTGAACACGTAGGGAAACGACGGCAACGTGAACACCAGCATCACGAGCCCCTTGATGCCGGGCGCGACGATGAAGCGGTCGCTCGAATGCTTCAGGTGATGCAGCAGATCGCGATAGAACAGATTCTTGCCCTGCTTCTGCAGACCCACCGACGTATAGATTTCCGCCTTCGGCTTGCCCGGCATGACCGTGCGCAGAAACTCGACATACGCGGACGGCACTTCCATGTCGACCAGAAAATACGAGTGCGCGAAGCTGAAGATGATCAGCAACTGCTCGCGCGTGAGGAGCACCGTGTCGAGCGCGAGCAGGCCAGGCTTGACGTGACGCAGCGCCACCGCGAACGGCAGCAGCGCGTCGCCGTTGATGATGCGGCCGACGATATACGCGGCCTTGTTGCGATAGAACAGCGAAGACAAGACGTGAATCTGGAAGTTAGGCGCTTCGTCGAACGTGCCGAACGCTTCGTGAATCGACTGCATCACGCAAGCGACGTCGCGCTGCAGATCCTCGAACGGCGGATCGAGTTGAAAGTTCGTGACGATCCGCTCGAGCGTCGCGGCGAATCCGTCCGTACCCGGGTAATACGCGCGATACGTCGGCTTCGCGGCCGGCTCGTCGTTCTCGAGGTATTCGGTCGAGATCGCCGGACGCACGAAAATGAAATCGTTGTTGAAGTACGAGCGGTGCAGAATCTTGCAGGAGACCGAATTGAAGAACGTCTCCGCGCATTCCGGCTGACGGTGCGTGGTCAAAAGGCCGATGTAGTGCAGCTTGATCTGTTGCCACACTTCGCTGTCGATGTTCTCCGCGTCGTACTCGTCTTCGAGCAGTTGCACGCATTCCTGCACGCGATCGTCGTACGACGTGATGCGCTCGCGCGCGAGCTTTTGCAGGCCGTGCCAGTCGCCGGCTTCGAACAGCGTCTTGGCATGGATCGCAGCGTCGCGAAAGATCCGGTAGTGACGGTCGAACCCTTCGAGCATCGTTTGCGCGACGTCGAAACCGATTTGCGACGATAACAGCTTGGGGAAGTGATTCATCACGCGCGCTCCGCGACCGCCGGTCAGAGTCAGGCCACTTCAGGCAGGCTTTGCGTCTTGCCTCGCGCCGTCGAGCAGCGCGCGCGCCTGCGCTTCATACTGTGCAAGATCTTCGAGCGTTGCGTTGAGATCCTCGCGCTGACGTTCGAGCACTTCACGATGACGCGCGACTGTTGCGAGAAACGCATGCAACTGCGACACGGTGTCGGTCGGCGATTCGTAGACATCGAGCAGGTCGCGGATCTCCGAGAGCGTGAAGCCAAGCCGTTTGCCGCGCAGCGTGAGCTTCAGACGCGTGCGGTCGCGGCCCGAATAGACGCGTCGCAAACCGCTCGAACCTTCGCGGCTCGGCGAGAGTAAACCCTGGTCTTCGTAAAAGCGGATCGCGCGTGGCGTGACGTCGAATTCGCGCGCGAGCTCGGTGATCGTGTATTGCGTATTCATCGGGACATCTCGTGGCCGCGTGGCCGGCACAAAACCGGATTGGACGATAGAATCGACGTTTACGTTATCGTCAACCTGAGCGGAAAGCAACCACAACCAGGCCGACCGGCATCGCACACCTCGCCATGCCGGAGAGTCGGAGGAAGACAGTCCCCATGAACGCACTCGAACATCAACTCCAATACCCCTTCAACGACACGATGCCCGAGTCGGGCCGCACGATGGAAGTCGCGCCCGGCGTGCTGTGGCTGCGCATGCCGCTGCCGTTCGCGCTCGACCATATCAACCTGTGGCTGCTGCGCGATGAAATCGACGGACAGCAAGGCTGGACCGTGGTCGATTGCGGCATCACGTCGGACGTGATCAAGGCGAATTGGGAGAGCGTGTTCGACTCGGCGCTCGACGGCCTGCCGGTGCTGCGCGTGATCGTCACGCATTGCCATCCCGATCACATCGGCCTTGCGCACTGGGTGTGCGGTGGCGGCGATAAAAAGCGCTGGGACGTGCGCCTGTGGATGACGCTCGGCGAATACATGCAGGCGCGCGTGATGGCGACCGGCGACGGCTCGAACGCCGGCGGCGAGGCCGCGGCACGGCACTTCGCGCGGCACGGTCTGAACGACGCCGACTCGCTCGACAAGCTGCGCAATCGCAAGAGCTACTACTCGAGCCTCGTGCCGGCGATCCCGGGGCAATACCGCCGTTTGCGCGAAGCCGAGGACGTGAGGATCGGCGGCAGGACGTGGCGCGTGGTGACGGGCTTCGGCCATTCGCCGGAACACTGTGCGCTGTATTGCACGGAAACCGGCACGCTGATTTCCGGCGACATGGTGTTGCCGCGCATTTCAACCAACGTGTCGGTGTTCGATATCGAGCCTGAGGGCTCGCCGCTCGAGCTGTATCTGGAATCGCTCGGCCGTTACGAGACGATGCCTGAAGATACGTTGGTGCTGCCGTCGCATGGCAAGCCGTTTCGTGGCGTGCGCACGCGCGTTCGTCAGCTGCGCGAGCATCACGACGCGCGGCTCGCCGAAGTGCGCGAAGCGTGCGCGCTGAAGCCGCACAGTGCCGCCGATATCGTGCCGCTGATGTTCAAGCGCCAGCTCGATATCCATCAGATGACGTTTGCGATGGGTGAGGCGCTCGCGCATTTGCATTTGCTGTGGCGGGCAGGGGACTTGAAGCGGACGCAAGATGCGGATGGGGTGATTCGGTTTGCGGCGGTGTGATCCTTTCGATTCGATCCGCTATGTGAGCGCACTCAGCGGCGCTGGGTGTGTTCATACGGACTACTTTAACGGCAAGTCAGAAGCAGCGTCGCGCAGTTGCTGGGCACGCCGGTTGTTGAGTTCCGCTACGCAAGCCAAACTGCGCACTTCGCGTGCACTGCCGGCTCCACCGCCACTTAGCGAAGCTGCGAATTCGCATTGAGTCTCGCGGTACTTGGCAAATTTCTTGTTTGATGCGACGAGTCTTGCCTTGGCCTGGTTCACGTATTTGTCGTCTTCATCCCATTTGGAGAGGGTGCCAGCCATCTTCTCCTCGGCCCGTCTGAGGGCCTTCTGACTGGCCTCTGCTTTTTCTGCCAGACAGTCCCGCATTCCCGCTTGCGAGAACGCGCTGCATTCCTCGCGCAAAGCCCGTTCGCTTGCCACCGGAGCAGTTGAGGCCGCAAGGGCCATCGTTGGCAGGCAGGCGGCCAGGCCGAAACAGATCCGCTTTATTGCTCGCATAGGGCCACCATTCCTTGACGCACCATTGACAATGCGTAATCAAGCTTCCTGGCGTAGTTGAGGTCACCGCCTCCGTTGTAACGCTGCGCTATCAATGTCGCGGAGAAGGGGCGCCAGCTTGCAATAGCGTTTTGAACTGAAGCTTTCCGGTACTTCAGCACTTGTCCGGGGCGTAGAACGGCGGCGGTGGGATTCAGATTTTTTAACGTGTCGATCGTGGTGCCCTGAGCCTTCGCCATCTTGTCGAGGCTGTCTCCTGGCCTGACGGCGATTTCGTAAACCTTGGGGTCAGCACCAAGTACGCTTCGGTACTTAAAATGTGCCATGCGCATGAGCAAATAACCAATACCAGCACGGATGTTATACGCCGGTATCGTTCTGACTGCGGATATTGTCAGCTGTCCTTTCCAGCCTGGTGGCAGAATCAGATCGCCGCCTTCTTTGCCCGAAAGTAGCGATGCTAATCCGGGATCGCCTGCAACCCCAATTCGCATCGGCTTGGCGTTCCACTGAGGATCATGGGGACCTGTTTCGACCCACAACATCGCCTTGATAAGCTGCCAGTCCAGGGGCACGTACCTGGAGGTGCCGCGAAGATGGCGGTTGTACTCATTGACTGTCATCCGGATCTCGCAGTCCCAAGAATTCCATTTGGCATCGCTTACAGCCTTGCTAACACCATCCTGCCACCGTTCAAAACCTGTCCTCGTTGGAGCTTGCATTGCCATAACCATTCCTTCTGTCAAAGTGTGGGCGGCTACTTTGCAAGCAATTATCAGCTCCTTGCCTGAGAAAAATTGCATTAGGAATCGGTCTCGCGGCCAAAGGCCCGAGATCACGTCGGAAAGAGGTTACGCAGTGTTATAGCGGTGTGCCAGGTTCTGAACTACCGCCTCAGTGCGTGTCGTGAGTTCATAGAATTCGCAAAGACAAGTGAAGAAAGATATTGAGACGATATATCGTCATGCATGAGCTGCTACGATCTTAACCTCGTCTTTAGCAATGAAAATTTCGGGGTACCGATGTTTTTCAGTCGGAGCAATATGCGCATAACTGAGGCGCGGAGATTCTCGCTGGCCTCTTGGTGGAGAGTGCTTGGCCTGCCAGTTTGGCTTGCCGGATGCAGCCTCGCGGCTGGACAACAGGGAAAGGATTCACAGATGACTCAACCGGACATGACTATGTGGCGGACCATCGACACGTTGGTGCAGCAAATTCCGTTCACTAAGGCGAAGGTCGAAAGCGTGCTTGCGACTCACCTTGTCGAGAGAGATAGCAACAAAGATCCAATTCAAAACACGGCATTCCAGTTTTATGTCGGCGGTCCTGCCAGGCTGGCAGACGGCGTATTGGTCGGTAAGGTCGATCTACGCATCCGCCACGATGGCGGGCATCCTGCTTTTCTCGCGCTTAGGAATTGAGCGGCGAATGCGTCACGCTGGCAATGGTCCGTGCGCATTACAGCAACCTCAAGATTACAGATACTCCGCGCGGGCGTTCACCGGACGAAACCACGGCATTCTCGGCCTTTCTACCGTGGGGAACCTTGTCCTTCGGTTTCGCCGAACGTAATCGTGATTGTCTCGAAGGCGTATCTCTCGATCCAAAGATCGCCGATGCAGACAGCGCGGTGAAGTAACGATAGATTGCCCTGGATTCGCAAGAGCTCTATTAATCTGAAACGCTGGAAATAAAAAAGCCGACCTGTGTGTCAAGGTCGGCTTCTCTTTTCCCGTTTTCAGCCGCAGCGCACGATCACTGCACCACCACCGCCCCAAAATTCTGCCGACCAAACGGACTCACGTGATACCCGCTCACGTTCGTCCGCGTGATCGCGGCAGCAGTCGGATAGCCGAGCGGAATCCACAGCGCTTCGTCGTGAATGATCTGCTGTGCGGCTTCATACGCTTTCGTGCGCTTGGCGATATCGGCCGTCGCCTTGCCGTCGGCGATCAGCTTGTCGAGGTCCTGATTGCAGAAGCGCGCGAAGTTGATGCCCGACTTCACCGCGTTGCAACTAAAGAGCGGCGACAGATAGTTATCCGGATCGCCGTTGTCGCCGGCCCAGCCCATGAACAGGGTGTCATGCTGGCCTTGCTTCGCCTGCTTGATCAGCTCGCCCCATTCGATCACCTTCACATCCGCCTTCACGCCGATCTTCGCGAAGTCGGCCTGCAGCATTTCGGCGCCGGCCTTCGGATTCGGATTCAGCACGCTGCCATTCGGACGCACCCAGATCGTCGTTTCGAAGCCGTTCGGATAGCCCGCGTCGGCGAGCAGCTTCTTCGCCTTCGCCGGGTCGTACGGCCAGCCCTTGATCGAGTGGTTGTAGCTCCATGTGTTAGGCGGATAGGGGTTCACGGCCGGTGTCGCGGTGTTGTCGAACACGGCCTTGAGATACGACGTGCGGTCGAACGCCATGTTCAGCGCGGCGCGCACCTTCTGGTTCTCGAGCGGCTTCTGTTGCGTGTTCAGCGCGACGAAGGCCGTCATGAACGCGGGTGTCTGCACGATCGCGAGCGACTTGTCGTTCTTCGCGTCGGCGAGATCCTGCGGCTTCGGCGACAGCGCGATCTGGCATTCGCCGGCCTTCACCTTCTGCGCGCGCACCGTCGCATCGGGCGTGATCGCGTAGATCAGTCGGTCGATCTTCGGCTTCGGCCCCCAGTAGCTCGGGTTCACGTCGTAGCGGATCACCGCGTCTTTCGTATAACTCTTCAGCACGAACGGGCCGGTGCCGATCGGCTTCGCGTTCAGGTCGACCTGCTGGCCGGCCTTCAGCAACTGGTCAGCGTACTCGGCCGAATAGATCGACGCGAAGCCCATCGTCAGGATCGACACGAACGTCGCGTTCGGCTCGTTCAGCTCGAACTTGACCGTGTTGTCGTCGACCTTGGTAATCGACTTGATCAGCTTCGGCAGGCCCATCGACTGCGCGTGCGGGAAGCCGCTCGCACCCGCCACCTTGTGCCACGGATTGCTGTCGTTGAGCATGCGGTCGAACGTGAAGATCACGTCGTCGGCGTTCAGCGCGCGGGTGGGCTTGAAGTAGTCGGTGGTCTGGAACTGCACGTTCGGGCGCAGGTGGAACGTGTAGGTCAGGCCGTCGGGGCTCACTTCCCACTTGTCGGCGAGCGCGGGGACGACCTTCTTCGCGGTTTCGTCGAACGACACCAGCGAGTTGAAGATCACGTCGGCCGATGCATTGGTCGTGACGAGCGAATTGAACTGCACGACGTCGAAACCGTCGGGGCTCGATTCGGTACAGACGGTCAACGGTTTGGCGAGCACGAGCGCGGGCGCCGTGAGCAGGATGGCGGCTGCGAGCAGTTTGAAGCGCATAGGATCTCCGGTAACGAGCGCAGTCAGGCAGTGCGTCTGGTTGTGATTATGGCGGCGCGGGGTCTCTGGCGTTTGTCTGTGAGGTCAAGCCGGCGGCGCGCCTTCGCGAAAGCTTATCGAAGGGCCATTATGGCGACAACAATTTAATCGACATATCAATATGGAGGCGCGGCCACGTGGCAGCTTCAGGCCGCCGCGGCCTGGCGCAGCAGATAGCCGATGCCGTCGATTGCCCGCACGCCGTACCACGACGTCATTTCCCCATCGATCAGCTCGATGCGCTTGCCGGCGAGACGCGGATCGCGCGCGAGCGCATCGCGGTGCGCGGCCGTGAAGCGGTACGGCTCGCTCGACAGCAGCACGCGGTCGACTTGCGCAAGCCAGGGCGCGTCGGCGAAATCGAGCGTGGGGTAGCGGGCGGCGCCCGCGCTGCCGCCGTGCACGTCCGGCAGCGTGTGCCAGTTCACGAGGCGCAGCATCGCGGCGATGTAGGTGTCGCGCGCGACGCTCATCCACGGTTCGCGCCAGATCAGGTACAGCACGTTTTGCGCGGGGAATGCGTGAGCGGCGGCTTCGCGCAGACGCGCATCGAGCATGCTGCTCAAGTGCCGCGCTTCGTCTTCGCGTCCGAAGATTGCGCCGAGCAGCGCGTACAGCGCGAGGTTGTCGCGCGGCGTTTGCGGATGGGTGACGACGATGTGCGGCACGAACGCGCGCAGTTGCTCCACGGTGTCGCGTTCGTTCTCGTCGACATTGACGATCAGGTGAGTGGGGTGCAGCGCGCGGATCGCCTCGAGCTTGACGGCCTTGGTGCCACCAACCTTCGGCACCGCGAGAACCTTGTCGCGCGGATGCACGCAAAAGCCGGTGCGCCCGACGATCTGCGGCTCGAGGCCGAGCGCGAACAGCGTTTCGGTCAGGCTCGGCACCAGCGACACGATGCGCGCACCAGCGCCCGCGAAATCGTGCGCGACGCCGGCTGCATCGACCGCACGGGGTGACATGGGCTACTCGGTGGCGGCGCGCGGCTTGCGCGGCGCGCGTTCGAACACGCGATCGTAGAGCCAGCGCGGCAGCACATGCAGCAGCATCGCGGCCACGCGCATCTGCCACGGAAACACCGAGAACGCCGTTTGCCGCTCGACGGCACCCGCGACCTTCGCCGCGAAGCGGTCGGCGTCCATCAGGAACGGCATGTTGTACGGATTGTGCTCGGTCATCGGCGTGCGGATATAGCCGGGCGCGATCGTGACGACGCCGACGCCGAACGGCCGCATTTCGACGCGCAACGCTTCGAGATACTTGAACGCCGCCGATTTCGACGCGCTGTAGGCGCCCGAGCCCGGCAAGCCGCGCACGCCGGCGACACTCGCGATGCCGACCAGCGTGCCGCGCTTCTGATCGGCCATGGCGGCCGCGAACGGCTCGAACGTCGCGACCATGCCGAAGTAATTGATGTCCATCACCTCGCGAAACGTAGGCAGATCGCCATGACCGGTCAGCACGCCGCGGCTGATGCCGGCGTTGGCGATCACGACGTCGGGCAGGCCGTGCTCGGCGATGAAGCGCGCGGCCGCATCGGCGAGCGCATCCGCGTCGCGCACGTCGAGCGCGTAGATCGAGACGGTGTTCTGGGGATGGGACTGCTGGAACGCGGCGAGCGCGTCGCCGCGACGGGCGACGAGGCCGAGAATCGCGCCGCGCCGTGCGTATTCGCCGGCGAGCGCGAGGCCGATGCCGCTCGAAGCGCCGGTAATGAAAACCTTCAGCGGTGAGGTCATACCGGCGCCCCGTGATTACATCTTCTTGGCGCGGACTTGCGAGACGAGGTAGTCGAGCACCTGGATCGTGCCCGGCAGGGTGCCGGTCGCGGCCGGGCCGGTTTCATACTTGCCTTGCACGGCGAGCGTCGGCACGCCGTCGATCTTGTAGTCGTCGAGCAGTTTCTTGTCCTTCTGCAGCGCGCTTTGCGTCGAGAACGAGTTGTACGCTTCCATGTACTTCTTCGGATCGACGCCGAGCTTCGCGAGGAATTTGGCCTGGTCTTCCGGCGTCAGCAGATAGTTCTTGTTGACGTGGATTTCGTTGAAGACCTTCGGCGTCAGTTCGTTCGCGACGCCGAGCGCGTCGAGCGCGTGGTACATCTTCGAGTGCGGGATGAAGTCGTCGCGGAACGCGACCGGCACGCGGCGGAACACGACGTCCGGGCCCTGCTTCTTGACCCACGCCTCGAGGAACGGGTTGAATTCATTGCAGTGCGGGCAGCCGTACCAGAAGAACTCGGTGACTTCGATCTTGCCGGCCGGCACGTCGGTCGGTTGCGGCGTGGCCAGCACGGTGTAGTCCTTGCCTGAGACCGGCGCGGTGGGCGACGCATGCGCGCTGGCCGCGATCAGGCCCAGCGAGAGAAACAGGATGCTCAGCAGTTTTTTCATGTTGTGTAGACCCAGATAAGGGCGGTAGCGCGGTGACGCCTCGCGAAAGGCCCGCCACCGCTGGTCGGATTCGGCGTGGCCGCCCGACACAATACAGGTCGAAGCGGCCATCGTGCTTGTGACCCGCACGCCGCGCCGATAGTTCGACGCGCCGCGCGAGCCGGCATTACCGTTTATTTATTGTTTGGTGAAGCGGATCACCGCGGTATCGACACCCGCGTCCGACAGACGCTGGCGGCTCGAATTCATGTCCTCGAACTTCGAGAACGGCCCGATGCGCACTCGGTAGTACGTGACGCCGCCGGCATCGCGCTGCGTGACCTTCGATTCAAAACCCTGGAACGCGAGACGCGCGCGCTGCTGTTCGGCGTCGGCGGCGGTCTTGTACGCGCCGACCTGCAGGAAGTAGCCGGTGTTCGCGTCGCCCGCTGTCGGCGCGGCGGCCGAGCCCGGTTTGACGTTGGCCACGGTGGCCGAGCTCGTGCTCTTCGGCGCGGAGCCTGCCGCGGTGGCGGCCGGCGCGTTCGACATTTGCGGCTTCTTCGCCGGCGCCGGAGCGACGCCGCCATTTTCCTGCGCGGGATTCGGCGCGACCGCCGTGCCGTTGTTGTTCGCATTGCCAGCCGACGGCGGCACTTCGACGATCTGCGGCTCTTCGAGCATGCCCGTCTGTGTCTGCGCGTTGGTCTGTCCCGGCGCGGTGTTCGGCGGCGCGGGTTGCGCGGCCTGCGGCACCGGCTGGCCCGGCGTCTTGCCTTGCAGCGGACGGTTCGGATCGTATTGCGCCTGGCTCGCGCCGTTGTCCGTCGCCGCCGGTGGCGCGACCTTCGACACGAACGGCGTAGGTGCTCGGGTGATATACAGCGCCACCACTACCGCGATTGCCAGGCCGACGATCAGGCCCAGCACGATACCGAGAAAAGTGCCCCCGGTTTGCTTCGATTGCTTTGTTGTGCGGCGTGGTTTTGCCATCGTTCGAATCACCTGCAAAAAGAATCCAGGAACGGCCGCCGATTATAACGACGGCCGCGTGCATATTACGCTGGAGGAGTTACATCTTGACGGGAGCGGAGACGCCGATCGTCGCGAGTCCGTTGGCCAGCACCTGGCGCGTGGCCGCGAGCAGCGCGACGCGAGCGTTGCGTTCGGCCGCATCGTCGACCAGCACGCGCTCGGCACGGTCATTGTAGAACGAGTGAAATTCCCCGGCGAGTTCGCGCAGATAGAACGCGACCGCGTGCGGCGCGAGCTCATCGGCGGCGTGCTGCAGCATGTCCGGGAACTCGGCGAGCTTGTTGAGCAGCGCCATCGAGCGTTCGCTCGTGAGCGGCGCGAGATCGACGCTCGGGAGCGTGCTTTCGTCGAGGCCGTAGCGCGCGTTGCACTCGGCGATCACCGAGCAGATGCGCGCGTGCGCGTACTGCACGTAGTGCACTGGATTCTCGTCGTTCTGCTTCAGCGCGAGGTCGATGTCGAACACGAATTCGGTGTCCGCCTTGCGCGAGATCAGGAAGAAGCGCACCGCGTCGCGGCCGCGGCGAATGGTTTCCTCGTCGATCAGGTCGACGGCCGCTTCCGAGCCCGGCGTCGCGCCGCCCGACCATTCGATCAGATCGCGCACCGTCACATAGCTGCCCGCGCGCTTCGAGATCTTCACCTCTTCGCCGTTGCGCATGACCGTGACCATCTTGTGCAGGATGTAGTCGGGGTAGCCCTTCGGAATGCCGATGCCCAGACCCTGCAGGCCGGCGCGCACGCGCGCGATCGTGCCGTGATGGTCCGAGCCCTGCACGTTGATGACCTTCGTGAAGCCGCGTTCCCACTTCGCGACGTGATAGGCGACGTCCGGCACGAAGTACGTGTAGGTGCCGTCGGTCTTGCGCATCACGCGGTCTTTGTCGTCGCCGTCGTCGGTGGTGCGCAGCCACAGCGCGCCTTCCTGCTCGTAGGTCTTGCCTGCGGCGATCAGCGCGTCGACCGTTTTCTCGACGCGGCCTTCCGTGTACAGCGACGATTCCAGGTAGTACTGGTCGAACTTCACGCCGAACGCCTGCAGATCCATGTCCTGCTCGCGGCGCAGATACGTCACGGCGAAGCGGCGGATCGCCTCGAGGTTCTCGACGTCGCCCGCGCCGGTGACGGGCTCGCCGTCGCTGGCCTCGACCGTGACGCCGCTCAGGTAGTCTTTCGCGATGTCGGCGATGTACTCGCCGTTGTAGGCCGACGCGGGCCAGCTTTCGTCGCCGGGGGCGAGGCCGCGCGCGCGTGCCTGGGTGGACTGCGCGAGCGTGTGGATCTGCACGCCGGCGTCGTTGTAGTAGAACTCGCGGTGCACGTCGTAGCCCTGCGAGGCGAGCACGTTCGCGAGCGCGTCGCCGAGCGCGGCCTGGCGGCCGTGACCGACGTGCAGCGGACCGGTCGGGTTGGCCGACACGAACTCGATCAGCACGTGCTTGCCGGCGTCGCGCTGCGAGCGGCCGTACGCGTCCTGCTCGGCGAACACGGCGGCGATCACGCCCTGCTTGGCCGCGGCCGTGAGGCGCAGGTTGATGAAGCCGGGGCCCGCCACTTCGGCGGTGTCGATCAGGCCCTTGGCCTGCGGATTGACGAGCAGCGCATCGACGATCTGTTGCGCGAGCTGGCGCGGATTGGCGCGCAGCGGCTTGGCGAGCTGCATCGCGACGTTGCACGCGACGTCGCCGTGCGCGGCGACTTTCGGGCGCTCCAGCGCGATGGCGGGCGAGACGAAAGCGGCTTCGGTCGCGCCTTGCGTGGCAGTCGCGACCTGCTTCACCGTGTCGGCGAGCAGGGATTCGAGTGTGTGTTTATGTGCGGGCAGCATGCTTGTTGCGAGTCCAGTGAGGCAATCCGGTAAGGCGGAAGAGGCGCCGGCCGCGGCCGGTGTCGCAAGCGTGGCACGCGGCCACGTACGTGGCGGCGCTGATGGCGGCGCCGCCGGAAGAGTGTCCCCGAGGCGCTGCGACGAGACGCAACGCAAGCGCTACGCGGCGGGCGCCGCACGGCGTCTCGCCGTCATCGAGGCTGACGCGGCATGCGGGTTGCGACCGATGCTTCGACGCCCCGGTCGGCACCCGTGCGCGGTGCTCGTCGAGCCTCGCCGTACGTGGCGCTGGGCGGCGCGCTTTTCCGTTCAGACGGATTTTAGCAGGTGCTAATATGTTCAATGAGATGCCCGCGAGGGGCTGTGGCCGCCGCGCCGTGTCGGCGCCACGTCAGGCGCGCGCTGTTGCCGCCCGCGGGACGCTCGCGCGTCAACCCGCCATAACGAAAAAGGGAACAGTCATGCTGATTACTTTCAAGTGCCACGCCTGCCCGGACGTGATGATGCTGGAGAATCTGGCGCAGTATCTGGTCGGCATCGTCGGCAAACGCCTTGGACAGCGGGGCGTCATCACTCACGACGAACTGGGCCCGGCCATCGAGAAGCTCGAAGCGGCGATCGTCTCCGACAAGCAGGAGCGCGCCGAGCATGAGGGCCATTTCCACGAGGGCGAGGACGGCCACGACCGTCACGAGATTCCGCCTGGCCTCGCGCAACGCGCGTATCCGTTCCTCGACATGCTGCGCGCGGCACAGAAGGAAAACGCGGATATTGTCTGGGGGATCTGATTTCTGCTGGGTCCCGGGCGCTGCGTCCCCGTTGGAACGGGTTGTCAGCGTGTTGGCGCAGTAAGGAAAAGAGCCCGCTCGCCGCGGGCTCTTTGTCATTCGGAAGGCTGGTGCGCGGTGCCGCTCATTGACTCGCGGGCTCCGCCGACGCTGCTTCGCCTTTCTTCTTTTTCTGCTTCTTCGCCTTTTTCACGTGCGCCTCGGTGGGCGGTGAATAGGAGCTGACCGCGCTCGAGCCGCCCGGCGCGGCGGGTTGCGCGAGCGCCACGGAAGCGCCCGCGGCCAGAGAAACAGCGGTCAGTAACAGCGTCAGCTTCTTCATACGATTTTCTCCGTTGACGGTTGCAATCTCGATGAGCCGGCACGTTGTGGTCGCGCCTGACGGGATGAAAGCCGACTCAGTCTACAAAGCCGAAATTGCCGTGGCCGCAAATATTCAGTCTTTCGGACTCGATATAGTGGCGCCTCACGCTCACAGCAACGGCGCCAGCGCGCGCTCGGCGTCCGCCTTGCTGAGCGACATCCGCTGTGCGTAGTCGTCGAGCTGATCCGCGCCGATCTTGCCGACCGAGAAATAGGTGCTGTCCGGATGCGCGAGGTAGAAGCCCGACACGCTCGCCGCCGGCAGCATGGCCAGCGATTCGGTCACGCTCATGCCGATTTCGTTCGCCTGCAACACGTCGAACATGCCGCTCTTGACGAGATGGTCGGGGCAGGCCGGGTAGCCGGGTGCCGGACGGATGCCGCGGTATTTTTCGGCGATCAGTTCGTCGTTGGAGAGGCTCTCGGCGTTCGCGTAGCCCCACAGGTCGCGCCGCACGCGCGCGTGCATCGCTTCGGCGAATGCTTCGGCGAGCCGGTCCGCGAGCGCCTTCAGCATGATCGCGCTGTAGTCGTCGTGGTCCTTCTCGAACTGCTTCTCCTTCACGTCGACGCCCAGACCCGCCGTCACCGCGAACATGCCGATGTAGTCGGCGACGCCCGAGTCCTTCGGTGCGATGAAGTCGGCCAGCGAGCGGTTCGGCCGCATCACCCCGTCGACCACCGGCCGCACGCTCTGTTGACGCAGATTGCGCCACGTCAGCGCGACTTCGGTGCGCGATTCGTCCGTGTAGACTTCGATGTCGTCGTCGTTCACCGTGTTGGCCGGCAACAGCGCGATCACGCCGTTGGCCTGCAGCCAGCGGCCCTGAATCAGGCGCGCGAGCATCGACTTGCCGTCGGAGAACACGCGCCGCGCCGATTCGCCGACGATCTCATCGTTGAGAATCGCCGGATACGGGCCAGCGAGATCCCAGGTCTGGAAGAACGGACCCCAGTCGATATAGTTCGCGAGCTCGTTCAGATCGAAATTCTTGAACACGCGCCGGCCGATGAACTTCGGCTTGACCGGCTGATAGCCCGCCCAGTCGATCTTCGTTTTATTGGCGCGCGCTTCGGCGAGCGTGACCATCGGCTGCGCTTTCTTGTTCGCGTGCTGAGTGCGGATGCGGTCGTAATCGGCGTTCAGTTCGTCGATGTACTTCGTGGCGCCCTCGTCGGACAGCAGGCTCGAGGCGACCGACACCGAGCGCGATGCGTCCGGCACGTAGACCACGGGCCCTTCGTAGTGCGGGTCGATCTTCACCGCGGTGTGCACGCGCGAGGTCGTCGCGCCGCCGATCAGCAGCGGAATCTTCTTCACGCGGAAGTAGTCGTCGCGCTGCATCTCCGACGCGACGTAGGCCATCTCTTCGAGGCTCGGCGTGATGAGGCCCGACAGCCCGATGATGTCCGCGCCCTCGACCTTCGCCTTCGCGAGGATCTCGCTGCACGGGACCATCACGCCCATGTTGACGACTTCGAAGTTGTTGCACTGGAGCACCACCGACACGATGTTCTTGCCGATGTCGTGCACGTCGCCCTTCACGGTCGCGATGACGATCTTGCCCTTCGCGCGCACGTCGCCGCCGGCCGCCGCGAGCTGCTTCTTTTCTTCTTCGATGAACGGGATCAGATGCGCGACCGCCTGCTTCATCACGCGCGCCGACTTCACGACCTGCGGCAGGAACATCTTGCCCTGGCCGAACAGGTCGCCGACGATATTCATGCCGTCCATCAGCGGCCCTTCGATCACGCTGATCGGACGGCCGCCGGCGGCGGCGATCTTCGCGCGCACTTCCTCGGTGTCTTCGACGATGAAGGTGTTGATGCCGCTCACGAGCGCATGCGCGAGACGCTTTTCCACCGGCTGGTTGCGCCACTCGAGGTTCTCTTCCTTCTTGGCGGCGCCGCTCTTGAACTTGTCGGCGATTTCGAGCAGGCGGTCGGTGCCGTCGTCGCGGCGATTCAGCACGACGTCTTCGACGCGTTCGCGCAGTTCCGGATCGAGTTCGGCATACACGCCGAGCTGACCCGCGTTGACGATGCCCATGTCCATCCCCGCCTGGATCGCGTGATAGAGGAACACGGTGTGGATCGCCTCGCGCACCGGGTCGTTGCCGCGAAACGAGAACGACACGTTCGACACACCGCCGCTCACCTTCGCGTACGGCAGGTTTTGCTTGATCCAGCGGGTCGCCTCGATAAAGTCGACCGCGTAGTTGTTGTGCTCCTCGATGCCGGTCGCGACCGCGAAGATGTTCGGATCGAAGATGATGTCTTCGGGCGGAAAGCCGACTTCGTTGACGAGAATCTCGTACGAGCGCCGGCAGATTTCCTTCTTGCGCGCGAACGTGTCGGCCTGACCCTGTTCGTCGAACGCCATCACGACGCTGGCCGCGCCGTAGCGGCGAATCAGCTTCGCGTGATGAACGAACTGCTCCTTGCCTTCCTTCAGCGAGATCGAGTTGACGATCGCTTTACCCTGCACGCACTTCAGGCCTGCCTCGATCACGTCCCACTTCGACGAGTCGATCATGATCGGCACGCGCGCGATATCCGGCTCCGACGCGATCAGATTCATGAAGCGCACCATCGCCGCTTTGGAATCGAGCATTGCCTCGTCCATGTTCACGTCGATCACCTGCGCGCCGTTTTCGACCTGCTGGCGCGCGACGGCCAGCGCTTCGTCGAACTGATTGTTCAGGATCATTCGTGCGAACGCTTTCGAGCCGGTCACGTTGGTGCGTTCGCCAACGTTGATGAAAAGCGTCCCGGTCGTGACGTTGAACGGCTCGAGGCCGGCAAGGCGCATGGTGTGATCGGTCATGGCGTGAGTGCGAGTCGGGTGCGTGCGTTAAAGGACGTGCAGGACGTGCAGGACGTGCAGGTCGTCGGGGTGAAGGGCGTCAGCGTGGTTCAGGCCGCGTCGCGATACTGTGTCGGCCACTTGCGCGGCTTCAGTTCGGCCAGCGCCTTCGCGATCGCCGCGATATGCTCGGGCGTCGTGCCGCAGCAGCCGCCCGCGATGTTCACGAGACCCGCTTCGGCGAATTCCTTCAGCAGGCCCGAGGTGTCCGCGGGCAGTTCGTCGAAGCCGGTGTCGCTCATCGGATTCGGCAGGCCGGCGTTCGGATAGCACGACACATAAGTGTCACAGAGCTTCGAGAGTTCGGCGACGTACGGGCGCATCAGCGCCGCGCCGAGTGCGCAGTTCAGGCCGAAGGTGAGCGGCTTGGCGTGACGCAGCGAATTCCAGAACGCCTCGACGGTCTGGCCCGACAGAATGCGGCCCGACGCATCGGTGACGGTGCCCGAGATCATGATCGGCAGGCGCTCGCCGGTGTCCTCGAACAGTTCGTCGAGCGCGAACAGCGCGGCCTTCGCGTTCAGCGTGTCGAAGATCGTTTCGACGAGGAACAGGTCCGCGCCGCCGTCGAGCAGCGCCTTTGCCTGCTCGTAGTAGGCCGTGCGCAGTTCGTCGAAGGTCACGTTGCGCGCGCCCGGATCGTTGACGTCAGGCGAAATGCTCGCGGTCTTCGGCGTCGGTCCGATCGCGCCGGCGACGAAGCGTGGCTTGTCCGGCGTCGAATATTTCTGACACGCGGCGCGCGCGAGCTTCGCCGATTCGACGTTCATCTCGATGGCGAGCGACTCCATGCCGTAGTCGGCCTGCGCGACCGTGGTCGCGCCGAACGTGTTGGTCTCGATGATGTCCGCGCCCGCCGCCAGATACTGCTCGTGAATCTCGGAGATGATCTGCGGCTGCGTGATGGACAGCAGTTCGTTGTTGCCCTTGATGTCGCGCCCGTAGTCCTTGAAGCGTTCGCCGCGATAGCGGGCTTCGTCGAGCTTGTAGCGTTGGATCATCGTGCCCATTGCGCCGTCCAGGATCAGGATGCGCGAGTTCAGCAGCGCGGGCAGCGCTGCGCCGCGCGTGTAGGCGGGCTCGGAACGGACTGGCGTGGCGGATTGAGCAGGCTGGGTCATGGCGGACGAGGGCTTGCGCCGGCGTTGGCAGAAAACCAATCATTGTAGCCGCTGCCGGGCGGATGCGCCGGGCGGGCAGGGCGGCGCAAAGCGCTGCCGGCAAAATCGACCGATCAAACCGCGCCGCGCGGAGCAATCGGCGGCGCGCTAACAAACGGAGCTACGAGGAAGCAACGAGGACCAAAAAAAACGGTCCGGCAAGCCAAAGCCTGCCGGACCGTTTCGATGCCGCCGACCGCCTGGTGGAACCCGCCGGCAAAGCCGCGCGGTACGGTCGATCGATGTCGCCAAAGTGCTAGTTCAAACCCCTCCGGTCAATGAAGCACCACCGGTTGATGCATCAGACTGTCGAACTGGCCGAGGAATTCGTCGACCTCGTCCAGCGTCGGTTCGCCTTCGATCAGCTTCTGCACATGCTCGCGAAACCGCGCCGCCATTGCACCGTCAATGTAGATTTCGCGCTGCATGTTTTTGTCCACAATCTCGTAGCCGCCCGACTTCATGGCCAATAGACCTTCCTGCGGCGGAAACTCGACGACACAATAGTTAGGGCTGTTATAGATCATTTGCATGGCGACACTCCTTATTTCCGTTGGGCTCCTGGCCCTTTCTGCACCATAAGTGGAGCATGTGAGATGGAATTCAAGGGGTGGGTCCGGACGACGCAGGTAAAAAGCTCCGGACCTGATGGTTAGACTCGCCGCTCCAGAAACAATTCAAGCAACGCGGCGAAACGGTGAGATTGCTCGATCGGCGCAAGATGAGCGGCGTCCAGCAACTCGAAGCGGGCACCCTCGATCGCCTCCGCTATTGCCTGTGTAGCAGCAGGTGGCGTGCCTGTATCGTGACGTCCAGCAACTGTTAGTGTAGGACACCGGATCGCGCCGTGCCGGCCGCGCAGATCGAAATCACGTAGTGCCTCGCAGGCCATCGCAAAGCCTTCCGGCGGCGTGCGCGCAAAGGCCTCGCGAATCGGCTCGACCGCTTCGGGATGGCGGGCCTGAAAGTCAGGCGTAAGCCAGCGCGCGAGCGTCGACGGCAACAGCGCCGCCATGCCGTCGCTGCGCGCCGTGTGCGCGCGCTGATCCCATAACGCACGGTTTTCGGGCGGGGTGCCGCCGGTGCTGTCGGCGATCGTCAGCGTGTCGATGCGCGATGGGTGGTCGAGCGCGAATTGCTGCGCGACCATGCCGCCGAGCGACAGGCCAACCAGGTGCGTCGTCGGCGCGCCGAGCGCATCGAGCAGTTTGGCGAGGTCGTCGGCCAGATCGCGCATCGCGAAGGGCTTGGGTGCGACCGCACTGTGGCCGTGGCCGCGCACGTCGTAGCGCAGCACCGTGTAATCGTCGCGGAAATAGCCGGCCATCTGATCCCAGATGGAAAGATCGCCGCCCAGCTGATGGATGAACGTGAGCCACGGGCCGCCGCCTTCGTTGCTCAGCACGTAGCGTGTTTCGATACCGTTGATGTTCACTTGCATGCGGACTCCTTCGAAGGAAACGCAGTGAAAAAACGCGGTGGATCGCCTCGTTCGCGGGAACGGGGGCGCCAGTGACGTGCGAGTCAGCGTTGCGAAGGAAGTTTCGCCGATATCGTGAGGATCCGCTCGTGACAGTCTGTCACGAGCCGTGTCACGGTTTGATGATTGTTGGAGCAGTCGAATCGACCGGTGCGGCGGGGGCGGTGTCGGGCGTGACTGCCGAGGCGGCAGCGGGCGCAGGCATTGCAGGGCCAGTAGTGGTCGGCGCCGCAGGCGTGGCAGGCGTGGCAGGTGCGGCAGGTGCGGCAGGTGCGGCAGGTGCGGCAGGTGCGGCGGCCGCGCCGCCATTGTCACCGTCATCCGACGGCACCCCATCGACATTGAGCTTGCCGCGCCACACCAGTTCGAACTGCGTGCCGTTCGGCTCCGTCTGCAGAATCCGCGCGGGCAGCCAGCCGAGCGACGGCGCGAGCCACACGTCGATGCGGCGCTGATCGCCGTCGCGGCGCGGCAGACGTTTGAAATGACGCGTCTGCAGGTAGCCCTGCGCCGCGCGGATCGTTTCGTCGCCGATCGTCTCGATCGGCCAGTTTTCGCCGCTATCGGTATCGACGACGAAGAACTGTCGCGTCACGCCAGGCTTATAGGCATCCGGATCGCCGCGCACGAGGCTCGCGAGTTGCATGACGACGCTGAAGCGGTCCTGCGCGCCGTCGGGCAACGGCAACGTGGCCGGTGTGCGCGTGAAGGCGATCTTTCTGTCATTGCGATTGAAGATCGCGATGTCTTCCGCGCGACGGCCGCGTTTTTCGCCGTACTGCGCCGGCGCGAGGCCGAACGCATCGATGCCGCCGTGGCTCGAAAACACGAACGGACCGACGAACGGCAGCGGCACCGACACGATCATTTCGTAGCCCTGCGCATTGCTCGCCCAATGGATCGTGCCAGGCGCATTGCGCACGCCGTTGTAGAACGTGTCGTAGTCGAGTTCGGCCGACGGGGGCACCGAAAACTTCACACCTGTCGACGCTGCCGGCGCGCTGGCCGCCGCGGGCGCGCTCGCGGCGGTACCGCGCGCATTCGCATCGGCCGATGCATTCGCGCTCGCAGCGGCCGGCGGCGCGCTCGCCGCCACCTCCGATGCCGGCGTGGCCGCGGGCTCATCCGGCTTGGCCGGCTGCAACGCAGTCAACACATGCTGCTCGCGCGGCGGACGTGGCGCAGGCTTGTGGGCGGGCGCGCTCGGATGCGGCGTCGGCGCGGGCTGTGGCGCCGGTTGACGCTCGACCCGCTCGGGCGTCAGCAGCGCGACCTGTACCGGCACATGCTCGTGATCCGCCGGATTCAGATTCACGCGCGTGCGCTCGAACCATTGCGCCGCGATCCAGTGCACGACCGCCACGGCCACGAGCACCGCGATCCAGCGCCATGCGCGCGCGCCGCGTCGGGGCCCGCTGCCCAATGGTGGCAGGCGATCCTGACGGCGGGAGGCGGAAGCAAAATCCATCGGCGCTCGAATGGTTGAGGGTTGCGGGACCGGCCGTGTATCAATCGTTATCGCTACGCGGCGTCGCGCTATAGCCGAGTTCGTACGACAGCTTGTGCGCGCATTCGCGCAACGCTGTGTCGATCTCGCCGCCCCAGCGAATGTCGAACGCGCCTTCATGGCCGAGCGCGACGAGACCGAGCGCGAGCTCACCAGTGGAATCGAACACCGGCATGCAGAACGCGTGGATCGTCGGCAGCAGCATGCCTTCGACGCGCGCGGCCTCGTGCTCGCGCACTTCGGCGAGCAGCCTGTCGACGTCTTCCCGGGTGCGCGGTGCGCCGTGATAAGCCGAGCGCCGCGAGTCGGTCAGCTCGCGCTCGAGCATCGCGGCGGTCTTGCCGGACGGCAGGTAAGCCGCGAACAGCAGGCCGGTGGCGGAGCTGAGCAGGGGCATCACGTCGCCGAGTTTCAACGATGCCTTGGCCGGATAGCTCGATTCCATCCAGTGCACCATCGTCGGTCCCTGATTGCCCCACACCGCGATGCCGACCGTCAGATCGAGCCGGTCACGTAGTTCGGCGAGCGCGATGCGCGCGAGCTTCACGCCATCGACACGCGCAAGCCGCGCGAGCCCCAACTGCAGCGCAAAGCCGCCCAGTTCGTAGCGGCCCGACAGCGGGTCCTGCGCGACCACGCCGAGGCGCAGAAAGCTGACCAGATAGCGATGCGCCTTCGCCGGACTCATGCCCGCGCGCTGCGCGAGATCGCGCAGCATCATCGCGCGCGGCTCGTAGGTCAGCACGTCTAGCAGTCTGAAGCCGACCTCGATCGACTGGATGCCCGAGCGCAGCTTCTCTTCACCCGCTTCGCCGGTTTCATCGTCGACGCCGGTTGCGTCGGTGACATCGGCGGAGTCGAGCAAAGCGTCGGCCGACGCGGGGTCGGTGCGGGTGCGGATCGTGCCGGAGCGAGCGTTGGCGGACATGTGCAAAAAGCGCGGGCAGCGCGGTCGGTTTGGTAATGGCGTCAGTTTCAATGACAACGACGACGAACACGCAGATACTGGGCCGCGCGGATTCACCATCGTAGAATAGATTCCCTCCATCGTCACTAATACACGGTTCACAGCTCTATGAAACTTGCTTCGCTGAAGGACGGCACGCGCGACGGTCAACTGATCGTCGTGTCCCGCGACCTGCACACCGCGGCCATCGCCGACGCGATCGCGCCCACGTTGCAGCGCGTGCTCGACGACTGGGCCTTCTACGCGCCGCAACTGCACGACCTGTACGACGCGCTCAATCAGGGCCGCGCGCGCAACAGCTTTTCGTTCGACGCGAAGGCGTGCATGGCGCCGCTGCCGCGTGCGTTCCAGTGGGCCGACGGCTCGTCGTACGTGAACCATGTCGAGCTCGTGCGGCGCGCACGCGGCGCGGACATGCCGCCGGAGTTCTGGACCGATCCGCTGATGTACCAGGGCGGCAGCGACGACTTCATCGGTTCGCGCGACGACGTGGTGTGCGCATCGGAGGAATACGGCATCGACTTCGAGGCCGAGGTGGCGGTCATCACCGGCGATGTGCCGATGGGCGCGACACCCGACCAGGCACTGCGCGGCGTGCGGCTGGTGACGCTCGCCAACGACGTGTCGCTGCGCAACCTGATCCCCGCCGAACTCGCGAAGGGCTTCGGCTTTTTCCAGAGCAAGCCGGCCACCTCGTTCGCGCCGGTCGCGGTGACGCCCGACGAACTCGGCGAACACTGGCGCGAAGGCCGCGTGCATCGGCCGATGATCGTTCACTGGAACGGCAGGAAGGTCGGCCAGCCCGACGCGGGCACCGACATGGTGTTTCACTTCGGTCAGCTGATCGCGCACGCGGCGAAAACGCGCAATCTGCGTGCCGGGTCGATCGTCGGTTCGGGCACGGTGTCGAACAAGGACGCGAAGCGCGGCTACTGCTGTATCGCCGAGAAACGCTGCCTCGAAACGATCGAGCACGGCGCGCCGCAAACCGAGTTCATGAAGTACGGCGACACCGTGAAAATCGAAATGCTCGACGAAGCGGGCAAGTCGATTTTCGGCGCGATCGAGCAGAGCATCGCGCCGCTCGAATGAAGCGCCGGCCGCGAAAGGGTTTCGCCCGATGCCGCCGCCTGCGGGCGCGGCTACACTGACTGGCGCGCCGGCTGGGACGGCGCGACAGCATAGCGTGCAGCGACGCATCGGTAGCACATCGGCAATACATCACAACGAAAACCCGACGTGAGGAGACAGCAAGCATGCCGCGATTGGACTTCCCCGCAGCTGAAAACCGGCGCGCCCGCGCGTGGCCCGTTGGCGCCCGCACGAGCCGCCGCTTGCTCAAGCGCGCCGCAACGCTGTGCGCCGCGCTCGCCTGCGGTTTGCCGCTGACCTCGTTCGCTCAGGTGAAGATCGGTCTCGTGCTGTCGCTGACCGGGCCGGCCGCGTCGCTCGGCATTCCCGCGCGCGACACGGTCGCGCTGCTGCCCAAACAGATCGGTGGCCAGAACGTCGAATACATCGTGCTCGACGATGCGTCGGACACGACCCAGGCCGTGCAGGACACCAAGAAGCTCATCAGCGAGAATCACGTCGACGCGATCATCGGCTCGTCGATCACGCCGAATTCGCTCGCGATGATCGACGTGGTCGCCGAGGGCGAAACGCCGATGATCTCGCTTGCGTCGTCCGCGAAAATCATCGAGCCGGTCGACGCGAAACGTCACTGGGTCTTCAAGACGCCGCAGACCGACGCGATGATGGCCTCGGCGATCGCCGAGCATGCGAGCGGACACGGCGTGAAGACGATCGCCTTCATCGGCCAGGCCGACGCGCTCGGCGAGACGTTCTACGCCGAGGTCGCGAAGTTCGCGCAGCTGCATCACATCGATGTGGTCGCGAGCGAGCGCTTCAATCGCACCGATCCGAGCGTGACGGGCCAGGTGCTGAAGATTCTCGCGACCCATCCCGACGCGGTGGTGGTCGGCGCGGCCGGCACGCCCGCCGCGCTGCCACCGAAGACGCTGCGCCAGCGCGGCTACAAGGGCGTGATTTATCACAACCACGGCGTCGGCAATAACGATTTCCTGCGCGTGTGCGGCGCCGATTGCAACGGCACGTTCCTGCCCGCGAGCCCGGTGCTGGTCGCCGCACAATTGCCGGCCGATCATCCGGCGAAGCGCCTCGCGCTCGACTACATCGCGCGCTTCGAGGGGCAGCATGGCGCGGGCAGCGTGTCGGCGTTCGGTTCGTACACGTGGGATGCGGGCGTGCTGCTCGAACACGCGATTCCGCTTGCACTGAAGGCCGGCGCGCCAGGCACGCCGCCGTTTCGCCGCGCGCTGCGCGATGCGCTCGAAGGAACACGCGGTCTCGCGGATACCAACGGCGTCGTCAACATGAGCGCGGCCGATCATCTCGGCCTCGATCAGCGTGCGCGCGTGATGGTCGAAATCAACAACGGCAAGTGGCTTTATCAGCCGCATTGAACGGTCGCGACACATCGTGCGCGACTGGGTCACTCTCATACGGATTGCTCATCATGTCTCAGCCATCGCAACCGAACGACGCGTTCTACGCGCACTACCAGTCGCTGCGTTTGCAGCGTCATCCGCACGGCGTGCTCGAAGTCGTGATGAGCGGCGAGGGCGCGAACAGGAGCGGGCTCGCGACCGCCAATGCACGCATGCATTACGAGCTCGCCGAGATCTGGCGCGACATCGATCGTGATCCCGACACGCGCGTCGCAATCATTCGCGGCGAAGGCAAAGGCTTTTCGGCGGGCGGCGATCTGCAACTCGTCGAGGACATGGCGAACGATTTCGAGGTGCGCACGCGCGTGTGGCGCGAAGCGCGCGACCTCGTCTACAACGTGATCAACTGCGGCAAGCCGATCGTCTCGGCGATGCATGGGCCGGCGGTCGGCGCGGGGCTCGTCGCGGGGCTGCTCGCGGATATTTCGATTGCGGCGAAGACGGCGCGCATCATCGACGGACATACGCGGCTGGGCGTCGCCGCGGGCGATCACGCGGCGATCGTCTGGCCGCTCCTGTGTGGCATGGCGAAGGCGAAGTACTACCTGCTGCTGTGCGAGCCGGTGAGCGGCGAGGAAGCGGAGCGCATCGGGCTGGTGTCGCTCGCCGTCGACGAAAGCGATCTGCTGCCGAAGGCGTTCGAAGTCGCACGCAAGCTCGCCGACGGGTCGCAAACCGCCATCCGCTGGACCAAGTACGCGCTGAACAACTGGCTGCGCACGGCGGGGCCGGCCTTCGATACCTCGCTCGCGCTCGAATTCATGGGCTTCGCGGGACCGGACGTGCGCGAGGGCCTGAGCTCGTTGCGCGAGCGGCGCGCGCCGGATTTCGGGGCGGCCGATCCACGCGACGACAAACGATCCTGACGCCACGTCCCGCACGGTATGATCGAATCGACGCGCGCGGCTGCGCGCCCCCACCTATCTTCAAGCACCGAGGCGACAAGCATGACCGACACCACTGGCTCCACGCCGCCCTTTCCCGGCTTTCCCGGTTTTCCGCCCGCTGAAATGCTCGATCGCATGTGGAGCATGATGCGGCTGTCGCCGTTCGGTGCCGCCATGACGGGCGCGCAACCGGGCGGCGGCACGAGTCCGTCGCTGTCGATGATGTCCGACATGATGGCGCCGCTCACCAGCGTCGAGGAGCTCGACAAGCGCATTACCGACATGCGCGCGGTCGAGCAATGGCTGAAGCTGAATCTGAGCATGTTGCAGTCGGCGATTCAGGCGCTCGAAGTGCAACGCGCGACGCTCGCGACGCTGCGCGCGTTCGGCGCATTCGCGCAGTCGTCGATATCGCAGGCGGCGGCTGCGTCGAGTGCCGCCGCCGGCGAAGCGCCGAAACCTGCCGCCAGCCCCGCGCCGGCGCCGAGCTGGACGAAGCCGGCCGAGCCCGCGCCCACAAGCGCCAAGCCGGCCGAGAGCGACGAAGAGGAGGCGCCTGCCACGCCCGCGTTCGATGCATCCGCCTGGTGGAATCTGCTGCAATCGCAGTTCAACCAGATCGCGCAGTTCGCGGTGACGCAGCCGTCGGTCGCGGTCGCCGCGGCAGGCGGGGGCACGCAGGGCAAGCCGGAGCAGTCGAGCGCAGCCGAAGCGCCGGGCGCCGCAGCGCAAAACGCGAAGCCCGCCGCCAAACGGCCGGCCGCGAAGCGCGCCACGCCGGCGGCCAAACGCGCGGCCGGCGAGGGTACGAGCGCGGCAACGCCGAAAAAGTCGTCGTGAGCGGGCGGTGCGGGCAACGGGCTCGCACCCGCTGCGACAGCGACAGCAACGACAAAAGGGGCGCGGTCGAATCCGCGCGTCCTGCCGTCTCGACCTGGCAATTAGCGCGCGATGACCGAAGCGACTCATGGTCCCGCGCTTTTGCTCCGGTTCCAGCGCCGGCGGTTCCGCCCTCGCGATCTGCCGACTTTGTTGCGAAAGGTCAATACCAGTGGGCGCTCGCAGCGTTTCTGTCACGGGTTTCGTCAGGCGCGCGTGCTATCATCTGTAAGCTTGATCTGGCTTTGGGGCGGTCGCAGAAAAGAACCAATCGCACCGCGCTCGCATCAGTTCCAGACTGGCTCGACCTCAGGCAAAGGGTATCCCTCACCCACGGTTGGCCGCGGTGCCTGCTTCACGCTTCAGGCGCCGATACAAAAGCCCGGACTTCTTTGCTGCCCGATGCTTCTGGGCGGCCGGTTAACGCGTAAAATTGAATGCTTGGCCGATAAACGGCAGGTCCGTTCGTCGTAGGCAAAAACGGCTACACGTAGCAGCAACAGACACACACAGTATGTGCAGAACAGGGGTGGGACTATGAACACCATGCTTTATCCGGAACTTTATAAATCGCTCGAATCCGTTCGATGGGACATGGAGAAGGACATCCCCTGGGACAAATTCGATGCATCGCTATTGACCGACGAGCAGGCCGCGACGATCAAGATGAACGCGATCACCGAATGGTCGGCGTTGCCCGCAACGGAAATGTTTCTGCGTGACAATCATCACGACAGCGATTTCTCCGCGTTCATGAGCGTGTGGTTCTTCGAAGAGCAGAAGCACTCGCTGGTGCTGATGGAGTACCTGCGCCGCTTCAAGCCGGAACTGTGCCCGACCGAAGAGGAACTGCACGCGGTGCGCTTCGAATTCGATCCCGCGCCGCCGCTCGAAACGCTGATGCTGCACTTCTGCGGCGAAATCCGCCTCAATCACTGGTATCGCCGTGCCGCCGAATGGCACACGGAACCGGTCATCAAGCACATCTACGAAACCATCTCGCGCGACGAAGCCCGCCACGGCGGCGCCTATCTGCGCTACATGAAGAAGGCGATGGTGCAAACCGGCGACATCGCACGTGCCGCGTTCGCGAAGATCGGCGTGCTGATGGCATCGGCGCGTCGCACCGAAAAGCCGCTGCACCCCACCAATCTGCACGTGAACCAGGCACTGTTCCCGCGTGACACGATCCAGTCGCGTCTGCCGGATCCGGAATGGCTCGAGCGCTGGCTGGACGAGCAGATCCGTTTCGACGACGGCTGGGAAAAGAAGGTCGTCGAGCGCATTCTGCACAACCTGTCGCTGCTGTTCGAACGCACGTTCAACACCGCGCAGGAACTGAACCGTTATCGCAAGGAAGTGGTCGCACGCCTGCAGGCCGCTGATCAGAACCCGGCGCATCAGCAGCCGGCGTAACGGGACTCAACGGTTTCAGACCAGCTTCAAAAGACGGTCCGGCAGGCGCGAGCTTGCCGGACCGTTTTGCTTCGCGCCGTCCAGCGTGTATCGTGACGGCACTTTGCATTCCTCTTCCCGTAACTCCGCAACTCTGTGACTTTGCGATGACCGCCATCTTTGAACGCAAGATTCTGACGCGCGATGCCCTGGTGAAACTGCGTCCTTCGCTGCGCGCGCCTGTCGTGTTTACGAACGGCGTGTTCGATATCCTGCATCGGGGTCACGTGACCTATCTGGCCGACGCGAAGGCGCTCGGCGCGTGCCTGATCGTCGGTGTCAACAGCGACGCGTCGGTGCGGATGCTCGGCAAGGGCGACGACCGGCCGATCAACGTCGAGGCCGATCGCATGGCCTTGCTCGCTGCACTGGAAAGTGTCGACTACGTGGTGGGCTTCGGCGAGCAGACGCCGGTCGAGCTGATTTCCGCGCTGCGCCCGGACGTGCTCGTCAAGGGCGGCGACTACGACATGGACGCGCTGCCCGAATCGGCGCTCGTGCGAGGCTGGGGCGGCAAGGCGCTTGCGATTGCGTTCGAGCATGATCGCTCGACGACCGCGCTGTTGAAGAAGGTGCGTACGCAGGGTTGAGGCTGCTAATCGTCGCGGGAGAACGCGGCGGACTGCTGACCATCTGCCGCACCTCCCGGTCACATCGTTACTGCGGCAATTCCGAGGTCGAAATCGGCGCCTCCGGTGCCGGGCCGCCGACCACTGCCTGATCGGCCGCATCGGCGGCGCTGACCGGCCGCACCTTCAGCCAGTCCGGATGAATCTGGCGGTTCAGATGATTCGTCTCGCGAGCGCTGGCGATGGGCGTCGGGCCGAAGACACCGCGCAGCGCGACGAAAGCCAGCACGTTGACGACAAACAGAATGGCGATCGGCCAGCGAAGCATGGTGCGTATTTCCAATCCAGAAAGAACTTGAGGCGAGGGCGCGAGAGCGAGACGCGGGCGAGACGCAGACAAAACGCGGACAAAACGCGGGCGCCGCTACGCGCGTGCCGACTCTTCGGCGGCGATCAGCGCCAGCCCCGACAGCACCAGCGAATCGTGGCGAGTATGCTGCACTTTCAACGCGCTCGCCACTTCGTCCGCGGCGCCGCCGCTGACCACGAGACGCACCGGCACCTGCCACTCGTCCTGCAGATCGCGCCACATCCGCTCGATCAGTCCCGCCTGCGCGAGCGTGCAGCCCGCCGACAGCGAATGCGGCGTATCGGTCGCGAAGAACGGGCCGCGACGGGCCGCATCGGCCGCATCGGCCGCATCGAGCAGGCCGCGTGCGCGCGTGGCGTCGAGCGTCGGCAGTTGCGCGGTGTGCTCGCCAAGCGAGCGCATCATCAGCGTCCAGCCCGGCGCGATCAATCCGCCGATAAACGCGCCGTCCGCGCGCAACGCCTCGAGCGTCGTCGCGGTGCCGAAGGTGGCGAGCAGCAGATGTTCGCCCGGAAAGGCTGCGTGCGCGCCGATCATGCCCGCCCAGCGGTCGCTGCCGAGCGCGTGCGGTGTCGTGTAGCAATTGGTGACGCCGCATTGCTGAGCGCTCGCGCGGATCGTCGTGAGCGGCAGTTGCGGCCAGTGTGCGTCGACGAGCGCGGCGATGCGTGTCGCGACCTCCGCGCCCGCCACATTAGAGAGCCACACGCCGCACGGCGCCGGCCAGTCGCTCCAACCGGCCTGCAGACCAGATCGCGCACCTGGCCCGGCCACGTCGTCATGCGCGAGCGCGCCGCTCGCCAGTTGCGTTCCGTCCGGCTGCACCAGCGCCCATTTGATCCGGCTATTGCCCGCGTCGATCAGCAGATAAGGCGCGCGCTGCGTCATGCGGCACCGTCGGCGAGGCGCAGCGACACGTCGCCGGTCGCGATGCTCTGGCGGCCTTCGGCCGTGTCGAGCAGCAGCTGGCCACGTTCGTCGACGCCCGCCGCCACGCCGCGCGCGAGTTCCTGACCTTGCTCGAGCAGCACTACTTCGCGGCCCGCATAAGCATGCACGGCGTTCCAGCGCGGCTGGAACGGTGCGAAACCCTCCGCGCCGAAGCGCTGCAGCATCGGTTCGAGCGCGCTCAGCTCGGCGGCGAGCGTGTCGGTGAGATTCGCGTTCGGCAGCGCGCGCTGCAACGCGGTGGGCACGGTGCCGCGCGCCTGCGGCGGCACCTCGGCAGTCAGCGCGCCGACCTTCGCCGCCAGTTCGTCGGCACCCTTCACGTTGGTGCCGATCCCGATCACGACCGCGCTCGCATCGTCGGTGCTCCACGCGGTTTCGATCAGGATGCCGGCCAGCTTGTCGCCTTCGAGCAGCACGTCGTTCGGCCACTTCAGCGCGATCTGTCCGGGACCCGCGACCGGCAGCGAACGCAGCCCGTCGACGAGCGCCACACCCACCGCGAGGCTCAAGCCCGCGAGGCCCTCGAGCGGGCGCGGCAACACGCACGCGACCGAAAACAGCAGCGCGTTGCCCGGCTCCGCGTACCACGGCCGGCCGCGCCGGCCGCGGCCGGCCGTCTGCAGATACGCGACGCGCACGATCGGCCGCGGCAGCGCGTTCGCGCGGCGTGGCAGTGCTTTCACGTGAGCCATCAGGTCGGCATTGGTCGAGCCCGTTTCCTCGACGATTTCGATCGGCCAGTCATGCGCATGCGCGCCGAACAGCTTGACCGCGCGTTCGCGATCGATGCGCCAGTCAGTGCTGGCGCTTGCGGCCGAGGGCTGGGAGGTGGGAGTCTTGGAGGCATTCATGCCTCATATTGTAGCGACAGCGAAGCCGATCGGGACTCGCCGCGGACCAATGCGGATCAGTGCCGATCAGTGCGGACCGCCGGCCGAGCCTTCGCTACAATGGCCCTTAATCCGATAACCAGATTCACACGATCCTTGAACTACGACACTCCGCCCGGCCTTGAAGTCGCGGCAGGCAGCCAAGGCAAGATCGTCCGTCTCTCGGGCCAGTGGACGGCGCTCGCGCTCGCGCGCGATCGCGACACTGGACGGGTGATTCCGCAACTGCGTTCGCTGACCGGCGCGCAAGGCATCGGCGAGTGGGACCTGTCGCGCGTCGACAGCATGGACCACGTCGGCGGGCAGGCGCTGTGGCGCGTGTGGGGCCGCAAAATGCCGCCCGGCACGGCGCTCACCGACACGCAGCGCGATATTTTCGAGCGCATCGCGCTGCTCGACGAGGTGCGCGAGAGCGCCGAGCCGGTCACGCGCCTCGATCCATTCACGCGTCTCGGCCTCGGTCTGTTCTCGTTCGTCGAGCATATGCAGGGCGGCGTCACGATGCTCGGGCGCGTCGTGCTCGATCTGCTCGCGATCATCCGCAAGCCGAAGCTCACGCCGTGGACCGAAATCTCCGCGAACGTCTACAACGCCGGCGCCCGTGCGCTGCCGATCACCGCGCTCGTCGCGTTCCTGATCGGCATCGTGTTGAGCTATCTGTCGGCACAGCAATTGCGCATCTTTGGCGCGAACCAGTTCATCGTCAACATTCTCGGCCTCGCGGTGATTCGCGAGCTCGGCCCGGTCCTGTCGGCGATTCTGGTGGCGGGCCGCTCGGGCTCGGCGATCACCGCGCAGATCGGCGTGATGCGCGTGACCGAGGAGCTCGACGCGATGCGCGTGATGGGCATCCCGCACGGCCTGCGGCTGATCCTGCCGCGCGTGATCGCGCTGTCCGTGGCGATGCCACTCCTCGTGATGTGGACCAACGTGATCGCGTTGACGGGCGGCGCGCTTGCCGCGAAGCTCGTGCTCGGCATCGACATGAGCTTCTTCGCGCGGCAGTTGCCAACCGTCGTGCCGATCGCGAATCTGTGGATCGGCCTTGGCAAGGGCGCGGTGTTCGGCATGCTGATCGCGATCGCCGGCTGTCATTTCGGCTTCCGTATCAAGGCCAATTCGCAGAGTCTCGGCGAAGGCACGACGACCTCGGTGGTGACGTCGATCACCATCGTGATTCTCGCGGACGCGGTGTTCGCGATTCTTTTCCAGAACGTGGGGCTCGGATGATTGCACCACTGACAGAAGCCGTGCGCGGCCAGCCCGTGCCGTCGATCGCCGAGCCGGTGATCGAGGTGATCGACATCACCAAGCGCTACGGCCGCAACATCGTGCATCAACATCTGAGCTTCGAAGTGCGGCGCGGCGAGATCGTGTCGATCGTCGGCGGTTCGGGCTCCGGCAAGACCACGCTGGTGCGGCAGATTCTCGGCCTCGAACGGCCGTCGAGAGGCACCATCAAGCTGTTCGGCGAAGACCTCTCGACCATCTCGCCCGATACCGCGCTGCTGATGCGCAGCCGCTCAGGCATGCTGTTTCAGCGCGGCGCGCTGTTTTCGTCGCTGTCCGTGTTCGACAACGTCGCGCAGCCGGTGCGCGAGCTCGGCAAGGTGCCCGAAGACCTGCTGCGCGACATCGTGATGCTGAAGCTCGAAATGGTCGGGCTGCCGTGCAAGCATGCGTCGAAGATGCCGTCGGCGTTGTCGGGCGGCATGATCAAGCGGGTCGGCATCGCCCGTGCAATCGCGCTCGAGCCCGAGCTGCTGTTCCTCGACGAACCGACCGCCGGCCTCGACCCGCAGGCGTCCGAAGAATTCGTCGAGCTGATCTCCGGGCTGCATCGCGCGCTCGGCTTGACCGTCGTGATGATCACGCACGATCTCGACACGATGGTCGCGCTGTCGACGCGCGTGGCCGTGCTCGCCGATCGCAAGGTGCTGATCAACGCGCCGGTCGAGGAGGCCGCGGGCGTCGACCATCCGTTCATCCGCGAATATTTCCTCGGCCTGCGCGGGCGCCGGGCCTTGCAGGCGTTGCCGCCGGAGCGCCGCGCGAAGCTGCCGCAGGCGGCGCTCGAACCGGCGTCCTCCGAGTTGCCGTTGTGAAGCAGGCCGCCATGAACCGGGCCGCTATGAACCAGGAAACCTGACGATGGAAAACAAAGCGTATGCGTTCTGGGCCGGGCTCTTCACGGTCGTGCTGACGGCGGCGATCGGGCTGACCGCGTATCTGTTCAACGTCGACCGCACCGTGCGGGTGCCGTACGACCTGCTCGCACGAACCAACGTGACGGGCCTCTTTGCCGATGCGGCGGTGCGCTTTCGCGGCCTCGACGTCGGCCGCGTGCAGTCGATCAAATTCGACCCGACGCATCCGGGGCAGATCCTGATTCGTATCATGGTCGACGAGCATGCGCCGATCACGCATTCGACCTTCGGCAGCCTCGGGTTGCAGGGCGTGACCGGCATCGCATTTATCCAGCTCGACGATAGCGGGCGCGACCAGAGGCCGCTGCCGTCGTCGCCGCAAAACGTCGCGCAACTGCCGATGCGCCCGGGCCTGTTCGACCAGTTGCAGCAACGCGGCGACGTGCTGCTGCGCAAGCTCGAAAAGGTCACCGACAACGTCAACGACATGCTGTCGCCGGAAATGGTCGCGCAACTGCACGATACGGCGGCGAGCATCGAGCAGGCGGCTTCCGGCGTCGCGGCGCTGACCCGGCAGGTGGCGCCGGTCGTCGCCAAGCTGCCAGGCACCGTGGATCAGCTCAATCACACGCTCGCGTCGACGAATCAGATGATCACGGGCCTGAACCGTCCGGACGGACCTTTCGAGCGCAATCTGAACAAGGTCGGCACGGCCGCGCAACAGGCGGGTGACGCGCTCGCGCAGATGAACACCTCGCTGCAGGACCTGTCCGCGCGGGTCGGCTACGAAACGCTGCCGCGCGTGAATTCGCTGACCGAGGACGTGCGCTCGGCCGCGCAATCGATCGACCGCGCCGCCGACACCTTCAGCACCAACCCGCGCAGCGTGCTGTTCGGCGCGCCGCGCGCGGCGCCGGGTCCGGGCGAGGCCGGCTTCACGTGGCCGACCGCTGCCGCCGCCCCCGCAGCCCACTAAATCCGCAGGCCAGAACAGAGGAAGATGCTCATGTCACGCTCGATTCACCGACTGTTGTCCTCGCGCGCCGCGCTCGCGGCGCTGCTTGCGTTCGGCGTGCTGGCGGCGGGCTGCGCGGGCAGCTCCGCGGTGGTGTCGGACATCCGCTACGACTTCGGGCCGCCGCCGCAGAGCGCCGCCGCGAGCCGGCTGCCGGCCGTCAAGGTGCTCGAGGTCGGCGCGCCACCCGTGCTCGAATCCGACCGCCTGATCTATCGGCTGAGCTACGCCGACGCGCAGCAGACGGCCACGTACGCGAACAGCCACTGGACGATGATGCCGTCGCAACTGCTGACGCAGCGCCTGCGCAATGCGCTGAGCGAGCACGGCACCGTTCTGACGGGCGCCGACGGCGTGGCCGCGCCGGTGCTGCGGGTCGATCTGACCGAATTCGAGCAGGTGTTCGACAGCCAGACGAACAGTCGCGGCGCCATCGCCGCGCGCGCGACGCTGATGCAGGGCGGCAAGGTGGTCGGCCAGCAGACGTTCGTCGCGAGCGCGCCGGCCCAATCGGCGGATGCGGCCGGCGGCGCGCGGGCGCTCGCCGCGGCCAGCGACGACCTCGTCGCGCAGATCACCACCTGGCTCGGCTCGCAGGCGCTGGTCGCCGCACAATGACAGGCCGGCAGCGCAGGCGACGGAGCGCTGCATGAGCGATCGCCCATGGCTGCGCCGCCCGTCGACGCTGGCCCGCCAGGCGCTGCTGCTGTACACGGCGCTGATCGTCTATGGGTCGTGGTATCCGTTTTCCGGCTGGCGCTCGCTCGGCATCGCGCCGTTCGCCTATCTGTTCGATCCGCTGCCGCAGTATCTGACGGCGTTCGACGTCGTCACCAACGTGCTCGGCTATATGCCGTTCGGCGCGCTGGTGGTGCTCGCGGTGTATCCGCGCTGGCGCGGCACCCTGGCCGTCGCGCTCGCGTTCGTGCTGGGCGGGCTGCTGTCGGGCACGATGGAAGCCGTGCAGACGTATCTGCCGACGCGCGTCGCCTCCAATCTCGATCTCGCCGCCAATACGCTCGGTGCGCTTCTCGGCGCGGCGATCATGTCACCGTTGACCGGCGCGCTGCTCGATCGCGGCCTGCTCAGGCGTCTGCGGCTGCTGTGGTTCGAGCGCGGGCATGCGGCGCTCATGTGCCTCGTCGCCGCGTGGCCGTTCGCGACGATGTATCCGGCGCCGCTACTGTTCGGTCTCGGCAACTGGCCGCGCGCGCTGTGGCTGAGCTTCGATCCGCTCACCCAGGAGGCGCTGCTCGCGTGGACGCCGTCCGCGTGGCACGTCGGCGCATGGCCAGCGGTGGTGGCCGCGTGGCTGCCCGACGACACGTGGGAAGCGCTGATCACGACACTGAACCTGTTCGCGGCGCTCGCGCTGGCGTCGCTGCCGGCGCGCCGTCATGCGCCGCGCGTGCGGCTGCTATTCGTGTTCATCGTCGCGACCTTGTGCGTGAAGGTCGGCGCGACGTTCCTGCAATCGCAATCGGGCCTCGCGTTCGACTGGGCGACGCCCGGCGCGCTGCTCGGACTCCTGTGCGGCAGCGTCGCGGCGCTGCTCGCGCTGCCGCTGCGGCGGCGCCTGCGGGCGACGCTCGCGGGGATCGCGCTGGTCGTCGCACTCGTGTTCGCCAATCTGCTGCCGGTGAATCCGTATTTCGACGCCGTGCTCGCCGACTGGCGGCAGGGGCGCTATCTGCATTTCAACGGGCTCGCGCGCTGGCTTGCGTGGATGTGGCCCTATGCAGCGCTGGTGTGGCTCGCGTTCGCGGTCGAGCGGGCGTGGCTGAAGCGGCGCGCGAAGCCGGCGTGAGACGCCTGCGCGGAACCGGCCAAGTGGCGGCGCCAGCGCGGTCCGCTCGCTATAATCGTCCGCACGACGGGCGCTTCACGTCACGCATGACCGCGTGCTGACCGCGCGCTGACGGCGCCCTTGCACCCCCTTTCAGCCTCGCTCCCCCGGACATCATGGATTCCTTCTACAAGCACCACGTTTTTTTCTGTCTGAATCAACGCGAACCCGGCGCCGAGCGTCCGAGTTGCGCGAACTGCAACGCGCAGGCGATGCAGGAGTACGCGAAAAAACGTGTCAAGCAACTCGGCCTCGCCGGCCCCGGCCAGGTGCGCATCAACAAGGCCGGCTGCCTCGATCGCTGCGAGCTGGGCCCGACGCTCGTCGTGTATCCCGAGGCTGTCTGGTACACCTATGTCGACGAAAGCGACATCGACGAGATCGTCGAATCGCATCTTGCGAACGGCAAGATCGTCGAGCGTCTGAAGATCGATCAATAACGCGAACCACGAAACGATCCGCAGGCATCCTGATGAACGTCAACACGAAGAAGTACCTGATCGACGGCCCGGTCGGCAAGATCGAGGTCGCGCTGGATCTGCCCGACGAGGTGCGCGAAAAGGGCGCCGCGCCGCGCGGGATCGCGCTCGTCGCGCATCCGCATCCGCTCTTTGGCGGCACGATGGACAACAAGGTCGCGCAGACGCTCGCGCGCACGCTCGTGCAACTGAACTACGTCACGTACCGGTCGAATTTCCGCGGCGTCGGCCAGACCCAGGGCGAGCACGACGCGGGCGTCGGCGAGCGCGACGACCTGTGCGCGGTGCTCGAGCACATGCGCGCCGATACCGATTACGGCGATCTGCCGCTCGTGCTGGCCGGTTTTTCGTTCGGCACCGTGGTGCTGTCGCACGTCGCGGCGAAGCTGCGCGACGAAGGGCAGGAGATCGAGCGCATCGTGTTCGTCGGCACCGCGGCGAGCCGCTGGGAAGTCGCGCCGGTGCCCGAGAGCACGCTCGTGATTCACGGCGAAGTCGACGAGACCGTTCCCATTCAATCGGTTTACGACTGGGCGCGGCCGCAGGAACTGCCGGTGGTCGTCATTCCGGGCGCCGAACACTTTCTGCATCGCAAGCTGCATATCCTGAAGCGGATCATCGTCGACGCCTGGCGCTGAAAACGCGCGTCGCGCGCGTTTTGCGGGGGACAGGTGCGCGCAAACGTGTGCGAAATCGACGACACGCGTGCAAAGCGGACCAGGTTGCACGCGTATAATGAGCGCTCTTTTTTTGGGCACAGCGCCGCCAATCCGGCAAACTCGCGCGCCGCGGAGTCGTTTCGCGCGCAGCGCGGCCGGATGCGCGGCGCTGTGCTCGCGAACCGATCGTGTCGCCGTCAGTCCAACGGGCGCCCGCCGTTTTACGGCCAGAAGCCCCGCCGACCGGCTCCCCCAACTCCGCGCGCTGTCGCGCAAGCTATTTTTCCGCACCAATCGACCCTATGCGTTTCTTCTCCTCTGGCCGCACGTCATTCCCGTCAGTCGCTTCTTTCGTTCCCACTTCGCTCAATCGTGCCATCGTCGCCAGCCTCGTGCTGCCGGCCACGCTCGTCGCGGGCACCGCGTTCGCGCAGGTGCCCCCGCCGGGCGTCAATGCGCGCTCGTGGGTGCTCGTCGATGCGACCAGCAACCAGGTGCTCGCGTCCGCCAACGCGGATGAGCGCGTCGAGCCGGCATCGCTCACCAAGCTGATGACCGCGTATCTCGTGTTCGAGGCGCTCGACACGAAGAAGATCACGATGGACCAGAGCATCGAGCCGAGCGAAGCCGTGCGCCGCGTGCGCAACGACGAATCGCGCATGTTCATCGAGGCGCTCAAGCCGGTCACCGTGCACGACCTCGTGTACGGCATGATCGTGCAGTCGGGCAACGACGCGGCGATCGCGCTCGCCGAACTGGTGGGCGGCAGCGAGGCGCAGTTCGTCAACATGATGAACACCGAAGCGCAGAAGCTCGGCATGAAGAACACCCATTTCGCCGACGTGAACGGCATGCCCGACCCGCAGCACTACACGACCGCGGGCGATCTCGCGATCCTGTCGGCACGCCTGATCCGCGACTATCCGGACTACTACAACATCTTCTCGGTCAAGGAATTCACGTACAACAAGATCAAGCAGCCGAACCGCAACCGTCTGCTGTGGATCGATCCGAGCGTCGACGGTCTGAAGACCGGCCACACGCAGGCGGCGGGCTACTGCCTGATCGCGAGCGCGAAGCGTCCGCTGCCGGGCACGACCGACGCGTCGCGCCGTCTCGTCTCGGTGATGATGGGCGAACAGAAGGAGCACGACCGCGTGCAGGACAGCCTGAAGATGCTGAACTACGGCTACACCGCGTACGACACGACGCGTCTGTACAAGGCGAACCAGGTCGTGGCCACGCCGCGCGTCTACAAGGGTGCGCAGGACAGCGTGCAGGTCGGCGTGAAGGGCGACCAGTACATCACGTTGCCGAAGGGCGCGGCCGACAAGGCCAAGCCGCAGATCGAACTCACCGATCCGCTCGTCGCGCCGCTCGCGAACGGTCAGCAGGTCGGCACCGCGAAGCTCGTCGCCGACGGCAAGGTGCTCGCGCAGTTCCCGGTGGTCGCGTTGCAGCCGGTTCCGCAAGCCGGTGTGGTCGGCCGCGTGTGGGATTCGATGATGCTGATGTTCAACAAGAAAAAGTAAGGGCTGTGTCGCAATGTCCGCTTTCTCCGATGTTTCGCTGGACCCGATCGTCTATCTGAACGGCGAACTGGTGCCGCTGTCAGAAGCGCGCGTGCCGGTGCTCGACCGCGGCTTCATCTTCGGCGACGGCATCTACGAAGTCGCGCCGTTGTACGCGCACGCGAGCGGACGTCGCACCGCGTTTCGTCTGAGACAGCATCTGGCGCGTCTGGCGCGCTCGGTCGGCAAGATCGGCATCGCCAATCCGCTCGACGACGCCGGCTGGCGCGAGCTGATCGGCCGCGTGGTCGAGGCCAACGAAGCGGACGGCGGCTTGCGTGCCGATCAGGACGCGATCGCGTACATCCAGGTCACGCGTGGCGTCGCGAAGCGCGCTCACGCGTTTCCGGCCGACGTCAAGCCGACCGTGTTCGTGATGGTCACGGCGCTGAACCTGCCCGGCGCCGCGCAGCGCGCGAGCGGTGTGGCGTGCGTGAGCGCCGAGGATCGTCGCTGGCTCAATTGCGACATCAAGTCGGTGTCGCTGCTCGGCAACGTGCTGATGGCGCAATACGCGGCCGAAAACGATGCATTCGAGACGCTGCAGTTCCGCGATGGCTTGCTGACCGAAGGCTCGTCGTCGAACGTGTGGGTCGTGAAGGATGGCGTGCTGGCCGCGCCGCCGCGCAGCAACAAGATTCTCGAAGGGATCCGCTATGGGCTCATCGAGGAACTGACGGCCGAATGCGGGATCCGCTTCGAAGCGCGCGACATCACCGAGGCGCAAGTGCGCGCGGCCGATGAAATCATCGTCAGCTCGGCGACCAAGGAAGTGCTGCCGGTCACGCGTCTCGACGGCGCGCCGGTCGGCGCGGGCAAACCGGGCGCGGTATTTGCGAAGCTGTATGCGGCGTATCAGCGAGCCAAGGCAGCCGAAGCGGCCGCCGTGGCCGCTGCGGAAGAAGGAGTAGAGAATGAATCCCGAGAACGACTCACTGTTTGAATTCCCCTGCGATTTCCCGATCAAGATCATGGGCAAATCGCACCCCGAGTTTGCCGCGACGATCGTCGAAGTGGTGCGCCAGTTCGATAGCGAGGTCGATGCGTCGCGCGTCGAGACTCGGCCGTCGAGCAGCGGCACCTACACGGGGCTGACCGTCCACGTGCGCGCGACGAGCCGCGCGCATCTCGACGATATCTATCGCGCGCTGACCGGCCATCCGATGGTCAAGGTCGTGCTGTAACACCGCGCGCGGTTTTTCACCTCACGGCGCGACGCGCAACGCGTCCGCCGTCACGCCCTCCGTCGCGAGGCGCGCACACGTCGCCGGGCCTGCCTCGCAGGCGAGATCGAACAGCTGCCTGAAGCGCGCCACCTCGTCGAACACCCAGTTGCGAAACGCCTTGACCCGCGCGGTCTCCAGCAACTGCGGCGGACAGATGAAATAGTATTGCCACGGGCTTGGCCCATCCACATCGAACAGCCGCACGAGCCGGCCCGCCGCGATTTCGTGCATGGCGAGCGAGCGGCGCGTGAGCGCGATCCCCTGGCCGTCGACGGCCGCCTGCAGCAGATTCGACGAATCCTGATACAGCACGCCGCGCTTCGGCTCCGGCCAGTCGGTCAGGCCGGCGGCGTCGAACCACGGGCGCCATAGCTCGTCGTCGGAGCGCAGCAGCGGGGCTTTGGCGAGATCGGCCGGGGTTTGCGGCAGCTTGCCGCCGTTGAAGTTGGGCGAGCAGGCCGGGAAGAAAATCTCCTCGAGCAGCAGCTCCGCATGCAGCCCCGGATATTTGCCGAAGCCGAAGCGGATTGCGGCGTCGACGTCGTCGCGCGCGAAGTCCGTCAGCGCATTGGTGGACAGCAGTTCGAGATCCCACTGCGGATGCGCCTCGATAAAGCTGCCGATCCGCGGCGTCACCCAGCGCGCCGCGAACGACGTCAGCATCGACACCACGAGGCGCCGCTCGCGGTCGCCGGCGCGGATCGCGCGGGTCGCGTCGGCGAGCCCAGTCAGCGCGGCGCGCACCTGCGTCGCGTAGCGGCGGCCGGTTTCGGTGAGGCGCACGCGCTTGCCGTCGCGCGCGAATAGCGACACGCCGAGCTCGGCCTCGAGCGCGCGTATCTGATGACTGACGGCGCCATGCGTGACGAAGAGCTCGTCGGCGGCGCGCGAAAAGCTCTCGTGGCGGGCGGCGGCTTCGAACGCCTTGATCGCGTTCAGGGCGGGGAGATGACGCAGGTCCATCGCAATATTTCTCACATAGACGTGAAAATTGATCGTTTTGCCCAAGTCCTTGCTGCACCTAGGATTCTAGTCACGAAACGATTTTTGGCGAGGGCATCATGCGAGAAATTTCCTCTAGCATTGCATATGAAATCCGCACCGGCGACACCCTGCCGCTGAAGGTGGCGCGCAGCACCAAGCTGCGCGTGCACGGCGGCGCGGTGTGGGTCACGCGTAGCGACGACACCAAGGACTACTGGCTGCAGCCCGGCCAGACGCTGCATCTGCGGCGCGGTGAACGGCTCTGGCTCAGCGCCGAGGGCGCCACTTTCGCGAAGGTCGCGTTCTCGGTGCCGACGCGCTGCGACGAGCGCGCGCTGAACTGGCTCGCGCGCATCGGCGAGCGCTGGATGATGCGGGTACGTGGCGGCTGGCGCACGGTTTGAGCATCGAGCGGCCGGAACGCCGTGTTTGACGAAGGGGCTGGCAGCGCGCCAGCCCGCTACTTCATGTTCCAGCCGTGTCGGGCGCGGTTTCCCAGATTTCGGTAAACTCCCGGAATCATGTGTGCCACCCCGGTTTCCCCGTCTCCGCTGCCCGCCATTGAGCCGCCCATGCTGCGCTGGCTCGGCCGCGAACCCTACGAAGCCAGTTTCGACGCGATGCGCGCGTTTACAGACACCCGCACCGCCGACACCCCCGACGAAATCTGGCTCGTCGAACATCCCCCCGTCTTCACGCTCGGCCAGGCCGGCGATCCAGCCCATCTGCTCGCGGCCGACAGCAACATTCCGCTCGTCAAGGTCGACCGTGGGGGACAGATCACGTATCACGGCCCCGGCCAGGTGGTCGCGTATCTGCTGCTCGACCTGCGCCGGCGCAAGCTGATGGTGCGCGAGCTGGTCACGCGGATCGAGCAGGCCGTGATCGACACCCTGGCGGCGTATAATCTCGCCGGAGAACGCAAGGCGGGCGCCCCCGGCATCTACGTGGCGTCCGGGTCCGAAGCGGGGTCCGAAGCGGGGCCCGACGCCGGGCCGCATGCCGGCGCCAAGATCGCGGCGCTCGGCCTGAAAATCCGCAACGGCTGCAGCTATCACGGCGTGAGTCTGAACGTGAACATGGACCTGCAACCGTTTCTCGCGATCAATCCATGCGGCTACGCGGGGCTCGAAACAGTCGATATGGCGACGCTCGGCGTCGCCGCCGGCTGGGACGACGTGGCCCGTACCCTCGCAGCAAGTCTCACCGCAAACCTCGACGGCAGTCCCGCGGCCGTCCCCCAACCGCAGGCCGGTGCGCTCACCGCCTGACTGGATCGAACGAATGACTGACGTAACCGCGAATCCCGCAGCAGCCAACCCCGCGCCCGAAGGCGTGCCGGCCCCCGCCGCCTACGACGCTACCGCGAAGCAGAAAGCGCAAGCCAAGACCGCGCGCATCCCGATCAAGATCGTTCCGATCGAAAAGCTGAAGAAACCGGACTGGATCCGCGTGAAGGCGGCCACCGGCAATTCGCGCTTCTACGAGATCAAACAGATCCTGCGCGAGCACAATCTGCACACGGTGTGTGAAGAGGCGAGCTGCCCGAACATCGGCGAATGCTTCGGCAAGGGCACCGCGACTTTCATGATCATGGGCGACAAGTGCACGCGCCGCTGCCCGTTCTGCGACGTCGGCCACGGTCGTCCCGATCCGCTCGACGCCGACGAACCCGCCAACCTCGCGCGCACCATTGCCGCGCTGAAGCTGAAGTACGTCGTGATCACCAGCGTCGACCGTGACGATCTGCGCGACGGCGGCGCGGCGCACTTCGTCGAATGTATCCGTCAGACGCGCGAGCTGTCGCCGCAAACGCGTATCGAAATCCTGACGCCGGACTTCCGCGGCCGCCTCGATCGCGCCCTCGGCATCCTCAACGCGGCGCCGCCCGACGTGATGAACCACAACCTCGAAACGGTGCCGCGTCTGTACAAGGAAGCGCGCCCGGGATCGGACTACGCGCATTCGCTGAAGCTGCTGAAGGACTTCAAGGCGCTGCATCCGCACGTCGCGACCAAGTCCGGCCTGATGGTCGGCCTCGGCGAGACCGAAGAGGAAATCCTGCAAGTGATGCGCGATCTGCGCGAGCACGACGTCGACATGCTGACGATCGGCCAGTATCTGCAGCCGTCGGAGCACCATCTGCCGGTGCGCGCGTACGTGCATCCGGACACCTTCAAGATGTACGAGGAAGAGGCATACAAGATGGGCTTCACCCACGCCGCGGTGGGCGCGATGGTTCGTTCGAGCTATCACGCCGATGTGCAGGCGCATGGAGCCGGCGTGGTCTGACGCGCAGACGCCTCGCTTCATGCCCCCAGCATGCACGCAGAAACGAAAAAGCCCGCCGATGTGCGGGCTTTTTGTTTAGACCGTTCTTCTATCCGCAAGGAAACCACAGATGGCAACTTCGATGGATTGCGGGAGCTCCGCGCAATGGCCTTATCCGCGGCTCGTCGCGCATCGCTGCGGCGGCACGCTCGCGCCGGAAAACACCTTGGCGGGTTTCGACGCCTGCGTGCGCTACGGCTATCGCATGGTCGAATTCGACGCGAAGCTGTCCGCCGACAACGCGCTGTTCCTGCTGCACGACGACACGCTCGAGCGCACAACTAACGGTCACGGGCCGGCGGCCACACACACATGGCAGCAACTCGCGGCGTTGGATGCCGGCGCGTGGCGCGGCACGGAGTTCGCCGGGACACGGCTGCCGACGCTGGCGGACGCGGCCGAGCGATGCGCGCGCGACGGCATCGCCGCGAACATCGAGATTAAGCCTTGTCCGGGCCGCGAAGTCATCACCGGCACGCTGGTCGCCCAAGGCGCGCTCGCGCTGTGGCAGGGGCAGACGCCGCCGCTGCTGTCGTCGTTCTCGTTCGATGCGCTCGCCGCCGCGCGCGCTGCCGCGCCGTCGCTGCCGCGCGGCATGCTGTTCGAGCAGGTGCCGGCGGACTGGCTGCGTATCGTGCGCGAACTCGAGTGCGTGTCGCTGCACGCGAGTCACCGCTATCTGAGCGAGCCGCTGGTCGCGCAGATCCGCGAGGCGGGCCTGCGCGTGCTCGCCTACACGGTGAACGAGCCGGCGCGCGCGCGCCTGCTCGAACAATGGGGCGTCGACATGATTTGCACGGATCGGATCGATCTGTTGACGTGACGCCGTGCGCGCAAGCCCCGCGCAAACCCTTGCGGGTTTCCCCGCAAGCGCGTGCGCACTGGATTCCGGATTCCCCGACAGCGGTCGTCCGGATTTCCGGAATCCCGGACGGCGCGCCTCGGGCCTTGCTGGAAAATCCATAAGAATCAAGGCTTCCCGCCCGTTGTCGAACTGGCATCGACCTTGCAAAATAAAGCGCGTGGCCGCCACGGCCCGACAATAAAGCAAGGAGACAACGATGTCCGATTTCCCTTCCCGGTATTTCTGAATTCGTCGTCTTGCAGCGGCCCGCTAGCGTGCGCCCGCGCGACGACGTTTCGTTCGCGTGTCGCGCACTGCGGGTCATCAGCTCACCCCCTCGCAGGAACCATCGTGAAGAAACCTATCCATAAAGTGCTGTATGTCCAGGTGATCGTGGCGATCATCATCGGCATCCTACTCGGGCATTTCTACCCGAACCTCGCCATCGACATGAAGCCGCTCGGCGACGGCTTCATCAAGCTGATCAAGATGGTGATCGGGCCGATCATCTTCTGCACGGTCGTGACGGGCATCGCCGGCATGGAGGACATGAAGAAGGTCGGACGCGTCGGCGGCAAGGCGCTGTTGTACTTCGAAATCGTCTCGACCTTCGCGCTCGTGCTCGGCCTCGCCGCCACGCACCTGCTGCGGCCCGGCGCCGGCTTCAACGTCGACCCGGCCTCGCTGGACAGCCGCGCGGTCGCGTCGTACGCCGAGAAGGCGCACGGCCAGTCGACCGTCGACTTCTTCATGCACATCATTCCGGACACGCTCTCGTCGGCGTTCGCGCAGGGCGAGATCCTGCAGATCCTGCTGATCGCACTGCTGTTCGGCGCCGTGCTCGCGACGGCCGGCGAGAGGGGCAAGCCGGTGATGAACTTGATCGAAGGGATCTCGCACGTCCTGTTCGGCATGGTTCGCATCATCACGAAGCTCGCGCCGATCGGTGCGTTCGGCGCGATGGCCTTCACGATCGGCAAGTACGGCATCGGCTCGCTGCTGCCGATGCTCAAGCTGGTCGGCACGTTCTATCTGACCTCGATCGTGTTCGTGGTGTTCGTGCTCGGCGCCATCGCGAAGATGGTCGGCTTCAACATCCTGCGCTTCGTCGCGTACATCAAGGAGGAGATGCTGATCGTGCTCGGTACGAGCTCGTCCGAAGCCGCGCTGCCGCAGCTGATGCTGAAGCTCGAAAAGCTCGGCTGCTCGCGCTCGGTGGTGGGCCTCGTGGTGCCGACCGGCTACTCGTTCAACCTCGACGGCACCAACATCTACATGACGATGGCGGTGCTGTTCATCGCCCAGGCGACCAACACCGACCTCACGTGGGGTCAGCAGCTGACGCTGCTTGCGGTGACGATGCTGACCTCGAAGGGCGCGAGCGGCGTGACCGGCGCGGGCTTCATCACGCTCGCGGCGACGCTCGCCGTGGTGCCGACGATCCCGCTGTCGGGCATGGTGCTGATCCTTGGCATCGACCGCTTCATGAGCGAGTGCCGCGCGCTGACCAACATCGTCGGCAATGGTGTCGCGACGGTCGTCGTGTCGGCCTGGGAGAAGGAACTCGACCGCAAGAAGCTGAACGAGGTGTTGCGCGGCGATGTGGAAGTCAAAGAGCCGGCCGGCGTTTGAGCCGCGCCACGCCAACCCTGTCGTGACCAGCGCGGACGCTTGCCTATGAAACCGGCGTCCGCGCGCCCCGGCGAAAGCGGCGGCGAAACCCGCGGCCCTGCTCGCCACCCGTCTGGCGGCGAGCCCTTGCCGCCCTATGCCACAATGTCCGATCCCCATCGATCGGACCTTGCCAACGTGACCCGCCGCCTGCTGATCCTGTTCGCGCTCGCAGCCGGGCTCGTGGCGGCATGTTGGCTGACCTACAGCCTCGCATGGAGAAGCGGCGTCGACACGCTGCGGCGCAACGCCGCCGTGCGGGCCGAGCGCACCGCGAGCGTGCTCAAGAGCACGCTCGAGCGCTACGAATCGCTGCCTTATCTGCTCGCCGAGCATCCGATCGTGCAGGACGTGTTGATCGATCCGAATCCCGCCAACGTCGAGCGCGCGAATCTCTATCTCGAAGACCTGAACCGCCATGCGCGCGCGACGGTCACCTACATCATTTCCGTCGATGGCTACTGCGTCGCCGCCAGCAACTGGGGCGGACCGGGCAGCTTCGTCGGCGCGGGCTATCAGTTCCGGCCGTATTTCGTCGATGCGGTGAACGGCGGCGTCGGCCGCTTTTTCGGCATCGGCACGATTTCACAGGCGCCCGGCTACTACATCTCGCAGCCGGTGCGGCGCGACGGCAAGATCGTCGGCGTGGCCGTCGTCAAGCTCGATCTCGAATGGTTCCAGGGCGTCGATGCGGCCGAGCCGCTCGTCGTCACCGACGATCACGGTGTGATCTTCCTGTCGTCGGTACCGGCCTGGAAGTACCACACGATCCGGCCGCTGCCCGGCCAGATCGCCAACTCGATTTACCAGGCGCGCCAGTACGCGCAGCAGCCGATCGCGCCGCTACCCGTGACGGTCGAGCGCACGCTCGAAGGCAATGCGCAGATCCTGCGCGTCGGCGGCGGGCGCTCCGCGCCGCGCTACCTCGCGTCGCGGCGCGGCATGGGCGAGCCGGACTGGCATCTGATCACGATGTCGCCGGTCGATCCAGTCGATGCCGACGCGCGCAAGGCGACCATCGTCACCGGCTTCGGCTATGTGTCGGTGGTGCTGCTCGCGTTCTACTGGCGCATGCGGCGCGCGCGCGTGCGCGAAATGATCCGCAGCCGCGCGCTGCTGCAAAAGGCCTATGCCGAGCTGAACGAGCGCGTCGCCGAGCGCACCGCGGATCTATCCGAGGCGAACGAGCAGTTGCAACGGGAAGTCGCCGAGCGCACGCGCGCCGAGCAGGAGCTGCGCGCCGCGCACGACGAGCTGATCCAGGCGAGCAAGTTGGCCGCGCTCGGCCAGATGGCGGCCGGCATCACGCATGAGTTGAACCAGCCGCTCGCCGCGCTGCGCAGTTTCTCGGACAACACCCGGGTGCTGCTCGAACGCGGCGATCAGGCATCGGCGCGCGAGAATCTCGAAGCGATCGCGGCGCTCACCGAGCGCATGGGCAAGATCACGAACCAGCTGAAGCTGTTCGTCGGCCGCGCGCGGCCGCGCAGCGCGCGCGCGCCGATCGTGCGGGCGTTGCGCAACGTCGTCGCTTTGCTGCAAAAGCGTTTGCAGGGCGTCGAGCTCGAATTCGTGCTGCTCGATGTCGCTGCGAATGCCGGGGCCGCCGATGCACGAGGCGCCGTGCGCGCACCGCTGAATCTCGCCGACGATCACCCGGAGCTGGTCGCGAATTGCGACGATCTGCGGCTCGAACAGGTGTTGATCAACCTGCTCGGCAACGCGCTCGACGCCACCGCTGGCTTGAGCCCGCCGCGCATCACCGTCGAGATCGAGGCCAGCGACGCGACCCTGTCGATCGCAGTCGGCGACAACGGCCCCGGCATTCCCGACGACGTGCTGCCGCGCCTCTTCGAACCGTTCTTCACGACGAAGGAAATGGGGCAGGGGCTCGGCCTTGGCCTCGCGATTTCCTCGTCGATCGCGCGCGATTGCGGCGGCTCGCTGGTCGCGCGCAACGCACCGGATGGCGGTGCATCATTCGTGTTGACGCTGCGTCGCGCGCGCGTGCTGACGAGCCCCTCGCACGATCCGCTGACCGCGGGCTCCTGATTTCACAACGAAGCATCACCCGGAACACGCAATGAACGACGGCCTGCAGGTGCTGTATATCGAAGACGACGAACTGGTCCGGCGCGCGAGTGTGCAGAGCTTGCAACTGGCTGGCTTCGACGTGATCGGCCACCCTTCGGTCGAGGCGGCGGCGAAGCTGATCAGCGCGGACTTTTCCGGCGTGATCGTCAGCGATATCCGCTTGCCCGGCGCGAGCGGCCTCGATCTGCTCGCGCAGTGCCACGAGCGCGCGCCCGACGTGCCGGTGATTCTGGTCACCGGCCACGGCGATATTTCGATGGCCGTGCAGGCGATGCGCGACGGCGCCTACGACTTCATCGAAAAGCCGTTCGCGTCCGAGCGGCTGATCGAAACGGTGCGGCGCGCGCTGGAGCGCCGCAAGCTCGTGCTCGAAAACCTCGCGCTGCGACGGGAGCTGGCGGGGCAGAACGCGGTCGCGCCGCGCATCATCGGCCGCAGTCCCGCGATCGAGCAGGTGCGGCGCCTGATCGCCAACGTCGCGCCGACCGATGCATCGGTGCTGATCAACGGCGACACCGGCGCGGGCAAGGAACTGATCGCGCGCAGCCTGCACGAGCTGTCGCCGCGACGCGACAAGCCGTTCATCGCAGTGAACTGCGGCGCGCTGCCCGAGCCGATGTTCGAGTCGGAGATGTTCGGCTACGAGCCGGGCGCGTTCACCGGCGCGGCCAAACGGCGGATCGGCAAGCTCGAACATGCATCGGGCGGCACGCTGTTTCTCGACGAGATCGAGAGCATGCCGCTCGCGCTGCAGGTCAAGCTATTGCGCGTGCTGCAGGATGGCGTGCTGGAGCGGCTCGGCTCGAATCAGCCGATTCGCGTCAATTGCCGCGTGGTCGCGGCGGCGAAGGGCGACATGGCCGAGCACGTCGCCGATGGCTCGTTCCGGCGCGATCTGCTGTATCGGCTCAACGTGGTGACGATCGCGCTGCCGCCGTTGGGCGAGCGTCGCGAGGACATCGTGCCGCTGTTCGAGCATTTCCTGCTCGATGCAGCCGTGCGTTATCAGCGGCCCGCGCCGATGCTCACCGATCGCCAGCGTGCGAACCTGATGCAGCGCGACTGGCCGGGCAACGTGCGCGAGCTGCGCAATGCGGCCGACCGCTTCGTGCTCGGCATCGCCGACGAACCCGCACTGTCTTTCGACGACGACGGCGGTGCCGCACACCCGCTGAAGGAGCGTGTCGAGCAGTTCGAGCGCGCGATGATCGCCGAGGCATTGGAACAGGCGGGCGGCGTGGTCGCGGTCGCGGCGGACCGGCTGCAGCTCGGCAAGGCGACGCTGTACGAGAAGATCAAGCGATATGGCCTGGCGGCCAAAGGGGAAGGGGAGCGGTGAGGAGTGGTGGCGCCGGCGGCGGGAGATCGCGCCGGCGCGGTTGGACCTGCTAGACCGGGCTCATGCCGCGTTGCCCTTGAGCGCCTTCGCGAGCAACTGGTCGAGTTCCGCGAACTGCGGCTCGCCGACGTAGCGCTTCAGGATCTTGCCGTCTTTATCGATGACGAAGGTGGTCGGCGTGAGCTGCACGTTGCCGAACTGCTTGGCGGCCGAGCCGTCGTCCATGGCGACCTTGAACGGCAGCTGACGCGTTTGCGTGTAGTTGGTCACGTACATCGGCGCGTCGTAGTTCATCGCCACCGCGACGAATTCGAGGCCCTGGCCCTTGAAGCGGTTATAGGTCTCGACCATCTGCGGCATTTCCTTCATGCAGGTGTCGCAGTTGGTTGCCCAGAAGTTGACGAGATAAACCTTGCCTTTCAGGTCCGCGGTGGTGAGCTTCTGCCCTGACAGCAGCGTGAAGGTCGCATCGGGCACGCGTTGCTGGCCGGCGAACGCGAAGTAACCGGCGACGGCGAGCGCAACGGCCACGGCCACCGCGATCAGATAGCGAAGCGGGTTCGTGCGCCGGGCGGCGCTCGGTGAATTGGAACTCATGAACGGAACCTCGTGAGTCGCGCGCGGCGCGGAACAATGGGTCTGGATGGTGGCCGTCGGGCCGGTGCTGCATAGCTTGACTATTGTAGACCCAATGGGGCTGCTGCGCCGAAATGGCGGGATGTCGTCGCTGCGCACCGGCCCGGCAGCCGATCAGCGGATAATGGCGCTTTATGCTCCGCGAGTCCGATCTTTCGTCCCATGCTCCGCACTGTTCTCAGCATCCGCCGTTTTATTGCCCAGGTTTTGTGCCGTTTTCCGTCGATCAGCTATGTGCCCGCCCGCCGTGTGAGCGTATTCCTGCCGGTGCCCCTCTTCCGTCGTGCCTCTCCGCTTGCCGGTCGCGCTAGAACCCTGGCCGGCACGGCAGCGGCTGCGCTCGTGTTCGGCGTTGCGCTCAGCGCCTGCTCGCCGACCTTCGACTGGCGCACCGTGATGAACAACGACAACGGCTACACGGTCGACTTCCCGGCCAAGCCGGGCAACGACCAGCGCGCGGTGCAGATCGGCGGCACCCCGATGCAGATGGCGATGCAGACCGCCGAAGCCGGCAATGCGGTCTTCGCGGTCGGCACCGTGATGCTGCCCGACGACAGCGACGCCACGCAGCGCGCCGCGCTCGAATTCCTCCGCGCGGGACTGGCGCGCAACGTCGGCGCGGCACCCGAGGCGCACGCGGTGCAGATCCCGCTGGCAGCGGGCGGCAAGACACCCGGCCTCGAGATGATGGTGAGCGGCGCGGCGGGCGCCAATCATGAGTCGCGCACTGTGTACGCGCGGCTCGTCGCGCGCGGTCGACACGTGTATCAGGCGGCGATCGTCGCCGATCAACCGCTGCCGCAAGATCAGGTGGACCAGTTTTTTTCGTCATTCCAGCTGTACTGACAACGGCATTTTTGGCCGATCGGGGGCGCTTCAGAGTGTCTCGGGCAGTGAAAGTTCCTTCGCAGGTTTGTGCGCTAATTATCGGTTTACGTTGAGATTTCCGAGTTATACGCACAGCCTGTGGATAACTCTGTTGAGAAGTCGGCCTCAATGGCCGCGAAAGCCCATCAGACGGGCCTTTCGTTAGAATGCGCGTGCGCGGGCCGTTTTAAAAAAGTCAATGAAATCAAGGCGCTTTTGAGGCGCTCGTGTGTGCGCCTTTCAGTTGTATCAAAATCTGTCAGCTGCTCGAACATGTGTATAAGTCAAGTCTTGACAGTCGTTTTTTCTCGTCATATCGAGCCAAAAGCGCGTCGGTATTGAATCGCCTCGGCGACCTGCGCGGCGCTCGGCATCGCCGCGCCTGCCAGGTCGGCGATGGTGCGCGCGACCTTCAAAACCCGGTAGTACGCCCGCGCCGACCAGCCGAAGCGCTCGCCGGCTTCGCGCAGCAGCGCCTCGCCCGCCGCGTCCGGGCGACACACCTCGTCGACTTCGCGTCCGTCCAGCTCACGGTTGGTCTTGCCTTGCCGGGTCAGTTGCCGCTCGCGCGCGGCGCTTACGCGTTGGGCGATCGTCGCGCTGGCTTCGCCGGTCGTGGCGGCGCGGGTGGCGAGCTCGGCGGCGCTGAGCGCCGGAATCTCAAGCTGGATGTCGATGCGATCGAGCAGCGGTCCCGACAATTTGCGCAGGTAGCGCGCGGCCACTTCCGGTGTGCAGCGGCAGCGCCCGCCCGGATCGCCGCGCCATCCGCACGGGCACGGGTTCATTGCGGCGATCAGTTGGCAGGCGGCGGGGAAATCCGCTTGCCAGGCGGCGCGCGAGATCGTGATGCGGCCGGCTTCGAGCGGCTCGCGCAGCGTTTCGAGCACCACGCGATCAAACTCGGGAAGTTCGTCCAGAAATAGCACCCCCAGATGCGCGAGCGTGATTTCGCCGGGCTGCGGCGGATTGCGTCCGCCGACCAGCGCGGCCGCGCTCGACGAATGGTGCGGCGCCCGAAACGGCCGCTGCCGCCACTGCGACGGCTTGAAACCGATCCGGCTCGCTGACAGCAACGCTGCGGAGGCGAGCGCTTCGTCGTCGGTCATGGGCGGCAGCAGGCCGGGTAGGCGTGCCGCGAGCATCGACTTGCCGGCACCGGGTGGTCCGATCAGCAAGATGTGATGGCCGCCGGCCGCGGCGACTTCGAGGGCACGCCGGGCAGCGCGCTGGCCGATCACGTCGGCCATGTCCGGCGCCGCGGTGGCGGCATGCTCGCGGAGTTCGGGGGTGGCGACAGGACTCAGGCGCGCGTCGGGCGACCCCGCGAGATGCGCGCATAGTGATGGCAGATCGGCGGCGCCGAACACGTCGACGCCGGGCACGAGCGCCGCTTCCGCCGCACTTGCGGCTGGCAGGTAAAGCTGTGAGGTGGTGTCGGGATCAGTAGCGCCGGCGCTCGAAAGACCGCCGCGCGCGGTGCCACATGCCATCGCGAACGCGCCGCGCATTGGCCGCAGCGCGCCGGTCAGCGACAGCTCGCCGGCAAACTCGCGATCGAGCAGCGATTCGGCTGGAATCTGCCCGCTGGCGGCGAGGATGCCGAGCGCGATCGGCAGATCGAAACGCCCCGATTCTTTCGGCAGGTCGGCCGGCGCGAGATTGACCGTCACCGACTATGTCGCCTCGAAACTGAGCTAGATAGGCGTACCCTATGGTTACGCGTACATAGGAGACCTCTGGTCAGATCACTATGAGTAAAGCGACGAGTGGGAAAACTTTAGTTTTCATGTGTCGAGACGCCATGTTCGGGCGGGAGTATTTTCGGGAGCTGTCAGTGTCTCTCGCGGACCTAGGCAATATTAGGCTGAACTCCTGGATTTATGATGTTCTTACTTCATATAGCCAGGCGTCGACTCTTAATCCCTGCCGAAGTCCCGAAACGCGATCCTTTCTTCGAAGTGTACGAGTGTGCTTGGAGAGACCTGCAACGAGGAAGTATTTGACGCGCACCTCGGAACAAATAGGGCGCAATGATTTTGTGAAATTTTGCGATGCCTTAGAGGATGCTCTTCAACAAAATGCAGAGTCATCATGGGACGAGTCCTACCTCTATTCTCAATCTGCCATGTTCAGAAGGTGGGCGCTAAAGCCACTGCTCGGCATTTCAGCCGATGCGGCGACATGGGCCCGGGGAAAGTTCAAAACGAGATTCAACCCAAGACCTCCCTCGCGCCGCACTTTGAGTGAGGGCCCTGCTGAAACCGCAGACGGTCACTTAAAGAATCCTCTTGGTGCGATGCCTCACGCGAATCTTGCTCAACTTCGTGAGCGGGATATCGAACGGCTACTCTCGGACATCCAGAAAGTGCAAGACGGATTTTTCTTGGAACTCCGATACTGGCGCGGCGTGCGCGAGCGACTTCTCGACATTGCCCGACGCAAGCCGAGCGTTAGGGAAAACGAATTAGCAAAAGCCTATCTGGACGGTCGTTTGCAATTAAGAGGCGAAATCGATGAGTTTAAGGCGTGCGATTCGGCTGGACTTTTCTCTGCAATCGTACGTTTTGCAAATAAAAAGAACTTTGCGCGAAATCCTACCCGTCAGTCCAAGAGTGCGATATCGACCGGTATGCAATCACGAATTCCCGATGTTTTGCAGATTTCTTCTGAAAAGATGAAGGGGGTTTTGCCGAGGCACGTATGTTTTTTAACGAGAAATTCGCTGACGCGAGAGCTGATATGTGCTTTTTATATCTTATTGATTCACACGCGATTCAATGTCGGAACGTTACGGGATTTGCGTCGAGAACATATTAAATTTGAAAATGGCATATATACGATAAGTGGCTATAAATCGCGATCGGACCAGCCGACGCCGATCGTTGATATTACCGCGGAAAGCTTGGCTGCGTTCGAATCTATGCAGTTGGTACTTTGGAATCACGATCAAATGACGCGCTTTGGCCAAATAGAAAAAAACGAAAATCGCCTTTGGTTTACATGGAATCACAGCGGGAGGCAAAAATGCTTACATCACCCGTTAAGCAACATCGACAAGATCAAAGCAATTCTTCTGAAACAAATGGACGTCCCCTGGTTCAGCGACGAACAGATACGCGTTCACATGCTTACGTTGGACCAACTGTCGGGAAAAGCAGACATCAGAGTCGTCCGGGATACGGCGGGGCATGCGAGCGAAAATACTACGGCTGCGTATTTTCGGAACCTTCCGACGGCACGCCGTCTATCGTCAATAAATCTGGAATTTCAAAGAAGAATCGACTCAACCATTAAATTCCAAATCGCCAAGGAACGGAACACGTTTTCCGATAAGTTCGATCCTCAATATGTCGACGAGGGACTGATGTTTCCTATTGGTGATGGTACCAGTTGTGCGTCTCCTTTCGATCCTCCAGACCGGGCATGGATCGAAGACGGGTTTTGCAACGGTAAAAATTGCCACAAAGGACAAGGCTGTCCCAACAACAAGATCGTTATCAATAAGAGCCGGGTCATCGAAGTTTGGGCTACAGCTAAATATTATGCGTCAAACTGGAAGGCGCTTCTTCAGAAAAACGAGGAAGGATTTTTGACGATGCACGGCCCCGCGATGATTTTCAACTTGATACTTAAAGACTACATTAGATCAAGTTCGCAGTGGGATTTGGTGAAGAAAATCGTCGAGGACTATGATGAATAAAGCAAACAAAACGCCTTTTGTTGCCCTCACAGACAATCGGAAAAAGTATTCGACCACAGCAATAAATATGGCCATTCGGGCGCAAGGCGATTTGTCGCTGACGAAAGATTGGGTGCTTAGATTGAGAAGACCAGAAGCGCGTCCCGAGGAAAGCCAGTATTTTGAAAGAGATTTCAAGAAGACGTTCCTGCCGCCGAATGGCCTTTACTCCATACCTGTTTCGCTATCGGATCGAGGTGACCTCGTCGCAGCGATAGTGCTTGGGATCGATGCGTTTGTCGCGCGGGTGTCCGATAGCGTTACCCGAACTCGGCGCGCGGCCGTGCACCTCAATACGATAATCAATTTTTTTGAGGCGATGTGGCTCCGCGACATAACGTCGATAGACGCGATGAGCTACGAAAATTTCGACGAGATTATCAGACAAGTTGCGAGTGGAGGATGGCCTCTCGCTTTACGTTTGAAAGTGCGGCTAATCGCGGCCCATGTGAAAGCGGCGGACTGCAAAGGTGTATTCGCTGGTAGAAATTTGAGGGCGTTGTTATCCACAAACTATAGGACGGTTGCCGCCTTCGCTCTTCGTACATTCGAAGCTGAAAATGACACTGACGAACGAAAAAGGCATGATCATCCGAACGATGATCGCGACACCGACTCGGAGGATTCATCCGAAGTCAAGGCCCTCTTCTCCCGAAGCATGTTTACTTCGATATGTCAGGCGGCCAACTTTCTTTATGATGCTGGCTCTCGATACGGCCTATCATTTTGCCCGTTTCCAGAAAGTAACAAATTGGCCCAACAACTGGGTATAGCGGGGGGGAGGACCTCAAATCTCGAAATAGGATTCGTAGGAAGGCTTTGCCGTATTTCGATGATATGGTTGTATGAAAGGGGCCCCGCACTTCTCGCACTCTTCCAACGATTGACATTGTGTATAGAGGAAAATACGGGGCCGTCGCCCAAGACTGTTGGAAAGCGGCTTTACGAGACATTCCTTGATTGTGCTGAACGAGAAGAATTGGAAGCATTGCTTCCATTTCCCCTCGTCAACTTGGATTTCACTCACGGTGCGCATAGAGATTACTCGTTGCGACGCGCATTGACATGTTTCATGGCATCATGTTTTGTGCTGATCACCTTTATGAATGCCCGCCGAAGAGGGGAGGTAATTCACAAAAAAGTGGGACTGATGCGTGGCGCGCTTCAAGTGCACAGCGAAAAGATGAAGATATACGAGGTGGCGTTTTACATTCTAAAAACATATAAGAAGAAAATACCATTTTATGTCAATGAGACGACCTGCTTGGCCATAAGAAGCCTCGAGGTGATCCAAACGTGTTACAGCCGCATTGATACTGCGTTGGGTCATTCTGATGCTTTGACGTCGCTAGAAGACATACCTCTATTTTCATATAGGAGATTCAGTGTTGCAGAATGCGTAGGAGCAACCCTAAAATTTTTTGGTTTTAGTGATTACGCAAGGGATCAAGACAACCCAACTAACATAATTATTGAAGCGGGCGGGGATCGTGGTCTCATGTTCACAGATACCCACGTTTTCCGTCGTATGTACTGCTTGGTCGCTTTTTACCGATATGAAAACAGAGATATTATGGCGATTAGCTGGCAGATATGTCATATGGATCTTAAATCGGTACGCACTTATCTCACAGACCCGATGTCAAGAAAAGATGTCGAGACGATATATGCAAAAATGCCGACCGAAGCTGAGGACCGACGTCGGGCATTTATCGCCGAGGATGCGGATCTCGAGAGGGAGATGACTCGCGTTGGCAATCTAAAAATGGCCGAAGAGATTGATGAAATTATCTCTGGTGAGAAATATACCGGCGGGTTTGCTAAATATATTCGAAAGATTCATGCGCGATTTTCAAAGGTGGTCTCCTTCGAAACGGATAATCTCGTTGAGTCGGTCTACCATGCGATTAAACGACGGGGCCATTTCCCGCGGCCATACTCCCATGGGGAGTGTATGCTCGGATCTGTTGGCAACAGAAAAGCAGCGCGTTGCTACTCAATGGCGGACGACCGTCACCATTTCGAGGATGCGAGTCCGTCCAAATGTGGTGGCTGTCGATTTCACCTCACGAAGGTTGCTTACGTCGAAAACTTGCGGCTTGAGGCGTCGGCTCTCAGGCGCGAAATAGAAGAAGGTGGGCTGGATGGATTTGCGCTTGCTCGTAAGAAACGTGATCTGAAGGCGCTTGAGACTTCGATTGCGTCGCTCTGCGAACGACTGGAGATAGAAAATGAAGGGTGAGCAAAGCCTTATCAGTCGGCGCAAAGGGAAAAAGCCTGCCTCCGCATATGCCTCGGAAGATGCAGCCCGGCTCAATATCCAGCGCAAGGCCCAGCTGTTGGAGGAAGTTATTGATTGCGCGCATAAGAGCGCAGACGACGCCGTGCGTGTGGCTTTATTCCTGAGGAATGCACCGAGGTCACATTTTCCTCGCTCGTTGAGGCAGTTTCATCTTTGGATCGACACGGACCCGTTGAAAGCTGTCATCAAGCATCCGATCCCGGAGATCAGGAGGATTGGGAATGGCACGCTATCCCGAAACGCGGAGTTGCGGGTACGTGTCGAGCAGGCTCTCTCGGCAGTGCGCACTTTGGAAAATAATCAAGATGAAGCATCCGGGGTGGATCGACCAGCGAAATTGACCCGGGAACTGAAAGCGGCGAAAAGCCAAATTGATGTCCTAGAGCGCGAGCTTCTTTCGATGAGGCAGAAGATCAGGCTGGTCGAGAAAGATCGCGACGACACCAAAAGATTGTATGAAAACTTGAAGCGCAAATACCGTGAAGAACTTGAGGACGCGCTTGCAGGGAAGACGTACCGCGGTGGTGCCACGGTAACTCGAATACGTGGGGGCGAGGATGGCCACTGAATTGGATGAGCTCCAAACAAAAGTTTCGCTAAAGGAAATCAACGGGCGAACTTATGCCGTCGTCTATGACGCTGGTCTTGACGCGGTCGTATGGGAGATTGTCGAATACACCATGTTTCTGGCCGATGAGCTGATGCAGCAGCGCTCCGCGATTGAAGCTGCCGTTCTCGCAGTTGCAGCATATCGGAACTTCCTCGTTAAACAAGCGCTGACTGATAACCTCAAGCCGTCGAAGCGTGGCGCACTCCCCCGTTACGAATTCTACGAATCTTCGGACGATCTTTTGAAGCGGTTTCGCGATGCCGAATACGCGCGGGTCATTTCGAGGTCAAGCTCGAATCACGAAAGCCACGCGGCAAAGCGAACGGTCAACGCGAAGCTGGTCCAGATTTATCATTTTCTTAACTGGTATCAATACGAATATGGGTGGAACTTCCTGGGGGACGTATCAAGGGCGGTAACGAGCAGTCTGAAACGCGCAAACGTTCGACATCGAAAACACGGCGCCAGTGGGGCCTACGACCGATTTCCGGCGCTCGAGAGGCGCGTCGGACATGGGGCGAGGCGAGGAAGGGGGTATGAGGCGAGCGCGGACGATATTGACAAGCTGAAAGACTATTTTTTCTCGAATTTCACGAGCTATGTTGCTGTTAGAAATATCCTGATGATGGACATTGGTGACAGTTTGGGGTGGCGTCGCGGGACGATAAATTCGCTGCAATGTCATCAATTCACGCCCGAAGCACTGGAAAAGATGACGGCCAGAGGGTTAGCGTGTGTTCCGGACCGGCAGAAGAATGGATATAAAGATTCGTTCTATGTGTCTCCAGATCTGGCGACGAGAATTAGCGCATTTATCCACGACACAAGGCAGAAGTTGATAGACCATGCATCCTTGGCGGAAAGCAAAATAGATGATGCAGTGTTCGTTTCAGCTAGGGACGGACGCGCGCTATCAGACAAGGCGATTTCCAAGATATTTGGCCGAGCGTTCGTGGCGATTGGCGCCCCGAAGCGAGCCGGCATGCATAGCTTTCGGCGAAAGTTCGCCAATGACAGCATCGCTGCGGAGACCCGCGCGAGGCTGGCAATGGGACTGGATACCAGTCCTGAGTCTGTCGCAGCAGCGGTCTCCATGGATCTCGGGCAGAAGAATCCGGAGTCGATCGTTCCATACGTAAGCGCCAATCAGACTCGTCTCGTCAGTCGCAATCGAAAACCCTAAGAGAGAGCTAGGCCGCCTCACTTTGTCGCCGAAGATCATGCCGGACCGCGGGGTCCAGTCTTCGTCCATGCGCCGGGTTGCAAGCGCCTTTCATCGACACCTGATAGTTATGAACTATCATCGGCAAATGAACCCGAAAAATCGAATTCTTTCCCACATCAGCCAAGGCCCCACGCGTGCAGGCATGGTGACCGCCGTGCGCGACCAAGGCACGAAACAGGTCGCCAGTGCGGGAGCCAACGCCGTCGATCTTCTGGCGGCCGCTCGCGCGCGTGGACGACGCTGGGCCGTCGAGGAATAGGAGAGCACCGATAACCTCGAGCTGCGCGAGGCCCGCGACTACGTAGAGAGTACCGAACAGACGATCAACGAGCGATGGAAAAACGGCGAACTGTTTGGACTGCTGCCCTCGGGAAAGGGACGTGGATTTCGCTATTCGAAGTGGCAATTCACCGCCGACCCGCGGCGGTTGGCAACTGTGCTGCGTCAGTTCGCAGACGCGCAGGTGAACGCTTGCGACTCGACTGGGGAGCACGACGGGTGAATTAACGCGTGAAATCCTGCTCGCAAGAAATGATTTCCGTCAGGGTATCGCCTACGAGCGCTTGCTGAAGATTTTATGCTGGCTTCGCCTGTGAAGTTTTGGTACACGATAGCCGGTCGTTATACGTGTTTTTACTTTGGACATGGCATTCGGTCCAGCCCAATACTAGTCCTGTCTTGTATATCGACCGCTGCAAGATGGAAGCGGGGCTCTAATGGAGGATCACAATGAGCACGGTTTTTTTGAGCTACGCAAGGCAGGACCATTTCTTTGCCGAATTGCTCGAGATCAAACTTGCAGAGGCGAAGATCGTCTTATGGCGCGACCAAGGGATCCTTCGTGCTGGAGCCGATTGGCGAGATGGAATCGAACGAGGGATCTCAGCCTGTACCGCTGTTCTTGTCACGCTAAGCGGCCATTCGACGCAGTCTTCGTACGTCACATACGAATGGGCGTATGCAATGGGAAAGGGCAAGCCGGTGATACCCTTGAAGCTGGCGGAATGCACGATGCACCCAAGGCTTGAATCCATTCAGTATCTTGACTTTGTTGTTCCTGGGGCATCACCCTGGATATCACTTGTCGAACGAATCCGGCAGATAGAATCTGAACCTCAGCAAAGTGATGGCGAGGCGGAAACGTTGCTCAGTTCGTCAAGCGATGAAGATGAGAGCACCGCCAAGGCAATACTTGCGTATCTGAATGAGCGCGGATACCAAATGGCGAGCTTTGAAAGGTTGCGACGGCAAATTGAGCAGAAGATGACGGACGAGGAATTTGAAAAATTCATTCAGAGGAACTCTCGAATCTTTCGCCCCGCAACGCTTCGCGAAAACAGGCGTGGGGTTGCCAAGCGTATTCCCTAATAGATGCCCCATCTGTTGCCCGCAATCGTCCGCGTCAGCCGATGAGATTTTCTCTGCATCTTGCACCGCCCAAATCACCTTCATTGCGAACATGTTGGTGTGCCGGACGCTGCCGAATCGATCCGCTTCATACGAAGAGCTATCTGGCGTTCAAATTTAAGGGGCCATGCTTTCCAAACACGCAACGGGATAGCTCTCGAAGTGAAATACATTGCGAAATCAAAATCGTTATCGCATTCACAGTCAATGTAAGTTCTTAGCGCACTTTGCAAGCTCGAATGTGCGTCTTTGCTGTATTCGATGATCAGAATGAGCCTGTCGGCAGGTAAAAGCCTTAACGCCTCCGAAAGCTCCCAGCGAATGGCGTCAGAGGATGCCGTTATATCGATCACAGCTAAGTCGCAAGTTCGTAGGAATCTGGTTACTTCTGTATGCCAATCTCCACGAGCAACCAAGTGTTCTTCGACGTCGGTTAAGAATCTGGAGTGCATCGCTCCGAGTATGTCTGCAGCGGCTTTTTGCGTTGGATTTCTTAGTGCGACAAGACGACCATAGCAACCGATAACGGGAAATATTTTCTTGTAGAGCGAAGCGTGACTCTCTTGATAAAAGCTTCGAAGTAGCAGAATTCTGCACGCTTTTCGCGCTCTAACCTTTGAAAGGGTCGCGAACCAAAAAACGGCGATCGACCCCAATGCAACTCCCCAACTGCTAAGAAATGCAACTCCCCAACTGCTACGATGCAGTGGACTTTTCGGCCAACCTAGATGGTCGAGAAGTTGAACAATTGCCAACGAAGAGCCGATCAATACCACGTGACGCCAACTCCAGACGCAAGAGCTAACAAATGCCCAGCGAGTATAGGGCTGCGCAAGCTTGCGTCGAGGTTGCGCATCTAACGACGGCCCTGCAATCATTATTCATAATTGTCCCCATTTTTGCCACTATCCAGCCCCATCCCACATACTGAATGATGAAATCGGGTAGCGCTCGCCAGCCTACGCCTATCGATTTACAGTCGAAGCGACTTGCAGTTGATCTTTTGCGCACCACTATCGTGCTATGGGGAGCGCATAGTGCCAGAAATCGTTGGCGCCGCCACGACACTCTGGATTTGCCTAATAGGCAAGCGTGTCGCCCGAGACAAATATTCTTGTATTTTTGGTGAAAATCGCCGAAATGCATGCAGAGAGTAGCCGATCATTGTCCTTCGTTGTGTTTTGTGATGGTCGGCGTACATACATGGCACGAAGTCTGCTGAAAATCGATCGGGTGGGATCGTCCCTTGCTTGGAGGTTCGAGCAGGGTCTTGAGGGCTACGGAAATGTGCAAAGAGTTCGTTCGTTTTGCCAATCCTGACGCGAAAGACGAAGTGCATCATTTCGGTCCTGGACATATGATCTTTGCACTGAACTGCCCGAGGGGACCTGTCGATACGCTGTACGTCTGGGGTTTGGACGACGACAAAAAAATATCGGAAATCGAGGCCAAGGCTGCGCGCTGCGTAAAAAGCCTATGTCTCCCCGGAGGGAACCAGCCATGAATACAGGCAATTCGAAGTACCGCGATGCACTAGAACGTGGAAAGCGCGAAAGCCTTCATTACGCGACGGAAGTACACGTCGACGGCCGAAGCGTGGTTTTAAGTTTGGTTTCGGGGCAACAAGTAACGTTTCCGGTTGACTTGGCGCCGAAACTCAGCGATGCACCGCAGAGCACAATCGAGTCAGCTACGCTGGTTTTTGGCGGAGCGGGGTTGCAGTTTGGACAGGCGGAAGATATGACGTTTTATGTGCCCTCGCTGGTGCGCGGCAACTACGGCGCGAAAGCATAGTTCTGGCTCCGTCTTGATGTAGGAGCTTTTGCTTGGGGGGAATCTCCTAGCGATCGGTGGCTTGCCAGTGAAGACCTGGTGCCTGAACGTGACTTGAGCGACTATCGATGCGTTCAAAAGAAGGCTGCGTTGCGCTTATCGTCGCATGTTACGTTTTGGCATTGCTCGTGTGGCTTTTTGTCGCCGTCCTTTACTTCTTACACCGCCCCGGCACGGATTGGAACGTCGTTTCTGCGATTGCCAGCGCGGCGGGCGCCCTTGCGACAGCGGTTGCTGCGCTAGCCACGGCGGCAGGAGCCTTCGGGGCATTCAGAGCGGTCAGTGTCGCTCTTGCAGAGGCGAGGACTCAAGAACGCCTACGACTCGAATTGGAAAAGCGTCGGGCTCATCTCATAGCAGTAACACTGGCTCCTCTGCTCTCGCAAATGCTAGTTGACGCGTTAGCCCTGCGTGGAGAACTGCCCACCGCACAAGCTAACCTTTCCACTCCGTCGGGTACCAGAAACAGGACCTATGAGAGGCAGTTGAGAATTCTGATCTCAGCTTTGACGTCGAGAGTTGCTCCAAGTGACATTGCTGACCTTGCCGCGGTCTCACCGGCTTGCGCGGACAGCCTTGCCAAGGCAGTGAGTGTGACTCGTATTTTGGAGAATGAGATTGTTCTCAAATGCCTCAATTTCATGGATCAACGTCACCGATCCGGTGAGCGTTTCAAGCCGTATCAGAAGCGGTGGTTCCGCTTAGCTGAGGAATTGTCTGTTTCCGTCAGGGAGGCAGAGACGGAGTGCCGGCGCATTCTCTTGAAGCAGACACTCAAAAATCCCGCTCAGACTCAGACGAAGTGAAGTGGCGACCGCGATGTGCCAATGCATATGCATGAGTGTGATTGGTTCGCGTAACTTTTTCTTCTCACGGACTGCACTTCCACCTGCATTACCGGCGCCTTCACTCTCGGGAGTTTCGGCCGGTGTGTGATCCGACGCACATCTTCCCCCAGTTCTGTTTCGCTTTCAGCCTGCTCGGCGCATGTTTGTTGCTAACCGTAACCGACCCGGTATCCTATCCTACTTGAGAGCGTACTCTTTGCGCTGCGGTTTCAGTGAGTGCGTTCAATCAGTTATCCGATCTTTATAGTGTCGATCGATGAGGTGTCCCGTGCCCCAAGCCCCATCCGTGTTTGACATCAAAATCGATAAGAAGCCTCCGTACAAACTGCTCGCGCTCGACGGTGGCGGCATCCGCGGGCTCATCACAATAGAGGTTCTCGCGGCAATCGAAGCACTGCTCAAGCAATCTCATCGCCTAGGCGAGACTCTCGTGCTTGCCGATTATTTCGACTATGTCGCAGGCACTAGCACTGGCGCGGTGATCGCCACTTGCGTCGCGCTCGGTATGCGGGTGGACGAGATCCGCGCGATGTACGTTGAGAGCGCCGAACTGATGTTCGACAAGGCCTCGCTCCTGGACCGGCTGCGCTACAAGTACGAGGACGAACCGCTCGCCAGAAAGTTGCGAACGGTGCTTGCCCTTCAGACCGGCGAAGCGGAGCCGACGCTCGGTTCCTCCGGGCTGAAAACACTTCTAATGATGGTGCTGCGCAACGCGAGCACCGATTCGCCATGGCCGCTCTCGAACAACCCACGAGCGACGTACAACTGCCCACTCGACCGGCCGGGCTGCAACCTGCACTTTCCGCTATGGCAGGTCGTGCGTGGCAGCACCGCCGCGCCGACCTATTTCCCGCCCGAGCAGATTCTCGTGGGCGAACGACAGTTCGTGTTCGTAGATGGCGGCATCACACCGTACAACAACCCGGCTTTCCAGTTATTCCTGATGGCGACCGCCGAGCCTTATCAGTTGTGCTGGAAGACGAAGCGCCCGGAGGACATGCTTATCGTATCGATCGGAACCGGCACGAGCCCGCAGGCCAACGGCCGTCTCGATCCGGACGACATGAACCTGCTGTTCAACGCGACGACGTTGCCTTCTGCCCTGATGTTTGCTGCGCTCAACGAGCAGGATCTGCTGTGCCGGATGTTCGGCAAATGCCTGACCGGCGACATTCTCGACCGCGAGGTGGACACCATGGTGTTCGGGTCGGGCGCGCATGGCAGCGGCGGTCCCGTCGATCCGAAGCTCTTCACATATCTGCGCTACAACGTGGACTTGACGCAATCCGGCCTCAGTGCGCTCGGGCTCGGGGACATCGATCCGCGCGACGTGCAGAAGCTCGATTCGGTGGAGCACAAAGACGCGCTCCAGGAAATCGGCGCACGGCTTGCCGCGCGGTGCGTGAAACCCGCGCACTTCGACGGCTTTATCGAGGGGCGCTGAGGTGGGACATCACGTGTTCGTCGCGATGCCTTATGGCACGAAGGAAGGCCTAGATTTCAATGTCATTTACAACGATCTGATCCGGCCTGCGCTCAAGAACGACGGCTTCACGGTGTTTCGCGCGGACGAGGAAATGCGCGCCGGCGACATCCGCCGCGACATGTTTCAGGAACTACTCATTGCCGATATCGTCGTCGCCGATCTCACGATCAACAATCCGAACGTCTGGTACGAGCTCGGTGTGCGGCACGCATTGCGCAAGCGCGGCGTAATACTCGTCAGTGCGCGTGAAGGCGCGATGCCGTTCGACAACGCGTCAAACCGTACGCTGCGCTACCGCGTGAAGAACGGCGTGCCCGATCCCGAATTCGTCGAGCATGACCGCGCGCGGCTCGCGGAGATGGCCCGTGAGACGGTGAAGGCGTGGTACGGCCGCATCGTGAGTCCAGTGTACGAGTTGCTGCCCTACCTAGAGGAGCCTAATTGGAAGACGCTCGCAGTTGGCGGCGCGGGGGAATTCTGGAGCAAGCAGCGAGCGTGGACGGATCGGGTCTCCGTCGCGCGCCGCAAGCAATGTCCCGGCGACATCCTGGTGCTCGCCGAAGAGGCACCCATTCAGGGGCTGAGACTGGAGGCGTACCGAGTCGCCGCCCGAGCGTTGCGTCAGGTTGAGCAATTCGAGTTCGCGCTGGAACAGATCGAGCACGCGCTGGAGATCGCGCCGGACGACATCATAAGCCGCCAGGAAAAAGGCATGCTGCTCGGAAGGATCGGTCAGTTCGAGAATGCCAAGGAATGGCTCAAGTCGCTGGCGCAAGACCATCCCACCGATGCTGAGACCTGCGGGCTGCTCGGCCGCGTCGAGAAGGACGAATGGGTCAACACGTGGAGGGCCAGCCCGATGAACGCGGACGAGCGGCGTGTCGCAGCGCGCGAAAACATCGGCCTGCTGCGCGAGGCGCTGGACGCCTACGGCGCTGGATTCCGCAACGATGCCACAAGCTATTACTGCGGCATTAACGCGGTTACGCTGCTGCATCTACACCGTCACCTGTTGACAAATGAGAAGGACGAGGATACCGCTGCACGCGAGAAGATGGAAGGCGGTGTGATGTGGGCGGCTATCTCCGCGATCTCGAAGGAAACGCCACAGCGAAGGGATTACTGGGCACGCGTGACGCTCGCAGAGCTCGCGACGCTGTGCGAGGATCCGAAGGCCGTCGACGATTCGTACAAGTACGCGCTAGCCGTGGCCGACAAGGATTGGTTTTCGCTCAATTCGACGATCCAGCAACTGACGTTGCTCGCTCAACTGGGATTCAGGCCGGATTCGGTCGATGCGGCGATGAACACTGTCGAGCGGGCGATAAGAAAGCTAGTGCCGCCTTTCGTTCCGCGCCGGGTGTTTTTGTTCACCGGTCACATGATTGACGCACCGGACCGCCCGACCGAACGCTTTCCCGAAGACATGACTGACTTCGCGAAAGCGGCGATCGAAAGGGCGCTCGACATGTTCGGCGCGCAGGAGGGCGATCTCGCTCTCTGCGAAGGCGCGTGCGGGGGGGACCTACTATTTGCGCGTGCCGCGCTCGATCGAAAGTTGCACCTTCAATTGCGTCTGCCTTTCGACGAGCCGACCTTTCTGCGAAAGTCTGTGAGCTTCGCTGGCCCGAAATGGCGAGATCGCTATTTCGACGTGAAGGCGCAAAGTGCGGAGACGCGCGTGCTGATCATGCCAGCGGAACTCGGACCGACGCCCGAAGGGCACAGCGATTTCGAGCGCGCGAATCTCTGGCAGTTATACAGCGCGCTCGCCTGGGGACCGCAGAAGGTTCGCGTAATTGCGCTATGGAACGGCGAGGCGAGCGGCAAGTGCGGCGGCACGGACCACATGATCAGGGCCGTAGAGGCGCGCGCAGGACAGGTCGAAATCATCGACACGAAGAGGCTTCTGCGGGAGCTTCGGTCGCAGCGGGAAGCTGCAGGACGAAGTTCTGGCGCAGAAGGGTGACGGCTTCGGGTTTTCTCCTCGAGGCGATCGCGCGAACCCTCAGGCTAAGTGCCCAGAAACAAATTTCTGATTAGGCCAAATTCCAGTGTGAAAGGAACCGGAAGCCTATCGCTATGCTTTAGTTGACGCGTACGCTTTCTATACACGTAAAGCCACTATACGGGCGGCCCGCCTATATGCATGGCGCCTATGGCATCTTGCCTACCCTGCTGGCGCTGGTGTGACTTCAGATCACACGAACGAATCCCCGGCAAAAGTTAAGATTATCGAAAGACTAGCTGCACCAGCAAGTCACGCCAGCTTGGTTGCGCCTGCAACGATGCACCCTAATGAAGGCTACAGGCGGCCCGCCGTTGGGAAGGGGCCGGGTATCAGTAGCGGTGCGGGAGGCCCAGCTAGGGGTATTCCGTGGGCCATTTGGGGTTTTCCTTGTTTTTGGCCTCGACCCTCCCTCCGCCAGCTTTCCGAAAAAATCGGAGTTTCCAAACGTTAATGCAAGGGGGCCGTTTGTCAAATCACCAGCTTGTCACCCGATGGACTAGGAAAGACTTTTGAATCCCGCTCTAACCCAAACCGTCGCACCCGCAACTGCCCACAACAGCAGGACCGGCAACGCACCGAATAAAACCATCATGTCTATCTTGGGGACCAGCACCGCCACCGCCAAGCCCTGCTGATGATCTATGCCCCACCGCCAGAAAAAGGTATCGCACTCGCCTAGATACGCGTTAAAGGCCGGACAGCCAGTGGCTTGCTTGGTGTATGCCTGATAGATCAGGATTCCGATGGCGAGTAACACCCATGTGATGCTGATCACGATCAGTAGCCGTGTTATTCCTTTTGACATATCGCCTCCCCCGCATTGATCCCGCGCGAGTCTACCGCAATCCTTTACTGCTGCTGTGTTATCTGGCCCACCTCAGCGCCACCCGCAATTGCAATTGATTGCAATCGGCAGGGTCTGACATTTACCTTGCAGCGCTGTTGACAGCGGAGCATCCCCCGTAGGACATTGCCCGCTGTTCCGGGGGCATAGATGAACGAAAAACTAGGCATTACAACGGCTGTAGGGCTGTTCGGGTTGTTGGTCGCAACGATTTACCTGATCACCTACTGGGGTTCCTTCAGCTTCGATATCTTTCAGTTTGCGGGATTGACAGACTTCGCAAAGCTAGCGATACAGCCACTTGCAGTGGCGATGCTGGGGTTTGTTTTGGGGATGACCATAACGGCGGTGTTAGTTCCCGCTGAAAGGCTGTCGCGGGTGCAGCCATTACGGTGGCCGCCGCCGACGACACTGAGAATCATCCCGGCAGTTTCTGTTCTTGGCATCATTCTGGTTCAAACCCTCGTTCATGCCCAATGGCGGTGGCCGGTAACGGCGGTGCTGTTGTGCCCCGCAGCTTCCATGATGTCGTTTCATCCTGGAGTGCACCGGCTGATGCCGGGTTATTTGCTTCGCATGAATTCTGTGCTGGTGCTTTTGCTACTTCCGGTATTCGCTGCGGCGATTGGTTCCCTACACGCCAAGATGGTCAAAGATGGCACGACAACACTGATAGTGGATAACACGGGAGTCGCCGCCAACCTGAAATCGACACCCGAGCATCCACTTACCTACGTGGGTTTCGTCAGCGATACCTTTGTCATCTATGAAACTGCAACCGGTAACCTGATCCTGCTGAAGCAATCGGACACTGCGCCTTTGGTATTGAAGCCAAATCCGAAGGCCCACAGCAGCCTTCGCTTAAGCGATCTACTCGAATAATCCGAAGCGAACAACACATGACACCCAGCAAACCCGATCCCGCCAACGATAGCGAACTGAACGTAATCAATGCTGCGCTCCAGCATGCCCAAGCCGGTATCGAGTGTGCGCGCAAGGCTATCTGCGAGTTGCGCCCCTCTGATGAGTATGTGAAGGCACTGGATGCATTGGAAGCGGCTAGGGTTACGCTGGAGCGAGTCAGTCAGAACACCTAGCCCCCGCCCGATTGCAATCAATTGCAACAGGATGGGGGAAGACCGGGCGGCTAGTCCACCACATTCCAGAAACGGGCTTCGCTGAACACGGCAAAGCAGCGAGTCTCACCCACTACTTGTGAAACCTCACCCTGTATCGTCTTTCCAAGGGCGGATTCACTGCTACCGGTTTCCTCTGCATGGGCGGATAGGGTGATGGAGGTAGCAAGGCTGGCCACCCCCGTAGAGGCTTCGCCGGCGTATGCGCTGGGTAACCGGGTGGAGTCTGCCAGTGCCTGACTATTTTCTGTAGCTACCGCCGCCAGTACGATATGGGTGGTGAGGCTGGCGGTGCTGGTAGTGGATTGGGAAGCGCTCGCATAAAGCGTAGTCATGGCTACTCCCCCGGATTGCAATCAATTGCAATTGCCGCTTTCTCTGCGGCGGCCAGCTTCGCCTTCTGGCGCTGGTAGTAGGCCCGCCGTCTGGCGTTAAGGGCTTCGCGGTGCGTTTGCCGGTACGCCTTGAGGGCAGCCTTGCCAGCCTCACTTTGCGCATACTCCCGTTTGGCGATGGCCACGCATACACCGCTATCAGTTCGGCTTGCTTTTCTTGTCGACACGGTCGAACCGGGTCGCGCGATGTGGAAATCCCTCGACAGGTGAGAAAGTGGGAAATTCATTGAGACAAGGCTTGAAGCGGCGGAGAAGTAACGAATCGATCAGAAGGAACGGAAGGATGATCCAAATACACACGACGGCGACGGCCACTTCAAGCTGGTACCCCTTCAAAATCGAATCCGCAAAGGCAAACGCCGCAACGAAGATGAACACAAAGTTGAGAAGTGCAACTCGGACTACGAGTTGTCCGCGATAGACGAGGTGCGCAGCTGTGGCCTGATCGAGCAGTTTCGCTTGCCGGCCGCCAGTGGGCAGAAAAAGAAAGTATTCATCGGTGAGGTTGACCTGCTCACCCGAAGAATCCGTGAACGACTCGACCGGTCGAAATCCCGCTTGCTCACCGAAAACGCGGTGTGCACCGCGGGATACGCTAACAGAGGTGACCGCGGCCTCTTCCAGCGTAGCCGATAGAGCCACTCCGTTCTTGCGAGCTTCCACCAGGGGCGCCCCCGACATGGCGCGTCCCCGCACCCACGGCGCTCTACCTGACAGGAGAACCGAGCTGATTTTGGTCGGCAGGCCGAAGCGCACGCGATTGCGTTTTGGTGGCCGGCTCATGAACTCGGCCAGTAATACGTCTTTCATGAGATCATTGGTATCCTCGCGCTGCCGTAGCGCTGCGGGGAGCTGGCGGTCAATCGCAACGTCGAGTTGCACTGTCTTGCGCGAAAAATCGAAGACGGTGAGAAGAAGCTTCGAGTAGATTTCGTGAACCGTTGCGTATTCTTTTTCCGTGAGTGCGTTCACCAGACGTTCGCGCAGCCACGCTGGCATGCTTCCTTCCCTGAACCACGGCAGCGCCGACAGCAACAGCAGCCGCTGTGGAGTGATCACGGGCTTGCCATCCTGTCCGCGAAGCGACTGCCCGACATGGAGCGTCAAATTCCAGCTCAGTTCCGGATAGACAGCGCAAGCGGCCATCCAGTGAAACCCGTCATCTGTGAGGATGTCGCGCGTGAGCGTGTCGAATTCGGCCATCACGAATTCGGATGGTGGCGCCGACGACAGCCAGCGAGTCGGCCTATCTTCAAGTATGTCTGCGAGGCGGTTCAGGGCCTGTTCCTGCTCTGGAGCATACCCCCGCGCCGCAAGCGCGAATGCCGCGTAGCGTGGCTCATCTTCGCCGGACAAGATTTCTACCGCCGCCGGAATGCTTTCGGGCAGCAACGGCAGCACGGTCATGTCCAGTGTGCTCGATATCACGAGTTCGCGAAAGCCCCATAACAGCGGGGGCGCCGGAGTCAGGCAGACCCGGCGTCGGAACAGAGTGACCTGAAGCGCCCAATGGCCGATCTTCCCGGATACCGGATCGAGCATGCCGTTGCCATTGGTGAGCAGAATCAGGCGATGCCCGGCATATCGTCCGCACAACTCGTCGAATGCGAGACGAGGTGCATCGTTGCTGCGGAATACGCGTCGGAAGTCGGTCTCGAAGTAGTAGACGTCGACATAGGTCTGCGCCGATTTGAGCGTTTGCACCAACGAATTGGCGAAATGCGTAACGTGGTCTTCCCGTCCGCAACGCTCGATCAGAATGAGGTACTCCGGAGCGAGGGGACGTCGGGCGTATTTCGGCGTGAATAGGCCCATGTTTTGGAGCGATGCATCGAGCGTCGCGTCGATATCGATTTCCGCCGATTCGGTCATGACCGGACGGCGAAGTGCCTGCACGGCGCGCAGCGTCTCGCCTCTTCCGAAGGGCGAATAGCTGCTCGAGGTGAGCAGCAGCCGCACCAGCTCGGGACGCCCTTCGACCTTGCGGCGCCCGACGAAGGCACGGCGTTGTTTCGCCGGAACCACTGCCCATAGCGCTAGCGCGGCGAAGGGCATGAATGTGGCGAACAGGATGCCTGTTCCCATCAGGGACTCGGCAGACAAAATGCGTTGGGGGGCGTGCAACGAATCGAATCTCGGCCAGTTGATCCTCGGCACCAGCGAATGCCAGTTCCAACTAATTTCGGGTCGCTGAAAATTGGTCTCAATCTCGAGATGAAAGGACAACAGTCGCAGAAGCACAGGCAAGACAATCAGCAGCAGTGCGCAGATGATCGCCGCCTCGATCATGCGAATCACGCTCGCGAGCTGTTCTCGACGTTGCAATTCGAGCATGGCCATGTCACGACGCACGCTATCGTCGTCCTGACCTTCGGGTAGTAAGGAGGCGGAGCCATCCACCTGAGATTTGCTTGCGATGTAATGCGTGGCGCCGAAGAAATACTCGAACCTTTGATGGAAATGCTTGTATTGCTCGTCGTTCGTGCTCAACACGGCGGCCAGCATACGGCAGAGGCGTTCCGAATCCCTCGGAAACGCTCCTTGGGCGTGGAGATGCAGGATCAGGTCATACACGCGCTGCTGCTCGACCAGCCCAATGGCGAAGCCGTGCGCCTTCAGTTCGCGCAGGAAGGCCGGCAGTCTCTCATGCTGAAACATGATGGCTGTGGCCTGAACTCGCGAACCAACGCGAGAATTCGTCGCCTACGCGATCCTGATCCTCAGCCACCTTCGCGAGCGCGGACAGAGCACGGCGCGCCTGCCATTGACTTCTCAGGGCGGCCGAAGGTTCACACCCGAACTCCAACATCGCAACGAGCCAGTTGAGGAGTTCAGCTGTCCCCGGTTTCTTACGCAGGCCGGTGCTATTCGCCCGCAGTGTCATGAAGAATTCGATGGCCTCGCTCATCAGCGGCGAACCGGTCGCGAGCCGACCGCTCAGGCGCGTCAGCACGATTTCTTCGAGCCGGTCCGGTTGCGGAAACGGGATGCTGTAGAAGATGCAGCGCCGCAGAAACGCTTCCGGAAGACTCTTTTCCGAATTGCTTGTCATGATCAGCACGGGACGAAAGCGGTCGTCCGCCCTTATCAGCATTCCCCCGGCCTCAGGGACTCGAAAAAAGAAGCGTTCGACTTCGTTGAGAATGTCATTCGGGAAATCGCGAGGTGCCTTGTCGATTTCATCGATTAGAACGACTGACCGGCGTTGGCCGGGATGCGCATAATCGCTTGGAAGATAGTGCCTCACCGCGTTCTCCTCGTTGGCAAGGATGATCGCCTCTCCGAGCGCGTTGAAGCTGATGAATTCGCCGAGGTCTTCGGTGTCCTTGCCGGCTTGCGCGGCGCGAAACCTCGCCACGTTGTCGAAGGTGTAAAAGAGATCCCGTGCCACTGAAGTCGACTTGGTCTCGAAGTTGAGTGGATCGGGCAGTCCAAGCTGATAAGCGACGCTCCTGGCGAGTTGTGTTTTGCCCGTGCCCGGTTCGCCCGTCACGAGAAGTGGCTGGCGGAGGATGAGAGCGACGTTGACTGCATCTACCAGCCCCTCATCGGGGCGGTAACCGGCGGGATCTTCAGTTTCGCCCAGCAATTCGGCCACATGCTCCTGCGGGGCGGGGCGTGCGGGCGGCGGGAGTTCGGAGTAGAGCAAAGCGGTCATCAGAGAATTCTCCTGACGTCGTCGCCGAGGAAGCTTCTGAAAACGAGCGAGAGCGGCTCCATGGGCAGGCGCTGTCCTTTGTCGCGATGTTTCAGGATAACGTCGAGCTGGCCAATCAGCCGTTCGACTGGCGGCCCTGTTAGCAAGGCGCGTATCTGCTGTTCGGCTTCCTTTCGGGGACTTCGGAAGATGGCACGTACCATCACCTTGACCCTCTCCGGATCGTTGGGTCTCAACACTTCCCGCACCCAATCCTCGGCGTCCCCCAGCGACAGGCTAGTCAGTTGGGGCAACACGTACACGCGAACCTGTTCTCCGTCCAAAGCTTCGATGTTCTTCGACCAGGAGTGGAGTGGATCACGCGCGCTTCCCTTGAAGAAGATGCGCGAGAGCATCGACGGCGTCTCCTCGTGATAGGAGATGCACATGAGCACGATGACCGGTTGAGAGGGCGCCGGAACGTCTGGCAACGCGCCCCATGCCTTGATGGTGGCCGCGAGCAGTTCGGCCTCGTCTTCCTGCCACGAGTCCGGACTCACGATGCTTGTGACTGAAATGGGTTGCTTGAGCTTGCCGATGTGCCGCATCAGCTCGACGTCATCGTAGGTCAACGGTAATTCGAGCCTCTTGAGCAGCGAGCGCCGATACATTTGCGCGCGTTTTCCGGCATCCGATTTCTCGTCAGAGCGTTCTGGCCAACGAACGAGCTTCTTGTTCAGCTCGGTCGAATTCTTTTGGCTTGCCAGGCATGTCGGAATGGCGTCATCGACCAGACGGTCGACGAAACCGTCGCAACACTGCTGCTCGGTTCCGTGCACGACGAACACGATTGGACGATGCGGCGCGTGCTTTAGATGCTCCGTCAGCTTCTCGATGACGATCTGTTCCTGGGTGTCACGGTCGGCGAAATACGGAAGAATGTTACTGTCGACAGGGCGTTCGCGCCGCTTTTCATAAGTTCTCGGCACGATCCCGTGATGGCGCAGGGCGGTCTCCACGGCTTCGATCCACGGTCCGGACTCGGAGATCGCTCGGATGTACTGAAGCAACGAAAGGCGAAACTGGAAAGACGGAGGCGGCTCGAGATTCTCTTGCAGCATGAGCGGAATGACGGCCAGCTTCTTAACGTTCAGCGCGATTTCAAGTTCCCGACTGACCTGGTCGCTATCGAAGGCCTGACTGGTCGCCATGAGCAACAACGCTTTGCAGCTTCCGATGGCTCGCACGATTTGGTCTGCGTAATCTGTGCCGCCCGGAATGGTGCCACAGTCGGGCGCGAACCAGATTTCGAAGCCGCGGTTGCGCAACGGCTCGAGTCGCTGACGCACCAGCGCTTCGTTCGCGCTCGCATAGGAAACAAAGAGATCCGGCATAGTTCTGGACTCTGCACTCCGTTCTGGATACCGTCCATAGCGACGGGACTCGATGTCACGCGATCCATGGCTCTGCGAACATATACAGCACGCGCCCCGCCGCGTAGATGCAAAGCAGCTTCGCGGCTGCCGCCCAGTGTTTGGCGCCCTGCCAATACGTCGCGCTTCGCCAGAGGCCAGGGAGGACGAAGATATTGAAAATCACAATCAGGGCGATGTAAAAGCGAATAAGGAATGCACTCTCGGAAAATCTGATAAGGGTAACACCCAGTTCGTCGACGATGAGCCAGTCCACGATGACGAGGCCGCCCCAGAAGGCGACGGGCAGTTCCAGTTCCCCACGCCAGAAAAGTTTTAATAGCATCATCGCGAATTACTAAAGATCGTCCCACTTCGATGTTGCTTCGGTTTTTGGTGGCCGGCCTGCCCAGCCGGCCTCTGCGCCGAAGCGATTGGGGTTAGGATCACCAGATTTGAAGAGAAAGTAGAGGGGACCTAGCAGCCCCAAGAGAGGAATAAGTCCCAGTAGGTTGAACAGAAGCACCGTGCCGAAGCCTCGACCGAAGTCGTGCGCGCGCTTCAATTGTGTCGCCCAGTTCGACCAGATCACCAGGATGAGACCGGCAATCTGAGCCGAGGCGCTCAACAGGTCATTGTCGTTGACTCGTAACGACGAAGCGGCTGGTCCGAATATGCCAGTAAAGAGATACGGCAGCAGCAAGAGGCAATATCCCACTGGGAAACAGAATAAAAAGGTCAATCGCGACATGCGTCCTCGCATGCTGAACAACGCCCAGACCGCCGACGCCAGCCAGTTGCGGATCTTGGCCGAGTAATGGTCGCCTGCATTGACAGAGGCAGACGGTAAGGGGGGCGTCGAGTCGCTCATGATCAACCTCTACTGGCCATATCAAACCTACGTTGTCTGGAACATTGCGCGCGCGGGGTATTCCGGGTTTTAATTAGGAATTCATAGTCAACGAGACGTGAGAAGTCAATATAGGGCGACGACGTGAGCGCGGTACCGTACATAACCGGCGAGGACCTCCTAACTAGGAAATCTTTTCAGGATTGTAATTACATCGATGAGTATGGGTCTTGAAAAGTAAGCGCGTATTAATTCGAGCTTATTTAGTCAGTTACAGACTAGTAGAGGCGGACATGGGGCAAATCCGGTAAGCTCGAACGGTACGCCTGAGCAGGGTGCAAGACGCGGGAAAGGCGATATGTAGCCGCCTGCGGGAGACCAAATTTAAATGACAGCTGTGCTCGGCAATCGGATCGGTCGATTTTGCTTGGAAATCGGAAACAGTCGTGGCCCGTTGCGGCGATCCGGTTGACGGTCGAAAAGCGAACAAACTAATTCGCTTTCAGCGCGACCGCAAAAACGTGTCCACCGAATACACGAACCTGCGCACGACTACTTATCTGTACGACGAGCAGGCCTTTAACTCGCCCGCACCTTCCCAGCCAGTCGCGTTGACCACCCGAAACGGTCACAACGAGCGTTGGCTGCAAGAGCGGATGTTGAGCTTCCCTCGCTGCTGCCCATGACCTAGTTGTTCGGCCACGACGATCCTTGCGGAATGCCGCGTCCGCTATCTCTGGTCTCAGCCGTGCGTTTCTCCCGACCTCGATCATCGGTTTCTTCAATAGGGCATTCCAGCCACATCTTGATCAGATGCTGATCTCGTGCAGTTTCAGCAACGCCTCCTCGGCGTTGCCTCGCTTGCACAGGATCACGAGATCGTCCGCGTAGAGCGGGTGCAAGCGTCGCCCAGCAGCAGCTCCAACCGGAAGCAACCGGAGCAGCTATGGAGGCAACGAAGTGGCTGAAGCCTTTGGTGATGCGTGTCACGAATTGGCGACAGCGCGATTGTGCAGGCCGTAACTCGACCTGCTCTTGCATCACGCCCGTATCGTCAAAATCACTGGCGAGAGCTACCGGCTCAAGGACAAGCGAAAAGCTGGACAAACAGGAGCGCGGACACGCGCGAAAGCAGCCGCGTGATACAGGACCCGGGTGGGTCAGATTTACTTCGGCGAATCGCCGAAAAGATGGGGATCCGAATTCAATCGGGGCTGACCCATTGAGGAATTCCCCCGCTAGCGGACATCCCAGCCTGCCTCGTGGCGTCCGGGTTATTGGAGTTGTGATCCGGACCCGGCTGAGGCAATTTCCTTGTCCGATGGCGGATTCCGACAGCATAATTTCTGATTTGATATACGTTACATATAGGTCACCGCCATGGTTGATTACGAGCTTGGAAAGAGAGTCCTCGCGCTACGAGAGAAGGTCGTCGCAGATTTTAACGCTGGAGATTGGGAGGAAATCGGTCTTCTTACGGGCTTTTCTGACCAAATTTCTAGGCACCCGCGTCTATTGCGTAGTCTCGCTTGGGGCGACGAAGATTACGCTGGAAATGCACTCACGATGATCAGGGAGACTGCAGAACAAGACGAGAATGCCTTTGAAATTTTCGAGAGGTGCGTAGCCGAGAAATATCCCGAAGAAAGCCAATTCGTATCGGCCAAGCCATCCGAACGGAAGATTACGTTCGCTCCGAACGTCTTCCAGGTCCCGGAAAACATGACCATAGAAACCGACTTGGTTGCTGTAATGATGCCGTTCAACGCTGCGTTTAACGCAGTGCACGAAGGAATTCGTCGTGCTTGCACAGCAGCCGGGTATCGCTGCTCCAGGGTGGACGACATTTGGGAGGAAAGTACTGTGATTCAGGACATTTTTAACTTGATTTTCAGGGCACATGTCGTGGTCGTTGATTTCACGGGAAAGAATCCAAACGTGATGTACGAAACTGGGATTGCTCACACTCTTGGGAAGCATGTCGTTCCGATCTCTCAATCCCTCGACGACGTTCCATTTGACATGGCACATCACCGAATTCTGAAGTACCTACCGAATGGCGAAGGCATTGAGGGTATGGTTGGTACTCTTGCGAACAAGCTTCGTCAGGTGAGCGTGTGACGTATAGCTCCGTTGAACGGCGGGTATCAAATGCGCAATCTGGCCGGTTTGGATCGAACCGGTCAGCCGCAATTGCGGCATGAACCCTTTCTTTTCGTATTTCACCGACCCACCGTACTTGTCATACGATTTGAGCGTCCCGTTGTCTTCAAGCTCCGCAGTGCCGCTCCAGTGTTTGAGCTCGCTGATGCGTGCCTCTTTTGGGCCGACCAGCACGAAATCGAGCTCAGGGCGATCCGTCTCGACACGGGCGGGTACACGGACACTGGTAAAACCACTCGCGTCTTCTGAAGAGAGCGTGAACCTGTCGCTTGTATCGAAATAGATGCGTCCCTGAACTCTCGTAAGCGCGTCCTCATTTGCTGGTGCCGCGCTTACGAACTCTCTATCCAAGCGCGTCTTTACTTATCGAAACATCCTTCGCAATGACACACCTTGCCATCACGGACGCCTGGCGGAAATTGAGGCCCTTTGACTTTCGCGCCCTGGTAATATTCGCGGTCTGTAGATTCAAACGAACTGATGTTTTGCACGGACGTCTCAGTGGAAGCACCTGCAAAAGCCTGGTCCTGAGTAAGGGTGTATTCGTCTAAAGGCCTCGCTACTTCGTGGTAGGCATGGCGAACGGAACGGCCTCGGGATGGGTCTCAACTGCCGAGCAGGAAAGCCGCTTAGTTCCCGCGTCGGGGTCGCCGGTCTGTGCGAGCGGTCGTCGCGCTGCCAGGTTTGTCAGCGGTGGCTTTCACCCGCTTTCTGACCAGCTTCGGCGTCTTGCTGATTGAACGAGGAGCTTTTTTGAGCTGCTGTTCAACCTCGGCGACTAGTTCACTGGGCGAGCATTTCAATGCGGCTGCAAGCGAAAACAGCATTGTCAGAGTCGGCTGGTGCTGGCCAAGTTCCAGCATGCTGACGTAATTGCGCCGTATATCCGCCTCAAAAGCGAACTGCTCCTGTGTTAGCTCGGCGCGAATGCGGTGCTTGCGCAAGACCGCGCCAAAGACTTCGGCCAACTCCAAAATTTTCTCCCAGTGAAATGGGAGCACTGTCCAGTTGACGCTATAATTTGTCTTCCCAGTAAACTGGGAATTAGATGTGTGACGCTTGACCGATACCTATATGCGATGAGGGTTTGGGGAGTTTTTGATGGTGGCTGGATGTTCTCGAGTGGGATGGTTGACTCTCATGAGAACACTGACGTCGTCATCGACGGGTGATTGATAGAGAAAGCGTTTGGGGTAGAGGCTTTATGTTTGTGACAAGTGAAAATAACCGTCTGCCGGTGTCGGAGGTCCCGTTCGTGCCGGAGGGTACCGACGTGTGGGGGGTGGTCTCGCAACTGGTGCCGCGCGACGTGCTGATCCTCCGGGTCTCGCCGCGGCGCTCGCGGGACATGCCGACGATCGTGATGATGGACCTGACAGGAAGCGCGCCGTCGCTTGACCAGTTCGCGGACGGCGATACCGTGCTGCGCGGCGCTGCGGTGCTGAGCACGCGCCAGGCCCGCGAAGTCGAGCAGTGGACCCTCGAACCGCTGAGCGAGATCCGGGTCGGGGCGACCGAATACGATTCCAGCAGCGGGCAGGACGGGTTGCTGGTTACGGTGACCCGGTTCACGACCGCGGCGGGGCGCACATTCTCGGTGCCGTACGCGGTGGCGACGCGGCCCGCGCGGGGGACGCGGCTCTGGCGGGCGAAGGCGTCAGCCACCCCGGCCAGTTGCTGAGCCGGCACGGGCCGTGGAAGCGTTCAGGAGTGCAGGGCCGCGCCTGCCCTGACAGTCGATGGACGTGCTGCCACGCTGGCGCGGTGGACCCGTGCTGTTTCTCGATTTCGATGGTGTCGTTCTCCCGGAAGATGTGTGGCGTTGCCCCGGCAGCGGACCGTATGTCGCGAGTCCGCCAGGGCATGAGGTGTTTGAACACACGGCGCTGCTTGAACGCTGGCTCGAACTGTATCCCGAACTGCGCATCGTGCTGTCGACGCACTGGGTGAGGGTGTTGGGCAGCGTGCAGAAGGCTGCCCGCCGTCTGTCCCCGCAGTTGCGTGGCCGGGTGGTCGGCGCGACCTTTCACAGCGGGATGGATCCACGGTGGTTCGCGTCGCTGCCGCGCGGCGTGCAGGTATGGCGCGATGTATGCCGGGGCGCGCCGCAGGCCTGGCTCGCGCTCGATGATGACGACAGCGGCTGGCGGGCGGTGTGGCGCGACCGTCTGTTGCGCACGGATCCGGTACTCGGTATTAGCGCGCCTCCGGTGCTGGCGGAACTGCAGGCGCGGTTCGCGGCGATGCACCGGAAACACGAGACCTGGCCGTGATAATCCGCCTTATCACGGGCAGCGGACATTCGCCGCCGGGGCGGCACGGGGAGAGGACATGAGGAAACACCGGAAACTGCCGGTCCTGCCGCCGGACGAGACGTCCGGGCAGTTGCGCGCGCGGCTGCGGCGCTTCGCGCTCGCGACCCGCGATGACGCCACCCGGACGTCCAGAACCGCGACGATCCCGTTTCCGGAGCAGGTGACCGTGCTTGTTGGTCCGCTGCGCCGCGCGCGTTTGCCGGGCACGGAGCCGGCGCGGGCTCACAGCAGCGCCGGAGAGCCAGACCGGGATGACGAGGGCAGTCAATAAAGGCTTCGGAAGGCGGCGGCGATGGTGGGTGGCGCGGGGCACCCCGTGCGGACCGTCCAGGCCGGTTCAATGAAACAGGAGCGAACAGATGTTGCACGTCGAACCGACCGGTCACGGCGATGGGCCGGTGCTTCCCGGTCACGCAAAGAGGCGCGCGCGGCCATGACCGATCACCGCTTTTTTGGTGCGCTGGTGTATCCCATTCCGACCGGGGTCATCAGCGACTCGGACAACCGCTACTTCATCGACACTGAGTTCACTGATTTCCGGCGCTGCCAGTTGATCAGTCTCGCTGTCGTTGGCGGGAACGGTGACGAGTTCTACGGCGAGCGCACCGACTTCGATCCCACGCTGTGCAGCGACTTTGTGCGCACCGTGGTGCTGCCGCAACTCGGGCAGTTCGAGGGGCGAGCGATGCCGTTCGCCAGGCTGCGGGAGGCGCTGCGCGCTTGGCTCACGGGCATACCGGGTGATGGGGCACCGGTGCTCTGTTACGACTACGAGACGGACCTGAACCTGTTCCGGTTCCTGCTGGACGGTCCGCTGCCCCGCGGCTGGCGGCTGGAAAACATCGCGGGGCGGCGCGACCGGGAGCGGCGCGCCGCCTACTTCACACGGCACGGCGGCGAGCACCACGCGCTGCATGACGCGCGGGCCAATGCGTTCGCCTTTGCTGGCTGAATGTGGTGGACGGGCTGCGGCCGCCGGGAGAACCGGCTGTCCGCTCGGTGAAAGAAAGCTTTTCATGAAAACGGCAGCAATGCAGGCTGAAGACCAGCATGACCCGAGACCGTGAGTGGATTCCGCGATCCGACGCACCGCGCATCGCGCAGCGCCTGCGCGAGCGCCGCAGGGCAATGGGACTGACGCAGCAGAGCCTCGCCAGCCAGGCGGGCATCGCCCGCCTGACCTTCGTGCGCTAGGAAAAGGGAGGCTTGCCTGGCAGCATTCCGGCTGACTTGCTCAAGGCGCTGGAGACCAGACTGCAGGTGCCGCCGGGATGGCTAGTCAGTCATCTGGCACTGCCGGTTCCCGCCGTCTGCGCGGACGATGCGTTTGCCGCCGCGATTGCGGGTTCCGGCGCGCACGCGACGGGCGCTGCGGCACATGGTTGCGAGGCGATCGGCAGACAGGCGGCGAGGTTCAGGGCCGAACTCGGACTCACGCTGGCGGAGGTCGCGAGAGCCTGTTATGTGTCCACGACCACGCTGTCAAAGTGGGAGCAGGGAACGTTTAAGCGGGCGATGACAGCGCAGCGCCTCCGTGCCCGGGAGCGAGCACTTCTGCTGGTGCCGGGGCAACTGCTGGCATTGCCGGCCGCGCATCCCGCGGTACACGAGGGCAAATGGCGCGTGGTCGTCAAGACAGACACACTCGAAATGGAGATCCGTCGCGTCGCGGAATGCCTTGCCACCCGCGGGCGTCACCTGCTCAAGCCGCAGCAGCCGCTGGATGCGAGAGCACGCCGGGATGCCGATCTGCTTGCGCACCGCTACGGAATGAGCAGGCATCGCTGGCCGCTGGTCGATGTCGCGGTCTCTTTTGGGATTTCGCTGTCGCACGCCCAGCAAACCATCGCGCGCATGATCGCGCGGGCGGCGCAGTTCGAATTTAACATCGCGGTGTTGGACTCCATCGTGGAGGCAAGCGCGGCAGGTCTTTCGTTAGCGACCGCCGTGACCCACGGCCGCATGAGAGAGCTGCTCGGGCCGTTGCTCTCTATCGAACGCGCCGCGGCATTCGCCAATGAGGTCGTTTGCCGGCGGATCGCAGGCGCGGATGACGGCATGCCTGATGCATGCGCCAGCATCCAGGAATAAGCGGAGCTCTGTCGCGCGTGTAGGCGACCGCCGTCCATGTACGGGATCTCGATCAGGTGCGTGCCCGCAGGATTGGTGCGCGGGGCGAAAGAGTCATTAAAAGAAGAGGTGAATGCTTCGAGTCACCATTGAGTTGCTGCCCGGTGGACGTGAAACCGGAAAACATGTCATCGCGACGGCGGATATCGTAGGCGTGAGTGGCGGGGCACTCGCTGACTACAGCGTCGCCCTGGAAGATGTCCTGCTCGGTGAGGTCGGCGAGCCGGCGAGGGTATCCGAGACGGGCTGGCAGCGTATGGGACCTCGTCGGGCGCTGTCTCGGCGCTGCACTGAATCAGGGCCGCGAGGTGTTACCACCCCGCCCACCCGGCTGTGACGGTTCACACGAACGATGCAGGATTCCGTTACGTGCGTCTGGACGAAATTCCCGAGCCTGCCCGAACCTTCTTCGACCAGAAGCTGGCCGGTTCAGGCATTCCTGATCACTGCTGCGCCTTCGCGCAAGACTGGTTCGATTTTCTCAATGGGCAACGCAAATACCAAGGGTGCGCATGATGCCCAAGTAGGATCGGCCTGCGACGCGGATATCCCCCGCAATCTGCCTAACGGCCGAGTGGGTCAGATTATGCCGTTAGATACGGACAAAGCTTATAGATACGCTAACAAGTTCAATGCCGACAGAAGATGTTTCGCACGGTCGTGCTGAATGAGCGTCACCGTCACAGGAAAACCTGCGGACCTTGTTCTGCAAGAGCAATGGTTGACCGCCGAGCAGATCCACGCGCTGCAGAAGCGTATGCCTGCGCGCCCGTCATCAGGCAACTGGGATCGACGCGGCAATGTCGACAGCGTGACGGTCGACGGGCGGGCGGATTTTCCGGGCGACCAGTTCGACAGGGCGGGCGAGCCACAGGCTATCGTTCGCGAGATTCTCGCCCGATCGGGCCTGTCGGCGACAAGTGGAAGATCGCCGCATGTTTCCATTTTCCGAACGGGTGGATCAATGGCAAACACATGTAGGCGGTTGCATCAAAGGATGTGCTGGATCTTCTTTAGAGCGTCTCAACGCTGCTATGACTTCCTGAGGGAAGCTATGTCGCTTGAGCCTGGCGTTGCGCGCTGAAGATAATTGCAGCGAGCGCCGCCACGTCATGAATGGGGCTTTCGACGTTCGCCATGCTGGACGCTTCACACCTATTTGAATGATTTTGAAAGTGTTGTAACAGCCCGAGCCGCGGTAGCACATTATTTCATAATGTGCAAAATCACCCCCAAAACGCCCCTAGTTCTACCTAGTTCACTTCGTGGAAACGGCTGGTTGGCGACATAAGATGCGCCGGACCGGGAAATCGAAACCACAATTCTGCAGCGCCGCGCGCACGCGCTCGCGGCTCTCGCGCACTTCCAGGTCGGGCAGACCGACGATCGAAAAGGACGGTAGTCCATTGGCGAGGTGAACTTCGACGGTCACCTCGGGCGCGCGGCCAGCGGCCGGCGCGCGGCTGCGCACCACGGCAAGCGACATATTCCCCCCGTCGGACGACGCGCTTACGACGCGCGTAAATCCCCTAAAACGCTGATGACGTCACGGCCCGCTTGCCGGTGATGTGCGGCACTGGGCAGCTCGAAAGCTGCGAGCAGCGCTTACGGCGTTTGCGTGAGCGGCAGCTTCTGTTCGAGCTCGGCGACGCGGCGTTCGAGCTCTTCGAGACGCGCGCGCGTGCGCACGAGCACCTGGGTCTGTGTATCGAATTCCTCGCGCGTGACGAGATCGAGCTTCGAGAAGCCCTGCGACAGCATCGCCTTGACGTTGCGCTCGACATCCTTGGCCGGCGAATTCTTGAACAGATCGCTGACGCGAGCCTGGAGGTCGTTAAAAACGTCGTTCGGTTGTTTCATGGTGTTCCCCTTGCTGCACAAAAAATGTGCATGTTTCGTTGCGTCCGTGCCCCGTTGCGGCGAATGGGCGATGCTGGTGCGCTGCGGTCGGCATGCCGCCGCCGCATGAGCGCGTTTGGTGCGCGCCGTCGCGTTCAGAACGTTCGAACACTCTAGCAACGATCCCCCCGCCGCGCCACCGCGCGCCGCGCTGCTGGCCGTTCGGACAAGGCCGTCCGGGCGCATTGCGACAGGCGCGCGACGCGCAGTCTGACACAACATGGCATGGGAGTTGCTGTTACTGCCCCGCGCGCACTGCCAGGGCACTTTTTACCGGTAGCGCAGGAGACCGCAAACACGGGTACGCAACGGGTAAGCAACGGATCAGCAACAACTAGCGAGGAATTTCATGAAGCTCATTACCGCAATCATCAAGCCGTTCAAGCTCGATGAAGCGCGCGAGGCCTTGTCGGCGATCGGCGTGTCCGGCATCACGGTGACGGAAGTCAAAGGCTTCGGGCGCCAGAAGGGCCACACGGAGCTGTATCGGGGCGCCGAATACGTCGTCGACTTTCTGCCGAAGGTGAAGATCGAAGCGGCGGTGTCGGACGACATCGTCGAGCAGGCCATCGAGGCGCTCGAGCGCGCCGCGCGTACCGGCAAGATCGGCGACGGCAAGATTTTCGTCACGCCGATCGAGCAGGTGGTTCGGATCCGCACCGGCGAGACCGGCGCGGACGCACTGTAAAAGACCAGAGCATAGCGACACAGATAGCGATAAGAGGAAAACCAAGATGCGCAAACTAATGATGTCCCTGCTGATGGCCGGCTCGCTGCTCGCGGGCGGTGTCGGCACTGCCCTCGCGGACGATGCGTCCGCTCCCGCAGCCGCCTCCGCTCCCGATACGACGGCGAGCGCGCCGGCTCCGGACGCCTCCGCCGCGGCCGCTGCTCCGGCTGCCTCGGCCCCCGCCGCCGACGCGTCCGCCGCTGCGGCTGCCAGCGCACCGGCCGATGCCTCGGCTGCGGCCGCCGCCGCGCCGGCCACGCCGACCGCGCCGTTCTCGGTCGATTCGTCGAAGATCAATTCCGGCGACACCGCGTGGATGCTGACCTCCACCGCGCTCGTGCTGTTCATGACGATCCCCGGTCTCGCGTTGTTCTACGGCGGCATGGTCCGCAAGAAGAACGTGCTCGCGACGCTGATGCAAAGCTTCGCGATCACCTGCGTCGTGACGATCGTCTGGACCGTGATCGGCTACAGCCTCGCGTTCACGCCGGGCGGCTCGTTCATCGGCGGGTTCTCGCGCGTCTTCATGACGGGCATGAACTACATCAAGGGCGACAAGGCCACGACGCTGACCGTCAGCCACCTCGCGCCGACGATCCCCGAGACGGTCTACTTCGTCTATCAGATGACCTTCGCGATCATCACGCCGGCGCTGATCACCGGTGCGTTCGCGGACCGCATGAAGTTCTCGGCGATGCTGGTGTTCATGACGCTGTGGTCGATCATCGTCTACTCGCCGATCGCGCACATGGTGTGGGAACCGAGCGGCTGGCTGGCTAGCGCGGGCATCCTCGACTTCGCGGGCGGCACGGTGGTGCACATCAACGCCGGTATCGCGGGCCTCGTCTGTTGTCTGGTGCTCGGCAAGCGCATCGGCTACGGCAAGGAATCCATGGCGCCGCACAACCTGACGCTCACGCTGATTGGTGGCGCGATGCTGTGGGTGGGCTGGTTCGGCTTCAATGCGGGTTCGGCAGTGGCAGCAGACGGCCGTGCCGGTTTCGCGATGTTCGCGACGCAGGTAGCGACCGCCGCCGCGGCGCTCGCCTGGATGTTCGCCGAATGGGCGGCCAAGGGTAAGCCTTCGGTGCTCGGTATCGTGTCGGGTGCGGTGGCGGGTCTGGTGGCGGTGACGCCGGCATCGGGCTTCGTCGGCACGCTCGGCGCGCTCGTGATCGGTATCGTCGCGGGTGTGGTCTGCTTCTGGTCGGCCACGTGGCTCAAGCACAAGATGGGCTACGACGATTCGCTCGACGCGTTCGGCGTGCACTGCATCGGCGGGATCATCGGCGCGCTGCTGACCGGCGTGTTCGCGGTCAAGGACATCGGCGGCGCGGACGGCAGCGTGATCCTGCAGGCCAAGGGCGTGCTGACGACGCTGATCTACAGCGGCGTGGTGAGCTTCGTGCTGCTGAAGATCATCGACATGACGATCGGCATCCGCGTGACCGAAGAACAGGAACGCGAAGGCCTCGACGTGAGCCTGCACGGCGAGCACGTCGAATAACGGCAAATTTCACGTTCGCGGGCCCGCGCTCCCGGGCCCGCTGGATCGAAAACAGGTTTAGCAAGCGCAGCGACTTCGCCCGCCTTCATGGCGGGCTTTTTTCTTGCTGAGCCGGTTGCGAACGGTAAATTTCCGCGCCTATCATCGTGATAGGGAGAATGCATTCGAGTCTGCTTGCGAATGGAGAAACCGTCCCCAAATGGACAAAGCATTTGCTCTACAATCTTTTTTCTCCAGTCTGCGAGTGATCAATGGTTCCGCACCTAGTTACGGCGTTAAACGGCCCGCTGCTCGACCTCGAGCGGAAGATCCTCGACGCCACGCCCGCAATCGAACGCTGGTTCCGGCTCGAATGGCAGGAGCACACGCCGCCGTTCTATTGTTCCGTCGATCTGCGTAACGCGGGCTTCAAGCTCGCGCCGGTCGACACCAATCTGTTTCCCGGCGCATTCAACAATCTGCCGCAGGAAGTGCTGCCACTCGCGGTGCAGGCCGCGATGGCCTCGATCGAAAAGATCTGCCCGGACGCGAAGAATCTGCTCGTCATTCCCGAGCGTCACACCCGCAACGCGTTCTACCTCGAAAACGTCGCCCGGCTTGCGTCAATCATGCGCCAGGCGGGTCTGAACGTGCGCTTCGGCACGCTCGACGAAACCATCAACGGCCCGGTCACGATCGCGCTGTCCGACGGCCAGAAGCTCGTGCTCGAACCGCTCGAGCGCTCGCCGCGACGCCTTGGTCTGAAGAACTTCGACCCGTGCTCGATCCTGCTGAACAACGATCTTTCCGGCGGCATTCCGCCGGTGCTCGAAAATCTGCACGAGCAATACCTGTTGCCGCCGCTGCATGCGGGCTGGGCGGTGCGTCGCAAGTCGACGCATTTCTCCTGTTATGACGACGTCGCGAAGAAGTTCTCGAAGATGGTCGAGATCGATCCGTGGATGATCAATCCGTACTTCGCGCACGTCGAAGGCGTCGATTTCCAGCAGCGCACCGGCGAGGAAGCGCTGGCCGATGCGATCGACGGCGTGCTGAAGAAGATCGCGCGCAAGTACCGCGAGTACGGCATCTCCGAGAAACCGTACGTCGTGATCAAGTCCGATGCGGGCACCTATGGCATGGGCGTCATGACCGTGCACGACGCGTCGGAAGTCGCCGCGCTGACGAAACGCGAGCGCACGCGTATGGCCGCGACCAAGGACGGCCTCGAAGTGCACGACGTGATGGTGCAGGAAGGCGTGTACACGTTCGAGCGTATCGGCGAGGAAGTTGCCGAGCCGGTCGTCTACATGATCGACCGCTACGTGGTGGGTGGCTTCTACCGCGTGCACGGCAGCCGCGAGCGCGACCAGAATCTGAACGCGCCGGGTATGCACTTCGTGCCGCTTGGCTTCGAGCACACGGCGCTGCCCGATGCGCACGCGAAGCCCGGCGCGGCGCCGCCGAACCGCTTCTATATGTACGGCGTCGTGGCGCGGCTGGGGCTGCTGGCCGCATCGGTCGAGCTCGAAAAGACCGATCCCGAGGCGATCCAGGTCTGAGCCACCTCGCGCGGCAGGATGGCGGCATGCGTGCCGCCATCGCCGTTTCCAAAGACTATATTGACGACAATGTCACGCCATTCAGGGCGCACCGGGACTTTCATGGACATTCTTTTCATCGCCGATCCGCTCAGCCACTTCAAGATCTACAAAGACACGACGTACGCGATGATGGCCGAAGCGGCGCGCCGCGGTCACACGGTGTACACCTGCGAGCCGAGGCATCTGGCGTGGACGGGCGGCGACGTCGAGGCGAACGTGCAGCGCATCGCGATCACCGGCGATACCGCCGATCTGCATCGCGACGCGTGGTTCGCCGCCGATCCCGCCGCGCCGCGCTCGCTCGCGAGCTTCGGCGCGGTCGTGATGCGCAAGGACCCGCCGTTCGACATGGAGTACGTGACGTCGACGTGGCTGCTCGAGCTGGCCGAGCGTGGCGGTGCGCGCGTCTTCAACAAGCCGCAGGCGATCCGCGATCATTCGGAGAAACTCGCGATCGGCGAGTTCGCGCAGTTCGTCGCGCCGACGCTGGTGACGCGCGACCCGGCGCGTCTGCGCGCTTTCCACGAGCAGCACGGCGACGTGATCCTGAAGCCGCTCGACGGCATGGGCGGCATGGGCGTGTTCCGCGTGAAGGCGGACGGCATGAATCTCGGCTCGATCGTCGAAATGCTGAGCCACGACGGCGCGCGCACGGTGATGGCGCAGAAATTCATCCCGGAGATCAAGGAGGGTGACAAGCGCATCCTGCTGATCGGCGGCGAAGCGGTGCCGTACTCGCTCGCGCGTATTCCTCAGGGTAATGAGGTGCGCGGCAATCTCGCGGCCGGCGGGCTAGGCGTCGCGCGGCCGCTCAGCGAGCACGATCGCAAGATCGCCGACACGCTCGCGCCGGTGCTGGCGGCGCGCGGTTTGCTGCTGGTCGGGCTGGATGCGATCGGCGACTGGCTCACCGAAGTGAATGTCACGAGCCCGACGTGCTTCCGCGAGATCATGGACCAGACCGGCTTCGACGTCGCCGCGATGTTCATCGACGCGCTGGAGCGCGCGGTCGGCTGACGCGTGGCGCCCCGCGTGGCATGCCGACGCAGCCGCCTTGATTGGCGGGCTGCACCCCCAATCTATGTAGTAAATCTGCATCAGGCGGGCTGTCAGATTTGGCGCGAAAATGAGGCTGCTACAATGCCCGCTCGCCCGACGATGCATTCCCGCCCTCGCGACCCACGGCCGGTCCGGGGCGACGGCGAACCGGGCTCGAGGCCCGGTCCACGGTTTGGGGCCGTTCTTTTGCAGTAAGGCAGACATGGCAGGCATTCTGATCATTGCGCACGCTCCGTTCGCCACCGCGTTGCGCGATTGCATTTCCCATATCTACGGCGGTTTGCCGGCGCGTATCGGCGTGATCGATGTGTCGCCGGATTGCGATCCCGCGCAGGTCGTCGCGTTCGCAAATTCGGAAGTCGTGCGGCTGAAGGAAGAAAACGGCGCGCTCGTGCTCACCGACATGTTCGGCGCGACGCCGGCCAACATCGCGGGCCGGCTCGCCAACGTGCCGGACGTGCGCGTGCTGTGCGGCGTCAATCTGCCGATGCTGGTCCGCGCGGTCTGCTATCGCGGAACGCCGCTCGACACGCTCGTCGACAAGGCGCTCGCCGGCGCGACCAAGGGTGTCCACGCGATCGGGCCGGCCACGCCGGAACCGGTTGCGCCGCCGGTTTGTTCGGCCGATTGTCTGCCGGCGCTGCCGCCCGACGCGACCTCCAGCGACTGTGTTCCCGCGTTGCCAGCCGGCGCCGATCTGACGCAAAAGACGGACGCGGCCGGCCTGTAAATCGGGCGGCTTCGCGCGCAGGCCTCGACGGATTCGAGCGGGCTTCGCAACGGCTTCAATCGCAGTGCAACCGCTTTGCAGTTTCACCTTTCACCATTCATTCACCCGCGCTTCGGACCATCACATGCTGCAACAGGAAACGACTATCGTGAACAAGCTGGGGCTGCACGCGCGCGCGTCGGCCAAGTTGACGCAACTCGCGGGCAACTACCAGGCGGAAATCTGGATGAGCCGCAATGGCCGTCGCATCAACGCGAAGAGCATCATGGGCGTGATGATGCTGGCCGCGGGCATCGGCAGTACCGTGCTGATCGAGACGGAAGGCTCCGACGAAAAGGAAGCGATGGACGCGCTGCTGAAACTGATCGCCGATAAATTCGGCGAGGGACAATAAAGCCGCGCGCTTTGCGATCGGCAAACCGGAAAATGCCGCGGCTCAGTCCGCGGTTTTTTTTCGCCGCCGACATTTGAATATCAAAAGAGGCGGTCCGTTAATCGGCATCGAAGGCCTGCGGAAGGGGCGCGAAAGCAACAGGGAAGGGCGCGTAAGGTGACATGCGTTTTCAATGTTTAAACCATATATTTAGCGCAACCCGTATAAAGCGAAGCTACACCGGGTACTGACGACCCCTGATTACGATAATTCGTGCTGCACTGCACACAGCCCTGACATACTTAAAAAAAGACGCGGAATTTATAATGCCTAGTACAGTCTGAGAGCATTGCAGCGGTTTGCCGCGGCATTACACAACTAGAGGAGGTGCGCGTGTCATTCACGCTGCATGGAATTCCCGTGTCACGCGGTATCGCCATTGGGCGGGCTTATCTGATCGCCCCGGCCGCACTCGACGTAGACCACTATCTGATCGAACCTGCCCAGATCGACGGGGAGGTCGAGCGCTTTCGCGCGGCTCAACATCGCGTGCATGAAGAGCTGAACGTGTTGCGCGCCGATCTCGCCGCCGATGCTCCCAGCGAAATGGGCGCATTCATCGACGTTCACACGATGATCCTGAACGACGCCATGCTCGTGCAGGAAACCATCGACCTGATCCGCACGCGCCGCTACAACGTCGAGTGGGCGCTGACCGAGCAGCTCGAAAGACTGTCGCGCCATTTCGACGATATCGAAGACGAATACCTGCGCGAGCGCAAGGCCGACATCGAGCAGGTCGTCGAGCGTGTGCTGAAGGCGCTAGCGGGCGCGACGGGCATCGTCGACAACGTGCATGGCGCTTGCGACGAGATGATCGTGGTCGCGCACGACATCGCGCCGGCCGACATGATGCAGTTCAAGACGCAGACGTTCCAGGGCTTCGTCACCGATCTCGGCGGACGCACGTCGCACACGGCGATCGTCGCGCGCAGCCTCGGCATTCCGGCCGCGGTCGGCGTGCAGCATGCGAGCGCGCTGATCCGCCAGGACGATCTGATCATCGTCGATGGCGACCACGGCATCGTGATCGTCGATCCGGCGCCGATCGTGCTCGAGGAATACTCGTACCGGCAAAGCGAGAAGGAACTCGAGCAGCGCAAGCTGCAACGGCTCAAGTTCTCGCCGACGCAAACGTTGTGCGGCACGCGCATCGAGCTGTGCGCGAACATCGAACTGCCGGATGACGCGCGCGCGGCCGTCGAATCGGGCGCGACCGGCGTGGGTCTCTTCCGCACCGAATTCCTGTTCATGAATCACAAGGACCGGATGCCCGAAGAGGAGGAGCAGTTCAGCGCGTATCGTCGCGCGGTCGAGCTGATGAATGGCTTGCCGGTCACGATCCGTACGATCGACGTCGGCGCCGACAAGCCGCTCGATTCGATGAGCAGCGGCGACGGCTACGAGACCGCCGCGAATCCGGCGCTCGGCTTGCGCGCGATTCGCTGGAGCCTGTCCGAGCCGCAGATGTTCCTCACGCAACTGCGCGCGATCCTGCGCGCGTCGGCATTCGGCAAGGTGAAGATCCTGATTCCGATGCTCGCGCACGCGCAGGAGATCGACCAGACGCTCGATCTGATCCGCGAGGCCAAGCGCCAACTCGACGACGCCGGCATGGCCTACGATCCGAACGTCCAAGTCGGCGCGATGATCGAAATCCCGGCCGCCGCGATCGCGTTGCCGCTGTTTCTGAAGCGGCTCGATTTCCTGTCGATCGGCACCAACGATCTGATCCAGTACACGCTTGCGATCGATCGCGCGGACAACGCGGTCGCGCATCTGTACGATCCGCTGCATCCGGCGGTGCTGCATCTGATCGCGTTCACGTTACGGGAGGCGAAGCGCGCGGGCGTGCCCGTCTCGGTGTGCGGTGAGATGGCGGGCGATCCGACGTTGACGCGTCTGTTGCTCGGCATGGGCCTGACCGAGTTTTCGATGCATCCGAGCCAACTGCTCGAGGTCAAGCAGGAGGTGCTGCGCTCGCATTTGAAGACGCTCGAAAAACCCGTGGCCGACGTGCTGGCTTCGTTCGAGCCGGAAGAGGTGCAGGCGGCCCTCAAGCGGGTCGCGCTGGTTTGAACGCGAGGCGCTGCATCGCGCCGCGTTGAATGAAAAAACGCCGCACTGGTTGCGGCGTTTTCCTTTTTCAGCCTCACCTCAGTCTGGCGACGGGCAGCGCAGAACCGCTTCAGGACCCGTGCGCGTGGCCGCACACCGGACAATCCGGCTGACGTCCGATGCGCATCGTGCTCCATTCCATCCGCAGCGAATCGAGCATCGTCAGGCGGCCCACGAGCGGCGTGCCGATTTTACCGATCACCTTCAGCGCTTCGGCAGCCTGCATCGAACCGATGATGCCGACCGTCGGCGCGAACACGCCCATCGTCGAGCACGCGACTTCCTCGAACGGCTGGTCTTCGGGAAACACGCATGCGTAACACGGCGACGCTTCGTCGCGAAAATCGAAGGTGCTGATCTGGCCGTCGAAGCGCAGCGCCGCGCCCGACACGAGCGGCACGCGATGCCTGAAGCACGCCCGGTTGATCGCGTGACGTGTTGCGAAGTTGTCGGTGCAATCGAGCACGACGCTCGCACGGGGCACCTCGCGATCGAGCCATGCATCGTCGACGCGCTCGGCCACTGCGTGGACGACCACCTCGGGATTGATCTGCGCGAGCATGTCGCGCCCGGACTCGACCTTCCTGCGCCCAACCGATGCGCTCACGTGCAGGATCTGCCTCTGCAGATTGGTCAGATCGACGGTATCGGCATCGACGAGCGTCAGACGGCCGACACCCGCGGCCGCGAGATACATCGCAGCCGGCGAACCAAGCCCGCCAGCCCCGACGATGATCGCGTGAGCGTCGATAAAACGCTGCTGCGCCTCGATGCCGATTTCGTCGACGAGGATATGGCGGGAGTAGCGAAGGAGTTGATCGTCATTCATGGCGGGGCGCGTGAGAGTGTCGCAATGTCGCGCGAGGAGAGGCAGACCGTGGGTCCGCGGCGCGAATTCGTGGCTGTTATTTTAATCGCGCGGGGAGGGCGGCTTGTTGCGGCTTGCCGTGATGTGCCGCCGGCCAGGTGGCAGCTTCTGCTGAAACTGTTGCGGCGTGTCTTCGCAGACTATCGTGTTGCGAAGACACGCGCGTGCTTGCTGCCTGTTTTTCCGCTAATTTTCCCGCTTATTTGGCAGCGGGCGCCGAAGCCGAAGCCGGTGCCGATCCCGAAGCACCCGGCACCGGTTGCGTCGGCTTGACCGCGACCGGCGCGGAGGCCGACGTGCCCGGCTTGTTCTGCGCGAGACGGCGTTCCATCAGCGACTTCGATTCCTGAACCGGCTTGCCTTCGAGCTTGTCGACGGCCTGTTGCAGCATGAAGTCGTCGGTCGAACCGAACTCGACCGGCTTGCGCTCGCGTTCCTTCTGGCGCTGTTCCGGCGTTTTCTTGTCGTTCTGCTCTTCGAGCTGACGCAGCTGCTCCATGCGCTCCGACTCGCGTTGCTCCGCTTCCTTCTTCTCGTTCGGATCCTGCGTGTTCGCAAGGTGATTCGAGTAGTCGACTTCGCGGGTCACGAGCGCGTCGTCCGGATCGCCGTCCGCGTATTGATCGACCGGCAGGTCGGGACGGATGCCCTTGTTCTGGATCGACCGGCCGCTCGGCGTGTAGTAGTAAGCGGTGGTCAGGCGCAGCGCGGTGTCGGCCGTCATGGGTCGCACGGTTTGCACCGAACCCTTGCCGAACGTGGTCTTGCCGAGAATCAGCGCGCGGTGCTGATCCTGCAGCGCGCCCGCGACGATTTCCGATGCCGACGCCGAGTACGCGTTGGTCAGCACGATCATCGGCACGGTCTTGAAGATGGCAGGGACGTCCTTCAGCGGGTCGCTGTCGAACGATTGCAGGCGGTAGTTATCGTAGGTGTCGCGATAGATCTGCTTCGAATCCGGAATCTGGCCGTTGGTCGACACCACCACCGAATTCGGCGGCAGGAACGCACCCGCGACGCCGACCGCGCTTTGCAGCAGGCCGCCGCCGTTGTTGCGCAGGTCGAGGATGAGGCCCTTAAGGTTCGGTTCCTGGCGCGCGAGATCCTGCAGCTTGGCCGCGAGGTCAGGCGTGGTCCGTTCCTGGAAGCTCGTGATGCGCACGTAGGCGAAGCCCGGCGCGACGATCTTGCCCTTCACCGACTGCACCTTGATGATGGCGCGCGTCACGGTGAGCGGGAACGTGCGGTCGTCGGTCTTGCGGAAGATGGTCAGCGTGACCTTGGTGCCCGGGTCGCCACGCATCTGCTTGACCGCCTGGTCGAGCGTCATGCCGCGCACGGGTTTGTCGTTGATACGCGTGATCAGGTCGCCCGGACGGATGCCGGCGCGGAACGCGGGCGTGTCCTCGATCGGCGAAATCACCTTGATCAAGCCGTCTTCCGACGAAATTTCGATGCCGAGGCCCGCGAAGCGGCCCTTGGTCTGCTCCTGCAGCTCTTCGTAGTCGGTCTTGTCGAGATACGACGAGTGCGGGTCGAGGCTCGCCACCATGCCTTTGATCGCGGCGGTGAGGAGCTTCTTGTCGTCGACCGGTTCGACGTATTCGTGCTTGATCTGCCCGAACACTTCGGCAAAGAGCCTGAGCTGGTCTAGCGGCAGCGGGGCGACCGCGGCGCTAGCGGGTTGCTGGGCCGAGGCGGAGAATTGCAGGGTGGCAAAGACACCGGTAGCAAGGCCCGCGGCAATCAGGCCGATATTTTTCAGGTTCTTTCGCATAGAGTCTGTTGCGGTCGGGAGCGCGTGGCAGCGTCGATAAAGATTGGACGGACAAGTATAACTGCACACCCGCCTCGTCAGGGCGCGGTGCAGGCAATCGTGCTTCGACAGTACGGGAAGGCCCTGGTTCTTGAGAGCCGGTCCGCGGATTGTGGAGTCATATGACATGACAGCCGACGGCCCGACACCGACGCCTACCGCTCGTGGCCAATGGATGCGGTTGCCCGTGACGCTGAACTCCGCGGCGCCCCGACTCCGACTACCGGGCGCAATACAGTATTTCGCACCGGCCAGGTCGGCTCCGAGCGGTCCCGCGCGTTTTGATGGCGCGGGGCCGCGGCCGGAAACACGTGATCAGCCTGCTTTGCCCTGGCTCGCGACCGCGGCTTGCGCTTTCGCGATCGCGTCCTGGTCGCCGAGATAGTAGTGCTTGATCGGCTTCAGGTCTTCGTCGAGTTCATAGACGAGCGGCACGCCGTTCGGAATATTGAGGCCGACGATGTCGTCGTCCGAGATGTTGTCGAGATACTTGACCAGCGCGCGGATCGAATTGCCGTGCGCGGCGATCAGGATGCTGCGGCCCGACTTGATGGCCGGCGCGATCGATTCGTTCCACAGCGGCAGCACGCGCGCGACCGTGTCTTTCAGGCACTCGGTGAGCGGCAGCTGCTCGCGCGGCACCTTGGCGTAACGCGGATCGGCGTACGGCGCGCGCTCGTCGGTCGGCTCGAGTGCGGGCGGCGGCGTGTCGTAGCTGCGGCGCCAGACCAGCACCTGCTCGTCGCCGAACTTCGCGGCGGTTTCGGCCTTGTTCAGACCCGACAACGCACCGTAGTGGCGCTCGTTCAGGCGCCACGAATGCACGACGGGCAGGTACATCAGGTCCATCTTGTCCTGCACGTGCCACAGCGTGCGGATCGCGCGCTTGAGCACCGACGTGTACGCGATGTCGAACGTGTAGCCCGAATCCTTGAGCAGCACGCCCGCCTGCTGCGCCTCGAGGTTACCCTGCTCGGTCAGGTCGACGTCGACCCAGCCGGTAAAGCGGTTTTCCTTGTTCCACGTCGATTCGCCGTGGCGGATGAGAACGAGTTTGTACATGAGAATTACCGGTCGGTAGTGAGGAAGCGGTCTCGCGCGGAGCGGCGCCTCTGGCGGCGCGTCGCCATCGCGTCAAACGGTTATTTTATAATGCTTGAGTTGACCTCTTCGATTTCTCTCTTTCCGGCGGACCCTCCGTGAAGTTTTTCACCGATTACATAAACCTTGTACTGATCGCAATCGTCCTTATCTCTGGTGGGTTGCTGCTGTGGCCGACCATCAGCCGGCGTGGACGCGGCGGCCTGTCGGCCGCTGAAGCCACCCAGCTGATCAACCGGCGCAACGCGGCGGTCATCGATCTGCGGCCGTCCGCCGATTACGCCAAGGGGCACCTGCCCTCGGCACGGCATTTCGAACTCGCGGAGTTGCAGGCCAAGGTCGCACAACTCGCGAAGAACAAGAGCAACCCGGTGCTGCTGGTGTGCCAGACCGGCCAGCAGTCGAACAAGGCCGCGCGTATCGTGCAGGAAGCGGGATACGCGGAAGTCCACGTTCTCGAGGGCGGCGTCGACGCCTGGCAGAAAGCCGGAATGCCGGTTGTGAAACAAGGAGCAGCCAAGTGAACAAAGTGATCATGTACAGCACCCAGGTGTGCCCGTATTGCCAGATGGCCGAACGTCTTTTAAAGTCGCGCGGCGTCGAGCAGGTTGAGAAAGTACTGATCGACAAAGACCCGGCCCGGCGTGAGGAGATGATGACCCGGACCGGTCGTCGCACGGTGCCGCAGGTGTTCATCGGCGAGACGCATGTCGGCGGCTATGATGACCTTTCCGCGCTCGATCGCGCGGGCGGTCTGACGCCGCTGCTCGAAGCAGCCTGAGTTCGCGCGTTTCGCGCCGCGCGAGCGGGCGGACCACTCGATAAGCCGGCGCCTGGGTGCTTCTCGCGGAGCGCGCGAGCCGGCGCAATAATCTGGCGGCCCATGCGTGCATGGGCCGCCGCCACGCATACCTATCAGGAATCACCATCATGTCCGACGAGAATAACCAGCCGTTCTTCAACATCCAGCGCATCTATCTGAAGGACATGTCGCTCGAGCAGCCGAATTCGCCGGCTATCTTCCTCGAGCAGGAAATGCCGTCGGTCGAAGTCGAAGTCGACGTGAAGGCCGAGCGCCTCGCCGAATCCGTGTTCGAAATCCTCGTGACGGGCACGGTCACGGCCAAGGTGTCGGACAAGGTCGCGTTCCTGATCGAAGCGAAGCAGGCCGGAATTTTCGACATTCGCAACATTCCTGCCGAGCAGATCGATCCGCTGGTCGGCATCGCCTGCCCGACGATCCTGTTCCCGTACCTGCGTTCGAACATCGCCGACGCGATCACCCGCGCCGGTTTCCCGCCGATCCACCTCGCCGAGATCAATTTCCAGGCGCTCTACGAGCAGCGTCTCGCGCAAATGGGCGCCGCCCAGACGGACGGCGCGGCGCTGAGCGGCGTCAAGCATTAAGGCGCCGCACGGAGTGCCGGCTATGAAGGTTGCCGTTCTCGGCGCTGGCGCCTGGGGCACCGCCCTCGCCGGCCATCTGGCCTTAAGGCACGACACGGTGTTGTGGGCGCGCGAGCCCGCGCTCATCACCGAGCTTTCCGCTTCGCACGAAAACGTCCGCTATCTGGCGGGCGTCGCGTTGCCGCCCGCGCTTCGCTACGAAGCGGATCTCGGTGCGGCGCTCGAGCACGCGCTCGCCGACGAGGCGCTGTGCGTCATCGCAACTCCGGTGGCCGGCCTGCGCAGCATGCTGCGCACGATGCGCGATGCGGGCAAGGTGCCCGCGCATATCGTGTGGCTGTGCAAGGGTTTCGAAGCCGATTCGCAGTTGCTGCCGCATCAGGCGGTCGCGGCGGAATTGCCCGAGCATGCGAGCAACGGCGTGTTGTCCGGGCCGAGCTTCGCGCGCGAAGTCGGGCAGGGGCTGCCGGTTGCGTTGACGATCGCGAGTGCTTCGGCGGCCTGCCGCGAACGCACGGTCGCGGCGTTCCATCACGGCGCGATGCGCATCTATACCGGCGACGACGTCGTCGGTGTCGAAGTGGGCGGCGCGGTGAAAAACGTGCTCGCCATCGCCACGGGTATCGCTGACGGCCTCGGTCTCGGCCTCAATGCACGCGCGGCATTGATCACGCGTGGCCTCGCCGAAATGTCGCGTCTTGGCGTGACGCTCGGTGGACGTGCGGAAACCTTTACCGGGCTGACCGGCCTGGGTGATCTGATCCTGACCGCTACCGGCGATCTGTCGCGCAACCGTACTGTGGGTCTGCAACTCGCCACCGGCCGCACGCTCGACGACATCCTCGGCGGCCTCGGTCACGTGGCCGAAGGCGTGCGTTGTGCGCAAGCGGTGCTCGCGATCGCACGCGCTCACGCGATCGAGATGCCGATCACGCAAGCAGTCTGCGCGGTGCTGTTCGACGGCGTGGCGCCGCGCGATGCGGTCAGCGCGCTGCTGCGACGCGATTCGAAGGCCGAATAAAGCCTTTTCTCCCGGCCGTTTAGCGCAAATTCGCGTTGAACGGCTGCCAGGCCTCGCGGTCCACTTCGTTATCGAAGGCTCGGATCGGCGAGGTTTTCATGCCCACCTTCAATCTCAGTCACGGCACCTGCACGCTCGAAGCGCGCGTGGTCGATATCACGACGCTCGCCGTCGATGCGATCGTCAACGCCGCGAACACGTCGCTGCTCGGCGGCGGTGGAGTGGATGGCGCGATTCATCGCGCGGCGGGCAAGGCGTTGCTGCGCGAATGCGAAACGCTCGGCGGCTGCGCGACCGGCGACGCCAAAATCACCGCGGGCTATCGGCTGCCGGCGAAGCATGTGATTCATGCGGTCGGTCCCGTGTGGCGCGGCGGCGCGCATGGCGAGGCCGATCTGCTCGCTTCGTGCTATCGACGCGCGCTCGAAGTCGCGCGCGCTTCCCATTGCGCGAGCATCGCGTTTCCGGCTATCAGTTGCGGCATCTACCGTTTCCCCGCGGACGATGCCATATGCATCGCGCTCGCGACCGTGCTCGACACGTTGCCGGGCACACCGCAAATGAAGCACGTGACCTTCGCGTGTTTCGACGAGGCGATGCTCGCGCGCTACGAGGCCGAGCTCGAACGTCGTCAGGCGCCGCCTTCGAAGCCGGCCTGACGCCAGGCTTCGAACACCACGATTGCCACCGTGTTCGACAGATTCAGGCTGCGATTGCCTGGACGCATCGGGAGGCGCACGCGCTGTTCGTTAGAAAAACGTGCGAGCACCGTGTCAGGCAGGCCGCGCGTTTCGGCGCCGAACACGAACCAGTCGCCGGGTTGAAACGCGTGGTCGTGAAAGCGCCCCGAGCCGCGCGTCGTGAATGCGAACATGCGCGACGCGTCCGGCGTTTCTTTCGCGATGAACGCATCCCAATCGGTATGCACATTCATTTCCGCGTACTCGTGATAGTCGAGGCCGGCGCGGCGCATCTTGGTGTCGTCGAGTGGGAAGCCGAGCGGCTCGATCAGGTGCAGCCGCGCGCCGGTGTTCGCGCACAGGCGAATCACATTGCCGGTGTTCGGCGGAATTTCGGGTTCTACGAGAACGACGTTGAACATAAGGAGACCACGTAAATGCTAGTTTTTCGGAGTGCGCAGCGCGACGAAGTTCGTGACCCGCCGTGCGCCGGCGGCCTTCAGGGTATGCGCTAGCGCTTCGAGCGTCGCGCCGCTCGTCATCACATCGTCGACGACGCCGACATGCAGGCCGCGCACCGTGCGCGTGGCGCGAAACGCGCGGCCGACGTTCTGCCGGCGTGCATCGAGATCGAGGCGCGACTGCGGCGCGGTGTCGAGCGTTCGTTCGAGCAGCGTCGCGTCGCTGCGCACGCCGAGCGCGCGCGCGAGCGGCCGCGCAATCTGCCAGGCCTGGTTGTAACCGCGCTCGACGAGACGTCGCCCGGCGAGCGGCACCGGCGCGATCACGTCGGGCCGCTCGTCCGCGTCGTGCCAGTGATCCTCTGCCAGCCGTGCGAGGCGTTGCGCGAAGTCGCGCGCGAGCATCAGCCGCGCGCGAAACTTCAGGCCGACCGCGAGCGTATCAAGCGGCGCACGATAGTCGGCGAGCGCGAAGCTCGCGTCGAACGGCGGTGGCTCGGTGACGCAATCCGCGCAACGGTACTGCGCCCGACCGACCCAGGTTGACGCCGGCAGTGGCACCGCGCAGACGGTGCAGCGCAGACGGCCCTCGTTCCAGTAGGCGGCGTCGCAACCGTCGCATAACGTCTTATGCGACAAATTGCCGCATAACGCGCAGAGGTTGGGCAGCGCGGCATTCAACGCGCGCGGCCACGCCGAATGCAGACCACGCGCAAAACGCGCCAGCTGATTGCGACACGATGAAGAAAATGACTGGAATTGCACGAGGGGATGCCCGCGAAGGCCGTTCACGCTGAATGGAGGGGAACGAACGAGTATACTTCGAGCTCAAGCCAGCACGACACACATGTCCCCAACATCCGCTCAATCTGGCCGTCCGGCCTACGATTCACGGCGCCTCAGGCGTATTTTCGACCGTCGCGCCACCACCTTCGACGAGGTTGCGTTCCTGCCGCGCGAGATCGCGCAGCGCATGCGCGAGCGTCTCGATTACATCAAGGTCGCGCCCGCGAGCGTGCTCGACGCCGGTTGCGGCGCCGGCGAGGACATCCCCGCCTTGCGCGAGCGCTTTCCCGAGGCGCCGGTGTTCGGCGCCGATCTGTCGCACGGCATGCTCACCCGCGCGCTGCGTCACGACGCCGGCGATACCAGTTGGCGGCGCTTTCTTCCCGCCTCGCTCGGCAAGGCGCTCGGCGCACGCGGTCCGCGCTTCGCCCAAGCCGATTTCTCCGCGCTGCCGTTTGCGGCCGGCGCCTTCGAATTCATCTGGTCCAACCTCGCGCTGCACTGGCACTCGCGGCCCGATCTCGTGTTTCCCGAATGGCAGCGCGTGCTGAAGGTCAACGGCCTGTTGATGTTCAGCACGCTCGGTCCCGACACGCTGAAAGAGTTGCGCGGTGCCTACGCCGAGATCGAGGCCGCGCACGGCGTCGCTTCGCGCAAGCATGTGATCGACTTCGTCGATATGCATGATCTCGGCGATATGCTCGTCGAGGCCGGCTTCGAGATTCCGGTGATGGACCAGGAGACGCTGACGATCACCTACAAGTCGCCGGAGTCGCTGCTGGCGGACGTGCGACGCTGGGGCGCGTATCCGTTCGCGCGCGACACGCACGACGGCACGCTTGCGCGCCGCTTGCACAAGGCTCTGCTCGCCGCGCTCGAAGCGCGCCGGCGTGCCGACGGCACGATCGCGCTGACCTTCGAGGTGATCTACGGACACGCATGGAAGGCCGTGCCGCGCACCACGGCCGAAGGGCATGGCATCGTGCGGCTCGAGGACATCGGACGAGGTCCGGCCAAGCGTGGGTAGCAGATTGCGGTGCTGCCATCAACTGGCTGTCGAGGGAGCGGTTGACGTGTTGCAAAAGCGGTAAAGAGGACATCCGTTATGCCTGGGATTTGCCCGTCAAAAGAGCTGCAAAACGCGGGTCAAAACGGCGCGAAGGCTTGTCGGGCATGGCTTGTGGGCCGATTGGGGCTTGCTTGTCGATGCTATGGATCGCGCCTATAATGCGTCAGTTTGTCGCCCGAGGTTCCCACATTCGCGGTGGCAGACCTGAGGCGCAGGGCTGCAAAATGAAGTGATGCGGTAGGAGGTGGCGCGGTCGCGAGCGGTGCTGGAAACAGTGGCTCAGGCGGCGGCCGCGAGATGCATCCGGAAGTAAAAGAAGGCAGGCCGGACGCGACGATTCGCAGGAGGCAGCGATGGGCGCATCAGATCATCTGCTGGCGGATTCAGAGCCGGTCCTCAGGGACTGGCTCATGAAGCGCAACTGCTCGATCTCGCCGCGGCAGTTCGTCTGTCTGTACGTGTCGCTTGCTTTGTTCTCGTTGGCAATTGCTTTCATGCTGGTTCTGGTCGGCGCCTGGCTGGTGTTGCCGTTCACCGGAATCGAGTTGCTGGCGGTAGGTATCGCGTTTGCAATATATGCGCGACATGCTGTCGATTACGAGCGCATCCGGTTGTTTCCGAACCGGCTCGTGATCGAGCAGGTCAGCGCCGAGCAGATTACGCAGTTCGAATTCAATCCGCGCTGGGTGCGGATAGAGCCGGGCGCAACGCCGCGCGATCAGATCAAGCTGGTCTCGCGCGGACAGACGATCATGATCGGGCAACATCTCGCGCAGAATCGGCGCGCGCAGTTCGCAGGCGAACTGCGCATGTGGCTGGCACGTTGTTAGATGGTGCCGGACACACGGCGTTCAAGGGGGCGCGACACGCTGCCAGCGGGGTCGAGGGGTTTGAATGGAAAATTTGGGTAAGGAAGCTATGAAAACAATCAAGCGAGCGCTCACGAGCGTGCTGGCGACAAGCGGACTGCTTTTCGCCGGTGCCGCCCTGGCAGTGGGCGATGCTCCGGGCGGCCCTGCCGTCAACGCGATCAATCTCCAGCCGCCTGCAACGAGAATCGCTGAGGAGTTGTTCAGCCTCCACATGTTCATGCTGGGCCTTTGCACCGTGATCTTCATCGGTGTGTTCGGTGTGATGTTCTATTCGGTCTTCGCGCACCGCAAATCGAAGGGCCACAAGGCAGCCAATTTCCACGAAAGCACCACCGTCGAAATCATCTGGACGATCGTGCCGTTCGTCATCGTCGTGCTGATGGCGCTGCCCGCCACCAAGGCCGTCGTCGCGATGAAGGACACCTCGAACGCCGACCTCACGATCAAGGTCACCGGCTACCAGTGGAAGTGGGGCTACGACTACGTCAAGGGACCCGGCGAGGGCATCGGCTTCCTGTCCACGCTCGCCACGCCGCGCGCGCAAACGGAAGGCCGCGAGCCGATCTCCACGCTGTATCTGCAGGAAGTCGACAACCCGCTCGTGGTGCCGGTCGACAAGAAAATCCGCATCATCACCACCGCGAACGACGTGGTCCACTCCTGGTACGTGCCGGCCTTCGGCGTGAAGCAGGACGCGATCCCGGGCTTCGTGCGCGACACGTGGTTCAAGGCTAACCGCACCGGCACGTTCCGCGGCTTCTGTACGGAGCTGTGCGGCAAGGAACACGCGTTCATGCCGGTCGTCGTCGAAGTGCTGTCGGCTGACGACTACGCGAAGTGGGTCGACGAGCAGAAGAAGAAAATGGCCGCCGGCCAGGACGATCCGAACAAGACCTACACGATGGCCGAGCTGATGGAGCGCGGCGGCAAGGTCTACGCGGCGAATTGCGCGGTTTGCCACCAGCCGACCGGCAAGGGCGCGGGCGCATTCCCGGCGCTCGACGGCAGCAAGATCGCCAATGGTCCGATCGGCCAGCACGTGAGCCTCGTGCTGAAGGGCAAGAACGCAATGCCTTCGTGGGCGCCGACGTTGAACGACGTCGAGATCGCCTCGGTGATCACCTACGAACGTAACTCGTGGGGCAACCACACGGGCGACATTCTGCAGCCGAAGCAGATCACCGACGCGCGCAACGGCAAACTGCCGGAAGGCGGCGATCATCTGGCCGAGGCCGGTGCCGCCGCGGCATCGGGCGCGGAAGCAGCGTCGGGCGCGGAAGCGGCGTCCGCACCGGCTGCATCGGATAACGCGGCTGCTGCGAATGGTGCCGCGGCCACACTGCCGGCGAGCGTCTACTTCGATACCGGCAAGAGCACGCTGCCGGCCGATGCGAAAGCGGCCGTCGACGCGGCCGTGGCCTACGCGAAGGCGCATCCGGATGCGAAATTCACGCTGTCGGGCTTCACCGACGCAACCGGCTCCGCTGAAGTCAACGAGAAGCTCGCGAAGACTCGCGCCGAAGCCGTTCGCGACGCGCTGAAGGCGGCCGGCATTGCCGAAGACCATATTATTTTGAAGAAGCCGGAAACGATCACCGGCGGCACCGACGCGAAGGAAGCCCGGCGCGTTCAAATCAGCCCGGCAGCCTGACGTGTTCATGGTCAGCACCGCAGAATTCGCTTTAGGAGATTGTCATGTCTAGCATCGGACACGATGTAGTAGCGGGCCACGAGCACGTGCACGGCGACCATGCCCACGAAACGCCGCACGGCTGGCGCCGTTGGCTGTTCGCCACCAACCACAAGGACATCGGTACGCTGTACCTGATCTTCTCGTTCACCATGTTCCTGTCCGGGGGCGTGATGGCGCTGATGATCCGTGCCGAGCTGTTCGAGCCGGGTCTGCAGATCATGCGTCCCGAGTTCTTCAACCAGTTGACCACCATGCACGGGCTGATCATGGTGTTCGGCGCGATCATGCCGGCGTTCGTCGGTTTCGCGAACTGGATGGTGCCGCTGCAGATCGGCGCATCGGACATGGCTTTCGCGCGGATGAACAACTTCAGCTTCTGGCTGCTGCCGGTCGCGGCTGTCCTGCTGGTCGGCTCGTTCTTCGCACCGGGCGGCGCAACCGCCGCGGGCTGGACGCTGTACGCGCCGCTCTCCACGCAGATGGGCCCGGGCATGGACTTCGCGATTTTCGCGGTCCACCTGATGGGCGCGTCGTCGATCATGGGCGGCATCAACATCGTCGTCACGATCCTGAACATGCGCGCACCCGGCCTCACGCTGATGAAGATGCCGATGTTCGTCTGGACCTGGCTGATCACCGCCTACCTGCTGATCGCCGTGATGCCGGTTCTCGCGGGCGCGATCACGATGGTGCTGTTCGACCGTCACTTCGGCACGTCGTTCTTCAATGCGGCGGGCGGCGGCGACCCGGTCATGTACCAGCACATCTTCTGGTTCTTCGGGCACCCCGAGGTGTACATCATGATCTTGCCGGCGTTCGGGATCGTCTCGCAGGTGATCCCGGCGTTCTCGCGCAAGCCGCTGTTCGGCTATAGCTCGATGGTGTACGCGACGGCGTCGATCGCGATCCTGTCATTCATGGTCTGGGCGCACCACATGTTCGTGACCGGCATGCCGGTCACGGGCCAGCTGTTCTTCATGTACGCGACGATGCTGATCGCCGTGCCGACCGGCGTGAAGGTGTTCAACTGGGTCGCGACGATGTGGCGCGGTTCGCTGTCGTTCGAAACGCCGATGCTGTTCGCGGTGGGCTTCCTGATCGTGTTCACGTTCGGCGGCCTGTCGGGTCTGATGCTCGCGATGGCACCGCTCGACATCCAGTATCACGGTACCTATTTCGTGGTCGCGCACTTCCACTACGTGCTGGTGGCGGGGTCGCTGTTCGCTCTGTTCTCCGGGTGGTATTACTGGGCGCCGAAGTGGACCGGCTGGATGTACAACGAAACGCGCGGCAAGATCCACTTCTGGGCGTCGATGTTCTTCTTCAACCTCGCGTTCCTGCCGATGCACTTCGTCGGTCTCGCGGGCATGCCGCGTCGCTATGCGGACTATCCGGCGCAGTTCACGGACTGGAACCAGGTGATCTCGATCGGCGCGTTCGGCTTTGGTCTGTCGCAGGTCTACTTCCTGTTCGCCGTGGCCCTGCCGGCTTACCGCGGTGGTGGTGAACTCGTCGAGGCGGGCGACAAGCCGTGGGACGGCGCAACGGGCCTCGAGTGGACCGTGCCGAGCCCGGCTCCGTTCCATACGTTCGAGCATCCGCCGACCGTCGAGTAAGCCCTCCGGCGAGGTGCCGGGTTCCGGCGGCGCGACATGCCGCCACCGGAACCGGGCGCTTCGCGAGGCGGCTGCAGTCAGGCGGCCTCGTCAGTCACGAACAGTATTCAGAAACTCGAGCATGACGCGCAATCCACAGGAAAGACGTACGCCGGAGCAGATTCGCGCGGGCAACAGGCGGATAGGGCTGGTGATGTTCGCGATCGCAGCGGTGTTTTTCGCGAGTGCGATTCTGAAGCAGTGCTGGTTCAGCTAACGCCGTCTTCGCAGTCTGTTTGCAGGTTTGTTGAGGATTCAGATGTCGACGCAACCGCCGGCCGAGGCCGACCGCTCTTTCAACCGTTCGATGCTGATCAAGCTGTTCGTCGTCGCTTTGATGATGTTCGGTTTCGGTTTCGCGCTGGTGCCGATGTATCGCGCGATCTGCCAGATCACCGGCGTGAACAACCTCGTGCAGCGCGACGTGTCGGCGCGCGAGGCGAAGAATACGCAGGTCGACATGAGCCGCACGATTTCGATCGAATTCGATGCGAACGCGCGCGGCCTGTTGGGTTTCAAGCCGGAGCAGCGCAGTCTCGACGTGCATCCCGGCGAAGTGACGACGGTCATGTACGACGTCAGCAACGAGCAGGCGCGCACGATCCGTGCGCAGGCCATTCCGAGCTACGCGCCGAAGCAGGCGACCGAGTACTTCAGGAAGATCGAATGTTTCTGCTTCACGCAGCAGACGTTGAACGCGAACGAGACGAAGCGGATGCCGGTGGTGTTCGTGGTCGACCCGAAGTTGCCGAAGGACGTGAAGACGATCACGCTGTCGTACACGTTTTTCGAGTTGAACACGCCGGCGGCGGCGAGCGCGGATGATGCGGTGCCGAAAGCGAATGCAGCGACCAGCGTTGCACCCAATGCGGCAGCCACTCCCGCGAAGCCGGCCTGAAGCGGGTTTGACTGCCCGAGCTGCGAACGAAACGAGGAAGACGAAGCGAGATGAACGATAACGGCGGCAGTCCGCGCAAGAGCAGTTTCGGTCAGTCGATGCGCGCGGTGTTCTGGTCGTTTTTCGGCGTGCGCAAGCGCCGCGATCTGGAGGCGGATGCGACGCAGCTCAACCCGCTGCATGTGATCGTGGCGGCATTGATCGGCGCGGCGGTTCTGATCGGTGTGCTGATTCTGGTGGTGCGCCTCGTGGTCGGTTGACGCAGTAGCGGGGCATGGCGGCAAAGCGGAGCCCACGAATTAGAGAGAAGCGGTGCGGTATCGACGCGCCGCCGAAGATACAGCCGGAGATTCCGGAACAACTGGACTGAAGTGGAGAATCAAGAATGAGCGGTCAAAACGAGAGCCCGTACTACTTCGTACCGCATCCGTCGCGGCATCCGATCAGCGCCGCTGCCGGGTTGCTGGTCATGCTCGGATCGCTGGCGGCCTGGATCAACGAACACACCTGGGCGCCGCTCGGCGTGTTCGTCGGTCTGCTGTGGGTGCTCTTCACGCTGTGGCACTGGTTCGGCGACGCGATCGCCGAGTCGGAAGGCGGCATGTACGGCAAGAACGTCGACCGTTCGTACCGCTGGAGCATGAGCTGGTTCATCTTCTCCGAAGTGATGTTTTTCGGCGCATTCTTCGGCGCGCTGTTCTATGCCCGCGAAATCGCGCTGCATCAGCTCGGCAGCCTCGACTTCAAGCTGATCTGGCCGGACTTCACGGCGGTGTGGCCGAACAACGGCCCGGCCGCGCTCGTGTCGACCTACAAGTCGATGCAGCCGTGGCCGGTCCCGACCATCAACACGGCGCTGCTGCTGTCCTCGGGCGCGACGCTGACCGTGTCGCACCATGCGCTGCGCGACAACCATCGCAGGAAGGCGATCGGGTGGCTCGCGGCGACCCTCGTGCTGGGCGTGTGCTTCCTGTTCCTGCAGGGCTTCGAGTATTTCCACGCGTACAACGAGCTGAACCTGACGCTGGCTTCGGGCATCTACGGTTCGACGTTCTTCCTGCTGACCGGCTTCCACGGCTTTCACGTGTTCCTCGGTGGCACGATGCTGGCTGTCGTGATGGTGCGTCTGATTCGCGGCCACTTCACGCCGGAACATCACTTCGCGTTCGAAGGCGCGGCCTGGTATTGGCACTTCGTCGACGTCGTGTGGCTCGGTCTTTACGTCGTCGTGTACTGGCTGTAACGCAGTCGGACCCGCGCGCCGCTCGTCGGTGCGCGCGAGCAATCCGCAGGGATGAATGCAGCGCCGCCCTCGACCTGTCAGGGCGGCGTTTTATTTGGCGGCGAGGAAAATTGGCCGCCGACAGTAAGCGCCGACGACCTATGCGCGAGCGTCAGCGCCCGTACGGAATCCCGGTCGACTGAATCCAGCCCATCCAGTGTGCGAACAGGATGAACAGGAACAGCGAGATCGACAGACCCACCCGCGTGGCGAGCGACCAGACCATCCGTTTAGTCTTGCCTTTGTCGTGCATCATGAAATACAGCGCCGACACCATGCTGGCGATGATCAGAACAAAGGCGATGGGAACGATAATGTGCATGGAACCAACTGAAACCGGAAAGCGCAGTGGCAAGACATTCATTATCGCACCGCGCGCGGGCGTCTGCCGCGGCTTCCCGGCGGCCCTGAACGCGATGCCGGAGCACCTGCAATGAAGTTTCGCCTGATTCCCGCGCTGCTGATCCTGCTGGTCGTCGCCGTGACGATGCGGCTTGGTTTCTGGCAGCGCGATCGCGCGCATCAGAAGGAAGCGCTCGAGGCGCGCATCACCCAGTTCGAGAACGCGCCCGCGCTGCCGGTCAGCGCGGCGCCGCTCGCGCTGAAGGACGTCGAGTTTCATCGCGTGAAGGCGCGCGGCAGCTTCGTCGCGGACAAGGTCGTGTACCTCGATAATCGTCCGTATAACGATCAGCCGGGCTTTTATGTCGTGATGCCTTTTAAACTCGTCGACGGCGGCTACGTGCTCGTTAATCGCGGCTGGCTGCCACGCAACCTCAGCAGTCGCGAGACCATCGCGCCGTACACGACGCCGTCGGGCGAGGTCGAGATCGAAGGGATCGCGCGCGCCGACGCGTCGCGCGCGTTCGAACTCGGGGAGGGCGGCTCGGCCGCGCATCGCCTGATCCGGCAGAATCTCGATGTCGCCTCGTACGCCAGCGAGACCGGGCTGCCGTTGCAATCGTTCGTGATCCAGCAAACCGGCGACGTCCGCGACGGCCTGGTGCGCGACTGGCCCGTGCCGACCACCGGCGTCGAGCGCAATTACGGCTACATGCTGCAGTGGTGGGGCATGGCCGCCGCGGCGCTCGCCTTCGGTCTGTATGCGGCGCGTCGCGCGGGCAAGAAAGAACACGCGCCGGGCGCGTGAGGAACGCAAGCCGCGGGGCGCCGCCATCCAAACATTGAAAGAGGTTCTGTAGTGTCGACTCAAACTCCCCGTTCGCCCGAAGTTGGCAAGCCCGCCGGCAAACCCAGCGGCAAACCCGCCGCGGCCAAAGCGATTCCCGGCCAACCGAACGGCCCGGGCTCGTGGAAGCGCGGCCGCTGGGTGCTGTTGCTGCTCGCGGTGATCTGCGCGGCGCCGATCGCGGTCTCGTACTTCATGTACTACGTCGTGAAGCCGACCGGCGGCAGCACGAACTACGGCGCACTGATCGACCCGCAGCGGCCGATCCCCGACTCGCTCGTGGTCACCGGTGAGGACGGCAAAGCGCTGAAGCTCGCGTCGCTGCATGGCCGCTGGCTGATGATCTCGGTCGATGGCAGCGCGTGCGACAAAGCCTGCGTGACGAAGCTTTACTTCATGCGACAAATCCGCGCAGCTCAGGGGCCGGAACGCGAGCGCGTCGTGGAAGTGTGGCTGCGCACCGATGCAGGTAAGGTCGCCGATGTGATACAAACCGCCTACCCCAATACCGACATGCTGATCGCCGATCCGGCGCAGGTCGCCGCCTGGCTACCCGCCGACACCGGCACGCGGATCACGGACCACATCTACCTGGTCGATCCGAACGGCAATCTGATGATGCGATTCCCGAAAGACGCGAACCCGACCAAGATCAAAGGCGACCTGACCAAGCTGCTCAAATGGTCGACCATCGGCTGATGCCGCAACCTGGGTAGACAAGATGTTCGTATTGCAACTGGGCCTGATCGGCTTGTGTATCGCGTTGTTGCCGCTGTCCTACGTCTGGGTCAAGGCCGACGACGACAAATTCCGCAAGCTGGTCTGGCTCACCACCTTCCTGACGCTCGATCTCGTGATGTTCGGCGGCTTCACACGCCTCACCGATTCGGGCCTCGGTTGCCCGGACTGGCCCGGCTGCTACGGCACATCGTCGCCGTTCATCGCGCACGCGGCGATCTCCGCCGCCTATCAGGCGATGCCGAGCGGCCCCGTCAGCATGACGAAGGCATGGATCGAAATGATTCACCGCTACTTCGCGATGGCGATCGGCGTGCTGATCATCGCGCAGACGGTCATCGCTTGGACGGCGCGCATCAAGCGTCGGCCGTTGCACGTATCGCCGTGGTGGCCGACTTCGCTGCTGCTCCTGATCGTCGTGCAGGGCGTGTTCGGCGCGTGGACCGTGACGATGAAGCTGCAACCGGTCATCGTGACCACGCATCTGTTGCTCGGCCTTGCGCTGCTCGGCACGCTCGGCTGGCTCGCCGCGCGCCTGACCCCGCTGCCCGCCTATGAGCCCGAGGCCGCGCGCTGGCGCGCCGCGGCGCTCGCGGGTCTTGCGCTGCTGGTGCTGCAGATCGCGCTGGGCGGCTGGGTCAGCACGAACTACGCGGTGCTCGCGTGCACCGACTTCCCGACCTGCAACGGCCAATGGATCCCGCCGATGGACTTCGCGCACGGCTTCCACCTGTGGCGCGCACTCGGCATGACCGGCGACGGCGACGTCATCACGCAGGATGCGCTGGTCGCGATTCACTGGACGCATCGTACCTTCGCGTTCGTCGTGATCGCGTATCTGGTGTGGTTCGCGGCGAAAATGCGCCGCTTCGAATCGCTGCGGCGACCCGCCAACGGCGTGCTGCTGGTGGTGCTGATCCAGTTCATCACCGGGTTGTCGAATATCGTGCTGCAGTGGCCGTTGCCGATCGCGGTCGCCCATAACGGCGGGGCCGCGATCCTGCTGCTGTTGCTCGTTATGTTAAACTTTCGGATCGCTTATAGCCGTCCCGGCCGCGCCACGCTCCCTGCGCGCGATGCCGCGCCAGCGTGACTCACATGGACAGCACAACACTCTCCCAGACGCCCGGAAGCCGGGTCTCCCAATATCTCGCCCTGACCAAGCCGCGCGTTACGCAGCTTGCGGTGTTCTGCGCGGTCATCGGCATGTTCCTGTCGACGCCGGGCATGGTGCCGTGGACCGTACTGATCGGCGGTACCGTCGGCATCTGGCTGCTGGCCGGTGCCGCATTCGCAATCAACTGCCTCGTCGAGCAGCAGATCGACGCGAAAATGCGCCGCACGTCGTGGCGTCCGTCGGCGCGCGGCGAAATCACCACTCCGCAGATCCTGCTGTTCTCGGCCGTGCTCGGCGGCCTCGGCATGTGGACGCTGTACACGTTCGCCAATCCGCTGACCATGTGGCTCACGCTCGCCACGTTCGTCGGCTATGCGGTCATCTATACGCTGCTGCTGAAGCCGGCCACGCCGCAGAACATCGTGATCGGCGGCGCGTCGGGTGCGATGCCGCCGGCGTTAGGCTGGGCCGCGGTCACGGGGCACGTGCCCGGCGACGCCTGGATCCTCGTGCTGATCATCTTCGTGTGGACGCCGCCGCATTTCTGGGCGCTCGCGCTGTATCGCCGCAAGGACTACGAAAACGCCGGCCTGCCGATGCTGCCGAACACGCACGGCGAGAAGTACACGCGCCTGCATATCCTGCTCTACACGGTGATCCTGTTCGCAGTCACGCTGATGCCGTTTATCTCCGGCATGAGCGGGGTCGTGTATCTCGCGTCGGCGGTGCTGCTCGGCGCCGTGTTTCTCGCGTATGCGTGGAAGATCTACCGTGAGTATTCGGACGATCTCGCGCGCAAGACCTTCCGTTATTCGATCGTCTATCTGTCGCTGCTGTTCGCCGCGCTGCTGGTCGACCACTACGCGCGCGTCGTGATCGGCGCGTAACACCATGCTCAAGAACCGCTTCGCGCGCGTTGCGCGCGCCGCTGTGATGGCTTGCGCGCTCGGCGCGGCACTCGGCGGCACGCTGCTCATGACGGGGTGCGGCAAGCAGCCGCCGGCCTTCTCGAATCTCGACATCACCGGCAATACGCAATTCGCCAGCGATTTCTCGTTGCCCGACACGTCCGGCAAGATCCGCACGCTTGCCGACTACAAGGGCAAGGTCGTCGTGCTGTTCTTCGGCTATACCCATTGTCCGGACGTCTGCCCGACCACGATGGCCGAACTGTCGCAGGCGTTGCAGCAGCTCGGCCCGGAAGACGCGAAGCGCGTGCAGGTGCTGTTCGTCACCGTCGACCCCGAGCGCGATACGCCGCAACTGCTCGCGCAATACGTGCCGGCGTTCAACCCGAGCTTCGTCGGTCTGCGTCCCGCTAATGAGGAACAGCTCGCGAAGCTGGCCAAAGACTTCCGCGTCTACTACGCGAAGGTGCCGGGCAAGACGCCCGACAGCTACACGATGGACCACACGGCCGCGAGCTACGTGTTCGACACGGACGGCAAGCTGCGTCTGTTCGCGCGCGATGGCCAGGGCGCGACGCCGTGGGTGCATGACATCAAGCTGCTGCTGGATTGACGCGCATCGCGAGCCGCTCCTGATCGCGACGCCGCTCGCATCCGCTCACCAGTTTCCTTTTCGCAAAGCCCCCTCAAGCCGGAATCGGCAGATTCAGCCCAGGCGCGAGACGCGTCGCCTTGAACTCCGTCACCTCGTAGCGCGCAAGCTGCTGCTCGGCGAACGGATCGCTCGCAAGGATCCGGTCGAGCCTGTCGCGCTCGATACGCACCGCGAGAATGATGCCGCCATCGCGCGGCAGCTTCGGGCCAGCCGCGACGAAGATGCCCGCGTCGAACTGCTTCGCGAGAAACGCGCGATGCGCGTCGAGCGCCTCGTCGATGCGATCGAGCGGGGCGGTGTAGATAAGGTTGATCACGTACATGGTCAGTCTCAATGGCGGTTAGGTGGCCCGTGCGCGGCCACGGCTGTGGATTATCGGTCAGGCGTCGATTCGGCGCAGTGCCGGCCCTTGCACTCGCGCTTCGCATAACCATATGCGGTAAGGGTATTTCCCAACTTGCCGCGCATATGAAACAATTTGCGGTTTGGTCGATGGCGCTCCTGCTCGAACCGGGGCGCCGTCCGTTCTTACCCAACTCCGGCACCGATCGGAGCCGTCGACTCAACGTCGATCAGCAACAGCGAGAAACACATGCAGCGCAGAAACATCCTCAAAGCCCTCACCGCAGTCGTCGCCGGTGCGGCGATCCTGACCAGCTTCGGCGCGCACGCCGACGACAAGGTCATCAAGGTCGGCACGATCGGCGGCCCGGATGCGCAGATCTGGGAAGTCGTCACCAAGGTCGCGAAGCGCGAGGGCCTGAACGTGAAGGTCGTCGAGTTCAACGACTACATCCAGCCGAACGCCGCGCTCGACGCAGGCGATCTCGACGCCAACAGCTTCCAGCACCAGCCGTACCTCGATAGCCAGATCAAGCAGCGCGGCTACAAGCTCGCCAACGCGGGCCTCACGTACATCTCGCCGCTCGGCGCGTACTCGAAGAAGCTGAAGTCGCTGAAGGATCTGCCGCAGGGCGCGAAGGTCGCGGTGCCGAACGATCCGTCGAACGAAAATCGCGCACTGCTGTTGCTGCAAGCGCAAGGCGTGATCAAGCTGAAGGACGGCGCGGCCACCGGCGGCAACAACGCGACCCCGCTCGACGTCGTCGACAATCCGAAGAAGATCAAGTTCGTCGAGCTCGACGCCGCGCAACTGCCGCGCTCGCTCGCCGACGTCGACGCCGCCGTCATCAACACGAACTTCGCACTCGCCGCCGGCCTGCAGCCGACCAAGGACGCGATCGCGCTCGAAGACGTCCATAGCCCGTACGCGAACCTGATCGCCGTACGCGCGAAGGACAAGGACCAGCCGTGGGTGAAGAAGCTGGTCGCGGCATATCAGTCGGAAGACGTGCGCCAGTTCATCAAGACGCAGTTCAAGGGTTCGATGGTGCCGTCGTTCTAAGCGACGCGCTCAACGCGATCGCATGGCATCGGAAAAGGCACGCGCCGCACAGGCGCGTGCCTTTTTTTATAACTCCAGCTCCCATCTTTCGATCGTCAGATCCCGGCCAAAGCGATGCTGCGCCGCGCTGCCGGACAGCTTGAACCCGGCGCGCTCGCAAAGCCGCCGCGGCTCCGTCAGCACGCTCGCGATGGTCATGGTCAGCTTGGTGTAGCCCGCGCGCCGCGCGAAGCGCGCGCATTCGCCGAGCAGTTGCGTGCCGATGCCGAGCCGCCGCACGTCCGGCTCGACCCACAGCAAGCGCACGCCCGCGACCGTCGTCGACATCCCGACGAGGCACACCGAGCCGACCACCAGGCCTTCCTGTTCCGCGATCCAGCACGTCTCGCGCAGTGGATCGTCGCGCTCGGCGTACTCGGCGACGACGCGCGCGAGCAAGCCCTCGAACGTGTGATTCCAGCCGTGCTGCGCGGCGAACCACTGTGCCTGCCGATGCACGAGCCAGCCGCATTCGCCGGCGCGCGGCGCACGCAGCTTCACGAGCGAGTGCTTCGGCGTGTCGGTGAGCAGGCGCTCGATCAGCTTCATCGCGCCGATCAGTTGCTCCTGCGACAGCGCGCTGAGCCTGTCGAGCAGGTCGAGCGCTTCATGGATGGCGGCGGCATCGAGCGGCGCGTAGGTCGCGTGACCGTGCTCGGTCAGTTCGATCAGCGACTGGCGCGCGTCGGTGTCGGATGGGCGGCGCGTGATCAGGTGGCGCCGCTCGAAATTGGTCAGCAGACGGCTCAGATAGCCGCTATCGAGCCCGAGCGCGCGCCCGAGCACCGACGCGGTCTGCGCGCGAACTTGCGAAAGCTCGTGCAGCACGCGCACTTCCGTCAGCGAGAACTCGCTGCGGGCGAGATGCTCGTGCAGAGCGCCAATGCATCGGGTGTAGAAGCGGTTGAAATGGCGGACGGCCTGAGCGCGCCGAAGCGCCTCGGAATCGGTCAAGGGCGGCTCCCCGGGGACTTTTTCTGGTCTATCACCGCACTATATTGACATGGCCCTCATTTGCCAATCCAACCCATTTCGGCGCCGAGAAAATTGGTATTAAACAGGTATTGGTGATGGAGCGATTTAGATACCACTGGAGCCGTTCTGATGGCATCCTGGTATCGTCAGATACCCCTGATGCGGGTATGTCCTGGTCCTTGAATTCCTGCCGCAGCACCCTTTAAAACCGGCTGTGAGCCATGTCCGGCAAGGCTTTCACCCAATCCGGTCCAGCATGGAACCAGTCCGTTGACTGGTATTATGTTGGTTATATAATGGGCTCTCAATTTTCGAGAGCCGTACTGCTCGCGGCGTCCTTGGAGTCCCATGGAAACTCGCTGGTCCGCATTGATGCCTGACGTGCGCAACGTCACGCCGCTCTACCTGCAGCTCGCGCGCAACCTGGCGACGGCGATCCACTGCGGCGTCTGGTCGGCCGGCGAGGCATTGCCCTCCGAGCGCACGCTGTCCGACGCGATCGGCGTGTCGCGCATCACGGCGCGCAAGGCGATCGAGCTATTGGTCGAGCAAGGGCTGATCCGGCGCTCACGTGGCGCGGGCAGCTTCATCACGCCGCGCGTCGAGGATCCGCTATCGCGTCTGACCGGCTTCACGAAGAAGATGCAGCAGCGCGGTTTCCGGCCCGATTCGGTCTGGCTCGAACGCGGCGTGCGCGCCGCCAATCGCGACGAGCTGCTGCACCTCGGCCTGTCGCCCGGCGCGGCGGTCACGAGCTTGCGGCGGCTGCGGCGCGCGGACGGCATCGTGATGGCGGTCGAACATTCGGCGCTGCCGGTCGCGATCGTGCCCGATCCGCAGGTGATCGGCGACTCCCTCTACACCTATCTCGAGCAACGCGGCGCGGCGGTCGTGCGCGCGTTGCAGCACTTCCGCGCCGTCAACGCGTCTAGCGAAATCGCCGCACTGATGGACATCGAACCGCGCACCGCGCTGCTCGTCATCACCCGTATCGGCTACAGCGCGGATCAGCGCGCGATCGAGCTGACCGACACTTATTGCCGCGACGACTACTACGACTTCGTCGCTGAACTGCGCACCTGAGCCGCGCGGCCCATGTAGGCCGCCAGTCCAATGGACGCACATTTGCCGCATACGTATCACGCACCAGAGAGACTCATGCTGACCGGAAACATACTCACCACCGATGGGTGGATCCACGGCACGCTCGAATTCGAAAACGGCCGCATTACGGCGCTGACAGGCGAGCGCGTCGATCCGTCGACGAACGACGCACCGTACATCCTGCCCGGCTTCATCGATCTGCACGTGCATGGCGGCGGCGGCGCCGACGTGATGGAAGCCGGCGACGCAATCGAAACGATCACGCGCACGCATGCGGGCTACGGCACGACGAGCCTGCTCGCGACGACGATGACCGCGCCGCGCGACGAACTGATGAACGTCGTCGCCGGGCTCGGCAACGTCACGCGGGTGCGCACGCCCGGCGGCGCGCGCGTGCTCGGCGTGCATCTGGAGGGGCCGTACATCAACCCCGGTAAGCTCGGCGCGCAGCCCGACGCGGCGGTATCGGCGGTGATGGACGAGGTGCTCAAGTATCTGTCGATCGCGCCGATCCGCGTCGTCACGCTCGCACCCGAGATCGCCGGCCACATGGAGATCATCTCCGAGATGGCGGCGCGCGGCGTGCGTGTGCAGCTCGGTCATTCGCTCGGCACTTACGACGACGCGGTCGCCGCGCTCAAGCACGGCGCGTGCGGCTTCACGCATCTGTTCAACGCGATGTCGCCGCTGCATCACCGCAACCCCGGCCTCGTCGGCGCGGCGCTCGCGCACGCCGAATACGCCGAAATCATTCCCGACCTGCTGCACGTGCATCCGGGCGCGATCCGCGCCGCGCTGCGCGCGATTCCGCGCCTGTACGTCGTGACGGACAGCACCTCGGCCACCGGCATGCCCGACGGCGAATACCGTCTCGGCAGCCAGCACGTGACGAAGTGTCTCGGCGGCGTGCGTCTCGCCGACGGCACGCTCGCGGGCAGCACGCTGACGATGGATCAGGCGCTGCGCAATCTTGTCTCGATCGGCTTGCCGATCGCCGATGTATCCCACCGTTTGTCGCGCTACGCCGCCGACTATCTCGGCATCGAGGACCGCGGCCGCATCGCGCGCGGTGCCTGGGCCGACGTGGTCGTGTTCGACCGCGAACTGGCGCTGAGCGCGACTTACGTCGAAGGAGAAGCAATTGTCGAATATGCTTAAGGAAGCGCTGGCGTCCGCCGCAACGGTCGCCGAGCAGCTCAAGGACACCTCGCGCGTCACGGCGCTCGCCGCCAAGCTCGCGCAGCAGCCGCGCCATGTCGCGCTGACCGTCGCGCGCGGTAGCTCGGACCATGCAGCCAGTTACTTTGCATCCCTCACGATGAGCCGCCTCGGCGTGCCGGTCGCGTCGCTGCCGATGTCGGTCGCGACGTTGCAGCAGGCGCCGCTGCAGGTGCGCGATCAGCTTGCGCTGGCGTTTTCGCAATCGGGCAAGAGTCCCGATCTGGTCGGCACGATGAACGCGCTGCGCGCGGCCGGCGCGTTGACGGTCGCCGCGGTCAACGCACCGAGCTCACCGCTCGCCGACGCGTGCGAGTGGCATCTGCCGCTCGTCGCCGGTCCCGAACTCAGCGTCGCGGCGACCAAGAGTTATATCGCGATGCTGTCGATTTCCGCGCAACTGGTCGCGCATTGGCAGAACGACGCCGAGCTGCTCGATGGACTGAGCGCGCTGCCCGACGCACTGGAACGCGCGGGCCGGCTCGACTGGTCGATGGCCGTGAGCGAATTGCGCGGCATCGAACGGATGATCGTGATCGGCCGCGGCCTTGGCCTCGCGATCGCGCAGGAGGCCGCGCTGAAACTGAAGGAAACCTCCGGCATCCAGGCCGAAGCGTTTTCGAGCGCGGAAGTGCGTCATGGTCCGATGGAGCTGATCGACCGCGACTATCCGCTACTCGTGTTCGCGCCGCGCGGACCCGAGCAGGCGGGGCTGCTGCAACTCGCGCACGACATGCGCGCGCGCGGTGCGCGCGTGCTGCTCGCGGCGCCGGACGACGTCGCGGAAGCCTCGCTGCCGCTCGTCGCCACCGCCCACGCGGCGCTCGATCCGATCGCCGCCATCCTGTCCTTTTACGTGATGGCCGCAGATCTTGCCGCCGCGCGCGGGCGCAATCCCGATGCGCCGCGCCATCTCAACAAAGTCACCGAAACTCATTGACGAGAATGACGATGCGACGTGTCGAGAAGTCCAATCTGATGAGCCATTCCGAAGATCACATTGTTTTGCTCGCACCACTGACCGGTCCGGTCGTGCCGCTCGCGAACGTGCCGGACCCGGTGTTTTCGGGCGGTATGTTTGGCGACGGCATCGGCATCGATCCGCTCGAGGGACGGCTCGTCGCGCCATGCGACGGGGTCGTCACGCATCTCGCGCGCACCGGTCACGCGGTGACGCTCGAGAGCGCCGAGGGCGCGCAGGTTCTGCTGCATATCGGTATCGACACGGTCGGGCTGAACGGCAAGGGCTTTGCGCCGATGGTCCAGCAGGGCGCGCAGGTGCGCACGGGCGACGTGCTGATCGAGTTCGATCAGGATCAGGTCGCGCTGAATGCGCCGAGCCTCGTGTCGGTGATCGCGATCGCGAATTCGGAGGCGTTCGAGGTGATCGAGCGCGTGCCGGCCGGCGGGGTGACAGCGGGCGAAACGCCGCTGCTGGTGCTGCGCGCGCGCGACGGCGTCAGCCAGGACGCGGTGCGCGAGGCGAGCGCCGCGCAAGTCATGGACGAAGCGCGCCGCCAGATCACGCTGACGCACGCGGGCGGCCTGCATGCACGGCCCGCGGCGCGGGCACGCGAAGCGGCGCGTGGTTTCGATGCGCGCGTCGAGGTGCGCTACGACGGGCGTAAGGCGCCGATCGAAAGCGTGGTGGGGCTGCTCGGACTGGGCGCTGGCGAAGGCGCGAGCATCGAGCTGCTCGGCGTCGGTCCGCAGGCACAGGCGGCCGTCGATGCGGTCGCCGACGAGCTGACGCGCGAAGCGCATGGCGAAGTCGAACAGAAGCCGGCGCGTGCGGCGACGGCACCGGCTGCCATCGTGGCAGCGCCCGCGGCTGGCGAGCCGCTCGCGCCGAATACGCTGGCGGGCGTGTGCGCGGCACCGGGCGTCGCGGTCGGCAAGCTGGTGCGCTGGGACGACGCGGACCTCGATCCGCCGGAACAGGCGAGCGGCACGTCGGCGGCCGAGAGTCGTCTGCTCGACAAGGCGATCGCGACCGTCGACGCCGATCTCGACACCGTCGTGCGCGATGCCTCGCAACGCGGCGCGGTCGGCGAGGCGGGGATTTTCGCGGTGCATCGCGTGCTGCTCGAAGATCCGACGCTGCTCGACGCCGCGCGCGATCTGATCAGCCTTGGCAAGAGCGCCGGTTTCGCGTGGCGCGCGGCGATCCGCGCGCAAACCGAAATCCTCAGTCATGTGGAGGACGCGCTGCTCGCCGAGCGGGCCGCCGACCTGCGCGACATCGAAAAGCGCGTCCAGCGCGCGCTCGGCTACACGAGCAGCGCAGCGCGCTCGCTGCCGGACGAGGCGGTGCTCGCGGCGGACGAATTCACTCCGTCGGATCTGTCGTCGCTCGATCGTACGCGCGTGACCGCGCTCGTGATGGCGCGCGGTGGCGCGACCTCGCACGCGGCGATTCTTGCGCGCCAGGCGGGGATTCCCTCGCTGGTCGCGATCGGCGACGCGTTGCATGCGATTCCCGAGGGCACTGAAGTGGTGGTGAACGCGAGCACCGGCCGCCTCGAATTCGCGCCGACCGAAGTCGATGTCGAACGCGCGCGCCGCGAACGCAGCCGCCTCGCCGACGTGCGCGAAGCGAACCGCCGCACGTCGCAGCAGGCCGCGGCGACGTCCGACGGCCGCGCGGTCGAAGTGGCCGCCAACATCGCCACGCTCGATGACGCGAACGCCGCCGTCGACAACGGCGCCGACTCGGTCGGCCTGTTGCGCACCGAGCTGCTGTTCATCCATCGGCCGGCGGCGCCGAACGCGGACGAGCATCGTCAGAGCTACCAGGCGATCGTCGACGCGTTGCGCGGCCGCACGGCGATCATCCGCACGCTCGACGTCGGCGCGGACAAGGAAGTCGATTATCTGACGCTGCCACCCGAGCCGAACCCCGCGCTCGGTCTGCGCGGCGTGCGCCTCGCGCAGGTGCGCCCCGATCTGCTCGACGACCAGCTGCGCGGCCTGCTCGCGGTGCGTCCGCTCGGCGCCGTGCGCATCCTGCTGCCGATGGTCACCGATGCGGGCGAACTGGTCCGCATCCGCAAGCGGATCGACGAGCTCGCCCGCGAAGCGGGGAGCACCGAGCCGATCGAAGTGGGCGTGATGATCGAAGTGCCGTCGGCTGCATTGCTCGCCGATCAGCTCGCGCAGCACGCCGATTTCCTGTCGATCGGCACCAACGACCTCACGCAGTACACGCTCGCGATGGACCGCTGCCAGCCCGATCTCGCGGCGCAGGCGGACGGACTGCATCCGGCGGTGCTGCGCCTGATCGCGGCGACGGTCGAAGGTGCCGCGAAGCACGGCAAGTGGGTTGGCGTGTGCGGCGCGCTCGCCGGCGACCCGGTCGCGATGCCGCTGCTCGTCGGGCTCGGCGTGACCGAGCTGTCGGTGGACCCGGTGTCGGTGCCGGGCATCAAGGCACGCGTGCGCACGCTCGACTATCAGTTGTGCCGCCAACGCGCCCGCGACGCGCTCGCGCTCGACTCGGCCCAGGCAGTCCGGGCCGCGAGCCGGGCCACGTGGCCGCTCGATTAAAGATCAACGAACCGGAGAGTCCGCATGCCGTGCGCCCGGCAGCACGTCTGCCTTCGCGCGCGCAGCGATTTGCCACCTAGCTGCACCACTCAACCTAGACGTACCCCTACGAGACAAAATTGGAGATACCGATGGATGGAAATCCGTTTCTGAAGATTCAGCGCCTCGGACGCGCGCTGATGTTGCCGATCGCGGTGCTACCGGTCGCCGGGCTGCTGCTGCGGCTCGGCCAGCCCGATGTGTTCAACATCAAGATGATCGCCGATGCGGGCGGCGCGATCTTCGACAACCTGCCGCTGTTGTTCGCGATCGGCGTGGCGGTCGGCTTCGCGAAAGACAATAACGGCGTCGCGGGGCTCGCCGGCGCCATCGGCTATCTGGTGCAGATCGCGGTGATGAAGGACATCAACGACAAGCTCAATATGGGCGTGCTGTCGGGGATCATCGCGGGGATCGTCGCGGGGCTGCTGTACAACCGCTACAAGGACATCAAGCTGCCCGACTACCTTGCCTTCTTCGGCGGCAAACGCTTCGTGCCGATCGTGACAGGGGTGGTCTGCGTGGGGCTAGGCATCATATTCGGGTACGTCTGGCAACCGGTGCAGAACGTCATCGACTTGGCCGGCCACTGGCTCACGACGGCCGGCGCGCTCGGCGCTTTCGTGTTCGGCGTGCTGAACCGACTGCTGCTCGTCACGGGTCTGCATCACATCCTCAACTCGCTGACGTGGTTCGTGTTCGGCACGTTCACGCCGGCGGGCGGCGCGCCGGTCACGGGCGACCTGCATCGCTTCTTCGCTGGCGATCCGACCGCGGGCACCTTCATGACCGGCTTCTTCCCGGTGATGATGTTCGGCCTGCCGGCCGCGTGTCTCGCGATGTATCACGAGGCACCGAAAGAGCGTCGCGCGATGGTGTTCGGCCTGCTGTTCTCGATGGCGCTGACGTCGTTCCTGACGGGCGTCACCGAGCCGATCGAGTTCAGCTTCATGTTCCTCGCGCCGGTGCTGTATGCGATCCACGCGCTGCTGACGGGGCTGTCCCTCGCGATCTGTTCGGCGCTCGGCATTCACCTCGGCTTCACGTTCTCGGCGGGCTTCATCGACTACGTGCTGAACTTCGGGTTGTCGACGAAGGGCTGGTGGGCGATCCCGCTCGGCATCGTGTACTCGGTCGTGTACTACGGTCTGTTCCGCTTTTTCATCCGCAAGTTCAACATGGCGACGCCGGGCCGCGAGCCTGCCGCAGCCGACGAGCAGGTCGAGTCGTTCACGGCGGGCGGCTTCGTCGCGCCGGCGGCCGGTGCGGCCGTGCCGCGTGCGCAGCGTTATATCGCGGCGCTGGGTGGCGCGGCGAATCTGTCGGTCGTGGATGCGTGCACGACGCGTCTGCGTCTGTCTGTCGTCGATGCGGACAAGGTCTCCGAGAGCGAACTGAAGTCGATCGGCGCGCGCGGTGTGCTCAAGCGCGGCACGAACGCCGTGCAGGTGATCATCGGACCGGAGGCGGACATCATCGCCGATGAAATGCGTACGGCGATCGCGCAGGGTCATGGCGATACGGTGAAGGTGGCTGCTGCCGGGACGGTGCCGGCGGCGGTGGCTCCTGCCGCCACGTCGGTCGCTCCGCACGCTCACGACGCGCAAGGCGGTCCGCTCGATCCCGATCCGCTGCGCTGGCTCGCCGTGTTCGGCGGCGCGGGCAACGTGGTGTCGCTCGATGCGGTCGCGGCAACGCGTTTGCGAGTGGTCGTGCGCGATCCGTCCGTAGTCGATCGCGAGCGCCTCGATGCGCTCGATAGCGCCTGGGTGTCGACGAACACGTTCCATATCGTCGTCGGCGAGGCCGCGCAGCGCTACGCGCAGAAGCTGGCCGAGCGTCTGCCGTCGCAAGGCGGCGGCGCGGGCGCGGCACCGGTGCCGGCATGATCGGTTGAGTGAGCCAGGCTGCCATCGCGCAGTCATGACGGCGCGGTAATAAGAGAGCGGCACCTTGTTCCCAAGGTGCCGCTTTTGCATTGAGGCGCAGCGCTGGTCAATACATCGAGTGGTGGTTTTCCTCGATCGCCGCGGCGGTAACCTTGCCACGCATCACCCGATAGACCCAGCCCGTATAGAGCAGGATGATCGGCAGGAACACGATCACCGCGAACAGCATGATCTCGAGCGTCATGCGGCTCGAGGTCGAATCCCACATGGTCAGGCTGCTGCGGCCGTCGAGCGACGACGGCATGATGAATGGGAACATCGAGAATCCCGCGGTCAGGATCACGCCGATGATCATCAGCGATGTCGACAGAAACGCCGCCGCCTCGAAGCGCGAGCGCGCGAGTAGCACCGCGAGCACGCCGCCGACGAGACCCGCGAGCGGCGCAATCGCCGTCCACGGATAGAGTGCGTAGTTGTTCAGCCACAAACCCGGCGCGCCGATCACGGTCTTCATCAACGGATTGGAGACCGCGTCGAACGGCGGCATGTCGACGACCTGATAGCCGCCGATCACCGTCGCGACGAGCGCGCCCGCGACGAGGAACAGCACCACCGAGCACAGCGCCGCGAGCCGCAGTGCCTTCGATGCGCGCTCATGGACCACGCCATCCGTCTTCCACTTGACGAACGCGGCGCCATGCGCGGCCAGTATCGCCACGCTGACGAGACCGGTGAGCAGCGCGAACGGATTGAGCAGGCCGAAGAAGCTGCCGTGATAGGTCACGCGCAGATCGGTATCGAACGAGAACGGCACGCCTTGCAGCAGATTGCCGAACGCGACGCCGAACACGAGCGCCGGCACGAAGCCGCCGATGAAGAGGCCCCAGTCCCACGCGGTGCGCCAGCGCGGATCTTCGCGCTTGCCGCGATAGTCGAAGCCGACCGGGCGGAAGAACAGCGCGAACAGCACGAGCAGCATCGCGAAGTAAAAGCCGGAAAACGATGCCGCGTAGGCGAGCGGCCATGCGGCGAACATCGCGCCGCCCGCGGTCACGAACCAGACCTGGTTGCCTTCCCACGTCGCGCCGACCGTGTTCACGACGATGCGGCGCTCGGAGTCCGTTTTCGCGATGAACGGCAGCAGGATCGCCGCGCCCATGTCGAAGCCGTCGGTCAGCGCGAAGCCGATCAGCAGTACACCTATCAATACCCACCAGATCAGTCTGAGGATGGCGTAGTCCATATGGGTTACTCCTCTGAAGCGGTGTGGCGGCGCGTCACGCGGCCGTGTTCGACAGCGGCTGCGTCACCGGCTGGCCGTTCTCGTGGTGATAGCGGCCCGTATGCAACGACGAAGGGCCGAGCCGCGCGTATTTGAACATCAGCATGATCTCGATGACGAACAGCCCCGTGTAGAACAGCACGAAGCCGGCGATGCTCAGATACAGATCGCGCGGCGTCAAGGTCGAGGCGGCCAGGTTGGTCGGCAGAATGCCCGCGATGCTCCACGGCTGGCGGCCCATTTCCGCGACGATCCAGCCGAACTCGGCGGCGAGCCACGGCAACGGGATCGCGATGACCGCCCAGCGCAGGAACCAGCGACGCTTTTCGAGCAGCAGCGTGCGCTGCGCGCAGAACCAGAACGCGAGCACGAAGGTCGCGAGGAACAGCAGGCCCAGGCCGACCATCATGCGGAACGAGAAGAACAGCGGCAGCACGGGCGGGACCGTGCTTCTTGCGGCGGCGGCGATCTGGTCCGGCGTCGCGTCGGTCACGTTCGGCGTGAACTGCTTGAGCAGCAGGGCGTAGCCGAGATCGTCCTTGTGCTTGTCGAATTCGGCATGCGCCTCGTCGCTGGAGTCGCCGCCCTTCAATCGCTGCAACGCCGAATAGGCGAGCATGCCTTCCTTGATGCGACCTTCGTTTTCCACGATCAGGTCGCGCAGGCCGACCACGGGTTCGCTGAGCGAGCGGGTCGCGATGATGCCGAGCGCGTAGGGCACACGGATCGCATAGTCGGTACGCTGCTCTCTTTGATTGGGAATACCAAATACGGTGAACGGTGCCGGCGCCGGGGCGGTCTCCCATTCGGATTCGATCGCGGCGAGCTTGATCTGCTGCACTTCGCCGGTGCGATAGCCGGATTCGTCGCCGAGCACGATCACGCACAGCGCCGACGCGAGGCCGAAGCCAGCCGCGATCGCGAACGAGCGCAGCGCGAACTCGGTGTCGCGGCGCTTCAGCAGATACCACGACGACACGCCGAGCACGAATATCGCCGCGGTCACATAACCGGCCGACACCGTGTGCACGAACTTCACCTGAGCGACTGGATTGAAGATCACCGAGCCGATGCTGTCGAGCTCCATGCGCATCGTCTGGTAGTTGAAACTCGCGCCGACCGGATTGTTCATCCAGCCGTTGGCGACCAGGATCCACAGCGCCGACAGGTTCGAACCGAGCGCGACGCAGAACGTGACGATCAGATGCTGGACTTTTGACAATCTGTTCCAGCCGAAGAAGAACAGGCCGACGAACGTCGATTCGAGGAAGAACGCCATCAGCCCTTCGACGGCGAGCGGCACGCCGAAAATGTCGCCGACGTAGTGCGAGTAGTAGGCCCAGTTGGTGCCGAACTGAAACTCGAGCGTGAGACCGGTCGCGACGCCCATCGCAAAGTTGATGCCGAACAGCTTGCCCCAGAACTGCGTCATGTCCTTGTAGATCTGCTTGCCAGTCATCACGTAGACCGACTCCATGATGACGAGCAGCCAGGTCAGCCCGAGCGTGAGCGGCACGAACAGAAAGTGATAAAGCGCCGTGATGGCGAACTGGAGACGCGACAGCTCGACGACTTCGCTAACGGGCATGTTGATCACCTCTGGACGGATGCGGGGCAGGCACCGACAGCAGCGCCTGCGCGACCTGCTCAGGCGGCAGCATCATGTGCTCGGCCTGTGGATGATTGAAGAAGGTGTACTTGAGCGCCATCAGTAGTACCAACTTGACGGCGAGGATGATGCAGAGATCGCGCGCCAGCGTGGGACCGCGCACCCACCTGGTGAACCGGCCGCGCCAGCGCGACCGGAGTGTGCTGCTGCGATTGAGGGCTATGGTCATGATCGGTCGAAGACGACTTCACGCCGGTGAGTCCGGCCGGATCCAGATTGCCCTGGCAGTCAGGCAGTCAGGCAGTCTGGCGAATGCATGCCGATTGTAGGAGGTGAACCTCGCGCGCTCAGGATTGGCCGTGCGGCATCAAGTCACGAGAGTAGCCGCGTTCATGCAGTATTGCTACCGGACCTGCGATACGTCAAGAAAGGCTTACCGTCCCCCCTAAGCCGAGACCCGGGTGGGTCCGACGCGAATGCGCGGCCGCGAGGACGACAGCAAGGACACGAGAATGTAAAAAGCCCCGCCGTCTTGCGAGGGCGGGGCTTGAGCGCGATGGGCGCCTGTTGGGTTGCGGCCGCGTGACGTGTGTCATTTTTACCCATGTCATGGGCGAGACACACTACACGCGCACCGCTCCGACGCTTTACGCGTATTCGGTCAACGCGCCGCGCATCTTCTTCATGGCGCTGGCTTCGATCTGGCGGATACGCTCGGCCGACACGCCGAACTCGTCGGCCAGCTCGTGCAGCGTCGAGCCGCCCGAGCCGTCGTCGGCCACCTTCAGCCAGCGCGCCTCGATGATGCGGCGGCTGCGCGGATCGAGCGCATCGAGCGCGCTGGCGATGCCGTCGCTTTGCAGCCTGTCGCGCTGACGCGAAGCCAGCACGGCGGTCGGTTCGCTGTGCGAGTCGGCCAGATAGGCGATCGGCGCATACGACTCTTCGCCGTCTTCGACCTGACCTTCGAGCGCGATGTCGCCGCCCGACAGACGCGTTTCCATCTCCGCGACCTCTTCGCGCTTCACGTTCAGTTCCTTGGCGAGACCTTCGATCTCGTCCGGCGTGAACGCGCCGAGCCCCTGCTTGTGGCTGCGCAGGTTGAAGAACAGCTTGCGTTGCGCCTTGGTGGTGGCGACCTTCACCATGCGCCAGTTGCGCAGGATGTATTCATGGATCTCGGCCTTGATCCAGTGCATCGCGTACGACACGAGGCGCACGTTTTGCTCGGGATCGAAGCGCTTGACGGCTTTCATCAAGCCGATGTTGCCTTCCTGGATCAGGTCGGCGTGCGGCAATCCGTAACCGAGGTAATTACGCGCGATGGACACGACGAGTCGCAGGTGCGACAAAACGAGTCGGCGTGCCGACTCCAGATTGTCCTGTTCGCGCAATTCGGTGGCGAACTGGCGTTCTTCCGCCGGCGTCAGCATCGGAATCCGATTGACCGCCTGGATGTAGGCGTCGATGTTGCCCAGGTGACCGGACAGCAGCGAGGAATGCGAGAGCGCCAGTGCACCTGCCGGAGCGGCCTTAGCCGACGACGGGCTCAAAGTACTCGGAAGGGTCATTGCATGGCTCACGTGTGAAGCTCCTTTGGAATCAGACAATAGCGTATTCAGTAAACGACTCCAGCGATGGATGTTAGCACTCTGCTCTACTGAGTGCTAATACTTAGAGGCCGTAGGGGCATCCAAGTTCCTTAAAATCCTATTGAGTTTTGCGGTTTGATAGCCATCATACGCTCTATTTGCCTTGGTCACCCGACGCGCGTAAGTGACGGCGTCAGTGCGCCGTGCTCATATAATCGACTGATAGTTCGAGATCAACGAGGGAATAATTGCGTGTGGGGCGTATATCCCTCCCGGGATATGCTTTTAACATCTTGCTTAAAATAAGCGAGACAACTGTCTAATAGTCTCCCGCACGGGGCCAGATGACCAGGCCCGCTCGTTCCAGGCTGGCCAGGTCGGCAGGCAGGTGTCTCCTCGTCCATCAGCAGTACGTGGCGGCCTACCGCTTCCAGCATGTTTCCAATGGCGGTATCAAAGAGCCCAATCCTGGTATAAATTTCAGCCAGCTATATTTGCAATATAACTTCTGACCGTGGCCGCCTGCGGCTCGCGGTGTTCGAGGGGCTCTGCAATGGCGGCAAAGATGATCGAAGCGATTCGCGGGCTCGAGCGAGAGCGTTTTCGCGCGATGGTCGACGGCGATGGGCAGTCGCTCGACACGCTGCTCGCGGACAACGTGAGCTACGTCCATACGAACGGCAAGCGCGAGACGAAGCGGCAGTTCATCGACGGAATCATCGCGGGGCGCCGCCGTTATCGGCAGATCGAGGTGCAGTCGCAGGATGTCTTGCCGGCCGGGCGCGAAACCTACGTGGTGACGGGCCGCGCGCTGATCGAGATGGAGGCGAATAACGGCGCGCTGCTGTTTCCGATTGCCTATACCGCGATTCATACGCATGAAGACGGGCAGTGGCGGCTGATCGCATGGCAGGCGACGCGTTGCGCGCTGGAGTGAGGTCGTCTTTGCACGGCCGCGCCTCGTGAGCGGGTCGGAGGGGGCAGCGGAATGCGGGTGTGCACGCCGCTGCTGATCACTCAAAGCCCAGTTCAGATTCACGCGGTTACGCATTCGTCAGATTTGTCGCGCTCGTTCGCGCTGTGCTCATGCACTCCGGCGTCCGGGTCGCGAGCCACGCGTGCGCGATCCATCGCCACATTTCCCGCATAGGGATGCCGCGCTGCCACCGGAATCCGCGTGCAGCGCTCCGCCACGCGCCTGATCGTCGCCAGATCCGAAAAGTCCAGACCACTGTCGATGCCCATCGCGTCGAGATTCATCGCGAGCGTAACGAGATCGACGTTGCCGGTGCGCTCGCCATGGCCGAACAGACAGCCCTCGACGCGATCCGCGCCCGCGAGCAGCGCAAGCTCCGCGGCGGCCACGGCGGTGCCGCGATCGTTGTGCGGATGCACCGACAGAACGATGCTGTCGCGATAGCCAAGATTGCGGTGCATCCATTCGATCTGGTCGGCGAACACGTTCGGCGTGGCCGCTTCGACGCTGGCAGGCAGGTTGACGATCATCTTGTGATCGCGCGTCGGCCGCCACGTTTGCGCGACGGCGTCGCACACCTCGCGGGCGAACGGCAGCTCGGTCGTGTTGAAGGTCTCGGGCGAGTACTGGAAGGTCCAGTGCGTGCCCGGCCGTGCCAGCGTGTGTGCCTTGATGAGGCGCGCGCCTTCGACGGCGAGTGCCTTGATCTCGTCTTTCGACTGGTTGAATACGATGCGCCGGAACGACGGGCAGATCGCGTTGTACAGGTGCACGATCGCGCGCGGCGCGCCTTCGAGCGCGTCGAACGTGCGTGCGATCAACTCGGCGCGCGACGGCACGAAGACTTCGATCGTGACGTCGTCGGGAATGCGTCGCTCGTCGATCAGCCGGCGCACGAAGTCGAAATCGGTCTGCGACGCCGACGGAAAGCCGACTTCGATTTCCTTGAAGCCGATCGCGACCAGCATCTCGAAGTACTCGAGCTTCTGCGCGGCGTTCATCGGTTCGATCAGCGCCTGATTGCCGTCGCGCAGGTCCGTGCTCATCCAGACCGGCGCGGCATCGATCGTGCGACTCGGCCATTTGCGGCCGGTCAGCCGCACGGCGGGAAAGGGGCGGTATTTTTCAGCGGGATTGCGCAACATGGGACGAGGCCTCATTCGTGGTGTCGTCGGCGGAGGGAGGGGCGTCGAGCGGTTGGCCGACTGTCCACGCATGCACGCTGCGGATGCAGCCCGTGCAATGTGGATTTGATCCTCTCGCTTCGTCCGCGCGATAAACGGACGAATGAAATGACGACGGGTTGTGGAGAACTACGACGGGGGTGAAGCGAAACTGCGGGAACTACAGAGAGGACCGCCGCCGGCAACCGAAGCTGCCTGCGCGCGGCGCTACGCGTGACTTACGCCAGGCGTAGCGATAGGGGCCGCGCTAGGCGGCCGGAGGTAATTCGAGGGGTGTTCGGAAGGGAACGCATGGCGGCAAATGTATGACGGTACGTACAGGCCTGTCAACCCGCGGCCGTCAGACCGCCGTCTTCGCGATGTCGACGATCAGCTCGACCTGCCGCTCGATCGCGCTTGGCACCGGCGCTTCGCCGCGCAGCACGGCGTCGATCCAGGCGGCCGTGGTCGCCGCGTCGCGCGCCTCGGGCAATTCGACTTCGGGCGCATCGGGCGACGAGCGTTCGTGCGGCAGCCGGGTCTCGCAGATGCCGTCATGCAGCCAGTCGACCTGGACCTGGCGGCGCGTATCGGCGACCGCCTCGCCTTCGGTGCCGCGCGCGAGCAGCGCACCGCCGACGGCCGCGTCGGGATGCGTGATGAACAGCTGGGTGAGACTGTCGCGATACGGCGGATGCGTGTAGTTCACGAGCCGCAGGCCCGCGGGCGCGAACGGCTGCAGCAGCTTGACGAGCGTATGCGTCGAATTGCGCACGCCCATGCGCCGGCGCAGCGCGAGCAGGCGCGCGAGCTTCGGCGCGAGCACGCCGATCGATGCGAAGGCGACGCGACGCTCGGCCAGGTCGGTTTCGATCTGCGCGCGCGACTGCGCATGCGCGATGCCCAAATGCGTGAAGATTTCCGCGCTCGTCACGCGACCCGGATCCTCGGTGACGCCGTGCACCAGCACCGGCACGCCTTCGCGCGCGAGCAGCAACGCGAGCAGCGGCACGAGGTTCGGCTGTTTGCGCGCGCCGTTGTACGACGGAATCGACACTGGCCGAAACGCGCCGTGCGGTAGCCGCACCGCCTCGAACGACATATGCGCGGCGGCCAGCATCGCGGCTAGCTCGTCGGCGGTTTCGCCTTTCACGCGGTACGCGAGCAGCACCGCGCCGAGCTCGAGATCGTCGACGCGGCCGTCGAGCATCGCGGTATAGAGCGCGCGGGTATCGTCGGCGGTCAGCGCGCGGGCGCCGTTCGGGCCGCGGCCGATTTCCTTGATGAAGCGGGCGCAGGGGAAGGGAGAAGTGGTATCGGTGGAGTCGGTCATCGAGGGCATGAGGCGGGTGGCCTGCCGCACTGGGACGGCACGCTACGCCATTCGGGGAGCTATTCAGTGTGAGTATCGCATCGAATGGCAAGCGGGCGAAAAGCAACGCAGTGGCCCGCGCCGGCCCGGCTGACACGCACCGCGTCGTGCCGCGCGTTAAACTCGATGTTTTCTCGCCGCCTCGGCGGCGCCCATCGGAAAACGGAGAACGGGATGAGTTACGTATTTGCACCCGCACCGCAGGTCGCGGTGCCGGTCGTGGGGTCGGGCGAGCAATTCGCAGTGCGGCGCATCTACTGCGTGGGTCGAAACTACGAGGCGCATGCGCGCGAGATGGGGCACGACCCGGACCGCGAACCACCGTTCTTCTTCTCAAAACCGGCCGATGCGATCGTCTACGTAGCACCGGGTGCGACCGGCGAGTTCCCGTACCCGGCGCAGACGAAGAACGTCCACTTCGAAATGGAAATGGTCGCGGCGATCGGCAAGGGCGGCAAGGATATCCCCGTCGACAGCGCGCTCGAGCACGTCTACGGCTACGCGCTCGGTCTCGACATGACGCGCCGCGACCTCCAGGGCGAAGCGAAGAAGATGGGCCGGCCGTGGGATACCGCCAAGGGCTTCGATCACTCGGCGCCGCTCGGCCCGATCCATCCGGCCGCGACGGTGGGTCATATCGGCAAGGGCGCGATCTGGCTGTCGGTGAATGGCGAGGACAAGCAGCGCGCGGATGTGTCGCAGCTGATCTGGTCGGTGGCCGAGACGATCGCGTATCTGTCGACGCTGTTCGAGCTGCGGCCCGGCGACCTGATTTTCACCGGCACGCCAGAAGGCGTCGGCGCGGTCGTGAAGGGCGACCTGATGAAGGGCGGCGTGGACGGGCTCGGTGAGTTCAGCGTTCGCGTTGTCTGAGGTGGCTGGCGGGCAGGTGGAGGAGGCAGACAACATGAAGCTCTACAGCTATTTCCGTAGCTCTGCGTCGTATCGCGTGCGCATCGCGCTGAATCTGAAGAACCTGCCGTACGACTACGTGCCTGTCCACCTCGTGCGTGACGGTGGCGAGCAGCTGAAGCCCGACTACCGCAAGATCAACGCGGACGGCATCGTGCCGACGCTCGCCGATGGCAGCCACCTGTTGCCGCAGTCGCTCGCGATCATCGAATATCTGGAGGAGACGCATCCCGAACCGCCGCTGCTGCCCAAGGCGCCGCTCGATCGCGCTTATGTGCGCTCGGTGGCGCTGCAAGTCGCGTGCGAGATTCATCCGCTGAACAATTTGCGGGTGCTGCGGTATCTGAAGCACACTTTGTGTCTCGACGACGACGCGAAGGACGCCTGGTACCGGCATTGGATCGACGCGGGCTTCGCGACGCTGGAAGCGCATCTCGCGAGCGACGCGCGCACCGGCAAGCTGTGTTTCGGCGACACACCGACCGTCGCCGACGCGTGCCTGATCCCGCAGGTGTTCAACGCGCAGCGCTTCAAGGTCGATTCGGCGAAGTTTCCGACGATCCAGCGCATCTACGATCACGCGATGCAGCTCGACGCGTTCGCGCGCGCGGCGCCGGGCGTGCAGCCCGATGCGGAGTGAGCGTGTGACGTTGGCTTGAAACGAAAAAAAGGGCACTCCACGGAGTGCCCTTTCTCTTTGGTCCGCCTCGATCAGCCGCCCAGCAGCGCGTCCGAAAACTCCTCCGCGCTGAACGGCTGCAGATCCTCGACCTTTTCGCCGACACCGATGAAATACACCGGAATCGGTCGCTGCCGCGCGATTGCCGCCAGGATGCCGCCCTTCGCGGTGCCGTCGAGCTTGGTGACGATCAGGCCGGTGAGGCCGAGCGCGTCGTCGAAAGCCTTGACCTGGGTGAGTGCGTTCTGGCCGGTGTTGGCGTCGATGACCAGCAGCACCTCGTGCGGCGCACCGTCCTGCGCCTTGCCGATCACGCGCTTGACCTTGCGCAACTCTTCCATCAGATGCAACTGAGTAGGCAGACGGCCGGCCGTGTCGGCCATCATCACGTCGATTTTGCGCGCTCGCGCGGCGCCGACCGCGTCGAAGATCACCGCCGCCGGATCGCCGCTTTCTTGCGCGACCACGGTCACGTTGTTGCGCTGGCCCCAGACGGCGAGCTGCTCGCGCGCGGCGGCGCGGAACGTGTCGCCGGCGGCGAGCAGCACCGACTGGTCGAAGCTCTGCAGATGCTTCGCCAGCTTGCCGATGCTGGTGGTTTTGCCCGCGCCGTTGACGCCGGCGATCATCATCACGAGCGGCTGCGCGCGGCCGAGCATCAGCGATTGTTCGAGCGGCTTCAGCAGCTCGACGAGCAGCGTGCGCAGCGCGGTCTTGACCTGTTGCGGGTCCGTCAGGCGCTCGCTGCGCACTTTCTCACGCAGTGCTTCGAGCAGGAACTCCGTCGCCTCGACGCCGGCGTCCGACATCAGCAGCGCGGCTTCGAGTTCCTCGTACAGGTCCTCGTCGATCTTCGTGCCGACGAAAATCCCGGTCAGGTTCGAACTGGTCTTCGAAAGGCCGCTCTTCAGGCGTGTGAGCCACGAGCGCTTGGCACCGGCGTCCTGGACGGGCGGCGGGACGATTTCAACGGTGCCGAGCGCGACGGCTTGCGGCTCGGGTTGCGGCTCGATGATGGTCGTGGCCACAGGCGGAACGGCAGCCGCGGCAGGCGCAGCGGGTTCGACAGGCCCAGCGGCTTCGACCGGCTCGGCCTCGGCCGTTGCGCCGTCTTGCGCCGCCAGCGATTCGTCTGCGGCGGTATCGGACTCTTTCGAACCCTTGAATCGTTTGAAAAAGCTGAACATGATCTGGCGTATGGGAGAGCGCGCCGATGCGCGCAGCCGGCACGGGACCGGCGAAGCGGTGGGCAGCGCCGGGATGCGAGAAGGCGTGGCGCTGGCAGCCGCACATTTTATCAGGCGTGCCGCGGCGCCGCGTATCAGCCGCCTGGCCAGGCTGGACGCCCGCTGCCCCTGTGGTAACGTGGGCGCTCCGGCCCGCGCGCATCGGCGTCGCGGGCGTGTTCATCACCTAGCTGAAACTGCACGATACTGCATGCCTCGCTTAGCACCTTCTCGCGCCGCCGGCGCTTCGTCCAAAAGCGGCAAGCCGCATGCCATTCGCATCATCGGCGGCGACTGGAAACGCACGCCACTGCCCGTGCTCGATCTGGACGGTTTGCGCCCGACGCCCGATCGCGTCCGTGAAACGCTGTTCAACTGGCTCGGCCAGCGGCTGGACGGCCAGCACTGCCTCGATCTGTTCGCCGGTAGCGGCGCGCTCGGCTTCGAGGCCGCGTCGCGCGGCGCTGCTCGCGTGCTGATGGTGGAGCGCCATGCGCGTGCCGCGGGCCAGTTGCGTGCGAACCAGCAGCGGTTGGAGGCACGCATGATCGAAATCGCCGAAGCCGATGGCCTGCGTCTTGCGGCGAGTCTCGCACCCAGTTCGTTCGACGTCGTATTCCTCGATCCACCGTTCGATGCCGACCTGCTCGGCAGGGCGCTTGCGGTGACCGTGCGGCTCGTGCGTGCCGACGGCTATCTATACGTCGAGTCCGGCGAAGCACTCGAACCGGCCGCTCACGAGTCGCTCTCGGGATGGGAGGTGGTGCGGCAGGGTAAGGCAGGCGCTGTCCACTTTCATTTGCTGCAACGCGAAAATAAGGAATAATGCGCGTTCCAAAAAAGGGCCGGGCGGCTTATCGTCAGCACGTCCGGTGTCGATTGCGTCGCGTGGACGCTTTGATGTGCGCTTTTGTCTGAAGAGAGGAGAAGTCTCATGGTAGTCGCCGTGTACCCGGGCACGTTCGACCCGCTGACGCGCGGTCACGAAGACCTCGTTCGGCGCGCGTCGAGCATTTTCGACACGCTGGTGGTCGGTGTGGCCGACAGCCGCGCCAAGAAGCCATTTTTCACGCTCCAGGAGCGCCTCGCGATTGCGCATGAGGTGCTCGGCCACTACCCGAATGTTCAGGTGATGAGCTTCAAGGGGCTCCTCAAGGACTTCGTGCGGACCAACAACGCGCGGGTGATCGTCAGGGGCCTGCGCGCGGTGTCGGACTTCGAGTATGAGTTTCAGATGGCGGGCATGAACCGCTATCTGCTGCCCGACGTCGAGACGATGTTCATGACGCCGTCCGATCAGTATCAGTTCATCTCGGGCACGATCGTGCGCGAGATCGCGCAACTGGGCGGCGACGTCAGCAAGTTCGTATTCCCGTCGGTCGAAAAATGGCTGAAGGAGAAGGTCGCGTCGCTGGATCCGCAGGACGGCGCTCAGGGGACCTGAGCCTGAAACGCGCGAACGGCCGGTTTTGACGCATCAGAACCGGCCGCGTCGGGCAGCCGGCGGGATCGTACGACCTCGGTGACTTGCAACGAGTGTATCGGTTGGTCTGCGTCAATCAAGCGGCGCAATCTTCGGTCAACGAGAATGTGCGACGCGGCGAATGAGAGGCTTTTTCGAGCCAGCCAGCCGGTGCAGGCTCAATCGACGCAGAGTAATGTCAACTTCCCTTCGCCGCCTTGGCGAACGCCTCGGCAAGTTTGTCGAAGTGTCGGAGGGCGGCAGGCGTGAGTTCGACCTGTTTGCGACGAGCGTCCTCGGTGTCGTTGAGCAGAAGCCAACCCTTCTCGCGCATTGAAGTGATGCGGGCGTGCAAGGTCGCCGGCGACCCGAGCTCACTTTGGGCCATCATGTCTCGAACCGAGAGCCGTTCGTTTTTTTGCCGCATGCGAGCAACGAACTCCAGGATTTTTTCTTCGAGAGGATCGAGCGCGGGAAGTGAGGGGAGGCCTCGCAGTGCTTCGGTCAGTTGAAGAAATCGAAGATAGATATCAGCAGGGCGGGCCATGACCATCGCTCCAACGAGAACACCGCTCACCTGAGCGTGGAAAGCGGACTGTGATACTACCCAGCGACAATGGGTTATCTCTATTTTATCTTCACGTCTGGATTACGGTTGCATTTCCTCCAGGTCGCGGGCACGGCCATCGCGTTCGTGTTGTCGCTCCGGATCAATCAGGAAGTCTTCACGCACGCCGAGTTCGTCCGACGTGTGAACGGGTCTCGCCGCTCTCCGGTTTTCTGCTTGAGGTTGGGCGTGGGCCCTTGCTGCCCACGCCCACCATTTCTCTCAGGTTCTGGCTGTTACAAAAACTATAACGATAAGGCTGCAAATTGGCAAGTACTGCGCTTGAATAGCGTCACTATGGAATCCGTATGATAGGGCGATCGTCGGTCGGTATGCGGAGGCGGTAGCGCGCCACGTGCTCGTAGAGGATCGGCCAGTCGACCGCGAGTACCGGAATCGTTGGATCTCTGCGGTACCAGTACGCGACAAAGCGTGCCCATCCGCCGAGGAATATCCCTTTGCCGGAACTCAGCAGACAAGGGGGACGAGCGACGGGCGGAACCAACACCCGCGGCATTTCCGCCGCGAGAACTTCAAGCGCGTCCGTAGAGCCGCGTGACGCTGTCAGGGTGTCGTCGGTATTGGATAGGTATCGACGCACTTCTTCCGCTACACGCGTGCAACGAAGTTCTAGGTAAGAGGCGCGAACTTCATCGAGTACTGAACGGGGCACGGATGAATAATCGGGCCCACCTAATCTTTCTAACGCAGTACGCCTCACGAAATCAGGAAGCGCCCCCAACGTTGTCTCGCTGCCTAGCAATGCATCCCGAAAGTACGGATAGCACGCGAGCCACGGAGCAGACGCGGGTTCTGCCGGCCGACATGCTGATGCCCATCGATTCGTCCGGACAGTGCGTTCCATTCCAGCCTGTTCTCTCGAGTCAATCGCTATAAAAAATATATCGATATCGACGTGGCTCCGCCTTCTTGTCGAGGCCGACATAAAGCTATACGTGGATTGTCGGTCGCGTCGCGCAGAACTTTAGGATGCCGGTGGAACTATTTGCGTTAGCGCGGTCACGGTTTTGAGCGAAAGCCAGTCGCTTGTGCTCGCGGAACGGCATACGGTCACGCTATGATCCATTCGACAAAAGCAACAGAGGATGGCTTACCGCAATGTCTAGCTTACGTTTGCATGTCTGGTCGATCACCGGAACCCTGATCGCGTTTTTGGTGTCGCTGTGGATCAATCAGGAGGTGTTTGCGTACACGTCGTTCGTGCGGGGCGTCAACTGGATTTACCTGCCGTCTGGTGTTCGGCTTCTCGGTACGTTGCTGCTCGGGTTCGATGGTGCAATCGGCCTGCTGCTTGCCGGCCTGATTACCGACTTTCTTTACTGGTTTCCGCATGACCCGGTGCGTGCAATCGCAGGCGCTTTCCTTGGGTCTCTTGCACCGTATCTGGTCTACCGGCTTGCGCTCGAGTACTACGATCTGCGTGCATCACTGTCGAACCTGACGCCGAAACGGCTTCTTGTCCTGGCTGTCGCCTATTCGATCGCCAATCCGCTGTTTCATCACGTGTGGTTCGCGCTGACCGGTGCGACGAAGAACTGGTTCGATAGCTTCTTCACCATGTTCGTGGGCGATTTGACCGGCGCGCTGATCATGCTGTATGCGATGAAGGGGATCCTCGCGTTGTTGCCGAAACAGCCGGGCAAGTCCCGCCTTTCGAATCGCATGTTTAGCATTCAGGCGGCGTTGGACAGTGCCTACACCAACCAATTGGCGAAGGGATGACGATCGAGCGTGGAGGAGCGTCGGCACTGCGCATCCTCGGGCAAGTTCGCACGAGCGTGCGGGGAGCCGAAAAGCTATAATGTGTTGTTTTGTTTAGGAAAGTTGGTGGCAGCATGGCCCTGATGATTACCGACGAGTGCATCAATTGCGACGTCTGCGAGCCCGAGTGCCCGAACGACGCAATTTCGATGGGCACGGAGATCTATGTGATCGACCCGAAGAAGTGCACCGAGTGCGTCGGTCATTTCGACGAGCCGCAGTGCATTCAGGTGTGTCCGGTGGAGTGCATCCCGCGTGACCCGAACCACCTCGAAACGCCCGAAGGATTGATGGCGAAATATCACGCGTTGCAGGCCGCCAAGGGCGCCTGAATTCGCGGGTGGCGCGTAAAAGAAAACGGCGAAGGCTTGCGGGCCTTCGCCGTTTTTTCTTGCGGTGGCGCTTCGGTTAACCGACGTACGCGCTGAAAATGCCGCGCAGCGCGCTGAGCAAGATTTCGCATTCGGCGTCGGTGCCGATCGAGATCCGCAAATGCTGGTCGATACGCGGCGCGTTGAAATGACGCACGAAAATCTCCTTCTCTCGCAGCCGCGACGCGAGTGTCGCCGCGTCGTACCCTTCATGTCGCGCGAACAGCAGATTCGCGGCCGACGGCACCACGTCGAAGCCGAGCGCGGTCAATTCCGCCGCGAGCCGCTCGCGGCTCGCGATCACCTTCGCGCAGCATTCGCGAAACCACGCGTCGTCTTCATAGGCGGCGGTGGCCGCGGCTTGCGCGAGGCGGTCGAGCGGGTACGAATTGAAGCTGTCCTTCACACGATTGAGTGCATCGATCAGCGCAGGATCGCCGAACGCAAAGCCCACGCGCATGCCGGCGAGTGAACGCGACTTCGACACGGTCTGCACGACGAGCAGATTCGGATAGCGGCCGATCAGCGCGATCGCCGACTCGGCACCGAAATCGACATACGCTTCGTCGATCACCACGACGGAATCAGGCTGACTCGCGACGAGGCGTTCGATCTCCGCGAGCGGCAGCGGCCGACCGGTCGGCGCGTTCGGATTCGGAAACAGGATGCCGCCGTTGGGCACCGTGTAGTCGTCGACGTTGATCGCGAAGCTTTCGTCGAGCGGAATGGTCCGGTAGTCGACCTCGAAGAGCTTCGCGTAGGTCGGATAGAAGCTGTACGTGATGTCCGGGAACAGCAGCGGCTTGTCGTGCTTGAGCAAAGCCTGGAACGTCAGCGCGAGCACTTCGTCCGAGCCGTTGCCCGCGAACACCTGCTCGGCGCGGATACCGTGATACGCCGCGACCGTTTCGCGCAGCTTGCGCGCGCTTGGATCGGGATAACGGCGCAGTGCATCGGCCGTTTCGCCGAGCTCGCGGCGGATCGCGTCGAGCACGCGCGGCGACGGCGGGTACGGATTCTCGTTGGTGTTCAGCTTCACCGGATGCGCGAGCGCGGGCTGCTCGCCGGGCACATACGGCGTCAGACGGTGAACGATATCGCTCCAGTAGCGGCTCAAGCGATTCTCCTCGCGAGGTCGGTTGCGGGTGTCGGTGAGTGTGGCGCGCGTCAGCTGTTGTTGCGATGCAGTTGCATCATCGCGCGTTCGAGCTCGCCCTTGATGATTTGCGGCATCACCGCGAGCGCACGCTCGATCGACGCGTCGATGACCTCCTGCTCTTCGCGCCGCGGCGGCTTCAGCACATAGTTCGCGACGTCCGGCTTTGCGCCGGCACGCGCGCTTTCGGGAATCAGATCGCGCGGATGGCCGATGCCGATCCGTAGCCGCCAGTATTGCTGCGACGACAAATGCGCAGTGATGTCCTTCAGCCCATTATGCCCGCCGCTGCCGCCGCCGAGTTTCAGCTTGACGCTGCCGGGCGGCATGTCGAGTTCGTCGTGCGCAACGAGAATCTCGTCGGGCAGGATCTTGAAGAACTGGGCAACCGCGACGACCGATTGTCCCGAGCGGTTCATATAGGTCTGCGGCTCGAGCAGATGCACTTCTTCGCCGTGCAGCCGCGCCTTCGCGTAAAAGCCGTGGAAGCGCCGCTCGTCGCGCAGCGTCGTGCCAGCCTCTCGCGCGAGTTGATCGACCAGCCAGAAGCCGGCGTTGTGACGCGTCGCGGTGTATTCGGCGCCCGGATTGCCGAGCCCGACGATCAGCTTGATCATGATTGCGTGAGTCCACCAGGTCCGGAGGTGAAACGCAGCCGGACTAAAAAAAGCCGAAAAAAAACCCGCCAGGGCGAACCTCGGCGGGTCACATCGACCGTTTCATCGGAAACGGATCGAGAGGATTGCTTGCTTCGAACCGGAAGGCTCTTAGGCAGCCGGCGTTTCGCCGCCTTCAGCAGCAGCAGCGTCTTCAGCAACTGCGCCAGCCGGGATCGTTGCAGCAGCGACCACCGGGTTTTCCGCGTCGACGTGAGCGACGAGCGCGACACCTGCCGGCAGCGGGATGTCCTTCGCGTGAACCGATTGACCTGCTTCGATCTTCGCGAGGTCGACTTCGATGAACTCCGGCAGTGCCGACGGCAGGCACTCGATTTCGAGCTCATTGATGACGTGCGAGATCACCGCGCTCGACAGCTTCACTGCCGGGTTGGATTCCTGGTTCATGAAGTGCAGCGGCACCTTGGTGTGCAGCTTCTTCTTTGCGTCGACGCGCTGGAAGTCCACGTGCAGCACGATCTGACGGAACGGGTGATATTGCACGTCGCGCAGCAGAACCTGTTGCGACTTGCCTGCCACTTCCAGGTCGAGGATCGACGAGTGGAACACTTCTTTCTTCAGCGCGTGCCACAGGGCGTTGTGATCGAGTTCGATCAGTTGCGTGTCAGCATCCGCGCCATAAACGATACCCGGGGTCTTGCCCGAGTTACGCAGGCGGCGGCTCGCACCCGTACCTTGCTGTGAACGCTCGAAAGCGACTACTTTCATGTTGAATCTCCAATGCACTGCCCGCGACCAGGCAGTAAAAACAGGGCCTCGAAGCCGTAATGGCTGAGGCCCGGGATAGCGGCACGAACCTTCGTTCGTTCATGCCGATTGTGCAAAAACGCCGCGTGTCGCATCAAGCGCTACGCGGCGTCTTCGCAAATGCTTAGCTTTCAGCGAATAGCGACATCACCGAATCGCCGCGGCGGATGCGCGAGAACGTTTCGGCGAGCAGGCCAGCGCTGGTCAGCGAGCGGATCTTCGCACACGAACGGGCTTCTTCGCCGAGCGGGATCGTGTCAGTGACCACGAGTTCGTCGAGCGCGGAAGCGGCGATACGCTCGCCGGCGCCGCCCGACAGAACCGGGTGAGTGGCGTACGCGAACACCTGTTTCGCGCCGCGTTCCTTCAGAACCTGCGCGGCCTTGCACAGCGTGCCTGCCGTGTCGACCATGTCGTCCATGATCACGCAGGTGCGACCTTCAACTTCACCGATGATGTTCATCACTTCGGCGACGTTCGCCTTCGGGCGACGCTTGTCGATGATCGCGAGATCGCAATTGAGCTGCTTGGCCAATGCACGGGCGCGCACCACGCCGCCGACGTCCGGCGAAACGACAAGCAGGTTCTCGTAGTTCTGCTTGCGCAGATCGCCGAGCAACACGGGCGTTGCGTAGATGTTGTCGACCGGGATGTCGAAGAAGCCTTGAATCTGGTCGGCGTGCAGATCCATCGTGATGATCCGCTCGACGCCGGCGATTTCCAGCATGTTCGCCACGACCTTCGCCGAGATGGCGACCCGCGCCGAACGCGGGCGACGATCCTGACGGGCATAGCCGAAATAGGGGATGGCTGCGGTGATCCGGCCTGCGGATGCGCGCTTGAGCGCATCGACCATGATCATCAGTTCCATCAGATTGTCGTTCGTCGGTGCACACGTGGATTGCAGGACGAAGACATCCTTGCCGCGCACGTTTTCCTGAATCTCGACCTGGATTTCACCGTCCGAGAAACGGCTAACCATTGCTTTGCCGAGGGGAATACCGAGATTTTTGACGACTTCCTGAGCAAGCGCGGGATTTGCGTTGCCAGTAAATACCATCAGGCCGTCATGGCTGCTCATCGTGCACCTACTTCAGGCTGGGGCGGGAGAGAAATTTGAACTACAGCGAACTACGAGAATTTTTGGCAGGGGAGAAAGGATTCGAACCTTTGCATGCCGGAATCAAAATCCGGTGCCTTAACCAGCTTGGCGACTCCCCTACACTAACTTTGAGCTCCGCCGAACGTGGAGTTTCGTTCGACGATGCAAAACTTATGACGCGAAAGCAAAGAGTGGATGCTGATCCAGGCCCGCTGCTACTGCGCTGTTCCATTCGCTCGGCAGTTTGGCTTGCGCCGCTTCTGCTTCAGCTTTGCTACGGAACGCTGCAAAAACACTGGCACCCGATCCGGACATCCGCGCTGGCGCGACGTTTTCAAACCACCGCAACACTTGCGCTACTTCCGCGTACTTTCCTACGACAACCTGCTGCATGTCATTCCGGCCGAAACTTTCTGGCCATTCAGTGTTGCAGCTGTGTTCTGCAGGAAAGTCCGTAATTATGAGGGGCTTTGTATCTCTTGTCAACGCTTTTTCGGAAAAAATCGCTGCAGTTGGAACCTGCACCCTCGGCGTCACTACCAGGAAGTAACGCGGCGGCAATTGTACAACGTATAAAGCCTCTCCGACACCCTCTGCGAACGCATTTTTTCCAAAGACAAAGAAAGGCACGTCCGCACCGAGCTTCAACGCAAGATCCTGCAACTCTTGACGCGGCAGGTTGAGCTTCCATAGGCGATTGAGTGCGAGCAGCGTCGTCGCGGCGTCGGAGCTGCCGCCGCCGAGGCCGGCGCCCATCGGCAGGCGCTTGTCGATTTCGATATCGACGCCTTCGCGCGAGCCCGTATGGGCCTTCAGCAGCGTCGCGGCACGTACGGTCAGGTCGTGCTCGGGCGGCACGTTGGCGATTTCCGTGCGGCGCGTGATGAGACCGTCGGCGCGTCGCGTGAAGTGCAGCGTGTCGCCCCAATCGAGCAACTGGAAGACCGTTTGCAGCGTGTGATAACCATCCGGCCGACGGCCGGTGATGTGCAGGAAGAGATTGAGTTTCGCTGGCGCGAGGCAGTCGCGCAGCGAATCGGTTGTTTCGATCATGAGTAAAGGCTACATGCGCCACCGTGGCGCCAAACGGGTAGCAAGTTTAGGTGAGCGGATGCCGGGGCAGAAGCCCCAGCAAGGACGACTCACTGATCCAGGACGAGCTTGATGTCGAGCGGCGGCTCCGAGCGGCTCAGATTGAGCCGCTTGACGCCCGTGGCTGGCGCATCGGCATACGCGAGATAGTCGATCGTCCAGCCGTCCTGGGTGATCTGCTTCAGGTGCGAAGGCTGGTCCGGATCCTTCTCGGTCGTGGCACGCGACGTCGGCGCCGGCGACGGCTGCAACCAGTAGCGCAGCCCCTCGACCGGCAGCGCGAAGCCAAGCGCGTTCTGCATCAGCGTCGACACGTTATCGGCGGTGAGCGGCGGGCGATTCGGCAACTCGAGCGTGGCCGAGGCTGGTGACGAAGTCACGATGGCCAACGTCTGGCCGAGCGGATTGCGCAATTGCAGCGTGACGGTATCGCCTCTTTCCTGCCACGAGAAATTGCCGTAGGCGTTGCGCTGCTGACCGTTCTGGTCGTTGTACTGGACCGCGAAGCGGCCTTGATACGAGCGGCTCGTCTGCGCGGTGAGTTCGGTCGCGGCGTTCGACGTGGACGGCCCCTGAGGTTTCACCGAAGCACAGCCCGCCAGTGCGACAACCGCTGCCGCTGCGAAACCAAGCGCCATGCTGCGCGGCGCGCTGGGAAAAGAAATCAAACGGGAAAGACGCATCAAAGATCGTTTACCTGAAGACGTTGCAGCGTTTTGACGAGAGTCTCGTTGTCGGGTTCGAGCTTGCGCGCCTCGCGGAAGGCGGCGCGAGCCTGATCCTGCTCGCCTGCCTTCCACAGCACTTCGCCGAGATGCGCGCCGATCTCGGCGTTCGGCTGGAGGCTGTACGCCTTGCGCAGCAGCTTGATCGCATCGGCCGTATCGCCCATGCGGTACTTGACCCAGCCCACGCTATCCATGATGAACGCATCGTTCGGTGCAAGCGCCGATGCCTTCTCGACCAGCTTGTCCGCCTCCGGCAGGCGCTGGTTGCGATCGGCGAGCGAGTAGCCGAGCGCGTTGTACGCTTGTGGATTGTCCGGCTGGGTCTGGATCAACTTGCGCAGTTGCGCTTCCATGACGTCGAAATGGCCGGTTTTCTCGGCGGCCATCGCATAGTCGTACGTGAGATCGGGATCGTCAGGGAAGTTCGCCGTGGCTTGTTGCAGGCGCTCTTCCGCTTCGGAATAGCGTTTCGCGTCGAACAGGATCGCCGCGTCGGTGCGCGCAATCAGCGCCACGTCACGTGGATCGGAGGTCTGCAGATTGGCGAGCAACTGGCGTGCCGCGTCGGTCTTGCCCTGTTTCGCGAGCAGTTGCGCCCGTGTGATCTGCGCGGCCATGTATTGCTGGCTCGCCGGCGAGATCTTGTTCAGCCAGTCGCTCGCGGCCGCTTCATTCTTCTGTTCGAGCGAAAGCTGCGCGAGATAGATGTAGGCCTGACCCGCATCGGCGCCCGGCGTCTTCTCGGCTTGCTGCGCGTACTGCGTCAGATACGTTTGCGCTTCGGCGAAATTCTTCTGCTGGATCTTGATCAGCGCGAGCGCCATCAACGGCGTCAGGTCGTTCGCGTTGGCCTTACGCATGATCTCGAACTGCTTTTGCGCGTCGTCGAGACGGTCGCTCGCAAGATACATCTGCGCGAGCGCGAGCCGCGCGTCATGCGATTTCGGATTCTGCTGCACGTACTTTTCGAGCGACGCAATGCCTTCCTTGCGCTCCTCGGGGCCCATCTGCGACAGCATCAGCGCGGCCGGCAGATAGTCGGGTTTGATCGTGAGCGCCTGTTCGAGCGACTTGCGCGCACCCGGGGCGTCGTCGGCCAGCATCTGCTGGCGCGCGACGGCCAGCAGCGCTTCCGGCCGATTCATGTCGTTCTTCAGCAGATCCTGCAAGACGTGCAGGCCACCGACACGGTTCGGTCCGCGCGACAGCAGCAACTGCAGCGCGAGGATCGCGCTGCCGCGACTTTCTTCAGGCACCTTCGCGAGTTCTTGCGACAGGATCGGTGCCGCGTCGTCGGGCTTGCCCGACAGCACGAGCAGCGACGCGTCGATCTGCGCGGCACGTTCCGAACTGGGCGCGTACTGTTGCCACAGCTGCGCGGCGGCCAGTGCGTCCGACGGGCTCTGAGCGGCCAGCGCGATTTCGGTGGCGCGTTGCGCCATGCGCGGGTCGTGCGTGTCGCGTGTGAGCGCGAGGTAGGTCTGATAGGCCGGTGCCGGCTGGTCGCGCTGCAGCGCGATTTCGGCGGCCAGCACCTGGAAGACGATCTGGCTCGACAGCGGTACGCCGGGCAGCGACTTTTCGTCTTCGGCTGATGCCGGACCGAGCGGGTCGGGCATCGTGACCGACGTGTCGTCGGAATCCGGCGACGGGTCCTGCGCATGCGCGGGCATGGCGGCCAGCGCCCACAATGCGAGCGCGGCAGCGCCGAGCAGCCGGCGAGCGGACCCGGTGAGCGGCACGTTGGACACGCGCGCGCGGCGCTTTGAAAGCAGCTTCACGAAGGACACGTTCATGGAAATCCGTTCAATGTTTCGGTCGATTGTAACGCGCTCGCTACAATACGCGCACAACCACTCACGCAAGTAGCAGACCAATCAGCCATGCCAGAGTTGCCAGAAGTCGAGGTTACCCGACGAGGGATCGAACCGTATGTGTGCGGGCGCAAGGTTGAGCGTGTCGAAGTGCGGACGGCCGCGCTGCGCTGGCCGATTCCGGCGGACCTTGCGAAAACCTTGCGCGGTCACGTGGTACGCAAGGTCGAGCGGCGCGGCAAGTATCTGCTGTTCGAAATCGACGCGGGGTGGTTCATCGTGCACCTCGGCATGACGGGAACACTGCGCGTGCTGCGTCATGTGCCGCATCCGCCGGTCGCGGCGAAGCACGATCACGTCGACTGGATCTTCGACGACTTCATCCTGCGCTATCGCGACCCGCGGCGCTTCGGCGCGGTGCTGTGGCACCCGCGCGAAGCGGGCGACATTCTCGACCATCCGCTGCTTGCGAGCCTTGGCGTCGAGCCTTTCTCCCCGGCGTTTTCCGGCGCGCTGATGCATCGGTTGACGCGTGGGCGCAAGGTGTCGGTGAAGCAGGCGCTGCTGGCGGGAGACATCGTCGTCGGCGTGGGGAATATCTACGCGTCGGAGAGTCTCTTTCGCGCGGGCATCCGGCCGACCACCGCGGCGGGTCGCGTGTCGCTCGTGCGTTATGAACTGTTGGCCGATGCCGTGCGCTTAACGCTCGCCGCCGCGATCGACAAGGGCGGCAGCACGTTGCGCGATTTCGTCGGCAGCGACGGCGAAAGCGGCTATTTCCAGCTCGACTACTTCGTCTATGATCGCGCGGGCCTGCCATGCCGCGTGTGTGGAACGCCAATCAAACAGATCGTGCAGGGACAACGCTCCACGTACTTCTGCCCCACCTGCCAGCGCTAGATTCTCGATGCCTTCCCGCCTGACTCCAACGACCCGCGCGCGCGCCAGCGCGTCCGACGCCACGCCCGCATTTGCGCCGATGCCCGATTTCTCCGCGCGCCTGATCGCGTGGCAGCGCCAGCATGGCCGCCACGATCTGCCGTGGCAGAACACACGCGATCCGTATCGCATCTGGCTGTCCGAAATCATGCTGCAGCAGACCCAGGTGTCGACGGTGATTCCGTACTACGCGAAGTTTCTCGCGCGCTTTCCGGATGTCGCCGCGCTCGCCGCCGCGCCGTCCGATGATGTGATGGCGCTGTGGGCCGGCCTCGGCTATTACACGCGGGCGCGCAATCTGCATCGCTGCGCGCAGGTCGTCGTCGAGCGGCATGGCGGGGCGTTTCCGGCGTCGGTCGATGAACTCGCCGAGTTGCCCGGGATCGGCCGCTCGACCGCCGCGGCGATCGCATCGTTCGCGTTCGGCGCGCGCGCGACGATTCTCGACGGCAATGTGAAGCGCGTGCTTGCGCGCGTCTTCGGCGTGGAAGGTTTTCCGGGCGAGAAGAAAGTCGAGAACGCGATGTGGACGCTCGCGGAATCGCTGCTGCCGTCGAATGCGTCGAACGCGGAGGTCAGCGGGTATACGCAGGGCTTGATGGATCTCGGCGCGACCTTGTGCGTGCGCGGCAAGCCCGATTGCGCGCGCTGCCCGTTTGCGCCCGACTGCGTCGCCAACGTCACCGGACGCCAACGCGAACTGCCGACCGCGCGGCCGAAGAAAGCGGTGCCGACGCGCCGCACTTGGATGCTGGTGCTGCGCGACGGCAATGCGGTGATGCTGGAGCGGCGTCCGCCGTCGGGGATCTGGGGCGGTCTGTGGAGTCTGCCCGAAGCTGCCGACGAGGCATCGCTGGCCGAAAGGGCGCGGGCGTTCGGCAGCGACGGCGAAGTGTCAGCGCTTGCGCCGTTTTCGCATGTGTTCACGCATTTCAAGCTCGATATCGAACCGCGGCTCGCCGCGTTCGATCGCGGTGTCGGCGCATTGGCCGCGCTCAATGATGCCGACACAGCATGGGTCGCGCTCGACGATCTGGATTCGTTCGGCGTGCCGGCGCCAGTGCGCAAGCTGCTCACCAGCCTGCATGGTTCGTTGATCTAACGGGAGGGATCGGCGGCGCTGCGTGCGCAAGGTCTGTTGTGCGTGGCCGCCCTCACGACTTCACAGCAACTGATGCTGCTGCATGTAGTGATGCACGACGTCGATGCGCGCGCCGGCATCGGTCAGTTCCATCAGCTTTTGCCGCGCGCGCAACGCGATCGGGAGCACCTCGGCGAGACGGTTCGACACCCACGATGGATCCTCGAGCCGGAACGGTTCCGCGAACGGCAGGCTGTCCGGATCGCGTTCGCGGATTGTCGCGATGATCCGCTCGAGCACTTCCGCGCACGCGCCGAACTTGGCCAACAGCACGTTGCCTTCGAGCGGCATGTCGTCGGCGAGCGGCTCGGCCATGCCGACCAGCAGGCCGCTCGGTTCGACGCGATGCGACAGCAGACGAAAGCGCTTCGTGCCGCGCGCGCGAATCAGCAGCATGCCGAACGCCTCGACGTCGCACTCGTCGATTTCGGCAAGACAGCCGATCGTTTCAGGTACCGAGGGTTCTTCCTCGCGCGCGACTTCGGCGCCGCTTTTCAGCATGCACACACCGAACGGCGTTTTTTCGCGCAGACAGTCGCGCGCCATGTCGAGGTAGCGCGCTTCGAAGATCTTGAGCGGCAGCAAGCCATCGGGAAACAGCACCGTATGCAGCGGAAACAGCGGCAAATCGGCGTACACAGTAGGCGTAGAGGACATGGCGCAACGCTTCGGGTTAAGGCCGCGCAATGCGGCCGGTTAAGCCACCAGCTTCGATGATTCGCCGACGTCGACCGGCGCATCGCGGTGCCGCACAATCACATTCGCCGATGTAGCGAGACGCGCGGCAAGCGTCTCCGCGATGAATACCGAGCGGTGCTGGCCGCCCGTACAACCGATTGCGACAGTCAGGTAGCTGCGATTGTCGTCGCGGAAATGCGGCAGCCACTTGGACAGATACTTCTCGATGTCGTCGATCATCTCGTGGACGACCGGCTGCGCATCGAGAAAATCCATCACCGGTTTGTCGAGGCCGGTGAGCGGCCTCAATTCATGATCGTAGTATGGGTTCGGCAGCGTGCGTACGTCGAATACGAAATCCGCGTCGAGCGGTATGCCGCGCTTGAAGCCGAACGACTCGAACATCAGCACGAGCCCCGCGTCCTCCTGCTCGATGAAGCGCTTGACCCAGGCGCGCAGCACGTTCGCGCGCAGATTGCTGGTGTCGATCTGATGGCCGAATTCAGCCAGGCCCGCGACCAGTTCGCGCTCGCGCTCGATCGCTTCGGCGAGCGATGTGAGCAGGCCCACGTCCGCGTCGTGCGCGGGCGAGCCGGACAGCGGGTGGCGCCGGCGCGTTTCGGAAAAGCGTTGAATCAGCGACTGCGTACTCGCGCTCAGGAACAACACGCGCACGTCGTGCGAGCGTTTGAGCTCGCGGATCATCGCGGGCATTTCGTCAAGCGACGAACCGGAGCGCGCGTCGATCGCGACCGCGAGACGGTCCTGGCCGTCTTCAGCGAGGTAGGTGGCGAGTTGCTGCAGAAAACGCGGGGGCAGGTTGTCGACGCAGTAATAGCCTACGTCTTCAAGCGCGTTCAGGGCAACCGATTTGCCGGAGCCGGAGATACCGGTGATCAGGATTATGCGCATGGAGTCGTCGAAAGCGTAGATTTCATCATAGCATCTGGTCTCCATGCGCGCGCCCGCGGCCTGCCTTCTGCGGGTGCCTCATGGCGCTGCGGCCAGCTTAAATCAGTTTGCCGGGAAACTGGCTATCGGGATCCTGCATGGCGAGACGTTGCCGATCCATGAAATCGCGCAGCGTGTCGATACCGCGCAACTGCAGAATCGTATTGCGCACGGCCGCTTCGACCAGCACCGCGAGGTTGCGGCCCGCGGCCACCTGGATCGTGACCTTGCTGATCGGCAGGCCGAGCACGTCGACGGTCTGGCTTTCGAGCGGCAGCCGCTGGAATTCGCCGTCGGGGCGCCGCACCAGTTGCACGATCAGCTTCAGCTTCATTTTCCGGCGGACCGCCGTTTCGCCGAAGATGGTCTTGATGTCGAGCAGACCGAGGCCGCGCACTTCGAGCAGGTTCTGCAGCAGCGGCGGGCAGCGGCCTTCGACGAAGTCCGGGCCGAGGCGCACGAAGTCGACCGCGTCGTCGGCGACGAGACCGTGGCCGCGGCTGATCAGCTCGAGGCCGAGTTCGCTCTTGCCCAGACCCGAGTCGCCGGTCAGCAGCACGCCCATGCCGAGGATGTCGAGAAACACGCCGTGCAGCGTCGCGCGCGGCGCGAGAATGCGCGACATGTAAAGACGCAGGCTATCGATCACCGCGGCTGCCGAAGTGGGCGTCGTGAACAGCGGCGTCGAGGAGCGCGTGCAGCGCAGCACCAGCTCCGGCGGCGCCGCGACTCCGCCCGCGACGACGAGAAACGGCGGCTCCAGCGCGATCAGCTCGGCCATGTGGCGCGAGCGGTCTTCGTCGGTCTGACGCTTGTAGTAGTCGATTTCAGCGTCGCCGAGCACCTGGATCCGGTTCGGGTGGATCAGGTTCAGGTGGCCGACGAGGTCGGCGCTCGAGGTGGCATTGGCGACCGATTCCGAAGAAAAGCCGCGCTCCCAGCCTTCATGCCCCGTGAGCCAGCTGAGCTTCAGCATGGCAGCGTTGTCGTCGAAAATGCTTTGGGCGTTGATGCTGGACGTATCCATGAGTCAGTGACTCCAGTGTGAGCCGCTTGCCGGGCCCTATCTGCGTGCGTGCGCGCTTACGGATTACTGCGGCCGTTGCATCAAGGTTGCCACTGAGTGAGCAGGCGATGCAACGATTCGCGGTCTTCTTCCGTGTGCAGCCGCTCGCGGGCGTCGCGATCGGACAGCAACTGCGCGATCTCGGAAAGAATTTCGAGGTGCTGTTGAGTGGCCTGTTCGGGGACGAGCAGGAAGATCAGCAGCGAGACCGGCTGGCCGTCCGGCGCTTCGAAGGGGATGGGTTCGGCGAGTCTGACGAATGCGGCGAGCGGTTGCTTGAGGCCCTTGATCCGCCCATGCGGAATCGCGACGCCTTCGCCGAGCCCGGTCGAGCCGAGTCGTTCTCGCGCAAAAAGATTGTCTGTGACGGTACTGCGGGCGATGCCGTTCTGGTTCTCGAAGATCAGGCCCGCTTGCTCGAACACGCGTTTCTTGCTGGTGACCGATAGTCCGATGACGACGTTCTCGAGGGGAAGAAATTTGGCTAAACGATTCATTTTGGCAGGCGAAAACGTGGCCTGGATTCTCCCCACCGGGGCGGTTGAGTGGCGTTCCATTCGTTCGATGCTGGTGAAGACGGACGGTGAGAGTCGAGCGCAAGAACATGAGACTTCGGTCGACCGTTCTTCATCAGAGCTGGCTTGACCCCGATGGTAACCGGAACATTATAGATCAGGGTGACAGCCGATGGTGCGGCGCGCCATCTATGCATATCAGGTTTTTCACCGGTTGCGGCGCGGCGCATGTCGCGCTGCGCAATCGTCTGCCGGATTGGTTGGAATCGGCCTCGGCGAGGCGGGTCGGCGTTGAGCGGAAAATCTGTGCCGAAACGAAAAACCGCCCGATCGCGGGCGGTTTGACTAGCTCAGGCGAAATGAGGAGTTTCCTCTAATTTCTCCTATTGCGGCGGCACGTCCAGCTGCGGCGCCGGCTGATACTTGATCGCTTCGTGCTGATGGCCTTGCAGACGATCCTTGTGGCGTATCACCTGCCTGTCGAGCTTGTCGATCATCAGATCGATCGCAGCGTACAAATCGCTGTCACAACTCTCGACGAAGATATCCTTACCCTTCAGATGGAGGTTGATTTCCACCTTTTGACGCTTGTCCTTTTCCTTGTGGTTGTCGACCGAGAGGACCACACTGCCGTCGATGACCTGATCGAAATGTCTTAGCACCCTATCCAGTTTGGTGATCACGTATTCGCGCAACGCAGGCGTTACTTCGAGGTGGTGTCCACTGATCTTGAGATTCATAGTGCTTCTCCAAGCTAATGGCCGCTTGGTCCGCACATTGACAAAGGTCCGGTCGATCTGACGGCTTGCCTGTGTCGCCCCCCGGTGACGGACATCTGGCAGGTCGCATCGGCCGACCTGTCCGCCAGGTGCGGAGCGGCCGGTAAATGCCCGCTGCAAAACGCGGCGGGCTACAGAGACTTGCGCAGGTTGACTGCCGGGATTTTGAGCGCCTCACGGTATTTCGCAACGGTACGTCGTGCGACCACGAAGCCCTGTTCCGCCAGCAGTTCGGCTATGCGACTGTCTGAAAGTGGCGATTTCGGGTTTTCCGCTCCTATCAGTTGTTTGATCAGCGCGCGAATGGCCGTGGAGGAGGCCGCGCCGCCGGTGTCCGTCGAAACGTGTGAGCCGAAAAAGAACTTGAATTCCAGCGTCCCGAATGGGGTCAGCATGTATTTACCGGTTGTCACACGCGAGACAGTCGACTCGTGTAGGCCCAGCGTATCAGCTATTTCCCGCAAAACCAAGGGGCGCATGGCAATTTCGCCGTGCACGAAAAAGCTCTTCTGACGCTCGACAATTGCCTGCGCAACCCGCAGGATCGTCTCGAAACGCTGCTGGATATTTTTGATCAGCCAGCGTGCTTCCTGAAGTTGCTGGCGCAACGAACCGCTGCCCGGATCGCCGCGGTTATTGCGCAGAATATTCGCATACAGATGGTTGATACGCAGCTTCGGCACCACCTCGGGATTCAGTTCCGCCTGCCAACCCTGTGCCGTTTTGCGCACCATGATGTCGGGCACCACGTAGTCCGCTTCGGCCTTGCCGTAGGCTGCGCCCGGAAATGGTTCGAGCGAGCGGATCAGCACATGCGCATCGCGCAAATCGTCATCGTTGGCCTTCAGGTGCTTGCGCAGGCGCGTGAAATCGCGCGCGGCGAGCAGCTCCAGGTAATGGCCGACAATGTCTAGCGCAAGCGTGCGCGTGGGCGATGGGTCGAGCCGCAGCAATTGCAGCTTCAGACATTCAGAGGCGGAGCGCCCGCCGACGCCAGGGGGGTCGAAGCTGTGCAGCAGTGCAAGCGCGGCGTTCAGTTCGTCGAGATCGACCTCGAGTTCTTCCGGCAGGTCGGCCAACACTTCTTCTAGCGTGGCGGCGAGATAGCCATCGTCGTCGAGCGATTCGATCAGGAAGGTGATGAGCGCGCGGTCGCGCTGGCTCGCCTGGGTGACGCGTAGTTGCGCCATCAGGTGGTCGCGCAGCGACGTGCTCGATTCGTGGATTTGCAGCGGAGGCAGGTCGTCGTCGTCCGACGCGTTCCCGGAGCGGCCATAGTCGTCGAGGTTCCACTGCGACGAGTCGCCGCCGCCGTCGCCCGCGAGGCCGTTGTATTCGTCGACACTCTGCGGATCGCCGCTTTCGGCGCGCTCGCCGTTGCCCTCCGACGATGCCGAGCCGTTGCTGGACATCGGATCGACCGGCGCGGAGGAGCCCGGTGTCTGGGCAATCACGGAACCGTCGCCCGCCACCCGCAATGGGCTCGCTATCCACTCGTCTTCGTTTTCGAGGAGCGGGTTTTGCGAGATCGCCATGGCGACTTCCTGCTGCAATTCGAGCGTCGACAACTGCAGCAGCCGGATAGACTGTTGCAGTTGCGGCGTCAGCGCAAGATGCTGCGATAGGCGGAGTTGGAGGCTGGCTTTCATGGCAAGTTGAGATTCATTGTAGAGAGTTTGCCACGACCGCGATACCTTGCGGCACACGCAATTTACGGGTATGCGCCAATTGGCGCGCCGCACGGTGCCAGCCTGCGCCGCGGGAAAACGGATGTGCGGGTGCCGAAAAAACGGCGAACCCGGCCGCGCGCGTTCGCGAGGCCGGGTTCGCCGTGTGTGCTTACATGCGGAAGTGCTCGCCGAGATAGACGCGCCGCACGCTCTCGTTTTCGATGATGTCGCTGGGCGCGCCGGCGGCCAGCACGCTACCGTCGCTGATGATGTACGCGTGATCGCAGATGCCGAGCGTCTCGCGCACGTTGTGGTCGGTAATCAGGACGCCGATATTGCGTTGCTTCAAAAACTTGACGATTTTCTGGATTTCCAGCACCGCGATCGGATCGACGCCGGCAAACGGTTCGTCGAGCAGAATGAAGCTCGGGTTGGTTGCCAGCGCGCGTGCAATTTCAACCCGACGACGCTCGCCGCCGGACAGCGACAACGCCGGATTATCACGCAGATGCGCGATCTGGAGTTCGTCGAGCAGCGCTTCGGTGCGTGATGTAATCGCCTCTTTGCTGAGGCGTTTGCCGTTTTCCTCGACCTGCAATTCCAGCACCGCGCGAATGTTTTGCTCGACGGTCAATTTGCGGAACACCGACGCTTCCTGCGGCAGATACGACAGGCCCAGCGATGCGCGCTTATGGATGGGCAGCAGGCTGATCGACTTGCCGTCCAGATCGATCTCACCGGCGTCGAGCGGCACGAGGCCGACGATCATGTAGAACGAGGTGGTCTTGCCCGCGCCGTTCGGACCGAGCAGGCCGACCACTTCGCCGCTCTTCACGTCGAGCGACACGTCCTTGACGACCGTGCGCGAGCCATAGCGCTTCTTCAGATTGCGCACGACCAGCGAGCTGCTGGTGCCGGCCGGCTTGCGATGGGGGAGGGGCGTGATTGTGCTGCTGACGGTGCTCACTGGTTCGGCGCTCCCTGGATCGAGGTGGACGGCGCGAGCGTGGCCGACGCGCCGGTCAGCGGCGCGGCGCCGCCGTTACGCGGCGCCAGCATCGCGCGTACGCGGCCGGTCGGGTTGCCCGGGCCGGCGACGTCCTTGCCCGCCTTCGCGGTATAGAAGTCGTTCTGGCCGTCGTAGGTGATCACGCTGCCGTGCACCTGGTCGAGCAGCGTCGTCAGGCCCTGCAGGCGGCGCACCGTCGCGTTGGTGGTGAGCGTGGTCAGGTCCTGCTTGCCGTCGTAGTCGATACGGATGGCCGTGCCTTCGATGTACTCGTCGAGGCCTTCGCGCTTCTGGCGGAAATACGACAGATTTCCGCCGCTCGAGATGCCGGTCGCGTACTGGTAGCCCTGCGCGTCTTGCGACACCTCGACACGATCGGCCTTGATCAGGATCGTGCCTTTGGTGGCGACCACGTGGCCGGTAAAGATGCTGACCTGCCGCAGGTCGTCGTAAGTCATGTTGTCCGCTTCGATGTTCAGCGGCTTGTCCTTATCGGCGCGGTCCGCGTGCGCGAGCGGCGCGAAGCCGACGAGCGGCAGCGCGACGACGAGCGCGGCGAGTCCGGCGCGGCACGCGGACAGCGCGCGCGAGCGGCCAGTTTCAAAACGGGGGAACGATTCGTTCATGCAGTCACGCCTGGAATGGATTACCCGGTATGCGCTGGGTTAGTGGCCGGAATCGGACGCGGCGATTGCGCCTCTTACATTGCCGAACAGCTGCATAAACCGGGTGACATTGTTGTATTTCATGCCGCTGGCAGTCATCACCGACATGCCGCGCTGAAGTTTAACTGGCTTTTCAGTCTCGATCACATCGTCGTTGACGAGGACCCTGAAATGCTCGGAATCAGCTTGCATCTGCGGATCGCCGCCGCCGGGTGCGCGCAGGATGCGCGCATTCTGGTACAGATTGACGATCGACGCGTCCGCGTTGACCGTGCCGGTGTCGCCGGTCGCGGTAACGATCGGCTTGCCGGGCTGGAACGCACGCATCGCCGGTTTGACGAGGTCGCTCATTTCGTCGTCCTCGTAATGGATCAACGACTGCGCGGTCAGCCGGTACTGCGTCGCGCCCGACTGGTCGAGTTCGGACACCGAAAAGTTATCCGCGAAGTAGTCGGGCGTGTGCTCCTTCGGGCGCACCTCGTCATCGCTCGTGCGCGGCAACGTGGCTTGCAGCAGCCACCACGTGATGCCGGCGAGTGCCGCCATCGCGACGAGCGGGATCAGTGAAGTCAGGCGAAACTGGTTCATCCCACGAGGCCTCGCTGCTCGCCGCTGCACGCCGCCGCAAGCAGTGCTTCATATTTGTGCTGCGCGCGCAGCAGCGTGTCGCACACTTCGCGCGCCGCGCCGTAGCCGCCGCGTGCCTCGCTGACCCAGTGCGCGCGTGCGATCACCTCGGGATGCGAATTGGCCGGCGCGGCCGCGAAGCCGACCCGCAGCATCACCGCGAGATCGACCCAGTCGTCGCCCATATAGCCGCAGTCTTCGGCGGTGAGGCCGGTTTGCTGCAGCAGGTCGGCGAACGCCGCCGGCTTGTCCTGCACGCCCTGGTAGACGTGCGTGATGTTCATTTCTTTTACCCGTGCCGCCACGATGCCGGACTGGCGCCCGGTGATGATCGCCGTTTCGATGCCGGCCTGGCGCAGCAGCTTCATGCCGTGGCCGTCCATCGAGTTGAAGCCCTTCATCGTGTCGCCTTCCGCCGTGAACAGCAGACCGCCGTCGGTCAGCACGCCGTCGACGTCGAAAATCATCAGCTTCACGCGGCTTGCGCGTTCAGTAGCGGTAGGAGGGGCCACGGTCATCAGATCACCTTCTTCGAAAACAGGTCGTGCATGTTGAGCGCGCCGATCAGCGTGCCCGTTTCGTCGACGACCAGCATCTGATTGATGCGATAGCGCTCCATCAGTTCCACGGCTTCGACCGCGAGATGGTCGGGACCGATCGTGCGCGGGCCGGCGGTCATCACCGAGGCGATCGGCAACTGGCGGAAATCGCCGTCGCGTTCGAGCACCCGGCGCAGGTCGCCGTCGGTGAAGATGCCCGTCACACGGCCTTCCTGGTCGACGATCGCGGTCATGCCCATGCGCTTCGCGGTCAACTGGAAAAGGGCGTCGCTGACGGTTGCCTCGGGCCTGACCTGCGGCAACTGGTCGCCGGTGCGCATGACGTCGCGCACGTAGGTGAGCAGGCGTCGGCCGAGCGCGCCGCCCGGATGCGAGCGCGCGAAGTCGTCGCGGCCGAAGCCGCGCGCGTCGAGCACCGCGACCGCGAGCGCGTCGCCGAGCGCGAGCGCGGCGGTGGTGCTGGCGGTGGGGGCGAGATTCATCGGGCAGGCTTCCTTCGCGACGGCGGAATTCAGATGGACGTCCGCGAGCTGCGCGAGGCTGGAGCCCGGACGGCCCGTCATCGCGATCAGCTTCGCGCCGATCCGCTTGATGAGCGGCAGGATCGCCATCAATTCCTCGGTTTCGCCTGAATTGGACAGCGCGAGGAATACGTCGTCGGCGGTGACCATGCCGAGGTCGCCGTGGCTCGCTTCCGCGGGATGCACGAAGAACGCGGGCGTGCCGGTACTGGCCAGCGTGGCCGCGAGTTTGCGGGCCACGTGGCCGGATTTTCCGATGCCGGAGACGACCACGCGCCCACGGCAACCCAGGATGAAATCGACCGCGCCGACGAAACTGTCGTCGAGCTGGTCGCGAAGCGCGCGCACGGCGTCCGCTTCGATGTCGAGCACGTCGCGAGCAAGCGTGAGTGCCCTGTCGCCATTGATTTTCGCTATCATGCGCGGAGTATAGCAAAGGCGCCTGTTCGCCGCGCCGGGCCTGCTGTGCCGAGCCGCTGTCTTCATCGGCTCCCGATAATCTCTTTTGCAGCTGCTTTGCGGTTCTTTAGCAGCTTTTTACCGGCCCGATCAATCATGTCGCACGGCGTTCTCGTGCGCGGTTCCGCTGACGAACGAGGACGCTTCACCCATGCGTTTTTGCCGATGATTTCCCCGCTCGAAATGACACTGTTCCTGCTGCTGGCATCGGTGGCAGGCGTGGTGATCTTTCGCTTCCTTAATCTGCCGCCGATGCTCGGCTACCTGACGGTCGGCATCGTCGTCGGGCCGCACGCGTTCGGACTGATTCCCGATTCGGCGGGCGCGCAGAATCTGGCGGAATTCGGCGTCGTGTTCCTGATGTTCTCGATCGGGCTCGAGTTTTCGCTCGCCAAGCTGCGCACGATGCGCCGGCTCGTGTTCGGACTCGGTCTGCTGCAGGTGATCGGCACGGTCGCGGTGGCCGTGTCGCTCGGCTTCGTGCTCGAGCGTTGGGTGCATATCACGTGGCAGGCGAGCGTTGCGCTGGGCGGCGCGCTGGCGATGTCGTCGACGGCGATCGTCAGCAAGATGCTCGCGGAGCGGCTCGAAATCGAAACCGAGCACGGCCGCAACATTTTCGGCGTGCTGCTGTTTCAGGATCTCGCGGTGGTGCCGCTGCTGATCATCATCTCGGCGCTCGGCGGCCGCTCGGAGAATCTGGTCAGCGCGCTCGGCGTCGCGGCGATCAAGATCGTCGTGGCCCTCGCGCTGCTGCTGATCGTCGGGCAGCGCTTCATGACGCGCTGGTTCAACGTGGTCGCGCGACGCCGCTCGCAGGAGCTGTTCATACTCAATCTGCTGCTGGTGACGCTCGGCGCCGCGTTCATCACCGACAAATTCGGCCTGTCGCTCGCGCTCGGCGCGTTCATCGCCGGCATGCTGATCGCCGAGACGCCGTACCGGCATCAGGTGGAAGAGGACATCAAGCCGTTTCGCGACGTGCTGCTCGGGCTCTTCTTCGTGACCACCGGCATGCTGCTCAATCCGCGTGTGATCTGGGAGCATCCGCTGATCGTGCTGGCGTTTTTCCTCGGCCCGGTGCTGCTGAAGATGGTCATGATTACCGGCCTTGCGCGGCTTTTCGGCGCGACGCCGGGCGTCGCGATGCGCACCGGCATCGGTCTCGCCCAGGCGGGCGAGTTCGGCTTCGTGCTGCTGAACCTGATCCTCGACCGGCATCTGGTCGACGCGACGCTGTTGCAGGCGATTCTCGCCGCGATGCTGCTGTCGATGCTCGCCGCGCCGTTCATGATCCAGAACGCGGACCGCGTCGTGCTGCGGCTGTCGTCGACCGAATGGATGATGCAGTCGTTGCAAATGACGCGCATCGCGACGCAAAGCCTCAAGCAAAGCGGCCACGTGATCATCTGCGGCTACGGCCGTGCCGGGCAGAACCTCGCGCGCATGCTCGAGCATGAAGGGCTCTCGTATGTCGCGCTCGACCTCGATCCCGACCGCGTCGCGGCGGCCGCGGCGGCCGGCGAATCGGTCGTGTTCGGCGACGCGGGGCGGCGCGAGTCGCTGCTCGCCGCGGGCCTGCATCGCGCGGGCGCGATCGCGATCACCTACGCGAACACGCCATCGGCAATGCGGGTCTTGCACAACATTCACGAGATGGAGCCGACGCTGCCGGTGATCGTGCGTACCGTCGATGACGCCGATCTGGAGAAACTGCTCGCCGCCGGCGCGACGGAGGTGATTCCGGAGATCGTCGAGGGCAGCCTGATGCTCGCATCGCACACGCTCGTCGTGATGGGCGTGCCGATGCGGCGCGTGGTGCGGCGCGTCGAGGAGATGCGCGACGAACGCTACGCGCTGCTGCGCGGCTATTTCCACGGCGCCGACGACATCGACGACGACGACGGCCACGAGCAGGTGCGGCTACAATCGGTGCCGGTCGACGAGAGCGCCGATGCGGTGGGCCGCACGCTCGCCGAACTGGGTCTGTTCGAGCTCGGCGTCGAAGTGACCGCGATCCGCCGGCACGGCATCCGCGGAGTCGAGCCGGACCCGTCGACGAAACTGCGCGCGAGCGACATCGTGGTGCTGCGCGGCCTGCCGGAGCAACTGGCGCAAGCCGAGGAGCGGCTGTCGAAGCATCGCCGCGCCGCCGCGGCGTGAACCCGTGAACCGGGCCCGTTCGGTCGGGCGACCCTGATTCAAGCTTTTCACCGGACCCGTCGAGGTCCATCCGGAGACATCATGTCCAACGCGCTCGCGAGCGCGCCGCTCGATGCGGCCGACTACATCAGAAGCCACATTCGCACGGTGCCGGACTGGCCGCAGCCCGGCGTGCAGTTCCGCGACATCACGCCGCTGTTGCAGGAGCCGAAGTCGCTGCGCATTCTGATCGACCTGTTCGTGCAGCGCTATATCGACGCGAAGCTCGACTACATCGCCGGGCTCGATGCGCGCGGCTTCATCTTCGGGCCGATCCTCGCGCACGAGCTGAGCATCGGCTTCATCCCGATTCGCAAGGCGGGCAAGCTGCCGTACAAGCGCATCTCGCAATCGTACGAGCTCGAGTACGGCACCGCGACCGTCGAGATTCACGAGGATGCGTGCGAGCCGGGCGACCGCGTCGTGATCATCGACGATCTGATCGCGACCGGCGGCACGATGATGGCCGGCAAGATGCTGCTCGAGCGGCTCGGCGCGGTCGTCGTGGAAGGCGCGGCGATCGTCGATCTGCCGGAGCTGGGCGGCTCGAAGCTGCTGGGCGAGGGCGGTCTCGCGCTCTACACGGTGACGAGTTTCGACGGTCATTGAGCCGGACGCTTTTTGCGCTGTCCGAGCAGCAAGAGTCGCCCAACCAGAAGGTCACAACAATGCCCAACTTCCTGCTGTTTCTCGCCACCTCGATCGCGATCACCGTGGCGCCCGGCCCGGACAATCTACAGGTACTCGCGCGCGGCATCTCCCAGGGCCGCGCGGCGGGCCTCGTCGCCGCGCTTGGCTTTGCCGCCGGCATCACGTTTCACACGACGCTCGCCGCGCTCGGCGTCGCCGCGCTGCTGCGCTCGTCGCCGCTTGCGTTCGAAGCGATCAAGCTCGCCGGCGCCGCGTATCTGGTGTGGATCGGCATCAAGGCGTTGCGCAGCCAGGGGCTCGCGACCGCGCATGAGCGCGCACCGCAGCCGCTTTCGACGGTGTTTCGCCAGAGCGTGCTCGGCAATCTGATGAACCCGAAGGTCACGCTGTTCTTCGTCGTGTTTCTGCCGCAGTTCGTGCAGCCGCATGGCACGCAAAGCGTGACCGTGCAGATGCTGGAGCTCGGCGTGCTATTCATGTTGCAGACCGTCGTGGTGTTTTCGCTGTTCGGCGTGTGCGCGGGAATCATCGGCGGCTGGCTCAGACGGCGGCCGCGCGTGGGCCTGTGGCTCGATCGCGTGGCCGGTGCGACGTTCATCGCGATCGGGATTCGCGTCGCGTTGCGCGACTGACGCGCCGCCGGACAGTTTGGAGTTTTCGATGACTTTGCCTTGCATCACCGCCGCGCGCCGCTTCGACGTGAACGCGCATCGACCGTTTCTGATCGGCGCCGAACAGGTCGGCTGGATTCGCGAAAGCGACGTGCCGCGGCTCGCGCGTTGGCCCGACGTGTTCGAGATCGCGAACGACAGCGTGGCGCTCGCCACCGCCTTCGATACCGTCGATCTGCGCAGCGCGGCGCTCGCTTCCGTGATCGGCGCGCTCGCCGCCGATGGCTGCATCCCCGGCTGGCGCGACGAAACCTACGCGATCCGCAACGCGTTCGACGCACCGCCGCTCGCGTATATCGAGCGTGCGGCGTCGCGCTTCTTCGGCACGATGACCTACGCGGTGCATCTGAACGGCGTCGTAGAATACGCGGAGGGTGGCGCACCCTTTGGCGGGCCCCCGCAATTGTGGATCGCGCGCCGCAGCGACACGAAGGCGACCGACCCCGGCATGCTCGACAATGTCGTCGCGGGCGGGATCGGCTGGGGCTTCGGCATCGCCGAGACGATCGTCAAGGAGTGCTGGGAAGAAGCGGGTATTCCGGCCGAGATTGCGTCGCGTGCCGTGGCGGGCCGCACCGCGCACGTGCTGCAATCGCTGCCGGAAGGCACTCAGGCCGAGCAGATTTTCATCTACGACCTCGCGTTGCCCGCCGACTTCGCGCCGCGCAACCAGGACGGCGAAGTGGGCGAACACCGGCTCGCGCGCATCGACGAAGTCGCGCGCTGGATCGAGGAGGGCGCGCTGACCGTCGATGCCAGTCTCGCGACGCTCGATTGCCTGCTGCGCCGCCGCTGGATCGACGAGGACGCGTGCGAAGGCATCACCGCGCTGTTCGTGCCGCCGCCGCTTGGCTAGCCTGGACTCGCCTCGCGCCGCCAGTACGCACTGAAACAAACCACGCATTGAAGAAGGGAGTCACCGAGGTCATGTCGACCGATCACAGCTTTATCCTCAAACTGTCGTGCGCCGACCGGCCCGGCATCGTTCACGCCGTGTCCGGTTTTCTGTTCGAGCGTGGCAGCAATATTCTCGACTCCGCGCAGTTCGGCGACAGCCGTACCGGCGAGTTCTTCATGCGCGTGCATTTTCAGCAGGTGGGGGGCGACCCGGGGCTCGACGCGCTGCGCGTGTCGTTCAAGACGCTCGCCGAACAGTTCGGCATGAGCTGGGAGTTGCACGACGCGAACGTGAAGCCGCGCGTCGTGATCATGGTGTCGAAGATCGGTCACTGCCTGAACGATCTGCTGTTCCGCTACCGCACCGGTCAGCTCAACATCGAGATCCCGGCGATCATCTCGAACCACAAGGAGTTCTACCAGCTCGCCGCGAGCTACGACATCCCGTTCCACCACTTCCCGCTGCTCGGCGCCACGCCGGACGCGAAAGCCGCGCAGGAAGCGCGTGTGCTCGAAGTGATCAACGAGCATCAGGCCGACCTGGTGGTGCTCGCGCGCTACATGCAGATCCTGTCGCCGACGCTGTGCGAGGCGCTGGCCGGCCGTGCGATCAACATCCATCACTCATTCCTGCCGAGCTTCAAGGGTGCGAAACCGTACTACCAGGCGTTCGACCGAGGCGTGAAGCTGATTGGTGCGACCGCTCACTACGTGACGACCGATCTCGACGAAGGTCCGATCATCGAGCAGGAAGTCGAGCGGGTGGACCACAGCATGGCGCCGGATCAACTGACGGCGATCGGTCGCGACGTCGAGTGCGTGACGCTCGCGCGCGCGGTGAAGTGGCACGTCGAGCATCGCGTCGTGCTGAACGGCAGCAAGACGGTGGTGTTCCGCTAAAGTTTGCGCCGGTCAAAACTGCGCCGGTCGAGGCCGGCGCAGTCGTTGCCCCGATTTCGTTATGAGCGCGCCGCCGCGCCGCCCGTGCCTCTCGCGAGATTCGCGTTTTGCGCGGAGCGACGGCGGGCGTTCAGCTTCTTCAGCCAGATCAGCAGGCCCGTGATGCTCAGCACGGCCACCGCAACCCCCACCGCGCTGATCAGAATCCGCCCGCCAAGACCGAGGATGCGCCCCGAGTGCAGCGGAAATTGCACCTGCAGGAAGATGTCGCCGGCCGTGCCCTTGCCGGGAATCTGCGTGGAGAGCCGCTTGCCGGTGGCGGCGTCCCAATACATCCACGGATTGCCGAGGCCGCTGTCGCCGTGATCGTTGCCGGGCGTGTAGAAGCCGACGCCGTACGCGTGCATGAATCCGGCGTAGTAGAGACCGCCCGGTGGCGCGACGACATGCATCTCCTTGCGAGCCTGTTCGGCCAGTTCGACGATACGCTCGCGGCTCAGCACCTGATCGCCCGGTTGCGGCGCGCGCAGGATTTCGGGGTTGTTGAACGGATCGGGCGTCAGCGCCGACAGCCGCGAGACGATCGGCCGCACCACCTGCGACGACAGGTTCATCGAGACCGACGTCAGCGCGACGATCGCGAGCAGGCCCCAGATCCATACCCCGCCCGAGCGGTGCAGATCGAACGTCAGCGCGTAACCGCCGCGTTTCAGGCGGAACGCGAATGACTTGCGCCACGCCTTCAGGCTCGGAAACGACAGGCACAGCGCGATCACGCTATCGAACAGCCACACGATGCCGACGATCCCCATCAGCCACGTTCCGATGTCGACGCCGCCGGTGAACGGCAGTTGCAGCGTGTAGTGCAGCTTGTAGATGAACGGAATCAGGTTGAGCCGCGCGAGCGATACGGCGCCCCATTCGCGGCGCCCCTGGATCTCGCCGGTGACGGGATCGACGGCGATCTGGTTGAAGTCGAGCGGGTAGGGCTGTTTCGTCGCTGGATCGGTGCGCGGCAGCACCATCATCTGCAGCGTGTGGCCCGGTTCGACCGCGAGCGGCAGATAGGTCACCTGCAGACGCGGGTCGGCGGTTTCGACGCGGCGCGCCAGTTCGAGGCTCGATAGCGTCTGGCCAGCCGTGTGGGCCTGGTAGAACGACGGGTTCAGCGCGGCATCGAGTTCGTGGTCCCACGCGATGATCGCGCCGGTGAGGCCCGCGACGAACAGAAACAGCGCGGTCGCGACGCCAAACCAGCGGTGCAGGCGAACAAGCTGGCGTCTCATGCGAGAGCCGGCAACGAGTAGCAGGGACCCAGGCGGAAACGCGAGCGGGAAAAAATCAGGTGAAACGTCACGATGCGGACTGACTGTAAATAGGAATTGTTCGCATCTTAGGGGTTGGCGCGATCTGCTGCAAGTTTTCTGTCAGCAAGAGCCGGCGATGCAGCGTCGCGAGAAGTACAAAAAAAGCGGCACCGAAGTGCCGCTTCCGCTTTCGTGGCCGCAATGGCCTGCCGGAGTTTTGAGTGCTCGAGCTGCGTGTTAGTGAGTGCTGACTTTGGCTGTTCAGCCGCGCCCGCTTACACCAATCGCAAATAAATCAGCTCGCGTTTGACATATGCATAGAAGATTGGCGCCGCGATGACCCCGGCGATGCCGAACGCCGCCTCCATCACCAGCATCGCGATCAGTAGCTCCCAGGCGCGCGCCTCGATCTGGCCACCGACGATCCGCGCATTCAGGAAGTACTCGAGCTTATGAATCAGGATCAGGAACACGAGCGACATGACCGCCGCCGGAAAACTCACCGACAGGGCGACCGCGACGATGATCGTGTTCGAGATCAGATTGCCGATCACCGGCAGCAGTCCCACGATGAACGTGACGAGCACCAGCGTTTTCGACAGCGGCAGCCGGTCGTGGAAGACCGGCAGGATCACGAGCAGGAAGATCGCCGTGAATACCGCGTTGAGCGCGGAAATCTTCACCTGCGCGAACACGATGCGGCGGAACGCATCGGCAAAGCGCGTGACGCGCGTGACGAACGCGGTGGACAGCGGCAGCCGCTGGATATGCTTCTGTGCGCCGACCGCGATGATCGCGCCGATGATCATGCCGATCAGGACGTGCGTGAACGCGCGCGCGACGGTCGTGCCGCTTTGCTGCAGCATGTTCGCGTGCGTGTGCATCAATTCCGTGGCTCTCGTCTTCATCTGCTCGGTGTCGACCGGCAGATAGTTCGCGACGAATTGCGGAATCCTGCCGCGCGCCTGGTCGATCAGCTGCATCGCCTGATCGAGCAGCGCCTGCACGCTCGGCACGTCGTTCTCGAAATGCGAGATGATGCCAAGCGTGAGACCCGTCAGCGCGCCGACGATCACCGTCGACAGGATCACCACCGCGAGCCAGCGCGCGCGCTTGCTCGACATGTGACGCTCGATGCGCGGCGCGATCAGATGCACGAGTTGAAACACCAGCAGCCCGGCGAGCAGCGCGCCGAGCAGTTTCAGTTCGATGACCGCCCACATGCCGAACAGCATCACCAGATAGCTGCCGATCTCGACCGCCGACAGCTTCGGCAGACTCATGTCGCTGGTCAGCCTGACCGGGCGCGGGCGCAGGTCCTGCACCCGATCTTCTTCGCGCGCCTGATTACGCTTGGTCATGGCTTATTCGGTCTCCAACCTCGGTAGTGCAGCGTTACTTTGCGCTGGCGGCGCGCTTGAGCAGCGGCGCCAGGTATTTGCCGGTAAAACTTGCTTTCGACTTCGCAACCTGCTCGGGCGTGCCCTGCGCGATGATCTGCCCGCCGCCGGCGCCGCCTTCGGGACCGAGATCGATGACCCAGTCCGCAGTTTTGATTACATCGAGATTATGTTCGATGATCACGACGGTATTACCCTGGTCGCGTAACCGGTGTATGACTTCCAGCAATAGCGCGATATCGTGAAAGTGCAGGCCGGTGGTCGGTTCGTCAAGGATGTATAGCGTGCGACCGGTATCACGCTTGCTCAGTTCCAGCGAGAGTTTCACGCGCTGTGCCTCGCCGCCCGACAGCGTGGTGGCCGACTGACCGAGTCGAATATAGCCGAGACCCACGTCCAGCAAGGTTTTCAGCTTGCGCGCGACGACCGGTACGGCCTTGAAGAACTCGTACGCGTGTTCGACCGTCATGTCGAGCACTTCGCTGATGTTGCTCCCTTTGTACTGGATGTCGAGCGTTTCGCGGTTGTAGCGCTTGCCGTGGCAGACGTCGCACGGCACGTACACGTCGGGCAGGAAGTGCATCTCGACCTTCAGCACGCCGTCGCCCTGGCACGATTCGCAGCGGCCGCCCTTCACGTTGAACGAGAAGCGGCCCGGATCGTAGCCGCGCTCCTTGGCGGCCGGCACGCCCGCGAACAGCTCGCGGATCGGCGTGAACAGGCCCGTGTAGGTCGCCGGATTCGAGCGCGGCGTGCGGCCGATCGGCGACTGGTCGACGTTGATCACCTTGTCGAAATGCTCGAGGCCCTCGATCGACTCGTACGGTGCCGGCTCCGTGGCCGAACCGTACAGATGATGCGCGACCGCGTGATACAGCGTGTCGTTGATCAGCGTCGACTTGCCCGAGCCGGACACGCCGGTCACGCAGGTCAGGAGACCCACCGGTAGATCGAGCGTGACGTGGTGAAGGTTGTTGCCGTGCGCCTCGACGATGCGCAGGTGCCGCTCGTCGGGCTCTTTGCGCTCGTCGGGGTATTCGATCGTGAGCGCGCCCGACATGTACTGGCCGGTCAGCGACGCCGCGTTCTTCTGCACCTCTTTCGGCGTGCCCTCGGCGATGATCATGCCGCCGTGCTCGCCCGCGCCCGGCCCCATATCGACCACGTAGTCGGCCATGCGGATCATGTCCTCGTCGTGCTCGACGACGATCACCGAGTTGCCGAGGTCGCGCAGATGCTTGAGCGTCGAGATCAGCCGGTCGTTGTCGCGCTGATGCAGGCCGATCGACGGTTCGTCGAGCACGTACATCACGCCGGTCAGGCCCGAGCCGATCTGGGAGGCGAGGCGAATGCGCTGCGCCTCGCCGCCCGACAGCGTTTCCGCGCTGCGTTCTAGCGACAGGTAATCGAGCCCGACGTTATTGAGGAACATCAGACGCGCGACGATTTCCTTCACGACCTTGTCGGCGATCTCGCGTTTCGAGCCTTCGAGGCGCAGGGTCTGGAAGTAGCCGAGCGCATCGCGCAACGGCCAGCCGCTGATTTCGAAGATGCCGCGCGCGTCGCTGTCCGCGCCGATGCGCACGAAACGCGCCTCGCGACGCAGACGCGTACCCGCGCACGCCGGGCACGCCTGGTTGTTCTGGTACTTGGCGAGCTCTTCGCGCACCGCGGACGAATCGGTCTCGCGGTAGCGCCGCTCCAGATTCGGGATGATCCCTTCGAACACGTGCTCGCGCACCGACGTGCGGCCGCGCTCGTTGATGTACGAGAACGGAATTTCCTGCTTGCCCGAACCGTACAGCAGGATCTTGCGGACTTTCTCCGGCAGGTCTTCGAACGCGGTGTCGATGTCGAAGTCGTAGAACGCCGCGAGGCTCTGCAGCATCTGGAAGTAGAACTGGTTGCGCCGGTCCCAGCCCTTCACCGCGCCCGCGGCGAGCGACAGCGACGGATGCGCGACGACCCGCTTCGGATCGAAGAACGTGATCTGGCCGAGACCGTCGCATTCGGGGCACGCACCCATCGGGTTGTTGAACGAGAACAGGCGCGGTTCGAGTTCCGGCAGCGAATACGAGCAGATCGGGCAGGCGAACTTCGAGCTGAACAGGTGCTCCTTGTCCGTATCCATTTCGAGCGCGATCGCGCGGCCGTCGGCGAGACGCAGCGCCGTTTCGAACGATTCGGCGAGGCGCTGCTTCATGTCCGGGCGCACGCGCAGACGGTCGATCACGACGTCGATCGTGTGCTTGTCGTTTTTCTTCAGCTTCGGCAGCGATTCGACTTCGTAGATTTTCGCGGTGCCTTCGTTGGCGGTGCCACCGCCCGAGCGCACGCGAAAGCGCACGAAACCTTGCGCCTGCATGTCGTCAAACAGATCCGTGTGCTCGCCCTTGCGATCGGAGACGACGGGCGCGAGGATCATCAGGCGCGTTTCTTCGGGCAGTGCGAGCGCCGCGTCGACCATCTGCGAGACGCTCTGCGCTTCGAGCGGAATCTCGTGATCGGGGCAGTAGGGTGTGCCGACGCGCGCGAACAGCAGACGCAGATAATCGTGGATTTCGGTGACGGTGCCGACCGTCGAGCGCGGATTGTGCGAAGTCGCCTTCTGTTCGATCGAAATGGCCGGCGACAACCCTTCGATGAGGTCGACGTCCGGCTTTTCCATCAGTTGCAGGAACTGCCGCGCGTAGGCGGAGAGACTTTCGACGTAGCGCCGCTGACCTTCCGCATAGAGCGTATCGAACGCCAGCGACGATTTGCCGGAGCCGGAAAGCCCCGTGATAACGACGAGCTTGTGACGCGGTAAGTCGAGATTGACGTTCTTCAGGTTGTGGGTGCGAGCCCCACGAATACGGATTTGTTCCACGGATTTATTCCATGAACTGCGGAAAGGGAGACAGGCCAAACCTGCTACTATAACGACTTTTCCAGACCGCCGTTACGGCTTCCTGACAGCGGGAACGAGGCGCGAGGGCAGGTTCGGGGTGAGCCGCAAAGCGGCGCTGCACGGCGCTTTCGCGCTGCGGGAAAAAGGCGTAACTGGGGCCGTTTTCCACGAGTACAAGATGCCGCCCGCCTCACCGTGCCGGCGGCCAAAGCTGTCCCCACGGGCTTGCCGCCCGGTTCATTCAAACAACGCTTCGATGTCCAATCCGTCCGCCATCTCCACACGCATGAGCGCGCCCGAACTGCGCGCGACCGTGTCGCTTGCCGCGATCTTCGCGCTGCGCATGCTGGGTCTCTTCATGATCATGCCGGTCTTCTCGATCTACGCGAAGACCATCCCCGGCGGCGAAAACGTGCTGCTCGTCGGTGTCGCGCTCGGCGCGTACGGCGTCACGCAGTCGATGCTGTACATCTTCTATGGCTGGATTTCCGACAAGGTCGGCCGCAAGCCGGTGATCGCAACGGGCCTGCTGATCTTCGCGATCGGCAGCTTCGTCGCGGCGGGCGCGCACGACATGACCTGGATCATCGTCGGCCGTGTGATTCAGGGGATGGGCGCGGTGTCGTCGGCGGTGATCGCGTTTATCGCCGATCTGACCTCGGAGGAACATCGCACCAAGGCGATGGCGATGGTTGGCGCCAGCATCGGCGTGTCGTTCGCGGTGGCGATCGTCGGCGCACCGATCGTGTTCCACTGGCTCGGCATGAGCGGGCTCTTCACGCTGGTCGGCGTGTTCGCGATTCTCGCGATCGGCGTCGTGCTATGGATCGTGCCCGATGCGCCGAAGCCGGTGCACGTGCGCGCGCCGTTCGCCGAAGTGCTGCACAACGTCGAGCTGCTGCGTTTGAATTTCGGCGTGCTCGTGCTGCACGCGACGCAAACCGCGCTGTTCCTCGTCGTGCCGCGCATTCTCGAAGCGGGCGGGCTGCCGGTCGCTTCGCACTGGAAGGTGTATCTGCCGGTCATGGGGCTGTCGTTCGTGATGATGGTGCCGGCGATCATCGCCGCCGAAAAGCGCGGCAAAATGAAGATCGTGCTGCTGTCGGCGATCGCCCTTATCCTGATCGGCCAGTTGTTATTGGGCGTGGCTCCGCATACGATTCTGAGTGTGGCGGCGATCCTGTTCGTGTACTTTCTCGGCTTCAATATTCTCGAGGCCTCGCAGCCTTCGCTGGTGTCGAAACTGGCGCCCGGCACCCGCAAGGGAGCGGCGGCCGGCGTGTACAACACCACGCAGTCGATCGGTCTGGCGCTGGGCGGGATGGTCGGCGGCTGGCTGCTGAAGGTGAACGGCCAGAGCGCGGTCTTCTTCGCCTGCTCTGGGCTGGTATTTTGCTGGCTTATAATCGCCGCGAAGATGAAACAGCCGCCGCGTAAGGCATGACGCAGCGTACTCGGGACCCCTCCCGAATCATCCAGAACTTACCCGGCGGCGCGCAGAGGCGCTCTTCTGGTCTCGGGCCTGCCGGCCATGAGACGCGAACCGCGTAGTGCCGCGCCGCCTGCAACAGGAATCAACAGGAGAAACACATGGCATCCGTGAACAAGGTCATTCTGGTCGGCAACCTCGGAGCCGATCCGGAGGTCCGCTATCTTCCTAGCGGCGACGCAGTGGCGAACATCCGCCTTGCGACGACGGACCGCTACAAGGACAAGGCGTCGGGCGAGATGAAGGAAGCCACCGAGTGGCACCGCGTCGCATTTTTCGGCCGCCTCGCGGAAATCGTGGCGGAATATCTGAAGAAGGGCTCGTCGGTGTACCTCGAAGGGCGCATCCGCACGCGCAAGTGGCAGGCGCAGGACGGCACGGAACGTTACTCGACGGAGATCGTCGCGGAACAGATGCAGATGCTCGGCGGCCGTGGTGGCGCGTCGATGGGCGGCGGCGATGAAGGCGGCTATAGCCGTGGCGAGCCGTCGGAGCGTAGCGGCGGCGGTGGTGGCGGTCGCGCGATGTCGTCGGGCGGCGGCGCCTCACGTGGCGGCAGCGGCGGCGGCGGTGGCGGCGCGAGCCGTCCGAGCGCGCCGGCGGGCGGTGGCTTCGATGAAATGGATGACGACATTCCGTTCTAATCCTTCCAGCTCGATGCAGACCCGACCAGCTTTCCGCTGATCGACACATCAAGAAAGGCCCGCTTTCCCTCAGGAACGCGGGCCTTTCTGTTTCCAGAGACTTTTCTCACGTCACGCGCGCGGAGCGTTCCTCCGAAAACTCACCGGCTCAAATGCTCCAAGGTATCGCGCAACGGCATACTCGAAATCACGATCGGCCCGGTAAACGGCGTATCCAGATCGACGATCACATAAATCGCCGAAGCAATCGACACGGCCCCCAGCGATATCGTCACCAGCGCCAACGCGTTGCGCGGCGCGATCAAGCCGAAGCTCAGAAAAATCACGCCTAGCCAGAACGTCAGCGTCTTGAAGAACGGCTGCGAAATCGAGCTGTGCGCTTCCTCGATGATTTTCCAGCGCGCATCGATGACGCGCCGGTACTGCGTCAACGCATCCTCCAGCGCGCGTTGCTGCAGCGAATCCTGGGTGCGCAGTTGCCGCAATTGCTGCCCGACCGTGGCCAGCATGTCGCCGAGCCGCACGCTTTCGAGTTGCTGCGAATTGTCCGGCGGGCCGAGGTCGCGCGGATACTCGCCGCTCGGCGCCGGCTCCTGCGGCCACGTCGACGCGATCGCCGCCGCCGTGTACTGGCGCAACAGATGCCGCGCGTCGTCCGCCGCGCTGCCAAGCTCGCGCAGCGTCGTGTCGAATTCGATCAACTCGGCCGCGTAGGTGCGCATATCGTTCGAGGCCGTATCGAAGCTCGCTTTCGCCGACGCCGTCATCAAACCGAGCACCAGCGCGGCGAACGTCACCAGCATGCCGATCACGAGTTGCACGAGCTGCACGGTCTCGTGCGCTTTGTGCTCCTCCGGCAACAGCGGCCGCACCCCGACGCCGAGGCCGGTAGCGATCAGCAGCAGCACGAACACGAGTACGGCCGAACCGATTTCCGACATAGACGCGCTCCGGGCGGCAAGAGGCTTCGACAGAAGGGCTTCAGCAAGCGGGCTTCGAAACTTTACTGATGTAACGCAAGCGGCCCGAGCGATCAACCATAAAGTTTTCGAACGATACGCCGTTGTACTCAATGTGCTGTTTGCTTAATTTTCAGTCGAGTTGCGGACCGGGCCGAACGGCGTGGGCGCAGCATGCGTGGCCGTGCAGATATCGTGAACGATACGCAAACATCGGCCGGGCAGCCCAAGGAGACCAGTCCGATGTTGAAAAATCTGTCGATTCGCACCAGCCTCACCCTGATGATCGCGTTCTTCGGCGTCGTGCTGCTGCTCGGCGCGGCCGCGGGATTGTTGTCGCTGCGCGCGTCGAACGCATCGCTGCAGCAGATGTACACGGTCGACACGCCCGCCGTCGCCGACCTCGAAGGCAGCTCCGGCCAGTTGCTGCGCCTGCGTCTGGCGCTCGCGACCTACGCGTCGCTCGTCGCGCTGAACGATCAGGACGGCGCGAACGCCGTGCTCCAGCGCTTCGATCAGTACCGCAAAGCGTCCGACGAACGACTCGCCCACTATGTGAGCAACGCGAGCACCGATGCCGATGAGCAGCGTCTGATCGCCGACATGCAGCACAAGCGCGACACCTTCCTGCACGACGGCGTCGACCCGGCGCTTGCCGCGCTGAAGTCGGGCGACACCAACGCATTCCAGCAATTGCAGGCGCACAGGCTGCCGTCGCTGTACAGCGCGTACGAGAAGGCCATGCTCGCACTCGAGCAGTTGCAGCTCGATCACGGCGCTCAGCGCTACAAGGATGCGCAAAACCTGTTCTACGCGATCAGCACGGCGGTGGCGATCGGCATCGCGCTGTCGCTGCTCGGCGGCTTGCTCGCCCGCCTGGTGCTCGTGCGCGCGATCGTCAGTCCCGTCGACGCGACGATCGCACAGTTCCAGCGCATTGCCAACGGCGACCTGAGCGGCCGCATCGAGGTGCGCAGCGGCAATGAAATGGGCCGTCTCGCGGCCGCGCTGCGCAAGATGCAGGAGTCGCTGATCGGGACCGTGACCGCGGTTCGTCAAGGCACCGAATCGATCGATACCGGCGTCAGCGAGATCGCGGCCGGCAACGCCGATCTGTCGCAGCGCACCGAGGAGCAGGCCGCGGCGCTCGAGGAAACGGCCGCCAGCATCGAAGAGCTGACCTCGACGGTCAAGCAGACGGCCGACAACGCGAAGCAGGCGAGCTCGCTCGCGCAGGGCGCGTCGACCTTGGCCGCGCAGGGCGGCGAGCTGACCGAGCAGGTGGTCGGCACGATGCACGGCATCGTCGATGACTCGCGGCGGATTGCCGATATCGTCGGCGTGATCGAGGGCATCGCGTTCCAGACCAACATCCTCGCGCTGAATGCCGCAGTCGAGGCGGCGCGCGCGGGCGAGCAGGGACGCGGCTTCGCGGTCGTCGCGAGCGAAGTGCGCTCGCTCGCGCAGCGCAGCGCGGCGGCGGCCAAGGAGATCAAGGGCTTGATCGACGCGTCGACCGCTCGTGTGGAGCAGGGCTCGCAGCTCGTCGAACGCTCGGGCACGACGATGAATGACATCGTCGGCGCGATCGCGCGCGTCAGTTCGATCATGGGCGAAATCGCGGCGGCGGCGCTCGAACAGAGCACCGGCATCGATCAGGTCAATCGCGCGGTCGGTCAGATGGACGAGGTCACGCAGCAGAATGCGGCGCTCGTCGAGCAGGCGGCCGCGGCGGCGGGTTCGCTGGAAGATCAGGCGCGGCGCCTGTCGGCGGCGGTGGCGGTGTTCCGGACCGGCAGCGAGTCGCGCAGCGGCGCTGCGGCGTCCGGCACGAAGCTGGCCGGTGTGGCCGGCGCAAGCCCGTTATTAGCGTGAGCAGGCCTTAGCCCCTCATCGCCCCACTACTGAATCGCCGCGTAATACTTCGCCACGGCGTCGATTTCTTCGGGCGTCATCTGTCGCGCGACATTGCGCATCTGTTCGTTGATGTCGTTGCGCCGCGCGCCCGAAGCGAACGCATGCAACTGCGCGGCCAGATAGGCGGCCGACTGTCCGCCGAGCCACGGCGCCGCACCCTTGCGATCGAGCTGGCCATGACACGCCGCGCACGGCGCGATATTGCGTTGCGGATCGCCCTGCATCACGAGCCTGACCGCAATCGGATCCGGGCCTTCGCCGGCCCGGGTTTTCTCGGCCGCCGGCGCGAGCGGGAGCGACGCATAGTAGGCCGCCAGATCGTGCAGATCCTGGTCGCTGCGTCCCGCGATGATCGGTTGCATCACCGCGCTGGGCCGCTGGCCGCTCTGGAAGTCGCGCAACTCCTTGTAGATCACGTCGGCGTACTGCCCGGCGAGGGCGGGCGCAGTGACCTGCACGGTGCCGACCACGCCGTGGCACATCGAGCAGTGTGCCGTCGCGAGCGACGCACCGCGGCCGATCGCATCCGCCAACGGGTGATTCGTGCCCGAAGGCGGCAACACCACGACGTCGCTCGGCACCTGGCTCTTCTCGTTGCCGCTGTACCAGCTCGCCGGCACGCCGGCGGCGCCGCAGATTCTGGCCCACAGGCTCAGGTTGCCGAACGCGCTGCTCGCGGCGGGTAGCCACACGAAGCCGATCAGGATCGCGACGACCGCGATCGCGAGCGTGCCGCCGACGCTCCACGCGAACCACGGATTGCGCAAGGTGAACAGGCGTTCTTCGTTCATCGCGGTGCTCCGATGACGACCGCCGGCACCGAAGTCTGCGGCAGTCTGAGCAACTGGACGATCGGCACGCTGTAGTTGACGACCGTGAGCCCGATCATCAGCGCGACCCACAAGCCGAAGCTGTTGAGCGCGACGGGCACGCGCTCGACCGGATGCGCCGCGCTCGCGAACAGGAACGTCTGCGGCTCTTCGAGCGGTCCGAATTGCGATTTCGCGAGGATATAGACGAACAGCAGACCGGACACCAGCAGCATCAATCCACCGATCGCCGACACACCGACCCAGAAGCCCTGGCCCTGCATGCCCGCCATCGCGTAGTCGTAATAGGCCATGCGGCGCGGCGCGCCGAGCAGGCCGACCCAATGCCACGGTATCGTGACCACCATCATGCCGATGAACCACAGCCACAATTGCGTGCGCACCAGTTTCGCCGACACGATCGCGCGGCCGGTCAGTTGCGGCCACAGTTCGTACGCGATCGCGAAGTACATGATGACGATCGCGCCACCGAAAATCAGGTGAAAGTGGCCGGTCACCCACTGCGTGTTGTGCACGGTCGAGTTCAGCTGATAGCTCATGTTGATGAGGCCGCCCGCGCCGCCGAAGCCGAGCATCACGAACGAGAACGCGAGCACCAGCATCATCGGATTGCTCCACGGCAGCGCGGTGAGCCAGCCGAGCGCGCCCTTGCCGCCGCGCAGCCGTCCGGCGATTTCCACCGACGCGCAGATCGTGAACACGGTCAGCAGCGTCGGCACCGACACCATGCCGGTGAACACCGCGTGCACGAACTTGAAGCCCGCGCCGACCTGCGGATCGACGAACAGGTGATGGATGCCGATCGGCATCGCGAACACGAGAAACAGGATGAACGACACGCGCGCCATCGAATCGCTGTAGAGCCGTCCGCCGATCGCGCGTGGCACCAGCGTGTAGTACGCGATGTACGCCGGAATCAGCCAGAAGTAGACGATCGCGTGCAGCGTCCACGAGAACAGCACGCGCGCGAGACCGGCGTCGATCGTGTGGGCGAGGCCGAGCGCGACGGGCAGAATCTGGAACAGGATCTCGAGCGCCGCGCCGATCGCGGTCCATGCCCACAGGTACGCGCCCGCGACGTTCGCGAACATCGCGAGCGGCACCGGCTTGCCCAGATTGGCGCGCTTCCAGATGCGCAGGTTCACGTGCATCAGCGCGACCCAGATCCACGAGCCGACCACCACGAGCACGACGCCGAGGTAGTAGAACGGACTGCCGATCATCGGCGGGTAAAACGTGAAGAGCACCGTGGCCCGGCCGAGCGCGACCGGCACCATCGCCATCACCGCGCCGACCACCAGCACGATGAGCGCGGCCCACGCCCATTTGAGGCCGACGAGGCGCTGCGCGAGCGCGAGCTCGACGATCGCGTAGCCGAAGCCCATCGCGACCAGCGTCGGCAACACATAGGCCATCACGGTGCCGTGCGCGGTCACCGATCGATAGTACAGCTCAGGATCGCCGATCCACGGCATCAGGGGACTGCGCACCAGCATCTGCCAGGCGCCGAGGCACAACGCAATCGCGAACGCGATGAAGGCGAGCCAGAAATGCGCGAGTACGAGTCGCTTAGCGTGGAACACAGCTCAGTCTCCGTGATTGTCGGGCCTGTTCGAAGAAGGTGGCTTTGTCGATCACCTTCACGTGCGCCCACATGGTCTGATGGCCGAAGCCGCAGAATTCGTGGCACGGCATCGTGTGGTCGGCGGGATGGTCGAACTCGGTGTTCAGCGTCGCGACGTAGCCGGGCACGACCATCGTGTTGATGTTGGTGTCGGTGACGAGCAGGCCGTGCACGACGTCGGCGCTGGTGGTGCGGATCGTGATCGGCGTATCGGCGGGCACCAGCAGACATTGCGGCGTGAACGAGTACTGCTGCGCGATGAAGCGCACGATCACCGAGCCGTCCGGCTGCACCGCGCTGCCGAGATTGTCCTCGGCGAATTCGCCGGAAAGCTGCAGGCGGGAGGGATCGATGGTCTCGACGCGCGACGGCGGCATCCAGGCCCAATGCACGCCCTGGTACACGATCGCGGCGAGCATTATCACGATCAGCGCGACGGCGAAGACAGCCCAGCGCCGCTCGGCGCGCAACGCGACCTCGTGGCCGCTACCGGGTTGATGAGAAGAGTCGGTCGACATGGTCAGTGGATGATGCCGCGCGGCAGAAACGCGAAAAAGTAGAAGGCGACCCAGATCGCCATCACGATCACGGTGGCGATGCCGGCCAGTGCGATCGCGCCGCTCGGACCGGCCGCGACGACGCGTTCGACTTCCTCGTCGCTCGGCGGGGCAACGCTGTGCGGGTCGTGCGCTTTCATCTGGATGGTTCTCCTATGCGGCGCTTCGGTGCGGCATCTCAATGCAGCGGCGCCTTGCGCAGCTCGTTGACCTGGTGGGGCGTCACCGGCAGGCCATGATTACCCCAGGCGGTGCGGATGAACGTGACGACCGCGGCCGCCTCGGTGTCGTTCAGCTCCTGGCCGAACGGCGGCATGCCGAACGGCTGCGGATTGCGGATCGTGCCTGGAGGAAAACCGCCGTTCAGCACGATGCGGATCGGATTGACGGCCGAGTCCATTTCGATCGACTGGTTGCCCGCGAGCGGCGGGTAGTGCGGCAGTTGCCCCTCGCCATTCGCGCCGTGGCAGATCGCGCATTTGTCCGCGTAGATCTGCTTGCCGAGCGCGAACACCTTCGGGTCCGGCGTCGCGCTCGGGCCGGTCTTGCGGCCTTGAACGTCGGGCAGCGACTTCAGATAGACGCCGATCGCGCGGATGTCCTCGTCGGTCATGTATTGAAGGCTGTGGTAAGTGACCTCGGCCATCGGACCGTAGACGGCGCCGCGTTTGGAGATGCCCGCCTGCAGCAGATCGACGATGTCCTCGATGCTCCAGTCGCCGAGGCCGCCGTCCTTGTCCGAGGTCAGCGAGGGCGCGTACCAGTTCTGCACCGGAATCAGGCCGCCCGCGAACTGCTCGCGCGGCGACGAGCCGCCCAGCATGTTGATGCGTGTGTGGCACATCGTGCAGTGCCCGAGCCCTTCGACCAGATAAGCGCCGCGATTCCATTCGACCGATTTGGTCGGATCGGGCTGGAACTCGCCCTCGCGGAAATACAGCGTGCGCCAGCCGTACAGCAGATCGCGCTGATTGAACGGGAAGCGCAGCGTGTGCGGGCGGTTCGGCTGCCGCACCGGCTCGACCGTCTTCAGGAACGCGAAGATCGCGTTCGAATCCTCGCGCGTGACCTTCGTGTACTGGGCGATCGGCATGGCGGGGTAGATCAGCGAGCCGTCCGGCTTTTTGCCGGTGCGCATCATGTTGAAGAACGCTTCCTCGCTCCAGGTACCGATGCCGTACTGCGGGTCCGGCGTGATGTTCGGCGAGTACAGCGTGCCGAACGGCGTTTCCATCGCGAGGCCGCCGGCGAACATCCTGCCGCGCGGCGCGGTGTGACATGCGATGCAGTCGCCCGCGCGCGCCAGGTATTCGCCGCGTTTGACGATGTCGGGGCGCGTGTCGGCGCTGGCAGCCGTCTGCGCGCCCTCGGTGGTGGCGGCACGCGCCGTCGTGGCGAGCGGGGTATGGACCAGCAACGCCAGCGCGAGGCTGCCGATCGCAAGGACGCTGGCCATGCTTGCCGGGCGCAGCCAACCGGGCGGGCGAAGTGTCGGCTTCATTGCGGTTGGCTCCCGCAAGCGAGGGGCAGCCGCTCGGCGGATGCCGGTGCGGGCGTGGGGTCGGCGGGGCGCGGCTGGCGCGCGAGCCAGTTCGATACCGCGGAGATGTCGCTGTCGTTCAGCTTGAGCGCGATCGTGCGCATGCAGTCCGGTGCCAACGCATGGCGGGTGCCCGAGCGCCAGGTGCCCATCTGTCCGGCGATATAGCTCGCGTGCAAGCCGAGCAGGCCCGGAATACCGGGCTGCGTGCCGGTCATGCGCGCGCCGTGACAGGCGATGCAAGCCGGTATGCCGCGCGCCGGGTCGCCATGTTTCACGAGCTTTTCGCCGGCGGCGAGCAGCTTCGGTGCCACGCTGGCGTGGTCGGATTCGGGATAGGGCGGCTGCAGGGCCGCGAAATACTCGCTGATCTGATGCAGATAGTCGTCGGGCAGGAACGCGAGCAGATAGCCCATCGGCGGATAGGTGCGGCCGCCGTCGCGAAACGCGATCAGCTGATTGAACAGGTACTCGGCCGGTTTGCCGGCGATGCGCGGAAAGTAGTCGTTGTTGCGCCCTTGGCCCTGCACGCCGTGACACGCCGTACACGCGCGCATGCGCTGGTCCATCGACGCAGGCATCGCGCCAGAGGCGTCGGTGGCCGCGAACGCCGCGCCGCTCCATAGCGCGTGAAGCGCATACAGCACGAACAGAACCGAAGTGCCGATAGTTTTGCGATACACACCGGGCCTCGTTTGGAAACGTTCTTATCGCTCGATTTATATATCCTGGGCGCGTGTGCGGATTGCCGTATGAATCCGGAAACGACGCATCTCGGGACTGCCTGTTTTTTATTTGACTTGCTATTGACCGCTAATCGGAACGGGCTTGATCGGGACCGCGAAGTACAGATGCGCAATGATGATGCAATTGTCTGGCCAAATCTTTGATCTGTGACAATGATCCGCGCTGGATGCGCCTGGGACGGCGACTTTCGGGCTGCAATGAGCGACGCGTGAGGCGTTTAAAAGTGCGCGGTAGCGTGTAGCAGCGTGCAGCAATTTATCGGACCCGTCAATAGAGAATAGAAAGGAAAACGGGCGTTCGGATAATTGCGGATCGGCATCGAGGGAGGCCTCGGTGCTTAGGGTTTTACCGCAGCGCGGGATATCGAGCGCAATGCTTCACGGCAATGTGATTTTCTGATGTCGATCGATAAATTTTTGCTTTGAATTTCATTTGCGTCTCATTCGCGCGGCTTCACGTTTTGTGCAAGCGCCGGCACGGGTCATGCGAAGAGCCGCACGAGCGCATTGCGCGCATTGCTGACCAGTTCGCTTTCGCCCGGACGTCGCGGCAGCAAATGAAACTCGAGGGCGGGCAACGACGGCAAGCCGATGTTCGCGGCACACGCCACCACGCCGCCGCCGAGCGACGACTCGTTCAGACAGGAAATGCCGAGCCCCGCCTTCAACGCAAGCTGCAGACCCGCGACACCCGACGCCGAATGCGACACCACGTAGGACACCTTGTGTTCGTCGAGCAGCTTGACGACGAAGCGCTGCAACTGACACGTCGTGGGCAGCAGCACCAGTTGAAATGGCGCGGCGGGGTGAGTTGCGGCATCGGCGCCGCTGACCCACAACAGTTTTTCGCGCCGCACGACTACGCTTGCGGCCCCCGCGCCCCCGCCCGCGCCGCGCGAGCGTGGCTGGCCGGTGACGAGCCGCGCCGACAAACCGATGTCGAACGACGCGTGATCGTCCGCGCCGCTATCGATCACCGTGCTCGGTAGCACCGTCACATGCAGCTTCAGCCGCGGATGCTGCTCCGAGAATGTCTTCAGGATGCGCGCGATGTCGTGCGGCCGGTAGTAGTCGGTGATCGCGATGCGTAGCTCGCCGTCGAGCGAGCGGCCTTGCAGGTCGTCGAACGCCGCTTCGCTCATCGCGAGGATGCGGCGCGCGTGCTCGAGCAGACGCTCGCCCGCGGGCGTCGCGCTCACTCCCTGCCGGCCGCGCACGAAGAGCGGCTGGCCGGCGCGCTCCTCGAGCTTCTTCAACTGCTCGCTGACCGACGACTGCGATAGGAACACACGTTCGGCACCCGCCGACACGCTGCCCGATTCGGCGACACAGACGAAGGTCCGCAACTGCGCCAGGTCGAAACCACGTTGGCTCATGATTCGGTTTTTCCGATAACTGCGATCTAAAATTCCGGCTTTTCCGATGGAATGCCCAGCCGTAGGATACCCCCGAATCAGTTGCGGAGGGTGTGATGGAAAACGGATCTTTAGCAGCGTCGCGCGGCACCGCCGAACGTGGCGCGAAGCATCGCTGGAAAGTGCTGGGCGTAGGTTTTGCCGCGAACGCGAGTTTTTCGGCGGCATTTTCGGGTATCCCGACGACCGCGGTGTTTCTGCGCTCGGACTACCACCTCGGCAATCACGGACTCGGCCTCGTGCTCGGCATGCTCGGGCTCGGCATCGCAGTCAGCGAGTTGCCGTGGGGGCTGTTGACCGACCGCTGGGGCGATCGGCGCGTGCTGTTGCTCGGGCTGCTATCGACCGCGGCCGCGCTCGCCGGCCTCTCGCTGTTCGTGTCGCCGGGCGGCGCGCAGGTGCCCGGCATCGTGCCGCTCGCGCTCGGGCTGTTGCTGGTCGGACTGTTGGGCGGCAGCGTCAACGGGTCGAGCGGCCGAGCGGTGATGGCCTGGTTTCGCGAAGGCGAGCGTGGCCTCGCGATGAGCATCCGCCAAACCGCGGTGCCCGCGGGCGGCGGCCTCGGCGCACTGGTGCTGCCGGTGCTCGCGTCACGGTTGGGCTTTGCGAGCGCCTATGCAGTGTTGGCGTTGGCGTGCGCGATCACCGCGTGGTTCGCGTGGCGCTGGTTGCACGAGCCTTCGCACGCTGACGATGCGGTGCCGGTCAACGGTGCGCGCTTGGCTGCGACGGCCCGTGCGGCGACGGGCGGCGTGCAAAGCGCAAATATCCCCACCGCGAGCGCGCCGCCGCCAGCGGTTTCGCCATTGCGCGACATCGCGATCTGGCGTGTCGCTCTCGGCGCGGGCGCGTTGTGCGTGCCGCAGATCGCCGTGATCACGTTCGGCACGGTGTTCCTGCACGACTTCGGCCGTGCCGGCGTGTTCGCGATCAGCGCGACGATGGCCGCGGTGCAGACCGGCGCCGCGATCGCGCGGGTCTGGAGCGGCGCGTGGACCGACCGGCGCGGCAATCGTCGCGCGTATATGCGGGCATGCAGTCTGTTGACCGCCGTGCTGTTCGTGCTGCTCGCGCTTGCGACCGGGCTCGTCGGCGTGCATCGCGCCGGAGCGGTCGCGCTGTTCGCACCGATGATCGTGCTCGGCGGCGTCAGCGCGTCGGCGTGGCACGGCGTCGCGTTCACCGAACTCGCGACGCTCGCCGGTACGCGCCGCGCGGGCACCGCGCTCGCGATGGGCAACACCTGCGTGTTCCTCACGCTATTCGTGACACCGCTCGCGATTCCGGCGCTGCTGTCGTTGGGGGCATGGCCGCTGGTGTGGGCCGTGGCGAGCGCCTGTGCGTTGCTCGCGTTGCCGGTGTTTCCTCGGGCGGCGCTCACACGCGCGATGCGCGCGGGCGGCGCGACCGTGTGATGCCGGCTGACACACGAAGGGCGCAGCGCGCCGATCCGCGCGTTGCGTTCTTGGCTCGATATTGATTCGATTCGAATTGCAGTCCGCATATCGTTTGGTAGAACTACGATTTGTCACGATTCTTAAGCCGGACTAGGAAGGCTCCGATTGCCGTGACCTGGTGAGGGTGATGAGATGGCCCTTCTGGCTGATGAAGAGCGAGACCCATCGTGGCGAATCTGCGGATCATTCTGGCGGACGATCATCCATTCGTTCTGCTTGGCCTGAAGTCGACACTCGAGAGATACGAGGGTCTGTCTGTCGTCGGTCAGGCGCTCACACCCACCGCCTTGATCGCGCTGCTGCAACGCACGCGGTGCGATGTCCTCGCTGTCGACCTATCCATGCCGGAACTAGCCGGCGACATCGGCGACGGACTCGGCCTGATCCGGCGCATTCGCGGCGAGTGGCCGTCATTGCGGGTCGTCGTCGTGACCGCGCAGACCAATGCCGCGATGTTGCGCGTGATTGCCGCCGACGGTTCCATCAGCCTGCTCGGCAAAGCCGATTCGCTCGAAGAACTGCCAAGTGCCATCTGCGACAGCGCGCGCGGCGCGCGCTACCTCGGCCGCTCAGTCTCTGAAACGCTTGCGCGGTCGCAACAGGACGATGGCCGGGTCGTGTCGGCTCCGCTGTTGTCGAAGCGGCAGACCGACATCCTGCGCAGGCTGGTAAGCGGGGAGTCGATCGCCCAGATCGCGGCAGCGCTCGGCTGCCATCGCCGCACGGTGAGCCGGCAAAAACGCGAAGCGATGGCACGGCTTGGGGTCACCGACGACCCCGCGCTCTTTTCCAGTGTGCGTGCCTGCGGCAAGGTCCTGCTCGAACCCGAAAACTAAGCAATGGACAAACGTCATTCGGTCCATTTCAGAGCGATCTTAAGTTTGTCAAAACAGAAATGCTCGACCATTGCGAGAGCGTCGGGAAATGACAGTATCTCGAGGAGCGCCGGACGATGAACCTCATGGCTGCATCAGGCACGCCTGTTCGAACAATCATCGCGGATGATCATCCGCTGGTTCTGCTAGCTATAGAAAATCTGATTGGCAACTATCCCAACCTGAAGGTGGTTGGCCGCGCGGCGGATGTCGGCGAACTGTTCATCGAAGTCGACCGCAGTCCCTGCGATCTCGTGCTGATGGACCTTTGTATGCCAGGAGGGCACAACAACAACGGGTGTGACGTCGTCAGGCAGTTCAAGGCGCGTTATCCGAACGTTGCGCTCGTCATTTTGACAATGGAAACGGAGGCCGCGACGCTGCGCAAGGTGATATCGCTCGGCGTGGATGGACTGCTGAGCAAGCGCGATCGCATCGACCTGATTCACGTTGCCGTGGTCATGGCGCTGGCGCGCGAGCGTTATGTCGGTCCGGCGGTGCGCGCCATGCTGACCGACGTCACGCTCACGCAACGTCTGGACTTCGTGCGCACCGCCCTGTCTCGCCGCGAGTTCGAGGTATTCACGCAGTACGCATCGGGTCTCGGCGTCACGGAAATCGCCACGCGGCTGGGGCGTAGTGTGAAGACGATCAGCGCGCAAAAGTGCATGGCCATGCGCAAGCTGTCATTGAACAGCGACGCCGAATTGTTTCGTTTCGCCGTCGAGTATGGAGTAGTTCCTGACAGGCTTGGTTAGCATCGCTAGACCGGCGGCATCATGCTGCGCATCCGCGCGGCGAATATATCGGCATAACCGGGGGAACACGTTTCGTGCGGGATGCCGATCGACCACATAAGAAAGCCACGGAAAAGAATGACAGACAAGATTCACGTCGTCGTGGCGGACGATCACGACTGCGTTCGTGCGGGCGTCCGATCCCTGCTGCGCGACAAGCCGAATATCGAAATCGTCGGGGAAGCGGCTGACACAGAGGGCCTCGCCAGGCTGCTCGATGCGTGCGCGTGCGACGTCGTCGTGGCGGATCTTGGTATGCCGGGACCCGACGGAGACAGTAGCGCGGTGCCGCTATTGCGTCGTTTATTACGGCGCACGCTGCATCCGCACGTGGTCGTGCTGACCCTGGTCGAGCGCGCGCACGTGTTGTCGGGCTTGCGCAATATCGGTGTGACGGGAATCGTCGACAAGCGTGACGCGATTGGTGCATTGCTTGACGCAATCGAAGCCGTAGCCGCCGGGCGCATTTATCTCTCGGAGCAGGTTCAGGCGGCGCTCGCGACTGTGGAAAATGCGTCGCCACGGCGCGGCGGAGCGATGAGCGCGCGCGAGTGGGAGGTGTTTCAGCTATATGTGCGAGGCCTCGCGGTGCACGAGATCGCGACTCGTCTGCAACGCAGCGACAAGACCATCAGCACACAGAAACGCAGTGCGATGCGCAAGCTCGGACTGGATACCGAGGCCGATCTGATCGACTACGCCACTCAGATTGGGCTGCTATGAGGCGCTGCGATGGTCAACGTTCTCGGTTTAGATCGTTTCGAAGTGGTCAGTATCAGAATTTTCCGATTGGCCTGACCTGGCGGGCACCCAACAATTCGGCCTCGCGATTTGTCGTTGCGTGCCTCGCGCCGCAACTTTCGCTGCATCCGGTGCAGACGTCTTCGAGCGATCGTTCGATGTCTATGCCTCGCACTTGACCGATGGGATGGAGATGGTGGCATTAGGTAAGCGATTGTGGAGTGAGGGCGTGGGTACGGCCTGGCTCGTATTTGCCGGCTGCGGCAGCAGGGTGCTCGATACCACGGGCGTGCTGCGGGCCAGCAGTGCGCTGGAGATGTCGTTGGCGTTCGGTCTCGCGCTCGCTATCGGCAGCTATGCCTTCGGCAAGATTTCCGGCGCGCATTTCAACCCAGCGGTCACCGTCGGCCTCACGGTCGCGCAGCGCTTTCCGGTGCGTGACCTGTTGCCCTATATCGCCGCGCAACTCGCAGGCGCAATCGTCGCCGCGGCGCTTCTCGCCTACCTTGCCAGTTGCCGTCCGGGTTTTGAACTCGCCGCGAGCGAGTTCGCAGCGAACGGCTTCGGCGCGCATTCGCCCGCCGACTACCCCATGCACGCGGCGCTCGCCGTGGAGTTCGTCCTGTCGTTCGTGTTCGTCGGGGTTTGCCTGCTGGTCGTCGTTCGGAAAGAGACGGCACCGGTTGCGCCGCTTATCACCGGCGCGTGTCTGACGCTCATCTATCTGGTGTCGATTCCGGTCACCAATGGATCGATCAATCCCGCTCGTTCGACCGCACAGGCGCTATTCGTCGGCAATTGGGCGCTGGACCAGTTGTGGCTGTTCTGGGCCGCGCCATTGGCCGGCGCGATCGCGGCTGGCATGCTGTTTTCGTTTCTGGACGTTCGAGCCGACGTGTCCAAGGTGTCGCTGGCGGACGGGCAGAATGCCGTTTTGTGACCTGGGGCCGCGACGCATCGCTCGTGGTCTATGCGGGTTCTCAGCGTGAGAGATCGATGACGTTCGGGCCGCAGCGTTTGTCGCGGTGTCGTTGGCCGCGCTCGCTTTGGCGCTTGCCTCGCTACTCGCTGCGCCAGTTAATAGTGGGCTGGCTTGCGCTAGGTCTGCTCGCCGTCACGCACGAGATATGCGTGGCCGCACCTGCCGGCGCCGCACCGGACGCGCCCACCATTTCCTCCGCCTCCGAAGTCTCCACAGTTCGAGCCGGCTCGTCCGCGCACTTACCTGCTGCATTTCCCGCTGCATTTCCCGCCAGATTGACCGTCGGCATACTCGAAGGCGGATGGCCACCGTTCGACATCCCGCAGGACGGCCGGCTCGCCGGCGTGAGTGGCGACTTGTTGCGCGCTCTCGTGGGACAGAATGTCGTCATCGAGACGAAGACCTATCCGGACATGGCCCAACTGCTCGAAGCGGCTTGCGCCGGCCAGGTCGACCTGCTGACCAGTTTGGCGCGCACGCCGAAGCGCGAACGTTGCCTCAGCTTCACGGTTCCCTACTTCCACTCCTTCGCTTCGGCCGTCGTGCGTCGCGACGACACCCGGTATGTGAACGCCGCCCGGCTTGCCGGCGCGCGTATCGCGATCGAGCGTGGTTTTGCGCGTGAACGTCTGTTGCGCGATGGTCTTCCGCGCGCGCGCATCGTCTCGTTCGCGAGCACGCACGAAGCGTTGAATGCGGTGCTACATGGCGATGCCGACCTCTACTTCGGCTTCACGCCGGTCGTGCAATACGAACTGGCCACCGAGGCATATCGCGGCTTGCGCGTCGCGTTCGAGCAAGGCGGCAAGGCGCTCGACCTGCGCTTTGCCGTCTCGCCTCGCCAGACTGCGTTGCGCGATCAACTGAACCGCGCGCTCGCGTCGCTGAACCCCGGCGAGACCGCGGCGATACGCGCGCGCTGGCTATCCGGCAACTTCCATGCGGCGCCCGCGCCGGATACGCGAGGCTTCACGCTGACACAAGAAGAAAAGAACTGGCTGCGGTCATTGCCGCCGTTGCAGATCGGCTTCGACGACGACTGGGCGCCGTTCAGCTACGTCGACGCCGCCGGTCGTCCCGTCGGTCTCACCACCGATTACCTCGCGTACCTGAGCAGCACGCTCGGCGTCGTGTTCAAGCGCGCGCGCATGGCAGACTGGGCCGCCACTGTCGAAGCGTTCCAGCGCGGCGACCTCGCGATGTTGTCCACGGCGTCGAGTCGTGGTCCGCTTCTCGAAGGCGCCGAGCATAGCAGCGAGTACGAGAGCCATCCGCTGGTGATCGTCGGACGCAACGGCGAGCCACCCCCATGCGCGTTCGACGATTTCACGTCGTGCCGCGTCGTGATGACGCCGCATGTCGCGGGTTCGCTGCCACCGGAGTTCGAAGCGGTGCCGCTCGATCAGATCGTCGTTGCGGCGAGTCTCGGCGATGCGCTGCTCAAGGTCGCGAGCGGCGAGGCCGACGTGCTGCTCGGCAACGCGGCTGCGATCAACGCGCAACTGCGGCAGCGGTACGCCGGCATGCTCAGGGTGCTCGGAACGCTCGGCGAACCCGACGCGTTGCGTTTTGCCGTGCGCGAGGATCTCAGTCCGCTCGTCGAGCTGATCGATCGTGCGTTGCAGGCCATGCCGGCAGCCGAAAAGCAGCGTATCCGCCGCAAGTGGGCGAGCCTGGCCGCGCCGAACGAGGCGATGTGGAGCGTGAGCGCGGTGCGGCTGCTGCCGGTGCTGATCGGCATCGGCGTCGTGCTGCTGGTCACGCTGCGCGCGTACGTGCTGCTGCAGCGCGAAGTCCGGCTGCGCAAGCAGACCGAGCGCGAGCTTGCGCTGCAACTGAACTTCCAGCAAACGATGATGAAAACGGTGCCGTATCCGCTCGTCGCGAAAGGCCTGGACGGACGGTACATCGCGATCAACGAAGCCTATGAGAAAGCGTGCGGGCTCGACCGGGAGGCGATCCTCGGGCGCACGACGGCCGAAGTCGGCACATGGGGCGACGTGAACAGCCGCAAGCTCGACGACATGACGCGCGAGATTTTGCAGGGTGGCAACATCGCGAAAGTCGAACTGCAGTTCGAGGACGACGCGGACGAGTTGCGACACGGGCTTTTCTGGACCAGCGTTTGCAAGGACAGCGACGGGCAGCCGGCATACGTGCTGGGTACGATGGTCGACATCACCGATATCCGGCGCGCCGAAATGCGCGCTCGCGAAACCGAGCGGCGTCTGTTCGACGTCACGCGTTCGTTGCCGGCCGTTGTTTTCCAGATGCGGCGCTCGCCGGGCGGCGCGTATTCGTTCCCGTACATCGGCGGCGACACGCGGCATCTGCTCGGCGACGGCAACGCGTCGGCTCGGCGCGAGCGGGTCGATTTCCAGCGCGTGTCGGAGCTGGATCGACCGCTCGTGCTCGCCGAACTCGAGCGGTCCGCGAACTGTGGCACGCCGGCGCATATGGAATTCCGCGTCGAAAGCGCGGGACAGCTGAAGTGGGTGCGGGCCGAGTTGGTGCCGCGCAATGAAGCCGATGGCAGCGTCGTGTGGAGCGGCTATTGGGTCGATGCGAGCGTCGAGCGCGCGCGTTCGGAGGAACTCGCGCGGGCCCGCGATGTGGCCGAGGCGGCCTCGCGCGCGAAGGACAGCTTCTTCGCGATGATGAGCCACGAAATCCGCACGCCGATGAACGGCGTGCTGGGTCTCGTCGAAGTACTCGAGCGCACGCCGCTCAGCACTGACCAAAGCGAAATGCTCGGCATGATCAACGAATCGGCGGGCGCGCTGCTGCAGATTCTCGATGACCTGCTCGACTATTCGAAGATCGAGGCGGGAGGGCTCACGCTCGAAGCCGAGCCGGTCGATCTGCGTGAGCTCGTCGACAACGCGGTCGGTCTGCTCGCGGGGCGCGCCCACGAAAAAGGGCTGAGAGTGCGCGTCGACATCGCGGCCGGCGTCGCCGCGACGCTGCGCGGCGACAGCGTGCGTCTGCGGCAAATCCTGTTCAACCTGCTCGGCAATGCGATCAAGTTCACGCCGAAAGGTGAGGTGGGCGTGAGCGTAGCAGTCGTCGAAGATCGCGCGGATGGGCAGACCTTGGACCTGACCGTGCGGGACACCGGTATCGGCATCGCACCGGACGTGCAGTCCGGCCTGTTCGAGCCGTTTGTGCAGGCGGAATCGTCCACCTCGCGGCGCTTTGGCGGCACGGGCCTTGGGCTCACGATCTGTCGCAAGCTGATCGACCTGATGCACGGCACGCTCACGCTGCGCAGCGAACCCGGCCGCGGCACGAACATAGTCGTACGGCTGACGATGCCGGTTGTCGGGCGGCGCTATTCGGTCAATGGTCTGCGCGGCAAATCCGCCGTGGTGATCACACGTGATCCGCGCATCGGCCGGGCCCTCGCGCACTTCGGCGAGGCGCTCGGGCTCGAACTGTGCTGTCTCGCGCCTGACGCGGCGACGCAGGGCAAAAGTGCCGCGCTGAGCCGCGCCGACCTGCTGTTCGTCGGCGAGGACGTCACGTTGCCCGAGCAGATCGGCGCCCATACGCGCCTCGTCACGCTGACCGAAAAATCGAAGCCGACCGGGTACCGCATCCTCGACGACAAGGTGCGCGTGAGCATCAATCCGATTTCGTGGCGGGGCCTCGGTGCCGCATGCGCGGCCGCGATGACGGGACTGCCGTCGATGGCTCAGATAGCACCGCGCGCCGCAGGCGTGCCGTTCACGACCGAAAGCGTCGCGGCGCCCCCGGATCGTGAACGCGCGATCGCGAACGGGCGGCTGATTCTGGTGGCCGAGGACCATCCGGTCAATCAGGAGCTGATCCGCCATCAACTCGCGCTGCTGGGTTTCGCGTGCGACGTCGCGAATGACGGCGCCGAGGCGCTCGCCGCGCTGGAACGCACGAACTACGGTTGCCTGATCACGGACTGTTACATGCCGAACCTGTCCGGCTACGAACTGACCCGCCGTATTCGCGAGGCGGAGGCGCGGCGCGGCGACGCGCTGCGTCTGCCGATACTTGGTATCACGGCCAATACCGCGCCCGACGATCTGAGCCGGTGCCGCGAGGCCGGCATGGACGACAGTCTGATCAAGCCGACCCGTCTCGCCACGTTGCGCGACCGTCTGAGCCGTTGGTTCGACCCCGACAGCGTGCAGCACGCCGCGCCGGCGGAAACGTCCGGCCGCTCGCCAGCGGCGCCGCCCGGTGAGCCGGTGGCCACGCGGCGCGTCGGTACTGAATCGTTCGTGCCCATCGAACTCGCGCACATGACGCAGCTATGGGGGAGCGAGTCGACGGTCAAGGCGCTACTCGACGCGTTCGTCTCGTCGGTCCGCGACGACATCCAAGCGCTTGCGCCGTTGCTCGAACGCGCGGATGCCGGGCGGGTAGGCGAGTGGCTGCATCGGGTGATCGGGGCAGCGAACGTGCTGAAGTATCCCCCGCTCATGCAGACGCTCGAAGCCTATCGCCGCGATATTGCCGGGAAGTCGCCCGAGCACTTGCGCGTAGAAGGGCATGCGCTGATCCGTCAGTGCGAGGCGATCCTCGACGGCATCGAACAGCAGGCCGCGCTGCTCACCTAGCGGTGCGGCCTGCCGTGGCCCTGCGCAAAAACCAGGCGATTCAAACGGTCTGGGAACAATCGGGACGAAAAAAAACGCGGCCGAAGCCGCGTTAAAGATTTGGAGACGTCCTTCGATGAAGGAGTCACTTCTCGCAAAAAGAAGCATACCAGGAACGGCATCATTTATTCATTACAAATCGCGCAATTAACTTTTTGATGAAATCGATTAAAGCTTTCCGCAGAATGGTTTTGCGCTTCTATTTAAGGCATATCTGACGAACACCTGTGCGCATTGCGCACTCGCCATTTGTGCTTTGTCTTTGGATCACGGTTCGATCCGAGTTAAACCGGCGCTGCATGATTTGCACTAGTATGTGGAAGCTCCGCGCGGCCGACGGTGAAACCGCCGCGCTCGCGCGTCAATGTCCGGAGAAGACCATGATTTCGCTGCGAAAATTGAATCTGGCCGTGGTGCTGTGGGCGCTTGCGGCGGGCGCCGCATTCGCGGATACGGTGGCGCTGAAAGCAGATCTCGAACCGTCGAGCGAAGTGCCGCCGCGCGTGAGTCACGGGCACGGCATGCTGAATGCGACGTTCGACACATCCACCCAATCGCTGCAGTGGACGATCACCTACGAGGACTTGAGCGGTCCGGCTACCGCCGCGCATTTCCACGGTCCCGCGCCGGTCGGCCAGAACGCGAAGGTCCAGGTGCCGATCGAGAAGAATGCGCTCGCGAGTCCGATCAAAGGCACGGCGAAGCTGACGGAGCAGCAGGTCACGGATCTGATGGCGGGGCAGTGGTACTTCAACGTTCATACCGCGCAGAATCCGACGGGCGAGATTCGCGGGCAGGTGTTGCCGGCAAATTAAAATCGACATTCGCGGTGGCCGGGCGCGCATGCCGCGACCCGCAATCTTCGTCACGCATCTAGAAGCCGTCGCCCACCGGCGCGGCCGCCAACCCACGTACGATGACGGGATTCAACGAAGGAGCCTGTCCCGATGAGCTGGCAAAGCGCGCTCGCGTGCTGGTATTTGCGTAGGCAGTTCCGGCCCGAAACCCTCAAACCGACTATCAACGTCGAACGGGCGCGCGCCTTGACCTCGAAGCGCGTCTGGGCGCCGCGCGTGCCACGCGGCTGGCATCTGCGCGAAACGTACGGCGCGGGCGATGCGCCGCTCGTCGGTGAATGGCTGGAGCGCGTGGAAGGCGGCACGGCCGGCGGCGCGGAGCCCACGGTGCTGTATTGCCACGGCGGCGGCTATTACTTCTGCTCGCCGCGCACGCATCGGTCGCTGACGTTCCCGCTTGCAACGCGCGCCGGCGCGCGTCTGTTCTCCCTCGACTACCGCCTCGCGCCCGAGCATCGCTTCCCGGCCGCGCTCGACGACGCCACCGCCGCCTATCGCCAGTTGCTTGCAATGGGCATCGCGCCAGGCTCGATCGTGATCGCCGGCGACTCGGCCGGCGGCGGTCTCGCGCTCGCGACGCTGGTCGCGCTGCGCGACGCCGGCGCGCCGATGCCGGCGGGCGGCCTGCTGTTCTCGCCGTGGACCGATCTCGCGACGACCGGCGCGAGCCTGCGCACCAACGACAGCGTCGATCCGATGTTCTGCGGCGCCTCGATCGAGCGCGCGGCCAAGGTCTATCTCGGCGACGCGCCGGCCACGCATCCGTACGCCTCGCCGGTCTACGCGGACCTGCGCGGTCTGCCGCCGCTGTTCGTGCAGGCGGGCAGCACCGAGGTGCTGCTCGACGACGCGCGCCGCGTCGCCGACAACGCGCACGCGGCGGGTGTCGATTGCGAATGCGAGGTGTGGAAGAACGTACCGCACGTGTGGCCGATGTTCGCGCCGTTCATGCCGGAGGCCAATCGCGCGCTCGAGCGCGCGGCCGCCTTCGTGCGACGTGCGACGAGCCGCGCCGCTAATGAGGCTCAAGTGTCGAGCGTGACGTCGAGCGTCCGGTAGACGGCTTCGATCGTCGGCTGACCGTATTGGCGTTCGAGCCGCCGCACGGTGAAGTGTCCGTGCGCGACCTGCTGAAAGTGGTCCATAAACACGGTGTTGACCATCGCGCCGAGCACCGCGCCGATCGCTGGAATCGATTTGGCCGCGATCTGCTCGCTGACCTGCACCGAAAAGCGCGCGGCGATCGCATTGAGCAGCCGCAGCAGCGCAGCCGATCCGTGCGTCGTAAAGCCCTTGCTGGCCACTTCGGACGACGCCTTCGAGACCGCCTGGGCGAGCGCGCCGCGCATGAAGAAGTAGCCGAGGTCGGCGTCGTCGTCCTCGCTCGACGTGCCGCCCATGCCGAGCACGGTCAGGCATTGCAACTGCGTTTCGACCGAGCTCAGGTCCTCGCCCTCGCTGCGCGCGATGTCGCAGATCGAGCGGAACATCAGTGTGGTCGTGACCGGCAGCTCGACCGGCAGCGCGACGAGGCCGAACGCGCCGCCGGCCGCGCCGGTCGTCGCGACGGCGAACTTGTGCAGCAGGTTGTTCGGTTTGTCGGGTGCGAGCAGCTTCGCGTCGTCGCGTCGGCCGAGCGTGCGCAGCGCGATCGACAGGCATTTGCGCAACGCGGCCTGCGTCGCATCGGATACTTTTTCGTTGGCGAACGCCGGGATGCGCGACAGCAGCTTCTCGATCGGCGCACCGATGACGCTCGCGAGCTTCATCGTGAGCGCCGGGCTTTCGAGTTGGCGTTTCGCGCGCCGCAGCGCGTTCAGGTCCTGCTCCGATAAGGATGGTGCTGCGAGCGAACTCGGCTGCATGGGGCTCCCTGGCATGTCGTGTCGTGGCTGGTTCAAGTCAGTCTACCTACGCGCCGCAAGACGCGTACCGTCCCGCTTAGAGCGTTGCACCATGGTATGATTCCGCATCTCTTGACAAGTCAACTTTTGCTCTATCAAAAATGGCTGTCCATACTGCCGCCCACCATTCGAGTGGGCAAGTTTTACCGTTCCGCGAATCCCTGCTGGCCATGCTCGGCATCTCGTTCGTCACGATGCTGGTCGCGCTCGACCAGACCGTGGTCGGCACGGCGCTCCCCACCATCGTGTCCGAACTCCGAGGCTTCGAGCTGTACGCGTGGGTCGCCACCTCGTATCTGCTGGCCTCGGTGATTACCGTGCCGGTCTTCGGGCGGCTCGGCGATTACTACGGGCGCAAGCCGTTCGTGATTGCGTCGATCGTCGTCTTCACCGGCGCATCGGTGCTGTGCGGCGCGGCCAACAGCATGCTGTTTCTGGTGCTCGCGCGCGGCTTGCAGGGCATCGGCGGCGGCATGCTGGTCGGCACCGCGTTCGCCTGCATTGCCGATCTGTTCCCCGATTCCGTCGTGCGGCTGCGCTGGCAGGTCCTGATGAGCTCGGCGTTCGGCATCGCGAACGCGGTAGGTCCCTCGCTCGGCGGTTTTCTGACGCAGTACTACGGCTGGCGGTCGGTGTTCTACGTGAATCTGCCGGTCGGGCTGCTGTCGCTGTTTTTCGTCTGGCGTTTCCTGCCGCATCTGCGGCACGTCGAGCATACCGGCAAAATGCGGCTCGACTGGCCTGGTGCGCTGCTGATCGCAATCGCGCTCGGCTCGCTGCAGATGTTCGTCGAATTGCTGCCGAAACACGGCATCACGTTGAGCGCGTTTGCGCTGCTCGGGCTGAGCGTGGCGTCGGCCGTTTCGCTGTGGAAATGGGAAAAGCGCTGCCCGACCGCGATCCTGCCGGTCGACATGTTCCGCAACCGCAGTCTCGCCGCGCTGTTCACGCTGTCCGTGCTCGGCGGCTTCACGATGTTCTCGTTGCTGTTCTACGCGCCGCTGCTGTTCCAGGGCGGCTTCGGTATGTCGCCGAAAGAGGCGGGCATCGTGATCACGCCGCTCGTCGTGTTCATCACGATCGGCAGTATCGCGAACGGGCGTGTCGTGTCGCGTGTGAAGAATCCAAACCTGATGCTGTACATCGGCTTTGCGATGATCGCGCTGTCGTGCCTCGGCGTCGTCGTGGCGACCCGTTCGATGCAGCAAGCGGTGCTGATGTCGTTCATGGTCGTCGGTGGCCTCGGGCTCGGTTTCGTGATGCCGAACCTGACGATCTTCGCGCAGCAGACCGCGGGCCGCGAGCACCTCGGCATCGCGACCGCGCTGCTGCAGTCGTTGCGGATGATCGGCGGCATGATCGGCACGGCGCTGACCGGGACGCTCGTGACCCACATGTACAGGAGCGGCGTGCGCAATGCGCTCGAAGGCGCCGGCGCGTCGCACTGGTTCACCGATCTCGGCGATCCGCAGATCCTGATCAATCGCGATGCGCAGACCACGCTCGTCAACCAGTTGACGCAAGCGGGCCACAACGGCGCGATGTTGCTCGAAAGCGCGCGCGAGTCGCTGGTCGCGGCGATTCATCTGGGTCTCGCGATGGCCGCGGTGATCGCCGTCGTGTCGGTGTGGCAAACCCGCCGCGTGCCGCCGGTCAAGCTGCAGCGCAAGCTCGAGCCGGTGATTCACGCGGACTGATTTTTGGACTTGGTGTTGGACAGGCAGATTATGGAAGAACAGGACCGCGTCGCCGTCATGCAGCAATTCGGCCGCACGTATCGGGCGTTCATGTCGGCATTCGAGGCCCAGGTGGGTCAACCGTTGCCGCGCTGGCGCATTTTGCTCGCGCTGCACGAGCAGGCGGGCGAGTCGTCGCAGAAGCGGCTCGTCGAGCGGCTGCGCGTCGATCCGGGCGCGCTCACGCGGCAGCTGAAGGCGCTCGAGAGCATGGGCTGGATCGCGCGCAGCATGGATCTGCGCGATAACCGCGTGACCAACGTGCGTCTGACCGAAGCGGGCCACGCCGCAACCGAAGCGAGCCTGCCGCGCCGCAATGCGTTTTTGCACGACACGATGGCGGCGTTGCCGGACGAGGTGCTTGGGGCGTTGTCGAGCGCGCTGAGGATGCTGGAGACGCGCATCGGCGAAGTAACGGCCAGTGCGAGCGCGGCGGCCCGGGAGACCGCGGGCGACGAGGCGGCGCAACGCGGGTGATTTTTGCTGCGCGTGGGGACGACGAAAAAGGCTGTGAGCCCAAGCAAGGGCGCACAGCCTTTTTTTTATGGTCGGCAAGCTCGCGCCTCAGTCGGCGCGGCGCAACCCAATCAGAAGAACGTCTCGATCACTTCCTTCACGCGATACTGCGGATCAAGGACCAGCACCTGCTTCCATTTGTCGAACGTCAGGCAAGGATGCGAGATGTCGAACGCGATCATGTCGCCCACCTTCAGATCGGCACCCGCGGGAATCCGCAGATACGCGTGCTGGTCCATCAGGCCGAAGATTTCCCAGCCCTCGCTCGCGGCGATATCGCGCGGCGCTTCGTCGCCCGGACGATAGTGGCGCGCCGGCTCCGGCATGCCGGCGTCGAACGCGGAGTCGCGCTTGCCGAGGCCGATGATCGCGCGATCCGGTTCGGGAATCGACTGCACGTAAGCCCACAGCTGCAGCGCCGGCAGCAAGCCCTCGCCCATCTTCTTGGCGACCGGATTGCGCTTGAAGATGTCGGTCTGCGCCTTGCGATAGATGCCGACGTCATGCGTCAGATAGCAGCCCGGGCGCAGCACGACCTCGACCTTGCCGGATTGCGTCGCCTGCGCGAACTCTTCGGCGACCACGTCATACCACGCCGATCCCGCGCCCGATAGCACCGCCGGCGAGCGCGCGAAACGCCCCTGCTCGACGAGCTCCCGCGTGACCGCCACCGCGCCTTGCAGGAACGCGCGCACCTCGGGTTCTTCCTTCAGCACGCCTTCGTACAGTTCGACGCCCGCGAGTTTCAGCACGTCCGGATAGCGCGCGATCGCCTCCAGTACCGCGTTGCGCTGCGCTTCATCGCGCACGCCGGTGCGCCCGCCCGGCACGCCGAGTTCGAGCAGCACCTGCAGCGGCTTTTTCACCGAGGTGAAAAATTCGCCGAGTTGCTCGACGCCTTCGGCCGAATCGACGAGGCAGAAGAATTCGAACTCCGGATCGGTGAGCAATTCGGCGATCATCATCATGTTGTGGCGGCCGACCAGCTGGTTCGCCATCAGCACGCGCGACACGCCGCCGTGGTAGGCGGCGCGCACCTGATGGGCCGTGGCGAGCGTGATGCCCCACGCGCCGGTTTCGAGCTGACGGCGGAACAATTGCGGCGCCATTGTGGTCTTGCCGTGCGGCGCGAGCTTGACGCCGTATTCGGCGACGAATGCCTGCATCCACTTCAGGTTGTGCTCGACGCGATCCTCGTACAACACGGCGGCCGGCAGGCTGACGTCTTCCGCGAGCAGGTTCCACTCGAGACGCGCGGCGTCTTTCAGCTGAACGCTCGTGCCCGGAACCATGCCCAAGCCCTTGCTAAAAGGATCAATCGTCGCGCCCTGATAGTTTGTAACTTTCATGTCTCCGTGCTCCATCGTCCGGTTAAATTGAATCAGATTTGACTTTACCATGTTACCGAAAGTACGATGTCCGGAGAAATGTTATTTAGTACCACGGAGTTCGAAAGGCCGCCGGACAGGCCTGCGAAAGCCGTGCCGCGAACCCCACCGCCCGCCATGAACAGTAGCGCCGAACCGCTCGCTTTCGACATCGTCGCGCGCATCGCCGAATGCGCGCCCGAGTTGCGTTCGGCCGAACGCAAGGTCGCCGCGCTGATCCTCGACGATCTGACCGGCGCGTCGCGCGCGAGCATCGGCGCGCTCGCGCATCAGGCCGAGGTCAGCATCGCGACCGTCACGCGTTTCGCGAAGGCGGTCGGCTGCCGCGACGTGCGCGAGCTGAAGCTGCGGCTCGCGCAGGCCGCGGCGGTCGGGCAGCGTTTTCTCGAGCGCGATATGGCAGGCGACGCCCCCGAGCCGATTGCCACGCGCGTTTTCGACGAGCTGCAAACCGCGCTCGCGCACAACCACCAGCTGCTGCGCCAGGCGCCGCTCGCCGAGGCGGCCGCCGCGCTGCGCGCCGCGCGCATGATCTACGTGTTCGGCATGGGCGGCGGCTCGACCGCGCTCGCCGACGAGATGCGCTTTCGGCTCGTGCGCCTCGGCCGGCCGGTTGCGACCTATCAGGACGGGCTGTTGCAACGGATGGTCGCGAGCACGGTGTCGCGCGAGTGCGTGGTGGTCGCGCTGTCCACCACCGGACGCGTGCCTGAGATGGTCGAGAACTGCAAGATCGCGCGCAGCTACGGCGCGACCGTGGTCGCGCTGACCGCGCCCGCGTCGCCTTTGGCGAAGCTCGCCGACTGGCTGATCCCGATCGTCGCGTTCGAAACCGATTTCATTTACAAGCCGTCGTCATCCCGTTACGCGATGATGATGGCGCTCGATGTGCTCGTCACCGAACTTGCCGTCAGTCAGGGCGACGAGAGCCGGGAATTGCTGCGCCGCATGAAGCACGCGCTCGACACGCATCGCGGCGGCGGCGATCGACAACCGTTAGGAGATTGATCCATGCATTCGCATCCCGAAGCCGCCGATACGCTGATCGTCGGCGCGCAACTGTATGACGGCACGGGCGCGCCGCCCGTCGAGCGCGACGTGGCGATCCGCGACGGGCGCATCGCCGCGATCGGCAATCTGTCGAACTGGCTCGCCGAAGAGGTGATCGAGGCCGAGGGCCGCGCGCTCGCGCCGGGCTTCATCGACGTGCACACGCATGACGATACCCACGTGATCCGCTCGCCACAGATGCTGCCGAAGATCACCCAGGGCGTGACGACGGTGATCGTCGGCAATTGCGGCATCAGCGCGTCGCCGGTATCGCTGAAGGGCGATCCGCCCGATCCGATGAACCTGCTCGGCGAGCGCGACGCGTTCCAGTATCCGACCTTCGCCGACTACGTGAGCGCGGTCAACGCCGCGCGACCGGCGGTGAACGTCGGCGCGCTGATCGGCCACACGGCGTTGCGCAATAACCAGATGGACCGGCTCGATCGCGCGGCGACGCAGCAGGAAATCGAAGGCATGTGCGCGCAGCTCGAGGAAGCGCTCGCGCACGGCGCACTGGGTCTCAGCTCGGGGCTCGCGTACGGTTCGGCGTTCGCCGCGCCGACCGAGGAAGTGATGGCGCTCGCCGAACCGCTCGCGGCCGCGGGTGCGCTCTATACGACGCACATGCGCACCGAGTTCGACGCGATTCTCGATGCGATGGACGAGGCTTACCGCGTGGGCCGTCACGCACGCGTGCCGGTCATCATCTCGCATCTGAAGTGCGCGGGACCGTCGAACTGGGGGCGCAGCGTCGAGGTGCTGAAGTCGCTCGAAGGCGCGCGCGGCGCGCAGCCGGTCGGTTGCGACTGCTATCCGTACAACCGCAGTTCGTCGACGCTCGATCTGAAGCAGGTGACGGGCGACATCGACATCACGATCACGTGGTCCGAGCCGCATCCGGAGATGGCGGGCAAGCTGATCAAGGACATCGCGGCCGAGTGGGGCGTCTCGCAGCAGGAAGCGGGCAAGCGCCTGCAGCCGGCGGGCGCGGTCTATCACAACATGTCCGAAGACGACGTGCGGCGCATCCTGTCGCATCCGGCGACGATGGTTGGCTCGGACGGCCTGCCGAACGATCCGCTGCCGCATCCGCGGCTGTGGGGCGCGTTTCCGCGCGTGCTCGGCCACTACGCGCGCGACACCGCTCTGCTGCCGCTCGAGGAAGCGGTCCGTAAGATGACGAGCCTGTCCGCGCGGCGCTTCGGTCTCGCGCAGCGCGGCGAAGTGCATATCGGCTATCACGCCGACCTCGTGCTGTTCGATCCGGCGAAAGTGCTCGACGTGGCGACGTTCGACAAGCCGCAGCAGCCGGCGGCCGGCATCGACGCGGTGTGGGTCAATGGCGTGCTGACCTATCGCGACGGCGCGGTGACGGGCGAGCGGGCCGGCCGGTTCGTTACGCGCGGCGCACCGTCGAAGGGCGATGCGCAGGGCGCGTTCTGATTTTTATCGATGGATGGCGGCACGCGCGGCGAGGGCGCCGCGCATGTGCCCGACTTTTTAAGGAGTGTGACGATGAAGCGATATGGCGTTGAAGGCGGAAAGGGAACGGGCGGTCAGGTGATGCCGTTCGCGCGTGCGGTCGAGGCGGACGGCTGGCTGTTCGTGTCGGGCCAGACGCCGATGGAAAACGGCGAAGTGATCAACGGCGGCATCGTCGAGCAATCGCACAAGGCGATCCAGAACGTGTTCGCGATCCTCAAGGAAGCGGGCTATGGCGCCGAGCACGTCGTGCGTTGCGGCGTGTGGCTCGACGATCCGCGCGACTTCGCGTCGTTCAACAAGGTGTTTCGCGAGTACTTCGGCGAAAATCCGCCGGCGCGCGCGTGCGTGGTGTCGTCGATGGTGATCGACTGCCGGGTCGAGGTCGATTGCGTCGCTTATAAGAAGCCGGCGGCCTGATCGCTTCAAAGGCTTTCATGCGAAGGGGGCGCCGCAGGCTCTGATGGCCTGCTGCGCCCCCTTCGCGTTTACCGCTGTTCTTTGCTTGCGTTCGCGCGCGTTGCCGTTACTGGCGCGCGAGCCGCATGTTGTCCGGCATCGGCAGGTTGTAGTTGGTGCGGAACGGGTTGATGTCGAGCCCGCCGCGGCGCGTGTAGCGCGCGTACACCGCGAGCTTCAGCGGTTTGCACATCTTCATGATGTCGACGAAGATCCGCTCGACGCATTGCTCGTGAAAGCCCGTGTGATTGCGGTACGAGATGATGTAGCGCAACAGGCCCGCCTGATCGATCTGCGGGCCGGCATAGTGGATCTGCACGCTGCCCCAGTCCGGCTGACCGGTCACCGGGCAGTTCGATTTCAGCAGGTTCGAGAACAGCGTTTCCTCGACCGGCGCTTCGCCGTGCGCCGCGCTCAAAAGCGATGCGTCCGGCTGATAGACGCTTGCCTCGAGATCGAGCCGGTCCAGCGACAAGCCGTCGAATTCTTCCATTTTCAGCTTGCCGAATTCGTGCGGTGTGCTCAGATGCACCGACACCGTCGAGCCGCACGACGCGGAGACGTCGCGCTTGATCGTGTCGCGCACGCTCTCGGCCGACTCGAAGGCGGTCTGCGCGAACGAGCCGAGATACAGCTTGAACGATTTCGACTCGACGATGTTCGGCGAGTCGGCCGGCACGAAGAACGTCGCGACCGCGATCTGCGGCTTGCCACGCGAGTTCAGCCACGACAGCTCGTAGGCGTTCCAGATGTCGGTGCCGAAAAACGGCAGTCGCGCGGTAATGCCGATCGCCTCGCGCGCAGCGCTGCGCGCAATCGGAAACAGGAGCGTCGGATCGTATTGTTCGGTGTAAGTCGAGGACTTGCCGAGCGGGGATTGTTCGGGTGTCATGATGCGTTCACGATGCCACTCAGCACGTGCCCGGTCGCCGTTACGACGCGGGCCGATTCGCAGTGGCCGATCTGGTCGTCGAAGAAAAAGTCGGGCTCGAACTCGCGCAAGAATGCGCTCTTGTCGAGGCCGCCGAGGAACATCGCTTCGTCGATTTCGATGTTCCATGCCATCAGGGTGCGGATCGCGCGCTCATGCGCGGGCGCCGAGCGCGCGGTGACCAACGCCGTGCGAATGCGCATCGGCGCGGCCGCGTCCGCGAGTTTTTGCAGCCGGTGCAGTGCTTCGAGCAGCGGCTTGAGTGGACCGTCCGCGAGCGGCAAGTGCTTGTTGTCGATCTCGTGACCGACGAAGGCGCGCAGGCCGTCCTTCTGGAAGATCCGTTCCGCTTCGTCGGAAAACAGGACGGCGTCGCCGTCGAACGCAATCCGGATCTCGTCCGGGTACTTGCTCGCCATTTTCGCCGATTCCGGCAATACACGTGCGGCCGGGAAGCCAGCGGCGAGCGCATCGCGCACGTCCTGCTGATTCGCCGACAGAAACAGCGAGGCGTTCAGCGGCTTCAGATATCCGAACGGCGCGCGGCCGCGCGTGAACACGCCGCGCTCGATCGAGAGTCCGTGTTCGCGGCACGAATGAAACGCGCGCAGGCCGCTGATCGGATCGCTGCGCGACAGGATCACCACTTCGACGCGATGACCGCCGGCGTTCAGCGCGAGCAGCTTGCGAATCAGCGGAAGCGCGACGCCCGGTTTCGCGGGCACGCTCAGGCGCTCGCGCTGCAGCGCTTCGTAGGCCTTCAGGTCGCCGGCCTCGTAGACGCGGTTCTCTTCCTCGAAGTCGAACAGCGCGCGCGACGAGATTGCGACCACCAGTTTGTCGACGAGCGAAAGCGCCATCGTTGGGTTCTATCCGGAGAGATCAGGCGAGGAAGAGACGATAGACCGGGTTCTTCGTTTCTTCCCAGTATGGGTAACCGAGGGTTGCGAGAAAACGATCAAACGCCGCGTGGTCGCTGTCGGGCACCTGAATGCCGACGAGGATCGAGCTGTAGTCCGCGCCCTGGTTGCGATAGTGGAACAGGCTGATGTTCCAGTTCGGCGCCA
>NZ_LRBG01000005.1 GCF_001580545.1 Paraburkholderia monticola
TGTTCTTTCGAACCGGTCGCTCACTCAACGTACTGACGAAGTGTTCAACCATCTCTCGATGGAAAAACCTTCCTTTCATTACTGTGTGAGGCTTCTGATACTTTTGCTTGACGACAGACCCCGGAGAATCCGCCGCTGCATTCCGCATCAAGCGCCCACACTTATCGGCTGTTAGTTTTTAAAGATCGATCCGCGCACTGCGCAGCACCTGACTTCCCGGCACTGCTTCGTTTGCGTCGCTGCGTCTGCAGCAGAGAAACGAGATTATGAAGAACTTCTATCGGATCGTCAACAGGTTTTTATCACTCGCTTAACCTGCCCACGCCGCTGAAGCCCCCGCCATTACTGGCTTCCCGCTCCCCCGTGCCCCGGCATCCGGTGCACGAAAGAGCGAGATTCTAGTCGCAGCGCCCCAAACTTGCAAGCGAATTCCTGGGGTTTTCCTTAGGGTGTTTTTCCCATACGGCCCGGATCCTCTATCGCCGGCGTTTTCACTTCCGGTGGCAGAGCCTGCGCGGCGGATGCGCCAATCGTCCAGTCATGAAGCACGGTGTAAGCGACCGCCAACAATGTAGGGCCGATGAACACGCCAAGGAAGCCGAACGCCAACGCGCCGCCGAGGATGCCAAGCATCACCAGAATCAACGGCATAGCGCTGTTCTTGCCAATCAGGATCGGCTTGATGACGTTGTCGGCCATACCGACCACCAGCACGCCCCATATGACGAGAAAGATCGCCCACCCGGTTGAGCCTCCCTGATACAGCCAGATCGCCGCGGGCAACCAGACTATGACCGGACCGCCCGGGATCACCGACAGAAAAAACGTCACGAGCCCCAGCAGCGCCGGAGCCGGCACCCCTGCCATCCAGCACCCGAATCCGGCGAGAACCGCCTGGACGAGGGCTGTACCAAGAATCCCGTAGACCACGCCCTTCACCGTGCTGCCCGCCAGCGCCAGCAGATAGTCAGCGCGCTCACCGGCGACTCGACGCATGCCGGCATTCAGCCACGCGGCTGCCCCTTCGCCACCGGTGTAAAAGAAGAACGCGAGCACGATGCTCAGCGCCAGCAGCCCCAGCCCATGCGTCACCGCAAGCGCCGCAGCCAAAATCCATTTCCCGGCCGGCGCGGCAAGCGTGCGTAATTGCGCGATCAACTCGGAATTGCTGCTAGTCAAACGCTCCCAAAATGCTTCAATGCTCGAACCGACGAGCGGAATCCGCTGCACCCACGATGGCAGATCAGGCAACCCCGACTCGAATAGTCTCTGCACGAGCGCCACGATCTGGTGAACGTGCGCGCCAAGCGCGAATCCAGCATAGACGAACGGCCCGAGCACCACGACCAGGATGATCAACACGATCAAGGTCGCTGCCAGCCTGCGCCGGCCGCCAACCACGCCAGTCAGCCGCCGATAGAGCCCCCAGGAACTGTAGCTGAGGATGGCGCCCCACAGCAGCGCGGTCGTAAAAGGCGCCAGCACCAGCAACGAACCACCCACCAGCACAATCAATGCGAATACCGCGGCAAGTCGTTCGATCAGTTGGTCCGATTTCACGATGGATCTCCTATTGCGCCAGACCGTGGCAATGAAATGACACACGCCCGTTAGGCGCCTGCTGAACGCCGTCAGTATAGAAGCGAGTCGTGCGTCCGGGGGTGTCTTATACCATCAGGCCAGGCCGACGTGCGCCGCGTGCGGCTGCGCCGCTGGCAAACGCATTTTTGAGATGAAAACCGCCCAAATCGCCCCGCGATTGCCGACCAATCGATATAGCTGCCCGGAAAAGACTAGAATATAAGGTTCCGTGCCCCCAATTTTTCGGATTTATGCGCTCGCGAATCGCCAAACGTCTCCCTCCCGACGCCGACAAGCTCGTCGGTCTCTCGCTCGCGCTTTTCGCGTCGGGCAGCCGTACCGAAGATCGCTTCTGGGAAGCGAAGCTCGACGCGCTGCTGGCCAAAATCGTGCGCAACGCCAACCAGACTACGCTGGACGCCGCGCTCGACCATCTGCAGCAGAACCATCCCGATGCCTACGGCGCATTGGCCGACATGGCGGAAACCCATAGCGAATCGTTCGTGCTCGAACACGAGGGTGTGCCTTATGAAGCGCTGCTGATCGCCGCGCCCGTGCTCGCCTGGACCCGCTATGTGATTCCGTCCGGCCCGCTCAAGTCCGACGCCGCCGACGCGCTGCGCGCGCACCTGCAAGCGCACGTGCTCGCCGCGAACACGCGCGTTGCGATGGCTCCATTCCTGTACAGCATCGACCAGTTGCCGCGTCACCACGTCGAAACGTGGCGCATCGCCCAGCAGCTCGCGCAAGCCGCGCTCGGCGGCGGCAACGCGAAGCTCAATTTCGGCGAACTGCCGGATACCTCGCCGATTCTTGCGGACCCGCGCTTTCTACTCGCCGTGGTCGCCGCACCGGTCGGCGAAGCGACGTTCCGCTGGCAGGAAGAAGAGCACGGCACTCGCATCGAGCGCGGCCAATGTCTCGAGCAATGGGCCACGCAAGGTGGTGCGAATCTGTCGGTCGTGCTCCCGGGCTGCGAGTTCGAATGCCTGCTGCCGGATGCCTACTACTCGGCCTGCCGCGACGCCGACGAAAGCGTGCGTCCGCACACCGTGCGTACCGCCGTTCGTTATCTTTTCGACACAATTGGCGCGGCGCCGCAGGACCTGCGCGCGGTGGTCGCCGGCTTCGGCGAACGGCGTATCGATGAGTACCGCGTCGGCTTCACGCGCAAGGGCAGCAACGACGTGATCTACGGAGTCGTGTGGCCACTCTACGGTCGCGAAAACGGCGAGCCGGGCATCGACGAGGAGCCGGAGGAAATCACCGGCTCGGACGATCCGCTCGAGGAAATCGTCGCGCTGCTCAAGGAAACCGGCATCACAGACGTGCGCCGCCACGCGGGCCGCTTCGAGCCGGAATATTGCGACGACTGTGGCGTGCCGCTGTACGCGGACCCGCTCGGCGAAATCGTCCATGCGGAAATGCCCGAGGACGCCGAGCCCGCGCAACCGCATTTCCATTGATCGCGACGTCGACGTCTTCGCCTGACCGCGAAAAAGCCCCGCCTGTGCGGGGCTTTTTTGTTGAATTCCCCCTTTTCTTATGCCTTTTGGACAGCCGTCAAAACGGAGGGATTTTGTCATCATAGGCACGGTGACGCATCGCCGTGATCGAGTCAGCTTCACGAGCCCCACAGATGCGTCGCGCAATTTCGCCCGACACATCTGGAGACCTGCATGCGCTTCTCGATTCTCAATTCAAACGCGGAACGACGTGATGGACTCAAAGCCCTGCTCCGGCAGATCGACCGGCTGGCACGCTTCACCGAAGCCGATGAATGGCGTCTGCTCGAACGTCCATTCAAGCGTTACCGGCCTGACCTCGTCGTGATCGACTGGGAAGACTGGATGTCGGTGGCGCAGGTTCGCACGTTGCTCAGCCACTATCCCGACCTGCGTATCAGCGTGCTCACCGACGGGACGTTGCCAGCGCTCGTGCGCGCGCTGATGGACGAGGGTGTGCTCGGCGTCGTTCCACGCGACACCGATCCCTGCCTGATCGTGCGCGCGCTGGAAATGGTGCTGCTCGGCGGTCACTACGTGCCGCCCGGCGCGCTGGCGATCGATCCGCCGCTGCCGACCGACACCACGATCCGTCCGTTCGATGAAGAAAGTCCGCCACCCCGCCGCAACAAACTCTCGAGCGGACTGTCACCGCGCCAGGAGCAGATCATGCGCTGCGTGCACATGGGCAGCACCAACAAAATGATCGCGCGCACGCTCGGCATTAGCGAGGGCACGGTCAAGATCCACCTCACGAGCATATTCCAGCAACTCGGCGCACCCAATCGCGCCGCCGCGGTCGCGCTTTACAACGGCTGGCTGACGAATCATCTGCAGGTCCTGCGCAACAACGGCGAGAACAGCGCGCGGCCCGTCATACGCGGGCAGCCCGGCCCGGTGCCGCTACGGCGTCGCCAACGCCCGCGCTTCCAATATCCGTTGCCCGGCAGCGACACCAGCACCGCGCTGCCAATGGCCGCGGAGCCCGCCACATCGTATGGCGATGCCCCGCACGACGGGCTCGCGCGCAAGCCGGTCAGGCCGGGCCCCGCATGACGTGGCGCGCGCCGATGCGGATGCCTCCGAACATCCGCATCGGCCCAGCGTTGACGGCCGGCTGGCATGGAATCCGCTCACACCTTTTCTCGTCCAACGAGTAATATGAGACACATGGGTTTCCTCTACACACCGCTTCCGTTCTGGGTCGCTGTCGGTGGCTGGATTGCCACCGCGATGGTGGTCGCGCTCGCGCTCTGGAAAAATCCTTTCAAAAGACTTCAGGACGGCACCCTCCAGCATGTATGGCTGGCGATCATCGTGGCGGTGTCGGTGCTGTGGGCGAGCAACGCCTGGCTCGACGACGGCACCGTAATGCACCTGCTCGGCGCCACGCTCGTCGTCACACTGTTCGACTGGGGGCTCGCGCTGATCGCGATGGCGGTGGTCACAGGTCTGGCCGCCGTCGTCTTCGATGCCCCGTGGCAGGGCATCGCGCTGACCTTCCTCATTTACGGCGCGTTGCCCGTCGCTGTCTCGACCTTGCTGCAGCGCATCTGCACAGCGTGGCTGCCGCGCAACCTTTTCATGTTCATCTTCGGCCAGGGCTTCGTTTCACCCGCCATTGCAGTGTCGCTGACCGCCGGGGCAGCGCTCGGCACTCATATCGCAGTCTCCGGCGGCTCGATGACCGTGATACCGGCCGGCTACGCGATCAGCGTGCTGCTGCTCGTCAGCGGCGAAGCATGGTTCACTGGCATGGCGACCGCGTTGATCGCGGTGTACCGTCCCGCGTGGGTCACCACGTACGATGTCCGACGCTATCGCCTGGGCGGACCGCGCACCTGAGCAAGCGCGCGCTTTGACGACGCGCGCGGCGCATCGGTGATAATCAGCGCCTCGTCATTGGTGGCTTACCGAACACTCCCACCAGGACAAGACAGAATATTTGCAGCAAGATTGAACTCAACCCTTGCGCGGGGCATCTTAATTGCCTCATCTCCCATTAGCGTCAAAAGAACTAGATGGATCGCACCAACGTATCGCGCCGATTGCTGCGGGTGATCGGCCGGTTGGCAGCCTGCGCGGCGAGTCTCTCGCTCGTCTGCGCGGCTCCCGCATTCGCTGATCAGCTCGAGCAGCACAACGACCTCGTCAAAAAATTCATCACCGAAATGCACGCCGATCCGCTCGTCGCGGACTGCGCCGCACATGGCGACTTTGTCGCGAGCACATCGACCGCGTTCGACCACGTCGAGTTTCCGTCCAGTTCGTTCGACGGCGCCCACTCGTCTGTCACGCCGTGGAACGACTCGTTCGACGAAGGCAAGCAGCGCGTCAAGGTGGACAGCATCGTCACCGTCGAGGGCGTGGGCGTGCGCCAGAACAATTCAGGCGAGCCGGCCGATCTGAAATTTCGCTGCGGCTACGTGGGCTCGCAGATGCTCGCCTTCAGCTGGAACGATCCGGTACCGCCGAACCGCGCGCATAGCGAGGGATCGGGAAAGCACAAGGGCGGCAAAGGCAAGCACGCGGTCGGTGGCAAATCGTCGAAGAAGTCGTCGAACACAAGCTCGGGCAAATCGTCGCGCGCGACCTCAAGCAAATCGGCCAACAAGAATTCCAAGAAAAAGAGTCAATGACCTTTGGCGCTGATCTCGCGCCGCCCCGCCGACTGGTCGCCCCAATAGAAAACAGGCACGCACTTTTTCCGTGCGTGCCTGTTTTTTTATGCCCACCCGTGCGCTTCTTTAAGCGAACGTCTCCACGTGACGCAAAATCGCCTGCAACATCGCGGCGCCTAGCGACGCGCTGCGCTCGCCGCTCCAACCCACCCGCTCGTCGGGCAGATTCGCGTTGTCCTTGAACGGCATTTCCAACGTCAATGACAGACAGCCGAATTCGTTGCCGATGTACTTCGACGCGAGCTTCAAGGCATCCTCGCGATACTTGCTTGCCGCATAGCCATGCTCGTCCTGGAAATCCGGACTCGCGTGCTTGAACGCCTCGATGAACGCCTTCTGCTCGCGACCCTGCCGCTCGGTGAAGCCCGGCAGCATTTCGGAGCCCGCGACGAACACATACGGCAGCGCCTCATCGCCATGAATATCGAAAAACAGGTCGCAGCCCGTCGCGTGAATCGCGTCGCGCACCGCCAGCACTTCGGGGCTACGCGCGGCGTCCGGTTCCATCCATTCGCGATTCAGGTTGGCGCCGGCCGCGTTGGTGCGCAGATTGCCGTGCACGCTGCCGTCCGGATTCATGTTCGGCACGATGTGGAACACCGCGTGATCGTAGAGCTTGCGCGCGACCGGATCGCCCGCCCAATCGCCCCAGCCCACGAGGCGCTTCACGAAACCTTCGATAAACCATTCGGCCATCGTCTCGCCCGGATGCTGGCGCGCGATCAACCAGATCTTCTTTTTCGGCACGGCGTTGGCGGCCTCGTCCGTGGCCGGCATGCCGAGCGTGAGCAGCGAAATTGGCCGCCCTTCGACCGTCTTGCCGAGCTCGGTCAGCGACGCGTGCGGCATCTGCTGCACGGCGCCGAGAAACTCGGCATGGCGTTCCTCGCTGTACGGCTCGAAATACGCGTAGTAGATGCTGTCGAAATCCGGCGTGTGGTCGATCGTCAGGACCTTGCCGTCGTACGAGGTCGGCACGCGAAACCAGTTCACCCGGTCATAGCTGGCCACCGCCCGATAGTCGCGCCAGCCCTCGGCGAACGCGCACGCGGCGGCGTTCTCGAAGGTCATCACGCAGCGCTCGCCCGCCGCACCCGAGAGGCGGAAATAGAACCACTGCGCGAACTCGGCGTGGCTGTCGGGCCGCACGCGCAGGCGAATATTGCCGGCGTCCTCGCAGGACAGCACATCGATCGCCCCTGCGTCGAAATTGCTCGTAATCGATAACGTCATGAGAGTGTTCCCTGCCAGAATTCACGCTGCCTGTTCGCCGCAGCGGCACGCCTAGTCCGCAATGCGGCGGCGAAATACGTAAGTGGAGTCGTTCGAGGCTTCGGCGTTGAACGTATAGCCTTCGGTATCGAAATCCCGCAACTGCTCGGGACGCTCGATACGGTTTTCCACCGCGAAGCGCGCCATCAAGCCGCGCGCGCGTTTTGCATGGAAGCTGATGATCTTGTAGCGGCCGCCCTTCCAGTCTTCGAACACCGGTGTGACGACCGGCGCGTCCAGCAGCTTCGGCCTGACCGACCTGAAGTATTCGCCCGATGCGCAATTGACCAGCACACGCGAGGCCGCCGCGTTCCTGTTCAGTTGCGCGTTCAACGCCTGCGTAATGCGCTCGCCCCAGAACGCGTAAAGATCCTTGCCGCGCGGATTGGCGAAGCGCGTGCCCATTTCGAGCCGGTACGGCTGCAGCAGATCGAGCGGACGCAACAGGCCATATAGACCCGAGAGCACTCGCACATGATTCTGCGCATAGTCGAGATCGGCCGACGACAACGTCTTCGCATCGAAACCTTCGTAGACGTCGCCGTTGAAAGCGAGCACCGCCTGCTTGGCATTGTGCGTGCCGAATTGCGGCGACCAGTCCGCGTAACGCTGAAAATTGAGGTGCGCGAGCTGATCGGAAATGCTCATCAGCGAAGCGATCTGTTGCGGCGACAAACGGCGCAGGCCGTTGATCAGTTCGGCGGCATCGTCAACGAAATCGGGGATCGTGTGCTTTTTGACGTGCGGCGGGGTGTCGTAGTCGAGCGATTTCGCCGGCGACAGAACGATTATCATAGAGGCTTGCAGGCACGCCGTGCCTGGCGGTCAAAGACGAAAGCCCGATTGTAACGAATGCCCGGTTCCCTCGCCTCAAGCGGCGCCTTGCGCGTCGTACTCGATTCCAACGTGTGGATCGATATTCTCGTATTCGACGACCCGCACACGCGGCCGATCGCCGCCGCGCTCGAAAGCGGCGCGCTCGCCGCGCTGATCGACGCGCGCTGCCTCGCCGAGCTCACCTATGTGCTCGACTATCCGCAGTTCGCGCACCGGAACGTCGACAAAGCCGCAGCGCTCGCGGTCGTCGCGCGGCTCACGCAACTGGTTGAGCCGCGTGAGGCGGTCGGGTCCGATGGCAACACACGGCCGCTGCCCCAATGCAAGGATCGCGACGATCAGAAGTTTCTCGAGCTCGCACATTCGGCGCAGGCCGACTGGCTCGTGTCGAAAGACCGCGCGGTGCTGAAGCTCGCGAAACGTATCGCGCGTGATTTCGGCTTCCGGATCGCGCAACCAGCACCATTCGTCGCGGAGATCGGCCTCGCTCAGAATGTCGGGACCGACACCGTCATCGCGTGAATCCGGCCGAACGGTCGACGTGAGCGCCACGCCGCACAGCGTGCCGCAATTCCCTACAATCAGGCTTCGCCCTTCGGAACGACAGTTTCAATCACCGGCCAACCTTATCGCCCTGCTACCCACGACGCCATGAACGCACCGCACGACACGCCCACGAGCCCCACGTTTCCGTCTCGCCTGCCGACCGTCGGCACGACGATCTTCACCGTGATGAGCGCGCTCGCCGCGGAAAAAGGCGCGGTGAACCTGGGCCAGGGCTTTCCCGACTTCGCCTGCGATCCGCGCATCGTCGACGCGGTCGCCAACGCCATGCGCGACGGCCACAATCAGTATCCGCCGATGGCTGGCGTGCTGCCGCTGCGCCAGGCGATCTCGGACAAGATCGCGAACCTGTACGGCCGCCGCTACGACGCGAATAGCGAAATCACCGTCACCGCGGGCGCCACCCAGGCGTTGCTGACTGCGATCCTGTGCACGGTCCATGCGGGCGACGAAGTGATCGTGATCGAGCCGACCTACGACAGCTATCTGCCGTCGATCGAACTCGCGGGCGGCACGCCCGTCTTCGTCACGCTCGACGCACCCGACTACGCGATCCCGTTCGACAAGCTCGCCGCCGCGATCACGCCGAAAACACGGCTCATCATGATCAACACGCCGCACAATCCGACCGGCACGGTGTGGCGCCACGAGGACATGCGCAAGCTCGAGGAGATCGTGCGCGGCACCAACGTGCTGATCCTGTCCGACGAAGTGTATGAGCACATGGTCTACGACAACGCGCCGCATGAAAGCGTCGCGCGCTATCCGGAGCTCGCGCAGCGCAGCTTCGTGGTGTCGAGCTTCGGCAAGACCTATCACGTGACCGGCTGGAAGGTCGGCTACGTGGCCGCACCCGCCGCGCTCACCGCCGAGTTCCGCAAGGTGCACCAGTTCAACGTGTTCACCGTCAACACGCCGATGCAGATCGGTCTCGCCGATTACATGAAGGACCCCGCGCCATACATCGACCTGCCGGCGTTTTATCAGCACAAGCGCGACTTCTTCCGCGCCGGCCTCGCGAAATCGCGCTTCAGGCTGCTGCCGTGCACGGGCACCTATTTTCAGTGTGTCGACTATTCGGCGATCAGCGATCTGCCCGAAGCCGAATTCGCCCAATGGCTGACCGGCGAAATCGGCGTGGCGGCCATCCCGGTGTCGGCGTTCTATCACGAGGCGCACGAGTCGGGCGTGGTGCGTTTTTGCTTCGCCAAGCAGGAAAGCACGCTCGCCACCGCGCTCGAACGGCTCGTGCGGCTCTAGGATTCTCCGCGCGATGTCACGAACGAATCCACGTTCCTTGCCATCGCGCTTAGCGGCATGGGTGTGCGCCTCGCACCCTTGCCCGCTTCACAACACTGCGGTCCTTCCCTCAGGACGCACGCGACGCGGCGACCCAAGCCTTGCGATCCTCGGTCACGCGCTGCGCGGCCGGTCGCGCGTTGATCGTCTTCACGTAGCGCTTCCAGTCGATCCCCGCTTCGAGCAGAAAATCGCGGCCGTAAATGGTCTGCGTCGTCATCCCGACGAGCGGCAGACTCACGTAGCCGGCGGTATCTGCCACGCTGAACTGCTCGCCGCACAGATACGGCGCGAACTTCGCGATCCGCCTGAAGCCGGCGATGTGATGCGTGAGCAGCTTTTCGACCCGCCCTTTCGTCGCGTCACTGACGGTGCCGCCGAAAAACGCTTCCTTGTACAGATTGCGCACCGTCAGCTCCAGATGCACGTCGATGAAGAAGATCATTTCGCGCTCCTTGGCCGCTTGCCACGGATCGGCGGAGAAGATCTGCCTGTCGGGAAAACGCGCAGCCAGATATTCGATAATGCACTGCGACTCGCACAGATCGCCCTGCTCGGTCTGCAGATAAGGCACTTTGCCGAGCGGCGAATGCTCGAGCATCGCCGGATCCTGACTCGGCTTCACGAGTTCCTCCTCGAACTCGATGCCATGCTCGAGCAGCACGAACTTGACCTTGTTGAAGTAGTTGGAAAGCGCGAAACCGCACAGCTTGATCATCGGGTGTGTCCTTGTGTCATCGTGTGTGAGACCGCGCGTCGAAGTCGAAGCCGCGGCTTTTGATCAGATCATCCAATAAATTGCACGATCGTGCTATTCTGAAATAACCATGGAGTCAGGCATCACAATGAACTCTCGCAATTTCCGTATCGAGACCATCGGCATTGTCGGCACCGGCGCAATGGGCCGCGGCATCGCGCAGATCGCGGCGCTCGCGGGCCTGCAGGTGCGGCTCTACGACACCAACGCGGCCGCGGTCGGCGCCGCGCGCGACTATCTCGCGGAGACTTTCGCCAAATTGACGGCCAAAGGCAAGCTCGAGCAGTCGCGCTCGCTTGCCGCGCTCGCGAACGTGAGCGGCGTGCAGGCAGTCAGCGAACTGGTCGGTTGCGATCTGGTCGTCGAGGCGATCGTCGAAAAGCTCGATGTTAAGCAGGCGCTGTTTCGCGAGCTCGAAACCGTGGTCAGCGGCCGCTGCATCCTCGCGTCGAATACGTCGTCGCTGTCGATCACCGCGATCGCCGCGGGCTGCACCGATCCCTCGCGCGTGGTCGGCTATCACTTCTTCAATCCGGTGCCGTTGATGAAAGTCGTCGAAGTAATCGACGGCTTGCGCAGCGACCCCGAGGCCGGCGACGCGCTGATGGATCTCGCGCGCCGCCTGGGTCACACGCCCGTGCGCGCGAAGGACATGCCCGGCTTCATCGTCAATCACGCGGGCCGCGGCATGAATACCGAGGGCTTGCGCGTGGCGGGCGAAGGTGTCGCGAGCTTTGCCGACATCGACCGCATCATGCGCGAGCAGGCGGGCTTTCGCCTCGGGCCGTTCGAGCTGCTGGACCTGACCGCGCTCGACGTGTCGCATCCGGTGATGGAATCGATCTATCACCAGTTCTACGAAGAACCGCGCTATACGCCGTCGCCGATCACCGGCACGCGGCTATCGGGCGGACTGCTCGGCCGCAAGAGCGGCGAAGGTTTCTATCGTTACGTGGACGGCAAGCAGCAAGTCCCTGCCGAAAACCCCGCGCCGACCACGCTGCCGCAAAGCGTGTGGGTCAGCAAGCGCTACCGCGAGGCCTACGAAGCCGTCGTGCAACTAGTCGGCAAAGCGGGCGTGCCGCTCGACGAAGGTGCGACGCCCGCCGCCGGTTCGCTGATCGTCGTCACGCCGTTCGGCCATGACGCGACCACGGCCACGGTCGACGAAGCGCTCGACGCAAGCCGCGTCGTCGCCGTCGACGCGCTGTTTCCGCTGGTCGGCGCGCAACGCCGCACGCTGATGACGACTCCGGCCACGACACGCGCCGCCCGCGATAGCGCGCATGCCCTCTTCGCCGCCGATGGCGTGCCCGTCACCGTGATCCGTGATTCGACCGGCTTCGTCGCGCAACGGGTAGTCGCGACGATCGTCAACATCGGCTGCGACATCGCGCAAAAGCAGATCGCGACACCGCAGGACATCGACCTCGCCGTCACGCTCGGCCTCGGCTATCCGCGCGGACCGCTTGCGCTCGGCGATGCGCTCGGCGCCACTACCATTCTCACCATCCTGCGCAACATGCACAGCGTGCTCGGCGAGCCGCGTTACCGTCCTTCGCCATGGCTCGCAAGACGCGCGCAACTCGGCCTGTCGCTCACGCACCGCGACGCCGCCGATATCCAACCGGAGACCCAGTCATGAGCGCCGCCCTGCTCGCTTCACGCCCCGCCAGCAGCGAATCCACGCTAGTCCTCACGCTTTCGAACCCCGGTGCGCGCAACGCGCTGCATCCGGACATGTACGCAGCCGGCATCGAAGCGTTCGATACCGTCGAGCGCGATCCGTCGATTCGGGCCGTCGTGATCACCGGCGCCGACAACTTCTTCTGCGCGGGTGGCAACCTGAACCGCCTGCTCGAAAACCGCGCGAAAGATCCGTCCGTGCAGGCCGATAGCATCGACATGCTTGCTCAATGGATTTCGGCGCTGCGGCTATCGTCGAAACCGGTCATTGCCGCCGTGGAAGGCGCGGCGGCCGGCGCGGGATTTTCGCTCGCGCTGGCCTGCGATCTGATCGTCGCCGCCGACAATGCCAAGTTCGCGATGTCGTACGCACGCGTCGGCTTGACGCCCGACGGCGGCGGCTCGTGGTTCCTTGCGCAGTCGCTGCCGCGTCAGTTGGCCACCGAGGTGCTGATCGAAGCCAAGCCGATCGGCGCCGCGCGTCTGCACGAACTCGGCGTCGTCAACCGGCTCACGAAGGCCGGCACCGCGCTCGATAACGCGCTCGGCTGGGCCGACGAGCTCGGCGCGATTTCGCCCAATTCGGTCGCGCGCATCAAGGGGCTGATCGCCGCGGCCGGCACGCAGCCGCTCGTTGACCATCTGGTCGCCGAGCGCGATAACTTCGTCGCGTCGCTGCATCATCGTGACGGTCTCGAAGGCATCACCGCGTTCCTCGAAAAACGCGCGCCGGTCTACAAATAAGCGACGGGAGAGCCGCCCGACATGCCCGACTACCAACTGCCGAAACGTCGCCGCATCTACCTGATGCGCCACGGCGACGTCACCTATTTCGACGACTCCGGCCGCGCGATCGATCCCGAAACCGTGCCGTTGAACGCGAACGGTCGCGAGCAGGCGAGCGCGGCGGGCCGCGTGTTCGCCGCGCAGCAGGTGCGCTTTGACCGCGTGATCGTCAGCGGCTTGCCGCGTACGATCGAAACCGCGCAACGCGTGCTCGCCGAAACCGGCCAGCAGATCGAAGCGGAGATCGAGCCCGCGTGGCAGGAGATTCGCGGCGGACGGCTCGGCAGCATTCCGCCGAGCGATATCGAGGCGGCGTTTCTCGGCGTATTCGACGGCATCGTGCCGGAGAGCATGCGCTTTCTCGATGGCGAAACGATCGGCGAGCTGTTCGATCGCGTGCTGCCGGCCGTCACGGCGCTGCGCGAGGACGCCTCGTGGGACACCGTGCTGCTGGTGCTGCACGGCGGCGTCAATCGGGCGATCCTCTCGCACGCGCTGACGGCCGGCGGCCGCACGTTCTTCGGTCATCTGTCGCAGGCCACCGGCTGCATCAACGCGCTCGACGTCGGCACCGCGCCGCGCGACTGGGTCCTGCGCATGCTCAACTATTCCCCACCGTCGCCGTTGCATCGCGACGTCCGCAACACCACGATGGAAATGCTCTACGCACAATTCGTTCAATACCAGCGTAGCTAACACCGAACTGGAGGAGACCCATGGCGCCAGCCACGCAGACCGGCGAACCCGCAAGCGGCCAGGACTACTCGGCTTTCGAGGGCACCCGCCCGGTCAACGAGCGGCAACGCTTCGACAACGACGCGCTCGCCGCATGGCTGGCGGGGCACGTCGACGGCTTCGAGGGGCCGCTCACGCTCGAGCAGTTCGCGGGCGGACAATCCAATCCCACGTTCAAGCTGATCACGCCGTCGCGCTCCTACGTGATGCGCGCGAAGCCCGGACCCGCCGCGAAGCTGCTGCCATCCGCGCATGCGATCGAACGCGAATACCGCGTGATGCACGCGCTCACCGACACCGACGTGCCGGTCGCGCAGATGCTCGCGCTGTGCGAAGACGAAAGCGTGATCGGCCGCGCGTTCTATGTGATGGAGTTCGTGGAAGGCCGCGTGCTGTGGGATCAATCGCTGCCCGGCATGACGCCCAGCGAGCGCGCGGCGATCTATGACGAAATGAATCGCGTCATCGCGGCGTTGCACCGTGTCGACGTCGCGGCCGCCGGCCTCACCGATTACGGCAAGCCCGGCAATTACTTCGCACGCCAGATCGGACGCTGGAGCAAACAGTATCTGGCATCCGAGACCGAGCCGATCGACGCGATGCATCGGCTGATCGACTGGCTGCCGCAGCATATGCCCGCGGAGACGAGCGGCCGTACCTCGGTCGTGCATGGCGACTATCGGCTCGACAACCTGATCTTCGATCGCAACGAGCCGCGCGTGCTCGCGGTGCTCGACTGGGAACTGTCGACGCTCGGCGATCCGCTCGCCGATTTCGCGTACCACTGCATGGCGTGGCATGTCGACCCGGCGCAGTTCCGCGGCATCGCGGGACTCGATTGGGCCGCGCTCGGCATTCCCGATGAAGCGCGGTACGTCGAGCGCTATTGCGAACGCACCGGGTTCGAGATTCTTGGCGACTGGAATTTCTACCTGGCGTACAACATGTTCCGCATCGCCGCGATCCTGCAAGGGATCATGAAGCGCGTCGTCGACGGTACCGCGTCGAGCGCGCAGGCACTCGACGCCGGCCGGCGCGCGAAGCCAATGGCCGAACTGGCCTGGCATTACGCGCAGAAGGTTCTCTAGACGAGAACGGCGCCCCTCATTCGCAGTCCGTTATCCGCGAGGTCTCAGATGAATTTCGATTACACCCCGAAAGTCCAGGCGTTACGCGAAAAACTGCTCGCCTTTTTCGACGAGCACATTTATCCAAACGAGCAGGCGTTCTATGCGGAGATCGCGCGCAATCGCCAGAACGGCAACGCATGGGTGCCGACCGAACTGATCGAGCAACTCAAGCAGAAGGCGCGCGAGGCCGGCCTGTGGAATCTGTTCCTGCCGCAATCGGCGCGCGGCGCCGGCCTGACGAACCTCGAGTACGCGCCGCTGTGCGAGATCATGGGCCGGGTGCCCTGGGCGCCGGAAGTGTTCAACTGCAACGCGCCGGACACCGGCAACATGGAGACGATCGAGCGCTACGGCAGCGAAGACAACAAGCGCGAGTGGCTCGAACCGCTGCTGCAAGGGCAGATCCGTTCGGCGTTTCTGATGACGGAACCGGAGGTCGCATCGTCGGATGCGACGAACATCCAGACCAGCATCGTGCGTGAAGGCGACCACTATGTGATCAACGGTCACAAGTGGTGGTCCTCTGGCGCGGGCGATCCGCGCTGCAAGGTTTATATCGTCATGGGCAAGACCGATCCCGACGCGCCGCGCCATCAGCAACAGTCGATGATCCTCGTGCCCGCCGACGCCACCGGCATCACCGTGCACCGTCCGCTCACCGTGTTCGGTTACGACGACGCGCCGCACGGCCACATGGAGATCACGCTCAACAACGTGCGCGTTCCCGCCACCAACCTGCTGCTCGGTGAAGGCCGCGGCTTCGAGATCGCGCAAGGGCGCCTCGGACCGGGACGCATCCATCACTGCATGCGCCTGATCGGCCTCGCCGAACGCGCGCTCGAACTGATGGCGAAGCGTTCGCTGCAACGTGTCGCGTTCGGCAAGCCGGTCGCAGCGCAGGGTGTGACGCAGGAGCGTCTCGCGGAGGCACGCTGCATGATCGAGCAGGCGCGTCTGCTCACGCTGAAGACCGCGTACATGATGGACACCGTCGGCAACAAGGGCGCGCGCGGCGAGATCGCGATGATCAAGGTGGTCGCGCCCAACATGGCGTGTCAGGTGATCGACTGGGCGATTCAGGCCCATGGCGGCGGCGGCGTCAGCGACGACTTCCCGCTCGCCTACGCGTATGCGTCGGCGCGCACGCTGCGCTTCGCCGACGGCCCCGACGAAGTGCACCGCAACGCGATTGCCAAGCTCGAACTCGCGCGTCATATGGATGCGGGCGCGGCGGCTCGCGTGGAAATGCCGGTCACACGCGGTTGAGTGCAACAGCAGCGGCTCTCCGTGGGCGGGAAGCCTGAGTCCGCGGCAAGCAGCATCGCGCGATCTATGCTCTAATTTTCGACGACGGCGGCGCCCTCTTTGCGGCGCCGCTTTGACGAACAAGGAGCCAGGATGATCGACGTTTATAGCTGGGCGACCCCGAACGGCCACAAGGTTCATATCATGCTCGAGGAGACCGGGCTGCCCTACACCGTGTATGGTGTGAATATCGGTGCGGGCGACCAGTTCACACCCGAATTTCTCGCCATCAGTCCCAACAACAAGATTCCCGCGATCGTCGATTCCGACGGCCCGAAAGGCGTCGATGGCCGGCCGTTCGCGCTGTTCGAATCGGGGGCGATCCTGATTTATCTCGCCGAGAAAACCGGCAAGTTTCTACCGACCGACCCAGCCGCGCGCTACACAGTGCTGCAATGGCTGATGTTCCAGATGGGCGGGCTCGGTCCGATGCTCGGACAAACGCATCACTTCCGCGTGTATGCGCCCGAGCAGATCGAATACGCGGTCAATCGCTACACCAACGAAGCGCGACGTCTGTACGGCGTGATGGACACGCAGCTCGGCAAGACGCGTTATCTCGCGGGCAACGACTATACGATCGCGGACATCGCCGCGTTTCCGTGGACGCGTTCGTGGAAAAATCAGGGCATCGACCTCGATACGTTGCCGAACGTAAAACGCTGGCACGAAGAGATCGCTGCGCGGCCAGCGGTGGTGCGCGGCGTCGAAGTACTCGCGTCCGCGCGCGTGCCGCTCATGGACGACAAGGCGAAAGAGATCCTGTTTGGCGCGACGCAGTACGCAAAACACTAGTTTCAGGCCGTCGCGCCGACACGGCGCGACACAAACAGAAAGCGCGAGCGGCGTGCAAGCCGACTCGCGCTTTTTCATTTCATCTGCGCCGCAAACACGCTAGAAATAATGGCGCGTGATGAACTCGGCGACGCACACCGGTCGCTCGCTGCCCTGACGCTCCAGCGTCACATTCCACGCGAGCTGCACGCCGCTGTTCTCGACATCGGTCACCGACTCCACTGCGAACTTCCCGCGCAACGACGAACCGACCAGCACCGGTGACACGAAACGCACGCGATTCAAGCCGTAGTTGACGCCCATGCGTTGCTCGATCCTCACCGTTTTGCCGAGCAAAGCCGGAATCAACGACAGCGTCAGAAACCCATGCGCGACCGGCCCACCGAACGGCGATTCGCGCTTGGCCCGCTCGGGATCGATGTGAATCCATTGATGATCGCCGGTCGCCTCGGCGAAACGGTTGACCCTGTCCTGATCGACGACGAGCCATTCGCTGACGAGTGGCTCCGCGCCGATGAGCGCACGCAAAGCTTCCGCGTTGTCGAACGCGACGATCGTCGACGTGCTAGCCGCCGCGCTTGCCGTCATGCCGCTGCTCCCGGTTTGCGCAGGCCGAAGATACCGTTCGAGCTCACCGTGATCACCGTTTCGCCGTGCTGATTGATGCCTTCCCAGCGCGTCGACACGATGCCGCGATCGGGTTTGCTCTGCGACACGCGCTTGTCGACGATGACGTTCATCATCGTGATCGTGTCGCCGACACGCACCGGCTTCAGCCAGCGAATCTCGTCAATACCGGGTGAGCCCATCGAGGTCGAATCCGCCAGCAGGTTGCGCACGAGCATGCCCATCATCACCGAGCACGTGTGCCAGCCACTGGCGACGAGACCGCGGAACGGCGATTCGGCCGCGGCGGTTTCGTCGAGATGAAACGGCTGCGGATCGAACTTCTGGGCAAACTCGACAATCTCCTCGCGCGTGAACGTGTGCTTACCGACTTCACGGCACGTGCCCACTTCCATGTCTTCGAAACTGATTTTCATCGTGCAACTCCTTTGTCCGGTTGAACGGCCCGATCAGTCTTCGACGACGGCAAATCCGGGCAACGTGGCGAACCGGGCGAGATGATGATCGACATCGCCGAGCGTGGTCTCGATGATCGCGAGACGCTTGAACAGATGCGCGGCGGCCACTTCGTTCGTCACGCCCATGCCGCCGTGCAACTGCACCGCCTGTTGACCGACGAAGCGCGCGGCCTGGCCGACCCGAACCTTTGCCGCGGAGATGGCGCGACGGCGCTCGTTCGCGTCTTCGCTGGCGTAGCGCATCGCAGCCAGATACGTGATCGAACGCGCCTGCTCCGCGTGGATCAGCATCTCGACCATGCGGTGCTGCAACGCCTGGAAGCGCGCGATCGGCTGGCCGAACTGCTGACGCGTTTTCGTGTACTCGACAGTGGCGTGATTGAGCGCGTCGAGCGCGCCGACCGCTTCCGCGCACAACAGCAGCGTGCCGTAGTCGGCGATATGCTCAAGTGCCGCCGCACCCGCATGCTGGCCGGCGAGACGACGCGCGAGCGTGCCGTTGAATTCGAGCGTCGCGGCGCGCTGGCCGTCGATCGTGCGGTAATCCGTAATATTGACGCCGGCCGCGTGACGCGCGACGACAAAAAGCGCGATCTCGCCATCGAGGCGCGCCGGCACGATCCAATGGTCCGCCTGCGCACCGTGCAGCACGACCGACTTCGTGCCGTTCAGCGTGTGTTGCGCGCCCTGCCCGCTCGCGGTCGTCGCGACGTCGAACAGATCGTAGCGCGCTAGCGGCTCGTGAAACGCCACGGCCAGTTTGGCTTCGCCCTGGGCCGCCCGTTCGAGTAGTGCTGCATCCTCGCCTTCGCCACTGCCGGCAATGCGCAGCGCTTCGATGCCAACCGCAGTCGCCCAATACGGCTCGACGACGAGCGCGCGGCCGAGTTCCTGCATGACCACGAGCATGTCGATCGGACCGCCGTTGAAGCCGCCCTGCGCTTCCGGCACCGGCAATGCCGTCAACCCCAGCTCGGTGAACGCTGCCCAGTGCGCAGCGGAGATGCCCGCCTCGGAGCGCACGATCTCCTGGCGCGCCTCGAAGCCATAGCTCTTGTCGAGATAGCGGCGCAGCGCGTCGGCAAACTGCTGCTGTTCGTCGTTGAAAGTGAAGTCCATGCGCCGCTCCTCAAAGTCCGAGAATCATCTGCGCGATGATGTTCTTTTGAATTTCGTTCGAGCCGCCGTAAATCGACGTCTTGCGGAAGTTGAAGTAGTACGCGGCGAGGGGCGCGGCAGCGTCGTCGCCGGCCAGACTGTGCTCGCGTTCGCCTTCGAGGAACGGTACGTCGAACGGCGCGGCAAGCGGGCCGATCGCGTCGAACATCAGCTCGGTCAACCCTTGCTGCACCTCGGTACCCTTGATCTTCAGCATCGACGCTTCCGGGCCCGGGCCGCGACCGCCTGCCTCGCTGGCCACCACGCGCTGCACAGTGACTTCGAGCGCCATCAGCTCGATCTCGAGACTCGCGACCTTCGCGGCAAACACCGGATCGTGCAGAAGCGGCTTGCCGTTCTTTTTCTGGTTCAGCGCAAGGCGCTTCAGGAATGCGAGTTCGCGCTTGGAGCCGCCAACTCGCGCAATGCCCGTACGCTCGTGCCCGAGCAGGTATTTCGCATACGTCCAGCCGCGATTTTCTTCGCCCACCAGATTCTCGAGCGGTACCTTGACGTCCTCGAAGAACACTTCGTTGACTTCATGATCCTCGTCGAGCGTGATGATCGGCCGCACCGTGATGCCCGGCGTTTTCATGTCGATCAGCAGGAACGAGATGCCCTCCTGCTTTTTGGCGCCGCTGTCGGTACGCACGAGGCAGAACATCATGTCGGCGTGCTGGCCGAGCGTGGTCCAGGTTTTCTGACCGTTGACTACGTAGTGATCACCGACGCGTTCGGCGCGAGTGCGCAGCGACGCGAGGTCGGAGCCCGACCCCGGCTCCGAATAGCCCTGACACCACCAGTCCGTGCCATCGAGAATACGCGGCAGATAGTGGCGCTTCTGTGCCTCGCTGCCGTACTTCATCAGAACGGGCGCGACCATCGACACGCCGAAAGGCAGCACGGTAGGTGCGCCGATACGCGCGCATTCCTCTTCCCAGATATGCCGTTGCGTCGCGTCCCAGCCGGGGCCACCGTATTCGCGCGGCCACGCGACCACCGACCAGCCTCGGGTGCCGAGCAGCCTATGCCAGCTTGCGAAGTCTTCGCGGGAAAGACGTTTGTGATTGAGAACCTTGTCGCTCAACTCACGAGGCAGATTTGCTTCGAGCCAGGCGCGGATGTCGACGCGGAACGCGTCTTCAGCGGGGGAATAGTCCAGATTCATGCGTCGTGTCTCCTGGCCGCCACCATCCGGCCGCCTGGAGCCACCGCACTATTGCAGCGGTTCCTTCAGCGCAGCCGGGACCGGCAGCGGCATCACTTCGATGCCTTCCTCGACCAAGGCACGCGCATCTTCCGGTGTCGTCACACCGCGAATGCTGCGCGCGGGCGCTTCGTTGTAGTGAATGCGCCGCGCTTCCTCGGCGAAGCGGTCGCCCACGTTCTCAGTCTTCTCCAGTACCTCGCGCAGCGCTCGCATCATATGCGCCTGCATTTGCTCCACGCCGGCCGACGCCTTTGAGTCGGTCGCGCCTGACAGATTCAGACGCGGTGCCGACGGCAAACGGCTCACCTCGTTCGCACCGCAGATCGGACATTCGACGAGCTTGCGGGACTGCTGCGACTCGAAGTCATCAGCCGAAGCGAACCAGCCTTCGAACCGATGGCCATGCGGACACTGTAAATCGAGGACCTTCATGTGGAATCAGGGCTTGCGTGCCAGTTTAGCGCAAAATGGAAATTTGTGAACGATCGTTCGCAAAAGATTGGGGGCCGACGTGTAGGCGCCAGATGCTGCAAGCGAATCTGACGCGGGTGCGCGATTTTAACGCTTTACGGCACACGCTGCCGAAGGCGGCCCGACGCGTAACCCACGCCGTGCTGGCTCCGTTCCCCTGAGCGTTTTCCGTGCGCCGCTACGCCACGAGGTTTCCGAGTTGGCGGCTCACGCGCGGTTCGATCTGACGGACCTCCTTCGTTAGATTGATCTGCTTCGCCAGTTTCGCGACATCTGCCACACCAGTCTTGATCTCGTACCCACCGCGCGCTATCAGCCATTCGAGCACGTCGGCCAGATGCCACACCGACGCACTGCCTTCGTGGACCGGGGCCGGGAAATCCATGGCGTGGTTCACCATCAGCTTGCGCATGTTTTGCCGCGACACGCCGGCCACCTCGGCCACGTCGGTCAGCCCCACGAAGTCGGGGCCCGCTTCGACGAGCCGCGCGGACGGCACCGCGCGTTTCACGTCCTTGAGTGCGCTGGCGACGGCCTCGAACGCGGTCGCGCCCTCGCGGGTAAAAAGCAGGCCGAGCCGGCCCGGTTGTCCAACGCCAACCGTGGCGTCGTCGCATCCCGCTTCGCCCAAACGCTCGACGATTGCATCCGCATCGCAATCTTCCGCGACGAGGCGGTATTTCAACGTGAACACATATTCCATCCGTTACTCCTGTCTTTGTTTAGCCCAGGTTTCTGCGCTTCCTGTTCAATGCCGACGAGCCCGGTGCCGAACCGTGCAGTTGTCGACGATGCGCCGCAGGTGTCTGGCGTGATTGCCGAGGCTCCTCGGTGTACTCCAGACGCTCGATATACAAAACTCTCCGCAACGACATTCGCCATCTTTGTACGGGCAATAGATTTTTCCCCACGCATGACCTTTTCCGCCGTCCTGAACGCGCCAGCCTTGCTCCTCTGCGTACGCCAATGCGGCCTCGATCTCTTTCTTCGTGTGCCTTCTTCGAACCATCGACACCTCCAATCTAGTCGGCGCGATTGCAGTTGTCAATCGACAACCAAAAATCAGCCTGAAATCAGATTACTCCGATGCCGATCGTTCGTTATCCCAAACAAGATAGCCGGCCGACACGGGAATCGGAAGGTTCATACTAGCCCGCCGCCGAGGCCGCGACGAGCTAGCCGGACGACCTAGGAAATGGCTTATTCTCTTAGCCCAGAGCGGAACCGCGAAACCAATGACAAAGCCCCTGCCAGTCATCAACCAGCAGGGGCTTCGCTAAACGACAACGCGGATCAGCTATCTGACAGAAGCGAACTTAGACCGCTACGGAGGTCTCCATCGGCCACGTGCCCGACAGCACTTTCTCAAGCCAGAATGTCCCGATGATCGTCTTCACATCGGTGATCTTTCCCGTGCGAACCCACTCGGACACCTGCTCCACGGTTGCCGTGAAGAGTTCGAGGAACTCGCCTTCGTCAAGCTTGCGCTCGCCCGCGGTCAATCCGCGCGCGAGATAGATATCAATGAATTCGGTCGAATAAGAAATGATCGGGTGAATCCGTGTCAGGTACACGTACTCGCGTGCGGTATAGCCTGTTTCCTCGCGCAGTTCGCGCACCGCGCAGGCCAGCGCTCCCTCGTTCGGGTCGAGCTTGCCGGCCGGATACTCGACCATCACCTTGCCCATCGGATAGCGATACTGGCTCTCCAGCAGCACGCGGCCGTCATCGAACAGAGGAATCACCATGACGGCGCCCGGATGCTGAACGTATTCGCGCGTCGCGTGTTTGCCGTCGGGAAGTCGGACCGTATCGTATTTGACCGTCATGAACGGCCCTTGATGGACCGTCTTGCTGTCGATACAAGTCTCGGTTAGCGCGGCGTCGTGATTGGGAAGTTCAGCCATGTGCGGACCTCAGAACAGCCAGGCGCGCGACGGCGAGACGCCGTCAGCGGCGTTTGACGAGATATTGGAAGGTAAAGCCGGGGAACGCGAACACGACGAACAGCGCGAACGTGATCGCATAGAACTGCCAGCCCTGCTCGAAGCGATTTCCGGCGCGCGCCTCGAGCAGAAAGCCCAACGCGCCAACCACGAAATACAGCGCGATCAACTCGGCGATCCGAAGCCAGCCGCTCTTCTTCGCCGCCTTCAACGGCACAGCGGCGAAGAGGCGCTGATTCAGGAACGGCAGGTTGGCGCCGACCAGCGCCAATAGCACGATAAACCAACCCGCAGCGGACATCAGAGCAGCAACGTGTGCTGAACAGCCTGCAGACAGGCGCGCAACAGCGGATCCGGCACGATACCGAGCACCAGCACGGCCACGCCATTGAACGCGAGCAACGCGCGCGTGCTCGTGTCGGCCAGGATCGGCGACTTGTCTTGCGGCTCGTCGAAGTACATCAGCTTGACGATGCGCAGGTAGTAGAACGCGCCGAACAGCGACGTGATCACGGCGAGCACGGTGAGCCAGGTCAGGCCGGCGTTCATCGTCGCCTGCAGCACGGCAAGCTTCGCATAGAAGCCGACTGCCGGCGGAACGCCCGCGAGCGAGAACATCATGATCATCATCACGAACGCGAATACCGGGCTGCGCTGATTGAGGCCCTTGAAGTCCTCGAGCGTATCCGCCTCGAAGTCGCGGCGCGCGAGCAGCATGATGACGCCGAAACTGCCGAGCGTCGTGATCAGGTAGACGATGCTGTAGAACATCGCCGAGCCGTACGCGCTCGCGGCGCCCGTGGTCTTCTGGTCGACCACGCCGGCGAGCAGGCCGAGCAGCACGAAGCCCATGTTGGAGATCGCCGAGTACGCGAGCATCCGCTTGACGTTGCGCTGCACGATACCGGTGATGTTGCCGACGATCAGCGACAGCGCTGCCAGAATCACCAGCATCTGTTGCCATTCGACCGCGAGCGGCAGCAGGCCCATCACGAGGAAACGAAGGCCCCACGCGAACGCTGCAACCTTCGGACCGCCGCCAACCACGAGCGTCATCGCGGTCGGCGCGCCCTGATAGACGTCAGGCACCCACATATGGAACGGCACCGCACCCATCTTGAATGCCACGCCCGCCACGATGAAGATCACGCCGAACAGCAGCACGGTCGGATCGTAGTGGCTCGTGCCGATCGCCTTGAACACTTCGTTCAGGTCGAGCGAGCCGGTCGCGCCGTACAGCATGGAGATACCGTACAGCAGGAAACCGGAAGCCAGCGCGCCGAGCACGTAGTACTTCATCGCCGCTTCGTTCGACGACGCCACTTCTCGGCGCAGCGCGATCACCGCGTACAGCGACAGCGACATCAGTTCCAGACCGAGGTACAGCGTCAGGAAGTTGTTGCCCGAGATCATCACGAGCTGGCCGAGCAGCGAGAACATGCCGAGCAGGAAGAAGTCACCGCGGAACAGGCCACGGTCTTCCAGATAGCGACGCGAATAAACGATCGTCACGGCATAACCGAGCGACACCACCGCCTTCATCACATTGGCGAACGGATCGACCACGTACATGTGATTGAAGAAGTAATGCACTTGCGGGTCGAACGCATTCATCGCGAACCAGATCCCCGCGACGAGCGACGAGAAGAACGCGATGAAATACGTGGTACGGCGACCGTCCTGGCCGACGAACGTGTCGTTGAGCCACGCGATCACAACGGCGAGCATCAACAGTGCGTCGGGCAACAGAGCAGTCATAGGGGCGTTTTGCATGGTCTTAAATTCCTCCGCTCGTCGTTACTGAGACAACGGCAGCTTCGATTGAGCAACGTGGGAGAGGAGGTTTTCCACGGATACGTGCATCACATCGGTAAAGGGCTTCGGGTACAGGCCCATGAACAGCGTCAGTGCGGCGAGCACTGCCAGCATGAAAAATTCGCGACGGCCGATGTCGAGCAGGCTCTTCACGTGATCGTTCGCGACCGCGCCGAAGTACACGCGCTTGTACATCCACAGCGTGTAGGCCGCGCCGAGAATCAGCGTGACGGCCGCGCCGCTCGCGATCCAGAAGTTGTACTGGACGGAGGCCAGAATCACCATGAATTCGCCGACGAAACCGGAAGTGCCCGGCAAGCCGCAATTCGCCATCGCGAACAACATCACGAAAGCCGCGAACTTCGGCATCACGTTGACGACGCCACCGTAATCGGCGATCTGACGCGAGTGCATGCGGTCGTACAGCACGCCGATGCACAGGAACATGGCGCCCGACACGAAGCCGTGCGAGATCATCTGCACGATCGCACCTTCCGCGCCGAGCTGATTGAAGATGAAGAAACCGAGCGTGACGAAACCCATGTGCGCAATCGACGAATACGCGACCAGCTTCTTCATGTCGGCCTGCACCATCGCGACCAGCCCGATGTAGATCACCGCGATCAGCGACAGCGTGATCACGACCGGCGCGAGGAAGTGGCTCGCGTCCGGCGTGATCGGCAGCGAGAAGCGCAGGAAACCGTACGCACCGAGCTTCAGCATGATCGCGGCCAGCACGACCGAGCCGCCAGTCGGCGCTTCCACGTGCGCGTCCGGCAACCACGTGTGCACCGGCCACATCGGCACCTTGACCGCAAAGGCCAGGAAGAACGCGATAAACAGCAACACCTGCGGCGTCATCGCGATCTGCGCGTGCTGCCACGTGGCGAGGTCGAACGTGCCGGTTTCGTTGTACAGATAGATCAGCGCAACCAGCATCAGCAGCGAGCCCATCAGCGTGTACAGGAAGAACTTGAACGCCGCATACACCCGGTTCGCCCCGCCCCACACACCGATAATGATGTACATCGGGATCAGCGTCGCTTCGAAGAACACGTAGAACAGCATGCCGTCGGCCGAGCTGAACACGCCGACCATGATGCCCGACAGGATCAGGAACGCCGCGAAATACTGGCCGACGTTCTTCGTGATCACTTCCCACCCGGCGATCACGACGATCACCGTGATCAACGCGGTCAACACGACGAACCACATCGAAATACCGTCCACGCCGAGGTGGTACGTGATGTGAAAGCGCTCGATCCAGTTCGCCTGCTCGACGAACTGCAGGTCGGCGGTGCTCGAATCGAAGCTCGTGATCAGCGGCAGCGTGACGAGAAAGCTGAGGACCGAGCCGATCAGCGAGACCCAGCGCGCGGGCGCGGGGTTCTCGTCGTTGCCGATCGCGAGGACCAGCAGACCGAACAGGATCGGCAACCAGATCGCGATGCTGAGAATCGGATAAGCGTGCATGAGTGTTCCTCGCCTTATTTGCCGCCGAGCGTTACAAACAGGGTCAGGAGCCCCAACATGCCGATGATCATGGCGAACGCGTAGTGGTAGATGTAGCCGGATTGGAGGAAGCGAATCACGCTAGCGAACCAGCCGATAAAGCGTGCGCTGCCGTTGACGATGCCGTCGATCACGACCACGTCGCCTTCCTTCCACAGACCCCGGCCGATGGCCACCGCACCCCGCGCAAACACGACTTCGTTGATCTTGTCCATGTAGTACTTGTTATCGAGCAACGTGTAGATCGGGCCGAATGCGCGCTTGATAACAGCGGGCAGATCCGGACGAACCAGATACAGGAACCAGGCGACCACGACACCAGCGAGCGCGAGCCACACCGGCAGACCCGACACCGAGTGCAGACCCATCGACGCCCAGCCCTGGAATTCTTCGGCCATCTCATGCAGCGCCGGATGGTTCTCGCTGATGTAGATCACCTTGTCGAACGCGACGCCGTGCTGGAAGAAATCGCCGAACAGCATCGGACCGACCCCGATCGCGCCGATCACGATCGACGGAATCGCCAGCAGCACCAGCGGCACCCACACGACCCAAGGCGTTTCATGCGGCTCGTGAGCGTGGTCGTCGTGACCATGGCCGTGGTCGTCGTGGCCGTGCGCGCCGTGTCCATGCGAAGCGGCTTCGGCGCCCATCGGCGATTCCGGGTGCTTCGGACCGCGGAAGCGCTCCTCACCGTGGAACACCATGAAGTACATACGGAACGAGTACAGCGCAGTCACGAACACGCTTGCGACGACCGCGAAGTACGCGAAACCCGAACCCGGCAGATGCGACAGCTTCACCGCATCGATGATCGAGTCTTTCGAGTAGAAGCCCGAGAAGAACGGCGTGCCGATCAGCGCCAGCGAACCGACCAGCGACGTGATCCACGTGATCGGCATGTACTTGCGCAGGCCGCCCATGTTGCGCATGTCCTGATCGTGGTGCATGCCGATGATCACCGAGCCCGCGCCGAGGAACAGCAGCGCCTTGAAGAACGCGTGCGTCATCAGGTGGAACACGGCAACCGAATAAGCCGAAGCACCGAGCGCAACCGTCATGTAACCGAGCTGCGACAGCGTGGAATAGGCGACCACTCGCTTGATGTCGTTCTGGACGATCCCGAGGAAGCCCATGAACAGTGCGGTAATCGCACCAATGACCATGACGAACGACAGCGCCGTATCCGACAGCTCGAACAGCGGCGACATGCGCGTGACCATGAAGATACCAGCCGTCACCATGGTCGCCGCGTGAATCAGCGCGGAGATCGGCGTCGGGCCTTCCATCGAGTCCGGCAGCCACACATGCAGCGGGAACTGTGCCGACTTACCCATCGCGCCAATGAACAGGCAAATGCAGGCGACCGTCAGCAGGCCCCAGTCGGTACCCGGAAAGCTCAGCGCCGCGAGTTCCGTGCGCTTCGCGAAGACTTCGCCGTAGTTCATCGAACCGGCGAACGCGAACAGCAGGCCGATACCGAGCAGGAAACCGAAGTCGCCGACGCGGTTCACGATGAACGCCTTCATGTTCGCGTAGATCGCGCTCTCACGCTTGAAGTAGAAGCCGATCAGCAGGTACGACACGAGACCCACCGCTTCCCAGCCGAAGAACAGCTGCAGGAAGTTGTTGCTCATCACGAGCATCAACATCGAGAACGTGAACAGCGAGATATACGAGAAGAAGCGCTGGTAGCCATCGTCGTCGGCCATGTAGCCGATCGTGTAGATGTGCACCATCAACGACACGAAGTTCACTACGCAGATCATCATCGCGGTCAGCGAGTCGACCAGGAAACCGACTTCGAGCTGCGTCTTGCCGATCGACATCCATTGATAAACGGTCGCGTTGAAGCTCGCGCCGTCCATCACCTGAAAGAACACCATGACCGACAGGACGAACGAAATCGCGACGCCGAGGATCGTGACCGAATGCGCACCCGCTCGCCCTATCGCCTTGCCGAACAGCCCCGCGATCAGGGACCCGGCGAGCGGCGCCAGCGGAATTGCCAACAGCAGGTTTTCATTAAGTATCGTGGACATAACCGCTTTTCCTGAAATTAACCTTTGAGCTGATCGAGATCCTCGACATTGATCGTGTCGAGACTACGGAACAGGGTCACCAGAATTGCGAGACCGATCGCCGCTTCGGCTGCCGCAACCGTCAGCACGAAGAAGACGAAAATCTGGCCGTGCACGTCGCCCAGGTAGTGCGAGAACGCGACGAAATTGGTGTTCACCGCGAGCAGCATCAGTTCGATCGCCATCAGGATGATGAGGACGTTGCGGCGGTTCAGGAAAATGCCGACGATGCTGATCGCAAACAGGATCGCGCCGAGGACAAGGTAATGAGCAAGGGTCAACATGATTTCTATCTCCTGTCCGCTCAGCTGTTCTTGGCCGCTGCCGAGTCGGCTGCTGCTGCGGCTGCCGCGGCAGCCGCCTGTTCCGCCGCGATGGTCGCGGCGGTTTTCTCTGACGGCATCTTCACGACGCGCACGCGGTCCTGGGCACGCACCTTGACCTGGGCGCTGACGTTCTGACGCTTGCTGTCCTTCTTGTGGCTCGTGGTCAGCGCAATCGCCGCGATGATGGCCACCAGCAGAATCAGGCCGGCGACTTCGAATGCGAAGATGTAGTCGGTATAGATGATCTTGCCGATCAGGCGCGTATTCGACCAGTCGCCCATACCAGCGGCGGCGGAGGCCGTGTCGTGCAGCGCCGTGGCGGTCGCGCCGTAGCCGTGCCACAGGATCAGCGCGGTTTCGACCACGATGATCGCGCCGACCGCCGAGGCCATCGGCACGAAACGTTTGAAGTCCTTGCGCAGCACGTCGAGATTGATGTCCAGCATCATCACGACGAACAGGAACAGCACCATCACCGCGCCGACGTAGACCAGCACCAGCAGGATCGCGAGGAACTCGGCCTCCAGCAGCATCCAGATCGCGGCTGCGTTGAAGAACGCCAGCACCAGAAACAGTGCGCACGCCACTGGGTTGCGCGAGGTGATCACCTTCAGCCCTGAAACTACCAGGAGCAGCGCGAAGATGTAGAACAGTACGGTCGTGAATTCCATGATTACCGGTTCATCGTTAGGCCATCGTCAGGCATTGTTCTTTGGCACGCGTGATGGGTAAAAGCGGACAAAACCGCCAGAACCGCCACACAGGTGCGCCGTGCCGCGGCGTCCAGGCCGCGGCGGTCGGCCCGACAGCAGGCCGTGTTACTGCGTTTACTGCCGCAATTACTGCATCAGCGGGAAAGCGCTTCAACGATACGGTGCGTCGGCTGCCTTGTTGGCGGCGATCTCTGCTTCGTAACGATCGCCAACGGCCAGCAACATTTCCTTCGTGAAGTACAGATCGCCGCGCTTCTCGCCGTGATACTCGAGAATGTGCGTCTCGACGATCGAGTCGACCGGGCAGCTCTCTTCGCAGAAGCCGCAGAAGATGCACTTGGTCAGGTCGATGTCGTAGCGCGTCGTGCGGCGCGTGTTGTCCGCGCGCGTTTCGGATTCGATCGTGATCGCGAGCGCTGGGCACACTGCTTCGCACAGCTTGCACGCGATGCAGCGCTCTTCACCGTTTTCATAGCGGCGCAGCGCATGCAGACCGCGGAAACGCGGCGAGATCGGGGTCTTCTCTTCCGGGAACTGCACGGTGACCTTGCGCTGGAACGTGTAGCGTCCGGTCAGCGCGAGGCCTTTCAGCAGTTCCGTGAGGAAGAAAGTCTTGAAGAAGTTTTGGATTGCGGTCATAGGTTCGTCCGCCCTTTATTTCCAGATGTTCAACGGCGACATGATCCAGAAGCCGACTACCACGAGCCACACCACGCAGACCGGAATGAAGACCTTCCAGCCCAGACGCATGATCTGGTCATAGCGGTAGCGCGGGAACGTGGCACGCGCCCAGATGAACACCGACAACAGCAAGAAAACCTTGGCGACGAGCCAGACGACGCCCGGGATGAACGACAGGAAGCCGAACGGTGCGCTCCAGCCGCCGAGGAACAATGTTGCAGCCAATGCCGAGATCACGATCATGTTGATGTACTCGGCGAGGAAGAACAGCGCGAACGCCATCCCCGAGTAATCGATCATGTGGCCCGCGACGATTTCCGATTCGCCTTCCACCACGTCGAACGGGTGACGGTTCGTTTCGGCGATGCCCGAGATGAAGTACACGACGAACATCGGCAGAAGCGGCAGCCAGTTCCATGACAGGAAATTCAGGCCGTGCGAGGCGAAGAAGCCCTGCTCCTGCGAGCCGACGATGCCCGACAGATTCAGCGTGCCGGCCGTCATCAGCACGACCACGAGCGCGAAGCCCATAGAGATTTCGTACGAAACCATCTGCGCGGCGGCACGCATTGCGCCGAGGAATGCGTATTTCGAGTTCGACGCCCAGCCGGCCAGAATCACGCCATAGACGCCGATCGACGAGATCGCCATCGCGTACAGCAGGCCCGCGTTGATATCGCCGAGTACCGCGCCCGCCTGGAACGGAATCACCGCCCAGACCGCGAACGCTGGCACCACCACCATGATCGGCGCGATCAGGTAAATCCAGCGGCTCGCCTGAGCCGGCTGGATCACTTCCTTGAGCAGCAACTTCAGCACGTCGGCGATCGGCTGCAAGAGGCCGGCGGGGCCGACGCGGTTCGGACCGAGACGCACGTGCATCCAGCCGATCAGCTTACGCTCCCACAGAATCAGGTAGGCGACGCACAGCAGGATCACGACGGCCACCACCAGGATGCGCACGAGCGCCCACACCGTGGGCCATGCCACACCGAGAAGTTGGGCGCCGCCCGAGTTGATCGTATCGAACAAGCTCATTTACGCCTTCTCCACCACCAGTTCACCGAACAGGCTGCCCAGCGCTGCACCGGCAGGCGTAGCCGCCGATACGCGGACGACCGTCTCCGCAAGATTCGCGTCGCGCACGGCCGGCAACTGCACCGCTTGCTCGCCCTGACGAACGCGTACCGCGTCGCCCTCTTTCAAACCCAGTTTGTCGAACAACCCGGCCGGCAGGCCAACCGAGTTCGCCGTACGGGCCGCCGCGGTCAGATGCAGCGACTCGGCGCGACGCACAAGCGCATCGGCATCGTAGATCGGCACGTTAGCGAGACGCTCGAACTTGCCTTCCGCCGCCTTCACGGCCGTGCCGCGCGTGACCGCAACGCCGGTGCGGTTCGACAGACGCGAACTCAAATCGCCGTCGCCGAGCGCAGCCGCCCGTACGTCCTCGACCGTGTCATATTCGAAGCCCGGCGCGCCGAGCAGGCTGCCTAGCACGCGCAACACCTTCCAGGCCGGGCGCGTGTCGCCAAGCGGACGCACGACGCCGTTGAACGCCTGCACCGTGCCTTCCGCGTTGACGTACGCGCCACCCGTTTCGGTGAACGGCGCGATCGGCAGCAGCACGTCGGCGTAGTCGGCGCCGGTCTGGAACGGCGACATCACGACGACCATCTCGGCCTGCTTCAGCGCGGCAAGCGCCTGCGCCGGATTGGCGGTGTCGAATTCCGGCTCGAGGTTCAGCAGCAGATAGCCCTTGCGCGGCTGCTCGAACACTTCTCGCGCGTTCAGACCACCCTCGCCCGGCAGTGCGTTCACGAGATGCGCGCCAACCGTGTTGGCCGCTTCGGTGAGGAAACCGAGCGTAGCGCCGGTCGCCTCGGCAATCCATTGCGCCGCGGCGTGGATCGCCGCGAAGTCCGGATGACGGACCGCCTCGTTGCCGAGCAGCACGACGCGGTGCGCGCCCGTGCTGAGCGATTTCGCGACCCGCTTGTGCGCGTCGCTCGGCTGCGTGCCCGCGAATGCTTCCGGCAGCGCGACGCCCTTCGCTTCGCCCACCGCGCCGGCGATACCGGCGAGCGCGTCGAGCCACGCCGACGGCGCTGCGACGACGCGTTGCGCCTGCGGGATCATCGAGTCGTCGTTGGTGGCCTGGATCAGTGTGAGCGCCGAGCCGCCACGTGCGACCTGGCGCAGACGCGCGGCGAACAGCGGATGATCGCGGCGCAGATCCGAACCGATCACGAGCGCCGCATCGACGTTCGACAGATCGGCGATCGTGCTGCCGAGCCACGGCGCGCCGGTAACGGGCGCCGAGAAATCCGACTGACGCAGACGGAAGTCGACGTTCGGCGTGCCGACCGCTTGCGCGATCTGCTTCAACAGGAACAGTTCCTCGACCGTGCTATGGGCGCTCGACAGCGCCGCGAGCGCGCTCGCGCCGTGGTCGCCCTGGATGCCCTTCAGACCCTTGACCACGTATTCGAGCGCGGTCTGCCAGTCCGTTTCGACCCACTGGCCGCCCTGCTTGAGCATGGGTCGGGTCAGACGCTCGGGGCTGTTGAGGCCTTCGTACGAGAAGCGGTCCTTGTCCGAAATCCAGCACTCGTTGATCGCTTCGTTTTCGAACGGCAGAACCCGCATCACGCGATTGTTCTTCACCTGCACGATGAGGTTCGCACCGACGGAATCGTGCGGGCTCACCGACTTGCGGCGCGACAGCTCCCACGTACGGGCGCTGTAGCGGAACGGCTTGCTCGTCAGCGCGCCGACCGGGCACAGGTCGATCATATTGCCCGAGAGCTCGGAGTCGACCGTCTTGCCGACGAACGACGTGATTTCCGAATGCTCGCCGCGGCCCAGCATGCCGAGTTCCATCACGCCGGCGACTTCCTGGCCGAAGCGAACGCAACGCGTGCAGTGAATGCAGCGCGACATTTCTTCCATCGAGATCAGCGGGCCTACGTTCTTGTGGAACACCACGCGCTTTTCTTCGCTATAGCGCGACGACGACTTGCCGTAACCCACCGCCAGATCCTGCAGTTGGCATTCGCCGCCCTGATCGCAGATCGGGCAATCGAGCGGATGGTTGATCAGCAGGAATTCCATCACGGCTTGCTGGCCCTTCACCGCCTTGTCCGACTTGGTGCGCACGATCATGCCGGCCGACACGGGTGTCGCGCACGCGGGCACTGCCTTCGGCATCTTTTCGACATCGACCAGACACATCCGGCAATTGGCCGCAATCGACAGCTTCTTGTGATAGCAGAAGTGAGGAATGTAGGTGTCGACCTTATGCGCAGCCTGGATCACCATGCTGCCTTCAGGCACCTCGACTTTCTTGCCGTCTATTTCCAGTTCAACCATGATGGTCAATCTTCCTTAACCTGTTACCGCTCAATCGTTCGCCTGTTCATCGCCCGCTTCTGGCGATGAATCCTGCGGTTGAGGTGTTCGTCTGGTAGTTATTCGTCAGCCAAACCTGTCGGCCCGACTCAGGCTGCCACTGTTTCGGGCGCCGCCGCCGTGCCGGCGTGACCGCCGACGAGGCAATGCTTGTGGGCGACGTGATATTCGAATTCGTCCCAGAAGTGCTTGAGCATGCCCCGCACCGGCATGGCGGCCGCGTCGCCGAGCGCGCAAATCGTGCGGCCCATGATGTTCTCCGCGACAGAGTTCAGCAGATCCAGATCTTCCTGGCGGCCGAGACCATGCTCGATACGATGCACCACGCGATACAGCCAGCCCGTGCCTTCACGGCAAGGCGTGCATTGACCGCACGACTCTTCGTAATAGAAATACGACAGACGCAGCAGCGAGCGCACCATGCAGCGCGTCTCGTCCATCACGATCACCGCGCCCGAGCCGAGCATCGAGCCGGCCTTCGCGATCGAGTCGTAATCCATGTCGGTGTGCATCATCATGTCGCCCGGAATCACCGGTGCCGACGAACCACCAGGAATCACGGCCTTGATCTTCCTGCCGCCGCGCATGCCGCCGGCCAGTTCCATCAGCGTCGCGAACGGGGTGCCCAGCGGAATTTCGTAATTGCCCGGACGCTCGACGTCGCCCGACACCGAGAAAATCTTCGTGCCGCCATTGTTCGGCTTGCCGATTTCGAGGTAATTCTGCGGGCCGATGGCCAGCAGGAACGGCACCGCCGCGAAGGTTTCGGTGTTGTTGATCGTGGTCGGCTTGCCGTACACGCCAAAGCTCGCCGGGAATGGCGGTTTGAAGCGCGGCTGACCCTTCTTGCCTTCGAGCGATTCGAGCAGCGCGGTTTCCTCGCCGCAGATATACGCGCCGTAACCGTGGTGCGCATGCAGCTGGAACGAGAAGCCCGAGCCCATGATGTTGTCGCCGAGGAACCCGGCTCGGCGAGCTTCTTCCAGCGCTTCTTCGAAGCGCTTATAGACTTCCCAGATCTCGCCGTGAATGTAGTTGTAGCCGACCGTGATGCCCATCGCGTACGCGCCGATCGCCATACCTTCGATCAGCGAATGCGGATTGAAGCGCAGGATGTCGCGGTCCTTGAACGTACCCGGCTCGCCTTCGTCCGAGTTACACACGAGGTACTTCTGGCCCGGGAACTGACGGGGCATGAAGCTCCACTTCAGACCGGTCGGGAAGCCCGCGCCGCCGCGGCCGCGCAGACCCGACGCCTTGACGTCGGCGATCACCTGTTCGGGCGCGATCTTTTCTTCCAGGATGCGGCGCAGCTGCGCGTAACCGCCGCGCGCCACGTAGTCTTCGAGATGCCAGTTGTCGCCGTTCAGGCCGGCGAGAATCAGCGGTTTGATGTGACGATCGTGTAGTGCCGTCATTTCGAAAGTTCCTCGAGCAGCTGGTCGATCTTCTCGCGGCTCATGAAGCTGCACATGCGATGGTTGTTCACCAGCATCACCGGCGCGTCGCCGCACGAACCCATGCACTCACCTTCTTTCAGGGAGAATTTGCCGTCGGGCGTGGTTTCGCCGAAGTCGATGCCGAGCTTCTGCTTCAGATATTCAGCCGCGCTCTCGGAACCGCCGTCCGGACCGAGCTGGCACGGCAGGTTCGTGCAGAGCGTGATCTTGTACTTGCCGACCGGCGAGGTCTCGTACATCGTGTAGAAGGTCGCTACCTCCTGCACGGCGATTGCCGGCATGCCGAGATAGTCCGCGACGAACTGCATGAGTTCGGGCGACAGCCAGCCATGCTCTTCCTGAGCAGTGGCCAACGCCGACATCACGGCGGACTGTTTCTGATCGGCGGGGTACTTCGCGATCGCACGATCGATTTCTTTCAGGCCTTCAGCTGAGATCATTTTCAGACACGACTCTTTCAATTCCTACCGAACGAAAACCTGTCGCCAACGTCATACTGCGACAGACCCGGCGTTCCTTTGCTTGACGCGCGTGGCGGCGCGAAGACCGCAGGCACGCGTCGATGAATACACCTTAGCGATCCACTTCGCCGAACACGATGTCCTGCGTGCCGATGATCGTCACGGCGTCGGCGATCATGTGGCCGCGCGCCATTTCGTCGAGCGAGGACAGGTGCGCATAGCCCGGCGCGCGAATCTTCAGGCGATACGGCTTGTTGGCGCCGTCCGAGATCAGGTAGATGCCGAACTCGCCCTTCGGATGTTCGACTGCGGCGTACGCCTCGCCTTCCGGTACATGGAAGCCTTCGGTGAACAGCTTGAAGTGATGGATCAGATCTTCCATGTTCGACTTCATGCCGACGCGCGACGGCGGCGCAACCTTGTGATTGTCCGTCATCACCGGGCCCGGATTTTTGCGCAACCATTCAATGCACTGTTTCGCAATGCGTGTGGATTGGCGCATTTCCTCGACGCGTACCAGATAGCGGTCGTAGCAATCGCCATTCACGCCAACCGGAATATCGAAGTCGAGCTTGTCGTAGACTTCGTACGGCTGCTTCTTGCGCAGATCCCACTCGATACCCGAGCCACGCAGCATCGCGCCGGTCATGCCGAGCTGCAGCGCGCGCTCCGGGCTGACCACGCCGATGCCGACCAGACGCTGTTTCCAGATCCGGTTGTCGGTGAGCAGCGTCTCGTACTCGTCGACGCACTTCGGGAAGCGCGTGAAGAAGTCGTCGATGAAGTCGAGCAGCGAACCCTGACGGTTCTCGTTCATCTTCGACAACGCCTTCGCATTGCGAATCTTCGACGCCTTGTATTGCGGCATTGCGTCAGGCAGATCGCGATAGACACCGCCCGGACGATAGTAAGCCGCGTGCATCCGGGCGCCGGACACCGCTTCATACACGTCCATCAGGTCTTCGCGCTCGCGAAACGCGTACAGGAACACAGCCATTGCGCCGACGTCGAGCGCGTGCGCGCCGATCCACATCAGGTGGTTCAACACGCGCGTGACTTCGTCGAACAACACGCGGATGTATTGCGCGCGCAGCGGCACGTCGATGCCGAGCAGTTTTTCAATCGCAAGCACATAGCCGTGCTCGTTGACCATCATCGACACGTAGTCGAGACGGTCCATGTACGGCACCGACTGGATAAACGTCTTGCTTTCGGCGAGCTTCTCAGTCGCGCGATGCAGCAGACCGATGTGCGGATCGGCGCGCTGGATCACTTCGCCGTCGAGTTCGAGCACGAGACGCAGCACACCGTGCGCTGCAGGGTGCTGCGGGCCGAAATTGAGCGTGTAGTTCTTGATCTCTGCCATGACGTTCTCTTAGTGTTTCAGGCCGCCATAGTGATCCTCGCGGATCACGCGCGGCGTGATTTCCCGCGGCTCGATCGTCACCGGCTGATAGACGACGCGCTTCTCTTCCGGGTCGTAACGCATTTCGACGTAGCCGGAGACCGGGAAATCCTTGCGGAACGGGTGACCGATGAAACCGTAGTCGGTCAGGATGCGGCGCAGGTCCGGGTGACCTTCGAAGACGATGCCGTACAGGTCGAATGCTTCGCGCTCGTACCAGTTAACCGAATTCCAGATGTCGACGACGGACGGCAGGATAGGCATGTCGTCGTCCGGCGCGAACACGCGCAGACGCAGGCGCCAGTTGTTCTGCACCGACAGCAGATGCAAGACGGCCGCAAAACGCGGACCGTCGTAAGCGCCGTCGGCATAGGTTTGATAATCGACGCCGCACAGGTCGACACACTGCTCGAAACCGAGCGAGCGGTCGTCACGCAGACGCGTTGCCACGTTCAGGTAATCGCTCGCCTTCACGACGATCGTCAACTCACCGATTGCTTCGGTGGTGCTCAACAGGAGGCCGCCAAAGGCCGCCTCGAGGTTCGCTTTCAGGGTCTCGAGTTTGCTTGCCATATTGTGGGGAAGGCGTTGGCCTTATTGACGGGCGATGGTGTTGGTGCGACGAATCTTGGCTTGTAGCTGGATCACGCCGTACACCAGCGCTTCCGCTGTGGGCGGACAACCCGGCACGTAGACGTCGACCGGGACAATTCGGTCGCAACCGCGCACCACGGAGTACGAGTAATGGTAATAGCCGCCGCCGTTCGCGCACGAACCCATAGAGATCACCCAACGCGGCTCGGCCATCTGATCGTAGACCTTGCGCAGAGCGGGTGCCATCTTGTTGCACAGCGTGCCGGCGACGATCATCACGTCCGACTGACGCGGACTCGGACGAAACACCACGCCAAAACGGTCGAGGTCATAACGGGCAGCACCCGCATGCATCATCTCGACCGCGCAGCACGCAAGCCCGAACGTCATCGGCCACAGCGAGCCAGTGCGCGTCCAGTTGATCAGTTTGTCTGCCGTAGTGGTGACAAACCCTTCCTTCAAGACCCCTTCGATACTCATTTGCTTTCCACTCCAGACGGGGCGGCAAGCCTGGCCACCCACGCAAACCGGCGATTAATCCATCATTCCCAGTCGAGGCCGCCCTTCTTCCAGATGTAGGCAAAGCCAAGCAGGAACTCGAGCAGGAAAATCATCATTGCAATGAAGCCCGTCCAGCCGATATCACGCAACGCCACACCCCACGGGAACAGGAACGCGGTTTCGAGGTCGAAGATGATGAAGAGAATGGCCACGAGGTAGTAGCGCACATCGAACTTCATGCGCGCATCTTCGAATGCTTCGAAGCCGCACTCGTACGGTGCGTTTTTCTCAGTGTCGGGCTTGTTGGGACCGAGAAGCTTGCCAATACTGACCAGTGCTACGCCTAAACCGGTGCCCACAATGAGGAACAGCAAAACGGGGAAATAGGCTGCGAGGTTCAAGACAATCCTCAATCGGTTGGTTCTGAGTGCCGTCAGGAGCATAGCACCCCTGACGCGAAATCACTTCCTCAACACACATGGCGCAAGCCATACAGCCGTACGCCAGAAGTGAAAATGCCAGCCGAAGCGAAGCAAACGGCTGGCATTTAGATAACATTTGGTGCCGACGGCGAGACTCGAACTCGCACAGCTTTCGCCACTACCCCCTCAAGATAGCGTGTCTACCAATTTCACCACGTCGGCACTATATGCAATCCGGGAAAACAACTTGTAAAACCCGCGAATCGCTTCAAGACTTGAATTGTAACTTGTTTAAGCAGATTGTTCAACGCACAAGAGCGCGTCTGCCGAAAATTTATTTCGGCACGCCCGTCGCCGGAACCGACGCAGGCGAAGCCGGCGCTGCAGGTGACGCTGCCACCGGAGCCGAGCCCGCAGCCGGCGCAGAAACCGCTACCGGCGCCGTGACAGCCGCGCCCAGCACGCCTGCCGACGGCTTCACGCGATACGCGCCAAGATAAGTAAGCGCCAGCGTCGTGACAAAGAACAGCGCCGCGAGTACCGCGGTAGTACGCGACAGAAAGTTCGCCGAACCCGTCGCGCCGAACAGACTGCCCGACGCGCCGCTGCCAAAAGCTGCGCCCATGTCGGCACCTTTACCGTGCTGCAGCAACACGAGCCCGATGACCCCGAGCGCCGACAGCAACTGAACGACGATAATCAATGTTTTCAAATACAGCATCACACTCACCTGAGTCTTTATTTAACCGCGCCGCACCGTGTGTGTTGCGCGAAATGGAGTCATCCTCGCCGAGGCGCCCTGCTTAACCGGCCAAGCTAGTCGCGGCCGCCGCCCTGCAGATCGCCAGGAAATCATGATCTTTCAACGACGCGCCGCCGATCAGGCCGCCGTCGATATCGGACTGACGGAACAGTTCTTCCGCGTTGTCCGGCTTGACGCTGCCGCCGTAGAGCAATGCCACGTCTGCCGCGCCCTTCGCCGCAAGACGCGCACGCAGAAACGCGTGTACGGCCTGCGCCTGTTGCGCCGATGCACTCTTGCCGGTGCCAATTGCCCACACCGGCTCATACGCAACGACGAGCCGAGCCGCATCGTGAGCCGACAGCCTCGCAAGCACTTCGTCGAGTTGCCCACCGACAACCCGCTCGGTCGAACCCGCTTCGCGTTCTTCGAGCGTCTCGCCGACACAGACGATTGGCGTCAAACCCGCTTCGAGCGCACGCTGCGTTTTGACCGCGACCAACTCGGCACTTTCGCGGTGATACGCGCGACGCTCCGAGTGACCGACGATCGCAAACGTGGCACCGAAGTCCGTCACCATCGGCGCGGCGACTTCGCCGGTATAGGCACCGTGCGTGAACGCGGACACATCCTGCACACCCCACACGACCGAACTTCCCTCGAGCAGCGACTGCGCCTGTGCGAGATAGAGGCTCGGTACGCACACACCGACGCGCACGTCGGCTGGCAATTCACCGGAGCCCTGCGCCACCGCCTGCAACAACGCGGTGTTCGCGGCGAGCCGCCCATGCATCTTCCAGTTACCGACTACCAGTTTGCCTCGTTGTTGTTTCGACATCGTCTCGTGTTGTCCTGTCTTGCCAGTCCTGCCTGCGTTGCCGGTGGACTTCGCTTGCGCCTCGCTGTCGCTCGCTCCCTGCGCTCGCGGCCCGCCCGTCGGATTGCTCCGGCGCGCGCAAAACGCGCAATTTTACTGCGTGGGGGGGATCGGGTCAAACCGATGACGTCAAGCGTCCTGACCCCAAGTCAGCACAATCTTGCCGACGTGCGTACTGCTCTCCATCAGCGTATGCGCGTCGGCAGCCTGGGCGGCTGGAAACACGCGATGCACGACCGGCTTGATGCGCCCCGCTTCGAGATGCGGCCACACGCGCTCCTTCAGTTGCGCGGCAATCTGCGCCTTGAACTCGATCGGCCGCGGCCGCAGCGTCGAACCGGTGACCGTCAGGCGGCGGCGCAACACTTCGTTCAGGTTCAGTTCCGCCTTCGCGCCGCCGAGCAACGCGATCAGCACGATGCGGCCGCCATCGGCGAGCGCCGACAGCTCGCGCGGCACGTAGCTGCCCGCCACCATGTCGAGGATCACGTCGACGCCACGATCGTTGGTCAGCGACTTGATGACCTCGACGAAATCTTCAGTCTTGTAGTTGATCGCCCGTTCGGCGCCGAGCGCTTCGCACGCGCGGCACTTGTCGTCCGAGCCGGCGGTGGCGAACACACGGAAGCCTAACGCGTGTGCGATCTGGATCGCCGTCACACCGATGCCGCTCGAGCCGCCCTGCACGAGCAGCGTTTCGTTCGCGCCGCCTTCGCCCTGGCCGAGCTGCGCGCGATTGAACACGTTGCTCCACACGGTGAAGAAAGTCTCGGGCAGTGAAGCTGCCTCGACATCCGACAACCCCGCAGGCACGGGCAGGCATTGCAACAGCGGCGCGGCCGCATATTCCGCGTAGCCGCCGCCCGCGAGCAGCGCGCACACGCGATCGCCGATCTTCAGACCAAACGGGTTGCTCTTCTCGTCGATCGTGCCGCCGACGATCTCGCCCGCCACCTCCAGCCCCGGCAGATCTGACGCCCCCGGCGGCGGCGCATAGCCGCCCTTGCGCTGAAACACATCCGGACGATTAATGCCGGATGCCGCCACCTTGATCAGCACCTCGCCCGCCTTGAGCTGCGGCGTCGGACGCTCCGCCAGCTTGAGGACTTCCGGCGCACCGAATTCAGTGATTTCGATCGCTTTCATCTGCGTCAACTCCAAGATTGGATTGCGTTGCCTACCCGTTAATGCCGTCGGCCCTGGCACCGCGCTGCCGTCGAAATGTGCAACGCAATCCATCCTGCATGAAAAACGGCCGGCGCGCATGACACGGCCGGCCGTTTGTCCGCTACCGCATTACTGCGGCGTCGGTTCGCCTTGCGGCGCGTCGTTCAGCAATGCCTTCGCCGACAGACGCACACGTCCCTTCTCGTCCGTCTGGATGACCTTGACCTTCACCTGCTGGCCATCCTTCAGGTAGTCGTTGATGTCCTTGATGCGCTCGTTGGCGATCTCGGAGATATGCAGCAGACCGTCCTTGCCCGGCAGGATGTTCACGATCGCGCCGAAGTCGAGCAGCTTGAGCACGGTGCCTTCGTAGACCTGACCCACTTCGACTTCCATCGTGATCGCTTCGATACGACGCTTCGCTTCGGCCATGCCTTCGCTGTTCGTGCTGGCGATCGTGACGACGCCGTCGTCGGAAATGTCGATCGTCGTGCCGGTTTCTTCGGTCAGCGCGCGGATCACCGAACCGCCCTTGCCGATCACGTCGCGGATCTTTTCCGGGTTGATCTTGATCGTGATCATGCGCGGTGCGAACTCCGACAGCTGCGTGTTCGCGCCAGCCACGGCCGAAGTCATCTTGCCGAGGATGTGCATGCGGCCTTCCTTCGCCTGCGCGAGCGCGACCTGCATGATTTCCTTCGTGATGCCCTGGATCTTGATGTCCATCTGCAGCGCGGTCACGCCTTGTTCCGTACCCGCCACCTTGAAGTCCATGTCGCCGAGGTGATCTTCGTCGCCGAGGATGTCGGTCAGCACCGCGAAGCGGTTGCCTTCGAGGATCAGGCCCATCGCGATACCGGCGACGTGCGCCTTCATCGGCACGCCAGCGTCCATCAGCGCGAGGCAGCCGCCGCACACCGAAGCCATCGACGACGAACCGTTCGACTCGGTGATTTCCGACACGACGCGGATCGAATAGCCGAATTCGTCGGCGCTCGGCAGGCAGGCGACGAGCGCGCGCTTCGCGAGACGACCGTGACCGATTTCACGGCGCTTCGGCGAACCGACGCGGCCCGTTTCGCCGGTTGCGAACGGAGGCATGTTGTAGTGGAGCATGAAGCGTTCGCGGTACTCGCCTTCGAGCGCGTCGATGTTCTGCTCGTCGCCCTTGGTGCCGAGCGTTGCGACTACCAGCGCCTGCGTCTCGCCGCGCGTGAACAGCGCCGAGCCGTGGGTACGCGGCAGCACGCCGGTGCGAATTTCGATCGGGCGCACGGTGCGCGTGTCGCGACCGTCGATGCGCGGCTCGCCGTTCAGGATCTGCGTACGGACGATCTTCGCTTCGATGTCGAACAGCACGTTGCCGACCGATGCCTTGTCGGCTGCGGCGGTGCCCGCTGCGGCCGCTTCTTCCTCGAGCTTCGCCGAGGTGGCTGCGTAGACTTCCTTCAGCTTGGTCGAGCGAGCCTGCTTGTCGCGGATCTGGTAAGCGGCGAGCAGATCGGCTTGTGCGAGCTCGGTCACGCGCGAGATCAGCGCTTCGTTCTTCGCTGCCGGTTGCCAGTCCCACTCGGCCTTGCCACCTTCGCGGACCAGTTCGTGGATCGCATCGATCGCGATCTGCATCTGCTCATGACCGAACACGACGGCGCCGAGCATCACTTCTTCGCTCAGTTGCTGCGCTTCCGATTCGACCATCAGCACCGCACGCTCCGTACCCGCGACGACGAGGTCGAGCGCCGATTCCTTCATCTGCGGACGCGTCGGGTTCAGCACGTATTCGTTGTTGATGTACGCCACGCGTGCCGCGCCGACCGGGCCGTTGAACGGCAGACCCGACACCGCGAGCGCCGCCGATGCGCCGATCAGCGCGGGGATGTCGGCGGGGACCTCCGGATTCAGCGACAGCACGTGAATCACGACCTGCACTTCGTTGTAGAAGCCTTCCGGGAAGAGCGGACGCAGCGGACGGTCGATCAGGCGCGAGATCAGCGTCTCGCCTTCCGACGGACGGCCTTCACGGCGGAAGAAGCCACCCGGGATCTTGCCGGCAGCGTAGGTCTTTTCGATGTAATCGACGGTGAGAGGGAAGAAGTCCTGGCCCGGCTTGGCGGTCTTCGCGCCGACCACGGTGGCGAGCACCACGGTGTCTTCGACGTCGACGATGACCGCGCCGCCCGCCTGGCGAGCGATTTCACCGGTTTCGAGGCGAACGTTGTGCTGCCCCCACTTAAACTCTTTGACGATCTTGTTGAACATAGTCATTGCTTTTCCTCATCGTAATGCCGCGCGGACCGGAAGCGGCGCGGCAACGCCGGGGCCGGCGCCACATGGGAAGAGTCGTGCTATGCCATTCCAGAGAGCCACGCGCTGCGGTGCGCGCAAACCGCTGGAATGACACAAAACTCCGCCCTGAAGCCCGGCCTTGTTTCTGTTGCTGCCTGTTTTACTACTGTTCTTCTACTGCTATTGCCTTGCTCGTGGACCCCGCGCGAACCGGCATACGCCGTGGGTCACACATGGCGCGCGTTACAGGAAGCGCGCCGCGCAAAAACAAAATGCCTGTATCAGCGAAACTGACACAGGCATCTTGCTGAACGACTGGCCGATTACTTACGCAGACCCAGCTTCTCGATCAGGCTGCGGTAACGGTCCGCGTCCTTACCCTTCAGGTAGTCGAGCAGCTTGCGACGGCGGCTCACCATGCGCAGCAGACCGCGGCGGCTGTGGTGATCCTTCGTGTGCTCCTTGAAGTGGGAGGTCAGTTCGTTGATACGGGTCGTGAGCAGCGCGACCTGAACTTCGGGGGAGCCGGTGTCGTTGGCTGCGCGTGCGAATTGCGCGACGACTTCGGACTTCTTGCTTGCTTCAACTGCGGACATGTCAATTTCCTTGATAACTGGACAGGCGGTCACGGAAGAAAGGCCGTGCCGTGGGATACCCGTTTCACAATCTACTGAGTCCCGTTTGTGGCTGCGTGACCTGAATCGGCACCCAGCCCAATAACGGGACGCGTATTGTAGCACAGCCCGTCCCGGCCGCGAACCCCGGGCAGGCAAGGCGAATTGCGCGTCGCTCGCGCTCGCTCAGGGCCGCCGCATCCGACAAACGGTCGGTAATGCCGTGCGTTCGGCCGGCAGCGTCAACACGGTGCGAAAACCATAGCCGGAGCCTTCGTTATCGAACTGCACGCCCGGCGTACCCGCCTTTTCCATTTGCATCACGTAAAGGGGCTGGATCAGCTGATGATCATCGGCGCGCATCCACGCGGCGTGAAAACCATTGTCGAAACGGATGCCCTCGAGCGCTTTCGCGACTGCCGTCGGATCGGCGCTGCCGGCGCGATTCATCGCGGCGGCGAGCGTTTCGATCATCAGCGGCATGCGCAGGACCGGGTAATCGTCCTGGGCGGCCGGAAAGCGCGCGCGGAACGCCGCATACCAAGCGTCGGAGGCCGCGCCGCCGACGTTCGGATGCCATTCGGCCACTGCGATCACGTGACCCACGCCCGCGTCGCCAAGCGCGGCCGGCGCGCCGAGGCTGTTGCCATAAAACGTGTAGAACTTCGTATCGAGGCCCTGCTCGCGCGCCGCCTTCACGAGCAGCGTCAGGTCGTTGCCCCAGTTGCCAGTGATCACCGCGTCCGCGCCGCTCGCGCGGATCTTCGCGATATACGGCGCGAAGTCCTTCACGCGGCCGATCGGGTGAAATTCGTCGCCGACCACCGCGATGTCGGGGCGCTTCGTCGCGAGCGTCGAGCGCGCGAGACTGCTCACGTCGTGGCCAAAGCTGTAATCCTGGTTCAGCAGATAAACCTTCTTCACCGCCTTGTCGCGCTCGATCACGTCGGCGAGCGCGGCCATGCGCATGCCCGCGTGCGCGTCGAAGCGAAAGTGCCAGAAGCTGCAATCCGCGTTGGTGAGCGCGGGGTCGTCGGCGGAGTAGTTGAGGAACAGTTCGCGGTTGTCCGGCTCGCGGCTATTCTGCTTGTCGATCGCACCGATCAGCGCTGCGGCCACCGCCGAGCTATTGCCCTGCAGGACGTAGCCAATATGTCGGTCCGCGGCCGCGCGCAATTGCGTCAGCGCTTCCTCCGTGCTGCCCTTGCTGTCGAGCACGACGAGTTCGAACGGATGCGCACCGTCCGCGAGCTTCACGCCGCCGTGCGCGTTCACCTGCTCGACACCGAAGCGCAGATTGCGTTCGACCGCCGCGCCCGCGTTGGCGAACGGGCCGGACATGCCTTCGATCAGCGCGAGCTGGATAGGCGTGCCTGAGGGCTTGCCGGCCGGCGACGGGTTTGCCGTCGTCGCCGCCGTCGCCGCGTGCGCTGCGCCCGCCGCGGCCAGCGCTATCGAAATTGCCGTCAGCGCCAGTGTCGCCGCCCGTTGCCACATCGCCATTATCGCGTCCTGCCTGAATCGTACGAAGCGCGGATCATAGGACGTCGCGCACGGAATAGGCAAGCTTGCACAGACGTTATCTTTGCAGCGCCGCGCGCGTTCCCGCGGCGCGCATGCTTTTGTCGTGGCGCGTGTCAAAATGAGGCGTCTCGATGATAAAAACCTCTACTCGAACGCCATCGGAGGAAGAAATGCTCAACCGCCCCCACCGCACGGCGGCCTCTCTTGCGACGCCAGCCGGCGCCCGCTTACGCCGCGCCGCGCTCGTCTGCCTCAGCGCGCTCGCGCTCGCCGGCTGCGCGCAGCCGTGGCAGCAATATCAGCAGGGGGCGGACGTCTCGACGATCATCACGCGCCTCGGTCCGCCGCGCGAAATCTACGATCTGCCCGACGGCGGCAAACGCCTGATGTGGCCAACGCAGCCGATGGGCGAAACCACCACGGCTGCCGACATCGACGCGGCCGGCAAGATCGTCAACATGCGCCAGGTGCTGCAACCCAACGAGTTCTACCGTGCCGAGATCGGCAAATGGACGCGCAGCGACGTGCTGGTGAACTTCGGCCGTCCGGTCGAAACCTCGTACTTCCCGTTGATGAGGCGCGAGGTCTGGACGTATCGCTATCTCGAAGACAACGTCTGGTACATGCTGTACAGCTTCTATTTCGACGACCAGGGCATCCTGCGTCTCACGCAAAAGACCCCCGACCCGCTGCACGACCCCGACCGCCGCAGCCTGTTTTGATGGCACTGAGCGCTCTTGCAGGGCGCAGTATCAATATCTCAAAAAGCCGCCTTTAATAGGCGGCTTTTTTATTTCTTGAGCATAAAAACGAATTTTATCCTGCTTACGTCAAACATTTTCCAAAAGAAAGGTTATTGTAAACACCCTTCGCGTCCCGGACCGCGACCAACCGCGCGGCCGCTGTCACGGTCCGGTGCCACGTCAATCGCCACTCTTAGGGAACTGCCACGATGAACCGCCCAAAACATCTGCTGGTCGCCAACGTCGCGTGGGCGCACGAAACGGCGACGCGCAACCCGGCATTTTTTCGCGACCTGATGCGCGGACAGAATCCGCAGGTTCTGTGGATCGGCTGCTCGGACAGCCGCGTTCCCGCCGAAACGATCACGCATTGCGAGCCCGGCGATCTGTTCGTCCATCGCAACATTGCCAACCTGTTTCATCCCGACGACGACAATGTCGCGAGTGTCCTCGAATACGCGGTGCGGGTGCTCAAGGTCGGTCATGTGATCGTCTGCGGGCACTACGGTTGCGGCGGCGTACGTGCCGCGCTGCTGCCACCAGACCCCGCGCTGCCGCATGTGAACCGCCGCATCGCACCGCTCTGCGTACTCGTGAAAACGCATCGCGAGGAACTGGACGGCGCGGCGAGCGAGCCCGGCCGCGTCAACCGGCTCGCCGAGCTGAACGTGCTCGAACAGGTGCGGCAACTGCGCGCGAGCGCGATCGTGCGCGAGGCTGACCCGGTGCCGCTCGTGCACGGCTGGATCTTTGCGCTCGACGACGGGCGCATCAAGGTTCTCTCGTCCGGCTATACCGCCGACGACGCGATGACCTGCGCGACCGCCGTTCATAGCGCGGCCTAGCGAAGCGCGTCCCCGTCCCTTTCGAACCGCCGACGGAGCCCGCAGCGGAATCGCCCCACGCCACCTCCGTTCGTCGCCCATCGCCCTACCTCTCGCTTTTCGACGCCATGAATACTCAAAGCTCATTCTCCACGCTCAAGCACGACGTGCTCGCCGGAACGGCCGTCTTTCTCGTGGCCCTGCCGCTTTGCCTCGGCATTGCCCACGCATCGGGCGTCGACCCGTTCGCGGGGCTGCTGTCCGGCATCATCGGCGGGCTCGTGGTCGCCGTGCTGAGCGGCTCCCGTCTGAGCGTAAGCGGCCCGGCCGCGGGGCTCGTCGTGATCGTCGTCGACGGCATCGCACGGCTTGGCGGCTTTTCCGCTTTCCTGCTGGCCGTCCTGCTGTCAGGCGTCATCCAGTTCGGCTTCGGCATGCTCAAGGCAGGACGGTTCGCCGCCTATGTGCCATCGCCAGTGATCAAAGGGATGCTCGCGGCTATCGGCGTGCTGCTGATTCTCAAGCAGTTTCCCATTGCGGTGGGCCAGTCCGCCACCGGTGCCGCCGTCAAGTCGGCGGCGCTTGCCACACCGCTCGGCGCGATCTCGCCGACCGCCGTTCTGATCACGTTGCTGTCGCTCGCGATCCTCGCAGGCTGGGAAACGCGCGCGCTGCGCCGCTTCGCCGTCGTGCGCATCATGCCTGCGCCGCTTGCGGTGGTGCTGCTCGGCATTGGTGCGACGCTCACGCTGAAGCTCGTCGCGCCATCGCTGGCACCGGCCGCCGAAGGACGGGTCGCGTTGCCGTCGCTCGAATCGTTCGCGGCACTGCAAGCAGTGCTCGCCTCGGCCGATTTCGGACCGCAGTTCACCCAGCTCATCAATCCCGACATCTGGCGCGTTGCAATCACGATCGCAATCGTCGCGAGTCTCGAAACACTTCTGAGCCTCGAAGCGGTCGAGCAGATCGATCCGGAACGGCGCCGCGCGCCGCCCGATCGTGAGCTCAAGGCGCAGGGCGTGGGCAATCTGATCGCGGGCGCGATCGGTGGCCTGCCGATCACTTCGGTGATCGTGCGCAGCTCCGCGAACGTGCATGCCGGCGGAAAAACCCGCACTTCGGCAATCGTTCATGGCGCATTGCTGCTCGTCAGCGTGTTCGCGCTCACGAGCGTGATCAACCTGATTCCGCTTGCCTGTCTTGCCGCGATCCTGATCTTCACCGGGTTCAAACTGGCGAAGCCATCGTTGTTCACGGGGCTCGCGCGGCAGGGATTCGCGCCGTTCGCACCGTTTATCGTCACACTCGTCGGCGTGCTCGTCACCGATCTGCTGATCGGCATCGTGCTCGGCATACTGTGCAGCATGCTGTTCGCGCTGTACGCGAACCTGCGCGGCCCGATCGTGCTCGCGCAGCATGGCGATCACTATCTGCTGTCGTTCCGCAAGGACGTGTCGTTTCTCGGCAAGGTGCCGCTCAAGCACTATCTGCAGCAGATTCCGGATGGCGCCACCGTCATCGTCGACACCACGCGCGCCGATTTCGTCGATCACGACGTGCGCGAGCTGCTCGATGCTTTCGTCGCCGATGCGCCTCGCCGCGAGATCACCGTCGAGGTCAGAAATCAGGTCCGTGAGCAGGCGCGCGCATCGCGGGGTTGGTCGCTACGACGCACCGCGGCGGAGTAGTTGCGGCCTATCGCGTCGGCGCGCCCGCGCGAAGACGGCGAAAAAAAGCCCCGGGTGCTGAGCACCGCGGGGCTTCACCTTCAAACCCTATTCCAAATGGCGCGCTAGTTACTCCGAGCGCTGCGGATTCACCTTATCCGCATTCGAATAGAGCTTGTTGAGCGCTGAAAAATACGCCTTCGCGGATGCCGCGACGATATCCGGATCAGTACCGACGCCGTTGACGATGCGTCCGCTCTTCTGCAGCCGCACCGTCACTTCACCCTGCGCCTGCGTGCCGGTCGTGATCGCGTTCACCGAGTACAGCAGCAGCTCGGAGCCGCTGCCCACTTCCGTTTCGATCGCGTTGAGGGTGGCGTCGACCGGGCCGTTGCCGCGCGCTTCGCCGGTGATCTCCTTACCCTCGACCGAGAACACGACCTTCGCGTGCGGCTGCTCGCCGGTTTCCGAATGTTGCGACATCGACAGGAACTTGTAGTGCTCCTTCTCGTGCGCTTCGGCCGATTCCTCGTTGACGATCGCGATGATGTCTTCGTCGAAAATCTCCGACTTGCGATCGGCGAGTTCCTTGAAGCGCGCGAACGCCGTGTTCAGTTCCGCTTCGCTATCGAGAGCGATGCCGAGCTCCTGCAGACGTTGCTTGAAGGCGTTGCGGCCCGACAGCTTGCCGAGCACGATCTTGTTCGCGGACCAGCCCACGTCTTCCGCACGCATGATTTCGTAGGTATCGCGCGCCTTCAGCACGCCGTCCTGATGAATGCCCGACGCGTGCGCGAACGCGTTCGCGCCGACCACGGCCTTGTTGGGCTGCACGACGAAGCCCGTGATCTGCGACACGAGCTTCGAGGTCGGCACGATCTGCGTCGTATCGAGGCCGACGTCGAGTCCGAAGTAGTCCTTGCGGGTCTTCACCGCCATCACGATTTCTTCGAGCGACGTATTGCCCGCGCGCTCGCCGAGACCGTTGATCGTGCATTCGACCTGACGCGCGCCGCCCAGCTGCACGCCGGCGAGCGAATTCGCGACCGCCATGCCGAGGTCATTGTGACAATGCACGGAGAACACTGCCTTGTGCGAGTTCGGAATGCGCTCGCGCAGCGTCTTGACGAGCTGGCCGTAGAGTTCCGGCACGCCGTAGCCGACCGTATCGGCGATGTTGATCGTCGTCGCGCCTTCGGCGATCACCGCTTCGAGCACGCGGCACAGGAAGTCCATGTCCGAGCGGCTGCCGTCTTCCGGCGAGAATTCGACGTCGTCGGTGAACTTGCGCGCGAAACGCACCGCGAGCTTCGCCTGCTCGAACACCTGGTCGGGCGTCATGCGCAGCTTCTTCTCCATGTGCAGCGGCGAGGTGGCGATGAACGTGTGGATGCGGAAGTGATCGGCCGGTTTCAGCGCGTCGGCGGCACGCTGAATGTCTTTGTCGTTCGCGCGCGCGAGCGAGCAAACCGTGCTGTCCTTCACGAGACCCGCGATCGTGTGAATCGCGTCGAAGTCGCCGTTCGAGCTGGCCGCGAAGCCAGCTTCGATCACGTCGACTTTCATCCGCTCGAGCTGCTTGGCGATGCGGATCTTCTCTTCCTTCGTCATCGACGCGCCGGGCGATTGCTCGCCGTCACGCAGCGTGGTGTCGAAAATGATCAGTTTGTCGGACATGTCAGGCCTCCTCGGGAGTCTTTCAAATGTGGGGATTGGTGTTGGAATAGGACGATGGGCGCCGCCGCTGGCGAGGTAGCGCGATCGCGATGATCGCAGCCAAAGCGGTCGGAACGCAAAATCGCATAAGACGTGAACGAAGCATGATGGCGCGGCGCAGCGAACGGTCTCGCGGACCCGCCACGATCGGCGACGCCAGCGCACTTATCCGACGACTATAGCGGCATTCCAGTCACCGCGCAATGCGCGCTGGAGCGGGTTGCGGCCCGCTCCAAAGCCCCCTCGCGATGGGACGAACCAATGAAAAACGGCAGCCCGTGGACTGCCGTTTTTCACTGATCGAGACGCTGAACGGCGGCCTTGAACGTTACCGGTCGTGCGACATGGAACGGGCCGGATTGGCTTTGCCGCGCACCGCCTGGTAAGCCCAGAACACGTAGCCCGACAGACCGTACAACACGAACAGACCGAACAGCATCAGCGGCGGATCGGACGACACGAGCACGAACGCGACCACCACCAGCAGGATCACGCCGAACGGCACGCGATGTCGCACGTCGAGCGCCTTGCCGCTATAGAACGGCGCGTTCGACACCATCGTCACGCCCGCATAGATGGTCAGCACGAAGGCGACCCACGGCAGCCAGACGAGCTTCAGCGGCACGCGGTTGTCGGTCGCGAGCCACACGAAACCGGCGATCAGTGCCGCCGCGGCCGGGCTCGGCATGCCCTGGAAGAAACGCTTGTCGACCACACCGATGTTCGTGTTGAAGCGCGCGAGCCGCAGCGCCGCGCCGGAGCAGTAGACGAACGCCGCCAGCCAGCCCCACCGGCCGAGATCCTTCAGGATCCACTCGTACATCACGAGCGCGGGAGCCACACCGAACGACACCATGTCCGACAAACTATCGAACTGCTCGCCGAACGCGCTTTGCGTATGCGTCATGCGCGCGACGCGGCCGTCCATGCCATCGAGCACCATCGCGACAAAGATCGCGATCGCCGCGATCTCGAAGCGCACGTTCATCGCCTGCACGACGGCGAAGAAGCCGCAGAACAGCGCGGCCGTGGTGAACGCATTCGGCAGCAGATAGATGCCGCGCTTTCTGAGGAACTGCTGACGCTGGGCGCGCCGGCTGTCGGCGGCCGGCGACTCCCCGACCACCGGCTTGTTGCGGCGAAACGGACGCGGCAGCGGTCCGCTGGTGCGGGGTCGACGCGGTTTGAATGCGGCCATTCGGACAACCTCCTGTATGCCGCTTTACAGCTCGGCGAGGATCGTGGACGACGCCGACACCTTCTCGCCGATCGACACACGCGGACGGCTGCCCACCGGCAGATACACGTCGACGCGCGAACCGAAGCGGATGAATCCGTAACGCTGGCCGCGGGTCAGCGGCTCGCCTGCACGGACGTAGCAAAGAATGCGCCGCGCGATCAGGCCGGCGATCTGCACCGACGTAACCGTCTGACCGCCGGCCATTTCGATCACGACCGCATTGCGTTCGTTTTCGAGCGAGGCTTTATCGACCGCCGCGTTCAGGTACGCGCCAGGGAAGTACTCGACCTTCGAGATCGCGCCATCGACCGGCGAGCGCTGCGAGTGCACGTTGAACACGTTCATGAAGACGCTGATTTTCAGCGCTTCGCGATTCGCATAGGGGTCGTGCGCGGTTTCGACTGCGACGATGCGGCCGTCGGCGGGACACAGCACCGCGTTGGCCTGGGTCGGAATCGGCCGCGCCGGGTCGCGGAAGAACTGCACGACGAAGATCAGGATCAGCCAGAAGATCCACGCAATGCCGAACCCCGCGAAGGCGTGAACCAGTAGTGCAACGACGGCCGCGATGGCGATGAACGGCCAGCCTTCTCGCGCGATGATCGGATGAGGGTAATTCATGGATGGCTTCTGTGTTTTTGTAAAACCGTAGGATAGCAAAAGCCGCCCAGGGTTCAGCACCCTTGGACGGCTTTTTGACTGATCCGGCCGCCGCGCCGAAGCGCCGTACCGGACCTGGTGAGCTCGAGACGCTTAGTTCTTCGACTGGTCGACGAGCTTGTTCTTCGCGATCCACGGCATCATCGCGCGCAGCTTCGAGCCGACCTGTTCGATCTGGTGCTCGGCCGTCAGACGGCGGCGCGATTGCAGCGTCGGTGCGCCCGCCTTGTTTTCGATGATGAAGCTCTTCGCGTACTCGCCGGTCTGGATGTCGGTCAGCACGGCCTTCATCGCCTTCTTCGTTTCAGCGGTCACGATGCGCGGACCCGTCACGTACTCGCCGTACTCGGCGTTGTTCGAGATCGAGTAGTTCATGTTCGCGATGCCGCCTTCGTAGATCAGGTCGACGATCAGCTTCAGTTCGTGCAGGCACTCGAAGTACGCCATTTCCGGCGCGTAACCCGCTTCGACCAGCGTTTCGAAGCCAGCCTTGATCAGGTCGACGGTACCGCCGCACAGGACAGCCTGCTCGCCGAACAGGTCGGTTTCGGTTTCTTCGCGGAAGTTCGTTTCGATGATGCCGGCACGGCCGCCGCCGTTGGCCGCCGCGTACGACAGCGCGATGTCACGCGCCGCGCCCGACTTGTCCTGCGCAACCGCGATCAGGTGCGGCACGCCGCCACCTTGCGAGTAGGTGCCGCGAACCGTGTGGCCCGGCGCCTTCGGCGCGATCATGATGACGTCGAGGTCGGCGCGCGGAATCACCTGGCCGTAGTGAACGTTGAAGCCGTGCGCGAACGCGAGCGCTGCGCCCTGCTTGATGTTCGCGTGGACTTCCTTCGCGTACACGTCGGCGATCTGCTCGTCCGGCAGCAGCATCATGACGACGTCCGCGCCCTTCACCGCTTCCGCGACTTCCTTCACTTGCAGGCCGGCGTTCTCAGCCTTGCTCCACGATGCGCCGCCCTTGCGCAGACCGACCGTGATGTTCACGCCGCTTTCCTTCAGGTTCAGCGCGTGCGCATGGCCTTGCGAGCCATAGCCGATGATGGTGACCTGCTTGCCCTTGATGAGGGAGAGATCGGCGTCCTTGTCGTAGAAAACTTTCATGTCGGTTCCTTGGCTAGATTCGATGATTCAGAGTAATTCAGATGCTGCGAATGTTGGTGTTGTCAGCCGGGCGATGCCGCGTTGCCCGGCGATGCGAAACGCGACGTCAGACCTTCAGAATGCGCTCGCCGCGACCGATGCCCGAGCTGCCCGTACGGACCGTCTCGAGAATCGCCGTGGAATCGAGCCCCTCGATGAAGGCGTCGAGCTTGTCGCTCGCCCCCGTCAGTTCGATCGTGTAGGTCTTTTCGGTGACGTCGATGATGCGGCCGCGGAAAATGTCCGACATCCGCTTCATCTCCTCACGTTCCTTGCCGACCGCTCTCACCTTGATCAGCATCAGCTCGCGTTCGATGTGGGCGCCCTCGGTAAGGTCAACCACTTTCACCACCTCGATCAGGCGGTTCAGATGCTTCGTGATCTGTTCGATCACGTCGTCCGAGCCAACGGAGACGATGGTCATGCGCGACAGCGAACGGTCTTCGGTCGGGGCCACCGTCAAGGTTTCAATGTTGTAGCCGCGTGCGGAGAACAGACCCACCACGCGTGACAGCGCGCCTGGTTCGTTTTCCAGCAGGACGGAAATGATGTGTCTCATGTTTCGCTTCTTCCAGATGTAATGTCGATGTCAGCGAGCGGAGCGGCGCCGCTTCGTCTGCCCTCGCCTTTTGTGAAGGCGCGCATCACGAAGCCGGCGCTGGATTTATCCAGACGCCCCGTCGTTAAAGATCTTCCGAACCCATGAGCATCTCGGTGATGCCCTTACCGGCCTGGACCATCGGCCAGACGTTTTCGGTCGGGTCGGTCTGGAAGTCGAGAAACACCGTGCGATCCTTGAGGCGCAGCGCTTCCTTCAGCGCCGGTTCGACGTCGGCCGTGCGCTCGATGCGCATGCCCACGTGACCGTACGCTTCGGCGAGCTTCACGAAGTCCGGCAGCGCGTCCATGTACGAATGCGAATAGCGCTTGCTGTATTCGATCTGCTGCCACTGGCGCACCATGCCCAGATAGCGGTTATTCAGCGAAATAATCTTGATCGGCAGGTCATACTGCTTGCAGGTCGACAGCTCCTGGATACACATCTGGATGGAGCCTTCGCCGGTGATGCAGAGCACGTCGTCGTCCGGGTGGGCCATCTTCACGCCCATCGCGGCCGGCAGGCCGAAGCCCATCGTGCCGAGGCCGCCGGAGTTGATCCAGCGACGCGGCTTGTTGAACTTGTAGAACTGCGCGGCCCACATCTGGTGCTGGCCGACGTCGGAGCACACGAACGCGTTGCCGTCGGTCAGCTCCCATGCCTTTTCGACCACGTACTGCGGCTTGATGATGTCGCTCTTGCGGTCGAACTTGAGGCAATCCTTCGAGCGCCAGCCTTCGATGTCTTTCCACCAATCGGCGAGCGCCGCGGTGTCCGGGCCATGCTCGGCCGTCTGCAACTGCTCGATCAATTCCTTCAGCACTTCCTTCACGTCGCCGACGATCGGAATGTCGACCTTGACGCGCTTGGAAATGGAAGAAGGATCGATGTCGATATGGATGATCTTGCGCGGGCGCGACGCGAAGTGGTTCGGATCGCCGATCACGCGGTCGTCGAAGCGCGCGCCGATCGCGATCAGCACGTCGCAGTGCTGCATCGCCATGTTGGCTTCGTACGTGCCGTGCATGCCGAGCATGCCGAGGAATTTCTTGTCGCTCGAGCGATAACCGCCCAGACCCATCAGCGTATTGGTGACCGGGTAGCCGAGCAGATCGACAAACTGGTTCAGCTCACGCGACGCATCCGCGAGCACGATGCCGCCGCCGGTGTAGATATACGGGCGCTTCGCCGACAGCAGCAGCGACACCGCCTTGCGGATCTGACCGGAGTGGCCTTTCGTGACGGGGTTGTACGAGCGCAGCGACACGCTCCTGATCGGTTCGTACTGGCAGGGCGCCTTCGACACGTCCTTCGGAATGTCGATCAGCACCGGGCCGGGACGGCCGGTACGAGCGATGTAGAAAGCTTTCTTGACGGTGGCGGCGAGATCGCGCACGTCCTTCACGAGGAAGTTGTGCTTCACGCAAGGACGCGTGATGCCGACCGTGTCGCATTCCTGGAATGCATCCTGACCGATCGCGGCAGTCGGCACCTGGCCGCTGATCACCACCATCGGGATCGAATCCATGTACGCGGTGGCGATGCCAGTCACCGCATTGGTGACGCCGGGGCCGGAGGTCACGAGACACACGCCGACCTTGCCGGTGGAGCGCGCGTAGGCGTCCGCAGCATGCACGGCGGCCTGTTCGTGGCGCACCAGCACATGCTGGAATTTGTCCTGCTTGTACAGCTCGTCGTAAATGTAGAGTACCGAGCCGCCGGGATAGCCCCAGATGAACTCGACGTCTTCGTCGGCCAGTGCCTTCATGAGCACGGTGGCGCCGATAGAGTCTGCTTCGTGATGGGGGGTCGTATCCGACGTGGAGAATTCCGCGCTGGGCATATTCATTGATTCACCTTTCGAATTTTCGGCAAAAAATTGATCGGGTGCTCTCTGCCGGGCTCGTGACTCGGGTTCAAGCGGCGCGTCCAGTTGACAGGCGGGCTTCTTGGGCCACACCTCAATTGAGACAACTCACTTATGTTGCGAACCAGCGACAATAGCGGCTGCCGCGCCCGCGGTCAAGCAAATATTGCCATTGGATCGCACGCCGGGGCGCGCGATCGGGCGTAATGTCGCCTGTCATGCAAATGCAAGCTTGAGCATGTTTCGCCCCTCGCGGAGCAAAAGTTTGTTAGCATCCGCGAGTTTTACGACATTTTTCGACCGATTACGCGCACGCTTGCTGCGCCGACCCCAAACGGATGGCATCAGACAAGGAACTCGCCGATTTTCTGGCGGGCGTCGAAAGGCGCGCGTTCAAGCAGACGGTCTACGCCGTGCGGGACGACGACGCGTCCCTCGACATCGTGCAGGACGCGATGATCAAGCTCGCCGAGAAATACGGCGACCGTCCAGCAGCCGAGCTACCGCTGCTGTTTCAGCGTATTCTGCAGAATGCGACGCACGACTATTTCCGTCGTGCCAAAGTACGCAACACGTGGGTTAGTCTGTTCTCGTCGCTGGGCAACGCCGACGACGACGAATTCGACCCCCTGGAGACCTTCGAGGCCGAGTCGGGATCGGTTGGCTCCGAGAGCAACGAACGGAAGCTCGAACGCGAGCAGGTCTTGCAGTTGATCGACGACGAAATCCAGAAATTACCGGCACGTCAACGGGAGGCGTTTCTCATGCGTTATTGGGAGGATATGGATGTCGCCGAGACTGCCGCCGCAATGGGCTGCTCCGAAGGCAGCGTGAAAACACACTGCTCCCGGGCCACGCACACGCTGGCGCAAGCGCTCAAGGCGAAAGGAATTACGCTATGAGCTCCCTCGAAAACACAGAACTCGAGTTTGCGCGTCAACTGCGCCGCGCGCTCGACGAAACCACCGCCAGCCTTCCTCCCGCCACCGTCGACCGGCTCGCCGCGGCGCGTCGTGCCGCGCTGTCGCGCAAGAAGCCCGACGCCGTCAGCGCGCCGGTGTTCGTGCCTGCGTTCGCGGGCATGCCGGCTGGGATGACGGGCTTGCCGCAGGCGGGCCTCGAGCCGCGCCGCCGCTCACGGCTGCGCCGCTTCGCGCTTGCGTGGCCGCTCGTGGCGCTGGTCGTGAGCCTGATCGGCATCGCGTACTGGGAAGACCACCAGCGCACCGCCGAGCTCGCCGATATCGATGCCGCCATGCTAAGCGACGACCTGCCGCTCAATGCCTATCTCGACCACGGCTTCAACGCGTATCTTTCACGCGGCCACTGAGCGGGAGATTCCTCGGGTGAGTTACAAGCGCGGGCTGGCCGTTGTTTTCGGATGCACGATCGCGGCCCTGGTGTCGTTTGTCGCGACCTATCCGCGCTTTCACCCGACTCCGTCGGCCACGGGTAATCCGTTGCCCGGCGCCAACGTGACCGCACGGGCGCCTGCACCCGCACTGTCCGTCGAATTGCCCGATCTGCCGGGCAGCAACAGTCCCCTCGCCTGGTCGCGCCTGAGCGCCGCCGACCATGTCGCGCTCGCGCCATTCGAATCCCAGTGGGATTCGTTTAGCGATGAACGCAAGCGCAAATGGATCAAGATCGCATCCAGATACGCGAAGATGTCGCCCGATGCGCAAAAACGTCTGCATGAGCGCATGGCTGAATGGGTCCGCATGACGCCTGATCAACGCCGCGTTGCGCGTGAGAACTATCAGGTTTCGAAGGAGTTGCCGCGCGAAGCGCGCCAGAACGCGTGGAAGGCGTACCAGCAGCTGCCCGAGGAGACCAAGCAGCGGCTTGCAGCGAGCGAACACAAGCGTCGTCCTAGCGTCGTTAGCGCGCCGCCTTCGGCTCGCAACGAGATCAAGGGCATCGACCGGCTCGTCAACGCGCGCGAGCACACCGCCGGCGCCAGCGATGCCGCTGCCGCGAGTGCCGCGCCCGCCGCCTCCGCACCGGCCGCGGCCTCACTGCCAGCGATTCCGGCGGCGGGCAGCTTCGTGCCGGCGACGCCGCTGCCGGTGTCACCGGCCGAAGCACCGGCGATCTTCCACGGCTCCTGATTCCGATCCCCAGCCCATTTCGTGTCCCAGCCTCTCGCCACTCCAACCCTGCCCGCCGCCGCACCCGGCGGCACTGCGCCTACCGTCCGGCGACGGCTCGCGGCACTGCTCTACGAAGCGGTCATTCTGTTCGGCGTCGTGTTTATCGCCGGCTACCTGTTCAGCACGCTCACGCAGCAGCGTAACGGGCTCACGCATCACAACCTGCTTGCCACGTGGATCGGCCTCGTAGTCGGTGTGTATTTCGTCTGGTTCTGGACGCATGGCGGCCAGACGCTGCCGATGAAAACCTGGCGGTTGCGGGTTGTCGGCGCTGATGGCGCGCCGGTTTCTGTTGGACGGGCGATCGTGCGGTATGTGCTTGCGTGGTTGTGGTTCTTGCCGCCGCTGGCGTTGCATCCTCTGCTTGGCTTGCGCGTGCCGCAGACGCTTTTTATTGCGGGTGTCTGGTTCGTGTTGTGGGCTGCGAGTGGGCGTTTTGATCCGCAGCGGCGGTTTTTGCATGATCGACTTGCGGGGACGCAGGTGGTGGCGGTGGGGCGCTGAGCGCGCCGGGTCGATGGCTCAGGTCGGTCATCATGCGGTGGTGGCCTTTCCTTGTTTTGTTATCGGTCTATTGGCGTTGCCCCTGTGCGGGGCGGCACCTACTTTCTTTGCTGCTGCAAAGAAAGTAGGCAAAGAAGACAGCTAAAACCGCTAACTCATAAGTGGGCACCTCGGTCCGCACATGGCAGTGGTGCATCTGGAATCCGTGCTCCCGCACATTCGACGGCAGTGACAAGGCCGTCATTCTTCCGGCGACGCTACGCGCGCCGAATCCCCGTTCCCAAACCGTCGGTTCGCCTGGCAGACCCGTCCGCGACGCACGCAGTGCGGAGTGGGTGCGGATGACAGCTTTGTCACTAAGGCGGAATGTGCGAAGGCACAGATTCCAGATGCACCACTACCCCCTCCAAGCCAGGGGACCCGCTTAAGAGCTTGCGGTTTGAGCTGTCTTCTTTGCCTACTTTCTTTGCAGCAGCAAAGAAAGTAGGTGCCGCCCCGCACAGGGGCAACGCTAATCGACCGATAACAAAGCAAGGAAAGGCCAACCCAGCCAGACCAACGACAAAACAGGCCCCCGCCAAGGCCCCTCCGTAATAAGAACTTCTCATGACTGTCACGCCGCAGTCACGCGCGCCTGGCCCAATACGGGCACCGCCACTCGACGCGTGAGCCATGGACCCCAATACGTCCGCGACTTCCCTGTTTCGTCAAACTGGCCCGAGCGTCGACCCCGTCGCGTTCAGGCCTGCCCCGGGTTCTACTCATCACGGCCTGCCGCTACCGACGACGCCGTCACTCGACGCCGACGCCGATCATCCCGACGACAACCACGCCGATCCGCACCGCTATCGCACGATCTGGCTCTCGGACATTCACCTCGGCTCGAGTGGCTGCCAGGCGGGCTATCTGCTCGACTTCCTGCGCCATAACGAATCGGAGTACCTGTACCTCGTCGGCGACATCATCGACGGCTGGCAGTTGAAGAAAGGCTGGTACTGGCCGCAGGCACACAACGACGTCGTGCAGAAAGTGCTGCGCAAGGCGCGCAAAGGCACCCAGGTCATCTATGTGCCCGGCAATCACGACGAAGCCGCACGTCAGTTCTGCGACCTCGCGTTCGGCGACATCCACGTGCGCGGCGAAGCGTTCCACACGACGCTCGCCGGCAAGCGGCTGTGGATCGTCCACGGCGATCTGTTCGACGGCGTGATTCAGCACGCGAAATGGCTCGCCTATCTCGGCGACACGCTCTACACGATGATCCTCGTGCTGAACCGCTGGTTCAACCGGATCCGCAGCAAGCTCGGCTTCCCGTACTGGTCGCTTTCGCAATATCTGAAGCATCAGGTCAAGAACGCGGTCAACTTCATCTCGTCGTTCGAACGCGTGATGACCGACGAAGCGCGTCGCCGCGGCTGCGACGGCGTCGTCTGCGGCCACATCCACAAGGCCGAGATGCGCGAGATCGACGGCGTGCTCTATTGCAACGATGGCGATTGGGTCGAGAGTCTGTCGGCGCTCGTCGAGACCTATGAAGGCGAACTCAAGGTGATCTTCTGGACCGCGCTTCGCGCGCCCCAGGCGGGCACGCAAAAAGCCCGCGCCACTGCCTGAGCACTTCCACTCTTCACAACCACCAGGGCCCGCAGCGATGAACAACGCGATGAAGATCATGATCGTCACCGACGCATGGGAGCCGCAGGTCAACGGCGTCGTGCGCACGCTGAAGAACACCCGGCGCGAGCTCACCGCGCTCGGTCATCAGGTCGATCTGCTGACACCGCTCGAATTCCGCACCATCCCGTGCCCGACGTATCCGGAGATTCGTCTGTCGCTGCTGCCGCGCCGCAAGCTGCGCGAGCGTATCGACCGTTTCGCGCCCGATGCGTTGCACATCGCGACCGAAGGACCGCTCGGCATGGCCGCGCGCGCGTATGCGCTGGAGCACAAGCTGCCGTTCACGACCGCTTATCACACGCGCTTTCCCGAGTACGTGCAGGCGCGTTTTCGCATCCCGCTCGCGGCCACCTACAAGTTTCTGCACTGGTTCCATAAGCCGTCGCTCGCGGTGATGGCGCCGACACCGGTCGTCAAGCAGGACCTCGAAAAGTTCGGCTTCACCAACGTCGTGCTGTGGACCCGCGGCGTCGATCTCGAGATCTTCCGTCCGATGGACTCGAAGGTGCTCAACACCGCGCGGCCGATCTTCCTGTACGTCGGCCGCGTGGCCGTCGAGAAAAACGTCGAGGCGTTCCTGCAGCTCGATCTGCCCGGCTCGAAATGGGTCGCGGGCGAAGGCCCGGCGCTCGCCGAGCTGAAGTCGCGCTATCCGCAGGTGAACTATCTGGGTGTGCTGTCGCAGGCCGAACTCGCGAAGGTCTATGCGGCCGCCGACGTCTTCGTGTTTCCGAGCCGCACCGACACGTTCGGGCTCGTGCTGCTCGAAGCGCTCGCATGCGGCACGCCGGTGGCCGCGTATCCGGTCACCGGCCCGATCGACGTGCTCGGTGACGGCGGCGCCGGTGCGATGCACGAGGATTTGCGCGAAGCCTGCCTCGAAGCATTGAAGATCGATCGCGCGCATGCGCGCGCGTGGGCCGAGCGCTTCTCGTGGGCGGCGGCGTCCGCGCAGTTCGCCACGCATCTGAAGCCGCTGCGCGGCACGGTGTATCGCGAGGAAGGCGCCGCCGCGTAATGCGGCACGCCCGGAGCTATCCATGCGAAGCAGTCGATCCAGCGTCGAAGGCGCGTCGAACGGCGCACTGCGCGCCGTCGAGTCCACTCGCGACACCACCAGCATCGAGCCGTTCGACGATGTTCGCGAGCCCCCTGTGCCCGAGCCTGCGCAGACCGTGCAACGAGTGAACGGCACCCACGCGAGCAACGGCGGCACGAATCTCGCGGGGGGCACGCAGCACAACGCCACCCACGACGCCCCCAACGAACCGCTCAGCCCGGACGACCCACTCGCCCCGCTGCCCTTCAACCCCTACAAAGGCAATCGCGGCCTGACTCGCGCATGGCACGCGATGAAAAACTCGCTGGCCGGCTTTCGCGTGGCGATTCGCGAGGAAAGCGCGTTTCGTCAGGAACTCACGCTCGCCGCGATCCTGATTCCGTGCGGCCTCGTCGTGCCTGTCGATCCGGTTTCGCGCGTGCTGCTGCTCGGCTCGGTGCTGCTCGTGCTGATCGTCGAGCTGCTCAATTCGAGTGTCGAAGCGGCGATCGACCGCATCTCGCTCGAGCGTCACGAGCTCTCGCGCCGCGCGAAAGATCTAGGCAGCGCGGCCGTGATGGTCGCGCTCGGCATGTGTCTGATGACGTGGGGCGTGATCGTCGGGCCGCTGGTGGTCGGCTGGATTCGCGCGTGGCTTTGAGTTTCGATGCGAACTGAAGCGCCCCGCAGCAGCGCTCGCTTTGTCATGTCCCAGAGAATGGAAATCCGCGTAGGCGGTTGGGTATTAGAACGCTCGGTTTATAATCGTCCGATGGTCTCACAGGAAAGCGCCAACGCACTCGCTACAACGCGTGGCTCATCCTGTCCTTTCGGGGGGCCCGCCGCGCGGCGGCGGGTTTGGGAGCGCTCAATATACCAACCGCATCCGGGTGGAACACGCAGCAGCGGCACGCCGCCACGCGCGCAGCCCGGCATAACCAGGGCCGGACGACATGGAAGCCAAACCTCCCCGCCGCACGCGCGAACGGATTCTCGAACTGTCGTTGAAGCTGTTCAACGAAATCGGCGAGCCGAACGTCACGACGACGACCATCGCCGAGGAAATGGAAATCAGTCCAGGCAACCTGTACTACCACTTCCGCAACAAAGACGACATCATCAACAGCATCTTCAGCCAGTTCGAGCAGGAGATCGAGAAGCGTCTGCGTTTCCCCGACGACCATCGCGCGACCATCGACGAAATGTGGTCGTACCTGCAGTACATGGTCGATTTCACGTGGCGCTACCGTTTCCTGTACCGCGACCTGAACGACCTGCTCGCGCGCAACCGTACGCTCGAAACGCACTTCAAGCAGATCATCAGCCACAAGGTGCGCTTCGCGAGCCAGTTCTGCGAGCAGCTCGTCGCCGACGGCGAAATGGTCGTGACGCCGCAAGAGATGCAGGTGATCGCGACCAACGTCGGCGTGATCGGCACGTACTGGCTGTCGTATCAGTTCGTGATGAATCCGCGCAAATACAACGAGCAGGAAGCGATCCGCGCGGAGCTGCATCAGGTCAGCGTGCAGATCGTGTCGCTGATGGCGCCCTACCTGCGCGGCCGCTCGCGGCAGCTGTTCGACGACCTCGTATCGGGCAAGCTGCCCAAGCGCGAGTTCTACGACTACCTGCCGCCCCGTGAAGGCGCCGCCCCTCGCAACGAATCGAAGGACAGTTGAGCATGAAGTCGGTGTGTGTGTATTGCGGCTCGTCGATGGGAGCCAAACCGTTGTATGCGCAGGCGGCGCGCGCCTTCGGCCGTGCGCTCGTCGAAGCGGATCTCGCGCTCGTCTACGGCGGCGGCAAGGTGGGGCTGATGGGTGTGATCGCCGATACCGTGATGGCCGAAGGCGGCCGCGCGATCGGCGTGATTCCCGAGTTGCTCGTCAGCAAGGAAGTGGGCCATAACGGCTTGACCGAGCTGCACGTGGTGCCCGACATGCATGAGCGCAAGAAGATGATGGCCGAGCTGTCCGACGCGTTCGTCGCGATGCCGGGCGGCGCAGGCACGCTCGAGGAGCTATTCGAGGTCTTCACGTGGGCGCAGCTGGGCTACCACGGCAAGCCGGTCGCACTCCTGAACACCGGCGACTTCTACGAGCCGCTGATCCGCCTGCTCCAGCACACGGTCGACGAAGGCTTCATGAGCAAGACCTATCTCGACATGCTGCAAATCGACGCCGATCCGCTCGCTCTGATCGGCAAGCTGCGTCGCTATGCGCCGCCCAAGCGTGACAAGTGGACCCCGGTGCAAAGCGACGCGCTCTGAACCCCGGCGCGAACCCGCGCGACGCGCGCCACGCGCGTTTCCCGAACCTTGAGGATGCGATGACGAAAGCTGTTCTGATCACCGGCGGCAGCCGCGGCATCGGCCGCGCCACCGCGCGACTGCTTGGCGCGCGCGGCTGGTGCGTCGGCGTGAACTACGTGCGCGATCTCGCCGCCGCGCAGCAGACGGTTGCCGAGGTCGAACACGCGGGCGGCCGCGCGATACCGATCGCCGGCGATGTCGCGAACGAAGCCGACGTGATCGGCATGTTCGATACGCTGCAGCAAACCTTTGGTCGTCTCGACGCGCTCGTCAACAACGCCGGCATCGTCGCGCCGTCGAGCCAGCTTGCCGACATGGACTTCGCGCGTCTGAAGCGCCTGTTCGACGTCAACGTCCTCGGCGCCTATCTGTGCGCACGCGAAGCGGCGCGGCGCATGTCGACCCAGCGCGGCGGCGCGGGCGGCGCGATCGTCAATGTTTCGTCGGCGGCGGCACGGCTCGGCTCGCCGAACGAATACGTCGACTATGCGGGCTCGAAAGGCGCCATCGACACGATGACGCTCGGCCTCGCGAAAGAACTCGGCCCGCAGGGCGTGCGCGTGAACGCCGTGCGTCCGGGCCTCATCGACACCGAGATCCATGCGAGCGGCGGCAAGCCCGAGCGCGCCGCGCAACTGGGCGCGACCACGCCGCTCGGCCGCCCCGGCCGCGCGGACGAAGTCGCCGAGGCGATCGTGTGGCTGCTTGACGACGCGGCCTCGTACGTGACCGGCGCGCTGTTCGACGTCACGGGCGGCCGCTGAGCGAACGCCGCGGGCGAACGCGACGCAAGCCTCGAACCCAAAGCGCGGTCCGCTACGGCCGCGCCTTTATCACCGCTATTCCCCCTCCTCCCCCTCCTCTCCCTCTACGAATTGCCGTCGCTATGTCGGGAAACCGACACAGCCGCGCATCGAATTCGCACGCGCCGCCTCGCCTGTAATCTTCGGTAATAATGCGACGCTACAATCGACAACATCGAATGCGTTTGCAATGCAAAACATAAGTACGAGGCCAACGCCGCCGCGTACGCTGACCAGAGACTTCCATGCAAGACAAGCAGTCCAAGCGCTGGCGCGCGCACCCTGCCAGCGCGACGGCCTCGGGCTCGGCCGCACCCGCGGGCGGCGCACATGAGGCCGCGCTGTCCGCCAGCACCGCGCACCCATTTGCCGGCGCGCAACACCAGCCGACACCCGAAGCCCCGTCGATGCACAGCGCCGACACCGCGCACGCACCGGGCTCCACCGGTTCCGCCGACCGTGCCACGCGCGGCCTGCAGCGCTGGCGCGCGCTCGCGGCAACCCGTCCGCTGCTGTGGCTCGTCGCGCTGGCGATCCTGTGCGCGTGGCTGATCCCCGGCATTCTCGGCCACGAGCCGTGGAAGCAGGACGAAACCTACACGTTCGGCATCGTCCAGCACATGCTCGATACCGGCGATCTCGTCGTGCCGACCAACGCCGGCCAGCCGTTCGTCGAAAAGCCGCCGCTCTACGACTGGGTCGCCGCCGGCCTCGCCTGGATGTTTGGCCGCTATCTGCCGCTGCACGATGCAGCGCGGCTCGCGAGCGCGCTATTCGCGGGCCTGACGGTCTACTACACCGCGCGCGTCGCCCGTCGCGCGGTCGCTGCGTCGAACTGGTTCGACCTGCGCGTGATCGGCTCGCTCGCGCTGTTCGCCGGCACACTCGTCGTCGTCAAGCACGTGCACGACATGATGACCGACGTCGCCCTGATGGCGGGCGCCGCACTCGGCTTCTGCGGACTGTTCGAACTCGTGCTCGTGCATCTGCGCGACGACCCGCGCGCCGCCTCGTATTTCTCCATGCACGCGCAAGCCGCATCTCAGAGCGCCCCGCTCGATGGCCGCGAGCGCCGTCACGCAATCCTCAGCGGCGCGACGATGTTCGGCGCGGGCGTCGGCGTCTCGCTGCTCGCGAAGGGACTGTTCGTGCCGCTCGTGTTCGGCGCGACCACCTGCGCGGCGCTGCTGCTCTATCCCGCCTGCCGCAGCCGCGGCTTCGTGGGCGCGCTCGGCCTCGCCGCGCTCGTCTGCGCGCCGCTCGCGCTGATCTGGCCGATCTGCTTCTATCTGCGCTCCGAGGCGCTCTTCAAGGTGTGGCTGTGGGATAACAACGTCGGCCGATTCTTCGGCTTTTCGGTTGCCGAGCTCGGCTCCGAAAACGAGAGTCGTCTGTTCGTGCTGCGCACCGTGCTGAGCGTCGGCTTTCCGGTCGTGCCGCTCGCACTGGCCGCGCTCGTCGGTGGCGCATGGCGGCGCTGGCGCGATCCGCGTGTCGCGTTGCCGCTGCTGTTCGCGGGCATCGGTTTCGCGGTGCTGCAAAGCTCGGCGACCGTCCGCGAGCTGTACATCCTGCCGTTCATCGCGCCGCTCGCGCTCCTCGCGATGCAGGGCGTCGAGCGCTTGCCGGCGCGCCTGCATACCGGCTGGGACATGACGAGCCGCGTGCTGTTCGGCAGCGCGGCCGCGCTCGTCTGGATCATCTGGTCGGTCATGACGAGCCCGGCGAGCACGCATGCGTCGCTGCATCTGCTCGGCCGCTGGCTGCCGCTCGACTGGGTACTGCCGATCGAGCCCGTGCTGGTCGTCGGCGCCCTGCTGCTGACGATCGGCTGGCTGTGGCTGCTGCCGTCGTTCAAGTACGCGGGCAAATGGCGCGGCGCGCTCAGCTGGTGCGCGGGCGCGATGCTCGTGTGGGGACTCGTCAGCACGCTGCTGCTGCCGTGGCTCGACTACGCGAAAAGCTATCGCTCGGTGTTTGCGGACCTCGGCGCGAAGATGGATATCGAATGGAACGACGGCGACTGCATGGCGAGCGCCGGTCTCGGCGAATCCGAAGCACCGATGCTCTACTACTACACCCACATCGAGCATCAGCCGAGCGAAGATCCGCGCACGACCGCCTGCACGTGGCTGATCGAGGAAAGCCGGCGCGACAACGCGCGGCCGCCGGCCGGCGAATGGCAGCTGTTCTGGTCCGGCGCGCGGCCGGGCGATTCGGATGAACTGTTGCGCGTGTTCGTGCGCACCCCGGTAGCGGCCAACGCGCACGGTGACGACTAGCGCCGCGCAATCCGTCGCGCCGGCCGTGTGCCTCGCGCACGGACCGCGCGTTGATTCAGAACGACGAACCGGGCTCGCGTAGAAACGCGATCTCCTCGTCGCTCGATTCGCGCCCGAGCCACGCGTTGCGATGGGGAAAGCGTCCAAACCGCTCGATCACTTTCGCGTGGCGCAGCGCGTGCTGGTAGTAGCCGTCGCCGTCCGGCTCCGCCGCGAGCTGTTTGAACAGACGCAGCGACTCCTGCTGGCTCGCGAGCGTTTCATCGTGCTCGAACGGCAGATACGCGAACGCGCGATGCTGCGTGCCCGGCAACAAACGATCGGCACCACTCGCGATCATCCGTTGCGCGGTATCGAGCGCCTTGCTGTCTGCCGCGAAGGCGCGCGCGGTATGGCGATGACAGTTGCGCGAGAATTGATCGAGCACGATGACGAGCGCCAGCGCGCCCAATGGCGAGGCCTGCCATGCGTCGAGCGCACCCGCGTTCGCCGCCTCGATCAGGTCGCCAAAACGCTCGCGCAGCATCGCATCGACCGCGTCGCTGCGCTTGAACCAGAGCTTGCGCTCCTGGCCGTACTCCGGCGAGTCCGGCGCGCCGAACCAGCAGTCGAGCACTTCCCGCGCCCGCGGCGCGAGCGCCGCGTAGTCGGCATCGACCGAGTACGGTGTCGGTGCGGCCTGCCGCGGCGTGTCAGCCATTGCGGTTGCGCATCCAGTCCGCGGTTTCGAAGAACGAGCCGAGTAGACGCTCGCGCAGCGGCTCCGGCAAGCCGACATCCTCCATCGCCCACGCCATGCATCGCAACCACTGGTCACGCTCGCCCGACGCGATCGCGAACGGCAGATGCCGCGCACGCAGACGCGGATGGCCGAAGCGGCTGATGTAATGATCGGGGCCGCCGAGCCAGCCGCACAGGAACCAGAACAGCTTGTCGCGCGAACCATCGAGCGAGGCCGGATGCAGCGTGCGAATCCCGGCGAAATCCGCCTCGAGATCCATCAGGTCGTAAAACCGGTCGACCAGTTCGCGCACGCGCGCCTCGCCGCCCACCAGTTCGAAGGCCGTCGGTTGGTCCGGGGACACTTCGTCGTTCAAATCGCTCATACCCTGCTCAACAGCAAAAAAACCATCACAAAGAAAACTCACGCGTCGCGCAGCGATTGCAGCGCCGGCCGCGCCAGCACGTGCCGCAGACTCAGCCACCCGCCGACACCCGCGCACGCGACCCCAGCGACAATGCCCGCCGGCAGCACCCACGGATCGAAGTCCAGATAGAACTCGAACACGTGCGTGGCCAGCAGCGAGCCGACGATCTGCGCGCCGAGTGCCGCCATCAAGCCCGCGAGCGCGCCCACCGCGACGAATTCGGCCACCTGCACCGCCCGCACCTGACGATGCGATGCGCCCAACGCGCGCAGCAGCGCGGATTCTCGCATACGCTCGTCGCGCGAGCCGGCGAGCGCCGCGTACAGCACCAGCACGCCGGCCGCGAGCGTGAACGCGAACAGGAACTGCACCGCGCCGATCACCTGCTGCAGGACACGCTGAACCTGCGCGAGGATCGGGCCGGTATCGATCGCGGTGAGATTCGGATACGCAGCGATCAGGCCGTCGATCGTCGACTGTTTGTCCTGCGGCAAGTGGAAGCTCGTAATGAACGTCGCCGGGAAATCCTGCAACGCGGCGGGCGGCATCAGCACGAAGAAGTTGACCTTGAACGAACCCCAGTCGAGCTTGCGCACGCTCGTGACCGGTGCATCGACCGTGAGGCCCGTCACGTCGAAGCGCAGCACGTCGCCGGGCTTCACCTTGATCAGCTTCGCGAGTCCCTGCTCGATCGAGATCTGCGGCTTGGTCGTGTCGCCGAACCAGCTGCCCGCGGCGATCCGGTTGTCGTCGGGTAGCTGCGTCGTGTACGACAGGTTGAACTCGCGGTCCACCAGACGACGCGCGTCCTCGCCCTTGAACGAGTCCGGGTCGACCGTCTTGCCGTTGATCGCGACGAGCCGCCCGCGCACCATCGGCGACAGCGCCGCGCCGGCGATGCCGTGCGCGTCCAGATACTGCGTGACCGCGTCGCGCTGATCGGGCTGGATGTCGATGATGAACTGGTTGGGCGCATCGGGCGGTGTCGATTTGCGCCAGCCCTGCACCAGGTCGTTGCGTGTCATCGCGATCAGCAGCAGGCACATCAGGCCGATGCCGAGCGCGGTGATCTGCAGCGCGCTGGTACTGCTCCTCCGCTCCAGCGACGCCAGCGCGTAACGCCAGCCGATGCTCGCATTGACGCGCTCGCTGCGCACGACGCGCGCCGCGCCCCACAACGCGAGCCGCGCGACGCCGGCGAACACCAGCAGCCCGCCCGCGAAACCGCCCGCAACGATGCCGCCGAGCTTCAATTCCCCCGCGGCGAGAATCAGCAGCCCCGCGAACAGCGCGATGCCGAACGCGTAGGCGGCCCACGCGGTGCGCCCCGCCTCGCCCCATTCACGCCGCAGCACGCGCACCGGCGGCACGCGGGTCAGCGGCAACAGCGGCGGCAGCGCGAAGCCGAGCAGCAACACGAGGCCGGCCGCAATACCTTCGAGCGCGGGCCACGGCGTCGGCTGCGGCAGCACCACGTCGATCAGGCCGCCGAGCCATGTCAGCAGCGCGAGATGCCCGAGATAACCGAGTGCCACCCCGAGCACGCCGCCCACCACGCCGAGTCCGACGAATTCGAGCGTGAACAGCGCACGCAGCGTGGCCTGGCTCACGCCGAGACAGCGCATCGCCGCGCAGCCGTCGAGATGCCGGCGCATGTAGCGATGCGCGGCCATCGCGATCGCGACCGCCGCGAGCAGCGCCGTCAGCAGCGAGACGAGCGTCAGGAAATGGCCCGCGCGATCGAGCGTCTGGCGCACCTGCGGCTGGCCGTCGTGCAGCGACTCGAGCGCGACCCCGCGCATCTTGCCGCCGTCGACGTGCTCATGCGCGAACTGCGCGAAGCGCGCGACCGCATCGTCGGAACCGGCCACCAGCAGCCGGTAGGTGACCCGGCTGCCGTACGTGATCAGGCCGGTCGACGGTACGTCAGCGGCGTTCAGCATCAGGCGCGGGGAAAAGTTGACGAACGAGAAGCCGCGGTCGAGCTCGCGCGTGATCAGCGCGCCGACCGTGAAATCGCGATTCCCGACCTTCACCGCATCGCCGATCTTCAGCTTCAGCGCGTCGAGCAGTTCCTCATCGACCCACACGGTCCCCGGCGGCGGAATCGAGGTCGTCGGATGATCGGCCGCGCCTGCTGCCGGCGCGATCCGCAACGCGCCGCGTAGCGGGTAGTCGGACGACACCGCCTTGACGGCGGCGAGGCGCGACGCCGGCTGCGCGCCGGTCGAATTGATCATGCTGGGGAAGATCGCCGTGGTGGCGGTGCGCAGGCCGAGTCTGTGCGCCTCGGCGGCGAATTGCGGATCGACCGGATGATCGGCGCGCACGATGAAGTCGGCGGCGATCATGCGCCGTGCATCGCGCTCGAGCCCCTGATGCAGGCGATCGGCCAGAAACCCGACGCTCGACAACGCCGCGACCGCCAGCACGAGCGCGAGCAGCAGCATCGTCAACTCGCCCGCGCGCCAATCGCGTGCCGTCATCCGCACGGCCTGGCGTAACAGGTCGATGCCCCCGAACCGACGCGCAGGCCGTGTGTCGGCACGCGCCTTGGTACCCGCCTTGGATCCTGGTAGTGCTTCGCTCAATCGTGCCTGCTCCTCGCAAATCGCGACACCATGTGCGTGGCCATGCCGCGAAACCCGCCCTGCACGCCACGCCACAATCGCGGCAATGCCCACGCCGCGAGCAGCAGGAAGCCTACCATCAAGACCAGAAACGCGAGCGGCACGAACAGCGCGAGCAGCACGCCGCCGAACACGAGGCCGTCCTCGGCGGTCGACGTGACGACGTTCGACACCGGCTCCGGTGACAGATTGATCAGCGCGCGCGTGCCCGCCTTCGCGAGATGCGCGGTGCCGGCGAGCGTGCCGCCCGCGAGCGCGGCGACCGTCAGCAGCGCCGGATCGGCGTGGCCGAGCGCACCGGCCGCCAGCACGGCGCCGGCCGGAATGCGGATGAAAGTGTGGATCGCGTCCCACAACGAATCGAACGCGGGAACCTTGTCGGCAAGGAATTCGGCGAGCGTCAGCACGGCCGCCGCGCCGATCACCCATGGCGAAGACAGCGCGGACAACGTGTTCGGCAAATGAATCAGGCCTAGACGTTCGAACACGCCGGCCAGCAGGACCGTCAGATAGAGGCGCAGACCGCTGCCCCATGAGAGGCCTGCAGCAAGCGAAAGTGATTCAAGCATGGCCGCCTCCACGCGCTTTGAGCGTGCCGGACGGCGCGGCGGGAACCAGCGGATGTCCCGCGCCGAAGCCGTCAGACTCGCCAGCCAGGCCGCGCCAGCCAGGCCGGGGGCAATCTCAGGGTCGTTTCTGTCTCATTATAGCCACCATAATTCGCAGAACGTCGAGCGGCGAAGCCTCACTGTGGCGCGCCTGCCATGGCCGCGACGTCCCGGCTGGAGGCAACTGCCGGGTCAGTGCCCCGACGACAGCTTCAGCCCGACGAGCCCGATCACGATCAGCGACGCGCTGGCGACGCGCGCGAGCGTCAACGCCTCGCCCATCATCACGACGCCGAAGATGAACGCGCCGACCGCGCCGATCCCGGTCCAGACCGCGTAGGCGGTGCCGAGCGGCAGCTGGCGCATCGCGAGCGCGAGCAGCACGAAGCTGCCGAGCGCGGTCACGACCGTGAAGACGGACGGCCAGAAACGGGTGAAACTTTCGGAAGTTTTGAGACCGGCCGCCCATGCGACTTCGAGCAAACCGGCAATCAATAGAAGAAACCAGGACATCGAAACAGCTCCATGAGAAATGGGGCCGTCCCCGATGATCGATAGAAGCGTAAGGTCGTCCTTACCTCTGGTGATTATAAACGAGCGACATCGTGGTCCCGCTCACGCCGCGCCCACCAGCCGATACCCGACCCCGGTCTCCGTGACGATATGCTCCGGCTGCGCCGGATCGCGCTCGAGCTTGCCGCGCAAATGCGCCATGTAGATGCGCAGATAGTGGTGGCTCTCGACATGCGACGGCCCCCACACGTCACGCAGCAGTTGCCGGTGCGTGAGCACGCGGCCGGCGTGGCGCACGAGCGTCGCGAGCAGCCGGTATTCGATCGGCGTCAGATGAACCGTGGCGCCGTCGCGCGTGACCTGGCGCAGCGCGAGGTCGACGGTGACCGCGCCGAAGCGCACCTGCGGCGATTCGTTCGCGCCGCCATGATTGCGCCGGCGCAGATGCGCGCGGATCCGCGCGAGCAGCTCGGACACGCCGAACGGCTTGGTCAGATAGTCGTCGGCGCCGGCGTCGAGCGCGGCGACCTTTTCGCTTTCCTGAGTGCGCGCGGACAGTACGATGATCGGCAGCTCGCTCCAGCCGCGCAGCTCGCGGATCACCTCGAGGCCGTCGGTGTCGGGCAGGCCGAGATCGACGATCACGAGGTCGGGCTTGCGCGTCGCCGCTTCGACGAGGCCCTGCTTGCCGGTCTCGGCGTCGTAGACGGCGATGCCCTCGGCTTCGAGCGCCGTGCGCACGAAGCGGCGAATCTGCTTTTCGTCTTCGATCAGAACGACGTTGATGCTCAGGTCACTCATGGTTCGGTCGGGTGAGCGGGTTGAGGTCGGCGGTGTCGGCGCCGCTATCCGTGACGGCGCCTTCGTCTTCGAGGGTGTCGGGTGCGTCGGGCGGCGTCTTGACCGGCAGCGTGAACCAGAAGCGCGCGCCTTCGACGTGGCCATCCGCGGCAAGCCGGTTGAGCGCGCCGATTGTACCGCCGTGCGCCTCGACGATCGCGCGACAGATCGCAAGCCCAAGGCCGATGCCCGGCTTGGCCGACTCCTTCTCGCCGCGCGTGAACTTCTCGAACACGCGCGCTTCCATGCCGGCGGGCAGGCCGGGGCCGTTGTCATCGATCGTGATGCGCACGAACGACGCGCCGTCCGCGTCGATCTGCTGCGCGCCGATGGCGAGCGGCGTGCCCGCCGCGGTGTATTTGGCCGCGTTTTCGAACAGGTTCGAAAAGAGCCGCTCCATCAGCACCGCGTCGAGGTGCAGCAGCGGCAGATCGGCCGGCAGCGCGACCCGCACCGGATGGTCCGCGAGCACCCGCTTGCAGGCGCGCAGCGCGGCGCCGACGGTCTCCTCGAGCAGCGTCCATTGCTGGTTCAGTTGCAGGCTGCCGGCCTGCAAGCGCGCCATGTCGAGCAGATTCGTGACGATGCCGGTCATGCGCAGCGCCTCTTCGTGAATCGCGTCGACGAGTTCGTCGCTGCGAAGCGCGGCCGATGGCGCCTGGCTCTGCGAAGCGTTCGCCTCGCCTTCGGCCGCTCGCCCTGGCCGCCCCTGCGCGAGCATCGACGAAAACCCGACGATGGTCGTCAGCGGCGTGCGCAGATCGTGCGAAATCGCCGACAAAAGCGAATTGCGCAGCCGTTCCGACTCCATGTTGACCAGCGCATCGCGCGCGATATCGACGTAGTGGACGCGCTCGAGCGCGAGCGCGATCTGCGCGGCGAACGCATCGAGCATGCGCCGCTGCTCGGGCACGGTCAGCTCGCGCTCGTCGCGCACCACCACCGCGAGCACGCCGCGCGTGCGCATCGGCGCCTTCAGCGGCAGATAGAGCGCCGCGGCCGCCGGCAACGTGTCGGTGCCGTGGCCGGCCGGCTTCTGCTGATCGTAGACCCACTGGCCGACGTCGAGATCGAGTGCGTCGCCTTCGAGCGTGATCGCCGCGTCGGGGTCCTCGATCTTCTGTTTGACCTGATCGACGCTGTCGGGCAGCAGGATCGCGACGCGCGCGCCGAACACTTCGCTCACGTGCCGGCTGCCGATGCCGACGATCTGCTCGGTCGCGAGCGCCGCGGCGAGCTCGCGCGCCATTTCGTACATTGCGCCGATGCGCTGCTCGCGGCGTCGCGCGACGCTCGCCTCGCGGCGCAAGCTCGACGTCAGATGGCTGATCACCAGCGAGGTCAGCAGCATGCCGAAGAACGTCAGCAGGTACTGCGTATCGGAGACCGACAGCGACATGCGCGGCGGCACGAAGAAGAAATCGAACGCGGCGACGCTCGCGAACGACAGCACGACACCGGGCCCGCGTCCGAGCCTCACCGCGGTGAAGATGACGCCGAGCAGATACAGCATCACGAGGTTGGTCAGATCGATCCGGTCGATCAACTGGCTCGACAGCAACGTGATGGCCGTGCCGATCAAGAGCGCGAGCCCATACGCGCGCGGCGGCGAACGACGCTCGCGGGCCGCGCTCAATGCCTCGCGCCACGCGTTCGCGGTCGTGTTCAACAGACGCCGCTGCTCGCCGCCATCGCGCTCCGACGACACGCGAATCAGCGTGAGATCGAGATCGCCGCTTTTCTCGGCGATGCGCTCGCCAAGCGGCCGACGCAGCCAGCGGCTGAGACCCGTGCGCGACGATGCGCCCGCGACCAGCTTCGAGACGTTGCGCGCCTGGGCGTAACCGATCAGCGTGTCGAGCGCGTCGGTGGCGGCGAGCGTCGCGGTTTCGGCGCCGAGCTCGGCGGCAAGCTTCAGCGCGTTCAGGGTGCGTTCGCGGCGCGCGTCGGGTAGCCGCTGCAACGCGGGCGTTTCGACATAGACGGCGAGCCAGTCGGCCTTCAGGCTCGCGGCGAGGCGCGCCGCCGAGCGCACCAGCGCCGGCGCTTCGGGACCGGGGCCGACGCACACCAGCAGCCGCTCGCGCGCCTGCCAGATACGCTGGATCGAACGATCGGCGCGGTACTCGCGCATCTGCGCGTCGACGCGATCGGCGGTGCGGCGCAGCGCCAGCTCGCGCAGCGCGATCAGGTTGCCCTTGCGAAAGAAGTTGCGCACCGCGCGCTCGGCCTGCTGCGCCATGTACACCTTGCCGTCGCGCATGCGGTCGAGCAGTTCCTCGGCCGGCAGATCGACGAGCGTCACTTCGTCGGCATGATCGAACACGCGATCGGGCACCGTCTCCCACACGCGGATGCCGGTGATCTGGCCGACCACGTCGTTCAGGCTCTCCAGGTGCTGCACGTTGACGGTCGTATACACGTCGATGCCCGCGTCGAGCAGTTCGTAGACGTCCTGCCAGCGCTTCAGATGGCGCGCGCCCTGCACGTTCGAATGCGCGAGTTCGTCGACGAGAATCAGTTGCGGCTTGCGCGCGAGCGCGGCGTCGAGATCGAACTCGCCGAGCTTGCGGCCGCGATACTCGATATGCGCGAGCGGCAGCACCTCGAGCCCCTCGAGCAGCGCGGCGGTTTCGCTGCGCCCGTGCGTTTCGGCGATGCCGACCAGCACGTCGACGCCCTCTTCCTTGCGGCGGCGCGCGGCCTGCAACATTGCGTAGGTCTTGCCGACGCCGGCCGACGCGCCGAAGAAAATCTTCAGCCTGCCGCGCTGGCGTTTTTCTTCGTCGCGTTGCAGCTTGTCGAGCAGTTCGTCAGGATCGGGGCGGTTCATGCTCAGTGGATTTGATCGTCGTGCGAGCGGCGGTGTCTGCATGGTGGCACGGCCCGCGCCGACCCGCAAATGGCGGCGCGGCGCCACGCGGACGCCGCTGTTTTATCGATGAATGTGTCGGCGTGTCAGCCGCGCTTCATTTCGTCGAGCGCGAGATTGAGCTTCAGCACATTCACGCGCGGCTCGCCGAGCACGCCGAACTGGCGCCCGGTCGTATAGCGCTCGACCAGCGCCTGCACGTCGTTCGCCGCGAGGTGACGCGCCTGCGCGACCCGTTCGACCTGGTAGGCGGCCGCCGCCGGACTGATCTCGGGGTCGAGCCCGCTGCCCGACGAGGTGACCAGATCGACCGGCACCGGCTTCGACATGTCGGTGCCCGCTGCCTTCAGCGCGGCGAGCCGGCCCTTGATCTCGTCGAGCAGCGCCGGATTGTTCGGCCCGAGGTTCGAGCCGCCCGAGCTTTGCGGGTTGTACGGCATCGGCGTCGTCGCCGACAGCCGGCCCCAGAAGTATTGCGGCGCGTCGAACTGCTGGCCGATCAGCGTCGAGCCGACCACCTTGCCGTTCTGCTCGATCAGGCTGCCATTGGCCTGCTCGTGAAACGCCGCCTGGCCGAATGCGGTCATCACCGCGGGATAAGCGAGTCCGGTGATCGCGGTCAGCACCGCGAAGATCACGATCAGCGGACGAAACAGATTTTTCATGATGGGTCTCTTTCCCTTTTCATCAACGGGTCATTGCGTGCTCAAACCCAGCCGAACGCGGCCAGCACCATATCGATCAGCTTGATGCCGATGAACGGCACGATGATCCCGCCGAGACCGTAGATCAGCAGATTGCGGCGCAGCAGGATCGCCGCGCCGAGCGCGCGATAGCGCACGCCCTTCAGCGCGAGCGGAATCAGCAGCACGATGATCAGCGCGTTGAAGATCACCGCCGACATGATCGCGGAGGCCGGCGTCGCCAGATGCATCACGTTCAGCGCATTGAGCGCCGGATACGTCGTCGCGAACGCGGCCGGAATGATCGCGAAGTATTTGGCGACGTCGTTGGCGATCGAGAACGTGGTGAGTGAGCCGCGCGTCATCAGCATCTGTTTGCCGATCTCGACGATCTCGATCAGCTTGGTCGGGTTCGAATCGAGGTCGACCATGTTGCCGGCCTCTTTCGCTGCCTGCGTACCGGTGTTCATCGCGACCGCGACGTCGGCCTGCGCGAGCGCGGGCGCGTCGTTGGTGCCGTCGCCGGTCATCGCGACCAGACGCCCTTCGGCCTGGTGCGCGCGAATCGTCGCGAGCTTCGTTTCCGGCGTGGCCTCGGCGAGGAAGTCGTCGACGCCCGCTTCGGCCGCGATCGCGGCGGCGGTCAGGCGGTTGTCGCCCGTCACCATCACGGTCTTGATGCCCATCTTGCGCAACTCGGCGAAGCGCTCCTTGATACCGCCCTTCACGACGTCCTTCAGCTCGATCACGCCGAGTACGCGCGCGCCCTGCTCGCCCTTCTCGGCAACCACCAGCGGCGTGCTGCCGCGGCGCGCGACTTCGGCAACCGCATTGCTGACTTCGGTCGGGAAACGGCCGCCGTTCGCTTCGACGTAGTGCTTGACCGCGTCGGCCGCGCCCTTGCGGATTTCGCGGCCGTGCGTCCCCGGCGGCGTCCCTGCCGGCGACAGATCGACGCCGCTCATGCGGGTCTGCGCGGTGAACGCGAGAAACACCGCGTGCAGCGAGGCCATGTCGCGTTGACGGATATTGAAGCGCTGCTTCGCGAGTACGACGATGCTACGGCCTTCCGGCGTTTCGTCGGCAAGCGACGACAACTGCGCGGCATCGGCGAGCGCTTCTTCCGTCAGACCCGGCGCCGGCAGAAACTGCGACGCCTGGCGGTTGCCGAGCGTGATCGTGCCGGTCTTGTCGAGCAGCAGCACGTCGACGTCACCGGCCGCTTCGACGGCGCGGCCCGAGGTCGCGATCACGTTCGCCTGCATCATGCGGCTCATGCCGGCCACGCCGATCGCCGACAGCAGCCCGCCGATCGTCGTCGGGATCAGGCACACGAGCAGCGCGACGAGCGCGGTAATCGTCACCACGTGGCCCGCCTTGGCGGCCTCGACGGAGAACATCGAGAACGGCAACAGCGTCGCGGTGGCGAGCAGCATCACGATCGTCAGCGCGACGAGCAGGATGGTCAGCGCGATTTCGTTCGGCGTCTTCTGACGCTTCGCGCCTTCGACCATCGCGATCATGCGGTCGAGGAACGCCTCGCCAGGATTGGCCGTGACGCGCACGACGATCCAGTCCGACAGCACGCGCGTGCCGCCCGTCACCGACGAAAAGTCGCCGCCCGACTCGCGGATCACCGGCGCCGATTCACCGGTGATCGCCGATTCGTCGACCGACGCGACGCCGTCGATCACTTCGCCGTCGGCCGGAATCACGTCGCCGGTCTCGACCAGCACGACGTCGCCGCGACGCAGATCCGACGCGGTCATGATGCGGATCGGCGACTTCGGATGCGGCTCGTTGAGCTTCTTGGCCATCACGTCTTTCTTCGCGCTGCGCAGCGATGCGGCCTGCGCTTTCGAGCGGCCTTCGGCGAGCGCTTCCGCGAAGTTCGCGAACAGCACCGTGAACCATAGCCACAGCGAGACCGCGAGAATGAAGCCCGCGGGCGCCTCGGCCTGACCGCCGAGCGCGGCGATCCACAGAATGGTGGTCAGAATGCTGCCGACGTACACGCAGAACATCACCGGGTTGCGGAACTGCGTGCGCGGCGTGAGCTTTTTAAAGGAGTCCACGATCGCCGGGCGCAGCAGCGCCGGGTCGAACATGGACCGCGTAGCGTTATGTTCAGTCATTGAATCCTCGAATATCCTGGTGCGCTTGCAGGCTTGCTCCGTGCAAGCGCCTGTTCGTTCGTTCGCGGCCGCGCGTCACTGCACGCCGATCATCATCAGATGCTCGACGCCTGGACCGAGCGCGAGCGCCGGGACGTAGGTCAGCGCGCCAACCAGCAGCACCGTGCCGAGCAGCAGCACGACGAACAGCGGTCCATGGGTCGGCAGCGTGCCGCCGGTCACGCCGATGCGTTTCTTCGCGGCGAGCGAGCCGGCGATCGCCAGCACCGGCACGATGGTGCCGAAGCGGCCGAACCACATCGCGATCGCGGTGAGCCAGTTATAGAACGGCGTATTCACCGACAGACCCGCGAACGCGCTGCCGTTGTTGTTCGCGACCGAGCTGAACGCGTAGAGGATTTCGGAGAAACCATGCGCGCCGGGGTTCGAGATGCCGGCCTTGCCCGCATCGGTCAGCACCGCGATCGACGTACCGACCAGCACGAGCAGCGGCGTGAGCAGCACGACGATCGACACCATCTTCATCTCGTACGCCTCGATCTTCTTGCCGACATACTCGGGAGTACGTCCGATCATCAGTCCCGCGACGAACACCGCGAGCATCGCGAACACGAGCATCCCGTACATGCCGGAGCCGACACCGCCGAAGATCACTTCGCCGAGTTGCATCAGCAGCATCGGGTACAGGCCGCCGATCGGCGTCAGCGAATCGTGCGTGTTGGCGACCGCGCCGCACGACGCCGCCGTCGTCGCGACCGTGAAGATGCCCGACTGCGCGATGCCGAAGCGCGTTTCCTTGCCCTCCGCATTGCCGCCCGCCTGCAGCGCGCTCGCCGACTGGTCGACGTTCAGCGCGGTGAACGCCGGGTTGCCGCTCTGCTCGGCGCTGATCTCGCCGAACACGCAGACGCCGAACGCGATCGTCATCGCCGCGAGCACGGCCACACCCTGGCGGCGGTCGCCGATCACGCGGCCGAACACGAGTGCAAGCGCGGCCGGAATGATCAGGATCGAGAAGATCTGCAGGAAGTTCGAGAACGGCGTCGGGTTCTCATACGGATGCGCGGAATTGCCGTTGAAGAAGCCGCCGCCGTTGGTGCCGAGCATCTTGATCGCTTCCTGCGACGCAACCGGACCCATCGCGAGCGTCTGCGTCTTCACCTGGGTGTCGACCGTCACCGGGTTGCCCTTCGCGTCCTTGACCGGATTGCCTTGCGCGTCGAGCTTCGGCGCGGCGTAGGTAGTGGTCTGCAGCGTCGGCACGTCCTGATAGGCCTTGAAGTTCTGGATCACGCCCTGGCTCATCAGCAGCGCCGCGATAATCGCCGCCATCGGAATCAGCACGTACATCGTCACGCGCGTGATATCGACCCAGAAGTTGCCGATCGTCTGCGCGGTATGACGCGCGAAGCCGCGAATCAGCGCGATCACGACGACGATGCCGGTCGCCGCCGACAGGAAGTTCTGCACGGTCAGACCGAGCATCTGCGTCAGATAGCCGACGGTCTGCTCGGGGGTGTAGTCCTGCCAGTTCGTGTTGGTCACGAAGCTGACCGCGGTGTTGAACGCGCTGTCGACCGACATCGCGCCGAACTGCTGCGGATTACCCGGCAGCCAGCCCTGCACACGCAGCAACACATACAGGAAAGCCACGCCGAGCACGTTGAACGCAATCGTCGCGATCGCGTAGCGTTTCCAGCCCATTTCCTGAGCAGGATCGACACCCGCGATGCGGTACAGCAGCCGTTCGAGCGGCGCGCCGAAGCGCACGACGCGCGAGCTGCCGTCCATCACGGCGCCGAGATAGCTCGCCACCGGCACGGCGGCGGCCAATAGCACGACGATAAACAGACTCGCCTGCAGGACATCGTTCGCGTTCATTCAATGTCCTCCGCGCGCAGCAGCGCATACACGAGATAAATGAAGAGCAGCGCGGTGGACGCGCCGGAAAGCCACAGAATCCAGCTCATGAGCGCTCTCCCTGCCCACGACGGAACTGCATCAGCTTCTCGCAGCCGCCAATCAGCCCAAAGGTCAGCGCGGCGAATACCACGAGCCCCCCGACATACAGCAGATCCATTTTTCTTCCCCATTTACGGATTTTGGATAGACGCAACGGTATGCCGATCCGCCTAAACGGCTGGTCAAAGATGGGCGGGTGCGCGTAAAAATCGCGTAAACGGGAAAGGCCGTTTCATCTCGCGATGAAACGGCCTTTTAGGTGACGCGGATCTCAGCCGGAGGCCGCGCTATGGCTTTCAGGGTTTTACGGCAGCAGGATCGTCGAGCCGGTTGTGCGCCGTCCTTCGAGGTCTGCATGCGCCTGCCCGACGTCAGACAGCGCATGGCGCTGATTGATGCTGGTCTTGACCTTGCCGGAAGTCAGCACGTCGAACAGCTCGGCCGACATCGCCTCGTAGTCGCTGCGCTTCGCGATATAGGTGAAGAGCGTCGGGCGCGTAAAGAACAGCGAGCCGCGCCCGGCGAATTCCGACGAATCGATCGGCGGCAGCGGACCCGACGCGTTGCCGAAGCTCACGAACAGGCCGAGCGGCGCGAGGCAGTCGAGCGACTTTTCGAAGGTGTCCTTGCCGATCGAATCGTAGACGACCGGCACGCCCGCGCCATGGGTGATCTCGCGTACGCGCTTCGTGAAGTTCTCGCGCGTATAGACGATCGGGTGATCGCAGCCGTGCGCCTTCGCGATCTCGGCTTTCTCATCGGAGCCGACCGTGCCGATCACCGTCGCGCCGAGCGCCTTCGCCCACTGGCACACGAGCAGACCGACGCCGCCCGCGGCGGCCTGAATCAGAATCGTGTCGCCGGCCTTCACCTGATACGTGCGGCGCAGAAGATACTGCGCGGTCAAGCCTTGCAGCATCACCGACGCGGCCTCTTCGTCACTGACCCCATCGGGCAGCTTGACGACCTGCGCGGCCGGCAGCACGCGCTCCTGCGCATAGGCGCCCGGCGGCCGCGCGACATACGCGACGCGATCGCCGATCTTCAGACCGGTCACGCCCGAGCCGACCGCGCTGACCTCGCCGGCCGCTTCCATGCCGAGCCCGCCCGGCAGCGGCAGCGGATACAGACCGGTGCGGAAATACACGTCGATATAGTTGAGGCCGACCGCCGTCTGGCGGATTCGGATCTCGCCCGCGCCGGGCTCGCCCACCTCGACGTCGACCCATTTCATGACTTCGGGGCCGCCGGTTTTATCGAATCGGATTGCCTTGACCATCATGTCTCCTTTATCTCTCTGGATGGTTGTCTGAATGCCGGTGCGGATCTCCGCGCCGCGAGGCGCGCTTACGCCTTGCCGGTGAGACGCAGGGTCAGCACGTCGAGCACCATGCGCGCGGTCGAGATGTTCGTCGCGCACGGAATGTTGTGGACGTCGCAGGCGCGCACCAGCGCATTGATGTCCGGCTCGTGCGGCTGTGGCGTCATCGGGTCGCGCAGGAAGATCACCATGTCGACGCGCCCTTCGGCGAGCTGCGCGCCGATCTGCAGGTCGCCGCCGTGCGGCCCCGACAGCATGCGCTCGACCGTGAGGCCGTGCGCGTCGCTGATGCGTCCGCCGGTCGTGCCGGTCGCGACGATCTCGCAGCGCGCGAGCGTGTCGACGTATTCGCCGGCCAGTTTGACGATGTCGTCCTTCTTGTGATCGTGCGCGATCAGCGCAATGCGGGTGGTCATGACGTAAGAGTCCTCAAACCGTGGTGACAGTCGTTGTTGTGGTGATGGGTTCAGTTCGCGCGCGGCTCAGAACGTGCCGGGGTAAGCGCCGCCGTCGATCAGCCAGTTCTGACCGGTGATATAGCCCGCGTGCACGCTGCACAGGAACGCGCAGGCGCGGCCGAATTCGTCGCGATTGCCGAAGCGGCCGGCCGGGATCGTTTTCATGCGCTGCTTGCGCGCTTCGTCGACGGAAATGTTGGCGTTCTTCGCTTGCGCCTCGAACGTGACGGCGATGCGGTCGGTATCGAACAGCCCCGGCAGCAGGCTGTTGATCGTCACGCCGGTCGGCGCGACCTTGCGCGCGAGTCCCGCGACGAAGCCGGTCAGCCCCGAGCGCGCACCGTTCGACAGACCGAGCACGTCGATCGGCGCCTTCACCGCCGAGCTCGTGATATTGACGATGCGCCCGAAGCCGCGCGCGCTCATCGTGTCGATGGTCTGACGGATCAGCTCGATCGGCGTCAGCATGTTGGCTTCCAGCGCGCGGATCCAGTCCTCGTGCGTGAAGTTGCGGAAGTCGCCCGGCGGCGGGCCGCCCGCGTTGTTGACCAGAATATCGGGCTGCGGGCACGCGGCGAGCGCGGCGGCGCGCCCTTCGGGCGTGGTGATGTCGCACGCCACCGTCTTCACCTCGACGCCGCTCTGCTGGCGGATTGCCTCGGCGGTCGCTTCGAGCGTCTCGGCGGTGCGCGCGACGATCGTCAGGTTGACGCCCTCGGCGGCGAGCGCTTCGGCGCAACCCCGCCCCAGCCCCTTGCTCGCCGCGCAAACGAGCGCGGTACGTCCTGCGATTCCCATGTCCATGTCTGTGTCCTCGTGGCGAAGTTTCCCCGATTCTAGAAGAATCGGTGCCGGACTGTGCCGCGCCGTTGCAATCTCAGGTATCGCCGGGCGGCACTCTTTCGGTAAACTTGCGCGGTGGCGCGCTTTTCGTCTCTTCGGCCTGCCCTCGGGGTGCGGATGAAGCTAAACGACAGGCGTGCCGAACCGATCCACCTTGCCGCCGCGCGCGAGCCCGCCATGACCCAGGACAGCCGTTTCCCCAATCTTTTCATCCTCGATCACCCGCTGATCCAGCACAAGCTGTCGCATATGCGCGACCGGGACACGTCGACGCGCACGTTCCGCGAGCTGCTGCGCGAAATCACGCTGCTGATGGGCTACGAAATCACCCGCAACCTGCCGATGACCACCCGCCGCATCACCACGCCGCTCGTCGAGATCGACGCGCCGGTGATCGCCGGCAAGAAGCTCGCGATCGTGCCGGTGTTGCGCGCGGGCGTCGGCATGTCGGACGGGCTGCTCGAGCTGGTGCCGTCGGCGCGTGTCGGCCACATCGGCGTGTATCGCGCGGAGGACCATCGGCCGGTGGAATACCTGGTGCGGCTGCCGGACCTCGAAGACCGCGTGTTCATCCTGTGCGATCCGATGGTCGCGACCGGCTACTCGGCCGTGCACGCGGTCGACGTGCTCAAGCGCCGCAACGTCGCCGCGGAGAACATCATGTTCCTCGCCCTCGTCGCCGCACCGGAGGGCGTGCAGGTGTTCCAGGACGCGCACCCGGACGTGAAGCTGTTCGTCGCGTCGCTCGATTCGCATCTGAACGAGCACGCGTACATCGTGCCGGGTCTCGGCGACGCGGGCGACCGCCTGTTCGGCACGAAGAACTGACGCGCAGGGCCCGCGGGAGGCAGCCAGGCGACGCCGCTGCCTCGCGACCGGCCTTGCTTTCGACCGAATCCCGCTGACCCGGCGACACATCCGCGCCCCCGCGGTTTCATTTTCGCGTCGATTTCCTTGCGTTGGCGCCCGTTTTCGCCCCGCGGCCCCCTCTGCCGCACCCGCGCGGCGTGATAAAATTCGAATCCGCTCGACGAGCGGCCCGACCCGCACGATCACTCGCACCACCGTCTGCCATTCCGACTGGCGCACCATGCCTTCGCATCAGGTCATGCGGCGCCTGGCCGCGCAAGCTGCCCGCCCCCACCGCGCTGCGGCCCCGCCCGGCCGGCCATGCATGAACCGGCTTGCGCCACCCGGCGGGCAAGCGTGGAACGGCGTGCGGGAACAGCCCGGTTCAGATCGGCGGCAGGCGTGGCCGCCCCGGCGGGCCAACACGAGCGGCCGGCAGCCTTTCACCTGACGGTTTGACATCGAGGCGCAACACGCGAGGCGCCCGACATCGCAACGACAATTGCACTATGCGTGCGCCCCGCTGGCGCGCGCGACGGAGAAAAGTATGGCGGGTCATTCGAAATGGGCCAACATCAAGCATAAGAAAGCAGCGGCCGATGCCAAGCGCGGCAAGGTCTGGACGCGGCTCATCAAGGAAATCCAGGTCGCGGCCCGTCTGGGCGGCGGCGAAATCGACTCGAACCCGCGTCTGCGGCTCGCCGTCGACAAGGCGTACGACGCCAACATGCCGAAAGACAACATCAACCGCGCGATCCAGCGCGGTGTCGGCGGCGCGGACGGCGCGAACTACGAAGAAATCCGCTACGAAGGCTACGGCATCGGCGGCGCGGCCGTGATCGTCGACACGATGACCGACAACCGCACACGCACGGTCGCGGAAGTGCGTCACGCGTTCTCGAAGAACGGCGGCAACATGGGCACGGACGGCTCGGTGTCGTTCATGTTCGATCACGTCGGCCAGTTCCTGTTCGCGCCCGGCACCGCCGAAGACGCGCTGATGGAAGCCGCGCTCGAAGCGGGCGCCGACGACGTCCAGACCAACGAAGACGGCAGCATCGAGGTGCTGTGTCCGCCGAACGATTTTTCGATGGTGAAGACGGCGCTCGAAGCGGCGGGCTTCAAGGCCGAACTGGCCGAAGTCACGATGAAGCCGCAGAACGAAGTCGAATTCACCGGCGACGACGCCGTGAAAATGCAGAAGCTGCTCGACGCGCTGGAAAATCTGGACGACGTGCAGGATGTCTATACGAACGCGTCGATCGCCGACGAGTGATGGCGTTGGACGCGGGGCCGTTTGCCCTTGCTGTCGATGGTTTATTGCACGGCTGAGCACACCGCTCGGCCGTTTATGGTTTTCAAGTCTCGGGGATTCACATGAAGTTACTCGTCGTCGGTTCCGGCGGTCGCGAACATGCGCTCGCATGGAAGCTCGCGCAATCGCCGCGGGTCCAGCTCGTCTACGTCGCGCCGGGCAACGGCGGCACCGCTCAGGATGAGCGTCTGCTCAACATCGACATCACCGAGCCGGCCGCGCTCGCGGATTTCGTCGAAAAAGAGCAGATCGCGTTCACGCTGGTCGGGCCGGAAGCGCCGCTCGCGGCAGGCATCGTCAACCTGTTCCGCTCGCGCGGTCTGAAGATCTTCGGGCCGACCAAAGAGGCCGCCCAGCTCGAAAGCTCGAAGGACTTCGCCAAGGCGTTCATGAAGCGCCACGGCATTCCGACCGCCGAATACGAAACCTTCGCCGACGCCGCCGCCGCGCACGCGTGTCTGGACGCCAAGGGCGCGCCGATCGTGATCAAGGCCGACGGCCTCGCCGCCGGCAAGGGCGTGGTGGTCGCGCAGACGCTGGAAGAAGCGCACGCCGCGGTCGACATGATGCTGTCGGACAACAAGCTCGGCGACGCCGGCGCACGCGTCGTGATCGAGGAATTCCTCGCCGGCGAGGAAGCGAGCTTCATCGTGATGGTCGACGGCAAGCACGTGCTCGCGCTTGCGTCGAGCCAGGATCACAAGCGTCTGCAGGACGGCGACCAGGGCCCGAACACGGGCGGCATGGGCGCCTACTCGCCCGCGCCGATCGTCACGCCGCAACTGCACGCGCGCGTGATGCGCGAAATCATCCTGCCGACCGTGCGCGGCATGGAGAAGGAAGGCATCCGCTACACCGGCTTCCTGTACGCGGGACTGATGATCGACGCGCAAGGCAACCCGAAGACGCTCGAATTCAACTGCCGCATGGGCGACCCCGAAACGCAGCCGATCATGGCGCGTCTGAAGGGCGACTATTCGAAGGTGGTCGAACACGCGATCGCCGGCACGCTGGATACCGTCGAGCTCGAATGGGACCGCCGCACCGCGCTCGGGGTCGTGCTCGCCGCGCACAACTATCCGGACACGCCGAGAAAGGGCGACCGCATCAACGGCATTCCCGCCGAAACCGCGGATTCGGTCACGTTCCACGCCGGCACCACGCTGACGGACGGCAAGCTGACCACCTCGGGCGGGCGTGTGCTGTGCGTCGTCGGTCTGGCGGATTCGGTGCGCACCGCGCAGGCGGCCGCCTATGAAACGATCAACCAGATCTCGTTCGACGGGATGCAGTATCGCCGCGACATCGGCTATCGCGCGCTGAATCGCAAGCACGACGGCAAGTAAGCGGCGCTGGCGGCGGCGCGCACGACAGTGCGCGGCCTCCAGCGCACTATCGGCGCCTCGGAGCGCCACGGCGCGGGCGCGCTACACGACGCGCGCTACACTGTATCTTTCGCGCTGGTCGCGACACACGGGCACGGAGCCCACGGATCGACTGAAGCGGCAAGCCGCCGCTCTACATCCGCCTCCGGCTCCCGCACGATCCACATGAGCGGTCCGAGCGCGCAGACACCCAGCCCGGTGCGAACGCGGCCATTGCCCTCTTTCGAAGAACCCGCGGCACGACGAGCGTGCCGCCCTCAGCACCTGCATTCATGAGCAATTCGAGCTACGACGCACAAGCCGTGCGCAGCTGGCTGCAAGGCCTGCAATCGCAGATCGCGGACACGCTCGGCGCCTTCGACGGCACCGCGTTCGCGACCGACGCGTGGCAACGCGCGCCCAGCGAGAAGCTGCGCGGCGGCGGCGTCACACGAATTCTCGAAGGTGGGCAGTTCTTCGAGCGCGCGGGCATCGGCTTCTCGGACGTCGCGGGCGACGCGCTGCCGGGCTCGGCAAGCGCCGCGCGGCCGCAACTCGCCGGGCGCGGCTTCGAGGCGATGGGCGTCTCCCTCGTGCTGCATCCGCACAATCCGCACTGCCCGACCGTGCACATGAACGTGCGCCTGCTGGTCGCGACGAAGGAAGGCGAAGAGCCGGTGTTCTGGTTCGGCGGCGGCATGGACCTGACGCCGTACTACGGCTACGAGGAAGACGCGCGGCATTTCCATCAGGTGTGCCGCGACGCGCTCGCGCCGTTCGGCGCGGACCTGTACCCGCGCTTCAAGCGCTGGTGCGACGAGTATTTCTTCCTGAAGCACCGCAACGAGCCTCGCGGCATCGGCGGAATATTCTTCGACGATTTCTCGGAGCCGGGCTTCGACGAGTCGTTCGCGATGCTAAAAAGCGTCGGCGAGGGCTTTCTTAAGGCGTACCTGCCGATCATCGAGCGGCGCCGCAACACGCCGTACGGTGAAGCCGAGCGCGCGTTCCAGGCCTACCGGCGCGGCCGCTACGTCGAATTCAATCTGGTCTTCGACCGTGGCACACTGTTTGGACTGCAGAGCGGCGGACGCACCGAATCGATCCTGATGTCGATGCCGCCCGCGGTGAACTGGCGCTACGACTGGCAACCCGAGCCGGGCACGCCGGAAGCGCGTTTGTACAGCGATTTCCTCGTGCCGCGCGAGTGGGTATGACGCGGCGCCGGTCCCGCTTACGGTCACGACAAAGGATCCTCACCTGAAGCCGAACGCTCACCCTGTCGCCCTGCCTCGCCGGATCGGTCTGCTAGGCGGCACTTTCGATCCGATCCACGACGGCCACCTCGCGCTCGCGCGACGGTTCGCCGACGTATTGCGGCTGACGGAGCTGGTACTGCTGCCGGCCGGCCAGCCGTGGCAGAAAACCGACGTCTCGCCCGCCGAGCATCGACTCGCCATGACGCGCGCGGCCGCCGCCTCGCTCGCCCTGCCGGGCGTCACGGTGCGCGTCGCAACGGACGAAATCGAGCACGAAGGCCCCACCTACACGGTCGACACGCTGCGGCGCTGGCGAGAACGCGAAGGCGAGAACGCATCGATCACGCTGTTGATCGGCGCCGATCAACTGGTGCACCTCGACACGTGGCGCGAGTGGCAGCGTCTGTTCGAGCTCGCGCATATCGGCGCGGCCACGCGGCCCGGCTTCGATCTCGCATCGATCGCCCCCGCGGTCGCCCATGAAATCGCCGCGCGCCGGGCGCGCGCCGAGGTACTGCAGGGCACGCCCTGCGGCCATCTACTGATCGACACGACTCTCGCATTCAACGTGTCGGCCACCGACATTCGCGCGCATCTGCGCGAGCAGGTCAACCAGCGGCTCGCCCACGCGGGTGCGGGCAGCGCATTACAGGATCAGGCCGCGAGTCATGTCCCCACCGCGGTGTGGGACTATATTCTTCAACATCATCTGTACCACCGGTAACTCCATGGATATTCGCAAACTGCAGCGCGTGATCGTCGACGCTCTCGAAGACGTCAAGGCGCAAGACATCAAGGTGTTCAACACCACCCATCTGACCTCGCTGTTCGATCGCGTGATCGTCGCGAGCGGTACCTCGAACCGGCAAACCAAAGCGCTCGCGTCGAGCGTGCGCGAAGGCGTGAAGGAAGCCGGCGGCGAGATCATCAGCACCGAGGGCGAGGACATCGGCGAATGGGTGCTGGTCGATTGCGGCGACGCGATCGTCCACATCCTGCAGCCGGCGCTGCGCCAGTACTACAACCTCGAAGAGATCTGGGGCGACAAGCCGGTGCGCATCAAGCTGTCGACGCCGAATCCGTTCGGCGGCGCGCACGCGAGCGAATCCGACGACGAGGAAGAAGAGGAAGCGCCGGCCGCCACGCCCGCGCGCAAAACCTCGGCGCGTCGCAAGTAAGCCGGACGTGCCAGCCACCTCACCGCTCCTTGTTCCGCGATGAAACTGCACATCCTGGCCGTCGGCCACAAGATGCCGGACTGGATCGCGACCGGCTTCGACGAGTACGCGAAGCGCATGCCGCCGGAGTTGCGCATCGAGCTGCGCGAGATCAAGCCGGAGCAGCGCTCGTCGGGACGTTCGGCCGAAAGCGTGATGGCCGCCGAACGGCAGAAGATCGAAGCCGCGTTGCCGAAGAACGCACGCATCGTCGCGCTCGACGAGCGCGGCAAGGACTGGACCACGATGCAGCTCGCGAGCGCGTTGCCCGGCTGGCAGCAGGACGGCCGCGAAGTGGCCTTTCTGATCGGCGGCGCGGACGGGCTCGATCCCGAGCTGAAGGCGCGCGCCGACATGATGCTGCGCGTGTCGAGCCTCACGCTGCCGCACGCGATGGTGCGCGTGCTGCTGGCCGAACAGCTTTACCGCGCGTGGACCATCACGCAAAATCATCCCTATCATCGCGCGTGAGTGCTTGAGCGAGGCGCGACGACAGCTGGCAACCCTTCGTTGCTGAAGCTGCGTCGCGGGTGCTCTGCTCGCTGCGCCTGAACGTGTCGCTGCCACCTTGCGCCATGTGTGGGCTCGGGTCGATGCGTGCGCGCATCGATCGCTTCACCGCATCGACGCCGCCCTGCACACTAACGCGCAGCCGCCCGCGTTCACGGCCCTCACGCGATCCGTTTCCCGCTCCATCGAGACCCGTTCATGCCCACGCCCTCCGCTTCGCTGCATCCGTTCGTCTACCTGGCCTCCCAAAGTCCGCGCCGCCAGGAGCTGCTGCAACAGCTCGGCGTGCGTTTCGAATTGCTGCTGCCGCGCCCCGATGAAGACGCCGAAGCGCTCGAAGCCGAACGGCCTGGCGAACCTGCGCGCGACTACGTGCAGCGTGTGTGCGTCGCGAAGGCGCATGCGGCGCGCGCGCGACTGGTCGACGGCGGCCACGCGGCACGACCGATCCTCGTCGCCGACACCACCGTCACGATCGACGATGCGATTCTCGGCAAGCCCATCGATGCCGACGATGCCGTCGCCATGCTCACACGCCTCGCGGGCCGCACGCACGAAGTGCTGACCGCGCTCGCCGTGATCGACGCCGACGGCACGCTGCTGCCCGCCGCGCTGTCGGTCTCGAAGGTGCGTTTTGCTGCAGTGCACGCAGACGCGCTGCGCCGCTATGCGGCGAGTGGCGAGCCGCTCGGCAAGGCGGGCGCTTATGGCGTGCAGGGACGCGCGGCGGAGTTTATCGAGCATATAGATGGGTCCTATTCGGGTATCATGGGTTTGCCGCTTTTTGAAACCGCTGCCCTCCTGCGTGCAGCGCGCATCGACTTCTAGAACAACACCATGAATGAAGAAATCCTGATCAATGTCACGCCGCAGGAAACGCGCGTCGCGCTCGTCCAACAGGGCGCCGTCCAGGAACTTCATGTCGAACGAACGCTGTCGCGTGGGCGCGTCGGCAATGTCTATCTCGGCAAGGTCGTGCGTGTGCTGCCGGGCATGCAATCGGCGTTCATCGACATCGGCCTCGAACGCGCCGCGTTTCTTCATGTCGCCGACATCTGGCATCCGCGCATTGCCGGCGAAGCGCAGCATCAAACACCGCATCAGCCGATCGAAAAGATCGTCTTCGAAGGCCAGACGCTGATGGTGCAGGTCGTCAAGGACCCGATCGGCACGAAGGGCGCGCGGCTGTCCACGCAAGTGAGCATCGCCGGGCGCACGCTCGTGTATCTGCCGCAAGAGCCGCACATCGGCATCTCGCAGAAGATCGAAAGCGAAGCCGAGCGCGAGGCCGTGCGCGCGCGTCTGACCGCCGTGCTGCCCGCCGATGAAAAAGGCGGCTACATCGTGCGCACGATCGCCGAGGATGCGACGAGCGAAGAGCTCGCCGGCGACGTCGCGTATCTGCGCAAGACGTGGGCGACGATTCTGTCGCAGGGGCAGCGCATGCCGCCCACCAGCCTGCTCTACCAGGATCTGAATCTCGCGCAGCGCGTGCTGCGCGATTTCGTCAACGATGAAACGTCGCGCATCCAGGTCGATTCACGCGAGACGTATCAGATGCTCGCCGATTTCGCGGCCGAGTTCACGCCGGCGGTATCGTCGAAGCTGCACCACTACACCGGCGAGCGGCCGCTGTTCGACCTGTACAACATCGAGGCCGAGATCCAGCGTGCGCTGTCGCGTCGCGTGGACCTGAAGTCGGGCGGCTACCTCGTCATCGATCAGACCGAGGCGATGACGACGATCGACGTGAACACCGGCGGGTACGTCGGCGCACGCAACTTCGACGACACGATCTTCAAGACCAACCTCGAAGCCGCGCATACGATCGCGCGGCAACTGCGGCTGCGTAATCTGGGCGGCGTGATCATCATCGATTTCATCGATATGGAAAACACCGAGCATCGCGACCAGGTGCTGGGCGAGTTGAAGAAGGCGCTGTCACGCGATCGCACGCGTGTGACCGTCAATGGATTCTCGCAGCTCGGGCTCGTCGAGATGACGCGCAAGCGGACGCGCGAATCGCTCGCGCATGTGCTGTGCGAGCCTTGCCCGGTTTGCCAGGGCAAGGGGCAGGTGAAGACCTCGCGGACGGTTTGCTATGACGTGTTGCGCGAGATTCTGCGCGAGTCGCGGCAGTTCAATCCGCGCGAGTTTCGCGTGGTCGCTTCGCAGCAGGTGATCGATCTGTTTCTCGAGGAGGAGTCGCAGCATCTGGCGATGCTGATCGACTTCATCGGCAAGCCAGTGTCGTTGCAGGTGGAGTCGAATTTGAGTCAGGAGCAGTACGACATTGTTTTAATGTAGGCTAATTGACGTTTATCCACATTCATCAAGAATCGCCCAAAGCCAACCCCGCCGACAAAGTGCGCAAGGTCACAACGCGGCGAGACTGGACGATGCGCGAGCGTCTCCGGGACTACCGCGCCCTCGCGCTGTGTGAGATGGCCGGCAGCACACAGCGCAGCTATGAACGGAACCTGAAGCGCATCGAGAACGGCATGGGCGCCATGTCGGTTCAATCGGTCGCCCCGGCTGATGTCGTGGCGCAGATCTAGCGCGTGAAGGCCGGATGGGTCGAACTGTTCACCCTGTGGTGCGCGCTGCGCGGCGTGTTCAAACATGCAACGGGCAAAAAGGTCATCGTGGCCAGCCCGTGCGCCCGCATCCAGTTCGAGGCGATCATCGGCAAGCGGCCGGAGGTTCGCAAGCGGCTGATGCCGACCGACGAAGAAATCCAAGTCCTGACCCATGCCGCGATGAGCGAAGAAAACCGCTTGTCCGTCTGCATCCTGCTTGCAACCAGTGTTCGCGCTTCTGAACTGTTCACCGCTCAACGGGCCGATGTCTTTCTCGATGAGGCTCGTTGGCATATCCCTGCTAGCAAACCGGGCCTGCAATGGATATCCCAAAAACATAGCCTCCCTGCGATCTGCTAGCTTTACGCCGTCAGAAGCGACAGGACCTCGCAATGGGCGGCACTGAACTGAAAACAGATTCGTTTCAACGGTGGATGATGTACAGCAAGGACGCCTACGGGAGCGGGCGCATCTTTCTCACTACCGAGCAAAAACAGGCAGTTGAAGAGGGCAAGAAGTTCGCGCAACGCGCATACGCCGATGTATGGGCGAAAGATGCCACGCTAGTGCAGCGCGTCCGCTCGTTCCTTGGGCAGCACTTCTACTGGCACGACCGGCTTGTGAAGACCGGCACCGCCCTTGAAGTGATAGAAACCCTGCAGTCGATGATTCGTGGTGAGAGCGTGGTACTCATTGCCGAGCAATCGCGGACAGGTGGCGCGGTGACCGCGCCAACGTCAAAGCTCCAACAGCTCCCCAGCTTTCGCGAATCGTTGATGACCAGTTACGCGATGTCATACGATGCTGCGACGGCCTACATCGACCGCTATAACGACATGGTGGCCCGCGTTAATGCGGTTGCGGACCGCTATGCGAACGCGGCCGCTTCGTCACTGACCGCCGCCGCGGGCGATCTGATGGAAACTGCTACGCCGCTCGGCGATGCACAACCGTTCGAGTTTGGCGACAATCCTCTCGATGCCTCCACTTTCGATTTGGCGGCCACACCCAATACAGGTGGGCCGGGCTGGTATACCAATCCCGGCAGTGGGCAAATGCGTCTCTTCGGCAGCAATGGCTATCCCGTTGTTGATTTTGACTTTGACCACGACCATGGGCAGGGTATCCCACACGCTCACAACTGGGACTCAATACCCGGAGCCAAATTTCCGGTTAGAGGCCCCGGGGTCGCTTTCTCCCCTCTATGATTTATTCAAACTGACAGACTATGCAAATATCATCTCGCGGCTACCACGACGCCGAACTCTCTGGCGCGGCCTATTCGCGCGCCAATGCATCCGCATTGCTCAATTTCGAACTCGAAAACGGTGATTCTGCACAACTGCTGTTCTCTGGGGTCCAAGCTCTGCGGATCAATGACTACGGCTTGCAAAATGTAGTCTCGCGTCTTCTCATTTCGCCGTCGTACACCTTTTCGATCGCTGAGATCAACGAATACATTTCGTGGGCGCATAGCAAGCACGACTACAAGGCCTCGTTCTCTGATGAAGAAGTTAGAGAGATATGGACCTCGGTCAAGCGCGGCCGACTCGCACTGTTTGTTTTGGAACCCTCTGTCGGCGCTGAGATTGTGATCTTGTGCGAACGTGCGCTAGAGGCGAAGAAGGCGGACGAGAACCCCTAAGGTTTCAGTACCCTGTCAACGTATATGCTGGGCGGGCTTCCCCTCTTGGAAGAGATATCAATGGCCGATCTTGACTGGATAAACTATTCCGGCGTAGTTACGGGTGCTACCGGTGCATTGACTGGCATCGCCGGCGCGATCATGGGTGTCGTCAGTATCCGGAGAACCACCCAGATCAAGGCGTTGGATCTACGATTGGAATTGAGGAAAGCGAGTGCTGACCTATGTCACCTTTTCCGTGGCCTGCGAGAGCTAATCGATGAGGCGGACAGGTCGAGAGTTCGGGTGTTGGACGTCACAGGGGGAACCACGCGGCGAAACAGAGCCACGGGGCGAGACATCATAGTACCTAGCGCACGGGACGTTTGGTCCGATCAAGTTAACGCCGACCGCGCAAAGGTTGGCGAACTGGAGGCACTGATGCCAGACACTAAGGCGGGGTACGCCGGCCTTCCGCATGAGACGCTAGAGACCAAGCTGGTTGAGGTCCATTCGCTACAAACTCAAGTCTCTGCGCTTGCCGAAAAGTATAAGGCTGCCTTGGCCAAGGACGACAACACCAGGAGAGAAATCGCGCGAGCTCGGCAGGTACTGTGGCGATAGCCGCATGTACGCGTTGAGTGCCATTTTTATCTTTGGTGGGTCGGTTGGTGGGTAGCACCATCAAGCACACTGGAAACCCCTGTCGCACCTAGATAATTGGCGGACACCGCCGCAGTCGCAGACAAGTCCCGCCAGAGCGATCCGCACGGGCTCAATTGTTTCAGGGAGACAACGAGATGAAACCTGCTGCCTTGGGTGCCACGAAAACTGAGGGCTCATCCTTCTGACGGACGATGCGAAAGCTTTGGAATGCTGGCCTTGCTTTGAAGACTTCTACACTAACTCTCGACGCGACCACCTTTGCAGCAACATCGCGCGGGCTGGCGCTGCATCTAGAGCCGAGAATGACTTCGCGCAGCGTAATGTGCGGTTCGAAATTAAGATAATACTTACCGTCCTCTGAATCGCGTGTTTGCAGATCGCAAAACATACGCCACTCCCTCTCGTAGGACCAGTCTCGAAATTTCGTTGTCAGAATGGCGCGCATCTGCTGTTCGATCAGTGGTTGACCGGCACCGACGTGTTCAAGTAGTCCACTAAGCCGTTTCGACTGATAGTTGACTTGGTGCACTTCAGCCCCTATGACATCAAAGCCAAGACAAACACCTTTGTGCTTGTCCCCGTAGTGAGCCCACATGACCGGACTGTCCCAAACCTTGCTCGTGCACAGCATTCCGATAGTCCGCGTCCAATGGTCATGAAGGATCTTAAAAGCCCGTCGCGCTTTCGCTTCGCCTACTGATGCGCCTAGTAGTTCGAATGGATCGTTCGATTCGCTTATTGTCGAAAGCTTAAACCGCTGCTCCTGCAAAATCTTTTCGGCCCATCGTTGCTCGGTCAAGTAGTAAAGGCGCATGTCTTAGACCCGGTTTGGTTGCAGGTAATACGCGACGCACGCCCGAATTCTCCGATAACTTTCAACTTTCGGCAAAACCGTTCCCAGTGATCCTCGATCATTTGCAGCGCACCACTGATGGGTAGCTAGATGGGTAGCTAGCACGAACAATCAGGCACATTTCTGGCCAAAACCCTTACTGCATAAGGATTTCACGGATTGCACAGGAACAATACGACATTGTTTTAATGTAGGGTAATTGACGTTTATCCACATTGATCGCCGCACAATGGAAGCGCGCCGCTGATGGGTAGCTAGCAGCGGCATTACTCTGAAGTGCGATCGACATGGCGAAGATTCAGACCAACTTCCTCACCGACATTCAGATCCGCAAGTGGATTCGCGCCGGTTCACCTGTCGCAAAGTCGGACGGCGGCGGGCTCACATTTACTGTGTCGGCTGCCGGCGACAGGAAGTGACGCTCGGGCGATACCCGGATATGTCTCTGTCCGCCGCACGGTTGAGCGCGAGCAACCGGATCGCTGGCCAGAACTCGGCTGGGACGGAAGTATCCGACCCGAGCCGCCACCTCAGCATATCGAGCGCGCAGAACGTGTTCTCGTCGAAGCTGTCGCCTTCGCAGAGAAAGTGCAACCTACCGTCACGATACAGGTCAATGTCGTCGCCGATGAGTCTGGCATCGAAGCCGAGGATGCTAGCCGCTTGAGTTACTCGCTGCTCGAGTCCGGCCAGCGAGAAGCCGAACTCCTGCGCGCCGTCAAACTGAGCGAACAGTGCGTCGGTTGACAAATCAGCGCCGCGTCTGTCAACCGCGCTCGGTTTTGTCAACTGATGCGCTGCGTGGCACGCAGAAACCGCACCTCTGCCTAGACCTTTGTGGCAAGAATCAGAACCCCAGTTTTGCCCTGTACCTGATGGACAAAAGCACCCTGTCCTTGAAGGATGACTTGCAGCGCCGAAGTGGCGGAGTCGAGCGAGGCAATCCCGCTGACCCCCTGGCCTGGATATGCGCATCCCCCGGTGGTATTGAAATTCACCGCGACATCGTAGACATACCCCGTCGAGTCCGGCTTGATCGTTCCGGTGAATGTGCATCCGCTTGCGCCCGTTCCGGTGAGATTGCCCGTCGCGTCCACGGTCATCGATACCGTGTCCGTGCCTGTCAGAACGATCAATGTTCCGTTGTATTGACCTTGGACCGTAGCCAGGCTTGGCGTCACGTCAAAGGTGGCATCGTAGGGCGCGACGAACGTCGTTGTGGCCGTGGCGCCCGTTATGGTCCCGCTGATCGACATCTTTGGAGAATAGGTGCCAGTGATGTTGATAGCGCTCGCCAATGCCGACGTGAGATTGTAGTCCGTCCCATCGCCGGAGCTAATTGTCCCGCCGGATGTCACAAGTCTGCCGATCAATGCACCATTGACGACTGACGGGTCACCCTGGCGGGAGTAAAGGGCGTAGTAAAGGTTGTTCGCCAGGATTGTCGTAGTGAGCGTTCGGTTGTCCGAGGTCGTTCCGATGTAGCGCCCCTGCGCGCTCGTGGCAGAGACGGTGGGGGTCGATGCTGGTGCCGGTCCGGACGCCGGCGTTGTCGCGCCAGCACTGCCGTCGCCACCGCCACCGCCACCGCCGCCTCCGCCACACGCGCTGAGCAGGAGTGCTACAGCGGCTATTATGGAAACGTTTCCTTCCTTCATTGAGTTTCTCCGGACCTTCAGTGGCGAATCCAGTTTAAGTGCGAAAAACCAACCCTAGTCCAGTTTGGTGATGATCGAAGGGGCTGACTGAATGAAGGTTGTTCGATCATCAATCACGACGCCGGCGCTTCGGCACCCTCGTTTGCGGGATCGTCGTCGGTTTCGTCATCTGTGCGCCCTTTGAGGATAGTACGCCGCCGAAGCGGCGTACTATGTCGAGCAATCCCGCGCCCGATCGGGCTCGCCGTTTCTGATTCAGTCCCACCCGGTTATTGGCGACAGTCCTATTCTGTTGCTGGCAACCATAGACCCCTCGTACCGGTATAGGTGCGTGGGGTTTTTCTATTTGGCCCATAGCAAAACGAAAAAGCCCCACCAGAATGAAGGCGGCCCTCTCTCAGATGTCGCATTCCGAGAAGCTGACGTTTGAATTTATCGTACCGGTCGAGACGCTCATGATGTACCACAGCGAGCCCAGCGTGAGAATCGGAGACACCCACGGGCTATCATGCTGGTCATTCGATACAGCAGCCACGAAGGAAAGAATCTTGCCCCTAACCGAATTGGCCGCCGGATATACCGTAAAGTTACCAGTGGCTCCCGTGGTTGAAAGCTGCGTCGCGATTGTGCCACGCACTTGCTTTGCGTTGCCGGGGAGATTCGTAAAAGCTTGAACCGTTGGCGTCACGGTGGTCGTGGTCGCCCCAAATAGCGACTGCCCCGCCACGACGTGTGTACGATCGACCACGCTGACCGGTGCAATCATGCTCGATGCAATAATTAGGCATGCAATAAGGCCTGATGCCGTGTAGCCGGACGGCATATGCGAGCCACTGTAGAAATTCGAAAAGACCGTGGTTATTGTCGAATTCGCTTGTCCGAGGATCGCCTGGGTTCCGGCAGTCGGATTGTAGATGGCATAGACGCCAATCACGCCCGAGGTCGGCATCGTACAGGTGTCCAAACCATTCGCCGGAAATACCGTGCACGGAAGCACAGCCGGGGATGACCAGCATGAAAAAGCCGACCCACGATGGTCGGCTTCTTCATTGGCTCGAGTATCCCAAAAACATAGCCTCCCGATGATCTGCTAGGTTTACGCCGCGCATTGAATGGCCGATCAATGTTCGATGCAGCCAACGTTATATGCGGGCGTGCGTCGCAAACGAACGTTGCGCGAGGGGATGAAAACGAAGCCAACAACGACGAGCAGATTTCATGCAAAAGTGCGATAACACAAGGTGTCCGGTTTGTTACCCGAACTGGAAAGAGGAGGAGGCTGCTGCAAAAAAGCGCGCCGAAGACGATAAGCAGGACTGTATCGACTGCTGGCGCTTCTATCAGAAGAAGGCCGAGGCCATCGTAACCGTTGACGATCCGATCGCACGCAACCGGCGTATCAACGCGGCCTACGCGCAATTGTGGTTGGACGATCACCGCTTCCAGTGGGCCGGGCTCGCGGCTTTCGCGTCAAAGCAGGTTGGCTGCGGGCTACTCAACGCCGCCGAGATGAACGGCAAATCGGCTTCGGACGCTGCTGCCAATTTGAGCAAGGTAACGAGTGTCGGCCCTGCTGCATGGATGATGGCCTACGGGGCACCGTCTGCGGCGGGTGCTGCGACCGCTGAAGGCGCTGCCAAGGTCTATCAGATGCTGGCGAAGGGCAACACGGCGTTGTTTCTCGATATCTGGCCGCTGCACATGTTCTACAAGCGGTTCGGCTTGCAGAGGTTTGAGCGCTGTCTGCCTGAACGAACGTCATTGAGGGGAAGCGTCGTCTGGCCAATTGCGGATTCTGTGGCGTTTGGGGTTCCCACTCTGGAAATCCATCAAGGATTTGAGGCGATCGACAGCGGCAATATCTCAAAGGGTGTCGAAATTCTTGCCAGGCACGAGCAGATCAACATCCTGCAACCGGCCATGTACGATGACCCCGCATTTGCCATGCTGATGCGCACCAACCAGTTCGCGTGGGCGCTGAATATCCCGACCGGATCGGCGCGGGAAATCCAGTTGGCGCTAGTCAATCAGTGCACCGTTACAGGAGCGAACGCGCGAATCGAGTTGTTTAGCAGGGAACCGCTCGCCAACCTCGCTGACCCACGCCAACGGATGGCGTTTGTACTGCGCGCAGCCGAGCGTTTCGACCAACTGCTACATCATCCACTTCAGAAATACGACGTCGAAAACTCCATCTTTCTAATCGCGCACCCGAGGTAGTCATGCAGCGTCGAAATATCAGATGGCTCGGGTATCTGTCATGCGCATTGATCGGCTGCGCAATCGCATGGGGTATCTACGCGATGACAAGGCCCGTCGACGAAGTCGTGCTGACGCTCGGTGAACCGTACGAGCAGGTGCGCAAGCAATCCCGGTCAACCCTGCCTGCTGTCGAGCCCGGCGCAAATTGGGGGGGCGTAATCATCCGCCCCGCAAGGCTGCGCTTTGTCGATAGTCGGTTCGGGTTCTCAGCCCCCAAAGCGAAGTTCATGATGGTCAGCTATGACGAACACGGCAGGGTCAACGGTGTAACGATGTCGCCACAGGTTGAAACGTTGCCGCTGGACGACACGATGGCGGTCCTCACTGACTTGCAAAATCAACTCCGGCGTGGGGGATGGCGGTTGATCCGTGCCGCAGATAATCCAGCAATCACAGACACACCCGCTATGCGGGAGGCAATTCGGTCGCGTGCTGATCCGATAAGCTATTGGTTAGCCGACGACAAATATCAGGTCATTCTCGACGTTCGCCGCTTCATCCACGAGAACCGCCCGAACGACGAGCGCTACTTGATTACTTTACGATTAAGCCCCCCTTTTATAAAGGACCGGCCGGACGAATAGCCCGCACTAAGAGATGCCAGGCATGGGTCATCTGCGTTCATATCGCGGCGGGGCTTCCCGCTGGCCGTGAGTAGATGATCTGCAGTTCGCCCGCAAATCAATCAACCGCGCGTAGGAACCAGATTCCAATCGAAGCTGTTGAAGCTTGGCCCGCTCCCCTTATCACTACCTTGGAGCGTAACCACGATGTCCTTTTCGACTGGGAAAGCGGCACTCACCAATATCCGGTGCCGGCCTTCGATAGAGCGATAACGGAAGTAGGCTCAGTGCTAAAGGGATATTCGATCCAAGGCTGGCACTGTACTCGCCTGACAGACAAGGAAGTTGCAACGATGCAGTCTGATGGCGCACACCTACCCAAGGCGCATGTACTAGACCCGGTTTGGTTGCACGTAATGCACGACGCACGCCCGATGCGGGAAACATTGCAGAAGGCGTGGCGTTGCTTGCCCGTCACGAGCAAATCAACATTCTGCAACCGGCGATGTACAACGATCCATCTTTCGCGCTGCTAATGCGCGCCAACCAGTTCGCATGGGCATTGCATATTCCGACCGGATCGGCGCTGGAAATCCAGCTCGCCTTTGCGAATAAGTGTACGGCGATGGGAGCCAATGCTAAGAACGAACGTTTCAGTAATGAGCCGCTCGCGAATCTTGCCGATCCGGATCAGCGTATGGCATTCGTTATGCGAGCCGCACAGCGCTTCGACCAGTTGCTACGCCATCCGCTTCAGAAATACGACGTTGAAAACTCCCTTTACCTCATCGCGCATCCAAGGTAGACATGCTGAGTCGAAAAATCAGGTGGCCCGCATATCTCGTTTGCGCTGTAGTTGGCTGCGCTGCCGTATGGGGACTACTCACATTCGTGATGGCAAAGCCTGTTGACGAAGTCGTTCTTACGCTCGGCGAACCTTACGAGCAGGTACGCAGGCAATCCCACTCAACGCTTCCATTGCTGACCGAGGTTAATTCCGTCAACTTACACGTGAGGCGTCCGGCAATCTTTCGCCTCAGTGATCCGCGATACGGTTTCGCCACTCCGACAGCGAAATTTCTAAGTCTCTATGCCAATCAGAAAGGCAACGTGACACTCGTCACTTTGTCGCCGCAGGTTGAGACACTACCGCTTGACGAGTCGATGGCAATCCTCACGGACATACAGAACCAATTCAGACGAGGTGGGTGGAAGCCGTTTCACTCTTCGATCAACCGCCCCATCGAAGACACTAAGGCGACGCGCGAGGCAATTCGGGCGTGCACCGCACCAACAACACGATGGCAGGCCGACGACAAATATCAGGTTTCGCTCAACATACGGTGCTTTCGGACGGACGATCGACCTGACGACGAGCGCTACCTGATTACTCTGGATCTTAGTCTTCCCGTCTTCGACGATTACCCTGACGACTGAGGCGCAGTCCGGACAGTGCAGCGGCAAAGAGAAAATGGAAAAAGGGATTGGGAGGCGAGTCCCCTTCGGTCATCCAAAGTGGTCCGGGCCGGCTTCCTCCGCGGCGGGTCGCATTCCGTTCAAATGAACCACAAACGCGCTTGACCCGACTACCATAGTCACCTTCACGATCGAAAGCATGTTCAACAAACATCCTTTCGATCGAGATGGACACTACCCCCGCTTTCACCGACGACGAATTCCTCGAAGCCTTCCTCACCTGTCGGCTGCCCCCCTCCGCGTTCAATCATCGCAACCATCTGCGCGTGGCGTGGATTCACCTGCAGCGCTTCCCGCTCGACGAGGCCATCGAGCGTGCCTGTGCCGGCATCGCCCGATATGCCGCACACCTCGGCGTACCCCACCGATACCACCGTACAATGACCGAAGCGCTGATCCGGCTCATGGCGGGTGCCGGGGCTTCGGATCCATCGGTATCGTTCGAGGACTTTCTCGCGCGCGCACCGGCCTTTTCAGGCGCGTGGCGCACGCTGATCGACGCGCACTATTCGCCCGATTTGCTGGCCCGCTCCGATGCGCGCTATCGCTTTCTCTCACCCGATCGACTTGCCTTGCCGTCATGACACGACTGACTCTCGGACGACTGGCTCGCGAGGTAGGGCTCGCGCGCTCCTCGCTCCTTCACTACGAATCGCTCGGTCTGCTAGTACCGTGCGGACGCAGTTCCGCCGGCTATCGGCTCTACGACGAGACGCAACGCGAGCGGCTGCGCGCGATCCGCGCTTACCGTGCCGCCGGGCTGCCGTTGGCCGCGATCCGCGACGTGCTCGCCAATGAGGAGGACGCGGCCGCCCAGATCCTTGAAACCCATTTGATGGCGCTGACGGAGGAAGTCGCGCGTCTTAGACACCGCCAGAAAGCGATTGCCACGTTGCTGGCCCAACCGTCGTTTCGCCGTCGAGGACGCAGGCGTGGAAAGGACGCATGGGTTGCGATGCTGCGTGGCGCGGGCTTCGATGACGCCGATATGGATCGGTGGCATGCCGAGTTCGAGGCGGAGAACCCCGAGTCGCATCTGGCGTTCCTGGGTTCGCTCGGGCTGACACCGGAGGAGGCAAACGCAATCCGCCGACGCGCGAGATTGCCATGCAAGAGCCCCTCCTGATTTACGACATGAACTGTGCGATCGATGCCCCGCACCGCAGCTTCCTCTCGACAGGCCACGTGCTATCTATATTGAATTCGACACCTTCCGCTCGGGCGTGCTCGTGGACGTCGCGGCGGAGCGCTTGACGCCATTGAAGTGGGACCGGAGCCTGGGCTTTCTATACGCGGTCGAAGCGATCGAGGCCGCGCTGTTGAGCGTGGCGGATGGCGGCGATTGACAAGCATCATCGCGTCGAGAAAACTGGATTGCGGCACGACCTATATAAGCAAGTAGCCGTATGTCTGATTTCAAGAATAGGGAGACGCGTCATGCAGCTTCTTGACCACGTATCGATCGGCGTTCCTGACATCGAGGCGGCGCGCCGTTTCTACGATGCGATCATGACGGCTCTCGGCGCGAGCAAAGTCTACGACCGACCCACCGCCTTGGGTTATGGCGAGCGTTGCACGCCCGACGATACGTCATCGACCTATCTGGCCGTCTACCTCGATCCTGGCGAAGTCAAAGAGAACAGGCGGCACTGGTGCTTCAAGGCACCGTCCCGCGATCATGTCGATGCATTCTTCAAGGCAGGACTCTCGGCGGGTGGAAAATCCGATGGCGCGCCTGGCTTGAGGCCTCACTATCACCGAAGCTACTACGCGGCGTTTCTGGTCGACCCCGCCGGCAATCGCGTCGAAGCCGTATGTCACGCACCCTGAGCGCTAAGCGGCGACCTCGCATCCCGCCTGCTCCAACACCACCTGCGCCCGCTGATGCAGATCGCCGCCAGCCAACGAGGCATCCGGTGACCTGACCCAGGCCGCGATCCGCAACGTCGCGCCGCCCTGCTCCGGATACTCCGCGACCGACACCACCGGCGCGAGCGTCGAGCCGCTCAGCACGCGGGGCTCGTCGGCGACGAGCTTCTGCAATTGCCCGATCGCCGCATCCACGTCCTTGCGCTGCGCGAGTTCCACCTCGACCTCGATGCGCTGCGTACCGCCGCAGCTGTAGTTGATCACCGGATTGCTCCAGATCTGGCTGTTCGGCACGAACACGATGTTGCCGTCACCACGTTCGATCCGCGTGGTGAAGAGCCCCACCTCGCGCACGATCCCGGCCGCGGCGCCACTACCCTCGATCACGTCGCCGACGCGAAACGGCCGCAGCAACAGCAGCATCATGCCGGCCGCGATGTTCTGCAACGTGCCTTGCAGCGCGAGGCCGATCGCGAGGCCGGCCGCGCCGAGCACGGCCAGTACGCTCGCGGTCGCGATCCCCACTTCACCGAGCGCCGCGATGAAGACGAGCACGCGCACGGCCCACGTGCCCATCGCAGCGAGCATCGGCGCGAGGGTCTTTGCAAACATCGCGCCGACGCGGTTCGACAACCACCAGCCGATCACCACGATCAGCACGGCGATGGCGATATGAACGACGTCGTGCGTCAACGTGACGAGCAGCGACGGCTGAAGATGAAATAAACGGTAGAGGAAGTCGTTCATCGTCGGCCTGATTTCGTCTGGTTAGTCCAGACGGCTGATCAGCACGATACGTTCCTGTACAACCGCCATACCGAGCGGCACGCGGTTTGCTATTGCGCCGACGAAGCTCGACGGCGTTACACGCCGCGTGGCAGCGCCGCCTCGATGAACACCGCGCACAGCGCTTCCATACCCTTCGCGTCTTCTTCGTCGAAGCGCGCGACGACCGGGCTATCGACGTCCCACACGCCGATCAGCGTGCCATCGGGCGCGACGAGCGGCACGACGATTTCCGATTGCGAGGCCGAATCGCACGCGATATGGCCGGGAAACGCGTGCACGTCGCGCACGACCTGGGTCTGACGGGTTTGCGCGGCCGTGCCGCAGACGCCCTTGCCGAGCGCAATGCGCACGCACGCGGGCTTGCCCTGGAACGGGCCGACCACCAGTTCGCGGCCGTCGTGAAAGTAAAAGCCGGCCCAGTTCAGATCGCTCAACGAATGAAAGACGAACGACGAGAAATTCGCCGCGTTGGCGATCCAGTCGGTTTCGCCGGCGAGCAGCGCGCGCGCCTGGGCGACCAGTTCTTCGTATTGCGCGGCTTTGGGCAGATGCGAGGTGGCGGAAACTTCGAACATGACGGCGTCCGTAATCGGTGCGGGATAGAAAGCGATAAGGCGTGCAGTGTAAAGCAAGCGGATTTCCCGCGCGCGCCAGCGTGTCGATCACTGGGTACGCGCCGTGCGTTGACCTCGCCGCCGCACCTCTCGACGTTCGTTCGGTCGCCCTTTTTAGCTTTCAGGTCAATATCATTATATTAATATTGCATAAAAATAAATCAAGATACGTTTTTCCTATTTGGATCAGCTATATTCACCAATCCATTCGATTTGATTTTTCGAGATATTTCGATGCCAAACGCAAATGCAAATAAAACAATGAGTGAGGCCGGCTATACCGCCCTTCGCTTCAATGAAGGTGTGGTTATGCGCTACTACAACGATGCACCCCAAAACGGCAATTGCACCTGGGGTATCGGCACATTAGCCCACTTCGGGCCGTGTACGGAGGAAGAACTCGCGCGAACGGTTGTTCCCGAACAGGCAAACGCTATCCTGCAAACTCGGGTTCGGGACGCTGAGGCAGTAGTTAAAGCCGTTGTTACGAAGCACGAATTGACTCAGGCACAATTCGATGCCGCCGTGTCTTTTGCTTATAACTCCTCCAGGCAAAACACACGCGACGTGCTAAACCCCGCAAATAGGGGAGACATGACAACCGTTGCACAAAAAATGATGCTCAACGTGATGATCACGCCGCGTGACCGCACCGGACGAAAGATCGGCCCTGCGAAAATAAGCCGGGGATTAATGAACCGCCGCCAACGAGAATCCGCGCCCTTCGGGCAATCGACACAATGACCACCGGCAAGCTTTTTTTATATGCGACTCTCGCACTTGCCACTTGGGTAAGCGTGTGCGCGGCACAAACATCACATGCGACGATCAATGATTTCGTCGGCGATTGGGTCGTGACCGAGGTAGTCGACTATGCCGATATTTCCGGCGGCATTCCCGAAGCGAAACGGATTCTTGGCATGACCATGAAAATTACACCGCAATCTATGAGTTTCGACAATGAAACATGCGAGCCGAACACGGGTTTTATTGTTAAAGAAATTGACACAATTTCAGAGTTGACAAAACAATTCGGCATTCGCGTGAATGAGACCGGATTGCCCGCCACAGCAGCTTTCGTCGATAGCGACAATTGTTTCGCGGTTTTCCGGATGGATGCTCACAGAATTGTTTTTGAATGGGATGGCATCATTGTTCGCGCCATACGCGACAAGTGAAGGCTCGTCGCGTACCTGCATCCGGTCAGAATCCAGGTACCCCTTAGGCAACACGGCCCCATGGACGGGCCCCTCTTACTGATCGACCCCGATAATCACGCTCGACGCCTTGAAAATCGCTGTCGCCTTCTTGCCGCTCGCGAGGCCAAGACGCTCGACGCTGTCGTTCGTGATGATCGCCGCGATCTGCGCGGCGCCCGCGCTGATCGTCACTTCCGAATTGACCGCCCCCTTCGTCACTGCCGCGACGGTCCCCTCGATGCAGTTGCGCGCCGACACCTGCTGTTTCGCGACATCGACCATCACGATGACCGAGGACGCCTTCACGAGCGCAAACGCCTGCTTGCCGGTTGCAAGCCCCAGCGACTTTGCGCTGCCGTGCGTGATGATCGCGACGACCTCGAGACCGTCCGCGGTGCGCAGCGTGACTTCGTCGTTGACGGCGCCGTGCGTGACGTTGGTGACTTCACCGCTGAACTGATTGCGTGCGCTGGTTTTCATGGCGTGCTCCCTGTCGATTGAGGCGCGTGACGACGCGCGAGGTGGACGAATAGCCCGAGTGTAGCGGAAGCCACGCGCGCCGCCGCCGAACATCCAATGCGCCGCGCGCAGCGCCGACACCGTATCATCGTGCCCTTGGACCTCATACGCCGAATCTTCATGCCCGTCGCCGTTTTCTCCCGCCGTGTCTGCCGCGCCGTCGTGCTGTGCGCGGCCGTCACGACGCTCGTCGCGTGCAGCACACCGACGCCACCGCACGACACGCACGCGTTCGTCGACAACGTCACGCTGTTCCCGCTCGACCACTACGACCAGAACGTCGATCACTGGCTCGATCCGGCGAGCCCCGACTACGATCGGCCGTTTCTCAGTGCCGCCGAACAGCGCGCGCATTTCGACGCGCTGTCCGCGCGCTACTTCGGCACGGACGCGAACGCGCCGTCGCCGTGGAATCCCGCGTGGGTCACGACACGCGTGTTCCGCGAGCAGGGCGAAGATATTGCGGCACTGCAACAGCGTCGCATCGACAAGTTCGACAACACCGGCAAGCACGGCAGCGTGATCGGTTACGGCGAAAACTTCCGACCGCACGACAAGGCATGGATCGACGCGATCGCGCGCAACATCAACGTCGCGCAGTTCACGCAAACGCCGGTCTATCAGCCCGGGCGGCGCGCCATCGCGAGCGGCAATCTGATGGTGCGCGAGCTGCCGACCACCGACCCGTCGTTCTACGACCATCATCTGGCCGGCGAAGGCTATCCGTTCGACAACCTGCAGATCTCGGCGGTGCGGCCGGGCACGCCGCTTTATGTGCTCGGCAGCAGCGTCGACGGTGCGTGGCATTACGTGCAGACACCCGACGTCCAGGGCTGGGTGCGCAGCGACGGCGTCTCGTTCGCCGACGCGCGTTTCATCGATCAATGGCGCGCGGCGGCCGGCAAGTCGCTGGGCGCGGTGATCGTCGCGTCGGCGGCGGTGAACGACAGCCGCGGCATGTTCCGCTTCGACGCGCCGGCCGGCACGATGCTGCCGTTGGTAGCGCAGCCGGCAGCATCGACGCCGAACGCCGACAACCCCGCCACGCGCCAGCTCCTCGTTCCCGCGCGCGACGTCGACGGGCACGCGCTGATCCGCACTGCGTCGCTCGACGCCACGCAGATCGCGCCGATGCCGCTCGCCGCGACGCCGCGCCATCTCGCGATGCTATTGAAGGCGCTGATCGGCCGGCCGTACGGCTGGGGCAATAGCGGGCTCTACAACGACTGTTCGTCGGAACTGCAAAGCATCTTCGCCGCGTTCGGCGTGTGGTTGCCGCGCCATTCGTCGACGCAGATGAGCGCCGGCCGCATGGTCGACCTGTCGGACTCGACGCCCGCCGAGCGGCTCGACTATCTGGCGCGGCATGGCGTGCCGCTGCGCACGCTGATCTATATCGGCGGCCACGTGATGCTGTACCTCGGCAACACGACGCGGGACGGCCTCACGGTCCCCGTCGTCTATCAGGACGTCTGGGGCTTGCGCCCGGCCGACAACAGCCGGCGCGCGGTGATCGGCGGCTCGGTGATCCTGCCGCTCGACGAACGCATTCCCGAGGACGCGACGCTGCAGTCGCTCGCCGCAACGCACACGTTCCAGATCAGCATCCTCGGCGCGCCGGCCGGCAGCGCGGCGCCGGCATCCGCGCCGCCGGCGGACGAGGAGAATCCGGCGGGGTAGATGGCGCGGGCGCCCTCGCGCTTGCCCGCGCCGATAAATATTTTTTTCGGAGTGTCGATCCGACGGTCACAAACTCGTCGTAACGTTGAAGACCCAGCTCACGCAGCCGGTCTTTCCACTGAGGAACCGTTACTTCAAGGAGTCACCGTCATGTCCAGTGCCGCTGTCAAACCGATCCCGGACGGGATGCACTCGCTCACGCCGTACCTGATCTGCAAGAACGCCGCCGAAGCGATCGCGTTCTACACCAAAGCCTTCAATGCCGTCGAACAGATGCGTCTGCCGGGGCCGGACGGCAAAGTGATGCACGCGAGCCTGAAAATCGGCGATTCGGTGCTGATGCTGACCGACGAATGGCCCGAGCATCAAAGCTTCGGTCCCAACACCCTGAACGGTACGCCGGTCACGATTCATTACTACGTGGAGGACGTCGACGCGAGCTTCAAGCAAGCGGTCGACGCGGGCGCGACCGTCACCTTGCCCGTCACCGACATGTTCTGGGGCGACCGCTACGGCCAGGTCAAGGACCCGTTCGGCCACCGCTGGTCACTCGCGACGCACAAGCGCGACCTGAGCGCCGAGGAAATCCAGCAGGCGATGGCCGCGATGAAGTGTTAGTCGGGAAGTGAGCGGCCGGTGGGCACCGGTCGAACGCACGACCGGCGCCCACCGACAGCACCCCAGGAGGAGCAACGTCATGCAGAAAATCGCGCCGTGCCTGTGGTTCGACGGCAATGCCGAAGAAGCCGCGGATTTTTACATGTCCGTGTTTCCGGCTTCGCGCATCGCCACCACGCTGCACTACACGGACGCCGGCCCCGGACCGGCAGGCAAGGTCGTGGCCATCACGTTCGAACTCGAGGGCCAGGAGTTCATGGCCCTCAACGGTGGCCCGCAATACACCTTCACGCCGGCCATCTCGCTGTTGGTGCACTGCGAGTCGCAGCAGGAAGTCGATCACTACTGGTCGAAGCTGCTCGACGGCGGCGAGCCAGTGGCATGCGGATGGCTGCGGGATCGCTTCGGCGTGTCGTGGCAGATCGCGCCCAACGTGTTGCTGGAGATGCTGCGCGACCCGGATCGCGAGAAGGCCAGCCGCGTGATGGCGCAGATGATGAAGATGGTCAAGCTCGATATCGCGCCGCTCGAACAGGCGTACCGCGGCGAGTAGAAGGCACCACGGCGAGGCAGCACGGCGCGTGCGTGTGCCGCGCACGCGCGATCTTTTGATAGGATCGGTCTCGACCCCAACACGGCGAGACAACCACGGTGCGCGTCAACCATCAGGCCTTCTTCTGCTCGCTGTTCATCGCGCGTCTCGCCGATCAGATCCTGCTCTTTCTGGTGCCGCTCGTCGTGTTTCAGACGACGCGCCAGGTCTCGTGGTCGGGCCTCGCGTTCTTCATCGAAACGCTGCCGCGCTACCTCGTGTTCCCGTTCTTCGGCGCGCTATGCGACCGCTTCCCGCCGCTGCGTCTGATGCGGCTGAGCCAGGCGGTGCGCGCGCTCGCCTGTTTCGGCGGCATCGCCGCGTATGCGCTGTTCGGCGGCATCGGCTGGCTGATCGCGCTGTCGGCCGCGTGCGGCGTGCTGACGAGCCAGGGGCTCGTCGCGCGCGAGGTGATGTTGCCGCAGATCTTCAGCACGCAGCAGATCCAGAAGGTGCTCGCCTATTCGCAACTGGCCGATCAGCTCGGCTTCGTGCTCGGACCGATGCTCGCCGCGCTGATGCTCGGCATGTGGCGCTGGGAATCGGTGGTCGCCGTGACCGGCGTGCTGTTTCTTTTCGCCGATGCCTCGCTGTTCGTCTGGCAACGTCTGAGCGGCTTTCGCGCGCCGGCTCCGTCGTCCGCTCATGCGTCCGCTCATGCGTCCGCTCATGCGTCCGCTCATTCGTCCGCTCAGTCGCTCGCGGCCGCCGCCCACTGGACCATGCCGCTGCGCATCGCACTCAATCACGTGTGGACGCTGCCGGGCCTGAAGAAGGTCATCATGCTCGCCGCCGCCGAGAACCTCGTGATCGGCGTGACGCTCGCGACGTCGGCGGCGATGGTGACGGGGCTGCATGCGCAATCGAACCGCTACTACGCGGGTCTGCAAACGGCCGGCGCGATCGCCACGGTACTGGTGTTGCTGACGGTCGCGCGTGCTGGCTGGCCCGCGCGCGTGCTCGGTCTCGTCGCGTTCGTGACGATCTGCGCGGGTGGTGTGATCGCGGGCGCGAGCGCATCGCCGTGGGGCTATGCGCTCGGCTTTCTGCTGATCGTCGGCTTCGACAAGATGTTCAACGTCTACATCCGCAGCGCGCGTTTGCAGATCATTCCGCCCGAGGACTATGGCAAGACGATCGGCGTCGCGATTCTGCTGAACAACCTGACCCAGCCGCTCGCCGGTCTACTCGTCGGCGTGTTCTCCGCACGCACGCAAACCGGCCCGCTGATCGTCGCGTTGTCGCTGACGATGGGTGGCATCGGCGCGGTGGTATCGATCGGCTCGGCGCTGCTGCGCCGCAAGCGCGCGTGGGCGCTCGAAGACTGAAGACCGAACACACACACAAAGTTACCCACAGTTTTTGTTGGCAAATCTGTGCATAACTTCCCGGAAAAGTTCGCAAGCCTTTGATACGGCTGTCGTTTTTTCTTCTGCATCGAAGGTTCGGCAGCGCACGGAGTTTTACCTGACTTCATGCGGGACCGGAAACTCGTACACCGGCTTGCCGACGTAATAGCCCTGCGCGTAGACCGTTGGCAGCGCCGCGAGCCATGCCATCTGCGCGGCGCTCTCCACGCCTTCGACGACGGTGCGCATGCCAAGCCGCCCGAGCATGTCGATCACGCCGCGGATCACGTAGGCGCTGCGCGAATCGTCGCGCAGCGGTCCATGACGGAGGAATTCGCGCGCGAGCTTCACGGCATCCACCTGCGCGCCGGCGAGTGACGCGAGCGACGCATAACCGGTGCCGAAGTCGTCGAGCGCCAGTTGCACGCCAAGCGAGCGCAGCGGCGCGGTGAACTCGCGGGTTGCGACGAGAGGGAGCGTCTCCTCGTTCTCGACCAGTTCGAGTTCGAGACACGAAGCAGGCACACAATGACGGCGCGTGATCTCGTCGATCATCTGCACCAGCGAGTCATCCAGCAGTTGGGACGGTTGAACGTTGACCGCGACGCGTGGCAGCGCGCCGCCGGCTTGCGACGTTTCGCGCAGCCGCTGGCACGCGACGTCGAGCACGAAGCGCGTCGCCTCGTGCGCGACCGCAGGGTCGTGCAAGGCCGATGCGAAGGCGCCGGGCAGCAGCAACCCATACTGCGGATGCCGCCAGCGCAACAGACATTCGACGCCAAACAGCGCGCGAGTTTGCGCATGCACGACAGGCTGGAACGCGACGGCGAACTCGCCCGCGCGCAGACCGGCGATGATCCGCGCGCCGAGCACCGCACGCTTGTGCGCTTCGCTGTCTTGATGTTCATCCACGGACTGCCTCCTCGATGACCGGTGAATGGTTTCATCGGGCTTCACACGCCCGTTAGCTAATAATCACCGCACACTCTAATTCCAATTTAAAAGACTGCGTCATTTTGTGGCGTAATTAGCCGAAATTCCGACGGGACGATCACGAAAAAGAAAAGGTGCACGCAGCATTTTTTTCATCGATGATAACGCGCCAAGCCGCTCTGAAATGCCCGAAAACCGTGCATCAGACTGCGAATTTCAGCGCTGCCTATCCAAATGAAAATCGGGAGAACGAGCCGCTTGCGTTTCGGATATGCGTATTGGCAACCATTCGATATGAAAATCAGATCCTGATTTTCACTGCAAATAGTTAATTAAACTGTCAAAAATCGTTAGATTCAATTTGTTAAATTGAACTGTGAAATCACGATTGTCAAATGCATCCGCAATAGTTCGCGTGTCGAATAGGGAACAACGAGGCAATCATGGCCAGCATGCTTGCTGTCGACCGATAGATCCTGAGCCTGGCCGAGGGGCGCGCGGGCGCGGCGGACCGCGCCCGCGGCCCGCGACCTCGCGCTACGTGAAGCTACGTGAAGCTGTGTCGAAGCGCTCGACAGCGCGCGAATCTGACGCTCAAGCCGCCACGGCCTGCGGCAGCGCGAACCCTTCTGCCCCCTGCTCGCCGCCCAGTGCATCGATCAGGTCGCGCAGCATGCGATCGAGTTCGGCCGTCATCAGCGCGACGTCGGAATCGAAGCGCTCGTCGTCGTTCTGCGCGGTCGGGTCGCTCGCTTCCTTGAGCACGTCGAGCGGCGTGATGCGCTTGATCGTCAGCGACGGCGTCAGCACGAACGACACGCGATCGTTCCATGTCATCGCGAGCCGCATGCATTGCTTGCCCGCCTCGATGTGCCGGCGCATGTCGTCGGCGTCCAGCGTATGTCCGACATAGCGCACCGTGGCGTTGCCCTCGGTGGGTGAACGCAGCTCGGTGTCCTGATCGAGCGTGAAGCCCGCCGGGGCGTCGCCGTCGAGCAGCCAGCCGGTCATCGCCGCGACCGGCGACTGCGCGACGCGCACCGTCATCAGCGGCAACTGGTCGATCGATTTCACGAGCAGCCCGCGCACATCGTCGGCGACCGCCTGCGACGCCGCGTCGATCACGAGCCAGCCATTCGTGCAATCGATCCACACGCGCGTGTCGCGACGGATGCTGAATGCGCGCGGCCGCAACTCGTCGGTGACCTGCTCTTTCAGGTCGCGCATCTGCTTGCGGCCCGGCTTGAAACCCTGCTGCTCCTCGATTTCGGCCGCGCGCTCGCGCGTGATCTGCGTGACGACCGACGCGGGCAGCAGCTTCTTCTCGGCGCGGAACGTCAGCAGCATCTGGCCGTTCATCGCGTAGACGAGGGAGTCGCCATCGCGCGGCGGCGCCCAGCCTTGGGCCTGCATCTCGATGCTCTGGCCGGGCGCGAACGCGTACGGCGCGAGCCACTTCTGCATCTGTTCAGGGGTGACGGACCACGGAGCGGGCAGACGGTGCAGCTGAAGGTTTTTGAACCACATGAGCGAAGTCGGTTTTGGGCAAAGCGCAGCATTTTATCCGACGAGGACCCACCAGGGCGTTCTGGCGGCCGCGATTCTGCAGAGGGATGATTTTCAAAAATCGAATGAAAATCCTTCTATCCACAGACCGATTATCAAATGCGGACGTTGTCCGCAGAATGCGCTTCATCCACCCACTTCCGAGGAGCGCACCATGAACCGCCAATCGATTTCCCGCGTCGTCCGTCAGGCTCTCGTCGCCGCCAGCCTTGCCGGCGCGCTCGGCGCACAGGCCGCGGATTCCGCCAACGACGCAACCCTGCCCACCCCGTATCACGTCGCCGTCGACACCGCCTCGCCGCAAAGCGCCGCGGTCGTGCTCGCCGCGCGCCGCTACGCAGCGTTCTGGAACACCGGCGACGAAGCGTACGCGCGGCTCGCGCTGTCGCCCGCGTTCATCGATCGCACGCTGCCGGACGGCCGCCCGCAAGGCCCGAACGGTCCGTTGCAGGCGTCGAAGGGTTTTCGCGCGGCGGTGCCCGACCTGCACGCGGAGGTCGACGATCTCGTCGTCGCCGGCGACCGCGCGTCGGTGCATCTGCACTTTCATGGCCACTTCACGGGCCAGTTCGGGAACCTGAAGGGCGACGGCCAGACCGTCGACTTCCAGGCGTTCGACCTGTATCGCGTAGCGGACGGCCGCATCGTCGAAAACTGGCATCTCGAGGACAACCTGACGCTGCTGAAGCAACTCGGCGCGATCAAGCCTTGATCGCCAGGCCTTAATGGCTTGGCCTTCGCCGCCCGGCCGCGCGTTTTGGCGGCAAATCACCTAGACTTTTTGATAGAACAGACCCAGACGGAGGCGGTCATGGCCGACGAAACCGCAGACTGGCAGACGGTGCAATACGAGGGCTTCGAGATTCACGTGTCACCCGTCGCGAAGGACCCGCCCGACGCAGCCCATGCCGGCGACGCGGCGGCCGCGCAAAACAGCCGCTACACGTATCTCGGCTACGTCTGCCATCCGGGCGCCAATCCTCATCTTCCCGGCCATGCGGTGCCGTTTCACGCGGACGGCGAGGAGAGCTTCAAGAGCCGCGACGACGCGCTATACGAAGCGGTGCATGTGGGGCGCAGCATCATCGACGGCACGCATCCGGATCTGACCGTGCTGCCGCTCGTGACGGGCGGCGTCTGAGGCGCGCCGCGCGTAGGCTCACGCCCAGCAACGAGGCAGAAGCCCGTCAGCCCAACGCGCGTTTGATGCGCGACTTCAGTAGCGCACGGCGCAGCCGGCCGGTACGCTCCGGTTCGCTGACCGCGAGCGCGCCGTCGAGGGCGGTGCCGCGGCGCAGGTAATAGCGGTCGAAGGTTGCCTGCGTCATCCCCCATTTGTTGAGGAACTGGCGACGCCCGTCGTTCTTGACGATCTTGCCGGTGCTCTTCTGCTGGAAGTGATAGACGAGACTGTCGCCGACGCCGACGAACGTGCGACAGCCCGCGTCCCACATCTTCATCGAGAAATCATTGTCGCTGCTCATGCCGGGGCTCAGTTCGCTACTGTAGCCACCCACCTTGAACCACCAGTCGCGATGCACGAGCGTCGGCGGCCACGTCGCGCCGCGCCAGTCGGCGCGCACGAGCCCCGGCGTGGCGGCGATCAACTCGTCGGCGCGAAACACCTGCGCGTCGCGGCCGAAATCGCGCACGACCACGCACGGATTGCCCGAATCGACCGGCTCGATCATCGTGCCCGACAGCATGAACAGGTTGTCGGCGGGCATCTGCGCGAGACGCCTGACGAGCGCGTCGTCCCAGCCGGGGCAGCAGTACATGTCATCGTTCATGTAGACGATATAGTCCTGCGTCGCGCGGGCCGCGGCGATATTGACCGCGTGGCAAATGCCGATATTGCCGGGCGACGCCGTATGCTCGATCCCCTCGTCGCGCACCCACGCCAGCGTGCCGTCCGAGCCGTCGTTCACGTGCACGATGATCTGGTGCGGATGCGTCGAATGACGCCGCAGGCTTCTGATCACGAGGCGCAGATAAGGCAGGTTGTTCCAGGTCGGGATGATGATTGAGAACATCGAGTCGGTCCGTTGAGCTGCGTGCGGGCGCGGCAAGCGCCGCGCCCCGCCTATGAGTGTCGCGCGATTGTACCGCCCCCGCCCGCTCGCACGACAACCACCGCGCGCCCCGCCCCAGCGCCCGCCGCGGGGGCCTGCGCTACCTTTCCGCGTACGGCAGCAAGCATTTCGCAAGGGAGCGCATGGTTATAATCCGGATCGCTCTACCGTCTTGAAAACCTCAAATGGTCCCGCGCCCCTGCAACTTCACCACCGGAACGGTAGTGTTTCATCGATAACGTAGGCCTATGATTTTTGCTCCCAGCCTGCTCTGGCTCACGACGGCTCTGCTGTTTTTCGCGCCCGCGGTCAATCTGATCTGGCGCGGCGGCACCGGCTACTGCTTTTTCGCACTCGTCGCGCTCGCGCTCGGCGCGGCCATCGCCAACCGGCGCATGCCGGGCTATTTCTCCGCCTTGCGCACCTACCGTTGGTACACGATCGGCATGCTCGCGTTCGTCGTCGGCATCGGCGCGCAGCAACTGGTGCTGGGCTACTGGCTGCCACGCGAGTTCGACTCGGTGTCGCGTTTCATGTTTGCGCTGCTGGTGTTCCTGCTTCTGCGGCAATTGCCGTCGCGCAATCTGCGCATGATCGGCTGGGGCTGCGCGGCCGGCGCGCTCGCGGTCGGGGTGTGGGCGTTCATCGCTCAGCCGCCCGGCGGCTGGACCGACGCGCACCGCCTGAACAACTCGTACACGAACGCGATTCCGTTCGGCGATACCGCCCTGCTGCTCGCGTTCCTGTCGGTGTTCACGCTCGGCTGGGACAATCCGCGCGACTGGCGCGTGCTGGCGCCGCGCGTCCTCGCGCTGGTGTCGGGCGGCTATGCGTCGTTTCTGTCGGGCACGCGTGGCGGCTGGCTCGCAGTGCCCATGTTCGTCGTGCTGCTCGGCATGCAGTACCACTGGTTCACGCACAAGAAGCGCCTCGTGATCGCGACGCTCGCGATCGTGATCGCGGCAGGCGGGCTGCTGTCCACTGAACGGGTGCAGAAGCGCTTAGCCGAGGTGCCGAGCGATGTATCGATGATGCACAGGGGCGACGACAACACGGCCACCGGCCTGCGCTTCGAACTGTGGAACGCATCGCGGATGATGTTCAAACGGCACCCGGCGTGGGGCATCGGCAAGGGCCACCTGGTCGACGAGCTCGGCGTGATGGCCAAACGTGGCGAAGTCAAAGCCGAGATCGTCAACGAACGCGCGCATAGCGACTTTTTCTCGACGCTCGCCGAGATGGGTGCGGTCGGCGTGATCTGTCTGCTATTGCTCTACTACGGGATGGCGGTGTATTTCTGGCGCCACCGGCACGCGAGCGATCCGGCGATTCGCGCCGCGTCGTACGCGGGTCTCGCGGTCGCGACGAGCACGGTAATCTTCGGGCTCACGATCGACGTGCTGGTCCCGATCATGGTCACGGTGCTGCTCGCCTTGCTGGTGGCGACGCTTCTGGCGGTGATCGATGCGCGCAAACGCGAGTTGCGAAGCGAAGCCCCCACCACGCCGGCGGCGCTGGTGCGCGAAACGCTGTCGCGCGATTGATTCGAGCGGACATGGCGGCCGGCGCGCGCAGCGCCGCCCTCATCGCCCCTCATCGCCCTCATCCCCGCGTGAACACCTCGTAAAGCGCCGCGACGTGCGCGTCGACGCTCGGGTCGTACACGAGGCTCTCGCGCGGCGCCGCGATCCGCGCAGCGCCGCTCCTGGCGCGTTCCACCGCCTGCCCGATCGCGCGCTCGAAACTGCCCGCGGCCTGCCGCGAGAACTCGATCTTCGCCGCGCCGATCACGGTCTCCGCCGAGCCGACGTTCTCGGCGATCACAAGCGGCGTGCCGCACATCACCGACTCGACGCCGACGAGCCCAAACGGCTCGTACGCCGACGCGACCACCGTGAAATCGGCGGCCGCGAACAGCTTCTCAATTTCCTTGCTATAGCCCGCGTAACGGATCGTGTCGCTGGTCTTCGGCACCGGGCGCCCTACGACGACGAGGCAGACCGGCAGCGTCGTGCGCGAGAAAAACGCTTCGAGCAGCGCATAGCCCTTGCGCTCGTGACTCGTCGACGAGAACACGAACATCACGCGATCGTCGGGCACGCCCAGCTGGCGGCGCACGGCGGCGCGCGCGCTGGCGTCGAGCGGCTTGAAGCGCGCGGTGTCGACCGGCGGATACAGCACGTCGATGCGCGCGGCCGGCACCTGATAGAAGCGCTGCAACTCGCGGCTCATCAATTGCGAATGCGCGACGATCGAACGCGCCCGCGTGTAGACGCGCCGCTCGAGCTCGATCTGCCATTCGTCGCTGCGGCGCGGCGCGCGACCCGCGGCTTCGAGCGAACCCGGATGCGTGCCGCCGCACAAGGCGACGTCGGCATACGTCGAGTGATTGATCGAGAACACGCACGCCGGGCGATGGCGCTTCAGACGCTGCTTCAGACGCCAGTCGAACGCGAGGTTGCGCAGCTTGCGCGGCGCCCAGCGCACGTTGAGCGGCTGCGCCTCGATCCATGCGGCTTCAGGCAGCGCGGGGTCTATCTCGCGCGCGAACAGCGTCGGGCGCAGACCCAGCCGATGCAGGCCGGCGATCACATCGCGCGTGTAGCGCTCGGCGCCGCCGCTGTTCTTCAGCGCCTGGGCGGTCAGCGCGAGGTCGGTGAGGGGACGGCGGTTCGGGTCGCGGGTCGGCTCTGACAAGGATCGGTCTCGGTGAGGCGCACGCGCGGATGAGGACGTGGGCACTAAGTTTCGGGGCAGCGGCAATTGTAAAGGATGGGTTTCGCTGCGCTCAGGTCGCGGTTCCCGCGCGATGCCCGCGAGGTGCCCAGGTTCAGCGCGCGCGTCGCGCGGCCCGGCCGCCAACGGCTAGAATCTAGGCCAATCGCCTTCGTCCCGACTCCATGACCGACAGCCCGACGCCCGCCGCAACCGAAGCAACCGACGCCACCGACGCCACCGCCGACACCGCCCGCCCGCTCGTCTCGATGCTGGTGATCGCCTACAATCAGGCGCAGCAGATCGGCGACGCCGTGCGCAGCGCGCTCGCGCAAACCTACGAGCCGCTCGAGATCATCGTTTCCGACGACGCGTCCAGCGACGCCACCTTCGCCGCGATCGAAGCGGCGCTCGCCGGCTACGCAGGGCCGCATCGCGTGATCGCCCGGCGCAACGCCGTGAACCAGGGCATCAGCGCGCACCTCTCGCAACTCGCGCAACTCGCGCGCGGCGAGCTGCTGTTCGTCGCCGCCGGCGACGACATGTCGGCGCCCGAGCGCTGCGCGCGCGTGGTCGACTGCTGGCTCGCGCATGGGCGCCGCCCTGATCTGATCGCAACCGATCTGGCCGACATGGACGAAGCCGGTCATCTGCACGAGCGCGTGAGCCCGACCGAGCTCGACCGCTATCGCAGCTTCGACGACTGGCTCGTCGAGCGTCCCTGGCTGATCGGCGCCGCGCATACGTGGTCGCGACGCCTGATCGAGCGCTTCGGGCCAATGCTGCCAGGCGCCGCGGCCGAGGATCAGATCATGGTGCTGCGCGCGATCCTCTCGGGCGGCGCGATCAGTCTGCGCGAGCCGCTGGTGCGCTACCGGCGCGGCGGCCTATCGCGCAAGCGCCGCTACCAGTCGGTCGACGAGCTGATCGCGCGGATGCGGCAAAGCAATCGCTACGGCCTCGCGGAGCTCGCCCAGCTGCAACGCGACGCGCAGATCGCCGGGATCGGCGAACGCATGCGCGCGGCGATGGCGCCGAAGCTCGCGCGCGAGCAGTTCATTCATGCGATGTTCGAAGCGGGCAGCCTCGGCGAACGCATCGGGCTGATGACGCGCAGCGCCGGCGTGAAGCTCGGCTTGCGGATTCGGATGTTCCTGTATGCGAGTTGTCCGGCGGTCTATGCGCCGGGCATCTGGATCAAGCGGGTCGTGCGCGGTAGAAAGGTCTGAAGACGACGCTCGGGTCTGGCGGTGACTGGCGACGCGGGCCGTATAGGCCGACCCGTCGCAGGGGCTCCGGCAAAGCGCACCAGTGCCCCACATCCGCCATGCGACGGTTCAGGCCGCGCTCTGCTGGAACTGGATTCGATGCAGATGCGCGTACAAACCGTCGTGCTGGAGCAGCTCGCGATGGCTGCCGCACTCGACGATCCGCCCCGCCTCCATCACGAGGATGCGGTCGGCGCGCTCGATCGTCGACAGCCGGTGCGCGATCACGAGTGTGGTGCGGCCCTTCATCAGCGTTTCGAGCGCCGCCTGCACATGGCGTTCGGACTCGGAATCGAGCGCGGAAGTCGCTTCGTCGAGAATCAGGATCGGCGCGTCCTTGTAGATCGCACGGGCGATCGCGAGACGCTGGCGCTGGCCGCCCGAGAGCATCATGCCGTTGTCGCCGACGAGCGTTTCGATGCCCTGCGGCATCGCCTGCACGGTGTCCCACAGGTTCGCCGCGCGCAGCGCCGCCTTGACCTTCTCCGCATTGACCTCCTGACCGTACGCGACGTTGTGCGCGATCGTGTCGTTGAACAGCACGACGTCCTGGCTCACCATCGCGATCTGGCTGCGCAACGCGTGCAGGTCGTATTCGGGCAACGCGACGCCGTCGACCAGAATCGCGCCACCGGTCGGATCGAAGAAGCGCGGCAGCAGGTTCACGAGCGTGGTCTTGCCGCTGCCCGACGGGCCCGCGAGCGCGACCATCTCGCCCGGCGCGACCTTGAACGACACCTGGTCGAGCGTGTGACGGTTGTGCGTCGAGTTCGTGCCGTAGTGGAACGACACGTCGCGGAATTCGACCTCGCCGCGCGCACGCGCGAGCGGCTTGCCGCCGCCCTTCGGCTCGGCCGGTTCGTCGATCAGGCCGAAGATCAGCTCGGCCGCTGTCATGCCGCGCTGCAGCGGCTGGTTCACGTCCATCAGATGCTTGAGCGGCGAGATGATCAGCAGCATCGACGTGACGAACGCGACGAAGCCGCCGACCGTCGTCTGATCCGACGACGACTGCACCACCGCGATCGTGATCACGACCGCGAGCGCGATCGACGCGAGGAACTGCGTCAACGGCTGCGCGAGGCCGCCGGACACCGTCATGCGCATCGCGTAGCCGCGCAGGCGCCGGCTCATCTCGGTGAAGCGGTCCATCTCGTACTGCTCGCCGTTATGCACCTTGACGACCTTGTAGCCGCCCACGGTCTCCTCGACGATGTACGAAAGCTCGTTCGTCAGCAACTGATGCTCACGGTTCAGGCGCCGCAGCCGGCGATTGATCTTGCCGACCAGCCAGCCGATGCCCGGCAGCAGCACCGCGACGATCAGCGTCAGGCGCCAGTTCAGATAGAACAGATAGCCGAGCAGGAAGATCACCGTCAGCGAGTCGCGCACGAGCGTGACCATCACGCTCAGCAGCACGTTCAGGATCTGGTTGACCTCGAAGACGATCGCGTTGATGACCGTGCTCGCGGTTTCGCGCTGAAAGAACGCGACGCTCGTGTGGATCATGCGGTCGAACATCTTCAGGCGCAGCTCGAGCAGGATCTTGTTCGACACGTACGCGAGCAGATAGCCGGACGCGTACTGCGACACGCCGCGAATCAGCGCCAGGCCGATCACCGCGGCCGGCACGAGCCACTTAGTCCTGTCGACCGCATGCGCGCCGAAGCCCTTGTCGAGCAGCGGCTTGAGCAGGGCGGGAATGGCGGCGTCGGTACCGGCGCTCACCGCCATCGCGACGATCGCGCCGACCACGACCCACAGCAGCGGCTTGATGAAAGGCCACAGGCGCCGCAGGACGACGGCCGGCGACGACGCATCGCCTGAACCCATGGGTTTGCTTAACGTTGGCTTCGCGCTCAAGGAATCCTCTGGAAATGCGGAACAGCGAGCACGCGGCGCATGGTCGGGCCGCCGCGTGGAATATCGAAAAAGAGCATTGTAATCGGTTGAGCATGACGGCCGATGCATCGCGCCCGGCGGAAGGCGCGCAACACCTGGCGGATCGGCGCCGTGGTGCGGGGCCGGATCGGGTGTGTATACTCGCTGCTCGATCGCCGGGCCATGTCCCGCTCCGTCACTTCGTCCTCTACGCAACTCAGGTATGCAAGAAACCACTCTTGGCGTTGCCCTCATCACCCGGAACGCGGCGGCGCGGCTCGCGGAATGCCTGCAGGCCGTGGCCTTCGCCGATCAGATCGTCGTGATCGACGGCGGCAGCACCGACGGCACCGCCGACATCGCCCGCGCACACGGCGCTCGCGTCATCGAACAGACCGACTGGCCGGGCTTCGGCCCGCAAAAGAACCGCGCCGTCGATGCGCTGACAACGAGCTGGATCCTGTCGCTCGACGCCGACGAAATCGTCACGCCGGAGCTTGCCGCATCGATTCGCGCGACGCTCGCCGCGCCCGCCGCCGACGTCTATGCGGTGGACCGCCTGTCGAGCTTCTGCGGCCAATGGGTTCATCACAGCGGCTGGTATCCGGACTGGATTCCGCGCCTGTTCAAACGCGGCACCGCGCGCTTTTCCGACGACCTCGTGCACGAGCGCCTCGTGTTCGACACGCCCGCGCAACGCCTGACCGGCAAGCTGATGCACTACTCGTACGAGGACTACGAGGGTGTGCTGCGCAAGCTCGACGCGTATTCGACGGCCGGCGCGCGGCAGCGTTACGAGGCCGGCCAAAAAGGCAGCATTCGGCTGGCGGTAGGGCGTGGCCTGTGGGCGTTCGTGCGGACCTATCTGCTGCGACGCGGATTTCTGGACGGCCGCGCCGGGCTGATGATCGCGCTGTTCAATGCGGAGACGGTCTACTACCGGTTTCTGAAGCTGGCACGTCTGGAAAAAACGGGCGGGCGGTAAGCCAAGCCTGGCCGGACCGGGCCGCACCACTCGGCACCGGCCAACCACATCCTCGCCATCGACCTCGCTCAATACACGATCTCGATCGAGCTGCCGGCAAACTCGCCGCGCAGCGCGGCGAGCAGCTCATCGGTCGGCTTCACGCGCCACGCATCGCCGAGACGCATTTCGCCTTGCGCATGCTCGCTGCGATAGACGACCTGCACCGCGAGCCCGTTCGGAATCTGCACCGCCTGCCGCTGACGTCCACCATCGCCGCCGAAGCCGCCCCGCCCGCCACCGCTGCCGCCGTTACCCCGCGAGGCGGCCGCCGGCGCGGCTGCCGCAGGCGGCTGGTCCTTGCCCGCGGTGTGCGCTTCGAGCACCCGGCGCAACGCCTGCGCGTCCGCGTTGCCGTTCATCTGCACCTTGACCGAGTCAGCGTAGCGGCAGCGCGCGCGGCCGAGATCCATCACCGTTTCGACGGTGAAGCGGATGCCGCCGGTGAACGCGTCGTTACGCGCCTGGCCCTGCACGACCAGCAGTTCGTCTTCCTTGAACAGTTGCTTGTGCTCTTCGAAGACCTCGTTGAAGACCGTCACTTCGCATTGGCCCGTGCCGTCGTCGAGCAGCGCGATCAGCATCTTGCCGCGCTGGGTCATCTGCGTGCGCAGCGACACGATCACGCCCGCGACCAGCTTGTCGCGCCCTTCCTTCAGCTCGCCGATCTTCTGGCGCACGAAGCGGCGCACTTCGTCCTTGTACGCGTCGAACAGGTGGCCCGACAGATAGAAGCCCAGTGCCGCCTTTTCTTCCTGCAGCTTGCGCTTTTCCGGCCACTCGGGTTCGTCGACGAGTTCGTGGCCTTGCGACGGCGCGTCGCCCATGTCGAACAGACCCGCCTGCAGCGCATTGGCGGCCGCCTGCTCGGCCGCTTCCATCGCGAGCGAGACGGAGGCGATCAGCTGCGCGCGGTTCGGATGCAGCGTGTCGAACGCGCCGGCGCGAATCAGCGCCTCGATCGTGCGGCGATTGACGATGCGCCGATCGACGCGATTGCAGAAATCGAAGATGTCGATGAAGCGACCCTCTTCGCGTGCGCGCAGGATTTCCTCGATCGCGTTCTGGCCGCTGCCCTTGATCGCGCCGAGGCCGTAGCGGATCGTGCGCGAGCGCTTGCCGTCGGCTTCGGCGACCGGCTCGAAGCGGTACGCGGACAGGTTCACGTCCGGCGGCAGCACGGCCATCTTGTTCGCGAGGCAGTCTTCGAACAGGATCTTGACCTTGTCCGTGTCGTCCATCGCGAGCGACATGTTGGCCGCCATGAATTCGGCCGGATGATGCGCCTTCAGCCACGCGGTGTAGTACGCGAGCAGCGCATACGCGGCCGCGTGCGACTTGTTGAAGCCGTAGCCCGCGAACTTCTCCATCAGGTCGAAGGTTTCGTCCGCCTTCTCGCGCGTGAGGCCGTTCTTGGCCGCGCCTTCCGCGAAAATTTCGCGGTGCTTGGCCATCTCCTCGGGCTTCTTCTTGCCCATCGCGCGACGCAGCAGGTCGGCGCCACCGAGCGAGTAGCCGCCGATGATCTGCGCCATCTGCATCACCTGCTCCTGGTAGACCATGATGCCGTAGGTCTCTTTCAGAACAGGCTCGACGCGCGGGTCGGGATACTCGACCACCTCGCGGCCGTGCTTACGTGCACAGAAGCTCGGGATCAGGTCCATCGGACCCGGACGGTACAAGGCGACGAGCGCGATGATGTCCTCGAAGCGGTCAGGCTGCGCGTCCTTCAGCATGCCCTGCATGCCGCGGCTTTCCAGCTGGAACACGGCGACCGTGTTCGCTTTCTTCAGAATCGAGAACGACGCCGGGTCGTCGAGCGGGACCTGGCCGAGCGACCAGTCCTGCTTCGACGGATCGAGGCGGCGGATGTAGCGCTCCGCCCAATCCAGAATGGTCAGCGTGGTGAGGCCCAGAAAGTCGAACTTCACGAGGCCGACCGCTTCGACGTCGTCCTTGTCGTACTGGCTGACGACCCCGCTTTCGTCGCCCTGTGTGTACAGCGGGCAGAAATCGGTCAGCTTGCCTGGCGCGATCAGCACGCCGCCCGCGTGCATGCCGACGTTACGCGTCAAGCCCTCCACGCGCTGCGCGAGTTCGAGCAGCTGATGCACTTCGTCTTCGTTGTCGAAGCGCTCCTGCAACAGCGGCTCTTCCTTCATCGCGTCGGCGATCGTTACGTGCTTGCCCGGCTTGAACGGGATCAGCTTCGCGATGCCGTCCGTGAACATGTAGCCGAGATCGAGCACACGGCCGATGTCGCGCACCGCCGCCTTCGCCGCCATCGTGCCGAACGTCGCGATCTGCGACACCGCATTCGCGCCGTACTTTTCCTTCACGTACTGGATCACGCGATCGCGGCCGTGCTGGCAGAAGTCGATGTCGAAGTCGGGCATCGACACCCGCTCCGGATTCAGAAAACGCTCGAACAGCAGGTTGTAGCGCAGCGGATCGAGATCGGTCACGCCAAGCGCATAGGCGACCAGCGAGCCCGCGCCCGAACCCCGGCCCGGACCGACCGGCACGCCATTGTTTTTCGCCCAGTTGATGAAGTCCGCCACGATCAGGAAGTAGCCCGGAAAGCCCATCTTGATGATCGTGCCGCACTCGAATTCGAGGCGCTGGTAGTAAGTGGCGCGTTGCGCGTCGCGCTCGGCCTCGTCCGGATACAGTTGTTCGAGCCGCTTTTCGAGACCTTCTTTCGACAGCTGCACGAGGTAGTCGTCGAGCGACATGCCATCGGGTGTCGGAAAGAGCGGCAGCTTCGGCTTGCCGAGTTCGAGCGTCAGATTGCAGCGCCTGGCGATCTGCACCGTGTTCGCGAGCGCCGACGGAATGTCCGCGAACAGTTCGGCCATTTCCTGTTGCGAGCGGAAATACTGCTCGGACGTAAAGCGCTTCTGGCGACGCGGATTCGCGAGAATATCGCCTTCGGAAATACACACGCGCGCTTCGTGCGCGGTGAAGTCGTCCGGCGTCATGAACTGCATCGGGTGCGTCGCGACGACCGGCAGTTTCAGCGATGCCGCGAGCGCGACCGCCTGCTGCACGTACTGCTCGCCGCCCGGTTGACCGCAGCGCTGCAGCTCGATATAGAAGCCGCCCGGGAACACCTTCGCCCAATGCCGCGCGTTGCGCTTGGCCGCCTCTTCGTTGCCGGCCGCCAGCGCGAGGCCGATGTCGCCCTGCTGCGCGCCCGACAACGCGAGCAACCCTTCGCCGAGACCGGATTCGAGCCAGCCGGCTTCGACTTCCGCGCGACCGCGATACTGGTTCGTCAGCGACGCCTTGCTGAGCAATTCGCAGAGGTTCAGGTAGCCGCGCCGGTCTTTGACCAGCAGCAGCAGACGCGAAGGCTTATCGCGGTCGTCCGGATTGGTGATCCAGACGTCGCAGCCGGCAATGGGTTTGACGCCTTTGCCACGCGCTTCCTTGTAGAAACGCACGAGGCCGAATGCGTTGCCGAGGTCGGTGAGCGCGAGCGCGCCCTGACCGTCTTTGGCCGCCGCCGCGACGATGTCGTCGAGACGCACAATGCCGTCGGCAATCGAGAATTCGGAGTGAACGCGGAGATGGACGAAGCGGGGATCTGACATGGGCGACATTGTAACCCCACCCTCGCGCGGATTTCAGGTCAAAACGGCGCGTTGGCCATCCGGCCAGGACGCGCTCGGCGAGCGCGCTGTTTGCGCTAGCGCAACCCGTTGGCCATTCGGCCAGGGCGGGCAAAATGCCGGGTTGAGGGATAATAGCGGTTTCGCCTGTTTCGACGTGGCCATCTCCCTGGCAAAGTGCGCGGCAAACCCCGCGCCAAATCACGGGTCTTATGGGGGACGTAACAGCGGGGACGTAACAGCGGGGGACGCAACAGTGGCGGACGCAACCGCGACTACGCCACCCGCCGTCCCTCGCCACGCCGGCCATCTTTACCGCTGGACACACATGAGTATCGTCAATCTCTCCGCGTATCAATTCGCGACCATCGAAGACACCGCCGCGTGGCGCCCGCTCGTCACCGAGCGCTGCAATGCGCTCGGCCTGCGCGGCACCATCCTGCTCGCGCCCGAAGGTATCAACCTGTTTACCGCCGGCACCCGCGAGAACACCGACGCGTTCATCGACTACATCCGCCACGATCCGCTGTTCGAAGGCAAGTTCGCGAACCTGCAGTTCAAGGAAAGCCTGTCGGATTCGCAGCCCTTCACGCGCATGCTGGTCAAGCTCAAGCGCGAAATCATCACGATGAAAAAGCCGGCAATCCGCCCCGAGCTCGGCCGCGCGCCGTTCGTCGACGCACCCACGCTGAAGAGCTGGCTCGACCGCGGTCATGATGACGAAGGCCGCCCCGTCGTGATGCTCGACACGCGCAACGCGTTCGAAGTCGATGTCGGCACATTCGAGAACGCACTCGACTATCGCATCACGAAATTCAGCGAGTTCCCCGAGGTGATCGAGAACAACCGTGCCGACCTCGAAGGCAAGACGGTCGTCTCGTTCTGCACGGGCGGCATCCGCTGCGAGAAGGCCGCGATCCACATGAAGGAGGTCGGCATCGAGAACGTGTACCAGCTCGAAGGCGGCATCCTCAAATACTTCGAGGAAGTGGGCGGCGCGCACTATCACGGCGACTGCTTCGTGTTCGACTATCGCACGGCGCTGAATCCGCAACTCGAACCGACCGCGACCCGGCAATGCTTCGGCTGCCGTGCGGTGGTCACGCCCGAGCAACAGCAATCGCCGATGTATGTCGCGGGCAAAACCTGTCCGGCGTGCCATCCGGACAGCAAGGCCGCGTGCGCCGCGTAATGGAAACCGCGGTGGCCTGGGTGGCCAGCCGCGCCGCCGTATCCCCTCTCATCCTCAACCCATGACCTATCGCGGACGCTTCGCGCCGTCGCCGACCGGGCCGCTGCATTTCGGCTCGCTGGTCAGCGCGCTCGCGAGCTGGCTCGACGCGCGCGCGCATCGCGGGGCGTGGCTCGTGCGCGTCGAGGATATCGACGGACCGCGCACGGTGCCCGGTGCCGCCGAGGACATCCTCGCGACCCTCGATCGCTTCGGCATGCGCGCCGACGAAACGCCGGTCTGGCAAAGCCAGCGAACGGCGCGCTATCAGCAGGCGCTGGAGCAGTTGAAAACGACGGGGCTCGTCTATCCGTGCGGCTGCACGCGCAAGGAAATCGCCGATTCGCTGTTGCACGCGCACGCGCGCAACACGACGCTCGCCTACCCCGGCACGTGCCGCATGGGTTTGCATGGCAAGCCGGCGCGCGCCTGGCGCCTGCGCGTGCCCGACGGCGAGGCCGCCGTCATCAGGTTCGACGACCGCTGGCAGGGCCCGCAGACGCAAAACCTCGCGACCGAGGTCGGCGACTTCGTGCTGCGTCGCGCGGACGATCAGTGGGCCTATCAGCTCGCGGTGGTGGTGGACGATGCGGACGCGGGCATCACGCACATCGTGCGTGGCGTGGATCTGATGGATTCGACGGCGCGGCAGATTTATCTGCAGCGTTGTCTGGGCGTCGCGACGCCCGAGTATCTGCATGTGCCGGTCGTCACGAACGAGCACGGCGAGAAGCTGAGCAAGCAGAACGGCGCGACCGCGCTCGATAGCGACCAGCCACTGGACGCGCTAGGCACGGCGGCACGGCATCTTGGGCTGGATCTCGGAAGCGAGCCACCTGCGACGCTGGAGAACTTCTACAGCGCCGCGACCGCGGCCTGGGCGAAACGGATGAAGATTCGCGCATCCTGACGATGCGCATGCCCGGCGTTGCGCCCGGGCATCAAGCCTGCAACCCGCCTTACGACGACGAAGGGGTCTTTCTCGGCATTCCGAAGCCACCGAGCAACGCGGCCAGTTGCCGCTTCGGCGCCGCCTTCTGCGGCGCGCCGTTCGCTGTAGCCATCTCCTCGACCTTGCGCATCGATGCCGGCGACGGCTCGTACGGCTTCAGGAAGAAATCGTCGACCGGCTGTGCGCGATGGTGATGCGGACGGCCATACGAACCCGACGCCCCGCCCGTGCGGCGGCGGCTGTGCTCGTCGCGCGATTCGCTGCGCTCGCGGCGCGGCGGGCGGTCCTCGTGATGATGGCGCACCGGCGTATCGACGGTCATGCGCTGCAGTTCGAGCGGCCGCTTGATCAGCTTCTCGATGTCGGCCAGCTGCTTGCGCTCGTTCGGGCTGCACAGCGACAGCGCGTCGCCCGATGCGCCCGCGCGACCCGTACGGCCGATCCGGTGCACGTAGTCTTCGGCGTTGAACGGCAGATCGAAGTTGATCACCGCCGGCAGCTCGACGATATCGAGACCACGCGCGGCGACGTCCGTCGCGACCAGTGCCTCGACTTCGCCGCGCTTGAAGGCGTCGAGCGCTTGCATGCGCTCGCTCTGCGAGCGGTCGCCGTGGATCGCGGTCGCGACCACGCCGTCGCGCTCGAGGCTGCGCGCAAGCCGGCTCGCGCCGATCTTGCTGTTGCAGAACACGATCACCTGCTTCAGGCCGCGCTCGCGGATCAACTGCACGACCGCGCCGGTCTTGTCGCCCTCGGCGACTTCATAGACGACCTGCGTGACATTGGTCGCGGTCGAGTTGCTGCGCGCGACTTCGATGGTCTGCGGATCGCGCAGATACGTCGCGGCGAGCTTCTTGATTTCGCCGGAGAACGTCGCGGAGAACAGCAGCGTCTGGCGCTCTTTCGGCAGCAGGTTCAGGATGCGCTGCAGGTCCGGCAGGAAGCCCATGTCGAGCATGCGGTCGGCTTCGTCGAGCACCAGCATCTGCACCTGGCCCAGGTTGGCGGTTTTCTGCTGCACGTGATCGAGCAGACGCCCCGGCGTCGCGATCAGGATTTCGACGCCGCGGCGCAGCTGATCGGACTGCGGATTCATGTCGACGCCACCGAACACGACCGCGCTGCGCAGCGCCGTGTGCTTCGCGTACGCCTGCACGTTCGCGGCGACCTGGTCGGCGAGTTCGCGGGTCGGCGTGAGGATCAGCGCGCGCACCGGATGGCGCGCCGGCGATGCGCTCGTACTGGCCTGCGGCAGCAGACGCTGGATGATCGGCAGCGAGAAGCTCGCGGTCTTGCCAGTGCCGGTCTGCGCGGCGCCCATCACGTCACGGCCCGCCAGCACGACCGGGATCGCCTTCGCCTGGATCGGCGTGGGCGACGTGTAGCCCGATTCCTTGATGGCCTTCAGGATGTCGGGTGCGAGGCCGAATTGATCAAAAGTCTCGGTGCTGGGCGTGACGGCTGTGTCGGACATGGTGGCTTTCGCTAAAAATGCGCGTGGCGCGCTGCGCGCGGCAGCGGTCGGAACCGCGGAGGGCATCAGGATGAAGGCGGAGCCACGTCGTTCCGCGCGAGACCCGTTTGAGTTCGGATAATGCGGCCGGCTCCGGTTGGCGGAAACACCCGCCGAAAGCCCAGCATTGTAGCACTTCAGCAAAAACCCTCATGGCGGCCGGCTGGCGGCTGGCTCGCGGCCCGCGGCCGTCGCTCCGCTCGCAGCGTAGTGCGCACAGACGACAGTGGCGTGACAGCCGGGCGCCCTGGCGGGGCGGTGCCCGCCATTCGTCGGAACGTTCGCGCGGTCCCCACCGCAAGGCGCCGGCCGCCGCCGCTCACCTCAGCTCGACCCCGTTACCACGTCTCGCGCATCACCATCAGCCGCATCTCGGTCATGTCTTCGATCGCATAGCGCACACCCTCGCGCCCGAGCCCCGAATCCTTGACCCCGCCATACGGCATGTTGTCGACGCGGAACGATGGCACGTCGTTGATCACGACGCCGCCCACTTCGAGCGCATCCCACGCGCGATGCGCGTGCGCGAGCGAATCGGTAAATATGCCGGCCTGCAGGCCGAAGTCGCTGTCGTTGACCTGCGCGAGCGCCGCCTCGAAATCGTCGAAACGCTCGAGTATCGCGACCGGCCCGAACGCTTCCTTACGATACAGATCGGTGTCGCGCTTCACGCCTTCGAGCAGGGTCGCCTCGAACATCGCGCCGTCGACCTTGCCGCCCGCGACGATTTTCGCGCCCGCCTGCACGGCGCCGTCCATCCAGCCGGCGAGCCGTTTCGCTTCCGATTCCGAGATCATCGGTCCGACGAAGGTCTTTTCGTTCTTCGGATCGCCCATCACGAGCGACTTCGTCTTCGCGATCAGCTTCTCGCGCAGCGCGTCGTAGACGCTCGCATGCGCGAGAATCCGCTGCACGCCGATGCAACTTTGCCCCGACTGATAGAACGCGCCGAACGCGAGCCGCTCGACCACGTAGTCGAGCTTGCCGCCCTGATCGCCGTCGACGATCGCGGCCGCGTTGCCGCCCAGCTCCAGAATCACCTTCTTCTTGCCGGCTTTCCTCTTCAACTCCCAGCCGACCGCGGGCGAGCCGGTAAACGACAGCAGCTTGAAGCGCTCGTCGGTCGTGAACAGGTCGGCGCCGTCGCGATGCGCGGGCAGGATCGAGAACGCGCCCTTCGGCAGATCGGTTTCCGCGAGGATCTCGCCCATGATCAGCGCCCCGACCGGCGTGCGGCTCGCCGGCTTAAGCACGAACGGCACGCCCGCCGCGATCGCCGGGGCGACCTTGTGCGCGGTCAGGTTCAGCGGGAAATTGAACGGCGAGATGAACGAGCACGGCCCGATCGGCACGCGCTTCACATAGCCGTGGTAACCGTTCGCGCGCGGCGAAATCTCCAGATTGATGATCTCGCCGTCGATCCGCACGCTCTCCTCCGCGGCGACCTTGAACGTATCGATCAGCCGCGTGACTTCGCCCTTCGAATCGTTGATCGGCTTGCCCGCCTCGATGCACAGCGCGAGCGCGAGTTCGTCGTAGCGCTCGCGAAAGCGCTTCACGCAGTGCTCCAGCACCGCCTGGCGCTTGAACGGCGGGTAGGCGCGCATCGCCGGCATCGCGTCGACCGCGTGGCCGATAGCCTTGTCGATCGCGGCCGCGTCGGCCATCGCGACGCGCGTGGCGACTTCGCCGCTGAATTTGTCGGTGACTTCGAGATCGGTGTTGGCCGCCACCGGCTCGTTGGCGAGGTAGTACGGATAGGTTTTCTGCAACATGTCGCTCTCTCCTGGATTCGCTGCACAGAGGCTCAAAGCTGCGCGGACAACCGCTTGATCTCGCGATTGAGCACGCGCTCGTTGTCCGAATAGTCGATCGGCACGTCGATCACGTGCACGCCCGGTGTCGCGAAGCACTCGCGCAGCAGCGGCGCGAACTGTTCGGCCGCCTCGACCCGATGCCCCTGCGCGCCATAGCTTTGCGCGTACGCGACGAAGTCGGGATTCGCAAGCGTCATGCCGTAGTCCGGGAAATTCATGTTCTCCTGCTTCCAGCGGATCATGCCGAACGCGTCGTCGCGCAGAATCAGGACCACCAGATCGAGCTTCAGGCGCACCGCCGTTTCGAGCTCCTGCGAGTTCATCATGAAGCCGCCGTCGCCGCACACGGCGATCACCCTGCGCTCCGGATGCACGATCTTGCTCGCGATCGCCGACGGCAGCCCCGCGCCCATCGACGCCAGCGCGTTGTCGAGCAGCAGCGAGTTCGGCTCGTGGGCGCGGTAGTAGCGCGCGAACCAGATCTTGTACATGCCGTTATCCAGACACACGATGCCGTCGACCGGCGTGGTCTCGTAGACGTCGTTGACGATCCGCACCGGGTACATCGGAAAGCGGTCGTCGTGCTGGCCCTTCACCAGATGCGCCTCGAAGTGCTCCTTGATCTCCTTGAAGCGCGTGAAGTCCCAATGCTCCTGACGCGTCTTCAGGCTCTCCTTCAGTTGCCACACCGCGTTGGCGATATCGCCGACCACTTCGATCTGCGGGAAATACACCGGATCGACTTCGGCGCCGAGGAAGTTCACGTGGATCACGGTCTTCTCGCCCGCCTCGCCGCTGCGCATGAAGAAGGGCGGCTTTTCGATCACGTCGTGACCGACATTGATGATGCAGTCCGCGAGCTCGATCGCGCGGTGTACGAAGTCGCCGTCGGAGAGCGTCGCGTTGCCGAGCCACATCGGATGCGATTCGTCGATCACCCCCTTGCCCATCTGCGTCGTGAAGAACGGAATGCCGATCTGGTCGACGAACTCGCGCAGCATCTTCGTCGTGGTCTTGCGATTGCCGCCCGCGCCGATCATCAGCAGCGGATGCTTCGCTGCGGTGATCGCCTCGACCGCCCGCGCGACCGCCTTCTCCTCGGCGACCGGACGGCGGCTGAAACTCTTCGGAATCGGCTTGCCGTCGCCCTCCTCGTGCGCGACGTCTTCCGGCAGTTCGAGGTGCGTGGCGCCGGGCCGCTCCTCCTCGGCGCGGCGCACCGCCTCGCGCACCGCCGCCGGAATATTGCCGATCGACACGATCTGCCGCGTGTACTTGGTGAGCGGCTCCATCATCCGCACCACGTCGACGATCTGAAAGTGCCCCTGCTTGCTCGATTTGATCGGCTTCTGGCCCGTGACCATCAGCATCGGCATGCCGCCCAACTGCGCGTAGGCGGCCGCGGTCACGAAGTTGGTCGCGCCGGGGCCGAGCGTCGCCAGACAGACTCCGGTGCGGCCGGTGAGCCGTCCGTAGGTGGCGGCCATGAAGCCGGCCGCCTGTTCGTGGCGTGTGAGGATCAGACGGATTTTCGAGCGGCGCAGCGACTCGAGCAGATCGAGATTTTCTTCACCGGGGATGCCGAACACGTACTCGACACCATCGGCTTCCAGCGATTTGACGAACAGGTCCGATGCTTTCATTGAGGGTCTCGCTTGATGACGCGGGGTTTGCTGCACCCGCTGTTGCACCACTAGGGTCCGGAACCGGACGATCGAAGACGACAACGACGGCCGCGCGCGAAACACGGCATTGCGACGACACTGCGCGCGTGGCATGACAGACGGCATGGCGAACGCCATGCGGGACAGCTTACTACTCGAACGGAATCGATGTGCGCGAGCGGACAGGGCCGCGCGGGGGATGGGGAGTCAGCGGATCACGGTCACGCAGTCGGACAACAAGGGCGGCGCGTTCTCGCCGCTCGTCAGGTCATACAGATTGGCGCGCGGACCCTTGGTCCACCACGTATAGCTGCCGGCCTGGTACTTCACGCCGGACGCCGATATCGTGTTGACGAACAGCATCGACGTGCCTTTCACCGGCAGCACGGCGAAGCTCTGTCCGTTCTGGGCGTTCCAGTAAGTGACCTGCAGAACCTTGCCGGTCGCGCACGTGTATTTGCGCGTCTGGTGGTTCTTGCCCTCGATGTGCTTGAACTGCAGCGGCGCGGCCGATGCGCTGCCGGACGATGCCGCCGCCCAGGCGACCGCCGATACTGCCGCCGTGAGGATTGCAACACGCCATGTCTTCATCGAACACCTCGATTGTTGCGGGGGCAGGCACGCAAGGCCGGTTACAGACGAGTCACGCTCAGCTCACTGACAGCTCGACGACAACTCAACGACAGCTCAAGGATCGATCACATTGGCACACGCATCGGTCGGCGCGGCGGCGACGTGCCCGACGACCGGCACGATCTTCAGTCCCGCCGACGCGACCCGGCACGGCGCGGCCGCGAGCCCGCAGCCGCTGATGCCGGCACACAGCGCGAACACCACGCCGAGCGCGCCGACACGGCCAGGCACGCCGCGCCAAAAATTGCCGCGAGTCTCGAGCGCCATACGATCCCCTACTCCGATTGCTTTGCTTCGATCAGATAAACCGAATGCGGCGGGCGCTGCGGTCTGCGTCCCGCAGATTTTGCGCCGCGCTTCGCCGCTTATTTCGCCGCTTACTTCGCCGACACCGGCCGCACCGCGGCCGCGGCCTGCTTCGCGCGCGAGCGCGCTTCGTCGATGTTCTCGCCGGTCGCGAGCGCGACGCCCATGCGACGCTTGACGAAGCTCTCCGGCTTGCCGAACAGGCGCAGATCCGCATTGGGCACCGCCAATGCCGCCGCGACGCCTTCGAACGCGATGCCGACCTCGTCGCGACCGCCGTAGATCACCGCCGATGCACCCGGCGCACGCAGCGAGGTATCGACCGGCAGCCCGAGGATCGCGCGCGCATGCAACTCGAACTCCGAGAAGCGCTGCGAACACAGCGTAACGAGCCCCGTGTCGTGCGGACGCGGGCTGACTTCCGAAAACCATACGTCGTCGCCGCGCACGAAAAGTTCCACGCCGAAGAGGCCACGGCCGCCGAGCGCCGCCGTCACCTTGTGCGCGATCTCGCGCGAGCGCTCGAGCGCGAGCGGGCTCATCGGCTGCGGCTGCCACGATTCGACATAGTCGCCCGCGACCTGCACGTGGCCGATCGGATCGCAGAAGTAGGTGCTGACCTCGCCGCTTGCCGGGTCGATCGCGCGCACGGTCAGTTGCGTGATTTCGTATTCGAAGTCGATGAAACCCTCGACGATCACGCGCCCGAAATTCACACGGCCGCCCGCCATCGCGTACTGCCATGCGGGCTCGACGTCGGCGTCGCTGCGCAATACCGATTGCCCCTTGCCCGATGACGACATCACCGGCTTCACGACGCACGGATAGCCGACCTTCGCGATGCCCGCGCGCAGTTCGTCGAGCGAATCGGCGAACGCGTACGGCGAGGTCGCGAGGCCGAGTTCCTCGGCGCCGAGGCGGCGGATGCCTTCGCGGTTCATCGTCAGCTGGGTGGCGCGCGCGGTCGGGATCACCTCGGCAAGCGCCTCGGTTTCGATCGCGGCGAGCTCGTCGGTGGCGATCGCCTCGATTTCGGGGACGATCAGATGCGGGCGTTCCTGCTCGACCAGCGCGCGCAGCGCGGCGCGGTCGGTCATGTCGATCACGTGCGCGCGATGCGCGACCTGATGGCCCGGCGCATTCGGGTAACGGTCGACGGCGATCACTTCGACGCCCAACCGTTGCAGCGCGATGATCACTTCCTTGCCGAGCTCGCCGGCGCCGAGCAGCATGACGCGCGTCGCGGATTCAGAAAGGGGCGTGCCGATCCGTTGGCCGATCTGCATGGGGTCTCCAGATAAAAGTCGGGATGAGGGTGGGATTGGATAGAACGCGATGTTAACATGCGGGCCCCTTGCCGCGCGGCGCCCGCAAGGCGTCGGCGAGCGATCCCCACGCCTTCGCTCGCGCACGACAAGCTTAGTACGTTACCCTTACGCCTTCGCCAGTTTGAAGAGGAACGACGCCATGCAGATCTGCTCCCGCCCGCGACGTTTTGCGCGCATCACTCCGTGCCTGCGCACGGCCGTCGCCGCGTTGAGCATCGCCGCGCTGCTCGGTGCCTGCGCGATCCCGAAGCATCCCGATTCCGCGGCGCCGCCGCCCGATCCGTTCAATCCCGCCGCCGCGCAACTGCTCGACGACACCAGCTGGGTGCTGAGCTCGTGGAAGAACGCCGACGGCACGGCGCGCGCGGTGCCGTCGAAAGATCAAGGGCCGCTCACGCTGAGCTTGTCGACCGAAGGCGGCCGGCGTCATGCGAGCGGCTTTTCCGGCTGCAACCGTTTCATGGGTTCGTACATGCTGAAGGACGGCAAGCTGAGCTTCGGGACCCTCGCCGGCACGCGCATGGCGTGCGTGTCGCCGGGTGGCGACATCGAAAAGCCGTTCCTCGCCGCGCTGGAACGTATCGACCGCACCGGCGTGCAGATGCGCCCGCCTCAGCAGATGCAGCTGATCCTCGACAACGGCGAGACGCTCATGTTCGATCGCACCGACAAATGACGCCCGTTCGCGCCGCGTTAGAAACTGGCGCCGGCCTTCGAAGCCGCGCGCCGCGCCGGTTTAAACTCGACGGATTGCGCTCGCGCGCGCTCCGTCATTCCTAGATGTCTGGTATGCACACGGTAGTTTTCGGCTGTTTCGGCGGGTCGGCCGTCTGGTTCATTCCTCTTTTGTGGCGCCTCGTGAAGTCGATGCTGCCGGGCGGCGCGGGTCTGCGCGGCCCCGGCACGATCCGGCTGTGGCTAGGCTTCGTCTGCGTGCTCGTCGCAAGTTGCACGCTCGAGGGTTCGCTGATCGGCAGCGCGGGCGTCAATGGTTTCGGTCACGCGCTCGCCGCTGGGCTCGGTCATCTGCTCGGCCATATCGGCACGCCGCTCGCGGCGCTCGCGCTGCTCGTGATCAGCCTGCCCTGGCTGATCGACTTCCGCTGGAGCGAGGTGGCCGCGTGGGCCGACGGCGCGTTCGGTCTCGGCCTGTCGCGCGGACTCGCGAAACGCGACGAGGATGCGCGCCGCCACCGCAGCGTCGACGAACACCCGCCATCGCATGCAACGACCGCCACCAACACGATGGCGCCGCGCAACAGCAAGGGACGCTACGCGCGGCCGACGGTGTGGCGTCCGCCGGCGAGTGGACGCGGCGCGGGCTCCGCCGCGGGTGCCAGCGCTGCCGCGGGCGCCGCCTCGGCCGGCATCGCGGGTAGCAAGGAGGCGTCGGCCCGCAGCGCAGGCGCAAGCTGGCGCGCCGATGCGGGTGCTGGCGCGGCGCGTGCGCCGCGCCAGCAGATCGAGCCTGAGTTGCGCGCGGCACCGACCGCGTCGCAGCGTCCGGCCGCATCGCGCTCAACCCAGGCGCTGCAGGCGGACACGGCCGCGGACAGGTCGGCCGCGTCGTTCGTGCCGTCCGAGCCGGTCGCGCCGGCCGGCTGGTTGCGCGCGACTGAGCCGCGTGCGGCGACGGCGGCGGCACCGCTGGGTACATCCGGTACGTTGGGTTCGTCGGCTCGCGATGGCGCGGCGCAGGTCGGTCGGCGCTCCGTCGGCGAACAGCGATCGGCCGCACCGTTCGGCTCCAGTGCCGCATTGGCGGCGACGGCCGCCACCGCGGCGGGGGTGTCGGCGAAAGCGGCACAGGCAATGGCTGGCCGCAGTGCCGCAGCGGGCACCGGGATCGGTATGACCTCGGCAGCGACGAATGTCTCGGGCCGCGGCGGACGTGCGTCGCCGCTGCCACGTCCGGGCGATGGCAGCGCGCCGCTCAATCGTGGCGCGACGCCGCGTCAAGCCTTCCCGGCCGCCACGCGCGCCAACGGGGTGAGCTCGCCGTCGACCACGCGCCGGCCCGCGCCGAATTTCACGCGGCCGATGGCGAACGCGTCGACCGTCGCGCCGTCCGCGAGCGTCGAGGAAACGCTGCGCAGCATCGCGGAAAATGCCGCGCGCTGGACCGATATGGCCGGCGTGAGCCTCGCGCGCAGTCGTGGCGCCGAAAGTGCGAAATTCGGCGATGCCGGGCAGGCGTCGACGGCGTTGGAGCCGCAACCCGCGCAACGCGACGCGCTGCCTGTCCAGAACGGCGAGACGGCTGCGGAGCCACGGGCCCAGGACGCCGGGAGTTCGGCGCAGACGGTCTCGGCGGCATCGTCGCAGGATGAAGCCGCACTGGTCGAGTTGCCGCGTGAGCAAGCTTTGACTGAGTCCGATACGCCAATCGAAAGCGACAACGAACCGGTTGCGCAATGGCCGACCGAACCGCCGGTCATTCATGCGCCGCTTGTTTCTGCCGCGCAACCGACTGAGATGGAATCAGTGGCCGAGGTGACGGCAGTGGCCGTCGAATCGGCGGCTTCCGCTACGGCTGAGTGCGCCACTGCGGCACCTGTCGCACACGTGCCGCAACAGGAGATGCCGGTCGCGACGCCGAGCCCGACGTCGTTCCAGCGTTTCGCGGCCAGCCTGCAGGACGACGCACCGCAGGAAGACGTGCCGCCGGTCGAAGACGATTCGACACAGATGGCGACCGACGTCGACAGCCCGGCACAGACCGGCGCCCCCCTTGGGCCACCGCTCAGCGAACCCATCGCGCCGTCGCCCGCCCCTGCGCAATCGACGGCAGCCACAGCGGCACATACCAGCGACCCGGCATCACAGAGCGAAGCGTCGACGCGATCCGTCGAATCGGCCCCCGCCGTCGACGCAACGCCCTTGCAGGCGCTGGCGCCGGTCGCCGAAATCGTCATCGACGACACACTCGTGCCTTGGGAGAGCAAGCTCGGCCAGGCCGCAACTCAACGCGCTGCCGCGCCAGCGCCGCACTCCACGTCGCACACCCCTGCCCTACCGGCCGGGACCGAGCCTGAGAACGAACCCCCGAACGACTCGCATTCGTCGACTTCGACGAGTGCGGCGAACCTCGATACACCGGCATCCGCACCAGCCGTCGTCTCGAACGTAGTGCGTTTCCCGGGCTTCGTCGCGCCGGCGACCAGCAGCGAATCCCCTTCGGTCGACGCAGACGCCGTGCCGGTCGAGAACACAGCGGCCGCCGAAGCACCGATCGGGGCGATGCCAACGCCCGCGTCCGCGCCGACCCCGCTAGCCCAGACCCAACCCGCCGATCAACCCGCCAACGACTCCGCAGCCCAGTCGTCGCCGCGCGGCCACGCGCCGGTCAACGGCTTCGAGTTCCATGCGCCGGCCGCATCGATGGTCGAGTTGCCGACGCTCGATCTGCTCGCCCCCGCGGACGCCGACGTCGAACCGATCTCGGACGAAAGGCTTCGCGAAACCGGCCTGTTGATCGAGCAGCGCCTGCAGGAATTCAAGGTGCCGGTGACGGTGGTCGGCGCGTCGGCGGGTCCGGTCATCACGCGCTTCGAAATCGAGCCGGCGCTCGGCGTGCGCGGCAGCCAGATCGTCGGTCTGATGAAGGACCTGTCGCGCGGTCTCGGTCTCACGTCGATCCGCGTGGTCGAAACGATTCCGGGCAAGACCTGCATGGGTCTCGAACTGCCGAACGCGAAGCGCCAGACGATCCGCCTCTCGGAAATCCTCGAGGCGAGCGTCTACCAGAACTCGCACTCGCAACTGACGCTCGCGATGGGCAAGGACATCACCGGCCATCCGGTCGTCGCCGATCTCGCGAAGGCGCCGCACATGCTGGTGGCCGGCACGACCGGTTCGGGCAAGTCGGTCGCGATCAACGCGATGATCTGCTCGCTGCTGTTCAAGGCGACGCCCGAGGAAGTGCGCCTGATCATGATCGACCCGAAGATGCTCGAGCTTTCGGTCTACGAAGGCATTCCGCATCTGCTCGCGCCGGTCGTCACCGACATGAAGCTCGCGGCCAACGCGCTGAACTGGTGCGTCGGCGAAATGGAGAAGCGCTACCGGCTGATGTCGGCGGTCGGCGTGCGCAATCTCGCCGGCTTCAACCAGAAGATCCGCGATACCGAGGCGAAGGGCAAGAAACTCGGCAACCCGTTCTCGCTGACGCCCGATGCGCCCGAGCCGCTCGCGCCGCTGCCGCTGATCGTCGTCGTGATCGACGAGCTCGCCGATCTGATGATGGTCGCCGGCAAGAAGATCGAGGAGCTGATCGCGCGACTCGCACAGAAGGCGCGCGCGGCCGGCATCCACCTGATCCTCGCGACCCAGCGGCCGTCCGTCGACGTGATCACCGGGCTCATCAAGGCGAACATCCCGACGCGCGTCGCGTTCCAGGTGTCGTCGAAGATCGACTCGCGCACGATTCTCGACCAGATGGGCGCCGAGTCGCTGCTCGGCCAGGGCGACATGCTGTTCCTGCCGCCTGGCACCGGCTACCCGCAGCGCGTTCACGGCGCGTTCGTCGCCGACGAGGAAGTGCATGCGATCGTCGAGTATCTGAAGCAGTTCGGCGAGCCGCAGTACGAGGAAGGCATTCTCGACGGCCCGGCCACCGACGGCGGCGCGGCCCAGGACCTGTTCGGCGAGGCGCCGGATGCGGAGGCCGATCCGCTGTACGACGAAGCGGTCGCGTTCGTCGTGCGCACGCGGCGCGCGTCGATCTCGTCGGTGCAGCGGCAGTTGCGCATCGGCTATAACCGCGCGGCGCGGCTCGTCGAGCAGATGGAGACGGCCGGGCTCGTGTCGGCGATGAGCATCAACGGCAGCCGCGAAGTGCTCGCGCCGGGGCCAGCGGAATGAGCGGCCGGTGAACTGGCGAGGCGCGGCGTGTCTTCGATGACACGATCACGGAACGAGCGCCGCGGATGAAAAAACGGACAGCCTCACCACGTGAGCTGTCCGTTTTCATTTACACGCGCGGACCGTGCATCAAGACGGCGACACCAGCTTGAAATCGACCGGCGAGCCGAGTTCGAAATGCTGCTTCGGATTCGGATCGAGCAGCCCCGTCTGTGGATCGCGTTTGAACACATAGACCGTGTCGCTCAACTGATTGCCGACGATCAGCCAGTTGCCGGTCGGATCGATGGCGAACTCGCGCGGCGATTTGCCGAGGCTCGACTGGCGCCCGATCTGCTTCAGATGCCCATTGGCCGGATCGACCGCGAAGATCACGATCTCGTTCGCGTCGCCGCGATTGGACGCATACACGAAGCGTCCGTCCGGCGATAGATGGATCGCCGCCGCGCCCACCTTCCCCTTGAAGCCCGGCTCGGAGAGCGGCAGCGTCTGCACGAGTTTCAGCCTGCCGTCGTTGTAGTCGAACGTGCTGACGGTCGCCGCCAGTTCGCTCGTCAGATACGCGTGCTTGCCGTTCGCGCCGAAGATCAGATGGCGCGGCCCCGTGCCGGCTTTCTGCTGCGTGTAGCCCCAATCGGTCGCGACGAACGGGCCGGCGCCGGCACTGCTCTGCGGCGCGTAGCGGTACGAGTAGAGCTTGTCGGCACCGAGGTCCTGCGCGAACAGATAGTGGCCGTCCGGCGAGAAGACGGTGGAGTGCACGTGCGAATTGTCCTGCCGCCCCTTCACCGGACCGCCGCCCTCGTGATGCACGGTCTGCACCGACGTACCGACCTGGCCGTCGCCCCGCAGCGGAAACACCGCGAAGCTGCCGCCCGGATCGGGGGCGACGGAATAGTTCGCGGTCAGCAGATACTTGCCGTCCGGTGAGATGCTCAGATAGCAAGGATCATTGCCGTCCGACGACACCTTGTTCAGAAACGTCAGCTGCCCGCGCGCGGCATCGAAGCCGAACGCGCTGATGCCGCCGCGCTGCGTCGCCGGGCCGTCGTCGCCGGGCAGTTCGTTGACCGAATAGACGAAACGGCGGTCGCGGCTCACCACGAGGTACGACGGATTGACGGTCTGCGTGACCGACACCTGGGTCGACGCGCCGGTCTTCGTATCGAAGCGAAAGACGTAGATGCCCTCGCTCTTGCCGCCGGTGTAAGTCCCGACCAGCATCGTATAGACACCGTCCGCGGGGACCGGGCCAGAATCTTGCGCATACGCGTGCGAAGCAACAATCGAAACCATGAGCACGAAACCTTTTATCATCGAACGGACGGCCCGCAACGGCGCTGGCCGTCTCGCGCGCCGCGCGGTGCAATCCGCGCCACGCGCACGGGTACCCGCAAGGCAAACACTGGCAAGAACAGAAGTAAAAACGGAAGTCGGAACTGGACGTACGGCAACACGTCCGACGGCACGGCGACTGCGAAGCATGAGACCTCCTCGACATCGGTTGTCTGTGTACAGGCTCGCGTACGAGCCGGGGTACAAGCGGTTATAACGGTGTCTGGTCTGCCGCGCCGCGAATCGAACGTCGTTCCGCGTTGTTATTGTCGAAGTCAGTATAAGAGCGTTAGGTCGGATCATGCAGTGAATCCGCCGCTCGCGCGCGGTCTGCGCCAGCGGCTTCGGTCCCGCGTGACGGGACGTTTTTTCAATCGCTTTTCTTTCAATTGCGAATCACGCATCTCAACCACGGAGTCTCCATGAACGTCACTCTCAGCCTGGGCCCGGTCGTTTCGCTGATCGCCGGCATTCTGATCCTGATCATGCCGCGGCTGCTGAACTATATCGTCGCGCTTTATCTGATCATCATCGGCATCATCGGGATCTTCGGCGTGGGCTCGTCGCATCTGTGAGCGACTGGCGATGCGGCGCCGGACGTGAGATTTGCGCCCGGCGTCGGAAGGTTTTCGCAGAAGAGAAAGCTGACGGCGCTGCCAGCGCTATTCGCACGTGTCAGAGCGCCGGAAATGTCACGCCGTGACATAGGCGGAAAACGTGCACTGCGCGCGCCATCGACGCGCGACTCCGCCACGCCGCGTGACTGAACTACACGGTGCGGCGCAGTGCGAAGACACGCATACGATAGGCGAACGAGCGGTATGAAAAATGCGGCGACGCCGCGACGCGCAGACGCGACGAACGTGCGCTACGCACGCTCAACGCTAGCGTTCAACCGTTCGCCAGTTGGTCGAGCCGCAGGCGTCCCTGCAACGACAGCGCGCCGACCGCATAATGATCGGCATCTTGCTGATAACGCCGGAAGCAGGCCCGTTCGACGAGGAAGGAGGCGGCCGCGAGCAAGCCATTACGGCTCAGGCCGAGCCGGTCATGATCGAGTGACAGCATGGAATCGCCAGCAAGCTGGCTGGCGGCCGAGAGAATCTTGATGCAATCGGATTTCGAAGGGTTCAGCATGGCTTTCGTCCTCGGAAACGGCGTCTGCATGCGCCATGAGCAAGGCCGATTCGCATTCCGGCATGTCACCGGAAATCGGCATGAAGTTTGATTGTATGCATGGATTTGACAATTTACCAAGCCACGTTTTGCCGTACTGTGCGGTGAACCAAACAATGCGCATCGTGGTCCGGTAACAACACCCTTGGAAGCGCGGCAGCTGTCGCCGTCCGTAATAACGACTCGCTTTTCGACACGTTTTCCATGCCTGCACCTATCGAAGACTATGCACTCATCGGCGACGGCCACACGGCCGCGCTCGTCTCCCGCGAAGGTTCCGTCGACTGGCTCTGCTGGCCGCGCTTCGACTCGGGCGCCTGCTTCGCCGCGCTGCTCGGCAGCCCCGACAACGGCCGCTGGCTGATCGCGCCCGCCACGCAAGGCGAGGACCCCGCGCCGAGCATCACGCGCCGTTATCGCGGCGAAACGCTGATTCTCGAAACCGACTTCGAAACGCCCGAGGGCGCCGTCACGCTGATCGATTTCATGCCACCCGGCAACGGCTGGTCGGAAATGATCCGCATCGTCGTCGGCAAGCGCGGCACGGTGCGCATGAAGATGGAGCTGGTGCTGCGCTTCGATTACGGCTTCTCGATCCCGTGGGTCGACAAGCTCAAGCACGACAGTGGCATCAAGGCGATCGTCGGTCCCGACAATGCGGTGCTGCGCACGCCGGTCGAGCTGCGCGGCGAAGACATGAAGACCGTCGCCGAGTTCACGGTGACGGCAGGCGAGCGCGTGCCGTTCTCGCTCGCGTACGCGCCGTCGCACCAGCGCATTCCGCCCGCGCGCGATCCTCACACGGCGCTCGCGCGCACCGAGAACCACTGGCTCGAATGGTCGGCGCGCGGCACCGTCGAGGGACGCTGGGCGGAGCCGATCCGCCGCTCGCTGATTACGCTGCGCGCGCTCGCCTACGAGCCGACCGGCGGCATCGTCGCGGCGCCCACCACGTCGCTGCCCGAGCAGCTCGGCGGCACGCGCAACTGGGACTACCGCTACTGCTGGCTGCGCGACGCCACCATCACGCTGCTTGCGATGATGCGCGGCGGCTACTACGACGAAGCGCGCGCGTGGCGCAGCTGGCTCGGCCGCGTGATGGCGGGCGCGCCGAACCAGTTGCAGATCATGTACGGCATCGCCGGCGAGCGGCGGCTGCCCGAATTCGAAATCGACTGGCTGCCCGGCTACCAGGGCGCGAAACCGGTGCGCATCGGCAACAACGCGGTCGGGCAGCGTCAGCTCGACGTCTACGGCGAGGTGATGAACGCGCTGCATCTCGCGCGCGTCGGCGGCCTGCAGGCGGACGTCACCGCGTGGAGCGTGCAGTGCGCGATGCTCGAACACCTGAGCACGATCTGGCGCGAACCCGACGAAGGCATCTGGGAGACGCGCGGCGGCCGCGAGCATTTCACGTTCTCGAAGGTGATGGCGTGGGTCGCGTTCGACCGCGCGATCCGTTCGGCCGAAATGTTCCAGCTCGAGGGTCCGCTCGACGAATGGCGCGCGACCCGCGACACAATCCATGCCGAGGTCTGCGAGAAGGCGTGGAATCCGCAGCTCAACGCGTTTGCGCAGTACTACGGCAGCGACCAGCTCGACGCGAGCGTGCTGTTGATGCCGCTGGTCGGCTTCCTGAAGCCGCGGGATCCGCGCATCAAGGGAACCGTCGAGGCGATCGAGCGTGACCTGATGCACGGCGGCTTCGTGATGCGCTACCGCACCACCGAATACGACGACGGCTTGCCGCCCGGGGAAGGCACCTTTCTTGCGTGTTCGTTCTGGATGGTGGATAACCTCGCGCTGCAGGGGCGCGTGCAGGAAGCGATCGAGATGTACGAGCGGCTGCTCGCGTTGTGCAACGACGTCGGCCTGTTGTCCGAGGAGTATGATCCGGTCCAAAAACGTCTCGTCGGTAATTTTCCGCAAGCGTTTTCGCATGTGGCGCTCGTCCACACCGGACTGAACCTGATGAAGCACGAGCAGGAAATGGCACAAGCAACCGGCCATCCGCCGCATAACGGCATCCACGCGATGGAGCTTGAGCTTCAGGCAAGCCCTGATAGCGGCGCAGCAGCATCGCCACTAGCATGACGCGGTGACAGTTTGCGTACACTGAATGCGAAAATTGTTGCGTTGCACAAATTTGCTTTGTTCTATATTATCGATCCGAGTGTTGGCCAACAATAATGTGCCCACAACCAGAATGGCCCGCCGCAACGCCTCACGCGTGTTTGCGAAGCCCAATGCGAACCGCCTAAAACGGAGCAACCATGCTCTATCAACTTCACGAATTCCAGCGGGCGTTGTTGAGCCCCCTCACCGCCTGGGCTCAGGCCGCATCGAAGTCATTTGCGAATCCGGCCAGTCCGTTTGCCTACGTGCCGGGCGCTACGCGCCTCTCCGCCGGCTACGAACTGCTTTACCGGCTCGGCAAGGATTACGAAAAGCCCGAGTTCGACATTCACCAGATTGTCAAAGACGGTCATAACATTCCGATCGTCGAGCAGACCTTCATCGAGAAGCCGTTCTGCCGCCTGATGCGCTTCAAGCGTTTCGCGGACGACAGCGACGCTGTCAACCAATTGAAAGACGAGCCGGTCGTACTGGTCTGCGCACCGTTGTCCGGACACCACGCCACACTGCTGCGCGACACCGTGCGCACGTTGCTGCAAGACCACAAGGTCTACATCACCGACTGGATCGACGCACGCATGGTGCCGCTCGAAGCCGGCTGGTTCGGTCTGAACGACTACATCGCGTATATCCAGGAATTCATTCGCCATATCGGCGCGAAGAACCTGCACGTGATCTCGGTGTGCCAGCCCACCGTGCCGGTGCTCGCTGCCATTTCGCTGATGGCGAGCCGCGGTGAGGACACGCCGCGCACGATGACGATGATGGGTGGCCCGATCGACGCACGCAAGAGCCCGACCTCGGTCAACTCACTCGCCACGCAGCACTCGTACGAGTGGTTCGAGAACAACGTGATCTTCACCGTGCCGCCCAACTATCCGGGCGCGGGCCGCAAGGTCTATCCGGGCTTCCTGCAGCACACCGGTTTCGTCGCGATGAATCCGGAGCGCCACGCGGCGTCGCATTGGGATTACTACCAGAGCCTGCTGCGCGGCGACGAAGACGACGCGGAAGCGCACCGCCGCTTCTACGACGAGTACAACGCGGTGCTCGACATGGACGCCGACTATTACCTCGACACGATCCGCGTCGTGTTCCAGGAATTCCGTCTTGCCGAGGGCACCTGGGTCGTCGACGGCGAACCGGTACGGCCGCAGGACATCACGACGACCGCGCTGTTTACGATCGAAGGCGAACTCGACGACATTTCCGGCGACGGCCAGACCTACGCTGCACATGACCTGTGCAGCGGCATTCCGACGAAGAACAGGCGTCACTTCACCGCGGAAAAATGCGGCCACTACGGCATTTTCTCGGGCCGCCGCTGGCGCACGATCATTTATCCGCAGTTGCGCGACTTCATTCTCGAGCACAACAAGGCAGCGCGTACGACGAAAGAAAAAGTCGAAGCCTGAGCATTAATCTTGCAATAGCATTTAAAAAGCCAACGGCCTCTTCTCAAGGCCGTTGGCTTTTTTGTCGCGCCTGGTTCGTCATACTGATCTTTCGCCGCGGCAATGATCAGTGCGGCACCAGCTGTTATTTTCTCAACAGATAGGCGAGCAACAGTTCGGTATTCATCTGAATCACTTCGCTGCGTTCGGTGGCGCTGCTGAAATCGCGGCCAAGGGTCGCCTCGAGCGTGAAACGGTTCGAGACGATGTAATAACCCATGCCCGAAAGCGTCACGTAAAAGCGCAGCGGATCGACGTTCGTGCGAAACAGCCCGGCGCGTTGCCCTCGTTCGAGAATGCCGCCGAGCGTGGCGACGATCGGCGAGATCATTTCGCGGATGCGCGTCGATTTCTGCATATAGCGTGCTTCATGCAGATTCTCGTTGTTGACGAGCCGCAGCAGTTCGGGATGGTCGCGGTAATAGTCCCACACGAAATGCGCGAGACGCGTAACGGCCTCGACTGGCGCGATGCCATTGAGTTCGAGCGTGCGTTCCGCTTCATTGAGTGCGCTGAATGCGTGTTCGAGCACCGCGGTAAATAGCTGCTCCTTGCTACCGAAGTAGTAATAGAGCATGCGTTCATTGGTTTCAGCGCGGCGGGCGATCTGATCGACGCGCGCGCCGAACAACCCTCCATTTGCAAACTCCTCGGCCGCCGCAAGCAAAATCCGGCGCCTCGTGCCTTCAGGATCTCTTTTGATTTTCGGTTGATTCATGGTGGCAGTCTTCGTGAGCCGCGTTATCCGGATCGCGCCGCCGGCCTCTCCTGGAGCCTCGTACTGGCGACGTTGAGCGGGCGCGTCGTGGTTGGGAAACACACCCTTTTCTGCGGTCTTTCGAATGAAGCGCTTCGATTATGGCACATGGATTGCGAATGGCAATCCGGGAAATCGGCGATAATGAGGCATTTAGTTCAGGTCGTGCGACACGCACGGCAAGCCCCCACGCCGTAACCGTGACAGACGTCAAAACACTCGCGGATCGCATCGAAGATCTGCTGCCCCAAACCCAATGCACGAAGTGCGGTTATCCCGCATGCCGTCCGTATGCCGAAGCCGTCGCTAGCGGCGAGGCGAACTATAACCAGTGCCCACCTGGCGGCGCCGAAGGCATCGCCAGGCTAGCCACGCTGCTCGGCAAACCGGTGATACCGCTCAATTCCGCCAACGGCGTCGAACGTGCGCGTCCGCTGGCGGTTATCGACGAACAGGTGTGCATCGGCTGCACGCTGTGCATGCAGGCATGCCCCGTCGACGCAATAGTTGGCGCACCGAAACAGATGCACACGGTGATCGCCGAGCTGTGCACCGGCTGCGACCTGTGCGTGCCGCCCTGCCCGGTCGACTGCATTGCGATGCTGCCCGTGACCGGCGAGGCCACCGGCTGGGATGCCTGGAGCCAGAGTCTGGCCGACGCGGCGCGGGTCCGCCATAACCGCCGCGAGACACGTCTCACGCGCGAACGGGACGCCGCCGAAACGCGCGCTGCAGCACGGCGAGCCGCAAGCGCGAGCGTTGCGGAAGCTGCGCCGGCCGCGCTACCCGCCGTTGGCGACACGGCGCCCTCCGACACCGCCCCCACCCCAGCAGCGGACGACGCGGCAGAGAAGAAACGCGCGATCATCCAGGCCGCGCTCGAACGCGCGCGCAAGAAAAAGGACGAAATGGCCGCAAAAGGCCAGGGACCGCTGAACACCGAGAACGTCAGCGCCGACGTGCAGGCACAGATCGAAGCCGCCGAAGCACGCCGCCGCCGTCTCGGTCTGGCCAGCGACGACACGCGCGACCCCGAGCAGCCGTCCAACGAGTCGAACCCGCCGCCTTCGCGCTGACTACGCCGGCGCAACCCGCTCCTCCCACTCGGACCCGCTCCGCATGAACGCGAACAAACGCCGCGCGATCTACGAAACGCTTCAGAGCCTGAATCCGCATCCGACCACCGAGCTCGAGTACACGACGCCGTTCGAACTGCTGATCGCGGTGCTGCTGTCGGCGCAGGCGACCGACGTGTCCGTCAACAAGGCGATGCGCAAGATGTTCCCGGTGGCGAACACGCCGCAGAAGGTGTTCGACCTTGGTGAGGAAGGTGTCGCGAGCTATATCAAGACGATTGGTCTGTATCGCACGAAGGCGAAGAACGTGATCGCGACCTGCCGCATCCTGCTCGACCAGTACGGCGGCGAGGTGCCCGAGGATCGCGAGGCGCTCGAAGGGTTGCCGGGCGTGGGCCGCAAAACGGCCAACGTGATCCTGAACACGGCGTTCGGCCACCCGACCATCGCGGTCGACACGCACATTTTCCGCGTCGCCAATCGTACCGGGCTCGCACCCGGCAAGGACGTGCGCGCGGTCGAAGCGGCACTCGAAAAATTCACCCCCGCCGAATTCAGACAGGATGCGCACCACTGGCTGATTCTGCACGGGCGCTATGTCTGCAAGGCGCGCCGCCCCGAATGCTGGCATTGCGTGATCGAGCCGCTGTGCGAGTTCCGGCCGAAGACGCCGCCGCCCGACCTTTGAGCACGGGCCGCCTCGAAGCCGAGGCCGGGGCCCACGCCTGCAGCCCTCGCGGCCGCCGCGTAAAATAGTGGTTTCCGAGCACTGCGCACTGCGCACTGCGTACATGCAGCGTCGCGCTCCCCGCACGCATTACTTCCACGCACCGGTTCCACGATGTTCAATCCCAGCCGCGACGAAGTTCGCCTGTTTTTCACCGACACCTGGCGCAAACAGCGCCAAGGCGAGATCCTGACGCCGCTCGAGGCGATTGCCGCCGACTGGATCGTCGAGCATCCCGAATATCACGCCGAACTCGCCGACGGCCCGGCCGCCCAGGCGCAGGACTATTCGCCGGAGCGCGGCCAGACCAATCCCTTCCTGCATCTGTCGATGCACCTGGCGATCTCCGAGCAGCTCTCGATCGACCAACCGCCCGGCATTCGCGCCGCGCACGACCGGCTCGCCGCGCGCCTCGGCTCGACGCACGAGGCGCAGCACGCGATCATGGACTGCCTCGGCGAAACGATCTGGGAAGCGCAACGCACCGGCACGCCACCGGATACGGACGCGTATCTTCAGCGCATCGAACGGCGCGCGACGCGCGACTGATCCAGGCACAAGGGCGCCCCAAAAGCAAAACACCCCGCCGAGGCGGGGTGTTTTGCTTCCATGCGTCGGCGCGAAACCCGCGCCCACCGCTTACTTCTTCTGCACCAGATCGCCTTCCAGCGATTCGATGTAAGCGGCGATGTCCTTCATGTCGCTGAGCGACAGGCTCTGCACCTGCGCCTGCATGATCGCGTTGTTGCGACCGAAGTGCGGATTGCCAGTGCCCATCTGGTACTGACGCAGCGCCCAGAACACATAGTCGGAGTGCTGACCGGCCAGCTTCGGATATTCCGGGCTCACCGGCTTGTTCAGGTTGGGGCCGTGGCAGGCAGCGCAGTTGTGGCTGTCGGCGAGCACCTTGCCGTTGCCGGCGTCGGCCGCGTGCGCGACGTTCGCCATGGCCAGACCGATTACCGCCGCCGCGCCGACCGCCTTGAATACCGTGTGGAGTGCCTGTTGGGGCTTGATCATGAATTCTCCTATCCCGCGAATTGGATGAACTGGTGACCGACGCCGATCACTTGTCGGGATTGTTTTTCGAAGCGGCATTTTGCGCGGCGTAATACGCGGCGACGTCGGCGATGTCCTGATCCGACAGCGACGCTGCGATCGCATGCATCGTGTCGAAATGGCGGTCGCCCTTCTTGTAGGCGTGCAGCGCGTTTTCGAGGTACGTCTGATTCTGCCCGCCGAGCTTCGGCACGCGGAAAACCTCTGGATAAGCCGTGCGGTATTCAGGGATGCCGTGGCAGCCGATACACATCGCGACCTTGTCCTGGCCCGCCTTGGCGTTGCCTACGACATCCGCTGCCTGCGCGCTGGCCGCATAGCCCGCGAGCACTGACAGCGCTGCGATCACGACGTGTTTGCCGACGATTTTTTTCATAGATGTAACCTGGCTTGAGGGGAAACGGGTGCCCAGTAAGGCAGCGGTCCGCGCCGTTCTTCTAGTAGGGTAGCCACGCAGGCCAAAAAAATCGGGCTCATTGTACCGCGACGCCGCGCCGAACGTCCACCAGACGCGGGCGCCGCGCAACGCCCGCCGGAACGGGCCGCGCGCCATCTCCGCGGCGGCTTTGCAGCGGCACCGGCGCAGCACCGCAGCGGCACCCCCAACGCGTCACAGCGCGCCTGACACCATACGTGAGCCGGTTTCAGGCCAACAGGCCTTCTGACTTATACTGGGTTTTTTCCCGCACAAGAGCATCTCGCCATGCGTTTCGAAGGCTCATCGCAGTACGTCGCCACCGACGACCTCAAGCTCGCGGTCAACGCCGCGATGACGCTCAGGCGTCCGCTGCTGATCAAGGGCGAACCCGGAACGGGCAAGACCATGCTCGCCGAGGAAGTCGCCGCCGCGCTCGGCATGCCGCTGCTGCAATGGCACATCAAGTCCACCACCAAGGCGCAGCAAGGGCTGTACGAATACGACGCGGTCTCGCGTCTGCGCGATTCGCAGCTCGGCGACGAGCGCGTGAAGGACATCCGCAATTACATCGTCAAGGGCGTGCTGTGGCAGGCGTTCGAATCGGACGAACAGAGCGTGCTGCTGATCGACGAGATCGACAAGGCCGACATCGAATTCCCGAACGATCTGCTGCGCGAGCTCGACCGCATGGAGTTCTACGTGTACGAGACGCGCGAGCTGGTGCGCGCGAAGCATCGTCCGCTCGTGATCATCACGTCGAACAACGAGAAGGAATTGCCCGACGCGTTCCTGCGCCGCTGCTTCTTCCACTACATCAAGTTTCCTGACGCGACGACGATGCAGCGGATCGTCGACGTGCACTACCCCGGCATCAAGAAGGATCTGCTCGCCGCGGCGCTGCAAAGCTTCTTCGAGTTGCGCAACGTCGCGGGGCTGAAGAAGAAGCCGTCCACCTCCGAGCTGCTCGACTGGCTCAAGCTGCTGCTCGCCGAAGATATCCCTGCCGAAGCCCTGCGCTCGGCCGATCAGAAGCAGATCGTGCCGCCGCTGCACGGCGCGCTGCTGAAGAACGAACAGGACGTGAGCCTGTTCGAGCGGCTGCTGTTCATGAACCGCAACAACCGTTGAGCGGGCGCCGCGCCGCAGGACATCCAGCATGCTGATCGACTTTTTCTACTCGCTGCGCGCCGCCCGGCTGCCGGTCTCGGTGAAGGAATACCTGACGCTGCTCGAAGCGCTGAAGGCCAACGTGATCGCGCCGTCGCTCGACGAGTTCTACTACCTCGCGCGCATCACGCTCGTGAAGGACGAACAGTATTTCGACAAGTTCGATCAGGCGTTCGGCGCGTACTTCAACGGCGTCGCGGCCACCTCGGAGCTGGCGTTCGAGATTCCGCTCGACTGGCTCAAGAAGAAGCTGCAACGCGATCTGTCGCCCGAGGAAAAAGCGCAGATCGAGGCGATGGGTGGCATCGACAAGCTGATGGAGCGCCTGAAGGAACTGTTCGACGAGCAGAAGGAGCGCCACGAGGGCGGCAGCAAATGGATCGGCACGGGCGGCACGTCGCCGTTCGGCAATGGCGGCTATAACCCCGAGGGCGTGCGCATCGGCGGCGACGCGGCCGGCAATCGCACCGCCGTCAAGGTGTGGGAAGCGCGCGCGTATCGCGACTACGACGACCAGGTCGAAATCGGCACCCGCAACATCAAGGTGGCGCTGCGACGGTTGCGCCGCTTCGCCCGCGAAGGCGCGGCCGAGGAACTCGATCTGCCCGACACGATCCGCAGCACCGCCGCGAACGCCGGCTGGCTCGATCTGAAGATGGTGCCCGAGCGGCACAACAACGTGAAGGTGCTGATGCTGCTCGACGTCGGCGGCTCGATGGACGATCACGTGAAGCGCACCGAGGAGCTGTTCTCCGCCGCGAAGGCCGAGTTCAAACACCTCGAGTTCTACTATTTCCACAACTGCGTCTACGACTTCCTGTGGAAGAACAACCGCCGCCGCCACGCCGAGCGCACCCCGACTTGGGACGTGCTGCACAAGTTCACGCCCGACTACAAGCTGATCTTCGTCGGCGACGCGACCATGAGCCCGTACGAAGTGTTGCAGCCGGGCGGCTCGGTCGAATACAACAACGCCGAGGCCGGCGCGGTGTGGTTGCGCCGGCTCGCCGATCATTTCCCGCACTTCGCGTGGCTGAACCCGGAACCGGAAGCGCTATGGCCGTACCGGCAGTCGGTCAGCGCGATTCGCGAAGTGCTGGGCCACCGCATGTATCCGCTGACGCTCGCCGGCCTCGAGACCGCCATGCGGATGCTGAGCAAGTGACGCCCGCCACCCGCCTCATTGCCGTCGTCCAACGCTTGACGCTTTAACTTCCACAACAAGAAAACTTTCGCATGAGTTCGTCCCCGTCTCCCCAGTTGTCCCCCGCCGCCACGGCACCACGGCGTTTGAATCCGCTTGCCGATACGTCCCTATCGACGATCGTCGCGGGCTTCGTCGCGGCGATGACCGGCTACACGAGCTCGCTCGTGCTGATGTTCCAGGCGGGCCAGGCCGCGCATCTGAGCGATGCGCAGATTTCGTCGTGGATCTGGGCGCTGTCGATCGGCATGGGCGTCTGCACGATCGGCCTGTCGCTGCGCTTTCGCGCGCCGATCGTGATCGCGTGGTCGACGCCGGGCGCGGCGCTGCTGGTGGCGTCGCTGCCCCATGTCGAGTATGCGCAGGCGATCGGCGCGTTCATCTTCTGCGCGGCGCTGCTGACGCTGGTCGGCGTGACCGGCTGGTTCGACGCGCTGATGAAGCGGATTCCGTCGGGCCTCGCCTCGGCGCTGCTCGCGGGCATCCTGTTCGAGATCGGCATCGAGATTTTCCGCGCCGCGCAGTTCCAGACCGCGCTCGTGCTGACGATGTTCTTCACCTACCTGATCGTCAAACGGTTCGTGCCGCGCTACGCGATTCCGACGACCCTCGTGGCCGGCACGGCCGCCGCCGGTGGCCTCGGGCTGCTCGACTTCAGCCACTTTCATGTCGCGCTCGCGCATCCGGTGCTGACGATGCCGTCGTTTTCGGTGGCGGCTTGCGTGAGCATCGGCATTCCGCTGTTCGTGGTCGCGATGGCCTCGCAGAACGTGCCGGGCATCGCGGTGCTGCGCGCGGACGGCTACACGACGCCCTCCGCGCCGCTGATCGCGACGACCGGCGTCGCCTCGCTGCTGCTCGCGCCGTTCGGCTCGCACGGCATCAATCTTGCGGCGATCACGGCCGCCATCTGCACCGGCCCCGAAGCGCACGAAAACCCCGCCAGGCGTTACACGGCAGCCGTCTGGGGCGGCATTTTCTATCTGCTTGCAGGGGTCTTCGGCGCGACGATCGCCGCGCTGTTCGCAGCGTTTCCGAAGGAATTGGTCGTGTCGGTCGCGGCGCTCGCGCTGTTCGGCTCGATCATGAGCGGTCTCGCCAATGCGATGCAGGACGTGAAGCAGCGCGAGGCGGCGCTCGTCACGTTCATGGTGACCGCCTCGGGGCTCACGCTGCTGTCGATCGGCTCGGCGTTCTGGGGGCTCGTCGCCGGCGTGGTGACGCAAGCCGTCTTGAATCCACGGCGCGCGTGAACCGGGTGCACCGCCCTGCTGTCGATACCCGGTGTACATACCGTCCCCGGCGATCCGCCATAGAATAGAAGTATCCGGCAGCGTTTCCCGGCGCCATCGCGGGACGCGCTGCGGCTTGACCCGCGGCCGCCCGCGTCGGCTGGTTTCCGTACCCTGTGCCCAGCCGGCGCGGCGGCGTCCTCATTCTCCTGAACCATGGCGCACACGCGCCCTCAAGGCCCGAACATGACAACCGCACTCGACCAACTCAAGCAATACACCACCGTGGTGGCCGACACTGGCGACTTCCAGCAGCTCGCCCAGTACAAGCCGCGGGATGCGACCACCAATCCGTCGCTGATTCTGAAGGCCGTGCAGAAAGACGATTACCGGCCGCTGCTCGAAAAGACCGTGAAGGCGCACGCGTCGAAGCCGGTCGGCGCGGTCATCGACCAGTTGCTGATCGCGTTCGGCACCGAGATCCTCAAGATCATCCCGGGACGGGTCTCGACCGAAGTCGACGCGCGCCTGTCGTTCGACATCGAAGGTTCGATCGCCAAAGGCCGCGAGCTGATCGCGCTGTACAAGGAGCACGGCATCGAACGCGATCGCGTGCTGATCAAACTCGCCTCGACGTGGGAAGGCGTGCGCGCGGCCGAGGTGCTGCAGAAGGAAGGCATCCACTGCAACATGACGCTGCTGTTCTCGCTCGCGCAGGCGGCGGCCTGTGCCGAAGCGGGCGCGCAGCTGATCTCGCCGTTCGTCGGCCGTATCTACGACTGGTACAAGAAGAGCGCCGGCAGCGCGTGGGACGAAGCGAAAGACGGCGGCGCCAACGATCCGGGCGTCAAGTCGGTGCGCCGCATCTACTCGTACTACAAGAAGTTCGGCTACAAGACCGAGGTGATGGGGGCGAGCTTCCGCACGACCTCGCAGATTCTTGAACTGGCCGGCTGCGATCTGCTGACGATCAGCCCCGACCTGCTGCAGAAGCTGCAGGACAGCACCGACAAGGTCGAGCGCAAGCTGTCATCGGAGACATCGGGCGACGCGGACATCGAGCGTGTGCCGGTCGACGAGAAATCGTTCCGCTTCCTCGTCAACGACGACGCGATGGCGACCGAGAAGCTCGCCGAAGGCATCCGCACGTTCGCCGCGGACGCGGTGAAGCTGGAAAAGCTGATCGAAACGCTGCGTTGAGCCGCCGGGCGGCGCTTGCTGAGTGACGCTCGCACACGCTGATCCGCGCTGATCCGCGCGCAAGCCAACCACGACGGGCGGCGCTGAACCTCACGGTTCAGCGCCGCTCATCGTTTACTGCTGCTAACCATGGAGACGATCATGTACGTTCAGCCCTACGTGTTCTTCAACGGCCGTTGTCAGGAAGCGCTCGACTATTACACCGACAAGCTCGGTGCCCAGGTGACCTTCAAGATGCTGTTCAAGGATGCGCCGCCGGACGCGCACAACCCGCCGCGCCCCGAGCTCGCCGACAAGATCATGCACGCGAACGTGCAGTTGGGATCGAGCACCTGGATGGCTTCCGACGGCAACTGCGACCCGGCGGCCGGCCCGTTCAACGGCTTCAGCCTGTCGCTGACCGTCGAAGACGGCGCGTCGGCGGAAAAATACTTCAACGCGCTCGCCGACGGCGGCCAGGTTGTGATGCCATTCCAGCAAACGTTCTGGAGCAAAGGCTTCGGGATGGTGGTGGACCGTTTCGGCATGATGTGGATGGTCACGCTGCCGCCGCAGGTTTGAGGATCTCCCCCGCCTAAACGATCCGCGCCGCCCGCTCATGCCGCTCGATATTCCAGTTCGGCTCCGTTTCCAGCAACAGCGCGCGCAACCGGTCCACCTGCTCCGCGAGCCGCTGACCCAGCCAGTACGGCCCTTGCCAGTCGGGCGGCAACGCGGCGGCCGTGGCGCTACTGCCCTTCGCGAGCGGCGCGGCCGCCGGAATGCCGAAGCGCGCCGGGTGACCAAAGCGCAAGCCGCGCGCGGTGGACAGTAAGATCGCGCGCACGGCGCGCACCTCGGCGCCGCATCGGTTCGCATAAGCGCTGCGCGCGGCGGCGTCGGCGTTCATCAGCGGCCCCGTTGCCAGCAGTTCGAGTGCGCTGAGCACCGAACGATGCAGCCGCTGGATCTCCTCGAGCTTCGCCTGCGGCACTTCGATCTCCTTCGCGACCGACGGCATCAGCGCGCGCAGTTGCACGAGCCGCTTGTTGATCTGCAGGAAGCGCTTGACCTGCTCTTCCTCGGCGATCGTCTCACCTTCGAGGAGCCGCGCGTAGATGCTCGCGCATTCGCGCAGATTGGCGGCGAGCCCGTAGCGCCACGAATACGTCGCGTGCAGCGGAAACGCGAACGAAAACGCCAGCGCGATCACGATCCCGATCAGCACGTTCAGCGTGCGCCATAGGCCGACGTCGATCAGATTGTCGCCGTGGCCCGCGACGATGCACATCGTGATCGCGGTCAACAGGCCGATATAGCCTGCCGAGCCAATCGCGAACCACGCGCAGATCGAGGCGACGATCGCCATCAGCACATAAGTGAGCGGCAGCGAGCCAACGATGTTCTGCTGCACGATCAGCAGGAGCCCGATCGACGCGCCGAGCAGCGTGCCGGCCGCGCGCTCGGCCGCTTTCTTGCGGATATTGCCGTGATGCTGCAAACCGCCGATCACGACCAGCAAGGTGACCGACGACCAGATGCCGTGTGGAATATCGATGCCGGTCGTCGCGAGAATCGACGCCAGCATCGCGAGGCCGACGCGCAGGCTGTGCAGCATCTTCGCGTGGCGGTAGCGGTAATACGGCGAGGTCACCGCGCGCACCATCCGGCTGAGCGCCGTGCGGCGGGAGATCACGGTGGGAGTATCGGCAGCAGCCATGGCGGCGCGCGGCGAACGCGTGAAAGGACGGTTCCGCTATCCTGCCCTGGAGTGCCCCGCAAACACAAACGCCCGCGAACTTTCGTTGGCGGGCGTTGCGTGCTTCAGAGCGTACTTCAGAGTGTGCTTCAGAGCATGATCGGCAGCCGGATCAGCCCTCGACGACGTCCAGGTAGTCTTCCGGACGCGTGCGGTCCTCGGCGCGCTGCATGCCCACCGCGCGCACGATCAGGCTCACGACGACCGACACCACGAGGTTCACGATCAGCGACCATACCGCCGCATAGCCCGGAATCGCCATGCCGAACAGGTGGATCGTGAAGATCGAGCTCGCCAGCTTCAGCGAAACCGCCATCCACGTGCCGGTCGCGATACCGGCCGCCCAGCCGATCAACAGACCCCGGTAGTCGAGCACGCGCGTGTAGAGACCCAGCACGATGGCGGGCAGCGTCTGGATGATCCAGATCCCGCCGAGCAGCTGCAGCTGGATCGCGTACGTGAGCGGCAGACCGAGAATGAACGCGACCGCGCCGACCTTGACGATGAGCGACACCAGCTTCGCGACGTTGGTCTCCTGCTCATGCGTCATGTTGCGGTTGATGAACTCCTTGTGCACGTTACGCGTGTACAGGTTCGCCGCCGCGATCGACATGATCGCCGCCGGCACCAGCGCGCCGATACCGATCGCCGCGAACGCGACGCCGACGAACCACGACGGGAAGAAGTGCAGGAACAGCGCCGGCACCGCAAAGTTCGGGCCGAAGGCCTTGAAGTACGGTGCGAACTCCGGCATGTCCTTCACGCCGGCGGCGAGCGCCATGAAGCCGAGCAGCGCGAGCAGGCCGAGCACCAGCGAATAGGCCGGCAGCAGCGCCATGTTGCGGCGGATCGTGTTGCCCGATTTCGACGACAGCACCGCGGTGATCGAGTGCGGGTAGAGGAACAGCGCGAGCGCCGAACCCACCGCAAGCGTCGCGTACGCGCTATAGCCGTTCAGGCTCGACACGTCCGGCGACTTCAGCAGCAGCTTGGCCGGCGGCACCGCGCCGAAGATATGGCCGAAGCCGCCCAGTTGCGGCGGAATCACGATGATCGCGGCGAAGATCGTCACGTAGATCAGGATGTCCTTGACGACTGCGATCATCGCCGGCGCGCGCAGGCCCGACGTGTACGTGTAGGCCGCGAGGATCGCGAACGCGATGATGAGCGGCAGATCGCCGACGAAGCCGGTCGTGTCGAAACCAAGCGCGCCGATCACCACTTCGATACCGACCAGCTGCAGCGCGATGTACGGCATCGTCGCGACGATGCCGGTCACCGCGACGGCGAGCGCGAGCATACGGCTGCCGTACCGCGCCGACACGAAGTCCGCCGAGGTCACGTAGCCGTGCCGCTTGGCGATGCTCCACAGCTTCGGAAACACGACGAACGCGAACGGGTAGATCAGGATCGTGTACGGCAGCGCGAAGAAGCCCGTTGCGCCCGCGCCGAACACGAGCGCCGGCACCGCGATGAACGTGTAGGCGGTGTACAGGTCGCCGCCGAGCAGAAACCACGTGACGATCGTGCCGAAGCGCCGGCCGCCGAGACCCCACTCTTCAAGATGCGCGAGATCGCCGCGCCGCCAGTGGGCCGCAACGAAGCCGAGAATCGTGACGCCGATGAAAAACAGAACGAAGACGAAGGTTGCAATGGGGTTCATTATTGTGCGCCCCCGTTCGTGCGACCCGTATAGCGGGATTTGGTCTTCGTGTAGACGAACGCGGTGATGACCGCGCTGATCAGCACCCACAGCAGCTGATACCAGTAGAAGAACGGGAAATCGAACAGTTGCGGCTCGATCCGGTTGTAGGACGGCACCCAGATCATCGCGATCCAGGGCAGCAGCAATAGCCAGAGCCAGTGCTTGCTGGCCTTCTTTACGTCGGCGTCGTGAGCCATGACGTCTCCTGTTTCCTATTTAGAATTTATCTGCCCGTGGTCAGTGGGAGGTGGAACTCAGCGGGTCGTCGTCCCGCGATTGGCCACGGGCGCCCCGAAAGCTTCGAAAGAGTATAGGAGTGGCGAAGGCCCGGTCAAGCAGGGACGACCCGAGGCGCACCGGCGCGGGACAAGGCGTCGGCAGCGCCGCCGATGCACCCCGGATGGCGTCGTTCAGATCGCAAACGAGGCGCCCGACTGCCCCGTCGACTCGCGCAGACCCTTGATCCACTTGCGCGCCGGCAAGCCGAGTTCGGCTTCGATCAGCCTGGCGCGCGCTTCGAGTGCCGTGAACGGCACGTCGAGCGCGGGGCCCGAGAACGCGATCGCGATGCGGTTGCCGTCGTGCACTTCGGGCAGCGCGACGACGCGGCCGTCGAAGGCCTCGTTCAGGCGCTTCATGTTGCGCACGAAGCTCGGATGATCGCCGAACAGGTTCACCGTGACGATGCCCGCGTCGGTCAGACAGGCGCGCGCCGCGCGATAAAAGCCGACGCTGTCGAGCACCGGGCCGCGCGCGGTCGCGTCGTAGACGTCGATCTGCAGCGCGCCGATCGTGCCGTGGTTCGCGCTCTCATTGACGAACTCCCACGCGTCGGTTTCGTGCACGGTCAGGCGCGCGTCGTCGGGCGGCAACCCGAACATCGTGTGCGCGGCCACGACGACCGCCGGATTCAATTCGACGGCCTCGACCTTGGCGTCCTTCAGGAAGCGGTGCGCGAACTTGGTCAGCGACGCCGCGCCGAGCCCGAGTTGTACGATGCGCTTCGGCGTTTCGAGGAACAGCAGCCAGGCCATCATCTGCTGCGCGTATTCGAGTTCGATGTGATCGGGCTTGCGCAGACGCATCGCGCCTTGCACCCATTCCGTGCCGAAATGCAGGAAGCGCACGCCGCCCTCTTCGGAGAACGTCACCGGTGCGAAACGCGGCTTGCGCGGGGCCTCGATTTGCGGCGCGTCGTGAGCGTCGTGCTCGACCATACCGCTCGCGTTGCGGGTGGCTTTGGGCGCCTTTTTGTGGGCCATTTTCTGTTTACCGCCGATGGCTTCGGCGTCCCGATTGCGGAAAGCGCGCGCCTCGGCCGAAGCGCGCCTGATCAGTTTCGTCATGTGTGGAGGTCGCGCCACAGGCGCAATATTTTTGGTCGAACGAGAGCATAGCATTCGCTGCGGCTCGCCATCCGCTTCCGGGCCGGTCATGACACTCGCGCGACGAAACGGGATTTAGTTCGGAATGCTCGCGGAAGACTGCGACGAGCCGCCCGCCGGCGGCTCGTCTTCACCTCAGGTCACTCGACGTGCACCGCCTTGAGCGCCTCGTTCAGCGTGCGGCTCGGCCGCATCACCTCATCGAGCTTGTCGAAGTCCGGCTTGTAATAGCCGCCAATGTCCGCTGGCGTGCCCTGCACCGCGGTCAGCTCCGCGAGGATCACCTGCTCGTTGGCGGTCAGCTTCGTCGCGAGCGGCGCGAACTGCGCGGCCAGTTCGGCGTCGTCCGTTTGCGCGGCCAGCTCCTGCGCCCAGAACATCGCCAGATAGAACTGACTGCCGCGATTGTCGAGCTCGCCGGTCTTCGGGCTCGGGCTGCGGTTGTTGTCGAGCAGCTTGCCGGTTGCGATGTCGAGCGTCTTCGCAAGGATCTTCGCCTTCTTGTTGCCGGTCTTGATGCCCAGTTCTTCGAGCGACACCGCGAGCGCGAGGAATTCGCCCAGCGAGTCCCAGCGCAGATGGTTCTCTTCGACGAGCTGCTTCACGTGCTTCGGCGCCGAACCGCCGGCGCCGGTCTCGTACATGCCGCCGCCCGCCATCAACGGCACGATCGACAGCATCTTCGCGCTGGTGCCAAGCTCCATGATCGGGAACAGGTCGGTCAGATAATCGCGCAGGATGTTGCCGGTGACCGAGATCGTATCGAGCCCGCGCACGACCCGCTCGAGCGTGTAACGCATCGCGCGCACCTGCGACATGATCTGGATGTCGAGGCCGGTGGTGTCGTAATCCTTCAGGTAGGTCTCGACCTTTTTGATCAGCTCCGCTTCGTGCGGGCGATACGGGTCGAGCCAGAACACCGCGGGTGTGCCCGAATTGCGCACGCGCGTGACCGCGAGCTTGACCCAGTCGCGGATCGCCGCGTCCTTCACCTGACACATGCGCCAGATGTCGCCCTGCTCCACGTTCTGCGTGAGCAGCACCTCGCCGGTCGCGAGATCGACGATGCGCGCCTCGCCGTCCTCCGGCACTTCGAAGGTCTTGTCGTGCGAGCCGTATTCCTCCGCCTTCTGCGCCATCAGGCCGACGTTCGGCACGGTGCCCATCGTGACCGGATCGAACGCGCCGTTGGTCTTGCAGAAGTTGATCATCTCCTGATAGATGCGCGCGAACGTGCTCTCCGGAATCACCGCCTTGGTGTCTTTCGGACGACCGTCGGCGCCCCACATCTTGCCGCCGAGGCGAATCATCGCGGGCATCGAGGCGTCGACGATCACGTCGTTCGGCGCGTGCAGGTTCGAGATGCCCTTCGCCGAATCGACCATCGCCAATTCCGGACGATGTTCGTGGCACGCGTGCATGTCGCGGATCACTTCCTCGCGCTTCGATTCCGGCAGCGTCTCCAGCTTCTCGTACAGATTGACGAGGCCGTTGTTGACGTTCACGCCGAGTTCCTCGAACAGCTTGCCGTGCTTCGCGAACGCGTCCTTGTAGAACACCTTGACCGCGTGGCCGAACACGATCGGGTGCGACACCTTCATCATCGTCGCCTTCACGTGCAGCGACAGCATCACGCCGGTCTTGCGCGCGTCTTCCATCTGCTCTTCATAGAACGCGAGCAGCGCCTTTTTGCTCATGAACATGCTGTCGATGATCTCGCCGTCCTTCAGCGCGACCTTCGGTTTCAGCACCAGCGTCTTGCCGCTCTGCGTGACGAGTTCCATTTTCACGTCGCGCGCGTGATCGAGCGTCATCGATTTTTCGCCGTGATAGAAATCGCCGTGCCGCATGTGCGCGACGTGCGTGCGCGACGCCATGCTCCATTCGACCATGCTGTGCGGATGCTTGCGCGCGTAGTTCTTGACCGCGGCCGGCGCGCGGCGGTCCGAGTTGCCTTCGCGCAGCACCGGGTTCACCGCGCTGCCGAGACACTTCGAGTAGCGCTGGCGGATCGCCTTGTCTTCGTCGGTCTTCGGATCTTCCGGATAGTCGGGCACCTTGTAGCCCTTCGCCTGCAGTTCCTTGATTGCGCTCATCAGTTGATGCACCGATGCACTGATGTTGGGCAGCTTGATGATGTTGGTGTCGGGCAACAGGGTCAGGCGACCCAGTTCCGCGAGGTTGTCGGGCACCCGCTGCGCTTCGGTCAGAAACTCGGGGAACTCGCCGAGGATGCGGCCCGCGACCGAAATGTCGCTGGTCTCGACCTTGAGGCCCGCCGGCGCGGTGAAGGTCCGGATGATCGGCAGGAACGCGGCGGTTGCGAGCAGCGGGGCCTCGTCGGTGAGGGTGTAGATGATGGTCGGTTGCTGGGTCGTCATTGCTGGGCTCTGGGCGGGCAGTTGAAAGGCATCTCGCGAGTGATACGGGCAGGATGCGCAAACGTCGATCAGGGGAAAACGACAACGCTAGGACACGAAATGCTGTGCGGCGCCAACTACGCTGCGACGCCCCGAAACGGCTAAGCGGAACACTTAAGCGAACACGGCGAACTGCGTCGCACATCGGGTCGCACGATTGGATTCTGCCTCATTTTTGTGCTGCGGGGAGAAATCGCGGAATGCCGATCGGACCCCGCCCCTGTACCATTTGCGACTGAGCACCGACGGGCAACGGGAGCACGGATGGACACGGCAGAGCACATGGCGATCGCGGCGGACTGGATACGCGAAGCCGACGGCATTCTGATCAATGCGGGCGCCGGCATGGGCGTCGATTCCGGGCTACCCGACTTTCGCGGCGAGACCGGCTTCTGGACCGCTTATCCGGCGCTGAAGGCCGATGGCATCAACTTCTACGACATCGCCAACGCCGAAGCCTTCTTGCGTGACCCGATACGCGCGTGGGGCTTCTACGGTCATCGGCTCGACCTGTACCGGCGCACCGTGCCGCACGAGGGTTTCGAGATCCTGCATCGCTGGGCAGCGGCGAAAAGGTACGGCGGCTTCGTGTTCACCAGCAATGTGGATGGCCAGTTCCAGAAGGCCGGCTTTGCAGACGACCGGCTGTTCGAGTGCCACGGATCGATTCACTTCCTGCAATGCGGCCAGTCCTGCACGCATCGGATATGGACGGCTGACGACTTCCAGCCAGAGGTGGACGTGAATCGCTGCGCCTTGCTGTCGCCCTTGCCGAGGTGCCCGGACTGCGGCGGCGTCGCGCGACCGGCAATCCTGATGTTCGATGACTGGCATTGGGTCGAAACTCGCGCGAGACGTCAACAGATGCGCTACGAGACGTGGCTGTCTGGCGTCGGGCACATCGTCGTCATCGAGCTCGGCGCGGGTGGCGCGATACCGACCGTTCGTAACATGAGCGAACGATTCGGCCCGCGCGTCGTACGGATCAATCCGCGCGACTATGCGATCGATCCAGGCAAAGGCGTCGGTCTACCGGGTCGCGCGCTCGATGTGCTGCGGTCGCTGAAGGAAAGCGTTGGCTGATTGGTCTGGGGTGCCGACACTCGAACGTCGGCTCTATAACAGACACCGACGTTCACCAAAACCGCTATAGCTTCGCAGAATTCGACTGCTGTGCAGTCTTTGGGTCTACCGGCGCGACCGGCTGATTGCGCGTCCAGTTGATGAATCCATTCAGCATCGGGTGAAACAACGGATCATCCAGACCTGCCATGTTGAAAGCGGTCATATCGATCAGCAGAACTGTTTTTCCGGTGCTGGCGTCAGTCGCCTTCAGCGTTCCCTCGAAGTTGTAGCCGCCCTTGAACACCGCATTGGGTTCGATGATAAGGAAAGGGCCAATCTCCTTACTCAGGTTATTGAGTCCGACGAGATCCGAGACACTCGGAACCTTGCTGCCGAGGTTCCGTTCAATGACGATTGCCTGCAAGTCGTCCTTTGTCACGACCTTCTTGAAGACACCCGTATCTTTCAGGGCCGCCACAAAAAAATCTACAAATCGCGGGTTCGGATTTTCCGCATTGACCTTCAGATAGACCATCTGCGTGTAAGCCGGGTCAAACTTCTCCGCTACGCGAACATCAGCGGGCTTCAGTTCCGTGTGTGTCGAATACAAGCCCGATTTTTGGTCCGGTTTCTCGACATGCAGGGTCGTATTGCAACCGGCGAGCAGGCCGGCGAGCAATAATGCAAAGGCTAAACGAAGCACAAATCCTCCTCAAATTAATGACCTATCTGAGGTTATATCGGCACCGGACATAAAACCTTAAGCCTTGCAAAACCGGTCCGGGTCATTTATCGCCGATCACGATCGAGGAGATTCGAACCAGTTCATGAATAATCGGGCATCTGCAATGGGGGACGACGTGGTCCGCCTCGTGGACGACTAAGCTGGAGCAGCAGCAAGGCAATAGCGCCGACTAGCACACCGTAGCCGATCAGGACATTCCAGGGGATCGAACCGTAGATTTTTGGATCCGGCAAGTATTTGTACAACTGGGTACTGACTGGAATCTGGGCAACAAGTTGAGCGCCCAGTGCCACACAAACGGTCATCAGCGCGATGCCTGCGTGCCACACGCGCGACCTTGCTGGAGCCAGCGCGACGCCGATGACGAACAGGATCGCCGCGGCGATGAGCAAATCAAGGGGCCGTCCGTGGGAGATGAGTTTCCAGACCCATAAACTGCGAGATGCGATGGCCAACAGCGACCAGAAGTGGAGCGCACACGACCCGGCAAAACAGATGAAACACGCGAACTCGCGCCAATTAAATCGGCGGACCGCATGCGGCCGGGAGAGAAACTCACTGTTCGGTCTGCTGTACAGCAACGCAATCCTGAGAGCACTCACTGGCAGCGCCACGAGCACGGGAAGCCAGTACGACAGCATAACCAGTAGGACCGACCATACGACGGTCATCCAGACGGTCAAGGTGCGCCCCCATTTCAACCCGCATGCAAGTCCAATGCAACTCGCGAGCGTAATGAGTTCCCCGACCAACGAAACGCCTTGTATGGCCCAACTCCGCCATGGCATGACCTGCACGATGGATTGCCAGTTCCTGTAGTAGGCAATTCCCGTGTCACCGAACTGGATCAACCAGGTGGTGGCCAGCAGGATTCCGCTATATGCGATCACTCTGAGTACCGTAAGGCGCCGATTTGCTGAATGCGATGCATATGCCGACATGTCAAGTCGTTCCAGTTTGAGCCCAGATTAATAGGGGGTGCCCGGCCGAAGGGTTCCTACGGAGCCGTACCTGGGCATTCCGGATGGCCTCGCGTGGTTAAAACCTTGACTACCCGATCAAATCGACTGTCGTAGCTGCTGCCAAATGGCCAGTTTTGCCGCATAGGAAACAGAAGCGTGGGCAGGACTGCTTGATGGCAAGCGGAGAAGTCGATATTTGTCTGCGTACTCGCCAAGCGCATTCAGCCCGATTTTCGCTGCCGTCCCACCATTGAACGCGATCGTAACCAGATTGGGTAGCGAATCGATTAGCGCGATGAGATCATTACTCGAATGATCTCGAATCCGGCTATCAAGGCTACCGGTTCGCCGTGCTTCTGCTACGACGTCCCACAGTCCGATACAGTTCTTAAGCAAAGTATCGAGACGAGTTTCGTAGTCGGAACCGACCAGATCCTGTTCGATCACATCGCCCACCAGCAACCAGAATTTGTTGTTTCGATTCGCGTAGTACTGTCCTTGAGCCAACGAAACTTCCCCAGGCAGGCTTCCAAGAATCAGGGTCCGCGTATTCGCATCCACGACCGGCGGGAAGCAGCGCTTGAACGACATCAGCGGCTCCGCTCGTCGGCGTTACGCGGCACGCCGTGCGCGCGCGAGGCGGTGTGGTCGAGCGGACGACCGTGTTCGCGCATTCGCCCGTGCGCCGTATGCGCGGCGCCGGTGCCCGACACGGCGGAGTGCGCGCGAGCGGCCTCCTCCAGTGCACGCAAATGCGCCCACAGTGCCGGCAACATGCACTCGGTCACCATCAACGGCGCGCCATGGCGCTCGAACACCGAGCGTCGCGCGACCAGCGCATGCGGCGCGTGCGAAACTCCCACATCAATTTCCCGCGTCGCCAACGCATACAACGGATGCCGCGCCCCCACCCTGCGGCTCACCAGCGACGACCGCGCGACACTGCTATCGCTATACAGCAACTCGGCGAGCGGCCGCGTGCGCAAGCGCCGCGTCGCCTGCCAGATGCCGACGCTCGCGGCGCGCGGCGTCACGCTATGCGCGGCGACGAACGGCACATCATCGACCGACAGCACCACTTCGCGCACCCACACCGGCGCGCGCGGCGCGAGGCCGAGCGCGCCGGCTTCGTCGGGCCAAGGCAGCGCGACGGCTTCGCGCGTCACGCGCACCGCGACCGCGCCGAGCGCGCGCAGATGCGCGGTCAATGAACCGCCGCGGGTCAGCCAGTCCTTCTGGGCAGCGCTGAACGCGGGCAAAGGCGCGACGCGCCAGTGGGCGTCGGCGGGATCGAAACGGATAGGCATGGTGTCGGATTATAGCGGCGCGGTCCGACCGCACTTTTTCGCGGCGAGGGTCGCGCGTAGTCGCGCGCGCTGTGCGAAGCAGGAACCCGACACAAACCAGAGCGCAAAAAAAATGCGCTGCCGAAGCAGCGCATCTCTCAACCACGAAGCGTCGATCCAATCACACGATCAACGCTCCCAACTCAAGTTCAACCCGCGCGCGACAGCAGCAACGCATTGGTGCGCTTCACGAAGCTCGCCGGATCTTCCAGCGCGCCGCCTTCGGCGAGCAGGGCCTGATCGAACAGCAGGTGGCACCAGTCGTCGAAATTCGCGCTATCGGCATGCAGGCCCTTCACGAGCGCGTGTTCCGGATTCACTTCGAGAATCGGATGGAACTCCGGTGCCTGCTGACCGGCCGCCTTCAGCATGCGCTGCAGGTAGCCGCTCATTTCGCCGTCGTCGGCGACGAGGCACGACGGCGAGTCGGTCAGGCGGAACGTCAGACGCACGTCCTTCGCCTTATCCTTCAGCGCTTCCTTCATCTTCTCGACGAGCGGCTTGAATTCTTCGCCAGTCTTCTCCTGCGCCTGCTTTTCCTCGTCGTTCAGCGCGCCGAGATCGAGGTCGCCACGCGCGACGCTTTGCAGCGGCTTGCCGTCGAATTCGTTGAGGAACGACAGCATCCATTCATCGACGCGATCGGTCAGCAGCAGCACTTCGACGCCCTTCTTGCGGAACACTTCGAGATGCGGGCTGTGCGACGCGGCCTGCCACGTATCGGCGGTCACGTAGTAGATCTTCGTCTGCTCGGGCTTCATGCGAGCGACGTAGTCGGCCAGCGATACCGTCTGCTCGGCCGTACCCGTATGCGTCGTCGAAAAGCGCACGAGCTTCGCGATACGCTCGCGATTGGCGAAATCCTCGCCGATGCCTTCCTTCAGCACCTGGCCGAATTCCTTCCAGAAGCCCGCGTACTGTTCCTTTTCGGCGTCGTTCTCCGAGTTCGCGAGTTCTTCGAGCATCGACAGCGCGCGCTTGGTCACGCCTTCGCGGATCGCTTTCACGTCGCGGCTTTCCTGCAGGATTTCGCGCGACACGTTCAGCGGCAGATCGGCCGAATCGACCACGCCCTTCACGAAACGCAGATACGTGGGCAGCAACTGCTCGGCGTCGTCCATGATGAAGACGCGCTTCACGTACAGCTTCAGCCCGCCACGCTGCTCGCGATTCCACAGATCGAACGGCGCGTGCGTCGGCACGTACAGCAGCTGCGTGTATTCGCTGCGGCCTTCGACGCGGTTATGCGTCCACGTCAGCGGGTCCTGATGATCGTGCGAGATGTGCTGGTAGAACTGCTTGTACTGCTCGTCGGTGATGTCGTTCTTCGGCCGGGTCCACAGCGCGCTCGCCTGGTTGACGGTCTCGTCCTCGTCCTTCGTGACCATCTCGCTCTTTTCCGCGTCCCACTCTTCCTTCTTCATCAGGATCGGCAGCGCGACGTGGTCCGAGTACTTCTGGATGATCGACTTCAGGCGATGCGACGACAGCAGCTCGTCCTCGTCGGCACGCAGATGCAGCGTGATGGTCGTGCCGCGCGCGGCGCGCTCGATCATCTCGACCGCGAAATCGCCCTCGCCGGCGCTGACCCAGCGCACGCCTTCCGAGGCCGGCAAACCGGCGCGGCGCGTCTCGACGGTGATCTTGTCCGCGACGATGAAGCCCGAGTAGAAGCCCACGCCGAACTGGCCGATCAGCGCCGCATCCTTCTGCTGGTCGCCCGACAGCTTGCCGAAGAACTCCTTCGTGCCCGAACGCGCGATCGTGCCGAGGTGCGAGATCGTTTCGTCGCGGCTCATGCCGATGCCGTTGTCGTCGATCGTGACGGTGCGCGCGGCCTTGTCGTACGACACGCGAATCCGCAGGTTCGGATCGTTCTCGTACAGCGCGGCGTTTTCGATCGCCTCGAAGCGCAGCTTGTCGGCCGCGTCGGACGCGTTCGAGATCAGCTCGCGCAGAAAGATTTCCTTGTTGCTGTACAGCGAATGGATCATCAGTTGCAGAAGTTGCTTCACTTCTGCCTGAAAGCTCATGGTTTCTTGTGCCATGGTCGGACTTCCTCTCTGTTGCGAATGGGGTGGACAGCGGCGACACGTGGTTCGGATCTAGCGCGCCGATCGTCCGCGCAAATGGGGACGTTCCGGCGGGGTTTCAAGAGGCGCGGCGCGCGACGCCGTCGAGATAGCGGCTCAGAAACGCCGGCAACTCGGGATCGCCGCAATTGGCGATATTGAAGCGCATCCATGTGCTCGGCGACTGCTGCGGCGAAAACAGCCCGCCCGGCGTCAGCAGAAAGCCGGCTTCGTGCCCGGCCGCGGCCAGCGCGCCCGCGTCGACGCCGGTGTCGGCCCACAGGAACATGCCGGCCGTCGGCGTCAGGAACAACTTCATGCCGGTCTTTTCGATGATCCGCACGGCCTTCTCGCGCACACCGTCGAGCCGCGCGCGGATGCGCTCGACATGCCGCCGGTAATGGCCCTCGGTCAGAATCTTGTAGATCACGCGTTCGTTCAACTCGGGGCTCGTCATGCCGACCAGCATCTTCTGATTGCTGACCACCATCGCGACCTCGGGCGCGCACGCGATGAACCCGACCCGCAGATTCGGCGCGAGCGTCTTCGAGAAGCTGCCCAGGTAGATCACGCGCTTTAACTGATCTAGGCTCGCGAGCCGCGTGCCCGGATAGCCGGGTGGGCACAGGTCGCCGTAGATATCGTCCTCGACGACGATGAAGTCGTACGCCTCGGCAAGCCGCAGGATGCGGAACGCCTGCGCGGCGGTCAGCGACGTGCCGGTCGGGTTCTGCAGCACCGAGTTGATCACCAGCATTTTGGGGCGCCATTCCTGCACCAGCGCTTCGAGCGCGTCGAGATCGGGGCCTTCCGGCGTGTACGGCATGCCGACGAGCCGCGCGCCCTGCGACGCGAAACAGCCAAACATCTGGAACCACGCCGGATCGCCGACGATCACCGCATCGCCCGGCTTCACATAAATGCGCGAAATCAGGTCGATCGCCTGGGTGATGCCGGACACCATCACGATCTGCTCGGGCGATGCCCCGATCTCCAGCTCCTCGAGCCGCGTCTGCAATTGCTGGCGCAGCGGTAGAAACCCTTGCGCGGTGCCGATGCCGAGCATTTGCATGCCGCTTTGCCGGCCGAGCGTGCGCAGCGCGTTGGTGATCAGGTCGCCGTCGAGCCAGCGCGCCGGCAGATAGCCGAGCCCCGGGCTGCGCTCGGGCCGCGCGCCGGTGTGCAGCATGTTGCGCAACAGCCAGACGACGTCGATATTGGCCGGCGCAGGCAGCATCTCGGCGCGCGGGCGCAGTTCGGTAACCGTCGCCGCGCCGCCCTGGCGCTCGCGCACGTAGAAGCCGGAGCCGCGCCGCGACTCCAGAAAGCCCTGCGCGACGAGCCGCTCATAGGCTTCGACCACGGTGAAGCGCGACACGCCTTTGTCGAGCGCGAGCTTGCGGATCGACGGCATCCGCATGCCGGGGCGAAACACGCGCTCCTCGATGCGCCGCCGCGCCCACTGGACGAGCTGTTCGACCAGCGTCAGCGACGCGGTGTCATGCGGGGCGGGAATCTGGGCAAGCGGGACGGACATGGCGGGCTCCAACTGTACCGAACGGTATCGCGTCGATTGTACCGTTACTGTGCAGGTGCCGGCCGTTACATTGGAATCCAGCGAAGGAGGGTGAGACGACGCAAAACCACCCGCATGGCCCGCCGATCCGGCAAACGGTTATGCTAACGACCCCGGCACCGCAGCCTTGACACGTGGCGCGGGCCCGGCCTTTGTGCACAACCGCGTTTTCCGTCGATCCGCCATGACAGCCCTGACAGCCCAATCGCTCAGTCTCGATCACCTGGTAGTCTCCGCGCGCACGTTGGACGAAGGCGTCCAGTACGTCGCCGATACGCTCGGCGTCGCACCGGCCGGCGGCGGCGCGCATCCGCTGATGCGCACCCACAATCGCCTGCTGGGCCTGTGGGGCGGCGTCTATCTGGAAGTGATCGCGATCGATCCTCGGGCCGAGGCAGCGGCCGACGGCGCCGGGCCGCGCCCTCGCCTGTTCGCACTCGACGCCCCGGCGACGCTGGCGCGACTGGAAAACGGGCCGTATCTGTCGCATTGGGTCGCGCGCGTCGAGCGGCCGAAGCATCTCGCGACGTGGCAGGCGCAGTATCCGCAGCGCATCGCGCCAGTCGTGCCGATGACGCGCGGCGATTTCACATGGGGCCTGACCGTGCCCGACGACGGCGCGTTCCCCGCCTGGCAAGGCGCCGGCGATGGCGTGCTGCCGTCGCTGATCCAGTGGGACTCGACGCGTCATCCGTCGCAGATGCTCGCGCCGACGAACCTGGCGCTGAAAGCCCTGAAAGCCGTGCATCCACGGGCCGAATTGATCGACGAGCAACTGCGCTGGCTCGGCGCCGCGCATCTGCTCGACGTGCAACCGAGCGACGGCGCGGCGGCGCTCGTCGCCGAATTTGAAACACCCGAGGGTCCTCGGACCCTCAGATAAGCAGCGCACGAAATGGTAAGCCGTGGCAACCCCGGCTGCCGAGTCGCGCGATAATTGAAGTTTTGACCGGTTCCAGAAATACCAGCAGAGGAGATCATGGACCAAAGCGACCTGAAAGCCCCGACGTGGCAATTGTCCGAACGCGCACGCAAGCTCACGAGCTCCGCGATCCGCGAGATCCTGAAGGTCACGGAACGGCCCGAAGTCATTTCCTTCGCCGGCGGCCTGCCCTCGCCGGCCACCTTCCCGGCCGAGCGCATGCGCGAAGCGGCCGACCGCATCCTGCGTGACTCGCCCGCCGCGGCGCTGCAGTACAGCGCGACCGAAGGCTATCTGCCGCTGCGCGAATGGGTCGCGCAACGCTACTCGACCAACGGTGCGCAGATCCGCGCGTCGCAGGTGCTGATCACGACCGGCTCGCAACAGGCGCTCGACCTGCTCGGCAAGGTGCTCGTCTGCGTGGACAGCCCGGTGCTGGTCGAAACGCCGACCTACCTCGGCGCGCTGCAATCGTTCTCGATGTACGAGCCGCACTACGTGCAGGTGCCGACCGACGAGCACGGCCTGATCCCCGAAGGCCTGAAGCCGGAACTGACCCAAGGCGCGCGTCTGCTGTACGCGCAGCCGAATTTCCAGAATCCGACGGGGCGCCGTCTGCCGGTCGAACGCCGCCGCGCGCTCGCCGAGTTCGCGAAGACCGCGCCGTTCCCGGTGATCGAAGATGACCCCTACGGCGCACTCGACTACGCAGGCGAACCGCTGCCGACGATGCTGTCGATGGCGCCCGATCACATCGTCTATCTCGGCTCGTTCTCGAAGGTGCTGGCGCCGGGTCTGCGCGTCGGCTTCATCATCGCGCCCGAGGAACTGATCTTCAAACTCGTGCAGGCCAAGCAGGCCACCGACCTGCACACGCCGAGCTTCACGCAGCGCATCGTCCACGAAGTGATCAAGGACGGCTTCCTCGACACGCACGTGCCGACGATCCGCGAGCTGTATCGCAACCAGTGCGAGGCGATGCTCAGCGCGCTCGAACGCTATATGCCCGAAGGCGTCAGCTGGAACCGTCCGGAAGGCGGCATGTTCATCTGGGTCAATCTGCCGGCGCAGATCGACAGCATGAAGCTGCTCGAGGAAGCGGTCGCGCAAAACGTCGCGTTCGTGCCGGGCGGCCCGTTCTTCGCGAACGAAGCGCAGCACAACACGCTGCGTCTGTCGTTCGTCACGGTGCCACCGGCTAAAATCGACGAAGGCGTGGCGCGACTCGCGGCACTGGTGCGCGCGAAAATCTGAACGGCGTCAGCCGCACTGACATCGGGGCGAAGTTTGCATGCGGTTTGCGTGCGGACTTCGCCCCGCCTGCATTTATCCACTCTCACCGAATCGAGGACACGACATGGCTCAATCGAATGTGTACGACAAGCTCAAGGAACTCGGCATCGAACTGCCGGTGGCAGGCGCGCCGGCAGCGGCCTATGTGATGAGCGCGCAAAGCGGCAACACGGTGTACCTGTCGGGCCACATCGCGAAGAAGGACGGCAAGGTGTGGGTCGGCAAGCTCGGCGCGACGCTCACCACCGACGAAGGCAAGGCCGCGGCGCGCTCGATCGCGATCGATCTGCTCGCCACCTTGCATGCGCACGTCGGCGACCTGAACCGCGTCACGCGTATCGTCAAGCTGATGAGCCTCGTCAACTCGACGCTCGAATTCACCGAGCAGCATCTGGTCACCAACGGCGCATCCGAGCTGATCGCGGACGTGTTCGGCGAGCGCGGCAAGCACGCGCGCTCGGCGTTCGGCGTCGCGCAGATTCCGCTCGGCGCGTGCGTCGAGATCGAGCTGATCGCCGAGGTCGAATAAGCGTCGATGCAATGTGACAATGCAGGCCGTATCGCGTGACATTCGTTCATGATTGACGCGGCATGGCGAATCAAACGCGCCGTCTGGTGTGACGCACCGGCGGCGCGTTTTTGTTTGACTGCGACGGTGGATCACCGGCGCAGAGGCGGATAGAATCCGCGAATTCGTTCAACGTCCATCGCACCGGGGACTGTCGATGTCCGCTCATACCGTTCGTTTCAAACAGGTCGACGTGTTTACGTCGACGCCGTTCAAGGGCAATCCGCTGGCCGTCGTGTTCGACGCCGACGCGCTCGATACCGCGCAGATGCAGGCCATCGCGCGCTGGACCAATCTGTCCGAGACCACCTTCCTGCTGAAGCCGACTGACGCGGCCGCCGACTATCGCGTGCGCATCTTCACGCCGGGCGGCGAGTTGCCGTTCGCGGGTCATCCGACGCTCGGCACCGCGCATGCGCTGCGCGAAAGCGGCTACCAGCCGAAGCAGGCCGGCAGGCTGATCCAGCAATGCGGTGTGGGGCTCGTCGAACTCGAAGCGCTCGACGGCGCCGACAGCACGCACGGCGCATGGGCATTCGCCGCACCGCCTGCGCGCTTCACACCGCTCGCCGAGCATCGTTACGAAGCGCTGTCTACGGCTTTACGTAGTCAGTCGATCGACTTCAGCGCGCCGCCCTGCGCGGTCGACAACGGCGCGCCGTGGCTGGTCGTGCGTGTCGATTCGGCACGCACCTGCCTCGCGCTCGAACCCGATGCGGCCGCGCTCGCCGAACTCGCGCATTCCGTCGACACGCACGGCATCGCCGTGTATGGTCCGCACGACGCCGATGGCCCCGCGACATTCGAGGTCCGCTGCCTGATGACGGGCGGCGGCTTCGGCATTGGGGAAGACCCGGTGACGGGCAGCGCCAACGCCGCGCTCGCGGGTCTGCTGAACCTCCAGCAACGTCGTCCCGGCGCGCGCTACACCGCGCGTCAGGGCACCGTGCTCGGCCGCGCAGGCGACGTCTCGGTCCACTACGACGATGCGCGCGGCAAGATCTGGATCGGCGGGCCAACGGTAACGATCGTCGACGGCACGTGCCGGCTCGGATAAGTGGACGGCGACCTCGTGCAAGCCACGGCGAGACGCCGCATCACGCCGCTTCGCACCACAAAAAGCCGCAGCGCCAATCCATCGGCCTGCCTGGTTCTCCGAATTTATGCCGGTCGAATCGTCAAAGCCCCGCCCTGCCGGGCTCTTGCAGAGACGGACCGAGGCGCCCGGCATTCCAGCGTATACCCCATGCCCGGACGCTTCCTTAATCCAGTGCCATTCAGTAATATCGAGACGTATATAGCGAACCCAATCCGATGACCTGTGGACGGTCAGGCGCGGCGCCACGCCCTCTCCTCCTGCGCAGCAGCTTTGGCACCTTGGTCACCATGCAGCTATCCATCTATTTCGCGCAGTCGATGCCCGTGCGTTTGCAAGCGGCCCGCACCCGGCCAAGGTCCGAGCGATGACTCAGGACCGCTTCTCCGATCCGCGCGACACCCGGCCACACCGCGATCCACTGGTCACGCGCCGGCGCGCGTTGCTCGTCATTCCCGCGCTCGGCGTACTGGTGCTGATCCTGCTGTGGACCGTGATCTTCGCGCGGCTGTCGGTAGAAAAGGAAGCGACGTACCGTGAAGCGATGGCGTCTTCCGCGATTCTTTCCGCGGCGCTCGAGCAGCACACCATCAAGGCGATTCACCAGGTCGATCAGATCACCCGCTTCGTCAAATACGAGTTCGAGAAGACGCCCGATCATTTCGATCTCGCAAGCACCGTCGAGAAAGGCGTCGTGCAAAGCGAAACGCTCGTGCAGGTGTCGCTGATCGACGAGCACGGCAGACTGATCGCCAATACCGCGGAAGCCAATCCCGCTCACATCGACCTGTCGGACCGCGAGCACTTCAAGGTTCACGAGCACGAGAACGACGACCAGCTGTTCATCAGCAAGCCGGTCCTCGGTCGCATATCGGGTCACTGGACGCTGCAGATGACGCGGCGCCTGAATCATCCGGACGGCTCGTTCGCGGGCGTGGTCGTGGTCTCCGAAGACCCGAGCTATTTCACTTCGGACTTCTACAACAACGCGGCGATCGGCCGCGAAGGCGTGATCGCGGTGATCTCGGACAGCGGCACTGTGCTCGCCCGGCGCACCGGCAACGCGAACAAGGCGAGCGGCACCTTCACCGCGAGCGGCACGTATCCGACGTCGGAGCACGTGTCGGGCACCTACGTCGATTCGATCGACAACGTCACGCGCATCGTGTCGTACCGGCACATCGACGGCTATCCGCTCGGCGTGCTCGTCGGTCTTTCGCAGGGCGAGGAATTCGCGGACTACAACCACACGCGCAACGTCTATCTGTTGATGGCGGGCTTCATCTCGCTCGCGATGCTGAGCTTCTTCGCGGTCGCGACCGGCCTGATCGGCAAGCTGCTCGGCCGCGAGCGCGAGATGACGCATCTGGTCGAATACGATCTGCTGACCGGCCTGCGCAATCGCTATGCGACGCTGCAGGCGCTGCGCCACGACGTCGGGCAGCCATTCAATCTCGGCCGACTCGCGATTCTCTTTATCGACCTCGACAACTTCAAGACCGTCAACGACACGCTCGGCCACAACGCCGGTGACATCGTGCTGCAGATGACGGCCTCGCGCCTGTCCGCCGCGGTCGGCGACGGCGGCGCGCTCTCGCGCATCGGCGGCGACGAGTTCGTCGTCGTGATCAAGGGCGACGACGTCGAGAAGCGCGCGGTCAAGCTTGCCGAAGCCGCCGGCGAAGCGTTCTCGAAGCCGTTCGAGGTGCGCGGCAGCTCGTTCGTGCTGCATGCGAGCATCGGCATCGCGCTGTACTCGGTCGCGAACGAAAGCGAGATCGACCTGCTGAAGAAAGCCGACCTCGCGATGTACAGCGCGAAGGACGCCGGCAAGAACTGTTACCAGTTCTACTCGCCGCAACTGTCGCATCGCGCGGACCATCTGATGAAGTGGGAGCAGCAGCTGCGCGTCGCGCTCGCCGAGGGGCAACTGTTCCTCGCGTATCAGCCGAAGATCGATCTGACGCGTCGCTGCATCACCGGTTTCGAAGCGCTCGTGCGCTGGAACCATCCGCAGTACGGACTGATCCCGGCCAACGAATTCATTCCCGTGGCCGAGTCGACCGGCCTGATCGTGCCGATCGGCGACTTCGTGATCGAAACCGCGTGCTGCCAGCTCGCGCAATGGCAGCAGCAGGGCTACGAAACGCTGTCGCTCGCGGTGAATATTTCGGCGGTGCAGTTCTGGCGCGGCGACCTGTTCGAAACGATCTCGCGCGCGATCGAGGAGACCGGCATCTCCGCGCGCCGCCTCGAGCTCGAAATCACCGAGACGACGATGATGGAATTTCCGGAAGTCGTCTCCGAAAAAATCTTTGCGTTGAAGCGTCTCGGCGTACGCATCGCGCTCGACGATTTCGGCACCGGCTACTCTTCACTGTCCTATCTGAACCGCTTCGCCGTCGATACGCTGAAGGTTGACCGCTCGTTCGTCCAGGCGATTCCGGGCGACCGCAGCGTCTGCGTGATGGTCACCGCGATCGTCAATCTCGCGCGCTCGCTCGGGCTCACGGTGGTGGTCGAAGGCACGGAGACCGAAGAGCAGATCGCGTGGCTGGCCGCGCTCGGCCATATCGAGGCGCAGGGCTTCCTGTTCTCGCGTCCGGTGCCGGCGGAGGCGATCCCGGCGCTGCTCGAGCGCTTCGGGGTATGCGGCGTGAACAACGTCGGCGGCCGTCGCGCCCTGCACGAAACCGTCAGCGCGAACAGCGAATCGAGCACCAACAATTGATGGACGGGAGCCCGTACGGCGGACCGCCCGCAGCACCGATGCAAACCATCACGAGCGAGGAGGCTGCCCGCCATGGGCAACGGGAGCCGCTATGGACGCTGTTCCGGGTCGTGTTCGGCCTGTCGGCGCTGTCGTGGGGTGGCCTCGCGCTGATGGCGCAGCTCGAACACCACTACGTCGAACGCGAGAGACGGCTGTCGCGCGTGGCGTTCTCGGATCTGATCGCGCTCGCGTGGATGGTGCCGGGACCCGTCGGCTGCAACGTCGCCGTGCAGCTCGGGCACGCGCTGCGCGGACGCGCCGGCGCATGGGTGGCCGGGGTGGCGAGCGTGCTGCCCTTCTTCACGTTGATGACGCTGTTCGCGATCTTCTACCGCACGCCGATCGTGCAGACGGTCGCGTCGCAAACGCTGCTGCATCACTTCAGCGTCGTGCTCGCGACGCTGATCGCGGTCACCTGGTACAAGCAGACGCGCGCGCTCGTGCGCGGCAAGCTCGAATGGACGGCGGCGCTGCTCGGCAGCATCGCGCTGTTCTATGCGCACAGCGCCGCGGCCTATGTGGTGTTACTCGGCGCGGCCTTCGGCACCGGCTGGTTCGCGAGCCCGCACCGCGACTCGCGTCTCGCCGTCTCGCTCGAGCGTGGCGACTACCGGCTGCTGGCCGCGCTCGGCGTGCTGCTCGTGGTGTTCGCGCTGCCGCTGCCGCATCGCTATGAACTCGCGCTGCTGTGGCCGCGCCTCGCGGGCGCCGGCATGACGTTGTTCGGCGGTGGATTCTCCGCGTTGCCGGTGCTGAAGACGCTGTTCGTCACGCCAGCGGTCGGGGTCTCCGATAACGAATTCACGCTCGCGTTTTCGCTGTCGCCGTTGTCTCCGGGACCTTTGCTGAACGTGGTGCCGTTCTTCGGTTATCTGATCGATGGCTGGTTCGGTGCGCTGATCGCGACGCTCGCGCTGTTCGTGCCGTCGGGTTGCCTCGTCGTGCTTGCGCAGCGGCATCTGCATCAGTTGAAGGCGAACCCGCGCTTCGAGCACGCCATGAGGATTCTGCGCGCGGTCACGACCGCGTTTCTCGCGGTCGCGGTACTGCGCATTGCCGTGCATGTACCGCTCGAGCCGATCTATCTGCTGACCGCGGCGTTCTCGGCGATCTGCTTCGCGAAGCTGAAGGTGCCCGTGTATGCCGTGTATGGAACGGTGGCGGTGGCGTGCGGCTTGTGGCTCGCGTACGGTGCCACGACGTGACGTGCTACGGACCGCGCCACGCCTGCCGCGCCGTTGGCGAGCTCGCGATCAGAAACCGCGCGACAGCACCGCGACGCCGATCGTCACGACACCCAGCACGATATTGATCAGCACAAGACGGCGAACCGTGCCGACCGCCCGCGCGCCGTCGGGCCACTTCTGCGCCTGCACCGCGCGGCGAATGCGCGGATACACCGCGAAGCGGATATGCCCGAAGATCAGCATCATCACGATGCCGAGGCCGGCCATTGTGTGCAGCGGCCAGAGCGCATGAGCGCCGCCGAATTGCGTCAGCAGGAAACCGCCGCTGATCAGGATCACGAGCACCGAGACTCCGACCCAGTTGAAGAAGCGTCCGAACACCGACTCCCACAGCGGCAGGCGCAGTTGCGGCGAGAGATCGCCGAGCGCCGGGCGCAGACAGAAATGCGCAAACACCATACCGCCGACCCACACCGCCACCCCAAGCAGATGCAGAAAAAGCGCGACTTCGATAGCCTTGTTCATGTAATTTTCCTCTCCCGACGACGCCACACCGTTTAGGACACCAGATCCCGCTCAGCAGTAACTGAGCGCGTTCGACCATCCGTGATGCAGGCAGTTCCGGGTATCGACGTCTATTGCGTCGTATTTCGTTGTTGTGATCGCGGCACCATCATCTGGCCGCGACGCCGCCGCTCCCCGTTTGCTTTCCACACCCTTCGCGCGACGGACTTTTGAGACAAACCGCGAGCGCCCCGCATGCTAGCAGGCGCCCGTGGCTCTACGGCGTCAAACTTCGTTAAATCGACTCCACTAAGCCGGCAGCACCGGACGCATGCCGTCGAGCTTCAGCTTGCTCTCGGGCGCGCGTCCCTTGCGTGCGCGCTTGCCGACATGCGTCGCAAGCTCGGCGCCGGCAAGCTTCTCCTCGTCGAGGCGACCGCCGCGGCGCGTGCCGATCAGCATCACGCCGGCCTTGTTGATCGCGAGCGCCTGCACGAGCGCTTCGTTGTCGTCGAGTGCCATCAGGATGACGCCACGGCCGCCGCCCGACAGCGTCTTCATCTCGTCGAGGCCGAACACGAGCAGACGCCCGCCCGACGACAGACACGCGACCTGCAGCGCATCCGGCAGCATCGGCATCGGCGCGAGCGGCGCGGCACCGGCATCGATCGTCATGAACGACTTGCCGGCCTTCACGCGGCTCACCATGTCGCCGACCTTCGCGATGAAGCCAAAGCCGTTGCTCGATGCGAGCAGGAGCGCCTGTTCCGCCGACGCCGCGTAGTAGTGCATCAGATGGCTACCCGATTCGAGTTCGATCAGCGACGTGACCGGCACGCCATCGCCGCGCCCGCCTGGCAATTGCGCTACCGAGACCGAATAGACACGGCCGTTGCTGCCCCACGCGATCAGCGTGTCGGGCGTGCGGCACTGGAACGCCGCGTAGAGGCCGTCGCCGGCCTTGAAGGTGAAGCCCGCGGTGTCGAGCCCGTGGCCCTTCAGCGCGCGCACCCAGCCCTTCTGCGATACCACGACCGTGACCGGCTCGTCGACCACGCGCGCTTCGAACGTCGCGCGCTTTTCCTGCTGGATCAGCGTGCGGCGCTCGTCGCCGTACTGCTTCGCGTCGGCTTCGATTTCCTTGATCAGCAGTCGCTTCATCGCCGATTCGCTGCCGAGCAGCTCTTCGAGCTTGGCCTTCTCGTCGCGCAGCTCGGCCAGTTCCTTCTCGATCTTGATCTTCTCGAGGCGAGCCAACTGACGCAGCCGGATTTCGAGGATGTCCTCGGCCTGCCGGTCCGTCAGACCGAACGCGGCCATCAGCGCGACCTTCGGCTCGTCCGATTCGCGGATGATGCGGATCACCTCGTCGATATTCAGGAAGACGATCATCCGGCCTTCGAGAATATGGATCCGGTCGTCGACCTTCGACAGCCGATACCGCGTACGACGCGTGACCGTCTCGAATCGGAACGCGACCCACTCCTGCAGGATTTCGCTCAAGCCCTTCTGACGCGGCCGGCCATCGCCGCCGACCATCACCATGTTCAGCGGCGCATTCGATTCGAGGCTCGTATGCGCGAGCAGCGTGTTGACGAACTCGGTCTGATCGATGCGGCTCGACTTCGGCTCGAACACGAGACGCACCGGCGCGTCCTTGCCCGATTCGTCGCGCACCGCGTCGACGAGCGCGAGCAGCGTCTGCTTCGTCTGCAACTGCTCGGGCGTCAGCGCCTTCTTGCCGAGCTTGATCTTCGGGTTGGTCTGTTCTTCGATTTCCTCGAGCACCTTTTGCGCGGCCGTGCTCGGCGGCAATTCGGTGATGACGAGCTGCCACTGGCCACGCGCGAGATCTTCGATCTTCCAACGCGCGCGCACCTTCAGGCTGCCGCGACCGGTTTCGTACGCGGCGGCGATCTCCGCCTCGCTCGAAATGATCTGGCCGCCGCCCGGGAAGTCCGGCCCCGGCACGTGCTGCATCAGTTCCGCGTGCGAGAGCTTCGGATTGCGGATCAGCGCAACCGCCGCCCCCGCCACTTCGCGCAGATTGTGCGAAGGAATTTCCGTCGCGAGACCCACCGCGATGCCCGATGCGCCGTTCAACAGCACGAACGGCAAGCGTGCGGGCAGCGTCTTCGGCTCTTCGAACGAGCCGTCGTAGTTCGGCATGAAGTCGACCGTGCCCTGGTCGATTTCGCCGAGCAGCAGCTTCGCGATCGGCGTCAGGCGCGCTTCGGTGTAACGCATCGCCGCCGCGCCGTCGCCGTCGCGCGAGCCGAAGTTGCCCTGGCCGTCGATCAGCGGATAGCGCATCGAGAAGTCTTGCGCGAGACGCACGAGCGCGTCGTACGCGGACTGGTCGCCATGCGGGTGATACTTGCCGAGCACGTCGCCGACCACGCGCGCCGACTTGACCGGCTTTGCATTGTCGGCGAGGCCCATCTCGTTCATCGCGAACAGGATGCGGCGCTGCACCGGCTTCTGGCCGTCGCAAACGTCCGGCAGCGCGCGGCCCTTGACCACGCTGACCGCATACTCGAGGTACGCGCGCTCCGCGTAGTTGCCGAGCGTCAGCACGTCGCTATCCGACGGCGGCTCGTTGAAAAGGTCGAGAGTGTTATCGTCGTCCATCTAGATTTCGTGTCCGTGTTTGGCTTGCAGTGTCGCGTGGCGCTCAGATGTCCGCTTCGACTTCGTTGCCCTTCTCTTCGAGCCAGCTGCGGCGCGACGCCGCTTCGCCCTTGCCCATCAGCATCGTCATGCGTGCGACGGTCGCGTCGTAGTCGAGCTCGCCGAGCGCCACCGGTTGCAGGCGGCGCGTGTCGGGATTCATCGTCGTGTCCCACAACTGCTCGGCGCTCATTTCACCGAGGCCTTTGAAGCGGCTGATCGACCACTGGTTCTCGCGTACACCATCCTTGCGCAGCTTGTCGAGAATCGCCTCGAGTTCGCCTTCGTCGAGCGCGTAGAGCTTCTGCGCTGGCTTCTTGCCGCGCGCGGGCGCATCGACGCGAAACAGCGGCGGCCGCGCGACGCACACATGGCCACGCTCGATCAGCTGCGGGAAATGCTTGAAGAACAGCGTGAGCAGCAACACCTGGATGTGCGAGCCGTCGACGTCCGCATCCGACAGAATGCAGATCTTGCCGTAGCGCAGATTCGACAGGTCGACCTTGTCGTCCGGATTGTGCGGATCGACGCCGATCGCCACCGAAATGTCGTGCACCTCGTTGTTCGCGAACAGGCGGTCGCGCTCGGTTTCCCATGTATTCAGCACCTTGCCGCGCAGTGGCAGGATCGCCTGGTACTCCTTGTCGCGCCCCATCTTCGCGGAGCCGCCCGCCGAGTCGCCCTCGACGAGGAACAGCTCGTTGCGCGCGATTTCCGTCGACTCGCAATCGGTCAGCTTGCCGGGCAGCACCGCGACACCCGAGCTCTTGCGTTTCTCGACCTTCTGCCCGGCGCGCGTGCGCGCCTGCGCCTGCTTGATCACGAGATCCGCGAGCTTCTTGCCATGCTCGACGTGCTGGTTCAGCCACAGTTCGAGCGCCGGCCGCGCGAATGACGACACCAGCTTCACGGCATCGCGGCTATTCAGGCGCTCCTTGATCTGCCCTTGGAATTGCGGGTCCAGCACCTTCGCCGACAGCACGAACGAGACCCGCGCGAACACGTCTTCGGCGAGCAGCTTCACGCCCTTCGGCTGCAGGTTGTGCAACTCGACGAAGCTCTTCACCGCCTGGTAGAGACCGTCGCGCAGACCCGACTCGTGCGTGCCGCCCGCGGGCGTCGGAATCAGGTTGACGTACGACTCGCGCGTGAGCGGCCCTTCCTCGCTCCACGCGACGACCCATGCCGCGCCCTCGCCCTCGGCGAACGTCTCTTCGCTCGAGCGCGAGTTTTCCGCGTAGCGCTCGCCTTCGAACAGCGGGATCAGCAGATCGCTGCCGTTCATGCCTTCGAGCAGATAGCCGCGCAGGCCGTCTTCGTATTTCCAGCTTTGCCGCTCGCCGGTTTTTTCGTTGACGAGCGAAACTTCGACACCCGGCAACAGCACCGCTTTCGAGCGCAGCAGACGCTGCAGTTCACCGAGCGGCAGGTTCGGCGAATCGAAGTATTTCGGATCGGCCCATGCCGTTACGCGCGTGCCCGATTTCTTCTCGCCCTTCGCGGCGGCCCGCACTTCGAGCGGCTTGGCGACGTCACCGTGCGCGAAGCTCAATTCGGCGATCTTGCCGTCGCGCCACACGGTCACGTCGAGTCGGGTGGACAGCGCGTTCGTCACCGACACGCCGACGCCATGCAAGCCGCCCGAGAACGTGTAAGCGCCGCCGGCGGCCTTGTCGAATTTGCCGCCCGCATGCAGACGCGTGAAAACGATTTCGACGACCGGCACGCCCTCGTCGGGATGCAGACCGAACGGAATGCCGCGGCCGTCGTCCTCGACCGAGACCGAATGGTCCGCGTGCAGCGTGACCGTGATTTGCCGGCCGTAGCCGCCGAGGGCTTCGTCCGACGCGTTGTCGATGACTTCCTGAATGATGTGCAGCGGATTCTCGGTGCGGGTGTACATGCCAGGTCGCTGCTTGACCGGCTCCAGACCCTTCAACACCTTGATCGACGCTTCGCTATACGCGGCGTTTGGCTTTTTCGTAGACATGATTGACTCGGTGCGTCGGTTCATCGTTGTTCACAGGTCCTGTGGACAGGACCGTGGACAATGCGTTGAGTATTCAAAAAAAGCGAAACGAAACAACGGGATTAGGCCGGGTGCCCGCAATGCGGGCAAGCTGTTTTGTTGCGCGGCTTCCGCTGGCGCACTGGAAAGCCGGACGCGGCCGTGGAGCCCGCCGGGGAAGCCTGTTCGCGGGGTATTGTACTGATTTCAATCCGGGCGGCAATTGACGTCGCGCTGAATTGGCCGACTGGACAAGGCGCGCCGGGCGCTGGGGGACATGCGCCGCAGTGGCACGGAAGGCTCGCGGGATGGCTGCGCGACAGGTATCGGCGGAAATGGACGAGCGTGCGCTCGTTGCATTGAACGGTGCAGTGCGCGGCGGCGTTTTCTGTTGTTTTTTGCGCCGCCCGCGCGCGCCGCGTCGAATCATGTGGGGAGAGCGCACCGCTCGGCGCTCCCACCACGTGGCGTTACTTGACGCGGTTCTCCAGCTCGTCCCAGCGCTCGAGCGCGAGCATCAACTCTTCGTCGATCTCGGCATAGCGCTCGGTCAGCCGCGCGCCTTCGCGCGCATCCCTGGCGAACACCGAGCCGTCTTCGAGTTGCGCACCGATCGACTTCTGTTCGGCTTCGAGGTCCGCAATCATTTTCGGCAGCGCCTCCAGTTCGCGCTGCTCCTTGAACGACAGCTTCACGGTGCGCTGCGCATTGCGGCCCCCTGCGCTGTCCTTCGGCGCCGTTTCTTTCGGCGCTTCCTTGCTCGCCCCTTTTTGCGCCTCGAGCGCGAGTTGCTCCGAGCGATCGCGTTGCGTCTGCCAGTCCGTGAAGCCGCCGACGTATTCGCGCCACTTGCCGCCGCCTTCCGAGGCGATCACCGAGGTCACCACGTTGTCGAGAAACGCGCGGTCGTGGCTGACCAGCAGGACCGTGCCGTCGTAGTCGATCAGCAGCTCTTCGAGCAGTTCGAGCGTCGGGATGTCGAGGTCGTTGGTCGGTTCGTCGAGCACCAGCACGTTGGCCGGCCGCGCGAACAGACGCGCCAGCAAAAGCCGGTTGCGCTCGCCGCCGGACAGCGACTTGACCGGCGAACGCGCGCGCTCCGGTGCGAACAGGAAGTCGCCGAGATAGCTCATCACGTGCCTCTTCTGGCCATTGACTTCGACCCATTCGCTGCCGGGACTGATCGTGTCCGCGAGACTCTTTTCCAGATCGAGCGCCGCGCGCATCTGATCGAAATACGCGACCTGCAGATTCGTGCCGATGCGCACGTTGCCTTCGTCGGGCGCGAGTTCGCCGAGGATCAGCTTCAGCAGCGTGGTCTTGCCCGCGCCGTTCGGACCGACGAAGCCGATCTTGTCGCCGCGCATCACCGTGTCCGTGAAGCGGTCCACCACCGCGCGCTCGCCATAGCGCTTCGTCACGTCCGTCAGTTCCGCGACGATCTTGCCGGACTTCTCGCCCTGACCGACGTCGAGCTTCACGTTGCCCTGCACGTTACGGCGCTCGGCGCGATCGTTGCGCATCTGCACGAGCCGGGCGATGCGCCCGACGCTGCGCGTGCGGCGCGCCTCGACACCTTTGCGGATCCACACTTCTTCCTGCGCGAGCAGCTTGTCGAACTTCTCGTTCTCGATGCGCTCGACTTCGAGCTGCTGCGCCTTGCGCGTCTGATACGCGGAGAAATTGCCCGGATACGACAGCAGCCGCCCGCGATCGAGCTCGACGATGCGCGTCGCGACGCGGTCGAGGAACGCGCGATCGTGCGTGATGAACAGCAGCCCCGCGCGCAGCGACACCAGCAGGTCTTCGAGCCAGCGGATGCCGTCGAAGTCGAGATGGTTGGTCGGCTCGTCGAGCAGCAGCACGTCGGGCTGCACGACGAGCGCGCGCGCGAGCGCGGCGCGCTTCTGCATGCCGCCCGACAGCGAGCCGACGCGCGCTTCGCCGTTCAGGCCGATCTGCTGCAGCGTGGTCGCGACACGAGTGCTCCAGTTCCATGCGTCCGCGGCATCCAGCGACGATTGCAGCGTGTTCATGCGCGCGAGCAGCGCGTCGTGTTCGGTGCCCTCGGGTGTATCGGCGAGTTGATGCGCGACCGCATCGTATTCTTCGAGCAGCGCGCGCGCCTCGGTGAGACCGGCGGCGACCGCGTCGAACACGGTGTCGTCGGCGTTGAACTCGGGCTCCTGCGGCACGTAGACCGTGCTCAGATGCTGCTGACGCGTGACGAGGCCGTCGTCGGGTTTGGCCAGCTCGGCGACGATCTTCAGCAGCGACGACTTGCCCGCGCCGTTGCGCCCGATCAGCCCGACGCGCTCGCCCGCTTCGAGCGAGAAATCCGCGTGGTCGAGCAGCGCGACGTGACCGAACGCCAGCTGGGCTCCGGTAATGGTGTAAAGCGACATGGGAATGGGAGAAGGCAGCGATGAGTCGGAACTGCTCATTGTACCGGGCGCGGGGCCGGTAGCAGGTACGCCGGGCGGCAGACGCGTGCAACGCAATCGGCGCGGGCGGGCGATGCACGCGCCGGCCCGGCCCTTCGAATCACTACTTACTTGACGTGCACCGTGATCGTCTTGCTCATCTCCGGCCCGTACAAGCGATGCGCGCCGTCGCCGAATTGCAGGGTCAGCGTGTGATCGCCCGGCGGCAAGGTCAGGTCGGTCTCGGTCTGGCCCTTGCCGAAGTGCAGCGACTTGTCGGTCGCGGCGATGACCTCGCCCTTCTGCAGCGGCTTGCCGTCGATCAGCAGATGATGATGTCCGGTGCCCTCCGTCATCGTGCCGGCCGGCGCGATCTTCATGCCATCGAGGCCGAATATCACGTGCACCGGATTGCTGACGCTCGCGCCGTCGGTCGGCTGCACGAAGTACACGCCTGCCGCCTGCGCCACACCCGACGCGGCAAGCAGCCCAGCCGCCGCCATGCCGACCAGCCATCTGTTTCTCAACATCGCTTTCTCCTTTTGGAATGAAATCCGGCCACTCGATACGCGCCGGCGCCCTCGCCTGAGGCCGATCGTCGCAATCCGTGCGAGATGGGCGGCGCGTCTGTCTGATCAATTAGCTGCGGATCGAAGCATACACGCCGTGTGTGACGCGGCAGGTCGCGCGAGCCCGGGTTCGCCGCGGACGGGTTGCGGCGGCGCCGCATCGGTCGTCCGGGTCGATGTGACAAATTCCTGTAATATTGCGGGTCGCCGCGCCGCCCCAAAAAGGGGCAGAGCTAGCCGGCCATTGCATTGAACGAGAGAGTGTGTCGTGAGTGAAGTAATCGAAGTAACGGAATACAAGAGCTGGGTCTGCCTGATTTGCGGCTGGATCTACAACGAGGAAGACGGTCTGCCCGAAGACGGTATCGCGCCGGGCACGCGCTTCGCCGACATCCCGGAAGACTGGCGCTGCCCGCTGTGCGACGTGGGCAAGGCTGAGTTCGCGGTGGTGGAGTTCTAAAGTCGAGATGACCTCGGGCGATCGGCGCGATTGCGTGCGCTTCGCCAGACGGTCAGGTGGTTAGCACGGCCCGGCAGGCGACGTCTGCGGGGCCGTTTGCTTTTGTGGGGTTTGTCGTAGGCGTGCGCGGCCCCAAGCCCCGCTCTCCTTTTGCTTGCGCCGGTTTGATATACTCTGCGCTCGCTGGTCGATCTGGGCTCTACGAGTCCTCGTGGATCGGTCCGGCTCGGTCCTCTCCCTGTAGTTCAATGGATAGAACAAGTGCCTCCTAAGCGCTAGATACAGGTTCGATTCCTGTCAGGGGGACCAAGCAGAGTCCCAGCGGCTCCCAAGTTTGCCCGTCAAAGCCCCGTATGCGTCGCGCTGCGGGGCTTTTTGCTGCCATGGAGGCGCCTCGTCTTGCATCCATGCGATCATCCCGGAAGCACGAGACGATGCTGCAAGCCCGCCAAAGGAGACCTTGATGAGCAAGAGGCACAACCGCCGTCAGCGCAAAAAGCTTCATCTCGACGAATTTCAGGAGTTCGGCTTTTTCGTCGCGGCGAAGTATCAAGATCAACTGGATGCCCGTGATCGCGAGGACTTGCTCGACGAGTTTCTGGCGTTCATCGAGGCGAACGGAATGCTGGCGGCAGTGTCGACGGACACCTGCGTAGATGCCTATCTGATCTCCGAAGCGGCGCGAGGCTCGGCGACAGAGGACCATCGGCAACTCGTGCGCGCATGGCTGGAGAATCGATCAGAGCTCAATGGCATCGAAGTCAGAGAACTTTCCGATGCCTGGTATCCGCCGGTCACGGTTATCTAGCCAACCCGTTTAGATGCAGCGGAGAACCACCCTGACATCGGAGGTGTTTATGTGGGACAAGATCGACTACAAGGGATTTGAGATCTGGGTGCTACCGATCCTCGCGTACGGGCCGCCGACGCCAAACACCCCATACCACTACAACGGTTATGTATGCCGCCCAGGAGCTGACCTGCGGCATGCCGGGGAGCGCAGGCAGTTTTATCAACTTGGAGATGTCTTTGCGACCGAAGCAGAGGCGCTGGATGCAGCCTATCGCGAAGGTCGCGCTCTCGTCGACTCGATGGTCGCCAACGGCTGAGCCAGGTCAGCCCACAAAGGCCTCGCATGTGTTGCGCTGCGGGGCCCAAAAAAGAATCTCGACCTCGCGAGTTCGAGGACCGTCATTGCAAAACGCCTCTGAGGCGCGCGCAAATCCGACGGCTCCTCATTTTTGCAGCGGCCGTCGGACACTTTGCTCGTAGATCGACGGATCGACGATGTTCATCTCATCCGTGGGCCGTTGGCCGAAAACCCGCTCGAAGTCCTCGGGTCCCAGAATGTCGGCGGCTTCGTGGAGAAAGGACGAATAGGCCTTGTTCAGCTCCGAGGCCGTCGGGACATCACTGTCCTGCGGCGCGTATTGCAAACGCTCGACCTGGACCATAAACGCGCGTCGATGATCCATCAACGACTTGATCTTCGCGCCCGCGTCCGGACCTTTCAGGGTCGCCTGAAGATGCCCCTGAAAATCATCGACATCGGCTCCCGCCTGTCCTGAATTCATAGCGTGACTCCCGCCTTGGGTTGAGCACTGAATCTTTTTGCTCGCCCATGCGGCGTGCTGCTTGCCGTATGTTCCGAAGATCGCGATGCTCAACCAGTAACCGCGCGCCTTGTTGACCGTGGCAGGTGTCGCTCCCCCACGGCCGGTCGCCCAAAGAATCTGGTTCGACAGTTGATGGCAGACACCGTCGCGACCATAGCTAAAGATCGTTCCACGAGCGGCCGGATCGATGGTCGAGTCCACATCGGGCCTACACAGACAACCAGCATAAAGCAGATCTGCCGCGCCGGAAGCCAGAAAGCCATCCGCGCTGACCGGTGTCCCGCCTTTGGCATGGAAGCTGCCCCAGCTGTACCAATAGTGCTCTCCGGCGCTCAAAACGTCAGCCAGCGCCGGGTACACCTTCACCCGGTTGTCGTAAGTCGTCACCCAGGTATGGTCGACCACGGACCCTTGGAAATACGCCGGAACCGACCATGCGAACAATGTAACGGCGCTCATTGCGTCACCCTTTCGTCCGGTCGCATGACAGCGCTGCTGCGCGACACACCTCAAAGCTTATACGCGGTGAGCGGCATGCGTTTCAAGCACGGGAAAATGCGAAACCCGCTGGGCACGCTTACCGCTTCGCGCCCGCTAGCGCGCCGATTGGGTTCCCGGCGGCAAGCCGTGAGTCACCAGCGCCATCACGAAGCCGGAGACCACAGGAAGACGTCGGCGCCAAAACGATCAGGCCATCAAGCCGGCCGCTGCGGAATATTCAGGCCGCGCGCGACCGCCGGCCGCTCGACGAAGGCAGCCAGCACCCGGCGCACGTTCGGGAAGTCCTGAATGCCGACCAGCTCTCCCGCCTCGTAAAAGCCGACCAGATTGCGCACCCACGGAAAAATCGCGATATCGGCGATCGAATACAGATCGCCCATCACCCACTTGCGTCCTTCGAGCCGCTGCTCGAGCACGCCGAGCAACCGCTTCGATTCGGCGATGTAGCGATCGCGCGGACGCTTGTCCTCGTACTCCTTGCCAGCGAATTTGTGGAAGAAGCCGACCTGGCCGAACATCGGACCGATGCCGCCCATCTGGAACATCACCCACTGGATCGTCTCGTAGCGCCCAGCGGCGTCCTGCGGGATCAGCTGGCCGCTTTTGTCGGCGAGGTAGATCAGGATCGCGCCCGATTCGAACAGCGGCAGCGGCTTGCCGTCGGGACCGTGCGGATCGAGGATCGCCGGAATCTTGTTGTTCGGGTTCAGCGACAGGAACGCCGGCGTCATCTGATCGTTGGTATCGAAGCGCACCAGATGCGGCTCGTACGGCAAGCCGGTTTCCTCGAGCATGATCGAGATTTTTACGCCGTTGGGCGTCGGCAGCGAATACAACTGAATCCGGTCGGGATGCTCGGCCGGCCATTTCTTCGTGATCGCGAAAGCGGATAAATCGGTCATCGGTTCGGGTCGCCCTATGTGACAGAAATTGTAAGATCGCCCAATATAAACTGACTCGGCACAACGCGTGCGCGGACCCGCGAAGACCTTACAAACGCTGCCGCGCCGCCGCTTTTCGCAACGCCTTTCGCAATAGACGGCTCACCACAGGTCCTTGGTCGCCGCGCCCGCGCGCACGTTGAAGCCTTCGCGCCACAGCGCCGCGCCGACCGTCAGCAGCAGCGTCTTCTCGGTGCCGTCGAGCAGTTCCCAGGCCGCCGCAAGCCACGTCGCGAAGTTCGCGCAGGTCACTTCGAGATCGGGCGGCGCCTTGCCTTCCAGGTACTGCCGTTCGAACATCGAAAGTATTTTTTCGGGTGTCATTGGCGCGGCCTCCTGATGGGATTGCGCCCAGTCTAAAGGCCTCGCACCGCGTGCGGAATGCCCACGATCGCGATCCCGGGTTACTCCCAGGCCGCCCGACCGAGCTCAGGTCATTCGCGACCCAGACTGTGGAAGCGGACGTGTTTTCCCAGCGTATGCCTCGCAAAAATGCAAAGGCGCCGCGACCTTCGCGACGCCTTCGCCGTTACGGCTACCTGCACCGAAGCGGGTTAGTGATGACCGCGCTTTGCATTGTCCTTGGCGTCCTCCTTCGCATCACCATAGGCCTTCTGCACCTTACCGGCCTCCTGCTGCAAGTCGCCCTTCACTTCCTTCGCAGGGTTGTTCGTGGCCTTGCCGACGGCCTCGTTGACCTTGCCCTTGACCTGCTCCCCAACGCCCTTCACTTGATCCTTGTTCATGTTCGGCTCCCATATGCGTAATCGACAGCGATGCCGGCGCGATATTTCACCGGTATCTGGGAGGCAGCAACGGCTATGCCCGAGGGTCTCGGCGTGCCCGCCGCGAGGCGGGTCAGGGAAAAATATTTGTCGAAAGCAGCCTAAAGTCTCGCCGCCCCCCGCCGTAAATGCGCTAAGGGAGGAGCTATGGACCGTACGGAGAGCACGTTCTCGGGATCATCGCGGGCCGCGTTGATCGATCATGACATCGCGCATATCGCGCGCGTCATGCCCGTTTCGCTGCGCGGCGATTTCGGCGGTCCGATTCTGCCGCCCGCCTATTGGCGCAAACGGCTGACCGCACTGATCGAAAGCGGCCAGCTCGCTCCCGCGCAATTACGCAAGGTCGACAGCCTGCTGCTGCAGCTCGATCAAACCGCCTCGACGCCGCCGCCCGCATGGGAACGCTTTGCGCCCGCCGCCACCGGGCCGTTCGAGCCGACCGACGCGCCGAAGAAGGTGCGCTCGGCCTGATCCAGCCCGCTTCACCGCGTTTTCACCCGCTGAAATTCCACACGCGCCGCGAGTCCGGCACGGGGCTCGTCGCGCGCGCCCCTGAAAAAAAACGGCCGCGCACGAGGTCGCGGCCGCAAACACACATCGCAACGCAGGGAACGAGCGTCACGTGACAAGCGTACACGCGCAGTCGTGACACGCATGTTTCGCCATAGACAAACGCAGCGGCGCAACGTATCGCGAAAAATTCCCGATGTATCGGCGGTAAAAATAGGGAAATGGGACGACCTTAGGTCATAATGTCCGCAAAAATTCCCAGCAAGGACGCCACGTGACCCTCGTCGCCCCGTTCGACCTGCTCAAGCAGGCGCGCGCCCGTTTCACCCAACGCGAAATCGCCGCGCATGTCGGCAAGGACATCAAGACGGTGCGCCGCTGGGAAAAAGGTGAAACGCCTTGTCCCGCGATGCTGGAACCCGCGCTGCGCGATCTGCTGCGACAAGGCGCGCGCACGGCGCAGCAGGCGGGCGACGCGGCGCGGTTCCGTTTCATCGATCTGTTCGCGGGTATCGGCGGCATTCGCATGGGCTTCGAGGCACATGGCGGCGAATGCGTGTTCACCAGCGAGTGGAACGAGTTCTCGACGCGCACATATCGTGATAACTATGGCGACGACGCCGCGAGCGGCAGCACCCATACGCTGATCGGCGACATCGTCGCGTTTCCCGCCGAGGACGTGCCGAGCCACGACGTGCTGCTCGGCGGATTTCCGTGCCAACCGTTTTCGATCGCCGGCGTCAGCAAGAAGAACGCGCTCGGCCGGCCGCATGGTTTCGAATGCACGACCCAGGGCACGCTGTTTTTCGACGTCGCGCGCATCATCGCCGCGAAGCGCCCCGCCGCCTTCCTGCTCGAAAACGTGAAGAACCTGCTGTCACACGACAAGGGCCGCACCTTCGACGTGATCCTCCAGACGCTGCGCGACGAGCTCGGCTACGAGGTGCACTACCGGGTGCTCGACGGTCAGCATTTCACGCCGCAGCATCGCGAGCGCATCATCATCGTCGGCTTTCGCGGCAAGACTACCTTCACGTGGGACGACCTGCGCCTGCCCGACGAGGGTCCGCGGCTCGGCGCGATCCTGCATCGCACGGACGGCACCGAACCGGTGTTGCCCTGGGACCATGACCGTTTCTTCGATCACGCCGCGCGCCGCGTGCAGCCGAAGTACACGCTCACCCCGAAGCTGTGGGCCTATCTGCAGAACTACGCGGCCAAGCATCGCGCGGCCGGCAATGGCTTCGGTTTCGGCATGGCGTATCCGGAGAGCGTGACGCGCACGCTGTCGGCGCGCTATCACAAGGACGGCTCTGAGATTCTCGTTTATCAGGGCGAGTCGCTGCGGCCGCGCCGATTGACGCCGCGCGAATGCGCGCGCCTGATGGGCTTTCCCGACACCTTCCGGATTCCGGTCAGCGATACCCAGGCCTACCGGCAGTTCGGCAACAGCGTCGTGATGCCGGTGATGCGCGAAGTGGCGCGTATCATGCTGCCGCATGTGCAATCCCTGCTCGCCCATCCGACCCGCGATGCTTCGAAACACTCACTGCCGCTCTACGCGTGAGCGGCCGCGCGATCCGTTGGCCCGCTGACGATGGTCGATATCGTCGATAGCGCGACGCGCAGCCGGATGATGTCCGGCATTCGCGGCCGCAACACCAAGCCGGAGATCCTGATCCGCAGCCTGCTGCATCGCCAGGGCCTGCGCTTCCGGCTCGACGCGCGCGATCTGCCCGGCCGCCCCGACATCGTGCTGCCGCGTTATCGCGCGGTGATACTCGTGCATGGCTGCTTCTGGCATGGCCACGACTGTCATCTGTTCAAATGGCCGCAAACGCGGCCCGAGTTCTGGCGCGACAAGATCGGCCGCAATCGCAGCAACGACGACAAGGTGCGCGCCGCGCTGCTCGCGAGCGGCTGGCGCGTCGCGGTCGTGTGGGAATGCGCCTTGCGAGGCGCGAATCGCGATATCGCGGGGGTGATCGAGCGGCTCGTCGCGTGGATCAGAAGCGACGCGCCGCAGTTCGAGGAGCGCGGCTGAAAACCCCGCGCGGGCTGCCCGGCTCGCACGAGTCTCGCGGCCGCTGGTGATACACTCGAAACGCTCACCCGGGGCGCTTTCGAGGTGCCTTCGAGGCACGCTTCGATGGCGTTTTCCGGGTGCTGTCACGGCGCTTTCACGGCACGTCCCCCAGCACTTCGGCGCGCCGCGCGAGGCGCCTCGCCCGCCGCACTATCGCGCACTCCGACGATCCCAGAACCAATCAACAAGGGAGGCACATCATGGCTGACTTCCGTCTCTGGTCCGACGACTTTCCCACCAACGGCTTCATGCCGAAAGCCCACGAGTACGACGACAAGGCCTTCGGCGTCGACGGCGAAAACATCTCGCCGTCGCTGCAATGGGAAGCGCCGCCCGCGGACACGCAAAGTTTCGCGCTGACCGTTCACGATCCCGACGCGCCAACGGGTAGCGGTTTCTGGCACTGGGTCGTCGTGAACATTCCGGCCGACGCGCGCTCGCTGCCGCGCAACGCCGGCAAGGCCGACGGCTCGCTGCTGCCGCAAGGCGCGATGCAGGTGCGCAACGACTATGGGACGGTCGGCTTCGGCGGCGCCGCGCCGCCGCGCGGCGATCGCACGCATCGCTACATCTTCCGGCTGCATGCGCTGAAGGTGCCGCATCTGCCGGTCAGCGCGGAAACCACCAACGCGGTCGCGCGCTTCATGACGCACCTGAACGAACTCGACTCGACGACCCACACGGGGCTTTACGAACTCAAATAACGCGCGCGCCCGCGCGGCGCCGGCATCCTGGTCACGCCGTCGCCGCGCCCGCCGCGCGTCCACTGCGGCCAGCGTGTGAGCCGCGCACAGGCGCGCGCCAACATCTCCGACAACTCAAACAATCGATGCACGCACCCTCCCCGCGCACCAACGGCCCCACACCCGCCGCTTCCCGCTTCGAAGACAAAGACCTGGGCCTGCCGATCCCGCAACGCTACTGGGCGATGCTCGTCATCGCGCTCTCGCTGACGCTCGCCGTGCTCGACAGCGCGATCGCCAACGTCGCGCTGCCGACCATCGCACGCAACCTGAACGCGAGCGCCGCGGCGTCGATCTGGGTCGTCAACGCCTATCAGCTCGCGATCACGATCACGCTGCTGCCGCTCGCGTCGCTTGGCGACCGCATCGGCTACCGGCGCATTTATCTGGCCGGGCTGATCCTGTTCACGGTCGCATCGTTCGGCTGCGCGCTGTCCACTTCGCTGCCGACGCTCGCGCTCGCGCGCGTATTCCAGGGCTTCGGCGCGGCCGGCATCATGAGCGTGAATACGGCGCTCGTGCGCATGATCTATCCGCCAGCGCAGCTCGGCCGCGGCGTCGCGATCAACGCGATAGTGGTGGCGGTGTCGTCGGCGGTCGGACCGACAGTGGCCTCCGGCGTGCTCGCGATCGCAACGTGGCCGTGGCTGTTCGCGATCAACGTGCCGATCGGGATCGCGGCGATCGTCGGGGGCTTCAAGGCGCTGCCGCTGAACCCCGGCCACGAATCGCCGTACGATTATCTGAGCGCGGTCATGAACGCATTCGTGTTCGGCCTGCTGATTTTCGCGGTCGACGGCCTGGGCCACGGCGAGCGCTTCGGCTACGTGACGCTCGAGGCGCTCGGCGCCCTCGTGATCGGCTACTTCTTCGTGCGTCGGCAACTGACGCAGCCCGCGCCGCTGCTGCCGATCGATCTGCTGCGCATCCCCGTGTTCGCGCTGTCGATCGGCACCTCCGTCTGCTCGTTCTGCGCGCAGATGCTCGCGTTCGTGTCGCTGCCGTTCCTGCTGCAGGAAACGCTCGGCATGTCGCAGGTCGAAACGGGTCTTCTGATGACGCCGTGGCCCGCCATCATCATCATCGCGGCGCCCATTTCCGGCGTGCTGTCGGACAAGGTGTCGGCGGGCTGGCTCGGCGGTGTCGGGCTCGCCGCGATGACGGTCGGCCTGCTGTTGCTCGCGACACTCGGGCCGCATCCGGACGCCCTGCAGATCGCGTGGCGCATGGCGCTGTGCGGCGCGGGTTTCGGCATCTTCCAGTCGCCGAACAATCGCACCATGCTGTCGTCCGCACCGCGCGAGCGCAGCGGCGGCGCGAGCGGCATGCTCGGCACCGCGCGCCTGACTGGGCAGACGCTCGGCGCGGCGCTCGTCGCGTTGATCTTCGGCGTCGCGCCGCAGAATGGCACGATCATCGCGCTGTATGTGGCCGCGGGGTTCTCGGCGGTCGCGTCGGTCGTCAGCACGATGCGGGTCATGCAGAAGGTGACGCAGCCGGCTTGAGGCTCGGGATCGTTGAGCATTACCCGCGCAAACCACACACACGCAAAAGGGCGTGCATCGCACTACGCGATGCACGCCCTTTCTGACTGCGTTGTTCGATCTTCCCTACCACTGCGCTGACGACGTGACCGCCACGCGCGCACCCCGCCCTCGCGGGGGCCGCACTGGTCCGCTCAGGACGAGGCCGTCACGTCAGCGAGCTTTACCGCTTTGGCCGTCACCGAAGAGGCGGTCGCGACGTGGCGCAAATCGTCGAGGAACGTATCGCGCCATACCGAGAGATTGTTCTCGCGCATCGGCTTCATCATGTCCGCATGCCGGGCCTGACGCTCGGCGAGCGGCATCGATAGCGCGCGCTCGAGCGCTTCGGCCATCTGCGACAGATCGAACGGATTGACGACCAGCGCGCCCGGCAGCTGCTCGGCCGCGCCCGCGAATTGCGAGAGCACGAGCACGCCCGGATCGGCCGGATCCTGCGACGCGACATACTCCTTGGCGACCAGATTCATGCCGTCGCGCAGCGGCGTCACATAGCCGACCTGCGACTGCCGAAAGAGCGCCATCAACAGGTTGCGCTCGTACTTGCGATTCAGATACTGGATCGGCGTCCAGTCGAGCTGCGCGAACCGGCCGTTGATGCGGCCCGCTTCGCCTTCGAGCGTATGGCGGATGCGCTGATAGGTCTGCACGTCGGCACGCGTCGGCGGCGCGACCTGGACGAGCGACACGCGGCCATGCCAGCCAGGCGCGTTCTGCAACAGCCGCTCGAACGCCTGGAAGCGCTCGACCAGCCCCTTCGTGTAATCGAGCCGGTCGACGCTCATGATCAGCTTGCGCCCACGCATGCCGTCGCGCAGGCTGCGCACCGCCTTGCGGTCGGTGAACTGCTCGGCGGTCCTGGCGATCGCATCCGGATAGATGCCGATCGGGTAGGCGGCGACCTTCAGGAAGCGGTTGTACGCGTGCACCATGCCGTCTTCGCTCGACGTGCCGTGGTGGCCGCGCTCGACATAGTCGACGAACGACTGGCGATCCGCCTCGGTCTGAAAGCCGATCACGTCGTAGCTGCACATCGCCTTGACGAGCTCCTCGTGCGGCGGAATCGTGCGCAACACTTCGGGCACCGGAAACGGGATGTGCAGGAAAAAGCCGATCGGATTCTGCACGCCGAGCTCGCGCAGGCAACGCGCGAACGGCAGCAGATGGTAATCGTGCACCCAGATGATGTCGCTGGGCTTGAGCAATTCCTTGAGCTGCTTCGCGAGCGTCGCGTTGACGCGCTGGTAGCCCGCGTACTCCTCACGATCGTAGCGCGACAGGTCGTTGCGATAGTGGAAGGTCGGCCACAAGGTGGCGTTGGAAAAACCTCGGTAGTACTCGTCGTAGTCGCGCTTGGTGAGGCCCACCGTCGCGTAGGTGACGTTGCCCTGCTTCTCGATCACGGGCGCCGATGGCTCGCTGACCGTTTCACCGCTCCAGCCGAACCAGACGCCCCCAGTCTCCTTCAGTGCGTCCAGCACGCCGATCGCGAGCCCGCCTGCGGCCGGGCGCGCTTCCTGAATCGGTGCGACACGATTCGATACCACGATCAATCTGCTCATTAGTGCTCCATTGTTTCGTTGTATGCGGAAATGTGCCAAAACGGTGCATGCAAGTGGCGTGCCGATATTTGAGATCTGAGAAATAAAATTGTATGCAAATGTGACGGACGAGCTGAAGCTCGCGACCATCACGAATCGCGAAGAAAGTTTTTCTGTTTTATACGACGGAAACGGAAGTCTTTCTTACCGGCGTGGCGCCACTTCAGGCATCCTGCTCCGAGCCCAGATCGCGCTGGTATTCGAGGCCTTCCTGACGCACCCCGCCCTGGTTGTGCTCGCCGTCCGGTGGCGTATGCGGAGCGATCCGATTCTGCGCGGCCGGGTCCGGCGACTCCGCCGGCTCGGCCTGCACGTCAGCCGGGCGGGGCCCGCGCTTGTTGTGCCGCGCGGAGCGTCGCAATGCGGGATGTCTCATGATCGTGCCTCCGGGGAAGCCTGCCGCCTGTCGCGGCATCCTTACAGTCTAGGGGGCGAAAGCGTAAATTGCCGGTAAAACGTGCCCCGGTTTTGTAACAAGTACATCAATGTGCCGCACCAGATTGGGGCAGCCGGTCTCGTGCAGTGCGGCGGCGGGTGCATCGGGTGCGGGACAGTGTGCCGGCGGCCAGGGCCGCCTCAGCATTGCTGCGGCCGCGCCGCATGCTCGCCCGCTTGTGGCGTGCTTGTGGCGTTTGGGTCGGCTGGGGCGGCGGATCGCCGATCGGTGGCGACATCGGTTCGATGGGTTCGATCGGATCGGGTGTGGGGCCAGGAATCGTGTCGGGTTCGGCGGGGTCCGGTGGCGCGACAGGAGGCGCGGTGGGCGGCTCGACCGGCTCGGGCCGGTGAGCGCGCAGCGGCAGGGGCGACGCGGGAACAGCAGCGGAATGCGGCATCTGCGGCATGTCGGTGACCTCGTTGTGCGTTCCATCGTAGCGCAGCAAGGCCTGTGCCGTCAGGGTGCCCGCCCGGGAGCCCAGGCGGGCGGCGGATGCCGATGATGCGCGACCTGCGCAGCAGCGCGGCTCAGACGTCCGCGCCGCCGAGCGCGCGCGACTCGTCGGCGGAGTCGCCGTCTTCACGCGCATCGTTGCCGTACTCGACGAGCCGGTTGTATAGCGTTTTCAGGCTGATGCCGAGAATCTCCGCGGCGCGCGTCTTCACGCCGCCGCATTGCTCGAGCGTCGCCAGAATCAGCTGACGGTCGGCCTCCGCGAGCGAGGTGCCGAACGGGATCGTGATCGCGGTGCCGGCCGCGGGCTTCGACAGCGTGATCTGCAACGGCACCGTCGCCGTGCTGTCCGAATCCGTGCTCGACATGATGTGCGCGCGCTGCACGTAGTTCTTCAGTTCGCGCACGTTGCCGGGCCACGGATACGACATCAGCATCTCCTTCACCGCGGCGGGGAAATGCTTCTTCGTGGCGTGGCGCTCGTTCAGCTCATCGAGGAACGCCTGCGCGAGCAGCTCGACATCTTTGCCGCGATCGCGCAGCGGCGGCAGGCTGATCGGAAACACGTTCAGGCGATGGTAAAGATCGAGCCGCAGCTTGCCTTCGAGCACCGCCTGCTCCGGATCGCGATTGGTCGCCGCGATCAGACGCACGTCGGTTTCGATTTCCTTGGTCGTGCCGACGCGCATGAACATGCCGGTCTCGAGCACGCGCAGCAGCTTCACCTGAAGCTCGATCGGCATCTCGGTGATTTCGTCGAGGAACAGCGTGCCGCCGTTCGCGCGCTCGAAATAGCCCTTGTGCTGCCGATCCGCGCCGGTGAACGAACCGCGCTCGTGACCGAACATCTCCGATTCGATCAGGTTCGGCGAAATCGCGCCGCAGTTGACCGCGAGGAACGCATGCTTGCGGCGCAGGCTCAGCTCGTGCAGCGTCTGCGCGGCGACTTCCTTGCCGGTGCCCGATTCGCCGACGAGCATCACCGAGGCCGCCGTCGGCGCGACGCGGCTGATCTGGTCGTAGACCTCCTGCATCGCCGGCGAATTGCCGAGCATCAGACCGAAGCGGCCCATCCGACGCAATTCGCCGCGCAACGTGCCGATCTCGGCCTTCAGGTCGCCCGGGCGCGGCAGGCGCGAGAGGATCGCCTTCACGCGCTGCATGTTGATGGGTTTCACGAGGTAGTCGGTCGCGCCCATCTTCAGCGCGTTGACCGCCGATTCGACCGTCGCGTGGCCGGTGATCACGATCACTTCGACGCCGGAGCGCGGATCGAGATCTTCGAACAGGTCGACCCCGCTGCCATCGGGCAGCTTCAGATCAGTGAAAACGACGTCCGGCATCTGCCGGACCAGTTGAATACGCGCTTCGCGCAGGTCGCCCGCGGTGGCGGTGGTCAGCCCGTCTTCCCCGATGATCGCGGAAAGTGCCTCGCGGGTACCTGCGTCGTCATCGACAATCAGTACATGTGGCATCGCGTTTCGAAAGCCTGCTAGCGTGGGTCGGAAAATATGCGAAACATGCCAGTGGCATGCCGCGGATCAGGTCGGCTGCATGACGCGGAATCGCCGTGCGCCAAGGCGCCGGCCGACCATTTAGTGAGAAATTGCAACAATGATGCGAATAAACGGGCATCCCTTCGCAGCATTGTTGTCTATTTACCTATTATACGGCCTTATAGCATTCGTTTAACAATTCCTTCCAGGCGTCGCCCGCCAATCGGACTGCGGCGGCGCCTCGGTCGCTGCCGGCCGCCTTTGTATGCGTGCGCGGCGCCTCAGCCACGCGGAAATGGCCATGCGCGGCTCTCGCCGTTCACATGGCCCGAGCCGTTGGTGCTCTGCGAGGCGGGCGCCAATTCCGTCGACAAAGGTGCCGGCGACGCCACCGCACCACCCTCGTTTTCCCAGCGGCTCAGATCGCGCGCCGGGGACATCGAGCCCGCGCGCTGGCGCTGAACGTAGCGCACCGCCAGAAAGCCGCCGAGTGCCATCAATGCACCGAAAATACCTATCGTGGGTCGTGCCATCATGAACTCCTTGATTCGTCATGCGGATGAGGACGGGCTGTGCGAGGGCTGCGCTTCGTCTAACGCGCGACCAGCACGCCGAGCAGAAAACCGGTACCCGCCGCGAGCGCGAGCGAACGCCACGGGTTATGGCGGACATAGTGCTCGGTGCCGACCGTCGCCTCGCGATAGCGGCGCTGCATGGTCCGCTGCGCGTCGCCCAGCGTCGATTGCAGCGTCTCCACATGCGTACCGAGCCGGTCGCGCAACGCATCGACGCTCTCGCCCGGCACGTTGGCGGCGAGCCGCAGCATTTCCTCCGAGTCCTTCAGCAGCACGCGGAGGTCCTCGACGATCTTCTGCCCGCCGAGTGCAAGTTGTTGCGTGGTGTCACTCATCGTTCACTCCTCGTCTGATTCGGCGTTCGTGCGAAGTCACGGCATGCGCGCGGCGTAGCGGTCAAAAGCTCGCACGACTCGATAAAACGGTCAATGACGCAAAGCATGTGCCCGGTATATTTACCGCTTTAGTGCGCTGAAAAAGGCCGACTTCGAGCACTTTCGACCGATTGTGAGCACGGTTACTTCAATGGCTACCAGTTCGATTGCCGGAATCCGCGCCGAAGTGGTTAAATCGTCTTTTATGAGATAGTGGCTGTCCGGTCTATCGCATTCAAGGCCTGCGCGCCGCAAAACGAACTTCATTTGCACAGGACTTCCCCCTCTATGCCGTCAACCGATCTGGACTCGCCCACCGTGTCCGCCGAAGGCAATGCTTCGCCACAAGCGAAGCAGCGCGTCGCGGACGGCGTCGCGGGCCTGAAATCGTATGGGCTGCTGTACGGCTCGTCGCCGGTGATGCTCGATCTGTACGAGCAGATCGAACGCGTCGCCGATACCGACGCGACCGCACTGATCATCGGTGAATCGGGCACGGGCAAGGAGCTGATCGCCCGCACCATCCACGAGCGCAGCGGCCGCAAGGACGGCGCGTTCGTCGCCGTGAACTGCGGCGCGATTCCCGACGAACTGATCGAGGCCGAACTGTTCGGCCACGAAAAAGGCAGCTTCACCGGCGCGGTCCAGGGCCGCATCGGCTACTTCGAACACGCGAACGGCGGCACGCTGTTTCTCGACGAAATCACCGAAATGGCGCCGGTGCGCCAGGTCAAACTGCTGCGCGCGCTCGAAACCGGCACGTTCTATCGGGTCGGTGGCAATGAGCTGATCAGCGGCAACGTGCGCGTGATCGCCGCGACCAATCGCGATCCCGCGGTGGCCGTCAAGGAAAACGGCTTGCGCGAGGATCTGATGTACCGCCTCGCCGTGTTTCCGCTACGCGCGCCGCCGCTGCGCGAGCGCGAAAGCGATCGCGAACTGCTCGCGCAGCACTTCCTCACGCAATTGAATCAGCAGGAAGGCACGAACAAGAGCTTCAGCAAACGCTCGATCGAAACGTTGCGCTCATGGTCGTGGCCGGGCAACGTGCGCGAGCTGAAAAACGCCGTGTATCGCGCGTTCATTCTCGCGGAGAAGACCGTTGAACTGCCGCATCCGCATCTTGCTTCTCGAGTCAAGAAGGCGGTCACGCAAGGCGATGCGATGAGCGTATGGATCGGCACGCCGCTCGCCGACGCGCAGAAGCAGATCATCCTCGGCACGCTCAAATACTGTGGCGGCGACAAGCGACGTGCCGCGAAAGCGCTCGGCGTGAGCCTCAAAACGCTGTACAACCGGCTGAGCGCATACGGCGACGAAAGCGCGGAAGACGAGACCGAGCAATAGCCGCCAATAACGACCGTGCGGCGCGGGCCATTCGCCGCTCGCCACGGCCGGCGTTGCGCCGCTTGCCGTAAATTTTTCGCCGCGCGCCTGGCGGCACTGAATTTCCCACCTCCTGCAATAGCGCCAACGGCAAATTTTCTTATCTCGTAATTACCTGGCAGAGCCAGGCAAGTCCCCGCCCTGCAACAGAAAACCTCGCGGCGCACGATGTTTTGCAATTTCTTGCATTTTTTCGCTGCCAATTACAAAACGCATCCTGCACAATGCGGCACGTATTGAACGACGTGTCCTTCGTGTGCACGCCTCGCGCGTGATCGAAGGCACCTGTACGGGCAGGGACTGGAGAAATGCAAAAGAACATGGTGTGGGCAGACAACGCAAAAGCCGTTGTCGCAGGCAAACGCCCCCACGCAACAGTGCTGATCGCGCTCGCGCTGGCGGTTTCGTCGGCGTTGAGCGGCTGTAGTTCGCTGTACTCGGAAGGCGCGGTCGCGGGTGCCGGCGTCGCGGGCGCCGCGCTCGCCAACAAGGTCACCAGCAACGCGGCGGTTGCGACCGGTATCGGTCTTGGCGCGGTCGCCGCCGCGCGCGCCGGCGTGCAGTACTCGGAGCGCGTGGTCCACACCAATACCCAGAACAGCATCGCGCAGGCGGCCGGCCCGCTCGCGGTCGGCGCGGTCGCCCCCTGGAGCATCACCCATTCTTTCCCGATCGAAGACGACGAGCACGGCCGCGTGACCGTGAGCCGCCTGATCAGCACCGGCCCGCTCGACTGCAAGGAAATCGTCTTTTCCGTCGATCAGACGGCAACGCGCGACAAGCCCGCAAGCAGCGCGTTTTTCATCGCCTCGGTTTGCCGCGATGGCAAGGACTGGCGATGGGCGTCGGCCGAACCCGCCACCGAGCGCTGGGGTGCGCTGCAATGAAGGCACGCCCGCTTAGCGTTCCAATGCGTGGCCGGATGCGACTCGTCGCGGCCGTCGCGCTATGCGTCGGCGGGAGCCTGCTCGCGAGCGGCTGCTCGTCGATCGGCGCGGCGAGCGGCGCGGCGGCGGGTGTCGCGTCGGGCATCGTGACCAGCAATCCGGCTGTTGCACTCGGCGTCGGCGTCGCGGTGCAGGCCGCGACCGATGAAGCAGTCGCGCGCTACATGCGCAGCATGCACAAGGACCAGCAGGATCTGATGGCAGCGCTGGTCGGCACGATGCCGGTCGGCGAAGCGAAACCGTGGTCGGTCAAGCATACGTTGCCGATCGAGAACGGCCACGGCGAGGTGCGCGTGACCCGAGCGTTCAGCTCGGCGCTCGCGACGTGCAAGGATTTCGTGTTCTCGGTGCAGGACGGCGACGGCCCGAACGCCCCCGCAAGGTGGTTCACCGCGAGCGCCTGCCAGCAGGACCAGGGCTGGAAGTGGGCGACGGCCGAGCCGGCGGTCGCACGCTGGGGGAATCTGCAATAAAAAAGCGGCGAGGTTTGCCTCGCCGCTCTCTGGTCTGAACCGCAATCGCTTCCGCGCAAACGCCTGCTCAAGACTCCACGTCTTCCAGACTAAAGATTTCGGTCTGGTCGTTATACGAAAAGATCTCGCCGTAACGGCCCCAGTTGATGACCGCATCGAGCGTCTCTTCCGCGGCGCTGTCCGACAGGAAGTCTTCCAGCTCCTGCTCGAAGCGCACGCGCGGCGCACGATGTCCCGGCCGCTCGTTCAACACCTTCTTGATCCGCGCCGCGAGCGGAACGTGCCGCAGCAGATGCTCGGCGAACATCATCTTCCGCTCCTGCGTGCCGAACTCGGCGAACACGCGCGCCGGCGGCGTCAGGAAAATGTCGCCCTCGCGCACGTCGGCGAAACCAAGGTGCTGCAGCACTTCGGCGATCGGGAACAGATCGTCGACCTCCAGATGCAGCGAGCGCGCGATTTCCGGCATGTCCGCGCGGCCGTGATACGGCGCGGCCGCGAGCGTCTCGATCAGACCGGCCATCAGGTTGGTCGAAACGTGCGGCAGCCAGCTGCCGAGCTCGAGCCCCTTCTTGGTCTTTTCATCGGTTTGACGGGCCGTCATCTTCGCGTAGATCTCGTCGACGAGGCGGCGGAACGCCGGGTCCAGACGATTGCGCGGATGCTTGAACGGCACCTTGATCTCGGCGATCACGCGGCCGGGGTTCGACGACAGCACCAGAATGCGGTCACACATGAACACCGCTTCCTCGATGTTGTGCGTGACGATCAGCACCGCCTTGATCGGCATGCGGCCCTGCGTCCACAGATCGAGCAGGTCGGTACGCAGCGTTTCGGCGGTCAGCACGTCGAGCGCGGAGAACGGCTCGTCCATCAGCAGCAGCGTCGGATCGACGACGAGCGCGCGCGCGAAGCCGACGCGCTGACGCATACCGCCCGACAGCTCGCGCGGATAGGCATTTTCGAAGCCGTCGAGACCGATCAGGTCGATCGCGGCGAGCGCGCGCGTGCGCCGCTCGGACGCGCCGACCCCTTGCGCCTCGAGACCCGCTTCCACGTTCTGCAACACGGTCAGCCACGGAAACAACGCGAAGGTCTGAAACACCATCGCGACGCCTCTCGCCGGGCCGTCGAGCGGCTTGCCCATGTACGTGACTTCGCCGCCGGTCGGCTCGATCAGACCGGCGATGATACGCAGCAGCGTCGACTTGCCCGAGCCCGAGCGGCCGAGCAATCCGACGATCTCCCCTTCGCGCAGCGACAGATTCGCGTCGTCGAGGACGAGGAGTTCGCCCTGCGTCTTGTTGAAGCCGCGGCACACGTCCTTCACGCGCAGGATTTCCTCGCCGAGGCGCGGCGGCTTCGGCGGCGTCTGAATCGGCGCGGCGGTCATAGCAGCTTTAGGATTTTGCATCGCGTTAAGCCTTCATTTCTCAATCTAGACGGAGCTTGCCTTCGGCGTAGGCGTACATCGGACGCCACAGCAGACGGTTGAACAGGGTCACGAACAGGGACATCACGGCGATGCCCACGATGATCTTCGGATAGTCGCCCGCCGCGGTGGTCTGCGCGATATAGGCGCCGAGACCGTGCGCGGCGACCTTGGTGTCGCCCCACTGCACGAACTCGGCGACGATGCTCGCGTTCCATGCGCCGCCCGACGCGGTGATCGCGCCAGTCACGTAGTACGGGAAAATGCCCGGCAGCATCGCCTGACGCCACCACTGCCAGCCGCGAATGTGGAAATTCTTGGCGGCCTCGCGGTAGTCGTTCGGATACGAGCTTGCACCGGCAATCACGTTGAACAGGATATACCACTGCGTGCCGAGCACGATCAGCGGCGACAGCCAGATGTCCGGGTTCAGATGAAAGCGCACGATCACGATCACGAACACCGGGAACAGCAGGTTCGCCGGGAACGCGGCGAGGAACTGGGCGAGCGGCTGGACCTTTTCGGCGAGCGCCGGGCGCAGGCCGATCAGCACGCCGACCGGCACCCAGATCAGCGACGCGATCGCGATCAGCAGCACCACCCGCAGCAGCGTGATCAGACCGAGCACGAATACATGGCCGACCTCGTCCATCGACACGCCGGTGCGCACATAGAGAAAGACGCGGTACACCACATACACCGTGACGAGCAGCACGATGGCCGCCCAGATCATGTCGCCGAGCTTCGAGTTCTTCTCTCGCATCGGGATCTGAAAGCGCGGCGCGCTGAACGCCGGCAGCTGGAAGCGCACGCGCGCCGCACGCGCGAACATCCAGCCGAGCGGCACGAGCAGCCGGTGAATCAGACGCGTGCGGCGGATCAGATCGAGCAACCACGATTCCGGCGCATCGCCCGAGCTCGTGGTCTCCATGCGGAACTTGTCGGCCCACGCGACGAGCGGGCGGAACAGAAACTGGTCGTAGGCGAGAATCACGACCGTCATCGCGAGGATCACCCAGCCGATCGCGTGCAGGTTCTTGTCGCTGATCGCCTGCGCCAGATACGCGCCGATGCCCGGCAGCGTAATCGTCCGGTTACCGACCGTAATCGCTTCCGACGCCACGACGAAGAACCAGCCGCCCGACATCGACATCATCATGTTCCAGATCAGGCCCGGCATCGAGAACGGCACTTCGAGCTTCCAGAAGCGCTGCCATGAAGTCAGATGAAAGCCGCGCGACACTTCGTCGAGATCGCGTGGCACCGTGCGCAGCGACTGATAGAAGCTGAACGTCATGTTCCACGCCTGGCTCGTGAAGATCGCGAAGATCGCGGCGAGTTCGGCGCCGAGCACGCGGCCCGGGAACAGCGCGAGGAAGAACGTGACCGTAAACGATATGTAGCCGAGCACCGGCACCGACTGCAGGATGTCGAGAATCGGCACCAGCACCATGCCGGCGCGGCGGCTTTTGGCGGCCAGCGTGCCGTACACGAGCGTGAAGATCAGCGACGCGACCATCGCCGCGAGCATGCGTAGCGTGGTGCGCATCGCGTACTCGGGCAGGTTCGACGGATCGAGCGAGATCGCCTGGGTCTTCAACGTCGACATTGGCGCGAGCGTCTCGTGAAAGCCGATCGACGCCATCGCGAGCAGACAGATGATCAGCGGGAACGCGACGAAGTCCCAGCGATTGGGCAACACGCGCCATGCCGATGCATTGGCGGTGCGCTTCAGGTTGAAGCTGATATCCATCAGATGCCCTCCTTCTTGAAACGGGCATTCGAACGCTCGAAGGAGGCCGCGTGTGCCACGCGGCGGTCTATGGATCGGTCCGGAAAGCGGAAATCAGGCATGGCAAAACGCGCTTGCGTGGTAAATCGTTAGCGTTGGCGACACTTGGCCGGCGCTAGAGATGTTCATGGACGAATCGCCCAGGACCTCAACCATCTCGCCGGATTTCCGTCGCCACGGGCGCCGCCCGAGGGCTGGCGGGCTTTCCTCGTTTTGGACGGCACGACACTACACCATCCTATGTTTCAGGCACAACCTTTCGTCGCAAATTGCAATACAGCGCCGCGAGGCCTGGGCGTAAGGCTTCAGCAAGCCCCGTTCAGGTCGCCGCGACGCACTGTACCCTCCTCGTGCGTACTTCCGCGTGACACGTCACACCGCCGTCACGCGGCGTGGCGCGCAAGCCACATCAGCGCGCTACCTCGGCCGTCCCGGCTCAATCGCCCCATCTGCCCGGACAGCTATCAAGAAAGCCGCGCGGCTGCCGTTAAGAATCTGATCGGCGCGACATATGCAGGCGGCATCCCAGCAATAACGGTGGCGCCGCGCCCCGCGGCGGTTAAAATCGGGAAACGACGTACCTGTTTATCAGCGGTTCATCCCCGGCCCAGGCGACAGCGCAACGCACGCCGCCGGTGAGGGGACGAAAACGCGGCCGGCGCAGGCGCCGGCACAGCGCAAGCGCGCTGCCACAAATGAACAAGTTGCATGTCACAGCCAGACGGATCAGAGGGTCGATGAACAGGACAACCTTGCGCCAGGTAGCCGGGCCGGTCAGCTTCGTGCTGATCGTTCTGGTTTGCTGGTTCGTGGCTGGCATGGTCGCGGACCGGATGGTACAGCAAGAGCTGGACGCGGCGTTGCACACGCAGCGGCAAATGTCCTCGTCGATCGTCGACAACATGGCGGAAGTGATCGCCAGCGACCTCGCGATGTCCCGCGCCATCCCCGCAACCATGGCCGAAATGGACATAATCCAGCGCGCCCTGGTCCAGTCGCAGAATTATGCCGCGAACAGCGAGGCGGCGGAACCCGCCCTGCGCGCCGCCTTGCTGAAGGATCCGCAGATGGTCGCGGTCAGCAAGTTCCTGCACGAAGCGCAGGGCTTCTCCGGGCTCGATCAGGTCTGGATCGTCAACGCGAACGGCATCTGCGTCGCCTCGAGCAGCACGGTGTCGACCCCGGATGGCGGACAGCAGTCGTTCGTCGGCGTGGACATGCGGGCACGCGGCTATCTGACCAATGCGCTGACGGGCGCGTTCGCCGAAGCCTACGGCGTGGGACGCTCGAGCGGCGAGCCGGGCATTTTCATCGCCGCGCCGGTGTACTCGGACGGGCTGCTGGTCGGCGCGGTCGTCGCGAAGGTCGGCATCGCGCGGTTGCGCCACTGGGTCGCCCACGCGGGCACCTTCGTCTCCGACGACAACGGCGTCATCATCATGGCGCACAACAGCGCGCTCGAAGGCCATGCGCTGCCGAGTTCGCGCGTCACGCAGATGAGCACCGCCGAGCGGCGCATCATCTATCGACGCGAGACCTTCCCCGACCTGCTGATCCGCGAAGACACCGAGGTGCGCGAGCAGGCGCCGTGGGTGCCGGCGTCGGTCGCCGCGCAGCTGTTCGGCATGATCGAACAGCCGGCCCCGGCGCTCTATCAGAACCGTGGCGGCCTGAACTCGGGGCTCTCCGCGCATCTGGTCGACCCGCTCGCTGCGTGGCCGGAACTGCTGCGCAACCACAAGCGCGATCATCTGCTGGTGTTCCTGACGCTGGCCGGCACCGTCGCGCTCGCCTGGGTGATCACCGTGTCTTACGTGCGCGAGCGGCGCCACCATCGCGCGACCCGCGATCTCGCCGAGCAGTTGCAGTCGGCCAATACGCTGCTGTCGGCGGAGGCGCGGCACGACGCGCTGACCGGCGCGCTGTCTCGGCGCTATTTCCTCGATCTGTTACGCCGCGAGATCGATCGCGCGCATGCGGGCCGCGAGCCGCTGTGCATGGCGATCGCCGATCTCGATCACTTCAAGCAGATCAACGACCGCTTCGGCCATGCCACCGGCGACCATGCGCTCGAACATTTCGTCGATACGTGCCGCGCCGAGCTGCGCGGCTCCGACGCGATCGGCCGGCTCGGCGGCGAGGAGTTCGGCCTGCTGCTGCCGGCCACCGATCTCGCGGCCGGGCGCGAGGTGGTCGAGCGTCTGCGGCTGCGCCTGAAAGCGACACCCTCGCCGAAGCTGCCGGCTGCGGCGGGGCTCAGCGTGAGCATCGGCATCACGGTGCTGTCGCCCGACGATCTGCCCGAGCGCGTCATGAGCCGCGCCGATACCGCGCTGTATGCAGCGAAGACGGGCGGCCGCGACCGCACCGAAGCGCTACCGCCCGACGACACCGCGCCGCCCACGCGCACGGCGGTGAACGCCTGGTGACGCGCTGGTGACGCGCTGGCGCTCGCCGAAGCACGCGAAGCGCGACGATAGCCCCCTCTGCTCTACCCACCCACGCCGACATCCGGCCCGCGCGGAAACGACGGCGAGCTTCCCGCAACGAAGCAGGTATCATCGATCCTGATATTGGATTGTCACTACCGCTCTAACGGGAGATTCGCATGAAGGGAAACCTGGTGATCGTCTGTCGCGATCAGGACGCTGATGCATTCGACCATCTGCTCGCCGAATACGGCGCGTTTCAGACGCGTCTGTCGTCGACCGCGTGGTATCTGAAACTGGAGGTCGCGCCGGAACTGATTCAGGAGGAAATACTGGCGCGACTCGGCAAATATACGACGCACTATATTTTCGAAGCGGAGACGGTGACGTGGAATACCGTCGATAGCGAAACGGCGAACGCTTTGAATACACTGTTTTCGGACTGACCTGTCCCCGCTCGCGATGCCGACGCTCCTCGCCCGCATCGCGATTCGAACACCCCGGCTTTTACCAGGCGTTTTCCGAGGCCGCCGCGGCCCGCGGCAGCACTTCGAACGGAAAGCTCATCAGCACCCGCAAGCCGCGGCCGCCATGATTGCCGATTTCCCATTCCCCGCCCGCGCGCCGCACGAGCCGTTCGACGATCGCGAGACCGAGCCCGCTATGGCCGTTGCCGCCGCGTGCCGGATCGAGCCGCACGAACGGCCGGCTCGCGTTGATCAGATCCTGCGCGGCGATGCCCTTGCCGTTGTCGCTAATTGATAGCGTAAAGCCCTGCGACGTGCGCGCGGTCGCGACGATCACCGGCGGCGCACCATACGCATGCGCGTTATCGAGCAGGTTCGAGAGGATCCGGTCGAGCGTGGCGGCGGGCAACAGGAAGGACGGCCCCGCGTTCAGCTCGGTCTGCACAGTCGTCGCGCCGGCGGCCACCGCCCGATAGCTGCGCACGACACGCTCGCACTGCGCATCCACTTCCACCGGTTCGCTACGGTCCCCACCGTCGTGCGCGAACACGAGAAACTGCTCGACGATATGCGTCATCGAATCGACATCGCGCACGACGCCGTCGCGCGTCTTCGCGTCGTCCATCATTTCTGCGCGCAGCCGCAGTCGCGCGAGCGGCGTCTTCAAGTCATGCGCGACACCGGCCAGCATCACCGCGCGATCGTGCTCGGTGCGCGCGACTTCCTGCACCATCTGATTGAAGCCGTGCGTGAGTTGGCGCAACTCGCGCGGGCCGCGTTCGGGCACCGGCGGCACCGGCAGCCCGCGACCGAAGCGCGTGACCGCCTGGGCGAGCGAGCGCAGCGGCTGCTGCAACGCCCACGCGGCGAACAGTGCCGCCATCACCGCGAACGAGAAGATGATGGCGAGCCATAGCACCGTGCGGTCGAGCGAGCGCGGCATGCGCAACGGCTGCACCGGTACGACGATCCAGTTCTGGTCGGTCGCGGCGCGCACCCACAGCGTGGGCGGGCCACCCGGCGGACCGACGCGCACCTGGGTGCCGGCCGGCATGCGGTCGCGCACATCCTCGACGAAACGCTCGAGCGGCGCCGGCATGTTCGAGTTCGCCGCCGGGACGTCGTTGCTCGACGGGTCGACGAGCTTCACGCGCGACGGCAAGGGTTGATCCGGGGTGCGGGCGACGTGCTGACGCACCGCGTCGACGAGGAAGGTCGCTTCCTCGACCGCATAGCGCGTTTGCAGTTGCGAGCGTTCGAGCCGCATCAGCGCATACCACGCGAAATGCGACAGCATCAGCACTGCGACGACGAGCAGCGCGAGCCGCCCGAACAGCGAATCAATGGGCCGGCGCATGCTGCTCGCCGTCCGGCACGAACACGTAACCGCGGCCGCGCACCGTCTGGATGAAGCGCGGCGTGGACGGATCGGTTTCGAGAATGCGGCGCAGTCGCCACACCTGCACGTCGATGCCGCGATCGGTGCCGTCGTACTCGGGACCGTGCAGCAGTTCCAGCAGGCGCTCGCGCGTGAGCGTGCGCATGGGGTGATTGACGAAAATCTTCAGCAGCGCGAACTCGCTGCCCGACAGCGTCAGCGGCTTGTCTTCCAGATGCAGCGTGCGCGACTGGAAATCCAGCGTGAAGCGGCCGAAGTTGAACGGCTCGCGCTGCTCGGGGGCGGCCGCCGACGGCAGCGTACGGCGCCGGCGCAACACCGCCTGCACGCGCGCCAGCAGTTCGCGCGGATTGAACGGCTTGCCGAGGTAATCGTCCGCGCCGAGTTCGAGACCGACGATCCGGTCGACGTCGTCGGCGCGCGCGGTCAGCATGATGACGGGGATATCGTCGCCCGACGCGCGCAGCTTGCGCAGGGCGGTGAGGCCGTCCACGCCGGGCATCATCAGGTCCAGCACGATGAGGTCGGGACGCTCGCGTTCGAGGCGCCGTTCGAGCGAGCCCGCGTCGTGCAGCACCGAAACTTCGATGCCCTGACGGGCGAGATAGTCGCGCAACAGATCGCGCAATTCGACGTCGTCGTCGACAACCAGGATTTGAGTAGCCATGGAATGAAGTTTAACGCTCAGCAGAAAGGGTTTTCGTTTTCCGAACCGCCTCAAGGGTTACCGGGTGTTACGGTGAAAGGCGCACGTAATTGCTGGTAATAGCCGCATCCGGGTGCGTAACACAGCGGCGCGCGCGGTTCTCTACGCTTCGGCTTACCGAGTGCAGGCAGTCCAACGACCGGTTGCATCGTCGGCTATTCCATTACAAGGAGCCTCATATGTCCACCAAAAAGATGTCGCGCGTTCTCGCCGTTGCTGCCACCGCTCTCGCCATCGGCGCGGGCGCCGCTTATGCCGCTCAACCGGCCGGGCACGAGCACAGCGGCCCCGGCGGCTGGCACGGCCACTTCATGAAGGAACTGACCCAACTCCACGACCAGCTGAAGCTGAACGCGGATCAGGAAAAGCTCTGGCAAAACGCGCTCGATACGATGAAGCAGAACCACGAAGCGATGCGCGCCAACCACAAGCAGGCTCACGATCAGTTCAAGGCCGCCCAGCAGCAGCCCATCCTCGATCTGAACGCGATGGCCGCGACGCATCAGCAGATCGAGCAGAAGGACGCGCAACTGCGTCAGCAAACCACCGACGCCTGGCTCAAGTTCTATAACGGCCTGAACGACCAGCAGAAGACCACCGTCAGCACGGCGCTGAAGCAGCGCGTCGCGCGGATGGAGCAGCGTCACGAGAAGATGCGCGAGCGCTGGGAGCATCATCAGGGCGCGGCATCGGCGCCGGCCGCCAACCAGTAAGCGGCGCGATGCGGCCGCGAGGCGTACCAGGGAGGGCGTCTCGCGAATGGAAAAACGCCACGGAAGAGGTTTTCCGTGGCGTTTTTGTTGGGCGCGGTGTTTGGGCGCGGTGTTTGGGCGCTGGCCGCTTGCTACGCGGCCCGCGCGGATCAACCGTTCAACTGACCCAGATCGAACAGCAGCACTTCCGCGTTGTCGCCCTTCTCCAGCGTCACGGTGTCGACGTCGCTGAGCTTCGCGGCATCGCCCGCTTCGAGCACCGTGCCGTTCACGCTCAGCGTGCCGCGCGCGACGTGCACATAGGCGAGGCGTCCCGCCGGCAGCGCGAACGTCGCCTGTTCGGCGCCGTCGAACAGCCCGGCGTAGATCGACGCGTCCGCATGAATCGTCACCGAACCGTCGCGGCCGTCGGGCGAGGCGATCACGCGCAGGCAACCGCGCTTGCTGTCGGCGTCGAGACGCTTTTCCTCGTAGCCGGGCTGGTCGCCCGCGCGACGCGGAATGATCCAGATCTGCAGCAGATGCGCGGGCTCATCGCGCGACGCGTTGAACTCGCTATGCTGCACGCCGGTGCCCGCGCTCATGCGCTGCACGTCGCCGGGACGGATCGTCGAGCCGTTGCCCATGCTGTCGCGGTGGGCGAGCGCGCCTTCGAGCACATACGTCACGATCTCCATGTCGCGATGCCCATGCGTGCCGAAGCCCTGGCCACCGGCGATGCGGTCTTCGTTGATCACGCGCAACGGCCCGAAGTGCACGTGCTGCGGGTCGCGGTAATCGGCAAACGAGAAGCTGTGATACGAGTCGAGCCAGCCGTGGTTGGCGTGGCCACGTTCTTCGGAACGGCGAATCTCGAACATGGAAAATCTCCCGGTAAGTCAACAATCAGAGCGATGCCGGGAATGTAGGGGCTGCACGCCCACTTAACAATCGTGCGCGACCGCACCGGAGCGTTCCATCGGTGTATGCAATCGCGCCCGGTGCGACCGGCGGGTGTGATGTCCGCGCGGCGCGGCGCCCGGAGGTCCGCCGCCCGAAAGTCCGACGCCCGGAAGCCCGGCGCCCGGCAGCCCGGCGCCCGCAAAACCGCGCCGGCGTCGCGCACGCACAACGCCCGGCGCGGCGTCTCGCCGCTCGCTGCCGTCCCGCACTGGCACCTTGCCGCTCTTCGGGTAAAATACCGCGCTTTTCAAGACGGATGGACGTCCCACAGGACGTGCAGGACCGGCCGGCGAGCCTCGCCGCAGCGGCCGCAACCGGCGCCCGACGGACTTCAGCCCCCGCGACACCCGTGCGAGGCGTGCCCGGCAAGCACCGAACGCGCCCGATCAGCGCGCCGCGTCGGTCGAACCGCCGGCGCAAGGACCATCAGGGCGCGGCAACATCCCAGCGGCACGGCAATTTTGACCACCTAGAATAGCGACCGTCGGCTCCCAGCCGGCGTTCGTCGAGTGGAATCATCACGACGATCAGTTTGATTCAGGAGAAACATGAAGAAGTTCGCACTGTGCGTGGCTCTGGCAGTCATGGCCACCGGCGCGATGGCGAAAGAATGGAAAACGGTGCGCATCGGGGTCGACGCCAGTTATCCGCCGTTCGAATCGAAGGCGCCTAGCGGCGACATCGTCGGTTTCGATGCCGACCTGACCCGCGCGCTGTGCGCGAAGATGAACGTGAAGTGCATATGGGTCGCGCAGGATCTGGACGGCATCATTCCAGCGCTGAAGGCGCGCAAATTCGACGCGATCATTTCTTCGCTGAGCGTCACCGACAAGCGCCGCGAGCAGATCGACTTCTCCGACAAGCTGTTCGACGCGCCCGCCCGCATGATTGCGAAGACCGGTTCGCCGCTTCTGCCCACCCCTGAATCGCTAAAAGGCAAGCGCGTCGGCGTCGAGCAGGGTTCGACCCAGGAGCAGTACGCGAAGGCGTGGTGGGAACCGAAGGGCGTGGTCGTCGTGTCGTACCAGAATCAGGACGCGGTGTATGCGGATCTCGCGTCGGGCCGTCTCGACGCCGCGCTGCAGGACGAAATGCAAGCCGACGCCGGCTTCCTGAAGACGCCGCGCGGCAAGGGCTTCGCCTGGGCCGGCCCGGACGTGAAAGATCCGAAAACGATCGGCGAAGGCACCGCGATCGGCCTGCGCAAGGGCGATGCCGACCTGAAGGCGAAGTTCAACCAGGCGCTCGCCGAGGTTCATCAGGACGGCACGTTCAAAAAGCTCGAGAAACAGTACTTCGACTTCGACATTTATCCTGGCCGTTGAGCGAAACGGGCAGGATACTGAGTAGCAGGCCGGTGCAAGCCGGCGGCAGTAACAGTGGTAGCGGGCAGCATCCGGCAGTAGATTCAAAACAATCCGAGACGAAAGTCCCAAAAGCGCGCTGCAGGAACGCCAACGTTTTTGCAGCATGATTTGCACAGCGGCACGCTGTGCGCCGCCGACGCGGCGCAACGCGGGCCGCGTCTTTCGCGGTGCGCGAACAGCGCGTCGTCAAGGACCTCCTATGTTCCTTCAAGGCTACGGCCCGCTGCTCCTCAGCGGCACCTGGCAAACCGTCAAGCTGGCGGTGTTCTCGCTCGCGCTGGCTTTCCTGCTCGGCCTGCTCGGCGCGGCGGCGAAATTGTCGAAGAACCGCCTGTCGAACGGCATCGGCACCGTGTACACGACGCTCGTGCGCGGGGTGCCCGATCTCGTGCTGATGCTGCTGCTGTTCTATAGCATCCAGATCTGGCTGAACAACCTGACCGACGCGTTGGGCTGGGAGCAGATCGACATCGACCCGTTCGTGGCCGGCGTCGCGGTGCTCGGCTTCATCTACGGCGCGTACTTCACCGAGACCTTCCGCGGCGCGTTTATCGCGGTGCCGCGCGGCCAGCTCGAAGCGGGCGCGGCCTACGGCATGACGAGCTGGCAGGTGTTCTCGCGCGTGATGTTCCCGCAGATGATGCGCTTCGCGCTGCCGGGCATCGGCAATAACTGGCAGGTGATGGTCAAGGCGACCGCGCTGGTGTCGATCATCGGTCTCGCCGACGTCGTCAAGGCCTCGCAGGACGCCGGCAAGGGCACGCTGCGGTTCTTCTTCTTCACCCTGCTAGCAGGGGCGATCTATCTCGTCATCACCACAGTGTCGAACTTCGTGCTGATGTACCTCGAAAAGCGTTACTCGACCGGCGTGCGAAAGGCGGACCTATGATCGAGATCATTCAGCAATATTGGCGCAACTACCTGTTCAGCGACGGCTACCGCTTCACCGGCGTCGCGATCACGTTGTGGCTGCTGGTCGTGTCGATCGGGCTCGGCTTCTGTCTGTCGGTGCCGCTCTCGGTCGCGCGCGTGTCGAAGAAGAAATGGCTCGCGGGCCTCGTGTGGCTGTATACATATATCTTCCGCGGCACGCCGCTCTATGTGCAGCTGCTGCTGTGCTACACGGGTCTCTATAGCCTCGAGATCATCCGCAACAACGAGCTGACCAATGCGTTCTTCCGCGACGGCATGCATTGCACGCTGCTCGCGTTCACGCTGAATACCTGCGCGTACACCACCGAGATCTTCGCGGGGGCGATCAAGGCGACCCCGTACGGTGAGATCGAAGCGGCGCGCGCGTACGGCATGTCGTCGTTCACGCTGTACCGGCGCGTGATTCTGCCGTCGGCGCTGCGCCGCGCACTGCCCTACTACAGCAACGAAGTGATCCTGATGCTGCACGCGACCACCGTCGCGTTCACGGCCACGGTGCCGGACATCCTGAAGATCGCGCGCGACGTGAACTCCGCGACGTATCAGTCGTTCAACGCGTTCGGCATCGCCGCACTGCTGTATCTCTGCATTTCTTTCGCGCTCGTGTGGCTGTTCCGCCGCGCCGAGCGTCGCTGGCTCGCTTACCTGCGGCCGCAAGGCAAGTAACTGCGCGTCTCTGGACAAGCAAGCTCGTTAAGGATCCTGATGAATTCCAAGAAGCAGAAGCTCTTCGTCGACGAGCTTCACAAAAAGTACGGCGACAACGAAGTCCTGAAGGGCGTGTCGCTGAAAGCCAATGCCGGCGACGTGATCAGCGTGATCGGTTCGTCCGGCTCGGGCAAGAGCACGATGCTGCGCTGTATCAACTTCCTCGAACAGCCGAACGCGGGGCGCATTTTCGTCGACGGGGAGGAAGTGCGTACGCAGATCGCCAAAGACGGCGCGTTGCGCGTGTCGGACCCGAAACAGTTGCAGCGCGTGCGCACGAAGCTGTCGATGGTGTTCCAGCACTTCAATCTGTGGTCGCACATGAACGTGCTCGAGAACATCATCGAGGCGCCGGTCCATGTGCTCGGCCTGAAACGCAAGGAAGCCGAGGATCGCGCGCGCGAATATCTGGAGAAGGTCGGCCTCGCGCCGCGTCTCGAGAAGCAGTATCCGTCGCATCTGTCGGGCGGCCAGCAGCAACGTGTCGCAATTGCGCGGGCGCTCGCGATGCATCCGGACGTGATGCTATTCGACGAACCGACCTCGGCGCTCGACCCGGAACTCGTCGGCGAAGTGCTGAAGGTGATGCAGAAGCTCGCCGAGGAAGGTCGCACGATGATCGTCGTGACCCACGAAATGGGTTTCGCGCGCAACGTCTCGAACCACGTGATGTTCCTGCACCAGGGCCGCGTCGAAGAAGAAGGCCATCCCGACGAAGTGTTCAGGAACACGAAAAGCGAACGTTTGAAGCAATTCCTTTCGGGCAGTCTCAAATAATAAAATTACCCGCGACTTTAGATGCAAATCGCATCGAAAATGTAGTCGATGTAGTTTTACAAGGCGCTTACGGGCGCCTTTTTCGTTTTTACCGCGCGCGTCCGGCCGGCCATTCGAACCACGAAAATACGCCGAAAACCCCGCCAAAAAGGCCATCCAGGCCACATTTCCGCCCTACCCTGCCACTTTTGTCACGTCAATAGTGACAATCCTTAATGCGACCGCTCCCAAGCCCTGATTCCCTTGCTGGACAAGGCTTTGCGCGTATTCCCGAGGGTTCGCTCCGGGTCCGGACCCACATTCGTATTGCAATTTGGCGACACCCCCTGTGGACGGTACCAATTTCTTCTCCCACCTAAAGTTATTTTTGATAAATTAGTAACCAAAGTAGCAAAACAAAGTTGATTAAAAGTAGTTTCACTTCAAAGCAGAGGAGAACCGGTCGGCGAGGGATCGGCATGACGCAGAGATAGCCTGAAGGCTACATGTCACGGCAGGAGACCCTATCCACCCGCCACTCTCCCCTGGTACCGCTTCCTGTTCGGCGTTGATCGCGTCCGAACACCACTCGCAGTACTGGGTTTCTTTTTTTGACAGGGTATGGAGGAGAAGATGAAGAAAGCTTTGCTCGCCGCTGCGCTGATGTCGGCCGGCGTTGTTGCACACGCTCAGAGCAGCGTCACGCTGTATGGCCGCCTCGATGCGGGCATCGAGTACATGTCCGGTGTTCCGAGTGCGTCGCCTCTGAACGCCAACGGCGCCGCTACCCAAAACTCGAGCCGCTGGAAAGCGGAAAGCGGTGACTGGGGTACCAGCCTGTGGGGCATGAAGGGTGTCGAGGACATCGGTGGCGGCAACAAGGTCCTGTTCCAGTTGGAAGGCTCGTTCAACACGATGACGGGCGCGGGTCCTGGCGGCGGCGGTCTCTTCAATCGCTGGGCAACGATCGGTATGTCGAACGCGCAGTACGGTACGTTCACGTTGGGTCGCATGCTCTTCATCTCGAACGGCGTGTGGGACTTCGACCCGTTCGGTCAGTCGAACTGGTCGTCGGCGTCGCTGGTGCGTGGCCGCAACTGGCCGCAGTCGAGCAACAACTTCGCGTACCAGTCGCCGAAGATCGCAGGCTTTGACTTCTACGGCCAATACGCGCTGTCGAATGCGACGAGCTGGAACGGTAACGGCACGACGCCGCAAGGTCGCGAAGCTGGCGCGCAGGTCACCTACACGACCTCGCTGTTCCAGATCCGCGGCATGTACGACGAAATCCGCAACCCGACGAACGGCGGCCTGTGGGGCGGCCCGATTGCCAACGGCGGCATCAATACGGCTAACACCAGCAACGGCGTATTCGCGGCATCGCGCGAATACTCGGCGATGTTCAACGTCTTCCTCGGCCAGTTCAAGATTCAGGGCGCTTACCAGGCGGTCCGTTCGGCGGGTGCTACCGGCGTCTTGCCTGGCCAGCCGACTACCCTCGATCACGAATGGGGCGGTGTGACGTGGCAAGCAACGCCGGCAGCGGCGCTGATTGCTGCGGTGTACCACGTGAACGGCAACAATGGCGCGGGCAACGCGACGATCTACACGGTCGGTGGCTCGTACAACCTGTCCAAGCGCACGCTGCTGGACATCCAGGTTGCTGGGGTGTCGAACAGCAAGACGGCTAACTATGGTCTGAATGCGAACAATGCGGGCTACGCCCCGGCGACGGACAACCCGCTGCAAGGCAAGGGTCAAACCGGCGTGTACGCAGGTATCCAGCACTCGTTCTAATCGATGGGTGTGGCCCCGAGGCGATCTCCTTCGGGGCGTAACGCAGATTTCTCCAAGAGAATCTTTTTCACGCTGCTGCGAGAGGCGCGTATCGGTGCAATGCCCGCAAGGGTATTGCACCGTTTTTTATTGGGCGCGCGTTTTTCAGGTCACTGCGCGCACAGGGCCGGTGCGTCTTTGCGCCGGCTTATACCGCGGCTTCGTTCTCTTCGCCGGTGCGGATACGGATCACGCGCTCGACCTCCGCGACGAAGATCTTGCCATCGCCGATCTTGCCGGTGCGCGCCGCGCCGATGATCGCATCGATTACCTGATCGCACTGACTGTCCGCGACCACGACTTCGATCTTCACCTTCGGCAGAAAGTCGACCACATACTCTGCACCACGATAGAGCTCGGTATGCCCCTTCTGGCGGCCAAAGCCCTTGACCTCGGTCACGGTCAGGCCGGTGAGGCCGACTTCCGCGAGCGCCTCGCGCACTTCGTCGAGTTTGAACGGTTTGATGACTGCGGTGATGCGCTTCATGGCGAACCTCGTCTCGTGATAAGCAGAGTGGAAAGGAGAAGGATGATTTTTATTCTACGCCGCGCCGGTTGCATTGCGGCATCGGCGCGCGTGTCGTGTTTTACTCCACCGGCTCGGTGTAGCGCGACGTGATCGGATAACGCCAGTCGCGGCCGAACGCGCGATGCGTGACGCGAATGCCGATCGGTGCCTGACGGCGCTTGTATTCGTTGATCTTGATCAGGCGCGTGACGCGCTTCACGTCGTCGACCGCGTAGCCCGCGGCAATGATCTCCGCGAGCGAACGGTCCTCTTCCATGTACATGCGCATGATCGCGTCGAGCACTTCGTACTCGGGCAGGCTGTCCTGGTCGGTCTGGTTCTCGCGCAGCTCCGCCGAAGGCGCGCGGGTCAGAATGCGCTCGGGGATCACGTCGCGCGTCGCAAACGTGGTGGCCGCGTTGCGATAGCGGCACAACCGGTACACGAGCGTCTTCGCGATGTCCTTGATCACCGCGAAACCGCCGGCCATGTCGCCGTACAGCGTGCAGTAACCGACCGCCATTTCGCTCTTGTTGCCCGTGGTCAGCACGATCGAGCCGAACTTGTTCGACAGCGCCATCAGCAAGGTGCCGCGGATGCGCGCCTGGATGTTCTCCTCGGTCGCATCTTCGGCGCGGCCCGCGAACTCTTCGGCGAGCGAACCACGGAACGCGTCGAACATCGGCGCGATCGCGATCTCGTCGTAGCGCACGCCGACGCGGCGTGCCATTTCGGCGGCGTCGGTGGTGGAGATGTCGGCCGTGTAGCGCGACGGCATCATCACGGCGCGCACCTTGTCGGCGCCGAGCGCATCGCATGCAACGGCCAGCACGAGCGCCGAATCGACCCCGCCCGACAGACCGATCAAGGCACCGGGAAAACCGTTCTTGCCGATGTAGTCGCGCACACCCGTCACGAGCGCCGCGTACACCTGCGCTTCGGTCGACTGTTCCGGCGCGATCGCTGCCGGCAGCGGCGTGCCGTTGTCGAACTCGACGATGGCCGTGGCTTCCTCGAACTGCGCGAGCTTCGCGACCAGCTCGCCCTGCGCGTCGAGCACGAACGAACCGCCGTCGAACACGAGCTCGTCCTGGCCGCCGACCATGTTCACGTAGACCATCGGAATACCGGTCTCGCGAATCCGCGCGCGCAGGATGTCGAAGCGCACCGCTTCCTTGTTCACGTGAAACGGCGAGCCGTTGGGAATCAGCAGCACCTGGGCGCCCGCGGCCTTCGCCATCTGCGCGGCCGACGCATGCCATGCGTCCTCGCAGATCACGACGCCGTACTTGAGCCCGTCGAGTTCGAACACGAACGGCTGCGGGTCGGCTGCGAAGTAGCGCTTCTCGTCGAACACCTCGGTGTTCGGCAAATCCTGCTTGCGATAGGTGCCCTTCACTTCGCCGTCGACGATCAGCGACGCCGCGTTGAACGTATCGACCGGCGGCACGCCGCGCTCGATCGGCGCGTTTGCATTACCATGGCCGTTCGCCAGGTTGTCCGTCGCGTCGCGCAGCGGATGACCGACGATCACATGCAGACCCGCGAACGGCTTCAGTTGTGCGGCGAGATCGGCCAGCGCGGCCGCGCTCGCGGTATAGAACGCGGGGCGCAGCAGCAGGTCTTCGGGCGGATAACCCGACAGCGCGAGTTCAGGCGCGACCAGCAGCTTCGCACCGTCGCTGTGCGCGGCGCGCGCGGCGGCGACGATCTTTGCGACGTTGCCGGCGAAGTCGCCGACAGTGACATTGATTTGAGCAAGAGCGATTCGGGTCTTCATGGCAGGATCGACAGGCAAGCCTTCACGGCTCGCGGGTACCGCGGCTCGATGGCTCGACGGAAGTGGACAAACCGGATAAACGAACTCAACGAACGACGCAGCCGCTTCATCTTCACAGCGCCGCGCCGGTCATTGCAAACAGTCAAGCAGATTGAACCAGCTACGTATCGATTATCGCACGGGCATTCTGGCGTCGCCCTCCGAGGTGGACGCCGCCGAGTGGAACGCCCTTCTCGCCGCGCAGCCGCAGGCCACGCCGTTTCTGCGGCACGAGTTTCTGAGCGCGCTCCACGCGACGCAATGCGCGGTTCCCGACACCGGTTGGGCGCCGCAATTCGTCACGCTGACCGACGCGCGCACGGGCAAGCTCGCGGCGGCGGCGCCCGTCTATCTGAAGGGTCACTCGTACGGCGAGTACGTGTTCGACTGGGCCTGGGCCGATGCGTACAAGCGCAACGGGCTCGCCTACTATCCGAAACTGCTGTGCGCGGTGCCGTTCACGCCGGTGCAGGGCAACCGGCTGCTGTCGGCGAACACTCACGCGTTGCGCCATCTCGCGGCCACGCTGATGGCGTTCGCCGAGCAGGCCGAGGTGTCGTCGCTGCATGTGCTGTTTCCGACTCAAAGCGAAGCGGACGCGCTCACCGATATCGGCATGATGCAACGCGAGGGCGTGCAGTTTCACTGGCTCAACGACGGCTATCGCGACTTCGAAGATTTCCTCTCGACGCTCGAACAGAAAAAACGCAAGAACATCCGCGCCGAGCGTCGCAAGGTGCGCGACGCCGGCATCACGATGCGAAGGATTCGCGGCGAAGACATCAAGGATGCCGACTGGCGCTTCTTCAGCAAGTGCTATCGGCAGACCTATCGCGAGCATTTTTCGAGTCCGTATTTGAACCTCGATTTCTTCCGCATGATCGGCGCCTCGATGCCTGAGAATCTGCTGCTCGTGATCGCCGAATACGAGGGCAAGCCGATCGCCAGCTCGCTCGTCGTCTATCAGCGCGACGAGAAAACCGGCGGCACGTTATACGGCCGCTACTGGGGCGCGCTCGAACACGTGCCGTGTCTGCACTTCGAAACCGCGTACTATCAGCCGCTCGAATTCTGCATCGAAGAAAAGCTGGGCGCGTTCGAAGGCGGCGCGCAGGGCGAACACAAGATGGCGCGCGGCTTTCTGCCGACGGTGACGCGCTCGACGCATTGGCTCGCGCATCCCGCCTTCGCCGATGCGGTCGGCCATTTCCTCGATAACGAAAAGAACAGCATCCACGCGTACGTGGACGAGCTGCGCGATCACAATCCGTTCAAAGGCTAGAAACGCGGTCATGGCGTGGTTTCTCTATCTGCTCGAATGCTCGGACGGCAGCGTCTATACCGGCATCGCAACCGACGTCGCTGCCCGTTTCGACAAACACGTGAGCGGCACGGGCGCGCGTTATACGCGCTCGCGCAAGCCGGTGCGGATCCTCGCATCGTTCGAGCTGGCGGACCGCTCGAGCGCGTCGAGCGCCGAGTATTGGGTCAAGCGGCTCGCGCCGGCGGATAAGCGGGCACTGGCGGCGGGGGGGTTGACGCTGCAGTCGGTGTTGCCGGTCGTGGCGATCGACACTGTGGACGAAGACGGCGAAGACGCCGGCTAAGGCGCGCTATCCCCTCGCCTCGCGCATCCTCTCCGTCAACAGCCGATGCACGCGCGCGAGTTCACCCACCACATCCGCCTCCAGCGAGGTCAACTGCTCGCGCGCGGGCAATTCGAGTCGCACCGGCCGACGGGTCCGGTTCAACGCGGCCTCGATCGCCGCGCTCATCGCCACGACCCAGTCGTCGAGTTCGCCATGCATGTCGCGACGCGTCGCGGTGAGGCGCAACTGCGTCGCGGTGCCGGCCATCCGGCGCAGCAGACTGAGCACGGTCAGCGTCACGGTATCGGCTATCGAGTCCTCGAGTTTTTCGAGGCGCGCGCGGCCGATCGCTTCTTCCGCGTTGTTGCTGGCGAGACCCGCCGCGCGGCGCAATTGCTCGATCTCCTTGCCGCTGTGCCGCGGCGCTTCGAGCGCCGCGCGCAGATACGCGAGATTCGCGCGCACCGCGTTGCCGAGAAAGACCCGCAGATCGAGCTTCTCGCGCGTCGGCCATAACAGGAACGTCGCGAGTAGTGCGAGCATACAGCCGAGCACGTTGTTGCCGAGCCGCGTCAGCGCGAACGCCAACTCGTTGGCGCCCGGCGTCGCGAAGTCGGCGACCAGCACGAAGGCCGGCGTCAGGAACAGCACGAACAGGCTGTAGCTGACGGGGCGCAGCGCCATCGTCGCCATCACGAGCGGGAACACCGCGAGCGAGATGCCGAGCGGCGAGTGAATCGCATAGCCGATCGCCGCCGCGAGCACCCCGCCGACGATGCTACCCGCCGCGCGCTCGATGCTGCGCGGCCACGTCGCGGCAATCGACGGCTGCAGGATCAGCAGCGTCGCCATCGTGGCCCAATAGCCGAACGGCAGACCGAGCACGCGAATCACGATGAAGCCCGCCGTCGTCGTCACGCCGACACGCGCCGCATGGCGCAAGCCGACCGACTGCCACGACAGGTTCGCCTTCAGCGTCGACCACGCGCGCGCCGTATAACGCGCGACGCACGCGCTCCACGTCTCGACGTGCACCTCACGCGGCGCGAAATCGACGAGCTCGAAACCGGATTGCAACTTGACCGGTTCGAGCAATGCGCCTTCTAGCCGATGCGCAAGACGCCGCAAACGCGCCTGCGGCTCCCCGAGACGTTCCCAACGCGCGTCGCCGGTCGCGCTGCCGATGTCGCTGAGCACCTCGCCGATCGCGTTGAGCAGACGCGCCGCGCGGCGCGTTCGGCGCGGATCGTCGGGCACTTTCTCGCCCGCGCCCGATACCGCGATCAGATACGCGAACAACGCCTCGCCATCGGTCAACAAGCCGAGCAGCGTATCGTAGACAGCCGCCCCGCCCGCTTTCGATGCGGGCACGCTCGCGAGCGCATCGCGCGAACGTTCGAGCGACGCGCGCGCATCGGCGCGAAAGCGCGCGGCATGCGTGGCCCATTCGCGCGGCGCAGCACGTGCGCCGACCAGACGCGCGTTATCGAATGCCATGTCGGCGAGACGCAGATAGACCGCGCGCAGCGATGCGCGGCTCGCGCCGAACGGATGAATGCGCCACACCGTCAGACTCAGCACGATCGCAAACAGGCAGCCCGCCAGATACACGCCGAGAAACGCGACGCCCGCGCGCGCGTCGTGCATCGGCCGGTCGACCATCACGACGCAGGCGGTCGCCGCGAGGATCGTCACTTGCGAGGTGGCCGCGCCCCAGATGCGCCCGAACGCGCCGAGCGTGGTGAACGCGAGCATCGCCAGCACGGCGAACCCGGCGCCCGCGGCGGACGCGAACGCGGTGATGCCGCCGCACAGCGTCGAGAGCAGCGCGAAACCCATCATCGACATGAAGCGCGCGCGGTTCGAGCCGGCGGCATCGGCGAGGCAGGTCCAGAACGCGCCGATCGCGGCCCACGCGAACACCGGATCGTGCAGCAGGTTGCCGAGCGCGAGCATCGCCGTCGACGCGCACGCCGCCCTCAAACCCTCCGACAGACTCGCCTCGCTCGCCGCGAACGACACCATCCACACCGGACGCTTGCGGTAGACCGCAGTGACGACCGAGCGCAGCCGGGTCGACCAGCGCGGCGATGTCGAGTGGGACTTGCTACGGTTCATCATCCGGACAGGGGCTTGTGTTGAGTGGATGGAAACGCGCTCGGGTGCCGAAGTGAGTGAGTGCGCGCGCAAAGCTCGTGCGGCGAATGATAAGGGTTTACACCTAAATATTAAAATGCGTTCCGTTCATCGGAGCAATGCGTTCAGGTTATGCGCGCAAGACAGAAGGAGTTGTGACGCTCTTCGCACGGTAGTCGAGCGCCGCGCGAACCGCATAAAAAACCGCGCGGTCCTTGCGGACTCGCGCGGTTTTGGTACTGCATGCAGCGAGCGGATGAACCGCGGCGCGCTTACTTCTTGAAGTTCGCCACGCCTTCGCTGATTTCCTTGTGCGCGGCGTCGAGCCCCGCCCAACCGTCGACCTTCACCCACTTGCCTTTCTCGAGCGCCTTGTACTGCTCGAAGAAGTGCTTGATCTGGTCTTTCAGATAAGCCGGCACGTCGTCGACCGACTTCAGGTCCGCCGTCATCGGGCAGACCTTGTCGTGCGGGACGGCGATCAGCTTCGCGTCGACGCCCGATTCGTCGGTCATCTGCAGCATGCCGAGCGCACGTGCGCGCACCACCGAGCCGGCCAGCAGCGGGAACGGCGTGATCACCAGCACGTCGACCGGGTCGCCGTCGCCCGACAGCGTCTGCGGAATGAAGCCGTAGTTGGCCGGATAGCGCATGCCGGTGCCGATGAAACGGTCGACGACGAGCAGACCCAGATCCTTGTCGGCTTCGTACTTCACCGGATCGGCTTGCGCCGGGATTTCGATGATGACGTTGAAATCGTGCGGAAGGTCTTTGCCTGCGGGAACGTGATTGAAGCTCATGAGCGCTCTCTGAAGGGGATGGAAGTCGGAATGCGGCGAACGGTGCGTGGGCGGCGGATGCGAAGCGATGCGCACGGTGTGCGAGCGGCGAACGTCGAACCCTGCAACCCTCTGCCCCCAACGAAGGGGCCACGCACCGGACCGTGCGGAATGCGCCATTATAGCCAATCGGCAGGTGGCATCCGCGCCTGGATCGGCGCGATAATCGTCTGGCGACTCACGCTTCGCGTCTCTACCGTTTGGTGTCTCCCCTTCGAACCCGCGCCGCCGCACATCGGCCGCGCGTCATCTTCAAGGAGCATGCATGGAAGAAGCACGGCATTTCATCGGCGGCGAGTGGTGCGCCGGTTCCGGCGGCGAATCGATCGCCATACTCGATCCCTCGGACGGCCAGCCGTTCACGCGCATCGCGCGCGGTACCGAGGCCGATATCGACACCGCCGTACAGGTGGCGCGCCGCGCGTTCGAAGGCACATGGGGCGCACTGAGCGCCGCCGAACGCGGCCGCGTGCTGTACCGGCTGTCGCTGCTGGTGGCCGCGCGCCAGGAAGAGCTCGCGCAGCTCGAAGCGCGCGACACCGGCAAGCCGCTCAAACAGGCCCGCGCCGACGCCGCCGCCCTCACCCGCTATTTCGAGTTCTACGCTGGCGCGGCCGACAAGCTGCACGGCGAAACGCTGCCTTACCAGTCCGGCTACACGGTGCTGACGATCCGCGAGCCGCACGGCGTCACCGGCCACATCGTGCCGTGGAATTATCCGATGCAGATTTTCGGGCGCAGCGTCGGCGCGGCGCTCGCGGCCGGCAATGCGTGCGTCGTCAAACCGGCCGAGGACGCGTGTCTGTCCGTGCTGCGGGTCGCCGAACTTGCCGCCGAAGCCGGCCTGCCGCCAGGCGCGCTGAACATCGTGACCGGTTACGGGCACGAAGCAGGCGCCGCGCTTGCCCGTCATCCGGGCATCGATCACGTGTCGTTCACGGGGTCGCCGGACACCGGCAAGCTCGTCACGCAGATGGCCGCCGAAAACCATGTGCCGGTCACGCTCGAACTCGGCGGCAAGTCGCCGCAACTCGTGTTCGCCGACGCCGATCTCGAGGCCGCGCTGCCGGTGCTGATTTCCGCGATCGTGCAGAACGCCGGGCAAACCTGCTCGGCGGGTAGCCGCGTCCTGATCGACAAGGCGATTTACGAGCCGCTGCTCGACCGGCTCAGCAATGGGTTCCAGGCGCTGCGCGTCGGGCCCTCGCATGCCGACCTCGATTGCGGGCCGCTGATCAGCGCGAAACAGCAGCAACGCGTGTGGGACTTCCTGTCCGACGCGCAGCACGATGGCATCGCGATGGCCGCACACGGCGAAGTGATTCCCGAGGCGCCCGAAAGCGGCTTCTATCAGGCTCCGACCTTGCTGCGCGACGTGCCCGCGAGCCACCGCCTCGCACGCGACGAAGTGTTCGGCCCAGTGCTCGCCGCGATGTCGTTCCGCGACGAAGACGAAGCGCTCGCGCTCGCGAACGGCACGCAGTTCGGACTCGTCGCGGGCATCTGGACCCGCGATGGCGCGCGTCAGATGCGGCTCGCTCGACGCCTGCGTTCGGGCCAGGTGTTCATCAACAACTATGGCGCGGGCGGCGGCGTCGAGTTGCCGTTCGGCGGCGTCAAGCATTCGGGGCATGGTCGCGAGAAAGGCTTCGAGGCGCTGTATGGCTTCACGGTGCTGAAGACGATCGCGATCCGACACGGCTAGACCCTCGGGTGACACGCAACGACGCATCGCACTATCCATCACAAATAACGGAGACATCATGCGGTTGACAGGTAAAACGGCCATCGTCACGGGCGGCGGTTCGGGTTTCGGCGAAGGCATCGCGAAGACCTTTGCGCGCGAAGGCGCGAACGTCGTGGTCAACGACCTCAACGGGCCGGCCGCCGAACGCGTCGCCAGCGAGATCGCGATCGCGGGCGGCAAGGCGATCGCGGTGCCCGGCAACGTCGCACAACGCGACGACTGGCGCACCTTGCGCGAGGCCGCGCTCGAAGACTTCGGCAGCGTGCAGATCGTCGTCAACAACGCGGGCACCACGCATCGCAACAAGCCGGTGCTCGAAGTGACCGAGGCCGAGTTCGACCGCGTCTATGCGGTGAACGTGAAGAGCATCTACTGGAGCGTGCAGGAGTTCGTGCCGTATTTCCGCGAGCAAGGCGGCGGCAATTTCATCAATATCGCCTCGACGGCGGGCGTGCGGCCGCGGCCGGGACTCGTCTGGTACAACGGCAGCAAGGGCGCGGTGATCGTCGCGAGCAAGTCGCTCGCGGTCGAGCTCGGGCCGGAGCGGATTCGCGTGAACTGCGTGAATCCGGTGATCGGCGAGACCGCGCTGCTATCCGAGTTCATGGGCGTCGAGGATACGCCGCAGAACCGGCAGAAGTTTCTGGCGGGCATTCCGCTCGGACGGTTTTCGACGCCGCAGGATATTGCCAATGCGGCGCTTTATCTGGCTTCCGATGAGGCCGAGTTCATCACCGGCGTGTGCCTCGAAGTGGACGGGGGGCGCTGCGTCTAGCGGCACATGCAAAGCTGCGCACGCGTTGCGTGCGCAGTCAGTGTTTTCCCCCAATATCGATTCGTCGTGCAAAAGACCCGCCGCGGCTAGAATCGATCAGCGGTGGTAGTTCGATTCCATAAAAAACGAGGAGACACAGTCATGGCAAGTCCTGCAGATCCGCTCCACCATCCCGGCGCGGGCGCGCCGCCTTCCACGTTCGAAGAGGCGACCTATCGCAAGGTCACATGGCGGCTGGCGCCGCTCTTGATGCTCTGCTACATCGTCGCGTACCTGGACCGCGTGAACGTCGGTTTCGCGAAGCTCGGCATGAGCACCGATCTCGGCTTGAGCGATGCGGTGTACGGCTTTGGCGCGGGGATTTTCTTTATCGGCTATTTCATCTTCGAAGTGCCGAGCAACGTGATCCTGCACAAGGTCGGCGCGCGCGTGTGGATCGCGCGGATCATGATTTCGTGGGGCGTGATCTCGATGCTGACGATGTTCGTCACCACGCCGACCATGTTCTACGTGATGCGCTTTCTGCTCGGGCTTGCCGAGGCCGGGTTCTTTCCCGGGATCATCTTGTATCTCACCTACTGGTATCCGGCGCATCGGCGTGGGCGGATGACGACGTGGTTCATGACGGCGATTGCGTTGTCGGGGGTGATCGGCGGTCCGGTCTCGGGGTACATCCTGAAGAACTTCAACGGCATGAATGGATGGCATGGGTGGCAGTGGCTGTTTCTGCTCGAAGGGATTCCGTCGGTGCTGGTCGGGATCGTCGTGTTCGTCATGCTCGATGACCGGATTTCGAAGGCGAAGTGGCTGACCCGTGAGGAGCAGCAATTGCTCGAGAGTCAGGTGTCGGCCGAAGAAGCGACCAAGCACGACATGCCGATTCGCGAGGTGCTCACCAGCGGCCGGGTGTTGATGTTGAGTCTCACCTACTTCTCGTTCGTGATGGGCCTTTATGGAGTGAGCTTCTGGTTGCCGACGATTATCAAGTCGACCGGGGTGACCGATGCGTTCCTGATCGGGTTGCTGTCGGCGATTCCGTTTGCGGCGGCCGTGGTCGCCATGGTGCTGGTGGCGCGCAGTGCGGATCGGACCCGGGAGCGGCGCTGGCATATCGCGTTGCCTGCATTTTTGGGCGCGGTGGGGTTGGTGCTTTCCGTCGTCTGGACGCATAACACCTTGCTTGCCATGACCGGATTGACGCTGGCAACGATGGGCATTCTCACGACCTTGCCGTTGTTCTGGAGCTTGCCCACTGCGATTCTTGCCGGCACCGGCGCCGCCGCCGGGATTGCGATGATCAATTCGATCGGCAACCTTGCCGGTTTCCTGAGTCCTTATGCCGTGGGGTGGTTGAAGCAGGCTACCGCGGCGAACGACTCAGGCATGTACATGCTTGCGGCCTTCCTGGTGCTCGGCGGCCTGCTCGCCATCAGCGTGCCGGCGAAGATGGTCAATAAGTGAGAGGGCCGACGTGAGGCCCTGGCGGTGCGTTACCGTCAGGGCTTTGCGTTGGAGCAAAGTGAATTCCAGACAATGCGCGCCCGCCCCGGCGCCAAAGCACTACTGAATAAGCCGCTTCAATCATTCGCCGCCCCGCACGCTTTGCTTCCTGCCCGCTTAACGCCTACAACAAAGGATGTCCGGCGTTGTTCTTCCCGGCCGGATAAAAACGGCAGTGGAGGCGCAAATGAGCTATCAACTGATGGGCAGCATCCTCGAAGTATGCGAGTGCAAAGTGCTATGTCCGTGCTGGATTGGAGAAGATCCTGATAACGGCATTTGCCGCAGCGCGCTTGCCTACCACTACGACAAAGGCACGATCGACGGCATCGATGTCTCGGGCTTGACGATCGCGTTCGCGGCCTTCATTCCGGGCAACGTACTCCAGGGCGGCTGGCGCGTCGCGATGTTCGTCGACGAGCGTGCGAGCGATGCGCAATTCGACGCCCTGGTGAGCGTGCACAGCGGCGAGCGCGGCGGACCGCTCGCGGATCTCGTGAAGTTGATCGGCGAAGTCGTGTCGGTGGAACGCGCACCGATCGAATACACGGTCGTCGACGGCAAGGGCAGGATGAAAGTCGGCGATGCGATCGAGGCCGAGCTGGAGCCCTATCGCGGCCCGACCGGCGAGCCGACCAAACTGGTCGAAAGCATCTTTTCGACGATACCGGGATCCCCTGCGTTCGTCGGCAAAGCCAACTCATTTCGCCTGCGCCACGAAAAGCTCAATCTCGATCTCGCATTGAGCGGACATAACGCGATTCAGGGATCGTTCAGCTTCGCGTCGTGAAGATGCTCCGGCGCTCGCAGCTTTTCGCGCCGCTGTTCGTCGCATTGACGACCAGCGCGTGGATCGCGTTATGGATGTGGGACGCGGGGCCCTATGCGCGCTATCTGCGTCACGCGAGTTGGGCCGAACTGCCACTCGTCGGCGCGCTATGCCGCGCGGTGCCCGGCGCGGGTCTCTCGCTCGCGGCGTTGCTGCACAGCCTCGCGTGGCTCCTGATGATCGCGGCGATGATGCTGCCGACCGCCTTCCCGCTGTTCGACACCTTCAGGCGAATGACGAGCGGGCGCGAAAACCAGGGCACGCTGATGGCGCTGTTGATCGGCGGTTACGCGACGGCGTGGGCACTGTTCGGCCTCGCCGCGCACGGCTTCGACGCGGTGCTCCATCGCGTTGTGGACCAATCGCCGAGCTTGTTCGGGGATGGCTGGCTGATCGGCGCCGCGATCATCGCGCTCGCGGGTGCCTATCAGTTCAGCAGCCTCAAGCATCGATGTCTCGACAAATGCCGCTCGCCGCTGATGTTCATCAGCGAGCATTGGCGCGGCAGGAGCGCGCGCCGCGAGAGCTTTCTGCTCGGCATCGGTCACGGCGCGTTCTGCATCGGCTGCTGCTGGGCGCTGATGCTGCTGATGTTCGCGGTCGGCACCGGGAGCATCGGCTGGATGCTAGCGCTTGGCGCGATCATGGCGGCCGAAAAGAATTTCCGCTGGGGCCGGTCCATCGGCACGCCGCTCGGCGTTGGGTTGATCGCGTGGTCCGGGTGGATCGTCCTGCAGCACGTCGTCACCGCCTGACAGATTCACGCTCGTCATGCCGGGATTGCTACTGCCTCACGGGTGCATGACAGACAACGCAAATCTTGTTTCCTTCCGGGTCCCGAAAGTACGCCCCGTAGTAGTCCGGGTGGTAGTGGGGTCGCAGGCCGGGAGGGCCTTCGCAAGAACCTGCATTGGCCAGCGCGCTCGCGTAGGCCTTGTCGACTGAACGACGATCGGGTGCAAGCAAGGCCACCATGTGCCCGTTTCCGTGCTCCGCTGAGTCGCCGTCATAGGGCCTGCCGAGAAGGAAGAGCGGACGCGGCATACCCTCGGCCATCCAACCGGCCCACGGTTTATCTGGCTCACAAAACTTCAGCTGATGTCCGAGTTCGCCGATGACGGCCGAATAGAATTTGAAGGCTCGATCAAAGTCATTCACTGCAACGTAGACATGCGAAATCATCTGGGTCCGTTCCTCTTCACCGACGTCAGTCATCGTCCGTTGTCGTGGCCCGCTCCGTCGTCGGCATCCTGCGATAGATGGTGTTGCGCGACACCCCGAGCGCACGCGCCGCCGCTGACACGTTGCCGCCATATCGCGCCAGCGTCATGGCGACCACCGACGTAGCGACATCCTGCAACCGCGCGCCATCATGCGCCGAAGCTCCGCCAGTCGCAAGCGCGTCCGCAGCCGGAACACCCGGCATCGCTGACGAGACCGAAGCGCCACCAGCCGCGCCACGAACATCATCCAGAAAGTCATCCGGCAAATGCTCCCAGCGGATCTCGCCATCCTCCTCCACCATCGCCGCCGCCGTGCGCAGCAGGTTGGCGAGTTGCCGGCAGTTGCCTCTCCACGCATGTCGGCCGAACGCGGCCATCACGTCCGGCGCAACGCTGAGCGGGCGCCGCCCCCCGCTTTCAACCGATTCCCACTGCAACATCTTCTCGACCACGACCGCGAGATCGCTACGCTCACGCAACGCCGGCAAGCGAACCGCAAGCCCGTTGATCCGATAGTAGAGATCCTCGCGGAACTGGTTCTGCGCGATCATTTCGCGCAAGTTGCGGTGGGTCGCGCAGATGATCGACACATCGACAGGAACCGCTCTCGCCGCCCCAAGCGGCGTCACCATCCGCTCCTGCAACACGCGCAGCAAGCGCACCTGCAGCGAATACGGCATGTCGCCGATCTCATCGAGAAACAGCGTGCCGCCATTGGCCTGCATCAGCTTGCCGATCGCCCCTTTGCGCCGCGCGCCGGTGAAGGCGCCGTCTTCATAACCGAACAACTCGGATTCGATCAGCGACTCGGGAATCGACGCGCAATTGACCGCAACGAAGGGCCCATCGCCACGCGGCGAATCGTTATGAATCGCCTGCGCGAGCAACTCCTTGCCGGTACCGGTCTCACCGCTGATCAGAATCGGAATGTCCTTGCCGAGCACCTTGCGTACCTTCGCGATCAGCGCGGACACGCACGCATCGCCGGTGTCGAGATCGCTGAGCCGCGACAGTCCCGCAGCCGGCTGACGGGCATTGGCGCGCACCGGTTGCGATGCGGCGACGCGCTCTGCGTCGAGCACCCCGTGCCGCTGCGCCAGCGACGTCCGCCTGAACTGCGCACGCGCGCAAACCACCGCGCCGTTGTGCAAGTTCAGCATCAGATGCGGCGCCACGCCATGCGTCAACCGGTCGATCAGTTGCGTGTATGAGATCTGAAACAGCGACGACAGCGTATGCGTGCGCAGCGCGGCAAGCGACAAGCCAAACTGAAACTGCGCGCTGCGATTCGCCGACAGAAAGCGGCCGTCATCGGTGAACGCGATGATCCCTTCCATCAGCGTGCCAAGGAACTCGGGCCGTCCGTGAAAGGAGACTTGCAGCACGTCGCGAAACGCGGTCGAGAACAGATGGTTTTCGATCATCTGCACCGACATCTTCGCCAGTGCCATCGTGTGCTGGTGATAGCTGCGATGATCGCCGGTCACGTCGAGCACGCCGATCAGATCGCCGTATGGATCGAGAATCGGCACGCTCGAACAGGTCAGGAAACGGTTCGCCGCCAGATAGTGCTGGTCGCCATGCACGACCATCGCGCAGCCCTCGGCCAGCGAAGTGCCGATCGCGTTGGTGCCCTGGCGATCCTCGGCCCAGTTCGCGCCGGGCCGCAGCGCCACTTTTTCGGCGCGATGCAGGAAGTCGTCGTCGCCGATCGAATGCAGGATCAAGCCTTCGGCATTGGTCAGCACGATCATGCTTTGCGTATTGACGATCTGCTCGCGCAGCGTCTCCATGACCGGCATGGCATGCGCGCACAGCGTCTGGTTCTGTTCGCGCTTCAGTGCGAGGCCCGTCTCGGAGAGGATGTCGTAATCCGGTCGCAGCGAGGCGCGCAGACCGAAGGTCTCGGAGCGCTCGTGGGATTTCTGGATTGCCGGTGCCGGCAAGCCATTGGAGCGTTTGGCCGCGGCATGGCTGACCGGATGAACGTCGTCGCGCATTGTCTCCTCCTGAACGCGTCCGGGTCGTGCCGGACGCCTGGATGCGTGCCGACAGGATACTCCCTTTGCCTCCCCGCCCGGCGCCCACGGCGATCCCGCGCGGGGCCGCGTTCTTGATCTGTATCAGTGTCTGCCCGGTCTGCGGCGTTTCTGAACACCCGCTGAGCGCGCAACTGTTCCGAAACGGAACACTTCTGCCTGACAAGCCCACCCCGCAGCCCACCGCGCTGCGTGAAATTTCGCACTTCAATGCATTGGTACGGTTCGTGCCTGATGTCGTCCCGCGCAGTCACCCGATCACCATCACAAAACGGAGACAAGTGATGAATCCATTTGACCTGAAAGCCCTCGGCATCGACATCGAGTATCCGTATCGCCAGCGTTACGAAAACTACATCGGCGGCAAGTGGGTGCCGCCGGTCGGCGGTGACTATTTCGACAACGTGTCGCCGATCAACGGGCAGCCGTTCTGTCGCATTCCGCGTTCGAACGCCGCCGACATCGACCTCGCCGTCGATGCCGCGCACGCGGCGCGTCGCAAATGGTCGAAGACATCGGTCGCGGAACGCGCGAACCTGCTGCTCGCGGTGGCCGAGCGCATGGAAAGGAACCTCAAGCTGCTCGCGGTCGCCGAGACGATCGACAACGGCAAGCCGCTGCGCGAAACGATGGCCGCGGACCTGCCGCTCGCCGTCGATCATTTCCGCTATTTCGCGGGCTGCATCCGCGCCCAGGAAGGCAGCATCTCGGAGATCGACGACAACACGGTCGCCTATCACTTTCACGAGCCGCTCGGCGTGGTCGGTCAGATCATCCCGTGGAATTTCCCGCTGCTGATGGCCGCATGGAAGCTCGCGCCTGCGCTCGCGGCCGGCTGCTGCGTCGTGATGAAGCCCGCCGAACAGACGCCGGCTTCGATACTCGTCCTGATGGAGCTGATCGGCGATCTGTTCCCGGCTGGGGTCGTCAATATCGTCAGCGGCTTCGGCAAGGAAGCGGGCGAAGCGCTCGCCACCAACAAACGCATCGCGAAGATCGCCTTCACCGGCTCGACGCCGGTCGGCAAGCGCATCCTGCACGCGGCGGCGGAGAACCTGATTCCGTCGACGGTCGAACTCGGCGGCAAGAGCCCGAATATCTTCTTCGCCGACGTGCTCGATCGCGACGACGCGTTCCTCGACAAGGCGCTCGAAGGCCTCGCGATGTTCGCGCTGAATCAGGGCGAAGTGTGTACGTGCCCGTCGCGCGTGCTGGTGCAGGAGTCGATTTACGAACGCTTCATCGAGAAAGCGATCGCCCGCGTCGAGCGTATCAAGGCCGGCCACCCGCTGAACCTCGAAACGATGATCGGCGCGCAGGCGTCGCAGCAGCAACTCGACAAGATCCTGTCGTATATCGACATCGGCCGCGATGAAGGCGCGCAGTGCCTCGTCGGCGGCGAGCGCGCCACGCCCGGCGCCGGTCTCGGCGAGGGCTTCTATGTGAAGCCGACCATGCTGTTCGGCAAGAACGACATGCGCGTGTTCCAGGAAGAGATCTTCGGACCGGTCGCTTCGGTGATGACGTTCAAGGACGAACAGCAAGCGATCGAGCTTGCGAACGACACCTACTACGGCCTCGGCGCCGGCGTGTGGACACGCGACGGCACCCGCGCTTACAGGATGGGACGCGAGATCGAGGCGGGACGCGTGTGGACCAACTGCTACCACCTGTATCCGGCACATGCGGCATTCGGCGGCTACAAGCAGTCGGGGATCGGACGCGAAACGCACAAGCTGGCGTTGTCGAACTATCAGCAGACGAAGTGTCTGCTGGTGAGTTATCAGGCGGAGGCGCTGGGCTTCTTCTGAGCGCAGGCACGCGTCGTCCATGGATGACGCGTGCCGACGAACGTGGCCGGGCGGCGTGGTGGCCGCCCCACTACCGTCCGGCTTCTCAGCTTTGCGTGAACTCGCCTGCCACCACCCTGTTTCGCCCGGCCGCCTTCGCGGCGTAAAGTCGCAAGTCTGCGAGCGCAATCAGCGCATCGAGGTCGGGGCGATTATCCGCGACCATCTCCGCCACCCCGATCGAGATCGTGAACGAGATCTCCCTGCCCGGCGCGGTGCGGGGTACCGTCGCCTCCTGAAGGACGCAGGCATGCCCGGCGATGGCCTTGCGCACGCGCTCCGCGATCCGGGCCGCGTCATCCCCGGTTGTATCGGGCAGCAACACACAGAACTCCTCGCCACCAAGACGTGCCGTCAGATCCCCCGGGCGAACCGCTATCTTCGTGACATGGGCCAGGTGCTTCAAAGCCTCGTCCCCGGCCGCGTGCCCCCAGACGTCGTTGACCCGTTTGAAATGGTCGATATCGATCATCAGCAGCGCGACGTGGCGCTCGACGTTGCGCCGGCGCGTCAGCACGTCGAATTCCTCTTTCAGCCTGCGGCGGTTCGCGAGACCGGTCAGGGGATCGACAAGCGATAGTTCCCGCAACCGCGTATTGAGTGCCAACTGCATGGAGAGGAGACGGTCGACGACAAAAAGGGTGGACCAGAGAAGGAATGCCATCAGCAGCCATATCCCGGCGAACAGCGCGCTGGTCAGGCGAACGACGGAAAGGAATACGGTCTGAGCGGATACGTAGGAGGTCAGGACGAGATCTGCCGTATCCAGCTTTCTGAAGAGCAGGAAGCCCTGGCCTGCACTCAACATTCCGCTGCGTGTCTGAAACAGCGTGGCAGCAGAAAGCCCATTCCACTGTGACGGCAGCGTCTTGAGCCAATTCTCGTCATTGACCGGGAAGGTACTCCCGGTCGTCGCAATTGGCGTCCCACTCGGGTCGATGAGAGCGTGGGTTTCATCCGCGGCGGTGTTGGTCCGCAGGTAGTCCTGGACGACGCGCTGCGGGATGACGAAGAAGATGATGCCGCGAACCAGGTTCGTGCTCGTCACGGGTGTCCCGAACAGGAGACGAGGTCCTGTCGGGTCTTTTCTGCCGCGAATGGGATCGAACGTGACGTCATAGTCGGGCGAGTTCCGGTTGACGAGCTGTAACAGGCGCGAGCTGCCGAAGTTTTTCAACAGACGGACTGTCTCGTCGTCGTCAACGGCTGGATAAGCCACCACGATGCCGGTCCGCGAGACATAGACCGCGCGTTCAACGCCCGTCTCCAACTCGAATTGCACTGCAAGCAGTCGGCTCATCAATTGAGCCACCCGCAGGTCCTCGAGAAATGTCGGTTCGTCGCGGTGCAATCCAGGCGTCGCCGCAAGCTGCCGTGTGCCGATACCCCGGATCGGAGCGTTGACATCCCGAACCTGAAGCGTCCAGACTCGCTCGTCCTGCGCCTGAAGTACTGCCTGAAGGGAGGCACCCGGATTCGGATCGAGTTGTACTGTGCGGTCCGCAAGAAGTCGCTCGGCACTGCTGCGAAGGAACTGCAACTGTTGCTTGTTGTTGCTGATCGCCGTGTCCAGCGCCGTGACCTGAATGTCGAGCCGATGCGAGCGGCTATCGAGTTCGCGGGCGCGCACCAGAAAATATTGGTGTACTGCAAGAATCAACGTGACCACGAATACCGTAACAAAACACACGATCACGGTCTGCCGTGGACGTGAACTGGCGCGGTCCCAAACCGTTTTCGCAAGCGTTTGTCCAGCGGACGACGAGCGCATACCGGTTCTCCGGTGATCCAACTCCAGGCTACCCTTACCCCTCTCCAACCGCCTCGACGAAGCTATCGACCGCACTGCTCACGGTCGGATGAAAGCACGCATCCCCGATCAGATCGGTCAACTCGAAGCGCCTGAGCTTGTCGCGAACCGGATCCTTCATCTCCGCGAAATGCAGCGCAATGCCGCGCTCGCCGAGCGTGCGCGTCAACTCTCGCAGCATGTCGGCGGAGGTCACGTCCACGCTCGTCACCGGTTCGGCCGCCACCACCACGCGCCGTACCGGTGTGGGCGATGCCGCGACGGCTTCGAGCAGACGCTCCTGAAACTGCTCGGCGTTCGCAAAGAACAGCGGCGCATCCCAGCGAAACAGCACGAGCCCGGCGATTCGCTCGGCATGCGGGTAGCGCTCGATATCGTGATAGCCGCGCAAACCCTCGACGCGACCGAGCACCGCGTAATGCGGTCGCCAGCCGTCCCATAGAAATTCGATGACGGCGAGCACCACCGCGAAGCAGATGCCGGGAATCGCACCGAACACCGCGACGCCGGCAAAGCAGGCCATCGACAGCCAGAACTCCCATTGCTGGATCCGGAAGATCCGCTTCAGGTCCGTGATCTCGAACAGACCGATCGCGGCCGCGATCACGACCGCGGCGAGCGCGCTGTTGGGCAGGTAACGCATCAGATTGGGCGCGGCCATCAGCAGCGCCGCGACCGCAACCGCGCCGACGACGCCCGTCAGTTGCGTCTTCGCGCCCGCCGCCTCGGCGACCGGCGTGCGCGACGAACTGCTGCTGATCGGAAAGCCATGGAACAGACCGGCCGCCAGGTTGGCCGCGCCGAGCCCGACCATCTCCTGATTCGGATCGACGCGACTACGGAAACGTGCCGCGAACGTTCGCGACAGCACGCTGGTATCGGCGAACGAGATCAGCGCGACCGCACAGCCGCCGAGCAGGATCTTGACCAGATCGGCGTCGCTGGCCCAGGGTAGCGCAAAGGTCGGCAGGCCCTGAGGAATCTTGCCGAGCACTTTCACGCCGAGGCTATCGAGGTGAAATGCGGTCACGCACAGCGTCGCGACGATCACCGCGATCAGGATGCCCGGCAGCTTCTCGAAGCGTTTGAGAAACAGGATCAGCGCGAGGCTTCCGGCGCCCACCGCAAAGCTGTACCAGTTGGCTCGGCCAGCGGCGATGGCCTGCAAGAGGCCCACGACGTCGCGCAATGGCCCGCGCTCGTCGAGCGAGATCGCGAACAGTTTGGGCAACTGACTGATCAGCACCGCAAGCGCAATGCCGTTCATGTAGCCGTAACGGATCGGTTTCGACAGCAGTTCGGTGATGAATCCCAGCCGCAACAGGCCCATGACGATACAGAACACGCCTGACACGATCGCCATCATGCTGGCCGTCGCGATCGCGCGCGACGGGTCGCCCGCCGCGATTTGCACGACGACCGCCAGAATCGGCGCGGCGAGCGCGGAGTCCGGGCCCAGCACGAGAATCCGGCTCGGGCCGAACAGCGCATACGCCAGCAGCGGAACGATCGTGGCGTAGAGCCCGTACACGCCGGGGACGCCGGATGCCTCCGCGTAAGCGATCCCGACGGGCACCAGCATCGTGGTCAATACCAGCCCCGCCGTCAGATCGCTCGGCAGCCAGCTCAACTGGTAGGACTTGAGCACCGTGACGCCCGGCAGCCAGCGCAGCCAGCGGCGTGCGTTGAGCGCAGCAGTCGGTTCTTTCTGGGGAACTGGCCTGTCCGCTTCCATATCTGGAATGTTCTCGGTCGATGACGCCGCAACACGAATTGTGGGCGGTACCGTCATCCGAAGAATAGTCCAGTCAGCCGTGCCGATGGGTAGCGCGGCACTCGAAAATTAACGATTCCTACAGCCAGGCTCCATGGGCACGCCGCCCCCCGCGACGGACTATGTGTCCCAAGGCGCACGTCAATCGATCGACCTCCCGCCGACCAGCCGGCCTCGCGGCACCGCCGCGGCCGCCCTCCCGAGCCACTGTCAGGAGTCTTGAAATGAAAACGTCCTCTCTCATCGCCACCGCGGCAGCGACCGCCGCGCTTGCCTTCGGTGCCGCCTCGCACGCTCAGGTACCGGCCCCCACCGAAACGTCCCAACCGGTCGACCAGAACACGCTCGCCGCCGTCGGCGGCTCCGTGGCGACGCAAACCGCGATGGGCGCACCCACCGGCAAGACCCGCGATCAGGTCCAGCGCGAGTTCATCCAGTCGCAACAGGACCCGGAGATGCAGCGGCGTCTAAAGGAGCTGTACAAGGGTAGCCAATGACGTGACGGCCCGCTGCACGACGCTCGCGCGAGCCATGCCGGCCGGATTCAGAAGCCCAGCCGTTTTTCGAGGCTGCGAAACCGGCCGGTCGTCCGCCAGCGCAGGAACCACGGATTCGTGCGCAGCTCGCAGAGCCGCGACGAGCGATCGGCGAGCGCGAGGTCGAGCCAGTGGAACATGTCCTCCGCGCGCCCGAGCCTCGCGTACACCTCGGCGAGCAACAGCGGCGAGGTGTAGCCGTCGCGATGCCGCGCCAGCAGGTCCGCGCGCAACCATTGCAGCACCGCGTCGTGCGCCCCGGTTTCCCAGCGTTCGCGGATCGCTTGAGCGCGTGCCAGTTCGTTGCAGCAGACGAGCGCTTCGACCGTCGCTTCGACCGATTCCTTGACGAGCCCCTTCACCTCGAACGCGGTCGCGAGGATCTGGTAGATCAGCGGCGAACGCTCGGCCGCCGCGCGATTAAAGTATTCGCGCACGGCCTGCTCGTGATCGCCGGACAGCACCAGGCCGAACGCGCGCGACCCTTGAAACGCAAGCGGATCGAGCTTCTCCGCGCGCTTCATCAGCGCGTGGCCTTCGGCGTCGCGGCCAATCGACATCAGCATGCGCGCATACAGTCGATGCGCCTCCGGATAGCTCGGATTCAAACGCAGCGCGTGCAGAAACGCCGCTTCGGCGCGGCGCCAGTCCCAATCGTAGAAGTAGTGAACGGCGCCCATCGCGTGATGCGCTTCCGGCAACTCGGGGTCGAGGTCCAGTGCGCGCTCGGCCGCGGCGCGCGCGAGCGGCCAGCCCTCCTCCGGCGGATAGAAGCCGTGCACGACGGTCGAGCCATGAAAATTCGACAGGCCGACATAGCCGAGCGCATAGGTCGGATCATGCTCGACCGCGCTGTCGAAATAAGCGCGGCTGCGAAAGAAGTCCTCGCCGCTCAGCGCATGCGTCGCCGCGAAGCACGGATCGAAGTGCACGCGTCGATACCAGTAGTAGCGGCCGCGCAGATACGCATCGTGCGCCGCGGGCGCGACGGGCAGCCGGCGCGCGAGCGCGGTCAACTGGTGCTGCGTGAGCCTCGGCGTGACTTCGGCCGCGAGCGTCGCGCCGACTTCCTGCTGGATGTTCAACGCGCCCGCCGATACCGGCTCGTACGCGTGGCTCCAGATCTGCGTCTGGTCGGCGCAGCGGACCAGCTGCGCGAGGATGCGCAGGCGCGTGCCGTCGCTCGTCAGCGAACCTTCGAGCACGTAGTCGAGCGTCAGCTCGCGCGCGATCTCGGCGATGCTCTTGCCCGCCCGACGGTAGTGCACCGCGGTCGTGCGCGCGATCACCGCGAGCCGCTCGGCGCCGAGCATGCCGAGCGTCGCGGACGTTTCGGCGGCGAGCGCATCGCAGAAGGCGTCCTGACCCGGGTCGCCAGTCATGTTGTCGAAAGGCAGCACGATCACGCGCACCGCGTGCGGCGGCTGCGCCGGCGCCGCCGCCTGCTCGGTCTCGCGGATGCCGTCGAGCCGATAGCCCTTGCCCTTGAGCGTCTTCAGGTGGCGCGGTGCGATGGGATCGTCGTCGAGCGCAAGACGTATCTTACGGATCGCGGTGTTGATGCCGTTTTCCGTGTCATGGAAGCTATTCGCTCCCCACAGCGCGCGGACGATTTCCGCGCGCGAGATCAGCTCACCGTTGCGCGACGCGAGCAGGATCAGCAGCTCCATCGGCAGACGTTCGAGACGAACCTCGTCGCCGCCGCGACGCAGTTCGTAGCGCTCGACGTCGAGCTCGAAGTCGGCAAATCTGATCAGTCCTTGGGTCTTCATGGCTTTTCCGTGCACGCGGATGCGCTGCGCCGATCCGTCGGACGAAGACGGTTCCGCCCTTCATGGTAGGAGAGGATCGTGGATTGTGAAGGACAGAGGCGAGTGCGTCGGGCGCGGAAAAACAAATGGCCGCAGCACGAGGCCGCGGCCATTCAGTAGCGGTTTCAGAGGTGTGCGTGGTTCAGCGCGCGGCCGGCCACGTCGAACTCACGTCACATTCATCGCCAGCGCACTCTCGCGATAGTGCTGGCTCGCCTTGTCGGTATCGCCGAGCTGCTCGTGCAGCCGAGCGAGCGCCCGATGCGAGCGGATCTTCAGCGTCTCGTTGTCGGCGAGCTTCAGCGCGCGTTCGAGGAACGACTGCGCCTTGCCCCACAACTGCTGATGCAGACACAGGCGGCCCAGCGCAAACATCAGGTCGGCGTCTTCCGGCCGATCCTTCTGCCAGGCCTCGGCCTTCTGGATCAGCGGCAGCGCATCGCCGCCGGCCGTGTCGGGATAACGGCGCAACAGGCGCGCATCCCAGTTCTGCGCGAGTGCTTCCTCGACGATCTTGCGCGCTTCCTGCGGACGGTTCAGCGCGACCAGCAGTTCGGCGGCGGTGTCGGCGAGGCGCGGCGAATGACGCTCGGTCGCCGACAGCGAGTTCCACAGTTCGAGCAGCGCGTCCGCATTGTGGCGACGATCGCGCAGCAGATTCTCCGCCGCCAGCTGACGCAGCCGCACCGCGACGGCCGGATGGATCGCTTCGCGCTTCTCCAGCGTCTTCACGAGCTTCAGCACTTCGCCCCAGTTCTTCAGCTGCTGCTGCGCGCGCAGCATGATCTGCTGCGCGTGGATGCGCCGCGCGCCCTGCGATTGCATCTCGGTCAGCGCATTGAGCGCACCGTCGGCGTCGCGGCCGTCGGCGCGCATGTCGGCGGTGGCCATCAGGCGCGCATCCTGCCAGTCGGCTTCGTCGATCTGCGCGAGCCATTCGTCGCGCCGCGCGTATTCATGCATGCGATGCGCCGCCGTCGCCGCGATCAGACCGGCCGCGCCCTTGTTGTCGCCGTTCGAGAGCGCATCTTTGGCGGCTTTTTCCGCGCGCGAGAAACGCCCGGCGTACAGGTTGGCGATCGCATCGCGCAACGACGCGTGCGCCTTCGCGACACGCGAACGCGCCCGATACGCGGCGACGCGCTGCGGCATGCGCCAGATATTGCGGATGATGCGCAACAGCGCGTAGAGCAGGATGAACAGCACCACCAGCCCGACGACGAACAGATTCAGCGACATGTCGACGCGGTACGGCGGATAGATCAGCAGCACCTGCCCCGCGTCGAAGCGCCCGCCCACCGCGAGCACGACCGCGATGGCGAACAGCGCGGCTAGCCATAGGAGTCCCCGGATCGCCATGATTAACTCCGGTTCCGGTATTGATTGACGGCCTGCAGGCTCGTATCGAGATTCGGCAGTTCGACCGCGGCCGAGCCGGCGTCCACCTGTTTGACCAGATCGATGACCGTCTGCGTGTCTTTCGACGACGCATCGAAGTAGCGCGTCAACGCGGACTGCGCCGCCTGCAGGTCGGACTTCAGCGTGGTCTGGTTGCGCGAGAGCAGCGCGAGGCGCGCCGACAGCAGACGCAGCTTCAGGTTCTCGCGCACGAAGTAGCCTTGATCCGGCGTGACCAGCATCGCGTCGGCGTTATCGATGCGACGCACCTGCACGAGGCTCGTCAGCTGTTCGCCGATGCCGTGCGTGACCTCGTCGATCCACACTTCCCAGCGCGGCTTGCCGGTGGCCGCGGCCACCTTCGCGGTATCGGCCCACGTGGCCGCATGCGGCGTGGCATGGGGGATCGGCGCTTCGCCCGACAGCGGCAGAGCGTCGACGTGATCGATCGCGTTGTCGAGCTTGATCGCGAGACCGGTGAGATCGGTGGACGGCGCGGCCTTCAGCTTGTCGATGTCCAGCGCGATCGCCTTGCGCACCGCGACCACTTGCGGGCTATCGGACGCGGCGAGGCGTGTGTCGGCGCTTTGCAGCGCGAACAGCGCGAGCTGCGTATTGCCGGTCAGCTGCAACTGCTGGCTCGCGGCGGACAGCATCTGCCCGACTTCGGCGAGCGTCCAGTCGTCGCGATTGTGCGCGAGATCCGCGTACTGCTGTTGCAGCGCCTGTTGCGCGGCCTGCGCATCGGCGAGCTTGCCTTCGAGCTGCGCGACCTGCGAATCCGATTGATGCACGGTGGCGAGCGCCTGGTCGATCTTGATGCGCAACTCGTTGCTCTGCGTGTCGTTGGCCTGCTGACGCTGCGCGAGCTCCTGCTCGGTACGCACCAGCTTGCGGTTCATCGCGAAGCCGCCCACGCCCACCGCGCACGCGATGACCACGACGACGATCCACAGCAGCGGTCCGCTCGTGCTGCTGCGCTTTTGCGCTTCGTACGGCGTGAAGGGTTGGTTCGGCGGCAAGGGAGCGCTTGCCGGCGGCTGGGGTGAGGCGTTCGTGGATGCGTTCGTTTCAGTCATGCGTGATTGAGCCGGGTTGGACGATACCGGTTGGACGACAGGAGGCACGGCGGCCGCTGCGACGAGCGCGCGGACTATGCGCTCGTCGCCGGCACCGGACACCGTAATCCTATCAAAACCCAATGCCCGCGCGGTCTGCGCGATGCGAGGATGCGGCGTGACGAGCAGCGCGTGTTTGAGCTGCGCGATTTCGCTGGCGGTCAGATGCTCGTGCGCGAGTTCGTGCAGATTGCGCACGCCTTCGGAGCTGGTCAGCAGCCATGCGTGAGGCGCGCCCGCGAGCAGTTCGTGCACGCGCGCCCATGCGCCGATCGACGGCTCCGGCACGATGCGCCGGTACGCGGCCACCGTGTCGACCTCGGCACCGGCTTCGCGCAAGCGCTCGGCGAGCCATTCGCGCCCGCCATCGCCGCGCACGATCAGCACGCGCTTGCCTTCGAGGCTCGCGGCGCCGAGTTGCGCCTCGAGCGCGGCGTACAGGCCTTCCGAGTCGAAGCTCGTGGATTCGTCGTCGGCACCGGCTGCGGGGCTGATCACGCGATGCTCGGGCGCGCTGACGCCGTGGCGCGCGAGCGCATGCACGCTGCCCGGACCGACGACGCCGACCGGCAGCGCATGCGGCCAGATGTCGTCGTGGCGCGCGAACGCGTGATCGACGGCATTCGGCGACACGAACACGACGAGCGCGTAGCGTTCGAGCGACGCCAGCGCGTCGCACAACGGTGCGTCGTCGACGACGGGTGCGATGTCGATCAGCGGGAAGTCGAGCGATTTGAGACCGGCTGCATCGAGCTGTTCGACGAGTTCGCTCGACTGGCCGGCCGGCCGCGTGATCACGACCGTGAAAGGCGCCTGCTCGGGCGTGACGGCGGTCATCACTCGCTGGCCGCCGCGTCGGGCGTGGCCGCGGGACCGCTTGCGGTACTGAGCGCGCGGACGATCTCGAGCGCGCCCTGTTGCGCGAGCGCGTGCGCCACTTCCTCGCCGAGCGCGAGCGCGCGTTCGACCGTGGGCGCGGGCGCCGAGGCCTGCGCGCTCAGCACGCGCCGACCGTCCGGCGTCGCGACGATGCCGCGCAGATGCAGCGCGCCATCGCCCCATGTTGCGTAAGCGGCGAGCGGCACCTCGCAGCTGCCGCCGAGCGCGCGCGACACCATGCGCTCCGCTTCGACGGCCGCCGCCGTGTGCTGATGATGCAGCGGCGCGAGCCATGCGGCGAGCTCCGCGCGATCGGCGCGAATCTCGATGCCGAGCGCGCCCTGGCCGGCCGCCGGCAGACTGTCTTCGGGATCGAGCAGCGCGCGGATGCGATCGGCGAGACCCAGCCGCTTCAGACCGGCCGCGGCCAGAATGATCGCCGCGTAGTCGCCGCGATCGAGCTTGGCGAGTCGGGTATCGAGATTGCCGCGCAACGGCCGCACCTCGAGATGCGGATAGCGCATGCGCAGCATCGCTTCACGACGCAGGCTCGAGGTGCCGACCACGGCACCGGCCGGCAGCGCGGCGAGCGAGTCGTACTGATTGGACACGAGCGCGTCGCGCGGGTCCTCGCGCTCCATGATGGCGGACAGCGCGAAACCGGCGGGCAGCTCCATCGGCACGTCTTTCAGCGAATGCACCGCGAGGTCGGCGCGGCCGTCGGCGAGCGCGGCCTCGAGTTCCTTGACGAACAGCCCCTTACCACCAACCTTCGACAAGGTGCGATCGAGAATCTGATCGCCACGTGTTGTCATTCCGAGGATTTTTACGTCACAAGATGGATATAATTTGTGCAGCGCACATCGCACATGCTCGGCCTGCCACATGGCAAGGCGGCTCTCTCGCGACGCAATCACAAGCGTGTGGGGTGGCGTGGAAGACGTCTCGGTGTTCATTAGCTTGCTGCTTGATCTCGGGATGGAATAACAATCAATGTTAGCACGCGCCCTCGTTCGCGCCCTTGGGTTCCAAGGCACAGCGGGGCCTCGTGCCGAAGCGGTCTCGACGGAGGAGACGGGCCTCGCGCGGCGCGCGAAGGCCTCCATTCCGCCTTGCCACGCACGGTCGTTCGCGCACCGGGCGGCGGCATGCGGGATGATGCAATGCGGCGAACCTGCCGCGGCGATGCTTGCCGCGGGTTCGCTCCAGTGCGGGCCGGCTCGCCCGCGGCTTCCTTCTCCCTCGTCGGCCTCGCGCTCTCTCGCACGCAGTTCACGTTGTAGTTGCTGGTTGCAGTTCCGCAGTCGCAGTTCATCAATCAACAGACCCTGGCTTCCCTGAGGAAACCCATCGTGACGTCTTCCGGATCGGCGCGCTCCGCCCGCCGCAACACTTCTTCGCCCACCGCTCGCCCGGCCGACGCCGCAACGCCTGACACCCTGTCCGACGCTGCCGCACACGGTCGATCGTCGAGCGTCGCTCAACATGGCGAGCCGCGCACGCAGCGCCGCACCCTCGCCGCGCAAGCCGCCAAGGCCTCGAAGGCCGCGCAAACCTCAGTGCCAGTCAAGCAGGACAAGGCGCAAAAACCGACCAAAACCGGCAAAGCGAGCAAGGCCAGCAAGGCCGAACAGGCCGCGACATCGGCCACCGCGCGCAAGCCGGCCAAGGCCGGGAGCGACGCCAAGGCGCCACGCGCCGCAAAACCGTCGAAGCTGCAAGCCGTGTCGCAGGCGGAGCCCGCCGCTGAGCCCAGCGTGCCGAACGTTGCCCGCACGCGCGCGGACAAGGACCATCCGCTGTTTCAGGACATCCGCTATCTCGGACGCCTGCTCGGCGACGTGTTGCGCGAGCAGGAAGGCGACGCGGTGTTCGACGTCGTCGAGACGATCCGGCAGACCGCCGTGCGTTTTCGGCGCGAGGACGACAGCGCCGCCGCGCAGACGCTCGACAAGAAGCTGCGCACGCTGACGCCCGAACAGACCGTCAGCGTCGTGCGCGCGTTCAGCTACTTTTCGCATCTCGCGAACATCGCCGAAGATCGTCACCGCAATCGTCGTCACCGGATTCACGCGCTGGCGGGCTCGGCCTCGCAGCCGGGCACGATCGCCCACGCGCTCGAACGGCTGGCCGCGGCCGGTACCGCCGCGACCCCGGTGCTGCAACAGTTTTTCGACGACGCGCTGATCATGCCGGTGCTGACCGCGCACCCGACCGAAGTGCAGCGCAAGAGCATTCTCGACGCGCAACACGACATCGCGCGCCTGCTCGCCGAGCGCGACCTGCCGCTGACGAACCGCGAGCGCGCGCACAACGAAGCGATGCTGCGCGCGCGCGTCACGTCGCTGTGGCAAACGCGGATGCTGCGCGACTCGCGTCTGACGGTCGCCGACGAGATCGAGAACGCGCTGTCGTACTACCGCAGCACGTTCCTTGAAGAACTGCCGGCGCTGTACGCCGACATCGAGGAAGCGCTGAAGGAACATGGGCTCGAAGCGCGGCTGCCGCCGTTCTTCCAGATGGGCAGCTGGATCGGCGGCGATCGCGACGGCAATCCGAACGTCACGGCCGAAACGCTCGAAAACGCGATCACGCGTCAGGCCGAGGTGATCTTCGAGCACTACCTGGAGCAGGTGCACAAGCTCGGCGCCGAGCTGTCGATGTCGAACCTGCTGGTCGGCGCGAGCGATGCGCTGAAGGAGCTCGCGGCCACCTCGCCCGACCACTCGCCGCATCGCACCGACGAGCCCTACCGTCGCGCGCTGATCGGCATGTACACGCGGCTCGCGGCGAGCGCGCGCGTGCGCCTCGGCGAAGGCAGCGTGCCGCTGCGCAGCGCCGGCCGCGGCGTGCCGCCGATCCGCGCGATTCCCTACGACGACTCAGCCGATTTCGTGCGCGACCTGCACGTGCTGATCGATTCGCTCGCCGAGCATCACGGCGCCCCGCTCGCCACGCCGCGTCTCGCGCCGCTCGCGCGCGCGGCCGAAGTGTTCGGCTTCCATCTCGCGAGCATCGATCTGCGGCAGAGCTCGGACATCCATGAAGCGGTGATCGCCGAGCTGCTCAAGCGCGCCGGCGTCGAGCCCGATTACGCGGCGCTGTCCGAAGCGGACAAGCTGAACGTGCTGCTCGCCGAGCTCGCGCAGCCGCGTGCGCTGCGCGTGCCCCACGCCGATTACTCCGACCTCGTGAAAAGCGAACTCGCAGTGCTCGAAGAAGCGCGCATCACGCGCGAGAAATTCGGCGCGCGCGCGGTGCGCAACTACATCATTTCGCACACGGAGACCGTCAGCGATCTGGTCGAGGTGATGCTGCTGCAGAAGGAAACCGGCCTGTTGCGCGGACGTCTCGGCGACGAGCACGATCCCGCGCGCGCGGGTCTGATGGTGATCCCGCTGTTCGAGACGATTCCCGATCTGCGCAACGCGCCGCACATCATGCGCGATCTGATCGCGCTGCCGGGTATCAGCACGCTGATCGAACATCAGGGCAACGAGCAGGAAGTCATGCTCGGCTACTCGGACAGCAACAAGGACGGCGGTTTCCTGACCTCGAACTGGGAGCTGTATCGCGCCGAGCTCGCGCTCGTCTCGCTGTTCAACGAGCGCGGCGTGACGCTGCGCCTGTTCCATGGACGCGGCGGCACCGTCGGCCGCGGCGGCGGCCCGACCTATCAGGCGATCCTGTCGCAGCCGCCCGGCACCGTCGACGGTCAGATCCGCCTGACCGAACAGGGCGAAGTGATCGCGAGCAAGTTCGCGAATCCGGAAATCGGCCGACGCAATCTGGAGACCGTCGTGGCCGCGACGCTCGAAGCGTCGCTGCTGCCGCACGACCACACGTTGGCCGAGTTGCCCGTGTACGAGCAAACCATGCAGCAGCTCTCCGATACGGCGATGGCCACGTATCGCGCGCTCGTCTATGAAACGCCGGGCTTCAAGGAGTATTTCTTCGAGTCGACGCCGATCGCGGAGATCGCCGAGCTGAACATCGGCAGCCGGCCCGCATCGCGCAAGCTGCAGGATCCGAAGCAACGCAAGATCGAGGATCTGCGCGCGATTCCGTGGGGCTTCTCGTGGGGTCAATGCCGGCTGCTGCTGACGGGCTGGTACGGCTTCGGCAGCGCGGTCACCGAGCATCTGGACAGCGCGCCTTCCGACGCCGAACGCGCGCGTCGCCTCGCGCTGCTGAAGAAGATGCACAAGAGCTGGCCGTTCTTTGCGAACCTGATGTCGAACATGGACATGGTCATCGCGAAGACCGACCTCGCGGTTGCCTCGCGTTATGCCGCGCTCGTGACCGACAAGAAGCTGCGCAAGCACGTGTTCGAGCGCATCGTCGCGGAATGGGAGCGGACCTCGAAGGTGCTGTCGGAGATCACGGGCAAGAGCGAGCGGCTCGCCGAGAATCCGCTGCTCGCGCGTTCGATCAAGAACCGCTTCCCGTATCTCGATCCGCTCAATCACCTGCAGGTCGAACTGCTCAAACGCTATCGTGCGGGCGACACGAATCAGCGCGTGCGGCGCGGCATTCATTTGAGCATCAACGGCATCGCGGCGGGGTTGCGCAATACCGGTTGAGTTTGCAGCGCGAACGAACCGAAGCCGGGCGTGGCCGATCGAGGCCACGCCCGGCTTTTTTCATTGCGAGTCGCGATACGCCTGAGTGAAGGCTGGCAACACAACACCTATCGCGATGTCAGCCGCTACAATAGAGCCCGCATGTACCAGTACAAGTCGAGCAATTATTCTGGTATCTCCATTACCCCCCACCACGCGCAGCCGCTAGCATGACGACGCCGTCCTCCGCCGATCACCCGCCGCCGCTCGAGGCCACACCAGCCCGCGCGCTCGGCGACTTCATCCGCGCCCATCGCGAGCGGCTGTCGCCGCAGGCGGTCGGTCTGCCGCCGGGGCCGCGCCGCCGCACGCCCGGTCTGCGGCGCGAGGAAGTCGCGCAGCTATGCGGTGTGAGCCCGACCTGGTACACGTGGATCGAGCAAGGCCGGCCCGTGTCCGCTTCCGCCGATGCGCTCGCGCGCATCGCGGTCGCGTTGCAGCTCTCGCGCGCGGAGCGCGCGTATCTGTTCGAACTGGCCGCGCAGCGCGACCCCGCCGAGCCCGACCCCGCCGCCGCCGATGCGCCCGCCACGCTGCTGCAAACCGTGCAGCTGATCGACACGCCGGCCTACGTGCTCGACCGGCAGTGGAATGCGCTCGCGTGGAACGCGCGCGCGGCCGATCTGTTCGTCGGCTGGCTCGACGGCGCGCACGACCGCAACCTGCTGCGCTACACATTCACCGAGCCGGCCGCGCGCACGTTGATCGTCGATTGGGAAACGCGCGCGCGGCGGCTGGCCGCCGAGTTTCGCGCCGACTCGATCCGCCATCTGAACGATGCGCCGACGCGCGGGCTGATCGATGCGCTGTCCGCCGCGAGCGACGAGTTCGCGCGCTACTGGGCCTCGCAGGACGTCGGCGGGCGCGAGGGCGGCAGGCGCGAGTTCAACCATCCGCGCGATGGGCGCATCGTCTATGACCAGATCACGTTCAAGCCCGCGCATCGCGAGGATCTGAAGCTGGTGGTGCTGGTGCGCGAATAGGCGCGCGATGGGCGTTCGCGCCTTGAACGCGGTCGCCCAGTGTTAAAATCGCAGTCTTTCTTCGCCGCGGCGGCGCGCTTGCACGGCATGTGCACGCGCGTTGCCAGCCTCTTCACCGCTCGCTTTTAACCGCCCAACACCATGACGTCCCAACTGCACAAAAAAGGCGAAGCCTGGTCGGCTCGCTTCTCGGAGCCGATGTCGGAGCTCGTCAAACGCTACACGTCGTCGGTTTTCTTCGACAAGCGTCTGGCGTTCGTCGACATCGAAGGGTCGCTCGCGCACGCGTCGATGCTCGCCGCGCAGAAGATCATTTCCGCCGACGACCTCGCCGCGATCCAGCGCGGCATGGCGCAGATCAAGGGTGAAATCGAGCGCGGCGAGTTCGAATGGCAGCTCGATCTCGAAGACGTGCACCTGAACATCGAAGCCCGCCTGACCGCGCTGATCGGCGACGCGGGCAAGCGCCTGCACACCGGCCGCTCGCGCAACGACCAGGTCGCGACCGACATCCGCCTGTGGCTGCGCGGCGAGATCGACCGCATCGGCGGGCTGCTCACCGAGCTGCGCGTGGCGCTCGTCGACATCGCGGAGAAGAACGCCGCGACCATCATGCCGGGCTTCACGCACCTGCAGGTCGCGCAGCCGGTTACGTTCGGCCACCATCTGCTCGCGTACGTCGAAATGTTCTCGCGCGATGCCGAGCGCATGATCGACTGCCGCAAGCGCGTGAACCGTCTGCCGCTCGGCGCGGCGGCGCTGGCCGGCACCAGCTATCCGATCGACCGTCACGCGGTGGCGAAGACGCTCGGCTTCGACGGCATCTGCGCGAACTCGCTCGATGCAGTCTCCGACCGTGACTTCGCGATCGAATTCACGGCCGCTGCCGCGCTCGTGATGACGCACGTGTCGCGCTTCTCCGAAGAGCTCGTGCTGTGGATGAGCCCGCGCGTCGGCTTCATCGATCTGGCCGACCGTTTCTGCACCGGCTCGTCGATCATGCCGCAGAAGAAGAACCCGGACGTGCCCGAGCTTGCGCGCGGCAAGACCGGCCGCGTGAACGGTCATCTGATGGCGCTGCTCACGCTGATGAAAGGCCAGCCGCTCGCCTACAACAAGGACAACCAGGAAGACAAGGAGCCGCTGTTCGACACCGTCGATACGGTCGCCGACACGCTGCGCATCTTCGCTGAAATGGTCGCCGGCATCACGGTCAAGCCGCAGGCGATGCGCGACGCCGCGCTGCAAGGCTTCTCGACCGCAACGGATCTCGCCGACTATCTCGTCAAGCGCGGCCTGCCGTTCCGCGACGCGCACGAAGCGGTCGCGCTCGCGGTGCGCGTGTGCGCCGACCGCGGCTGCGATCTCGCGGACCTCACGCTCGACGAAATGCGCAACGAGTTGCCGAACGTCGCGCATCTGATTGGCGACGACGTGTTCTCGTATCTGACGCTGGAAGGTTCGGTGGCCAGCCGCAATCATCCGGGCGGCACCGCGCCCGAGCAGGTGCTGGCCGCGGTGAAGGCGGCGCGCGCGGCGTTGCAGTGATCGACGCCTGGGCAGCGCTGCGAGCCCAGGCCTGCAGCGTTGCTGGTTGAACCGATATCGCTATCGAAGAGGCGGACCCGTTTGGCGGGTTCGCCTTTTTTATTGCCGCTCGTGAACGCGAATTGAAGGCAAAAGAAAGCCCGCCATAAGCGGGCTCAAAAGACTTCCACCGATGCCTCATGAAGAGGCCATCAGAGTGTAGGCGGGTTTCGCCCGCCGACCAATTCGCGCATATTTCCGGCCATTACATCGGCAAGCAACGCGCGTCCTTGATACTCGCAGCGACACCCAGAGGGCTAACGCGAATTGAATCCTGGCGGTTTTTGACTACCATTCAGTCACGCTCTCTTCGTGGTCCGTCGACGATGTTCTCTCGCACTCTTTATCCTCCGCGCGCGAGTTCGTCGCGCGTGCTGCGGCTGTTGCTCATCACGCTCGGTGTCTCCGCCGTGGCTGGTTGCACGATCACGACACTGACGCCGCACGAAACCGTCAAGACACCGGTGGCCGCGATCAACAGCGCGTCGCTCGATCAATATCGCGACGCGGTGGCACGACGGATCGTCGAACGCAATCCGTCGTATGTGCTGCAGGGCAAGCCGCAGCCGATGCTGCGCTCGCTCGTGGTGGTGTCGTTCACGGTCGATCGCTATGGACACATCGTCCAGTCGTCGGTGTATCGCACGAACGGCGACGACGAAGCCGAGAGCACCGCGCTCGCGACGCTGCGCCGCTCAGCGCCGCTGCCGGAACCGCCCGGCAAGCTGCTGAACGGCCGCGGCCAGCTCGAGCTGTTCGAAGACTGGCTGTTCAACGACAACGGCAAATTCCAGCTTCGCGAGCTCGCCTCGCCGCAAGCGGAAACGTACGACTGAGCGCGGATGGTGCGCGCAATCACACGCACCATCGCGGGTCTCACCACACGCGTTGGCCTCGCTTCACTGCGCCGGGCCATCGTGCTCGACGCTCCCTTCGTTGCCACACGAGCTGATGCCGCCATTGCTGGGCAATGAGCGCGCTCGCTATAATTTTCCGATTCCCCGCGCCGGAGCCTTCCGGCATGGCTCACGCCGTCCGCACACCCGCGGCGCGGCGCATGAGCCAACCGCAGTGCCGCGGCGCCACCCGCGCGGCGCCCAAAACCTATACCTCAACGAGGAAGCCGCGCTCGCGCGCCGCCGCTTGTCTGCGAAGCACGGCGCGGCGCCCCGCGGCCTCACGACAATTGGAGACCCTGCATGTCCACTTCGCCGATTTCCGCGGCTCAGCCCGCAAGCGGGCAAAACAGTAGCGCGCGGATCATCTTCGCGAGCTTCATCGGCACCGCGATCGAGTTCTACGATTTCTATGTCTACGCGACCGCCGCGGCGCTCGTGATCGGACCGGTATTCTTCCCGCATGGCTCGGCCACCGCGCAGGCGCTGTCGGCGTTCGTCACGTTCGGCATCGCGTTCGTCGCGCGACCGATCGGCTCGTTCCTGTTCGGCCACTTCGGCGATCGCATCGGCCGTAAATCGACGCTGGTCGCCTCGCTGCTCGTGATGGGTCTGTCGACCACGCTGATCGGTTTCGTGCCGGGCTACGACGCGATCGGCAGCCTCGCGCCGATCCTGCTGTGCGTGCTGCGCTTCGGCCAAGGTATCGGCCTCGGCGGCGAATGGGGCGGCGCCGCGCTGCTCGCCACCGAAAACGCGCCGGCCGGCAAACGCGGCTGGTTCGGCATGTTTCCGCAGCTCGGGCCGTCGATCGGCTTTCTCGCATCCAACGGCCTGTTCTTCGCGCTCTCCCTGTCGCTGTCCGACGAGCAGTTCCGCAGCTGGGGATGGCGCGTGCCGTTCGTCGTCAGCTCGGTGCTGGTCGCGCTCGGCCTCTACGTGCGGCTGAAGATTGCCGAGACGCCGGCGTTCCAGGCGGCGATCGAACGCAAGGAACGCGTGCGCGTGCCGATCGCGACGCTGTTCTCGCAGCACTGGGTGCCGACCGTGCTCGGCGCACTCGCGATGGTGGTCTGCTACACGCTGTTCTACAACGCGACGACGTTCTCGCTGTCGTACGGCGTCGGGTCACTGCATATTCCGCGGCAGACGTTCCTTGGCCTGCTGTGCGTCGCAGTCGTGTTCATGGCGCTCGCCACCCCGCTGTCGGCCCGTGCGAGCGACCGCTTCGGGCGCAAGCCGGTGCTGATCGTCGGCATCATCGCGGCGATCCTGTCGGGCTTCACGATGGCACCGCTGCTCGGTAGCGGCGAGCCGATGCTCGTGCTGCTGTTCCTCGTGATCCAGCTGTTCCTGATGGGCGTGACCTTCGCGCCGATGGGCGCGCTGCTGCCGGAGCTGTTTCCGACCAACGTGCGCTATACGGGTGCCGGTGTCGCGTACAACCTGGGCGGGATTCTCGGTGCGTCGGTCGCGCCGTACATCGCGCAAGTGCTCGCCGCCCACGGCGGGCTGCCGTGGGTCGGCGCCTATGTGTCGGTCGCGGCGGCCGTGAGCCTGTTCGGTGTGCTGTGCATGCGCGAAACGCGCGATGAAACACTGATGAAGTGATGCTGAAGTGATGCCGAAGTGATGCCGAAGTGATGCAAGACGCATCGGCGGAAAAACGCTTCCGCCGATGCGCATTGGGTAAATCCCCCGTCTTGCGGGTCTTTTTGACTTGCCTATACTCCCTGCATAACCCTATAAAAAGCAGGGAGAATCGTATGAACGTCCATCTTCACAATGCCGATATCGTCATGATCATCGCGCTGGCCTTGCTCGGCTCGCTGCTGCTCGCACTGCGCTTCCGTCCGGCGACGTGGAAAGGCATCGTAGTCGAGGCGCTGGCCGCGAACGCCGCCGCGATTGCCGCAGTGGTCGCGTTCGAAATGCTGCTCGCTTGAGGCCAACGGTCCGGTCCCAGCTTAGCGGTAGTAGCCGTGATGATAGTAGCCGCCGCCGTAGTAGTAGCCCGGCGCCGGCGCGATGACGCAGCCGCCGAGTGCCGATGCGAGCAGCGTGCCGGCCACGAGAGTCAGGATCAAGCGTTTCATGTTGTTCTCCATCGAGTCAGGTTGATTCGAGCGCAAATCCCGAATGACCCGATTGAACACGATGCGCCCCGCGTCGAACGTTGCCATTTGTAAGAGAAGATCACTGAGCCGTTACACGATCGAGGCTCTCGATCGAGCGGTTTGCCTGACGCGCGCCGCTCCCGCCGAATCGCATCAACATGATGGAAAACAGCGCCTATACTCCGTTGAACGTACTGTCGCGATAGAAGCCTTGCTGGCCGCCTCGGCGCCGACGCAATCGCGCGGATTCAAGCACCCCGCGCGAGCATCGACGCGCCGCGTCCCACCGGCCTGCGCACGGTGCCGTGCGCGCATCGGACGCCCCAGCGTCCAACGAAAAGCGACAGTTTTAACAGACGTGTAATTGATTCCGCTTCGCCCGCTGTTCCCCGACACGGGCGTTCTATGAGGCGCGACGATGCAGGCGCCGCCCGCAAGGGCGGACTGCGCGTCGCGCCTCTTTTCTTTGACGCAAACGATTGCGCGATCGCGCGAAGGAAGTCAGGCGGCGGACTGGTCCTGCATCGCGGGTACAGGCTTGCTCGCCTGCACGTACTCGATCGCTTCGAGCGCCGCGCTGACGGACGGCACGGACCGCCCGTCGCCGATCGAGGTCGAACGATTCGGCGCTTCGACGCCGCAATGCGAGGGCGACGTCGCGACGAAGATCATCACCGTGCGCTTCTGTAGCGCATGCGCGAGGTGCACGAAGCCCGTATCGGTACCGACCACGAGCGTGCAGTTGTCGATCATCTGCGCGACTTCGGTCACGCTCATTGGCGGCAGCACGCTCGCGCCCGGCACCTGCGCGGCGATCCGCTCGGCCGCGGCCTGCTCACCAGCCGACCCCCACGGCAGCACCACGTGGAAACCACGCTCGCTCAGCTCGCGCCCGACCGCCACCCAGTGCGTGAGCGGCCATTTCTTGTCGTCTTTGGAGGTGGCATGAAAGAACGCCGCGACAGGCGCGCTCCGCGCCGCGAACGGCTGCGTGACGGGCGCGGGCAACCGCAGGTTGTAGACGGGCGGGCCGTCCACTTGATAGCCGAGCGCCTCGCCGGCGCTGATGCGCATGCCGTGCCAGGCATTGCCTTGCGGACGTGGGCCGAAACGTCCGGTGTAGGCGAACGCGGCGCCGCGCTCGCCGAGGTCCTGCGATTGATAGCCGATACGCCGCGACGAGCGCGCGAGAAAGGCGATGATCGCGCTCTTGTAGACGCCGTGAATGTCGACGATATAGTCGTAGCGATACGCGCGCAGCTCGGCGATCGATGCCCAGATCGCCTTCAGGTCACGCCAGCGGCGCGCCTTCTTGAAGCGGCGCAGCGGCGCGCACAGCACGCGATCGACCCCCATGCTCCAGTGCAGGAGTTCCGCAAATGCTTCGTCCGCCGCCCAATCCACCTGAACGCCGGGAAATGCGCGCTTGATATCGGCGACCACTGGCAACGCCTGCACGATATCGCCTAGTGAAGTGACCTTGACGATAAGGATTCGCTTCATTGAGGGTCTGTTCTTGGTTCGAAGGTGAACTCATTTTAGCTGACAGTTTTACCGATCCAAGTCGAATGGGCGCCGCGCGCGGCTCGGTTCGCAATACGGCGCGTTACAGCGCATCGTCGCGCCCACCTGATCCACCTCATCATTTCAAAATACTTTCACTCGTTTTTCCCTGCGCCTCGCGTCTTATACTGAACGTTTTGCGCTCAATCCGCCTCATGTCCTCGCCCATCCCGTTTCGATCGTCCGCCGTCATGCGCCGCGCAAAACGCCTGTGGCGACAGTACGGAATTTTCTGGCTCGGCGCGATCGCCGTCGGTCTGGTCGCGGTGCTCTATGCGCGTCTGATCGACTGGGGGTACGACGCGTTTCGCGGCGTGCAGCATCGATATGCGTGGGCGCCGCTCGTCATCACGCCCGCGGTCGCCGCGCTCGCGGTATGGCTCACCCGGCGGTTCTTTCGCGGCGCCGAGGGCAGCGGCATCCCGCAGGTGATCGCGACGCTGCATGCGAAGCCCCGCGAGTACGGCACGCGGCTGCTGTCGTGGCGGATTCTGCTCGGTAAGATCGCCGTGTCGTTTCTCGGCATTCTCGGCGGCTTTACGATCGGCCGCGAAGGACCGACCGTACAGGTCGGCGCCGCGCTGATGTTCAATCTGCGCCGGCTGTATCCGCGCTCGAATGCGCACATTGAACGGCAGCTCGCGCTGGCGGGCGCGGCCGCGGGTCTATCGGCGGCGTTCAATACGCCGCTCGCGGGCGTCGTGTTCGCGATCGAGGAATTGACGCGCAGCTTCGAGGCGCGTGCAAGCGGCGTATTGATCACCGCGATCATCCTGGCGGGCGTGGTCGCGCTTGGCTTGAACGGTAACTACACCTATTTCGGCACGATCCAGATCGGCGTGCATTTCCCCGACCTGCTCGCGCTCGCCGTGGTGCTCACCGCGATCGTCACGGGGATCGCCGGCGGCATATTCGCCTGGCTGCTGCTCAACACCGCGCGCTGGATTCCGGCGCCGCTGCGCCGGCTGCACGGCGAGCGGCCGGTCGCGTTCGCCGCGTTGTGCGGCTTCACGATCGCGGTGGTCGGCGTGATCTCCGGCGGCGCAACGTTCGGCAGCGGCTATGCGGAAGCGCGCGGCCTGCTCGATGGACACCCGCAGTCGGTCTTCTACCCGTTCCTGAAGATGATCGCGATGGTCGGCTCGTACCTGCCCGGCATTCCGGGTGGCATCTTCGCGCCGTCGCTGTCGATCGGCGCGGGCTTCGGCAATCTGCTGCACATGGTGTTCGATTCGATGCAATTGCCGATGCTGATCGCGCTCGCGATGGTCGGCTATCTGGCCGCGGTCACGCAGTCGCCGATCACCTCGTTCGTGATCGTGATGGAGATGATCGACGGCCACGCGCTCGTGATTTCGCTGATGGCCACCGCGCTGATTGCGAGCCGCGTGTCGCGCCTGTTCGCGCCGCCGCTCTACGAGTCGCTCGCCGAGCGCTACATGGCGCCGCTGCCGCAGCCAGCACCCGCGCCGGTACCGGAAGTGCCCGAGGTCGAGGCGCCGTGGTCCGAGGCGGACGGCAGCGACGAGGAGCCATCCAGCGGCACCGCCGCCGAGGACACCACGACGGATCCGTCCGGCCCACCGCGTCAGTAGACGACCACGCGCGGCGCGTGCACATACAGCGGCCGCGCGGGCACGACGACGCAGCCGGCCAGCATCATCGCCAACGCGGCGAGCACGAGCAGATTCTTTTTCATTCGAGATTTCTCCACGATCACGTTCATAGGCGCGTCTCAGGGACGCGCGCGCTGCCGTCAAGCCCAGTGCCCCGGCACCCAGCGATAGTTCGGACCATGTTCGACCCAGTGGCCGGGCATCCAGTGATAGCCGACGCGCTCGGCCTGCCAGTGGCCGGCGACCCACACGTAGCGGCCATGATCCCAACGCCAGTGACCGTGATCCCAGACATAGCCGGCACGCGGCGCGGGCGCCGCTTCAAAGCGCTCCACGGGCGGCGCGGACGGCGCGACGACGATGACTTCCGCAGCCGAAGCCGAGGCCATCGCGGCGGCGCCGGCCGCGATCAGGACGGTGTTGGCAAGCAGCAGGCGAACGGTCTTATTCATGATTTCCCTCTTTGGTTGAACACCGGATGCGGCGTTACCGGTTTAATGCGCGAGGGCGACGCGAGGCTGACGACGCGCGTGTAACGGCACACGCTGAAGTGCAACGGTTTATTTCGACGGGGAAACGGCGAGCGCGGCAGAGGCGGCTTCAGGGCGAAGCCAGAGGAGGAGGAGGACGAGCCGAACGCCGCACGGCATCACGTCGATCCAACGCGACGCGCCGCGACGTCCCGCACGTGATGCAGAAGGAACGCACCGACCGGACCGCCCTGGTGGCGGTCCATCCAAAGCTCAGGCCTGCGGGATTTCGATCTTGACTTCGAGCACCTCGAGATCGTCCTGACGCTCGAGACTCACGCGTATGTCGTCATCGGAGATCTTCACGTACTTCGAGATCACGGCCACCAGTTCGCGTTGCAACGCAGGCAGATAATCGGCGGGCGCATGGCCGCCGGCGCGCTCGTGCGCGATGATCAACTGCAGGCGTTCCTTCGCTACCGACGCGGACTTCTTCTTCTCGCCCAGCAAAAACGAAAGAATCGACATTACGTGCGCTCCCCTTACTTGGTGCCGAAGAGGCGCTGCAGCAGCCCGGGCTTCTGGTAATCGACAAAGCGAAGCGATTTCTGCTCGCCGAGGAAACGCGACACGACGTCCTTATAGGCTTCGGCCACATCGGTGCCATCCAGATGCACGGCCGGCAGACCCTGATTCGACGCGTGCAGCACCGCTTCCGATTCCGGAATCACGCCGATCAGGTCGATGCGCAGAATTTCCTGGATGTCGGTCAGCGACAGCATTTCGCCTTCGCTGACGCGCTTCGGGTTGTAGCGGGTGATCAGCAGGTGCTCCTTGATCGGCTCCTTGCCTTCGATCGCGCGCTTGGTCTTCGACGACAGGATGCCGAGAATACGGTCGGAGTCGCGCACCGACGACACTTCCGGGTTCGTCACGATCAGCGCTTCGTCGGCGAAGTGCATCGCAAGCAGCGCGCCCGACTCGATACCGGCCGGCGAATCGCAGACGATGTATTCGAAGTCCATCGCGATCAGATCGTTGATGACCTTCTCGACGCCTTCCATCGTCAGCGCGTCTTTATCTCGCGTCTGCGAGGCCGGCAGGATAAACAGGTTCTCGCACTTCTTGTCCTTGATCAGCGCCTGGTTCAGATTCGCTTCGCCCTGGATCACATTGATCAGGTCGTACACGACGCGGCGTTCGCAGCCCATGATGAGGTCGAGGTTGCGCAGGCCGACGTCGAAGTCGATCACGGCGGTCTTGCTGCCGCGCAACGCGAGGGCCGACGCGAAGCTCGCGCTCGTGGTCGTCTTGCCCACGCCACCCTTGCCCGAAGTCACCACAATGATTTTTGCCATTACCCTTACCTTGTGTTCGTCAAATGCGTCAATTGATGCGCGGCCCGCGTCGCCGTGAAACGCTGCGTGCCGCCGTCGCTCGGGGCAGCGCGTGCTTCGCGGTGCTTTACGTGAGCCGCAGCGGTTCGATCATCAGTTTTTCTTCTTCGAGCCAGATCTGCACCGGCTTGCCGAGCACCTCGGCCGGCAGCGGGTTCTCGGTCGTTCGGTAGATGCCCGCGATCGAGATCAGTTCCGGTTCGAGACACGTGCAGAAGATGCGCGCGTCGTGATTGCCCTGCACGCCGGCCAATGCCCGGCCGCGCAGCGGCGCGTAAATATGGATGTTGCCTTCCGCGATCACCTCGGCGCCATAGCTGACGAGACCGAGCACGACCAGATCGCCTTTTGCGTAAATGCGCTGGCCGGAGCGCAGCGGCTTGTCGACCACCATTGTTTGCGGCGAGGTGGCGAGACGCACCGGTTCGACGGCGGACGTGGGTTCGACCGCTGCGGTGCTTTCTGCCGCGGATGCGGCCGCCGTTGCCGCGCTCGCGCCTGCGCTTGCTGCCGCGCTCGCCGTCGCACCGGTTGACGTGCTTGCTGCCGCGCTAGTTGCCGCGCTTGTTGGCGCGTTGCCCGTCGCCGCGCTGTCCTCATCGGCCTGCTTCGCTGGCGCGCCACGGCGGTCGCGCGCTTCGAGCAACGGCAATGCCGACTCCGTCGCCCACATCTGCTCCGCGTTCGCGACCACGCCGACCGGACGCATGCGCACGCTGTCGAGCAGTTGCGCGATCTCGGCGAGCGGCACGCGTTCGTCGCCGGCGAGACGCCGCACGTCGATCGCGACGACGTCGTTAGCGAAGAATTCGGGGGTCGCCTCGAAGCGCCGCGTCAGTTCGGCACGCATCGAATCGAGGTCGGTCGTTTTGACCACGAACATCAGCGTGTCGACAGAGCCGCTGCGCAGTTCGAAAAAGGGCGATTTCTTGGGCGACATAGCGTTCGGCAAAAAATTTTGCGTATTTTACAGGCGTACACGCGCGCGGCCACTATTTTTCCCGGGAGAATCGGTGCCCGCGCGTGCGGACATGACGCGCGTCGTTCATGCGATCGACGCGCGACGGTGCGAAAGAAAAGCGGACGGGAAAAAGACCGTGCTGAAGCGACGGCGAAGACGAGCGGCACGCGCGACGCGCCGCTTGCGGGATCACTGCTGAAACACCTGCGAAGTGCTCGGCACGTGCCGCACCAGCAGACTTTCGACCTGCTCGGGCGCGCGTTCGCCGCGGCGGTGCTCGCCGGTCGGCCCAAAACCGAGCGCCTCGTAAAAGCGCATCGCGTTGCGGTTCGCGTCGGCGACCCACGCGTAGATTTCCGTTGCGCCCGCATTCGCGAGCCAGCTGCTCGCGGTGTCGACCAGCAGCTCGCCGCCACGCAGATGACGCACGGCCGGCGCCACCCACAATTCGCAGACGAACGCGCGGCGCGCCGCGGTGTCGTCGAAATGCGCCTCGATCAGTCCGGCCGGATGGCCCTCGGTGTACAGGATGAACGTACCGACGGACGGCGAAACCGCGTGATCCGCCGCGGTCGCGTCGAAACTGGCGGCGTCGGCCGACAACGCGTCCTCGAGCGTCGCGCCGAAGGCATACGGCGCCTCCCGCAGCGATGCGGTACGGAGTTCGCGAAAAACGGCGCCCTGATCAGCAGTGATGCGGCGAACGGTCAATGACGGACTCATGCAGACGAAAACCCCTGAAAACCCTAACGCGTAGCTTTAACCGAACCGGCCGTCGAGTCAATTTATTATTGACAGGATTGGGTGGGCTCGCTCACTCACGGCGCCTCGTAGTGGCCGGTACCGTCCGGCCACGGCGTCAGCAGTTCATAACCGTCGTCGGTCACGGCGACCATGTGCTCCCATTGCGCCGACAGCGAGCGGTCCTTCGTGATCACGGTCCAGCCGTCGCGCTGCACCGAGGTGCCGGCGCGGCCCGCGTTGATCATCGGCTCGATCGTGAAGACCATGCCAGGCTTCAGACGCACGCCCTGCCCCGGCTGACCGTAGTGCAGCACCTGCGGGTCCTCGTGATAGACCTTGCCGATGCCGTGCCCGCAGTAGTCGCGCACGATCGAAAAGCCCTCGCGCTGCGCGATCTTCTGGATCGCGTGGCCGACGTCGCCGAGCGTCGCGCCCGGCTTCACCTCGCGGATGCCGGCCACCATCGCCTCGTAGGTCGTGTCGATCAGCGCGCGCGCGACCGTGCTCGGCTGGCCGACGCAGTACATGCGGCTCGTGTCGCCGAAATAGCCGTCCTTGATGATCGCGACGTCGATATTGATGATGTCGCCGTCCTTCAGGATCTCGTTGCGATTCGGGATGCCGTGACATACGACCTGATTGACCGACGTGCAGACGGTCTTCGGAAAACCCAGATAGCCGACGTTGGCCGGAATCGCTTTCTGCGTGTGGACGATGTAGTCGTTGCACAGCGCGTCGAGGTCGTCGGTGGAGACGCCAGCCTTGACGTGCTCGCCGATCATTGCCAGCACATCGGCGGCGAGGCGGCCGGCAATGCGCAGCTTCGCGATATCGTCGGGAGTCTTGTAGGTAATGGCCATGAATTCAGTCGATGTGAGTCGCGGGTCAAGCGCGAGATGATCCGCCGCGCCCGAAAGCCCGGCGGCCCGCAACCGCCGTTCGATCGGGCGATTTCGGGCAATTGTACAGAGGATCGCGGATCGACCCCGCGGAAACCGGCTGAAGCGGTGCGCGGCAAGCGGCTGTGACGCGATCGAGGCTCGCCGCGGCGCGCGCCCGATTCACGGTGACGGGTCGTTGCGCGGCCGGCTGGCGGACCGGCGCGTTCACATGGACTGACGGCAAGGGAACTCGAAGGCTCGTCGAGCCCGGAGATTTCAATCGCTCAGTTTCCCGAACTAAATTTCGGGATCGGGTCAGCTCGCCGGCTGCGCCCCGCTCTTCGCCATATCGTAGGGATCGCGCATGCTGCGCGCGTACTGCTTCGGCGCCATCCCCGACCAGCGCCGGAACGCGCGAATGAAGGCCTTCTCCGATGCGTAGCCGACGCTCTCGGCGATCTCGATCAGACGGCGCCGCGGGTCGCGCAGCGCGCCACTCGCGAGGTACATGCGGTAGGAGGTCAGATGCCCGATCGGCGTGTCGCCGACCAGTTCGACGAAGCGCGCGCTAAAGCGCGAGCGCGACATGCCCGCGGCCGCCGACAGCGACTCGACGGTCCAGCTCCGCTCGGGCTGCCGATGCAGCAGCGCGATCGCCTTGCCGATCTGCGGGTCCATCAGCCCGCGCAGCCACCCGGTGTGATCGATCGCCGAGGCCAGATGCGCGCGCAAGAGCTGCACGAACAGCACGTCGGCGAGGCGCGCGGCCGCGACCGCCCAGCCCGGCTGCGCGGACATCGATTCGCGAATGAACGCCATCAGCGTGCTGGCGAGCCACGGGCCGACGGCCGGGTCGTTCGCGCGCACGTGAATCAGCGGCGGCAGCACGCTGAAAAGCGGACTGCGCATCGCCTCGCGATAGACCATGATCCCCGTGTACAGATCGCTGACCGAGCCGCCGCCGCCCGCGGTGAAATGCAGCGGCGTGTCGAAGCTCGGACGGATGCCCTGGTCGGCCATCAGGTTGTCGAACGGCACGGGCGTGACTTCCGGCGACGACGCGAGCACATGCTGGTGCCCATGGGGCAACAGCACGAAATCGCCGGTCTCGACGCGCACCGGCGCCATGCCTTCGACGATCACGTAGAACGGGCTGCCGAACACGGTGCGAAACGCCGCGCCGTCGACGGCTCCTTTCAGGAACGCCCACGGCGCGGTCAGCGAGAAATGGCCGGTGACGACCGCGTCGGCGCGCAGATCCGCGAGAGTGTCGCTCAACAGGTCCACCGCCATTTCTTTGCTTCTCCGTGATGTGTTGCCAGATGTGTTGCGAAGTATTGCCTAGAAGCGCTGCTGGATGCCGACCATCACGCCGAGCTGGTTCGCGCCCGGCGTCACCGTGCCGGCCGCCGCCACCGAATTCGCCGCGAGCGGGCTGTTGAACATATACGCCACCGACGAATATACCGTGGTGCGCTTCGACAGCAGATAGTTCGCGCGCCCGACCACCATCGTCGAGCTCGACTGCGAGCGCACGATGTAGCGCAGGCCCTGCGCGTCGAACGACAAAGCGGGCGTCACGAAGTAGTTGGCGCCGAGGAAGAACAGATCGGTCTGCTGATGCTGCGCCGCCGACGTGTTGCGGCGAATCCAGCCGGCGCCGACCTTGCCGCCCTGATAGGTCAGGTAGCCGTCGACGATCACGCGCTTGTCGGTGTCGTCGCTGCTGGTGAGCGGTGCGCTGGCGCCCGGGCCGCCGTACATCACGTCGTACGAAGCGGCGGCGCCGCCCCAGCCGCCGTCGTACGCGAGCATCGCCGTGTACTGGCGGCACGCAACCGCGTCGCCCGCGATCTGCCCGCCGCAGTTCGTCGCCGACGGACCCGCCGGCCCCGCCGCGTCGCGACCGAAACTGTACGTGCCACCGAGCGTCACGCCGTGAAACTTGCCGAGATAGCCGATCGCGTTGTCGCTGCGCGCGTTCGGCAGATAGCTGTCGAAGTTCGCCATCGAATGAATCGACGGGCCGATCACGTCCGCGTTCAGCAGCACGTACATCGACATGTTCATCTGGCGACCGAGCGTGAGCGTACCGTAGTCGCTGCTCACGCCGACGTTGGCCTGCCGGCCGAACAGACGGCCGCCGTAGTTCAGCCCGCCGGTCGACGGCGCGAAGCCGCTTTCGAGCACGAAGAACGTCTTGTAGCCGCCGCCGAGGTCCTCGACGCCGCGCAGACCGAAGCGCGATGGCACCTCGCCCGTGAGCGTCGGCATGCCGACGAAGGTGCCGCCCTTCGCCGCGTTGTTGTAGTACTCGACGCCGGTATCGACGATACCGTACAGCGTCACGCTGCTCTGGCCGAAGGCCAGCCCCGCCGTGCCTGCCAGCACGGCTGCCGCGCAGAACTTCTTCATGTCAGTCTCCAACCCTTGTTCAAAGTAGTACTTATTAATGTGAAATCCTGCCGGGCTTCGTGGCGGATCCGGTTTTTACTGCGGTATGTGTTGCGGGTTCAGTTGGGTTTGCTGCCCGCGAGAATCCACTGCACGACCGTTTGCGCATCGGCGGCGCTGATCTGGTTCGGCGGCATCGGCACCGCGCCCCACGTGCCTGACGTGCCGTTCTGCACGTGCGCGACGAGCGTCGCGAGCGCGCCGGACTTGCCCGCGTAGCGTGCGGCGACATCCCGATAGGCGGGACCGACGAGTTTTTTATCGACCGCATGGCAGCCGAAGCAGGCGTGCTGTCTGGCGAGGTCCTGGGCGCGCGCGGCATCGATGATGGGCTCGGCGGCATGCGCCGCCGACACCGCGCTCGCGGCCAGCAGAGAAATGAGAGGAACGATCAGTGGGCGAATCATGGGGCTCTTCTTGTTGTGAGTGATGGATCGGTGACTGCGTGTTGCGGGCTCAGGCTCAGGCTCAGGCAAGCGGCTGGTCGAGCGGCATCGAGCGCAGGCGCGTGCCCCTCGCCTGATACAGCGCCTCGGCGACCGCGGGCGCGACAGGCGGCAGCACGACCTCGCCGCAGCCCTGCGGCGCGCGATCGCTATCGACGATCACGACCTCGACCTTCGGCATCTGCGCGAGATAAAGCAGCGGATAGTCCGCGAAGTTCTGCTGCTCGACCGCGCCGTCCTTGAAGGTGATCTCGCTTCGGAACGTGTTGGTCAGCGCGAAGCCGATGCCGCCTTCGACCATCTGCCGGATCAGCATCGGATTGATCGCGCGGCCGCAATCTACCGCGCAGACGACGCGTTCGAGCTTCGCGTTGCCGTTGACGATGCGCAACTCGACGATCAGCGCGACGTACGTCGTAAACGCGCCGCCGCGGCCGGTGTAGAGGCAATACGCGAGACCGCGATGGACGCCGGCGGCGGGCTTGTTCGACCAGCCCGCTTTCGCGGCCGCGCGATCGAGCACGCGCAATGCGAGCGGATCATCGCGCAGCAGTGTGCGGCGATACGCGAGCGGATCGATATGCGCCGCGTTCGCCAACTCGTTGATGAAGTTCTCGAGAAAGAACACGCTCGAGGTGCTGCCGACACTGCGCATGAAGCTCACCGGAATCGGCTGGTTCACGTTCACCGAATCGACGAGCAGGTTCGGCACGCGATAGCCGAGGTCGTACAGACCGTCGAGCATCGTTTCGTCCCAACCTCCGGCCTTCTCGAAGTAGTCGCGCTTGATCGACCAGTACAGCGACTGCCCCGTCACGCGGATATGCAGCGCCTCGGGATAGCCGTCCGCACCGAGCACCGCGCGCAGGCGCGCCGACACGCCGGGCCGGTAGAAGCCGTGACGGATGTCGTCCTCGCGCGAGCGGATCACCTTGACCGGCCGCCCCACCGCCTTCGACGCAACCGCCGCGTGAATCACGAAGTCCGGCACGTACTTGCGTCCGAAGCTGCCGCCGAGAAACGTCGTGTTGACGATCACCTTGTCGGACGGCACTTTGAAAATCGCGCCGAGCGTCCAGCGCACCTTGTCCTGCCCCTGGATCGGCCCCCACACTTCGATGTCGTGCTCGCGCACGTGCACGGTCGCGTTGACCGGTTCCATCGTCGCGTGAACGATGTAGGGCGTGTGATAGTCGGCTTCGATCACACGCTGCGCGTTCGCGAACTGCGCGGCCGCGTCGCCGACATGCGTCGCGACGACCGCGCGCTCCGACATCAGCGCGGCCTTGCGTTGCGCAAGGATCGTCGCGCTGTCGAACGGCGGGGTGCCGGCGTCGTCCCATTGCACGTCGAGCGCATCGCACGCTTTCTTTGCCTGCCAATAGGTGGCGGCCACCACGATGATCGCGTCCTTCGCCTGCACGACATCGACCACGCCCGGCAACGCGCGCACCGCATCGCGATTGCGTACGGCGACCGGTTTGCCATTGAGCGTCGGCGCCATTCTGATCGCACCGTTGAGCATGCCAGGCACGTTCACATCGACGCCGAATTGCGCGCGGCCGCTCACTTTCGCGGGCGCGTCGAGCTTGCCGAGCGGCTGACCGATCAGCGTATGCGCGGACTCGGGCTTCAGTCGCGGTTGCGGATCGAGCGGCAGTCTTGCGACGTCGTCGAGCAGTTCGCCATAGCCGACCGAGCGGCCCGTCTGCAGATGAATCACGCGACCGCTCTTCGTCGTGCATTGCGTCGGGCGCACGCCGAGACGCTCGGCGCCTGCCTTCAGAAAGGCCGAGCGCGCCTGGGCGCCCGCGATCCGCAAGCGCGTGTAGAACATCGTCACGGACATCGACGCGCCGACGAACTGCTGCGGCATCTCGTTCGCAGCGGAGATGCGGTAGGCGTCGCGGCCGGTGACGAACTCGACGCTCACGCGCCGCCAGTCGGCATCCATCTCGTCGGCGAGCACCTGCGGCAGCCCGGTGTAGACGCCCTGCCCCACCTCGCATTGCGACAGGCCGATGATCGTGCGGCCGTCGGGATCGACCCGCACCCAGTCATTGATTTCGTGAAAGCCCGCGGTGCCTTGCGCGTGGTCCGCGCCTTCGGCGGCTTCGCTATGCGTGCTCCACGCGAGCGGCAGCACGAGGCTTCCCGCGATCGCGAAGCCGGTCGCGGCGCTGCGCTTCAGAAAGGCGCGCCGGCTCTCGCGACGCCGCGCCTCTGCCGGTTCAGCCGGATGCGCGGCGATCCGCGCCGCTGCCCGCTCAGGAATTCGCTGCGACATGAACGGCCTCGCGGATACGGTGATAGGTCGCGCAGCGGCACAGGTTCGTCACGGCCTGGTCGATCTGCGCATCGGTTGGATGGGGATGCTGCTCGAGCAGCGCGGCGACGGCCATCACCATGCCGGACTGGCAATAGCCGCATTGCGGCACGTCCTTTTTGATCCACGCCTGCTGTACCGGATGGCTGATGTCGGGCGACAAGCCTTCGATCGTGGTGATGCTGCGTCCCGCCACCGCCGACACCGGCAGCACGCACGAACGCGTCGCCTCGCCTTCCAGGTGCACGGTGCACGCACCGCATGCGCCAATGCCGCAGCCGTACTTGGTGCCCGTCAGCGCCGCCGCGTCGCGGATCACCCACAACAGCGGCGTGTCGGGATCGCCATCGAAATCGAACGGCTTTCCGTTCAGTGTGAATTGCATGCTCGGTCTCCCCCCAAAAATCGCCGTCCGAGGTGTCCGTCACGACGAACGCGATGGATGGAATTCTTGAGGTGGACAAAATGCGCGGCAATGACACAGCCACCCGAATAGGTAGCCGATCGTCTCGCAATCGATCGAAAGGCTCGGGAAACGGCAAAACCTCGCGTTTTCCCTGGAACATCGATGAGCATTGAGTCGGAGCGCTATGTGGGCCTAAATAGTTGGCGCGCGGATGCCGTTATTAACGCTAATTCATTCCACAAATGGATGTTTGTTTCGCTAAAGAAACAAAACTGACGATTCCGGCAACCTGGACGCTCCCGACCTTCCAATGAAAAATCTCACGCTCAACGCGCGCATCGCCGCCACGATCGCGTTCCTCGCCCTGCTGCTGATTGCGACCGGCGCGATCGGCATCATCGGCATGGCCGAAAGCAACCGTGCGCAGAGCGACGCGTATGCGGTGCACTATGCGTCGGTCGTCGCGCTCGGCAAGTCGGGCACCGCGATGTCGCGGGCGCGCTTCGGGCTCGATTGGGCGATAGCCAATCCGCACTCGCCGCAGCTCGCGATGCAGCTCGATCGCGCGAACGGCCTGCTCGCGGAATCCGATCGTCGCTGGGCCGAGTTCCGCGCGCTACCGAAGGCCGCTGAACTCGCCGCGCTGACCGACGACCTCGACGCGAAGCGCAGCGCGGTACGCCACGACGGCATCGACCAATTGATCGCCGCGATTGGCGGCGGCGACACGGGCTGGATGGACGAAACCCGCGCACAGCATCTGATCGCGCTCTACACCGCGATGAACGTGAGCCAGGGCAAGCTCGAAAGCTATCTCGACGCGCAGGCGGCCGAGGCCGGCGAGCACTCCAACACGCTGTTTCACGCGATGCTCGCGACCTGCGCGGCGAGCGTCCTGCTCGCGCTCGCCGTCGCGTTCCTGAGCTGGCGCTCGCTGCGACGCGCGATCATGAAGCCGCTCGCGAGTGCGATGCATCAGTTCGACGCGATCGCGGCGGGCGACCTCAGCACGCGCGCGGCGGTGCACGCCAACGACGAAATGGGCACGTTGCTGCGCGCGCTCGCGGCGATGCAGGAGCGTTTGCTCGGCACGGTCGCGGCGGTGCGCTCGGGCTCGACGGCGATCGCGTCGGCGACGCAGCAGATCGCCGCGGGCAATCAGGACCTGTCGCAACGCACGGAGAAGCAGGCCGCGTCGCTCGGCGAGACGGCTTCCGCGATGGAGCAGCTCACCGCGACCGTGCAGCTGAACGCGAGCAACGCCGAACAGGCGAGCGAACTCGCGCGCGGGGCGTCGAACCTCGCCGCGCACGGGCGCGACGCGGTCGGCAGCATGATCGAAACGATGCGCGCGATCCACACGGGCTCCTCGCAGATGACGGGCATCATCGGCGCGATCGAGAGCATCGCGTTTCAGACCAACATCCTCGCGCTGAACGCCGCGGTCGAAGCCGCGCGCGCCGGCGACGAAGGCCGTGGCTTCGCGGTCGTCGCCGGCGAGGTGCGCAGCCTCGCGCAACGCTCGGCGGCGGCAGCGCGTGAGATCGGCGCGTTGATCGCCGATTCGACCTCACGCGTCGAGCGCGGCGCGGGACTCGTCGAAGACGCGGGCGGCACGATGCAGCAGATCGAAGCGTCGATCGCGCGCGTGACGAGCATCGTCGGTGAAATTGCGCAGGCGTCGCGCGAGCAGAGCGACGGCATTCAGCAAGTGGGTATCGCGATCACGCAGATGGACGAGGTCACGCAGCAGAATGCGGCGCTCGTCGAGGAAAGCGCGGCGGCGGCCGCGTCGCTCGCGGATCAGGCGCGAGCGTTGAGGGAGGTGATGGAAGGGTTTCGGGTGGGATAAGGCGCGCGTCCCTGGCCGCCCCTCCGCCCCTCGCCGCGATACGCAGCGGCAAGGGGCGGGGGTCGGTGTCAGGCCCGCGGACTGCTAACGGGCGGACCTGGTCGCATCAGGATCCGACGTCAATTGTCCGGATTGCCAGACGTGAAGCTTTGGAACGCGTTGTACGACGGATTGATCGGCGAACCGTTCACCATGATGCCGAACGTCTCGTCGCCGCTGTCGAGCACGTAGAACATGACGGCCTGCATGTTGTGCGTCTTGCGGTTCTGATAGAACTCGCCGAGCTTCGACGTGATGTAGCTCGCGCGATAGGACTCCGACTGCTCCGGTCCGGTGTTCCACTCGGTGATGATGAACGGCACGCCATAGCGGGCCTGGCAATAGATCGGCAGATCGAAGCCGGGCTGTGCGCCGTCGCAACCGAGGGAGAACACGTCGCCATACACCTCGTAGTTGTGCCACGTGGTGATGTCCCAGCGCACGGTCGGGTAACCGCCGCTGCCATCCGGCTGCTGGCCGTCCCACAGCGCGTCCGCCGCGCCGACGTCGTTCACGCAGAAATTGATGCCGCACTTCGCGTTCGACTGAACCGATTTCACACCGTCGATCATGCCGCGCATCACGCCGCGCATCACCGGCCAGTTCGCGTTGTTGAAGTCCGCTGCCTTCGTGCCCGCGACGTTGAAGTCGAGCACGGTGGCGTTCTGGCGTGTCAGTTCGTTGCCGCATTCGTAGATGGTCACGCCATACGGCTTCAGTGCGTTCGCAACGCTTTGAGCGACCGCGTAGCCCTGGCTGTAAGCGGCATTCTCGCCAGCAAACAGGTTGCCGTTGTTGTCGTAGACCCCCTGGTTGATCAGCACGACCAGGGTCATGCCCGCCGACTGGAAAGCCTGCGCAAGCCCGATCGCCGCGTTCAGCTGCGTCGCGTTGTTGGTGACGCCGACGCGATAGCTCGTGCAGCCCAAGCCCTTCAGGATCGAGACGATCTGTTGGGGCGAGTAGGTGTAGTCGAAGTGGCCGTTCATGCCATAGAACATGCCGGGAACCTGCGGGATCGTGGTGCGCGGATCGTTGCAATGCAGCCAGAAGTTGGGGACGTCGGCAATCACGTACCACTCGCCGCCCGTGCCGCAATGCCAGATCTTGCCGCCATGCCACAACACCATCGAGACGTTGTAGGTGATGCCGACCGTCGCGCCATTGCGGTAGACGACGCCGTTGGACAGCGTCCACACCGTGCCGGTCTTGTCGACGATGTACGGCGCAGCAGGCAGTGAGGTGCCATCGGGCGAGACATTGCTCGCGTCCTTTGCGACCGCCGCTGTATTGCCTGTGGAGTTCGAAGAAGCCGCGGTACCGGAAGCACCCGAAGCGGCCGCGGCACCCGAAGCACCGGTCGCGGCATTAGCCTTGCCGCTTGCGTCCGAGGAGCCGCCACCACCGCATGCGGTCAAAAGATAACTTGCGCTAAGGGCAGTCAGGCCGCCGAGAAATTGACGTCGTTTTAGCATGCGGAATAATTCCAAATGTCGGGAAAATTCCCGATAAAAAGACCAAAATGGATTTGCTGAGATTCGGACGGATAATGCGCAAGAGACTGCCTGCAATACATTTGCAGTCCTCAAGAAGCAACTATCCCGAAGTGCCTTGAACGCACGTTGTGATGTCCGATTGAACCGATGCTCGCGAAGGCGTTTCTCGCGGTGGTCCAGATTGACACGGGGCGGGTGCGCGTCGACTCGCGGTCATCTGCTCCGCGAACCTTTTTTACCGACTATTGCCGTAGCTGCCATTTACAGGAAAATTATTCCCGTAAATGCTGCTGACGGCGTAAATCGTATCCTGAAGTAATGACCGAGCCCAGCAAAAAATCGTATTTATTTGTAAAAAAAGGCAGATCTTGCCGAGATCCGCTGGGTCGGCGAAGATTCGCACTTTCAGAAGTTGATCAGAAGGCGGGTCGCCCGCGAACTTTACGTTTTCGACCCTATATAGCCTGCGGCGGCCATGCCTTGAATTTGACAGAGATATGAATTGGGGGCCAGTGCCGAATGGATCGATTAAGGTATTTGTATGGAAAAGAGCATAGAAAATACGACGCACGGCGAATAGCTCATACGCCGAAATTTGAATCAAGGCATGTCGCCAATTGAAATGACGCTTGAAGAAATTCGAATTGCTTTGGCAAAGAAATTGATAGCCCAAAGCAAAAACCCCTTGATCTCGGTGAGATCAAGGGGTTTTCAGAATTTGGCGGAAAGGGTGGGATTCGAACCCACGGTACGGGGATACCGTACGCCTGATTTCGAGTCAGGTACATTCGACCACTCTGCCACCTTTCCGGGTATTCCAACTCACTACTTTGTCGGATCCAAGCGGGCCGTTGCTTGGGAGAAAAAGATTATAGAACAGCTCGAATCAGTTTTCCAAGCCCCTCGGCGAAAAAACTTCTAAAAATTTTTCGAGGGACCTGGACACTGCGAGCGACGCTCACGCCGCCGGTACTTCCAGCCGCTCGACACCGCCAAGGTAAGGCCGCAGTGCAGCGGGCACCGTCACCGAGCCATCGGCGTTCTGGAAATTCTCGAGCACCGCGACGAGCGTGCGGCCCACCGCGAGCCCTGAGCCGTTCAGCGTATGCACGAGCTCCGGCTTGCCCTGCGCATTGCGGAAGCGCGCCTGCATGCGTCGCGCCTGGAACGACTCGGTATTCGAGCAGCTCGAGATCTCGCGATACGTGTTCTGCGCAGGCAGCCACACTTCGAGGTCGTAGGTCTTCGCGGCCGAGAAGCCCATGTCGCCAGTGCACAGCGTGATCACGCGATACGGCAGTTCGAGCTTCTGCAGAATGGCCTCGGCATGGCCGACCATCTGTTCGAGCGCTTCGTACGATACGTCCGGCGCGACGACCTGCACGATCTCGACCTTGTCGAACTGGTGCTGACGGATCATGCCGCGCGTATCGCGGCCGTACGAGCCCGCTTCCGAGCGGAAGCACGGCGAGTGCGCGGTCAGCTTGATCGGCAGTGCGTCCGCTTCGACGATGCTCTCGCGCACCGTGTTCGTCAGCGGAATTTCCGAGGTCGAGATCAGGTACTGCGTGACCGTGTTTTCGCCGCCGCCCTTCTCGACGCGGAACATGTCGTCCGCGAACTTCGGCAACTGGCCGGTGCCGTACAGGATGTCCGGATTCACGATGTACGGCGTATAGATCTCGGTATAGCCGTGCTGCTGCGTGTGCGTGTCGATCATGAACTGCGCGAGCGCGCGATGCAGCCGCGCAATCTGCCCGCGCAGCATCGTGAAGCGCGCGCCCGACAGCTTCGCGCCGGTCTCGAAGTCGAGGCCGAGCGGCGTGCCGACGTCGACGTGGTCCTTCACCTCGAAGTCGAACTGACGCGGCGTGCCCCAGCGGCGCACTTCGACGTTGGCGGCCTCATCGTTGCCGAGCGGCACGCTTTCGTGCGCGAGGTTCGGCACACCGAGCAGCAGATCCGACAGACGCTTCTGGATGTCCTCGAGCTTGACCGCCGACGCCTTCATTTCGTCGCCGATGCCGCCGACTTCGGCCATCACCGCCGACGTGTCTTCGCCGCGCCCTTTCATCGCGCCGATCTGCTTCGACAGGCTGTTGCGGCGCGCCTGCATTTCTTCGGTACGGGTCTGGGTATCGCGGCGTTCCGCTTCGAGCGCGGTGAAGGTCGCGACGTCGAGGGTATAGCCGCGGTCGGCGAGGCGTTTCGCGACGCCGTCGAGGTCTTTGCGCAGCAACTGGATGTCGAGCATGGGATGGGACGGATGTTCGTTGTATGAAAGCGGGATTTTAGCGCACCGGCAAAGGCGCAACGCCTCAGGCCTTCTTCGGCTTGTTCTCGGCGCGCCATCGCGCATCGAGCTCGGAAAGGCGCGCGAGCTTTTCGCCGATCTTGCCTTCGAGGCCGCGCGGCGTCGGCTCGTACCAATGCGGCTCGCGCATGCCGTCCGGCAGATAGGTCTCGCCGGCCGCATACGCGTCGGGCTCGTCGTGCGCGTAGCGGTAGTCGTGGCCGTAGCCGAGTTCCTTCATCAGCTTCGTCGGCGCGTTGCGCAGATGCACCGGCACGGCACGCGACTGGTCCTTGCCGACGAAGCGCCGCGCCTCGTTGTACGCGTTGTACCCGGCATTCGATTTCGGTGCGACCGCCAGATAGATGATCGCCTGCGCGAGTGCGAGCTCGCCTTCGGGGGAGCCGAGACGCTCGTAGGTTTCCGCGGCGTCGAGCGTGATGCGCGCGGCGCGCGGGTCCGCGAGGCCGATGTCTTCCCACGCCATGCGCACGATGCGCCGCGCGAGATAGCGCGGGTCCGCGCCGCCGTCGAGCATGCGGCAGAACCAGTACAGCGCGCCGTCCGGGTTGCTGCCGCGCACCGATTTATGCAACGCGCTGATCTGGTCGTAGAATGCGTCGCCGCCCTTGTCGAAGCGGCGCAGATTTTCCGCGAGCGCACTGCCGAGCAAGGTGCCGTCGATCTCGGTGGTTTTCTGCCGCGCGGCCGCGCGCCCGACGATCTCGAGGTTGTTCAGCAGCTTGCGGCCGTCGCCGTCGGCCGAACCGATCAGCGCGGCGCGCGCTTCGTCGGTGAACGTGAGGCCGCCGAGCTCCTTCTGCGCGCGTTCGAGCAGCTCGCGCTGTTCGTCGTCGGTCAGGCTCTTCAGCACGTAGACCGCGGCGCGCGACAGCAATGCGCTATTGACCTCGAACGACGGATTCTCGGTCGTCGCACCAACGAACACGAACAGGCCCGACTCGACGTGCGGCAAGAACGCGTCCTGCTGGCTTTTGTTGAAGCGATGCACCTCGTCGACGAACACCAGCGTCTGGTGACCGTTCGCGCGATGGATCTGCGCGGTCTCGACGGCCTCGCGAATATCCTTCACGCCCGAGAGCACCGCCGACAGCGCGATGAACTGCGCGTCGAACGCATCGGCCATCAACCGCGCGAGCGTGGTCTTGCCGACGCCGGGCGGGCCCCACAGGATCATCGAATGGGCTTCGCCCGATTCGAACGCGACCCTGAGCGGCTTGTTCGGACCGAGCAGATGCGCCTGGCCGATCACTTCGTCGATATGGCGTGGCCGCAGGCGTTCGGCGAGCGGAACATTGGCACGGGTTTCTTCAAACATGACGTTTTGGGGATAATCTCGGCTTTCCGGGGTACGCGCCGCTTCGGGGCGGCGCCTCGCGGAACAAGCGCAAAGCCCGCGCCCGGCCGGAACCACAGGCACGAACGCGGGCAACGTCCTGCATTATGACAGTGACGGCGGGCGAGCGATGGCCGATCCGGCCCGCCGGCAACGTAAAGATTCACAGCACCACCAACAGGAACAAACATCAGATGGCTCAAGACCCTGTCGCCGGCGAAGCCGGCTCCACCTACGCACCGCTCACGCCGGTGCCCGACGCGCGCCGCGCGTTCCGTACCGGCGACGCGTTCGCGCTGTGGTTCTCCCTCGGCATCGGGCTGCTCGTCGCACAGGCGGGCGCACTGCTCGTGCCGGGGCTCTCGCTGCCGCACGCGCTCGTCGCGATCGTGCTCGGCAGCGTGATCGGCGTCGTGCTGCTCGCGCTCGCGGGCGTGATCGGCACCGACACCGGGCTCGCGGCGATGTCGTCGCTGCGCCCCACACTCGGCGTGCGCGGCGCGTCCGTGCCGGCCGTGCTGAACATGGTGCAACTGGTCGGCTGGGGCTCGTTCGAAGTGATCGTGATGCGCGATTCCGCCGATGCACTCGCGAAACAGGCATTCGCCCTGTCGATGCCGCTCGTCTGGACCGTGATCTTCGGCCTGCTCGCGACGCTGCTCGCGATCAGCGGCCCGCTGTCGTTCGTGCGGCGCTTTCTGCGCAAATGGGGGATCTGGCTGCTGCTCGCGGGTGCCGTGTGGCTCACCTGGAACCTGCTCGCGCGCCACCACCTCGCGGACCTGATGCAGCGTCCCGGCACCGGCGACATGTCGTTCGGCGGCGCGGTCGACCTCGTGGTCGCGATGCCGCTGTCGTGGCTGCCGTTGATCGCGGACTACACGCGCTTCGGCCGCCGCGCGGGCGAAACGTTTCGCGGCACGCTGTACGGTTACGGTATCGCGAACATCTGGTTCTATGCCCTCGGCGCGGTCTATGGCCTCGCGGCCGGCGGCGGCGATGCACTGCTGACCGGTGCGCTCGCGCAGGCAGGCGGCGGCTTTGCGCTGCTGCTGATCCTGATCGACGAGATCGACAACGCATTCGCCGATATCCACTCGGCCGCGGTGTCGACCGGCACGTTCTGGACGCGTGCGAGCGTGCCGCTGCTGTCGGCGGCGTTCGGCGCGCTGTGCACGCTGATCGCGCTGGTCGTGCCGATGGCGAAGTATCAGAACTTCCTGCTGCTGATCGGCTCGGTGTTCGCACCGCTGTTCGGCGTCGTGCTGATGGATCACTTCATCGTGCGCAAGCGCCGCATCGAAGCCGCCGTGCTCGCCGATGTACGCGGCCGCTACGGCTTCTCGGGTGGCTGGCACCTGAGCGCGTTCGTCGCGTGGGCGATCGGCATCGCCTCGTACCAGGTGATCAATCAATGGCTGCCGAATCTCGGCGCGACGCTGCCGTCGCTCGCGATCGGCGCCGTGTGCTACTACCTGTTCGTGTCGGCGCGCAAAACCGCGTATGCGTGAGCGCGTCAGCCTGGACAAGTCGCGTTAAGCGCCACTGCCAGAAATGAAAAAAGACCTGCGTTGCCAATGCAGGTCTTTTTTTATGTGAATGACGCCATTCGCCTCTCGGCCTATTTCTTGGCCGCTTTGCGCCGACGCGATTCGACCTTGCGGCACAGATCCGTAAGCAACCAACGGGCGACGGTCTCCGGCCGATTCGGCGCATACGACGCGAAATTGCTCTCGTTCGCGAAATGCACGACGACGGTCCCCGTCATCACGCGATAAGTTCCGGCATAGTTCACGCCGTCCAGTTCCACGCTCAGCGCGTGCGTGGTTTCATATTCCGCGAAAGTCAAAGTGAAGGCGATATCTCAAAAACGAGACATTATCGCTACGATTTTCCGGAAGTCAAAGAAATATGCAAACCGTTGCATATTGAATGATTACCGATCGGTAATCATTGCATTCTTCGCTCAGAAACCCCAATAACGGGGCGTTATTTTCGTCAAGAAATTCAACTTTGTTATTGCCGTTCAAGCGAGGCCGCCGGCACATCGGCAAACCGTTCGAGCGCGCGATGGCCTTCCCGATGGGCTTCCGCCTCATCGAAAAAGGTCTTTTCGCTATATGCAATGACTTTGAATCCACTGCCAGCCGACCGTGGAACCGTAATCCCCCAATGCCAACCGCCCTCCTGCTCGAACACGTGGAGGGACGGCGACAAGCGCAAATCGTGTGACGAAGACAATCTCATGACATGCCTCACCTTTCCAGACATTCGAAGCAACAACCCGCTTCGAACAGTTTAGGCGTTATTTTGCTGCGCCGCAGCAAGAAATTGTTAGAGAGTGCGCACCAAAATCCTGGAGATAGTCAGACGCGCTGACTGAAGCCCGCGAGCGATCCTGAATTTTTGCCAGTCTCGCACTAAATCATTGCAGTTGCCGGTACGACGATTTCGCGTTCGCATTCGCCGCTACGCGCATTCCTCAGCCGTTCGCACACCGCACACCGCGTGAAATAAAAAAACCGCGCTTCAAAAGCGCGGCTTTTGCGGGCTTTGGCGATGGCGCCGCGCAGCGGCACCCACCCCCAAGGCTTATCCGTTGATCACATCGGCGCCTTTCGGCACCGTGAACTTGAACGCATCGGGCGGCAATGGTGGATTTTTCTGGATGTTCGAGAACGTCAGCAGCGTGACGTTGCCGAACACGTCGTGCAATTCCATCGCTTCGAGATTGCCGTCCTTGAAGCCGATGCCCACGCGTTCGAACTGCGTGTCCTTCGCCTTCGGCGTCAGTTCGAGCCAGTCGATGCCGGCCTTCACACCCGCGTCACGCAGCGTGAAGTTCTTGTCCAGATCGTTGCTGCCGAACAGGATCGCCGCCGGGCTCGCGCCGAGCGCATTGCCGAGCGTACGCACCGTGACCTGGTTCAGATCCTTGTCGTACACGTAGAGCTTGTCGCCGTCCGCCTGCAGCAATTGCGCGTAGGGCTTCTCGTATTGCCAGATGAACTTGCCGGGCCGCGCGAACATGAACGTGCCGCTCGACGTGGTGGACTTGCTGGGGTTCGGTGTGGAGAGCGCATCGCTCGCGCCCTGCGCCTTGCTCGGCGCGCGCACTTCCTGCTGCACGAAGGTGCCGCGCGCCGAATGAACCTGCGCGACGAACGCCTTCAATTGCTCGGTGCCGCTCGCGAATGCGTGCGACGCGACGAGCAGCGACGCACCGATCGCGACGCTGACAGCGGTGCGCGCGATCTTGCGCGCGAACTCGCCGACGCGGCCCACATGACGCTCTCGGGCGTCCTGCTGCGCGATTGCTTGCATAGGTTTTTCTCCCTTGATTGAATTCGGTGATGGGCTGCGCCGGGTCGGTGCACTCGCTGAACCCAGAGTGCTAACCCGGCGTCGAGCCGCAATGGTGCACACGACGGTGCACGCGAGGGCCGCCAATGGCGACGGCTATTCCGTTTCTCGCGCCGGCGCCAGAATCTCGCGATTGCCGTTCGACGACATCGCCGACACCACGCCCGAATTCTCCATCTGTTCGAGCAGACGCGCGGCCCGGTTGTAGCCGATGCGCAGGTGCCGCTGCACGAGCGAGATCGATGCGCGACGATTCTTCAGCACGACGTCGACCGCCTGATCGTATAACGGGTCCGACTCGCCTTCGGTGGACGCGGCGCCCGCCGAACCTTCATCGCCTTCGCCGCTCACGCCGCCTTCGAGAATGCCCTCGATATAGTTCGGCTCGCCCTGCTCCTTGAGCTTGTCGACGACACGATGCACCTCTTCGTCCGACACGAACGCGCCGTGCACGCGCACCGGCAAGCCGCTGCCCGGCGGCAGATACAGCATGTCGCCCATGCCCAGCAGCGACTCGGCGCCCTGCTGGTCGAGAATCGTGCGCGAGTCGATCTTCGAGGACACCTGGAACGCCATGCGGGTCGGCACGTTGGCCTTGATCAGACCGGTGATCACGTCGACCGACGGACGCTGCGTCGCAAGAATCAGGTGGATGCCAGCCGCGCGCGCCTTCTGCGCGATCCGCGCGATCAGCTCTTCGACCTTCTTGCCGACGACCATCATCAGGTCGGCCAGTTCGTCGATGACGATCACGATGTTCGGCAAACGCGTGAGCGGTTCCGGATCGTCCGGTGTCAGGCTGAACGGATTCGGCAGCTTCTCTTCGCGCTTGGCCGCTTCGTCGATCTTGTTGTTGTAGCCGGCGAGGTTGCGCACACCGACCTTGCTCATCAGCTTGTAGCGGCGCTCCATTTCGGCGACCGCCCAGTTCAGCGCGTGGCCCGCCTGACGCATGTCGGTGACGACCGGACACAGCAGATGCGGAATGCCTTCGTAGACGCTCATTTCGAGCATCTTCGGATCGATCAGGATCATGCGCACCTGGTCGGCGCTCGCCTTGTACAGCAGCGACAGGATCATCGCGTTGATACCGACCGACTTGCCCGAACCGGTCGTGCCCGCGACGAGCAGGTGCGGCATCTTCGCGAGGTCCGCGCACACCGGCTTGCCGCCGATGTCCTTGCCAAGACCCATCGTGAGTGGCGAGGCGGCGTCCGCATAGACGGTCGAGCCGAGAATTTCGGACAGGCTCACGGTCTGGCGGCGCTGATTCGGCAGCTCCAACGCCATGCAGTTCTTGCCCGGAATCGTTTCGACCACGCGGATCGACACGAGCGACAGCGAGCGCGCGAGATCCTTCGCGAGATTGACGATCTGGCTGCCTTTCACGCCGGTGGCCGGCTCGATTTCGTAACGCGTGACGACGGGGCCCGGATACGCGGCGACCACGCTCACTTCGACACCGAAGTCCTTCAACTTCTTCTCGATCAGACGCGACGTGAATTCGAGCGTGTCCGCGGAGATGGTTTCCTGCGCGGCGGGCGCGGGGTCGAGCAGCGAGATGGCCGGCAGCGTCGAGTCGCCCGGCAGATCGGTAAAGAGCGGCACCTGCCGTTCCTTTTCGACGCGCTCCGACTTCGCCGGCGTGACGAGCGGCGGCACGATCATCACGGGCTCGTGCTCCTCGATGCGCACGCGGCCCTTCTCGACCTTGCCTTCGCGCTTCACAGCGGCCGCTTCGCCGAGCTTGCGATCACGCCCTGCTTCACGACGCAGCTTCGCGAACGTCACCGCGGAAATGATCGACTCGCCGACCTTTTCCGAGACCGACAGCCACGAAAAGCGGAAGTACAGCGACAAGCCGATTGCCAGCCCGAGCAGCAGCGCGAGCGTGCCGCCGGTGAAGCCAAGCGCATGCGACACGCCACGGGCGACCGCCTCGCCGATCACGCCGCCGGGCGCGCGCGGCAACTGCACTTTCAACGACCACATGCGCAGCGCCTCGAGGCCGTTACACGACAGCAGCACGAGCATGAACGCGAACGCGTCCGCGAGCCAGCTCACGCCGCGCGGCGCTTCGTCGTCCGGCTCTTCGTTGCGGGTGATGCGCTTGTAGTTCGCGGAGATGTGGCGACCGAGCAGCACGATCCACCAGTAGGCGGACAGACCGAACAGCAGCAGCAGGATGTCCGAGGTCCATGCGCCGACGCGGCCCGCCCAGTTCGAGATATGGTCGACCTGGGCGGCGTGGGTCCAGCTCGGGTCGTGCCTGCTGTAGCTGACGAGCGACATCAGCAGGAATACGCCGAGCGCCACCTGCAGAATCCAGCGGATTTCGGTGAAGAGGCGCGACATGCGGTGCGGCAATGCCTGCGCGCTCGCGGAGTAAGGAGCTTTTGCCATTGATCCTGTTTGCCTGGGGTAGCCGATTCAGGCTGAAACTGCCGCCGGGAACACGGCCCGGGCCTCGCCGCGCGTGGCTTCGGGCTCGATCCCGGCTACCGGAAACTTCGATCCGGGCTATTGTAAACGCTGCGCCCCGCGCGAGGCTGTAAATGACGGTAACTTGGCTGTTTGGCCACAGATCCGTTCGCGAGGCGAGCGAATTTCGTCGAATTGCGCCACACGCTTGGGCTGCGCGCCCTCGCCGCGACGCTATCGCGGCGATCGGAAAGCTTCATGGCGCAGCCGCGCGCCCCGCCCTTTATAATGCCGGACTGATACCCATCTATAGTTTCAGCTCAAAACGCACGGCTGCGCAGCGACGAGCCGCGCGCCGCACAAGGATTCGATCATGCCCGCAACTGCAACGAAACACGCCAAGGTTCTGATTCTCGGTTCCGGTCCCGCCGGCTACACGGCGGCGGTTTACGCAGCGCGCGCCAACCTCGCGCCGGTGCTCGTCACTGGTCTCGCGCAAGGCGGCCAGCTGATGACCACGACCGACGTCGAAAACTGGCCCGCCGACGCGAACGGCGTGCAAGGCCCGGAACTGATGGCGCGCTTTCTGGAGCACGCCGAGCGCTTCAACACCGAAATCATCTTCGACCACATCCACACGGCGAAGCTCGACGAGAAGCCGATTCGCCTGATCGGCGATTCGGGCGAATACACCTGCGACTCGCTGATCATCTCGACCGGCGCGTCGGCGCAGTATCTCGGACTGCCGTCGGAAGAGGCGTTCATGGGCAAGGGCGTGTCGGCCTGCGCGACCTGCGACGGCTTTTTCTATCGTCAGCAGCACGTCGCCGTGATCGGTGGCGGCAATACCGCCGTTGAAGAAGCGCTGTACCTGGCCGGCATCGCGAAGAAAGTGACCGTGATCCATCGCCGCGACAAGTTCCGCGCCGAGCCGATCCTGATCGACCGTCTGCTCGCGAAGGAGAAGGAAGGCGTCGTCGAGATCAAGTGGAACCACGTGCTTGACGAAGTGACCGGCGACACCTCCGGCGTGACCGGCCTGCGCATCAAGCACACGCAGACCGGCGAGACCACCGACCTCGCGCTGCAAGGCGTGTTCGTCGCGATCGGCCACAAGCCGAACACGGACATCTTCGAAGGCCAGCTCGAGATGAAGAACGGCTACATCATCACGAAGGGCGGCCTGAACGGTTTCGCGACCGCGACGAGCGTGCCGGGCGTGTTCGCCGCCGGCGACGTGCAGGATCACATCTATCGCCAGGCGATCACGAGCGCCGGCACGGGCTGTATGGCAGCGCTCGACGCGCAGCGTTATCTCGAGACCATCAACGAGATGGCCGGCGAGCACGCGATGAGCGCGGAAGCGGACCGGTGATCCGCTGATCCGCTGCGCGTCGTCTTATGGCGACGCAAAGCCGCGACAGCGGGCGCAACAGTAAAATGACGGTGGCGCGCAGCGCGGCCGTCATGGGTTCACGAAGGCCGCGGCTGAAATGCCGGCGGCCTTCGTCGTTTTTGCCGCCTTGATCGTGTGGGTGCGCGTTGCCCCCGCGGCGCATCCGCCACCCCACCCCGCCCGACCGATCGACCTTTCCGTCCGTATTGCCGATATGCCGAAGAATCAACCCCATCCGAACGAACCGAAACGCCCGCAAGCCGCCACGCGTGCCGCGCCCGCGCCGGCCGTGCCCGCCGTCGCGCCGAAGCTCGATCGCGCGTCCGGGCTGGCCGGACTCGGCGCATTGCGTGAAGCATTGAAGGGCGATGCTGAGCGGCGCGAGCGCGAACAGGCGGTGGCAAGAGCGGCACAGCGCGAAGCGGCCGCCGACGCCGATCTGTTCCGCCGCGAGATCGGCGAGGTCGCGCCACTTGCAAAACCGCCGCGCGCGACGCATCAGCGCAATCCCCCGCCGCCGCTGCCGGTGCAGACGCTGCTCGACGAGGAAGCGGTGCTGCACGAAGCGATCTCCGACGAGTTCGATCCCGAGGTGCTGCTCGAAACCGACGAAACGTTGTCGTATTGCCGCCCCGGCGTGAGCCGCGACGTCGTGCGCAAGCTGCGGCGCGGCGACTGGATCGTGCAGGCGCAGATCGACCTGCACGGCATGCGGCGCGAGGAAGCACGCGAGGCGCTCGCGGAATTCATCCGCGACTCGGTCAAGCGCGGGCTGCGCTGCCTACGGGTGATTCACGGCAAGGGTCTGGGATCGATCGGCAAGGAGCCGGTGCTGAAGGGCAAGGTGCGCGCCTGGCTCGTGCAGAAATCCGAGATCATCGCGTTCTGTCAGGCGCGCCCGCATGATGGCGGCGCCGGCGCCGTGGTCGTGCTGTTGCAGCCGGGGTCGGCGCCCGCGCACGGGGTCAACGTGAAGGTCTGAGGTCGATTTTCGCGGCTGTCGTTCGTCGTCGGGTAAACGGCCAGCCTGGCCGTCGCGCGGTGGCCGTCGTTGCCACGGCGTGTCCGTGCTGTGCAACCGTCAAAGGTGATCGCGATGCCCCTGAAGCTCTATGCCCACCCGTTCTCGTCGTACTGCCAGAAGGCGCTGACCGCGCTGTACGAAAACGGCACGCCGTTCGAGATGCGCCTGCTCGCGTACGACGACCCGCAGGTGATGGCCGAATTCGCCGCGCTGTGGCCGATCAAGCGATTCCCCGTGCTCGTCGACGGCGGGCGCACGGTGCCCGAGGCGAGCATCATCATCGAATATCTGGGCCTGCACTATCCGGGACCGGTCGCGCTGTTGCCGGACGATCCGCGCGCCGCGCTCGAGGTGCGCGCGATGGACCGCTTCTTCGACAACTACATTTCGACGCCGCAGCAAAAGATCGTCTTCGACAGCCTGCGCGCCGAAGCCGAGCGTGACACGCGCGGCGTCGCCGATGCGCGCACGATGCTCGACACCTCGTACGCATGGCTCGACCGGCACATGGCCGAGCGCGAATGGGCCGCCGGCGAGAGCTTCAGCCTCGCCGACTGCGGCGCCGCCCCGTTCCTGTTCTATGCCGACTGGACCCACCCAATCGACCCCGCGTTCACGCACGTGCGCGCGTACCGGCAGCGGCTGCTCGCGCGGCCGTCGTTCGCACGCGCGGTCGACGAGGCACGGCCGTATCGGCCGTGGTTTCCGCTCGGTGCGCCGGATCGGGATTGAGCCTCGAGCGGCGGTGGCGGGCACTCACCGGCAGACAACCGGTTTTGCTGGCTGTAGACTTCCTGTCGAATCGCAAGCCCGCCCCGGCCTTCTGCCGGCTCACCACCCATAAGGCAAACCATGGACCGTTTCGAAGCGATGGAGATCTTCACACGCGTGGTGGAAGCGAACAGCTTCACCAAGGTTTCGGAGTCGCTCGATCTGCCGCGCGCGAAGGTCAGCCGCACGATCCAGGCGCTCGAGGAACACGTCGGCGTGCGGCTCCTGAACCGCTCGACGCGCCAGGTCAGCGTGACCGAAGACGGCGCAGCGTTCTACGAGCGCTGCGTGCGCATTCTCGCCGACGTCGCCGACGCCGAATCGTCGCTGTCGAATCAGCGCGAGAGCCCGGCCGGCACGATACGCGTCGACACGTCCGGCACGCTCGCGCGCGCGCTGCTGCTGCCCGCGCTCGAAGATTTCTATGAACAGTACCCGCAAATCGACGTGCGACTCGGCCTCGCGGATCGCAACATCGATCTGATTCAGGACGCCGTCGATTGCGTGATCCGCATGGGTACGCCGGAGGAATCCAGTCTCGTCGCGAGGCGCATCGGTCTCGCGCGCATCGTCACGTGCGCGTCGCCGGCGTACCTCGCGAAATACGGCACGCCTGCCACGCTCGAGGACCTCGCCAATCATCGCGCGGTCAACTACGTGTCCGCACGCACCGGCAGGACCTTCCCGTTCGAATACGAAGTGGGCGGCGAAATCGAGCGCGTGCCGATGACAAGCACGCTCGCGGTCAACGACGGTTCCGTGTATATCGGTGCGGCGGTGCTCGGACACGGCATCATCCAGCCGTCGCGTTTCATGGTTGCGAAGCTGATCGAGCAAGGCGCGCTCACGGAGATTCTCGGCAACTACACGAGCCCCGGCACGCCGCTGTCGATCCTCTATGCGCATCGCCGCAATCTGAGTTCGCGCTTGCGCGCGTTCATCGACTGGGTCAGCGAACTCGCGCGAAACAATCCGGATTTGCGTTTGCCCGACACGGCGTAACGCTGCAAAAAACAAAAACCCCATGCGCCTTCAACGCACGGGGTCTTTCTGAAGCGACGGCTTTAACGCTCAGGCGATCCGCTCTTCATTCGCCGGATCGAACAGCACCGCCTTCGACGTATCGAACAACAGCGTCGTATTTTTCTCCGGCTGCGGATTCGACGCCGGGTGCACGCGGCTCACGATACGCTTGCCGTTGACCTGCGCGAACACCAGCGTGTCCGGACCGGTCGGCTCGATCACGTCGACCTTCACTTCGACCGGCTGCAGCTTCGAGTCGTCGCCGTGCGCGCCGCGCGCGTCGGTGATGCGCTCCGGACGCAAGCCGAGAATCACGTTGTTGCCAACGTGCGAGCGCACCTTGCCCGAATCGAACGGCAGCACCAGCACCTTGCGCGCGACGCCGGTATCGAGTTCGATGCCGACACCCGAGCCCTGCTCGACCAGCTTGCCTTCGATGAAGTTCATCGGCGGCGCGCCGATGAAGCCCGCCACGAACAGGTTCGACGGCGAGTCGTAGATGTCCTGCGGCGCGCCGAACTGCTGCACGATGCCGTCCTTCATCACCGCGATGCGGTCGCCGAGCGTCATCGCTTCGATCTGGTCGTGCGTCACGTAGACGATCGTCGTGCCGAGGCGCTGATGCAGCAGCTTGATTTCCGAACGCATCTCGATACGCAGCTTCGCGTCGAGGTTCGACAGCGGCTCGTCGAACAGGAACATCACCGGATCGCGCGCGAGCGCGCGGCCCATCGCGACGCGCTGACGCTGGCCGCCCGACAGCTGGCCCGGCTTGCGGTCGAGCAGATGGGTGATCTGCAGCGTGTTCGACACACGATCGACGATCTGCGTCTGCTCCTGCTTCGGCACCTTGCGGATGTTCAGGCCGAACGAGATGTTCTCGCGCACCGTCATCGACGGATACAGCGCGTACGACTGGAACACCATCGCGATGTCGCGATCTTTCGGCGACAGGTTGTTCACCGTCTTGCCGTCGATCTGGATCTCGCCCTTGGTCACGGTTTCGAGACCGGCAATCATGTTGAGCAGCGTCGACTTACCGCAGCCCGAGCCGCCGACCAGAATCAGGAACTGGCCGTCTTCGATGTCGATGTTGACACCCTTCAGAACCGGCACCCCGTTCGGGTAGGTCTTGTACACGTCACGGATGGAAAGGCTTGCCATGCTGTGAATCCTCTAGTCTCTGGTACTGCTTGAAAACGTCTTGTCGGGTGACGGCGGCACGGGTTCAGTGCAACGCCGTCGCTCTCGGTTGGGTTAGCCCGGGTTAGCCCTTCACCGCGCCCGCGGTCAGGCCGCGCACGAAGTAACGTCCGGCGATGATGTAGACGAGCAGCGTGGGCAGCGCCGCGATGATCGCGCCGGCCATGTCCACGTTGTATTCCTTCACGCCGGTCGAGGTGTTCACGAGGTTGTTCAGCGCGACGGTGATCGGCATCGAATCGACGCCGGAGAACACGATACCGAACAGGAAGTCGTTCCAGATCTGCGTGAATTGCCAGATCAGGCACACCATGAAAATCGGCAGCGACACCGGCAGCAGGATCTTCGTGAAGATCATGAAGAAGCCCGCGCCGTCGATCCGCGCGGCCTTCACGAGTTCAGCCGGGATGCTCACGTAGAAGTTGCGGAAGAACATCGTCGTGAAGGCGATACCGTAGATCACGTGCACGAGCACCAGACCGCTCGTCGTGTTCGACAGGCCGAGGATGCCTTCGAGGCGCGCCATCGGCAGCAGGATCGCCTGGAACGGGATGAAGCAGCCGACCAGCAGCATCGTGAAGATCGGATCGGCGCCGCGGAAACGCCAGTGCGTGAGCACATAGCCGTTGAACGCGCCGATGATCGACGAGATCAGCACGGCGGGAATCACCATGCGCACCGAGTTCATGAAGAACGGCTGCATGCCGTCGCAGCGCACGCCGGTACACGCGCCGCTCCACGCCTTGATCCATGGCGCGAAGCTCCAGCTCGTCGGCGGCGTCAGCAGGTTGCCGGTGCGCAGCTGGTCGATGTCCTTGAACGACGTCGACAGCATCACGTACAGCGGGAACAGGAAGTACAGGGCGAACAGAATCAGGGCCGCGTAAATGACGGCACGGCTAATCGTCATCTTAGGCTGCATTGCGGGTGCTCCTCGATTCCAGATACATCAGCGGCACGAGCACGGCCACCACGGTAGCGAGCATCATGATCGACGATGCCGCGCCGACGCCGAGCTGCCCGCGATTGAACGAAAACGTGTACATGAAAATGGCCGGCAGCGACGACGAGGTGCCCGGACCGCCAGCGGTCAGCGCGACGACCAGGTCGAACGTCTTGATGGTGATGTGGCAAAGGATCAGCAGCACGGAGAAGAACACCGGCCGCATGCTCGGAATCACGATCTTGCGGTAGATGGTCGGCAGGTTCGCGCCGTCCATCTGCGCGGCCTTGAAGATTTCGCTGTCGACGCCGCGCAGACCGGCGAGGAACAGCGCCATCACGAAGCCGGTGGACTGCCAGACCGCCGCGATCACGATACAGAAGATCGCCCTGTCCGGGTCGCCGAGCCAGTTGAACGAGAAGCTCGTCCAGCCCCAGTCGTGAAACACTTTCTCGATGCCGATGCTCGGCGTCAGGATCCATTGCCATGCGGTGCCGGTCACGATGAACGACAGCGCCATCGGATACAGGAACACGGCACGCAACGCGCCTTCATTGCGGATCTGCTGATCGAGCAGGATGGCAAGCAGGAGGCCAAGACCGATGCAGATACCGATGAACGGAATGCCGAACCAGCCGAGGTTGGCGGCCGAAGTCCAGAACACGTCGTTCTCGAACAGTTCGCGATAGCGGTCGAGACCCGCGAACTCCCAGCGAGGCATCAGCCGCGACGTAGAAAGCGACAGATAGCCGGTGATTCCAATAAAGCCATACACGAAGATCAGGCTGATCACGACGCTGGGTGCGAGCACCAGCTTCGGAATATAGCGATCGGCAAGGGCCGCCATGGGCGACGTGCGGCGGGTGACGGTGGCCGTTTTCCCGTTTCCGCTGATGGAAGCAGTCACTACTCGACTCCTGCTGAAACTGTACCGCCGGGCTTGCCGTGCGCGCATGGCGCGGGACCGCGACGGCCTGGGTGTGACTCCATGAAACCAGGGGTGAGCCGCGTGGCGCCGGACCCCGCTGCGATCAAAAGCAGTTCGAGGTTCGACTCAACCCGGCCCGAAGGAGGCGCCCGGTGCCGCAGATGCCAGCCGCCGGGCGCAACGCTTCTTTCCTACGCTTACTTGGTCTTCGCTGCCTTCGCGAGAGCCTGAACCGCGGTCTTCGAATCTTCCTGCGAGTTCATGAACTTCGTGACGACGTCGGAGATCGCGCCTGCTGCGGCATCCGGCTGAGCCATGCCGTGAGCGAGCGACGGCACATAACCGCCGGCCTTGATCGCGATCTGCTCATCCGCGTACGACTTCTTCGCGCAGTCGTCGAACTTGTCCATCGGCACGCCGAGGCGCACCGGGATCGAGCCCTTGTACAGGCTGAACTGCTCCTGGAACTCCGGCGACATGATCGTCTTCGCGAGCGCGAGCTGGCCCGGCGTCGCGGCCTTCTGGCCCTTCTGCTGGAAGAACACGAACGAGTCGACGTTGAACGTGTAAGCCTTTTCCGTGCCCGGTACAGCAGCGCAGATGTAGTCCGAGCCCGACTTCTTGCCGGCGTTGGTGAATTCACCCTTCGCCCAGTCGCCCATGAACTGCATGCCGGCCTTGCCGTTGATGACCATCGCGGTGGCGAGGTTCCAGTCACGGCCCGTGCGGCCCGCGTCGAAGTAGCCCTGGATCTTGCGAACCGTGTCGAACACGCCAACCATCTTGTCCGAAGTCAGCGTCTTTTCGTCGAGGTCGACGAGTGCCTTCTTGTAGAAGTCGGCGCCTTGCGACAGCACGACGTCTTCCCACAGCGTCAGGTCCTGCCACGGCTGGCCGCCCATCGCGATCGGCTGGATGCCCGCGGCCTTCATCTTGTCGGCCACCGCGAAGAACTCAGGCCACGAGGTCGGCACCTTGCCGCCTGCCTTGTCCAGCGCTGCCTTGTTGATGTACAGCCAGTTCACGCGGTGCACCGAGAACGGAGCGGCGACGTAGTGGCCGTCCGCGTGCATGATCTTGTCGATTTCCGGCGGCAGGTTCTTCTTCCAGTCGCCCGCGACCGAGTCGATCGGCACCAGCACGCCCTGCGAAGCCCAGTCCTGGATCAGCGGACCCTTGATCTGCGCGGCGCTCGGTGCGTTGCCCGAGATCACCTGCGTCTTCAGTGCCGTCATGGCAGCCGCGCCTGCACCGCCTGCAACCGCGAAGTCCTTCCACGTGTAGCCCTGCTTCGTCATGTCGTCCTTGAGGACGCCGACGGCCTTGGATTCGCCGCCCGAAGTCCACCAGTGCAGCACTTCGACCGACTCGGCGGCCTGCACCGCCGACACGCCACACATCAGACCCGCAGCGCACAGAGCGCCCATGATCGCGCGAAATTTCATTGCTTATCTCCTCCAGACACCTGAACAAAAAAACGAATGGCCCCTGATGTCGCCAGGGTGCTGTGGTTGGTTCAAACAGGCAAAACACTGGGCGATCGAGCACGGTCGGGCGCATGCGCGAAGGCATGTGCCGGCGGACCGATGTCCGGCCGCTGGACGCTCAAGAGGTGAGTGGTTCGGGATGCAACTGACTGTCTCCTCTTTTGATTTTTGCCTGCCCGCATCGCGCGGCAGACTCGAGGTGCTTCATTACGCCAATCCGACGCCAGCCTGACGTTGGCCACGGGCGACGACCCCGCAAACCCGTCGACTCCCCCGGCTTTCCGTAAGGTCCGCCGGCACCCTGCTGGCACGTACCGGAAGGCGTTGTCCATTAGCATGCTGGGGACGCCCGCCGATTCGCAAAGCATGCATTCCGCCTCTACAGCGCACGCTTTTTTCATCGAATTAACGCTACCTCTTGATTTGGATTGTAGTTAAACTACAATTCAGTGTCAAAAAATATTTTATCGGACTACGGTCGCTCTTCCGGGTCGCTGCGCGTGCAGTGTCCGAACAGCGCGGCGGCCCTTCAGGACATCGACGGAGACTCATGCAAACCGACTCAAGCTTCACCTTCGTTCTCTTCGGCGGAACCGGCGATCTGTCGATGCGCAAGATCCTGCCCGCGCTGTTCGAGGCGCACCGCGCGGGCGGCAAGCTCGCCGACAGCGGCAAGATCGTCGCGGTGGCACTGCATGTGGCGGATCGCGGCGAATACCTGCAGTGGGTGGAGGGGCACGTCAAGCCGCATGTATCGAACAACGGAGTCGTCGACGAAGCCGCGTGGACGAGCTTCCTCGCGCGCATCGAGTTCGTGAAGATCGATCTCAGCAAGGCGGACGACTTCGCGCGGCTGCGCGACGCGATCCAGGAGATGCCCGGCATCCGCGTGTTCTATCTGGCTACGGGGCCGTCGCTGTTCGTGCCGATCTGCCATGGGCTCGCCGCGGTCGGGCTGAACACGAACTCGCGCATCGTGCTCGAGAAGCCGCTCGGCTACGACCTGAAGTCGTCGAACGCAATTAATGATGCGGTCGGCGAAATCTTCGCGGAAGAGCAGATCTATCGGATCGACCATTACCTCGGCAAGGAGCCGGTGCAGAACCTGCTTGCGCTGCGCTTCGGCAATGCGCTGTTCGAGCCGCTGTGGCGCCGCGAGTGGGTCGAGAGCATCCAGATCACGATCGCCGAGGAGCTCGGCGTCGAAGCGCGCGGCGACTTCTACGACAATACCGGCGCGCTGCGCGACATGGTGCAAAACCACCTGCTGCAGCTGCTGTCGATCGTCGCGATGGAGCCGCCCCACTCGATGGATTCCGACTCGGTGCGCGACGAAAAGCTGCGCGTGCTGCGTGCGCTCAAACCGATCGATCCGCGTGATATCGGCAAAGTCGCGGTGCGCGGCCAGTATCATTCGGGCGTGATCCGCGGCAACGCGGTGCCGGCCTATGCAACCGAGCACGGCGTGAGGCCGGATAGCTCGACCGAAACCTTCGTCGCACTGAAGGTCGAGATCGAGAGCTGGCGCTGGGCCGGCGTGCCGTTTTTCCTGCGCACGGGCAAGCGGCTCGCCGATCGCGTCGCCGAGATCGTCGTGAATTTCCGTCCGGTGCCGCATTCGGCGCTCGGCGCATCGGCGCTGCGCGCGGGCGCGAACCGTCTCGTGATCCGTCTGCAGCCGAACGAGACGATTCGTCTGTACTGCCTCGCGAAGCAGCCCGGCGAAGGCATGAACCTCGCGAGCGTGCACCTGAACCTCGCGTTCGACCAGTTCTTCCGCGAAGGCCAGATGGAGGCGTATCAGCGGCTGCTGCTCGACGTGATCAACGGGCGCCTCGCGCTGTTCGTGCGGCGCGACGAACAGGAGGCCGCATGGCGCTGGGTCGAGCCGATCCTGGACGAATGGAAGGTGTCGACCAAGCCGCCCAAGCCGTACGCGGCGGGCACGTGGGGGCCGGCCGCGGCGAGCGCGATGCTTGCGCAGCACGACACTTGCTGGCTCGAGGAAGAGAATTGATTTTGATGAATTGACGGCCGCCGCCGCGCGCGATAAATACCCCAGCGCGACGTCGGCAACACCACCGACGAACTGAACGGAGTCGCGCCGGTATCGCGTTAGCGCGAGAGCAGTCAGGCTGATTCCGCAGACCTTACAAGAAAGCAGCACGGAGGAGAAGTGATCGAGCTTCACGCTTTCGACGACCAGCGCGCCCAATCCGACGCGCTGGCGAAAGCGGTGGGCGACGCGTTACATGCGTCGCTTGCCGCACAGGCGGCCCTCACCGGCACGTCAACCGCGCCCGCGCGCCCGGCCATGCTAGCCGTGTCCGGCGGCAGCAGTCCGCGTCCGTTCCTGCAAACGTTGTCGACGCAGACGTTCGACTGGCCCCGCATCGCGATCACACTGGTCGACGACCGCTGGGTGCCGGAGACCGATAGCGCGAGCAACGCGCAGCTCGCGCACGCCACGTTGCTGCAGAACGCCGCGCGCGACGCGACCTTCTGGCCGCTCGTCGACACCTCGCAGGATCTGCACGCGCACGTCGCCGCGCTGAACGCGGATGCGCGATTTGCCGCGGCGCCCGACGTCGCGGTGCTGGGCATGGGCGAGGACGGCCACACCGCGTCGATCTTCGCCGACGCGCCCGAATGGGATCACGCGATCACCACGACCGAGCGCTTCGTCGCCGTGCATCCGGGCGCGGCGCCGCATGCGCGCGTGAGCTGGTCGCTGTCCGCGCTGAAGGACGTGAAGCATCTGTTTCTGCTGATCGCAGGACCGCGCAAGATGGACGTGCTCAATGCCGCGTCCGCCGCGCTACAAAAAAATGCCATCTCGCAGCTGGCAAACGACAAGGGAGTGAGACTCGATGTCTACTGGTGTGCAAACTAAAGCTGTACCGGGCGCGGGCCAGCACGCCGACGGACCGAGGCTGCTGGCCGACATCGGCGGCACCAATGCGCGTTTCGCGCTCGAGACGGGCCCCGGCGAAATCGGCTCGGTGCAGGTCTATCCTTGCGCCGACTATCCGGGCGTCGCCGACGTCATCAAGAAGTATCTGAAGGACACCAAGATCGGCCGCGTCAATCACGCGGCGATCGCCATTGCGAACCCGGTCGACGGCGACCAGGTGAGCATGACCAATCACGACTGGACCTTCTCGATCGAAGCGACGCGCCGCGCGCTCGGCTTCGACACGCTGCTCGTCGTCAACGACTTCACGGCGCTCGCGATGGCGCTGCCCGGCCTCACCGACGCGCAGCGCGTGCAGGTGGGTGGCGGCCAGCGCCGGCCGAACAGCGTGATCGGCCTGCTCGGCCCCGGCACCGGCATGGGCGTGTCGGGCCTGATCCCCGCCGACGACCGCTGGATCGCGCTCGGCAGCGAAGGCGGCCACGCCACGTTCGCGCCCGCCGACGAGCGCGAGGAGATCGTGCTGCACTACGCGCGCAAGAAGTGGTCGCACGTGTCGTTCGAACGGGTGGCCGCGGGTCCGGGCATCGAGGTGATCTATCGCGCGCTCGCGGGCCGCGACAAGAAACGCGTGGCGGCCAACGTCGACACGGCCGAGGTCGTCAAGCGCGCGCTCGACGGCGAGCCGCTCGCGGCCGAATCGGTCGACGTGTTCTGCGGCATTCTCGGCACCTTCGCCGGCAATATCGCGGTGACGCTCGGCGCGCTCGGCGGCATCTATATCGGCGGCGGTGTCGTGCCGCGCCTTGGCGAATTCTTCGAGCGCTCGTCGTTCCGCAAGCGCTTCGAGGCGAAGGGCCGCTTCGAGGCGTATCTGCAGAACGTGCCGACCTACGTGATCACCGCCGAATATCCGGCGTTTCTGGGCGTGTCGGCGATTCTCGCGGAGCAGTTGTCGAACCGCGCGGGCGGCAGCTCGTCGGCGGTGTTCGAGCGGATTCGCCAGATGCGCGATGCGTTGACGCCGGCCGAACGCCGCGTCGCCGATCTCGCGTTGAACCATCCGCGTTCGATCATCAACGATCCGATCGTCGACATCGCGCGCAAGGCCGACGTCAGTCAGCCGACCGTGATCCGCTTCTGCCGCTCGCTCGGCTGCCAGGGACTATCGGATTTCAAGCTGAAGCTCGCGACCGGTTTGACCGGCACGATTCCGGTCAGCCACAGTCAGGTGCATCTCGGCGACACCGCCACCGACTTCGGCGCGAAGGTGCTCGACAACACCGTGTCGGCGATCCTGCAGTTGCGCGAGCATCTGAACTTCGAACATGTGGAGCGCGCCATCGACCTGCTGAACGGCGCGCGTCGCATCGAGTTCTACGGGCTCGGTAACTCGAACATCGTCGCGCAGGACGCGCACTACAAGTTCTTCCGCTTCGGCATCCCGACGATCGCGTACGGCGATCTGTACATGCAGGCGGCCTCCGCCGCGCTGCTCGGCAAGGGCGACGTAATCGTCGCGGTATCGAAGTCGGGGCGCGCGCCGGAGTTGCTGCGCGTGCTCGACGTTGCGATGCAGGCCGGCGCGCAGGTGATCGCGATCACGTCGAGCAACACGCCGCTCGCGAAACGGGCGACCGTTGCGCTCGAAACCGATCACATCGAGATTCGCGAGTCGCAGCTGTCGATGATCTCGCGCATCCTGCACCTCGTGATGATCGACATCCTCGCGGTCGGTGTAGCAATTCGCCGCGCGGTGCCAAGCGACGACGTCGCCGAGACCGTCGAGAAAGCGCGCGAAGGCGCCGACGACGACGCGACCGCCGTACTCGACTGGCTGAGCCACGGAGCCGCTTCGTCGGCGCGCGACTGAGGCCGGCTTCGCGGCCATCCTGATCCGCTTGCGGTGAACGAACCCGCGGCGTGTGCATCGTCTTCGATGCGCACACCGCGGGTTTTTCTGTTTTGGGGGACGCGCAAAGCGATCGATAATAGTCGCTCCATCGCCTCACACACAGCGCTTGCCCATGATCATCCGCCCGCATCTCCACTGGTTCCGCATGCTGCTCGCGTGGCGCGGTTCGGTGCTGCCGCAATTGCTGCCGCGGCTCCTCCTGATCTTCTTCATCTCGATCATTGCGCTCGCCGCGCACGATCATCTGCTGCCCGTCAACCTGAACCTCAACACGACCGCGCCGTTCTCGCTGGTCGGCATCGCGCTCGCGGTGTTTCTCGGCTTTCGCAACAACGCGAGCTACGACCGCTGGTGGGAAGCGCGCAAGCTATGGGGGCAACTGCTCAACGAGTCACGCTCGTTGATGCGCCAGGTGCTGACGCTGCCGTCGCGCGATCTGGCCAAAGAAGACGTCGCCGAGTTCGCGGCGATACTGGGCGCGCTGCCACATGCGCTGCGCCATCAGTTGCGCAAGACCGATCCGCGCGACGACCTCGCCGCGCGCTTGCCCGGCGCGCTGTTCGACCATGTGATGGCATCGCGCTACAAGCCCGCCACGCTGATGCTGTGCCTCGGCGAATGGGTGCAGCGCGCGGCACGCGCGGATGCGCTCGATCCGATCACGGTGCTCGCGTTCGACCGCAATCTGAACGGACTGTCGGACGTGATCGGCGGCTGCGAGCGCATCGCGTCGACGCCGCTGCCGTTCGCGTATTCGGTGATGATCCACCGCACCGTGTACTTTTTTTGCGCGTCGCTGCCGTTCGGGCTCGTCGACAGCATCGGCATTTTCACGCCGGTGTTCGCGGTGTTCGTCGCGTACACGTTCATGGCGCACGAAGCGATCGCCTCGCAGCTCGAAGAACCGTTCGGCACTGACGACAACGACCTCGCGCTCAACACGATGTCCGTGATGATCGAGGACGCACTGCGCGATCTGCGCGGCGAGCCGGCGCTCCCGCCGCCGCAGCCGCTCGGCGATAGTTATCAGCTGGATTGAAAGCGCGGTGCCCCGCGCTCGTGAGCGGCCGTCAGTGGTTGCCGACCGTTTCGGAGAGTCTCTTGATGGTCGCCACACGCGCGCCGATGATGTCGATGCGACCATGCTCGTCGATGAGCGGCGTCGACGCCGTCAGATACGCGCTCCACGCGCGTTGCGCTTGCACCAGTGCCGGCCGCGACTGCGCCGGCATCTTCGATTCGAGCACACGGTAGTAGCGGTTCAGATCGAACGTCGCGTGTTCGCAGCGCGCATCGGCGTTGCACGCGCGCGGCCGGCGCGGTGCCGGGCCGCTCACATTGGCGAGCGCGCTACGCAGTGCGAGCGCGCGGTCACGCACCGGCTGCAACTGCATGTCCGCTTCGGACAGCACGTACATCGAACCCTGAGTCGTCGCGAAGACCGCGGCGAGCAACTGCTTCTCGGCATCGCGCGAGGCTAGCCAGCTGGACTGGCTCTTTTGCCACAGCCCGCGCCGCGCGGGCGGCAGCTTCGCGAGCAACTGCTGGTACGCGCTATCGACCGCGGCCATCCAGCCGATGCGCGCATTGTCCATGCACTGGACCTGCCCCATCGTCGTCGACATGTCGGCGCGGGCGAGACAGGTGCGCATTGCCGCGTCGATCGGATCGGCGGCGGCCACCTCGGCATGCGCCGCCGGACTCATCGCGCCAGCGAACACCACCGTGCCGAGCGCCAGCGCGAAGGCCAGCGCGCCGGCCCGGCGCCACCAGCGCTCGATCGCCGGCAGCCCAGCCAGGAACTTCACCCGCCGCATCGTCAGATGCGCACGCAATCGACGAAATATTCGATGCGTCCGTTGACCATTTCGCCGACGAGCCCGTGGATATCCGTATGGAAACCCGGGAAGCGCTCGTTGAACTCGCGCGCGAAACGCAGATAGTTGACGATGGTCCTGTTGAAACGCTCGCCCGGGATCAGCAGCGGAATGCCCGGCGGATACGGCGTCAACAGGATCGACGTGACGCGGCCTTCGAGTTCGTCGATCGGTACCCGGTCGATCTCGCGGTGCGCGAGCTTCGCGAACGCGTCGGACGGCTTCATCGCCGGCTCCATGCTCGACAGGTACATTTCGGTCGTCAGACGGGCGATGTCGTTCGCGCGATACACGCTGTGGATCTGCTGGCACAGATCGCGCAAGCCCACACGCTCGTACATCGGATGATGCTGAACGAACTCGGGCAGCACGCGCCACAGTGGCTGGTTGTTGTCGTAATCGTCCTTGAACTGCTGCAGCTCGGTCACCATCGAGTTCCAGCGGCCCTTCGTGATGCCGATCGTGAACATGATGAAGAACGAGTACAGGCCCGTCTTCTCGACGATGATGCCGTGCTCGGCCAGGTACTTCGTGACGATCGCGGCCGGAATGCCGGTTTCGCCGAAGCCGCCGTCCATGTCCAGACCCGGCGTGACGATCGTCGCCTTGATCGGGTCGAGCATGTTGAAGCCTTCGGCGAGCGGGCCGAAGCCGTGCCACGCGTCGTTGGGGCGCAACATCCAGTCGTCGCGCGAGCCGATGCCTTCCTCGGCGAACTGGTCCGGGCCCCACACCTTGAAGAACCAGTCGTCGCCGTATTCGGTGTCGACCTTGGTCATCGCGCGGCGGAAGTCGAGCGCTTCAGCGATCGACTCCTCGACGAGCGCGGTGCCGCCCGGCGCTTCCATCATCGCCGCGGCCACGTCGCACGACGCGATGATCGCGTACTGCGGGCTCGTCGACGTATGCATCAGATACGCCTCGTTGAAGCGATGCTTGTCGAAGCGGCTGTTCTTCGAATCCTGCACGACGATCTGCGAGGCCTGCGAGATGCCGGCGAGCAGCTTGTGCGTGGAGTGCGTCGCGTACACCATCGCGCCGATGCGCGGACGGCCCGCGCCGATCGCATGCATGTCCTGATAGAACTCGTGGAATTCCGCGTGCGGCAGCCAGGCTTCGTCGAAGTGCAGCGTGTCGAGCCATTCGCCGAGCATCTCCTTGATCATCTCGACGTTGTAGATCACGCCGTCGTACGTGCTTTGCGTGATCGTCAGGATGCGCGGCTTCAGGTTCGGGTTGTTCGCGAGCGCTTCGCGCGCGAACGGATTGGCCTCGATCTTCTTGCGGATGTTCTCCGGTTCGAACTCGCTGCGCGGAATCGGGCCGATGATGCCGAAGTTGTTGCGCGTCGGCGTGAGGAACACCGGAATCGCGCCGGTCATCGTGATCGCGTGCAGGATCGACTTGTGGCAGTTGCGGTCGACCAGCACGATGTCGCCGGGCGCGACCGTGCCGTGCCAGACGATCTTGTTCGAGGTCGAGGTGCCGTTGGTCACGAAGAACACGTGGTCGGCGCTGAAGATGCGCGCGGCGTTGCGCTCCGAGGCCGCGACCGGGCCCGTGTGGTCGAGCAGCTGGCCGAGTTCGTCGACCGCGTTGCAGACGTCGGCGCGCAGCATGTTCTCGCCGAAGAACTGGTGGAACATCTGGCCGAGCGGGCTCTTCAGGAACGCGACGCCACCCGAGTGTCCCGGGCAGTGCCACGAGTACGAACCTTCTTCCGCGTACTGCACCAGTTCCTTGAAGAACGGCGGCGCGAGCGAGTCGAGATACACCTTCGCCTCGCGGATGATATGGCGCGCGACGAACTCCGGCGTGTCCTCGAACATGTGGATGAAGCCGTGCAGCTCGCGCAGGATGTCGTTCGGCAGGTGACGCGAGGTGCGCGTTTCGCCGTACAGGAAGATCGGAATATCGGCGTTGCGGCGGCGCACTTCGGTCACGAACGCGCGCAGTGCGACGATCGCGGCGGCGAGCTCGGGCGTCTCGCCTTCGACAACCACGTTTTCGACGTACGGCAGCAGTTCGTCGTCGTCGATCGACAGGATGAAGCACGACGCGCGGCTCGACTGCTGCGCGAACGAGGTCAGATCGCCGTAGCTCGTCAACCCGAGCACTTCCGCGCCTTCTTTCTCGATGGCTTCGGCCAAAGCCCGAATGCCGGAACCCGAGATGTTCTCGGAGCGGAAATCTTCGTCGATGATGACGACGGGGAAACGGAACTTCATGGGCGATTCTCCAAAATAAAACGACCGCTGCGTTATGTAGAAAGCGCAGCGGTCACCCGAATTACTGGTGGGTCAAGACGCTGCCGGCGTCACGTTTTCGGCAACGTGACGCCGTGCTGACCTTGATACTTGCCGCCGCGATCCGCGTACGACGTCTCACAAATCTCGTCGCTTTCGAAAAACAGCACCTGGGCGACGCCTTCGTTCGCGTAGATTTTCGCAGGCAAAGGTGTCGTATTCGAGAATTCGAGCGTGACGTGCCCTTCCCATTCCGGCTCGAACGGCGTCACGTTGACGATGATCCCGCAGCGCGCGTACGTCGACTTGCCGAGGCACACGGTCAGCACGCTGCGCGGAATCCGGAAGTATTCGACGGTGCGCGCGAGCGCGAACGAATTCGGCGGGATGATGCAGACGTCGCCCTTGAAATCGACAAACGACTTCTCGTCGAAGTTCTTCGGATCGACGATCGTCGAGTTGATGTTGGTGAAGATCTTGAATTCGTCGGCGCAGCGGATGTCGTAGCCGTAGCTCGAGGTGCCGTAGCTGACAATCTTTCGGCCGTCCTCGGTGACGCGAACCTGATCGGGCGCAAACGGCTCGATCATCTTGTGCGACTCGGCCATGCGCCGAATCCACTTGTCAGATTTGATGGTCATAGGTGAACGCTGCTCGACGTGAATATCAGGTGTGACGAAAGGTAGATGAAAACGGTCGGCCGGCGAACCGGCGGCCGGCTGGGCGGCCGGCGTACCGGCGCCCAGCCGGCGAAGGCCGCTTATTTTACGCGATCACGGAAATGCTGCCGCCGATGGCGCAAGGCGCGCCCGCCGCTCACTGCTGGCGAATCACGCCGCACGCGATCGCGGAGCCCGCGCCATGCTGCGGATACGCGTAGGGATCGGTCGCGTCGCGGTGCAGCAGCACCGCGCGCTGCAGCACCGAGCGGATGCCGTCGAGCGACACGTCCGGCGCGACGATGAACCCGCTGGCCCCGCCGTTCGCGTCCGCGTGGATATTGCCGAGATCGCCCTCGACGCGCGCGCCGACCTTGAGCCGCTCGGCCGCCGGCGAAAACACCGGACCGGCGCTGGAGCCGTCGGCGGCATTGCAGTCGCCGCGCTCGTGCACTTGCAGCGCGTGGTCGCTATTGGGCGGCAAGCCCGTGAGATTGTAGGTGACCTGAACGCCGTCCGAGCGCTCGATAAAGGTCACGAGGCCGTGCGCCTGATTGCCCACGGTAGGCAGCAATTGCGCGTCAGCGCGCTTTTCCTGTGGTCTCAGGAATATGCCACAGCCGCTCAACAGCACACAGCTGGCGGTCAGGACGATGAACGCATGCACCGCGGGCCCGTCGATTCGTTTTCCCATGCGATCCTCTTGTCGGCCAGGCGGCCGCCCCTGCGGCCGCCGAGCCGAACTTGTGAAGTCGACATGATACCGCGATAGCACGCGAAAATAGGGTCGAGATCGGCCCTAGTCCCTTGCCCGGGCGGCCGCTCAGGTGTTCTGCACGACGATGCTCGGAAACTTCGAACTCATGTCGCGCGCCCGCTCGGCGATATGCACCGCGACCTTGCGCGCGATCGAGCGATAGATCTCCGCGATCCGCCCGTTCGGGTCCGCGACGACCGTCGGCATGCCCGAGTCGACCTGTTCGCGGATCGTGATGTCAAGCGGCAGGCTGCCGAGCACGTCGACGCCATATTCCTTGCCCATGCGCTCGCCGCCGCCGGCGCCGAAGATGTGCTCCTCGTGGCCGCAGTTCGAGCAGATGTGCAGGCCCATGTTCTCGACGATGCCGAGGATCGGGATGCCGACCTTCTCGAACATCTTGAGGCCCTTCTTCGCGTCGAGCAGGGCGATGTCCTGCGGCGTCGTGACGATCACCGCGCCCGTGACCGGCACGCGCTGCGCGAGTGTCAGCTGGATGTCGCCGGTGCCGGGCGGCATGTCGACGATCAGGTAGTCGAGCTCGTGCCAGTTGGTCTGGCGCAGCAGCTGTTCGAGTGCCGAGGTCGCCATCGGGCCGCGCCACACCATCGGGTTGTCCGCCTCGATCAGAAAACCGATCGAGTTGGCCTGCACGCCGTGGCCGGTCATCGGGTTCATCGATTTGTCGTCGGGCGATTCGGGGCGGCCCTCGATGCCGAGCATGGTCGGCAGCGACGGGCCATAGATGTCGGCGTCGAGAATGCCGACCGACGCACCCTCGCTCGCCAGCGCGAGCGCGAGATTCACCGCGGTCGTGCTCTTGCCGACGCCGCCCTTGCCCGAGGCAACCGCGACGATGTTCTTCACGCCGGGCAGCAGCTTCACGCCGCGTTGCACCGTGTGCGCGGCGATCTGCTGCGCCACCTCGACGCGCACGTTCACGACGCCGGGCACCGCGCGCAGCGCCTCGGCGAACTGCTGGCGGATCGCGTCGAACTGGCTTTTCGCCGGGTAGCCGAGCATCACCTGAAGGCTGACCGCGTCGCCCTCCACAACCACGTTGCGAATGCCCTTCGCGGCCGCGTACGGCGCGCCCGTGTTGAGGTCAGTGACGGCCGCGATGGCGGCGTCGACCAAAGCCCGATCGATACTCATTGATACTCCGTGGGGAAGAGGTGCGGCGCGGCGAGATGGCGGATCGGCCACGCGGCGGAAATTGCAAGAAATTGTTATGCAGGATTGCGAAAACCAGACGTGCCGGGCACCCTTCGGGCACGCGGGACGCCATAGGGTCGCACCACTGTGTGTTTCAGGCATTATTGTAGTGTCTGACGGCAGACGGTGCCCGAAGACCCTTCTTCGCTGTCGGACCGCGCGGAACAAGATGCCGGCGTGTTCACCCAGGTTTTCCGGGTGGTCGCTACCTTGCCGTAACGTTCGCTGCATAGGCTGATCGCTACCCGCTGTTTTATTCGCACTCAAGAGGAAATGAAGATGAATGCAAAAATCATGACTCGCGTCGCCGTATTGGCCGTTGCCGGCTCACTGGTAGCAGGTTGCGCGACCCAACAGGGTACAAACACAGCAGTCGGCACCGGCGTGGGTGCCGGCGCCGGCGCGGCAATCGGCGCGATCTTCGGCGGCGGCAAGGGCGCGGCAATCGGCGCGGCCACCGGCGCCGCGGTCGGCGGCATCACCGGCTACAACTGGGACAACATTCGCAACCGCATGTCGGGCGCGACCAAGGGCACCGGCACCCAGATCACCGAGCAGCCGGACGGCTCGCTCAAGCTGAACATCCCGAGTTCGGTCACGTTCGACACCAGCAGTTATGCGATCAAGCCGTCGTTCGCGCCGGTGCTCGACCAGCTCGCGCAGACGCTGCAGCAGAATCCGGAGGTGGTCGCGTCGGTCGTCGGCCATACGGACAGCACCGGCTCGCCGCAATACAACCAGACGCTGTCGGTCAACCGCGCGGAGAGCGTGACCGGCTATCTGGCGCAACGCGGCATCGCGCCTCAGCGCCTGTCGGCCACCGGCATGGGCCCGAACCAGCCGATCGCCGACAACAACACCGAAGCCGGCCGTGCGGCGAACCGCCGCGTCGAGATCTATCTGCGCGCCACCGCCCAGCACGCGACGCAATAAGGGCAAGTCCCAAGGAGAAGGCGCCGCCGGGCTGGCCGGGCATCTCGGCCGAAGAAGCCCGGTTGGCAGCCGGGACGGGCCGCCGGACCGGTTTGCCGATGGATCGAAAAAAATTTCGAACTCTACGGAAAATTCGCGGTCTGTCTTTACGGTACGTGGCTGGCGAAGCCGTCACGTCACCATTCTCCTCTTGTCGTTGTTGCTCCGGGGTTTTATCGACCCCGGTTTTTTTTTGCCCGCGCGGTTTTGCATCGCGCTTCGCGCAGCCTCGCTGGCGGCCGTCGGCCCCCGCGTTCCCTCTCGCCCCCTCCCCGTCGCCCGTCCAGCCCGCCGCGCCCGGACCGCTTGAGGCGTGCGCCCTGCTAAAATCACCGTTTCGTCCCATCGCAGGCACCCCCGATCCTTATGTCAGCCCCCGCCACCGATCTCCCCGCAGGCGCGCCGTCCGGCCGCCGTCAGATTCTCGTCACGTCGGCCCTTCCGTATGCGAACGGGCAGATTCATATCGGCCATCTGGTCGAATATATCCAGACGGACATCTGGGTCCGGTCGCTGCGAATGCACGGTCACGAGGTCTATTACGTCGGCGCCGACGACACGCACGGCACGCCGGTCATGCTGCGCGCGGAAAAGGAAGGTCTGACGCCGAAACAGCTGATCGATCGCGTGTGGCTGGAACACAAGCGCGACTTCGACAGCTTCGGCATTTCGTTCGATAACTACTACTCGACCGATTCCGACGAGAACCGCGTGCTCAGCGAAAACGTCTACCTGGCGCTGAAGGAAGCGGGGCTGATCGACGCGCGCGAGATCGAACAGGCGTATGACCCGGTCAAGGAAATGTTCCTGCCGGACCGCTTCATCAAGGGCGAGTGCCCGAAATGCGGCGCGAAGGATCAATACGGCGACAGCTGCGAAGTCTGCGGCTCGACCTACCAGCCCACCGAGCTCGTCAATCCGTACTCGGTCGTCTCGGGCGCGACGCCGATCCGCAAGACTTCGACGCATTACTTCTTCCGCCTGTCCGATCCGCGCTGCGAGAACTTCCTGCGCGCCTGGGTCGGCGGCCTCGCCCAGCCGGAAGCGACCAACAAGATGCGCGAGTGGCTCGGCGACGCCGGCGAAGCCAAGCTCGCCGACTGGGACATCTCGCGCGACGCGCCGTACTTCGGCTTCGAGATTCCGGGCGCGCCCGGCAAGTATTTCTACGTGTGGCTCGACGCGCCGGTCGGCTACTACGCGAGCTTCAAGAACCTCGCTGAAAAGCGCGGCATCGACTTCGACGCGTGGGTGCGCAAGGGTTCGACCGCCGAGCAGTACCACTTCATCGGCAAGGACATTCTGTATTTCCACACGCTGTTCTGGCCCGCCATGCTCGAGTTCTCGGGCCATCGCACGCCGACCAACGTGTTCGCGCACGGTTTTCTGACCGTCGACGGCGCGAAGATGTCGAAGTCGCGCGGCACCTTCATCACCGCGCAAAGCGTGATCGACACTGGTCTGAACCCGGAATGGCTGCGCTACTACTTCGCCGCCAAGCTGAACAGCACGATGGAAGACCTCGACCTGAACCTCGATGACTTCCAGGCGCGCGTGAACAGCGATCTGGTCGGCAAGTACGTGAATATCGCGAGCCGCGCGGCCGGCTTCCTGATCAAGCGCTTCGACGGTCGCGTGCAGGACAGCGCGATGCATCATCCGCTGCTCGGCACGCTGCGCGCGGCGCTGCCGCAGATCGCCGCGCATTACGAGGCGCGCGAGTACAGCCGCGCGCTGCGTCAAACCATGGAGCTCGCCGACTCGGTGAACGCCTACGTCGACACCGCAAAGCCGTGGGATCAGGCGAAAGACCCCGCCAACGCGGTCGCGCTGCACGAGACCTGCAGCGTCAGCATCGAGGCGTTCCGCCTGCTGTCGCTTGCACTGAAGCCGGTGCTGCCGAAGCTCGCCGAGGCGGTCGAAGGCTTCCTGGGCATCGAGCCGCTGGTGTGGGCCGACGCCGCCGTGCCGCTCAGCTCGGCGCGTCCGATCAACGCGTACAAACATCTGATGACGCGCGTCGATCCGAAGCAGATCGAGGCGCTGCTCGCGGCCAATCGCGACTCGCTGCAGGCCACGCCCGAAGCGGCCGCGGCGGACGCCAAAGGTGCCGCGAAGGCAACCGCCAAGGCCCACGCAAAAGCGGCGGCCGCAGCGGACCACGACGACACCTCCGGCATCATCTCGATCGACGACTTCGCCAAGGTCGATCTGCGCATCGCGAAGATCGTCGACTGCAAGGCCGTGGAAGGCTCGGACAAGCTGCTGCAACTGACGCTCGACATCGGCGAGGAGAAGACCCGCAACGTGTTCTCGGGCATCAAGTCCGCATATCAGCCGGAGCAGCTGATCGGCAAGCTCACGGTGATGGTCGCGAACCTCGCGCCGCGCAAGATGAAGTTCGGCCTGTCCGAGGGGATGGTGCTGGCCGCATCGGCGGCGGACGAGAAGGCCGAACCGGGCCTCTACGTGCTCGAGCCGCATAGCGGCGCGAAGCCCGGCATGCGCGTGAAGTAACGCGCGGCGCCCGAGGGCGCCTCACCTTGCTGCAAATACTGCAAGGACAAAAAAAACGGCACGCCGCGAAGCGTGCCGTTTGTCTTTTGCGCCACCGGCAATCACCACTTGATCCGATCGAAGCGCCGCGTGTACAGCACGTCGGCGCCGTAGAACGTGCCGCCATACACGACCAGCGACCAGTACCGCGTCAGGTTGATCGTCGCCTTGATCGCGTTGCTCGCCGACTGCAAGCCCTGCTCGTAGCCGATCACGAGCCACTCGTTGATCGCCTTCGACACCATCACGACTTGCGGATCGGTCAGGCCGACGTCGCTGCGGCCGATCGAAAACTCGTCGAGCCCGACCGTCTGGGCGATCCGCTTGCCCGTCGCGCTGCCGAGCAAGGCGAGCGCCGTCGTCATCGTGCTCTGCTGACCGAGGTTGTTGCCCTGGTCGGTGCCGTGCCCGAACAGCAGCCATGACAGTTTCTCGTTGTCCGGCACGCTCGGCTCCGAGATGAGCCGCGCGACCGGCGCCTGCAGCGTGCCCGTCACCTGCACGCCGGCCTCGACCTGCTGGTTGCGGCGCATCGCGAGAATGTTGATGCCCGGATTCGTGACCGGACCGTTGAAGGTGAAGAAGCCATTCTCGATCGCGAGCTTGCGGCCGAACGCGGTATAGCTCGACCCCGGCGTGACGCGCACGTTGCCGACCGCGCGCAGCGGCGTGTTCGGTGCGCTGGTCGCGGTGATCGTGCCCGCGAGGCCGAGATCCGCGCCCTGCCCGCGGAAGCGGAAGTTGTTGCCGAGGTCGATTTCGATGTTGGCACGCGGCGCGAACGGGCTGGCCGGCCGCTCCTCGCCTTCGGTCGGGCGCGGCCGGCCGCCCGAGCGCGTGCCGTCCGGGCGGATGATCACGACGTCGTCGCCGAGACTCGGCGCAGCCTGCTCGGGCATATCGAACAGCGCGCTGTCGACCACGAACTTGCCGTTGATCATAGGGCCGCGCTCCGCGCCGCCGTTCGAGATGTTCGCGCTGCCCGACAGCGACAGATGGCGGTCGGGCGAGGCGAACACATCGAGCTTGTCCGCGACGATGTTCGCGGTCAGATCGGGCTCCGCGCTGTCGAGGCGCACGCGGCCGGTCGCACGCAGCGTCCCGCTCGCGCCGTGGAACTCGACCTGCTGGAAGTCCACCAGGTTCTGCGACAGCGCGATGCGCACGACGCCGTCCTTCAGTTGCACGCCCTGGCTCACGACCGTCGCGGACAGGCCGTCGCCGGTCAGCGCTCCGGTCACGTTCGGTTTCGCGACCGTGCCGCCGAGCGCGAGCTTCAGCGCCAGACGCCCGTCGAGCAGATAGCTCGGGCCGAGCAGGCCGCCCGTCGTGCGCAGCGACGGCACGTTCGCGTTCACGTTGCCCGACAGCGCGCTTTGCGGATCGACGGTCAACATGCCGTCGCGCATCACGAGCGGCGTGTGCGCGTCGACATCGATCACGCCGACGCGGCTCGCCTGCATATGCACGATCGCGTTCAGCCGGTTGCCGACGGTGAATTCGGCGCGCGCGCGGATCTCGCCAATGCCCATCGACGCGAGCCCGCGGCCGATCTCGACCGTCACGTCGCCGCTGCGCCGCCGCAGCTCGATATGGCCGCTCGCGCTCGCACCGAGCGAGAAGTCCCAGTCGCCGTCGAACACGAGGTCGGTGCGCACGGCGGGCGGCTCGCCGGTGATCTGCCGACGCAACTCCTGCAAGTGCGCGAGCGACACATCCGTGAGGCTGCCGGCCGACTGGATGCGGCCGCGATCGAACGCAAACGACTTCAGGCTTAGCACCGCGCCTTCGATCGTCAGACGCGTCGCGCCGAGCGTCAGATGCCCCGGCCCGGCGCTGACCGTGAGTGGCGATTCGAGATTGAGCGACGGCGTGCCGCGATTCTGCAGACGCGTGACGGTGCCGTCCCAGCGCGTGCCGTCACGCGTGTCGGTCAGCTTGCCGTTGGCGGCGAGCGTCAGATCGAGCGGACGGTCCTGCAGCTTGCCGGTCGCGGCGGCCTCGAGCGTGTGGTTCGCGCGCGTGCCGGACAGGCGCGCGCTCAACGTGTTCAGTTCGACGCCGCCCGCACTGAGATTGCGCGCCTCGGTCGTGAACGCGAGCGCGCCGTTCGCGCCGTCGCGCAACTCGGCACGGCCTTCCGCGTGGCCGACCCGGTTGCTCGCGAACACGACGCTGTCGGCCTTGTAGTTCAGCGTGACGTTCGGATGCGCGAACGAGCCGGTGACGTCGCCGTCGGCGGCGATCGCGCCCTCGAGGCCGAAGCCGAGCCGATCGAGCTGCGGCGCGTCGATATTGAAACGCAGCCGGTCGGAGGGCGCGCCGAAGCTGCCTTGCAGATTGACCTGGTTGCCCGCCACCGAAAGACTCGCGCGGCTCGGCAGGATGCGCGAGCCGGCCAGCTGGATCGTGCCGTCGCCCGTTAGCGGCAGGTCGTCGTAGACGCTCGGGCCGAGCTTGAATTCGGCGCGCGTCGTGAAGACCGGCGCGAGCACCCCGGCCGCCGTGAGCGTCGCGTTCACGCGCGCCTCGATCCTGCGCGCGGGGGCCGCCGCTGGCCTCGCGCGATGCGCGGGCGGCGGCGTTCTGCGCTCGAGCACTTCGGTCTGCACCGCGGCCTTCGCGGTGTTCTTCGCGATCGCCGCAGCCTGATCGCCGGGGGCCGCGCTCTTCGCGCCGGCCGTGCTGCCCGCGAGCGCCGCGGCCTGCGCGTGCCGCTCGCGCTGCGCGCCACTCGCGGCGGCTGCACCAGAACTCGTGGCCGGCGCCCGCGCGGGCATCTGCGAAGTCAGCGACAGCGGATCGAAATCGGTCAGCTGCGCCTTCAGGTTGTAGGTCGAGTTCGCGTCGTGCTTCAGCGCGCCCGACAGATCGATGCGGCCCCGGCCCGACGTGACGCGCACGTCGTTGAAGCTGATGCGCGCCGGGTCGAACGTGATCTTGCCTTGGGCGCGCAGCGCGGCGGCGGGATCAGCGAGATCGAGCGTGAGCGTCTGGATGTCGTCGTTCAGGCGGATGCCGATCGGGCCGGACAGTTGCGTCGGCCGCACGCTCGCCTGCAGTGCGTTCAGGTCGAGCCGCGCGACCTTCAGATCGAGCTGGCCGTGCCGGCCGCTCAGCGTGCCCCCGCCGGTGAGCGTCGCGTTGCGCACGAGCCGCACGTTCAGGTTCGAGACGCTCTGCGTGTGGGCGTCGAGGCGCACGTCGGCGTTCGCGTCGATCAGCGGCAGCAGCTTCTGGTCGATCGCGCCGGGTTTCGCGTTGACGATCGAAATGTGGCCGGCGACGGCGAAGCCCGCGGCGGGTTTGGCCGGCGCGTGGTGGCCGCCGAAGCCGTGATGCGCATGGCTGGCGCCGGAAGCGGCGGCCGCGCTGGCGGCGCCGGCGGCAGCCGCCGCGTCCGGCGCCACCGGCTGCAACTCCGCGCGCACGGCCAGATCGGCGAGCGGCGCGCCGGGCGCGAAGGCTTGCGGATTCACATGATCGAAAGTCAGCGTCGCGCGTTGCAGCGGCACCGCCGCGAATGGTGTGGCCTCGACCCGCGCGTGGCCGTTGAGCTTCATGCCGCTCGCATCGAGTTCGGCGACGAGTTGTTCGAGCGTGCCGCTCAGGTGACCGGCCACCTGCACCGCTTCCTCGTTGACCTTGCCCGCATAACCGACCTCGCCGGTAAGCGGAAACGGCCGCACGCCATCGAGTTTCGCCGACGCCGTCAGCCCGCCGAACGGCGTATCGAGCCGGTCGATCGCGGCCTCGTGATGCCGCCCGTCGCTGCGTCCATGAAACGCGAAGCGCGACAGCTCCGTCGTCGACCCGCCCTGGTGCAGCAGCAGCCGCTCGACCTGCACGTCGCGGATTTCCAGCTGCATCGGCAGTTGCAGATCCTGCGGCAGCTTCAGCGGCTCGCTGCTGCTCGACGACGACGGGCCGATCCGCGCCTCGATCGTGCCGACGTGCAGGTAGTCGACCGTGAAACGCCACGGCTCGCGCGCGAGCGCCCAACTGCCCGCGACGCGGTCGATCTGGATCTCGGTGCCGCTGCCGTCGAGGCTGCGCCAGCGCACCTCGCGCAGCTGCACGCCACTGGCGAGCGTGCCGCCATCGAGCGTGCCGGCGAGCCGGCCGCCGAGCAGCTTCACGGCCGCGTGCCACGCGTACGCGGTGCCGCGCTCGGTCGTCAGCGCGCCGTACAGCAGACCGAGCGCGAGCGCGACGAGCAGCACCAGCAGGGTCACCGTGCCCGCTACCGTTTTGAGCAGCAGCCAGCCCCAGCGCCGCTTCGGCGGCGTCGGCTCGGGCGGCTGTTGCCCGTCCGGCGGCCCTGGCGGCGTGGCGCCGGGTGGCTGCGCGGGAGGCGGGTCGGTGACGTCGGTGGTCATGCGTGAATGCGGTGGCAAATAAGGTGGCGAAAGGGGGTTGTCGTCAAAACGTCAGAACGCGATGCCGAGCGTGATATACGGCCGCACGCTGTTATTGCGGATCCCGTAAGCGAGATCGAGATTGACCGGGCCGACCGGGCTGCGCCAGCGCGCGCCGACACCGACGCCCGGGTAGAAGATTTTCTCGCCCCAGGTATCGGTCGCGGTGCCGATGTCGAAGAACGTGGCCATGCCCCAGTTGTGCGAGAACCAGTGCTGGTATTCGATCGCGCTCGTCACCAGGTATTTGGTGGGCAGGATCGATCCGGCGACGTCGTTGCCGATGCTCTGGAAGCCGTAGCCGCGCACCGAGTTCGAGCCGCCCGCGCGGAACAGCAGCGACGCCGGAATGCCGCTCGAGCTGCCGCTCGTGAAAACGCCGCCGAGCTCGGCGCGAATCACCACGATGTCGTCGACGCCGATCGGAAAATACTGCTGGCCGCGCGCGTAGCCACGGATGAACGACTGGTCGGCGAGCACCCCTTTGACCGCGAAGCCGGCCTCGACGTGGATCAGGTTGCCGCGGCGCGGGAACAGCGGGTCGTCGGTATCGCGCCGCGTCCACGACCATCCCGGCACCAGCGCGTGCGCGCGGGTCGGCGGCGCGGCGTTCTGGTCGAGCTGGTCGTCATAGAACAGCAGCGAGTAGCTGTAGTCGAGGAACTGCGAGGTGCGCGAGCGCTGCACGCCGCCGCGGATGCTGTAGATGCGCGTGTCGGAGACGTCGGTGGTCGTGTACGACGCGAGCACGCTATTGGTCCACCCGTGCAGCCCCGGCGGCATTGACAGCTGGACTTGGCCGTATTGCTGCGTCTGGTCGGCGCGGCCCTCGATCGTAAATGGCCACGCCGCGCCGAACGTGTTCAGATAGGTATAGCCGCCCTGCACGAGCGGGCCGTTGTCGGTCGAATAGCCGACGCCGCCGCGAAAGCTGTGATACGGAAACTCCGACACCTTCACGTGCACGGGTGTGTTGAGCGGCTTGGTCGGGTCGTTGTCGAGGTCGATCGCGACGCTCGCGAAGTACGGCGTGTTCTGCAGTTGCCGCTGCAGCTCGGCGACGGTGCGCGTGTCGTAGATGTCGCCCGGCGAGATCGGATTGACGTTGTGGACGATGCGCTCCGGATAGCGCTTCGTGCCCTGCACATCGAGTTCGCCCATCGTGAAGGTCGGCCCGCTGTCGTAGACGACCGACAGCTTCGCCGTGTGCGTGCGCGGATCGATCAGCGCCTCGGAGTGGTAAATCTTCGCGGCGAGGTAGCGGCGCGATTGCAGCTCGCGCAGCGACGCGTTCTTCGCGTCGTCCCAATCGCCCTGCGAGAACGGCTGGCCCTCGTGCAGCGAGAATGCGAAGCGGGTCGCGTTTTCGCGCGACGGGTCCTCGGTCAGCACGGCGCCGCGAAACGACAGATCGACCGCCGTGACTTTGGTCTGCGGGCCCGGCTCGACGCGCACGGTGACCTGACGCAGGTCGTTGACGGTGCGCACGTCGGTGCTGACGAGCGGCGAGAAATAGCCTTGCGTCGCGACGAGGTCGCGCACCTGCTGTGGCGTCGCGGTGATGAGGAACGAGAACTGGTCGTCGGTGACGTCGGGCCGCGTCGCGAAACGCGAGATATCGAGGTGCTGTTCCAGCAAGCGGCGCACCGAGCGCGGCTCGGCGATCACCTCGACCTTGTAGCTTGGCGCCTTGCGCGCCGCGTGGGCCTCGCCCGCGGCCAGCAGCAGCATCATGAGCCCGAGGCCGAAAGCGAGCGACACGCGCAGCCAGCACCGCGCGAGCGCCGCGCGCTCACGCGCGCGAGCGCGCGCCTGGCCGGTTTCGCTGCGCCACGCAAGCGGCTTGTCGATCGTGCCTCCCGCCAAACAGGACCTCCGGCCTCAATGAGTGAATTCGCGTGCCCCGGCCGCACCGCGCGATCGAGGCATGCTATTTGACCACAACGCGACCCTCACCGGCCTCTCTCGTGGCTTCGCCGGCGCCCCACTCTTCATCTCAAAAATGGGCGCCCCGCGGCGTTTTTTCGACCGCGCAGGGCGCATGCGGTAAAATCGCGGACGATGGCGCCCACCCGGCGGCGCCCCGCAGCGGCCAACCGAGAGCCGCCACCTTACCCACCACGGACGTCGAGCCATGTATCAATCGGACATCACCCAGTTCCTGAACCAGCTCAAGCAACAGAAGCCCAGTCTGGAGGCCGAGCAACGCAAAGGCCGCGCGCTGCTGTGGGACAAACAGCCGATCGATCTTGAAGAACGCGCCGAGCAGAAAGCTTCGCGCGTGGAACAGACGCCCTACTCGTACTACCAGAACTTCTGAGCGCCCCAGTCACGCCGACGATGAGTCACGCTGACGAGGTACACGGTCCGCTGCACGGCCCGCTTCACGGCCCGATGCACGGACCGGCGCCGGCGCCGTCCGACACCGCGCTCGCCACGCCCGCCACCGATTCGACGCCCGACACGGTCGACGGCGTCGCTTTCGCGCGTCTGTACGGCGAGCCGCTGTTCAAGCTGCCCAACGACCTGTACATCCCGCCGGACGCGCTCGAGGTGTTTCTCGAGACCTTCGAGGGGCCGCTCGACCTGCTGCTGTATCTGATCCGTAAGCAGAACTTCAACGTGCTCGACATCCCGATGGCGGATGTCACCACGCAATATCTCGGCTACGTCGAGCAACTGCGCAAGACCAATCTCGAACTCGCGTCCGAGTACCTGCTGATGGCCGCGATGCTGATCGAGATCAAGTCGCGCATGCTGCTGCCGGTCAAGAAGGCCGACACCGGCGAGGAAGCCGAAGACCCGCGCGCCGAACTGGTGCGCCGCCTGCTCGAATACGAGCAGATGAAGCTCGCCGCGCAGCGCATCGACCAGTTGCCGCAGCTCGGGCGCGATTTCCTGCGCGCCGAGGTCTATATCGAGCAAAGCATCACGCCGCGTTTCCCGGACGTGAACAGCGAAGACCTGCGCGCCGCCTGGGCCGACGTGATCAAGCGCGCCAAGCTGGTCCAGCATCACAAGATTTCGCGCGAGGAACTGTCGGTGCGCGAGCACATGAGCCTGATCCTGCGGCAGTTGCAGAACGCGCGTTTCATCGAGTTTTCCGATCTGTTCGACACGAGCCGTGGCGTGCCGGTCGTCGTCGTGAACTTCATCGCCATGCTCGAGCTGTGCCGCGAATCGCTCGTCGAAATCACCCAGGCGGAGCCGTTCGCGCCGATTTACGTGCGGCTCGCGTATCTGCCTGCCTGAGTGACGGCCGCACCACGGGAAAATCGCTACCAACTGTGACAGCGAAGCCTGGCGGGCGTCCGCGGGAACGGCGCTGCGCGCCTTCGCCGACCGCGGCCGCGCTTGGGTGCGCCCGCTGCGCAAATCCACTACAATCCGCGCTCCAAACCCGTCATTGCCGGTGAGGCGGCGGCCCGCGCGATTCCGCCAGGTCTTGCGCCAACCGGATCGCGCGCCGCGCGAGCCAATCCCTGTCCGATCATGAAAGTCATCAGCTCGATCCATGAATTGCGCGACCAGTTGCGCGGCCAGAATCGCACGGCCTTTGTGCCGACGATGGGCAACCTGCACGAAGGCCATCTGTCGCTGATGCGCCTCGCGCGCCAGCACGGCGACCCGGTCGTGGCGAGCATTTTCGTCAACCGGCTGCAGTTCGGCCCGAACGAGGATTTCGACAAATACCCGCGCACGCTCGAAGCCGATATCGAGAAGCTGCAAAAGGAAAACGTCTACGTGCTGTTCGCGCCGACCGAACGGGATATGTATCCGGAGCCGCAGGAGTATCGCGTGCATCCGCCGCACGATCTCGGCGACATCCTCGAGGGTGAATTCCGCCCCGGCTTCTTCCACGGCGTGTGCACGGTCGTGATGAAGCTGATGTCGTGCGTGCAGCCGCGCGTTGCCGTGTTCGGCAAGAAGGATTACCAGCAGCTGATGATCGTGCGCCAGATGTGCAACCAGTTCGCGCTGCCGACCGACATCGTCGCCGCCGAAACGGTGCGCGACACCGACGGCCTCGCGCTCAGCTCGCGCAACCGCTATCTGTCGGCCGCCGAGCGCGCCGAGGCGCCGATGCTGGCCGCCGAGCTGAATCGGGTGCGCGACGCGGTGCTCGCGGGCGAGCGCGACTTCGCGAAGCTCGAACAGGCGACGAAGGCGACGCTGGCCGCGCGCGGCTGGCAGCCCGATTACATCGCGATCCGCAAGCGCTCGAACCTGATCGCGCCGGGCGAGCAGGACGCCAACGCGCCGCTCGTCGTGCTGGCCGCCGCGAAGCTCGGCGCGACCCGGCTCATTGACAACCTTGAAATCTGACGCCGCGACGAGCGGCGCCACCGTAGCCACACAGGATTGGTCATGCAACGCAATATGCTGAAGTCGAAGATTCACCGCGTCGCGGTCACGCACTGCGAGCTCCACTACGAGGGCTCGTGCGCGATCGACGAAGACCTGCTCGAAGCGGCGAACATCGTCGAAAACGAACGCATCGACATCTGGAACATCAACAACGGCGAGCGCTTCTCGACCTACGCGATCAAGGGCGAACGCGGCAGCGGGATGATTTCGCTGAACGGTTCGGCTGCGCGTCGCGCGCAACTCGGCGATCTGGTCATCATCGCGGCATTCGCGGTGGTCGACGAGGCGGAACTGAAGGCGGGCTGGAAGCCGGAGCTCGTGTTCGTCGATGAAAACAACAAGATCAAGGGCAGCCGCGATCACGTGCCCACCCAGGCCTGGAGCTGAGCGCGGCTCAGCTTGACGCCAGACTGATGGCGGGCGGGCTGCCGCCCCCTCAGTCCTTCTTCCCCGCGCCGTTCGTCCACTCGACGATCGGCTGCCACTGCTCCAGATCCTTCTCCACGCGGCTTTTCGCGACGTCCCACAGCGTCAGCCCGTGCGCCGCGAGTTGCACGTAATTCTGCGTGTCGCGCAGAAAGCCGAGCACCGGCAGCTTCAATCCCTCGACGAAACGATGCAGCTGCTCGGCTGAGCGCGTGCGTGCATCGACGCGCATGCCGACCACGCCGATCTCGATCGCGCCCTTCCTGACCGCCTTTTCCTTCGCGAGCCGCTCGAGAAATTCCTGGGTCGCGAGAATATCGAACAACGACGGCTGCAGCGGCACGATCACCTTGTCGGCGAGATCGAGCGCGATGTTCAGACGGTTGCCGTGCAGGCCGGCCGGCGTGTCGACGACCGCGTGCTCGAGGCCCTTCGGCGGCTTGGCGGGCGTATCGGGATTGACTTCCCAGGTTTCGATGGCCGGCAGCGTGGCAGGCCGCAAATCGAGCCACGCGTGCGCGGAGTGCTGCTTGTCGAGGTCGGCCAGCGCGACCCATTCGCCCGCCGCGGCGAAATAGCCGGCCAGATTGGTCGATAGCGTGCTCTTGCCCACGCCGCCCTTCGGATTCGCCACCACGATCACCGACATGAAATCTCCCGGAAAGAAGGCTGGACACCGCCAGCCGGTTTGCCGTGCAATTGCTCTCACTCGCGCCGATCCGCTATGACCGGCGCCGGCGGGCTCCAATCGCTGTCGTTCGAAGTTCGGTTTTCAGGTACGCCCACCGGTTCAGCCGTTGATAATATCGGCAAATCAGCACGGCCGAAGCCCCCGCATCGCGAATCGGCCGCTTCAATCCGCCATTTTTTCCCACAAGGATCCGAATCTCATGAGCAAACTGCGCCCCGAATACACCGTCGAACGCCTGCAGGAGCGCCAGAAGGGCAAGCTGCCGGACCTGTTGGGCCTGCGCGTGCTGAGCGTGGATGAGGGCACGCTGGTCGCCGAGCTGACCGTGCGCGAGGAACTGCTCGCGCCGAACGGCTTCCTGCACGCGGCCACCGTGATCGGCCTCGCCGACACCGCCTGCGGCTACGCGTGCATCGCGCATCTGCCGGAAAACTCGCGCAACTTCACGACGATCGAGCTGAAGAGCAACTTCCTCGGCACCGCGACGGAAGGCACGATTCGCGCGGTCGCGAAGGCCGTGCACCTCGGGCGCAGCACGCAGGTCTGGGACGCCACGGTCACCGGTCCCGATGGCAAGACGATCGCACTGTTTCGTTGCACGCAGATGGTGTTGTACTAACCCCGCCTCCCGCAACGCAAAGCCTTAGCCCACCGCCGCAAATAGCCGGGCGATATCGACGTGCCCGGCCAGCGTATCGGCAAGCCGCTCCAGCGACGCCTCGCGCAAGGCCGGATAGTCGAGCGCCTCGGCGTCGCTCAAACCCGCCCACGCGAGCAGCGCCGCGCAGGCAGCCGGTGTGTCGAACAAACCATGCACGTAGGTCGCGAGAATCTGGCCATCGGCGGATAGCGCGCCGTCGGGACGCCCACAGTCCGAGCTGCCCTCGCCTCGCGAAGCGCTATCGAGCCGCAGCGCCGGCGCGTCCAATGCCGGGCCACGCGTCTCGCCCATGTGAATCTCGTAGCCGGCGACCTGCGGCGCGCCGGGCAGCGCCAGGCGCCCCGTCACGTTCTTCAGCGTTTTGTCGCGCGTGAGCACCGTCGTGTAATCCAGCCAGCCGAAACCCGCGAAAGTGCCCGGCGCACCCTCGACGCCATGCGGATCGGCAATCTCGCGACCGAGCATCTGCATGCCGCCGCAGATGCCGATCACGCGGCCGCCGTAGCGCAGATGCCGCGCGAGCACGTCGCCCCAGCCCTGTGCGCGCAAAAACGCGAGGTCGTCAGGCACGTTTTTCGAGCCGGGCAGGATGATCAGATCGGCGGGCGGAGGCGCAGTGCCCGCGCGCACATAGTGAAAATCGACCTGCGGATGCGCGCGCAACGCGTCGAAATCGGTGTGGTTGCTGATGTGCGGCAGTACCGGCACGACCACCCGCAGCAGACGGCGCGATTCGCCGCTCCCGGCCGCGCGCAGCTCGGGTGGCAGCATGTCCTCGGCGTCGAGCGTGAGGCCATGCAAATACGGCACGACGCCGAGCACCGGCTTGCCGGTCTTCGCTTCGAGCCAGTCGAGCCCGGGCTTGAGCAGCCCGATGTCGCCGCGAAAGCGGTTGATGATGAAGCCGCGCACGCGCGCCTGCTCACTTTCGGACAAACACGCGAGCGTGCCGGTCAGGTGCGCGAACACCCCGCCGCGGTCGATATCGGCGACCAGCACGACCGGGCAATCGACCGCTTCCGCAAATCCCATATTGGCGATGTCGCGCTCGCGCAGATTGATCTCGGCCGGACTGCCCGCGCCTTCGACGAAAATCGTGTCGTACGACGCGCGCAGCCGCGCGTACGACTCCAGTACCGCCTCGAACGCGACCGGCTTGTAGTCGTGATACGCGCGCGCATCGAGATTCATGCGCGCCTTGCCGTGGATGATCACCTGGGCGCCGCGATCGCTGGTCGGCTTCAGCAGCACCGGGTTCAGGTCGGTGTGCGCGTCGATGCCCGCGGCCACTGCCTGCAACGCCTGCGCGCGGCCGATCTCGCCGCCGTCGACGGTCACCGCGCTATTCAACGCCATGTTCTGCGGCTTGAACGGCGCGACCCGCGCCCCCGCGCGCCGCGCGAGACGGCACAGGCCCGCGACCAGCGTGCTCTTGCCCGCGTCGGACGTGGTGCCCTGGATCATCAGCGTGCCGCGCGGCACGGGCAGGGCGTCGGGGGAAGTTGGCGTTCGGCTCACGGCAAGGCGCTCGGAAGGTGGGTAAAGAGGTTGCAGGGCCGAACGGGTCGGGCGCCGGGCGTCGAACGTCGGGCGTGGCGGGCCGTGCAATCGAGCGGCATTATCCCACCGCGCCGGTACAATCATGCGATGACTCCCCGCGACCTCACCTTCGTTCTCGGCGGCGCCCGCTCGGGCAAGAGCGCGCATGCCGAGCGGCTCGCCAGCGACAGCGCCCTGCCCGTCACCTACATCGCCACCGCCCGCCTCACCGACGACGCCGAATTCAACGCGCGCATCGCGCATCATCGTGAGCGGCGGCCCGCGCATTGGGGTCTCGTCGAAGCGGACGACGATCTCGCGGGCGCACTCGCGCAACACGACGCGCCGGGCCAGTGTCTGCTGATCGACTGCCTGACGCTGTGGCTCGCGAACCTGCTGTGTCCCGCCGACGGCGCCGCGCCGCCGCTGTCGCACTATTACGAAGCGGCCACCGCGCTCGAAGCGGCGCTCGCCGGCGCGCGCGGCAAGATCATCGTCGTCAGCAACGAGATCGGCCTCGGCGTCGTGCCGCTCGGCGAAGCCACGCGTCTTTACGTCGACGAACTCGGCCGCCTCAATCAGCGCGTCGCCGCGTTGAGCAGCGAAGCCACGCTGATGGTCGCGGGACTGCCGCTCGCGCTGAAAAGCGCGAGCCGCGCGTGATGTCGCCGCTCACGATGCCGCTGATCGCGACGCTCGCGACCGCGGGCGTCGTCGTCGATCGCTGGTTCGGCGAGCCGGGCTTCGCGCATCCGCTCGTCGGCTTCGGCAACTGGGCCGCGCGCCTCGAGGCGCGCTTCAATCACGGCCGGCGTCTGCGCCTCAAGGGCCTGTTGGCATGGGCGCTCGCGGTGTTGCCGCCGGTGTTGATCGCCTGGGGGCTCGTCGCCGTGCTGCCGTTCTACGCGGCCTGCGCGCTGCATGTCGTGCTGCTGTGGTTCGCGCTCGGCGCACGCAGCCTGCGCGATCACATCGCGCCGATTGCGCGAGCGCTCGGTCAACACGATGTCGCCACGGCGCGTGAGTTGACCGCGCGGATCGTCTCGCGCGACACCACGGAATCCGACGAAGCCGCGCTCGCGCGCGCCGCGATCGAATCGGCGCTCGAAAACGGTAACGACGCGATCTTCGGCGCGCTGTTCTGGTTCGCGCTCGCGGGCGGCCCGGGCGCCCTCGCCTTTCGCCTCGCCAATACGCTCGACGCGATGTGGGGTTATCGCACGCCACGCTATCTGCGCTTTGGCTGGGCCGCCGCGCGCCTCGACGACGTGCTGAACTGGATTCCCGCGCGCCTGACGGCCACCAGCTACGCGCTGCTCGGCGACACCTTCACCGCCTGGCGCTGCTGGCGCGAGCAGGCGCCGCGCTGGGACAGCCCGAACGCGGGCCCGGTGATGGCGTCCGGCGCCGGCAGCCTGAACGTGCTGATCGGCGGCCCGGCCGTCTATCACGGCACGCTCGAACATCGGCCGCCGCTGGGCTTCGGCCATCCCGCCGAGGCGCGTCATGTCGGTGCCGCGTTGATGCTCGTCGAACGGACGGTGATTCTCTGGCTGGCCGTGCTGATCGTGCTGGCGTTGTTGAGCGTGCCGTTTCATGGCTGAGCGGATGACCGACCGGACACAGCCGCGCGAGCACCCCGCGAGCGGCCCGATCGCGCACGGCGGCAACCTGCACGAAGCGGCGGCGCGCTACGGCATTCCGTACCCGCAGTGGCTCGATCTGTCGACCGGTATCAATCCGCACGGCTATCCGGTGCCGCCGCTGCCCGCCGACGCGTGGCGCCGCCTGCCCGACGACGGCGACGGCTTCGCCGAACGCGCCGCGCGGTACTACGGCGCACCCGATGCCGCGCACGTGCTGCCGGTCGCCGGCAGCCAGGCGGCGATTCGCGCTTTGCCCACGTTGCTGCCGCGGGCGACGCTCGGCATCGCACCGCTGACCTACGGCGAGTACGCGCCCGCATTCGAGCGCGCGGGACACGAGGTCGCGCCGCTCGACGTGCGATGCGACACGCTGCCCGCCGCGCTCACGCATGTCGCGATCGTCAATCCCAACAATCCGACGGCCACGCAGGTCGACGCGGCGAAGCTGCTGCACTGGCACGCGCAGCTGCGCGAGCGCGGCGGTACGCTGCTCGTCGACGAAGCCTTCGCCGATACGCTGCCGACTGGGCACGGCGCGTCGCTGGCGGCGCATACACGACTGGACGGGCTCGTCGTGTTGCGCTCGCCCGGCAAGTTCTTCGGGCTCGCCGGTGTACGCGCCGGGTTCGTGCTGGCGGCGCCCGCCTTGCTCGCCGCGCTGCGCAATACGCTGGGTGCATGGACGGTCAGCGGCCCCGCCCGTCACGCGGTGAGCGCCGCCTTCGCCGATGCCGCGTGGCAGACGCGGATGCGTGAGCGGCTCATCGGCGAGAGCGCGCGGCTTGCCGGGCTCCTGCATGCGCACGCTTTTGCGACACACGGCACGCCGCTTTTCGCATGGACCGACGACGCACGCGCCGCCGCGCTGCATGAAGCGCTCGCGCGGCGCGGCGTATGGACGCGACTCTTTCCGCCGTCGCGCTACGTGCCATCGGCCAGCGTGCGCTTCGGACTGCCGGGCGACGAGGCCGAATGGACCCGCTTCGAGCAACAACTGCAACAGGCCGTTCGTGCGATCGATGCGGGGCGCGCGGATTAGCGCACTGTTCTTCAACCCCAACCCGCTCAACGCTTCGTGCCCCACCCTCACCCGATGATCCGCTCGACTCGCCCGATCCGCTTCGCCGCGCCCGCGCGCAGCTTGATCCGTTGGCTCGGCGCCGCATCGCTCGCCCTGCATGCGTTCAGCGCGCTCGCCGCGATCACCGTCGTCGACGACAGCGGCGCGACCGTCACGCTCGCCGCGCCCGCGCAACGCGTAATCAGCCTCGCGCCGCACGTGACTGAATTGCTGTACGCCGCGGGTGGCGGCCCAAAGATGGTCGGCGCGGTGTCGTACAGCGACTATCCGCCCGAAGCGAAGCAACTCTCACGTGTCGGCGATAACAAGGCGCTCGACCTCGAACGCATCGTCGCGCTGAAGCCGGACCTGATCGTCGTGTGGCGGCATGGCAATGCGCAGCGTCAGCTCGAGCGCTTGCGCGAACTCCACGTGCCGCTCTACTTCAGCGAGCCACGCCGTCTCGACGACGTCGCCGTCTCGTTGACGAAACTCGGCCGGCTGCTCGGCACATCGGCGAGCGCGGACGCCGCGGCGGCCGCTTATCGCGACGACATCGCCCGTCTGCGCGCGCGCTATTCGACGCGCCCGAGCGTCAGCGTGTTTTATCAGGTATGGGACCGGCCGCTGATGACGCTCAACGGCGAGCATATGATCAGCGACGTGATCGCGCTGTGCGGCGGCCACAACGTATTCGCGGACCTGCAGCCGCTCGTGCCGACGGTGTCGAGCGAAGCGGTGCTCGCGGCGAATCCGGAAGCGATCGTCACCGCAGCGCCCGGCGCGACGCGGCCCGATACGACGCTGCCGCAACTCGACTCGTGGCGCGCCTGGCCCGGTCTCGCAGCCGTCGCGAACAACAATCTCTTTGCGATCGATGGCGATCTGATCGACCGACCCGCGCCGCGCATCGCGCAAGGTGCGCGGCAATTGTGCGAGGACCTCGAACTCGCGCGTTCGCGCAGAAAGCAGCCCGCGCCGTAACGCGCGGGACCTTGGTCTCACGCACAAAAAAACTTTGTTCTCGGTACGCCCCCGACGCTCACGCATTCCACCGCACAAGTGACCACTGCAAGGTCTCGTCGTTACGCTGCAACCAGACGATCCCGGTCATATCGAGCGACCACTGCAGGCAACGCGCGAGCGGCACCTCCAGCACCCAGGATGCGATCGCGCGCATCACGCCCGCATGCGTGACCACATACGCGGGCGACAGCTCGCGCGTCTGCGCGAACGCATCGAACCACGCTCGCACGCGCGCGACGAATTGCGCGACGCTCTCGCCGCCATGGGCGCGCGCATGCTCGAAATTGGCGGCCCATTCGTCGAGCAACGCGCGATCGATCGTGTCCCAGCGCTGCGTCTCCCAGTCGCCGAAATCCATCTCCTTCAGACGATCGTCGTGGCTGACCACGCAGCCGAAGTCGTTGGCGATCTCGGCCGCCAGCGCAGCGCAGCGCGTGAGCGGACTCGTGATCAGCACGCGCGGCGCCGGCACCTGCAAGCTCGCCAGCTTTACCGCCAATGCATTCGACGTCACCTCGGCGTTTTCCGCCAACGCGACGTCACTATGGCCGTAACAGATACCCGCATCGAGCGCGACAGCGGGATGGCGAATCAGGACGATATCCATGCAAGCCCCACCAGATAGATGCTCAATTCGAAGATCTGTTGCGCGAAGCCAAGGCAATCGCCGGTATAGCCGCCAATGCGTCTGACGAAATAACGACCCATCGCGAAGCGCAGCGCGAACAGCACGACACACGTGAGCGCGGCGAAACGCCAGTCGGGTGCGCCGGGGCCGTTCGGCCACAGCAGCCACGGCAGCCCGAACAGCGCGGCGCACAACAGCGCCGGCCCGCTCAGACGCAGCGCGACCGGCTTGGCCTTGCCTGCCGCGCGCACGTACTCGAGCGTAGCCAGGTAACTGATCGCGCAAGCGCGGCTCGCGCCGTGCGCCGCAATCATCAGGCTGGCGGCACGCAGCGGCGGCAACGCGACGAGCGTCTGCCACTTGATCGCCAGGGCGACCACGAGCGCGATGGCGCCGAAAGCACCGATGCGCGAGTCTTGCATGATGCGCAGTGCATCGTCGCGCGTATAGGCGCCACCGAACGCATCGATGCAATCCGCGAGACCGTCCTCGTGAAACGCGCCCGTCACGAGAAGCGACGCGGCCATCGACAGCAGCACCGCGACGCCCGCCGGCAACACGCGCAGCGCGGCCAGATAGACGAGCGCGCTGAAGCCGCCCACCAACACGCCGACGAGTGGAAAATAACGCGCCGCCGCATTCAGATAATGCGGTTCGAAGCCGACCCAGCGCGGCACCGGCACGCGCGTGAAGTATCCGAGCGCGGTGAAGAAATAGCGCAGTTCGGTAAGCGGGTTCATGAGCGTGGCGGGTGCGGGTGCACAGCGATGCGGGCCGAGGTTCGCAATGTCGCGAAGCGGGTCGTCGTGACGCGCATCACGCTTCGCGATCCGCGACGCCCGCCGAGTCGAAGCTCGCCATCTCGTTGACGAAGGCCACCGCCGCGCGCAGCAGGGGCACTGCGAGCGCGGCGCCCGTGCCCTCGCCGAGCCGCATGTCGAGCGACAGCAGCGGCTGCGCGCCGAAATGATCGAGCATGCGCCGATGCCCCGCCTCGTTCGATGCATGCGCGAACACGCAGTACTCGCGCACGTCGGGCGAGAAGCCATCGGCGACCAGTAGCGCGGACGTCGCGATGAAGCCGTCGACGAGGATCGTCATGCGCGCTTCGGCGGCCGCCAGATACGCGCCCGCCATCATCGCGATCTCGAAGCCGCCGAAGGTGGCGAGCACGTCGAGCGGCGCGCGTGCGTCGGCATGACATGCGAGCGCCGAGGCGAGCACGTTGCGCTTTTTCGCGAGCCCGGCGTTGTCGAGACCGGTGCCACGGCCGACGCATTCGTCGATCGGCACGCCGCACAGGCGGCTCATCAGACACGCGGCCGCCGACGTGTTCGCGATGCCCATCTCGCCGAAGCCGATCACGTTGGTGCCGAGCGCCGCGTGATGACGCACGCGCGCGGCGCCCGCCTGCATCGCGGCGAGCGCTTCGGCGTGCGTCATCGCCGCTTCGTGCGCGAAGTTGCGCGTGCCGTGCCCGACCGGAATGTCGACGAGTCCAGCGGAGGACGGCAGCGGCGTCGCGACGCCCGCGTTGACCACTTCGAGTTCGAGACCCGCGACGCGGCTGAGCGCGTTGATCGCCGCGCCGCCCGCGACGAAGTTCGCGACCATCTGCGCGGTCACCGCTTGCGGATACGGGCTCACGCCTTCGGCGGCGATACCGTGGTCGCCCGCGAAGACGATCATCGCCGGACGCCGCACGGTGGGACGCGTGGTGCGCTGGATCATGCCCATCTGTCGCGCGAGTGTTTCGAGCCGGCCGAGACTGCCGGGCGGTTTGGTGCGCGTATCGATGATGCGTTGCAGCTCGGCACGGAGCGTTTGATCGAGCGGCGCGACCTCGGGCAAACCGGCCGGGAGTGGGGAGCGAGTCATAGATGTGAGCGAAACCAGGAAGGAGTGAAAATAAGCAGCCTGACTATATGTCATGACTGAAAGGCGATTCATGACGCACACGCGGCGCGGGAATCAGCGCCTCGTGCTCGCCGTCGCGAATCAGAATCAGCGGATGGCCGAACGCGCGGCTCGTCAGTGCGGGCGTCAGCACGTCGCGCACCGGGCCCGCATACGCGCCGCCCGCGCCGTCGAGCAGCAATGCATGCGTCGCGAAACGACGCGCGAGGTTCAGGTCGTGGCATGAGAACAGCACGCTGCGACGTGGCTCGCGCGACCATGCCGTGAGCGCTTCGAGACAGTCGATCTGATGATGCAGGTCGAGATGCGACAACGGCTCGTCGAGCAGCAACAGCGGCGCATCCTGGCACAGCACCGCTGCCAGCGCGACGCGCTGACGCTCGCCGCCCGATAGCGACAGCACGTCACGCGCGGCGTACCCGGCGAGACCGAGCCGTTCGAGCGCCGCGTGCGCGGCCGCGCGATCTTCATCGCGCTCCCAACCCCAGCCGCCCAGATGCGGGAAGCGATTCAGCAGCACGATGTCGAGCACGCTTGCGTCGAACGCATCGGCCGCGCTTTGCGGCATTAGCGCGCGGCGTCGTGCGAGCGGCAGCGCTTGCCAGTCGGCCACGCGCACGCCATCGAGTTCGACGTGCCCCGTGGCCGGCTGCAACAAGCCCGCCAGCGTCGACAGCAAGGTCGTTTTGCCCGCGCCGTTCGGCCCGGCGATGCACCAGATCTCGCCCGCGTAGAACGTATGCGTGAACGTGTCGAGCAAGGTGCGCGCGCCGGCGCGCAACGTCAGGCGTTGCGCGCTCAGCACGGAAGAGGTGGCGCTCGGTTCGTCTCGCATCATCGGCGGCGCTTGAGCAGCATCCATAGAAATACCGGCACCCCGACCAGCGACGTGATCACGCCGACCGGCAATTGCGCGGGCGCGATCACGGTACGGGCGATCAGATCCGCGCCCATTACCGCGACACCGCCGCCGAGCGCGGCCGCCGGCAGCAGCATGCGCTGATCGTTGCCGAACGCGAGCCGCAGCATGTGCGGCACGACGAGACCGACGAAGCCGATCGTGCCCGCGGTCGTCACCGCCGCGGCCGCCGCGAGCGACGCAGCGAGATACAAGCGCAATCGCAGCGGCATCACCGCGACGCCTAACGCCTGCGCGGCCGCATCGCCACGCAAGAGCACGTTCAGGCGCGGCGCGGCCGGCACGATCGCGAGCAACACGAGCACGAGCGCGATCAGCGCGGTCCACGGCAGCGTGCCGCCGTTGAGGTCGCCGGTGAGCCAGAACAGCATGCCGCGTAGACGGCTGTCGGGCGCAAGGTTGAGCAGCAGCGTGATCAGCGCGCCCCACCCCGCCGCGATCACCGCACCGGTCAATAGCAAACGCGGCGACGTGTCCTGCGGCTCGCCGCGCCACAACTCGCGACGCGCGAGGCCGAGCACCAGCAGGATCGATACGAACGCACCCGCGAACGCGCTCGCATCGACGATCCACCACGCGCCACCGGCGATCATCGCCGCCAGCGCAAACGTTGCCGCGCCGCCCGACACGCCGAGCACATACGGCTCGGCCAGCGGATTGCGCAACAGTACCTGCAGCAGCGCGCCGGCGAGCGCGAGCAACGCGCCGCACGCGAAGCCCGCGAGGGCGCGCGGCAAACGCAGCGTGCGCACGATTTCGCCGGCGAGATCGTCGCTGCCCGCGCCGCCGAATGCGTGCGAAGGCATCAGTGCCGCGAGCACGCGCGACGGCGCGAGCGACACGCTGCCGAGCACGAGCGAGGCACCGAGCACTACGACGGCGACGAGCGTCAGTGCAAGCCAGATCGTCGCCGCGCGCTTCGCGTTCATCGGGCGCGGGGTCTTTAGGGCCGTGGACAGCGAACCGGACGCGCGACTCATTTACGTGCGCTCACAGGCGTGGCCGACCCGGCGCGCGCGTCACGGCTGCCGCGAGCCGAGCGCGTCGTCAGCACCGCGTCGCGGCGGGTTATACGTGTAGGCCGTTTCATAGTCCTGGTTTCAACGGGTCGTCGGTTTGCGCGCGGGCGATGGCGGACGGCATGGGACGACCTTCCTGTAGGTAGCGTGCGCGGCCTGCTTCCCCGCAGGCCGACGCGTCACGAGGCGTCCTGTTTTAACGTTTTCGCGGGGGACGTCCCTCTTTTCTGGCCGGTATCCGGGCTACGACATGTCGATCCCGCCTTCCCACGCGTGACGCGCAGTGGCACACTCGCACGTTGAACTTCGAACCTGCGATCAGGACCGACCTGCATGGGCACAGCTCATGCGGTCGCTTACCGTTGCGGGGGCAGCGCAGGTTCGCGCATCCGGGTTTGGCACCGCGCGCGCCCTGCTTCCCGTTTAACTGCGCGCGCAGGCAAGCGCGCGCGGGCACCAGAGTGCGGGAAGTTTAGGAGCGGCCTCGCGGGGCGTCAAGAAAGGTCGATCGGTGCGCAAGCTGTTCCGTTGAACGCAGGTTATTGTCCGATGGATCGCCGGCTTTTTACCTTGGGGTCGACGACACGAGATGAAACGAATCTGCACGAAGCGATGCTGTTACGTCTCGAAACGAGACAATTGTCGGAACCTGTAATATTCCGCGCTAAAATGCGATGTCTTTAGAGGACGCAGCACATGCTCACCGAACTCGAATCACTCTCCCAGAACATCGGCAAGCTGATTGCGATCAGCCAGCGCCACCACGAAGCGCGGCTCGCGCTCGAAGAGCAACTCGCGCAAACGCGTGCAGAAGTAGAAGCCACGCACACGGAGCTCGCGCAATTGCGCGAAGAGCGCGATGCACTGCAGGCGGAACGCGACGCGCTGTCCGCCAAGATCGACGACGCTCAGGTGCGCCTGAATGCGATTCTCGAAAAATTGCCGCGCGCACGCGCGAGCAGCGAACCGGATAACCAGCTCGATCTGCTCGAGTCCGCCCAGCCCGAACACGAGCAAGCGGAACGCGACGTGAGCCGACACGGAGAAAGCGCATGACCACCAAGCAGATCGAGGTATCGATTCTCGAAGTCCCCTATCGTCTCGCCTGTTCGCCGGAAACGGAAGGCGCGCTGCTCGAAGCGGTCGCGCGCGTCGACGCCGAGATGAAGAAAATCCGCAGCGGCAGCAACGTGCGCGGCACGGATCGCATCGCGGTGATGGCTGCGCTGTCGCTGGCATCGGAACTGCTTAAGCTGCAAAGTAGCGTGCGTCACGGAGAAGCATTTCCTGCTGAAGAAATACGGCGTACAATGCAGCAAATGAACGAACAACTAGGTACTGTGATTGAGCAGTACAGCTTGCAGTAAGCGTTGTAGTTTTATCGGTTTAGCTTCCCTGCCTGGTTCGCCAAGGTCATATATTCCTTGAACCAATGCCATGTGCACGGTTGCGGAAATTTGTAGCACGGGTGTGCGCGTCACTCTGTCTGATGTACCCGAAGTGTTGCTAACTGCGACCAATTCTGAACCCTCGGTTCAGGATGCCGGCCTAGCGGCTAAGGCGGGGACCTTATCTGGAACGGCGTCGGACTTCAGTTCGACGCCGTTTTTCTTTGGCGGTCGGTTTTCATTTGAGCGCCTTTTTCAAGGGCTTTTCTGCGCGTGCCCGCTTTGGCCGCGCCTCGTTCAACCTCGCACGCTCACTCCGATTCATGCGCTACTGGCTGATGAAGTCCGAACCAGACGAAGCAAGCATCGACGATCTCGCCCGCGCACCCCATCACACATTGCCATGGACCGGTGTGCGCAACTATCAGGCGCGTAACTTCATGCGCGATGTGATGCAAATCGGCGACGGCGTGCTCTTCTATCATTCGAGCTGTCCGGAGCCCGGCATCGCGGGCATCGCGGAGGTCTCCTCGACCGCCTATCCCGACCCCACCCAGTTCGATAAAAAGAGTCCTTACTACGACGCGAAATCGTCGCCGGAAACGCCGCGCTGGATGCTCGTCGACGTGGTGTTCAAAAAGAAAATCGCCCTGATTCCGCTCGCCGCGCTGCGCGAGCATGCCGAATTGCAGGACATGCGCGTGCTCGCCAAAGGCAACCGTCTATCGATCACGCCGGTGACCGACGCCGAATGGCGCTTCATCACTAAACGGCTCGTTTAACGGCGAACTCGTGGTGCGACACATTCCGTTAGCGCGCCCAGGTCATCATGTTCAATGCGGCGGCGAAGCACTAATTGGGGAACCAAGACCTGGTAAATTACGCCTAAGCGGTCGACGAGACGCGCACTGTCATCGCGCCGCCGCACGACGCCCGCATCGAACGTGCACAACCTGTTCAACCAAGGAGTTCAGCCATGACGAAAAAAACCGCACGGGCCCTCGCACTCGCGCTCGCTTTTGGCGCACCTGTCGCACTTGCACTGAACCCGGTTCTCGCCCGCGCGCAGACCATGATGCAGCAGCCTTCGGGCGTGCTGTCGCTGAATGCGCAGGCGAGCGCGGAAGTCCCGCAGGACGAAGTCGAGATCACGATGTTTTTCGAGCAGCAAGCGAGCGAGCCGTCGGCGCTGACGTCGACACTGAACGAACGCGCCGATGCGGCGTTGCAGAAAGCACGCGGCGTCAGCGGCGTGACAGCGCGCTCGGGCGCGTTCTCGATCTTCCCGTCGACGGATCGCGACGGGCGCATCTCGACCTGGCGCGGCCGCACGGAAGTCGTGCTCGAATCGCGCGACTTCGCCGCGGCATCGAAGCTAGCGGGACAGATGGCATCGATCATGCAGGTCGGCAACGTGCGTTTTTCGCTGTCGCCGGAAGCGCAGCGCGCCGCGGAGCAACGGCTCTCCACGGAGGCGATCAAATCGTTTCGCGAGCAGGCCGCGTCGTCCGCGCAGGCATTCGGCTTTAGCGGCTATTCGATCCGCGAGGTCAACGTCAGTCACAGCGGCGTGATGCCGCGTCCGATGATGATGATGAGCATGCACGCGATGGGTGCCGACGCGAAGAGCGCGCCGATGCCGCTCGAAGGCGGCACGTCGACGGTGACGGTCAACGTGTCGGGGTCGGTGCAGATGAAGTGATGCGCGAGCGCAAGCGCAAAGAGAAACGCCACGGCATCCCTGGATGCCGTGGCGTTTTTTTCATGCAGCGCATTCTGCGCTAGCCAGTCGTGCGTGGCTCAGTTCGCGCCAACCGCCTGCGCCGGCTCGCGACGCCCCCGGCGATACGCCCACACCATCAGGCCGATGCCCGCGAGAATCATCGGCAATGACAGCCACTGGCCCATCGACAGCCCCATCGCCAGCAGGCCGAGAAAATCGTCGGGCTCGCGCGCGAATTCAACCGTAAAGCGCGCGAGGCCGTAGCCGATCAGGAACATCGCGGAAATCGCGCCGAGCGGCTTCGGCTTGCGCGAAAAGAAGATCAGCACGAAGAACAGCGCCACGCCTTCGAGCGCGATCTCGTACAGCTCCGACGGATGCCGCGGCAGCATGTGATATTGCGCGAACACTTCGTTCAGATGCCATTGCGCGGCCAGTTGCGGATGCGCGGCGAGCCATGCGGCGTCATCGGGCGCGGCGCCCGGGAACAGCATCGCCCACGGCGCGGACGGATCGGTCACGCGGCCCCACAGCTCGCCGTTGATGAAGTTGCCGAGGCGCCCCGCCGCGAGACCCGTGGGCACCATCGGCGCGACGAAGTCGGTGACCTGCAGCCACGAGCGCTTGCGCTGAAAGGCGAACAGGACCATCGCGAGCGTCACGCCGAGAAAGCCGCCGTGAAACGACATGCCGCCTTCCCACACCTTGAAGATGTCGAGCGGATGCGCGAAATAGAAGCTCGCCTTGTAGAACAGCACATAGCCGAGCCGGCCGCCGAGGATCGTGCCCAGCACGCCGAAAAACAGCATGTCGTCGATATCCTTCGCGGTCCAGCCTTGCGCGGCGACGTACGGCAGACGCAGACGCAGCCGCGCGACGACGATCGCCGCGACGAACGCGACGAGGTACATCAGGCCATACCAGCGCACCGCGAGCGGGCCCAGATGAATGGCGACCGGGTCGAAATTGGGGTGAATGAGCATCGTGTAATTATGGGCAGTTCAGGTTCGAAAGCAGTTTTTACAGGGAAACAAAAGGGGCTCTACGCACGCGACGCCACGCTCGCCGCATGCGCGCGCACGATGTCGATAAAGCCCGCCAGCACCGGACTCACCTCGTCCGTGCGCCAGACGAGGCCGGTTTCGATCGCCGGCACGGATTCGGACAGCGGCCGGTAGACGACGCCGGTGCGCCGCAGATTACGCAATGATTGCGGCACCAGTGCGACGCCCATGCCGGCCGACACGAGACTCACGATGGTCTGCATCTGGATCGCCTCCTGGCCGATCCGCGGCGCGAGGCCCGCGACGCCGTAGCAATCCATAATGATGTCATAAAAGCCTGGCGCGAGACGTCTTGGGAAGATCACGAGCGGCGCGTCGGCGACATCGCGCAGGCTGACGGGCGTGTCGAGCCATTCGGCGGCGGGGCTGTCATTGGTGTTCGCAGCGCCCGGCAGCCGCTGCGCCATCTCCGTCGACATCGCGATCACCAGCGGCTCGCGCGCGATCGGCAACCACGACAGCTGCGCGGCATGCCGCGACGGCAGCGGCGCGATCACGAGACCCGCATCGATACGGCCGGCCACCAGTTCCTCGACCTGCACGTCGCTGGTCGCCTCGGTCAGCTCGAGCCGCACACGCGGATGCCGCGCGCCGAAATCGCGCAGCAGCAGCGGCAGCAGACCGTAATCGGCGGTTGACACGAACGCCAGCGACAGCACGCCCGCCTCGCCCCGCGCCAGGCTCTGCGCGAGCGGCCGCAACCCTTCCGCGGCCGCGAGCAGGCGCTGCACCTCGGGCAGCAGGTCGGCGCCGACCGCCGTCAGCTCGACCGAGCGCTTGGTGCGCGCGAACAGCTCGACGCCGAGCGTCTCCTCGAGCGAGCGGATCGCCTGCGACAGCGGCGGCTGCGTCATCGACAGACGCACGGCCGCGCGGCCGAAGTGCTTTTCCTCGGCGACGGTGACGAAGTAGCGCAACTGGCGCAGGTCGGGAATCGTCGGCAGCATGATTAATATATTTTGCGACCTAAACAGCGTCGAATAATACACGCGACGCACGCCAGACAAAACCGCCTGTTCGCCAGGCGTGGCCGCACTACACTGAACGCAGGCGCGCACAAGCCGCAGCGCGCATCCACCAGAACAGACCGACCTGGAGCTCCCCATGGCCTACAACCGTCGTTCGAAGAACATCACGCAAGGCGTCGCGCGTTCACCGAATCGCTCGATGTACTACGCGCTCGGCTACCAGAAGGAGGATTTCGACAAACCGATGATCGGCGTCGCCAACGGCCACTCGACCATCACGCCTTGCAACGCCGGCCTGCAGCGCCTCGCCGACGCGGCCGTCACCGCGATCAAGCTGGCCGACGCGAACCCGCAGACCTTCGGCACGCCGACGATCTCGGACGGCATGTCGATGGGCACCGAAGGCATGAAGTACTCGCTCGTCTCGCGCGAAGTGATCGCCGACTGCATCGAGACTTGCGTGCAGGGGCAATGGATGGACGGCGTGGTCGTGATCGGCGGCTGCGACAAGAACATGCCGGGCGGCATGATCGGCCTCGCGCGCATGAACGTGCCGGGCATCTACGTGTACGGCGGCACGATCCGCCCCGGCAACTGGAAAGGTACCGATCTGACGATCGTGTCGTCGTTCGAAGCCGTTGGCGAATTCACGGCGGGGCGCATGTCGCAGGAGGACTTCGAGGGCATCGAGAAGAATGCGTGTCCGTCGACCGGTTCGTGCGGCGGCATGTACACGGCCAACACGATGAGCTCGTCGTTCGAGGCGCTCGGCATGTCGCTGCTGTATTCGTCGACGATGGCGAACCCAGACGAGGAGAAGGTCGACTCGGCCGCCGAATCGGCGCGCGTGCTCGTCGAGGCGGTCAAGAAGGATCTGAAGCCGCGCGACATCATCACGAAGCGCTCGATCGAAAACGCGGTCGCCCTGATCATGGCCACCGGCGGCTCGACCAACGCGGTCCTGCACTATCTGGCGATCGCGCACGCGGCCGAGGTCGAATGGACGATCGAGGACTTCGAGCGCATGCGCAAGAAAGTGCCGGTGATCTGCAACCTGAAGCCGTCGGGCCAGTACGTCGCGACCGATCTGCATAAGGCGGGCGGCATCCCGCAGGTGCTGAAGATTCTGCTCGACGCGGGGATGCTGCACGGCGATTGCATGACGATCACCGGCCGGACGATCGCCGAGGAGCTGAAGGACGTGCCAAGTAAACCGCGCAGCGATCAGCAGGTGATCTTCCCCATCGACAAGGCGCTCTACGCCGAAGGCCATCTCGCGATCCTGAAGGGCAATCTCGCCGAAGACGGCGCGGTCGCCAAGATCACGGGACTGAAGAACCCGGTCATCACGGGCCCGGCGCGCGTGTTCGACGACGAGCAGAGCGCGCTGGAAGCGATCCTCGCCGACAGGATCGTCGCCGGCGACGTCGTCGTGCTGCGCTATCTGGGCCCGAAGGGCGGCCCCGGCATGCCGGAGATGCTCGCGCCGACCTCGGCGATCATCGGCAAGGGGCTTGGCGAATCGGTCGGGCTCATCACCGACGGCCGCTTCTCCGGCGGCACGTGGGGCATGGTGGTCGGGCACGTCGCGCCGGAAGCGTTCGTCGGCGGCACGATCGCGCTCGTGCAGGAAGGCGATTCGATCACGATCGACGCGCACCAGCTGCTGCTGCAACTGAACATCGACGACGCCGAGCTGCAGCGCCGCCGCGCCGCATGGCAAGCGCCGAAGCCGCGCTACACACGCGGCGTGATGGCGAAGTATTTCGCGCTCGCGCAACCGGCGAATCGCGGGGCGGTGACGGGATAGCGGGCCGGCTCACCGCGACGAACCCGCCGCGACGCCACGCAAAAACGCCAAGGGGCGCACGAGAAACCGTGCGCCCCTTTGCTCTTATAATGCGTGCACCACGAGCCGGGCATCTGCACCGGCGGAGACCATAATGAAATCGATGTCGTACGCAGCCGTAGCAGCCTCTGTTGCGCTCGCCGCCGCATTGAGTGCCGCCAGTCCCGCCGCCCATGCCGAAGCAACCGGCCTCGCGCTCGCCCAGCAGAAGAACTGCATGAGCTGCCACGCGGTCTCTCGCCCGATCATGGGACCCGCGCTGCACGACGTCGCTGCCCGTTATGCGGGACGCGACGACGCCGTGACGTATCTGAAGCGCAAGATCCTCGAAGGCGGTACCGGCGCGTGGGGCACCGTGCCGATGCCCGCGAACACGCAGCTCACACCCGATCAGGCGGCCTCGCTGGCGGCCTGGGTGATGACGCTCAAATAACCGCGCGTGGCGCGACCACGACCTTCACTTGCGGCATCAAGCTGAGCGCCGCGCAATCTCCTCTTCCACCGCTTCGCGCACCCAATCGGTCATTTCGGCTTCGAGCGTCTGCGCAACTTCGCGCGTGATCTGACTGACGAGCAGATTCGTATGTTGCTGCACTGCGTCGCGGCAGCGCGCCTCGATGATGCCGCGCCCCTCCCCCGTCAGAAAACCGCGGAAGCGTCCATGCAGACGTTCGGCGATCGCGTCGGCATCGAGTGTGGGCTGCGTGGGGGCGGCTTCGTGCGCACCTTCGTCGAGATCGGGCGGCACGGTCGCACCGGCCTCGAGCGGGATCAGGGGCTCGGTACGGTCGAACACACCGGGCGAGACTTCGGGGACTTCGTGCACGTCGTCATGCCCATGTCGGCCATGGATGCCGCGATGCGGACGCGCGTGTTTTCTCGCGTGCGTGTGATCGGCCACGTGCGGCCGGCGAACCTCACTCTGCGAGAGAGGCTCATGCTCAGCCTCGTGGGTCCCTTCATGCGTTGGCAACGGCTCCGGCACCAACACGGGCTGCGGCGAACTCAGTTGCTCTGGCGTGGGCACCGGCTGCGGCGCGAGTACCGGCTCGGGGCTCAGCGTCGGTTCGGTCTGATGCGCGGGCTCCGGCACGAATGCGGGCTCCGGGCGCAAAGCGGGCTCGCACGCCGCCGCGGGCTGCGCGGCGGGGGGAGTGGCAGGCTGGGGGGCGGGCGCGGCGGCATCGCCCGACGCCTCGCTCGCCTTGCGTGCGCGGCCGGGCACGAGGACCTCGTTCAGGACCGGAATCGAACTGTCGTGGGGATCGGTCACGTGCGCTCTCCGTGTGTGGGTCGAAGCAAGGCAGGCGGTCTGCATGTTGCACTGCCCGATGGCCGTCGAGCGGCGTCGGCCCCGAGCCGCAGCGCTATGGACCTAGCCGGCCTGCTTGTAGTGGTTCAAAGCATAGCCGCGATCGAGATAGAAACGATAGCGCTCGCGGCCCGCGGCGAGTTCCTCGTGTGCGTTACCGACCACTTCGAGCAATCTTTCGAAGCGCGCGAACTGCGCCGGCACCGTCGCGCCGAGATTGAGCAGCACCTGATGATGGGGCACGTCGTCGAGATTCGTGGTCAGCACGACGGGCGTTTCGGTCGCAACCGGCGTGCCCGCCATGCAGTGCGGCACGAACTCGAGCGGCGAGAAGGTCCACAGCATTTCGTCGAAGGCGGCGAGGCGCGCGGGCTCGGCCACCACGATGAGCGGCTGGCCCGCCAGGTACGCCTTGCGCGTGAGACGGCACGCGTACAACAGCGAATCGCCGACGTTCGAATGGAAGTCGATTCTCGTCATCGGCGGTTCCGCCCCGCTTGCCCCGCGCCGTGTGCGCGCTTACCGCACTGCGTCATTGCCCGGCGCGGTCGATCAGGAACTGCGCGAGCAGCGGCACCGGACGACCCGTCGCACCCTTCGCGGCGCCGCTCTTCCACGCGGTGCCGGCGATGTCGAGATGCGCCCACGGGTACGCATCGGTGAAGCGCGACAGGAAGCACGCGGCCGTCACGCTGCCGGCCGGACGCCCGCCGATATTCGCGACGTCGGCGAAATTCGACTTCAGCTGATCCTGGTACTCGTCGTCGAGCGGCAGGCGCCATGCCGGGTCGGCCGCTTCACGCGAGGCGTCGAGCAGCTCGCCCGCGAGCGCGTCGTTTTTCGAGAACAGGCCGCTGTTGTGATGGCCGAGCGCGATGATGCAGGCGCCCGTCAGCGTCGCGATGTCGATCACCGCGGCCGGCTTGAAGCGCTCCGCATAGGTGAGCGCGTCGCACAGAATCAGGCGGCCCTCGGCGTCGGTGTTCAGCACCTCGATCGTGATGCCCTTCATGCTGGTGACGATGTCGCCCGGCTTGGTGGCCGTGCCCGACGGCATGTTCTCGACAGCCGGGATGATGCCGACCACGTTGATCTTCAGGCCCATCTCGGCGACCGCGCGCAGCGTGCCGAGCACCGAGCCCGCGCCGCACATGTCGTACTTCATCTCGTCCATACCCTCGCCCGGCTTCAGCGAGATGCCGCCGGTGTCGAACGTGACGCCCTTGCCGACCAGCACCACCGGCGCGGCCTTCGCGGCGCCGCCCTGGTACTGCAGCACGATGAACTGCGCCGGCTCGACCGCGCCCGCGGTGACCGACAGGTACGAGCCCATCTTCAGCGCTTCGCACTGCTTCTCGCCGAGCACCTCGACCTTCAGCTTCCAGTCTTTGGCGAGCTTTTTCGCGGTGTTCGCGAGGTAGGTCGGCGTGCAGACGTTGCTCGGCAGATTGCCGAGGTCGCGCGTCAGGTCCATGCCGTTGGCGAGCGCGGCGCCCTGCTTCGCGGCGAGCTTGGCGGCTTTCTCGTCGCCGGTGTTGACGCTGAACACGATGCGCTTCAACGCGCGCGGCGTGTTGTCCGCCTTGCTCTTCATCTGCGTGAAGCGGTAGGTGAGCTCTCGCAGCGCGAGGATCGCGGCACGCACGCACCAGTCGGACGAGCGCTCGAGCACCGGCAGTTGCGCGAGCGTGAAGGTGACCTGCACGACCTTCGTGCCGAGCAGCGCGCGCCATGCGGCGCGGACCGCCTCGCCGTAGGCTTTCTGACTGAAAGCATCCTGTTTGCCGAGGCCGACCAGCAGCACGCGCGACGCGCCGATGCCCTGAACTTCATGCAGGAACAGCGTGGTGCCGGCTTTGCCGTCCATGTCGCCCGCCTTGATGACGCGCGTGAGCAGGCCCTTGGTGGCCGCGTCGATCTCCAGCGCGGCGCCCGACAGCGTTTGCGACTCGAACACGCCGATCACGATGCAATCGGATTTCCCGGTCAGGAAACCGTTCGTCGAGCCTTTGGTCCAATCACAGGCTTTTATGCTAAAGTCCATCGCGCTTGTCCTCGGATAAAATCTGGGCTTAGGATGAAAGCCGCAATTATCCGCTATTTTTCTCGCGGCGGCTGCACCGGAGGCGTGACGGGACCGAACCCCCGCGTCACCGTGAGCGCCCCCTCTCGTCATCAATAATGATCTTCGAACGTTCCCTTCAGCGCGAACTCGCGTACACGGCTGGTGCCGTGTTCCTGGTTCTTCTCACGCTCGTGCTGACGACGATGATGATCCGTATCGTCGGCTTCGCGGCCTCGGGCGAGATCGACCCGCGCGACGTGCTGGTCCTGATCGGCCTCACCGTGATCGGCTATCTGGCCATCATGCTCGTCGCGACGCTGTTCGTGTCGATCCTGTTCGTGCTCACGCGCTGGTACAAAGACTCCGAGATGGTCGTGTGGCTGTCCTCGGGCGTGAGCCTCACCCAATTCATCAAGCCGATCGGTATTTTCGCCACGCCGATCATCATCCTGATCATGTTCTTCGTGTTCGTCGGCTGGCCGTGGTCGAACCAGCAGAGCAAGCTGATCCGCGCGCGCTTCCAGCAACGCGACGAGGTGTCGCTGCTCGCGCCGGGCCAGTTCCGCGAATCGCCGACCACCCACCGCGTGTTCTTCATCGAGAAGATGTCGCCCGACCAGGGGCACGTGGAGAACGTGTTCGTGACCAGCACCGAGGGCGGCAAGGTCAACGTCGTCGTATCGAAGAACGGCCACGTCGAGACGCACAAGAACGGCGACCGCTTCGTCGTGCTGGAAAACGGCCGCCGCTATGACGGTGAGCCCGGCCACCCCGATTTCCGCATCATGGAGTTCGAGCGCTACGGCGTGAAGATCCAGAGTCAGCCGGTCATCAATACGCCGACCACCACCGGCTTGCCGACGCTCACGCTGCTGCGCAACCCGACTCGCGACAACCTCGCCGAATTCGCGTGGCGCGCGGGCCTGCCGTTGATCGCGATCAATCTGATGCTGCTCGCGATTCCGCTCGCGCACCAGAATCCGCGCCGCAGCCGCACAATCAACCTCGTGATGGCCGTGCTGATCTACCTCACCTATTCGAATCTGCTGAACGTCGTGCAGGCGTGGATCGAGCAGGGCAAGATGTCGTTCGGCCTCGGGCTCGTGATCCTGCACGTGATCGTGCTCGGGATCGTCGCGTTCATCTTCTGGATGCGCGTGCGCAACCGGCCGCTCTTCACGCGCGCCATGTTCAGCCGTTCGCAGGGAGTCTGACCGATGCGCATTTATGAAAGGTATTTCGCGCGTCAGATCTATCTCACGTTCATCTTCATCCTGTTTGCGTTTTCAGGTCTGTTTTTCTTCTTCGACCTGATCAACGAACTGAACTCGGTCGGCCACGGCAACTACAAATTCCAGTACGCGGTGCTGCGCGTCGCACTGCAAACGCCGTCGCGTTTCTATGAAATCATTCCGGTCGCGGCGCTGATCAGCGCGATCTACGTGTTCGCGCAGATGGCGGCGAACTCCGAGTACACGATCTTTCGCGTCTCGGGTCTCGCGACCAACCAGGCGCTGCGCTCGCTGCTGAAGATCGGCATCCCGCTCGTGTTCGTCACGTATCTGATCGGCGAAGTGGTCGGCCCGTACACGGATCAGCTGTCTGAGCGCGTGCGGCTCGAGGCGCTCGGCTCCTCGGTGTCGACCAACTTCCAGTCGGGCGTGTGGGTCAAGGACACGCTGACCGAGCGCGCCGACGGCGAGCAGGTCACGCGCTTCGTCAACGTCGGCGAGTTGAAACCCGATGCGACGATCAGCAACGTGCGCATCTACGAGTTCGATTCGAAGTTCCGCCTGTCGAACGTGCGCATCGCGCAGAGCGGCCGCTATCAGCCGCCCGGCCACTGGCTGCTGACCGGCGTGACCGATACGCAACTGATCGACGTGCCCCCCCCTCCGGGCACGCCGGCCGATGCGCTCAATCCGGTGTACCGCGCGAACCAGGTCACGCTGCCCGAGTACTCGCTGCGCTCGGAGCTGACGCCGCAGATTCTGTCGGTGCTGCTGGTGTCGCCGGACCGGATGTCGATGTTCAATCTGTTCCGCTACATCCAGCATCTGACCGAGAACCATCAGGACACGCAGCGCTATGAAATCGCGCTGTGGCGCAAGGTGCTGTATCCGTTCGCGGTGTTCGTGATGCTGGTGCTGTCTTTGCCGTTCGCGTATCTGCATACGCGCGCGGGCGTGGTCGGCGTGAAGGTGTTCGGCGGCATCATGCTCGGCATGAGCTTCCAGCTGTTCAACACGCTGTTCTCGCATATCGGCACGCTCAATACCTGGCCCGCACCGTTGACGGCGGCGACGCCGGGGCTCGTGTACCTGGTGCTGGGGCTCGTTGGCCTGAAATGGGTCGACCGGCACTAACGCAGCGATAAGAGCATCGTCAGGGGCTGACGCGATGGCTATGCACGGACTGATTCTGTTTGGCCACGGCGCGCGCGATGCGCGCTGGCGCGAACCGTTCGAACGGCTCGCCGGCAAACTGCGCGCTGCACGAACGGCGCCGGGCGAAGCCCAGGCGGTCGCGCTCGCGTTTCTCGAACTGATGGAGCCCGATCTGCCGACGGCCGTCGCGCAACTCGTCACGCAAGGCTGCGATGCGATCACCGTGGTGCCGGTGTTCTTCGGGCAAGGCGGCCATGTCCGCCAGGATTTGCCGGCGATCGTCGATCGATGCCGCGCCGCGCATCCCGGGGTCGAGATCCGCTGCGCGGTGGCAGTGGGTGAGGATGATTCGGTGCTGGATGCGCTTGCGCAGTATTGCTTGCGGCAGGTCTGATTTTTTTCGTTGAGTCTGCCCGACCTCAGGCCGCGACCAGCATCCCATTCGACTGGCGGTTCGCCTCGAGCTGCCGCGCCGCGAATGCCTCGCCGATCATCAACAGACTCGGCTGCGATGCATCGACCCAGCGCTGTGCTTCGCCGGCCGCAAGATCTTCCAGCGTCAGCGTCAGCATGCGTTCGCGCGGCGTGCTGCACGCCTCGACGATCGCCACGGGTGTCGCGGCTGGCTTGCCGGCATCGATCAGTTGCTGCGCGATCTCGACGCCGCTATCACGCCCCATGTAGAACACCAGCGAATCGGCGTTGACCTGCTCGCGGATTTCGTCGGAGCCGGGCGCGCGGCTGAACGTCGCCAGAGCGACGCTGCGCGACACGCCGCGCAGCGTCAGCGAGCGTTTCAGCGTGGCCGCACTCGCCAGCGCGGCGGTGATGCCCGGCACGACTTCATACTCGATGCCCGCGGCTTCGAGCGCGCGCATCTCTTCATCGGCACGGCCGAACAGCATCGGATCGCCGCCCTTCAGACGCACCACCACGTCATGCTCCAAAGCCGCATCGACGATCTGCTTGTTGATGAACTGCTGGGCCGTCGATAGCTGGCCGCAGCGTTTGCCGACCGCAATGCGCTTCGCGCGCGCGGGCGCGTAGTCGAGCATGGCGGGCTCGACCAGCGCGTCGTGCAGCACGACGTCGGCGGCGCCGAGCAGCCGCGCGCCGCGTACCGTAATCAGGTCCGCGGCACCGGGTCCCGCACCGATCAGATAAACCTTGCCCATTGACATCAACCTGTTCGTTGGAGCGCACGCGGCGGCGCGTTTTTGCGCCGCCTGCGCCGCCCTTCTTTCGCTTATGCCGTGCTTACGCGGAAAACGCGCGGATCATGCCGGCCGCGACGGTGTGGTTCGTCGCTTCGTCGATCAGCACGAACGCGCCGGTGCCTTGATGCGAGTCGTACGCGTCGCACACGAGCGGCTTCTGCAACGTCAGCGCGACACGACCGATGTCGTTCATCGCCAGTTCCTTGCGATCGGTCGCCTGCGACAGCGTATGCACGTCGAGCACTTCCTTGATCGCGCCGATCTTCGCGAATACCGTGCTGGTGGTCTGCTTCAGCAGGTACTTGCGCTGCGTCGACAGCGGCGCGTCGTCGAACCAGCACAGGTCCGCCTCGAGCTTCTTCGCCGGCTCCGGCGCCGTTTCGCGCAGTACGAAGGTGTCGCCGCGCGACACGTCGACGTCTTCCGCGAGACGGATCGTCACGGTCTGACCGGCGAACGCGCGGTCAACCTGCGCGGTGCCGCCAACCACCGGCGCGATGATCTCGGCGACGGTCGCCTCGCGATTGGCCGGCAGCACGACGATCGTGTCGCCGAGCTTCACTTCGCCCGATTCGACGCGGCCCATGTAGCCGCGGAAATCGTCGGCCTGGCTGCCGTCCTGGCGCGCGACCCACTGCACCGGGAAGCGCAGCGCCTGGTTGCTCGCGGTTTCGACCGGCAGCGCTTCGAGCACGTCGAGCAGCGGCTGACCCGCGTACCACGGCATGCGCTCGCTCGCGGTGACGATGTTGTCGCCCTTCAGCGCCGATACCGGCACGAAGCGCACATCTTCCAGACCGAGGTGACGCGCGAGCTCGACGTACGCGTCGCGAATCTCGTTGAAACGCGTTTCGCTGTAGTCGACGAGGTCCATCTTGTTGATCGCGACGATCGCATGCTGCAAACCGAGCAGCTTGACGATCGCGCTATGACGCTTGGTTTGCGGCAGCAGTTGCGCGACGCCGTTCTCGAACGTCACGCGCGTCGCGTCGACGAGGATGATCGCCGCATGCGCGGTCGAGGCGCCCGTCACCATGTTGCGCGTGTACTGCTCGTGGCCCGGCGTATCGGCAATGATGAATTTGCGCTTGGCCGTGGCGAAGTAGCGATAGGCGACGTCGATCGTGATGCCCTGCTCGCGCTCGGCTTCGAGGCCGTCGGTCAGCAGCGACAGATCGATTTCGTCGCCGACGGTGCGCTTGTTCTTTGCGCGCGACAGCGCCGAGAGCTGGTCGGACAGCACTGCCTTGCTGTCGTACAGCAGGCGGCCGATCAGCGTGCTCTTGCCGTCGTCGACGCTGCCCGCAGTAATGAAACGCAGCACGCCGAGGTCTTCTGGTTGATGAATACCGCTCATGATTGCTTTGCCCTTGGTCGTGTGCTTAGAAATAACCCTGCTTCTTGCGCTGTTCCATCGCCGCTTCAGAGACCTGATCGTCCATTCGCGTCGCGCCGCGTTCCGTGATTTCGGTGACGGCCGTTTCGGCGATGATCTTCTCGATGTCGTCCGCGTCGCTTTCGACCGGGCACGTGCAGCTGATGTCGCCGACCGTGCGGAAACGCACGAGCGCCTGTTCGCTCGTCTCGCCTTCGCGCATCGGCGTGAGCGGCGTGACCGGCACGAGCAGGCCGTTGCGGCGCACGATCTCGCGCTGGTGCGCGTAGTAGATCGACGGCAGTTCGAGCCGTTCACGCGCGATGTACTGCCACACGTCGAGTTCGGTCCAGTTCGAGATCGGGAACACGCGCATGTGTTCGCCGTTGTGCAGACGCGCGTTGTAGATGCTCCACAGTTCCGGGCGCTGCGCCTTCGGGTCCCACTGGCCGAATTCGTCGCGGAACGAGAAGATGCGCTCTTTCGCGCGAGCCTTTTCTTCGTCGCGGCGCGCGCCGCCGATCATCGCGGTGTAGCCGTATTGCTCGATCGTCTCCAGCAGCGTGACCGCTTGAGCAGCGTTGCGCGAATCCGTTTCGCGACGCAGACGCACGGTGCCGCGCTTGATCGAGTCTTCGACGTGACCGACCACGAGCTCAGCGCCGATCTCTTGCGCGCGACGATCGCGGAAGTCGATCACTTCGTCGTAGTTATGGCCGGTGTCGATATGCACGAGCGGGAACGGCAGCTGCGTCTTGCGGTTCGCGCCGAGGCCGAACGCCTTCAGAGCGAGCGCGAGCACCACGACGGAGTCCTTGCCGCCCGAAAACAGGAGCGCCGGCTTGCTGCATTCGGCGACCAGTTCGCGCAGGATGTGAATCGACTCGGCTTCGAGCCAATCGAGGTGATCCATCCGGTTGACCGTATTGGCAAGCGGAGCGTTGACAGCGGAATCGAGCGTGGTGCTCATAGCGGGTCCTTCGTTGATTCGCCCGGCGCGCGGTAGCGCGCGGGCGGAAGTATTCGGATCGTTTTCGGCGCCGGTGCGCCGCAAGCTCGGTGCGCGGCGCTCAGGCCGACGCATTTTCGTTGCGCTCGACCGCAATCGGGGTGATCGCCGTGATGTGCAAGCCGCATTCCTTCGTGTCGCGCGACTCCCACCACCAGCGCCCCGCCCGGCTGTCCTCGCCGGGGCGGATCGCACGCGTACAAGGCTCGCAGCCGATGCTCGGATAACCGCGCGCATGCAGCGGATTGACCGGCACGTCGAAGCGCTTAAGGTAATCCCAGACTTCGGCTTCGGTCCAGTCCGCGAGCGGGTTGAACTTGGCGATATTGCGCGCGCCGTCGTGCTCTTCCTCGTGCAGCTCGGTACGCGTGACCGACTGCTCGCGACGCTGTCCGGTCACCCAGGCGCTGACGTCCGCGAGCGCGCGATTGAGCGGCTCGACCTTGCGGATCTCGCAGCAGCGCTTGCGCAGCTCGACGCTTTCGTAGAACGCGTTCAGGCCGTGCTCGCCCACGTACTGCCCGACCGCGGCCGCCTGCGGATGAAACTGCTCGATGTCATAGCCGTAGCGCTCTTTCACGCGATCGAGCATGCCGAGCGTTTCCGCGTGCAGACGGCCCGTATTCAGCGAAAAGATGCCGATCTTCACGCCGCGCGACAGGATCGCGTGCGTGAGCAGCATGTCTTCGGCCGCGAGGCTGCTCGCGAGCTTCACGTTCGCGTGACGCGCAGCGATCGAATCGAGCAGCGCGTCGAGTCGCTCGACCTTCGCTGCAAGCTCCGGGCTCAACGCTTGAGCGGCGCTCATGCCGGGACCTTGTCGGCGCCAGCCTGGGCCGCGCGGCGGCGGAACAGCGGCGACGTGTCGACGGCGCCCTGGTACTGCACGCTGAAGTCGTCGAACGCTTTCAGTGCGTCGTTGAAGTCCTTGTCGGCGCGCAGCGCGTACGAGTCGAAGCCGCAGCGGAACATGAAGGTGATCTGATCGCGCAGCACGTCGCCGATCGCGCGGAGTTCGCCCTTGTAGCCATAGCGCTCGCGCAACAGGCGGCCGATGCTGTAGCCGCGGCCATCGCGGAACACCGGGAAGTCCACGGCGATCAGTGCAAGCTTGTCGAAATCGCCGACGATGTCCGCCGGTTCGTTGTCCGGCGCGAGCCACACGCCGATTTCCGCGGCGCCGCGCGAGGCAACCAGCGCATCGCGTTCGACCTGCCACAGGGCGAACGGCACCAGCACCTTGCCGGCCGGCAGTTCGCTCACGAGAGGCAGCGTGCCGTCTTCGGCCGGGCGCACGAGGGTCCAGTCGTCGTCGACGATCGCGCGATTCTTGATGATAGAAGCCATCTGTTCAGTATCCTTTCGCGGTTACGCGTGAGCCGGTTGACGCGCGGCGTATACGCGCTCCTTGAACGGCGTGATGCCGATGCGGTTGTACGTGTCGATGAAACGCTCGCCTTCGTGGCGATTTTCCACGAACGTATCGATCACCTTCGTCATCACGTCCGGCATTTCCTCGGCCGAGAACGACGGGCCGATCACGCGGCCGAGGTGAGCACCGGTCGCGCCCGTGCCCTGCTCGCCGCCGAGCGTGACCTGGTACCACTCGGAACCGTCCTTGTCGACGCCCAGAATGCCGATGTTGCCGACGTGATGGTGACCGCACGCGTTGATGCAGCCCGAAATGTTCAGCGACATGTCGCCGAGGTCGTACACGTAGTCGAGATCGTTGAAGCGTTCCTGGATCGCGAGCGCGATCGGGATCGACTTCGCATTCGCGAGCGAGCAGAAGTCACCGCCCGGGCACGCGATGATGTCGGTCAACAAGCCGATGTTCGGCGTCGCGAAACCTTGCGACTTGGCCTTTTCCCACACCGCGAACAGGTCGCGCTTCTTGACGTCCGCGAGGATCAGGTTCTGTTCGTGCGACACGCGGATCTTGCCGAACGAGTATTCGTCGGCCCAGTCGGCGACCGCTTCCATCTGCGCGTCCGTTGCGTCGCCCGGGGCGATCGTGGTCGGCTTCAGCGACAGCGTGACCGACGCGTAGCCCGCGACCTTGTGCGGACGCACGTTACGCTCGACCCAGCGCGCGAACGCACGGTTTTCCAGCAGATGGTTTTCGAACGATGCATCGGTGTCCGGCAGCTTTTCGTAAGCGGGCGGCGCGAAGTACTGCACGACGCGATCCACTTCCGCCTGGGTCAGCGTGGACGGACCGTCCTTCAGGTGCTGCCACTCTTCCTCGACCTGCGCGGAGAACTTCTCCGGCGAGAGCGCCTTCACCAGAATCTTGATCCGCGCCTTGTACATGTTGTCGCGGCGGCCGTAGCGGTTGTACACGCGCAGCACGGCTTCGCAGTAGGTCAGCAGATGCTGCCACGGCAGATCGCGGCGGATGATCGCGCCGACGATCGGCGTGCGGCCCAGACCGCCACCGGCCAGAATGTCGGCCACGAGTTCGCCCTGCGCGTTCTTCTTCAGATACACGCCCATGTCGTGGATCTGCACGGCTGCGCGATCTTCCTTCGAGCCCGACACGGCGATCTTGAACTTGCGCGGCAGCCACGCGAATTCCGGGTGGAAGGTCGACCATTGGCGCAGAATTTCGGCCCACGGACGCGGATCGACGACTTCGTCGGGTGCGACGCCGGCGAATTGGTCCGCGGTGATGTTGCGAATGCAGTTGCCCGAGGTCTGAATGCCGTGCATCTGCACGGCGGCAAGCTTGCGCAGGATTTCCGGCGTCTCTTCGAGCTTGATCCAGTTGTACTGGATATTCGAGCGCGTCGAGAAATGGCCGTAGCCGCGGTCGTGTTCGCGCGCGATCTGCGCGAGCACGCGCATCTGGTCGCTGCGCAGGTTGCCGTAAGGAATCGCGATGCGGTGCATGTACGCGTGGCGCTGATAGTACAGGCCGTTCTGCAGACGCAGCGGACGGAATTCCTCTTCGCTCAATTCGCCCGACAAGCGGCGGCGAACCTGATCGGCGTACTGCGCGACCCGTTCATCGACGATGGTCTGGTCGTACTGATCGTATTGGTACATTCGGGGACCCCAATTTTTCGAAACTTGCGTGACTCACGGCGGTCCGGTTTCCGCCGCGGCTCGAATATCCGTGTTTGTCAGCTGTCGCAAGCAAGCGTTTAGACCCATCGCTCATTTGCTTATAACAAATACAGATATCCATATTGAAAAAGATGGACAGATCGTAATAAACTCGCCTTATATTTCAAACGACTAAAAAATTCTTTTTATATGCGGCGAGGTTATATATGAACCTGCACCAATTCCGCTTCGTCCGCGAGGCTGTGCGGCAGAACTTCAACCTCACCGAAGCCGCCAAAGCGCTGTTTACAAGCCAGCCAGGCGTCTCGAAGGCGATCATCGAGCTCGAGGACGAGCTCGGCGTCGAGATCTTCACCCGCCACGGCAAGCGCGTGCGCTCGCTGACCGAGCCGGGCCGCATCATATTGCAATCGATCGAAAAAATCCTGCAGGAAGTGGAAAGCCTGAAGCGGGTCGGTAAGGACTACGCGGCGCAGGACCAGGGCAACCTGACGATCGCCGCCACCCACACCCAGGCGCGCTACTCGCTGCCCGCGGCGATCGCCGAGTTCAAGCGGCGCTTCCCCAAGGTCCACCTTTCGATTCTGCAAGGTAGTCCGACCCAGGTCGCCGAAATGGTGCTGCATGACCAGGCCGATCTCGCGATCGCGACCGAGGCGATCTCCAACTATAAGGATCTGGTGTCGCTGCCCTGCTTCCAGTGGCACCACGTCGCGGTCATGCAGCCGGACCATCCGCTGCTCGAGCGCAAGCTGCTGTCGATCGACGACCTGACCCAATACCCGCTGATCACCTACGACAACGCGTTCGCCGGCCGCACCAAGATCAACGAGGCGTTCCGCCTGCGCGGCCTGCATCCGGACATCGTGCTCGAGGCGATCGACGCCGACGTGATCAAGACCTACGTCGAGCTGGGCCTCGGCGTCGGCATCATGGCCGACATCGCGTTCAACGCCGAGCGCGACCGCCATTTACGCGCGATGCCGGTCGGCCATCTGTTCGGCAGCAACGTGACGCGCGTCGCGCTGAAACAGGGCGCGTACCTGCGCAGCTACGTGTACACGCTGGTTGAGCTGCTATCGCCGAGCCTGAACCGCAAACTGATCGAGCAGGCACTGAAAGGTGAACACGAAACCTACGAACTTTGAACCGCTTCTGAATTGCTTCCCGCTACGGAGACCCCTTGATGAAGTCGCATAACAATAAGGTCGGCCACACGCTAGGCCGCCTCGCGGCCGCCGCCGGCGCGCTGCTCGTCGCCGGCGCCGCGCACGCCGACCTCAAGGTCGGCATCGATCTGTCGAACACCGGGCCCGCCGCCGTGATCGGCATCACGAGCAAGAACGCGATGCTGATGTGGCCGCAGACGATCGCCGGCCAGAAAGCCGACTACATCTTCCTCGACGACGCGTCCGATCCCGGCAACGCCGTGCGCAACATCCGCAAGCTGATCAACGAGGACCACGTCGACGTGATCGTCGGCCCGAACATCACGCCGGCCGCCATGGCCGCGCTCGATCCGGTCGCCGAAAGCCAGACGCCGATGATCACGCTGATCGGCTCGGCGAGCGTCGTCGAACCGCAGGAAGGCAAGAAGATCTGGGCCTACAAGATGGCGCAGACCGATAGCGCGATGGCCGACGTGATGACGCGCTACATGTCGAACCACAACGTGAAGACGGTCGGCTTCATCGGTTTCGCGGACGGCTACGGCGAAAGCTGGCTCAACGAGTTCAGCAAGTTCGCGGCGCTGCGCCATATTCAGCTCGTCGCGACCGAGCGCTACAACCGCACCGACGCGAGCGTGACCGGCCAGATCCTCAAGCTGATGGCCGCGAAACCCGACGCGATCCTGATCGCCGGCGCGGGCACGCCGACGGTCCTGCCGCAGCGCACGCTGATCGAGCGCGGCTACAAGGGAGCGATCTATCAGACGCATGGCATCGCGACGCCGGAGTTCATCAAGCTCGGCGGCAAAGACGTGGAAGGCACGCTGTTCCCGACCCAGCCGGTCGTCGTCGCGCGCACGCTGCCGGCCGATCATCCGTCGAAGAAGGCCGCGCTCGCGTTCGTCGATGCGTACGAGGCCAAGTACGGCCCCGGCAGCGTCACGCAGTTCGCGGGCGATGCGGCCGGCGTCTATCCGCGCCTGCAGGACGCCGTTGCACGTGCGCTGAAGACGGCGCAGCCGGGCACGCCGGCGTTTCGCGTCGCGTTGCGCGACGAACTCGAGCACGCGCATGAGCTGGTGGTGCCGAACGGGGTCGTCAATACGAGCCCGAAGGATCACGTCGGCCTCGATCAGCGAGCGAGCGTGATGGGCATCATCAAGGATGGCAAGTTCGTCTATCTGAGCCAGTAAGGCGGGCATCGGAGCGTCGCTGAGGCGCTCCTGACGGCGGCTTCGCGGATCGAAGCCGCCGCTCGTCGAGCAGGCGCACCCTCCGCTCATATCCGCTTCCGTCCGCCTTTCGGTAGAACTTCTCTCACGGCAGCGCGGCGCGCTCGACCACGCCGCGCCGGCGAGCGCCTACACTGCAGTGGTCCGCCTGACCGTGGAGGGATGATGACCACCGCTTCGATTGCAGAGAACGCCGGCACAGGCATCGTCACCGTTGCCAGCGGCCATTCTGGCGACGCGACCGCCGAGCGTCTTCAAACCTTGATTCTCGAGCGAGGGCTGACGCTTTTCGCGCGCATCGATTTCAGCGGCGACGCCGAGCGCGCCGGACTGGCGATGCCGTTCAGCCGACTCCTGATCTTCGGCAATCCCAAAGCCGGCACGCCGCTGATGCAACTCGCGCCGACCGCCGCGCTCGATCTGCCTCTCAAGGTGCTGGTCTGGGAGGACGCGAACGGCCGCGCATGGCTTTCGTTCAACTCGACCGACTATCTTCGCGAGCGGCACGGTCTGCCGGACGATCTGATGAAACCGGTGAGCGGCGTGGCCGCGCTCGTGGATGCGGCCGCACGGTAGCGCGTCGAACGAAGCAGAGCACCGACAGCCCGCTTCGACTGATTCAATTGACGTCAGCAGCACGAGGAGACCGCCATGTCCATGCACGCTCTGGTGCTCAGCCAATCCAACGGCCCACTCGAATTCACGACACTGCCCCGCCCGGAACCCGCTGCCGGGCAGGTCCTCGTGCGCATCGCCGCGAGTGGCCTCAATCCGCTCGACATCAAGATCCGCGCAGGCCAGGCCGGGCACGCGCAGCATCCGCTGCCGCTCGTGCTCGGTATCGACCTCGCGGGCACCGTGGTGGAACTCGGCGATGGCGTCAGCGGCTTCGCGATCGGCGACAAGGTCTATGGCATGACCGGCGGGGTCGGCGGCATTCAGGGCTCGCTCGCGCAGTACGCGGCGGTCGATGCCGCTCTGCTCGCCCATGTCCCGTCCAATCTGTCGATGCGCGAGGCGGCCGCGTTGCCGCTCGCGTTCGTCACGTCGTATGCGGGTATCGTCGATCGCGCGCAGCTGCGAGGCGGGACCAAGGTGCTGGTCCAGGGAGGCGCGGGCGGCGTCGGTCACACCGCCGTGCAACTGGCGCGCGCTCGGCGCCGACGTGTATGCAACCGCGAGCGCACATCATGCCGAACTGGTGCGCCGGCTCGGCGCGACGCCGATCGACTACCGCGCGCGGACGGTCGAACAGTATGTAATGGAGTTGACCGCCGGAGAAGGCTTCGATCTGGTCGTCGATACGGTAGGCGGTGCTTCGCTCGATGCGTCGTTTGCGGCGGTCCGGCACTTTGGGCATGTGGTCAGCGCGCTTGGCTGGGGAACGCATGCGCTTGCACCGCTTTCGTTTCGTGAAGCCAGCTATTCAGGCATCTTCACGCTGTATCCGTTGCTGACGGGTCGGAATCGCGCGCATCTTGGCGAGATGATGCGCGAAGCGACGCGGCTCGTGGAGAGCGGCGCGCTCGCGCCCGTGGTCGATCGGACGCGGTTCGATCTACACAGCGCGGACGAGGCTTACAAGCTCGTCGCCAGCGGGACGGCACAGGTGAAGGTCGTGGTCGACGTGGACACCGGGCAACACTGACCCGCGCTGGAACACCGTCGAAATCTTTGTCGTCACCCGACTCAGGTATGCTGGGCGCTTTTGTAACCGCTTCCGTTCAAGGGGAGACCATGCGGCGCGTTGTATTCAATCAGAAAGGTGGCGTAGGCAAATCGACCATCGTCTGCAACCTGGCGGCGATCAGCGCGAGCGAAGGGCTGCGCACGCTGGTGATCGACCTCGACGCCCAGGCGAACTCGACCCAGTACCTGCTCGGCGCACAGGCCAACGAGGTCAACCCCACCGTCGCCGGCTTCTTCGAAACCGCGCTCGGCTTCAGCTTCAAACCCGTGGAAGCCACCACGTTCATTCATCCGACGCGCTTCGAGAATCTCGACGTGATGCCCGCGCATGCCGACCTCGACACGCTGCACGGCAAGCTCGAATCGCGCTACAAGATCTACAAGCTGCGCGACGCGCTGAACGAACTCGACATGTATGACGCCGTCTACATCGACACGCCGCCCGCATTGAACTTCTACACCCGCTCGGCGCTGATTGCCGTCGAGCGTTGCCTGATCCCGTTCGACTGCGACGACTTTTCGCGTCGCGCGCTTTACACGCTGCTCGAAAACGTGAAGGAGATCCAGCAGGATCACAATCACGCGCTGGAGGTGGAAGGCATCGTCATCAACCAGTTCCAGCCTCGCGCGAGCCTGCCGCAGAAGCTCGTCGACGAACTGATCAGCGAAGGCTTGCCGGTGCTCGGCTCGCGGTTGTCGTCATCGGTGAAGATCCGTGAGTCGCATCAGCTGGCGACCCCCGTCATTCATCTCGATCCGGGACACAAGCTGGCTCAGGAGTATCGGGCGTTGCATCGGGAGCTGAGCGGGCAGGCCTGAGAGACGTCACTTGTCCAGCGACCTCAGCAGCCGCGCGAGATTTTGCGGCTGGATATGAATGACACCGCCTCGCGGACTGTCGATGTCCGCGATCAGCGCGAGCGATAGCGCGACCGACACGGGCAGGACGATCATGAATACGGCTCGTCGAACGTTGCTTTTCGCGCCATATCCGTGTACGACGCACGCCAATAGTCCGATCACGATCATCAGCGCCCATGCGCCTAGCGGAATCCGGTTCACGAGCGCCGCCTCGGAATAGTCTTGCGAGTTGAGTACGTCGTTCATGCCGGTCATCACGGCGGCGCCGATCGGCGTCGGCTGGTCCTTCGCTACCTGCACCGCCAGGCGCCATAGTTCGGCTTGAGACTTGCCGGTGTCCTGCCCGATGCGATCAAGTGCCTGCGCATCGCGCGTCAGGTAATGGGCGACCCTCAATTGCGTGTAATGAACCAGTTCAGTCTTCATCTGCGTGCTGATGGGCGCCGCGACCACATCGGCCCTGACGTACTCGGTGCCGATAGCGTTCGCTTCGTTTTCCTCCAGATTCTTGCGCTGGTCGTAGCGATTGACCGCCATCGACAGATTGAAGCCGATCAGCAACGCCAGCAACGTCAAGGTCGAAGTCTGCACGAGGTTGAAGTCGTCGCGCTCCTCACTCTGAAGCGCGAAAACGCGCCGAAGCACAATTGCGCCAAAAGCGATCGCCCCGGCGAACGCGACGAGCAGTACCACGAACAGGACGGATGGATAGTCGACGAACGCTTGCATGCAATGCCTCCGTTTTCGGACACCTCGGCAAGACGCGGTAGCCTGCTTCGCCCGGTCAGCCCGCCGCCTGCGCGCGAAAAATCACCGAAGCCGGTTTGCCGGTGCGCGGATGCAGAGGTTCACGCATTTCGCGTAGTAACAGCCCGCTCGCTCGCAGCAGGTCGATCCACGTCTGCAAGGTCCGGAAGTACCACGGCGGCGCATCGCTGAATGCGTCGCCGAACCCCGCCCACGAACCCGCCCGCCAACCGTCGACGTACGGCAAGTCACCACAGGCGACCAGCGGATGCAGCGTCTGCACGACGAGACTTCCGCCTGGCGTGAGCAGCGTCGGCGTCGCGCGCAGCAGTGCGTCGACCGACTCCTTGCCCAGCAGCGAAAAATTGCAGACGACGACGTCGGCGCGCACGTCGAGCCGGCCTGCCGCGATCTCTTCATACGACAGCGTTCTCGCGTCGATCACACCGGCATCGGTCGCGGCACGCACCAGTTCGGCAATCACGTCCACCGCGGTCACATCGATGCCGCGCTGCTGCAGCGCGAGCGCGAGCCAGCCTTCTCCGCAGCCCAGATCGAGGACGCTGGCCGGGTTGCAGGCCAGTACCGCATCGAGCACGGCCTGATCGGTGACAAGGCGCCGGCTTTCGATTTCACCAGCGCGCACCGCGTGCTTCCACGGCGACGCGTTGCGCTGCCAGGCGTCGATGATCTGGGTGTCGCTGAGCGGTTCGATGGTCATCGGTCGTTGCCGCCGCGGTTCGTTAGATCCGTTTCGCCTCGCGAATGCTGCGCAGGAATGCGCGGGTCCTGTCGCGCACAGGATCGCCGAAAATCTGTTCCGGCGGCCCTTCTTCGTACACCGCGCCGTCGCACAGAAAACACACCTTGGTTGAAACTTCGCGCGCGAAACCCATTTCGTGCGTAGCGAGCAGCATCGTCATGCCCTCGCTCGCGAGATCGCGCACGATGTTCAGCACTTCGGAGACGAGCTCGGGATCCAGCGCGGAAGTGATTTCGTCGAGCAACAGCACCATCGGGTCCATCGCCAGCGCGCGGACGATCGCCACGCGCTGCTGCTGGCCGCCCGATAACCGGTCCGGAAACTCCTTCGCCTTGTGCGCGAGTCCGACGCGCTTGAGCAAAGTCATCGCGCGTTCCTCGGCCTCGTCCTTGCGCTGCTTCAATACGCGCACCGGCGCGAGCGTCACGTTATCGAGAACGCTCATATGCGGGAACAGGTTGTAGCCCTGAAACACGATGCCGATGTCGCGGCGCAACGCGTCCACATCGACGCCGGGCCCCGTGATGCGATCGCCGTGGACCCGAATCTCGCCGTCGTCGATCAGCTCCAGGCCGTTGATACAGCGCAGCAGCGTCGACTTGCCCGAACCCGACGGACCGATCAGGCACACGACGTCGTGTTCGTCGACCGTCATCGCGAGACGCTTGATGACCGGCACGTCGCCGTACGATTTCGAAATGTCGCGAATGTCGATGAACGACATGGAATCGCCTCCTTCAGGCTTCGCCGGCACGCATACGCGCACGGTCGCGCCGCATCATCCGCTCCACGAATCTCGTTTGCGGAATCGACACGACGATGAACAGCAGGGCCACCGTGGTGACGGCGGAGAGATTGTAGTAATTCGACGCGATCAACATCGACTGATTGAACGAATCGATCACCCCGACCACCGACACCAGCGCCGTATCTTTCTGCAACGAGATGAAGGAATTGAGCAGCGGCGGAATGATCTGCCGGATCCCCTGCGGAACGATGACGAAACGCAGCGTCTGAAAATGCGACAAGCCGAGCGAACGGGCCGCGGCGGTCTGGCTCCAGTGGATGCTCAGGATCCCGGCGCGGTAGATCTCCGCGACGTAGGCGCCCACCGTCAGCGTCAACGCGACCACGACGAAGATCGTCAGCGACAGATCCTTCAGCACCGGAATGCCGGTCAGGGGAATGCCGAAGCCGACCAGATAGATCACCAGCACCGCGGGCACGGCGCGGAAGATATCGACGTAGGCGGTGGCGATCAGCCGAACCGGCTTGCCGGCGATGCCCGGCGCGAACATCGCGAGCGCAACGATCAAGCCCCAGATCAGGACGAGGATCTCCGCGACGATCGAGATCTTCACGTTCATCCAGAAGGCCGCGAGCACCAGGGGGAACGTCTTGACCATCAGCGGGACCAGGAAGAACGTCTTGGCCACCGCCTGGTGGTTCACCAGAAAGAACTGCAACACGAGGATCACGACCAGCTGCGCCAAGGCATAGCCCAACGCGATAAAACACTGGTCCCTCGCACCCGAGCGGGCACCTCGCGCTTGCGCGAGATCCCGCCGCGCAGCCGCATCACGGATACGGCTGCTCCAGCGGAAGGCTCGTGCGAGCGGCAGCACGATCGCGACCGAGAGCAGCGCGAGAAGCGCGGCAATCGGGTTGATCCATGCGCCGCCGAACTGAGCGGCCACCAGGGAAGCCCGCATGACCGCAATCGTGTACCAGCTCCCCGACACGACGACGACCACCGCCACGATCGTTGCAAGCAGCAATGAGGTCGGCACGCGCGGCATGCCGCCCATCTTCAACCGACGGCCGTTGCCCGCAGGGCCCGGTATCACGTCACCCGTCTGTCGCGTTGCATTGCTCATGGTGTGGACTCGCCTGGTTTGGACGCGATCAAGGGTTCAGGATCGGCAGCTTGGTGGGATCCGAGCCGAGTTCCGGCGTCAGATACCGGGCGCTCAGCTTGTCCAGCGTGCCGTCCTTCTTCATTCCGGCGATCAGCTGGTCGAACGCTGCGAGATTGGGCGAATCCTTGTTGACGAGGCCGCCCCATTTTTCGCCGGTGTCGAAGCGGCCGACCACTTCCAGCGCGCCATTCGAATTCTTCGCGCGCAACAGCACGTTCGGCGTGTCGTAGATTACGGCATCGACCTGTCCCGCGGCCAGCGCGGTGTACATCGACGGCGGATCGTTGAATACCTTCGGCTGCTCGGCGGGTTTCACCTTTTCGACGATGTAATCGTAAGCCGTAGTGCCTCGTTCGACCGCATAGCGCAGGCTGCCGAGATTCTTCTTGTCGACCTTGGTGCCGGCCTTGACCAGAATGCCTTGATCAGAATTGAAGTACGGCTCGGTGAAATTCACGACCTGCTTGCGCGGCTCGGTGATCGTCACTTCGCTCAGCGCGATATCGAAGCCCTGCGACTGTCCGGTCAGGATCTGCTGAAAGGACCGGTTCACCAGAATCACCCGGTCGAGCCCCGCGCGATACGCCATGTTCGCGGCCATGCAGTACTCGAAGCCGTCCTTGATGGTGTCGGGCGAATCGCCGTTCCACCAGCCGGGTACACCGAGAACCGGCCGTACCGACAGGGCACCGGGCACGACTGTCGTCAGTTTGACCGAGCCCTTTTGTCCGCTGACCTCACATTTGCCGAAGTCCGGCGCGGCCATTGCCGTGACGGCGACGGTACTCAACGCGACGGAAACCGCCGCCCGTTGAAGCCACGTTGTGCGTTTTCTTGCGGCGAGCATGCTGTTTTGAGTCACGTTTTTCTCCTCATGAGTGGGGTCTTGCTAGTTCAGCGAGCGACTACACGCTTTGATGCGTCGCCCGGTACCGCGGTGGCGGGAGTTGGAGACCCGTCGCCCTTAGCTCATGCACGGCGTCGCCGGCTGCGCAATGCCGCCGTGAGGCATGCCGCCGGACACGTCGCCCCACAGGATCGCGTGATCCTCGGGCAGCGCACGCGAGTTCGGCACCGATAGCCAGAGCCTCATCAGCATCCGGTCCTGGCCCGTGGTCGCATCGTCCGTGAAGGCCGTACGCCCGTGATAGATCACGTGGTTGTTCAGCAACTGGATATCGCCAGGCGCGAATCGCATCTCGAAACACTGCTCCTGCGCCAATTGGAGAAGCAGCCGCAGCGCTTCGTGCTCGGCATCGCTCAGACGGCGCACGCTCGGCAGCAGTTGCGCGTTCTCGATGTACGTCAGCGAAAAGTGACTGGTGAGCTTGCCGTCGCGCACGCCGAAAACCGGCAGATCGTAGCTCACGTACTGGCCGCCGGCCTCTTCGCCGAACCGGCTGCGCGGAATCGGCCGGCACAGCAGCGCGTGCAGATCGGGACGGCGCCGCAGCATTTCGTTGTACACGGTCGCGCTGCTGGCGAGCTTGCTCACGCCGCCTTCCGACGCTTGACGCACGCACAGCAGACCGACCACGTCGCAGCGGTCCGTATGAAAACGCAGCTCGCCGGGCGACAGCGTGCGCGCGCCCGAGGACAGAAATTCCTTGCCCGATGAGTCGACCGTCGCGCCGTAGAGCTTCGCGCCGACGCCCGCGCCTTCGTCCTTGATCTCCCGCATCAGTTCGCCGCGGCGGTTCTGAAACATCGGCGTGCCGAGATGACGGCCCAACGCGTACCAGATGCGGCGCAGTTGCTGCTGGTCATAGCGGCTCACATCGAGGCCACGGATTTTCACCATGCCCGAGCCGTTCTCCAGTTCCTCGCGCACGTCGTCGAAAAACGCCGCGGCGCCCGGCAGCGGAAAGTTGTCGCGGGTGATTTCCGTCCAGTCGAGGTCGCTCGACCGGTCGACGGCGGCGTCGATCTCCTGTAGCACCGCGGCGGGAAACTCCTTGACCCAGCGAGGGTTGGCATACATCTCGACACCGTTCCACACACACGCGCCCTGCAGATAATCGGCGGAAGACATGGGTTCTCCAAAGTAATTGGGAGTTGGCAGTGCTGCAATTCGGCGGAGGGAAGCCTGATCCCGTATCGGAATGACAAGGCTGAGGTGATCGCCGCGGCGGCGCCCGCTATCCGCCCCTTTCCGACTTGTCTGTACAAGTTATTCGACGGAAAAAAGGACGACAATCAGGGCAACTGCTTATGCATAACGTGATGGCATTGTAGTCACGTTCTCATAGCAAGGGAATCCGCCAAAAGTGGAAGCGGCGGTGAAGGGTGTCGACCGGAAGACAGGTTTGACCAACAAGGCAGGCGGGGCGAGCAGATGGCGCGGGACGGGGACGGACCACCCTGACCACACCCCACCAAAATTGTTAAAGTAGCGGTCTCCCTCCCTTTCGCAACCCGCAGTCCCACCATGCGCACCACCCGAGCCATTCACGCCGTCGAGCGCCTGAAAACGCGCAGCGGCAACCCGCGCTTTGCCGCGATCAGTCTGTCCGGCGGCCTGTTCTACCTGGTCGACAAATCGAGCGGCGTCGACAAGAAAGTCTCCGATCCGCTCACGCTCGACGACTTCGTCAAGTTCGTCGATGCCTACGGCCCGCAGAAGCCGCGCAAGGCCAGCAAGCTCGATATCGCATTCGAAGCCCAGATCAAAAAGAGCAAAGGCGGCTGAAGTTTCAGCCTGTCACGTCCCTTCGATGTCCACCCACCGCCCATCCGCCGCACTGCTTTTCAGCACGGCCTCGATGAAGCGCAAACCGTCGACACCATCGTCCACCGTCGTCAACAACAGGCTCTCCGCTGGCGCCGCCCGGCCTTCGTTCAGCGCATCGATCTGCAAGGCCGCATCCTCGTACAACTGCGCGAACGCTTCCAGATAGCCTTCCGGATGGCCAGCCGGCACGCGCGTCGCATGCGCGGCGACCGGGCTCGCCACGCGAGCGCGCGTCAGGCGTTCGGCAGCGCCGCCCAACGGCGTGAACCACAAGACGTTCGGCTCCTCCTGATCGAACGCGAGCCCCGCCTTCGTGCCATACACGCGCAAGCGCAGCGCGTTCTCCGCGCCGCTCGCCACCTGGCTCGCCCACAACATGCCGCGCGCGCCGTTCGCATAGCGCAGCATCGCCTGCACGTGATCGTCGATACGACGCCCCGGCACGAACGTGTGCAACTCCGCCGACAACGCCCGCGGCATCATCCCCGTCACGAAAGCGGCCAGGTGATACGCATGCGTGCCGATATCGCCGAGGCACCCGGCCGGCCCCGCCAACGCCGGATCGGTGCGCCAGCCCGCCTGCTTGTTCGCGCCGCCGGTTTCGACCGGCTCGGCGAGCCAGTCCTGCGCATATTCGACCTGCACGACACGTAGCTCGCCAAGCTCGCCACGTTCGACCAGCTCCCGTGCATGGCGCACGAGCGGATAGCCCGAATACGTATGGGTCAACGCAAACAGCCGCTTTTTCGAATGCGCGAGCTTCGCGAGCGCTTCGCCTTCGGCGAGCGAGACCGCGAGCGGCTTGTCGCAGATCACGTGAATGCCCGCTTCGAGAAACGCCGTCGCGACTGGCGCATGCAGATGATTCGGCGTGACGATCGCGACCGCGTCGATGCCATCGTCGCGCGCGGCCTCGGCACGCGCCATCTCGCGCCAGTCCGCGTAACTGCGCGCGATGCCCGCCTCGAGAGCGCTCGCCCGCGCGCGCTCGGGATCGGACGACAACGCGCCCGCCACCAGTTCGAAGCGATCGTCGAGCCGCGCCGCGATCCGGTGCACCGCGCCGATGAACGCCCCCTGCCCGCCGCCGACCATGCCCAGCCTGAGCCTTCTTCGTTGCATCGCTTGCGCTCCCATGTTGTTGGCGCGACTGCCGCTACGCGACGGTCAGATGCCCAGCACGCTCTTCAACTGCGCGGTATCGACACCGCTGCCCGCGAAGTCATCGAAGGCATGCTCGGCCACGCGAATGATGTGACGGCGAATGAACTCCGCGCCCTCGCGCGCGCCGTCGTGCGGATGCTTCAACGCGCATTCCCATTCGAGCACGGCCCAGCCCGGAAAATCGAACTGCGCCATCTTCGAGAAGATCGCGCCGAAGTCGATCTGCCCATCACCGAGCGAGCGAAACCGCCCCGCGCGTTCGACCCAGCCGCTATACCCGCCGTACACGCCTTGCTTGCCGGTCGGCCGGAACTCGGCGTCCTTCACATGAAATGCCTTGATGCGCGCGTGATAGATATCGATGAACGCGAGGTAGTCGAGTTGCTGCAGCACGAAATGGCTCGGGTCATACAGGATGTTCGCGCGCGGATGCTGTTTGACCGCCGCGAGAAAGCGCTCGAACGTCACGCCGTCGTGCAGGTCTTCGCCCGGGTGCAGTTCGTAGCAGACGTCGACGCCCGCCGCGTCGAACGCATCGAGAATCGGTGTCCAGCGGCGCGCGAGTTCGTCGAACGCGGCCTCGACGAGACCGGCCGGCCGCTGCGGCCACGGATACAGATACGGCCACGCGAGCGCCCCCGAAAACGACACGTGCGCGCTCAGTCCCAAACGACGCGACGCCTGCGCGGCGAGCTTCATCTGCGCGATCGCCCACTCGGTGCGCGCCGCCGGATCGCCGCGCACGTGCGGCGCGGCGAAGCCGTCGAAGAGCGTGTCGTAAGCCGGATGCACGGCGACCAGTTGCCCTTGCAGATGCGTCGATAGCTCGGTGATCGCGACGCCCGCGTTGTCGGCGATCTCGCGCAGTTCGTCGCAATACGCGTCGCTCGTGGCCGCTTTCTCGAGATCGATCAGGCGCGGGTCACAGGGCACCTGGATGCCCTTGAAGCCGAGACCCGCGGCCCACTCCGCGAGATGCGGGAGGTTGTCGAACGGCACGTCGTCGCCCATGAACTGCGCGAGAAAAATCGCCGGCCCTTTGATGGTTTTCATCGTACGTTCCTCGAACTTTGCGCGCGGGCCGCGCCCGCGCGCCAGACGATGCTGACGGCGCCGCTCAGAACGGCGAGTCCGGGAAATAGAACTGCTGGGCATTTTCCTTCGTGATCAGCACCGACGGAATGATCGTCGTGGGCGGCAACTTGTCGCCCTTGAGCCGTGCTTCGGCGGTCAGCTTGATCGCGTCGTAGATGAATTTCGGCGAGTACGACACGTCGGCCTTGATCATCGGCGCGCCGTCCATCACGTTCTTCACCATGCCCTTCGAGCCCGCGCCGCCGAACACGATCTTGATGTCGCTGCGCTTGGCCTGATCGATCGCTTTCAGCACGCCGACCGCCATGTCGTCGTCGGCGGCCCACACGGCGTCGATGTGCTTGAAGCGCGTCAGGTAGTCCTGCATCACCTTGAACGCGTCGTCGCGATTCCAGTTCGCGTACTTCGCGTCGAGAATCTTGATGTCCGGATAGTTTTTCATCACGCCGGTGAAGGCGGTCCAGCGCTCGTTGTCGAGCGTGGTCGGAATGCCGCGCAGCGCGACGATGTTGCCCTTGCCGTCGAGTGCCTTGGCCAGATACTCGGCAGGAATCTTGCCGAATGCGGTGTTGTCGCCGGCCACGTAGGCATCCTGCGCGCTCGTGTTCGTCAGGCCGCGATCGACGACCGTCACGTACACGCCCTTGCGCTTGACCTGCTCGACGGGCTGCGTCAGCGTCGCCGATTCGTACGGGAAGATCACGAGCGCGTTGATCTTGTTGACCGTCACCAGATCCTGCAACTGGTTCGCCTGTTCGGGCGCATTGGCCGCGGTTTTGACGATCACCTTCAGATCGGGATGCGCCTTCTCGAGATCCTCCTTCGCCTTGTTCGCCCACCAGACGATGCCGCCGGTGAAGCCGTGATCGGCCGTCGGAATCGCGACGCCCAGCGTGACCTTGTCGTCGGCGCGCGCCGCTCCGGTCGTGCCCAGCATCCCCAACGCCAGCACGCCGGCGCCGATCGCTCGAATGACTTGCTTCATGGTGTGTGTCTCCAATCATGAGGCGTTCGCTCGCCCCGATTTTTCGGACCTGCCGTTGGTTTACCGCGCCTGCCTTGCTGCCCTGCCTTACTACGTTCCCTGCACCGCGTCACGACCTTTTTGGCGTGCCCGGCTAGCGCCGCCCACGCTGCACGAACGCGACGAAAATAATCACGACGCCCTGCACCGCCGCGTTCAGATACACGCTGATGATGCTGGTCAGGTTCAGGATGTTCGCGATCACCGAGAGCAGGATCGCGCCGATCACGGTGCCGATCACGCGTCCCTCGCCGCCTTTGAGCGCCGTGCCGCCGACCACCACCGACGCGATCGCTTCGAGCTCCCACAACAGACCCGTGGTGGGCGTGGCCGATCCGAGACGCGGCACGTAGAGCACCGTGGCCACGCCCACGCAAATCCCGAGCAGCACATAGGTGACGATCTTCACGGTATCGACGCGAATCGCCGCATAGCGCGCAACCTGCTCGTTCGAGCCGATCGCCTGCACGTGCCGGCCGAACGCGGTGCGATTGAGGATCAGCGCGCCACCCGCCGCGACCACGAGGAACACCCAGATCGGCACCGGCACGCCGAACAGGCTCGCGTAATAGACGGGGCCATACAGATTGGATAAGGAATCGTTGAGCGTGAGCGCGCCGCCATCGGCGAGCCACGTCAGCACCGCACGAAAGATGCCGAGCGTGCCGAGCGTGACGATGAATGGCTCGATACGTCCCTTGGTGATCAGCAACCCGTGCGCGCAGCCGAACAGCGCACCGAGCACGAGCGCCGCGACGATCCCGATCGTCACGATCAGGAGCGGCGGCAACGCATGACCCGCCGCGCCCGCCGCGAGCCCGTTCATCAGCCAGATCATGATGCCCGCGATCAACGCGGCCATCGAGCCGACCGACAGATCGATGCCGCCCGAGATGATCACGAAGGTCATGCCGACCGCGATGATGCCGATGAACGAGGTGCGCGTGAGCACGTTCATCAGGTTGTCGAGCGTCGCGAAGTCGTGATTGAGCAGCGTGCCGACGATACAAAGCAGAATCAGCCCGGCGAGCGGCCCGAGCGTGTAGAGCCGCTGCGCGACGCGCAATGCGCGGCGTGATTGCACGGCTTCAGTGGGTGCCGGTCGCATGAGCGATCAACTCCTCTTCGGTCAGATGCTCGAGCGTCAGCGTGGCTTGCAGGCGTCCCGCGCGCATCACGGCGACGCGATGGCACAAGCCGATCAGCTCGACCAGTTCGGATGAAATGACGATCACCGCGCGGCCCTGCGCGGCGAGCCGATGAATCAGGAAGTAGATGTCGCGCTTCGCGCCGACGTCGACGCCGCGCGTCGGCTCGTCGAGCACGATCACGTTCGGCTCGGGCTGCAGGAACTTCGCGAGCGCGAGCTTCTGCTGGTTGCCGCCCGATAGCATGCGCGCGCGGCCCGACAGGTCGCCCGTGCGGATGCCGAATTCACCGACGGCCTTCTGCAAAGCCGCGCGCCCCGCTTTCAGATCGAGCAGCGGGTGCGCGTAGCGTTCCAGCGTCATCAGCGTGACGTTGTCCTGCAGGCTCAGGTTGACGTGCAGGCCTTTGCCCTTGCGGTCCTCGCTCAGATACGTGAGACCGTGGCGCATCGCGTCGCGCGGGCTCTTCAGATCGACCGGGCCGCCCGCGATTTCGATGCTGCCGCCGGTGCGTTTGCGCAGGCCGATGATCGCCTCGAACGCCTCGGTGCGGCCCGCGCCGACGAGGCCCGCGAAACCGAGCACCTCGCCCGCGCGCACCTCGAAGCTCAGATCCTCGACCCAGTCGGGCACCGTGAGGCCGCTCACGCGCAACGCGATCGGTGTGTCGGCGGGTACCGTGAGCTTGTCGGGGAACATGTCGGACACGTCGCGGCCGACCATCAGATTCGCCATCTGCTGACGCGCGAGCCCCGCTGTCGCGCCGCGCGCGACGAAGCGGCCATCGCGCATCACGATCACTTCGTCGGTGATGCGCTCGACTTCATCGAGCTTGTGCGAGATGTAGACGATCGTCACGCCATCGGCCTTGAGCTTCAGCATCAGCGCGAAGAGCCGTTCGGTTTCGGCGGGCGTGAGGGTCGCGGTCGGTTCGTCCATGATCAGCAGACGCGCGCGCCGCGACAGCGCCTTCGCGATCTCGACCATCTGCTTCTCCGCGACGATCAGCTCGCGCACCTTGGTGTCAGGCGCGCGCTCGAGCCCGACCTGCGCGAGATAGCGTGCGGCCTCGCTGCGCATCAAGGCATCGTCGACCAACCAGCCGCGGCGCTTCTCGTGGCCGAGGTACATGTTCTGCGCGATCGTCAGATGCTCGGCGAGGTTGAACTCCTGGTGGATCAGCACGATCCCCTGCGCCTCGGCGTCGCGCGAACCGGCGAAGCGCTGCGCGTGACCGTCGACCAGAATGCTGCCCGAGGTTGCCGTCTCGTAACCGGCGAGGATTTTCATCAGCGTCGACTTGCCCGCGCCGTTCTCGCCGAGCAGACCGTAGATGCGGCCCGGCGCGAGGTCGAAGCTCACGCCGTGCAGCACGCGCACGGGCCCGAAGTCCTTGCGGATGTCGTCGAAGCGGATCGCGAGGCTCATGGCTCACGCACTCCCGCGAATTACGAGACGATGCGGCAGCAGCACGCCCGGCACGTTGGCCTGCGGATTCGCGAGGCGCTGCAGCAGCAGACGCGCGGCGGTTTCGCCGAGCTCGCGCATCGGCTGCGCGATCGTCGTGAGCGGCGGATCGATCTGCGCGGCGAGCGAGATGTCGTCGAAGCCGGCCACGGCGACGTCGTCGGGCACGCGCTTGCCGACGCTGCGCAAGCCGTGGATCACGCCGATCGCGAGCGTGTCCGACACCGCGAAAATCGCGCTCGGCGCATCCGGCTGCTGCATCAACCCGGCCGCGGCCGAGGCGCCCGCTTCGTAGTCGAGGCTGTTCAGATTCATGCGCCAGCGCGGATCGGGCGCGATGCCGGCGTCGCTCAGCGCATCGAGGTAGCCCTGCTGGCGCTGGCGCGCATACAGATAGTCGACGTCGGAATTGATCAGGCCGATGCGCCGGTGGCCGCGCGCGAGCAGATGCCGCACGGCATCGCCCGCCGCGCGGTAGTTGTCGATGCCGACGTAGGGCACGCCCATCTCCGGATCGAACTCGCAGCAAGCGACCCACGGCAGCGCCTGCGACGCTTCGCCGAGCGCCTGCTGGATCGTCGCCGGATCGAGGCAGATCGCACCGTCCGCTCGACGGCGGCGCAGCATGTCGAAGTAGCTGCGCTCGCGCCCAGGGTCCGCGCCGGTGTCGCACAGCAGCATGAAATAGCCGTGCTGACGCGCGACGCTGTCGATGCCGCGCACGATCTCCGCGTAAAACGGATTGCCGAAGTCCGGCACCATCGTCAGCAGCAAACGGCTCTCGGCGGTGCGCAGATTGCGCGCGAGTTCGTTGACCCGGTAGCCGCTTGCGTCGATCGCGGCGAGCACCTTCTCGCGCGTGGCCGGCCGCACGTTCTCGTGGCCGTTCAGCACGCGCGACACCGTCGCGACCGACACGCCCGCCTGCTCGGCCACGCCGCCAATCGACGGCCCATCGCCCGCGCGCGCCGACCGCCTCGGCGATTGAGGTCGAGATTGACTGCCCGCGCCGGATACCACGGGCGACGACGATCGGGAAGGCGTTCGGGACACGCGACCTCGCTGCGAAAATGTAATCGATTACATTTTTTGGCGATGGCGATGCGAATCGCAAGGACCGATCACTAGGGATTAACACGGGGGCCGCCGGGCCTCGCGCGTGCCCGCGAGCGTCCGAGGCAAGTCCGCCATTTGGTACAATCCCGCAGTTCCCCTGATGCGGCTTGCAATGCGAACGCCTTGCCCCGAAGCCGCGGCCGCCGGCAATCCGTCAGTTCCGCGCTGGCGCCGGGTCAGGACAACCGTCAGCGGCAGCCGCTGCCCGCTCGCCAAACCAAAACCGCCGAATCCACCATGAACATCGAGCAAGCGCGTTTCAACATGATCGAACAGCAGATCCGCCCCTGGGAAGTGCTCGACCAGGACGTGCTGAATCTGCTGTCGATCGTCAAACGTGAGAATTTCGTCCCCGCCGCTTACCGCGACCTCGCATTCGTCGACTTCGAAGTGCCGCTGCCGGCCGGCCAGCATATGCTGGCGCCGCGCGTCGAGGCGCGCGTGCTGCAGGAGCTGGCGGTGAAGAAGCACGAAAGCGTGCTCGAAATCGGCGCGGGCTCGGGTTACATGGCGGCGCTGCTCGCGCACCGCGCGCAACACGTGCTGACGGTCGACATCGAACCGGAACTGGCCGAGCTCGCGAAGAACAACCTGATCGCCAACGGCGTGCTGAACGCCGAAGTCGCGACCGGCGACGCCGCGCGCGGCTGGAGCGGCGCGGCGCCGTACGACGTGATCTGCGTGTCGGGTGGTCTGCCGGTGCTGCCGCAGGAAATCCTCGAACAGCTGAAGGTCGGCGGCCGTCTCGCGGCGTTCGTCGGCAGCGCGCCGGTGATGAAGGCGCAAATCATCACGCGCATCGACGAGAAGCAATTCCGTATCGCCGATGTGTTCGAAACGTACATCGAGCCGCTCGCCAACGCGGTGCAGCCGGCGCGCTTCAAGTTCTGAGCGGCGTTTTTTCGCTGCGCCTCGAACTGTATTGTTGATCCGGACGGACGGCGCAGCCGCCGCCGTCCCCTGAACTGGATGTGCTTCTGATGCAAAACCTGACCGCTCCGGCACTCGCCGAATGGCTCGCCGATACCTCGCGCCCCGCCCCCGTGCTGCTCGACGTGCGCGAGCCCTGGGAACTGCAAACGGCTTCGATGCCCGGCATCGTGTCGATTCCGATGCGCGAGATTCCAGCGCGTAGCGAAGAGCTCGACGACGATGCGCAGATCGTCTGCATCTGCCATCACGGCGCGCGCAGCGCGCAGGTCGCGATGTTCCTCGAATCGCGCGGACACACCAACGTGTTCAATCTGCAGGGCGGCATCGACGCGTGGTCGCGTCAGGTAGATCCGTCGGTTCCGACTTATTGAGATTTAGCGCGCGGTAGCGCGTTGAAGCGGCGCAAGGGCTGATGGTCCTTGCGCCGTTTTTCTTTTGGGCTGCCGCAAAAGCCGGAGTGGTTGGGAAGACTCCGCAAGATCGAGGCTCGCAAACGTCGCCACGATTTTGGGCCGTCGCCCATGTACGGACGACGCGTCGCACGGTAATTATCTGATTGCTGTTAACTCCGGCAGCGACTTCAGATAGATCGTCGAAATACCTATGTCCCGGTCCGTATTCGAGATGCACTCCGTGGAGCTGTTCTGTCACAGGCCGCTGGGTGCCTGTTATGTAATCTGCGACGAATGGCACTACAAGGCGTGCCTCGGAAAGGCCGCGGACCTTCACAAGGCCAGGGCAGAGACCCGGGAATTTCTGGGTATGGCCGCACTGAATCAGAGGAAGTGGCAGGAAGACCTGACGCTGGTCAGGCGTCTCATTGATCGTAGAGTGCTGGCGTTTCATGGTGTGCGAAACTGGAACCCCGACACCGATGGCTGGTGGATCATCAAAGCGCTTCTCGACGATGTGCGCAGAGGCGCCCGGCTTGCCATTAAAGGCCCTCGTGCTGACCTGTTTCCACCGCCCCACAGCACGCCGTTGGGAAATCTCGCGGCGAGGGCCGTCGGGTTCCCGAACGGCGAACCCATGCTGTCCGGTCGGAATGAGCCGGCCACCCGGCAAACTGGGCTGATCGCCGCACGCGCGGCCATGGATGGTAGCGACCTGGCCGACGATGGGCGCACCTCAACACTGCCTCGTGACGCGCAGCCGTTTGCGTACATTCCGGACGCTGTAAGTGGTAAGGCTGAAGAGCTGGCAGCCAGCACGAACAATCCACGCTTCGCAGCCAAAATGCTTGGCTACGATTACAAGACGTTCGGGACGATGTTGCATAAGTTCAAGGACAGAAATGGACTTGGACCGGCGGATAACAGCATCTTTCACGACAATGGCGACGTGGAATTCAAGGGCCGAATATTTGAAGACAGTATTCACGACTATGCACCCTGACCAAACTTCAACATCAGATGCGAGCGCGGACGCCGGAGCATATGCGTCTTTCTTAATAACCGGAGATGCCGTCTCACCGGAATTCTGGACCAAGTACTTTCAGGTATCCCCTGACACGACAATCGTCAAAGGAAAGTCGTTTACTCTCCCGTCCGGAAAATCCAGTAAGGCCGTCGGGACAACAGGTCTCTGGGGGGTAAGCAGTGAATTGAGCGTGCAAAGCGATTTGCTGGAGCCGCACTTCCGGTATCTCATAGCTCGCCTTGGTCTGCCCCGCGAAGGTCTGCCGGATCTTGTGCGACGGAACGGCGCCAAGATTCGGTTTTCCTGTTTCTGGTTCAACCCCTCCGGAAATCGGGTGCCCGACGTGCCGGACGACATTCGCGCGATGATGGAAGCGATGGGTGGAACAATCGAGATTGACGAATATCGGTAGCCCACCGTCCAGGATGACCCAAGAGGAAAGTCATCGAACAGGACGAATCGTTTCACGACTGGTACCTGCTCGGCAGAGCCGCAGACATGGACAAAGAGGTAGTCGAACTTCACCTGATGTTCGACAACAAGAAAGACCGTGTACGGCTGTCGTTTGGCGGGGCCACCCGATGCTGGGTCAACGACTTTCTGATACAGAACATCATTGACGCAATCAAGGTACTGACGGATTTCAATTCGGACGCGGACCGCAAGGCACTCGCTTTGCTGGACAAGACTTACTCCTGGGGGAAAGGGAAGCCGTTGAAAAACATTGCAGTTGTTGAGGCCTCACTAGGCGCTGAATTGCTTATAGAGTTTGATTCCCTTGAAGTAGAACCCGAACCATCGGTTTAGGATACAGGGCAAACGGAAAGCCGATCTTCGCGAGTCGGCTTTTTTGTGCCTGCGCCGCTCCCCTCCCGCAGCGCTATCTCTCTCATCACTCCCGTCCCGAAGATCTCCTCGATCTGCGTCGCCTCAACAATCAGCGGCGTCGAGAACGCGAGAAGATCGCCGCTATAGCGCGCCTTCTCGTAAAGCTCTGTTGCGCGGTCACGAAAGCGAGCGGGAATTTTGGGCCAGCGCCCATATACGGACAACCTGTCGCACGGTGACTATCTGATCGCTGCCGATCCGGGCAGCGACCTCAAATAGATCGTCGGCACACCTGTGTCGTTGTGTATTCGAGATGCACTCCGTAGAGCTGTTCTGCCAGAGACCGCTGGGTGCCAGTTATGTAATCTGCGGCGAATGGCACTACAAGGCGTGCCTCGGAAAGGCCGCAGACCTTCAGAAGGCCATCGAGCTGATAGTGGAACGGCTGCGCATCGCCGAGCAGTGTTGTGGCGAGCCCATCGTCGGCAAGGTTATGCCGAACGGCGACGCGATGGAATTGGCTGGTAGCGAAGGAAGGCCGCGCAACAATTTCGCGCAGAAGAACGGACCAACGACGTTGCCAGAATATTGCTCCTGACTTCCGATCAGGCCCAGCAGCTTCACTATGAACCTGGCAGCGAGCCTCCAATGGGATTTCACGAGATCATGGAACGAGCCAAAGACATGTTCAATCTGTGGTGACACCAGACAGTTTTATTGAGATTTAGCGCGCGGTAGCGCGTTGAAACGGCGCAAGGGCTGATGGTCCTTGCGCCGTTTTTCTTTTGGGCTCGCGCACTGACCGGAACGCTGGCGGAAATGGCGCAAGATCGACGTTTATTGACGCACCGGAAGCCAAAAATCATCCATCGCCCATTCCTTGCCCCTGTAGTCGCCTGCCAGGTTGACTGTTCCCTAACAGCTACAGAGGAATTCGGGATGTCGTATCAACAGGATTCGGACGGCGTGCGCGTGGTGCTCAGTGCCCCGCAACTCGCTGCAGTGCTCACCCGCCAGTCGATCAGCCCCACGGAAATGCTTTCTAACCGGCTATGGGGCGGCTTGCAGCTTGTGGGCGGCCTGCTGGAAATGGTCGGCGCCGGGGCGCTATGTGTGATGCCAGAACCGACGATGGCAAGCAAGGCCGGATGTATTGTGTTCGGTGCACATGGTTCTGACTCGGCAGCGGCTGGCCTGCGTCAGGTCTGGACCGGCCAGGATACCGCCACGCTGATCCAGCAGGGCACGACGAAGCTGGCCGAGGCGATGAAAGCCGATCCTGACATGGCGAACCATATCGGCCTGTCGCTCGATATGGTTGTACCGTTCGGCTTCGCGGGTTCGATCAAGGCTGCACGCGCGGCCAGTATCACAATCGGTCGGATCAGCCTCCGAATGCACGAAGCGAGAGATGGCAGCCGGATTGGAGGACACACGATCGAGAAGCACGTGGGGAAAAGCGAAGCGTGGCTCAGAGACCGCCTGAAACTCGATCCACATATCGGGGCGGCGTCGTCATTCACAGATATCAGGCTTGCAGAATGGGCAATCTCGGAAACGATGCAAGTCAACGCAACGAAAATCAAGGCGTGGGCGGCAGCGCCACGTAACGACCTGGTATTGATATCCGATGTTGGAAGGAGCGTTGGAAAGGTGGTAATCAGAAAATCAGGCGAGTATCGACCCGCGAGCCGCGGTCAGGTTGATCCTCCGCTATCAGACATACAATGGCATGCCTTACTATGTGTTGACAGCGATGCTTCTTGCCTAACATTTCACAGCCATGAACTACGGCACATACGATAATCTCGAACAGTTGCTGATGGGACGTTTCCATGAGGACTATTCGATCTATGGAAACTCAATTCCTGAACTCGTCCACTCCTACAACATGACGCCGGACGAACGGGCTGCCATGTTGGACGAGATCACCCGATTCGAGCTGGTCAATTCGGACTGCCTTGACATAGCGTTTGAGAGCCTCTTTGGGTGTGATTGCGATCCAACTCTTTGGGGCCACACAACTGCTTCCTTCCTTGATGAACTCAAGCACCTCTTGAGAGAGTAGTCCGGCTGCCGCCGCGCGTGGATGGCTTCATGCCGCCCGGCGCATACCCCACCCGCCCACTTCTGGCTTTGTGCCCGTCTTTCCCGACTGTTAGTTCGTGAGGCCTGACTGCGCCCCAAAGCACCCGATAGCCATGCGCCCTACGCTGTCTCCCTCAACACCTGCGCCACCGTCTCAAAGATCTCCTCGATCTGCGCTTCTTCGATGATCAGCGGCGGCGAGAACGCGAGAATATCGCCGGTATAGCGCGCCTTCTCGTAAAGCTCTGTTGCGCGCTCACGAAAGCGTGCGGAAATTTTGGGCCGTCGCCCATATACGGACAACCTGTCGCACGGTGATTATCAGATCGCTGCCAATCCGGGCAGCGACCTCAAATAGATCGTCGGCACACCTATGTCGTTGTCCGTATTCGAGATGCACTCCGTAGAGCTGTTCTGCCAGAGACCACTGGGTGCCTGTTATGTAATCTGCGACGAGTGGCGCTACAAGGCGTGCCTCGGAAAGGCCGCAGACCTTCACAAGGCCAAGGCAGAGACCCGGGAATTTCTGGGTATGGCCGCACTGAATCAGAGGAAGTGGCAGGAAGACCTGACGCTGGTCAGGCGTCTCATTGATCGTAAGTTGCTCGCGTTTCACGGTGTGCGAAACTGGAACCCCGACATCGATGGCTGGTGGATCATCAAAGCGCTTCTCGACGATGTGCGCAGAGGCGCCCGGCTTGCCATTAAAGGCCCTCGTGCTGACCTGTTTCCACCGCCCCACAGCACGCCGTTGAGGAATCTCGCGGCGAGGGCGGTCGGCCTTGCGAACGGCGAACCCGTGCTGCCCAGCCAGCATGATCCGGCACTCCGGCACATCCAGTTGACCGCCGCACGCCCAGCCATATATGGTGGCAACCTAACCGACGATGGGCTCGCCACAACACTGCTCGGCGATGCGCAGCCGTTCCACTATCAGCCCGATATGCCGAACGGCGACGCGATGGAATTGGCTGGTAGCGAAGGAAGGCCGCGCAACAATTTCGCGCAGAACAAACAGACCAATGACGTTGCCAGAATATTGCGCCTGACTCCCGATCAGGCCCAGCAGCTTCACTATGAACTTGGCAGCGAGCCTCCAATGGGATTTCACGAGATCATGGAACGAGCCAAAGACATGTTCAATCTGCGGTGACACCAGACAGTTCGAGGAATATTCTTAATGACTAACAATCAACGAGAAATTGAGCGTCGCTTGTCGGTACTTCAAGGCTTGGAATGGAGCGGCATCAGTCGTGCAGCGAATATGCTTACCTTGGGTTTTGGCCCGAAGCACGAAGCGAAGAATTTTTATGGTGTATCCAAGCAGGTCAGCGCATGGGCTCTGCATATTCAGTGCGCCTGGACCCTGTGTGAGGCGGGCAAAGTCATCGCAACTGAGGAATCGATCGGGGGTTCCGACGAGAAGGCCAACGCATTTGTACTGCGTCTGCAGCAATTGTTGGCCCGGAAAGCATCGATCATCGTTGAGAACATATCGGCCCACCCCGACTGCGGCCTCGTCGTTTCTTTGTCGCAAGCGTTCCGTTTGATCGTAGCGCCGGACGTAACATCGGATACCGAGAACTGGCGGTTCTTCGAGTCGAAACGCGACGCAAAACATTTGGTGATTGTGGGCGGGACTGTCGCTCCTGAATCGTTCGATTGAAGCACAAAAGCCGACCCTCGCGAGTCGGCTTTTTGTGCTCGTCTTTCCCGGCTGTTTATTCACGAGGCCTGACTCTGCCACAAAGCACCCGATAGCCATGCCCCAATTCACTGTACCGCCTGCTCGACAAACTTGACGATGCCAAGATTCACTACTCCCTAAGCCGCCAACGAAGGAGCAGCATACTTGTTTCCGTCACCTTCCTTGGCCGGCGCATCGAAATCGACGCGTTCGGCGATGGGCATATGGATGTGTCTCGTTTTGTTGGGCACGAAGATATCGAAGGCGGCGCGGAGTTGATCGACTCGATCATTGCCCTCGGCTAAGCTCGCGCGGCCTTCGCGAGCGCCCCCCTACGCCGTCTCCCTCAACACCTGCGCCACCGTCTCAAAGATCTCCTCGATCTGCGCTTCTTCGATGATCAGCGGCGGCGAGAACGCGAGAATATCGCCGGTGTAGCGCACCAACACGCCCTTCTCGTAGCAGCGCACGAACACATCATAAGCGCGCGTGCCCGGCGCGCCGTCGCGCGATGACAGCTCCACGCCGCCCACGAGCCCCAGATTGCGCACGTCGATCACATGCGGCTCGCCGCGCAGCTTGTGAATCGCGCGTTCGAACAGCGGCGCCGTCCGCGCGGCGCGTTCGAACAGCTGTTCGCGCTCGTAGAGATCGATGGCGGCGCACGTGGCGGCTGCCGCAAGCGGATGCCCCGAATACGTATAGCCGTGAAATAGCTCGATACCGCCCGGCGCGCCACCGACGATCGTATCGTGAATCTTCGCGCTCGCCGCGACGGCGCCCATCGGCACCGCGGCGTTGTTGGTGCCCTTGGCCATCGTCAGCAGATCGGGCGTCACGCCGAAGTACTGCGCGGCGAACGGCGCGCCGAGGCGCCCCCAGCCGGTGATCACTTCGTCGAAGATCAGCAGGATGCCGTGCTTGTCGCAGATGTCGCGCAGCCGCTGCAAATAGCCCTGCGGTGGAATCAGCACGCCGGCCGAGCCTGCCACCGGCTCGACGATCACCGCGGCGAGCGTCGACGCATCGTGCAGCGTGACGAGCCGTTCGAGTTCGTCGGCCAGATGCGCGCCCCACGCAGGCTGCCCCTTCGAATACGCCGCTTCCTTCAGATTCAGCGTGTGCGGCAAATGATCGACCGCCGGCAGCAGAGCACCTGAAAACGCCTTGCGATTGAGCGTCATACCGCCAACCGAAATCCCGCCGAAGCCGACGCCGTGATAACCGCGCTCGCGTCCGATCATCCGCGTGCGCTGCCCCTCGCCTTTCGCGCGGTGATAGGCAAGCGCGATCTTCAGCGCGGTATCGACCGCTTCGGAACCCGAGTTCGTCAGGAAGATGTGCTTCAGATCGCCCGGCGTATGACGCGCGATTTTCGTCGCGGCCTCGAAGGCTTTCGGATGCCCCATCTGGAAGGTCGGCGCGAAATCCATTTCCGCGGCCTGCGCCTGTACCGCCGCGACGATCTCGTCGCGGCAATGGCCGGCGTTCACACACCACAAGCCCGCCGTGCCGTCGAGCACGCGGCGGCCATCGTGCGTCGTGTAGTACATCCCCTTCGCGCTCGCGAGCAGCCGCGGCGCGCTCTTGAACTGACGGTTCGCGGTAAACGGCATCCAGAACGCGGACATGTCGGGTGGGGTGGCGGCGGGTTCGGTCATGTCGGGTCTCCCTGTTCGGCATCGGTGGTCTTTCAGTCTAGGCAGAGCGCGCGTCATGCACAAAGACGCGGCGCGCCGCTACCGCCCATGCACCGCCGCTGCACCGCGTGTGCAAGCGGCGCTTCGCTGGCGGCGAAGCACGCTTCGTCGCGGCGCGACGCGCACCCGAACGAGGCGCGTCGCGCGCGGCTGCACCAGTTTCGCGCCGCGCCGTCGACGCGCCGGCTCGCCGCCCCCGCGCCGATAGCCGCGCCGCATCAGGCACCGCCCGCGCAGCGCGCTCCAGGCATCACTTGGCATATGCCTTGCAGTAGAGGTGCGGCAAGTCGTGCGAGCTCGGCCTGGCTGGCTGAAATCGACGCTCATAAACAGTGACCATCAATTGGCAAGGGGAAAGCACATGAAACGACGCAGTCTGTTGAAGTTCGGCTCCATGTCTGGCGCGCTCGCGCTCGCGGGCCGCGTGCCGTTCGCGCACGCGCAGTCCGATAGCGGTCCGATCAAGGTGGGGATCCTGCATTCGCTGTCCGGCACGATGGCGATCTCCGAGACGTCGCTGAAGGACACCGCGTTGATGACGATCTCCGACATCAACAAGAACGGCGGCGTCATGGGCCGCCAGATCCAGCCGGTGGTCGTCGACCCCGCCTCGAACTGGCCGCTGTTTGCCGAGAAGGCGCGCCAGCTTCTGACGCAGGACAAGTGCGCGGTCGTATTCGGCTGCTGGACCTCGGTGTCGCGCAAGTCGGTGCTGCCGGTGTTCGAGGAGCTGAACGGCCTGCTGTTCTATCCGGTGCAGTACGAAGGCGAGGAGATGTCGCGCAACGTGTTCTATACGGGCGCCGCGCCGAACCAGCAGGCGATTCCCGCGACCGAATACCTGATGAGCGCCGAGGGCGGCGGTGCGAAGCGCTTCTTCCTGCTCGGCACCGACTATGTGTATCCGCGCACGACCAACAAGATCCTGCGCGCGTTCCTCAAATCGAAGGGCGTACAGGAAGTCGATATTCAGGAGGTCTACACGCCGTTCGGCCACAGCGACTATCAGACCATCGTCGCGAACATCAAGACCTTCTCGCAGGGCGGCAAGACCGCGGTGATCTCGACCGTGAACGGCGATTCGAACGTGCCGTTCTACAAGGAGCTGGGCAACCAGGGGCTGAAGGCATCGGACGTGCCGGTCGTCGCGTTCTCGGTCGGCGAGGAGGAACTGCGCGGGATCGATACGAAGCCGCTCGTCGGCAATCTCGCGGCGTGGAACTACTTCATGTCGGTGCGCAACCCGACCAACGAGAAGTTCAAGAAAGAATGGGCCACGTGGGTCAAGGACAACAATCTGCCGGGCGGTTCGAAGCGCGTGACCAACGATCCGATGGAAGCGACCTTCGTCGGTATCCATATGTGGAAGCAGGCAGTCGAAAAAGCGAAGAGCACCGAAGTCGACAAGGTGCGCGTCGCGATGATCGGGCAGACCTTCGCCGCGCCGTCGGGCTTCACGCTGGAGATGGACGGCAACCACCATCTGCACAAGCCCGTGATGATCGGCGAGGTGCGCGCGGACGGCCAGTTCAACGTCGTATGGCGCACCAAGGGACCGATTCGCGCGCAGCCGTGGAGCCCGTTCATCGCCGGCAATGCGGGCAAGCCGGATGTGGTCAGCTCGATTCCGGCGTTTCTGCGGCGCTCGCGCGTCGCATGACGTGTCGGCCCGAGCCTCGTTGCGGCTCGCCGCGCAGAGGTGGCGCGCGGTTCGCCGCGCGCGTCTCGCGGCACCGGCCGAACTGGCCCCGACGGGCGGCCTGCGGTTCGACACACGCGAGCCGCGTGCGACGCAGGCGCCTTGCGCTTCGCGCAGCCGCGGCGCGAACGCCCTGTTGCGCGATGTGAGCTCGCAAGCCGATGCGCTGCGACGTCGCGCTGACGTTACAGCGACGTCTCACGCGACGCCCTCGCCCGCCTAACCGGCCCATCGATTCAACCCAGTGCAAAAGGCCATCATGGCGTTTTCATTTCCGACTTCCCTACGGCGACGCGGCGCGGTACTCCTGTTGCCGCTCGCGATACTTCTCGGCGTCGCGCCGTCCGCCACGTTCGCGCTGACCCAGGCCGACGTCGCGCCGCTCGCCGGCGACGACTTCGAGGCGAAGTCCGCCGCGATCGACAAGCTGATCGCCACGCACGACACCGCGTCGCTCGCGGTGCTGAAGGCGCTCGCCGACGACAGCGCGCTCGCCACCGACGCCGGCGCGGTCCTGCTGCAGGACGGCGACGCCACACGCGATGCCGTCACCGGCCAGCCGGTCGCCGCGAGCGACGCGCAGCCGGTCACGCTGAACAACCTGCTGCGCTCGAAAGTGGCGGGCGCGCTGTCGGGGCTGCAACTCGCCTCGCCCGATCCGGCGACGCGCGCAGCCGCCGTCGACGCGCTGCTGCAAAACCCCGATCCGTCGCTCAAACCGCTCGTCGACGCGGCGCGCGCGAAGGAGACCGATCCTGCGCTGAAGAAACGTCTCGACACGCTATGGGCGATGAGCGCCTTGCACGACCCGGATCCGGCGAGGCGCCTCGAAGCGGTGCAACTGGTCGCCGCGCGCCACGACCTCGACATGAATGAACTGCTGCGCCCGCTAGTCGCAAAGAAAGCCGACGGCACGTTTGCCGAGAGCGACGAACGCGTGCGCACGGCCGCGCAAAGCGGCATCGATGAGCTCGATGCGATCCAGCGCCGCAGCCAGATCGCCGGCACGCTGTTCGCGGGGCTGTCGCTCGGCAGCGTGCTGCTGCTCGCCGCGCTCGGTCTCGCGATCACGTACGGGCTGATCGGCGTCATCAACATGGCGCACGGCGAATTCCTGATGATCGGCGCGTACGCGACCTACGTCGTGCAGAACCTCGTGCAGCGCTTCGCGCCCAACGCGTTCGACTGGTATCCGCTGCTGGCGATTCCGGCCGCGTTCGTCGCGGCGGCGCTGGTCGGCATCGTGCTCGAACGGCTCGTGCTGAAGCACCTGTACGGCCGCCCGCTCGAAACGCTGCTGACCACCTTCGGCGTGAGCCTGATCCTGATTCAGGCGACCCGCATGCTGTTCGGCGCGCAGAACGTGCAGGTCGTCAATCCGTCGTGGATGAGCGGCGGCGTCACCGTGCTGCCGAACCTGATCCTGCCGTACAACCGGCTGGCGATTCTCGCGTTCTCGCTGATCGTCGTCGCGATCGCATGGGCCGTGCTCACGCGCACGCGGCTCGGTCTGTTCGTGCGCGCGGTCACGCAGAACCGCCGCATGGCCGCGTGCGTCGGCGTGAAAACCGCGCGCGTCGATTCGTATGCGTTCGCGTTCGGCGCGGGCATCGCGGGGCTGGGCGGCTGCGCGCTGTCGCAGATCGGCAATGTCGGGCCGGACCTCGGCCAGAGCTACATCATCGATTCGTTCATGGCGGTCGTGCTCGGCGGCGTCGGCCAGCTTGCGGGCACCGTGCTCGGCGGCTTCGGTCTCGGGCTCGTCAGCAAGGCGATCGAACCGTTCTGGGGCGCGGTGCTCGCGAAGATCGCGGTGCTCGTGCTGATCGTGCTGTTCATCCAGAAGCGTCCGCAGGGCATGTTCGCCTTGAAGGGCCGTAGCGCGGAGGCGTGAGATGACATCGGCCACTTCATCGGCAAACCCCACTTCTGCTGCGTCGGCGCGCGCTGGTGCGGCTGGCGCGGGCGGCACGCGCGAGTCCGACACCGGCTTCGCGCTCGGCCTGCCGCCGCGTCCCGCGCTGCTGTCGCGTCCCGCGTGGCTTGCGCTGATCGCACTGATCATCGTGTTCGGCCTCGGCGTGCCGTTCGCCGCGCTCGTGATTCCGGAGACGAGCGCCTTGCATCTGTCCGCCTACGCGATGACGCTGACCGGCAAGTTCATGTGCTACGCGATCGCGGCGCTCGCACTCGATCTCGTCTGGGGCTACTGCGGCATCCTGAGCCTCGGCCACGCGCTGTTTTTCGCGCTGGGCGGCTACGCGATCGGCATGTACCTGATGCGCGCGATCGGCCACGACGGCAAGTACGGTAGCGATCTGCCCGACTTCATGGTGTTTCTCGACTGGCATCAGCTGCCGTGGTACTGGCAGGGTACGCAACATCTCGGCTACGCGCTGCTGCTCGTCGTGCTGGTGCCGGCCGTGGTCGCGTGGGTGTTCGGCTTCTTCACGTTCCGCTCGCGCGTGAAGGGCGTCTATCTGTCGATCATCACGCAAGCCATGACCTTCGCCGCCATGCTGCTCTTCTATCGCAACGAAACGGGTTTCGGCGGCAATAACGGCTTTACCGACTTCAAGCGCATCGCCGGTTTTCCGATCACGCATCAGGGCACGCGCGCCGCGTTGCTGCTGATCACGTTCGCGGTGCTGATCGCCGCGTTCATCGGCGCGCGTGCGATCGTCACCTCGAAGCTCGGCCGCGTCGTGACCGCGGTGCGCGACGGCGAAACGCGGCTGATGTTCCTCGGCTACAGCCCGCTCGCGTACAAGCTGTTCGTGTGGACCGTGTCGGCGGTGCTGTGCGGGATCGCGGGCGCGCTCTATGTGCCGCAGGTCGGCATCATCAACCCGGGCGAGATGTCGCCGGGCAACTCGATCGAAATGGCGATCTGGGTGGCGGTCGGCGGACGCGGCACGCTGATCGGACCGATCATCGGCGCGTTCGCGGTGAATGGGGCAAAGAGCTTTTTCACGGCGAACTTCCCGGAATACTGGCTGTTCTTTCTCGGCCTGATCTTCGTGCTGGTGCCGCTCTTGCTGCCCAACGGCATCATGGGGCTGGCCGATCTGCTGACGCGTAAAAGGAACCGCTGATGAATGAAAACCCGATGGTTCCCGATCTGGATCTGCCCGAGTCCCCCCCTGAACGGTCGTTGAGCGGGGTCGCGAGCATGGGGCACGCGGTCGTGCCCGGCGAGATCGACGTCTCGCACGGCACGATCCTGTACCTCGAAGACGTGACGGTCAGCTTCGACGGTTTTCGCGCCTTGAACGCGCTGACGCTCGCCATCGATGCCGGCGAATTGCGCTGCATCATCGGTCCGAACGGCGCGGGCAAGACCACGATGATGGACGTGATCACCGGCAAGACCCCGCCCGATCACGGCAAGGTGTTTCTCGGCCAGTCGATCGACCTCACGCGCATGAACGAGCCCGCGATCGCGCGCGCCGGCATCGGCCGCAAGTTCCAGAAGCCGACGGTGTTCGAGCAGCATCCCGTGTGGGAAAACCTCGAACTCGCGATGAAGACCGACAAGGGCTGGTGGGCGTCGCTGCGCGCGCGGCTCGATCGCGACGCGCAGGCGCGCATCGAGGAAACGCTGGCGCTGATCGGGCTCGAGAGCGAAGCGCGACGGCTCGCCGGCGAGCTGTCGCACGGCCAGAAGCAGCGCCTCGAAATCGGCATGCTGCTAATGCAGCAACCGGCCCTGCTGCTGCTCGACGAACCCGCGGCCGGCATGACCGACGACGAAACCATGCAGCTCGCCGAGTTGCTCAATCACCTGCGCGGCACCTGCTCGATGATGGTCGTCGAGCACGACATGGAGTTCGTCGCGGCGCTCGCGGGCGACGCGGGCAAGGTAACGGTGATGGCCGAAGGACGCGTGCTCGCGCACGGCACGCTCGACGAAGTGAAGCGCGATGAGACCGTGATCGAGTCTTATCTTGGCCGCTGAGCGCGCCAGCGCTTCGTCAACTCGACAGGATGACTGAACAATGCTCGAAGTAGACCGCTTGAACCAGTACTACGGTGGCAGCCATATTCTGCGCGACGTGAAGCTGACCGTGCCCGACGGCAAGCTGACCGTGCTGCTCGGGCGCAACGGCGTCGGCAAGACCACGCTGTTGCGCTGCCTCATGGGCGTCGTGCCGGCGAAAAGCGGGGCGATCGCGTGGCGCGGCGCACCGCTGATGAAACTGCCGACCTATGCGCGCGTCGCCCAGGGGCTCGCCTACGTGCCACAGGGCCGCGATATTTTTCCGCGCCTGACCGTCGAGGAAAATCTGCTGGTCGGCGCCGCGAGCAGAAAGGCGCCGAAGAAGATCCCCGAGCGCATCTACGAACTGTTCCCGGTGCTGAAGGACATGCGCAACCGGCGCGGCGGCGATCTGTCCGGCGGTCAGCAGCAACAGCTCGCGATCGGCCGCGCGCTGATGAGCGAGCCGCAACTGCTGATCCTCGACGAACCGACCGAGGGCATTCAGCCGTCCATCATTCAGGACATCGGCCGCACGCTGCGGCAGCTCGTCGAGGAAATGGGCATGACGGTGCTGCTCGTCGAGCAGTACTACGACTTCGCGAAAGCGATCGCCGACCGTTACTGGGTGATGAGCCGCGGCGAGATCATCGCGGGCGGCGACGGGGCGAACATGGATGCGGACGGGGTAAGGGGGTTGATAGCTGTGTAAGGTCGCTCAAGTTATCCGCCGCGCAACCGTTAGACAGGCTAGGGAGTGCCGCAACGGTGCGATCAGGTGGAGATCATGGACGACAAAAAGCCGGTCAGACGCGAGTTCTACAGAAACTCGGCCTCTTATTGCAGGGTGATGGACGTCGTGTCGGCGGTCACCTTCGGTTTGTTCCAGGTGGACGGCGGCGGTACGGTCGGCATGCTGTCGGTGCGCTGGGAGAAGCTCGGCAACGAACTCGCGCCACAGCTGCACGCGTACTACGACAGCTGGCACGTGCTCGCTTCATTCCCCGACGTGCTCGCGAGAATGGGCGAGATCACCGGTCCGTCGTGCTCGCCGGAAGCTTTCTGTCAGCTATTGCTCGACTGCGGCTTCGTCAATCGCGTGGAACGCGGTGTGGACGATCACGCCGAGCCGACGCTCATACGCTAGATTCGCTAGATATGCCCACGACCCGACCGGGGTCGTCGGCACTACATCAATCGAGAAGGGAGAAAAGCATGTCGGTGACGGTTCACGTCGAATATCAGTACTGCCAACACGGCAAGAAAGCAATCCAGACAGGCAGCGACACGTTGACCGTCGAGGAAAACTCCCCGCGCGCGATCCTCTCGCTGCTGCGGCTGCTGCATCCGCAGTGGGAAGGCATCAAGGTGCTGTCGGCGACCGAGGCCTCGCCTGAAGGGGCCGCCTCGTAGCCGTTACCGCGCGGGCTGCGCGCGTCGACACGCGTGCTATCCTCGCTCGTCCACGCCGACTCCCCCTCCATCCGCATGTCGCTTCACGAAAACCACGCCACGCTCGCCGCCGCGCACACGCCGTGGCGCGCGCGTCTCGAACTCGGCTTCGTCGACGACGACGCTCGCACGACGCTCGCGCACCGACTTCACGATGGTCCGCTGCGCGTGCAACGGCCGCTCTATCCGGAAGGCCCGGCGATCTGTCACGCGGTGATCGTGCATCCGCCCGGTGGCGTCGCGGGCGGCGATCAGCTCGACGTCGACATTGCGCTCGGCGCCCGCACGCACGCGGTACTGACGACACCGGGCGCAACCAAGTGGTACAAGTCGAACGGCCGTGCGGCACAGCAGCGCATCGCGCTGCGCGTCGGCGAACAGGCGAAGCTCGACTGGCTGCCGCAGAACAACATCGTGTTCGATCACGCCAACGCGCAACTCGATTTTTCGCTGACGCTCGCCGATGGCGCGAGCGCGATCGGTTGGGACGCGACGCAGCTCGGACGGCAGGCGGCCGGCGAACGCTGGTCGGCGGGTAGCTTGCGCACGGTGGCGCGCATCGTCGGCGCGAATGGCGAGCTGCTGTGGTTCGAACGCGCGAGCCTCACCGCCGACGATCCGCTGCGCGACGCGCCGCAAGGGCTCGCGGGCTTTCCGGCCTACGGCACGCTGTGGGCCGTCGGCGCCGCGTGCGACGACGCGCTCGCCGAAGCGCTGAGCGCGCAGCTGCCGTTCGACGATACGTTGCGCGCGGCCGCCTCTTGCGTGACGAACGGCGTGCTGGTCGTGCGTGCGGTATCGCGCTCGATGGAAACGCTGCAGCACGCGCTCACGCGCTGCTGGCTGCATTTGCGGCCGGTCGTGCACGGTGTCGCGGCGGTGCCGTTGCGAATCTGGTCGACCTGAGCACGCAGCTCCCCTTTCACTTTCATGACACGCTTCGCGCACCATGGCGGCGCACGCGCACGCCCCAACGATGTGCGCGTGCGAAGCCCAACGCGCCGCCCGCCCCAGCCCAGCGCGATGGCACACAGCTTGCATTGGATTCGCCACTTCGCGGCCGGCCACGAAGAAGCCGGCGCCAACTGACACCCAAGACACGACCACCACCACCGCTCACGCCCCATGACCCGCACTCTTCCCCGCGCCGCGCGCCGCGCCGTGCTGACCGCATTGCTCGCCCTGCCCATCATCACCGACCTCGCGTTTCATGCGGGCGCCGCGCGCGCCGACACGCTCGACAACATCGCGAAGGCCGGTGTCCTGAAAGTCGCCGTGCCCGAGGACTACCCGCCGTTCGGCTCGGTCGGCCCCGACATGAAGCCGCAGGGCTATGACATCGACACGGCCGCGCTGCTGGCCAAAGCGATGAACGTGAAGCTCGAACTCGTGCCGGTCAACAGCGCGAACCGCATTCCGTATCTGCAAACCGGCAAGGTCGATCTCGTGATCTCGTCGCTCGGCAAAACGCCCGAGCGCGAGAAAGTGATCGATTTCTCGAGCGCGTACGCGCCGTACTACCAGGGCGTGTTCGGTCCCGCCGACATCAAGGTAAGCGGTCCCGCCGATCTGACCGGCAAAACCGTCGGCGCGACGCGCGGCGCGCTCGAGGAAATCGGCCTCACGCAGATGGCGCCGAACGCGACGATCAAGCGCTTCGAGGACAACAACGCGACGATCGCCGCGTTCCTGTCCGGCCAGGTGCAGCTGATCGCGGCCGGCAACATCGTCGCGGCCGCAATCCTCGCGAAGAATCCGCCGCGCCGCCCGGAGCCGAAGTTCGTGATCAAGAACTCGCCGTGTTTCGTCGGCATGAACAAGAACGAGCCGCGCCTGCAACAGAAGGTCGATGCCGCGATCGCGCAGGCCAAACAGGACGGCACGCTCGGTGCGATGTCGAAGAAGTGGTTCGGTGCGCCGCTGCCCGCCGATCTGTAATGCTGCAAAATGCGGCTGCAAGTGCCTTTGTAAGCGCGCCGTTAGCCGGACTTGATACCGTGACCGGCTGATGGCGCGACTCGCTGCAAGCACGACGCCGCCACGACACATCCACGCCAAGAACCGACACCCGATGAAGCTGACACCTCGCGAGAAGGACAAGCTGCTGATCTTCACCGCCGCGCTGCTCGCCGAACGGCGCCGCGCGCGCGGCCTCAAGCTGAACTATCCGGAGGCGGTCGCCTTCATCACCGCCGCGCTGATGGAAGCCGCGCGCGACGGCAAGAGCGTCGCCGAGGTCATGCACTACGGCACCACGCTGCTCACGCGCGCCGACGTGATGGAGGGCGTGCCCGAGATGATCCCCGACATCCAGGTCGAAGCGACGTTCCCCGATGGAACGAAGCTCGTCACCGTCCATCATCCGATTCCCTGAACTCCTCACCGTCAAGGCAGGCTCCATGATTCCCGGCGAACTCCTCATCGACGACGGCGAGCACGAATTGAACGCGGGCCGCGCGACGGTCACGGTGGTCGTGTCGAATACCGGCGACCGTCCCGTGCAGATCGGCTCGCACTACCATTTCTACGAAGTGAACGAGGCGCTGTCGTTCGATCGCGAAGCGGCGCGCGGCTTTCGCCTGAATATTGCGGCCGGCACCGCGGTGCGCTTCGAGCCCGGCCAGGAGCGCACGGTCGAACTCGTTGCGCTTGCAGGCGATCGCATCGTCTACGGCTTCAACGGCAAGGTGATGGGCAAGCTGTAATGCCCCGCCCGCGCCCTGGCGTTCCGCGCGCCCTGCTCCGTTTTACTGCGTTGCCCGTAGCCCATTCCGGACCCACACCATGACACTACGCATTGGCCGCCGCGCATACGCGGAGATGTTCGGCCCCACCACCGGCGACCGCGTGCGCCTCGCCGACACCGAACTGCTGATCGAGATCGAGCGCGACTTCACGACCTACGGCGAAGAGGTCAAGTTCGGCGGCGGCAAGGTGATTCGCGACGGCATGGGCCAGTCGCAACGTGTGCACGCCGAGGTCGTCGATACGGTCGTGACGAACGCGGTGATCCTCGATCACTGGGGCATCGTGAAGGCCGACATCGGCATCAAGGACGGACGCATCGCCGCGATCGGCAAGGCGGGCAATCCCGACATCCAGCCGAACGTGACGATCGCGATCGGCGCTTCGACCGAAGTGATCGCGGGCGAAGGGCTGATCGTGACCGCGGGCGGCATCGATACGCACATCCACTTCATCAGCCCGCAGCAGATCGAGGAAGCGCTCGCGAGCGGCGTGACGACGATGCTCGGCGGCGGCACCGGCCCCGCGACCGGCACGAACGCGACGACCTGCACGCCGGGTCCGTGGCATCTCGAACGCATGCTGCAGGCGGCCGACGGTTATCCGATGAACCTCGGCTTTCTCGGCAAGGGCAACGTGAGCCAGCCGGCACCGCTGACCGAGCAGATCGCCGCGGGCGCGATCGGTTTGAAGCTGCACGAAGACTGGGGCACGACGCCCGCGGCGATCGACAACTGTCTTTCCGTCGCCGACGATACCGACACGCAGGTCGCGATCCATACGGATACGCTGAACGAAGCGGGCTTCGTCGAAACGACGGTGGCCGCGTTCAAGGGCCGCACGATCCACACGTATCACACCGAAGGCGCGGGCGGCGGCCATGCGCCCGACATCATCAAGGTGTGCGGCGAGGCGAACGTGCTGCCGTCGTCGACGAATCCGACGCGGCCCTATACGGTCAATACGCTCGAAGAGCACCTCGACATGCTGATGGTGTGCCATCACCTCGACCCGTCGATCGCCGAAGACATCGCGTTTGCCGAATCGCGGATTCGCCGCGAGACGATCGCCGCCGAGGACATCCTGCACGACCTCGGCGCGCTGTCGATGCTGTCTTCCGATTCGCAGGCGATGGGCCGCGTCGGCGAAGTGATCATCCGCACGTGGCAGACCGCGCACAAGATGAAAGTGCAACGCGGCGCGCTGCCCGAGGACAACGCCCGCCACGACAATTTCCGCGCGAAGCGCTATGTCGCGAAGTACACGATCAATCCGGCGATCACGCACGGCATCGCGCATGAAGTCGGTTCGATCGAACCGGGCAAATGGGCCGACCTCGTGTTCTGGGAGCCGGCGTTTTTCGGCATCAAGCCGTCGCTGATCCTCAAGGGCGGCATGATCGCGATGGCGCAGATGGGCGACCCGAATGCGTCGATTCCGACGCCGCAACCGGTGCACTATCGCGAGATGTTCGCGACGCGCGGTGGCGCACTGGGGCGCACGTCGTTGACCTTCGTGTCGCAACTGGCCGCCGATGCGAACGTCGCCGAACGCTATGGTTTGGAGAAACGCATCGTCGCGGTGAAGAACTGCCGCAACGTGACGAAGGCCGACATGATTCACAACGCGTGGCGCCCGAACATCAGCGTCGATCCGGAGACCTACCAGGTGATCGCCGACGGCCAGTTGCTGACCTGCGATCCGGCCACCGTGCTGCCGATGGCGCAACGCTATTTCCTGTTCTGATCATGCGTACACTCGACAAACTTCTGGCGCCCCATCTGAAGATTGCGCCCGTGCTCGTGAAGCGCGCACCCACGTTGACGCTTGCATTCGACGAGCGTCGCAAGAGCCGTCTCGCCGCGACGCTCGACAACGGCGAGGAAGTCGCGTTGCTGTTGCCGCGCGGCACCGTGCTGCGCGATGGCGACGTGCTCGTCGCCGATGATGGTGCTCTCGTGCGCGTCGTGGCTGCCGATGAAGCCGTACTTTATGTGCGTGCGTCGGATGCGCTGACGTTGACGCGGGCCGCGTATCACCTCGGCAATCGTCATACGCCGGTCGAAGTGGGCGCCGATTATCTGAAGCTCGAATACGATCCGGTGCTCGCCGACATGCTCAAGCGCATCGGCGCGACGGTCGAGCAGGTGTCGCTGCCGTTTCAGCCCGAAGCCGGCGCGTATGGCGGCGGCCATAAGCATGGCCACGACGAGACCTTCGCCGAGGACTATGCGCTCGCGCAGCAGGTGTTTGGCGAGCATCATGGGCATGGGCATGAACATCATGCGCATTCGCACGATCACGATCACGATCACGATCACGACCATGACCACGTGCACGACGAATCGTGCGGGCATGGGCACCACCCGCATCGTCATGCGCATCGCTGAACTCACCGCGCTGCTGCATCTCGCGTCGCCGGCGCTGCCGATCGGCGCGTTCAGCTATTCGCAGGGTCTCGAAGCGGCGATCGAAGCGCAGCTGATCACCGACGCCGACTCCGCGCGCCGGTGGATCGAACACGGTCTGACCGACGTACTCGCACGCGGCGAGTTGCCGTTCCTCGCGCAGCAGATCGAACGCTGGCGCACGCATGACGCCGTGGAACTCGCCGACGCCAACGCCGAATTTCTCGCCAGTCGCGAGTCCGCCGAACTGCGCCGCGAAACGGAGCAGATGGGTTGGTCGCTGCGGCAGTTGTGCGTGTCACTCGAATGGGGCGACGCGACCAGACGCTCGACCCTCGCGTCGCTCACCCCGCTCGCGCAGCCGACCGCATTCGCGTTCGCCGCCCACGCGCACGATGCTCCCGTCGATGCCGCGCTTGCCGCCTACGCGTTCAGTTGGGTCGAGAACCAGGCGGCGGCCGCATTGAAGGCGGTGCCGCTCGGCCAGCTCGCGGGGCAGCGCATCATCGTCGCGCTGCGCGAGCCGATCGATGCAGCCGTCGGGCGCGCGCTCGCAACCTCGCGTGAGAATCTCAATACGTTCGCGCCGCAGCTCGGCATTCTGTCGGCGCGCCACGAGTCGCAGTATTCGCGGCTCTTCCGCTCGTAGCACGATCACACGATCCATCATGAACGCACCTCATCATTCCACTTCGCCTGCCCAGACCCGCACGAAAAAGCTGCCGCCGTTGCGCGTGGGTGTCGGCGGCCCGGTCGGCTCGGGCAAGACCACGCTGCTCGAAATGCTGTGCAAGGCGATGCGCGACCAGTACGACCTCGTCGCGATCACGAACGACATCTACACGAAGGAGGACCAGCGTCTGCTGACGGTGGCGGGCGCGCTGCCGGCCGAGCGGATCATGGGCGTCGAGACGGGCGGCTGCCCGCACACGGCGATCCGCGAGGACGCATCGATCAACCTCGAAGCGGTCGACCGCATGCTGACGCGTTTTCCGGACGCGGACATCGTGTTCATCGAATCGGGCGGCGACAACCTCGCGGCGACCTTCAGCCCGGAACTGTCGGATCTGACGATCTATGTGATCGACGTGGCGGGCGGCGAGAAGATTCCGCGCAAGGGTGGGCCTGGTATCACGAAGTCGGATCTGCTCGTGATCAACAAAACGGATCTTGCGCCGCTGGTCGGTGCGAACCTCGAGGTGATGGCATCGGATGCGAAGAAAATGCGTGGGGAGCGGCCGTTTGTGATGTGTAATCTGAAGGCGCTGGAGGGGCTCGACGAGGTGGTGAAGTTTATTGAAAAGAAGGGGTTGTTGAAGGTGTGAGCAAGTAACGCTTCACTCGCCCGGATGGCATTCGAGTAGAAATGCCATCATCTCGCCTCCCTCCTTCGACAGGTAGAAGCGCACCATCTTTTCATTGAATTCGGCCGCGCGCTGCGCGGGCACGCTGAGCGCGTCGATGCCGTTCGCCATCAGTACACCGTTCATCATGAAGCGCGAGGTACGCTTGTTGCCGGTGCGCGAAACGAGGTCCCGCTCGATTGTCACTCCGGCAACAACGCCGCCAACACATCCACCGTCCTCGCCGTCGCCCCGCGATGGCGTGCCGCAAACGCCGCAGCCGCACCACCCATCGCAAGCCGTCGCGCCTTGTCGCCGAAAAGCTCGCGCAACGCGCGCGCCAGATCCGCCGGGTCCTGCACCTGCACGGCGGCACCGGCCGCGACCGCATCGGCGGTGGCTTGCGTGAAGTTGAACACGTGCGGTCCGATCAGCACCGGCACGCCGACCGCACACGCTTCGATGAGGTTCTGTCCGCCGAGCGGCAACAGACTGCCGCCGATAAACGCCAGATCCGACGCGGCATAGTAAGCACCCAACTCGCCCATCGAATCGCCGAGCAGCACGTTCACGTCATGCGGCAACGACGGCACACCACCTTCCGCGGCTCGCGCCGCCGAGGCGACTTTCGCATCGGGCGCCCAGTTCGATCGCCGTTCGAGCCGCAGCCCCGCTTTCTCGACGAGCGCGGCGACTTCATTGAAGCGTTGCGGATGACGCGGCACCAGAATCAGCAGCGCATCGTCGACGCCAAGCGCCGCGAACGCTTCGAGCACGAGCGCCTCTTCGCCCTCGCGTGTGCTCGCGGCGACCCATACGGGCCGCGTGCCGATCGCCGCGCGCCATGCGTGGCCGCGCGCCGAGAGTTCGGGCGGCGTGCTCATGTCGAACTTCAGATTGCCGAGCACCGCGACGTTGCGCGCGCCGAGCGAGGTCAAGCGCTCGGCATCGGACGGACTCTGCGCGAGCACGCGCGAGAAGCCGCCGAACACGTCCTTGGTCGCACCGCCGAATTTCGCCGCGCGCTTATACGAACGCGCCGACATCCGCGCGTTGGTCAGCACGAGCGGCACATCGGCGCGCCGGCATTCGTCGATCAGGGTCGGCCACACTTCGGTTTCCATCACGAGACCAAGCGACGGCCGCCACGCACGCAGAAAGCGCCGCACGGCCTGCGGCATGTCATACGGGAGATAACTGCGCAGCACGCGGTCGCCGAAAATCTCGATACCGGTCGCGCGGCCGCTCGGCGTCATGTGCGTGAGCAGAATGCGCACGTCGGGGCGCGCCTTCATCAGCGCATCGATCAGCGGCTGCGCGGCGCGCGTCTCGCCGACCGATACCGCGTGCACCCAGATCAACGGCGCGCCGTCTTCGGGTAAGCGCCCGCGCGAATAACCGAAGCGCTCGCCGATATGCTCGCGATAACCGCGCTCCTTGCGCGAACGGATCAGCAGACGCAGCACGGCCAGCGGCGCGATCAGCCACCAGAGCGCGCGATAGATCGCTCTTAGCATCG
>NZ_LRBG01000006.1 GCF_001580545.1 Paraburkholderia monticola
GTTGTATTTGTTTTTTCACTAATCGCGCAGCCACAGATGCTACAACCGAAGGAGTCGTAGGCAGCGTCAGATGTGTATAAGAGACAGGTCGTACACCTCGTCGGCGAAGATCATCAGGCCGTGCTGGCGCGCGATCCCGATCAGGCCGAGCAGCAGTTCGTCCGAATACAGCGCGCCGGTCGGGTTGTTCGGGTTGATGACGACGAGCGCGCGCGTGTTCGGCGTGATTTTCGCGCGGATGTCGTCGAGGTCGGGCATCCAGCTATTCGACTCGTCGCAGATGTAGTGCACCGGCGTGCCGCCCGCGAGGCTCACGCCGGCGGTCCACAGCGGGTAGTCGGGTGCGGGCAGCAGCACTTCGTCGCCGTCGTTGAGCAAGGCCTGCAAGGCCATCACGATCAGCTCGGACGCGCCGTTGCCGATGTAGATGTCGTCGAGCTCGACGCCGTGCACGCCCTTTTGTAGCGTGTAGTGCATGATCGCCTTGCGCGCGGCGAACACGTCCCTCGAATCGGAGTAGCCCGACGAGCTGGGCAGGTTGAGGATCATGTCCTGAATGATCTCGTCCGGCGCATCGAAGCCGAACGGCGCCAGATTGCCGATGTTCAGCTTGATGATGCGGTGGCCCTCTTCTTCGAGCCGCTTCGCATGTTCGAGGACGGGCCCGCGAATGTCGTAGCAGACATTCAACAACTTGTTGGACTTGAGAATCGGTTTCACGACGGCCACCCTCATCCTAGATTAAAAATCTGGGTAAGCCCGCAACAAGCGGGGCCTGTGTCAAACAGCTGCAACTCCACGAGCTGAAGTCCATTGCCGCATTGCCAAGAACTTAGCATTCCACAAAAACATAACCAATTGACTTAGAGAAAGTCCTATTTTGCAGCGCGGCACTACCTCGCTGTCCTCCTTCATGACATCCACGACGGCTTCGCATAGCTGGGCCGTTCTGGTTGGCCTGTTTCAGCTGTTCTTCCAGTTCCCGGATGCGTTGCTCGGGCGTCAGCGGCTGTATGTTCACAGGCTGTTCCATGACCACTCCCTGGCGTGCATAAGCGCTGCCGCGCGAGTCCCGATGACCGTGCTTATGCAGCCACTTCAGTACGATCGAGGCACACAGGATGCCAATGCGACGCTGAGCCTGCAAATAACTGATCTCGCCTTTTTCCAACTGCTCGACTACCGACAGTTTAAAGGCGGGACTGCATTTCCGCTGTGTGCGCTTGATCCTCGATCCAGTTGACACTCCTTCCAATTGGTTGACAAAGTGTCAACCTGCGTCAGGACGGGTCACCTTCTTCTTTTGCCATGCGAGACCGCCTTTCTTCTTACCCCCCATTACTGCCTTCACTTCTCGAGAATTGAGGATTTGGTCGGCCGGACCCACCATGATTCCCGCCTCCAGTCACAGCCTCCCCCGGGGGTATCTTGCCGTCGCCCTCGATTGAACCCGAAGGCGCCTATACATCACCACACTGCCCAACGACCATGTCACGTTGCGATCCAATCTTAAGAGTCTAATTCGCGCGCAATGTTCAGCTAGGTCAGCGCCATAATCGGGCTCATCGTTCCTGCCCGACAACGCTGCGACGTGCTGTTCACAATCCGTGACGGTATCTTCTTCCAACCAAAATCCGCCCGTACCGCTTGACGGACCACATAGCCCGTTCGGACAAAAAATCTGACTCGCAAAACGCGTTCATATACGCTAAACTAGACTCACAGATTAAGGAGTGGTAGTTCAGTTGGTTAGAATACCGGCCTGTCACGCCGGGGGTCGCGGGTTCGAGTCCCGTCCACTCCGCCAACATCACCAAAGACGAACTTCTGTTCGTCTTTTTCTTTGGGCCATTGCGCCGCACGGACGCTCCTCGCGCCTTGAAGTTCATTGTGTTTTCTATACCGAATTACTAGGGAATCGTGGAGACTGGTTGGTCTAAGTTGGCGTCGGCGCAGCAGCAGAATTGCTTGGTTGCCGATAGAGGTTTGCCTCAGCTTCAGCGCGCGGGATATCGCTGATGAATTCCATCAATCGATGATGATCGAACCACGCCACCCATTCCAGCGTAGCCAATTCGACGGATCCACGAGTTTCCATAGAGTACGCCGATCAATCATTTCGGCCGGGTACAGGCCATTGCTCGTTTCGGCGACCGCATTGTCGTAATTGTCATCGTTCGGTCGACAGACAGTTCAATGCCTGCATCAGCCAGCTGGTCGCTATAGCGAATGCTGACGTATTGCGAGTCTCCGCCGGAGTAATAGGGTGGTGTCCCGTCATTGTCCAGATGGCGAGCGTACAGCGCCTGTTGATGGTTCAATGCAGGGCGTGTAGCGGACCCGTTTGCGGTACAAGGTCATTGAACGCCCGCGAACCTGGCGGGCAGCACGCCCCCCCCCAAACAGGGGGGGTTCAGCACACTCCACGCGGACTGACCGGTACTCAAAGTGCCTTCCTCTGTCCTGCGTGTATCCGCCGTGTCATCCGATCCGTTAATCGCTCGTCGTTTAAACGACGATGCGCAGCAGTCCGCAAGGATCGGTCTGCGCGTGCAAGCATGCAGACTATGGCATGTACCCACAGGTCACTATCGACGAAGTCGGGCTGATAAACGTTGCGTCACCCAACGTCTCCGTCATCCTTCAGCGTGAGCGACAATACCTTCATGACCAGTTCCTCATAGCCGATACCAATCGCGCGGGCAGCCTTCGGCGAGAGCGAATGATCTGTCATTCCCGGCGCCGTATTCACTTCAAGAAAGTACGGATTGCCCTCACCGTCCAACATGAAGTCGGCGCGGCCCCAGTCGCTGCAACCAAGCACTTCAAACGCGCGACGCGCGAGCGCCTTTAGGCGCGTCTCCTCTGACGATGCCAGTCCGCATGGAATCAGGTATTGGGTGGTGTCGGAGATGTACTTCGCGTCGTAGTCGTAGAACTCGCCCCCCGGCACGATGAGGATGATCGGCAAATCAAGGTCGCCGGCAATGCATGCAGTGTATTCACCGCCGCCTTCGATGCTCTTCTCGACCAGCACTATCGTGTCAAACTTTGCCGCGTGTGCAATCGCTGCAGATAGCTCTTTGGCCGCCTTCACCTTGATCACCGCGACGCTCGAGCCTTCGCTCGCCGGCTTCACGAAAAGCGGCAGGCCGAGTTGCGCGACGATCGCCCGCGCGCGCGCGTCGAAATCATCGCCGCGCATCACAATCTCGAACGGCGGCGTTGGAATGCCCAACTGCTGCCACACGAGTTTTGCGCGAAACTTGTCTAGCCCGAGTGCCGAACCGAGCACGCCGCTCCCCGTGTAACGAATGCCGTAGAAATCGAGTGCACCCTGAATCTGCCCGTTCTCGCCATAGCCGCCATGCAGCACGTTGAACGCGCGCGCGAAGCCCTCGTCCTTTAGAGCTGATAGCGCCCGTGCTGACGGGTCAAAAAGATGTACGTCAACACCTCCACCGCGCAAACCCTGCAGCACGAGACGGCCGGAATTGATCGACACTTCACGCTCGGCAGACACGCCGCCCGACAGCACCGCCACCTTGCCGAACCGTTTCGGATCGATACCACCCATCTCAGCCCCCTATTTCTGCGTGTGGCGAAGCCGCCGCCGCGAAAACCACGATCGTCGTAATCACCGCATTGCGAGCGCGCACTGCTACCGCGAGCGTCCCCAACACGGCCCCGTTCCCAACTACAACACGGCATTTGAGACGAGAATTGAGGCAGTGACGTTCAGCCGGAAATCAGGGAGTCAAAGCCCGAAACGCAGCGAACAACGAGCCACTCACCATTGCACCAGCTTACGAAAAAAGCCATCGAGAGTCCATTAGCACTCCACTCCAATCTCGCGAAGGCGCCCTGACCGAGATGCTTGCCTGACAAAACGCCTGCGGTCCTATCCGGACAACGCCCTGCCCTGTGACCCTTACGGGCAATGCTTCACCAGAGTTCGTACTTGCGCCGCGATTTACCGAACGTGCTTCGCATCAAGTTTTGCAAGCGCCATTCGAATTTCCTCCGCGGACTTTCTCTGGGCCAAAAGCGCCGCTGCGCGTTTCGCGTGTCTGGCGAGCAGGTGCCGTTGGGGCTCAGGAGCATAGGCGTAGATGTGATGCGGCCTGAAGCCCGCGCCGCGCAGGCGGCGGACGTAATACAACTGGCTGTAAAAAGGAACAATACGATCCTCTGGATCCGAGATCAGATAGATTTCCGGTAGTGGATCCTTGCGAATATGCCCGATTTCGTCGACTGGATCGTAATAACTCCGGGTGTCATAAAGTAGTCGGCCGGGAATTTGACGCCTGAATTCCCAGAACGCGGTAACCTGCTTCACGGAAACTAGGCCGGACGAAAAGACCGACGCCGAGATGTCCTGTCGCCTGTTCAAGAGCGCGGCGACGATCTGACCGCCAGCCGAATGTCCGGTCAGGATGAATGACCCGATGTTGTAACGCTCCTTGAGCATGTCTAGTGCTCGCTCCATCAGTTCAATCTCGCGGTGAGTACGCCGCATGTTATGGTCGCCAGAGGAGCCGTAAATACCCGGACGGGAAAGATAGACCGCAGGGAGGCCGGCATCAGCTGACCAGTCAGCCATCTCCTTGCCCAGTTCTGCAGGTGAAACAGACCGATAGGATTGCGTAATGTACCTGACTCCCTTCGTTGTTCTCAGCATGACATCGCCGCTGAAATAAACAAGGACGGTGGGATTCGCACCGCCGGAAAGCCCATGCGCATAGTATCGGATGCAATCTCCGTTGCCGTTGACTTCAACCCAGAGACTATCGGGCACCCGCGCGCAATGCTCCGGCGAGCTAAACGAACCGTTCAGGGCTTGCACCGCATCGAAGGGCTCGCCTCCCACAGGGATGTTGAGCTCTCCCGGCCGTGGATCCTCGAACGGCCCCAGTGTCGGCCGCCCCCCCAGACTGGGTTCGGCCACTCCCCAAATGCCAAAGGCGACAAACAGGAAACGCCGGAGTCTCCAGCGCAGAAGGTGCGATAAACGCCGAAAATCTCGGCCGAGCCATTGCATGAATAAGATTCCGTGAGGTTGTCCAGGATAAACAGAGACGATCAACGATCGTCATGCGCGCACACGATCGACCCGGCGCGGGTCCCCTTGGGGGAACCGCGCTGCCGTCGTGGGATCATTCAGTCATGCCTTACAGGCGGGATATCGCCTGCAAGCTTGGAGGAAGTCATACGGCCTGATTTTGCGCACACGCCTTCATCCACGCCACGATGTGGTGTATGCCAGTACTGTTGGAACCCTTGAGCAGCACCACATCCTCGTCGACAAGTTCTTCGTGAAGTGCTGATTTCAGTTCATCCAGGGAATTCGTGTGACGTCCACGGCGCGCGGCCGGCAATCGCTCCCAGAAATCGGTATAGAGATTGCCCATGACATAGACACGATCAATCGCACAACGCTCGACCACCGCGGCCAGGTCAGCATGAAGCACCGGCGCCTCTGGGCCGAGTTCCGCCATCTCGCCTAGCACAGCGACCCGTCTGCGGGCATGCTTCATGTCTCTCAAATGCTCCAGGGCCGCCTGCATCGATCCGGGATTGGCGTTGTAGGCATGATCGACGACAGTCAGGTGGCGCCCATCAAGCGTCAGCTCAAACTCCTCGCCCCGGCCGGAGAGCGCAGTAAAGCGTGCGATCCGTTCGAGCGCGGGCTCAAGCGGATACTTGAGCGCCAGAACGCCAGCGAGGACGGCCACGCTATTCAGTGCCATGTGCAAGCCAGCGGCCCCAATCGGGTAGGTGATATCGCGCCCTCTGATGCGGACAGTAACCGACTGCCGCGACGCATCATGGTCCACTAGCTGAAAGTCGCTCTCAGCAGTCGTGCCATAAGTGACGATTTTCAGATCCTGTTCCACGGCCGCCTGGTAGACGGTGTGCCACTCCAGCATGTCGCGATTGAGTATCACAATACTTCCCGCAGACATGCCACGGAAGATCATGCTCTTGGTCCGGGCGATGTCGGTGATTGTGCTGGTTTTGCCGAGGTGCGCAGGCTGGATATTGGTGAAAATGCTGATGTCCGGGCGAGCAATGAGCGCGCTCTTCCTCATGCTGCCCACGGCAACTTCCAGGACGACATGAGGGGTATCCCAATTGATTGACGCAAGATTCCAACTCAAACCGTGGGGGAGGTTTGCGTTGAACGCACTCGCCTCCGTCTGGCCGTAAGCCTTGAGGGCATCAGAGAGCATGGCCACGAGCGTAGTCTTGCCAGCGCTTCCCGTCACCGCGAGGACGGTGCCGCTCATCTGCTGGCGTGCGTAGGCTCCCATCGCAAGAATTGCCTCATCCGTATCTGCGACATGCAGGACCGGAAAATCGTCAAGTTGAGCCTGCACATCAGGATCGCTCGTGATGACGCCCACTGGACGCGTGCGCATCCGTCGAATAACAGGAACAGGAAGCCCCCGGTCGCCCTCACGGACTCGGGCGACCACGACGTTTCCGGCCTGCATGGCAGGCACGTAAATACAAAGGCCGTTCGCCGTCCACCCCGACGGCGGCGGTGTGAGCCATGTGCCCTGCGTGACCGACTGGATCACGGAGGCGCTCCACTCCCGCCCCGGCGTGGAAGATACTGACTGCTGCTGTCTGTTCAGATAGCTCAGATAGGCGACAAAACCGGACAGATAGTGCTCGACGTCGTCAATGCGGATCCGAAAGGCGTGGTGGCGGATGAAGAAGCTGCCGGTGATCTTGCCAGGATTCGCAAAGTACATGGCGAGTTCCGGCCAGAAATGACCATTCAGAAGGCGCTGTGCCCGCGCATGCAGTGCATGGAAGAATTTATCCAGATCAACCTCGGCGAGCAGGTGTTCCATTTCGGGCTGCTGCTGCAGGCGACTGATCATCTGCTCGGCAGCCGTCATCAGTTCAAGCAGGGTCGGAAATGTCGTGATCCTGCCGATCACGAAATCGAGGTAGCCGGCGAAATTCTGAATCCCGAACTTGTAATACGCTTCCAGTGGCTTGTGACGGGTCAGTTCGTTCACGCAATAGCTAAGCCAGTGGTCATGCGCTTTCCAGTGTTTCGCCTCGATGAAATGACCGAACGCCTTTTCTACGGCCGCAAGCCATCTTGCATCGCCAGTCAGGCCGTAAAGGCGCATCAGGCCGAAGGCCGCTTCGCCGTCGTAATAAATGATCCGGAATGCCTGTTTCACCGACAGATCCGGATAGTTCAGCACATGGCTGAACTTGCCGGTGTCCGCATCCTGCATGAAGAGGATGCCTGTCGCGAGCTGCTCAAGCAGATTCAGATATTCGCTCGAGCCGGTCAACTGGCTATATTTGACCAGCGCCAGCAGGCACACGCCGTTTCCACCCAGTTTGATTTCGGCCTGTGCGTCAACCAGAAACGCTGCCCGCGTGCCAGACGGCAAATCCACCGGCATGATGAGTTCGTTGACGAGATAGTGCAGGGCTGCGTCGATTGCTATCTTGAGGTCGTTATCCCGGGTCACCTCCCAGGCTTCGAGCATTGCATAGACCGAGCTCGCATGGCGCAGCGTGTTGTAGGTACTGATAGCGCGATCGAAGCAGGGATGCCAGCCATAATGAAAGCGTCCGCCTTGCTGTACCTGCCCGGCCAGATAGCGGCTGCCGGATGAGACGAGCGCCCGGACGTCTGCCGGCTCGAGATGTTCAATGACACGGCGGCCTGTATTCAGGCCAGTTCCGTGCAAAAGATGCACTTCCTGAGATTGCAGACTCGTGAACGCGCCGCGCGCCGAGAACGCATACACCTCCCGCGCGTCTGCAAAATCGACATTGGCAAGCTGGTGCCGGATGGCCGCATACCGTTCGAAGTTCTTCGTGTTGACAATGGCGTGTGGATATACCGCGCCACCATACAACATGGCATTGGCATTCAGTTCGGTCTCGAGGAAGGCATGCCGGAAACTGCTGTCCAGCGACAGGCCGGAACGGAAGTAGTTGCGTTTGGTCTGTTCGAGGCGGTCCCGCAGTGCTTTCCAGGTCGTACCCTCAACGTTTTCAACCCAGTCCACGCGAAGCCACTGGACAGCCACCTCGGTTGCGCCGGTAGCCTGCGTCGCCCGCTCCATGCCGACGTCCCACGCCTCGTCAAATGTCGGCGCCGTTGCGCTCACGACCTCGGCTCGCCGCTGCCCGTCGCTCCATGAAAAGAATAGAACGAAGGACGGCCAGGGCGCTGCCAGGGGATTGACCTGCGGTTCAACGACAGAGCGCAGTCGTGCAAACAGGGCAGGAAAATCTGTGGGAGTGAGCGTGGTGGGCGACATGGTTTTACTCTCGGGTAAGGGGAGGACAATACGTCTTCGGCCAGATTCCTGGCGACAATTGTTTCGTCTGGCAACGGACAATGAAATCTGACCGGAGACGATTGACTAATTCAGTATAGACATTTGGCGAACGACGCTTTTGCAGAGATTCGAGCCCGTACTCGAACGACCGAGCCCCCTTATTTCACCTTCCGGGGGTCAGTCGTGTATCGGCACAATCAGCGTTGCGCCTGCGGACGCGAGCTCCCTTCGCCACTGCTCGATGAACTCTCGTTTATGCGACCAGGACGCAAATGTGAACTCATTGAGCATCCTGTTAAAGAACTCCTGATCACTATCTTGCAACGCCGCATAAGCGAGCAATACATTGATTACAGGAATCGCTGGTTGTTTGACCATTCGCAACTCCGTATTTGAAGTTCTCGTCGTTTGCCTGTGGCGAAAGACAGATTAACGATACTAAGAGGTAGCGAAAATAAGCTTTCGAACTGTTGGCTTTTCTGGTTTGGTACTAACTTCCTGACTTGTTTTGCCTGGCAGGAAGCGATGCCTTCAGACGACGAGCCGTGTTTACTCATCGGACCACTTCTGCCTGCACGAGCACCGCGCAATCGACATCCGAGCTACTTTCCGATTCATTTCGCCACAGCTTCCTGGTGGGAACGCGACCTCTCCGATTCAGTAAGGTCGCGTGCCACAGGCGTCTGCGCCCGCCGTGCCATCAACCCTGGACGGCACAGGTTCACACGCACCACCACGCGGCGGTTTGGCACGATGCAGGCAATCTTCTGCTCCATTGTGCCGCTGCAATCCGTAACTACAGGATCGGAATTGCCCCCGCTTTCCGCTGCAATCTTCAACGTCGGAATTCACATTTCAATCAGCATCCGGCGAACCGTCATCGCACGCTGCTCGCCAAGTTTCTGCGCCGCTGCGTCCGAGCCGATCAGGTCCGCGTGACCAATCACCGTGACAGCTTCCAGCGATGCGTTCTCCGCGGGAATCTGCTCGGCAAGACGCGAAATCTCCGCCCGGCCTTTGCCGGTCATGTCCCGACTGCCAGACTTGCCAAAGGCGAACAGCGCGTCGTCCTTGAGCGCGTAGCTTCTTACCACGGCAGGTTGTGCCGCCGCATCAGGCTATACCACGGGGACTGACGGATAGTCACACGCCTGAACTGCCGATGCACGGGAAAGCACGTGCATTTGCGCGCGCATGCCCTGCAACTGGGTTTCGGCTTCGTTGCGCAACACGACTACCGGTGCGCCATTGCTGCCAACCGGCGCGACCTTAACGAAGTAGGTCATGCCGCCTTTCAGTTCAGCGCGGGATCCACCGGTGGTCTTGCCTTTGTACAGCGGTGCATCGTGGATGTAGGCGCCCAGCGTATGTTCGCCCGGCTTCACGCAGAAGATGCTGTACCCACCGGGCAGCAACGCGGTCTGCAGGTCGCCATCAACGTAGACGTCAGCGGCGGCCGAACGGCCCGCCCCTGCGGATGCGTCGCGATAGTAGACAATCTGCGCCTGCTGCGAGTTGACCTGGCCAACCGTCGCGTAGGTCTGGCCGAATATCTTGCCAGACTGTGTGCCAGCACCGGTCATCGGTCCGGCACCGGGCGCGCCTGCCTGGGTAGCCAGCTGCTGCTGGTTGGAGAAAGTGTGCTGTGCGACGGCGGGCAAGATGCCAGCCGTCAGGAGCAATGCGCCTGCGAGCGCACGCTTCAAGGTTTTATTGAAAGTCATGTTAGTTCACCAAAACGGTTCCCCGAACCGCGCGCTGCGGTTCAGGGGACCTAGTCAAATGATTGGTCAATTCCAGGGTCCGCGACGCAGGTCATGCGTCGCGGACCATCCGGAGTTCAGTGGTTAAGCAACGTGGTATCGACACCGTGCTGTACCAGCAGTTCGGCGTTCAGACCCGAGTGGTAGAAGACGTCATCCGCGTCCGCATCGGCGTCAGCATCCGCATCGGCGTCCGCATCGGCATCGGCATCCGCATCGGCATCGGCATCGGCATCCGCATCAGCGTCCGCATCAGCATCAGCATCAGCATCAGCATCAGCATCAGCATCAGCATCAGCGTCAGCATCGGCATCCGCATCAGCATCAGCATCGGCATCAGCATCAGCATCAGCATCCGCATCAGCATCCGCATCCGCATCGGCATCGGCATCCGCATCCGCATCAGCATCAGCATCAGCATCAGCATCAGCATCAGCCTCCGCCTCAGCATCAGCTCTAGTATCACCACCAGCTACAGTTTCAGACTGTGCATCTGACACAACACCAGCATCCGCCTCTACATGACCATCAGCTTAGTGCTGTACTCGAGTACACAACTACCGAAGACAGTCCAACTGTGTCGTACC
>NZ_LRBG01000007.1 GCF_001580545.1 Paraburkholderia monticola
GTCCCCGCAACGGTAAGCGACCTGCGGCGCGCGACTCGATTCCGTCTTCGATTCCGCCGCGCCGCGCATGCGTTTTTTGATGCCACTGTCCCGCGAATTCGCAAACAGGGACGGGAAGGCAAAGCGCGTGAGGCCGCCAGCCCGGATACCGGCCAGACGCGGAGGCGGCGCCGCATGCATCCGTGCATCACGTGCGCCGCCGGCCGCCGGAATCCGCGGGGAACGGATGTGAAGGCGTTCAAGCGCGGCATCGCGTGTGTCGTGGCGTTTTTTCTGATGAATTCGCCGCGCGCCGCGCGTTTCACCGCGCCCGGATTCGCAGTAGCGCATGACCTCAATGTTCACCGCCGCGTGCGCTGTCGCGCGCCGCATCTCCTCTCCCCACACCGCATGGCGCGCGCCATGCATGCCGCGATGACGCGCGCGTGGCTGATCGGCGCCGGTCCCGGCGACGTCGAACTGATGACGCTCAAGGCCACCCGCGCGCTCGCGCAAGCCGATGTCGTGCTCGTCGACGATCTGGTGAATCCCGACGTGCTGCAGTTCGCGCGCGCCGACGCGCAAGTCGTGTACGTCGGCAAGCGCGGCGGCCATCCATCCACACCGCAAGCGGACATCGTCGCGCAAATGCTCGCGCATCTGCGCGCCGGGCGCAGCGTCGCGCGGCTCAAGGGCGGCGATCCGTTCGTGTTCGGCCGCGGTGGCGAAGAGTTGCAGGCGCTGCACGCAGCGGGTATCGACGCCGACGTGATCAACGGCATCACGGCCGGCATCGCCGCACCCGCGGCGCTCGGCATCGCCGTCACGCATCGCGATTACGCGCAGGGTGTCGTGTTCGTCACCGGCCACGGCGCCGGCAGCAGCGAGCCTGACTGGGCCGCGCTCGCGGCGACGCGCATGACGCTCGTCATCTATATGGGCATGCGGCGGCTCGGTGAAATCGCCGGCGCGTTGCTCGCGGCCGGCCTGCCAGCCGAGACCCCCTGCGCGGCGATCGAATCGGCGACGCGGCCCGGGCAGCGTCACGTGCTCGCGCCGCTGCGCGAGTTTGCCGAGGCGGTCGCGCGCGCAGGGCTCGGCTCGCCGGCCATCGTCGTGATCGGCCGCGTGGCATCGCTCGCGCTGGCGCGTGAGGCCGCGCAAGGCGACGCACGCGCGCGGCAAACATTGAGCGTCGGCATCGGTTGCCGCTTGCACAGCGAAGCCGCCGATATCGAAGCGGCCGTACGCGCCGCGCTCGGATCGAATGACTTCGCGCAGATCCGCACCATCGCGACGATCGACAGCAAAGCCGACGAGCCGGGCCTGCTCGAATTCTGCTCACGCCATCAGCTGCCGTTGCGACTGTTCAGCCGCGAGCAGATCGCCGCCGTAGCGGTCGCGTCGCCGTCGGCGGCCGCGCGCGCGCATCTCGGCGTCGACGGTGTGTGCGAGCCGTGTGCGCTGCTGGCGGCAACAGCAACGGATTCAACGACGGCCACGCAAGCCGCGCGTCTGGTCGTACGCAAGCGCACGCACGCCGGCATCACCGTGGCGATCGCAGCGGCGACCCGTGCTGCTTTTAGCGAAGCACCCAGCGACGCGCCCCCAATCCATCCCGCCTCTCAAGACCAGGACCCTCGATGAAAACCGATCCCGAATCGCATCAACGCATGACCGAACGCCGCCGTGAAGGCCACGAAAAAAAGCAGGCCGGCGCGACCGTCGAAAAAGGCCTGCTGATCGTCAACACCGGCACCGGCAAGGGCAAAAGCACGGCCGCGTTCGGCATGGCCGTGCGCGTGCTCGGCCACGGCATGCGGCTCGGTGTCGTGCAGTTCATCAAGGGTGCGCTGCATACGTCGGAGCGCGACTTCCTCGGCGCGATCGCGCAATGCGATTTCGTCACGATGGGCGACGGCTACACCTGGAACACGCAGAACCGCGAGGCCGACATGGCGACCGCGCGCAAAGGCTGGAACGAAGCGCGGCGGATGATCGAAAGCGGCGACTACCAGATGGTGATCCTCGACGAGCTGAACACCGTGCTCAAGTACGAATACCTGCCGCTCGACGAAGTGCTCGCCGTGATCCAGGCGCGCACGCCGATGCTGCACGTCGTCGTGACCGGCCGTCACGCGCCCGACGCGCTGATCGAAGCCGCCGACCTCGTCACCGAAATGCGCGCGATCAAGCATCCCTATCGCGAGCAGGGCGTGAAAGCGCAGCGCGGCGTGGAGTTCTGAGCGATGTCAGCGTGCCCCGCGCTGTTCATCAGCGCGCCCGCGTCGGGACAAGGCAAGACCACGATCACCGCCGGGCTCGCGCGCTATCACCGGCGGCTCGGACGGCGCGTGCGCGTCTTCAAGACCGGCCCGGATTTTCTCGACCCGATGATCCTCGCGCGCGCGAGTGGCGCGGCGGTGCTGTCGCTCGATCTGTGGATGGTCGGCGAAAGCGCGTGCCGCAATCTGCTCGCGCAGGCGGCGCAAGAGGCTGATCTGATCCTGATCGAAGGCGTGATGGGTTTATTCGACGGCACGCCGAGCAGCGCCGATCTTGCGAGCGCGTTCGGCGTGCCGGTGCTCGCGGTGATTTCCGCGCAGGCGATGGCGCAGACCTTCGGCGCGCTCGCGTTCGGGCTCGCGCGCTTCAGGCCGCAACTGCCGTTTCATGGCGTGCTCGCGAATCGCGTCGGTTCCGCGCGGCACGCGCAGATGCTGCGGGAAGCGCTTCCGCCCGAGCTGCGCTGGTGCGGCCACATCGCCGCGAGCGACGAGATCACGCTGCCCGACCGCCACCTCGGCCTGCACCAGGCCGACGAAATCGACGATCTCGAAGCGCGCCTCGAACGCGCGGCGGATACGCTCGCGTCGACCGCGCTCGCCGAACTGCCGCCGCCGGTCGAGTTCGGCGCGCCCGCGCCCGAGGTGCTGCCGCGCCTGCTGGAAGGCAGGCACATCGCCATCGCGCGCGACGCCGCGTTCTCGTTCATCTATCCGGCCAACGTCGCGCTGCTCGAAGCGCTCGGCGCGCGGCTCAGCTACTTCTCACCGCTCGCCGACGAAGCCCTGCCCGACGACACGCACGCGCTCTATCTGCCCGGCGGCTACCCCGAGTTGCACGCGGCGACGCTCGCGGCCAACGCGCACAGCGCCGCCTCGATCCGCGCGCACGTCGAGGGGAACAAACCGGTGCTCGCCGAATGCGGCGGCATGCTCTATCTGCTCGACACGCTGACCGACACCCACGGCACGCGCACGCCGATGCTCGGCCTGCTGCCCGGTCACGCGACGATGCAAACCCGCTTCACGTCGCTCGGCATGCAGCAGATCGACGGGCTGCACGGAACGCTGACTGGCCATACGTTTCACTACTCGAAGCTCGCCACGCCGCTCGCGGCAGAGCGCTTCGCCACGCGCGCGCACAGCGACACGCCCGGCGAAGCGATTTTCCGCGTGGGCCCGATTGTGGCAACCTATATGCACGCTTACTGGCCCTCCAACCCGGCCTTCACGGCCGCCCTCTTTCATGGCGAAGCCTTTTGACGACTCCGAGCGCGACGCGGTCTATCGCGCGATTTACGAACGCCGCGACATGCGCCACTTCGTGCCCGATCCGGTCGACCCCGCGGTGCTGCGGCGTCTGCTCGACGCGGCGCATCACGCGCCGAGCGTCGGCTTCATGCAGCCCTGGCGCATCGTGCGCATCACCGATGCCGGCCTGCGCGAGGGCTTGCGCGACATCGTCGAACGCGAACGGCTCGCGACCGCCGACGCACTCGGCAAGCGCCGCGACGAGTTCATGAAGCTGAAGGTGGAAGGCATGCGCGAATGCGGGGAACTGCTCGTGATCGCGCTGATGGACGGCCGCGAGCGGCACGTGTTCGGCCGTCGCACGCTGCCGGAGATGGACCTCGCATCGGTCGCGTGCGCGATCCAGAACATGTGGCTCGCCGCGCGCGCGGAAGGATTGGGGCTGGGATGGGTGTCGCTGTTCGACGTCGACGCCGTGCACCAGTTGCTCGGCATGCCCGAAGGCGCGCGGCCGGTGGCGATTTTGTGCCTCGGCCACGTCGACGCGTTCTACAGCGAGCCGATGCTCGAAACCGAGCGCTGGGCGAGCCGTCTGCCGCTCGCCGATTGCGTGTTCGAAAACCACTGGCCACGCGACGAGCCGACGCAGGAATAGCTCACCCGCCCGGCCATCGTGGCGCGACCCGGACGGCCAGCACGCGTCGAATCAACGCTGCAGCGGTTGCATCGACTCGACGTTCGGCACGCCGCTCGCCTTGTCGATGCTGAGTTTCACCCGCCAGTCGGCCGGCGCGTCGAACGGCAGCTTCGCGAGCGCGGTTTTCACGAGCAACGGCAGCGCCTCCTGCGGGTCCGCGTTTCGATCCGTGAACACCGCGCCGACCTTGTAGCGCTCGGTGCCGCTCGCGTAGTCGAAGAAGCGCAGCGTCAGCGCGTGCTGATACTCGCGCCCGAACAGCAGCGCGCCGAGACCGCCGCCGCCCGCGCCGCAATCGGCGGGCGCGCAATCTTTGCCGCCAACGCCGATCGACGCCGGCCGCGTGCCATACGCGACCGACAGCAGATAATGCGCGGGCTTGCCCGCCGTATCGACGAAGCCGTGTTTCGCCAGTTCGTCGCGCAGCAGCTTTTCGGCTTGCGGATGGTCGGCGCTATCGTCCTGCGGTTGCGTGCGCGCGAGCGTATAGGTCTGCTCGCCTTGCAGCGCAACGGTGTGGTCGGCGCCGTCGTTGGCGACGGTGTGCACGTCGGCGGTGAGGCCCGCGCAACCGGTAAGGCTCGCCGCGGCCAGCGCGGCGCAAAGGTGAGCGATCCTGGTCATCTTTTCTTTTCTCTCTAGTCCATCGATTTCGTCAACGTCGGGTCAGGCGCCCGGTGCGCTCAATTCGGCGTGCTGCGCGTCGTCGAGCGCGGGCAGCCAGATCGTAAAGGCCGTCCCCTCGCCCGGCGCGCTCACGACCTCGACGCTGCCCCCGTGGCGCGTGACGACGGTTTTGATGAACGCCATGCCGAGCCCCGCGCCGCCCACCTCCGGCCGCTCCGCCTCGTGAAAGCGGCGGAAGCGCTCGAACAGCCCCGCCTGTTGGTCCTTCGGGATGCCATAGCCCTGGTCGCGGATCGTGCACGACACGCGCCGCGGCGCGCTGTCCGTGGGGTTTGCTCGCGACTCGCTCGCGAAACTGCACACGATGCGCGTGTCGGGCGGACTGTACTTGACCGCGTTGTTCAGAATATTGACGAGCGCGCGTGTCATCAGCGAGCGGTCGGCGCAGATCCAGGGATCGTCGTCGCTGTCTTCGCCGGTTTCCGTATGCAGCGTGATGCGCTTCGCGTGGGCCTGCGGCCAAACCTCGTCGCTGGCATCGATCACCAGTTCGGTCAGGCTCAGCGGCTCGAGCACATAGGTCTGCGATTCGGCCCGCGCCAGCTGCACGAAGTCGTCGGCGAGCGTCAGCGCGCGTCGCGCGTAGCGTTCGATGCGCTCGAGCAGACTGCGCGCGAGCACCGGCTCGGTCCGCGCGCGCTCGATCTCGACCAGCGCGAGAATCGATGCCTGCGGCGAGCGCATGTCGTGCGACAGCAGCCGCAGCGCGTCCTCGCGCTGACGCTCGGCCACATGCAGCGCCGACACGTCGACGAGACCGGCGATCCAGCCGGTCGTCTCGCCCTGCGCGTTGGTGCAGGTGGCGTAGCGCAGCAGATGATCGCGTTCGTTCGCGTCGCGCACCTCGACGCCCTGGGCCATCAGCGCCGCGAACTCGCCGCGCGTCGGATCGAGCAAGGCCGGCCAATGCGCGTGCGCTTGGAGATTGCGCTCGGTGTCCGTGGCCGCGCCGGCATCGATCGTCTTCACGAGCGTGAGACCGCCGAGCACGCTTTGCATCGGCCGCCCCTCCGGCATCGGCGCGCCGAGCCGGGCGAAATGCGCTTTCGCCGCATGATTGGCGATCAGCACGACGCCGGCCAGATCGCTGACGAGAATCGGCTCCGGCACGCTGTCGAGGCTGTCCCACACGAAGCGCTTCATGTCCTGCACCCGTTGCGCGGCCTGCGCCATCAGCGCCATATGCTGCTCGAGCACATCGCCGCCAAACTCGCGGCGGCGCTTCGGCGCTTCGGGCAGCAGATGCGGCTCGTCGGCGAGCCGTTGCAGCTCGCCGCGCAGATACGCCATCGTCATTTCGAGGCGGCGCCAGTTCCAGATCGGATACACGATCACGACGCCTAGAATGGCCGGCACCGGCGACATCCAGAGCCGGCCGCCATACAGCAGCAGCGCGCTGCCGGCCGCCGCCAGCAGCACCAGCGCCACGGTCAGCAAGAGCGAGCGGCGCGGCGACAGCACGAGGAAACCGGCGAGCAGCGCGGCGAGCGGCCCCAGGGCGGCCGCGAACACGACCCACCACCCGACCGGCTGGATCTCGCGGCCGGTCAACAGCGTATCGAGCACGTTCGCGTGGATGTAGACGCCCGGCAGCGGACCGAGCTCACCCGACACCGGCGTCGCGAAACGGTCGTACAAGCCCGACGCCGTCACGCCGACCACGACGATGCGCCCACGCAGCTGATCGGCCGGCACCTTGCCCGCGAGCACGTCGGCGAAACTGAGCTTCGCGTAGTTCGCGGCATTCGTGCCGAACGGAATCAGGAACCGGCCTTCGCCGCCGTCGCTACCGTCGTCGCTGCCGCGCGCGGGTTCGTTCGCGCGACGCGGCGGCAGCCCGCCGCGCAGATGCAGCTTGCCGCGTTCGACGGCGTCGGCGACGAGCACCATTAGCTGCGGCCAGCGCGAGCCGTCGTCCCCCTGGAAGCGCGCGACGCTGCGCGCGATGCCGTCGCTGTCCACCTCGAAATTGATGTGACCGAGCCCGGCCGCCGCCTGCGCGAGCGGCGCAACGGGTTGGTCGACGGTGCGCTCGCCCCTCGCGTCGGCCGGTGTCAGCAACACCGGCAGGTAGGTCGGCGAGAGCGCGATGGCGTGGGCGAGTTGGGCGTCGTCGGCGTTGGGCTCCGTGAACAGCACGTCATAGATCACCGCGGCGGGTTGGGCCGCGGCAATCCGTTCGAGCAAGCGCGCATGCACGCTGCGCGGCCACGGCCAGCGGCCGAGCTGGTCGATGCTCGCGTTGTCGATCTCGACGACCACGATGTCGGACAGCAGCGGCTGCGCGCGCCAGTTCAGAAACCGGTCGTACACCAGTTGATCGATGCGGGCGCTTACGTGCCCGAACGAGGTCAGCAGGATTACCGCGATGCCCAGACAGCCGACGCTCACCCACTCGATCAGAAAGCGCCGGCCGGCACGCCGTCCGAGACGGGCGCGCGGATCGAGGCTCAAGCGCGTAGAAGTGGCGGGCAATGGACGATGGAGTCGGGAACGTGGGGATGGGCCGGCCAGCAGGCCGGCCCCGAGAATCTACCAGCGTCAGCGCGCGAGCGTAAAGGAACGAACCGGGCTGCTCTTTTCGTAGAAGCGGCCGTTGTCGAATTGCTCGGCGACGATCGTCCAGTAGTAGACACCCGGCGGCAGATCGCTGATCACCAGTTCGCCGCCGGGCAGATCGGTGCGATCGATGACTGGCTGGCTCAGATCGGCCGTCTTCGCGAGCACGAAGCGAAAACGCGTCGGCACGTTGCTGTGGCTGACGAACCAGCGGAATTCGTAGTCGCGGCTACCCGCGCGCTGCGCGGCCGAAGCGTCCAGCCCCAGCTGGCGCCGCTGGAACGCGTACACGTTCGGCAGGCCGTCGAGACCGTTGCGATCGGTCGACGCCACGCGCACGAAGTACGTGCCGTCCGGCAGATCGCCGAAGTCGGCGCGCGGCTCGCTCACGCGCAGATCGCGCACCAGATCGAGCTGATCGGCGTCGTGGGAAATCTGCAGCCGGTAGCCGACCGCGTGCTCCGCCGGGGTGACGTCGAACACGACGGTCTTGCCGTCCTGCACGCGCGCCGGCCGCGCGAGCGCGGGGGCCGGCAACAGCTGGACCGGACTGCCGACCGCGCCACCCGAGCGCGTCACGTTGCCAAAGCTCGCATTGACCAGTTGCTCGGACGCCTGCAACGGCACGCCTGGCGCCGGCGCGGCGCGCTGGCCGCGTAGGGTGATCGCATCGACACCGACCGCGCCGTCGAGCACGGCCACCGCCGTAGTCTGCGCGCCGCCGTCGTAATCGACGCGAAAACGCGTGCCGCGAACGCCCGCGACCACCGAAGGTGAACGAATCTGGAAGCGATCGTCGCGTCGCGTCGCGTGCGTGACCTGACTCTCGACCTCGCCTCGACGCAGCTCGAAGATGCGATCGGCCACGCCGGTCAGCGTGACGTGCCGCAGTTTCGCGATATTGAGTTCGCCGTTCTGCGCGACCGTCACGTACGAACCGTCGGCCAGCTCGAGCGTCGCGAAACCGTTCGTGCCGGTGCGCAAGCGATCGCCCTCGCCCAGCGTTGCCCCGGCGTTCAACGGCAGATAGGGGTTCGAGTCGAACGCATGCTCGACTGGACCGCTGGTCGCGACCACGCGGGCCGTGTCCCGATCCTGGCGCAGCCTCGAGGCCGGCAGACGCAGCACGATGCCGGCCGACATGCGACGCGGCGCGGGCACGTGATTGAGGTTGCTCAACAGCGCCCAGTCGGTCGGGTCGGCCATGTAGCGAGCGGCGATGTCGTACAGCGTGTCGCCCTCGTGCGTCGTATACGAAGTGTAGACCGGCGGCGCCTTTGGGCCGGCTTTGCCGCCCGCGGGCTGCGCATGGGCGTGTGCGCTCCAGCCCGTCGCGCCCGCGGCAATGAGGCAGGCCAGCGCAAGCCACGCCCCGGCGCCACGGCCGGGCATGGCAGCGCGGCTCGGCGCTGCCGCGTCCACGAAAGCCGTCACGCCTCACCCGCCTCTTCAGTGGGTTCGTCGTCGGCGGCCGGCCGGGTGTCGCTTTCGATCCGCTCGAGGCGGTAGCCGTAGCCGTAGATCGGCGTCAGCCGATAACCCTGCTCCGGACGCAGGCCGAGCTTGCTGCGCAACATCGACACGTGGGTGTCCATGGTGCGCGACGGGATGTCCGTGGCCTGCTTCCAGATCACGTCGAGAATGTGTGCGCGCGACAGCGGCCGGCTCAGATGCTGGAACAGCAGCAGCGCGAGCTCGAACTCCTTCTGCGTGACGGCAACCGGCGTACCGCGCACGACGACGTGCTTCGCGCTCAGGTCAAACTCGAACTCGCCGAAGGCTTCTTTCGTGGCCGGCGGCTTCAGGTAATAGGCGCGACGCAGCAACGAGCCGACCCGCGCGAGCAGCACCGCGCCCGACACGGGCTTGACGAGATAGTCGTCCGCACCGATGTTCAGAATCGACGTGATGTCCGTTTCGCGGCCGCGGCTCGTCATGAACAGGACCGGCAGGCGCTCGGACAGGCTTTCGCGTACCCAGCGCAGCACTTCCTCGCCGGACATGTCGGGAACGTTCCAGTCGAGCACCAACAGATCGAACGTTTGGCGGCGCAGCTGGCGCACCAATTCGCGCCCTGCGCCATACGCGTGACAGACGTGTCCCGCTGCTGACAGCGTTTGACACACAAGATCGGCCTGAGCCGAATCGTCATCGAGGACTGCGATTCTCATAAAACTCCACAACGCAACAGCGCCTTTCGTGGCTGACGGCCGGCGAACCGGCTGACGACCGGGATGACAGCACAACGCCGCCGATCCGGCTTCCCCATAAAACTCCGGCTGCTACTTTTCCGATTAATGGTCCTTTGCCGTGCCCCCGCTTGACGCCGCTTTCGTGAAGCCGAAATCAGCGCGTATATGAATTTGTCATAGCAATTATGCGAGGCAGATCATCATAATCGAAAACCCTGTTCTTTCCCGCTTGCCGTGTACCGGCAATGCGTCGCGAAAAACCCTGATTGAAAATGGTTGATGCGCTTTTTTAAGGTTCGTCCGGTCTGACAGCACGTGCCGGCGCCCTTCCGGGGATGACAGTCGAGGCGGCAAACCGCTGCTGGAACAGCCTTTTGCTTCATCGCCTATTCCCCTCTTTTAAGATTCCTGCCAAATACTCTTATTTAACAATTCCGTAGTCAGTATAAGAATTATCGCAAAATAAATCGTTTAAACATTGTTAGATTTCGTCGTATGCAAATTGTAAATTTGATGCGATCTGCGTGGCCAAATGTGAACTCAATCTGCATTTTGTATGAACGCATCGGACTGTCTCGCATTGGGTGGCCGAGGCGATGACGCACGATCATGCCAGCGGCGCATCGCGGGCAAAAAAAGCGGCGTTGCCTCTTCCGAAGCAACGCCGCTCAAAACACTACACACGCTCGCCGGGGTCTAGCCGCGCGAGTAATGTCACGTTAGCCCGGCGGAGCACCGCACTCAAGACGAAAGAACTTCCTTTGTAACCGCCGCCGAAGTAGTTGTTACCGCCAGCCGACCCTTCGCAGTGCGCGAGTCTTATGCGGTGCGAGTTCGAAATTGGTATGAATTGAAGCCACCTCGGCGGGAATTTACATACACAGACGTTTTGTTACAGTCTGGCCCCCTTTGATGTTGCCGCCACGCATCAGATCAGCGCGGTCAGCGCGAGCCTTCGATCTCCGGCATCGGCGCGAACAGCGCATCGAGATCGTCGTCGGAGAACTTTGAAGCGCCGGCCGCGTCTTCCGCGAGAATGCTGTCGGCGAGGCTGGCCTTGTGCTCCTGCAATTCGACGATCTTCTCCTCGATGCTGCCCGCCGCGATCAGCTTGTAGACGAATACCGGTTTGTCCTGTCCCAGCCGATGTGCGCGGTCGGTCGCCTGGTTCTCGGCGGCCGGGTTCCACCACGGATCGTAGTGGATCACCGTGTCGGCGGCGGTCAGGTTCAGCCCCACGCCGCCCGCCTTCAGGCTGATCAGGAACAGCGGCACCTCGCCCTGCTGGAACCGTTCGACCGGGCTCACGCGATCGACCGTGTCGCCCGTCAGCATCGCATACGGAATCGCGGCTTCGTCGAGCGCCTCGGCGATCAGCGCGAGCATGCCGGTGAACTGCGAGAACAGCAGCACGCGGCGGCCCTCCTCGATCAACTCGGGCAGCATCGACAGCAGCAGATCGAGCTTGGCCGAGCGCATCGCGCGCTCGCCGTCCACGATGCCGCTCGCCGCGCGCAAGAGCCGCGGGTCGCAGCACACCTGGCGCAGCTTCAGCAACGCATCGAGCACGATGATGTGGCTGCGCGCGAGCCCCTGCGCGCTGACCGCCGCGCGCACCTTCTGCTGCATCGCCGTGCGCACGGTTTCGTACAGGTCGCGCTGCGCGCCTTCGAGATCGACCGGACACACGATCGTCGTCTTCGGCGGCAGTTCCTTCGCGACCTCGTCCTTGCGACGGCGCAGCATGAACGGCCGGATACGGCGCGCGAGCAACGCGCGGCGCACGTCGTCGCCGTTCTTTTCGATGGGATTGCGCCAGCGTCGCGTGAAGTCCTTCTGGCTGCCGAGAAAGCCCGGCAGCAGAAAATCGAACTGCGACCACAGCTCGCCGAGATGATTCTCGAGCGGCGTGCCGGTCAGACACAGCCGATGGCGCGCGCGCAAGCCGCGAATCGCCTGCGCGGCCTTGGTGGTCGCGTTCTTCACGTACTGCGCCTCGTCGAGAATCAGCAGATGGTAGTCGTGTTCGGCGAGCACTTTCTGATCGCGCCACAGCAGCGCATAGGTGGTCAGGATCAGCTCGTGTTCGCCGATCTGCTCGAAGCGCTCCTTCCTCTGCGGCCCGTTCAACACCAGCACTTTCAACTCGGGTGCGAAGCGGCGCGCTTCCTCGCGCCAGTTGTGCACGAGCGTGGTCGGCACGACGATCAGCGCGGGATGCGTGAGCCGCCCCGCTTCCTTCTCCGCGAGAATGTGCGCGAGCGTCTGGACGGTCTTGCCGAGCCCCATGTCGTCGGCGAGCACGCCGGCCAGATCCTGTTCGCGCAGGAATTGCATCCAGTTCAGGCCCTGGTGCTGATACGCGCGCAGCTCGGCCTTCAGACCGCGCGGCAGCGGCACTTCGCGCAGGCCCGGACCGGCCTGCAGACGGCGCGCGAGCTCGCGGATCGACGCGTCGCCGCTGAACTGCCAGCGGCCGGTATCGTGCAGCGCGTCGAGCCGGCCGGCATCGACCGCGGGCACGCGCAACGGCGCGCCTTCGGCAAGCGCGCCGCCGAGCGAATCGAACAGATCGACCAGCACGCGCACCACCGGCTTCAGACGATCGGCGCGCAACCGCAGGCGTTTGTTCTCCTCGGTTTTGAGCTCGATCGGCTCGTCGTCGCGGATGCTTTCCAGCGCGCCGGAGAGCCAGCGCCGGTCGCGCCGGAACAGATCGGCCAATAGCGGTTCGAGCCGCACGTTGCGCTCGCCGACGCGAATGCCCATCTCCAGATCGAACCAGCCGTCGCCGGCTTGCTGCGCGGTGCCGTCGATCGCGTCGATCTCGATCACGTTGTAGCGGAACTCGGGCGCCATCGTCACGCGCCAGCCCTTCGCGACCAGATCCGGTACCGCGTCGTTGACGAACTCGGACCATGCATCGGCGTCGGGCAGACCGAGCATCGTGTCGGGCAACAGGCGCGAGGCGTGCAGGTTGCGCGTCGGCACCTTCTGCAGCCCGGTCTTGCGCAGCTCCAGCAAGCGCTTTTTCTCGCTGTCGTAGCGTCGGCGAATGTGGATCACGTCGCCGCCCGGCAGCGGCACCAGCGTCACGCTGCTGTCGGCGTTGATGCTGACGCCGTCGTAGTCGAAGCTCGCGGCGGCCAGTTCGACGGCGGCGGAGATGCGCTCCAGGCCCTTCGCGGTCTTAGCGGTTTTCGCGGCTTTAGAAGTTTTAGCGGTTTTCGTCCCCTTCGCGACGCCCGGCAGCGCGTGGCTATTCAGCGTCAGCACCGGCACCGGCTCGACGTCGATCACCCGGATCGCGGGCGTGTCGTGGGTCGGCGGCAGCGGCAACCCGGGCGCGATCTCGCGCAACACCGATGCGACGAGCGGCGCCTCGGCCAGCGAGATCGGCGGCATCGCGAGGTAGTCGGGCAGTTGCTGGAACGGCAGCGTCAACGGCACGACGCCCGCCTCGTTGGCGACGCCGTCCACGTACCAGACCGGCTCGGTCGGCAGCACCATGCTCGCGCGCGGTTCGGTGCGCAGCACCGGGCGCAGGCGCTCGTCGGCGAGCGGCTCCCATTCGATCCGGCCGGGCCGGTCGGCGGCCCGCGCGAGCGGCGTCGGGCCCGCGTGACCGGGCGCGATGCTGAAGTCGAAGAACAGGCGCCCGGTGGCGATCAGCTTTTGCAGCGTCTCCGCGCCGCTCGTGCCGCGCAGCACGAACTGGCCCAGATCCTCGCGCGAGCGGCCGAGCCACAGGCCGCGCAGGATCGACAGGTCTGCGTCGGAGACGAAACGCGGCTGCCTGAGCAGCGCGCCTTCGACGTCGCCCCAGCTATCGCCCACTTCGACGATCACGCCCTCCGCGTCACAGCGCGCGCGATGCAGCACGACTTCGTGGCGCATATGGAAGCTCGACCAGTTGAGCCGATAGGCGAGCGTTTCCGTGCGCGCGGCGTCCACCTTGCGGGCGGCATCTCTTTCGGTGACGGACTCGGCCGCGCGGGCGCGCGCGCGAAATCGCTCGAGCCAGCTGACCAGTTCCGGTCGCACGCCCGGCGATGGCGATGGCGACGGCGGCACACCCGGCACCGTGATCCGCCGCGCGATGAATACTTCCGAGGTGGCCGGCTCGCTGTCGTCCTCGACCTGGGTGATGTGATCCATCTCGTCGTGGTAGTCGAGTTCCGCGAGCAGCAGCGCCGCGACGTGCTTGCAATTGCGGCCGACCGGGCACGTACATTCGCCTTCGGCCCACGGCGACCCGCCATCGGTACGGAAGCGAACCCGCGTCCGGTATGGCTGCGGCTGCGAGCCCTGCACCTCGCCCGAGAGCGTCTCGCCCTGCCATTTGACGTGGCTGACCGCGCCCACCGAGCGAGCCTTGGCCACGGTGCGCTCACCGAGCCATTCCGCAATGCGTTCCCGATCGAAGAAAACTGACGACATCCGCGTGCATTCCTTTTCAAACCGGCGAAGGCAAGCGCGCGCGGGCCAAAACAGTGCGCCGGGCGACGCTCGCACGCGACGCCCGGCCGATTCTGTCCAGCTGCGCTTTGCCAGTGGTAACCGGCCATTTTACGCGTTGGACGCAAATGGCTGGGGGCCGCTTGGCACGGTTTTGGGAACGGCCCGATCGAGCCGCGAGTCGAGCGGTTTCAGCGTGCGCCGCGCGCCATGCTGCTCCACACGCCATCGCGCAGGATCAGCGCGTGCAACAACGCCGCCGCCAGATGCAGCAGCACCGTCGCGAACAACGCGAACGCGAGCCACGTATGCAGCGCGCGCAGCAGGGCGAACAGCGCGACGTCGTGCGGCGCGATCGGCGGCAGATGCAGCGCGCCGACCAGCGTGACCGGGTACCCCGCCGCCGACAGCATCGCCCAGCCGATCAACGGCATCGCGAGCATGAGCCCATACAGCACCACGTGCGACGCATGCGCCGCGAGCCGTTGCGGCTTCGACATGCGCGACGGCAATGGCGGACTGCCGCGCACGATGCGCACCCCGAGCCGCACCAGCACGAGCAGCAGCAAGGCGATACCGAGCGGCCGATGCAGCGCGACCAGCGCATCATGGGCACGCGACACCGTCGCGACCATGCCGACCCCGATAAACAGCATCGCGACGATCAGCGGCGCCATCGTCCAATGCAGCAGCCGCGCCAGCGGGCTGAAATGTGTGCGCTCGCGCGTCATGAGTGCTCTCCGGTTGTCTGAACTCGATGGATCTCGGGATGCAGCGCCTCCTCGCGCGTGCGACGCTTGTACGACAGCGCGTAGGCTGCCGAGCGCGCGGCGAGCAGCGGATCGTCCGATGGCGCGATCCCGGCCGGCACGATCGTCGGATCGAAGTTGATGTCGCGGCAGGTACCGTCCTCCTGCGACGTGGTGCGCTCGATCACGAGCGTGCCCGCGTCGACGCGCTGACGATCGTCGGGCCATTGCAGCGTCGCGTCGTTGATCGGGTCGCCCGGCTGCGCGACGCTAAGCAGCAGATGCCAGCGCAAGGGTCCGTGCTGCAGACGCTCGTCGAGATCGGCGGCGAGGAAGTTTTTCTCGGCCTGCTGCGCGGCGCTGACCGGCGCGTACGGTGTGTCGGGCACGACGGCCCAACGCACCGCGCGCGTCGTGCCGTGGGCGTCGGTAAACAGAAACGCGTTGATGCTGTAGTACGCGGCGTTCGCGAGGCTCGACGACGGCGGGTGCGCCTTGACCCAGCGCTGGAACGGTAGCGTCTCGGGATTGGCCGCGTAGAACGCCTTCAGCTTCGCGGGGTCCGGTTTGCCGGTGGCGGGGTCGGGCTTCGCGGCCAGCAATTGCTGATAGAACTGCGCGGGCGTATGCACCGCGAACACCGGCGTCGAATTCATGCCGGTGCGCCACTGTTCGCCGTCCTGAAGCCGGAACTGCAGCGCGAGACTGCGCACCGGCGAACTCGTATCGGGCGCGGACGGATTACCGCCGGGCACCGCGAAGCGACCGGACACCGGCGTGCGGCCCGGCGCGAACACCGCCGCATGCGACAGGGCCGCGCCATTGCCCTTGCTGTCGAAATAGCCCTCGACGCACAGGCCTTTGGCGTGATTGCGTCGATAGCCGGGATGCTGGCCCGCGACTGCTTCGAACGTATCGATGATGCGCGGCGCGCTCAAACGCGCGGGCGTCAGCCAGCCTGCGGTATAGGCGAAGCCGGCCGCGAGCGCGAGCACGGCCGCGCCGATCGCGGCGAGCCGGCATGGCACGCAGATCGGCTGATCGCCCGAGCGGGGATTGGGAACAGGGGGTGGTGTCACGAATACTCCTTTGCCGGATGGATCGATGATTCGATCGACGAAGCGACCAACGTACGGGCGAACACACCGCGCGACGATCTATTCCATCCGGCACCGGCGCGCCCCTTCGATCGCGTTCGCGCGCCGGTGGCCGAGGCCGCTTCAATGGGCGCCGACGGCCGGTGCGCTCGAGCTCGCGACATGGCTCGCGGCGGCCGCCGCCTGCGCGGCGAGCGCCTGCTTGTGCTGCTCGACCTGACGCGCGAACACGGGACTGACGTCGGGGTAGGACGCATCGGTGATGTAGTCGAGACCGTTCTGCTGCGCCTCGATCAATTCCTGGTACACCTGAGCGCGCGTCTTGCCCTGCGCAAACGCGCTCGACGAAGCGGCGAGAACGACGAACGACAATGCAACGAACGAAAGCTTTTTCATGATCGACTCCTCAGAGAGTGGTGCGGGTTCGCACGAGGGAGAACCACGGCCCGGCAGCGTTTATTCCTCGATACCCCGCGTGAAAAAAACATTGCAGGGGCCGGGAATAAATGCGCGCAAAGCGGTGTTCGCCATCGAATCGCCGAAATCCAGCACGCATCATCATGACCTCGACCCGCCCCCCATCCGGTGCTCCGCCCTCCGAACACGACATCCAGGCCTATGCCGACGGCACGCTGACGCCCGAACGGGCCGCGTCGTTGCGCGACTATCTCGGCAAGCATCCGGCGGAAGCGCGGCGTGTCGCCTTTTATGACCGGTTGAACGCACAGATTCAGGCAAGCTTTCAGACCACCGAAGAACCCGTGCAGGGCCATATCGGCGCATCGGGCCGACTGCGCATGCTCCTGCAACCGGCTGCTCGCGCGCGTCGGATACTGGCCGCCCTGGTCGCGCTCGCGCTGTTGCTGATCGCCGTCAGCGGTTGGCTCACGGCGATTCAGGTGTCCGCGCAAGCGCTCAATAACGCCGCCGTAATGGCGCTCGCCGAAGTCACCGCACAGCCCTTTTCGGCGACCTCGCCGACGCGCGTCGATCCGGCCGCGCCGATTCTCGACGCGATCGGCTTGCGCCTCGTCGAGCAACGCGTGCTGCGGCTCGGACCCTGGCAGCGCGCGACCGAGTTCGTGTATCTGAACGGCGATCAGCAGCCGGTGGTGGTGCTGTCGGCTGCCGCGCCGTTCGCGCGTGAAGAACCCCAATGGGCCGCACGCCGCATCGGCGACCTGCGGCTGTTGACATGGACCGCGCGGCGGCAGCGCTTCGCGGTCGCGGGCGATGCGCGCACTCACGGCCTGATGCGCGCCGCCGACGTGATCAGCGCGCGCTGACGGCCCCGCGCACCGCCCTCGAAAAACCGGCGCGCCAGATTGCGCGGAATAAAATGCACAAACCCGTGTTTGCAGTTCGAACGCCTCGTGCGACGGCAGCCTCCGCGACCGTCCCGGCGCGTACCGATATCGACGACGCGAGTGAACAGTGAACCCAATGCCGCCCCCACGCCCCCTGACCGGGATCGACCATGGATGTCCGTGACGAGCTGATGGAGCACGTGCCGCGTCTGCGGCGCTACGCGCGGGCGCTGATCAACAATCGCGAGCTCGCCGACGACCTCGTGCAGGACACGCTCGAACGCGCGCTCGGCCGCACCCGACAGTTCCAGCCGGGCACCGATCTGCGCGCGTGGCTGTTCACGATCATGCACAACGTGTTCGCGAATCAGGCGCGCAAGGCGTCGGCGCGGGCCGTCCACGTCGCCGTCGACGACGACAGCATCGCCGAAACCGAGCTCGCGGTGCCGTCGGGCCAGATGCATTCGCTCGAAATGCGCGACCTCGACTACGCGCTGCAGCGGCTGCCGGTCGAGCAGCGCGAGGTGGTGCTGCTGGTCGGCCTCGAGGAGATGAGTTATGCCGATGTCGCGCTCGCGCTGAACATTCCGATCGGTACGGTGATGTCGCGCTTGTCGCGCGGACGCGAACGGTTGCGGGCTTTGATGGCGGGCGCCCAGCCCGGTGCGAAATTACAGGTGGTGCGATGAGCGAGCCGCAAATGCCGATCGGCGAAGAAGACTTGCACGCGTACGTGGACGGCACGCTGTCCGACGAGCGACGTGCCGAGGTGGAGCGCGCGCTCGAACAGAATCCGGAGCTGGCCGCGCGCGTCAGCGATTATTTTTCGCTCAATGGCCTGCTTCACGAGCGCTATGACCGCGTGCTCAGCGAGCCCGTGCCGAAGCGTCTACAGACGGGCACGCCGCGCCACGCGCGGCTGGCCGCGAACTGGCCGCGTTATGCCGCGCAGTTCGCGGGCATGGCAGCGGCACTCGTGCTCGGCGTGGGTATCGGCATGCACCGGAACGATCTGATTCCACCGGTGGCGATCGGTCAAAGCGACGCCGGGGCAGACACTCAGGCTGGCAATCGTCCGGTCAGCGCGGACAGCGCCGAAGGTTTCGCGCGCCGGGCGGCGGTGGCGCACGTCGTCTACATGCCGGCGATCGACCGGCCGAGCGAGATGGGCGCCGATCAGGAGCAGGACTTCGTGCAGTGGCTCGCGAACCGGCTCGGCACCCAGGTCCATCCGCCGATGCTCTCGAAGGAAGGCTTCATGCTGTCGGGTGGCCGCCTGTTGCCCGGCGACGATGGCCCGACTGCGCAGTTCATGTATCGCGGACCGAACGGCGAGCGCGTCACGCTGTGCATCTCGCATCGGCGCGAGAACGCGAATACGACGGCGTTCAAGCTGTATCAGGCGGGGCCCGTCAACGTGTTCTACTGGGTCGACGGCGATTTTGGCTATGCGGTGTCGGGCGGAATCGATCGCAAGGCGCTGTTGCAGCTCGCGCATGCCGTCTATGCGCAGCTGACGGGGGCGGCGCCTGGTTGAAGCGGATCGGTCCCGCGCAGTTGGCGCGGCGTGACGCCCAATAGACGCGACATCCACTGCGCCATATGGCTCTGATGCGCGAAGCCGGTGTCGAGCGCGATCTGGCTGGCGCTGAGGCGGCCTTGCAGCAGCAGCGCTCGCGCGCGTTCCACTCGACGCTGTACCACGTACTGATGCACGGGCACACCGAGCGTGTCGCGAAACAGCGCCTTGAAATGCGGCACGCTCAGTTGCGCCTGTGCGGCGAGTTCGTCGAGCGTCAGGCGCTGATCGAGATTCGCGTCGATGAACTCGATCACACGCGCGGCCGTGCGCGGCGCAAGCGTGCGGCGCTGCTTGCCCGATGCGGGTTCGGCGCCGATCAGCCGCACCAGCATCGCTGTGCACAGACTTTCGGCGTAGAGCGGATCGGACGCGTCGTCCGCCTCGAGTTCCGCGCGCAGCGCCCACGCGAGATGCTGAAAGCGCGGATCGCGCATCTGGAAGCGCGGGCGTAGCTGCGCGTCGGCCGATTTCAGCGCGAGCTGCTCGACGGTCCTTGTTGCAAAGTCCTCGGCGAACCAGATGCTGAAAATCGTGCACGCGGCATCATCGTTCCACTGGCCTTCGAGCCCCGCGGGGATCACATCCGCGTCGCCGTGAGCCTGAATCCGCGCGTGGCGGCGCGCATCGCACAGGCAGCGCGCCGTCACCGGCGCGCCGACGTGCACGCCCACGCGGTGATGGCCGAACGCGGGGATTCGATGCAAGCCGGCCGACACGTTGACCAGTTCCGCACCGAAGCCATGCCAGCCGAGCGCCCTGCTCGTGCGCACGGCGATGCGCGTGCCGCTGTGCGGCGCAGGCGCGGGAATCGGGGTGACGGCGTTCATCGCTTGTCTCCTGAATGACCTGAATGACGGGGAGATCCGTGCATTGTGCGGCGTTTTTGGCGAGTTCGCCGGAGTGACGGAATTTCGTAGCGCGTGGACGGCCGATGCGATTCGCTCGTTCCGCACGGCGTCGCTGCAAAAAATCATCCGTATCTGCGCAATGTCATCCAGATCTGAGCGCCCCGCGAGCCCCGCACCTCTACGATCAGGCCATAGCGATCCTCAAAGGAGCACAACGTGTTCGTCATTTTCGGAGCTACCGGTCATGTGGGCCGAGCGAGCGCGGCGGCATTGCGTCGCGCGGGCCACCCAGTACGGGCAGTCGTGCGCGACGCCACGCAAGCCGACGCGCTCGCGGCAATCGGTTGCGAGATCGCGCTCGCCGACCTGAGCGACGCGAACTCGATCACGCGCGCCATCGAGGGCGCCCATGCAGTGCAATGGCTCTGTCCGGTGCCGCAAGCGCACGACGATCCCGCCGCCGAGATGCGGCAAATTATCGACACGGGTGTCGCCGCTTTTCGCACGGCCGCGCCGCCGCGAATCCTCGCGCTGTCCGACTACGGCGCCGAGCACGCGCACGGCACCGGCATCACGACGCTGTTCCACTACCTCGAAACGCGGCTGCGCACCGTCGCGTCGCCGCTGATCTTGCTGCGCTCGGCCGAGCATATGCAGAACTGGGCGCGCGTGTTGCCCGTCGCGCTCGAACGTGGTGTGTTGCCGAGTCTGCATGATCCGCTCGACAAGCTGTTTCCGACCGTCGCCGCACAGGACGTCGGCGAGCTTGCCGCACAGTTGCTGCTCGATGACGAGCCTTCGCGCACGACGCCGCGCGTGGTCAGTATCGAAGCCAGGGAGAGAGTGAGTGCGCTCGACGTCGCGCGCATCCTGGCGGAACTGTCGGGGCGGCCGATCGTCGCCCATCGGGTGGCGCGCCACGAATGGCCTGCCGTGTTGCGCGGCGCCGGGCTCGGAGAGCGGCACACGCAGCTGATCGTCGATCTGTACGACGCGCACAACGCGGGCCGCATCGACGTCGAGGCGAACATCAGCGAGCGATGCTTCGGCGCGACGACGCTGCAACAGGTATTGGGAGCGCTGCTATCGCGCGTGGGCGGTACAGAAGCGGCGGCGAGCTGAGAAGAGCGCCACGGACGGTCAACCAAGGAGAGCCAGCATGCAGACCTGCCCGTTGCGTCGCGCATGGATCGACGCCGAATCGACGAAAACGGCAATGCGGCGGATGCGCTGCGCCGTGCCGACCCCGCCAGCGAGCCCGCATTCACGCGCCGAGCTTTGGCTGCGCGTCGCGATATCGCTAGCGAGCCTGATCGGCTGGCGCGCGCTGGCGAATCTGCTCAACGCGATTCCCGACAGCAACGACGATTTCGGCTTGCTCTAAAGATGAGGCGCGCCGGCGCGTTCTATCCCATGTGCCCGGGTCAAGCGGACGCCGGGACATGGACCTCGAGCGTCGCCAGCCCACGCAAGGCAATGCGATGCGGCCCAAAGCCGCATCACGAGCGCTTCGCGAGGACGGCCCGGCCCACCCGCGAGCCGTTCTCGCGGCCGAGTTGCGCCGAGATCCACGCGCCGCAATCCACCAGCGCATCCAGATCGATGCCGGTGCTGGCGTTCAGTCCGTGCAGCAGGTACACGAGGTCTTCGGTCGCGACGTTGCCGGTCGCCCCCTTCGCATAGGGACAGCCGCCCAGCCCGGCCACCGAGCTGTCGAACACCCGGAGTCCGAAGTCGTACGAAGCGTGCACGTTGGCCGTCGCCATGCCGTACGTATCGTGGTAATGGCCGGCCAGCGCGGCGAGCGGCACCCGCGCCGCGACCGCTTCGAGCATGGGCAGCACCGAGCCCGGCGTGCCGACGCCGATCGTGTCGCCGAGCGACACCTCGTAGCAGCCGAGTTCGTAAAGGCGTGCCGCCACATGCGCGACCTGGCGCGGCGCGATCGCGCCGTCATACGGACACGCGATCACGCACGACACGTAGCCCCGGACCTTGACGCCCTGGCGTTTCGCGGCATCGAGCACGGGCACGAAACGGTCGATCGACTCGTCGATCGAGCAGTTGATGTTCTTCTGCGAGAAGCCTTCCGACGCGGAAGCAAATACGGCCACCTCGCTCGCGCCCTCCGCCACGGCGGCCTCGAAACCCTTCAGGTTCGGCGTCAGCACGGGGTAGTTGACACCGGCCCACCGGCGCAAGCCGCGCATCACCTCGGCCTGGTCCGCCATCTGCGGCACCCACTTCGGCGACACGAACGAGGTGACCTCGATATCGCGCAGGCCCGCCACGGCCAGTCGCTCGATCAGCTCCAGCTTGATCTCGGTCGAGACGTCCTGCTTCTCGTTCTGCAAGCCGTCGCGCGGACCGACTTCGACGATGCGCACCTGTTCCATCATTCGACTCCTTCGAAATCCAGCAAGCCGGTTCTGTCGGCAACCCGCCTGCGCGCGCAATCACACCGCTGAACCATGAACCTCTCCCGTCGATGCGATCACTTCGAGCGGTCCTGCACGAGCCGGAGCTCCTCGATCATCCGCTCGCGCATCGCAAACTTCTGGACTTTGCCGGTGACCGTCATCGGCATCTCGTCGACGAAGCGGATGTAACGCGGAATCTTGTAATGCGCGATCTGATCGCGGCAGAACTCGCGGATCTCGTCTTCGGTGGCCCGCTCGCCCGCCTTCAGGATGATCCAGGCGCAGATCTCCTCGCCGTACTTCTGATCGGGCACGCCGAACACCTGAACGGTCTGGACCTTCGGATGACGGAACAGAAACTCCTCGATCTCGCGCGGGTACACGTTCTCGCCGCCGCGGATCAGCATGTCCTTCACCCGGCCGACGATGTTGCAGTACCCGTTGGCGTCGAGCGTCGCGAGGTCGCCGGTGTGCATCCAGCCGTCGCGCACAGCTTCAAGCGTGCGCGTTTCATCGCCCCAGTAACCCTGCATCACCGAATAGCCGCGGGTGCACAACTCGCCCGTCTCGCCGACCGGCACCACGTTGCCGTCGATGTCGACGATCTTCACTTCGAGATGCGGCTGCACGCGGCCGACCGTCGTCACGCGCTTGTCGAGCGGGTCGTCGGTGCTGCTCTGGAACGACACCGGGGAGGTCTCGGTCATCCCGTACGCGATCGTCACCTCGCGCATGTTCATTTGCGACACGACGCGTTTCATCGTCTCGATCGGGCATGGCGCGCCGGCCATGATGCCGGTGCGCAGCGTCGACAGGTCGTACTGCGCAAATTCGGGGGCCTCGAGCTCGGTGATGAACATCGTCGGGACGCCGTGCAGCGCGGTGCATTTCTCGTCCGAGACCGCCGCGAGCGTCGCCGACGGATCGAACAGCTCGCCGGGAAACACCATCTTCGCGCCGGTCGACACACAGGCCAGTACCGACATCACCATGCCGAAGCAGTGGTAGAGCGGCACCGGGATGCACAGCGCGTCGTGCTCGGTGAGACGCATCGCCTGCGCGACGAAGCGCGCGTTGTTGACGACGTTGTGGTGCGTCAGCGTGGCGCCCTTCGGATTGCCAGTCGTGCCGCTGGTGAACTGGATATTGATCGGATCGTGACAGTCGAGCGACGCGGTGAGGTCGTCGAGCGATTGGCGATCCAGCATCGACGCGCCGCGCGACACGACCTCGTCGTAGCCGAGCATGCCGGATGTGCGCGTCTCGCCCATCCGGATCACGCACTGCAAGGAAGGAAGCTTCCGCGCTGCCAGCTTGCCGGGTTCGCTTGCGGCCAGTTCCGGGGCCAGCGTCTGCAGCATCTCCAGGTACTGCGACGTGCGCAGACGTTCTGCAGAGACGATCGCGCGGCAACCCGATGCATTGAGCGCGTATTCGAGTTCGTGCAGGCGATAGGCCGGATTGAGATTGACGAGAATCACGCCGATGCGCGCGGTCGCGAACTGGGTGACGAGCCATTCGACGCGATTCGGCGACCAGATGCCGAGCCGCTCGCCGCGCCGCAAGCCGAGCGACACGAGCCCCGCGGCGAAGCGATCGACTTGCGCGCTGAACTCGACCCAACTCCAGCGCACGTTCTGTTCGCGGAACACGACCGCAGGCCGTTCGGCGAAGCGGGCGACCGTCTCGGCCAACAGCGCAGCGACGGTCGCCGTCGACAACGCGGCTTCGGTCGATCCCCGCACGTGGGACAGGTTGTCTCGCGGCGCAATACCCGGCGGCGAACCGGCTGATTGGCTCATGGCTGGTCTCCTCATGTCAGGTCGATACAGGAGCAATCGACCGGAGTCAGCTTAAGCGAGCGCAGCGCGCATGTTCTGCCGTTGTGGTAGCTTATCGTGCCAACTTGTGCGAGCCCGACAGCGCCATGCCCGCCGCCTCTTCCCGACGCTCTGTGCGGACCGATCGCGCCGCGACCCCAATGGCATTCGTGAATGCCGCGCTGCTCGGCTACGAGAAATACGGCGCCGATCCGTCCGACGCGCTACGCGAGGCACAAATTGCGCCAGCGCTACTGAGCGATCCCGACGCCCGCGTGACGGCGACGCAATTCGAAGCGCTGTGCCGCGTCGCGATGCAGCAGCTCGACGACGAAGCGTTGGGCTGGTTCTCGCGCCGGCTCCCCTGGGGCAGCTATGGCATGCTGGCCCGCGCCTCGCTGACCTCACCGGACCTCGGCATCGCGCTGAAACGCTGGTGCCGGCACCATCGGCTGCTGACCGACGACATCCTGCCGACCCTGAGCATCGAAGACGACATCGCGACCCTCGAAATCGAGGAACGACGGCCGCTCGGGGCGCTGCGCGAGTTCTGTCTCGTCACCGTGTTGCGCAACGTGCACGGATACGCGTGCTGGCTGATCGATTCCCGCATTCCACTGATCGAAACGGACTTCCCGTTCCAGCGGCCGCCGCACGGCAGCGTTCATTCGCTGATTTTCCCGGGGCCGGTGCAATTCGACCGCGATCGGGCACGCATGCGCTTCGCGGCGCAGTACCTCGCGTTACCGCCGCGTCGCGACGAACGCGCGCTGCGCACGATGCTGCAGCACGCGCTGCCACTCACCGTGCTGCAATACCGTCGCGATCGTCTGTTGGCGAGCCGCGCGCGTGCGCTGATGCTCGCCCGGCCGAGCGAGCCGCACACCGCCGCCGCGCTGGCCGGCGCGCTGAACGTGTCGGTGCGAACGCTGCATCGTCAACTGGAAGAGGAAGGGACGTCGCTGCAGGAGCTGAAGGATGCGGTACGACGCGAGCGGGCGATCGAACAGCTATGCCGCACCACGCATTCGATCAAGCAGATCGCGTTGTCGATCGGCTTCGCGAGCGAAAAGACCTTTGCGCGCGCGTTCCGGCAGTGGACGGGCGCGTCGCCGAGCGAATACCGGCAGAAGAACACCTCTCTCGCGATGAAGTAAGTCGCCGTGAGCGTGAGGCGTAGCGGTTTTCCGGGCCGCCAAAAGAAAACGCCTGCGCGAATCACACAGGCGTTTCCGTGGCCCCGCTACCGCGCCCCCATGAACGATTTCTCGTCCGTTTGTGCATTAGGGGCCGGCTTCCGCGCGGCTGATTCTCATTATAGGACGCGCAGCGCGATATCCAAGCTGGCAGGAATGCCGCGCCGTTCGCGTTTTGCATCAAACATGCGTATGTTGAAAGACCGGGCGTCCCTTCGACGGCCGTGTCGGGAAGGATGCAGGAGGTCTGCGATGAATGCACCGGATAACGAATTCGTGCTCGTGGGAAGCCTTGAAGAGCTGAATGCGAAGGGGCGGCTCGTTGTGCAAGGTGGCCATGGTCCCATCCTCGTCATCTACGACCGCGGCCGGGTCTTTGCTCTGGACAACCGATGTCCCCACATGGGCTTCCCGCTCGATCGAGGCACGATCGAGGACGGCATCCTGACCTGTCACTGGCACCACGCCCGCTTCGATCTAGCAAGCGGCTGCACCTTCGACCTTTGGGCGGACGATGTCCCGAGCTGCGCGGTCGATCTGCGCAATGACGACGTGTGGGTCACCACCACGTTCGGTCATGCCGATCCTGCAGCGCACTGGCATCGGCGGCTCGCGGACGGCCTCGCGCACGACCTCGGACTCGTCATCGCCAAAGCCGTGCAGGGCCAGCTCGCGGCCGGCGTACCCGTGGCCGATATCGTGCGTCAGGTGGCACTGTTCGGGGCGCAGAACCGTGACGGCTGGAGCGTCGGTCTCACGATCCTCACGGCGCTCGCCAACCTGTTGCCCATGCTGCCCGAGGAGGACGCCTATCTCGCCCTGTTCCAAGGCGCGCGCCGGGTGGCGGCGGACTGCGAGGGCGAGGCGCCGCGGCGGGACCGTGCGCCGCTCGATAGCCGGCCGGAGCCTGACATGCTCAAGCGATGGCTGCGCCTCTGGACCAACGTGCGCCATCGCGAGGCGGCCGAACGCACCTTGTTGACGTCGATTGCCGCTGGTGCCTCACCGTCCGTGCTTGCCGACGCCCTGCTGACGGCTGCAACCGACCGGGCCTTCGCGGACACCGGCCATGCGCTCGACTTCATCAACAAAGCCTTCGAGTGCCTCGACCTGATCGGATGGCAGCACGCATCGACTGTGCTGCCGACGATCGTTGCCCAGATGGTGACCGCCCGTGGCGCCGAGGAATCGACCGCCTGGCGCCAGCCGCTTGATCTCGTCGCGCTATGCGACGAGGCAGCCAGCCAGATGGCGCAACTCTTCGCGGCGGGGCGCAACCCGCAAGGCTGGTCGAACCACACGGCGCTCGCCCGGGAACTGCTCGGCGACGATCCCAGGGTGATCATCGATGCGCTGAAATCGGCGATTCGCGCGGGCGCCGCGCCTGCCGACCTGGGGCAATCGCTCGCTTACGCAGCGGCGCTGCGCGTGGCTCGCTTCGGCAATGCCAACGAGCACGCCGACTGGGAAACGGCGCACCACGTCTTCACCTACGCCAACGCGGTCCACCAGATGCTCAAGCGGATCGACAGCGCTGACATCGACAGTGATGCCACTGCCGTGCGCGCCATCCTGCACGGCGCCATGGCGCTCTATCTCGCCCGTTATCTAAACGTGCCACCAGCCCGCATCCCGGGCGAGGGCAACGATCAGCTCGACGATCTTCCCGCCGACGAGGCGACGATCCGCACCGCCTTGCTCGATGCCTTCGACCGGCAACGACAGGTTGATCTTGCGGCAAGGCTGGTGGCGCGGCATCTCACGCTTGGCTATCCGCCCCAGACGCTGATCGCCACGCTTGCGCTCGCGGTGCTGCGCGAGGATGCGGGCTTCCACGCCTATCAGATGCTGGAGGCCGGGGTCCGGCAATTTACCGGGTGGGGCAATACTGACGAGGACCGGCACATTCTCATTGCGCTCGCCCGTTATCTCGCGGCCCATTCGCCGACTGAACGCGCCACGCTGCAAACGGCCGACATCGCCCAGCGCCTGATGCGGGGCGGCGAACTCCATCAGGAAACTGGAGTGTCGTGACGGCAAGTTGGATCAGGCACGCACCTGGATACGATTGACGACGCCCCCGCTCGCATCCAGGCACCAGGCATCCTGTTCGGCCTGCCGTCTTTCGGCTTCGGTGGCCACCCAACCTGCCAGCGTGATCCTGTGGTTTTCCACGTTGATGGTGATTTGCTCGGCACGCACGCGCGGATCGGTTTCGAGCACCAGGTGCAGCACGTCGGATATCTCTCCGTCGCCGTCCGCTTCGACGGGCACCAGATCGAGCAGGTTCACCACGTCGCGGCAACCGCCGACCCACCAGGCCGTCACACTCGCGAGGCGCTTGTGAGACAGGCTGATCACTTGACCCGTCAAGGTCACCACACCGTCCTTGACCGTGATCTCGATGACGCCGCTGCCAACGTTGCCCGCTTCGTCCATGGTGCCGCGCAGCACTTCGAGTTGACCCTTCACGCGGGCGCAGATCACGCAGTTGCGGAAATCCACCGCCTGAGCGAGCCGTTCGCAAATATGTGTGCGCAACTCGCCATCAGCGACTGGCGGGTTGGCGGTGACACGTAGCTGGTCGACCAGCCGCTCGCCGTTGCTGTGTAGTCTGGTTAGCTGAAGAAAGCGCTTCTTGGATGCGACATCCGGCACCTCGCCTGTCACGATCAGGGCACCGTCGTCGAAAGATAGATGAACGGGATGATGGTGAAGCTTCAGGTGTGATTCGCGTTCGAAGGCTGCCACGACCTGCTTCAGGACTGTATCGCTGCGTTGCATGATGTGCCTCGCGCAAGGTTGATGACGCAGCGCGCGTGATGGGGCGCTGCGCAAACCAGGCCGGCCGGTCACATCGGCAGACCCTGCATGCGACGGGCGAAGCGTGTCCGCTCGGCTCGGTCCATCAGTTGCAGGAATTGATCCGTGCCCATGTGGATCAACTCTTCATGATCGCCGGCCTCGAAGTAAATGTCCGGCTGCGAGGCGAGGCTCTCGTCAAGATAGGTTTTCATGCCGTAGGCCGTACATACCGGCGGCAGCGCGCCCGCGTCGCAATCCTTGAACAACTCCCGCAAATCGGTCTCTTTGGCCAACAGGAGATGGCGTCCGGTTTTGGCCCAAAGCTCGGACAGTCGCACGGCATAGGTCGATGGCAGCACCGTCGCCACATAGCCTTGCTCGTCTTCAAAGAGCACGGTCTTGGCGAGGCGATCGCCGGGAATATGCGCGGCCGCCGCGGTTTCGACGCTGGAATGGCTGTAGGGATGATGCACGATTTCGTACTGCGAGCCCTTGCTGCGCAGGCAGTCCTGGAGCGTGGCTGACATCGACATGACGCACCTCCACTGAAAGCAGACAGGAAACGACTTGTGCAAGACCCTTTAAGGATAGTTCGCTTTCGCTAGCGCGGGAAAGACATGCGGATCGCAGCGCCGTGACTACGCGGGCGCATCAACGAATGGAACGATTACCCCAATGGCCCACCGGTCTGCTTGCGCCGACGTTGGGCCCGGGAGTCAGATCATCCGGCAAGCTTCCGCGCACACGCGGCAAGCATCGCTGCACGTGCCACAATGCTCGGGCGCATGACGGCTGCATTCCTCCGCACATTCATCGCAGATCCGCGCGCACAGTGCACAGAGTTCGAAGGCGAGATGGCTCTGCCGGGCGAGCGCAGCGGAGGTAAAGCGGCACAGGGAACTGCAATCGGCGTCGAGCCGGATGCACTTGGTCATTGCTGCGACGCCCGGGTCTGCGAGGCATGCAGATGCACAGCGGTCGCAAGCGGCGGCGCACGCGTCGCATGCGTCGATACAGGGCTGGTAGGCTTCTGTGTTCATGCTGCGTCTCCTGTCTCTGACGAGGTGACTTCGATGCCGGCCAGCGCGGCGCATCTGATCGTGCCGGCCACTGTCGAAGTATGCAGCACAAAGCGAGGCCACGGTTCGCTTCACAGGAGTCGCCATCTTGCTGGATCGCTTTCTCTACTTCCCCGCGAAAGCGGCAACCGAGGAGCTCGTTTCCGGCGGGCTTCGCGCGTGGCCGACACCTGAAGCGTTCCGGGGTCTAGTGGCCGAGCCGCCCGGATCCGCGCGCGCGAGCGCCATCGTCTTTCACGGGAATGCGGGGCATGCCGGCCACCGTTCGTTCTACGCGGCGGCGCTCACCCGGCTGGGGCTGCGCGTGATCCTCGCCGAATATCCGGGCTACGGGCCGCGCGATGGCACGCCCTCCGAAGAGACGCTGGTCGCGGATGCCCGACAAACCATCGCGCTGGCGCATCGCCTCTATGGCGCGCCGCTGCTGCTGATCGGCGAATCGCTCGGCTCCGGCGTGGCGGCCGCAGCCGGCTCGCGTGAACGCGACAAGATCGCGGGCATGATGCTCATCACGCCATGGGATCGGCTCGAGCATGTCGCGGCTCATCACTATCCCTGGCTGCCCGTGAAGTGGCTGCTGCGCGACCAGTACGACAGCGTGACCCACCTGGCGTCGTTTGGCCGCTCTATTCTCGTCGTGATCGCGCAACGCGACAGCATTGTCCCCGCGCGCTTCGGCGAAGCGCTCTACGACTCGCTCGCCGAACCGCGACAACTGATCGTCGTGAAGGCGGCCGACCATAACGACTGGCCTGGCCGCGTCGATGAAACCTGGTGGCGGGAGGCGATCGGCTTCCTGCTCATGCCGTCGCATTGAGAAATGAGATCAAGCGCCAGCCCGCCGGGCAGCGAACGCTTCTTTGTCCTCGACGCGAAGAACAGACCGGTCGAGGTGTCCGATCGTGGCGAGTGGTCGCGTTGGATGAGCGAGAACGAACTGATCTTCCGGCGCACGCTGCTGGACGAATCCGGTGTGATGGTCACAACCCGCTTCCGGGGTGTGTCCGAACCGAAAACCGGAAAGGCTTCGCTGTTCGTGACTCGCGTCGCCGGGATGCAAGCGCGAGACAACCAGAGCTACGGATCGTCCACGCTCGCGGAGGCGCTCGAGCAGCATGAACTCGTCGTGCAGAAAATCCTCCGCATGCTGAGCGAGCGGTGATCGTCACCCGCGACTCATAGCGACAGCAGTGGAAGCGGGAATTCCGTTATTCGTTCTCGTCGAAGTAATGCCCGAACTTCAGCTGCTTCGTGCGGATATAGCGCTCGTTTTCCTCGCGCATCGGAATCGCGAGCGCCACACGCTCGCACACCGGAATACCGTGCTTCGACAGCGTGTCGAACTTCTCCGGATTGTTGCTCATCAGCCGCACCGACGTGACCTTCAGTGTGCGCAGAATGCCCGCGGCCGAATCGTATTCGCGCGAATCGTCGGGCAGGCCGAGATCGAGATTGGCTTCGACGGTATCGCGCCCCTGCTCCTGCAGCGCATACGCGCGAATCTTGTTCGACAGGCCGATGCCGCGTCCTTCGTGGCCGCGCAGATACAGCAGCACGCCGCAACCCTCGGCCGCGATATAGCGCAGCGCGAGATCGAGCTGCTCGCCGCAGTCGCAGCGATAGGAGCCGAGCACGTCGCCCGTCAGACATTCCGAATGCAGGCGCGTCAGCACGGACGACTGATTGGCGACATCGCCCATCACGAGCGCGAGATGTTCGGCGCCGCTGTCGACCACGCGAAACACATAGGAAGTGAACGTGCCGTAGCGCGTGGGCAGCGTGGCGGTGGCGTCGAGAACGACGCATTCGCCGGTGACGGCGCCGTCTGCTGCGGGCGAGGAATCCTGAGACGTGAGCATGGTGTTGAACAATGGTGCTGGCATGAACCCGGTCGCGCCGGGGGTAAGGTTTGGATTGCGAGTTTACCGCTAATCCGCATGCCAGGTATTCCTGGTGTACCGCGAGCGCACGCCGCGCCTATACTGGAATCGCCTGTCCCACACGACAGCGCGCCATTTCGGCGTGCTGCACTGCGAAACGGAGCCGCTCAATGACAAGCGTTGCACAGCTTCTTAAAACGAAACCGAACCCCTCCGACGTCTTCACGATCGGCGCCGACGATTCCGTCTACGAGGCGATCCGGCTGATGGCCGAAAAGGGCATCGGCGCGCTGGTGGTGACGGACGGCGACAGCATCGCCGGCATCATCACGGAGCGCGACTACGCGCGCAAGGTGGTGCTGATGGACCGCTCGTCGAAGGCGACGCCGGTACGCGACATCATGAGCAAGGCGGTGCGCTTCGTTCGTCCGGACCAGACGATCGAAGACTGCATGGCGCTGATGACCGAGCGGCGCATGCGCCACCTGCCGGTCATCGACAACGACCGGCTGATCGGCATGGTGTCGATCGGGGACCTCGTGAAGAACATCATCGCGGAACAGCAGTTCACGATCCAGCAACTCGAGTTCTACATTACCGGCGAACGACCCTGAGACGAGGCACCGGTTGCGCTGAGCGAGGACGTATCGGTATCCGCGCGGCACGGCACGCAAAATCGGACGCAAAAAAAGCCCAAACCTCGAAGAGCTTGGGCCAAGCTACCTTGCGGCAGCGGAGGTTCCTTCAGAAAGAGGAACGCAACGCGCGCACGGATGACACGCTTGCGGGCAGATCGGTGCGGTGCGCTCGACTTCAACAGTAGCTTGTGTGACACGCATGTACGCCATCAAAACTGGCGTACATGCGTTGTGCTGTGCGCGTGCCGGCGTTCAGTTACCGAAATACACGCTCTTCGCGCCGGTCATCGGCTGGGTCATTGCGCCCGATTGCGTCGATCCGCTCATCGGTGCGCCGTAACCGCTCGTGTCGGCGGTCGGCTGGGTCTGGGTCTGCGCGAGGGCCGGGTTTTGCGCCTCTACGCGCTTCTCGGCGGCCTGGACGTCGGCCGGGTAGTTCGCGTCGTTCGACGTCGCCGGGTTATAGCCCGCATGCTCCAGCTGGATCAGTTCGCCGCGGACTTCCGCGCGGGTGATCGGTTGCTGGCTCGACTGCGCGAACGATACGACCGGCGCGGCGAGAACGGCTGCAATAGCGACTGCCTTGATCAGCGATCTCATGATGACTTCCCTCCAATCTGGTTTTATCTGGATCGCGGCCACCGTGGTGTGCAGCGAATGAATCCAGTCTAGTCACCGCATTGCCGAGGGAAAACCCTTAATTACGAGATTTAAAATTGTTCGGTTCGCAATAATCCGCGGGAATATAGTGGAACCGACTCAACCAGCACCATCTTTCGGTTAACAATTGTCGGGATCGAAACGTTTGCGTCTGATGTTTGCGCAATACGTCTGATCAGGAGAAGAATTCGCCCCGCGTGCAGGCCTAAACGCTTGAATCGGCGGTCACGCGAGGCCGCGACGTCACGCGCCCGCAGGCGGCATCGTCAACAGCTTGCGCGGCCCGCTGACGAACAGGTTGCCCGGCTCGAAAAACCGCAGCGGCCGATGCATTTCGCGCGACAGGCCGATGCGCGTCGTCACGCCGATCGGTGCATCGCCGGTCTCGATCACGCCGATCCATAGCCCCTGTCCCGTGCACAGGTCGCGGCCGTCGAACGGCTGGCCGATGCCGAACGCCACCGTCAGGCGGCCAGGTCCGCGCGCGAGATCGCGCAGCGGTACGCCGGGGCGTCGCGCTTCGATCTGCGCGAGTCCTTCGAGCGGTTCGATCGCGCGCAGCAGAATGCCGGCGCCGACCTCCTCCGCTTCCGCCGACATGTTCAGCATGTACGACACCCCGTAAGTCAGCCGCACATAGGCATGACCGCGCGCGAGAAACAGCGAGCCGTTGTACGGACGACGTCCGATGAACGCATGGCTCGTCGAGTCGCCGACCGGATACGCCTCGGTCTCGACGATGCGACCGCTCAGACGTCCTTCGGGCAGATCGTGCACGAGATATTTGCCGACCATGAAGCGCGCGAGTTCGACGGTGTCGACGGGCAGATCGTCACGGCGCAACGGGCGGATCGGGAGAGGCTCGTTTCGCATGGGTTGGTGTCCTGGTTTGCGTTCGGCGAATGCGTTGTAGCAAAGCCTCACTTTCGCCGCTCTATCGAGTCAACATGGCACTAATTGTTGTATTGTGTGTTTCCGGCCGGTCACACGGCCGTTTGTATGTTCCGGCGCGCTTCGCGGCTCGCCGCAACGGTATTTCGGCTGACAGCGTTCGCCCGGCTGCTGTACCCGCTCCACTCGCATTGAATCCCGCTGTACCCGCTGGTGTAAAGATCGTCCCCATCCGGGGATCGACGTTTCTACGACAACAGGAGATGGTTAATGAAAGCATTCTCGGCAATCAAGATGATCGGTGGCGCGCTGGTGGTTCTCGCTTCCCTCAACGCGTACGCGCAAGGCAGCGATGCGGCCGCGACCGCGGGGACGACGGCGCCGACCGCCAAGCAGACTAAACAGGCCAACCGGGCGCTGCAGAAGAAGGTCCGCGCCACGCTCGCGCGCACGAAGGGCCTGTCGGTCGGCAACATCATCGTGCGCGCACGCGATGGCGCGGTCACGCTGGAAGGCTCGGTGCCGGAACAGGCTCAGATCGAACTGGCAACGAACGCCGCTCAAGGCGTGGCTGGCGTGACGTCGGTGAAAAGCGCGCTGACGATCCGTGCGGAAGGCGGCCAGTAAGCCGGCCATCCAGCCGAAGAAGTTGCGGTAACAGCAGCAAGCTGGCGTCGACGGCGGAAGTCCTGCCGCGACGCCGGCACCCGACACACTCGCCTCGCCTCGCAGCACGGCATTCGAAACCCTCCGTGCGACGATTCCCCAGCCCTCTCCAAACCGCGATACTTTCAGCGCGCGACCCACGTCACAGCGACAGTTCTCTGCGCGACACGCATGTCTTCACGCTGACGATTCAGCGACACAGCAGCATCCATCTCGCGACAAACTATCCTTTATAATATAATAACTTAGCGCCTCTTTTTGAGACATCACATCAAGTCACAACACGCATCGAAAGGAAGCCCATGACTTCCCCCACCACCGTCTTGCCCCGCTGGACCCTCGTCGTGCCATTCATCGGCTGGATCGTGCTCGCTGCCGCCTATGCGATGCCGGGCCACGCGCTGCTGCTCGCGGTGGTCGGCGTGTCGCTGTGCGCGGTCGTGTTTGCCGCCGTGCATCACGCTGAAGTGGTCGCGCATCGGGTCGGCGAGCCGTTCGGCACGCTGGTGCTGGCGGTCGCCGTCACGGTGATCGAGGTCGCGCTGATCGTCTCGGTGATGCTGACGTCCGGCCCCGAGAAAGCCGGCCTCGCGCGCGATACCGTGTTCGCGGCCGTGATGATCGTCTGTAACGGGCTCGTCGGGCTGTGTCTGCTGGTGGGCGGCATCCACCATCGCGAGCAGGATTTCCAGAGCCGCGGCGCGGCGGCCGCGCTGGCGGTGCTCGCGTCGCTGTCGGTGCTGACGCTCGTGATGCCGAACTTCACGACCGCCAACGCCGGGCCGGTCCTGTCACCGTCGCAGCTCGCGTTCGCCGGCGTGTCGTCGCTGGTGCTGTACTGCGTGTTCGTGTTCGTGCAGACCGTGCGCCATCGCGATTACTTCCTTGCCGGCGTACCCGACGAAGACGTCCACGCCGAACCGCCGAGCGCGCGGCTCGCCGGCATCAGCGGCGGGCTGCTGCTCATCAGTCTCGTCGCGGTGGTCCTGCTCGCGAAAGTGCTGTCGCCGACGATCGAATCCGCGGTGCTGAACGCGGGCGCGCCGCCAGCGGTGGTCGGCATCGTGATCGCGTCGCTGGTGCTGTTGCCGGAAGGGCTGGCGGCGCTGCGCGCGGCGCGTGGGGATCGGCTGCAGACCAGCCTGAACCTCGCGCTCGGCTCGGCGCTGGCCAGTATCGGCCTGACCATTCCGACCGTCGCCGGCGTATTCCTCTACATCGGTCAGCCTATCGTGCTCGGCATCAACGGCAAGGACATGGTGCTGCTCGCGCTCACGCTCGTGGTCTGCACGCTGACGCTCAGCACGGGTCGCACGACGATCCTGCAAGGCGCCGTGCATCTGTCGCTGTTCGCCGCGTATCTGTTTCTGTCGTTCGCGCCGTGAGGTGAGGCGTGATGCGTTCCGCGCAAGCGGACGGCCGCCTCAATCTTCCCAATGCTCGACCATCCAGTCGCGGAACAGATTCAGCTTCTGCTGTTGCGCGACCGAATCCGGATAGACGAAGTAATAGCGCCAGCCGGTCTTCAATACCGTATCGAACGGGCGCACGAGGCGCCGCGCCGCGACGTCCTCGTCGATTAGCGCGAGGTCACTGATCGCGACGCCGAAGCCCTGCGCGGCGGCGTTGGTCGCCATGTCGAGCGTATCGAAGCTCGGGCCGAGTTCGGCGTCGATCGTGGCGGCGCCCGTTGCGTCCGCTTCCGCCACCTTCGCGAGCCACATCTTCCAGTCGCGGTGATCGCGCGTCGGATGCAGCAGCGTGTGGCGCGCGAGATCGGCCACGTGGGCGAGCGGCTTGTCCTTCAGCAACTCGGGCGTGCAGACCGGCGTCAGCCGCTCCTCGAACAGCGACACCGCCTGCACGTCGGCCCCCGGCGACGAACCATAGATGATCGCCGCGTCGAACGGCTCGCTCTGGAAATCGACGTCGTGCTGCCAGGTGGTCGTGATCTGCACATGGAGATCGGGATACTCGGACTGGAAGCGCATAATCTTCGGCAACATCCAACGCATCACGCAGGTCGGCACCTTCAGCGCGAGATCGGTGCGCTGGCGCGTGAGGCGCAGCGACATTTCCTCGATGCGCGCGAAGCTCTCCTTGACCGTCGGCAGCAGCATTTCGCCCTCGGCGGTCAGCGTCAGGCCTTTCGCGTGACGCTTGAACAGCGGGAACTTGTAGTACTCCTCGAGCGCGATGATCTGCCGGCTGACCGCGCCTTGCGTCAGGCATAAATGGTCGGCGGCACGCGTGAAGCTGCGATGGCGCGCCACGGTTTCGAAAATCTGCAGCGCGTTGAGCGGCGGTAGGCGTCGCATCGGATATCCAGGATCAGAAAAAATCATTGCGAGGCAGTGACAGCGCCCGTCGCCGCCCTGCCCGTCCATCCCACAGGATACGCGATCGGCCACGGGCGCACGAGATCGTGCGCAAGCAAACCCGCATGCATTGGGCTCATGGCGCGCGCGATATCGCCCGTTCCGCCCGAGGTCGCACCGACGTGGTGCAAAAAGCCTTCAGCAACCGCACCAGAACTGAGCTTTCCTCATACCTCGATGCAAGCCGCGATTATTCAGCCAGGTATGGACGTTAACCCGCATACGCCACCGCCCCTAGCTTCCCGCCGCATCGTCGCAGCGTGCGCCGCCACGTTCGCCGGCGGCGAGCCATGAGCGTACGTCATGCGATCCATGCGCATATTTCGATTGTTGCGCGATTTTGGCAAACCTACAGTGCATTCACGCGCGGTGTATCCGGCAGCGGTCACGGCAAATCATCGGCAACGGGCGTTCAACACAGGAGACCGCCATGCAAGAGATCAAACGGGGTAGAAGGCAGGCCATCAAGACGATCGGTACGGCGCTCGCGGCATCCGCACTGCCGATGCCGTTCCTGAACCTGCGCGCGCAGGAACACAACTTCAGCGGCAAGACGCTGCGCATCCTGACGTGGTCGGACGACACCGGCACGGCCGCGCTGCGCAACATCGCCGCGACCTTCACCGCGAAGACCGGCGCGAAGGTGATCGCCGATCGCGCCGACGGCACCTCCGGCATGGTCGCCAAGGTCAAGGCGTCGGGCGAGCGCCCGACCTACGACGTGATCACGCTCGCGGGTGTCGGCGCATCCGGTCTCGCCGACGCGGGCCTCCTGATGAAGCCCGACCTCGACCGCCTGCCGAACCTGAAAGAAGTCGCGCCGCAGTACCGCACCGGCGCGAACGGCTTCGGCGTCGGCTATCTGCTGTGGTCGGACGGGCTCATCTACAACACCGCGACGGTCAAGACAGCGCCCTCGTCGTACGAAGCGCTGTGGGACCCGAAATACGCCGGTCGCGTGTTCCTGCCGCCGCCCGAGTGGGCCGAGGCGGTCGACCTCGCGATCATCGCCGCGAAGATGAACGGCGGCTCGCAGCAAAACATCGAGCCCGGCTTCAAGAAGCTCGCGCTCCTGAAAGACCACGTGATGACGCTCGGCGAGAACCCGAACCAGGTGGCCGACCTGTTCCGCACCGGCTCGCTCGATATCGGCGGCATCTACTCGCCCGCGTTTTTCCCGGACCAGATCCGCAAGCCCGAGTACAAGATGGGCGTGACCTATGGCATGAAGGAAGGCTTCGCGACGCAGCTGATGTTCACGGTGATCCCCAAAGCGCATCCGGGCGACACCGACCTGATCCACGCGTTCATCAACCATTCGCTCGACGCCGGCGTGCAAGGCCGCATGGCCGCCGACGTGCTGAACGGCCCGGTCAATTCGAAGGCGATGATTCCGGCCGAAAGCCGCGCGTTCGTGCCGAGCCCGCAGCAGATCGCCGAGAAAGCCGTGCTGCATGACGACAAGGCGCTCGCCGCCGTGCAGCCGGCGTGGATCAAGCGCTACACCGAAATCTTCTCGGCGTAACCACGATGCTCGCGCGCTTCTCGCGGCGTACCGCGATGATGCCGGACGAAGCGGCGCCGGGCCCGACGCCCGGTGCCGCTACCGCCGCGGCCGCCACGCCACCCGCCGCCGCTGGGGCAACGACGACGCTCGCCAGAGCGCGGCCGTGGCTGCTGCTCGCGCCGATCCTGCTGTTTCTGGCCATCCTCGGCGCGGCCGCGCTGGTCGTGCTGCGCATGAGCTTCGGCACCTCCGGCAACGAATGGCGCAGCTTCACGCTGCAAAACTACGCGGACCTGCTCGACGGCTATTTCCTGAAGTCGCTGTGGCTGACGCTGCGGCTCGCGTTCCAGAGCATGCTCTGCGCGGTCGTGCTCGCGATTCCGGTCGCGCTCGCGATGGCGCGCACGAAATCGCGCCTGGCGCGCCGTCTGCTGCTCGCGGGTGTGCTGCTGCCGTTGCTCGTCAATCTGCTGCTGCAAGGCTATGGCTGGCTCGTGATCCTCGGGCCGGCGGGTCTGCTCAATCACGCGCTGCTCGCGAGCGGTCTCGTCGAGCGTCCGGTGATGTGGCTGTATCGCGAACATGGCGTGCTGCTCGGGTTGATCCAGACCGCGTTTCCGCTCGCGGTGCTGCCGCTCTCGAGCGCGATGCGCGCGGTATCGATCTCTTATGAGGAAGCCGCCGCGACGCTTGGCGCAACCCGGTGGCAAACGCTGCGCCACGTGCTGCTGCCGCTCGCGATGCCGGGCCTCGTATCGGGCGCGCTGCTGGTGTTCGCGTATAACGCGAGCGCCTTCGCGGTGCCGCTGCTGCTCGGCGGCCGGCGCGTGCCGATGCTCGCGGTGCTCGTGCACGATCAGGTCGCGCCGCTCCTGAACTGGCCGGCGGCCTCCGCGTCCGGCGTCGTGCTGATGATCGCGACGCTCGCGGTGATGGCGCTGTCGCAACGGCTCGTACGCCGGACTCAACGTTTGACCGGGGAGCCTCACGCATGAGCACGCCGCTGCCGACCTCGCGCCTGCCGCGCACCGCCCCGCCCTCCCCGCGTGCGCCGCGTGCGCCGCGCTTCCCGCGCCTGCCTCATACGATGCCCGGCCAGCTCGGCCGCGCGACCGCGCTCGTCGCCGGCGTCGTGCTGTTTCTGACCGCGCTGCCGATCCTGACAATGATCGCGATGTCGTTCAGCGCGGCCGACACGCTCGAATTCCCGCCCCACGCATACAGCCTGCACTGGTATCGCGCGGCCTGGCACAGCTTCGTGTCGCCGGACGCGACCGATACGCTGTCGATGGGCGCCGCGCTGAGCACGAGCCTCGTCGTCGCCCTCTCGACGATGCTGATCGCGACGCTCGTCTCCGTGCCGGCCGCGTACGCACTGTCGCGCTACCGCTTTCGCGGCAAGCCCGCGGTCGAGCAACTGGTCGCGCTGCCGCTCGTCTATCCGCTCGTGATGCTCGGGCTGTCGCTGCTGCTGGTGTTCAACGTGCTGCCGGTCGAGCTCGGCGTCGGCCGGCTGGTCATCGCGCATGTGATTCTGGCGCTGCCGTTCACGGTGAAGAACTGCGCGGCGTCGGTCGCCTCGATCGGCCCCGAGTTCGAGGAAGCCGCGCTCGTGATGGGCGCGAGCCCCAGTCGCGCGCTGATCGACGTGGTGCTGCCGCTGATGCGCCCCGGCATTCTCGCCGGCATGCTGTTCGCGTTCATCGTCTCGTTCAACGAATTCACGGTGACGTTCTTCCTGTACAGCATCGATACGATGACGCTGCCGGTGTGGCTCTATAGCCGCACGGTGTCGTCGCTCGATCCGACCGTGTTCTGTTTCGCCGTGGTCATCGTCGCGATCGACTTCGCGCTGATCTGGCTGCTCGAAAAGCTGATCGGCGACGAAGGCGTCGCGCTATGAACCCGCCACCTTGCTGGAGCCTGCGATGACCCACCTGACCTTGCAAGCCGTCACGCGCCGCTTCGGCGCCGTGCATGCCGTCGACGACGTCGACCTCAGCGTGCCCGACGGCAAGCTCGTGTGCTTTCTCGGCCCGTCCGGCTGCGGCAAGACCACGCTGCTGCGGATGATCGCCGGGCTCGAAATGCCGAGCTCGGGCAGCATCCATTTCGCCGGCCGCGACATTACGCGACTGCCGGCCAACCGGCGCGACTTCGGCATGGTGTTCCAGTCGCTCGCGCTGTTTCCGCATATGACGGTCGCGCAGAACGTCGCATATCCGCTGAAGCTGCGCAAGGTCGCGAAAGACCGGCAAACGCGCCGCGTCGCCGAGCTGCTCGAACTGATCCAGCTGCCGCACATGGCGGACCGGCCCGTCACGCAGCTCTCGGGCGGGCAGCGTCAGCGCGTCGCGATCGCGCGCGCGATTGCTTCGGAGCCCAAACTGCTGCTGCTCGACGAACCGCTGTCCGCGCTCGACGCGAAGCTGCGCGAAGCGATGCAGGTCGAAATCCGCCTGCTGCAGCAACGCCTCGGCATCACGACGATCATGGTCACGCACGATCAGCGCGAAGCGATGACGATGGCCGACGAGATCGTCGTGATGGAGAAAGGCCGCATCGCCCAGGTCGGCAAGCCGCTCGACATTTACCGCGATCCGGTCAGCGAGTTCGTCGCCGACTTCATCGGGCTCGGCAATATCCTGCCGGTGCAGTACGATGGCGCGGGCGTCGTGAGCCTGCCGGGCGGACGCCGCATCGCGGTCACGCCGAATCCGGACACGCTGCTCGCCGATGCCCGGCCAGCGCCCGGGTCCGGCGACGCGATCCGTTTGCTGATTCGCCCCGAGGACATCTGCGTGAAGGCGGCCACGGAACCCGCGCACCCGAACCGGTTGCCTGGCACCGTCACGTTCATTCGCGACGTCGGTTCCTCGCTCGAAGCGACGATCGATTGCGCGGGCTTCACGCTGACCGCCGCGACCACGCCGCGCGAAACGCCGGGACTCGCGCTCGGCATGCCGGTGCTTGCCGAACTGCCGCCGCATGCGTGCAAGCTGATCGCCCCGCGCGCCGCGTGACGGCCGACTGACGGCCGGCTGACCACCTCACACACGCTTCGCCTTCAATAAAACCGCCTTTCGACAGAGGAACCCATCATGAACCAGCGCTCCGCTCTCCACTCGCCCCGCCGCGTGTTCGCGACGCTCGCCGCGACACTCGCGATGACCGCGCTCGGCGCGCTCGCCGCGCTGCCGTCGGCCGCGCATGCCGACGCGCTCGACGACATCGCGAAGTCCGGCACCGTGCGCATCGGCGTGTTCGAGGACTATCCGCCGTTCGGCTCGATCGGTCCGGACATGAAGCCGGTCGGCTACGACATCGACATGGCCAATCTGATCGGCAAGACGCTCAACGCGAAGGTCGAGCTGGTGCCGGTCACCGGCGACAACCGCATGGCCTTCCTCGCCGACCGCAAGGCCGACATGCTGCTGTCGGTCGGCCAGACGCCGGAGCGCGAAAAAGTGATCGACTTCTCGCAACCGTATGCGCCGTACTACCTCGCGGTGTTCGGCCCGAAGACGCTGCAGGTGAAGAGCGCCGCCGATCTCGCCGGCAAGTCGATCTCGGTCGCGCGCGGCACGCTCGAAGACCTGAGCGTGACGAAGATCGCGCCGCCGTCGGCCAACATCAAACGTTTCGACGATCCGAACGGCGCTATTTCGGCGTTTCTTTCTGGTCAGGTACAGTTGATGGTGGTCGGCAACGACGTCGGCGCGACGATTCTCGCGCGGCATCCGGCCAACGATCCGGAGCAGAAGTTCGCGCTGTTCAGCTCGCCCGATCACGTCGGTCTGAACAAGAACGAGCCGCGCCTGAAGGCGAAGGTCGACGAAACGATTGCCAAGGCCCGCAAGGACGGCACGCTGAACGCGATCTCGCAGAAGTGGCTGCGCGCGCCGCTGCCGGCCGATCTTTGAACCCTGTGGCGCGACGCCCTGAACGCCGCGCCGCAACCTGATCCCACGATGGGCACGAGGCCATGACTTACGCGTTCGATTTCAGCGGCTTCGGCCTCTATGCGGGGATGCTCGCTCGCGGCGCCGCCGTGACGCTCGGGCTCACGGCCGTCTCGACCCTGGCGGGCGGCCTCGTCGGCATCGCCGGCGCGAGCATTGCGGCGGCCGGGCCGAAGTGGGCGCGCTGGCTGGTCGCAAGCTACGTCGAGCTGATCCGCAACACGCCGTTTCTCGTGCAGTTGTTCTTCGTGTTCTTCGGCTTGCCGAGCCTCGGCATTCATATCGACGAAATCCAGGCCGCGATTCTCGCGATGACCGTCAATCTGGGCGCGTACGCGACCGAAATCGTGCGCGCCGGCATCGATTCGATTTCACGCGGCCAGGTGCAGGCCGCCCAGGCGCTCGGCCTGCATGGACGCCAGGTGTTCCGCTACGTCGTGCTGCCGCAGGCGCTCGCCAATGTGTTTCCCGCGCTGCTCGGCCAGGTGCTGATCGTGATGCTCGGCTCGGCCGTCGTGTCGCAGATCTCGGTGCCCGACCTGACCTATGCGGCGAACTTCATCCAGTCGCGCAACTTCCGCTCGTTCGAGAGCTACCTGATCATCACGGCGACGTATCTGCTGATGTCGATCGCGTTGCGGCTGTTGCTGAACCGCTTCGGCCGCGGGCTGTTCGCGGGCCGCGCGGCACGCGGTAACAACAGTAGCGGCAACGACGGCTTGCCGCGCAACTGGCGCAGCCGCCTGATGTGGCGCGGCGCGCGCACCCTGCCGACGGAGCGCTGATCATGGTCGAATTCACGCTGTGGGACATCGCCCGCAATCTGGTGCTGGCCGCGCGCTGGACCGTGCTGCTGTCGTTGATCGCGTTCGTCGGCGGCGGGATAGTCGGGCTCGTGCTGCTCGCGATGCGCGTGTCGCCGATCGCATGGCTGCGGCGCATCGTCGTGCTGTACGTCGAGGTGTTTCAGGGCACGCCGCTCCTGATGCAGCTCTTTCTCGCGTTCTTCGGCTTGCCGCTGCTCGGTATCGACGTGTCGCCGTGGGCAGCCGCGACCGTCACGCTGACCCTCTACACGAGCGCGTATCTGGTCGACATCTGGCGCGGCTGCGTCGAAGCGGTGCCGCGCGGTCAGTGGGCCGCGGGCGCGAGCCTCGGCATGACGTTCGGCCAGCAGTTGCGCTATATCGTGTGGCCGCAGGCGCTGAAGATCGCGGTTGCGCCGACCGTCGGTTTTCTGGTCCAGGTGGTCAAGAGCACCGCGCTCGCGTCGATCATCGGTTTCATCGAACTGACGAAGACCGGCACGATGATCACGAATGCCGCGTTCCGGCCGTTTCCGATCTACGGCATGGTCGCGATGCTCTACTTTGCGATGTGTTTCCCGCTGACCTGGTATGCGCGCGTGCTGGAGAAGCGGCAGAAGGTGGGACAGCATCGCTGAAGTGCGGGAAGTGAGGGTTGTGGCCGGGTCCCGACGCTGCTATTGCACCGGTCTCCGGGCCCGCTTTACGCGATCCCGTACAATGAACGATCGCCGATCAATCGACCCATTGGATTGATGCACCGATCTTCATTGCCATGAACCCCGATATTGAACATGCTCTTGCCACCGCGCAAAAGTACGTCGCGGCCGGGCAATTCGACGATGCCGTACTTCTGCTGCGCAATATGCTGGCGACCGCGCCCGATCACGGCGCCATTCTCGAAGGCCTCGGTTATATCGCCGTCAGACAGGGCGATCATGCACGCGCGGCCGAGTACCTGATACAGGCATCCGCGCAGATGCCCATGGCCGCGGAGCAACTAAATTTCGCCGCCCAGGTCTGTCAGTCCGCGCAACGTCACGATGGTGCGATAGCGTTGTTCGAGCGCTGCCTCGCCCGGTTTCCGGACCATGCCGCCTCGCTGCATGGCGCCGCCATGTCGCTGACACAGATTGGCGAGCCGCAGCGCGCGCTCGACATGCTGGAGCATCTGTGCAAAACCCACCCACGATCAGCCGAAGCGCACTACAACCGGGGAACCCTGCTCGGTGCGATGGCGCGTTACGACGACGAACTGGACGCCTACCGACAGGCGATCGCGATCAACCCGCGCTTCGTGCGCGCCTACGTCAATCTCGGGGTCGCGTTGCGAGATCTGCTACGCTTCGACGAGGCCTTGCTTCAGTTCAAGAAGGCGCTTTCGCTCGATTCGAACGACGCCGGCGCCCGCACCAATCGCGCTCAGACGAATTTGCTGCTCGGTGAATTCGAGCACGGCTGGCGCGAATACGAATGGCGTTGGCGCGATGGCACCCAAAACCACGGGCTTGCGCAGAGCACTCAATGGACAGGCGCCCAGCCGATCGATGGCAAGACAATTTTTGTTCACCATGAGCAGGGGTTCGGCGACACGCTGCAATTCGTGCGCTTCGTGGATCGACTCAGTGAGGCGGGTGCTCGCGTCGTGTTGCGGGTTCAGGATGCGCTACTGCCACTCCTCCTGAATTACCGGGGCGCGGCCGAAGTCATCGGCGAGACAGCGCCGGTTCCAGATTTCGACTATCACATTCCAACCCTGAGTCTGCCGTTTGCGCTCAAGATGCGTGCCGCCGATCTCGGGGTGCCTGGACCCTACGTGCACGCAGACGGTGCACTTGCCGCTCAATGGGATCATCTGTTTGCAGACTCCGCTCGACGGCCGAACATCGGAATCGTGTGGTCGGGAAGCCGGACACATGTGAATGATCGCAATCGGTCCATTTCGCTCGAGCAACTGAAGCCCTTGCTGGAGGCCGATGCGAATTTCTTCGCGCTGCAAAAGGATGTACGCGACAGTGATCGTGCGTGCCTCGCGCAACTCGATCAACGCGGGTTGCTGCGAGATGTTTCCGCGCGACTCACCACGTTCGCCGAGACCGCTGCGCTGATCGATCGACTCGACCTCGTTATCACTGTTGACACGGCTGTGGCGCATCTGGCTGGGGCGCTTGGGAAGCGCGTATGGATTGCTCTGCCGTTTATGCCGGACTGGAGATGGCAACTCGACAGGAGCGATAGCCCTTGGTATCCGACGGCGCGGCTGTTTCGACAGGCGACGCGAGGTGACTGGACTGGCGTGGTTGCTGTGCTTCGTGCAGAGGTCGACGCTTGGGGAGACGGCTGAGGGGCGGCCGATGCACGTCCTGGTGACTTGATTGGCGCGCGCGGTAGTGGGACGTGCCGCGGCCACTTTGAGCCATTCGACACAGGACCCTGAATCGCCGACAATCGCCGACCAATGGTTGGCTTTTAGAGGACCGCATGGCCACTGTGAAGACCTCAGCTCCTGTCGCTCTCGTGACCGGCTCGACCTCCGGGATTGGCGCTGCGATCGCGCGACGGCTTTCAAAGGATGGATATTCTGTCGTTCTCCATTCGCGCAGTTCCGTCGATGCGGGGCTCGCGTTGGCCCGCGAGCTCGGTTCCGCCGCGTACGTGCAAGCCGATCTGGCCAACGATGCAGAGCGAGTGAATCTGATCCGCGAGGCGATCGGCGTTTGGGGCCGACTCGACGTTCTCATCAATAACGCGGGCATCAGTCGAGTCATCCCCCATCACGATCTGGCGGCTGCCACGCCGGACGTTTGGCAGGAGTTGCATGAAGTCAATGTGGTTGCGCCGTTTCGCCTGGTAAGCGAAGCGCAATCGGCGCTGCGTGGATCTGCGGCGCGAGGAAGGCCGGGGTGCGTCGTCAACGTGAGTTCGCATGCCGGAGTACGACCTAAAGGTGCGTCCATTCCTTATGCAGCAACCAAGGCGGCGTTGAACCATGTCACGCGCTTGCTCGCACTTTCGCTTGCCCCGGACATCCGCGTCAATGCTGTCGCGCCAGGGTTGGTCGACACGCCTCTAACGGCGGAGTGGACGCAAGTTCAGCAACTCTGGAAAGAGCGTTCACCGATGCGGCGGCCCGCAAGCCCCGGCGATATCGCTCAGGCGGTTGCCTTCCTGGTCGCTTCGGATTATCTAACGGGTGAGATTCTGCTTTCGGACGGCGGTTTGAATCTTACGTAAGCAGATCCCGCCGAACCACTACCCGCGTCTGCTGTACGTTGATCGTCTGTCTAGCGATGACATGACCAGCGCGCTGTTGGGCTCCGTGCGGCCATCAATGCAACCTTGCACGGGTGCAGTCTCTCAAATGGCGTTAAGCGGCTGGGCACTTCTTACAGCACCTTACCGAGTGTGTGCCCTCACGCACATAAGTCACAGAAATAGAAAGCTGATGAGGCGCACGCTCGCCTAGCATCAAGAACGCACCTCGCAGCCTCGCGACGATCAGCCAGATACTTCGGAATCCCTCGGCAAGGCACTCGAACGGAACACACATTGTGAAGACGATCACCAGTCTGGCTTTAGCAGCCATCGCCGTGGGCTTTTTCCTACCTTGTGCCGCGCAGGAGGCGGGAGCCGTCAAGCCTCAAATACTGCTTCAGCAAACTGTAGATGGCATGCCGAGAGGCGAAAAGCAGGAACTACGCGTCCTGACAGCGACTTTCAAACCCGGTGATAAAACCGTCTTTCATACCCACAGGTTTCCGGTGACGGTCTATGTGCTGGAGGGTGCCTTCACGCTGGAAATGGAAGGCATGGCGCCCGTCACCGTGAGGCAAGGTCAGGCGATGGTAGAGCCACCGAATGTGAAGATGACCGGCTATAACCGCAGCAACAGCGATTCGCTCCGCGTCGTTGTATTTTATGCCAGTGACCCAGACACACCATTTCTCGATGCATTGCATTGATCTGCCCGGCGAACACGATGACATGTGCGGCCCACGGTCATTTCAAGGGAATCGCATAGAAAGAACCCGGTTCAAAAACTGACCGGGTTTTCATTTTCCTGCACGACATTAGCGAGGCACTGTCTTTGCGTCCGCGTCGGTCAGGGTATCCAGGAACGCCACCACGTCGCGGATATCCGAGTCTGACCAGACCGGTTTGCCGCCCAGGTGATTCGTCAGCGGCTGCGTCTTGATATCCACGTTACTGCGCAGATTCTTCGGCAGGTCGTCAAACTTCACGACGTGCCCGTGCGCGTCTTTCGGATACCACTTCTCCGGGTTCGTGTCGCGTTGAACATAGAAGCGCATCGAGTCTTCGAGCGTATGGAACATGCCGTTGTGGAAGAACACGCGGCGCGTGGCGACGTTGCGAAGCGTGGGCGTGCGGAACATGCCGCAGAACCACTTCTGCTTTGCCTGGTCTTCACGCAGCGGCCCGCATAAGCCCATGTCGAAGAAATTCGGATTGCGGTTGGCCGGAATGTCCATGTTGCGTGGCACACCCAGCGTCTGGAAGTTGTAATCCGTCAATGCCGGATGCGAGCCGTGAGCACCTTTGTCGACCAGGTGACAGCTTGCACAGTTGCCCTTGTCCGGGTCGCTGAACAGCGCCAATCCGTGCGCTTCCGCTGGCGTGAATTGATCCTTGCCGTCGAGCACGCGGTCGAACTTGCTGGAATACGGCGCGAACGACGGATCATTGAACTGGAATGCCTGCAATACTTTTCCAAGGTCCGCCAGCGCTTGCGCCGGTCGCGAGAAAACGTCCTGGCCGAATGCGTCCCGGAACTGCTGTGCGTAGGCGCTTTGGCTCAGCTTCTTCGCCACGTCATCCGCGCTGGTGTTGGCCATTTCATCCGGATTGAGCAGGGGAAAAGCAGCCTGATCCGCGGGGGTGTTGTAGCGCCCATCCCAGGTGTATCCGCCGATGGGCTGATTGTCGCCGTCCTCGAGGCGCTCTTTCAGGCTATTTGCCTGGGTGTACGTCCAGTAAGGCACGGAACGCAGATAACGCAGCGACGGCACCGAGCGCAGCCCGGCTCGATCGAGGTGCGGGCCACCCAGCTGGACAGCCAGACCGTTCGGCGGCCCATAGGCATTCGCGGGGCTGTGACAGGAGGCACACGACTGCTTGCCGGAAGCCGACAGCGACGGATCGAAGAACGCTGCCTTGCCGATAGCCGCCAGATCAGAAGCACCTGCTTTGACCGGGGCTGCTTGAGCGTCCGCCGCGTGTTTGTCGCATGCGGACAGGAGGAAAAGGCAAAGGGCCGTTGCGAGAACAGCCCTTGAAGAAAATTGGCGCATAACGGATCAAGAAAACAGCCCGGTTCGAACGGAGAACCGGGCTGGGACAACAGAGTTCTTGCAGGACCGCCAGAGATTAGCGGTTATCGATGTTGGCCGACGTGAAGATCGGCTTGAGCGATGCATCGTCGGCGTAGCCAAGATACGAGCCGATGCCGAAGTTGTCTTCGAGCGAATGCAGCAGCGCGTAGTGGTTGTAGCCGGTGCTATCCACGTGACCGCCCTTGATGAACGGCGACAGCAGAAGCGTACCAATCTGATCGCCACCGACGCCGAGGTAGTTCAACGCAATCGACACGTTCTGCACGGATGCAGGCAGCGTTGCCGGGTTAATACCGAGCAGGCTTGCTTCAGCCACCGGCAGCGTGGACATCGTGACCTGTTCCGGACGCGTCACGTTCGGACCCGTTTGCTGGTTGCAGCCAGGGCACTGGTTACCCATCTCCGGCTCCAGCAGGGAGAGCGTCTTGCCATCGGCACTGACTTGCGTGGTCGGCGTAAGCCCGGCCACGACGCCTTCATCCGTGGTGATGATGATCAGGCCGTCCTGCTTGTAGGCGGGCGATGCCTGGATCATCGGGATCGTCTTCTTCAGGAACGCGTCGATCGAAGTCAAACCGCCAGGCTGACCGTTTGCGCAGCCCTTGCCCGCAGTGCCCGTACCGTCACCATCATGACCGTCGTCACACAGGTTCGGCGTGATGAAGGAGAAGTTCGGCGTAGTGGCAATCGACTGAAGATCCGTTGCCAGATCGTCTTGCAGGTTGACCACGTGCGCGTCGCAGTTCGCCAGATCGTCGATGGTCGAGTGGAAATACGGGAACGGATTGTGTCGCGTTGCGTACTCATCGCTCGGCTTGTCACCCGAAGCCGAAGGAGCCTGCGCGGCTTGCGTGCCGTCCACAGCCTTGGTCGGGTCGGTGCCCGCAAGCTGTGCGGTACGGCGCGGGAACGAGCATGTTCTCGTGCCGTCACGGTTCAGGTCGTTGCCCATGTCCTCGTTGTAGCTGCGCCACGTGAGCTTGGCCTGTTCCATCTGGTTGCCAAGATGCTGCACGCGAGCCGGGAACACGCAGCCGCCGCTCTGGTGGCCGTTGACGTCCGTGCCTGCCTTGAGAACTTTGGGGTTCGTCGAGTCGCTGCCCGAATCCACGATATCAGACCACACCTGGAAGCAGTCCGTTTCGGTGTCGTGCGTCGACGGCTGGCCCGATACCATCGAGATGTAATTGTCCAGCGACACGTGGCCGGTGCCGTAGTAGTTCGCAAGGTAAGTACCCTGCGGCACCAGCGATTTCAGGTACGGGTCCTGGTTCGAATCCGAGGCCGTCGTGCCGTACGTCGATTCCGCGCTCTTGTTTTCGAGCACGATAACCCAGACGTGCTTGATCGCCTTGCTCGAAGCGACGGTTGCAATGTACTGGTCGCTCGCTGCCTTCACCACGGCGTTGCCGTTGGTGTTGAAGTCGCCCAGCAGGGCGTCCGGCGTCGTGCCGATCTTGTTCGCCAGTTGCGTTTGAGCATCCGACTGCGACAGGCCGCTGTCCATCAGTTGCGAAAGCTGCGTCGTGATCGCGCTGACGGAACTGACACCGCGCGGCGAACGGAACGTAGCCGTGCTGTTGAACGCCGTGCCCATGTTCTTGCCCGATGCGTCGTTCTCCGTGGCAGCGCTCAGGTCGGCAACGACATACTTCCAGGAGCCGTTGCTCGTATCGGAGATCGAGAACTTGCCCTGGGCATCCGAGCGCGCGACAGGCTCGCCCTGGTCGCACTTGCCGTTGTTGTTCACATCCAGGCAGACCGCCGCATTCTGGATATAGCTGCCGAGCACCTGACCGGTGACCTTCGGGCTGCCGTCCGAACCGCTGATGCTGCTTCCACAGGCAGACAAGCCTGCCATTACGCCGATGCTTGCCAGCATCGAGAGCGCACCCCTGCGCAACCGAATTTTATTCACAACTATCCCTCGTTATAAGCCGGATACACCCGACGGTATTTGACCCGCACGAAGTTTATGTAAGTTGTGTTACAAGTTTGTTAAGGGATTTGTCAACTCGGTGTCAACCAGGGGCAGTCAATGAAGACGACAACGTGCATGACCGCTTCGCCGATCCGTGCAAGGGGCATAAAACACCCCCGCACGCAGATGGCACTGATCGGCTATCAACTATTTATTGGGCTTGAGCACCTTGCGCTCTCATCTGCCGAACATCGGCGAGACCCGCATTCGACCGTTCATGCAGGTGTCCGTAGGCCAGATCGGGATACTGATCGAGCATTCCGCGATAGATCGCTTCGGCTTCGTCCAGACAATGTTTGGCCTTTGCCGTGTCGCCAAGATCGAACGCGGCGACATAGTGCTTCAACCTGAGATCTGTCGCGCCCGGGTCAGTGGACGCCCCAGCCCTCGCAACCTCGGCGCTCAATTCATTGACGGCATTGGTGGCCGCCTGGAACGACGGCCCCCGGCAGCCGGGCTCGTTCTTGTAGGCATCGATCGCCAACTCGGCCTTCACATACGGGCTTTGGGGTCCGGCGGAGGCCATCGGCGCGGTGGTGGTGATGTGGCTGCACGCGGCCAGAGCGGCCGCCACGGAGACAGCCGCCATAAGTTTCATCGACATTCTGATCTCCTTGCTCGTCAAATTTCGCGGTGCGCGATGTCCGACAGCATCATGTCGGGCAGGCTGCGGCTTCCCGTGACGCGGAAACCACTCACCCTGTTCAGCACGAATGCCGGGCCACCGCGGCCCTTCGACAAGGTCAGGCGGGAAAAATCAGAGTCGTTCACGTCGTCCAGCCAAAGTGCCGGCCGCGCATCGGCGGCGACATTGGCGATTTCCACATTGCTGAATTCGATGTTGTTGACATGGCGCATGTAGAACCCGTACGCCGGGAGCGGGCCAAAGCGGAACGGCTCGGGATAATCCGTTTCCCGTTCGGACGGAGTCCATTGATTCAGTTCGTTCGTCCCGCCGCCCTTCTGCTGGACGAAGAAGTCGCTGATCTTGATGTCCTCGATCGAGGATCCGGGTATGCCGCTGATGATCGACGGCATGGTGTTGGCCGGGCCGCTGCAGGTCACGTTGCTGACCAGCACGCGGCGGAAGGTGCTGCGCGGCATGCCCTTTGGACCGCGCATTCGCGCCCCCAGACGGAAGAACAGCGGCGAATTGCGCACATCACGCATGGTGATGCCGGTAATGGTGATGTCCTCCAGAACCGCGCCGTCCACGGTCTCCAACGCGAGCCCGCGACAGCTTTCCAGAACGCAGTTCGAAATCGTGATGTTTTTGAACCCGCCATTCGACTCGGTTCCGCATTTGATGCGGCCGGTACGGTTCCAGGGATTCAAGTCGAATTCCGGCCCGAAGCGCTTGAAGCTGCCGTCGAGAACAGACCCCATCTCATAGCCGCCGGTCACGTAGCAATTGGTGATCGTCACGTTTTCCGTGGCCCGTGGATAGCCGAGAGCATAGGTACTCTTCGGGCAGATCCCATCGTCCCAGGGCGAATTGACCGTGCAGTTCGACACGCGGACATTGCGACAGCAATCGATGTCGATGCCGTCGCGGTTGGTATCGATGATCAGATTGTCGACGGTGAAGTTGTCGACGCCGGTCGCCAGAATGCCGAAATGTCCGCCCGCCAGGATCGAGAAATCGCGCAGGATGACGTTGCGACAGTTCTTCAAGGCGATCGCCTTGTTGCCCACACCGGGCCGTTCGGCAATGGGCAGATCCGGGTCGCCGCCATGCCCGCGACTGAGCCCTTTGCCCCAAATGCGACCCGGGCCGAGAATGGCGACGTCGTGCAGTCCTTCGCCCCAGATCAGGCTGTTGTGCCAATGGTTGTGACCAAAATCCTGGTAGGCTTCCCAAGGCGCGTTGGATTCCGCCGCGTCATAGCCGCCGCTCGACGTTCCCTCCCGCGGGGTGCTCGCCGCCAGGATCGTCGATCCTTGTTCGAGGTAAAGCGCCACCGAGCTCTTCAGGCGAATCGAGTAGCACAGGTAGGTACCTGCCGGAAAGCGAACCGTCCCTCCTCCCGCGGCCGCGGCCGCTTCGATGGCCCGATTCACGGCCGGGGTATCGATGGCCTTGCCGTCGCCCAGCGCACCGTAAGCACGCACATCGAAGACACCGCCTGAAGCTGCATCGATCAGCGATGCAGTCGCGCGCGCCCCTGCAATCGATGGCAACAGCAGCGAGGTCGCCGCAAGCGCCCCGCCCAGTCCGATGAAATCACGGCGCGAAATACGCAAGGCGTCGCCCGTTGCGGGCGACGCTTTTTCAAGATTCTGATGCTTCGACACTAACTTTTCCCCAACGAAATGGTTTCGATTCGCTTGCATCTGTCACAACCGCCACATCTTGTAAGACAAGAGGCGAAGTGTAAATACAAGTGCAAGGAACCGTCACTCGGGGGGACCCTTAATGCTCAACGCCCTGCCTGCGTCGATTGCCGCAACTTCGCCACTTCCGCCGCCCCGACCGCCGGCGCGCCGTTGTTCCAGCCCGCGCGCACGAAGCTCAGCACGTCGGCGATCTGCCGGTCGTCGAGTACCGCAGCGAAGCCCGGCATCGGGAACGGCGACGGCACGCCGTTGATCACGAGATCGCCGGTGCCGTTCAGCGTCACGTTGATCAGCGACGACGCGTCCTTCGCGAGCACGTTCGGATTGCCCGCGAGCGGCGCGAGCATCGGCGCGAAGCCGCGTCCGTCGACGCCGTGGCAATGCATGCAATACGCGGTATAGACGCGCGCGCCGGCATCGTTCGCGGGTCGATCGAGCGATACCTTCGTCGCCTGCGGATCGTACGCATAGGGCGGCGCGGCGTTGCCGCCCGCCGGCGGCAGCGACTTCAGATAGGTCGAGATCGCCGCGACATCCTGATCGCTCATGGCCTGGGTGCTGTTGTTGATCACGCTCGTCATCGAGCCGAACGCGGAAGCATGGCGATTCGCGCCGGTCTTCAGAAACGTGCGCAGATCTTCGTCCGTCCAGCGGCCGAGCCCGGCGTTGTGCTCGCCGGTCAGATTCGACGCGAACCAGCCGTCGAGCAGCGCGCCGCTCAGGAACGCGCTGCCGCTTTCGTCGAGCGCGCTTTCCTGGAACGCGACGCCGCGCGGCGTATGGCACGACCCGCAATGCCCGAGCCCTTGCACCAGATACGCGCCGCGATTCCACGCAGCGTCCTTGCCCGGCTTGTCGCGATAGGCGCCCTTGTCGAGGAACGCCATGTTCCAGAACATCAGCGGCCAGCGCATGTTCAGCGGCCACTTGATGTCGGCCTCGCGATTCTCCTGCTGGACCGGTGCGACGCCGTGCATGAAGAATGCGTACAGCGCCTTCACGTCGTCGTCGTTGACCTTCGCGTACGACGGATACGGCATCGCTGGATACAGATTGTGGCCGTCCTTAGCCACGCCCTCGCGCAACGCTCGCGCGAACTCCGCTTCCGTGTAGCCGCCGATGCCGGTCTGCGCATCGGGCGTGATGTTGGTCACGTAGATGCGGCCCATCGGCGTGCTCATCGGCAAGCCGCCGGCGAACGGCTTGCCTTTCGGCGCGGTGTGGCAGGCAGCACAATCGCCAAGCTGCGCGAGATAGGCGCCGCGTTGCACGAGCGCTTGATCCGCGCCGGCGTTGGCCGCCGCGGTCGCCGCCCCGGCAGGCGTCTGGACGAGCAACGGCAACGCAACGCACAACGCCGTGCCAAGACCCTTCAACGTGTTTTTCATGTCGGGCTCCTTTCGCGTCACGCGCTGTGCAGTTGACGGCCGACCGGCAATTGCCGCAGCCGCGTGCCGGTCGCCGCATAGATCGCGTTGGTCAGCGCGGGCGCGAGCGCGGCGGTGCCCGGCTCGCCGATGCCGCCGGGCGCCTCGACGCTCTTCACGATATGCACGTCGATCGGCGGCGTCTGGTTGATGCGCAGCATCCGGTAGTCGGTGAAGTTGTTCTGCTCGACGCGGCCGTCCTTGATCGTGATCTCGCTATAGAGCGCCGCCGTGATGCCGAAGATGATGCCGCCCTGCACCTGCGCCTCGATCGTGTTCGGATTGACGAGCATCCCGCAATCGACCGCGCAGCTCACGCGCGTGACCGTCACCTCGCCCTGCTCGACCGCGACCTCGAGCACGATCGCGAAGAAGCTGCCGAACGCGTGCATCACCGAGACGCCTCGCCCTTGCCCCTTGGGCAGCGCGCTGCCCCAGTTGCCGGCCTGCGCGGCCACGTTCAGCACGTTCAGCGCGCGCGGCGATTTGCCGAGCAGGTCGCGCCGGTACTGCACCGGATCGATCTTCGCGTGCGCGGCGAGTTCGTCGATAAAGCTCTCGACCACGAACGTGCCGCGCGTCGGCCCGACGCCGCGCCAGAACGCGGTGGGCACCGCGTGCGGCTCCACGCGCACGTAGTCGATCAGTTGATTCGGCAGGTCGTACGGCAGATCGGCGGCGACTTCGACGGCGTCGGGATCGACGCCATTCTTGAACGCGGGCGGCGCGAAGCGCGCCAGAATCGACGAGCCGGCTATGCGATGCTGCCACGCGAGCGGCTTGCCGTTCGCGTCGAGCCCGGCCGAGATCGTGTCGTAGTAGTACGGGCGGTACATGTCGTGCTGGATGTCTTCCTCGCGCGTCCACAGCACCTTGACCGGCGTCGATACCTGTTTGGCGACCTTCACGGCCTGCGTGACCATATCGGTTTCGAGCCGCCGCCCGAAGCCGCCACCGATCAGATGGTTGTGCACGATGATCTGGTCGGCCGACAGACCGGTCACCGCCACCGCCGCATCGACGACGCGCGTCGGCACCTGCGAACCGAGCCAGATTTCGCACGCGTCGCCGCGCACATGAACCGTGGCGTTGACCGGCTCCATCGTCGCGTGCGCGAGGAACGGCTGCTGATAAACCGCGTCGACGCGCGACTTTGCATCACCGAACGCGCGACCGACATCGCCTTCCTTGCGCGCCACCGCGCCGCCGTGCTGCGAGGCCGCGGCGAGATCGTCGACGATGCGCTTCATCGATACCTGCGCGCCCGCGCCTTCGTTCCACTTGATGTCGAGCGCCTGCAGGCCGCGCTTCGCGGCCCACGTATGGTCGCCGACCACCGCGACCGCGTTGTCGAGCTTGATGACCTTGCGCACGCCGGGAATCGTCTTCGCATGCGTATCGTCGACGCTCGCGAGCGTGCCACCGAACACCGGACAGTTCGCGATCGCCGCGTAGACCATGTCGGGCACGCGCACGTCGAGTCCGAACATGGCGGTGCCGTCGACTTTCTCCGGCGAATCGAGACGCTTCGCCGGCGTGCCGACCAGCTTGAAATCCTTCGGGTCTTTCAACGGCACGTTCTGCGGCACGGGCAGCGCGGAGGCGGCCTGCGCGAGCTGGCCGTAGCTCGCGCTGCGATTGCTCGCCGCATGGATCACCTGACCGGCCTGCGCATGGCAACTCGCCGCATCGACCTGCCACTGCTGCGCGGCCGCGCCGATCAGCATCACGCGCGCGGTCGCGCCCGCGCGGCGCATCGGCTCCCACGCGAAGCGGATCGACGTCGAGCCACCGGTCAGCTGGCCGCCGAGCAGCGGGTCCATAAAGAGCTTTTCGTTGGGTGGCGCGTGATCGAGCGTGACCGCGTCGAGCGGCACTTCGAGCTCCTCGGCGATCAGCATCGGGATCGAGGTATAGACGCCCTGACCCATCTCGACCTTCGGTATCACGAGCGTGACCTTGCCGGCCGTATCGATCTGGATGAACGCGTTCGGCGCGAACACGCCGCTTTGCGGCGCCTCGTTCGCATCGCCGCCGATCACGCTCTTGCCCGCCTTCTGATCCTGACTCGCGGCCGGCATGCTGAAGCCGAGCAACAGACCGCCGCCGGCCGCGGCGCCGACCGTCACGCCGAATTTGAGGAAGCTGCGCCGCGAGATGCCGCGCGCAGACTGCGTGCTGGTGTCCGGCGTCTGCGCGCCGCTGTGTGCATCGAGCAATCCCTGGGACATGTCAGGCCCCCTTCGCGGCGTGCTTGATCGCAGCGCGCACGCGGTGGTAGGTCCCGCAGCGGCAGATGTTGCCGGCCATCGCGGCATCGATGTCCGCATCGCTCGGATTGGGATTGCGTGCCAACAGCGACGCCGCCGACATCACCTGCCCCGACTGACAGTAGCCGCATTGCACGACGTCGAGCTCGCGCCACGCCTGCTGCACTTTCTGGCCCGTGGGCGTCGCGCCGACCGCCTCGATCGTGACGATCTTGCGCTCGCCGACCGCCGCGGCCGGAAACACGCACGAACGCACCGCGACGCCGTCGAGATGCACGGTGCATGCGCCGCATTGCGCGATGCCGCAGCCGAACTTGGTGCCGGTCAACCCGACGAGATCGCGCAGCACCCATAGCAGGGGCATGTCGGGCGGGGCATCGACGGTATGGGTTTCGCCGTTGATATTGAACGTCGTCATGAGCGGCTCCGGTGGGGTGTTGTTGTGGTCACGCGGTTTAGATCGCGACGCCGCACCAGACCGCGAGCACCTGCCGGTTTTGTTCGGCATGACGCGCTAATACGCAATGAAAATCGGCCTGTGGTCGAGCGGATGTCGCCATAAAACCGGCTGATTGTAGTCGTGGCGAAAGAAGTTCGCTTTGAGCCGCACAGCGGCATGTGGCGTGCTATGCGCGGCGCATCGGATGGAGCGACGGAACCGATGCGTTTACATCGACGCTTCAACCCGTTAGCGTGATCGGGTAAGCGTTCTATCGCACTGTGTCGTGTCACGATGCGCGATACTGTCGAGTCACCTCAGCCGCAGGAGCCGCCGATGAACGACCCGCAATGCACTCAATTCCTCTCGGATATTCGCCGACCGTTGCTTGCGCTGCACAAGGCGATTCTCGATCACGAACGCGCCGCGTATGAAAAGGAATTCGGCCCGGTGACGCCGGCGGCATTCCTGCAGGTGCTGATCAACGGCTCGGGGTTTCGCTGGCTGACGCCGCTATCGACGGTGATTGCGAGCGTCGACGAAATTCTCGACGACCCGGAAGCCGAACCGGGCGACCGTCTCGCGACCGCCGAGGCCGTGGTCGGCCTGTTCTCGCCCGATCAGCCGAACAACCACTTCCTGCCGCGCTATCTACCGCTCTTGCAGGCCGATCCCGCGATTCTGCATTACCACGGCGAGGTATCGCGATTGCTGCGCGGTGTGCAAACCAGGTAACGAAGATTCACCCGGAGCACGGCGACGGCGTGCGCGCCGCCTGCCGGCTCCTGGATTTCCTCACCGTTGCAACGACGGTAGATTCGCAACGATTCGACGACCGCCGGAATGCGCGGTCGATCGAATTACCTGGCTTAGCTGAATAAATTCGCCTTGAGCTTTTGCGGGAACAGGAAAGCTCAGCCGCGCCCCTGCGGCAGATAAGGCAGCGGATCGACCGGCTTGCCGTCGCGCCGCACTTCGAAGCCGACCGACACACGCGAGTTGTTTTCGTCGCCCATCTCCGCGATCTGCTGTCCCTTGCGAACGATGTCGCCCATCTTGACCAGCAGCTTGCGGTTGTGCGAATACGCGGTCAGAAAATCCTTGTTGTGCTGCACGATGATCAGGCTGCCGTAGCTGTTCAGACCGGTACCCGCATACATCACCCTGCCGTCGGCGGCGGCACGGACCGGATCGCCCGCTTTGCCGCCGATCTCGATGCCGCGCGTCTCGCCCGGCTGGAACGCTTCGACGACGCCACCCGTGGCAGGCCAGGCGAGCGTCACGCTGCTCGCATGCCGGCGGGTTTCCTGCGTGACGGCGCGGACTTCGTTGGCATCCGGAGCCGCTGCGGCCGATTGCGCCGCAGTATGCGGGGCGGTGGGTGCCGCAGCTTGTGAAGCGCTCTGCGCCGCAGGTTGCGCCGCGGCCTTCGCGGCGGCCGCCGCATTGGCCTGCTGCACCGCGCGCACCGTCTCCGGCGACGCGACATGCAGCACCTGCCCCGGCTTCAGCCGCGCCGACGCCTTCAGCCCGTTCCACGCCTGCAACTGTTTGACGCTGACATGGTGACGCTGCGCAACCCGCGCGAGCGTGTCGCCACGCCTCACGCGATACACGAGCGGCGGCGATTTTTTCAGCGACGCGTTATCGCTGGCATCGGTCGACAGCGGTGCCACCGCTGATGGATCGCCAGCCGCTGTTGCACCCGCGTTTGCGGTCGCCACGCCTGAGGCCGCGGCGGCCACACCGTTCTGCGCATTCTGCTGGCCGACGTTCGCGCAACCGCTGACGGCCAACGCAACCCATGCGCCGGCGAGACTGGCCAAGATCGTTCTGTCGAAACGCTTTCTCATTGTTGTTCGACTCCTGCTGTATGGGTGCCTGTTTGCCGATCGAAAAGCTGGCGGGATTGTAAAGTCACATTTAATAAAAACGCCCCGCTCTCACACACTGATACAGACGTTACGAGCCGTATTTCCGTGTGACGACGGCACATGTTTTCGGACGCCAATCGAGCAAACACCGCCGCTTGCCTGCGGCGGGTTCAGATTTGTTGACATTCGCCTTATCGGCAGGTGAAGGGGGAACTTGAATAGCCGGGCGTCGCGGCGGCAGGCGCACAAAAAAAGCCAGCCTTCGAATCCGAAGGCTGGCCGTTTTGCGTCGATGAGCGACGAACTAGAACTTATGCCGGATCGCCGCGCGCACGACGACCTGCTTCGACGTCGAGGACGGCGACTGCGTGCCGGGGATGAATGCGTAATCGAAAATCGACAGCGTGGAATCGCCGGTGACCTGCTGGTAGGCGCCCTGCAGATAGACATCGGTACGCTTGGACAGGTTGTAGTCCGCCATCAGCCCGAACGTATGGATGCGCGGCTTCACGCCGCCGTTCGACGCGTCATAGGTTTCCATCGTGTACACGTACTGCGCGCCGACGAACAGCGCCGGCGAAAACTGATACTTGCCGTTGACCTCGAAGTTCTGAAACTTGATCGAGTTCAGCAGCACACCCGGCGGCGTGACGGGCACGAGCGGCACCAGCGGCTCGATGCCGAGAAAACCGTTTGCGGTCGGCTCCAGGTAGTTCGAGTTGGTATAGACGAAGCCTGCCGTCGCCGGTCCGAACGTGTAGTTGATGCCGCCGCCGAACACGCGCATGCGCGTCGCGATGAAGCCTGCGTCGTTGGTGGCGATCGCGCCGTTGGCGCTGCTGCCCGGATTGTTGGCCTGCAGGTACGCCGCGGCGACCAGCAGCCCGCCGTACGCGTACAGGCCGCCGAAGCTGTATGCCCGATTGTTGGCAAAGCCCGTGTCGTTGCTGAAGCTGTAGGTGCCGCCGAACTGGAAGCCCGCGATCGACGGGCTCGTGTACTTGACCGTGTTGTTAAGGCGGAACGTGTTGTCGGTGTTGTCGTTGTCGTAAGGGTGCGAGAACAGCTCGCCGCCCCAGTTGCCGTTGGCCGTGGTCTGCGCCAGATAATCGACGACCGAATCGTATTGGCGGCCGAATGTCAGCGTGCCGTAGGGTTCCGAGCTGAGTCCGACGAAAGCCTGTCGGCCGAACAACCGTCCGCCCTGCCCGAGTCGCCCGGAATTCAGATCGAAACCATTCTCGAGCTGGAAGACCGCCTTCAGACCGCCGCCCAGATCCTCGGCGCCCTTCAGACCCCAGCGGCTGCCTTGGGCAAGACCGCTGGAGAGTTCATAAACATGGCCCCGGCCGACATTGTTCGTGTAGTTGATGCCTTCGTCGATCACGCCATACAGCATGACGCTAGTCTGCGCGGCGGCAGGCGCGGCAAAAATGGTAGACGCAGCAACGGAGACAGCCAGCGCGAACACTTGCTTGGTCATCATGATCTCCCTGCACCTCGAGTGACAGGACAACTCGATCCGGCCGCTTTCTTCTCTGCGTTCGTTTTTTTCGTCACTTTCGCAGCAGTTCTGAAGACTGCTCCAAGGGCTGCTCTTTCCGGAAATCCTCACACGACATCGGCTGGCCGTCCATGAGAGGATGCGCCGATCTTCGAGAATGTTGCTAATTCTCCACTGCGGGTGGCTGCCTCTTTTTTCGGAGCGCCGCTTCAGGTAAACGGCAGCCGCTGCTGCGTCGTTCGCTGCGTCATTGTCACGAAAAGAAATATAATCCTGCGCCTTTGCTGCAATGCAACGGAACTCGACGCCGCAGCGAGGGTCTGCTTTACACCCCGCTGACACGGCTGCCTTGCGAAGGCGGCCGAGCGCGGCGAGGCGGGCCACAGGCGAGGCCAGCACGGATCACCTTCCCGCCGCCGCACCAATCCCATATTAAAAAGCCTTGTGAGACGCCCGCCGCGCTGGATCAGCGCGCCGTCGCACAGGGCTGCTGTTGACGCCAACCATGCCCAAGTCATCCTCCCGTCTCATCGAGCTCGACTTTTTCCGCGGACTGGTTCTGCTGATCATCGTCGTCGATCACATCGGCGGCAGCATTCTGTCGCGCGTGACGCTGCATGCGTACGCGCTGTGCGATGCCGCCGAAGTGTTCGTGTTCCTCGGCGGCTTCGCGACCGCCACCGCCTATGCGGCGCTCGCCGAGCGGCGCGACGAGACGATCGCGCGCGGTCGCTTCCTGCGCCGCTCGTTCGAGATCTATCGCGCGTTTCTCGTCACCGCCGGGCTGATGCTGCTGGTCAGCGCGGTGCTCACCGCACTCAGCATCGACGGGCCGAATCTCGCCACGACCGATCTCGACGACCTGATCGACTCGCCGCTCGCCGCGCTGCGCGACATCGTGCTGCTGCGCCGCCAGCCGTATCTTGCGTCGGTGCTGCCGATGTACGCGTTCTTCGCGCTGCTGGTGCCGACTATCCTGCCGCTCGCGCGCAGCAAGCCGTGGCTGCTGCTCGTCGGCAGCGTCGCGCTGTGGGCCGGCGCGCCGGCGATCAGCCAGTACCTGCCCGCCGCGCCCGACATGCACTGGGACTTCAACCCGTTCGCGTGGCAGCTGATGTTCGTGCTCGGCGTGCTCGCGCGCTGCCAGCCGGTCTATCAGCGCATCAGCGCGCATCGGTTCGGCTGGCTCGCCAGCGTGCTGGCCTTCGCGGTAGTCGTGGGCGCCGCGTACTACAAACTGTTTCTGCTGCATGCGCCGCTCGCCGCGAGCCTCAAGCAGAACCTGTCCTGGCTGCGCGCGGGCAACTTCGTCGCGATCGCGTGGCTCGTCGCGAATCTGATCGAGCTCGGCTGGGCGAAGAAGGTCGCGCGCCGGCTGCCGTGGGTCGGCGCAATCGGGCGCCAGGGCTTGCTGTGCTTCATCGCCGGCGCGGTGATTTCGCTGGTGGTCGACTCGGTGCTCTATGCGGCCACCGATGGTTACCTCAACTATCCGCTCGGCCTGCTCGCGGATGCGGTGGCGGTCGGCGCGCTGTTCGCGGTCGCGCTGGGCGTGGAGCCGCTGAAGCGGTGGGTCGGACGCATCGTAACGGGGCGGCTCGAGACGTCGCCGTGAGCGTCTCGCGTCGATAGCAATTCCTGCGGACCTCGGGGCGATGGCAGAACTTTGCGCGCATCAAGCCTGCCGCCGCTTTCCGTCTCAAATTTCGCGCCAATGCTGATAGCATGACGGCCGCGCATGACTCCCGCGCCGGCCTTCCACACTGACATGCGTCGATTCCTCTCTTTCGCCCTCGCACTGCTTACCTTCGTCGTCGGCGCGCCCGCGTTCGCGAGTACGGTCGCGAGCCACCGCTTCCATTCCGATGCGCTCGGCCGCGACTGGGACTACACGATTTATCTGCCGGGCGGCTATCGCGCGGACGGCCCGCGCCTGCCCGTGCTCTACCTGCTGCACGGCAATAACGGCGACGCCAACGACTGGCTCACGCAAGGCCATCTGCAGAGCGCCGCGGACACGCTGATCGAACGCAAGGAGATCCCGCCCGTCGTGATCGTGATGCCGCAGGGCGGCACCGACTGGTACGTCGATCGCAAGGAGAAGATGGAGACCGCGTTCTTCGACGATCTGCTGCCCGAGATCGAAACGCACTACGCGGTCTCGACCCAGCGTGGCGGCCGGATGATCGGCGGCGTGTCGATGGGCGGCTTCGGCGCGCTGCGCTACGCCCTGACGCAGCCCGAGATGTTTTGCGGCGCGCTGTTGCTGAGTCCCGCGATCTATACGAACGAGCCGCCGCGCGCATCGGCGGCGCGACGGGTCGGCGTGTTCGGCGAGCACCAGTTCGACCCGCGCGTGTGGCACGAGCTCAACTATCCGGCGCAGTGGGACCACTACATGAGCCGGCCGTATCGCCTGCCGATGTTCATCGCGTCCGGCGACGACGACCTCGACATCCAGGCCGACGCGTCGCTGCTCTACACGCATCTGCGGCTCGCGGGCAATCCGGCGGCGCTGCGGATCATCGACGGCGGCCATACGTGGGACGTGTGGAGCGCGCTGTTGCCTGCCGCGCTCAAATACACGCTCGGCTGCGTGAAGCCGCCGGCGCAGGAGCATCCGTCGAATCAACGGCCTTGAGCCGACGCCGCACTGCATGCGTCGGGACGTCCACGCCAGCGCCCAACCACGTCCGCGCTACTGCACGAGATCGGTCCACAGCACCATCAGCACCGTCATCAACGCGGGGCCGATGAAAATCCCCAGCAGGCCGAACGTCTCCGCGCCGCCGAGAATGCCGAACAGCACGAGCAGAAACGGCAGGCGCGTCGAGTTGCCGATCAGCACCGGCCGCACGAAGTGCTCGGCGACGAACACGACGATCGAGCCGAACACGACGAGTCCGATCGCCTGGGCCAACGAGCCCTGCACGAGCAGCCACAGCGCCGCGAGACCGAACACGATCGGCGCGCAGAACGGCAGCATCGCGGCGATCGCCGTGACGAAGCCGAGCAGCGCCGCGTGCGGCACGCCGGTCACGAAATAGGCGACGCCGAGCAGCGCGCCCTCGCCGACGCCGACCACGACCAACCCCGACACCGTGCCGCGCACCGCGGTCCCCATATGCGCGACGAGGTCCGCGCCACTATCGCCGAAGCCGCGTCGCGCGGCCTTCAGCAGCGAGCCCGAGAGCCGCGGGCCGGCCTGAAAAATCACGAACAGCGTGACCAGCATGAAGGCGAACACCATCGCCGCATGCGCGGCGCGCGCGCCGAAATGGCGGCCGAGCGTCATCACCGTCTCGCTATGCAAACCTTTCATCGCGGCCGAGCCGCGCAGCGGCTGCGCGAGATTGGCCTGCCACCACGAGGTGATCTGCTGCACGCCGAACGGCAGACGGTTGACGAAGTCCGGCAACGCGATGCCGTTCTCCTGCACGTCGCGGAACCACTCGTTCAGCTCATGCGCCTCGCGCAGGGCCTGGGCGAGGCCGAGCGCCACCGGCAGCAGCACCAGCAGCGCGATCACCAACGTGAAGACCGTCGCGAGCAAGGTCGTGCGCCCCTTGAACCAGCGGCTGCCCGCCACCCTGTGCAGCAGCGGCCACAGCGCAATCGCGACGACCCCGGCCCACGCGACCACCACGATGAAATCGCGCACGACCCACAAGGCGAGCAGCACGAGCCCGATATAAAGCGCGACCGACGCGACTTTCTGCCTTTTCAGGCACTCGTCGGCGGACGACGGCCCAGGAGAATTGGGAGGCACTGCGGGAGGGCGTGGAATCATGTGAACTCTGGTGTTTTTGAACGGTGTGCGCGCGAGCCGACCTGAAAAAATCAAACCCGCTACACTGGCGACTCAGTTGGCCGCCCGACCGTCACATCTTAAAGGAAGCGTCGCCACCCCTTGCCGGCCGCGCTGTTCGTCGCGCCACGGGCAACACAGCGTTGCAGAAATGCGCGTTATTAAAAAATCACATAAAAAGCGCGCAACGCCTGTCATTTCAGCCAATCACGGTTGTCAAGTCTGATTATTGCTAATTCCGGAACAGTGTTTCAACTCCCACACAATGGCACTCCGGCGCGCGCAGGACTAAATTCGGCACTCCACAATACGGAGCCGATGATGACCCTGGAGTCCATCCCCCTCGACGGCAGCAATGGCGTACGCATCGAAATTCTCGAGAGCTCCGACACGACGCTGGTGATCCGCTGGGTCGAGCCGGGCCGTTGCCACTACGGTGAGCAGCGCTGGCGCCGCCGCTCGGCGCATTCGTCCGGCACCTGCGCGGTGTCGCGCCGCAAGATTCGCCGCGGCGACCCCGTGTTCAAGCCGGCCGAACGCCCGGCGCCCTCGAATGCCTCCGCGATGATCTGCGCGGAAATCCTCGAACCGCTGCTCGAAGCGGCTTGACGCACGCAGCGTTCCCGCATGGCGCGCGCGGCTCGCCGCCGCGCCGACCCTTTGCCCCAAGTTGATCTGCCTCCAGCCGACGCCCAGGTCGCACCGCTAGCGCCGGCGTAAGCCGGCCGCCGCGGCCTCGCTCGACGCACCACGCCGCCGGCCTCGTTCCCCGTTGCCGCCTGGTGCCTGGTGCGTTAAGGTGGACTCGTTGCGCCTCCCGCTCGCCGGCTCGCTATCCGGCGCCGGCGGCGCGCCTTCCACCACCGCGTTGCGCCCGCCGCGACGCCGCTTGAGGGCCGATCATGGCAGAAGACACGCCGCAAACCCGCGCGGCCACCGCCGCTTCCTCACCTCCCGCTTCTCCCGCTTCCCCCGCTCCTCCCGCTTCGCTGATCCCGCCGCAGCAGTTCTCGCTCGACGTGCTGGTCGAAAAGTACGCGAAAGGCGACGAGCAATCGGCCGACGACGTGTTCCGCCGCGTCGCGCACGGTGTCGCCGAGGCCGAGCCGCCCGAGTTGCGCGCATCGGTCGAAGCGCTGTTCGTCGACAACCTGCGCCACGGCGCGCTCGGCGCGGGCCGCATCATGAGCGCGGCGGGCAGCGGCATCGCCGCGACGCTGATCAACTGCTTCGTGCAGCCGGTCGGCGATTCGATCCAGGGCGTCGACGAACAGGGCTTGCCCGGCATCTACGTCGCCCTGCTGCAGGCAGCCGAAACGATGCGCCGCGGCGGCGGCGTCGGCTACAACTTCTCCGCGATCCGGCCCAAAGGCGCGCGGGTGCATACGACCAGTTCGGCCGCCTCGGGTCCGTGCAGCTACATGGACGTGTTCGACGCGTCGTGCCGCACCGTCGAAAGCGCGGGGTCGCGGCGCGGCGCGCAGATGGCGGTGCTCGATTGCAACCACCCCGACCTGCTGGAGTTCATCGAGGCCAAGCATTCGAAGGGGCGCTGGAACAACTTCAACGTCTCGGTCGGCGTCACCGACGAGTTCATGCGCGCAGTCGAAAACGACGAGCCGTGGCAACTGGTCCATCGCGCCGAGCCGTCGCCGGCGCTGCGCGCGGCCGGCGACGTGCGGCAGCGCGACGATGGCCTGTGGGTCTACAGCGAACACCCCGCGCGCGCGATCTGGGATCGCATCATGCGCTCGACGTACGACGTCGCCGAGCCTGGCATCGTGTTCATCTCGCGGATGAACGAGGACAACAATCTGCGCGCCGTCGAGACGATCCGCGCCACCAATCCGTGCGGCGAGCAGCCGCTGCCCGCGTATGGCTGCTGCAACCTGGGGCCGCTCAATCTGACGCGCTTCGTCGTCGATCCGTTTGCGCAGTTGCAGGGCCGCGAGCCGTCGTTCGACTGGGATGCCCTCGCGCAACGCACCCGCATCCAGGTGCGTTTCCTCGACGACGTGCTCGACGTCACGCTGTGGCCGCTGCCCCAGCAATACGACGAATCGCGGGCCAAGCGGCGCATCGGTGTCGGCTTCACCGGCCTCGGCGATACGCTCGTGATGCTCGGTCTGCGCTACGACTCGCAGGAAGGCCGCGATTTCGCGGTGCGGATCGCGCGGCTGATGCGCGACGAGGCGTACCGCGCGTCGGTCGAACTCGCGAAGGAGCGCGGCGCGTTTGCGCTGTTCGACGCGGCGCGTTATCTGGAGCCCGGCACGTTCGCCTCGCGCCTGCCCGACGACATCCAGCAGGCGATCCGCCGCGACGGCATCCGCAACAGCCATCTGCTGTCGATCGCGCCGACCGGCACCGTCAGCCTCGCGTTCGCGGACAACGCGTCGAACGGCATCGAACCGGCGTTCTCGTGGACCTACACGCGCATGAAGGTGATGGCCGACGGCGGCCGCGAATCATTCGACGTCGAGGACTACGCGTACCGGCTCTATCGCGAACTCGGCGGCGACGTGACCCGGCTGCCCGACTATTTCGTCAGCGCGCTGCAGATGTCGGCGCGCGACCATCTCGACATGATGGCGGCCGTGCAGCCGTACGTCGACACGTCGATCTCGAAGACCGTCAACGTGCCGGCCGACTATCCGTTCGACGCGTTCGAAAGCCTCTATTTCGACGCCTGGAAGAGCGGCCTGAAGGGCCTCGCGACCTATCGCCCGAACGACACGCTCGGCGCGGTGCTGAGCGTGACGCCCGCGCAGGCCGACGACACGCTCGCCGAGACGGATCAGGACCCGCTGCGTATCGCGATCGATCACCGGCCCAAAGGCGAGTTGCCGGCGATCATCGAGAAGGTCGAGTATCTGACCCAGGCGGGCAAGAAGTCGCTGTACGTTGCGGTGTCGTTCATCGAGGTGACGGGGCGGCTCGGCGGCGAAGACGTGACGATCGAGCGGCCAATCGAGTTCTTCATCCCGACCGGTCAGCGCGACGAGTCGCAGCAGTGGATCACCGCGACGATGCGTTCGCTGTCACTGGCCGCGCGAGGCGGCTTTGTCGCACGCAATCTGCAGGACATGCGCAAGGTGTCGTGGGATCGCGGTCAGGTGCGGCTTGGCGACGTGCAGCGGCTCGACGGTCATCGCGCGCCGCGCTGGCACGATTCGGAGGTGGCCGCGCTCGCGTTCGCGATCCAGCAGATCCTGTATCGACGCGGCTTTCTCGACGCCGAGGGCAATCAGGTGCCGTCGCGGATGCTCGCGCGCTTGCCGCGCGGGCAGATGAAAACCGAGATCGCGCTGTCCGCCGATTTCGGCCTGCGTCCGAATCCCGAGGATAGCGCCGACGCACTGCTACAGCCGAATGGCACGCAAGGGCTGCATACGATGCTCGGTCGCAAATGCGCTTCGTGTGGCGCGAATGCGGTGATTCGCAAGGACGGGTGCGATTTTTGTACCGCGTGTGGGGAGGTGGGGGCCTGCGGGTAGTGCTGCAATTTCGTTCCAAATTGCACAAGACCGTGCAATCCTTCGCGGCTACCGATTCCGTATTCTGGGCGCGCGATGGAGAATCATCGCGACGACGCATTCGCAACTCGCCGGCGCACGGCACGGCCCGGAGGTAGAGGCGCGATGAATCAGCGAAGAGTCCTTGTTTATTACGCATGGAGCCGGCCGGCCGAGAGCGCTGCGCCGCTCCATGTGATCGACGATCGATTTCCGGCGCTTTTCGAAAGCCGCAGGACGAGCTTTCCTCAATTTCATGAGTTCGCCGACCCGCAGCGCTTTGACCAGGGCATTGCCGGTTTCCTCGATCACATCATGAAGCGCAACTTCGCCGCCTTCGTCGAGCTGGCGTCCGGGCTGACCGGCCACGCGGTCCGCGAGATCGAACGCGTCGCCGACGACGGGACGCTGACACCGCTCGGCCCCGAAGTTCTCGACGGCGTGGACACGCTCATCGTCATCAGCTTCGATTCGTTCGTGACGGACCAACGGGCCGGCAGCGGCGAAATCGAAGCGGTCGAGGCGTTTCTCGGCGATCCCGACCATCTGGCGTTCGTCTGTCCGCATCACGACATTGGAGAGCTGGAGAGTCTGCCGGAAAGCAGCCATCTGCAGCGCCAGATCGAAGAATATCGACATCACGGCGACAGGACGATTCCGTCGCGGCAAGGTTTCGGAGCCTTCGCGCGTTCTCTGCTCGCGGGTCTCGGCGTTCCGGTGGAAAACCGCTATGGACTTCGTCCCGCCGTCGACGCGGACGGATCACCCGCCGCCATCGAAATCGACGCGCCGCTCGACAGATTGGGCGTTCTGGCAAACGTCAGGACCTTCAATCTTCATCCGCATCTGCCGCAGCTCGAACGACTCGGCGATGCGATAGGAAAGCTCGACGTGCTAGCGCGGCAGCGCATTGATACCGGCGCGCCGCCGCATCTGTTCTCGCGCGAGCACACGACCTTCGACGCTCTCCTGCAGTCGCGTCCCGAAGCGTTCAACGGCAGCCTCTTCGTCAGCGATACGACGCTCTGGAGTTCGATGGCCGGCGGCGTCGACAGCCTTCGTCAGCTGTGGACGAATGTCGTGCAGCGGCCGTCGCGAGCGGACCCACAGCGCGGCTCGTGAGATGCCGCGATCAGCGGGAAATGCTGCCGCTGTTGTGCCAAACTACGCCATCAGCATCACGGCGGGCCCCGCCGTTCGATGCTTCCGGATCGCATAGGGCGGAGGCACGGATGATCTCGATTGACGAAATCCTGCACGCGCGTCCGCAGCAGCCTATCGCCACCACGCGCGGACGAGGCTGGGGCGGCGTGACGGTCGATGTTCATCGTCCCTATTTCGACTGCGCCGAATCCTACGCCGGTCTCGATCATCACCTGGTTTGCTACTGCCCCTCCGGTCGCGCCACGCTGATCCAGCGCCGGGCCGGGACCGTCCATCGCGGCATCGTCAGCGCCGGGACTTCGTACATCATGCCGGCCGGCTACGACTCGGCATGGGAAGGCGATTCGGGGCGCACTGTGAGGTTACGCGTTCCGCCTGGGCTCGTTGAGCGCGCCGCCGAGCAGCTCGGTCACCATTGCGTTCAGGTCGAGATCAGCAATGTCTTCCTGGTGCGCGACCCCGTGATCGAGCAATTCGCGCGGAGTCTCCTGCTGGAAATGGACCTTAAGGCGCATCCGGCTCAGGCGCTGATCGTCGATTCGATCTCGAATGCATTGGCGGCACATCTGCTTCGCAGCTATTCCGTTTTCGGCGCACCCGAATGCGCACCGGACCGCTCGCTCGGTCAGCTCGAGATCGCCCGACTCACCGAGTTCATCGAGGACAATCTCGACCGGCCAATCTGCCTCGACGACCTCGCGAACATCGCGAACGTCAGCCGGTTTCATCTGAGCCGTCTCTTCAAACGGGCCATGGGCGTCACGGCGATCTGCTTCGTCGAGCAGTGCCGGATTCGCCGGGCTCAATCGTTGATCGCCGAGACCAATCTATCGCTGGCGGAAATTGCATTGGAGACGGGCTTTGCCGACCAAAGCCATTTCACCCGGCGATTTCACCGTCACGTCGGTTGCACCCCGGCTGTGTTCGCGCGCGAGCAGGGGCGGCGTCGAACGAGGCCGACTCACCCCACCCTCGCGTAATAAAGATTCTGCGGATGCTTCGCTTCCGCGAAGAAAAACCAGCGCTCCGCGACAAGCCCCGCATACTGCACGAGACACGCCGCGGCCAGCAAGCCGAACGACGCGCCGATCGAGTGCAGCCCGGCGCCGAGCGCGATCAACACGATCGGCACGACAAACGCACCCGCGAGAAAGCCCCATTTGACACCACGCAACGTGCGCGCCGATTTGCCGTGAAAGAACTCACGCAGATTGAACGCGCCGGCGGTAAAGCCTCGCGACACCTGCACGAGCTTCGGATTGCGGATGCCGGTCGCACTCTGCACCGTCGACTTCGGCCGCAAGCGCGCATTGCGCAGCAGCGATGCCGAGCGGCTCGCGCAGCCGGCGAGCGTCAGCACGCAAGCACTGACCGCAAGCCCCACCGTCAACGCGGGCGCGAACCATGCGCTCAATGCGGTCGCGAGCGTCAAACCCGATGCGCAGCCGAGCAACACGAAGTTCACCAGCGTCAGCGGCGTCGCCCATTCCTGCAGAAAGCGCAAGCACGCATAGATCATCGCGGTGCAGACGAACAGCGCGGCGCTCGCGAGCACGCCGAGCCAGCCGAGCGCGAGCGACCACGGCGAACCGAGCCAATGCGCGAGACCGTACAGGCACGCGCAGGCGAGAAACGCCGGCAGGCACAGGCATTCGCGCGACAGCCACGAGGTGCGCCACATCGCGATGGCGCGCCACGCGCGTTCCGGATGGCCGAGATGGAAGAACGACGCGATCAGACCGAGACCGCCCAACAGCACCGCCAGTGCCGCGCCGCTCACGTAGAACGCGGCGGTGGGTTGCGCCACGACGCCCAACCACGCCGCACTCTCGACGCCGACGAGCGCAATCAGCAACCCTTGCGCCGCGCCGCTCAGTGTCGTCAGAAACACTACGGAAAAAGCCGGATTCATCGTGTGGCCTCGTTGTCGTTCAAATGCGCGTCGCGATCGACGCGAGATGCAGCTCACCGCGCTCGAGCTGCGACTCCAGTTGCGAGTCGGGCGAGCCCGACGCCTCGCTCACCTCATCGGTCGTCGATCCGGCCGATTTGCACGAGCACCCGTCGCTGCCGCAACCGGCGGCCGTGGTCGGCACGCGCGGCAAGTAATGATTCGCGGGACGTGTGCCCCACTCGGGCATCAACTGATAGCCGCCGCGCTCGCGAATCGCTTGCGACACGACCGATTGCGGATCGTGAATATCGCCGAACAGCCGCGCGGAGGTCGGGCACGCGAGCACGCAGGCCGGCTTGCGATCGCGTTCGGACAGATGCTCGTCATGAATACGATCGACGCACAGCGTGCACTTGGTCATCTCTTTGCGCGCCTCGTCGAGCTCACGGGCGCCGTACGGGCAGGCCCACGCGCAATACTTGCAGCCGATGCAGCGATCGAAATCGACCAGCACGAGGCCGTCTTCCTTGCGCTTGTAGCTCGCACCGGTCGGACACACCGGCACGCACGGCGGGTCTTCGCAATGCAGGCACGACTTCGGAAAGTGGATCATTTCCGTGTCGGGGAAGCTGCCCGCCTCGAAACTCTGCACGCGATTGAAAAACGTGCCGGACGGGTCCGCGTCGTACGGATTGAAATCGGCGAGGCTGCCCGATTCGCCCGACGTGTTCCACTCCTTGCAACTCGTCACGCACGCCTGGCATCCCACGCATACGTTCAGATCGATGACCAACGCCATCTGGGTCATTGGAAGCTCCTTGCCGTTGCTTCAGCGAGCGTCGCCATTATTTGCGACCCGACACGCCACGCAAGCGCGCGGCGAATTCGCCGCGTCCCGCGAAATAGGTCTGGACGATGCGCGACACCACACCCTTCTGCGCCACCGCACCGGGCAATTCGGGCATCGCCTCGAATTGCGGCAGCGTGTTCCGCGCGTCGGCTTCGGCCGGGTAGATGCGCACGCGCACGTCGAACCACGCCGCCTGCCCCGTCACCGGATCGGAATTCGACATGCGCGCGGGCGCTTCGTCGCGGCCGGGCAACTCGTCGGTGATCAGGTGATTGAGCAGGAAGCCGCGCTGCGATTCGTTCGCGTTCGGACCGAGATTCCATGCGCCCGCGGCCTTGCCAATCGCATTCCATGTCCAGACGGTGCCCGGCTCGACGGTCTCGCTGTAGCGCGCCATGCAGCGCACACGGCCCCATTGCGATTCGACGTAGATCCAGGCGCCATCGGCGATGCCGTTCTCGCCTGCCATTTGCGGATTCACATAGAGATAGTTCTCGCCATGAATCTGCCGCAGCCACGCGTTCTGCGAATCCCACGAGTGATACATCGCCATCGGGCGTTGCGTGACCGCGGCGAGCGGGAACTGTCCGTGATCCGTCACCGCACTTTCGAGCGGCGCATACCAGAACGGCAGCGGGTCGAAGTACTTCTCGACGCGCGCGCGCAGAGAGTCGGGCGGCTGCCGGCCGCTCGTGCGTCCTTGCGCGGCGAGCCGGAATTTCTGCATCACGTCAGAGTAAAGCTGGATCAGGATCGGCTCGCGGAATTTGCGGAAGCCGTTCTCGACCGCCCAGTCGAGATACGGTCCGTTGCAGTTGCGCATGTACTGCAAGGTTTCGGGCAAGCGGTAATGGAACACGCAGTTATTCTTCGCGTACTGCTCCCATTGATTCGGATTCGGCTCGCCGACGAGCGCCTTGTCGCCATCCTTGCCGCGCCAGCCGATCAGAAAGCCGACGCCGGAATCGGGCGAGGTCGTGTGATTGACGATGAACTCCGGATAGTCGCGGTAGCGCCGCCCGCCATCGGCCTTGGTGAAGGCCGGAAACTTCAGGCGCGAAGCCAGTTCGATCAGTACTTCCTGGAACGGCTTGCATTCGCCGGTCGGCGGCACGACCGGGACGCGCACCGAATCGACGGGGCCGTCGAACTCGGAGATCGGTCGGTCGAGCATCGACATCGCGTCGTACCGTTCGAGGTAAGTCGTGTCGGGCAGGATCAGATCGGCGAACGCGGTCATCTCCGACTGGAACGCATCGCAGACGACGAGGAACGGAATCTTGTACTCGCCGTTCGGATGCTTGTCCGCGAGCATCTCGCGCACTTTCATCGTGTTCATCGACGAATTCCACGCCATGTTGGCCATGAAAATCATCAGCGTGTCGATCGGATACGGATCGCCGCGCCACGCGTTGGTGATCACGCTGTGCATGACGCCGTGCACCGCGAGCGGATATTCCCACGAGAACGCCTTGTCGATGCGCACGGGGCCGCCGTGTTCGTCGATGAACAGATCCTCGGGCGCGGCGGGCCAGCCGAGCGGACCGGTCGCGAGCGGCGTGTTCGGCTTGACGGCGTCGGGGTGGTTCGGCGGTTTCGCCGACGGCGGCACCGCGCGCGGAAACGGCGACTTGTGGCGAAACCCGCCGGGACGGTCGATTGTGCCGAGCAGCGACATCAGCACGGCGAGCGCGCGGATCGACTGAAAGCCGTTCGAATGCGCGGCGAGTCCGCGCATTGCGTGAAAGGCGACCGGGTTGCCGGTGACCGTCTCGTGCGTTTCGCCCCACGCATCGGTCCAGGTAATTGGCAGCGTGATGCGGTGCCGGCGGCTCGTCTCGATCATCTCGCCGGCCAGCCGCCGGATCGTGGCGGCGGCGATGCCGGTGATGGCTGCCGCCCATTCGGGCGTGCAAGCGGCGACGCGTTCGCGCAGCAACGCGAACGATGGCGTGACCGGCTTGCCGTCAGCAAGGATATAGCGCCCTTCCAGCGCGGGGGTCACGCCGCTCGCATGATGCGGCACCGCGCGTTGCGTAGCCGGGTCCCACCACAGATGATTCTGCGGAAACAGCGGATTGCCTTCCGGCCGCTCGGGGTCTCGCACGAACAGGCCAAAGGTCTCGCTCGCTTCGTCGAGATCGATCAGCTCCGCCGCATTCGTGTAGCGCTGCACGAACTCGTGATCCCACGCGTCGGCGGCGATCAGTTCGTGCAGGAACGCCATGAACAGCGCGCCGTCGGTGCCCGGCCTGATCGGCACCCATTCGTCGGCGATCGCCGCATAGCCGGTGCGGATCGGATTGATCGCGATGAAACGGCCGCCCGCGCGCTTGAACTTCGAGATCGCGATCTTCAGCGGATTCGAATGATGATCTTCCGCGGTGCCGATCATGAAGAACAGCTTCGCGCTGTCGAGATCCGGTCCGCCGAATTCCCAGAACGAGCCGCCGATCGTATAGATCATGCCGGCCGCCATGTTCGCCGAACAGAAGCCGCCGTGCGCCGCATAGTTAGGCGTACCGAACTGCTTGGCGAACAGGCCGGTCAGCGCCTGCATCTGGTCGCGGCCGGTGAACAGCGCGAACTTCTTCGGATCGGTCGAGCGAATCGCGGCGAGACGCTTTTCGAGCACGTCGAACGCGACTTCCCACGAGACCGGCTCGAACTGCGCGCTGCCGCGCTCGGCGCCGGCCTTGCGCATCAACGGCTGCGTGAGGCGCGCGGGCGAGTACTGCTTCATGATCCCGGAGGCACCCTTCGCGCAGATGACGCCTTGATTCAGCGGATGCTCCGGATTGCCGTCGATATAGCGCACCTCGCCGTCGCGCAGATGCACGCGGATGCCGCAGCGGCACGCGCACATGTAGCAGGTGGTGGTCTTGATTTCGAGCCGTTCGTTCTGCGTGCGGGCGCGGTGCTCCATGGCCATCTCCGTCGCTGTTCCTGATGCGGCGAAAGCGCGGATCGAGCGCGCTGTCGGACGATACCGAGATCGTATTCGCGTCGGCCTTACAAGGGAAATCGCGATTTGCGAGCGAAACTATCTGGCGTGCCGATAGTTTCGGTTTCGCTTTCAGCCGGGGGCGCCCAGCCGGGGGCGCCCAGCCAAGCGCAGCCGGCTAGGCGCGCCCGGCTAGGCGCCCCTCTCCAGTTGCGCGATCAGCGCGTCCGGAATCTCGACGCCCTCCTCGTGCGCCGCCTCGGCGAGCCGCTCACGGCGATAGCCCGGCAGACGCACGTCGTCGTCCATCAGCATCACCTCGATCAGCGCCTCGACCCGCGACAGATACGCATCGTCGCCGGCCAGCGCGCCCGGGTCGATCGCCCAGAACAGATGGCCGATGCGCGAGCGCTCGCCCTCCTCGGTCAGGAACGAGCCCGCTTCGTAGCCGAAGTTCGCGCCGGTCAGCGCGGCGGCCAGCAGCTCGACCACCAGCGCCAGCATCGCGCCTTTGGCGCCGCCGAACGGCAGCATCATGCCGTCGAGCGCGGCGCGCGCGTCGGTGGTCGGCAGGCCGTCGCGCGTGGTGGCCCAGCCTTCGGGGATCGGCTGGCCGTCGCGCGCGGCCAGCGCGATCTTGCCGCGCGCGATCTGCGACAGCGCCAGATCGATCACGAGCGGCGCGCCGTTGCGGCGCGGAAACACGGCGGCGATCGGGTTGGTGCCGAACAGCGCGCGGCGGCCGCCCCAGGCGGGCATCGCGGCCGGCGAATTGCTGAACGCGAGCGCGACCAGGCCGGCTTCGCCGAGCGCGGCCAGATGCGCCGCGCCAACGCCGAAATGATGGCTGCGGCGGATGCCCGCGACCGCGCTGCCATACTGCCGCGCGCGTTCGACGAGCGTCGCGACCGCGAGATCGCAGGCCGGATACGCGAGGCCGTCCGCCCCGTCGATCAACACGGCGGCGCCGCGATCCGCGACGATGGCAGCCTGCGCGGCCGGATCGACGCGGCCGTTGCGCAACTGCGCGCAGTACATCGGCAGACGCGACACGCCGTGCGATGACAAGCCGCGCAGGTCGGCATAGACGAGCGCGCGCGCCGTCGATTCGGCGGTCGCGGACGACGCGTCCGCGCGGCGCAGCGCGCCAATCGCGAGTGAGGTCAGCGCGTCGGGAAACAGTCGGGCCATCGGGGATTCCTTGGTTTTATTGTCGTCAGCGCATCACTGTGTCACTGCCGCGATGAGGCATCAAGTCCGGCGTTATCGTGCGCTGCCGTGGTCCTCACTTCGCCGCCTTTTCGAACAGCGCCGTCGCGTGAGGCAGGCCGGGCTCGTCCTCGCGCGCCTGAGCCGATTGCCCCGGCTGCCCCGCTTGCGCCGCGTGCGGCTTGCGCGCCGGCTGCGCCAATGCCTGCGCCTGCACTTCGCGCGGCGCGGCCAAAAATTCGCGCGCGGCGCGTGCATCGAAGGCGCCCTCCCAGCGCGCGACCACCAGCGTCGCGACCACGTTGCCGATCATATTGGTCAGCGCGCGGATCTCGTTGAGCACGCGATCGACGCCGAGAATCAGCGTAATGCCGGCGACCGGAATGATGTTGTGCGTCGACAGCGTCGCGGTCAGCGCGACGAGCGCCGCGCCCGCCACACCCGCTCCGCCTTTCGACGTCAGCATCAGAATCGCCAGCAAGCCGAGCTGCTGCATCAGCGTCAGATGCGTGTTGGTGGCCTGCGCGATGAATAGCGAGGTCATCGTCAGATAGATTGCGGCGCCGTCGAGATTGAACGAGTAGCCGGTCGGCAGCACGAGACCGACGATCGCGCGCGGACAGCCCATGCGCTCGAGCTTTTCCATCAGACGCGGCAGCACCGACTCGGTGGTCGAGGTGCCGAGCACGATCAGCAGCTCCTCGCGGAAGTACTTCAGCAGCGGCCACAAGCCCACGCCGGCCCAGCGCGCAGCCGCGCCGAGCACGATCGCGATGAACAGGATGCTGGTGATGTAGAAGCACAGGATCAGCAGCCCGAGTTGCTGCAACGTGCCGATCCCGTACTTGCCGACCGTGAACGCAATCGCGCCGAACGCACCGAGCGGCGCAAGCCGCATGATCATTTCGACGATGCGCATCAGCGTGTCGCCGAACTGCTCGATGCCGCGCATCAGCAGCCGGCTGCGCTGCGACATGATCGACAGCGCGATGCCGAACAGCACCGAGAACAGCAGCACCTGCAACAGATCGCCGCGCGCGAACGCACCGACCACCGAGTTCGGCACGATCATGTCGATGAAGCTCGACGACGCCGCGTGCGCATCGGCGACGTAGTGCGTCACCGCATGAGGATCGAGCGAGGCGGGATCGATATTGAGCCCCGCGCCCGGGCGCAGCACGTTCGCGACGACGAGGCCGAGCACGAGCGCGATACTGGTGACGACCTCGAAATACAGCAGCGTCTTGAAGCCGACGCGGCCCACCTGCTTGAGGCTTTCCATGCGCGCGATGCCCACGGAGACCGTGCAGAAGATCACCAGCGTGATCAGCATCTTGATGAGGCGGATGAAGGTGTCGCCGAGCGGTTTCATCTGCACGCCGAACGCGGGTGCGAAATGACCGACGAGAATGCCAGCCGCAAGTCCGATCAGGACCTGCACGTAGAGATGTTTGAGCACGCGCAAGGTGGTGTCTCCTCCACTCGCTGCTGCCAGATGTCGAGCCGGCGCCACTGCCTGCTTGAGCTGCCGGTCACGGGAGGCGTCGATGGCGCACTTCTGCGTGCCGGCATGCGCCGGGAAGGTGCGAAACGCCACGCGCGAGCCATGCGGCTCCCCGCGTGGGTCAGGCCGCCCGCGTCAGGCGCTTTCGAACAGACGCGTCAACACGAACTCGCGATGACCGAGCGCTTCGGCCGCGGTGAAACGGCCATTGATCGTGGCCATCATGCATTGGAGCAGTTTGTCGCCGCTCTGGTCGAGGTTCTGCTCGCGCTGCAGAATGCCGGTCACGTCCACGTCGATATGCTCGCCCATCGTGCGGACCGTGCGCGGATTCGCGCAGATCTTGATGACCGGCACGATCGGATTGCCGATCACGTTGCCCTGCCCGGTCGGGAAGAAATGGACGACGAAACCCGACGCCGCGCACAAGGTCACCATCTCGGCCGCCGCGGACGACGAATCCATGAACCACAAGCCCGCATGCGTCGGCTCCTCGGCTTTGTCGAGCACGCCGTCGACCCTGCACTTCTTGCCGATCTTCTGAATGTTGCCGAGCGCCTTTTCCTCGATCGTGGTCAGGCCGCCCGCGATATTGCCCTTGGTCGGCTGCGACTCGGACAGGTCGTCGGTCTTCCAGCGGTTGATCATGTCCTGGTAGCGGTCGAACATGAACTGGAAGCGCTCGCGCACGCCGTCGTTCGCGCAGCGCGCGGCGACGATCTGCTCGCCGCCCGTGAGCTCCGAGGTCTCGCCGAACACCAGCGTGGTGCCGAGGCCGTAGAGTTTGTCGAATGCGTTGCCGACGGTCGGATTCGCGCCGCAGCCCGAGGTGGTATCCGACTCGCCGCACTTGGTCGACACCCACAGCTCCGAGATCGGGCACGTCTCGCGCTCGAGCGAGGTCGCGTACTGCACCATTTCCTTCGCGGCCTTCGAGGCCCGCATGATCGTGTCGTGATCGCCATGCAGCTCGATGCCGAAGCCCATGACCGGCTTGCCAGTCTTCGCGATACCGTCGACGACGCGTTTGGTCCAGCCCTCCTCGATGCCGATCACGATCACCGCCGCGACGTTCGGATTGCTGCCCGCGCCGATCAGCGTGCGGAAATGCAGCTCGAGGTCGGCGCCGAATTGCAGCCGCCCATACGGGTGCGGCAGCGCCATGGTCCCCTTGATGTTGTGTTCGACCGCCTGCGCCGCGGCATTGGACAGATCGTCGACCGGCAGGATGATCACGTGGTTGCGTACGCCCACGCGGCCGTTGTCGCGACGATAGCCGCGGAAAGTCGTATCCAGGTCAATCACGCTCATGGTGTCTCTCTCGTTCGGGTTGATGGCAGTGAGGGGCGGTTCTGCTTACCAGCGCTTCGTCTTGATGTTGTGCACGTGCGCGTGCTCGCCGGCCTTGATCGGCGCGACCACCTTGCCGATATCGACCCCGTACTTGAACACCGTGTCGCCGACGGCCATGTCCTTCAGCGCGACCTTGTGACCGATCGGAATGTCCTGCTTCGCCGCGACGGTGACGACTTCGTCGTCGTCCATGATCCATGCGTTGAGCTGCATGCCCGCCTTGATACCCTCGACCACCGCCACGCCGACCGTGTCTTTCGCCTCGTGCAGCACGATGTGAATCGTCCTGCGCGGCGCCGATGCGCCCGCTGCGGTGTCGTTGATATCTGCCGTGGGATTGCTCATGAGCGTCTCCATTCGTAGTTTGAATGCGGTGTGGGGGTGCCGCCGGGGCAGCGCAGCCAGGTGCGCCGCGGTGAATCGATATTAGGCGGCGACTTACCCAATGTCAACTAGGTCATCTATATGTGTTAGAAGACCGAGTGAGATCCGTGCGGAGACCCGTGCGGAGACCCGTGCCGCTGTCGCGAAGCGGCGACAACATACGATTCATCCAGGTGGACTAGATGACCTGGTCGTTTAGAATCAGGGCAGGTTCAACCCGGCGAGCGGTACGACTCGCGTATCCCAGAGGTTTTCATGAGCACGCTCGCGATCAATGCGCCCGCGCTGGGCGGCACGCGGTACAAGGAGGTCAAGAGCGCGATTCTCGCCGCGCTCGCGGCCGGCGAATGGAAAGGCGGCGAATGCATTCCTTCGGAAAAGCGTCTCGCCGAACGCTTCGGCGTGTCGATCGGCACGCTGCGCAAAGCCATCGACGAACTGTGCGCCGAGAACATTCTGATCCGTCATCAGGGGCTCGGAACGTTCGTGGCGATGCATCAGCGCGACCGGCACTTCTTCCGCTTCTTTCGCATCGTGCGGCGCGACGGCGACAAGGCCTACCCCGTCGTCACGCTGATCGGCTTCAGGAAGGCGCGCGCATCGCGCGAGGCGGCCGCCGCGCTCGGTATCGACACCGGCGCGCGGGTGCTGCAGTTCGTCAACGGGCTCGCGCTGCACGGCAAGACCGTGCTGATCGAACATATCACCGTGCCCGAAGCGCTTTTTCCGGGTTTGACGGAAAGCAAGCTGCGCAACCGGCCGAACACGCTGTACAACTTCTATCAGGACGGTTTCGGCATCAACGTGGTCGAAACCGATGAGCATGTGAGCGTGGCGCTCGCGAATGAACTCGAAAGCGAACAACTCGGCGTCGCGCTCGGCGCGCCGCTGCTCGAGATTCGCCGCATCGCGTACTCGTATCACCGCAGCGCGGTCGAACTGCGGATTTCGCGGCTCAATACCGAGGAGTACGAGTACATCGGCACACGCGCCGCGCGCGACGATCAGAAATAGCGCGGCAAGGTCGCTGGCCGCGCTTCAGATCGGCGTCAGCACCGGTTCGCCCGCGAAATGCCGCCGCGCGTTGTCGAGGAAGTTATCGACCGAGGCCGTGATCGCTTCGGGCGAGCGGCCACCCACGTGCGGCGTCAGCACCACGTTGCGCAGGCCGATCAGCGCCTGCGGCGGCTCGGGCTCGCCCTCGTACACGTCGAGTCCGGCGCCCGCGATCGTTCCCGCGGCGAGCGCGCGAGCCAGCGCGGCGGTATCGACGACACTGCCGCGCGACACGTTGACGATGAAGCCTCGTGGACCCAGCGCCGCCAGCACCGCCTCGCCGATCAGATGCCGCGTGCCGGCGCCGCCCGGCGTCGCGACGATCAGGAAGTCGCTCCATTGCGCGAGCGCCTCGACGCTGTCGAAATAGCGCAGCGACGGCGCATCGCCGCGCGGCTTGCGGTTGTGATAGCCGACTTCCATGTCGAAGCCGGCCGCGCGCCGCGCAATCTTGGTGCCGATATGGCCGAGCCCGACGATCCCCAAACGCTTGTTCGAAACGTTCGGCCGCATCGGCAGATGGTCGCGCCACACGCCTTCGCGCGTCGCGCGGTCCAGTTGCGGCACGTCGCGCACGACCGCGAGCAGCAACGCGAACGCGTGATCGGCGACGCAGTGATCGTTGGTCCCCGCGCCGTTGACGAGCACGATGCCGCGCGAGCGCGCGTGCTCGACGGGCAAGTTCTCGTAGCCGGCGCCCAGCGCGCTGATCAGTTCGAGCCGCGGCATGCGCTCGATGTCAGCCACGCCGAGACCCGTCGTGCCGTTGGTCAGCACCGCCCGGATTTGCGCGCCGTGGGTCGCGAGCGCGGCTTCGCGCTGCGCTGGCTCGGGGGCATAGATGACGTCGAACGTGGCCGCGATGCTCGCGCGGCTCGCGTCGTTCAGATGGATCAGGACCAGCAGCGATGGCTTCATGAAGGCATTTTTCCCGAGGGCGTGATTGACAGGAATCTGCATGGAATCTTCGGCGATCGAGTGTAGCAAGCCTCCACGGCACGCGCAGAATGCTCACGCGGTGGTTCCGGCCACGCGCGCTCGCCATGTCGACGAGCACATCTGCGCAAAAACGACAGGCCAATCGCCTTCCATTTTCGGCCTGGCCGCAACGCGTCTAAAATAGCCGCACATCCGACCCCGAGAACCCCATGCTGGATACCCTGCCGGGCGGCTCCGCGCCCATCAACGACGACTCCGGTATGTTCGAACTCGCGCCCGTGTCGCTGTGGCTCGAAGATTTCAGCGGCGTGCGCGCGCTATTCGATGAATGGCGCGCTACGGGCGTGACCGATCTGCGCGCTCATTTCGCCGAAGACCCAGGCCGTGTCGCCGACTGCGCGCACCGCATCCGCGTGATCAAGGTCAATCGCCAGACGCTCACGCAGTTCGAGGCCGCCGATTTCGACGCGCTGACCAGCAACCTCGCGTCGGTGTTCCGCGACGACATGCTGAAAACGCACCTCGAAGAGCTGTGCCAGTTGTGGGCCGGGCAATCGAACTTCACGAGCCATACGGTCAACTACACGCTCGGCGGACGGCGCCTCGACGTGCTGCTCAAGGGCGCGGTGCTGCCCGGTCACGAGGAGCGCTGGGACCGGGTGCTGGTGTCGACCGAGGACATCACCGAGCTCGAAGGCGCGCGGCGCCGCGTCACGCTCGCGGAGGAATATGCGCGCGGGCTCTTCGAACATTCGCCGGTGTCGCTGTGGGTCGAGGATTTCAGCGCGGTCAAGCGCCTGCTCGATGGCGCGCGGGCGGCCGGCATCAATGATTTCCGCGTGTTTACCGACGTGCATCCGGAGTTCGTCGAGCGCTGCATGGCGGAAATTCACGTGCTCGACGTGAACCATCACACGCTCGGGATGTTCGGCGCGAAAGACAAGCACACCCTGCTCGCGCGGCTCGCCGACGTGTTTCGCGACGACATGCGCCCGCATTTCCGCGAGCAGCTGATCGACCTGTGGGACAACAAGCTGTTCCAGCAGCGCGAGGTGCTCAACTACTCGCTCGATGGCAGCGAAGTGCACGTGCACCTGCAATTCTCGGTGCTGCCAGGCCACGAGCAGGACTGGGACCTCGTGCTGGTCGCGCTGACCGACATCACCGCGCGCAAGAAGGCCGAGGCGTACCTCGAATTCCTCGGCAAGCACGACGTGCTGACCAAGCTGCGCAACCGCTCGTTCTATGTCGACGAGCTGAACCGGCTCGAACGCAAGGGACCGTGGCCCGTGACGATCATCATGGCCGACCTGAACGGCCTGAAGCGCGTCAACGATCAGCTCGGTCACGCGGCCGGCGACGCGCTGCTGCGGCGCGCCGGCGAAGTGCTCGCGAAGGCGATGGAGTCGCCGTTCCACGCCGCGCGCATCGGCGGTGACGAGTTCGCGATCCTGATGCCCGATACCGACGAGCGCGGCGGCGCGGCGATGATCGACGCAATCCATCAGCTCGTCGAGATGAACAACCAGTTCTATCCCGGCTCGCCGTTGAACTTCGCGATGGGCGCGGCGACCTGCCAGCGCGGCGACCGGCTCGAAGCGGGCGTGCAGCGCGCCGATCTGCTGATGTACGAGGAAAAGCGCGCGTACTACGAGGACCGGCCGGGAGCGGATTTGGCGGCCGGCTGAAGGCCACCAGGCGGCCACCAGGCGGCCACTTAAGGGCCGCCTGAGGGCCGGCCACCTCGGGCGCTCAGCCCGGCAGCTTGGCTGCCAGCACGTCCACCTTGACGATGCTCGGCGGCGCCCCGAACAGGTCGCCCGCCTTCGCCATCAACGCGGCCGCGACCTTGCCGTTCAGATGCGCGTCACGGCCGGCTTCGTCCTCGAATGCGTCGAAAATGCCGTATGTCGAGGGCCCGAGTTTCAGGCCGAACCAGGCGGCGGTGGCCGGTTCCTGCTCGACGAGCGGCAAGCCGCTGAGCAGAAACGCCTCGACCTCCTGTTCCTTGCCGGGCTTGGCTTCCAGACGGACATACAGCGCGAGCTTGACCATGATGCGACTCCTTGATGAGTGGCGGCGGACGGCGATGCTCCGAAAAGGGCTTTTGAAAGGCGCTTTGAAAAGTATAGGCGGCGCCGCTTCAAGCGACGCCCGGTCTAACCCTCGACCCGCGCGCCAGTCACGCGCCCGGAAAGCGCAGCTCGAACCGCACCACGCCCGGCAGCGGGCACACCACGCGCGCACTGCCGCCGTGCAGATGCATGATCGCCTTGACGATCGCGAGCCCGAGTCCGTTCGATTCGGTGAACGCGCTGCGCGCCGCGTCGCCGCGATAGAAGCGGTCGAATAGCCGGTCGAGTTGCGCGGCCGGAATCGGCTCGCCCTCGTTTTCGACCGTCACGAGCGCACCCGCCGCGTCCTGCGCGCCGCGCAGCCTCACGGTCGTATCGCCCGCGCCATAACGCACCGCGTTGACGACCAGATTGTTGATGGCGCGGCGGCACAGCATCGGATTGGCCGACGCGATGCCCGCCGCGTCGACTTCGAAACGCATGCCGCGTTCGTCGGCGAGTCCTTCGAAGTAGTCGGCGATCCTGACGAGCTCGCCGTGCAGATCGACCGGCTGCCGCTCGATCGACAACGCAGCATGGTCCGCATGCGCGAGAAACAGGATGTTCTCCGCGATATGGCTGAGACGGTTCAGCTCCTCGAGATTCGATTCGAGCAGCTGCTGATATTCGTCGGGCTCGCGCGGCTGCGCGAGCGCTACCTGGGTCTGGCCGACCAGCGCGCCGACCGGCGTGCGAATCTCGTGCGCGAGATCGGCGGAAAACTGCTGCAGACGTTGATAGCCTTCGGCGAGACGGTCGAGCATCGCGTTGAACGCGTGCGTGAGCTGGCGCAGTTCGACGGGCGCGGCCTCGTGGTCGAGCCGCACCGCCAGATTCGTCGGGCTGATCTGCGCGGCACGCGTCGCGATCTCGCGCACCGGTCTGAGCGCGCGGCGCAGCACGAAGTATGCGAGCAGCGTCGCGGCCAGCATGCCGGTCAGCGTCGCCAGCACGATGCGGTTGCGGTATTCGGCCAGCATGCGCACCTCGTGAGTCATCGGGTGGCCGGCGATCACCTCGACTTCGGTACCGTCCTCGCGCGCTCTCGCGGTCGCGATCGCCCAATGCACGGGTACGCCGTCGGGCAAGCGCGTCTGCGGGATATCGGCCGCGCGCGGCGGATCGCCCGCCGCGCCGGCCGGCAGATCGGGCACCGCGAGCCTGGCTGGATTCACGTCGACGAACGGCGCTTCGCCCGGCCGACGAAACAGCAGCACGTCCTCTTCCGCGCCGAGCATCGTCTCGAACAGCAGCGGACGCTTTTTCAACTCGCTCACCGAATAAAGGTCGTGCACGATCCGGCTGAAATGCTCGACGCGGCCGCTCAGCACGACGTCGGCGCGGCGTTGCAGCGAGACTTCGGCGGAATGATAGAAATACGCGCCGAGCGAGCCGATCACCACGCAGGCGATCAGCGCGAACAGCAAGGTGGTGCGCGCGATCAGCGAGCGTTCGGTCCAGAATTTCATACGCCGTCGCCGAACGCGTAGCCGATGCTGCGCACCGTGTGGATCAGCTTCTTTTCGAACGGGTGATCGACCTTCGCGCGCAAGCGCTTGATCGCCACGTCGACCACGTTGGTGTCGCTATCGAAGTTCATGTCCCACACCTCCGAGGCGATCTGCGCGCGCGACAGCGCCTCGCCCTCGCGCCGCACCAGCAGATGCAGCAGCATGAACTCCTTGTTGGTCAGCGGAATGTCGACGCCCTCGCGCGTGACCCGGCGGCGCAACACGTCGAGCTTCAGATCGGCGACTTCGAACACATCGTTCTCGCGGATCACGCCACGGCGCAACAGCGTGCGAATCCGCAGCACCAGCTCCGTGAACGAAAACGGCTTGACGAGATAGTCGTCGGCGCCGAGTTCGAGACCGCGGATGCGGTCGCTGACCTGGTCGCGCGCGGTCAGGAAGATCACCCGCAGATCGCGCCGCGCACGCAGCGCCCGCATGATCTCCCAACCGTCGATACCCGGCAGCATCACATCGAGCACCACCAGCTCGTAATCGTGCTCGAGCGCCAGATGCAGGCCGTCCGTGCCGGTGCGCGCGAGGTCGACCGCGTAGCCGTTCTCGCGCAGACCTTTCTTCAGGTAGTCGCCGGTCTTCGGATCGTCTTCGATGACGAGAATACTCATGATGCCCGCTGCTCCTGCGCGCGATTCGACCCGTGGGGCCGCCGCCGCGCGCGCAAAAAAACGCCTGACGAAAGCGCTCGAAAGAAAGCGCTCAAAAAAACCATCCAGCGCTCCCGGCGCCCATTCTACGTGGCCGCCGTCGGTCGTTCATGACGTTTTTGTCATCCTCCCGTCACCCGGATGAGCCGATGCGGGGACTAGTCTGAGCGCACCGTTCACCACGCTGCACCCTTTCCTGGAGCTGCCTCATGAAGACCCGCATGAAGATGACCCGCACGCGAACGCTGCGCGCCCTCGCCGTCCCCGCGCTCGCCGCCGCGCTGTTCGCGACGACGTCCGCGGCTTGGGCCCAGAGCTCGATGCCGACCGGCGTACGCGGCACGGTGACCTCACTCTCGGGCGATCTGCTGAAAGTCCATACGCGCGACGGCCAGGACGTCGACGTCAAGCTCGCCGGCGACACGCCGATTCGCGGCGTCACGCTCGCCAACGTCAACGACATCAAGCCGGACAGCTACGTGGGCACCGCCGCGATTCCGCAGTCCGACGGCACGCTGAAGGCGCTCGAAGTGCACGTGTTTCCGCCGAGCATGCGCGGCTCGGGCGAAGGTCATCGCCCGTGGGATCTCGGCGCGAACAGCACGATGACGAACGGCACGGTCGGCTCGCTCGTGGTCAGCAACGGCCGCACGATCACCGTCAAGTACAAGGACGGCGAGAAGAAGATCGTGATTCCGCAGGACGTGCCGATCGTCAGTCTCGAGCCGGGCAGCCGCGCGTTGCTCACGCCCGGCACGAAGGTCGTGCTGTTTGCGCACAAGGATGCGGACGGTTCGATGGCGGCGAATTTCATTTCGGCCGGCGAGCATGGGGTGACGCCGCCGATGTAATGCGGCGCGTCGTTGCTACTTTTTCACCTCGCCTCTGAAGCCCATGCCCGAATCGCAAGCATTCCCGATCGTCCATCCGCTCGTCGTTCGCGTGACGCACTGGATCAACGCGTTCGCGATGGTCTGCATGTTGATGAGCGGCTGGGCGATCTATAACGCCTCGCCGATCTTCCCGTTCCGGTTTCCGGTGTGGGCGACGGTCGGCGGCTGGCTGGGCGGCTCGATCGCATGGCACTTCGCGGCGATGTGGCTGCTGTGCGCGAACGGCCTGCTGTATCTCGTCTATGGCGTGTCGAGCGGCCATCTGCGGCGCAAGCTGCTGCCGGTTCGTCCCCGCGACGTCGCGCGCGATGCGGTGCTGGCGTTGCGCTTCAGACTGCCGCACGAGACTGGCAGGTACAACGCCGTGCAGCGCGCGCTGTATCTGTTGGTGCTGCTGCTCGGCGTGCTGCTCGTCGCATCGGGACTGTCGATCTGGAAGCCGGTGCAGTTCTCATGGCTGACCGCGCTGTTCGGCGGCTTCGATTTTGCGCGGCGCGTGCATTTCGTCGCGATGGCGGGCGTGGTCGGCTTCGTCGTCGTGCATCTGATGCTGGTGCTGCTGGTGCCACGCACGTTGCCGCCGATGGTCACCGGACGCGCCCGGCGCAGCAGTCATCGCATCGAACCAGCACACGAGAGGACTCGCGCATGAGCGCCCCTAATCGTACCGATACGCGCACCAATGCGCGCACCGATACGCGCACCGATCCGGCCAGCCAGACGGACGCCAACACAGAAGACGCGCGCCGCTCACGCATCGTGCTGGCCGAGCACCGGCCGCAGATCGAGCGGCTGCAACGCCGCCTGTTCCTGCGCTCGTCGCTATCGATCGGCGCGCTCGCGATGCTGTCCGGCTGCAACCTGCAGGACAACGATTCCGTCGATAAGGTGCTATGGGCGATGTCGCGCTGGAACGATCGCGTGCAGGCGTGGCTGTTCGATCGCAACAAACTCGCGCCGACCTATTCGGCGCGCGATATCACCGATCCGTTTCCGTTCAATGCGTTCTATCAGGAGTTCGACGCACCGGATATCGACGGCTCGACCTATCGGCTCGAAGTGTCGGGGCTCGTCGCCGACAAACGCAGCTGGAGCCTCGAGCAGTTGCGCGCGTTGCCGCAGGTCTCGCAGATCACGCGTCACGTTTGCATCGAAGGCTGGAGCGCGATCGGACAATGGCGCGGCGTGCCGTTTCGCACGTTTCTCGAACGGATCGGCGCTGATCTGAGCGCGCGCTACGTGGGTTTCAAATGCGCGGATCGCTACTACTCGAGCCTCGACATGGCGACCGCGCTGCATCCGCAAACGCAATTGACGCTCGATTTCCGCAACGCGCCGCTGCCGGCCAAATACGGTTATCCGCTGAAGCTGCGCGTGCCGACCAAGCTCGGCTTCAAGAACCCGAAGCACATCGCCGCAATCTTCGTGACCAATACGAATCCGGGTGGCTACTGGGAAGACCAGGGGTATAACTGGTTCAGCGGGCTCTAGGGTTTAAGACCTTTAGGGTTTAAGACCTTTAGGGCTTAAGACCTTTAGACCGCAGTGACGTAACGCGGCACCGGTTTCTGCACGCGCGGCGGCGGCGCATCGTGAGCGCAGCGCATGCGTTTGACTTCGTCGACCGGACTGAGGCCGAACAGCCGCTTGAACTCGCGACTGAATTGCGACGCGCTTTCGTAACCGACACGCGCGGCAGCCGCCCCCGCATTCAAACCATCCTGCACCATCAACAGACGCGCGTGATGCAAACGCGTGGTCTTCACATACTGCATCGGCGAAGTCGCGGTGACCGCCTTGAACTGCGCATGAAACACCGCGAGGCTCATGCCGGCTTCGGACGCGAGCGTGTCGACATCGAGCGACGCGTGATAGTCCGCATGAATGCGGCGCAGCGCCTTCGCGATGCGGCCAAAGTGATTCTGATGCGTGAGCGCCGCGCGAATCGCGCCGCCCTGCTCGCCGGTCAACACGCGATAGCAGATTTCGCGCACGATGCCCGGCGCGAGGATGCGCGCGTCGAGCGGCGATGCGAGCGCTTCCATCAGACGCTGCACGGCGCTGCTCAACGCGAGATCGAGCGGCGTCGAATACATGCCGGCGGGCTCATAGTGCGCGAGTCCCTGGGTTTCGTTCAGCGCCATCAGCAACTCGGCCACCATCGTCAGATCGACGCGCACGGACATGCCGAGAAACGGCTGCTCCACGCTCGCCTCGGTCTCGCATTCGAACGGCAACGGCACCGACAGCACCAGGTACTGCTGCGCGTCGTACTGGAACACCTGATCGCCGAGATAGCCGCGCTTGCGTCCCTGACAGACGATCACGATGCTCGGCTCGTACATGACCGGCATGCGCGGCATCGGACGATTCGCGCGCAGCAGGTTGACACCTTCGAGGCTCGAGTGCGTGATGCCGGTATTCGGTGCGAGCAGATCGAACAATTCGACCATGCGGCGTTGCGCGGGATCGTCCGTAATGGGACCGACAGCTTGAGTGGACATGACGATAGGGTGACGAGCAAGAGAATAATGCTTGAAATTTAGCACCAAAGAGCCTATCGCGCTGCCCCTCAGTAGTTTTAGGCAAATCTTCAAGACGATCAGGTATTCCCCGAGCGGCACCGGACTCCTAACATGGGAACCCTGCCGGATCGCCTTTTCCCCGCGCGCAGCGTGCGCGGTCATTGGCCGCCATCAGCCGGGAGCTTGCGACCGGCGGCCATCGACGCTAGCGCGCCGATTCCGGTTCATGCCGCGGCACGCCGCATCCGCAACCCGTGTTGCGCATCGCCGGCGCGTCGCCTGTTGCGCCATCACCCTCTTTGCTGGAGCTACCCATGAGCACGACTTATGCCTATGCAGCGACGGACGCCACCGCGCCGCTCGCCCCGTTCGAAATCCAGCGCCGCGCGCCGCGTGCCCATGACGTGCAGATGGAAGTGCTGTTCTGCGGCGTGTGCCATTCCGACCTGCATCAGGTCCGCAACGAATGGAAGAACACGATTTATCCGGTGGTACCGGGCCACGAGATCGTGGGCCGCGTGACCGCGGTTGGCCCGAACGTGACGAAGTACAAGGTCGGCGAGCTCGTCGCGGTCGGCTGCCTGGTGGATTCGTGCCGCACCTGCGCGAGCTGCGCGGAAGGTCTCGAGCAGTATTGCGAGAACGGTTGGGTGGGCACGTATAACGGTGTCGATCGCGTCGACGGACAGGTCACGTACGGTGGCTATTCGACGCAACTGGTCGTCGACGAGGCCTTCACGCTGCGCGTGCCGCAGAATCTCGACCCCGCGGGTGTTGCGCCGCTGCTGTGCGCGGGCATCACAACGTATTCGCCGCTGCGCACCTGGGGCGTGGGTCCGGGCAAGAAGGTCGGGATCGTCGGCCTCGGTGGTCTCGGCCATATGGGCGTGAAGCTGGCACGGGCGATGGGCGCGCATGTCGTGCTGTTTACGACGTCGCCGTCGAAGATCGAGGATGCGAAGCGGCTTGGCGCGCATGAAGTCGTGATTTCGAAGAATCCGCAGGAGATGGAAGCGCATGTGAATAGCTTCGATTTCATTCTCAATACCGTGGCTGCGCAGCATGATCTGAATCCGTTTTTGAATCTGCTCAAGCGGGATGCGACGATGACGCTGGTGGGGGCGCCGGAGCATGATCATCCGTCGCCGCAGGTGTTCAATCTGATTTTCAAGCGGCGGCGCCTGGCTGGGTCACTGATTGGCGGTATCGCCGAGACGCAGGAGATGCTCGATTTTTGCGGTGAGCATGGGATTACTTCTGATATTGAAATGATTCCGATGCAGAAGATTAATGAGGCGTATGAGAGGATGCTCAAGAGCGATGTGAAGTATCGGTTTGTGGTTGATATGGATTCGTTGAGGAAATAATTTGGAGTTTTTGGCCGCGCAGCGGGTGGGGGTTTTTGCCGCCTGCGGCGCGGGGTTCTGTTTGTTGTTGTTTTTTTGCTTGTGGTTTTGTCGCTGTTTTTGCGGTGTTGGCCTTTCCTTGATTTCTTGTCGGTCTATTGGCGTTGCCCCTGTGCGGGGCGGCACCTACTTTCTTTGCTGCTGCAAAGAAAGTAGGCAAAGAAGACAGCTTTAAACCGCTAACTCTTAAGCGGGTCCCTTGGTTAATTGCGGGTAGTGGTGCATCTGGAATCTGTGTTCTCGCACACTCCGCATTAGTGACAAGGCAGTCATACCTCCGGCGGCGCTACGCGCGCCGAAACCCCGGTCACACCATCGGTCTTCTCGGCGCATCGCCGAGGCGAAGCCGATGGCACCCACTAACACAAGAAAATACGGCTGGTTTCCCCTGCATACCCGTCCGCGACGCACGTAGTGCGGAGCGGGTGCGGATGACGGCTTTGTCACTGCCGCGGAGTGTGCGGGAGCACGGATTCCAGATGCACCACTGCCGTTTGCGAGGCACGGTGCCCACTTAAGAATTAGCGGTTTAAAGCTGTCTTCTTTGCCTACTTTCTTTGCAGCAGCAAAGAAAGTAGGTGCCGCCCCGCATAGGGGCAACGCTAATAGACCGACAAGAACACAAGGAAAGGCCAACACCGTAAGAACAACGATCAACCGCCGCAGGCAAAAAAAAGAAACCCATTTGGAGCACAAAAGTGATCGACAGAATAACGGCAATGCGCACCTTCATCCGAATTGTAGACACCAACAGCTTCACCCGCGCAGCGGAATCATTGAACATCCCACGCGCAACAGCAACGACGATCGTCCAGAACCTGGAAGCCCTGCTGGGCACAGCATTACTAGTCCGCACAACGCGCCGCCTCAGCATCACCCCAGAAGGCGCAGCCTACTACGACCGCTGCGCGCAAATCCTCGCCGACATCGACGAAATGGAAACCAGCATCCGCAATTCGACCGACAATCTGACCGGCCGCCTACGCATCGAAATGCCCAGCGCGGTAGCAAGCTCCATCGTGCTCCCGTCGCTAGACGACTTCCACACCCGTTACCCGAACCTCGATCTCGCGATCGGTGTCAGCAACCGCACCGTCGATATGGTCTCCGAAGCAATCGACTGCAGCATCCAGCTCGGTGAATTGCCCGACTCCAATCTCGTCGCGCGGCAATTGGGCACGCTCGAGCAGGTGACCTGCGCGAGTCCAGCCTATCTGGACCGCTACGGCACGCCCGCCGATCTCGACCAGTTGCGCGCACACGTCGCGGTCAACTGCGTGTCGCCCCATAGCGGCCGCGAATGCGACTTCGATTTCGAAGTGGATGGCGAAGCGCGCAAGGTCAAACTCAACGGCTTCGTGCAGGTCAGCGACGAACAGGCATACCTGACCTGCGGACTGCAAGGCCTCGGCATGATCCAGCCCGCGCGGATCGCCGCGCAGCCGTTCCTCGATTCGGGGCTGCTGTGTGAAGTGCTGCCGCAATGGAAGCCCGTGCCGATGCCGGTCTCGGTCGCGTATGTGAAGAACCGTCGCGTGTCGCCGCGCGTGCGTGCGTTCGTCGACTGGCTCGCGGAGCTGTTCGAGAACGCCGGCCATGTCGAGCAGGATCTGTCGCGCGTGCATCAGCTGCTGCGTGGCCTGCATCCCGCGTAACACGGGTGTGGGCGCGCGGCGCTCGCGCGTTCATGGGTCCTGCGACCGCACCGGCACCGGTCGCGTCAACAGATCGACATAGAAATCAAAAAACGCCGGATTATCAAATCGTTTGACGACCGTCATCTTCTGCAATCCCGGCGGCGGCGAACTCGTGTAGCCCCTTGCCTTGCCATCGTTGGCGCCGAAGCCCGTATCCACGTCCACCCACTCCTCGACGGTCTGCGTCGCGAACGACGGATGCATCAGATACGCAAGCGTCAGCGTGTCCCAGATGTTCGTCGTGTAGTTCGGATTGGTCTCGAAGCCGTTCTTGCCGTCGTAACCATAGCCGTTCAGCGTCTTGAACAGTTGCGTGATGATGGTCTGCTTCGCCGGATCATGCGCGACGCGATCGTAAAGCGCCTTGTCCATTTGCACGGTATCGGTCACGTCGAGCGGAATCACCGTCTGTTTGATCGGCAGACGCAGCACCGCTTTCGCCGCTTTGGGATCGAACCACCAGTTGAACTCGGCGGTTCGCGTGGTATTGCCAGGCACGTCGATCGCGCCGCCCATATAGATGATCTGTTTGATCAGCGGCACGATCTCGGGATGTTCGCGCGTGGCCAACGCGATGTTGGTCAGCGGCCCGATCGCCAGAATCGTCACTTCGCCAGGATTGCGCTTCACCGCTTCGGCGATGAAGTCGATCGCGCTCTGACGCTGCACCTTCGTGTGCGTCGCGAAGCCGTCCGGCGGCGCGACGAGGTCGCGGTCCGATTTCGGCTCGGGCTTGCTCCACGCGCCGATATAGCCGTCGCCGCCGGGGAACGCCTTCAGCTCGCGCTGGACCGTCGTGAAGTCGCGGGACAGTGGGTGATTGGCGCCCGCATACACGCCGATCTGTTTTTCAACGCCGAGTCGTTCGACCGATTTCAGCGCGTCGGCAACACCCTGCCTCAGCCATTGATTGCCCGACACCACGGTAATGCCGAGCACTTTCAACGAACCCTGGGCCTGCAATTGCGCGGCCATCACGCCTAGCTGACCGTCGTCGCTGAGCGTGTTGTAGTCGCTGTCGATGATCACCTTTGGCGGATCGGTCCGTGCATTGAGTTCGTCGGCGCCGTAAGCAGGGAGAGTCAGAGTGGTTGCCACGCTTGCCGCCCAGGTCAATGCCACGAGAATTCGCCTCATCGATCTACACCTCCCAGCGAATACAAAAGCGGCTCGCGACGCCTCTGCAACGTCACGAGCCGCATCAACAGCATGTTGTCAAAACGTCGTTACTGCGATTCTTCCTCCACCCACACCGCATTCTCCCGCGTCATCAACGCGGTCGATGCGGCCGGCCCGAAGGTGCCCGCCGAATACGAGCGCGGCCGCTCGCCCGACTTCGCCCAGCCGTCGAGAATCGGCTCGGCCCAGGCCCATGCCGCTTCGAGTTCGTCGCGGCGCATGAAGTGCGTCAGACGTCCGCGGATCACGTCGATCAGCAGTCGCTCATAGGCTTCCGCGCGACGTTCGGTGAACGCCTGCTGCAGGTCCAGGTTCAGGCTCACCGGCAGCATGTGCATGCCGCTGCCGGGCTCCTTCGCGAGCATCTGCAGCTGGATCGACTCTTCCGGCTGCAACTGGATCACGAGTCGATTGCCGTAGTTGCGCCCACCGCTCGGGATGATCGAGAACGGCAGCTCGGAGAATTCGATGACGATCTCCGACAGCTTCTTCTGCATCCGCTTGCCGGTGCGGAGGAAAAACGGCACGTTGGCCCAGCGCCAATTGTTGATACGTGCGCGCAACGCGACGAAGGTTTCGGCGCGGCTGCCCGCCGGCACGTTGTCTTCCTCGAGGTAGCCCTTGACCGCCTCGCCATCGACCGCGCCGGCCGTGTACTGGCCGCGCACCGTGTCGCGCGCGATGTCCTCGGGGGTCATCGGCCGCAGCGAGCGCAGCACCTTCAGCTTTTCGTCGCGCACCGCGTCGGGATCGAGCGATACCGGCGGCTCCATCGCGACGATGCACAGCAGTTGCAGCAGGTGGTTCTGCACCATGTCGCGCAGCGCGCCGGTCTTGTCGTAGAACCCCGCGCGGCTGCCGACGCCGACCGTTTCGGCCACCGTGATCTGCACGCTCTTGATGTACGGCGCCTGCCACAGCGGCCCGAAAATCGGATTGCCGAAGCGCAGCACCATCAGGTTCTGCACGGTTTCCTTGCCGAGGTAGTGGTCGATCCGGTAGATCTGCGCTTCCTCGAAATGCTTGCCGACGTCGTTGTTGATCTCCTGCGCGGAGGCCAGATCGTGGCCGAGCGGCTTTTCGAGCACGACGCGCGAATTGGCGTCGATGAGCCCGGCCGAGGACAGGTTATCGCAGATGTTCGTAAACAGATCCGGCGACGTCGCCAGATAGAACACGCGACGCACGCCCTCGCGCGACGCTTCCTTCAGGCTCAGATAGTCCTCGGCCGAATCGACGTTCATCCGCACGTATTCGAACAGCGCGAGGAATTTGTCCCACGCGGTCGCATCGAAGGCCTTCTTGTCGATGAAGGGCTTCGCCTTCTCCTCCATGAATTGGCTGATGTATTCGTCGCGCGACCAGGGTTTGCGGCCGATCGTCAGAATGCGGGTTTCCGGCGGCAGGTTGCAATGCAGATGCGCCATGTAAAGCGCGGGCAGCAGCTTACGGAACGACAGGTCACCGGTACCGCCGAAGATGATCATGTCGAGCGGCAGGTCGGGTGTGGCGGATGCTTGTTGGGTCGTCATGGCACGGTCGCAGCGTCTAGGGGGAAGGCGTCGATCAGGAATCGGCGGCCGGCGGACGGGCTACGGCTTTCGTCCGCGGTGGCGCTTTTTTCCGGCAGACGCCTATGGTGCAACGTTTTGGGATAGTTTGCACGGCAAGATCTGCCGCAGGTTCGCGAAAAGTGCCGACCTTGCGCGGCAGACGATTGTTTTTACGGGATTTTTGCGAGATTTTTGCAAAACGGGCCGATGCCGGTCAGCCGCGCTCCAACGCGGCGCGCGCGACCCGGCAGGCGGCCAGATCCCACGCCGCGCAGCCGACGCTCTTGAACACCACCGGCCCCGTGGGCGCCGGCTGCGTCTGATCGAGCACCGCGGCGATGCCGCCGACCCGCGCCCAGTCGACGCCCGCCTGAATGAAATCGCCGGCCTCGTGCCGGGCGCCCGCCGGATCGTCGACGAACAGCGCGCTGCCGGCGAGCGTGGTCGCGCCGATCTCGACCATCTGCGGCGTGAACGCGCCGACGCCGATCACGAGTCGCCCGGCACGGGCCATCTCGTCATAGACCGGCTGTTTGCTCGTGGTCAAGGCGATCACGACGTCGACCGATGCGGGAATCGTCGTGCCCGCCTCCGTGAGCGGGCGCAACTCGCGCACCTTGTCGCGCTGCGCCGCGCAGAATGCCTCGGCGCGCGCGGGCGCGCTGCCCTTGACCCACACTCGCGCGTCGGGATACAGCTCGCCGATCGCTTCCAGATGATTGAGTGCCTGCATGCCGGTGCCGATCAGCAGGAATTCGTGGGGCGCGCGCTGAGCAAACGTCGCGATGCCGAGCATCGACATCGCCGCGGTCCGGCGGCCCGTCACGGTCGGGCCGTCGAGGACGAATAGCGTCTCGCCGGTGTCGGCATCGAAGGCCATCACCTGACCGTGGATCGTCGGCAGATTGCGCGCGCCGTTGCTCGCGCACACGTTGACGAGCTTGTGGATCGCGAGATCGGACGCGGTGGCGGGCATCGACAGCATGATGCCGCCAGCGTTCAGCGGCACGACGAGCCGCTCGGGGCTCACGATGCGCTCATGCGCGTAATCGATGCTTGCGCGCCGCAACGCGTCGACAAGCGCTGCGTAGGGCATCAGCCGCGCGGTGGCGGCGGCGTCGAAGATCTGCGTGGTCGGGCGGGTCATAGGCGGAACGGTCCAATGCAGGATGGAGTGAGCATGACGTCACCGTAACCGAGCGCAAAAGAATTGGCCAGTCGGGCGACCGCTTTACGGGCCGCCGTTCTTGCCGCCGTTGCTGGTGCCGTTGTTGCCACCGTTCTTGCCGTTCTTGCCGTTCTTGAACATCGCCCGACACGCCGGGCTCAGTTCGTCGATGTGTCGCTTCATGCAGGCGGTGATCTTTTCTTCGTTCGGGATCTCCCCGGCGCAGAAATGGATCGCGTCGCCGCGGCACGCGTGGGTCTGTTCGTCGCGGCTCGCGGCCCGCGCGGCAGCGGAACCGCCAAGCACGACAAGGCTGGCGGCAAGAAGACAGAAGCTTCGGTTCATAGGAGATCCACCAGGTCGAACGTCATAGCAACCGCTTTAGCAGGAAACAGACCTCGCCCCTAATGCGCGATGCGCTAGAACGTGCCGCGACTGAGCGTCATCCCCCGCCCCGCATAGAAACGCGACATCGTCGCGAACGGCAGGTACACGTCGGCCTGATGCGGCACGACGCCCGACGGGTTGTGAAACCACACGCCCTCGCGATCGCGGCCGTGCAGCAGGATCAGATGACCGCCTCGCTGCTGGTTCGGCCGCTCGGGATAGCGGATCTCCGGACTCACCGACACGATCGCGAGCGTATCGGCGTCAAGGCGCGCCGCGATCTCTTCGAGCGAGACCTGCGGCAGCACGTCGATAGCCAGGCCGAATGCGGTGCCCGCCCAGTCGGCGAACGGCCGGTAGATCAGACCGTCGACGCCGCCATCGTCGCGCAGCCGGTACACGCCGTGCCGCAGCGCGTCGTCGAGCAAGGCCGCACGCGGTGCATGTTCGATGCGCCAGTAGTCGAGCGCCGATTCGAGGCAGGTGAGCCCGCACAGACGTTGCGCCCAGAAACGATAGCGCTCGGGGTCGGCGAAACCGCTGCGCTGCCAGTGCGGATCGTCGCACGGGTCGCGCTGCTGTTCGACGATGTCGCGCACCCACTCGGGGCTGCCCCATTGTGTGTAGTACGGGACGTCGGCGTGGCGCAGAGCGGGTTCGTTCATCGGTGGTACCGGTTATGGGGTGTTGGACAGGATTACAGCATGCTGCGCGGCCGTTGCATCGTGCCGTCGAAGAAACGCTGCAAACGGAACGCCGACAGATCGAGCGACGGCTCGCCGCCATCGTTCAGTTGCGCAAGCAGCTTACCGACGATCGGGCCCATCGCGAAGCCATGCCCGCAGAAGCCGGTTGCGATCGTGAGGCCTGGGACCTGCGGCGGCGCATCGATGACCGGAATGCCGTCGGGCAACACATCGATGAGTCCGGCCCACGCTTCGACCACCTGCGCATCCCGCAACGCCGGAAACAGCGCGCGCAGCTTTTTTAGCGCGCGCGGCGCATGGCTCGCGTTCGGCTGCGGCTGCGGATCGCGTGGCGCGAGCACGCGTTCGGCGGCGGCTACGCCGCCCGGCAGGCGCTCGCGCAGATCGCGCAGGCAGGCGCCGTTCAGATGGAAGCTGAACTTCTCGCGCTGCGTCCACAGTTCCGGCAAGAACCATTTGAGCGCGCGGAAATGGCCGAGCGTCATGTCGACGTCGACCTGCATGTCGTCGGCGAGATTGATCGCGCCGTTCGCACGCTGGCGGATGCCGAGGCCGTGGCCCCAGAACGTCGACGCGGTGATCGGCGGCAGCGGGTTGGTACGCATGCAGGTGCCGCGCACCGCCTGCTGCGGCAGTTCGAGACCGAGCGTCCTGAGCAACCGCCAGCTGCTGGCGCCGGCCGCGCAGATGAAGCGCGGCGTGCGAATCGTGCCGCGCTCGGTCACCACGCCCGCGATCGCGCCGCCCGCACGTTCGACGCCGAGCACGCCGCAGCCCTCGAAAAACAGCGCGCCGGCACCAGCCGCGCGGGCCGCGAAGGCCGCGGCGACGCGGCGCGGCTCGGCCTGACCATCGCTCGGCGTGTACAGACCGCCTAATGCGGGGCCTTGCATGCCGGTCACGACGGCGTCGATCTGCCTGCGATCGAGCGTGCGGGTGTCGAGGCCGTGCTGACGCGCGACCTCGGTCCATTGCTGGAACGAGGCCCAGTCTTCGTCATGGGTGGCGACATACAGGCATCCACCCTGGCGCCATTCGAGATCGAAGTTCAGCTCGCGCTCGAGCTCTTGCCACAATGGAATGCTCGCCATCATCAGCGGCACTTCCGCGGCCTCGCGGCCCTGCTGACGCACGAAGCCCCACGCGCGCGACGACTGCTGCCCGGCGATCCGCGACTTGTCGAGCACCACCACCGACAGGCCGCGCCGCGCCAGATAATAAGCGGCCGCGCAGCCCATGATGCCGGCCCCGGCGATCACCACGTCGGCGTGCGTCGGCAACGCCTGGTCGGCGGGAGTGAAGCTCGAGTGCAGCGGGTAAGTCGTGGTCATCGGATGGGTGGGCGGGCTGAAGAGGTGGGCGTCATCTTCGCAGCCGGCGCGGAAATCTTCAAATATCCGTCACACGAATATCTGCCCATTATGTGCCACACGAATATTTGACAAATATTCGTCTCACGCATAAATTACATTTATTCGTCCCGCAGATAATCCGCCATGCTCCACCTGATCGCCACGCCTGACCAGCTCGCGCAACTGCTCGCGGCCAGCCGCCACCAGGCCGGCCTCACGCAGGCCGAGGCGGCCGCGCGCGTCGGCGTTAGCCAGAGCCGCATTTCCACGCTCGAAACCGATGCGAGCGCGCTCACCCTCACGCAGCTGCTGGCGCTGTGCGGCGCCTACGGCCTGCAACTACAGTTGCGCGACAGGGATGAGCCGAGCGCCGAGCCGGCGCCGCTCGTCGAGTGGTGAGATGGCACGGCAAACCGCTCTGAAGGCGTTGTCGGTCTGGGCCAACGGCGAGCGTATCGGCGTCTGGCGCCTGCCCGCGCGCGGCCCGATGGAATTCGCCTACGACGCCGGCTGGATCGCGTCGCCCGCGGGTCGCCCGCTGTCGCTGTCGCTGCCGTTCACGCCCGGCAACCTGCCCCACAAGGGGCCGCGGGTGCTCAACTACTTCGACAACCTGCTGCCCGACAGCGACGCGATCCGCAAACGCATCGCGCAGCGCTACCGCACCGATACGCTCGATGCGTTCGACCTGCTTCAGGCAATCGGCCGCGACTGCGTCGGCGCGGTCCAACTGCTCGCCGAAGACGACGTGCCGGCCGGAGTCCAGCGCATCGACGGCACGCCGCTGTCCGACGACGACATCGAGCAGCTGCTCGCGCAAACGGTCGGCAGCCCGGCGCTCGGCGTGCCCGACGAAACCGACGACTTCCGCATCTCGCTCGCCGGCGCCCAGGAGAAAACCGCGCTGCTGTGGCACGACGGCCGTTGGCACCGTCCGCACGGCGCGACGCCGACCACGCACATCTTCAAGCTGCCGCTCGGGCTGGTCGGCAACCGGCTCGCCGATCTGAGCACATCGGTCGAAAACGAGTGGCTGTGCCTGCGGATTCTGCGCGCGTTCGGCCTGCCGGTCGCGAACGCCGAAGTGCTCAGTTTCGGCAAGCAACGCGTGCTCGCCGTCGAACGCTTCGACCGGCAGATGCATTCGAGCGGCACATGGCTGCTGCGTCTGCCGCAGGAAGATTTCTGCCAGGTGTACGGCGTGCCGTCGCATCGCAAGTATGAAAACGAGGGCGGCCCGGGCGTGCTCGACCTCGCGCGGATTTTGCAGCAATCGGTCGACGCGCGGCAGGACATCGAGACGCTGGTCGCGAGCCAGATCCTGTTCTGGATGCTCGCCGCGCCGGACGGCCACGCGAAAAACTTCAGCATCCGTCTGCTGGCGGGCGGCCAGTACCGTCTGACGCCGCTCTACGACGTCATGTCGATCTGGCCGGTCGAAGGCAATGGTCCGAACCAGTGGTCGTGGTACAAGGCGCGGCTCGCGATGGGTCTGTGGTCGCGCAGCAAGCACGATGCGTTTCGCGACGTGCAGCGGCGGCACTTCAACGCGATGGCGTTGAAGTGCTCGTACGGGGCCGATGCCGAGCCGCTGATCCAGCGCTTGATCGAACAGACGCCAGGGGTGATCGAGCGGGTATCGGCGGAGTTGCCCGAGCGCTTTCCGGGCAAGGTCGCGGAGCGGATTTTCAAAGGACTTCAAAATTCGGCGGCCCGGCTCGAGACGATGCCGGCGAGCTGAATGCGCGCGAGCCCTGACGCCAACCCAAAACTTTCGGACAGGCCTTTTAACGCAACTCTCGCGTGCGTCTTTCCGGGCGTTGCGCGCGTTCGAGTATTTCCCCCATTCGCGCATTCCCTAGCGTTTCGTCATGATTTCACCGGTAGAATACTTTTGATGCTCAATGCATCAAACGTCGCCGGTACGGCCGTTGCGTCGCTCGCATCAGCGACCTCGGCACACGGCAGACAAAATCATAAACTGTGAATTTTTTTACGGTACATTGGCTGTCCCCGCGTGGCCGACTGATGCGCATTACATGCGCAGGGTTGGTCTGCGCCGGTCGAACGCGCGTCCTCTGTACCTTTTAACCCGGCGGATTTTCACGCAGCATGGCCAACGAAACACACTCACCCGACTCCATCGCGGTTGCCGAGCGCGTGCGCGAGTTGATGAGCCGGCATGGTATCGGCAAGCGCCAGCAAACCACGGAGCTATGCCGCATCCTCGACCTCAGTTTTTCCCAGGGGCATCGCAAGCTGCGCGGCAATAGTCCGTGGACGCTGTCGCAGATCAAGAAAGTCGCCGAGGTATTCGACGAACCCGCGGCGCAGTTGTTCGGCGCGCAGTCGCTCGATCCGGGCGTGGTCGGCGCGATCGCCCAGGAGGCGGTGTTCTGCATCGGCGCGACCGAGATCGCCTGCACCGCGTGGGTCGGCGCCGCGCTCGAGCCAGGTAGCCGCCCCGAGTTCGTCGCCTATTCGCGGCTCGGTCAATGGCGCGTCGCGCGTCACGACGGCGCGCTGTATCAGAGCGCGTACGAAGTTCACAAGATCGAGATCTATCCGCGCCGCGCGGAAACCGACAAGCCGACCATCGCGGTCGTCGACGACGATTGCTCGAGCGCCGACAACCTGCGCGACTACCTGGAGCGCAGCGGCTTCGCGGCGGTCGCGATCTACGGGCTCGCGGCCTTCAACGAGCAGTTGCAGACGCAGGTGTTCGACGGCGTGATCATCGACTGGCTGTTCGGCGCGCAGACCTCGGCGGCCGCGATTCGCGCGGTGCGTGCGTCGGAGAACCCGGATGCGCCGATCTTCGTGCTGACCGGCGAACTGCTGACCGGCAAGGCCAGCGAATCGGAGATCAGCCAGGTGATCCGCGATTTCGACGTCGCGTGCTACGAGAAACCCGCGCGCATGGCGATTCTCGTCGCCGATCTGTCGAAGCGGCTCAATCGGCCTTGAACCGCCGGTGCGAACGCGCGTCCCGCGCGCCGCATCGCCACCCTCACCCCTGATGCCGCGCCGCCAGCGCCCGCTGCAGGGCGTGTCTCAGATCCTCGTAATGTACCGGCTTTAATAACGCCTCGAAAATCGCCGGCGCGTCAGTTTCCCCCTCCCGCACGACCTCCGGCGCATACGCGCTGACCACGATCACCGGCACGCCCGCCGACGGTCCGCCGCGCGTCTCGAAGTCCTCGAGAAACGTGTAGCCGTCGCGCTCCGGCATGTGCAGATCGAGCAACACCACGTCGCAGCGGTGCGTGTCGAGCCACGCGAGCGCGTCGTTGGCATTGCCGAGCGCGAACGCGTCGTAGTCCATGTGCGCGACCATTTCGCTGAGGGACTCGCGGATCAGCCGATTGTCGTCGACGATCAGCACACACGGTCGCGCGCCGCCCGGTTCGGCCTGCGCCTCGACGCCGGCGGGCTCGACGGTCGCGACCGGCACGACCGGAATCGTCACCGTGAAGGTGGTGCCCTCGCCGACCGTGCTGGCGACATCGACCGTGCCGCCGAACAGCTTCAGCAGCCCCTGCACGATCGTCAGTCCCATGCCCGCGCCTTCGAAGCGGCGCGTGCGCGACGCATCGAGTTGCGTGAACTCCTCGAAGATCAGCGGAATCTGCGCGGACGGCACGCCCGGTCCCGTATCGCTGACGACGAAAATCAGCAGCGCCGGCTGCTGCCGCAGCTCGACACGCACGGTGCCGGTTTCGGTGTAGCGGATCGCGTTGGTGACGAGATTGTTGACGATCTGCCGGATCCGGTGCGGGTCCGATTCGACCAGCCCGCTCGCGCCGCTCGCCTCGCTGTCGAGCTTGAGCCCGCGTGCCTCGGCGGACATCGTGTGTTCATCGACGATCGATGCCAGCAGCTCGCGCGGCTCGAAATGCTCGTGCCGCAATTCGAGCTTGCCGGCACCGAGACGCGCGTAATCGGTCAGGTCCTTCATCTGCGCTTCGAGATGGCGCGCCGCGGTTTCGAGCCGCTGGATCACCTTGCGGTCGGCCTCCGAGTGATAGTTGAAGCCGAGCAGCTCGACCGACGACACGATCGCGTGCAACGGCGTGCGCAACTCATGGCCGATCATGCCGAGAAATGCGTCCTTCGCGAGGCTTGCCTCGCGCGCCGCGCGGCTCGCCTGATGCTCGGCCTCGAGCGCCGCGCGCTGCTGATGCAGCAGCCGCGCGCGGCGTCGGCCATTGAGCACGAGCAGGAGCGTCGCCGCGGCCGACAGCAACAGCAGCACCAGACCGCCCGCGAACAGGATGCGGCGCTTGTCGATGAAATCGCGGTTCATCGCCTCGCGGTCGGCGACATCGGCGAACCGCCGCGACAGCGCGAGATCGTTGACCTCGCTCCAGTGCTGGCGCAACTGCGCATCGATCCGCGCGGCACGGGCACGGTCGCGCGGCAGCACGTCGATCTCGGGCTGGATGTCGTCGAGCACGACCTCGAGCGCCTTGATTTCGTCGAGCTGCCGTTGCAGCAGCGCGAGCTGCGCGGAGAGCCGCTGCGTCGAGCCGGCCATCACGCGCAGCTTCGATTGCAGCAGCTGGAAGCGCAGCAGCAGCCGCTGATAGTCGTCGTCGGCACCGGACTCATACAGCAGCAACTGGTTCTCGAAGCGCGCGTAAGCGATCTGCAGTTGCGCGGCGTCCCAGTAGAAACCGTCGTAGGTGCCGGTGAGCTGCTCGGTCGCGCGCGGATTCAGCAGGCTCGCATACAGCAGATAGCCGATCGCGCCGGCCGGCGCCGCGAGCGCCATCAGCCAGATCAGCACGTACAACACGCGCCGCCACGGACGATGCGCTATTTGACGATGAGGGCCTTGATCTGCCATATAAATTTCGAGTCGCCGAGCGCGCCCTTCAGTTCATCCGGATATGCGTCGCGCGGGTAGATCAGGAATAGCGGCCCGAAATCACTGAGTTTCAGGCGCTGGCCGTTCATACTGTACGCGACGATCACACCGTAGCGGTCGCAGTCGGACACCGGCACGGTGTAGACGTAGTCGTCGAAGGTGTGGAATTCGACTTCGGTGCCGTGCGCGCCGACGACCTTCAGGATGTCGGCGAGCCTCGGGCCGCTGAACGTCGAGCGCGGCGTCCAGGTGGTCGAGGTCGTGATCGGATGCACGGGCAGCGCGAGCAGTTGGGCTTCGCTGAAGTGATAGACGTGATGCGCGGCGTCGTTGGTGTTGGCGATCTTGCCCTGCACGTCGAGCGACAGCACCGGTATCTGCCGCGAGGGCGGCTGCGCATGCGCGCAACCGACGGCCAGCCCGACGATCAGCGCCATCAGCCCCATCAGCCCCGCCCGCCAGCGCGCCCGCCACGGAACAGCGCTTGCGCCGGTCGCCTTGCGCAACGTTGCAATCAGGTTGGCCATTGAATTTTTTATCCGCTTCTTCGATTGATTCGCCGGACTACGGGCGGCAACACGGCTTGCCGATCTCATTGCACGCGAACTAGCGATCGCACCGCGCCGTGGCGTCGGACGCGCGTCACCCCGACACGCGACCTTTGACCCGCATGCATAATATCGCCAAAATCCGCTGACTCAAAAACGGGGACGAGCAGTGTCGCGCCAGTGCGTCAGCCGCGCCGCGCGCATCCCCGCGGACCTTCGCCTTCCCTCGCGCCACGCGGCGCCTCGATAGTCATGAACAAGCCGGTCCTGCCTCTGACGTACGAACAGCTCGATCACTGGATCGAATCGCTGCAACCCGCGTTGCTCGCCGAGCGTTTCACGATGGCGCTCGGCATTCTGCGTGGTGGGGCGCCGCTTGCTCTGATGGTGTCGCACGCGGTCGGCGCGCCGGTCGCGTTCCTGCGCTACGACCGCGAGACGCGCGCGGTCGCCTGGGATTCGACGCTGCCGATTCCGCCCGCGGGCTCGAAAGTGCTGCTGTGCGAGGACATTGCCGGACGCGGTTTTACGCTTGTCGATTGCATCGCGTTTCTGCAGGCTCAAGGGCTCGAAGTCAGAACGCTGACCGGCGCGGTCGACGACATGAGCCGCACGCAGCCCGACTACGCGATCGACGCGCGCGGCTACTTCGCCCTGTTTCCGTGGGAGCGCCAGGCGTACACCGAGCGCTACCGCGACGACTGGGCGCGCGTCGAAGCCGGAGTCGCACCCGCGATGGCCGACGATCACGAATACGCGGCCTACGCGATCGACCTCGACGGCATCCTGCTACCCGATGTGCCGCTCGCGCGCTACGACGAAGACCTCGCCGCCGCACTGGCCGAGCGCGACGCGCTGCTGCCGTTCGAGGTGCTGCCCGGCATCGACCTGCAGCAGGTGCGCACGATCATCACCGGTCGCCCGGAAATGGATCGCGCGCGCACCGAAGCCTGGCTCGCGCGACACGGCTTCGCGCACCTGCAACTGGTGATGCGCGCGCCCGGCCTGCACGACGACAGCCCCGCCGGCGCGGCCGCGCACAAGGCGAGCGCGGCGCTGCGCGCGGGCGTTACGCACTTCGTCGAAAGCGATCCGGTGCAGGCGCTGCTGATCGCCCAGCAGGCGCCGCTCCTGCGCGTGATCTGGTGGGATGCGCTGACGCGCACGGGGATGCTGGTGGGCGCAAGGGCGTGGCGTTGAGCCCAATGCGCCGAGTGGGCGCGGCGGATCGCCCGCGCCTTATTGTTCCTTGCCCTCGCGCTGCTGCAAATGCCGCGCGGCCCGCTGCGACGCCACGACGATCAGCTTCATCGTCGCGCGCGTCGCGCCGACGAAGAGCTTGCGCGCGCTGCGTTCGTCGAACGCATCGAAGTCGATCTCGGTGAAGATCACGCACGGCGCCGCCTGCCCCTTGAAGCGGTAGATCGACTCGAACAGCACGTCGCCTTCGCGATACTCCGGGTTGCCGAACAGATCGTATTTGCCGGTGAAACTGCGCAGCCGATGCGGTCCGAGATGATCGAGCGCGCTCATCGCCGAGCCCTCGCGGCCGCGAAACGACAGCACCGCGATGTCCTGCTTGCGAAAGCCGAGCGAGAGCGCCTGGGTGATCGCGCGTTTGGTCGCGTCGATACTGCTTTCGGCGCCCTGCGCTTCGTCGTAGACCGACAGCGATACCTGGGAGCCGTCGAACGGACTACCCGAGGCGAGCGCCGCGGCAAGCGGCACCGACGCGCCCAGCACGTCGCGCAGATAGTCGAGGATGTCGCGAGGACTGCGGTAGTTGGTGGTTTCCTTCAGCGTGGTCCAGCCGGGCAACGTGACCGGCTCGCGCATGTACAGATTCTGCAACGGATCTTCGAGCCACCACCACGCGCCGCCCGGCCGCAGCAGCCGTTCGAGCGCGGCAACCCACGGCTGCTGGAAATCCTGCCCTTCGTCGACGATCAGCACGTCGAACTGCCAGCGCGATTCGATCGGCGTGTCGGCGAAGACGGCCTCCAGTCGTTCGAACACCTGCGCGGACTCGAAATCGGGCGCGCGGCCCGCGTCGCGCGCGATCCAGTCGCATAGCTGGTGATAGTTCGCGACCTTCGCCTCAGGCGGCGCGACCCGCGCGATGTGATCGGCGAGCGGCCGGTTGAAACACACGTACAACGGCCGCTCGCCACGCGCGACCGCGTCCTTCATCACCTGCACCGCGAGTTGCGTCTTGCCCGAGCCCGCTGTGCCGATCACGCGCAAACGGAACGGCGCGAATTCGAGCCGCCGCGCCCAGGTGGCCAGTCCGCCCGCGAGGCGGGTGACGAGCGTGCCGGCCTGCCCGACGAGCGCGCTCGTGTCGGGCGTCAACGCGAGTTCGTCGGCGAGAAAGTGGTGGATTTTCGGCGCGCAGGCAAGCCGCGCTTCGTCGGCCGGCAGCGCTTCGCGGATGATTGCAGCGAGCCGCTCGCGCCGCGTCGCATCGACGATGCGCGCGGGATTCACGCCGGCGATCGCCGCCTCCTTGACGATGTGGTCGGGACAGTACAGCAGTTCCTCGATGAAATACGTGCCCGCGCCGAACGCCGCGGTAAAGCGCCGGTGCAGACTCTCGATCGTGTGCGCGAGCGCGATCGCGACGTTGCGCTCGGTCTGCAGATAGACCTTGACGAGCCCCTTCTGCGTTTCGCGCAGAAAGCCGGTTTTCTGCTCGATGATCATCACGCGCCCCGCGGGACTCACGATCACGAAGTCGGCCTCGCCGAACACCGAGAAGTTCTGGTTCAGGCGCGTCCAGTGCACGCCGTGGTAGACGGTGTAGTCGGGAGGTAGCGCCGTTTCGAGCAGCGCGAGCGTTTCGCGTTCGCGCGCCGCCGCGCCGGTCGCTTCCAGGCTCTTCCAGTCGTCGGGAACAATGCGGGCCATGCGGTGCCTTAGTGGGTTTGGATGCGGGTGTTCAGCACCCGATCCGGAGTGCGGACATTGTACGCAACGCCATGTCAGCCGGGCGGCCCGTCGCGCAAAGGCGCGCGCATCGTGTATCGTTACTGGCTGAACGCCGCGCGCGTGGCGCGGCTTGCCAACCGTAAGAAAAAAAGGATTTACCGGATGATTACGATCTGGGGACGCGCCAATTCGGTCAACGTCCAGAAAGTGTTGTGGTGCTGCGACGAACTGGTGCTGCCGTTCGACCGCATCGACGCCGGCCTGCAATTCGGCCGCAACAACGAACCCGACTATCTCGCGATGAATCCGACCGGCAAGATTCCGACGCTGGTCGACGACGATTTCGTGCTGTGGGAATCCAACTCGATCCTGCGCTATCTGGCCATGCAATATGGCGACTCGAGCCTGCTGTATCCGCCCGAACCGAAATCGCGCGCGAGCATCGACCGCTGGCTGGACTGGTCGCTCTCGACGCTGCAACCCACGGAGCGCCCCGTGTTCTGGACGCTCGTGCGCACGCCGGAGGACCAGCGCGACGCCGTCAAACTCGCCGCCGATGTGAAGGCGGTCACCGTGTTGTGGCGGCTGCTGGATACGCACCTGCAAGGCCGCTTCTTTCTCGAAGGCGAGCGATTCACGCTCGCCGATATCGTGCTCGGCGCCTACGCCAGGCGCTGGTTCGGTCTGAACGGTCTGCAGCGGCCGCCGCTGCCGAATCTCGAACGCTGGTACGCGCGTCTCGCGACGCGCTCGGGGTTCAAGAAGTATGTGGATTTTGCGTTGACGTGAGCATGGCGCGGGTCGCGCGGACAAGGTTTCAGCTAGTCGCGCGACCCGCAAATTCTTCGACCTTGCTGGCCGGGCCCGAAACGATCAGCAGATCCCCCGGCATGACAACCGTTTCGGGCAGCGCGTGCTGGAAGTTTTCGCCCGCGCGCTTGACGCCCACTACCATGACACCGAACGCGTTCAGCACGCCGCAATCTCCGAGCGGACGATTGTGGGTGGGCACGGGGGCATGAATCGTCGCAACGGCAAATCCTTCGCCGAATTCGATGTAATCCACGATTCGGCCTGTTATCAGGTGAGCGATCCGTTCACCCATTTCCGCTTCCGGATGAACCACATGATGAGCGCCGATGCGCTCGGCGATCTGGCCGTGCTCCGGGGTCACCGCCTTCAGCCAGATGTCCTTGATCTGAAGTTCCGTCAGGGCCATCACCGTCATCAGGCTCGCCGAAAGATCGCTGCCAATGCCGACGATCGCATGGCGGAAGTCGGCCACGCCCAGCTGACGCAAGGTGTTCACGTTGGTCGAATCGGCCTGAACGGTATGCGTCAAGCGGTCCGCCCATAACTGCACCTGCTGCGCGTCCCGGTCGATTCCCATGACCTCATGCCCCAGTCGAACCAGCGATTGAGCCACGGCGCAGCCGAAACGCCCCAACCCGATGACGACGACACTGTCGCCTTTCGAAAAGGCGAGCGAAGTCTTGAACAGATCAGCCAACAATTGGATGCTCCTCGGGGTACCTATATTGCGCGCGCCGTTCGTTCAGCATCAGCGACGTCGCGAAGGTAATGGTTCCAACCCGGCCGATAAACATCAGCGCGATGATCACGAACTGCGCCGGCGCAGGAAGTTGAGCCGTGATACCGGTCGACAGACCGACCGTGCCGAACGCCGAAATAATCTCGAAGATCACCTGATCGGTCGGCACATTGGTGAGCGGCAGAATGACAAGCGTGCCGAGCGTGATCATGAAGGCACCCAGCGCGACGACGGTCATCGCTTGCCTCTGCGCGGACACGCTGACCCGGCGTCCGAACGCTTCGATATCGCTGCGCCCGCGGATCTCCGCCATCACCAGCAAACCCAGAATGGCGACGGTCCCGATCTTGACGCCCCCTGCCGTTCCCGCACTGCCCCCGCCCACGAACATCAGGAAGTAATGCAGGGCCCAGCTGTCATGAGTCATTGCGCCGATGTCGACCGAGTTGAAGCCGGCCGTGCGCGACGATACCGAGGCGAAAGCTGCCGAAAGGAACTTCTCGCCGGGCGGCATCGGACCCAGCGTCTTCGGATTGCTCCATTCGAACAGCAGCAGCGCAAGAAAACCCACGAGCAACAACGCTCCCGTGACCACCAGGGTGAGCCTGCTGTGCAAAGAAAGCTGACGCGCACCGCGCAGTTTTTCGCGCAGATCGTATAGGACCGGAAACCCGATTCCCCCCAGGACGATCGCGACCATCAGCGGCACCAGCATCGCAGCGTCGGCGGCATAGCGCATCAGATTGTCCGGGTGAATTGAAAAGCCGGCGTTGTTGAACGCGGAGACGGCATGGAACAACCCATTCCACGCGGCCTCGCCCCATGCGAGGTGGTAACCGAGATGAAGCCTCACCGTCAGCCAGAGTGCGGTGATCAGTTCAGTGAAGAGGGTCATGCCGAACACCAGTCGCGCCACGCTGCCGACGTCCCCCAGACGCAGCGTGTGCGTCTCGACCTGGGTGATCAGTTTCGCTCGCAGCGGCAACGAGCGGTTGACCATCAGTCCCAGCAACGTGGCCGCCGTCATCATGCCAAAGCCGCCAATCTGAAACAGCCCCAGGATGACCCATTGTCCAAAGGACGACCAGTAACTGCCCGTATCGACGACGACGAGTCCAGTCACGCAGACCGCGGAGGTCGCCGTGAAAATTGCGGTCAGCCACGGCGCCGTCTCACCTTTGGCCTGCGACAAGGGCAACTTCAGAAGGAGCACCCCTGCGGCGATCGTCAGCAGGAAGGCCAAGGCTACTGCCCGGGAGGGGTGGAGCAGTTGTCGCATCGATACCCCGGCGAAACTCATTGAGAAGCTGCCTGACAAAGAATAGGCACTTTTTGCCAGTAAGAGCCCTATTTTTCTTTTGTCGTCAGTGGTCGGCCGACTCCAGGCAAAGCCTTCTCCCGACGCTTCGGCCGGCGCGGCGCCGCCCCCCGCATGCCTCTATAATCGACGCATGAAAACCGCCAAGTCCGCCGCGACCGCTCATCCGGTCACTCCCCCACCTGCCGCCCCCGCCGCTGATGCACACGATCACGCTGCGCAGCAAGACGCGCATGAGCCGTCGCACACGCACGGCTCGTCGCAGGAAGCGGCTCTCTTGCTCGCCGAGGACTACTGCCGCGAACGCGGCGAAAAACTCACGCCGATCCGGCGCAAGGTGCTCGAACTGCTGCTGAACTCGGGACGCGCAACGAAGGCCTATTCGCTGCTCGACGAAATGCGCCAGATCCACCCCGGCTCGGCGCCGCCCACCGTTTATCGCGCGTTGGATTTTTTACTGTCGGCGGGGCTCGTGCATCGGATCGAGTCGATCAATGCGTTCACGGTCTGCCATGACCTGACGCAATGCCAGCACGGCATTCTCGTCGTGTGTCAGGAATGCGGCAGCGTCACCGAACTGCATCAGCCGAAGCTGCGTCAGGCCCTCGTCGCGCAGATCGAGGACGCGGGCTACCGGCTCGCGAGCGACGAAATCGAATTGAAGGGTCTGTGTTCAGCCTGTCAGGCGGCCAAAGCGACCAGCGAAGCCGCGCCGGCGGCCGTGGCGAAATAACGGCACGTCGCCGGCCTGCGCGGCCCAGCCACTGTCCGACAGGATCGCTGCGAAGCGTCGATCAGCCCGCGCCGCGGGCGTCGATCGCGTCGTGCAGCAGCGTCACGAGCGCTTCGGGCAACGCGGGTTTGGTCATGAAATGCTGGAAGCCTTCGCCGATGCTGCGCAGACGGTACGCGTCTTCCGTATGACCGGTGAGGGCCACCGCCACCGCGGGCGCGTGACCACCGCAAATCTCATGGTCGCGCAGCCGCTGGATCAGATAGAAGCCGTCCATGGTCGGCAAATCGAGGTCGCAGACGACCGCGTCGGGAAGCAGGCGCATCGCCGCTACGACGCCCTCTTCCGCATCGGCGACCGCGCAGACCTTCGCGCCTTCCGCCTCGAGTAGCAAGGTCAACGATTCCCGGCTGTCCGGGTCGTCCTCCACCAGCACGATCGTGGCTTGATCGAGCCTCATTGCTGCATTCATCGTATGTTGTTGCTCTGGAAAGCCGGTTAGGCCATCGGAAATGGCCAACGTTTCAGTTTGCTGATTGCCGCCGAACTGCACGGCCATGATGTTGCTGTCCATGATTCCGACTCGATTTCGCACGCCGAGTTGCAGACAGGTCCGCGATTGTAAAACATCGTTCAGCACCTTCCCGAGTACAACGCGTGCGCACGGTAACGCGCCAAAATTGCACGCCGATGAAAAAACGGCTCCCGACGCCTACCGCGATTTATCTGCTGACTGCCCGCAGTTTTCAGCGGCTCGCCGATCGCCGGCACCCGATGTTCCAGCGCGGTTCGTGCGAACCCCGTTCACACGGCCTTTCTCCGCCTGGTATCGATTCCGTCCTTCACAACGTTCGCGCGAGGCGGCGCTGTCGTTCGGCTGGCGTCGCTCGCATCCGGTGTGTGTGGAAGCATGTCGCGTGCCTCGTGGCAACGATCCGCATCGTGCGAACGAGGGCCTTGCTTCCCGCTTGACCGTCGTGCCGCGAGGCATTGGCGCTGCCCTGCTAGCGTGTGGCGGCGTGGCGCTATCATCGTGGGCGCGCAAGCGCCTACAGATCTCCCCGCACTCCAACCCGAGGCCACCCGACACCATGTCCGCTCCATCGCCCGCCCTTTCCGCCGCGACGCTCGATATCCTCCGTCACGTCAGCACCGCCACGCTGACGACCCAGCTGTTCAAACGCGGTTTGCGCAACACGTTCATGCAGGGCGTCGCGCCACTCGGCGCGCAGCGCGGCGCGAATCTGGTCGGGCCGGCGTTCACGCTGCGTAACATCCCCTCGCGCGAAGACATCGACGTGCTGGAGCTGTTCGCGGACCCCGAGTACGCGCAGCGCAAATGTGTCGAGACCGTTCCGCCGGGCCATGTGCTCGTGCAGGATTGCCGCGGCGAGCGCGGCAGCGCGTCGTTCGGTTCGATTCTGTCGTTACGTTTGCAGGTGCGCGGCGTTGCCGGCATGGTGTCCGACGGCCCGGTGCGCGACAGCGCGACGATCGCCGCGCTCGACATGCCGGTGTTCTGCGCAGGCGCGAGCGCGCCGCCCAATCTGATCCGCCATCACGCAGTCGATATCAACGTGCCGATTGGCTGTGGTGGAGTCGCGGTGTTTCCGGGCGACGTGATCGTCGGCGATGTGGATGGGGTCGTGGTGATTCCGCTGAAGATGGCCGACGACGTCGCGCAAGCCGCGGTCGAGCAGGAACGGCTCGAAGCGTTTCTGACCGAACGGATTCGCGCCGGCGCGGCGCTGCCCGGCACTTATCCGCCGAACGAGGCGACCAAGGCGGCGTTCGACGAGTGGAAGAAAAATCGCAAAATCTAGCGCCCTTTCAAAGGGCCGGACGGCCGGCCCTTCAGACCGGCCGTCGCTTCAATCGCTCTTGCTGGGCCCAATGCCTTGCACCAGCAATGCCACTGCATGCCGCGCGATTTCCGGGCCGCCGATATTGCGGCGCAACGGATCGTTGCGCCACAGCTTCGAGGTCGCGAGCGGCAGAATCGTCATGCCGAGCAGCGTGACGAACACGAGCGCGGGCTCGAGCGATGCATTCAGGCGCCCCTCCTTCTGCCAGCGCGCGATTGCCAGCAACGACGCCTTCTGATGCGCGAAACCGAAACGCTCATGCATGCGCTGCCGCAGCAACCCGCCGTCGCTGATCACTTCGCGCACCCACAGCGACGGGAACCACGGGTTATCGCTCGCGATCTGCACGAGCCGCACGGTCAGCTGCGTGATGGCCGCAACGGGGTCGTCGGGATTCTCCTGGAACGGCAGGCCTAGGCTTTCGCGTAAGGGCCCGAAACACTCGTCGATCAGCACGTCGAGCAGTTGATCGCGGGTCTTGAAGTAGTAGTGCACCATCGCGGGCGTGAAACCGGCCTCGCGGGCGATTTCGCCCAGCGATGTCTCGACGATGCCCTGCTTCGCGAACAGCGTGAGTGCGGCATCGATCAAGCGCGCGCGCTGCTCGGGGCCGCGCGCCGCGCCCGTTGGCCGGCCGGGTCGGCGGGCGGTTGGTGCGGCGGTCGGCGCGGCGGTTGGTGCGGCGGGTGCGGGGCTCGCGATATTCGCGGGGTCATCAGACGAGATACTTGCCATTGCATTGAATTTGACGTGAGAGGCGATGTCGCATATATTAATCTCTCGGTTAATTAATTTCAACGCGTTGCCGCCATGGAACAATCCGCCACGTCCCTGTCCGTCGATTCCGCACCGCAGGATCCGCGCTCGGCCTCGTCCGCTGCCGATCATCCGCCGGTCCGGCTGCTGTTTCCGGCGCTGCTGCTTGTCATGCTGCTCGCCGCGCTCGATCAGACGATCGTCTCGACCGCGCTGCCGACCATCGTCGGCGACCTCGGCGGGCTCAACAACCTGTCGTGGGTCGTCACCGCCTACCTGCTCAGCTCGACGATCGTCGTGCCGCTGTACGGCAAGTTCGGCGACCTGTTCGGCCGCAAGATCGTGCTGCAGACGGCGATCGTCATCTTTCTGGTCGGCTCGGCGCTGTGTGGCATCGCGCAGAACATGACTCAGCTGATCGTGCTGCGAGCGCTGCAAGGTCTCGGTGGCGGCGGCCTGCTCGTCGTCACGATGGCCGCGATCGCCGACGTGATTCCGCCCGCTGAACGTGGCCGCTACCAGGGCGTGTTCGGCGGCATCTTCGGTCTCGCCACCGTGATCGGTCCGCTGCTCGGCGGCTTTCTGGTCGAACATTTGACATGGCGCTGGATCTTTTACATCAACCTGCCGCTCGGCATCCTGTCGCTGATCGTGATCGGCGCGGTATTCAAACCGCACGTGCGCCACGTCAAGCACACCATCGACTACATGGGCGCCGCGTTCCTCGCGGGCGCCTTGACCTGCATCATCCTGTTCACGAGCCAGGGCGGCACGATTCTGCCGTGGTCGTCGCCGCAACTGTGGTTCACGCTCGGCATGGGCCTCGTGGCGATCTGGGGCTTCATCCACGAAGAGCGCAGCGCGGTCGAACCGATCATGCCGCTCGCACTGTTCAAACAACGCACGTTCCTGATCAGCAGCCTCGTGAGCTTCATCATCGGCGTGTCGCTGTTCGGCTCGGTCACGTTCATTCCGCTGTATCTGCAAGTCGTGAAGGGCTCCACACCGACGGAAGCCGGCATGCAGATGCTGCCGATGATGGGCGGCTTGTTCATCCTGTCGATGGTGACCGGCCGCTTGATCAGCAAGATCGGCAAGTACCGGCTGTTCCCGATCATGGGCACGTTCCTCGTCTCCGTTGCGATGCTGCTGCTCGCACGCCTGCAGATCGACACGCCGATTCATGTGATGTATCTGTACATGGGTCTGCTCGGCTGCGGCCTCGGCATGGTGATGCAGGTGCTGGTCCTCGCGGTTCAGAACACCGTCGAGTTCAAGCACATGGGCGTAGCGACGTCGGGCGTGACGCTGTTTCGCTCGATCGGCGGCTCGATCGGCGTGGCTGCTTTCGGCGCGGTGTTTTCGAACGGTCTCGCCGCGCGCCTCGAAAAGCTGGTCCCGCCCGACACCGAACTGCCGCACGCGTTGGGTCCGGCCGCGATTCATCAGCTTCCCGAAGCATTGCGCAACGACTATCTGCATGCGTTCGCGGGTGCGCTTCACACGGTGTATCTATCGGCGGCATGCGTCGTGGTGCTCGCCTTCGTGCTCGCATGGCTGCTGAAGGATCATCCATTACGCAAACACTGATCGTGCATGAGCGCCTGATCCCGCACTGACCGCCAGGCGCCCAATAACAGATTGATGACGAGGCCGCACGCAAAACGCGTCGGCCTCGTTGTTTTTTTATCGTGCCCACTTCGACTCGCGCGATGTTCCTCGCTGTTTTCCATTTTTCGCGACACAACAGGCACATACACTCGTTTTTAGCGCATAGCCAAGGTTTCTTCATACCTCCGAATGAGCGCTAGCGCACACAAGGTAGGGGCCAACCGCGTTGACGTCCCCGGCGAAACGCCACATATTGGAAACAGCGGAAATGTAGGCACTGCCTACATCCCCGCGACCTCCGGCGCATGTGGATCGTGATTCCGCGGACAAGGCTCCAGCCTCAACACGATCCGGAGCATGCCTTCATGGCATCGTTTTCCAAAGGTGGGTCCACGGCATGTCCACCCAGACAGCAACCGGCCAAAGCTTTCCCACGCCCTGCAAACGCTGCGGTGGCGCACTCTACCGGCAAGTCGACGCCTGCCCATACTGCGGCGCGGCGCACCCGTTCGAACAGGACGATCCGCACATACGCACCGGCACGCCAGGCAGCCGCGCGAGCGCCACGCACAAGCCCCTGCCCCGATTCGACGACGAGTTCGGCGCAGCGGACGAACACGCGGTCGCCACAGCAGCGGTGGCACCCGAGCCGCTGTTGCCGAACCCGCCGGTCATGCATACCGCGCTCGTATCGACCGACACCAACGTCCCGACCTACGCAGATGAAGATCCGATGTATGCGCCGCGCAACACTGCGCAGACGATCTGGCGTGTGTTGTACGCGATCGGCGCGGTTGTCGCGATCGGCCTTGCGTATGTCGGATATACGCTATTCAGCGACGGTGGCGACTCGGAAGACAAAGGCGTGGAGCAGATCACTCAGGACGCCAGAACAACGACCGGCATGATCGCGCCGTTGGCGTCCGCGCCGGTGGTGACGCCAGCACCAGCACCAGCACCAGCACCAGCGCAGACAGCGCATGCGTCGGTTGCGGTCAAGCCCGTGCCCCCCGCCGTGCCCGAACTGGCGGCGAAGCCCGCGCCCGTCGTGCCCGTCGCCCCCGCTGTTCCGGCGACACCGCCTGCCGCCCCGCCGCTGGCAGCGATACCCGCGCGGCCCACGGCGCAATTCCACGACGCCGGACAGGCATTGCAGGTCGCGCGCACCGCGTTCCGCGAGAACGATCTGTCCAAGGCGCAAGCCGCGCTCGCAGCCGCGCAGACGCTGCAACCCGGCAACAGCGACGCGCAGGGTCTGGCCGATCAGATGCGGCCGCTCGTCCAGCGCCGTGATACCGCGCTGCAGGCCGCTCAGACTTGCGTCGCGCAGCAGTCGTGGCCGTGCGCAAAGCAGCACGCGAACGAGGCGCTCGCGATCGACAGCGGTAACGACGCGGCAAAAGTGATCCTCGAGCGCGTGATTCGCGAGACTGGCTGGGCGCCGCTGCCTGCGCCTCGTGCGCAGGCGCAGCCACCCGGGCCTGCCGGCACGTAAGCCGCGGATAAGCGCACTGGGGCTTGTCCCGAACTCAATGAGCGCCGGCGCGGCGAAAACCGCGACGACGCGGGGTGAGTAGTGCCCACGCGCGTCGCAAAGACTTGAGCAGAGCCAGTAGAGGCGAAGGAGCGCGCCGTCGTCCGACGCGCATTAATCCGCATACCGAAGAGAAAGGCCGCCGTCTGTGCCGATTCGCACATTAACGTGCGTCCTCTGAGCGGAAACAGACGGATCGACCCTTGCAGCAGCTTGAACATGACATGGCAACCGGATCACTGGTGCTTTCACGCGCCACGCGTGAAGCTGGATCAACCTGACCGATAGGTAGAAAGACCATGCTGAAGAGACTTCTCGCGGGATGGCTGGGGCTGGTGGCGCTGATCATCTGTTCGCTGGCCAGCGCGGAACCGACACACTACAAGATCGTCACCGGACCAGAGCGCGGCACCTATATCCAGATTGGTAACGACCTGTCGAAATGGGTGGCCCAGCCGGCCAACATCGACCTCGAAGTGCTGGCCACGAAAGGCTCGGCCGAAAACGTGCAGCGCATGCGTTACGAGCCCGGCGTGAAGCTCGCGCTCGTGCAGTCCGACGTGTACCAGGCGTTCATCGACATGGCCAACTCGGGCAACCCCGACGCGGGCACGACGATCCGGCCGCTACGGCTGATCATGCCGCTCTACGACGAGGAAATTAACGTCGTCGTGCGCGCGGATTCGCCGCTGAAAACGCTCGCCGATATCAAGGACAAGACCATTAGCGTCGGCCTGCTGGGCAGCGGCACCGCGCAGTCGGCGACGACGCTTTACCGCCTGATGTTCGGCCAGCCGATTCCCGAGCAGAACGTCGTGCATCTGAGCAATGAGGACGCGCTCGCCGCGCTGATCGTCAAGAAGATCGACGTCGCGATCATCGTGGTCGGGCAGCCGGCGAATCTGTTCACTGGCATGAAACCCGAGCTGCTGTCACAGCTGCGCCTGCTGCCGGTCGACCCCAACGCGCCCGAGACGACGCGCGCCAAGCAGACCTACTTTCCGACGACGATCCGCCAGAGCAGCTACCCGGACTGGCTGAAGGAGGACGTGCCGGGCCTGACCGTCAAAGCGTTCCTGGTCACCTACGACTACGGCCTGCGCGACACCGTCGTCAATCTGAATCATTTCGCCGACTCGCTGTGCGCGAACTTCGACAATCTGCAGGAGCACGGCCATCCGAAATGGAAGCAGGTGAAGCTGGAATTGCCGACGCTCGTGCGCGGATGGAAATACTACGGTCCGGTCGAGAAGCATCTGCGCGCGTGTCTCGCCAATCGCAGCGCGGCGATGAGCTCGACGGCCGCGCAACAAGCCGCGCCCAAACCGCACACGCCCTGCTCGGAACAGGAACGCATGCTTCTGCTGTGCAAATAGCGCCGTAAGCGGGCCGACGCCTGATCAAACGCGGCTGTCGGCCGACACGGCGCACGCATCCATCGCCCGTTGCAATGCCTCGTACACCTTCGGGCGATTGCATTGCGACACATTGAAGCGCAGAAAACCCGCCGCCGTTTGCGACGCACTGAACACGTTGCCCGGCGCGAATACGACGCCCGCCGTCAACGCATGACGCGCGATGTCGGCGGCGTCGAGCGCGGCGGGCAAACGCGCCCAGACGAACAGGCCCGCGCGCGGCCGGGTCCAGATCTCGAGGCCCGCATAGCCGAGACGCCTGACGGTCTCGCCCATCGCATCGGCGAGCTTCGCGCGCATCGCTTCGAGATGACGCCGATACGTGCCATCGACGAGCATCCGATGCACGACACTCGCCGCGAGTTGCCCGTTGCCGAACGATGTCGCGAGCTTCAGATCGATCAACGGTTCGATCCATTCGGCGCGCGCGGCGATATACCCGCAGCGCACCGCCGCCGACAGCGTCTTCGAGAAACTGCCGATCGACACGACCCGCGCCAGGCCGTCGAACGCGGCGAGACGCGGCGCGGCTTCGTCCTCGAAGTCGGCGAAGATGTCGTCCTCGACGATCAGCAGATCGTGCTCGCCGGCGAGCTTCAGCAGCCGGTGCGCGACGGCCGGCGCGAGTGTTGCGCCGGTCGGATTGTGGATCGCCGAATTCGTCACGTAGAGGCGCGGACGCTGTTCGATCAGCACGCGCTCGAACGCCGCGAGATCCGGTCCTTGCGGCGTATACGGCACGCTCGCGATCCGCACGCGATGCGCGCGCAGTAAGGCCTGAAAGTTGAAATAGCACGGATCGTCGATCAGCACCGTATCGCCGGGTTCGAGCAGGAAGCGGCACACGAGATCCAGCGCATGCGTGCCGCCGTCGGTCAGCATGATCTGCTCGGGCGGCGCATCGACACCGTGCGCGGAAAGCCGCCACGCGAGTTGCTGCCGCAGCGCGGGCAAGCCGGCCGGACTTGCGTAATCGGCCAGCAGCGACTGCGGATCGCGCGCAACCGCGCGCAGCGCACGGCGCACTCCATCTTCCGGCAGCCACGAAGCCGGCATCCAGCCGCAACCGGGTTTCAGCACTTTCGTGCCTGCTTCCAGCGACTGCCGCGTGAGCCACAGCGGATCGACCTCGCGATCGAGCCGCGGCCCGAGATCGGCGAGCGCGAGCGGCGGCGCATGGCCCGACACGAAGAAACCGGAGCCGCGCCGCGCGACGATCACCCCTTCGGCGACCAACCGGTCGTAGGCTTCCACCACCGTCGACTTCGACACGCCGAGCGTTTCCGTCATTGCGCGAATCGACGGCACGCGCGCGCCCGGCATCAACGAACGGCTCGCGATGCGTTCGCGCAGATTGTCCATCACGAGGCCGACGCGCGTGCCCGGCATCGTCTCATTGTTGCCACTTTCCGCCATCTGTACTGCTCCATGTTCAGTACAGTTCGTGCAAACTGTACTGATCTGTAGCTTAACGTTTATCGCCGCGGCGCGCATCATGAGACTCTTTCAGTGCAGGGACGTTTGCAATGGACAAGACCACCAACGGCTGGCTCAGCGGGTTCGCGGGCGTGCTGATCTTCAGCGGCTCGCTGCCGGCCACGCGGCTCGCCGTGCAGGGGCTCGATCCGCTGTTTCTGACCGTGGCGCGCGCGACGATCGCCGGCATCCTCGGTCTGCTGCTGTTGCTGGTGTTCCGCGAGACGCGGCCCGCGCGGCGCGATCTGCTGCCGCTCGTGGTGGTCGCGCTCGGCGTCGTGGTCGGCTTTCCTTTGCTGACCGCGCTCGCGCTGCGTCATGTGAGCGCCGCTCATGCGGTCGTGTTCATCGGCCTTCTGCCGCTCGCCACCGCGATCTTTGGCGTGCTGCGCGGCGGCGAACGTCCGCAGCCGGCGTTCTGGCTGTTTTCGGCGCTCGGCAGCGCGGCGGTGGCCGCGTTCGCGCTGCGGCACGGCATCGACGCCTCGCCGCTCGGCGACGCGCTGATGCTCGCCGCGATCGTCGTGTGCGGGCTGGGCTACGCGGAAGGCGCGCGGCTCTCGCGTCATCTCGGCGGCTGGCAGGTGATTTCGTGGGCGCTCGTGCTGTCGCTGCCGCTGATGCTGCCGCTCGCATTGTGGACGCGGCCCACGTCGTTCGACGGTGTCGGTGCCGCCGCGCTGTGGGGACTCGCGTACGTGTCGCTGTTCAGCATGCTGATCGGCTTCGTGTTCTGGTATCGCGGGCTCGCGCTCGGCGGCATCGCGGCGGTCGGCCAGTTGCAGTTGCTGCAGCCGTTTTTCGGGCTGCTGCTCGCCGGCGTGCTGCTGCACGAGGAGGTGCCGCCGTCGATGATCATCGTCACGGTGATCGTGGTCGCCTGCGTGGCGGGCGCACGGCACTTCTCGCGCGCGGCGCCGGCGCGGCGGGCGGTCTGACGCGGCTCGCTCGTCTCACGTCGAGCGGCCTTTTTCAGGATCGAACTGCGCGGGCAGTGGATCGATATGTCATCATTTCGTCGATTGGCTCAACCCAGGCCCCGCGCCGCGACTGACGATGACGACCGCCTTTGCCCAAACCGTCGAAGCCCGTTTTGCCGAACTGACGCCGACCTCGAAACGCGTCGCCAGCTACATGCTCGCGAATCTCGACCGGCTCGGCCTCGAAACCGCCGACCAGATCGCGCAGCAGGCCGGCACCAGCGGCATTTCGGTCGGCCGCTTTCTGCGCAGCATCGGCTATCGCAATCTCGACGACCTGAAGCGCGAACTGCGCGGCACGCAGCAGCGCCCCTGGTTGATCACGGATCGGCTCGACGCGTTCCGCCGCGCTGCGAGCGATAGCACGCAAACGGATGAACCTGCTCATCCCAGCGACCTGGACGGTTCCGCGCCGCGCGAGGCCGCGCTCGCCCAATCGCTCGAACTGGAGATCGGCGCGATCCAGCATGTCTACGAACTCGCGCGTTCGCCGGCCTTCGCGCGCGTCGCCGAGCGCCTCGCCAACGCAGATGCGGTCTATATCCTCGGCATTCAGTCGACACGCGGCATCAGCAACGCGTTCTATAGCTACCTCGAATACATTCGCCCACGCGTGTTCTATTCGGATGGCACCTCAGGCTCCTACGTCGATGCCCTGAACTCGGAATTCGCCGCACCGTACCTGATCGTGACCGACACGCGCGCCTATTCGACGATCGCGCGACGCTTTTGCCAGGCGGCGTCGCGCCGTGGCCTGCGGTTCGCGCTCGTCACCGATATCTATTGTCCGTGGGCGCGCGATTTCGATGGCGACCTGCTGCAGGTGAAAACCGACGTCGGTCAGTTCTGGGATTCGCTCGCGCCGCTGACCTGCCTGTTCAATCTGCTGATCTCGGCGGTCGTCGAACAGCGCGGACCGACCATCGACGAACGTGTGGCGCGCAATCGCGAACTGCAGAGCGAGTTCGATCAGTTTGATCTCTGATGCCGGGCGCTCTTGCCCCTTGTTCCCGTGAACCAGCGTATCCGTGCCCCGTTGCCGCCTGAATGGCCGTTCCCGCCAAGTCGCGATGTCGCGGGTCGCACCTTTGGCGATCTCGTCGCGCTTCAATATCGCGGCGCCGACATGTGGCTTTGGAGGTGTCGGTGCGGCAACTATCTGACTGCCGGGCTGTATGAGGTGGAGAGCGGCCTGACGCGGGATTGCGGCTGCCGTGAGCAGCGTCGCGTGTGGCGCTCTCGGCCGGGCTCGACCGCACTGCGAGGCGGCGAGGTGTTTGGCCAGCTAACGACGGATCGGTACGCCGGCGATGGTTTGTGGATTTGCCGGTGCGAATGCGGTGCTCAGGTGATAGTGAGTGCCGGGCGCCTACGCCTGGGCAAGGCGCGTTCGTGCGGCGGCTGCCTCGGTGGTTCGACCGATTGAGCGCCACTGCGCCAACACCAGACCCTCGCGGGACCGATTTTTGACCCGCTTCAAATCCGCAACGCCGACAGGCATAGTGAAGGCTTCTCCCGACCCACGCCTGCGACGCCAGGCCCTCGCATGAGCCTCACTGACCCTCCGCGCAACGCCCCGCTCATCCGCGACGCCACCGAAGCCGACCTTGGCGCGATCCAGGCAATCTACGCACACCACGTGCTGACCGGCGTGGCGTCGTTCGAGGAAACCCCACCGTCCGTCGACGATCTGCGCGCCCGGCTCGCATCGGTACGCAGCCACGGACTGCCGTATATGGTCGCGGAGATCGACGGCGAAATCGCAGGCTATTGCTACGCGACGCCGTATCGGCCGCGCGCCGCCTATCGCAACACGATCGAAGATTCGATCTATGTGAACGACGCGTATCGCGGACGCGGCATCGGACGGGTGCTGCTACAGGCGCTGATCGAGCGTTGCGAGGCCGGACCGTGGCGCCAGATGATCGCGGTGATCGCCGATGGCGGCAGCGGCGGCTCGTTGTCGCTGCACACGCAACTCGGCTTCGAGTTGACCGGCACGCTGAAGGCGGTCGGCTACAAACACGGCCGCTGGCTCGACACGACGCTGATGCAGCGCACGCTCGGGCGCGGTGCATCGACCGCACCCGACGACGTTGCAGCCGCGGCGGGCGGCACGCGCGGCTAGGGCCGAACGCCAAACCTAACGCGCACGCGGCAAACGCGTGAACAAGGTCGGATAGTCGATCACGAGCCCATCGCTATCCACGGTCAGATTCGCGGTGAAATCGCGAAAAATGCCTTCATAGCGGTATTCCCGATTCAACTCGATGCACGTGTAGGCCTGCCCGACGCGCGTGACCTGCAAGTCCGGCGTCGAGATATACGCGAGCTCGATCGGCCGACGTTCGCCTTCGGCCAGTTGCAGGCGGCGGATCGGCAACGTGTTGGTGTACGGCGTCGCGGCGATGTCGATGTCGATGCAGCCTTCGAGCGCGCTGAGCGCGAGGCCGTGCCCATCGTGCCAGTGGCCATCGCCGTCGCCATGCAATTCCACTTCGCCACCGCCGACGATCTTCAGTCGTGCATAGCGCGTGCGCCAACGCGCATCGCAGCGTACCGCGTAATGCAGCCCGTATGCCTTGCCATAGCGCTGCCCAATCACGACGCTCTCGACGGCGAAGCCGTTCTCGCTCGCATCGAATACCAGATGTTCGATGCCTTCACCCTCTTCCGAGGTCCATCGTACTTCACGCATCGGTGTCTCCTCGCGAAACGGCGCAACGAGCGCGCCGGACTTTCATCGTAGCGCGAAAGCCCACGCGACAGGCAGCCCCAACCCAGGCGCGCACGGCCGGCAAATAGCCACTATCAACGCGCGACGATGCCTGCGCGGCTTCTTCTCGACTATGCTCGCGGTTTGCCGAGACTCCGAACCCGCCTCCGATGCACGCCGCCGCGACCGATGCGCCATCCTCCTCGCTCAGCGCCCCGCTGCGTACGCTGCTGCGCAGCTTCGGTCAGATCGTGCTGCAACCGAACGCCGCGACCGGCGCGTGCATGCTCGGCGCATGGCTGCTGAGCGAGCCGCGCCTCGTGTGCGCCGCGCTGCTCGGCGCGATCGCGGCCAACGTGAGCGGGCTGCTCGCCGGCGCCGCCGACACCGAGATGCGCGCCGGCCTGCTCGGCTTCAACGGCGCGTTGGCGGGCCTCGCCGCGTTCAGCTTCATCGACGATCGCCCGACCGCCGCGGCTGTCGCGATTCTCGCCGCGACCGGCAGCGCATGGCTGTTGCAACCGTGGTCGCGCTGGCTGCGCGCGCGTGGCCTCGGCTATCTGTCGAGCCCGTGCCTGATCGTGACGTGGCTATGGTTATCGCTGATCGCGAGCGGTCCGTTGCCAGTGAACTCCCCTACGGCTCATCCGCTCGACGCAACGCGTTTCGCGAGCGGCGTGCTCGCGGGCGTGGCGCAGACCGGCTTCGCGTCGGGCGCGCCGGCGGGTGTGCTCGTGCTGCTCGGGATTGCCGCCGCCTCACGGAAGCACGCGCTCCATGCGCTCGCCGGCGCGGCACTCGGGAGCAGCGCGCATCTGCTGCTCGGCGCGAGCGTTCCTTCATTCGACGCCGGTTTTTCAGGGTTCAACGGTGCGCTGACCGCGCTCGCGCTCGCCGACGCAGGCTATGCAGCGATGCTCGTCGGCGTCGCGCTGTCGGTACTGCTGCAAGCAGCCGTTATGCACTTCGGTTGGCCCGCGATGACCGCGCCTTTCGTGCTCGCGACATGGAGCGTACAGGCGCTCCGGCGGCGCCTCGCGTAACGGCACGGCACGTCGTGCCGCGTCGCCACCGCAGCGGTATTGTGCGGTAGCATCGCAAGCCGGTTCGCGCGTCGCGCGGCCTCGCATGCCAGCAAGCTTCTTGCACTGGCGATCAATCGCCTGAGGCCAACAGGAGACAGATATGTCGTTCGCCCACTCCCCCACCGGCCGCATCGCCGAGTCCGGTCCGCTGTCGGAGGCGGAACAGCAGACCCGCATCGATCTGGCCGCAGCCTATCGACTGGCCGCACTGAACGGCTGGGACGATCTGATCTACACCCATATTTCCGCAAGCGTGCCCGGCGAGCCCGGCCACTTCCTGATCAACCCGTTCGGACTGGCGTTCGATGAAGTGTGCGCGTCGAATCTCGTGAAGATCGACATCGCGGGCAACATCGTCGGCGCGAGCGAGCATGCGGTGAATGCGACCGGCTTCGCGCTGCACGCGGCCGTGCACGCCGCGCGCGACGACGCGTTCTGCGTGATGCATCTGCATAACACCGCGGGCGTGGCCGTGTCGGCACAACCTGCCGGCCTGCTGCCGGCCTCGCAGCACGCGCTGCGCTTTTACGGCCAGCTCGCCTATCACGACTACGAAGGCCTCGCGTTCACGCCGGCCGAAGGCGAGCGCCTCGTCGCGCATCTCGCCGACAAGCCCGCGATGCTGTTGCGCAATCACGGCACGCTGACGCTCGGTTGCACCGTTGCGGAAGCCTATGTGCTGATGGCGACGCTGCTGAAGGCCTGCGAAATCCAGATTCAGGCGCAAACGTGCGACGCGCCGCTGATCGTGCCGAGCGATGCGGTCGCCGCGCGCACGGCGGAGCAACTCTACGATGGCGGTGCGATCGAAGGTGCGCTCGAATGGCCCGCGCTGCTGCGCAAGCTCGATCGGCTCGATCGCACTTATCGCGCGTGAACGCGCGAGCGGATTCGCTTCACCCTATCCCCACCCCTCAACCCCACGGAGCAACCTCATGCCCACGTTTCATATCGAACTCTTCGAAGGCCGTACGCTGGAACAGAAACGCCAGTTCGTCGAAGCGATCACGAAAGCCACCTGCGAGTCGCTCGGCGTCGAGCCGAACTCGGTCGACATCATTCTCACCGACGTGAAGCGCGAAAACTGGGCAACCGGTGGGCGGTTGTGGTCTGAGGCCTGATCGATCTGAAGACGACAAAACCGTCACCCTGATGTCGCGATGATCTGGCAGCGCTGGCGAGGCCAGCGCTTTCGATGCATCAAAATGGCGTATCGAAAAAAAAAAGCTGCGCACTCGACGTGCGCAGCTTGCGAGACTGACGACGCGAAAAAACTGCGTCGATGTGGCGGCAAAACAACGTGCCGCCACGTATTCAGTAACTGTTTAGAACTTGTGGATGATACCGACGCCGATCGCGGTCTGGCTACGCGACGAGGACGGCGAACCGTTCTGGCCGTCGCCGATGCTTGCCACTGCGTTGATGATCGACTTGCCGTTGCCCGACAGCGTCTGGCCGCTAGCACGCTGATACGCTTCGAGTGCGTACAGGCCGGTGCGCTTGGACAGCGTGTAGTACTGCGACAGGTTGAACTGGTTGTACGTAGCCGTTTCCTGGATGCCGTTCGACGACGTTGCACGGGTGTAGCTATAGCCAGCAGCCACGTCCAGCACCGAGATCGGCTTCCAGTGCAGCACTGCGCCACCGGTGTTCCAGATCTGCGTGCCGTGGAACAGCGAAGCCTGACCTGCCGAGTATTGAACGTTCGAGTATGCGAACGAAACGTCCCACTGCTGGTTGAACGCGTAACCACCGGTCACCGCGACGCGCTGCTGCTTTGCTGCGGTCTGGAAGCCGTTGTTGATTGCCGACACCGACGGCTGCGAGCCGTTGTTCGTCGTCGTGGAATTCCACGCCGGCGTGCCAACCGTTGCCGCGTTGTCGATGCGCTGGATACCTGCAGCGATACCGACCGGGCCGTTCAGGTACTGTGCCGCCACGCTCCACGTCTGGCCGGCTGCGAAGCTACCCGCGTTGCCGCCCAGTGCGTACGAACCGCTGACCGTCAGACCAGCGAAGCTCGGCGACGTGTAGACCAGCTGATTGTTCACACGGAAAGTCGTATCCAGCGAGTCGATATCACCCGGGTGTGCACCGTATGCGCCGGTGAGCCACGTGGTCGGGCTGTACGGCGACAGCAGCGTGTAGTACGACGTGTAGCCGCGGCCTGCCGTCAGCGTACCGAACTGAGCGTTCGTCAGGCCAACCCATGCCTGGCGGTTGAATGCCAGACCCGTCACGCTTTCCGCGCCGTTCGCGCTGTTAAAGCCTTGTTCCAACTGGAAAATCGTCTTCGTACCGCCACCCAGATCTTCCGAGCCCTTCAAACCGAAACGGCTGCCTGCCCAGATGCCTTGGATCATCTTGACTTGCGAGTTGCCCGGGATGGTTTGCGGCTTCGCTGCCGTGGTCAGCCCAGCCGAGCTGTTCTGCCAACCAATACCCGTATCGACGATACCGTAAAGCGTCACGCTGCTTTGCGCATGCGCGCCCAGGGCGACCAACCCCAAGGCAGAAGCTAAGAGAGTCTTTTTCATTTTTACTCCTCTGTTAAAAACTTTCTGATGCGGCCTGGGCAAGCGCCGCTGAGTGTGGGAAAGACGTTTTTATTTGGATCAGAACACCGGGTGACCGTTGATGATGCTCGGCAACCAGGTCGAGAACCACGGGACATAGGTGACGATATTGATGGCCGAGAAGATAGCGAGGTAATACGGCCACGCCACCTTAGTAGTTTCACCTATCGACACATTACCAATAGCGCAACCAATGAACTGCACCGAGCCAATCGGCGGATGCACGAGACCCAATGCGCAGTTCAGCAGAATCATGATGCCGAACTGAACCGGGCCCACGCCGTTGTGCATCGCCATCGGCAGGAACAACGGGGTCGTGATCAGGATGTGCGCCGCCATGTCGACGAACGTACCGAGGAACACCTGAATCACGTTGATGTACAACAGCATCAGCCAGGGCAGCGAGGTCGCGCCGTCGAGCATGCGTTCGATCGCATCCGGAATTTCCAGGTACGCCATCTGGAAGCGCAGCATGTTCGACACACCGATCAGCAGCAGCACCACGCCGGTCGTTTTCGCTGCCTTGCCGAGCGCATGGCCGAGCTTCTTCATCGTCAGCGTGCGATACACGACGATGGTCAGTATCAGCGAATAACCCACGGCGATCGCGGCCGCCTCTGTTGCGGTGGCAATACCGCGCGCAACACAGAACAGAATGATCGCGATGACCATCAGTCCCGGCACCGCACCGATGAACGTGCGCAGCACCGCCATCCAGCCCGGGAAACGCTGCAGCTGGGTCGAACCGTCCGGACGTCGCGGATAGCCGAACTTCACGGCCTGCCAGTAAGCGGCGAGCAGCACGAGGCCCATCACCCACAGCACCGGCAGCAGACCCGAGAACAGCAGATCGCCGATCGACACACCGCTCATCTGCTTGCCGTTCAGCACGCCGCTCACGCCTTGTGCCGCGAACGCATAGATGATCATGTTGGTCGACGTCGGCATCAGCGCGCCGGCCAGCGACGAGTGCGTGGTCACGTTGACCGCGTAAGCGGCGCTATAACCTTCGCGCTTCATCAGCGGGATCACGACGCCGCCCATGGCCGAGGTATCCGCGGTCGGCGAACCCGACACGCCGCCGAACAGCGTACAGGCGACCACGTTGGCCATGCCGAGGCCACCGCGGAAATGGCCGACCGTGGCCTGCGCGAAACGCAGGATGCGGTCAGCGATACCGCCGTGGAGCATCAGTTCGCCCGAGAAGATGAAGAACGGGACCGCGAGGAACGAGAAACCGTTCATGCCCGAGATCATCGCCTGCATCGCGGTCGCGGTCGGCAGACCTTCGAACAGATACGTCAGAACGCAGGACAGGCCCAACGCGAATGAAACGGGAACCCCTAGAAAGAGGAAAACAAGAAAGCTAAAGCCAAGAAGGGCAAGTTCCATGATGGTTCTACTTTTATTCCGTGGCGGAGAGTTCGAGCGCCGGCTCTTCCCGTTTTTTCCCGGAGAAGAGCTCGAGCAGGTGCTCGATCGAGAACAACGCGATGCACACACTCGCGATGATCGGGATCACGTAGCGCACGCCTTCCGGCACGCCGATGATCGGAATGCGGTCGCCCATGGTGGTTTCCGCCATCTCGAAGCAACCGACGAAAATCGCCACCGCGAAAGCGATCAGGCACAGGTGCTGAATGCCTTTCGCGATCAGTTGGCCCTTCTCCGGCAGTTTCTTGACGAGCGAGTCGAGTCCAATGTGACCGCCCTCGCGAACCTTCAGCGCGGCGCCGAACATCGCGATCAGGATCACCAGCAACAATGCGATGGGCTCGACGTAATCGGGTGCGTCGCTAAATACGTAGCGCATCACCACGCTATAAATCACGAGCAGGCAAAGTGCGGCGAGGCTAAACGACGCCACGACCAGCAGCACGCGAAAAAGAAAATCATTTGGGCGTTTCAGGAAACTCATGACCCTGTCCTTGCTTACGACCGACTTATGCTTGAAATTCAGCCATTCCGTTGCGACGCGATCCGCACGCGCGCGACATCGCGCGGCGGCCGGTCTCGCGAGTTTCCTCGCGGGACCAGTCACGCCGCCGTTGCGACATAGGTTGCCGATGCCGATTGCGTCCGGGACGCGAGACTTACTTGATTGCTTCGATCTCGTCGACGATCTGCTTCATCTGCGGGGTCTTTTCGTACTTCGCCCACACAGGCTGCATCGCCTTCACGAAAGCCGCACGGTCGATCTGCGCAGCCGGGACGATCGTTGCGCCACCCTGGGTGACGGCCTTCGCCGCGTCGGCTTCGCGCGCGGTCCACAGCTTCTGGTAGTACGGCACCGAGTCAGCCGCGGCCTTCTTGATGATCTGCTGCTCTTGCGGCGACAGCGTGTCCCACACCTTCTTCGAGAACACCAGCACCTCCGGCGTCATCGAATGCTGGGTTTCCGAGAAGACCGTTGCGACTTCAAAGTGCTTGGTTTCATCGTACGACGGCAGGTTGTTTTCGGCGCCGTCGACGAGGCCGGTCTTCAGGCCCGTATAGACTTCCGAGAACGGCATCGGGGTCGGCGTGCCGCCCATTGCCTTGATTTCGTCGACCATCAGATCCGACGGCTGCACGCGAACCTTCAGGCCCTTCATGTCAGCCGGCGACTTGATCGCCTTCTTTGCGTACATCGAGCGTGCGCCGCTCTCGTAGAACGTCAGGGCGATGATGCCCTTCGCGGCAAACGCGTCGAGAATCTTCTGGCCTTCCGGACCGTACATGACCTTGCGGAAATGGTCGATGTCGCGGAACAGGAACGGCAGCGACGGGATCATCGATTCCGGCACGATCTCGTTGAACGCGGCACCGTTGATACGCCCCATGTCGAGCGCGCCGATGCGGATCTGGTCGAGCGTGTCGTTTTCGGAACCGAGTGCGCTGTTGCCGAAGACCTTGATCGAGTCCTTGCCGTTGGTCGCCTTGTTGATCTCCTCGCCCATGAACTTCACGGCCATGTTGGTCGGGAAGGTATCGCCGTGCACGTCCGCGGAGCGGAACACGCGCGCTTCAGCCGACATCGTGCTGAACGCCAGCGCCGCGGCTGCGACGATCATCGAAACACGGGTATAGGCAAACTTCTTGTTCATCGTGACATTCCTTGAAAAATAGACCATCCCATCAAGAGCGGATGTGACATGGTTTTGATGCGTCTCCGGCTTCGCGCTCACCCCCTCGCGGGCGCGGGCGCTGGCCGTACTGGCTGTGCAACTTCCCCGGCACAGTTAGCCCAGCACTCCAGTCGATAGCTCGACTACTTACTTCAATCACGCCAGCCGGCTTTCGGCATGCATGCGGCATATACCGCTACCGCACTGCCCACCTGAAGCCCGCCGCATTTCACTGCCACACAAACACAGAAAGCCATTTGTTTGGGCTTATATGTTGTACGACGACATACGAAGTCTATAAAAGGGGTTTTAACTTGTACAGACGGTATTTACCCGCATCAAGAAAGACGCCGGTACGGATGACCGAGCGGGCATGGCGCCGAGGCCCCGCGCCGTCTGGCATTGGATGGTGACAGAATTGACAGGGTCTCCGAAGCCGTTGTTTTTTTGCTAAAGAAACAGGATGAATCGTGGCTTTCAGACCACAAGTTGTACGACGAGTGACGAATAAAGGGCCATAAAAACCGCCCCAAAAATGAAAAAAGCCGGGAGAAAATTTTCATCCCGGCGTATGTACTTCGTAATGTTTATTACAGTTTCCCCGCGAACTCGGGCTCGGGCAGCCCGCTCACGCCAGGCCGCAGCGCGAACACATGACCGTCGTGTTCGCTCGCGCCGTTGGCCGGGCGAATCGACGTGACGAACAGCGTGTCGAGGTCGCGGCCGCCGAACGCGCACATGGCCGGCTTGATGGCCGGCACGGGAATCTGCCGGTCGAGCTTGCCTTGGGGCGTAAAGCGCAGCAGCAGACCGGCGTCGTTCGCGCAGATCCAGTAGCAGCCGTCGGCATCGACGGCCGCGCCGTCCGGACGGCCCGAGTAGTGATGCAGATCAGCGAACACGCGACGGTTGCGCGGCTCGCCGGTCTCGACGTCGTAGTCGAACGCCCAGATCAGCCGGCGCAGCGGATGCGAGTCGGACAGATACATCGTGGTGCCGTCCGGCGACCAGCCCAGGCCGTTCTGCGTGATCAGCGAATCGACGACCGGCGCGGACAACACGCCCTTCTCGTCGAAGCGGTACAGCGCGCCGCCCGGGATCGCCGCCGCCATGTCCATGACCATCGTGCCGGCCCAGAAGCGTCCCTGCCGGTCGCAGCGGCCGTCGTTGAAACGCATGCCGGCGTGCGGGAATTCCGGTGCCGCGAGCTTGCGAAGCGACGCGCTCAGCGGCTCGCCGCCGGCCGCTTTCGACGCATCCGCGAGCGTCACCGCGAACAGCCCGGTCTCGCAGCCGGCGAGCACCGTGCCGGCATGATCGAACGCGATACAGGCAACCTGTTCCGGCAGCAGCCATTCGGTGCGCTGGCCCGTTTCGACCGAGCCGCGCACGATCTTCTTCGCGGGAATGTCGACCCAGTACAGCGCCTGCTCGGCCGCGCGCCAAACCGGGCTTTCACCGGTGGCAGCGGGCAACGGGCCGGCCGCTTCGAAACGCTCCACTCGAGGATTCGCGCTCATTATTTCGGCTCCCGCTTCGGCTCCATCGGACCGGCGAGCACGAACGGGCCGCCCTGGTACTGCTGCGTCGGGTCGTCGAAGCGTGTGTCGGGGGCGCTCGGCGGGAACAGGTGCTCGAACTGCGCCGAGCTGTCCTGCGGACGGAAGCCGAGGAACGCGGCGTTCGTGTTGTCGACCCACGAGATGCGATTGTTCGACACACCATAGACGATCGCGTGGCCGACGCGGTTCGTGAACAGCGAGCAACGCACGAGCTCGATGAAGTCGCGGTAGCTCAGATAGGTGACCAGCATGCGCGCGCTCTTCGGCTGCTCGAACGACGAGCCGATCCGCAGACACACGGTTTCGAGACCGAAGCGGTCGAAGTAGTAGCGCGACAGCGATTCGCCGAAGCACTTCGTCACGCCGTACAGGCCGTCCGGACGCAGCGGCGCGTTGGTATCGACGACCGAGGTCACCGGATGGAAGCCCACCGCGTGATTCGAGCTCGCGTAGATGATGCGCTTCACGCCTTGCTTCTGAGCAGCCGAGTACAGGTTGTACAGGCCGCGGATGTTCGCTTCGAGCAGGTCTTCGAACGGCGCCTCGACGGAAATGCCGCCGAGATGCACCACCGCGTCCACGCCTTCGAGCAGCGCGTGCACGGCCGCTTCATCGGCCAGATTGACGACGGCCGCTTCTTCGTGCGCGGCGAGTTCGCCGAGCGACGCGATATCGGATACGCGCACGACGTCGGCCCATTGCGCGAGCGCGGGACGCAGTTGCTTGCCGAGGTTGCCCGCGGCACCGGTGAGCAGCAGACGGCGGAAAGGTTTCTTTGCCGCGGAGCGGTCAACGTTCAAATCGGTCATGTCTCTATGCTTTTGTGATTGCGATCGGATCGATGGAAGAGAAAGGCGAGCGCCGGATGGACCGGCGCTCGCCTGGAGTTTGATGGCGCAGCGTGCCTGATCAGGTCACCGGCGCCGGGTTGAACAGCGTCAACGCATTGTGCAGTCCGAGCTTCTCCGCGCAGGTCTCCTGGCGGCCGCTGGCGACTTCGAGCATCAGGCGGAACAGCTCCCAGCCCACCTCTTCGATGCTGGACTGGCCGGTCGCGATCGTGCCGGCGTTGATATCCATCAGGTCATGCCAGCGACGTGCTAGGTCCGAACGCGTCGCGACCTTGATGACCGGCACTTCGGCGAGGCTGTACGGCGTGCCGCGGCCGGTCGTGAACACGTGCAGCGTGATGCCCGAGGCAACCTGCAACGTCCCGCAGATGAAGTCGCTGGCCGGCGTCGCCGCGTAGATCAGGCCCTTCTGGCGGACCTTCTCGCCCGGCGACAGCACGCCCGAGATCGCCGAGTTGCCCGACTTGATGATCGAGCCCATGGCTTTTTCGACGATGTTCGACAGGCCGCCCTTCTTGTTGCCGGGCGTCGTGTTCGCGCTGCGGTCCGCGCCACCGCGCTTCAGGTAATCGTCGTACCACTGCATCTCGCGGATGATCGCCGCGGCGACGTCCGCGTTGGCCGCGCGCGCGGTCAGCTGATCGACGCCGTCGCGCACTTCGGTGACTTCCGAGAACATCACGGTCGCGCCGGCGCGCACCAGCAGATCGGTCGCGAAGCCGACGGCCGGGTTCGCGGTCAGGCCCGAGAACGCGTCGCTGCCGCCGCATTGCACGCCGATCACCAGATCCGCCGCCGGGCAGGTTTCGCGGCGACGATTGTTCAGGCGCTTCAGATGACCCTCGGCCATCTTCATGATCGAGGTGATCATCGACTGGAAACCGACGTGCGATTCGTCCTGCAGCACCACGACGTCGCCGTTCTGATCCAGCGCCATGTCGCCGATGTCGGCGACGTCGTCGACGACCGCGGCCGCCGCGATCGGGATCGTGCCCGGCGGCATCAGACGCTCGGGCTGCAGCTTCTCGCAGCCGAGGCTCACCATCATCACTTCGCCGCCGAAGTTCGGATTCAAGGCGATGTTGCGCACGGTGCGGATCGGCACCATGGCATCGGGCGCGTCGATCGCGACGCCGCAGCCGTAGGTGTGACCGAGGCTGACTACATCGTCGACATTCGGATATTTCGGCAGCAGTTCGGCCTTGATGCGCGTGACCGCGTGTTGCACGACGTCGGCCACGCACTGCACCGTGGTCGTGATCGCGAGGATGTTGCGCGTGCCGACCGAGCCGTCCGCGTTACGGTAGCCCTCGAACGTGTAGCCTTCGAGCGGCGCCATGTCCGGCGCCCTGGTGGTCGCGATCGGCAGATCTTCGAGTCCCGGCGGGCTCGGCATGCGGATCACGTGCTCGTTGATCCAGCTGCCCTTCGGCAGCGGCTTCAAGGCGTAGCCGATCACCACGTTGTAGCGGATGACCTCGTCGCCTTCGGCGAGATCGGCCAGCGCGACCTTGTGGCCCTGCGGCACACGCTCGCGCAGCCTGAGGCCGTCGGCAAATACCGCGCCCTCGCCCAGACCGCCGTCGTTGACGACGATCGCGACATTGTCATTGGGATGAACGCGGATGTAGAGCGGAGTTTGTTCCATTGAATCGATCCTTAAGGCGTAATGTGCCTGCTTCGCCAGCAATCATACGTCATCCTACAACGTGAAAGTTTGCCCGGATGTTCCGTATTTACCCTATAGGGTGCATTATGCCGCGAAAACCCCGTTGAGTTACCGGATTTGTTGTTGTACGATGACGTATAAGAAATCTAGTTTCCAAAGAATTTCTACTAGTACGACGTCTGTTGTACTAGGTGGAACCGACTAACGACCTAATCCGACGCCTGGATATTTTTGATCATGACGACACCGCAGGAACTCAAGCAGATCGTTTCCGAAGGCCTCCTGTCCTTCCCCGTTACCGACTTCGACGCTAAGGGCGACTTCCGCGCCGACACTTACGCAGAGCGCCTCGAATGGCTCGCTCCGTACGGCGCTTCGGCGCTGTTCGTCGCCGGCGGCACGGGCGAATTCTTCTCGCTGACGCAAGACGACTACACCCAGGTCGTCAAGACCGCGGTCGAAGTCTGCAAGGGCAAGGTACCCATCCTCGCCGGCGCCGGCGGCCCGACCCGCGTGGCGATCGCCTACGCGAAGGAAGCCCAGCGCCTCGGCGCCCACGGCATCCTGCTGATGCCGCACTACCTGACCGAAGCGAGCCAGGACGGCATCGCCGACCACGCCGAAGAGGTCTGCAAGTCCGTGCCGAACATGGGCGTGATCATCTACAACCGCGCGAACTCCAAGCTTAACGCCGACATGCTCGAGCGTCTGGCCGACAGCTGCCCGAACCTGATCGGCTTCAAGGACGGCGTGGGCGAGATCGAAAACATGGTGACGATCCGCCGCCGCCTCGGCGAGCGCTTCTCGTACCTCGGCGGCCTGCCGACCGCGGAAGTCTACGCAGCGGCGTACAAGGCGCTGGGCGTGCCGGTGTACTCGTCGGCGGTGTTCAACTTCATCCCGAAGACCGCGATGGACTTCTACCGCGCGATCGCCGCTGACGACCACGCTACGGTCGGCAAGCTGATCGACGAATTCTTCCTGCCGTACCTGAAGATCCGCAATCGCCGCGCAGGCTACGCGGTCAGCATCGTCAAGGCTGGCGCGAAGCTGGTTGGCCACGACGCGGGTCCGGTGCGCGCACCGCTGACCGACCTGACTGCGGAAGAAATGGAACAGCTCGACGCGCTGATCAAGAAGCTCGGACCGCAGTAAGACACCGGCGTCACGGCTTCGAGCGAAGAAGCTCGTGAGCCTCATCGACGAGGGCCGCATAGACGGTCCCGTTGCGAACGCCCGGCACGGCAACGTCGCCGGGCGTTCGTGCTTTTGCACGACGGGCAGGTGGTCCACGGGCCGCCAGGCCTCCAGATCCCGCCTCGCCCGACAATACAGGAGATGCCCCATGGACATGACCCGCACGGCCAGTCCCACCGACGCCGCGTCCAGCGCGGCCCGCACCAAGGTCCGCTACGGGATTCTGCTGCTGATCTTCGTGATCACCACACTCAACTATGCCGACCGCGCGACGCTGTCCGTCACCGGTTCCGCGATGCGTACCGCGTTCAACCTCGACGCGATCCGCATGGGCTATATCTTTTCCGCATTCAGCTGGGCCTACGTGCTGTCGCAACTGCCGGCCGGCTGGCTGCTCGACCGCTTCGGCGCGCGTCGCGTGTACGCGGCGAGCATCTTCTCGTGGTCGCTGTTCACCTTGCTGCAAAGCTCGGTCGGCCTGCTCGGCAGCGCCGGCGCAGCGATCACCGCGCTGTTCGCGCTGCGCTTCGTGATGGGGGCGGCCGAGTCGCCGGCCTTCCCGGCGAACGCAAAGGTCGTCGCGAGCTGGTTCCCGACCAACGAGCGCGGCACCGCGTCGGCAATCTTCAACGCCGCGCAATACTTCGCCGCGGTGGTGTTCACGCCACTGATGGCGTGGCTCACGCACGCGTTCGGCTGGCACATGGTCTACGTCGTGATGGGCGTGATCGGCCTGGTGCTCGCCCTGACGTGGCTCAAGGTCATGAAGAATCCGGCCGACCATCCGCGCGTGTCGCGCGCCGAACTCGAATACATCGAGCAAGGCGGCGGCCTCGTCAACGGTGCGCGCACGACCCGCACGGACGACGTCTCGAAGGCGGGCGGCTGGACGCTGGTGCGCCAGTTGCTCGGCAATCGGATGCTGCTCGGCGTTTATCTCGCGCAGTACTGCATCAACGTGCTGACCTACTTCTTCCTGACCTGGTTTCCGATCTACCTCGTGCAGGCGCGCGGCATGACGATCCTGCAGGCGGGCCTCGTGGCCTCGCTGCCGGCGATCTGCGGCTTTCTCGGCGGGGTGCTCGGCGGCGTGCTGTCGGATGGCTTGATCCGCCGCGGCTGTTCGCTGACCGTCGCGCGCAAGGTGCCGATCGTCGGCGGCATGCTGCTGTCGACCTGCATCATCGGCTGCAACTACGTGTCGACCGACTGGATCGTCGTCGCGCTGATGTCGCTGGCGTTCTTCGGCAAGGGCATCGGCGCGCTGGGCTGGGCCGTCGTCGCCGATACGTCGCCGAAGGAAGCGCTCGGCTTGTCCGGCGCGATCTTCAACATGTTCGGCAACATCGCCGGCATCGTGACGCCGATCGTGATCGGTTATCTCGTTGCGCGCTCGGGCTCGTTCAATGGCGCGCTGGTGTTCGTCGGCGTGAACGCGCTGCTGACGGTGATCAGCTACCTGGTGATCGTCAAGGACATCCGGCGAGTCGAGTTGCGCTCGGCGTGAGCCCGTTATAGGCTGGGACCTCGTCTCAGTTATCGTACTTCCAGCCGGCGGACGCCCGGCGCCGCGCGCGATATATGCGCCTGCGACGCATCGAGAGCTCGGGCATCCGCCGATTTACCTCACATTTGCGCCGAAAATGATTCGGCGCTTATATAATCAGTCGTCAGACGACGATATAATAAAAATGCAGCAATCTTCCAGAGGAGCGTTTTCGATGGCTACACCACTAGCATCCACGGCACCGCCACGACGCGCTCGCAATCTTGCCGAGTTCGTCGTCAGCTACGTCACCGAGCAGATCGCGGCCAACGTGCTGAAGCCGGGCGACAAACTCCCGACCGAATCGCAGCTGATGAACACACTCAGCGTGAGCCGCACGGTGATTCGCGAGGCGATTTCGCGCCTGCAGGCGGGCAAAGTCATCGAGACCCGGCATGGCATCGGCAGCTTCGTGCTCGAACCGCAGCGCGAAAAGCTCGGCATCGACATGGTGCCCGCCACGACGCTGCGCGACGTGCTTTCCATTCTGGAGCTGCGCATCAGCCTCGAAACCGAATGCGCGGGTCTCGCCGCACAACGCGCGAAGCCGGACGACCTCGCGCGCATGCGCGCCGCGCTCGACGCGATCGAAGCGACGCGTCACAACGGGCTGGACAGCGTGGACGCCGATCTGCAGTTCCACATTTCGGTCGCGCGCGCCACGGGCAACCGTTATTTCGTCGACATCCTCTCGCAGATGGGCAGCGCGCTGATTCCGCGTAACCGGCTCGACTCGGCCGGCATCGCGCGCGCCGATCCCGACGCGTATCTGTCGCTGGTCAATCTCGAGCACGAGAGCATCCTCGAAGCGATTTCGCGGCACGACGCAGAAGGCGCGCGCGCGGCGATGCGCATGCATCTGTCGAATAGCCGTGAGCGGCTGCGTCGCGCGAACGAAGTGAGCGAAGCGAACAGCTGATCGTCGCGAAGCTCGCGGGCGAAAAAAATGGCCGGGAATCTCCCGGCCATTTTTTTATCTTGCGATGCCTTGCGCCCTTCCCTTCGATGCGCGCCCGGCCGCAAGGCCTGGGCGCGTATCCGTTCAGGGCCGCTTCACATGCTTAACCGCGCGTGAGTTCGCCGTCGCGACGACGCCACAGTTCCAGCGGATTGCCGTCAGCCAGCGTTTGCGGCAGCAGCTCGGCCGGGAAGTCCTGGTAGCACACCGGACGCAGGAAGCGGTCGATCGAGGTCGTGCCGACCGAAGTCGCGCGGCTGTCCGACGTTGCCGGGAACGGGCCGCCGTGGACCATCGCGTGGCACACTTCGACGCCGGTCGGGAAGCCATTGACCAGAATCCGGCCGGCCTTGCGCTCGAGGATCGTCACCAGCTTCTTCGCGCCCGCCACATCGGCGCTGTCCATCTGCAGCGTCGCGGTCAGCTGACCGGCGAAGTGCTCGGCGACCTTCAGCATTTCCTGCTCGTCCTTGCAGCGGACGATCGTCGACACCGGGCCGAACACTTCGTCTTCGAGCGCCGGGTTCGCGAGGAACGTCTGCGCGTCGGTCACGAACAGCGCCGCGCAAGCCTGGGTCGGGCCGCTTGCGGCAACGCCGCGCGCCACGACTTCGACGCCCTTGGTCGCAGCCAGCTTGCTTTCGCCGTCTTCATACGCGGCGTGGATGCCCGCGGTCAGCATGGTTTGCGCCGGCTTGGCGGCGAGCGCCTCCGATGCCGTGGCAACGAAACCCTTCAGCGCGTCGCTGTCGATCGCGATGGCGAGGCCCGGGTTCGTGCAGAACTGGCCCGCGCCGAGCACGAGCGAGTCGACGAAACCGCGCGCGATGCTGTCGCCGCGTGCCGACAGAGCGTTCGGCAGCAGGAACACCGGGTTGATGCTGCTCATTTCCGCATAAACCGGAATCGGCTCCGGACGTGCCGCCGCGACGCGCATCAGCGAGGTGCCGCCCGCGCGCGAACCGGTGAAACCGACCGCCTTGATGGCCGGGTGCGCAACCAGCGCCTCGCCGACCGAATTGCCCGCGCCGACGATCATCGAGAACACGCCTTCGGGCAGATCCATTTCCTGCGCGACGCGCTGGATCACGCGACCGACCAGCTCCGACGTGCCGAGGTGCGCGCGGTGCGCCTTCACGACGACCGGGCAGCCAGCCGCGAGTGCCGCGGCGGTGTCGCCACCCGCCACCGAGAACGCCAGCGGGAAGTTGCTCGCGCCGAACACGGCGACCGGGCCGAGCGCGATCTTCTGCATGCGCAGATCCGAGCGCGGCAGCGGCTTGCGATCCGGCAGCGGCGAATCGAGCGTCGCGTTGAGCCACTGGCCGGCGCGCACGGTTTGCGCGAACAGCTTCAGCTGGCCGGTGGTGCGGCCGCGCTCGCCTTCCAGACGCGCCTTCGGGAGGCCCGACTCAGCCTGCGCACGCTCGATCAGCTCGTCGCCGAGCGCCGTGATGCCGTCCGCGATACGATCCAGAAACTCGGCACGCGTTGCGAGCGGCAGTTGACGATAGGCGTCGAACGCCTGTTGCGCGAGCGCGCAGGCCTGCTCGACGTTCTCGACGGTGCCGCTGCCGAACACCGGCTCGGCAATCTCGGAACCCGTGGCAGGATTGAACGCGCGCAGCGGTTTTTCTTCGCCGCGCACTGCTTTGCGACCGATCAGCATTTCGCCGGTAATAGGCATTTTGGCTTCCCTTGGATGAAGGCTTAAGATATAGGTCATCCTACAACATTGCGGGGGCTCCATGCAACCGGAAACGCTTGTCGTACAGGGACATTCGGGTTTACTCGCCCGTTACAACAGAGGCATGCGATGCTAATCTGCCGTTAGTCATACGACGACTTATAACCTCGCGTTCCGCGTGGTTTTGGGGTCGCCGAAGCTTTTTCCCGATCCATCGTAGTTCGAGGAGACACCGCATGCCCGCCGTCACGCCTTATGAATCTTTGCCCAACCGCTTCCGGCGCGCGGTGCGCGAAGGAAAAACCCAGATCGGCTGCTGGGCATCGCTCGCCAGCCCGATCGCCACTGAATTGCTGGGCACGGTCGGCTTCGACTGGATGCTGCTCGACGCCGAACACGCGCCCAACGACGTGCTCACGCTGATCCCGCAACTGATGGCGCTCAAGGACAGCGGCAGCGCGCCGGTCGTCCGACCACCGGCCAACGACAGCGTCGTGATCAAACGTTTCCTCGACAGCGGCTTCTCGAACTTCCTCGTGCCCTTCGTCGACAGCGCCGAGGACGCCGCCCGGGCGGTCGCGTCGACGCGCTACCCGCCGCAGGGCATTCGCGGCGTGTCGGTCGGCCATCGCGGCAACCGCTACGGCACCGTGCCCGACTACTTCTCGATCGCCAACGACAACGTCTGCGTGATCCCGCAGATCGAAAGCCGCAAGGCGGTCGAGGCGATCGACAGCATCCTCGCGGTGGACGGCATCGACGCGGTCTTCATCGGTCCGTCCGACCTCGCGGCTTCGTTTGGCCATCTCGGCAACGCGAACCATCCGGACGTGCAGCAAGCGATCGCGCATGTGTTCGAGCGCGCGCAGGCGGCCGGCAAGTCGAGCGGCATTCTCGCGCCGCTGCAGGCCGACGCGGAACGTTATCTGTCGATGGGCGCGCGCGTCGTCGCCGTCTGCGCGGATCTCGGGCTGCTCAAGGGCGCCGCGCTAGCGGCGCAGAAACACTTCATGCAGAAACCGGCGGGCGAAGCTTGAACGTCGCCGCCACGACATCATCGGAGCATTCCATGCAAAAAGCAGGCTTTATCGGACTCGGCATCATGGGCAAGCCCATGGCCGCCAACCTTCTGAAAAACGGCGTGTCGCTCGCCGCGTTCACGCGTAGCGGCGTGCCCGCCGAGCTCACGCAGGCCGGCGCCGTCGCATGCGACAGCCCCGCCGCGGTCGCCGCGCACGCGGATGTGATCTTCATCATGGTGCCGGACACGCCGGACGTCGAACGCGTGCTGTTCGGCGAGAACGGCCTCGCGAGCGCGCTGCGCGCCGGCCAGACCGTCGTCGACATGAGCTCGATCTCGCCGATGGCAACCCGCGACTTCGCGGCACGCGTGCGCGAAACCGGTGCCGATTATCTCGACGCGCCGGTATCGGGCGGCGAAGTCGGCGCCAAGGCCGGCTCGCTGACCATCATGGTCGGCGGCGAACAGGCCACCTTCGACAGCGTGAAGCCCCTCTTCGACATGATGGGCAAGAACGTCACGCTGATCGGCGCGGTCGGCGCGGGCCAGGTGTGCAAGGTCGCCAACCAGGTGATCGTCGCGGCGACCATCGAAGCGGTCGGCGAAGCGCTGCTGCTCGCATCGAAGGCCGGTGTCGATGCGGCGCGCGTGCGTGAGGCGCTGATGGGCGGCTTCGCGTCGTCGCGCATTCTCGAAGTGCACGGCGAGCGCATGACCAAGCGCACGTTCGATCCGGGCTTCCGCATCGAACTGCACCAGAAGGACCTGAATCTCGCGCTGTCGACCGCGCAGGCGCTCGGCGTGTCGCTGCCGAACACCGCCACCTGCCAGGCCCTGTTCAACGCATGCGTCGCGCACGGCGGCAAGGCGTGGGACCACTCGGCGATGGTGCGCGCGCTCGAAGTGCTCGCGAACCACGAGATCGGCCAGAAGACCGCGTAAGCGCATCAGCGCACGCGGCGCGAAGTTACGCCGCTGCGTCTGCTCCGGGTTGTCGATGGAGTGGGCGCAGCGGCGTTTTTGCGTGCGCGGGTGGTGTCGTGCTGATGTGCCGCGTGTCGAACCCGGTTTGCAGCGCGCCAGAGGGGTTTCGATAGAGAGATAGATAGTGTCCAACGAACGAACCGCACGCGACGACCGCCAACCCAGCAGCAACAAAAAAAGAGGCGGCACCCGCTTGATCGGGCACCGCCTCTTCTCACTTCAATTGCCAATCAACCCTGCAAGAGTCGACCCTGCCTGGTTTTACCTGGCAGTCGCCGCATCGTTCGACGTCCACGTCGGCTCGGGGATCTTTTCCGAGCTCTTCGCCATCAGGCAGACCACCACCGCGGCAATCAGGTCGAACACCGCGAGCACGACGAACAGCGGGCTGTAGCCGACCTGCGTGACGAGCACGCCGAACAGCGCGGTGAACGCCGCGGCGCCGAGGTAGCCGGCCATGCCGCCCATGCCCGTCGCGGTCGCGACTTCGTGCTTGCCGAACATGTCCGACGTAATCGCATACAGTGCGCCCGACAGCGTCTGGTGCGCGAAGCCGCCCAGGCACAGCAGCGCCACCGCCATGTACGGGCTCTCGACGAGACCGATGCTCGCCGGTCCGATCATGAACAGCGCACCGACCACGAACACCATCTTGCGCGACGTGAACAGCGACACCTTCGCGTACTTGTGGAAGAACGGGCTCAGATAACCGCCCAGCACGCAGCCGATATCGGCGGCGAGGAACGGCATCCACGCGAACATCGCGACTTCCTTCAGGTTCATGTGACGCTCGGTCATCATGTACAGCGGAATCCACGCATTGAACGTTTGCCACGCCGGTTCGGACAGAATCCGCGGAATCCCGATCGCCCAGAAGTCGCGGCTCACCAGCATCGAGCGCCAGTTGCGCTTCGGCGTGTTGATGTCGTCGTGATGCTTCGCTTCCTGGCCGCTCAGAATGTAGTCGCGCTCGTCGTTGCCCAGCAGCTTCTGGTTGCGCGGATGCTTGTAAACGAGCATCCACAGCACGCTCCACACGATGCCCGCGACGCCGACGATCACGAACGCGAGTTGCCACTTGCCGTGAAACAGCGCCCACACCACGAGCGGCGGCGCCAGCAGCGCGCCGATCGACGAGCCGATATTGAACCAGCCGATCGCGACCGAACGCTCCTTCGCCGGGAACCACTCGCTGGTCGCCTTCACGCCGGCCGGAATACCGGCCGATTCAGCGAGGCCGAGGATACCGCGGAACACCGCGAGGCTGCGCCAACCGGTCGCCCACGCGGCCGCCGCGCACGCAACCGACCACGCGAGCGCGAACACCGCGAAACCGATCTTGGTGCCGATCGTGTCGAGCACGAAACCGGCGACCGGCTGCATGAACGCATAGCAGAGCTGCCATGCCACGACCACGTGCGAGTACTGCTCGGTCGTGATGTTCAGCTCTTTCATCATCGTCGGTGCCGCGACCGACAGCGTGTTGCGCGCCAGGTAGTTGATGATCAGCCCGGCCGCGACCAGAGCGACCATCCACCAGCGAATTCCCTTGATCTTCATTGCTGCTACTCCTAGTGATGCGATGCCCGTCGAACCGACCGGGACTTAAGCCTTGCGCGAATAGTCGATGCCGACGAAGCTGCCGCCCTGGTAGCTTTGGCACAGTTCATCGAGCGGATTCGGGCGCGACAGAATGTCTTCCGCATAGTCCTCGGCGTTCTGCTTCGGCTCGTAGCCGAAACGCGCGGCGCCGCTGTTGTCCCACCAGCTGCGCGTATTCGCCGACACGCCCCAGATGGTCAGGAAGCCGACGTCTTCCGCTTCGATGCAGCGGTCGAGGAAATGGAACAGGTCCTTGTGGCCGAACCAGGTGCTCAGGTGGCGCTGCTCGGTCGGACGCTCGAGGCAGCTGCCGATGCGCACGCATACGCTTTCGATGCCGTGCTTGTCCCAGTACATGCGTGCGAGCGCTTCGCCCCACACCTTCGACAGGCCGTAGAAGCCGTCCGGGCGCAGTTCGCAGTCGAGGCTCAGATGCTCGGTGACCGGATACATGCCGATCGCGTGGTTCGAGCTCGCGAACACGATGCGCTTCACGCCGTTGCGGCGCGCGCCTTCGTAGACTTCGACGAGGCCGCGCAGGTTGTTCTCGATGATCTCCGGCAGCGGACGCTCGACGCTCGTGCCGGCGAAATGGATCAGCACGTCCACGCCGTTGAGCAGCCGGTCGACGACGGCCGGATCACGCAGATCGCCGTTCATGACGTCTTCGCCGTCGACGAGCGGCGTCAGCACTTTCGAGCCCGCGGCCGAGCGCAACGGCACGCCGCGCGCGACGAATTCAGCACGTACCACGGAGCCGAGCTGGCCGCCGGCGCCACTCAAGGCAATCTTCTTCATAAGGGGTTCCTTTAGCGCGTCGCGCGCGAGGTCTACAGAGGACAGACAGAAAGTTGAGCGGCCAGCGGAAGCGCATTGCGCGCGTCGCATAACACACTCAAGTTGTACGATAACGTACTATCGACGATGGCCAAGCGGATTTCAACTCAGCATTTACCCTTAAACGACGGGCTTGGTATTTTGCATCTCTTTATAAAACAACGAGATACGAATGCCACGTTCGTGTGACATCGTATAACTCGAAACAGAGATTTGTTCCAACCGTGGGTGCTCGTCGCGCCAGCGCATGCCCGACGGGCAGCGCGAGCGGCGGCCATGCGCCGCCCGCGCCGTCAACTGATCACATCATGACGTGGCCGAGCGCTCAGGAGCCGATGAATTCGAGCAGGTCGGCGTTGACCTTGTCGGCCTCGACCGTGCACATGCCGTGCTGGCCACCCGGATAGACCTTCAGCGTCGCGTTCTTGACGATCTTCGCGGTCTGTCGGCCGGCCGCGTCGATCGGCACGATCTGGTCGTCGTCGCCGTGCAGCACCAGGGTCGGCACGTCGATCTTCTTCAGGTCTTCGGTGTAGTCGACTTCGGAGAACTGCTTGATGCAGTCGTACAGCCCCTTGATCGACCCAGCCATGCCTTGCCGCCAGAACGAATCGATCACGCCCTGAGACACCTTCGCGCCCTCCCGGTTGTAGCCGTAGAACGGCACGGCCAGATCCTTGAAGAACTGCGAGCGATCGTCGAGCACGCCCTTGCGAATGCCATCGAACACGTCGATCGGCAGGCCGAGCGGATTGTCCGCGGTCTTCAGCATCAGCGGCGGCACCGCGCCGATCAGCACGGCCTTCGCGACGCGCCCCGTGCCATGCCGGCCGATGTAATGCGCGACTTCACCGCCGCCCGTCGAATGGCCGACCAGCGTCGCGTCCTGCAGATCGAGATGTTCGATCAGCGCGGCAAGATCGTCGGCATAGGTGTCCATCTCGTTGCCGTCCCACGGCTGCTCCGAGCGGCCATGACCGCGACGGTCGTGCGCGATCACGCGAAAGCCCTTGCTGCCGAGAAACAGCATCTGCGCATCCCAGGCATCGGCGGTGAGCGGCCAGCCGTGCGAAAACACGACCGGGCGACCCTTGCCCCAGTCCTTGTAGAAAATCGCGGTACCGTCTTTCGTCCTGATCGTGCTCATCTGCTGACTCCTTGTGGATGAAGTCTGCCGTTGCCGGCAGGTGGATGAAGCGGAAGCTGTTCACGAAGCATGCGCGCGACGCATGACAGAACGCCGTGCGGATAAGGCAATGGATAACGGAAACCATGGAAACGGCCGGCGTGATCGGCGTGCGGTAAGTCGCTATTGAGCCATGCCGATGGGAAATAACCGCGCCGATGACACCATCAATAACGAGCCAATACGATTTACGCAATACCACCGAATGCGAAACGAACGGCGCATGGACAATGCGCGACAAAACCGATTGCTGCAGCGCGGTCGATTGCCGCAGCGAATGTCACGACCCGCACGCGGCCGCACCGCCGCCGACCAAAGAAACTTGATACTCATCAACGGCTTGCCAAACCGATAAACGTCTTTCGCATAAAACAAGGCGGTTTATTGACGCACATCGCATTGCAACACATTTTCCATCGATCCCCTACTCTTGCGCCATCTGCCCCGCGCAGTGCGCACCGACATCGGTCGACGCGCGTAAGTCCGTTCACGCGGTCATCACGCACAACAGGATCATGAACTCCGCACTATCGGCATTCGATCTCGCTCGCATTCAATTCGCGTTCACCGTTTCTTTCCACATTGTTTTTCCCGCACTCAGCATCGGTCTGGCCAGTTTCATTGCCGTTCTCGAATGGCGTTGGCTGAAAACCGGCAAGGCGTACTACAAAGATCTTTGTCTGTTCTGGTCGAAGATCTTCGCAGTGGCCTTCGGCATGGGCGTCGTCTCCGGCGTCGTGATGAGCTATCAGTTCGGCACCAACTGGTCGGGCTTTTCGAGTTTCGCCGGGCCCATCACCGGACCGCTCCTGATGTACGAGGTGATGACCGCGTTCTTTCTCGAAGCGGGCTTCCTCGGCATCATGCTGTTCGGCTGGCAACGCGTGAGTCCGCGCGCGCATTTCGGCGCGACGCTGATGGTCGCGATCGGCACGCTGATCTCGACTTTCTGGATTCTCGCGTCCAATAGCTGGATGCAAACGCCGCAGGGCTTCGAGGTCGTCGACGGTCATGTCGTGCCGCTCGACTGGTTCAAGATCATCTTCAATCCGTCGTTCCCGTACCGGCTCGCGCATATGGCGCTCGCGGCGTTCATCGTCGCGGGGCTGGTGGTCGCGGCAGTCGGCGCGTGGCATCTGCTGCGCGGCCGGCGCGATCCGGCCGTGAAGAAAATGTTCTCGATGGCGCTTTGGCTGCTGCTGATCCTCACGCCGATCCAGGCATTCGTCGGCGATCAGCACGGCCTGAATACGCGCCAGTATCAGCCGGCCAAGATCGCGGCGATCGAAGGCTTGTGGGACACCGAGAAAGGCGGCACCGCGCTGAACCTGTTCGGCATCCCCGACATGAAGGCGGAAACCACGCGCTACGCGGTGTCGATTCCCCACCTCGGTAGCCTGATCCTCACGCATAGCTGGGACGGCGAAATCCGCGGCCTGAAGGAATTCCCGCCGCAGGACCGCCCCGATTCCACCGTCGTGTTCTGGAGCTTCCGCATCATGGCGGGCCTCGGCGTGCTGATGATCGCGATGTCGATCGCGGCCTGGGTGCTGCGCCGCCGCGGGCGTCTGTTCGAAGCGAAGTGGTTCCAGCGCCTGTGCGTCGCGATGGGGCCGAGCGGCTTCATCACGCTGCTGGCCGGCTGGGTCACCACCGAAGCGGGCCGCCAGCCGTGGGTCGTGTACGGCGTGATGCGCACCTCGCAAGCGGTGTCGCCGCTGAGCACGCAGCAGGTCGGTCTGTCGCTGATGACGTTCGTGCTCGTCTACTTCCTCGTGTTCGGCACCGGCATCTACTACATGCTGAAGCTGATGCGCTCGGGCCCCGCGCTGCCAGGCGGCAAGCCGCACGACACGGCGCACGGCCTATCGCAACCGTCGCTCGCGCAGAGCGCGCGCCGGCCGCTGTCCGCCGCCGATCAGATGATCGACGCCGTCTAACCACGATTCGAGAGAAACCAAATGGACGTAACCGTCGTATGGGCCGCGATCATCGCGCTGGGCCTTTTCATGTACGTCGTGCTGGACGGCTTCGACCTCGGCATCGGCATCGTCTTCCCGTTCTTTCCCGATGAAAAGGAACGCGACCTGATGATGAACACGGTCGCGCCGGTGTGGGACGGCAACGAAACCTGGCTCGTGCTCGGCGGGGCCGCGCTGTTCGCGGTGTTTCCGGTCGTCTACTCGACCGTGCTGTCGGCGCTCTATCTGCCGCTCGTCTTCATGCTCGTGTGCCTGATCTTTCGCGGCGTGTCGTTCGAGATCCGCGCGAAGTCGCGTCGCACGAAGCATCTGTGGGATCTCGCGTTCATCGGCGGCTCGGCCGGTGCGGCGTTCTTCCAGGGCAGCGTGCTCGGCGCCTTCCTGCAAGGCATCCCGGTCGTCGATGGCGCCTATGCCGGCGGCGCGTTCGGCTGGCTCACGCCGTTCAGTCTGCTGACGGGCCTCGGGCTCGTCGCGACCTACGCGCTGCTCGGCTGCTGCTGGCTGATCGCGAAGACCGAGGGCGATCTGCAGCGGCGGCTGCATCGCGTCGTCTGGCCGCTCACGCTGGTGCTGCTCGGCTTCATCGCCCTCGTGAGCCTTTGGACGCCGCTGATGGACGCGGGCATCGCGCAACGCTGGTTCCATGACGGGATCTTCCACCGTCTGTTGCCGGTGCCGTTCCTCGTCGCGATCTGCGCGTTCTTCATGCATCGCGCGGTGCGCGCGCGCCATCACAACACGCCGTTCGTGCTTGCGCTGGCGCTCGTGCTGCTCGGCTATCTCGGGCTGCTCGTGAGCCTGTGGCCGTACGCGATTCCGTCGAGCATCACGCTATGGGAAGCCGCCGCGCCGCGCACGAGCCAGACGTTCACGCTGGCCGGTGCGGCGGTGATCCTGCCGATCATCGTCGCGTACACGACGATGGGTTACTGGGTCTTTCGCGGCAAGGTGCGTCATGGCGACCAACATCACTATCACTGAACCCCAAAGCCGCAAACTGCCGGGCTGGCTCTGGTTCATCGCGCTATGGTGCTTCGGCGTGGCCGCGGCGATGTCGCTCGGTTTCGCCTTCAAGCTTCTGATGAATGCGACGCTGTTCGCGGTCAGATAGCGGCGCGCGAACCGACATCGATCCGCTGCGCATAAGCGGCCGGATCGCGCGCGCAAGCGCTTAAAAAACGGCGCGCGCGGCTCGTCTACCTAGCAAGCCGGAACCTCTGCGCGGGAGACCTGCCTTATCATCACGAAGCGCATAGAACGAGACCGGCAGCCCTCAACGGACAGGCGCGACTCGCGGAGACATCATGAAGTTTCTTGTAGCCGACGACCATGAACTGATCCGGCAAGGCGTCAAAGGGATGCTGCGCGGCTTCGATCCCGACGCCCAGTTCGACGAAGCCGACAGTTGGGAAACCCTCGCGAGCGCGGCGCGCCCCGACGCGAATCACGATCTGGCGATCGTCGATCTGCATATGCCGGGCATGAGCGGCGCGAGGTCGCTCGAAACGCTGCTGAAGGCGAACCCGGCGTTGCCGGTCGTCGTGCTGTCCGCGGAGGAATCGCCCGACGAGATGCGCGCGGTGCTCGCGGCCGGCGCGCTCGGCTTCGTGCCGAAGCGCCAGCCCGCCAGCGTGATGCTGAAGGCAATCGAACTGGTGTTGTCCGGCGGTGCTTATGTGCCGATGGAAGCGCTGAGTCTGCTCGGCACGCGCGAGACGCAAGCGGCCGGCTGCGCGGGGGCCGATGCCGAGGGCTCGGCTGGCGTGTCGGCGCAAGCCGGGCGCGCGGCGGGTCCGGGCAGCGCCTCACAGACCGAACCGCTGACGCTGGTGCCCTCGCTGCAACCGCACCAGCAGCATCTGCTGGAGAACCTCTCCCCACGTCAGCAGGACATCATGCGGCTCGTGCATCGCGGCTGGACCAACAAGATGATCGCGCGCGAGCTCGGTGTCGCCGAAGGCACGGTGAAGGTCCATCTGTCGGTGATCTTTCGGGCGCTCGGCGTGCACAACCGCTCGACCGCGATCGCGGTGATCAATGGATGGTTGGAGGCGGGGAAGACGTTGTAGCGCCTTGCGCCGCGCCGTCCCCCTGCACCGCCGCGCCCGCCGGCCGCCCCTCGTCGATCGCCTGCTGCCACAGCATCTCCAGCGTGCGCCGCAAGCGCGCCGGCGTCACCGGCTTGTGCAGCACTGGAATCCCCTGCAACGCGAGCGCCGTCAGCTCGGCCGATGCCATGTCGCCCGTAATTAGCACCGTCACCACATGGTCGTGCCCTTCTCGCGCGAGCGCGCCGCGCAGCGCGCTGAGCGCCTGCGCGCCGGTGCGACGATTGGCGAGCTGGTAGTCGCACAGCACCGCGTCGGGCACGAAGCCGTCCGCGAGCGCGGCGAGCGCCTCGGCTTCGTCGCGCGCGCCGCGCACGGCGCAGCCCCAACGCTCGAGCAGACTCGCGAGCCCTTCCAGTATCGACGGATCGTCGTCGATGCACAGCACGCGCCGCCCCAGAGCGGCCGGGCCGCCCGCAACCGAGTCGTTCAGACTCGCCACGATCCCGCTCGCATCGCCCGCCTGCACCGCAAAGCGGAACACCGAGCCGCGTCCCGGCGCCGAGCGCAGCTGCAACTCGCCGCCGAGCAGGCCGACGAGCCGCTTGACGGTCGGCAGCCCGAGCCCGTGGCCCTGGCGCGCGTCGCGCTGCGGATTCTCGACCTGATAGAACTCCTCGAAAATACGCTCGTGCTCTTCCGGCGCAATGCCGACGCCCGAATCGCGCACCTCGATATAGCCGCCATTCGGTCGACCCGCGCGTCGCAAGCCGAGCCAGATCGCCCCTTGCTCGGTATAACGCACCGCGTTCGACAGCAGATTGCTCAGCACCCGCTCCAGTAGCACCGGATCGTCGTAGACGATCATCGAAGTCGGCGCGATACGCAGTGCGAGCCCCTTCGCCGCAGCCTGCGGACGATACTGGCTGCCGACCCGCTCGAACAGCTCGGCAAGCCGGAAGTGCAAACGGATCACCTGGGTCACGCCGCTTTCGAGCCGCGCGAGATCGAGCACCTGGTTGAACAGCTCGTTGAGCGCCTCGACGTTGTAGACGATATGCCCGGCGGTTTTCGCGTGTTGCGCGGGCGTCGCCGCCGGATCGTTCAGGGCCGCCGCCAGCAGGCCGATCGCATGCAGCGGCTGACGCAGATCGTGGCTTGCCGCCGCGAAAAACCGCGTCTTCGCGAGGCTCGCCTCTTCGGCGACACGCTTTTGCGCGGCAAGCGATTCCGCGAGGTACTGCTGATCCACGCGCGCCTGCACGACCTGCCGGAACAGCTTGCGATAACTCATCGCGTAGACGTTGATCGCGCAGAAGAAGAACGCGAGCACGATCGCGAGAATCGTGCGATCGAACGTGTGGGAGCCGAAGTGCAGCACGATCGACGGCAGCAGCAGGAACGGAATCGACGTCGAAAAATTGAGGAGATCGAAACCATTCGACATGAACACGCCGGCCGCGAGCGTCACGAGCATCACGGTATGCAGCAGCGGCAGGTCGGTCTGCGGACTCTGGAACGCGAACCACACCGCGAAGCCCGGCCCGCTGTACAACAGCACGCCGCGCAGCGCGTGCAGATAGATCCAGTCGCGCGGCGAGACCAGCTTCGGATAGCGCCGATTGCAGATCCACAGCGCGAGCCCCGCGCAATTGGCGAGCGCGTAAAAAGTGAAGCACGCGATAAAGAGCGGCGGCGAAGGAATATGCGGCCAGTAGATCGCCACGAGCACCGCGATCGAAAACCAGTGCGAAAAGAACGCGATCGGGTCCTGCGCGTAGAGCACGCGCACGAGGTCTTCGTCGATGGCACGTTGGATCGGGTCGGCCCGCATGGAGCGGTCTCCTAAGTCGATCGGCGCTGGAGCAAGGCTCCGACTCCGATCCCACGCAGTTTGTCGCGGCGGGGCCTTGCAACTCCGCTGGGGCGAAGCACTGACCAAGCGCCGGCGCACCGGCGCTCCGGCGCTCCGGCGGAACCGCGGGTCGAACCGGGCGACGCGACACGCCGCCCGCGCGGCTCATTCTACGGCGAATGCCTTACCTTCAGACGAATAGTCAGCAATCCGTCAGAAGGTTTACCCGGCAGTTTACCCATCAGCTAACACTTAATCCATATAGGCGAAGGCGTTGCCGCGACCCATACTGAATTCACGTTTCAGCGCGGCACTTCAGACTCCTTCCCTCGCCTCGCGGCCTACACGCCGCGGGCCACCGCGCTCCTCGCCAACCGTGATGGAGGTTTCCATGGGCGCAGTCCCGAGCTACGAGTTCGCCCGCCAACTCGACGACGCGATCCTGCCCGACCTGTGGCGCAGGCGCACCCGGCTGTCCGCCGACGAAATGGTGTCGATGGTCGAACTCGTCAAGCGCGCGTTGCGGACCTACCACCCGCTCGAATTGCAGGCGCTCGGCGAGGACAAGGAAGAACTGGTCGCACAGTTCATCTATGCGAAGGTGCTGCGCCTCGCGCCCGGTCACACCGAAACGAACGCGTGCGCCGACAGCGCGCCGTCCAACAGCTACGCCGTGTGCGCGTATTTCCGCCGTTACCTGATCGACTGCCTGCGCAGCGCGTGCCATCAGCGCAACGTGTCGATGGAAACCGAGGGCATCGAGCAGGAGATCGATCTGCACGCGCAAGCGCTCGAAGACCCGGTGCAAAGCATGCTGCTGCAATACGGCCTCGACGAACAGGGCGTGCGGCGCGCGGCGCGCGAGTTCATCGAAGGGCTCGACGAGCCGGAGCGGATCGTGCTGGCCGGCAGCCTCGGCTGGTGCTCGGAGGGCAAAGGCGGCCTGTCGGCGGTCGCGGCTCAGCATCGGGTCCCCTCTTATCACTATCGCGCCGTCAAACTCGGCGTCACGATGAAAAAGACGGCCGGTGCCGAAGAATTTTCCAACACGAAGATCGGCCGCTGGCTCGCCGACGTGCTCGGCATCGCGATCGACGTCGACAATCGCGCGGCGATTCTGGTGGCGCTGAATCTGCTCGCGGCGGAATCGATCGATAGTGAATGCAATGAAGTGGCCGCGTAATAGTTCGTACAACCAACAGGCCACATAAAAAGCGAACTAAAGGCGCATGCCCAACCGGCCGGCGACACCCGGCAACGGCGGGCCGGACATGCCCCCTGAACGTCGCACGCTACGACTCCGGCGCGCCTTCCACGGCGCGCCTTTTTTTGCGCCCATATTCCGCCTACGATAAAAAAGCTGTCGCCGCACGCCGTCTTTGTTCAGAAGCCGAGCTTCCGTTCCCCGCATCCGATTTCAGACGAGGTGGTCCTGATGAACCGCTTATCGAGCGCGCCGACGGCGCTGCAAGGGCATTACGAGGTGGTCGTGATTGGTTCGGGCTACGGCGGCGGGATCGCCGCGAGCCGGATGGCGCGCGCGGGCCGCCGCGTGTGCGTGCTCGAACGCGGGCGCGAATTCATGGCCGGCGAGTTTCCGCGCACGCCCGTGCAGGGCGTCGAGCAGATCCAGTACAACACCGCCGAGGCACAGATCGGCTCGCCGCTGGCGTTGCTCGAAGTGCACGTGAACGAGGACGTCAACGCGGTGGTGGGCTGCGGGCTCGGCGGCACCTCGCTGATCAACGCGAACGTCGCGCTCGAGGCCGATCCGCGCCTGTGGGACGACCCGCGCTGGCCGGCCGCGCTGCGCGCCGACCAGGCCGGACGCGACGAGGGCTATGCGCTTGCCCGGAAAATGCTGTCGCCGTCGCCCGTGCCCGACGATTTCCCGCCGCTGCCGAAGCTGCAGGCGCTCGAAAAATCGGCGCACGCACTCGGGATGGCCGAACACTTCAGCCGTCCGCCGATCACCGTCACGTTCAAGGACGGCCCCAACGCGGCCGGCGTCGAGCAGCAGCGCTGCGTCGGTTGCGGCGATTGCAACTCAGGTTGCAACTACGACGCGAAGAACTCGACGCACATGAACTATCTGCCCGACGCGGTCGCGCACGGCGCGCAGATCTTCACCGGCACGGCCGTGCATTCGGTGCTGCGCGATCCCGACACGCAGCAATGGAAGGTCAGCTTCCAGCTCGTGAAGCTCGGCCGCGAAAGCTACGACGCGCCCGATCTGTTCGTGCTGGCCGATATCGTCATCGTCGCGGCGGGCGCGATCGGTTCGAGCGCGCTGCTGCTGCGCTCGCGCGATGCGGGCTTGGGCACCTCGGACATGCTCGGCCGGCATTTCACCGGCAACGGCGACGTGCTCGCGTTCGCCTACAACACGAAGGACACGATCAACGGCGTCGGCTGGGGCGCGCACAAGAAAGGGCAGATTCCGCCGGTCGGCCCCACGATCACCGGGATCATCGACAATCGCGCCGACGAGGAAACCGTCAAGAATGGCTATGTGATCGAGGAAGGCTCGCTCGCCGGGCCGGTCGGCGAGGCGCTGGTCGGCATGCTCGGCGCGGTCGCGCCGCTCGAAGGCGTGGATCCGGACGGCCCGCCTCCGCTGCTCGACAGGATCGCCTACGACGCCCGCGCGATCGAAAGCCTGATTCGCGGGCCGTACCACGGCGCGCTCAATCACACGCAAAGCTACCTCGTGATGGCGCACGACGACGAAAGCGGCCGCATCACGGTCGGTGACAAAGGCCGGGCGCGCATCGAGTGGAAAAACGCGGGACGCCAGCCGATCTTTCAGGCCATCGAGGACGTGCTGATCGCGGCGACGAAGCCGCTCGGCGGCAAATATCTGCGCAACCCGATTTCGACGAAGATCGCCGGCCGGCGCACCGTCACCGTGCATCCGCTCGGCGGCTGCGGCATGGGCGAGGACGCCTGGCACGGTGTGGTCGATCATCTAGGCCGCGTGTTCAGCGACAAGGCCGGGGCCGCGGTGCACGACGGCCTCTACGTGATGGACGGCGCGGTGATGCCGCTGTCGCTCGGCGTCAATCCGCTCCTGACCATCTCCGCGCTCGCCGAACGCAATTGCGCGCTGCTGGCCAAGGCGCATGGCTGGCCGATCGATTACACGTCGCCGGGCACCGCCGCCGCGCCGCCGGCGCAGAAGATCGGCCTGCGCTTCACCGAGACGATGGTCGGCACCTACACGCCCAACGCAGCGGGCGAAGCCGCGAAGAGCCCGATCGAATTCACGCTGACGGTCGAATCCGACGATCTCGCCGACATGCTGAGCAACCCGAATCATCTCGCGCGAACCGCCGGCACGCTGACCTGCCCCGCCCTCTCCGCGCAATCGCTGACGATCAGCGACGGCACGTTCAACCTGTTCGTCGTCGACGAGTCCGACGTCGACGAGCGCAACATGAACTACCGGATGACGCTCACCGCGGTCGAAGGCAAGACCTGGTATCTGACCGGCAAGAAGATCATCACCCGCACCTCGCCGATCAATCTGTGGGAGCAGACCAACACGTTGTACACGGAGATTCGCGCGTCGGCGCAGGACGATGCGCCCGTCGTCGGCACCGCGACGCTGATCGTCACACCGGAAAACTTCCTGAAGGAGCAGCGCACGCTCGAAGTCACGCATGCGCCCGATCTGAAGACGCGCCTCGAATGGACGCTGAAGTTCGGCAAGTTCTTCGCGGGGGTGCTGTACACCGAATACGGCGGGGTCGCGGCGCCGCTGCAGTTCTACGATCCGTACACGCCGCCGCGCGCGAAACGCGCACTGCGCGCGCCGGCACCGCAAATCACCTACTTCGATACGCCCGACCGCACACGACTCAAGCTCACGCGCTACTTCGATCCAGGCGCGGGCAAAGCCTCGAAGCCGATCCTGCTGATCCATGGCTCGGGGGTATCGAGCCGCATATTCTCGACCGATCTGACGCCGACCAATCTCGTCGAATATCTGTACGCGTCGGGCTATGACGTGTGGCTCGTCGATCTGCGCGTCAGCATCGAACTGCCGAGCGTGCTGGTGCCGACCAACGTCGACAAGGTCGCGCGCGAGGACATCCCCGCCGCGGTCGCGAAGATTCGCGAGCTGACCGGCGTGCCGCAGATCCAGGTGCTCGCCCACTGCCTGGGCGGCCTCGCGCTGACCATGTCGCTGCTGAACGGGCTCGACGGCGTGCGCTCGGCCGTGATTTCGCAGGTGTCGGCGCATCCGGTGCCGGGCACGCTGCAACGCATCAAGGCCGGCTTGCATATTCCCGACCTGATGCAGCATCTGCGCGTGCGCGATCTCACTGCCTATACGCAGGAAGACTCCTGGCCCGCGAACCTGTTCGACGAGGCGCTGCGTCTGTATCCGCTCGATCATGGCGAGGGCTGCGGCAATCCGGTCTGTCATCGCGCGACGTTCCTGTATGGGCTGCTCTACGAGCACGACAAGCTGAACGAGACGCTGCACGCGAACCTGCAGGAACTGTTCGGCATTCACGACATGGCCGTGTTCCAGCATCTGGCCACGATGGTGCGTGCCGGCAAGGTCGTCGATGCGGCCGGCGACGATGTCTATCTGACCGGCACGAACGGCATGCGAGGACTCGAGGGCATGCGTCTGCCGATCGGCTTTATCCACGGCGAGAAGAACGAGACCTATCTGCCGGTCAGCACCGAGCTCACTTACGACCTGCTGCGCAAGCGCTTCCCCGACGAGCCGTACGAGCGGCATCTGATTCCGGGCTATGGGCATATCGACTGCATCTTCGGCAAGAACGCGGCGCTCGACGTTTATCCGTTGATCGTCACCTATCTGAACGCGCATTGACGGCGGCGCGGGGCCGATGCGCCACGCGTTATCTGCGCGTGGCGGGTTCTCGGCGCGCCGTCGTTCCGGTATGGTTGCGGTGGCGTATCGATCCCCTTCGCATTCTCCCAACCCTACCAATGAAAAAATTCTTTCTGGCCTTGTTCACCGCCGGGCTGCTCGGCAACAGCGTCGCCGCCACCCAGGTCGAGGCGGCCGAACTTCACGTGATGACCTCGGGCGGCTTCACTGCCGCGTATAAACAGCTCGGACCGCAGTTCGCGGCGTCGACCGGCAACACACTAGACACGATCCTCGGCCCGTCGATGGGTCAATCGCCCGAAGCGATTCCGAACCGGCTCGCGCGCGGCGAACCCGCGGACGTCGTGATCATGGTCGGCTATGCGCTCGACGAGCTGATCAAGCAGGGCAAGGTCATGCCCGCTTCGCGCGTGGAACTCGCCGATTCGCGCATCGGCATGGTGGTGCGCGACGGCGCGCCGAAGCCCGATATCAGCACCGTCGACGGCCTGAAGGACGTGTTGCTGCATGCGAAGTCGATCGCCTACTCGGACAGCGCGAGCGGCGTCTATATTCAGCGCGAGTTGTTCAAGCGGCTCGGCATCGAAGCTCAGGTCGGCGCGAAGGCGAAGATGGTGCCGAAGATTCCGGTCGCCTCGGTCGTGGCGAGCGGCGAGTATGAAGTCGGCTTCCAGCAGGTCAGCGAGTTGCTGCCGGTGAAGGGGGCGACCTTCGTCGGCAAGATCCCGGATTCGGTGCAATCGGTCACGCGTTTTGCGGCGGGGATTCCGGTCAACGCGCCCCATCCGCAGGAAGCGAAGGCGTTGCTCGAGTATCTGGCGTCGCCTGCCGCGCAGGAAACGGTTCGGGCGACGGGGCTCGATTCGGTGTCGGCGCACTGATCAATGAGGCGGCGCACGCGCCGCCTCCCTCAGTATCAGAACAACTTCCCCGGATTCAAAATTCCGTGCGGATCAAGCGCATGCTTGATCGCGACCATCGCCGCAAGCTCGGCCGGCGAGCGTGAAATCGGCAGAAACTCGCGCTTCAGCGAACCGATACCATGCTCCGCCGACACCGACCCATGCAACGGCCCCAGCATCTCATAGACGAACGCATAGACCGCGTGATGATCGACGCCGGGTATCGAACGGCCATCGACGGTCAGATGCAGATTCGAATCGCCGATATGCCCGAAGAAATACGCTTCGTTGCCGGGCCAGCGTTGATCGAGCGCCGCGCGGCAATGGTCGACGAATGCGCCGATCTCGCCGATCGGCAGACTCACGTCGAAGTTGATCGGATCGAGCTTGATTGGAAACTCCGCGGTGCACTCGCGAATCGCCCACAGCGCGTGCGCATCGCCGACCGATTGCGCGATCACCGCATCGCGTAACGCGCCCGCTTCCAGCGCATCGGTCAGCACTTGCGCGAAGCGTTCGCCCCCGTCGTCGGCATCGAAGCCCGCATGTTCGATCAACGCATAAAGCGGATGCGGGGCGTCGAACGGCGAGCGCGCCCCCGTCAGATTCACGCCGAAGTCGTAGAAGTCCGGCCACATGATCTCGAACGCGCCGATGTCGTTGCCGAAACGCGTCGCGAGACGGCGCAGCAGGCTCACCGCGGCATCGTAATCGTCGAGCGCGACGAGCGCCGTATGCCGCGCCGCGCGCCGCGGATGCAAGCGCAACACCGCGCGCGTGATCACGCCGAGCGTGCCCTCCGAACCGATGAACCAGTGCTTCAGGTCGTAGCCGGTGTTGTTCTTGACCATCTTGCCGAGCGAGCTCAGCACGTCGCCATTCGCGAGCACCACTTCGAGGCCGAGCACCTGATCGCGCGCGGTGCCGGACTGGATCACGCGATTGCCGCCCGCGTTGGTGGCGAGATTGCCGCCGATCTGACACGAGCCGCGCGCGCCGAGATCGAGCGCGAGTTCGAAGCCCGCTGCTTCGGCGGCTTCCTGTGCGGTCTGCAACGTGGTGCCGGCGCGCACGGTCAGCGTGGCCGACGCGGCGTCGAGTTCCTCGACGCCGGTCAGTCGTTCGAGCGACAACGCGATATCGGTGGCGCGCGCGATCGCGCCACCCGCGAGTCCGGTCATGCCGCCTTGCGGAACCACCGGCTGATGCGCGCCGTGGCAGATCGCGAGCGCGCGCGCCACCTCGTCCGTCGTGCGCGGCAACAGCAGCGCCGCCGGACGCGTCGGCTCGTGGCGGGTCCAGTCGGTCATCGCATGTTCGCCGATCTGCTCGCCGACTCGCACCGCATCGGCGCCGAGCGCGGCGCGCAAGGCGTCGAGTGTCGTCGCGAGCGGGGCGGCCGTGGTCGCGGTCCGTGTCGTTCTATCTTCAGTGATGCCGTGCTCTGTCATGCGGGATTTCCTTGCTGTGCCGTGGCGGCGAGTTTCTTGCGATAGCCCATCGAATCGTTGATGCGGCCGAGGATATAGTCGCCTGCGGCGACCGGCGGATATTTGCTGTGCGTGTCGCTCGCGCCGAGTTCGCGCGGATCGACCAGCGCGCCATAGGTCGGATCGTAGAACGTCGCAATCGAATAGCGCTCGCGCCCCGACGCATTGATCACGCGATGCAGCGTCGAGCGGAAGCGGTCGTTGGTCCAGCGCGCGAGCAGATCGCCGACGTTGACGACGAAGCTGCCTTCGACGGGCGGCGCCTCGACCCACGTATCGTTGGCGATTTCGCGCACCTGCAGCCCGCCGACCTGGTCCTGCCAGAGCAGCGTGATGCAGCCGTAGTCGGTATGCGGCGCGACGCCGAACTGATCCTCATCCGATTGCGGCGGCTGCGGCGGGTAGTAGACCATCTGCGTGCGCTGCATGCGCTTGGTGTAGCGCGGCGCGAAAAAATTCGCATCGATGCCGAGGCTCACGGCGACCGCGCGCAGCAGATCGGCGCCGCACGCGCCGACCGCCTCGTAATAGTCATACAGCATCGGCCTTAGCTCGGGCATGAAGTCCGGCCAGTTGTTCGGTCCGCGTAATGCCTGCCCTGCCAGCACGTCGAGATCGTCTTCCGGCAGTTCGAGGCCGATGCTGAAAAACTCCTTGTAGTCGGGGCGCTTCGCCTGATACATCGTCGCGTCGCCCAGCGCATTGAAGCCGCGATGCCGATGATTGACCGCCGCGCGGCGCTTGGTGTCGACCGGGAACGCGAAGAACCTGCGCGCGGCCTGCGCGGCGGCGTCGATCGTCGCTTGCGGCACGCCATGATTGACGATGTAAAAAAAGCCGATCGTCGTACACGCTTCGTGAATTTCCTTCGCGACACGTTGCAGCGCGAGCGGATCGCCTGCGCGCACGCCGGCGAAATCGATGATCGGAATATGGGTCACAGGCATCGTGCTGCTCCTTCAAGGATCGGCATTGCAGTGGTATATACCGCCAAAAGCGCCTTCGCAAGTTGCATCGCGCGACTTCATATCAGGGCTTTTCTCTACTCGCGCGAGCATTTATTTTTCACTTGAAACGCGGTATATACTGCTCTGCAGAGCCGCAGCGCCACCGGCGCGGCGAGTTCCACACAGAAATCGACACGCGGCAATCCAACACCCATTCGCCCCCGGAGAACCCCATGCGTATCCTTGCAGACTGGAAATGTGGTCTGGTCATGCTGGCGCTGTGCGCGGCAAGCGTCGCCGCGCACGCCGAAGACCAGCTCGCCAAAGTGAAGAAGGCCGGCGAACTGGTGGTCGGTACCGAAATGCAGTTCGCGCCGTTCGACTTTCTCGAGAACGGCCAGCAGGCCGGCTTCAACAAGGACCTGTTCGCGGAGATCGGCAAGGAAATCGGCGTGAAGGTGCGCTTCATCGACCTGCCGTGGCCGAGCGTGCTGCCTGGCCTCGAAGCCGGCAAGTTCGACATGGTGGGGGGGCCGCTGACGGTCACGAAGGCGCGCATGGAACGCTACACGTACACGCTGCCCGTCGCCGATGCGACCGACGCACTGCTCAAGCGCGCGAACGACGCCTCGGTCAAGCAATCGTCGGATATCGCCGGCAAGACGGTCGGTGCGGGCAAGGGCACCGCGCAGCTCGATCAGCTGAAGAGCTACGTGGCCACGCTGCCGAAGCCGCCTGAAATCCGCGAGTACGTCGACAACAATCAGGCCTACGCGGACCTCGCCGCGGGCCGGATCGCCGCGGTCGCGAACTCGATGACCAACATCGCGTATGTGGCCAAACAACGCCCCGAGATGTTCGCGGTCGTGCAACCGCCGTTCGGCTCGAAGGTGTACTTCGCGTATGCATTGCGTAAGGACGCCGACAGCAAGCCGCTCGCCGACGCGTTCGACGCCGCGCTCGTGAAGATGCAGAAGGATGGCCGCCTCGCCGCGCTGCAGAAGAAGTGGTTCGGCGTCGCGATGGAGATGCCGGCCACGCAGCCCACACCGAACTACTGAGCGTCATTGACGTGGGCCTCACGCGCTGCGCGATAGTATTTTCGCCATAGCGCTGCGCGCGTCGCCCTCCCCGTTCCACCAGCCGCGATCCATGTTCAACACGACCGTCTTCGTTCAGGGCCTGCCACTGCTGTTGCATGCGGCGCTCGCTACCGTCGCCATTTCGCTGACGGGGCTCGTGATCGGCTTTTTCGTCGGCATCGGCGTATGCACCGCGCGGCTGTCGCAGCATCGCGCGGCGCGTCTCGCGGGCGGCGCCTACGTGTTCTTCTTTCGCGGCGTGCCGATGCTCGTGCAGTTGCTGCTCGTGTACTACCTGCTGCCGTTCGCGGGCATCAACGTCTCGCCGATCGTCGCCGCGATCAGCGCGGTGTCGCTGTGCTCGGCTTCGTATATCGCTGAAATTCTGCGCGGAGGCTTTCTGAGTATTCCGCCCGGCCACCTCGAAGCCGCGCGCATGCTCGGGCTGTCCCCGTTCGATACGCTGCGACGCATTCTGGTACCGCAGGCGTTCCGTTTGACGCTGCCCTCGCTCGTCAACGAAATGGTGCTGCTGATCAAGGCTTCCTCGCTGATCTCGGTGGTCGGTGTCGCCGAGTTGACGCGCACCGCGCAGAACTTCGCGGCGAGCACCTACCGGCCGCTCGAAGCGTATGTCGCCGCGGGGCTCATCTATTTCGTGATCTGCGGTTCGCTCGCGCTCGTCGCGCATGCGGCCGAACACCGCTTGCAGCACGCCTGACCGACCCCAAGCCTACGCCCACTGCCCCATGCAAACGTTCGACCCGACCGTCATCACGCACAACCTGCAGCCGATCGCCGCCGGCCTCGCGACGACGCTCGGCAGTTGGGCCGCGGGCGTCGCGATCGGTCTTGTGATCGGCTTTCTGATCGCGGTGCTGCAGCTGTTCTGCGGACGCTGGCTGCGCGCCGCGCTGCGCGTCTATATCGAACTGTTGCGCGGCACGCCGTTTCTCGTGCAACTGTTTCTGCTGTACTACGGCGGCCCGTCGATCGGACTCACGCTCGAACCGATGACGGCCGGTATCGTCGGTCTCGGCCTCTATGGCAGCGCGTATTTCGCCGAAGCGTTCCGCTCCGGCTTCCAGTCGGTGCCCAAAGGCCATCTCGAAGCGGCTTCCTGTCTCGGGCTCACGCGCTGGCAGGCAATCCTGCGCATCCAGGCGCCGCAGATGATGGTGCTGATCGTGCCCGCGCTGACCAATCTGATCATCGTGCTGAGCAAGGAAACCGCTGTGCTGTCGATCGTCACCGTGCCCGAGCTGACGTTCGTGCTGACGGGCATCGGCTCGGCCACCTTCGCCTTCGTCGAAACCCTGCTGGTTTTGTGCGTGTGCTATCTCGCGCTGGTCGAGTTGACCTCGCGCGCGGGCATGTGGGCCGAAGCCCGCCTCGCACGCTTCATGGCATGATTCCGGAACACCTATGAACGCCATCGCCGACATGCCCTCCTCCGCGCAATCTTCCGCGCCGCCCGCCAGCGCCACGGCGAACGCACCGCACGCCGCGCCGCTGATCGACGTGCGCGATCTGCGCAAGCGCTTCGGCGATGTCGAGGTGCTGCGCGGCGTCGATCTGCAGATCGCGCGCTCCGAAGTCGTCTGCATCATCGGGCCGTCGGGTTCGGGCAAGAGCACGCTGCTGCGCTGCCTCGCCGCGCTCGAAACCTACGATCACGGCGACGTGCGCATCGAAGGCGAACTGCTCGGCTATGCAGAGCGCAATGGCAAACGCGTGCGCGCGTCGCAGGGCGAGATCAACCGCGTGCGCCGCAACGTCGGCATGGTGTTCCAGCAGTTCAACCTGTGGCCGCACATGACCGCGCTCGGCAATGTGATGGAAGCGCTGCTGCGCGTGCGCGGCATGTCGGGCGACGAAGCGCGCCGCCGCGCGAACGCGATGCTCGAAACGGTCGGCCTCGCGCACAAGGGCGACGCCTATCCGGCCAAGCTGTCGGGCGGTCAGCAGCAGCGCGTGGCGATTGCGCGTGCGCTCGCGATGGAGCCGCACATCATGTTGTTCGACGAGCCGACTTCAGCGCTCGACCCGGAGCTGGTCGGCGAAGTATTGCAGGTGATGAAGCAGCTCGCGCGCGACGGCATGACGATGGCCGTGGTCACGCATGAGATGGGCTTCGCGGCGCAGGTCGCCGACAAGGTCGTGTTCATCGATCAAGGCCGCATCGCCGTGCAGGGCAAGCCGCGCGACGTATTTCACGATGCCGCGCAGCCGCGTCTGCGGCAGTTTCTGCAAAACTATTTCGACCGCAATGCGTTCTGGACGCGCGGCCCTGACGACACCCAGCCGCTATGAGCACCACCGTTCGCAACAAGCCTCACGGCAAATCCTCCGCCAGCGCGTCCCGCGTTGCGCCGAAAATCGCGCGCGGCAGCGACGAAGCACCCGCCGCGCGCTACGAGCAGGTCAAGCAGCACATCCAGCAGATCATCGAATCGGGCGAGCGCCAGGCAGGCGACCGTCTGCCTTCGGAACTCGACCTCGTCGCGACGCTTGGCGTGTCGCGCATGACGGTCAATCGCGCGCTGCGCGAGCTCGCCGATGCGGGGCTCGTCACGCGCGTATCAGGTGTCGGCACCTTCGTCGCGCCGAACAAGCCGCAATCGACCCTGCTGATGATCGCCCACATCGGCGACGAAATCCGCTCGCGCGGCCATGCGTATCGTTGCGACATGGTGCTGTTGCAGCGCGAGAGCGCGTCGGTCACGGTGTCGAACGCATTGGGGTTGCCGCCGGGCGCTTCGGTGTTTCATGTGATCTGCGTGCATCGCGAGAACGGGCTGCCGGTGCAGCTCGAAGATCGCTATGTGAATCCGGCCGTCGCGCCGGATTTTCTGCAACACGATTTTTCAGCGCTCAAACCGTCCGAGTATCTGCTGACGGTCGTGCCGATGCACGATCTCGAACACGTGGTCGACGCCGCACTGCCGACGCCCGCCGAAGCCGAGCTGCTCGAAATTCACGCCGAGGAACCGTGCCTGACACTGACGCGCCGCACGTGGACGAGCGGTGTCGCGGTGACGTTCGCGCGCTTCGTGCATCCGGGTTCGCGCTATCGGCTCGGCTGCCGCTTTTCGCCGAATACGTCGCAGCGGCAGGGATGAAGCGCGCGTCGGGAACCGGACTAAACGGTCCCCGCCAGATGAAACCGCGACGCCGGATGCCATAGCCGCACCGACGTCGCGACGTTCTCGCCGACCCACGTGCGCCGCCACAGCAACAGACACGGCTCGCCGATCTCCATCATCAGATGACGCCGCACGTAGGCGTCGGGCTTCTGCGCATAGATGCGAAACTCCGCGCGCTGCACGGGCGCGAGCCGCACCATGTAGTGATTCGGCGTCTCGACCGAGAAATCCTGCTGCAGATATTCAGGGAACACCTTCGGATTGACGAAGCGGTCCTCGTACTGGATCGGCTCGCCCTCCTCGCTGTGCACGATGCACGAATGAAACGCGGGACCGCTCGCGAGACCGAGCGCTTCGAGCGCCTCGGCATCGTCGCTCGGTTCGAGCGTCAGCACGCGCGCCGAATGACGATGACCGCGCGCGGCGATTTCATCGGCGATATTGCGGATCTCCAGCACCGTCGATTCATACCGCTGCGGCGCCACGAAGGTGCCCGAGCCTTGCACGCGCGTGAGCACACGCTCGGTGGTCAGCTCGCGCAGCGCGCGCGACACCGTCATGCGCGCGACGCCGAACTCCTTGACCAGCTCCGTTTCAGAAGGGATCAGTCCGCCCGGTTTCCAGGCGCCCTCGCTGATGCGCTGAAGCACGTAGCGTTTGATCTGCTCGTAGGCGGGCATCGCCTTGACCGGCGTGTCGCGATCCTGATCGCTCCCGGCGGCATGCTGTTTCTGCTCGGCCTGTGCGGCGGGCGTTGTGTGCGCCTGTATAGTTGTTTTCACTCCAAACCTCGTCGGTGGTTCGCCGGTGGTACTTGAGGTACACCGTGGCCGGATCTCCGGCGGCCGGGCCCAATCTTACCCGGTTCGGCGGTGCCCGTACCAGCCCAACGCGCTACCAGATATACGGCACGAAACGGTAGCGCACGCGCGCCATGTAGGCCGTGTAGCCGTCGAGCTGCCCGGCGAGCAGGCGTTCCTCGCGCACGGCCCGCCAGCCCATGCCGTAGGCCATCACGGGCGGCGCCACGAGCCCCCACCACGAGCCGAGCAGCAGCGGCGTGCCGACGAAGAACACCAGCGCGGCCGCGTACATCGGATGACGCACGTATGCGTAAGGACCGGTGTCGGCAACCTGATGGCCGCGGCTCGCCTGGATCTTCACGACCGGCGCCGCATAGCTGTTCGCGCGGAACACGAAGCGGCACATGAAGATGCACAGGAACACGCACAGCGCGCCCAAGGCCATCAGCCACGCCGGCAACGGCGCGGACCAGCGAAAGCGCATCGCGTCGAAGCCCATCAGGATCAGCCAGCCGCACCACGCGGTGCCGATCGCGACCATGAACAGACGATCCCAGCGGCTCTGCTGCGCCTGCACGAACGGCGCGAGCCGCTCCGCGAGCAGCGCGGGATCGTGACGCGCAAGCCACAAGCCGATCCATAGACTCAATACCGCCAGCTCGAGCAGATACCACCATGCGGCCGGCCAGGCGAGCGTGCCGGCCGCGCCGAACAGCAGCACGCCCATGAACGCGAGCCACGCCAGCGATTGCAGGATCAGACGCGCGACCATGGCGGCTCCCTCGTGCGCTCGGGCTAGGCGGTCGCGTCGCGCGTGCGCACGCGCTCGAACACGTCGGCGATGTCGATGTCCTCCAGATTCACACCGAAGCGCTCGCGCAGACAGTCGGCGAGTTCAGCGGCGCTCGCGAGGCGTCGCTCGCTGACGAGTTGCCCTTCGCCGTCGCGCTCGCTGAGCTGATCGTTCAGCAGCGCGAGGCGCGACTCGGGCAACACGCGGCACACCAGCAGGTTGTGCACGAAGATCGAATCCGGCGATGTCGACGTGTACCAGTTCGAGGTCTCATAGTCGATCCATTCGGCTGCGCGCAGATCGACGTGATAGATGCGCGTCCAGCTTTCGTCGGGCGTCTGCACCTCGAGGTAGACGGTGTCGTGCCCCGCGTCGGCGAGACGAAACGTGCCGAGCGGAATCGGCTGCGCGAGGCCGGCGGTCAGACGCAGCGGCGCCGTCAGCGTCACGCCGCCGAAGCCGACATCGGCGATCCATGCTTCGCCCTCGATATCGACGCGCAGCACCATATGCGTGCGCGGCGCAATCGTGCCGGGCTCGCGGCCCCACACGACGCGCGCGAGCAGCGGCGTCACCTTGAAGCCAAGTTGCATCAGCACGTTCGCCAGCAGCGTGTTCTGCTCGAAGCAGTAGCCGCCGCGCTTTTCCGTCACGAGCTTGCGTTCGACGGCGTCGAGTTCGAGGCTGACGGGCCGGCGCGTCAGCGGGTTCAGGTTCTCGAACGGGATCGCCTCGGGGTGCAGCCGGTGAATCGCCCGCAGCACGTCGAGCGTGGCGGCATGCGGGCCTTGATAGCCGATGCGGGCGAAGTAGCGTTCCAGATTGATGGCGTGGGACATCGGCGGAATTCCGGTTGGGTTGCGGGTTCGACGCGATCATAGCGGCATTGGGCGCGAGACCGGCCGCGGCTACATCCCTTTCAACGCCGACGTCGCGATCGACGGCACCGTGATCCCGTGGCTCGATGCGAACTGCACGGCCGAGTTGAGCGTCGACATCAGAGACTGCAACTGCCCCGGCGCCGATTTCGCGATATACGAAGCGGTTTGCGCGGTCTGCGGATTGAGGCCCGATTGCAGCAACGACGATGGACTCATTTGACCGATGCTGCCGAGCCCCGACTGCAAGCTCGAATACTGACTCACACCCTTGCCGAGCGACGACAGTCCTTCGGTAAACGCTTCCTTGTTGACCGGCGTCGCCGATGCGCCGCTGCTTGCCTGACTCGTGAACGCATCGGTCAGTTTCTGCGACAGCGATTGCTGCGTGTTGCCGACCTGCGTCAACTGACTGACCGACGGCGTGCCGCCGCTCAGCAGCCCCGCCGCCTGCTGCGCCTGGCCTGCCGCGCTCGTCATGCCCATCGCGGACGCGAGACTCGATTGCCCGCTCAGCACCTGCTGATTTGCGCCGAGGTAGCTCTGCAACAGCTGCGACACGCCGCCCGACGTCGCACCGCCAGCCGCCGCATTGTCGCCGCCCCCGCCGATGCCGAACTGCTTCAGATTCAACTGCGCATGCGCGGCGCCGCCCAACAACAGACCGCCACTCGTCAGCAACGAAACCAGAAGAATGCGCTTGCTCATTTCGATCTCCTTATCGGGACTTTCGGGGTGATGCGTGTGCTTCGACAACTCGCCCTTTCGCACGTTCGGTCTGACCACATCAATACGATTTCATTACATCACTATTAATACCTCATTACGCTTTCATGCCGATTACGCGTAGTCCGTAAATCAAGGCATTACATGTCAGTAATATTGATGAGAATCGTTCTCATTTGTGTTGACTCTCGCAATAGGCCTGCGTACGATCACGCCATCTGCTGCTTTGGCATTGATCGCATCGATCGAAACAAGACTAATAAGGATTTCGATGAAGTTCGTCCAATTCACTGGACCGCGCCTCAGCGCACGTCCATTTTGCGATTCTTCAGCACGTACCAGCGCAATTCATCGTACGCGTTTGCCTTCGATGCGGCGCGTCGCGCTGTGCACGGCCTTCGCGTGGGCCTCGTTGACCGCCCACTCGGCGCTGGCCGAAGCCAATCCCGACGCCAACCCGGAAGCGCCCGAAGCGGACCTGCAGATTCAGGCAACCCAGGCCAACCAGTGGACCGGGTTCTGGAATCGTCAGCAAATGCTCGGCGACATGGGCGGCCTGCGTCCGTGGCTCGGCAAGTACGGCATGACCTTCACGCTGACCGAAACCAGCGAAGTGCTGGCCAATCTGCGCGGCGGTCTCGCGCGCGGCGCGGATTACGACGGCCTGACCACCGCGACCTTGCAGATGGATACGCAAAAAGCGTTCGGTCTGCCGGGTGGCCTCTTCAACGTCAGCGCGCTGCAGATTCACGGCGCGAACCTGAGCGCCAACAAGCTCGGCACGCTGAACACGGCGAGCGGGATCGAAGCCGACGACGCGACGCGTCTGTGGGAACTCTGGTATCAGCAGTCGTTCCTGAACAAGCGCGTCGACGTGAAAATCGGTCAGCAGAGTCTCGACCAGGAATTCATCACGAGCACGTATGCGGCGCTGTTCCTCAACACGATGTTCGGCTGGCCCGCGCTGCCTTCGTACGACCTGCCGTCGGGCGGTCCCGCCTATCCGCTCGCCGGTCTCGGCGTGCGCGTGCGCGGCCAGATCACGCCGTCGTTGACCGCGCTCGCCGGCGTGTACTCCGGCGATCCGCTCGGCAACGACCCGAACAACATGAGCGGCACGAACTTCAACCTGCATAACGGCGCGTTGTGGATCGGCGAGTTGCAATACTCGATCAACCAGCCGGCCGAAGGCGAAATGGTCGGCATGGGCGGCGGCGGTCTGCCGGGCACCTACAAGCTCGGCGTCTGGTACAACACCAACAAGTTCGCCGATCAGCGTTTCGACACCATGGGGTTGTCGCTCGCGAATCCCGCCTCGAATGGCATTCCCGCGAATCACAGCGGCAACTACAGCATCTACGCGGTCGCCGACCAGATGGTGTGGCGCCCCGACCCCGACGAACCGCGCAGCCTCGGCGTGTTCGCGCGCGTGATGGGCGCGCCCGGCGATCGCAACCTCGTGAGCCTCGCGGCCAACCTCGGCGTCGTGCTGAAGGCGCCGTTCAAGGGCCGCGACAACGACAGCGCCGGCCTCGCGCTGACCTACATCAAGATCGGCAATCACGTGAACGGACTTGATCAGGACTTCCTGGCATTCAACGGTCCCCCGTACGGCGTGCGCACCAGCGAAACCGCGCTCGAGGCGACCTACCAGTACCAGGTCAATCCGTGGTGGCAACTGCAGGCCGACGCCCAATACACGTTCAACGCCGGTGCCGGCCAGAATCCGACCGATCCGACGCAGCCGCTGCGCAATACGTTCGTCGTCGGCGTACGGACCATCATCAACTTCTGATGCCGCTCGCCACGCTTTGACACGCAAACCCACGTAACCGGACCAGCACTTCCATGCTTTCGATCGTCACCGTCATCCCCGCTTTGCGCGCCCTCACGGAGGCCCAATCGTGAACCGACTCACGCGCAAGTTTTCGCCGCGCGCCGCGCGGGCCCTGCTCGCCGCGACCGTCGGCGCCGCCGCCTTCGCGGTCGCCGCGAGCGCGCAGGCCGAGCCGCAAGGCTTCCTTGAAACCATCAAGCATCACACGACGCTGATCAACACCGTGCCCGATAACGGCGACCAGAACCCGTACGCGATCGTGGTCGCGCCGGTCAGCGCGGGCACCGTGAAGAAAGGCGACGTGCTGGTCGGCAACTTCAACAACTCGACGAACCTGCAAGGCACCGGCAGCACGATCATCAACTATCACCCGGACACCAAGCAGATGACGGTGTTCGCGACCGTGCCGCGCGACCTGAAGGAGTGCCCGGGCGGCATCGGCCTGTCGACCGCGATGACGATGCTGAAGTCGGGCTGGGTGATCGTCGGCAGCACGCCGAGCAACGACGGCACGACCGGCACCAAAGGCGCCGGCTGCCTGATCGTGATCGACCCGCAGGGCAAGATCGCCTCGACGATCTCGACGCCGAACATCAACGACCCGTGGGGCAACATGGCGGTCGTCGACAACGGCACGAGCGCGACGCTGTTCCTCAGTAACGCGGGCTTCGGCGTCGGCGGCGCGGACGGCAATCCGCCCGTGTTCAAGCAGGCTACCGTGCTGCGCCTCGACCTCGACGTGCCGGAAGGCAAGCCGCCCGTCGTGAAGAAGGAAACCGTGATCGGCAGCGGCTTCGGCGCGCAGGCCGACCGGGGCGTGTTCCTCGTCGGGCCGACCGGGCTCGCGCTGTCGGCCGATCAGAAACTGCTGTACGTGTCCGACGCGATTGGCAATCGCATCACCGAGATCGACGATCCGCTCACGCGCGACACCAGCGCGGGCGTCGGCCGCCAGTTGACCGCCGACGGCCTACTGCATCGTCCGCTCGCGATGGTCACCGCGCCCAACGGCCACCTGCTCGTGACCAACGCGTTGAACGGCCAGGTCGTCGAGATCGATCCCGCCACCGGCAAGCAGCTCTACGCACGCTGGATCGATACCGACAAGGCGCAATCGCCCCCCGGCAACGGCGACCTGTTCGGTATCGCGATGACGCCGGAAGGCGACGGCTTCTACTACGTCGAAGACGACGTGAATACCCTGGTGCTCGCGAAGTAAGCGACACCCGCGCAGGCTTCAAGAAGGTGAAGTGACCATGACAAACGATCAACCCCCACGGCCGTCACGACGCGGCTTCCTGAAAGCGGGCGGCGCCGCGGTCGCGGCCGGCGCGAGTCTCGGCGCCGGGCTGGCAACCTCACAAGCCGCGCTCGCGAAGGCGCCCGCGCACAGCGCGCAGAACGCCGATCCGCAACTCGCGGTCGAGCCGTTCTACGGCCCGCATCAAGGCGGCATCGTCACGCCGCAGCAGAGCCACACCTACGTCGCCGCGCTCGATCTGACCACCGACAAGCGCGACGACGTGATCGCCCTGCTGCGCACCTGGACCGAAGCCGCCGCGCGCCTCACGCAAGGCGGCACGGCCTTCGCGATGCCCAGCGGCGACGGCGGCGACGCCGGCAACAATCAGCCCGCCCCCGATTCCGGCGATGTGCTCGGCCTCGGCCCGAACGGTCTGACGATCACGTTCGGCTTCGGCCCCGGCCTCTTCACGAAGGACGGCAAGGACCGCTACGGGCTCGCCTCGCGCCGCCCCGCCGCGCTCGTCGATCTGCCGCGCTTCAACGGCGATCAGCTCGTCAAGGAGAAGACCGGCGGCGACCTGTACATCCAGGCATGCGCCAACGACGCGCAAGTCGCGTTTCACGCGGTGCGTCAGCTGACGCGTCGCGCCTATGGCGTCGCGACGATGCGCTGGGGCCAGGCCGGTTTCCTGTCGGGACCGCGCGGTCAGACGCCGCGCAATCTGATGGGCTTCAAGGACGGCACCAACAATCCGTCGACCGCGAAGCCGGAACTGATGAACCAGTTCGTGTGGGCCCGCGCCACCGACGACGCGCCGTGGATGGAAGGCGGCACCTACACGGTCGTGCGCCGCATCCGCATCACGCTCGAGCACTGGGACAACACCGAGCTCGGCTTCCAGGAGCAGGTGTTCGGCCGCCACAAATACAGCGGCGCGCCGATCGGCAGCAAGAACGAATTCGACGCGGTGGACCTGAAGGCCGAGGACAAGGACGGCAATCCGGTGATCCCCGAGAACTCGCACGTGCGTCTATCGAATCAGGCGAGCAACAACGGCGCGCAGATTCTGCGCCGCTCGTATTCGTACAACGAAGGCACGAACTTCTATATCGAGCGCTGGCCGCCATGGCGCCAGGAAACGGAGTACGACGCGGGGCTGATTTTCATCGCGCACCAGAGCGACCCGCGCACCGGCTTCATCCCGATCAACGACCGGCTCGCGAAGTTCGACATGATGAACCAGTTCACGACCCCCATCGGCAGCGCGATTTTCGTCGTGCCGCCAGGGGCGAAGCCGGGTTCGTATGTCGGCGCGGGGCTGTTCGAGGCGTGACGAAGCAGATGAAGACCGCCGGGCGCGCAGCGCCTGGCCCACTCAACACCAACAAAACGGACTTCTGCAACATGGCTTATTCCTGGTTTGCCACCCGTCTGCGCGCGCTCGGCAGCGTGGCCGCGCTCTCGCTCACCGCGCTCGCGACGATGCCGTCGGCGGCCGATGCGGCGTCGATCACGCTGTACAACGCGCAGCACGAGCAGGTCGTCAATCTGCTCGCGAAGGACTTCGAAAAGCAGTCGGGCATCTCGGTGAAAATCCGCAACGGCGAAGGCCCGGCGCTCGCCGCGCAGATCGTCGCGGAAGGCGCGGCCTCGCCCGCCGACGTGTACTTCACGGAGAACTCGCCCGAGCTGATGCTGCTCGAGGAAAAGGGTCTGCTCGCGAAGGTCGACGAAGCGACGCTCGCCGCGGTGCCGGCGCGTTACAGCTCGCCGAGCGGTGTGTGGGTCGCGGTGACCGCGCGTGAAAACGTGCTCGCGTACAACACGACCAAGCTGCAGCCGTCGCAGCTCCCCGCTTCGCTGTTCGATCTCGCGAAGCCCGAATGGAAAGGCAAGATCGGCATCGCGCCGAGCGACGGCGACTTCCTGCCGCTCGTGAGCGCCGTGCTCGCACTGAAGGGCGAAGAGCAGACGCTCGCATGGCTGAAGGGCCTGAAAGCCAACTCGCAGATCTTCGACGACGACGAAGGCGTGGTCGCCGCGGTCAATCGCGGCGGGGTCGCGACCGGTCTGATCAACAACTACTACTGGTCGCGTCTGCATGCGGAACTCGGCGATGCGAAAACCCGCAGTGCGATCTATCACTTCGGCCACGGCGACGCTGGCGCGCTCGTCAACGTATCGGGCGCGGCCGTGCTGAAGTCCGCGCACAACGCCGACGGCGCGCAGAAGTTTCTCGCCTATCTGGTCAGCGAACGCGCGCAGCAGCTGATGGCCAATAGCCACGTGATGTTCGAGTATCCGCTGCACGCGGGCGTCGCGCCGGACCCGGTCCTCAAGCCGTTCGCCGAACTGACTCCGCCCACGCTGACGATCCAGCAGCTCGGCGACGATAGCCAGGCCGGCAAGCTGCTGCGTCAGGCAGGCCTGCTGTAAATGAGCGAAGCACTGTCAGCCGGTCCGCCGGCTGTCCCCCCGGCCCCGGCGCCCGCGCGTACGCGCACGCCGCGTGGCCTGTTTGCGGCGGCGGCACTCAGCGCTTTGCTGGTGCTGCTGCCGATTGCGTTTACGTTCTGGCGCGCGGCGAGCTTCGGCCCCGGCGACGCGCTCGATCTGATCTGGCGGCCGCTCGTCGGCGAGCTGCTCGTCAACACGGTGATGATCACCGTCGCGACCACCCTGGTCTGCGCCGTGATCGGCACGGCCGCCGCGTGGTTCGTCGAACGCACGCATCTGCCCGGACGGCGCGCATGGGCCGTGTTGTGCGCCGCGCCGCTCGCGATGCCGGCGTTCATTTCGAGCTATGCGTGGGTGTCGTTGAGCGAAGACCTGCAGGACTTCAACGGCGCGCTGCTGGTGCTGAGCTGCGCCTATTTTCCGCTCGTCTATCTGCCGGTCGCCGCCGCGTTGCGCGGCATGGACCCGGCACTCGAGGAAAGCGCGCGCGCGCTCGGCTGCAACCGTTGGACCAGCTTCGTGCGCGTCGTGCTGCCGCAATTGCGGCCGGCGCTGCTCGGCGGCATGCTGCTGGTCGCGCTCGGCGTGCTATCGGAGTTCGGCGCATTCACGCTGCTGCGCTTTCGTACGTTCACCACGCAGATCTACGCGGAATTCCGCACCAGTTTCGACGGTGGCGGCGCATCGCTGCTCGCCTGTCTGCTGATCGTGATCTGCCTCGTCGTGCTCGCGTTCGAGTTTCGCGTGCGCGGCGCGGCGCGCTATGAGCGCGTCGATCGCGGCACCCGTCGCGCGGTGCTGCGCTACCAGCTCGGCGCGTGGCGCTGGCTCGTCGTCGCGGGCTTTGCGCTGCTGACGCTCGCGACGCTCGGCGTGCCGCTCGGCATGATCGGCTTCTGGCTCACGCAGCCGGGCGCGGCCGCCGTGACGCCCGCCGATGTCTCGCCCGAGTTGCTATGGAACGCGACGCTGTCGTCGCTCGGTTTCGGCCTCGCCGCCGCCGCGTTGACCACGCTGCTGGTCGTGCCGCTCGCGTTCTTGCTGGTGCGTTATCCGACGCGTTTCGCGACGCTGTTCGAGCGCACCGTGTTTCTCGCGCAAGGCGTGCCGGGGCTCGTGATTGCGCTCGCGATCGTGTCGCTCGCGGTGCATGCGCTCCAGCCGCTTTATCAGAGCGCGACGCTGCTGGTCGTCGCTTACGCAATCCTGTTCATGCCGGTCGCGCTCGTCAGCGTGCGCGCCGCGTTCATGCAGGCGCAACCGCGTCTCGAGGAAACCGCGCGTGCGCTCGGCCTGAACTGGACGCAGACGCTCGTACGCGTAGTCCTGCCGCTCGCCGGCCCCGGGCTCGGCGCGGCCGCGGCGATGGTATTCATCTCGGTCGTCACCGAGCTGAACGCCACGCTGCTGCTCTCGCCGCTCGACACCCAAACGCTCGCGACCCAGGTGTGGGCCGATACCTCGACGATGGCGTTCGCCGCCGCCGCGCCCTATGCGGCGCTGCTGACCGGCATCTCGCTGTTCGCCTCGGGGCTGCTGTTCGCGCTGCTGGGCCGCTCGGCGCTGCTCGGCGAGCGCGGCTAGCACGCGCCCGGATTTTTACCGCTGCCTTTCTTCGACCTCCTTCGAATTTTCATGAGCGAACTTCGTATCCGCGGACTGCAGAAATCGTTCGACGGTCATCCGGTGCTGCACGGCATCGATCTTTCAGTCGAGCGCGGCACGCTGCTCGCGCTGCTGGGACCTTCGGGCAGCGGCAAGACCACGCTGCTGCGCCTCCTGTGCGGCTTCGAACGCGCGGACGGCGGCAGTGTCGAGATCGACGGGCGGCGCGTGGTCGGCGACAACCTGCACGTGCCGTCGGAGCAGCGCCGCATCGGCTATGTGCCGCAGGAAGGCGCGCTGTTTCCGCATCTGTCGGTCGCCGACAACATCGTGTTCGGCCTGCCGCGCGCGCAGCGCCGCGCGCGCCATCGCGTCGCCGAGCTGCTGGAGCTGGTCGGCCTGCCCGCGCAGTTCGGCGAGCGCGCGCCGCAGCAGTTGTCGGGCGGTCAACAACAGCGTGTCGCGCTCGCGCGTGCGCTCGCCCCGGCGCCGACGCTGGTCATGCTCGACGAGCCGTTCTCGTCGCTCGATGCCGCGTTGCGCCTCGAAACACGCCAGGCGGTCGCGAGTGCGCTCGCGGCGGCCGGCGCGACGGCCGTGCTGGTCACGCACGACCAGTCCGAAGCGTTGTCGCTCGGGCATGAAGTCGCGGTGCTCTGGAACGGCAAGCTGATCCAGACCGCGACGCCCGAAGCGCTGTACCGTCGGCCGGTGACGCGCGAGCTCGCCTCGTTCGTCGGCGAGGCGGTGTTGTTGCCGGGCGTCGCGCAACAGGGTCGCGCGAGTTGCGAGCTCGGCGAGCTTGCGCTGGTCGCGCCCGTTGGCAACGGCGCGGTCGACGTGATGTTGCGTCCCGAGCAGATCCGCCTGCTGCGCGCCGATGAAATCGCGCGCACAGGTGCCGCGCACGACGCGCTCGTCACCGATGTGATCTTCCAGGGGCAGGACGCGAGCGTCGCGCTGCAATTGCAGTCCGCCACGCGCACGATGGTGCGCGCGCGCGTGCCCGGTTATCTGTGCCCGCGGCCGGGCGAGCGCGTGCGGCTCGCGGTCGAGGGAGAAGTGACGGCTTATTCGCGTGCCTGAGCCGCAAGGGCTGGCGTTCTCGACTACCGCAACGACAGATCCTGCACCATCTGCTGCGCCAGATAATCGCAGGTCGGCCGATCCGATTTCGCACTGCGCGCGACGACGATTTCGAGCGGCGCGATCTTCGGCAGGCCTTGCGCTTCACCGAGAATCGCGAGCCGCGCCGGCACGCTGCATCGCGTCAGCGCAATCACCGACAAACCGGCATCCACGGTCGCGACGAGCCCCATCAGACTCGCGCTGCTGAACGCCGCGCGATAACGGATGCGCGCGCCATCCAGTGCGGCCAGCGTGTGCTGACGCGCGACACAGCCCGGCTCGTACAAGCCCACCGGCAACGGCGAGGTCTTCAACACCGGCGTATCGACCGACGCCCCCACCCACACCATCGGCTCGCTGCGCACGAATTCGCCGCGCAGCTTGTGGTCGCGCGTGACGAAGGCGAGGTCGATCTTGTTGTCGGCGAGCATCGGCGCGAGCGCCGTGCTTTGCGCACAGACGATTTCGATCTCGACGCGCGGATAGAGCGTCGCGAACCGCCGCAACACCGGCGAGAGCAACGACGACACGTAGTCGTCCGGTGCGCCGAGCACCACCCGCCCGGTCACTTCGGGCCGCACGATCGCCGACCATGCCTCCTCCTGCAAGGCAAGCGCGCGCCGCGCGTATTCGAGCAGCGTATTGCCCGGCCGCGTCAGCGCCAGGTTGCGCGTGTTGCGCGCGAACAGCGTCGTGCCGAGCATCGTTTCGAGCCGCTTGATCTGCATGCTGACCGCCGCCTGCGAGCGATGCACGCTCGCCGCCGCCTTCGTGAAGCTGCCCGCCTCCACCACCGCGACGAAGCTGCGCAATAGATCGACGTCGAATTCAGGGTTCACGATTTATCAACCAGGCTTATGGAATTTCTCAATTTAATTCGTTTGTGATAAGCCCGCAAGCGGCGCAATACTTCCAGGCACTATCTTATGGAGTCGTTGCGCATGTCCCTCACCTCACGTCAACAAGGCGCGATCACGCTGGCGAGCGGCGGCCTGCTGATGGGCACGATCGGCGTGTTCGTCGAGGAAGCGCGGCTCGATGCGTTGACGCTCGTGTTCTTCCGCTGCCTGTTCGGCTTTCTGTCGCTGGCCGCGTATTGCGCGTGGAAGGGCTTTTTCACGCGCACGCAGTTCACGCGCCGCACGGTCACGCTCGCGCTGATCTCGGGCGTGCTGATGGTCACGCAATGGGTCGGCTTCTTCGATGCGATTCATCGCACCAGCATTGCGGTCGCGACCGTCGTGTTTCATGTGCAGCCGTTCTGGGTCGTGCTAATCGGCGCGGCGCTGTTCAACGAGCGGCTCGGCGCGGACCGGCTCGGCTGGATCGCGACCGCGTTCGTCGGACTCGTGCTCGCGTCGGGCGTGCTCGCCGCCGGCAATCTGCAAGGCCACACCAGTTATCTGATCGGCTTGAGCGAAGCGCTGCTCGGCTCGCTGCTGTATGCGAGCGTCACGCTGATCGCGAAGAGTCTCGGCGAATTGCGCCCGCATCTGCTGACGCTCGCGCAATGCGCGGTCGGCGTGATCTGCCTGCCGCTGATTGCGCCGCTGATCGCGCCGTTGACGCTCACGCATATCGGTCCGATGCAATGGTTCTGGCTGATCGGCATGGGCGTGCTGCACACGGGATTGTCGTACGTGCTGATTTACGGCGCGCTGCCCAAGCTCACCACGCCCGTGATCGCGGTGCTGCTGTTCGTTTATCCGCTGACCGCGATCGTGGTGGATGCGCTCGTGTACGGCCGCGCGCTGACGCTGTCGCAACTTGCCGGCATGGCGCTGATCGTCGCCGCAAGTCTCGGCGTCAATCTCGGCTGGCCGTTGCTCACGTTGCTGAATCCGAACGGGCGGGCGCGCAGTCACGCGAAGTGAAGCGCGCCCCACCCCGCTCTCACTGAGGGAGAACCTCGCCGCGCGTCTCCGGCGCGAACGGGATCACGAACAGGCCGACCACGAAGGCCAGCGCGGTCAACGCGACCGGCACGCCGAGCGTGTGCATATGCAACACCGCCGCGCCGAGCATGAAGTTGACGCCCGCGCCGACGAATCGTCCAAACGACGTGCAGAACGCAAACGCGGTCGCGCGCACGCGGGTTTCGAACTGCTCGGGCAGCCACAGGCTGAACAGCGCGAAGTTGCCGCCGAAAAAGCCGAGCACGAACAGCCACGCGATAAACGGCACGAGTCCGTTCGGCAGATAGAACGCCCAGCCGAAGCTCGACGCGATCGACACCGCCATCCCCGCGAAGTACACCGCGAGCGTCATCTTGCGGCCGATGCGCTCGGCGAGCGGCGGCAGCGCGAGACACCCGAGGATCGTGCCGATCGACAGGATGCCGGTCGCGATCGACGCAGTGCGAATCGAATCGCCCTTCGACATGCCGGCGCGCGTCGCGAGCTGGATCACCGCGGACGGCTCGTACACGGCGCCCGCCCACAATCCGATGATCGCGATCGTCAGCAGAATACAGGCGACCCACGTGCGACGACGGTAAGCCGGTCCGAGGATCTCGCGCAGCGGCTTCACGCGCACCGTCTTGGCGTCGGCCTTCTGCCACTTCTCCGGCTCCTTCACGCGCAGCAGAATCAGAATCGCGACGACGACCGGCACCGCGCCGGTCAGGAACATCGCGCGCCAGCCGAAATGCACGCCGACCGTGTAGTTGAGCGCGGCCGCGAGAAAGAAGCCCGCGTAGTAGCCGGTCTGCAGATAACCGGCGCCCATCTTGCGGCGATCCTCGGGCCACGCCTCAGCAACGTAAGTCCCCGCCAGCGCCCATTCGCCACCGATCCCGACGCCCGCGATAAAGCGATAAATACCCAGTTGCCACACATTGGTCGAGGTCGCTGCAAGCCCGGTGAAGATCGCGAACGTGAAGATCGTCGCGGCGAGGACTTTAGTGCGGCCGAACCGATCCGCGAGCGGTCCCCAGATGAAGGACAGCCCCCAACCGACCAGAAACAACGCGAACAGGATCGAGCCCGCGAGGCCGACGTTCGATGGCGTCGCCGCGAAGCCCGAACGCGGCAGCAGCTCGGTCAGCGCGGGCGTGAGCACCAGCGCGTAAATGAACGAGTCCATGCCGTCAAGGGTCCAGCCGGCCCACGCGCCCCAGAACCCGGCGATCTGCGAACGATTGAGCGGTGTGCGCTGACGACGCGCGACCCCTCGTCGATCGGACAGTGTATTCATCATGCTCCTCCAGCCTACGATGGTTGAACGTCACGAAGAACGACAAGCGCGCTCGGAAGCGAATCGCCGACGTTGATTGATCGGCGATGTCCTCATACAACTAATTCAGAGGACGGCGGGGGCACTCGCGGGGACGGTTCGTGAAAACTCTTCCGGGTTTGCCCGCGCTGAAATGCGCGTCTTTTTATATATAATATTTGATATCATGAGTCACGCAACTGAAGGTTTTCCCCTGGATGCCCCCATGCACGGTTCACTTCTTCCGGCTGCCGCGCCGCGCGAGAGCACCTCGCACGTGATCGCGGAGGCGCTGCGCGCGGCGATCGTCGACGGTACGCTCGCGCCTGGCGCACCGTTGCGACAGGACGCGATCGCCCGGCATTTCTCCGTGAGCGCAATTCCTGTGCGCGAGGCCCTGCGCCAGCTCGAAAGCGAGGGCTGGGCCCGCGCGGCGGTGCATAAAGGCGCGACGGTCGCGCCGCTGTCCGCCGACGAAGCGCGCGAGATCTACGAGATCCGCTCCGCGCTCGAAAGTCTCGCGCTCGGCCTCGCGATTCCTAATCACTCCGCCGCGACGTTGCGCGAGGCCGCGGAGTTGTGCCGCGCCGCCGAGCTCGAAGCGGACCCATCGCTCTACGTCGCGCGCAATGCCGCGTTTCACATGAGCCTTTACGCGCCCGCCGGGCGGCCGCAGCTCGAGGACATGATCGAGCTGCTGCACCGGCGCGGCGAACGCTATCTGCGCCTGAAGTTCGGCTTGCCGTCGTACAAGGGCGAGTCCGACACCGAGCACGCCGCGCTGCTCGACGCGGTCGAGCGCCGCGATATCGCGGCCGCGCAGTCGCTGGTCGTCTCGCATCTGCTCGGCACCGGCGAGCTGCTGCATCGTTTCCTGACCGAGCGCGCGCGCGAAGAAGCCGCGCTTGCGCATCAACCGAAGCCGCGCGGCCGACGCCCGCGCGTCACCACCGGGAGCTGACCCAGCCGATGACCGAGCCGATGAACCACCCCGCCCACGCCACCGCATCGCCGTCCACGGCTCGCTCATGGACGACCCGCCGCGACGAAAAGAACCGCCGCCTCGCGGCCATCGCGCCGTGGCTCGAAGACGGCGTGCTGCCGTCGCACCGTATCGTCGATGCGCTCGAAACGCTGATCCAGCCCGGCGAGCGCGTCGCGCTCGAAGGCGACAACCAGAAGCAGGCCGACTTCCTGTCGCGCTCGCTCGCCCAGGTCGATCCACACAAGCTGCACGACGTGCATCTGCTGATTTCGAGCATTAGCCGTCCTGAGCATCTGACGCTGTTCGAGCGCGGCATCGCGCACAAGGTCGACTTTTCGTTCGCGGGGCCGCAGAGTCTGCGCGTCGCGCAACTGCTCGAAGACGGCCAGCTCGAAATCGGCGCGATCTATACCTACGTCGAGCTGTATGCGCGCATGTTCGTCGACCTGAGCCCGCACGTCGCGCTGTTGTGCGCGGAACAGGCCGACCGTCACGGCAATCTGTACACCGGCCCGAATACCGAGGACACCCCCACCATCGCCGAGGCCGCCGCGTTCCGTCACGGCATCGTGATCGTGCAGGTCAACGAGGTCGTCGACGAACTGCCGCGTGTCGATATTCCGGGTTCGTGGGTCGACGTGGTCGTGCAGGCGGACCGGCCGTACGCGGTCGAGCCGCTGTTCACGCGCGATCCGCGCCATATCGGCGACTTGCAGGTGCTGACCGCGATGATGGTGATTCGCGGCATCTACGAGCCGTACGGGGTCACGTCGCTGAATCACGGCATCGGCTTCGATACCGCGGCGATCGAACTGCTGCTGCCCACCTACGGCGAATCGCTCGGCCTCAAGGGCAAGATCTGCCGCAACTGGACGCTCAATCCGCACCCCACGATGATCCCCGCGATCGAATCGGGCTGGGTCGACAGCATCCACTGCTTCGGCAGCGAGGTCGGCATGGAGGCGTATATCGAGGCGCGCCCCGATGTGTTCTTCACCGGCAACGACGGCAGCCTGCGCTCGAACCGCGTGCTGTGCCAGTTGGCCGGACAGTACGGCGTCGATCTGTTCATCGGCTCGACGTTGCAGATCGACGCGGACGCGAATTCGTCGACGGTCACGCGCGGGCGGCTGGCCGGTTTCGGCGGCGCGCCGAACATGGGCCACGATCCGCGCGGCCGGCGTCATTCGAGCGAGGCGTGGCTGAAGCTGCTGAAGGGCGACGGCGCGGTGTCGCGTGGCCAGAAGCTGGTCGTGCAGTTGGCCGAGACGTACAAGAAAGGCGGCGAGCCGACCTTCGTCGATGAACTCGACGCGGTCGCCGTCGGCGCCAAAAGCGGCATGCCGATCGCGCCGGTGATGATCTACGGCGACGACGTGAGCCATGTGGTCACCGAAGAAGGCATCGCGCACCTGCACAAGGCCGAGGGCATCGACGAACGGCGCGCGGCGCTCGCCGCGGTGGCCGGTGTTACGCCGATCGGTCTGCGCGCGAAGCCCGAGAAAACCGCGGAATTGCGCCGGCGCGGCATCGTCGCGTATCCGGAAGATCTCGGCATCCGGCGCGGCGAAGCGAAGCGTTCGCTGCTCGCGGCGCGCAGCATCGACGATCTGGTCACGTGGTCGGGCGGACTGTACGCACCGCCCGCGCGCTTCCGGAGCTGGTGACGATGGCGTCCGCGGCGGCTCTTCTCGAACGGTTGGACGCGCCGGTTGCTTCGGTCTCGGGCGAGGCGTGCGATACATTGCCGGCCGCGCCGATGGCGGCCCCACCGTTTTCCGACACCCAACTCGCGCGCAACGCGATCACCGCGCTGATCGACGAAGCCGAGCTCACGCCGAAGCCCGCGCTCGTCGACCGACGCGGCAGCGGCGCGCATCGCGACCTCGATCTCCCGATCATGCGGCGCTCCGCGCACGCGCTCGAACCCACTTTCGCGGCGCTGGCGCGCACGGCGCGCCGCCGCGGCGAACCGTCGGCGCTGCTGCGCACCGAGCTCGCGCAGATCGGCCGCGCGGGCGAACAGGACATGATGCACGCGACGGGCGGCAGCAATGCGCATCGCGGCGCGATCTGGATCATCGGCCTGCTGGTGGCCGGCGCCGCGCTCGACACGTCGTCGAGTCCGTCCGCCCGCTCGCACCTGGCTGGCAATCCTAACGATGTGGATACCTCGCGCGTCTGCACGCTGGCCGCGCAGATCGCCTGCTTCCCGGACCGCTTCGCCGCTTCGTCCGACAGCCACGGCGAACGCGCGCGTCAGCGCTATCAGGTCGGCGGCGCGCGGCGCGAAGCGCAGGACGGCTTTCCGCATGCACTCGACGTCGGCCTGCCCGCCTTGCACGCGGCGCGCGCACGCCAGCTCGACGAAACCACCGCGCGCATCGACGCGCTGCTCGCCATCATGAGCACGCTCGACGACACCTGCCTGCTGCATCGCGCCGGCCTCGCCGGCTTGCATGCCGGCCAGCGCGGCGCGCGGCGTGTGCTCGACGCGGGCGGCAGTTCGACGGCCGCGGGCCGCGTCGCGCTCGACGCGCTCGAGAGCGAACTGCTGTCGTTGAACGCATCGCCTGGCGGCGCGGCCGATCTGCTCGCCGCCACCCTCTTTCTCGACATGCTGGCGCATCGCGACGCCAGCCGGAGCTGAGACTCATGGAACATCTGACCTTCGACTATCCGGCGCAACGCGCCGTCACGACCCGCGCGCACGTCGGCGTGGTCGGCTCGGGCGATCTGGAAGTGCTGCTCTCGCCCGCCGCCGCCACGGCAAGCGGCTCGGCGCTCGTCGCGCACGTGGTCGTGCGCACCAGCGTCGACGGCTATAGCCACATCTGGAAGAGCGTATTCGACCGCTTCTTCACGCGCTACGACGGCGCCGCGCACATCGAGATCAACGACTTCGGCGCGACGCCCGGCGTGGTCGCGTTGCGGCTCGCCGAAGCGGTCGAAGCGGCCGAGGAAGGAGACCCGGCATGAGCACGACCGCCACCATTCACAGCACGCCGCTCCTGCACGAGAGCTTCATCGAACTGCCGGCGCGCGAGCGCGCCCGGTCGCTGCTCGACGCGGGCAGCTTCCGCGAATTGCTCGGCCCGTTCGATCGCATCGAGTCGCCGTGGCTGCCCTTGCAGGGCATCGTCTGCCAGGCCGACGACGGCTGCGTGATCGCGCGCGGCACGATCGACGGCGAGCCGGCCGTGGTCGCCGCGATCGAATCGGCGTTCCAGGGCGGCAGCATCGGTGAGGTATCGGGCAGCAAGATCGCCGCCGCCCTTGAAATGGCGTTGCGCGACTGCGAGCGCGGCAAGCTCGTGCGCCCCGTCGTGCTGTTCGAAACCGGCGGCGTGCGGCTGCAGGAAGCGAACCTCGGGCTCGCGGTGATCGCCGAGATCCAGGCGGCGATCGTCGCGCTGCGCCGGCACGTGCCGGTGGTCGGCGTGATCGCGGGCATGGTCGGCTGCTTTGGCGGGATGTCGCTCGCCGCCGCGTTGTGCTCGTACCTGATCGTGACGAAGCAGGGGCGGCTCGGCATGAACGGGCCGGAAGTGATCGAGCAGGAAGCCGGTATCGAAGAGCTCGATGCGAGCGATCGGCGCCGCGTGTGGCAACTGATCGGCGGCGAGCAGCGCGTCGCGAGCGCACTCGCCGACACGCTCGTCGACGACGATGCCGACACGGTGCGCGCCGCCGTGCACGCCGCGTTCGCGCAGGGCGTGCCGGCCGCGCACCGCAGCGAGCAGGTCGACACGTTCCTGCGGCGGCTCGCGCAGATCGATCCGGCGAACGTCACGCCGGAGACCGTGCGTGACGTATACGAAGCGCAAGGCCGCGCTGCATCGAACAAGGAGCAGGCATGAACGACACGACACTCACACGCGGCGTACGCTGGTTCGAGGCACTGGCAGGTGCGCCGTCGAGCGCGGCGCCCGTCTGGCGAGGCGATGCGCCGCTCGGCGGCGAGACCGCGCGCTTCATCACGGTCGTGCCCGACCCCGCGAACCGCTTTCCACGCGCGACTACCAACGTGGTTGGGCTCGAACAGGGTTGGCAACTCGCGCGCGCGGTGCGCGAAGTGATCGACGCGGATGCAGGTATGGACGCCAGCGCGCGCCGCCCGATCGTCGCGATCGTCGACGTGAAGAGCCAGGCATACGGCTATCGCGAGGAAATGCTCGGCATTCACCTCGCCTGCGCGGCCGCCGTCGATGCCTACGCAAGCGCGCGTGATGCGGGACATCCGGTGATCGCGCTGATCGTCGGTCCGGCGATGTCGGGCGCGTTCCTCGCGCACGGCTATCAGGCGAACCGCATCGTCGCGCTCGACGCACCCGGCACGATGGTCCACGCGATGGGCAAGGAAGCGGCCGCGCGCGTCACGCGCCGCACGGTCGAAGCGCTCGACGAACTTGGCGAGACGATCGTGCCGATGTCGTATTCGATGGCGTCGTTCGCGAAGTTGGGGCTGCTCGATCAGCTGATCGAAGGCATCGACGCGGATGCGCCCGACGCGGCGCAGATCGAGCGCGTGCGTGCGGTGCTGGCAGCGCAGATTCGCAGCGCGCGCGAGGGGAATCGGACGCTCGCGCGCCGGCTGGAATCGGCAACGGCGCGGCAGACTCGCGCGGCGTCGATCGAGGTGCGTCGGCGTCTCGCCGAGCAATGGGATGCTGTGTGATGGGCGTCTGTGCGGCGGCGCCCTTCTCCACCGAGTGCGCCACGTCGTGCGACGCGCGCTGGCGACCGCATGACCTGTTGTGCTTGCGCCGGCTGCATGCGTTCGCCGACGAACCGGCGTGGGTTCGCGACGCGTTCGAACGTGCGCCGTATGCGGTCGTTCGACGCGCGCTTGCCGCGGATGGTTTCGTTGCGATCGGCGTGCGCGGCGCGCAGCGAGCAGAGCGCTACGGCACATGGGTGCATGCGGACGATATCGTCAGTGCCGTGTCGCCTGAATCGCTGGCGCGATCGCAAGCCGATGACGGACGTGATGCATTGCCCGCTTTCGCTGCGCTGATTGCATTGCAACGTGATTCGACTGGCCCGCTCGCGAGATTCGTTTGGGGTCCTGCGGGTAGTACGGGATTTGAACTGGCGACACGCGTGCCGACCGTCAACGAAGCGAGCGATCTCGATCTGTTGATTCGCATGCCTGAGCGGCTCGCATTGGAGCTCGCGCGTGCGTTGTTGGAGCAATTGCATACGCACGCGGAACGTATCGGCGCCCGCCTCGATGCGCAACTCGAAACGCCCGCGGGCGGCGTGGCGCTCGCCGAATGGGCCGGGGGCAAGGCGCGTGTGCTGGCCCGGCATGCTAGCGGTCCACAGTTGATCGCCGATCCATGGGCCGCTGCTGCTAATGATGGCGGCATCTGATGCTCGGCCTTCTCTTCCCCGGTCAGGGTGCGCAGAGCGAAGGCTTTCTGCATCGGCTGCCGCAGCATCGCGCGGTACAGGACACGCTCGCTGAAGCAGCCGACACGCTCGACGTCGACGTGCTGACGCTCGACTCATCCGAGGCTTTGAATTCGACCGTTGCCGTGCAACTGGGCTTGACGATCGCGGGCGTCGCGATCGCACGCGCGCTCGCCGATGAAGGACTGACAGCGCAAATCAGCGCGGGGCTGTCGGTCGGCGCTTATCCGGCAGCGGTCAGTTGCGGTGCGGTGGCGTTTCGCGACGCATTGAGGCTGGTGCGCCGACGCGCCCAGTTGATGGAAACCGCTTATCCATCGGGCTATGGTCTCGCGGCGGTATCCGGCTTGAGCGAGCATCAGGTCGAAACGCTCGTCGCGCAGCAGGGCGCCGAGCCACGGCATCGCGTGTATATCGGCAACGTCAATGCGCCGCGGCAGATCGTAATGGCCGGCGCTAACGAGGCACTCGACGCGTTCATCGAACGCGCGCTCGCGGCCGGCGCGCGCAAGGCCACGCGGCTCGAGGTCAGCGTACCCTCGCATTGCGAATTGCTCGCGCATGCAAGCGACGAACTGCTGGCGTATTCGCGCGAGTTGCGCTTTGAAAGACCTGGCGGTGTTTATATCGGCAATCGCGGTGGACGGCCGTTATATACGGCCGAGGCGATTCGCGACGATCTTGCGACCAATATGCGCTACACCGTGCGCTGGTTCGATGCGCTGACGGCGATGCAGGAAATGGGCGCGCATGTGCTGGTCGAGGCGCCGCCGGGCCAGGTGTTGACGGATATCGTGAAGGAGCATTTTTCGCAGGTTAGTGCGCTTGCTGCCGGCGCGTTGCCGTTTGACAGGTTGGTGGGGACGGTGGGTAGGCGGTTGGAGCGTGGGTGATGGGTGCGCTTTGGGGGGTGGGGGGCCTAGGCGACAACCTGCCGGCCAGCGAACCGGGAACGCTGCCTTTCGATTGGCTGCATTGCTCCGGAACCTGACGGACGCGCTACGCCCACGATTCGGCCATTGCCGCTATTGGGGACGACTGGATTCTACGTCGGCAATCTGGCGGCGGATTCAACCGGTCGATGCCCTCAGCCCCGAGCATGGGCGAGCGCCACAAGCAGATGTGGGCAGGCGTCGTACAAACCTAAACACTTTCAGAAGTTCGACATCGATCAAGTCCGAAACATGTAGGCGCTCCTGATCCGACAGGCGCATCCAGAACGCTACATTTGTGTGTATAACTTCGGATCGCGCCCTGCTATTCTGTTTGAATTGCACGCTGCCCCTATCCGCAGGCGGCGAATTTCCTGATCGAGCGTCGTCATGAGATCGTCAGGCCTCAGGGTGCGCAGGTTCAGCTCGGCGGCTCAGGAGCGCGCGTTCCGGTGGGACTACGCGCGACGGTTCTCCGGACAGCGCAGACTCGCCATCGCAATCTTCACCGCATTGTGGATCGTATTTTCCATCCGCGACTTCCCCCGGTTGAACGTACTCGATCCCGCCCATCTGCACCACAACGAGCTAATTGTGCTGCGAGTCGCCGGAGCGATCGGAATGGCGATTCCCGTGCTGTTCTGGACCCCGCGCGCACTCGATGAGCGATGGGCCGTCGGGCTGCTCAGTGTCTGGACGATCAGTTGCTGGCTCACCACCCTGAGAATGCTGCAGTTCTATCCGGGCGACCTTGGCTGGCGGGAAGTCTATCCGGTGTTGATGCTTTGCCTTTTCGTGATATTCATGGCCTTTCGGCTTCGGGTCACCACGGCGGCTTGGCTAATAGGGATATGCGTCGTCAGCTATCTGATCATGCTTTATTTCAAACCCGTCGGCGGGAGTGTCGAACTGCGCATGGAGTCGGTGGCTGCGCACGCCACGATGGTGCCGTTGATGTCTGTCGTCGGTGTGCTGCTCAGCATTCCGCTGGAACGTGCCGCGAGGCGCGAATTCATGTACCGGCGCACCTTGCGCGCGGCCAAGGCTCGCATTGAAGCGGCGTCGCGCGCGGTCAACGAGCAGAACAGACGCATGCAAGAGCTCGTCAGGGAGAAAGAGCGATTCTTTTCGTCGGCGTATCACGACATCCAGCAGCCTCTCGCCGCAATCAACCTTTTCATCCGAAGCGCCCGGACGAGGATCAAGGACGGCTACGCCGTGGATCGCGAGCTCGATGTCGTCGAGGAGGCCGCGTCCGACATCCTCGAAATGTTCAAGGACATTCAGGACTACAGCGAGCTGGGCTCATATGTTCCGCATGTCGTACCGGTCGATACCCACGGCCTATTGACCGAGGTCTTCGAACAATACCGGGAGACGGCCCGGTTGCGTGGCATCGATCTAAGAATTGCGGGGCGGCCAAGGTACCCACCGTCCATCGAGACCGACCGATCGCTCTTCAAGCGGTCCGTATCGAATCTCGTATCTAACGCGATCAAGAACACGTCATCGGGTGGCGTTGTGCTTGGCTGGGTGCAACTGAATGAACGGCTGCGAGTCGATGTATGGGATACCGGCATCGGCATTGCGCCTGCCCATCGGGACGCGATCTTCTCCGAGTACTATCAGATCAACAATCCGGGGCGCGACCGTTCGAAAGGGCTGGGACTAGGGCTGTCGATTGTGCATCGTGCGATCCATATTCTGCCGGGGCACAGCATGAGTTTCGCCTCCGTGGAGGGGCGCGGATCGCGCTTTTCCCTTTACGCAACGGTTTCGGCATCAACCCCGGTCGTCGGGGCAAATGCTCAGGAGGGCGACGCCTACACGCCCGATCTCACCGGCACGTTCATGCTCCTGTGCGACGATGAACCTACCGTCCTCGAAGGCCTGAGGCGTCTTTTCTCAAGCGCGGGCGCGCTCGTGTACGCCGCCGAGTCAATGGCAGGATTCGAAGCCATCCTTGCCGATGACAGCCGCATTCCCGATCTCGTCGTCGCCGATATCCGTCTGCGCGAGGGAGTCACCGGCAAGGAGGTTGCGAATCGGATCAGGCGTCATTTCGCGTGGGCGGGCGTTATTCCCGTCGCTTTTATCACCGGCGAACTGCTGTCCGATCACGTCCTTCGCGACTTCCCCAAACCGTTCGTGCTATTGCGCAAGTCCTCCGCCCCCAAAGACCTGCTGGCGGACATCAGCCGGTACGTGAACGCTCAACGCAAGATGAAACTCGATCTCGCGAACGATCAGTGACTGAACGCGCCCCGAGTGCGGTGGTCCTCCTGGTACGCTTGATTCGTCTAATGATGGGTGAAAACCGCCACTTTTCAGGCGATGCCGTATAGATCAGCCGCCACTGGGTACTATCTGACCTGAAGACATCGGACGATCACTACCGGTTTAGCCATCCTCCGATGCGTAATCGCAGCTCGGCTCGAAGACAGTTCTGGGAGACGATGGAATGCGCGTACTGATCGTCGACGACCATGAACTGTTCAGAGCCGGATTGGCGCTTCTACTGACGGAGCTCTTTCCGAACATCGAGTTGCTACACGCGAGCACATTGTCGCAGGGGGTGAATCATGCGCTTTGCGAGCACCTGAACATCGTTTTTCTCGATCTCGACCTGCCCGATGGCAACGGTTGCAACGCGCTTGCCGAATTGAAGGAGTCGCGACCGTCGTTACCGGTGATCGTGATATCGGCCGATGAGCGAGTGGAAACCATCAGTCGATGCATCCAACTTCGCGCCATGGGATACGTGCCCAAATCATCGCCGCCGGGAGCGCTTCGTGCGGCGATAAGCGCGGTGCTTGCCGGGGGCGTGTTCCTACCAGCCTCGAGCATCGCCAGCCTCGGTCGTGATATGGACACTGACAAGGCTCCGGCTAATGGACCTGAGGATAGACAGCCACGCGTTAAATCGGAAACGAGCAATGCATCCGAGATGGGACTCACGCCGAGAGAGTTCGAAACGTTGGTGTGGCTGGTACGCGGACTTCCGTCCAAGGCCATTGCCCTAAGAATGGGCCTCGAGGACATTACGGTACGGAAATACATCAGCCATCTGCTTGCGCATTTCAATCTGCGGCGCCGTACGGAACTCATCGTCATGCTGGCAGATAGAGGGATCAAGCTCGGCGTCCCGCCGGTCACGGATCCAGCGCTTGACCGAAGCCTGCCGCCTGCCGGCGGCCACCCAACCCACTGACTTCAGCCAGCGTGCTTTCGATCGATCGCATTCGATACACAAATGTATCAGCGACGTAACGTGCGCTCGCCCCGCACCCTGAACAGTTCAGGAAGGGGCGCCGTCGGGACGCGAGTATCGACATGTCACCGGAATCGGACGGCGAGCATGCATACATCTTTCGCCGACGATGGCTGTCTACCGCCTACGCATGTGCGTTGCGACGGCATTTCGCCTGACCAAGAATGAATATGACAGCAACGCTGAGGGGGCATTCGTCGGGTGCACCCGGAGCGGTGAGTCGTCGTGATGAGCTGAATCGGCCTTGGCTCGTGCGAAACGCGAATAACGAATCGCATGAATAGAAAACTCAACGTAGATAAAGGAACCAACATGAAATCACCTCTGATGGTTGCATCCGCTGTCGTGCTGTTTGTCATGGCCGGTGTTGCTCATTCGCAAGGCACACCACAAGCCTCTCAACCCGCCCCGCAAGAAAACGCCGCAACACAAGCCTCTGACCCGAGTGCGGGGATGGAAGCATACGGCGGCACGCCCGACACACGGGTACAAAGCGGTGCAAAACGTGCCAGACCGTGCCGGATAGATCCACAATGCAACGTTTTTTTCGGAGGGAGCTAACAACGATCTGACGGCGCGCGAGGCATGCAACCCGTTGACAACGAAAAGGTGAAGAAATGAAAGTGCAACCCTCGGCCGTAGCCATCCTGCTATTCCTGCTCACTGCGGCCGGCTCTGCCGACTCTCAGGAAACGCAACCGTCAGACGTCGCTAGCCATTCATCCAGTCAGCAGCCAATAAATCCATCGCAGCGGGCAATGCCGATGGACGGCGACAGTACGTGGGACTATGGAGCCCAACCGGGCGGACGAAATGGCTACGGCAAAACCCGAGATGGGCAACCGTGCATGGTGGGACTGTCGTGCGATATTTATCAGGGTAGTTAGCCTGGGGGCTGTGTCGCGATGAGCCACATAGCTGACGTAGAACTGGGCCCGCTCCAACGTCAGCTATGGCCGAATCGCTGTCCCCAGCGAACCGGCCTGGATGCTTAGGCATCAACTCCGCACCAAAGCACGTCCAATCCACAACCGAAAAAACTTCACTTCGCCAGCGAAGGCTGCCCTTCCAACCACCCCTGAACATCACCAATCACCTCAGTCTCAATCCCAAGGAACCCATGCGGCGAATGCCCACCGCACCGGGTCGCCACATCGCCTTCCCCTTCCGTCGAACCGACTTCGACGTACGCATAGTGATTACGCTCAGCGAGGCGCTTACCCGCATAGGCCGGCGACGACACGCATTGATCGTTCTTATTGGAGACAACAAGCACCCGATGTGTGTTGCCATCCACGTCGAGATCCGAGATATTCGCGCCGCCCCCTTTGCGAGAAACCGTAACGGGCGACGTCAAAACGAACGCATCCGCGATTCCAGCATCGCGCTCGAGCGCATTGCCGACCGACACCGTCCCCGCACTCGTCCCGACCAGTGCGATCTTCGACGTAGGAAACCGCTCACGTACCTTCGCCACGATGGCTTGCGTATCGGCGAACGACTTCTTGCTGCGACGGAACAGGTCATCGACGCCCTCCACATGATCGGAAGGCGTATCGACCAACACCACGGCATCTCCCCGATCGATCCAGTGATGCGCCGAGCGAATCAGAAAATTGCCCTTGAGCGTCGTCGCACCGGAAGTGTCCAGATGCAGCGCACCCGGCGTGCCCCCGAACAGGACGACGACCCACGCCGGGCTCGACGAAGGCGACTCGACGAAGATGCTTTGCGTGACCGCATCGCGCGTCGCAAACGTCACGAGATCGCCATGGTCGAGCGGGTCGGCAAGGCTATGGGCGGATAGCACGAGAACAGCGAGCGCACAGCAGAAACGTTTCATACAGGATTCCTCGAACAGGGTTGAGAGAGTCGAATCATCATGAACGGACTGCGAAACTATCTGCAAATCAGCTCCGGCGCCGCCCAGACCGCTCCTTCACCTTCTCACGCACGAACTCCATGAAGGCGGTCGTGAGACGCGACGGCGCCTGCCTGTCGGAGGTCACGACGCCGTATTCAAACGGGATCGCCGGCGCGAAGTCATGCACGGAAACGCGCTCCGTCAGATAGTCGGTGGACACCGGGTCAATGATCGACACACCAGCACCACGCGCGACGAATGTTGCGATGGCGGCCGACAATTGACACTCCGCGCTCATCACACGTTCTATTTGCCGCTCGGCGAAGATCTCGTCGACGATACGGCGCGTGTCGTACTCACGCGGCATGGAAATGAACTTCTCACCGGCCAGGTCTTCGGGCGTGATGATCCGCTTGCGCGAGAGCCGGTGTCCCTTGGGCAGAATGCATTTCATGTCGGCACTGAACAGTGCCTCGAGTCGCACGCCCGGCTGCCATGTCGTATAGGTCACGAATCCGATGTCGCATTGCTCGCTTGCGACGAGTTCACCGACCAGTTTCGTGCCGTGAATGAGTAACGACACGGTCACGCCTTCGTGGGCCTGCGTGAAATCGGTGATCCATTCCGGCAGCAGGTTCAACGCCAATGCGGGTGCCGCCGCGACGTTCAGCGAGCCTCTCGTGAGCGAGCGGATCTGCTGTGCCGCATGGGCGATGCGTTCGACACCGACAAACGAGCGCTCCACCTCCTGATAGAGCAGCAACGCGTCCGAAGTCGGGAACAGTCTGCCCTTCTCGCGTGTGAACAGGCTGAAGCCGATTTCCGTCTCCAGGTCGAGGATCAGGCGTGTCACCGCTGGCTGCGTGATGTGCAGCATTTCGGCTGCCCGGGTAATCGACTGTCGCAGGATCACCGCCCGGAACGCTTCAAGCTGCCGGCTCTTCATCCCCCACTCCATAACATTTATGCATCGTTCGCGATTATTTCCTGATTTGACGATGCCGATTTGGCGCACAAAACTGTGCGTCAGACGGGCTTATACCCGATAACCAGCAGCATAACATTTAGATATCGATGGAGGCTTCAATGCGCAAACGTATCGTCCCGATCCTGCTCGCCGGCGTTTTTGCCGCGGCGCAAGCCCACGCTGAAACGACGCTCTACGTCGGCGCCTTCGGCGGCTCCTTCGAACAGCTGCTGCGAGAGAAGATCATTCCGCCGTTCGAGAAGGCCAACAACGTCAAGGTCGTGGTCGTCCCCGGTGATTCGACGACGACGATGGCGCGCCTTCAGGCGCAAAAAGGCAAGCAAAGCCTCGACGTGGTGTTTCTCGACGACGGTCCGATGTATCAGGCGATCCAGCTCGGCTATTGCGACACCCTCACCGATGCGCCGGTCTACCAGAACCTGTTCGACGTAGCCCGCTTCAGGAGCAACAAGGCGGTGACGATCGGGCTGAACGCGACCGGTCTCGTCTACAACGAGCGCCTCTTCGCCGCGAAGGGATGGGCGCCGCCGACTTCGTGGCACGACCTGGCCGACCCGCGCTACAAGGGCAAGGTCGCGTTTCCCACCATCAGCAATGGGTATGGTCTGCAATCGCTGATCGTGCTCGCCCGGCTCAACGGCGGCAGCGAGAAAAACATCCAGCCCGGCTTCGACATGGTGAAAGCATCGGTCGCGCCGAACGTGCTGTCGTTCGATCCATCGCCGGGAAAGATCTCCGAGCTGTTCCAGACGGACAGCATCGCGCTTGCCGCATGGGGTGACGGCCGCACCCAGGCATTGCGCAATCAGGGCGTGCCGGTCAAGTTCGTCGCGCCGAAGGAAGGCGCGGTGGTACTGGGTCTGAGCATGTGCCCGGTCAAACACGACGCGCCGAACGAGCTCGCACAGAAGTTCGTGCAGTTCTCTTTGTCGCCGGACATCCAGGCGCTGTATGCGGCGGAAGAAGGCGTCGCTCCGGTCAACAAGCTGACCCACTTGTCACCGGAGGTGGCGGCGCGCGTCGCGAGCCCGGACGCCGTCGCGAAGATGCTGAGGGTCGACTGGGACGTGGTCAACGACAAGCGCGCGTCGTGGACGCAGCAATGGAATCGTGACGTCGAGCGCTGAGCCGCTGCCGGCACCTGAAGTCGCTCGACACAAGCCCGTCCGCGAGCGCGAACGGGCCTCAGGTGCCTTTCCGTCGTCGCCAGAAAAATTGCAAGGTCTACCCAAGTCATGACTTATTTACGGATCGAACGCCTGAACAAGCAGTACGGCGAGACTGTCGTGGTCGACGGCCTCAGCATCGACGTCGCGCGCGGCGAATTCGTCTCCCTGCTCGGACCATCGGGCTGCGGCAAGACGACGACCCTGCAGATGATCGCCGGCTTCGTCGAGCCGACCTCGGGCGATATCAGCCTCGAAGGTCGATCGCTGATCGGCACGCCGCCCGCGCAACGCGGCCTCGGCATCGTGTTCCAGAGTTACGCGTTGTTTGCCCACATGACGGTTGCGGAGAACGTCGAGTTCGGACTGCAGATGAGGCGCGTCGACCGTGCAGCGCGCAAGCGCCGCTGTCTGGCCGCGCTGGAGCTGGTTCAACTCGGCCGCCATGCATCGAAGTATCCGCGCGAACTGTCGGGGGGGCAGCGTCAACGCGTGGCGCTCGCGCGTGCATTGGTCATCGAGCCGCCGTTGCTGCTGCTGGACGAACCACTGTCCAACCTCGACGCAAAACTGCGTCACGACATGCAGGCCGAGTTGCGCGCGATCCAGCAGAAGGTCGGCACCACCACCGTCATGGTCACGCACGATCAGGCCGAGGCGCTGGCCATCAGCGACCGCGTCGCGCTGCTCAATCAGGGCACGGTGGTCCGTTTCGATACCCCGACCGGTGTCTATGACGATCCGGGCAGCCTGTTCGCCGCGGATTTCATCGGTCGTGCCAACGTGCTGCATGGACACGTGAGTTTCGACGGCGCGCGGCGGATGCTGAAGGTGGGCCCGGCGAGCCTGCCGCTCGACGCGCCGCACGCGTGTGGCGAACACGCGTTCTCACTGCGTCCCGAACGCATCGAGCTGGTCGCGAGCGGCGCCGGGCAGGTGGACGGGCGCGTCAGTGCGTGCGCGTTTCACGGCAACTGCTGGTCGGTCAACGTGAGCACCGAAATCGGCGAGCTGCAGGTACAGCTTGCGAATGGCGGCGGGCACGTCGCGCAGGTCGGCGACGCGGTCGGCCTCGACTGGTCCGGCGCCGCGCTGCGTCCGCTCGCACCGCACACCGTGGGGGCCCCGCGATGAGCGCCACGCGCCCCATGATCCGGCCGCTGCCGCCGGACACGACGCGCCGCCGGCGGCCGAACGGTCCGCTGCTCGTCGCGCCCGTGACGCTGCTTTTCACGTTGCTGCTCGTCGTTCCGATGGCGCTCGTCGGCATGCTGAGCCTGCAAGCCTTCGACGCGGCCTCGGGCGGCGTGCTCGATGTCTATTCGTGGCATAACTACGCGCAGATCATCAGCGATCCGTACTATCACGAGATCTTCCTGCGCACGTTCGCGCTTGCCATCAGCGTGACGCTTGGGACGATCGTGCTAGGCGTCCCCGAAGCCTGGTTCATCTTCCGCATGTCGGCTCGCTGGCGTGCCTTCTTCCTGATTCTGACGCTCGGGCCGCTGTTCATCTCGGCTGTCGTACGCACGCTCGGCTGGTCGATCCTGTTGGACGGCCAGGGTGTCGTCGCGCAAGTGCTCGTAGGCCTGCACCTCGTCGACGCGCCGCCGCAGATGCTGTTCTCGTTTTCCGCCGTCGTGGTCGTGCTGGTGCATGCGCTGGTGCCATTGATGGTGCTGTCCGTCTGGACCTCGTTGCAAAGCATCGACCCGCAGATGGCCAACGCGGCCATCTCGCTCGGCGCTAGTCCGCTGACGGTATGGCGCCGCATCGTCCTGCCGCAGACCGCGCCGGGCATTCTGTCCGGAAGCCTGATCGTCTTCGCACTGAGCGCGAGCGCGTTCGCGACCCCCGCGTTGATCGGCGGCCGGCGCCTGAAGGTCGTCGCAACGGCGGCCTACGACGAGTTCCTGCACAGCATGAACTGGCCGATGGGCGCAGCGATCGCGGTGTGCCTGCTCGTGCTGAATCTCGGCACCGTCGCGTTGTACAGCCGCGTCGTCGAGCGACGCCTGAAGCGCCGCCTTGGGGAGACTGCAGCATGAATCGAAACGGTCCGGTGGCGCTCGGCTTCCATGCCCTGTTCACCGTCTTTCTGATCGCGCCGCTCGCGATCGTCTGTCTCGTTGCCTTTACGCCGGGCAATCTGCTGAGCGTGCCGACTCTGCATTATTCGACGCGCTGGTTCAGGGCGCTCGTTTCGAATCCGGATTTCACTCAGGCGTTTTCGAACAGCCTGTGGCTCGCGACACTCTCCGCCACGCTCGCCGCGGTGCTAGGCGTGCCGGCCGCGTTGGGTCTATTGCGCTACCGCTTTGCCGGCCGCGACGCGATCAACTCGCTGCTGCTCTCCCCGCTGATGATTCCGCCCGTCGTGCTGGGCGTCGCGCTGCTGCAACTGTTCACGCGCGTTGGCGTATCCGGGTCGTTCGTGTCGCTCGTGTTGGCTCACGTGATGCTCGTGTTCCCGTATTGCCTGCGGCTCATCATGGCGTCGCTGGTCGCGACGACGCGCGATGCCGAGCACGCCGCCGTCTCGCTGGGCGCGAATGCATGGACCACCTTTCGGCGCATCACGTTGCCCGCGTTGGTGCCGGGCATTGCCGCCGGCTGGGTGCTCGGTTTTGCCAGCAGCTTCGACGAGCTGACCGCCACGATCTTCATCGCGGCGCCCACCACGATCACGCTGCCGGTACGCATCTACATGAGCATGAGCGAAACCGTCGACCCGCAAGTCGCGGCGGTCGCCACGGTGATCATGGCGGTCACGCTCGGCCTGATGTTCGCCCTCGACAGGCTCGTGGGGCTCGACAAGGTTCTGACGGGAAAACATTGATGAAACACGAATACGATTTTGCGATCGTCGGCGGCGGCCTGGTGGGAATGGCGATCGCCTACGGACTCGCCAAGCGCGGCCAGAAGACGATCGTGCTCGACGGCGAAGACTCCAGCGTCCGGGCGGCGCGTGGCAACTTCGGCCTGATCTGGGTATCGGGCAAGGGCAGGAAACATGTCGACTACGGTCGCTGGTCGCTCGAATCGGCGCTGCTCTGGCCGGCGTTCGCCGCGGAGCTCGAAGCCGTGTCGTCGCTCAGTCTCGGCTATTCGCGGCCCGGCGGCGTCAGCATCGCGATGTCCGATGACGCGCTGGCGGGCAGCGTGGATACGCTGCGTCAGTTGCAGGCCCGCGATGCACGGCTCACCTACGACATCCTCGACCGCCAGCAATTGGCCGAGCGCATCCCGGAGGTCGGTCAGAACGTGGCCGGCGCGGTCTACTCGGCAAACGACGGTCACGTGAGCCCGCTCTACACGCTGCGTGCGCTGTTCCTCGCCTTCGAGCGCGCGAACGGACACTACGTGCCGGAGGCCCGGGTGAAGTCGATCGAGCGCGCGAACGGCGGCTATCGCATCGATACCGGCAAGCGCACGCTCGAAGCGGGGCGCGTGGTTCTGTGCGCGGGGCTCGGCAACCGCGAACTCGCGCCGATGGTGGGACTGAGTTCGCCGGTCGTGCCGCTGCGCGGTCAGATCCTCGTGACCGAACGCGTGCGTCCGTTCCTCAAGTACCCGACGCTCTCCGTGAGACAAACCGCCGAAGGGTCGGTCCTGCTCGGCGAATCCGCCGAAGACGTGGGCATGGACGACGGCGTGACGCCTGAGATCGTCGCGCACATCTCCCGCAAGGCCGTGACGCAGTTTCCGCTGCTGAAGAACGTGCGCGTCGTGCGCGCATGGGGCGCACTGCGCGTGATGACACCGGACAGCATGCCCGTCTACGAGGAATCCCCGACGCATCCCGGCGCGTTCATCGCGACCTGCCACAGCGGCGTGACGCTCGCGGCCGCGCATTGCGAGTTGCTCGTGAGCTGGCTGCTCGGCGGCCAGCGCCCTTCTCTTCTGGACTACTTCTATGCAAAACGTTTCGCTGTTTAGTCAGATCGATGGTGCCTCGCCCCGCACCGTGCGGATCGTCGTCGATGGTTGCCCGGTGGACGTGCCGGAGCACGCGAACGTAGCCGCGGCGCTGCTGTGCGCCGGAGTCAGCGTGTTCCGTCACACGCCGGTAGGCGCCGCGCCGCGCGCGCCGTATTGCATGATGGGCGTGTGCTTCGATTGCCTCGTCGAAATCGATGGCTTGCCGAACCAGCAAGCCTGCATGGTGCGCGTGCGCGACGGGATGGAGATCAAGGCCATGGCTGGCGCGAGGGCACTCGTATGACGATCGTGACAGTGGACCTCGTCATCGTCGGTGCCGGGCCGGCCGGCATGGCGTGCGCGCTCGACGCCGCGCGCGCCGGCCTCGACGTGCTCGTGCTCGACGAAAACCCGCTGCCGGGCGGGCAGATCTATCGCAACGTGGGACGCTCGCCGCTGCCCGACGCGGCACTGCTCGGCAATGACTACACCGATGGCGCCAGGCTGGTCGCCCGCTTCGGCGAGGCGCGCCTGCGCTATTGGTCCGACACGCTCGTGTGGCAGATCACGCGCGCGTTGGAGATCAGCTACACACGTCGCAGCGGCACAGCGGCAAGCGGACAGATCCGTGCAAAAGCCGTGGTCATCGCCAACGGCGCTTACGAACGGCCCTGCCCGGTTCCAGGCTGGACGCTCCCCGGCGTCATGGGCGTGGGCGCCGCCCAGACGCTGCTCAAATCGTCAGCCGTGCTGCCCGATGGACCTGTCGTGCTGGCGGGAAGCGGACCGTTGATGTATCTGTTCGCCTGGCAGTTGATTCAGGCAAACCGGGCCCCGGCGGCGATCCTCGATACGACGCCATCGCGCAACTATTGGCGCGCGCTCGCGCAACTGCCGGGCGCATTGCGCACGCCAGCCTATCTGGCGAAGGGCCGGCGTCTCTTGAATGCGATCCGGCGTAGTGGCATTCCGCACATTCGCCAGGTGACCCGATTCTCCGTGGAGGGCGACGGCCGCGCGGAGTCGGTGCAATACACGGCCAAGGGGCGAACGTCGAAGATCCCCGCGAGCGTCGTCCTGCTGCATCAGGGCGTGGTGCCCAACGTGCAACTGACTCGCTCGATCGGCTGCGAGCATCGCTGGGACGAGGCCCAACTCTGCTGGCACCCGCGCACCGATGCATGGGGCGAGACCACGGTGCCGAACCTCTTCGTCGCGGGCGACGGCGGCGGCATCCACGGCGCGATCGCAGCCCAGGCAGCGGGCGCGCTGAGCGCGCTGGGCGTAGCGCATCGGCTCGGCGCGCTACGCCGCGAGTCGCGTGACGAGCGAGCCGCACCGTTGCGACGACAACTAGACCGGCACCGCGCCGTACGCCCTTTCCTCGACACGCTCTATCGTCCGGCGGATGCGTTTCGCCGTCCCGCCGACGCAACCATCGTCTGTCGTTGCGAGGAAGTCAGTGCCGGCGAGATCCGGGCAATGGCGCGTCTTGGCTGCACCGGACCGAACCAGAGCAAGTCGTTTTCCCGTTGCGGAATGGGCCCGTGCCAGGGGCGTCTATGTGGCCTGACCGTCGCCGAACTGCTGGCCGAAGCGCATGCGAAACCCGTGGCGGAAGTCGGTTACTACCGGATTCGCCCGCCGATCAAACCGGTGAGCCTCGGCGATCTCGCCGAATCCCATGTCCCGGATCTGAATGCAGCACAACCGACGGAGTTCGTCCCCAAATGAATGCGTTTCCTATCGTAAGAACCGCTGGCAATGCACGCATGAGCAAGATGGTGCGTGCGGGCAATCTGCTCTTCCTCGCGGGGCAAACCTCGTCCGGCGCCCCCGATGCAGGCACGATCGAGGAGCAGGCGACCGTTGCGCTAGCGCGCATCGATGCGTTGCTGCAACAGGCTGGCAGCAGCAAGCAGCGACTCCTGTCGGTGACGATCTACCTGAAAGACATCGCGCTGTTCGACCGCATGAATGCGGTCTGGCAGAACTGGGTCGATCCGGAGCATCTGCCTGCGCGCTGCACCGTACAGGCGACGCTCGGATTGCCTGAACTGCTGGTGGAATTCAGCGTGACGGCAGCGGTTTGAGGTATCGCCCGCGCGCCCCGCTTCGCGCGAGTTATCCGGGGCTCTGGCCTGCTGGCGCGTCGACTCACCTACACGTTTTGCGTTGATAAATTGACGCTGAATGTAGCGGGGCCATATCGACCGGTAGCATGGGCGTTGGCCCCGTCCCTGCGTGCGAAGGCGCAAAACGATCAGAATAAGGCGCAAAACGTGGAGATTCCCCGACCGGTTTTGACAACTTCAACTGCTATCCTTCAAAACTTGAACCCGATCACTATCGTGGCTTTTTCCAGGTAGTCGACGCCGCAGGTCTCGCCAAACGCAGTCCATCAGCGCACAAAACCGGAGTAGTCAGCGTCCCGCGAAATGCTCACTCCGATGCCACGGGGATAGCAAAAGCCGGCACTCCGGAAACGAGTTGCGCAGATCTCAACATGGTCCATGGATTACCAGCATACTGGCCCGGTAGCGTCTGGAATTCGTCGCATCGTTTTCGCACCGATATGAGGGAAATATGCATAGACCCATCGACACTGAAACGATCCCGAGTACTGAATTGCAGCAGGTCAAGGCGACTTATGCCAAGCTTTGCGAGGAGTACGTTGCTCATCGCAGCAACGGTGAATACCGGGACTATGTGCAATCGGTGATCGCCAACGACGCCAGTCTCGATCGCCACGTACGCGCGTTCGAGATTTACGCGCCGTATATCAAGCCTGGAATGAAGGTGCTCGACTGGGGATGCAGGCATGCTCCCGATTCGTGCATGCTTCGCACGCTCTACCACGACATCGACATATCTGGCTGTGATATCTGCAAAGATGGGCAATTCGCGGAGTTCCATCAGTACGCCGGCTTGTCTTTCCGCTCCCTCGAGCATGAATTTCTGCTGCCCTACGAAGACAATCAATTTGACGTGGTGATCGGAAGCGGCGTACTCGAGCACGTGGCCCGCGAGCAAAAGAGTGTCGATGAACTATGGCGCGTGCTGAAAGACGACGGTTTGTTGATCATCACATTTTTACCGAACCGTTTATCGGTGACCGAAAATGCCTGCAGAGTCATGAAGAAATACACGGGCCATAATCGGCTGTACAGCCTCAGCGACGCGAAGCGCCTGTTTCTCAGCTCGGGGTTCGTGCTCGAAGAATGCGGCTATCACCAGGTCTTTCCGACGTTCGCAAAAGGCATAAAGGGCGGCGGAGCGCTTAATGCACTCGCCAATATCGGCATGAAGCTGAACCGGCCTTTCGAGCGGATACCGATCGTGAATACCGTCTCGGCCAATCTGTTTTTCATCCTCCGCCGCGTGCACGAGATGTAGTGGGTGGCCCCTCGGGGCCTACTTCAACGGATCATCGCGCAATGCCGCGCCCTCCTGTTGGGAAGTCGCAAACGCGCTCAATGCAGGGACGCGCCGAATCACGAGCTTCTCTATTTCCACCACGAGGAAAAACAGGAACCCGCCGACGACGAGCCACACCCATGCCGAGATGGGTAGAGACTCGGTATCGAAGATGGCGTGGAACGGCAGCGTATAGGTGAACAGCAGCTGCAACACGATGACCCCGGCTATTCCGTACCAGAGATAGTGATTGCCCTGATGGGCGCGCACGGTCAGCGACGAATCGAGCAGATGCCGGATGTTCAGCAGATAGAACACCTGGCCGAGCGTAATGGCGTTGACCGCGGCCGTGCGCGCCATCTGATCCGACGCCCCGTGCGACTTCATCCAGAAGAAGGTCGACAGCGTATAGAGCACGAGCGCGAGGCCCACGAACAGGATGCGCCAGATGCCGAAGCGCGTGACAATCGGCCGGTCGATAGAACGGGGCGCGCGGCGCATCACGTCCGCCTCGTGCGGCTCGAACGAAATGGTCAGGCCGAGCGCGACCGAAGTGATCATGTTGACCCACAGGATCTGCGGCGCCGTGATCGGCAGCGTGAAGGCGAACAGGATCGCCACCGCGATCACCGCGCCCTGGGCGACATTGGTCGGCAGCAGGAACAGCATCGCCTTCTCGATGTTGTTGTAGACCGTGCGTCCCTCCTTCACCGCCGCGGAGATCGAAGCGAAGTTGTCATCGACGAGAATCATCCCCGCCGCCTCTTTCGTGACCTCGGTGCCCTTGATGCCCATCGCGACGCCGATGTCGGCTTTCTTGAGCGCCGGCGCATCGTTGACGCCGTCGCCCGTCATCGCGACGATCTGCCGGTTCGCCTGGATCGCCTTGACGAGCCGCAGCTTGTGCTCAGGGCTCGCGCGCGCGAAGACGTCGACGCCGCGCACGCATTCCTGCAGCGCCGCATCGTTCATCGCCTCGATCTCGGTCCCGGACACGGCCGTCTTGCCGTCGCCGATCCCCAGCATTCTTGCGATTGCCGCCGCGGTGATCTTGTGGTCGCCCGTGATCATCGTGACGCGGATGCCCCCGCCGTGGCATTCGCGCACGGCATCGATGGCCTCTTTGCGCGGCGGGTCCATGAGGCCCACGAGGCCGAGCAGCACGAGCGTACGCGGCAGGTCCTGCGGACCCAGACCGCCGCTGCGCAGGCCCGGCTCCGACAGCCACGCCAGTCCGAGCACGCGCTCACCCTGCGCGGCGAGCCGGTCTCCCTCCCTTGCGAAGTGCTCGCGATCGAGCGGCGCGGGGCCTAGCGCTGTCTGCTGCCGGTCGCAGTGATCGAGGATCACTTCCGGGGCGCCCTTGACCAGCAGTATCTCGCCGTCCGCCGACCGGTTCAGCGTCGCCATGAACTTGTGCTCGGACTCGAACGGAATCGCGTCGAATCTCGGTGCGGCGGCCGTCTCGGTCGCACGGTCCATGCCCAGCTTGGCGGCGAACGGATAGAGCGCGCCCTCGGTCGGGTCGCCCTCCACTTTCCATTTTCCGTCTTCCTCGAAAAGCTCGGCGTCGTTACACAACACCGACACGCGGCCCATCAGCCTGAGCACGTCCGGCGCCGCGCCGAGCGGCTTGCCATCGGCCTTGACCTCTCCCTCGAGGGCATAGCCGTCGCCGCTCACGGTATAGGCCGCTTCCGCCGTCACGACGGAGGTCACCATCATCTCCATCAGCGTCAGCGTGCCCGTCTTGTCCGAGCAGATGCGCGACACGGCGCCCAGCGTCTCGACCGCCGGCAGGCGGCGAATAATCGCGTTGCGCTGAACCATGCGCTGCACGCCGATGGCGAGCGTGATGGTGATGAGCGCGGGCAGCCCCTCAGGGATCACCGATACCGCGATCCCCACGATGGCCTGGAACAACTGGACGAAGGTCATGTGTCCGAGCCAGTGGCCCCACGAGAACAGCAGCACGCTGACACAGGCGATCACCGCGGTGATGACGTAGCCGAATTTTTTGATCTGGCGCAGCAGCGGGGTCTCGAGCGCGCTGACCTCGGCGAGCATCTGATTGATCCGGCCGAGTTCCGTTTGGCTCCCGGTCGCCACGACGACGCCGGTCGCGCGGCCGGACAACACCATCGTGCCGCAGAACGCCATGTTCTCGCGGTCGCCGACCGTGGCTTTGGCGGGCACCGGCGCGGTGCTTTTCTCGGCCGGGATGGATTCGCCGGTCAGGGCCGCTTCCTCCGTGCGCAAATTCCTGGCCTCGACCAGACGCATGTCCGCGGGGATTTTGTCGCCCGACTCCAGCAGCACGATGTCGCCAGGAACGAGTTCGTCGGCGGGAATCAGACGGACCGCCGCGCCGCGCATCACGCGCGCCTCGGCGGACAGCATGTTGCGAATCGAGTCGAGCGCCTTCTCGGCCCGCCCTTCCTGCAGGAAGCCGAGCAGCGAGTTGAGGATGACGACGGCCAGGATGACCGAGCCATCGAGCCAAAGTCCCAGCATGAACTTGATGAAACCGGCCGCGAGCAGCACGTAGATCAGAATGTTGTGAAGCTGCGCGAGGAATCGCGCGACCGGCCCTTTCTTCTTGCCTTGGGGCAGCCGGTTCGGTCCATAGGTGGCGAGCCGGCCGGTCGCATCCGCCGCATCGAGGCCGCGCGCGGGATCCACCTTGAACTGCCGCTCGATTTCGTCGGCCGGTAGCGCATGCCACGGTGCCGCAGTCTCTACTGAGCTCATCCTCGTCTCTCCCGGTTCCAGGATCAGCGATCGCCCCTGGGTCGAGCGCCTTTCGTCCCCTCTACCGCTTCGGCGCCAAGTTCCTCCCGCGCCGCGGCGAGATCCTTCATATGCTCATGCGTGGGTTTCGGATATTCGAGGTCGAGCTTCTCGACGGCCTCGACGATCGCGGCCGCGACGATCAGGCGCGTGAACGGCTTATGGTCGGCGGGCACGACGTACCACGGAGCCGCTTCGGTGGCCGTCGCGCGGATGGCCTCTTCATAGGCATGCATGTAGTCGTTCCAGTATCGACGCTCGCGAATGTCGGCTGCGGAAAACTTCCAGTGCTTGTCGGGATTGTGAAGGCGCTCCATGAAGCGGTTCTTCTGCTCCGCGAACGACAGGTTCAGATAGAACTTGAGGATGACCACGCCCTGGCGCGTCAGATAGTCCTCGAATCGCGCGATGTCGGCGAGCCGCTCGTCCCAGATCTTCTTGCCGACCCGTCCTGGCGGGATCTTCTGCGCATGGAGCAGATGCTGATGCACGCGCACCACCAGCACCTCTTCGTAGTACGAGCGGTTGAAGATGCCGATGTGCCCACGCTCGGGGACCTTCGTGCAATAGCGCCAAAGGAAGTCGTGGGAGAGCTCTTCGACCGACGGCTGCTTGAACGAGACGACATCGCAACCCTGCGGATTGACGCGCGACATGACGTGCTTGATCGTCCCATCCTTACCCGCGGCGTCCATCGCCTGGAACACCAGCAGCACGGACCAGGAATCCTGCGCGTAGAGGATTTCCTGTTCCATCGCGAGCCATTTCGACCCGCGCTGGAGAAGTCGCCGCGCTTCCTCCTTCTCCATTTCGAGTCCTAGCGTCTCGCCCGGATCGAATTTCTTCAGGGAGAAATCGCTGCCCCTGGTGACGCGGAACGGATCGGTGTACACCCGCAGCGCGTCGAGTATCTCTTTTCGAACCATCGCTCTTTCTCCCGGACGAGCACCGTCGCGACAGCAGTCGTCCTACTCATACCTTCCCTGATAATAGGTCACGCATGATGTAGCGCTTGGGATATTTGATGGCACGCGCCAAGGGTTCCGATCGATCAGGTGCGGCGCGCCTCGAACCGGTCGATGCCGCGCAGAATGTGTTGAGCCAGACGCGGCTGCTTCAATTGTTCAAGCCACCATTTCAGCGCCCGCCCCGAACTGTCGGTCCGCCAGCCCGCGAACAACGTGTTGGGTTCACGGGGTTCGCGGGTCTGCAATTCCAGCAGTTCACCGCGCGCCAGCAATGAGGCAACACGATGGCGTGGAAGCCAGCCAACGCCGAGACCGGCCCGTTGCGCGACGATCTTCGCGTACATGCTGGGCACGGCAAGAACGGATTGGCCGCCCAGGACGCCATAAACACGCGCATGTTGCGTGCGCGAACTGTCGGCGACGACCACCGAGCGGTGCGCGGCGATCTGCTCGCGCGTCAGCGGTTCACCAGCCTGGCTCAATGGGTGCCGTGGCGAGACCGCGAACACCCACTCCATGACGCCGAGCTCGGCCCATTGCAGCTTCGAGATCGCTGGCGGTTCGTTGGTTGCGCCGATGACGAGATCGGCCCGGCCGTCACGCAACGCTTCCCAGGTGCCACCCAGCACCTCCGACGTGAGACGCAGGCTCACACCTGATTGCAATTTGTCGAAGGCATCGATCAGCGGCATCAGCAGTTCGAACTCGACGATTTCATCGGTGACGATCCATAGCCGATCCTCCCACCCGTTTGCAATCTGACGGATGCGCTGATTCAAACGTTCGCTGTCCGCCATCAGGCGTCGCGACTCGTCGGCCAGAAGCTGACCCGCCGGCGTCAGCTCCATGCGGTACCGCCGACGATCGAACAGCAGCGCATCGAAACGGGATTCCAGCTGGCGCGCGGCATGCGAGACGGTGGACGGCGCCTTGCCGAGCCGTGCAGCGGCGCGCGACAGGCTGCCGCTGGTCCGGATCGCTTCGAGCATGGTCAGTTCGTCGTCGGTCAGCACATTCAGCTCTCTGGCGGGTTGGCTTGATGGAAACGGCGAGGCACTCGTCGGTCAGGCGATTGTATCCACGACGCCACCATCGACGCGCAATGCCGCACCGGTCGTGGCCGACGCCAAAGGCGAGCTGACATAGACGATCATGTTCGCCACTTCTTCGACGCTCGCCGCCCGTTCGATGATCGAGGATGCGCGATGGGTCTTCACAAAACGCGTGGCGACCGCCTCGACCGTTTCTCCGCTGGCCGTGGCGTCCTCCTTCAGCATGTCCGCGACGCCCTCGGAAAGGGTCGGCCCCGGCAGCACCGAGTTGACCGTGACGCCCGTGCCGGCAAGCCGCTTGGCGAGCCCGCGCGAGACCGCCAGTTGGGCGGTCTTGGTAAAGCCGTAATGAACCATGTCGCGCGGAATATTGAGCGCGGATTCCGACGAGACGAACACGATGCGCCCCCAGCCTTTGGCAACCATGCGGGGTGCATAGGCGCGTGACAGGCGAATGCCTGACATCACGTTCGTTTCGAAAAAGCGTGTCCATTCGCTGTCCGCAATTTCGAAGAAATCCTGAAGCTGGAAGATGCCCATGTTGTTGATCAGGATGTCGACCTCCGGATGCGCGCTCAACAGCGCGTCACAACCGTCGGCGTGAGCGAGATCGGCCACCGAGCCCACCACCTGCGCATGGGGAAATTCCGCCGTGATTCTCCCCACGGCGCTGTCCACTTTCTCCTGGCTGCGGCCGTTGACGATCACAGAAGCGCCCGACTCGGCCAACTGTCGCGCTGTTGCAAAGCCAATACCTGAGGTCGAACCGGTCACAAGCGCACGTTTGCCGGAAAGATCGATGTTCATTTTTCAACTCCTCGTGAAGGTGTCTGGATCGGCATTCCGCGGCCGGATAACGGCCCGGGTGCCACGGTCATAAGGTAGAGCCACTCGTTCATTGAGACGTTCGAAGAATCCGAACGTTTCCGTCGAAAGTCTGGAACAACACCGCCCCTCGCAATCGCCATTATGTGTCCAGAGGCGGAAACGATCCGTACCGTCTTGCACTTTGATCGATTCGATCTATTGAAACTACCTCTTGAGGAAAGCGAAATGACTAAGGAATTCAGTGGCAAGGTTGCCTTCGTGACCGGTGGTGCGCGTGGTATCGGCGCCGCGGTGGTGCAGCGTCTGGCTCGCCAGGGCGCGGCGGTGGCATTTACTTATCAAGGCTCGGTGGCCCGGGCGCGGCAACTGGTGGACGCGGTCGAAACCGAAGGCGGCCGCGCGCTGGCGATCCAGGCCGATTCGGCCGATGTCTCTGCGCTGACGGCGGCGATCGATCAGGCCGCCCGTGAGTTCGGCCGCATCGACATCCTGGTCAACAATGCCGGCGTGCTGCTGCTCGGACCGGTCGACGCGTTCTCGCTCGAGGACTTCGACCGCACCCTCGATATCAACGTGCGTTCGGTGTTCATCGCGGCGCAGGCCGCACTGCCGCATATGGGTCACGGCGGCCGCATCATCAATATCGGCAGCGTCAATGCGGAGCGCATGCCGTTTCCGGGCGGCGCCGCGTACGCGATGAGCAAGGCCGCGCTGCAAGGGCTGGTGCGCGGCATGGCACGCGACCTTGGCCCGAAGGGCATTACCGTCAACAACGTCCAGCCGGGTCCGACGAACACCGACATGAATCCGGAAAACGGTGAATTCGGCGGTGCGCTGCATGGTTTGATGGCCATTCAGCGCCATGCGCATCCGGACGAAATTGCCGGCCTGGTGGCGTACGTGGCGAGCTCGGAAGCGGGTTTCGTGACCGGGGCCAATTTGAGCATCGACGGCGGCTTCAGCGCTTGAGATTTTCACCAGGACATACAGGAGTTTCATATGCATGAACGTACGTTTCTGGTCACGGGCGCCAGCAAGGGAATCGGCCGCGCGCTGTCGGACAGGCTCGCCGCCGACGGTCATCGGGTTGTCGGTCTGGCGCGTGGGGCCGACGATCCGACTTTCCCCGGGACGCTCGTGTCCGTCGATCTGACCGACCGCGATGCGACGGCGCGAACGCTCGCCACGCTGGCCGAGCGCTACGCCTTCGACGGCGTGATCAACAACGCCGGCTTCGTCCGCCTGGCCGGTGTCGAAGCGGTCGATCTCGACGATCTCGAGGCGTCTTTCCGCCACAACCTCAACTCCGCGGTGCAAACCGTGCAAGCGCTGCTACCCGGCATGCGGGAGCGCGGCTGGGGGCGCATCGTCAATCTGTCGAGCCTCGTCGTGCTCGGCGTCGCCAATCGCACCGCTTACGCGGCGGCCAAAGCGGCGATGCTGAGCTTTACGCGCACCTGGGCGCTTGAACTTGCGGAAACCGGCATCACGGTCAATGCTGTAGCACCGGGGCCGACCGAGACCGAACTGTTTCGGCAGAACACGCCAGCCGGCAGTGAGGCCGAGCGGCGCTTTCTCTCGCTGGTGCCGATGAAGCGGCTCGGCAAACCGGAGGAACTGGCCGCTGCCGCGGCATTTCTCCTGTCCGAGGACGCGGGCTATATCACTGGGCAGACCTTGTTCGTCGACGGTGGCGCGTCGGTGGGCAAGGCGGCGCTCTGATCGCTGGCCTGTTTGAGAAGGGCACGCAGCGCGAACGCAACCGCGGAGAGCGTCATGAACTGGCTAGCCAATACCGTTCTCGTGTTGCACGCGCTGATCGTGCTCTTCATCGTCGGCGGACTGCTCGCCATCTGGGCGGGTGCATGGCTGAAACGCGACTGGATACGCAACCGCGTGTTCCGACTGGTGCATCTCGGTGCGATAGGCATCGTCGCGCTTCTCGCTGTGCTGGACATCCCGTGTCCGCTGACGGTTCTCGAGGACTGGCTCCGTACCGGGCACGCAGGGCCGCAAGGTTTCGTCCAGCGCTGGGTCAGCTACTGGCTGTATTACGACTTGCCCGCTTGGGTGTTCGTGACGGCCTATGCGGCGTTTCTGCTGGTCGTGGCGCTCACGTGGTTGCGTATCCCGCCGCGTTCGCGCCACTGAGCGTGCCTTATCCCGGCGCCCTCCCCAGCACCTGCGAATCCGACGACGATGCCGTCGACGGCTGCTCATGCCCCTGCGCATGCCCCGTCGTCGCGACCGCACCGGTGCCGCCGAGCCGCCCCACCGACTTCGCATGCCGCTCGATCAGGCGTTGCAGCAGACAGAACGCGCACAGCAGCGCGCCGATCACGATCCGCGTCCACCACGAGCTGAGCGTGCCGTCGAACGTAATCAGCGTCTGAATCGTGCCGAGAATGCCGACGCCGAACAGCGAGCCGAGCACGTAACCGACGCCCCCGGTCAGCAGCGTGCCGCCGATCACCGTCGCCGCGATCGCATCGAGTTCCATGCCCTGCCCTTGCAGCCCATAACCCGACAGCACATAGAACGTGAACACCGCGCCGCCGAGCGCCGAACAGAAGCCGCTCAGCGCATACACGCCGACCCGCGTGCGCGCGACCGGCAAGCCCATCAGCAGCGCCGAGCGCGCGTTGCCGCCGACCGCATACACGTTGCGTCCGAAGCGCGTGAAATGCGCGACGTAGATCGCGGCCGCGAGCGTCGCGAGCGCGATCAGCACATTCGCCGACACGGAACCGACGCCGATATTCAGGCGGAACGCGGAGATCGCCTTGAAGGTCGGATCGCTGATCGTGATCGACTGCGTCGTAATCAGAAAGCACAGGCCGCGCGCGAAGAACATCCCCGCCAGCGTCACGATGAACGCCTGCAAGCGGAAGTAGTGAATCAGCGCGCCCTGCACCGCGCCGAACACGGTGCCCATCAACAGCACGATCGGAATGATCAGCCACACCGACAGATGCATGTGCTCGGACAGCACGGCCTCGACGATCGTGGTCAGCGCGACGATCGAGCCCACCGACAGATCGATGCCGCCCGACACGATCACGAACGTCATGCCGATCGCGACGATCAGCAGGAACGCGTTGTCGACGAGCAGGTCGAGCAGCACCTGCCACGAGAAGAAACCGGTGTACATCACCGAACCAAAGCCGAACAGCGCGCAGAACAGCAGGATCGTCACCGCGATCGGCAGCGTGCGCGGATCGATCACCCGGGCGAGTGCTTCGAGAACGCGCCTCATCGTGCCACCCCGCGCGATTTGACGAGCGACGCGCCGAACGACACCGCGAGCGCGCGCGCCGCCGGCGACTGGATCACGCTGACCGCGAGCACGACGGCCGCCTTGACGACGAGCGTCGCCTCCGGCGGCACGCCGATCGAATAAGTCGTGTAGGTGAGCGTCTGGATGATCAGCGCGCCGAGTATCGTGCCCGCGAAACTGAAGCGGCCGCCGAGCAGCGAGGTGCCGCCGAGCGTCACGGCGAGAATCGCGTCGAGTTCGAGCAGCAGGCCCGCGTTGTTGCCGTCCGCGCTACGCACGTTCGAACTGATCAGGATGCCGGCCATGGCCGCGGTCAGGCCCGAGAAGCTGTACACCGCGAACACGATCGCCTTCGAACGCAGGCCGACGAGCCGCGTCGCAACCGGGTTCACGCCGATCGCGCGAATGAACAGCCCGAGCGCCGTTCCCTCCACCAGCGCGGCGGTCGCGAGCACGGCCACGGCGGCGATCCACACCGAGAATGGCACGCCGAGCCAGTAGCCGCCGCCGACGAACAGATAGCCGGGCGCGCCGATCGGGATGATCTGCCCTGAGGTCAGCAGTTGCGCGATGCCGCGGCCCGCGACCATCAGAATCAGCGTCGCGATGATCGGCTGCATGCCGACGAACGCGACCAGCAGCCCGTTCCACATGCCGCTCAATACGCCGACGACGAGCGCCGCCACGAGTGCCAGCGCGATCAGGCTGCCGCTCGGCACGGCCTGCGTGGCGAGAATCTCCGCGGCCGCGGCGCCCGCGATCGCGACCACCGCTCCAACCGAGATGTCGATGCCGCGCGTCGCGATGACGAGCGTCATGCCGATCGCGACGAGCACGAGCGGCGCCGCGCGATTAAGAATGTCGATCGGCGCGCCGAACAGGTGGCCGTCGAGCGTGCGCAGCGAGAGAAAATGCGGATTGACCAGCAGGTTCAGTCCGCACAGCAACACGAGCGTCAGGCAGGGCCACAGCAGCGGACGCTCGGCGCCGTCGCGCGCGAACCAGTTCGATAGCTTCATTCGCCGCTCCCTGCGATGAGTCGGTAGATGTTGTCTTCGTTCGATGCCTTGCCGGCCACCTCGGCGATCTTGCGGCGATCGCGCAGCACCGCGACGCGGTGGCTCACGCGCAGCACCTCGCTGATCTCCGACGAGATGAACAGGATCGCGAGGCCGTTCGCGCACAGCGCGAGCAGCCGGTCCATGATGTCGAATTTCGCGGCGACGTCGATGCCGCGAGTCGGTTCGTCGAGGATCAGCAGTTTTGGATCGGTCGCGAGCCAGCGCGCGAGCAGCGCCTTCTGCTGGTTGCCGCCCGAGAGCAACGCGATCGGCTGCTCGGCGTCGGCCGCCTTGATGCCGAGCCGCTCGATCCACAGATCGGCCAATTCGCGCGCCCGTTGCCGGCTGATCTTGCGCCACCAGCCGCGCCGCGCCTGCAACGCGAGCATGATGTTTTCGCGGATCGACAGCTCGGCGACGATGCCTTCCTTCTTGCGGTCTTCCGCGCAATAGCCGATGCCGTGGCGCACCGCGTCATGCGGCGAGCGCAGCCGCACGGCGCGGCCCTTCACGAGGATCGTGCCGCTGTCCGCGCGATCCGCGCCGAACAACAGACGCGCGGTCTCCGTGCGGCCGGAGCCGAGCAGACCCGCGAGGCCGAGAATCTTGCCGGACTGCACTTCGAGATCAATCGGCTGCAGCGTGCCGCGCCGGCCGACGCCGCGCAGCTCGACGAACGCCTGCGCGGGCGTCACGTCGGCGCTGCCGGTGTGCTCCTCGGCGAGCTCCTGCGGATCGTCGGCGGCGTGCCCCTCGTGCGCTGCTTCGCGCAGACGCGCGCTCATGCGCTCGTGGCCGACCATCTTCGCGACCAGCTGATCCGCCGACAGATCGCGCGCCAGGTATTCGCCTTCGCGCTCGCCGTTGCGCATCACCGTGATGCGATCGGAGATTGCGTAGGTCTGCTCGATGAAGTGCGTGACGAACAGGATCGCGATACCCGATTGCTTAAGATGGCGAAGTATTTTGAAAAGCTGCGCGACTTCGCTGTCGTCGAGACTCGAGGTCGGTTCGTCGAGAATCAGCACGCGTGCGTCGACGGACAATGCGCGTGCAATCGCGACCATCTGCTGCACGGCGATCGGATAGGCGTCGAGCGAGCGCGTGACGTCGAGCGACACGTCGAGGCGCGCGAGCGCTTCCTGCGCGCGCCGCTTGATGTCGGGCCAGTCGATCGCGCCGAAGCGGCGCGGCTGCCGGCCCGCGAAGATGTTCTCCGCGACCGACAGATTCGGGCACAGGTTCACTTCCTGGTACAGCGTGCGCACGCCGGCCGCCTCGGCTTCCTGCGGCGACGCGAACGCGACCACCTCGCCGCCGAGGCGGATCGTGCCGGCATCGGGCGAGTACACGCCTGTCAGGACGTTGATCAAGGTGGATTTGCCGGCGCCGTTCTGGCCCATCAGCGTATGGACCTCGCCGGGAAACAGGCGGAAGTCGACGCGTTGCAGCGCCTTCACGCCCGGAAATGTCTTGCTGACGCCGGAGGTCGCCAGAATCGGTTCGCGCGCGCTCGCGCCATCCTGTGGGCTCGGCGTGCCGCGCTCCGGCTGATTCGGTTTGGTAGCGGAATGGGTCATGGACCTCGCTCGATCGGCTATGCGTGGTTCGGCAGGCTCCCGCGGGCGCATGCGCCTGAAAAGAGACCGCCCGCTGCCGAAGCAGCCCGGGCGGTCAGGCACCACTGGAGAAACCTGTTCGATGCGTCCGTATTGCACATCTCCTTCGCGCCGTGGGCCACGTCGGCCCCGGCGTCTGAACACCGGACGCGCCGCGGCGCCCGCGCGAGCGGTGCCGCAGCGGCTTTGCGCGTCGCGTCAGTACTTACGCGACGGCAGCGTCTGCGCGGCCACGCTCATCGGGAAGACGGTCTCCTGAGTCAGGATCCGCTTCGGCAGCTGCTTGCCGGCCACCACGTCCTTGACCGCCGACATCAGTTGCGGTCCGAGCAGCGGGCTGCATTCCACGTCGACGTTCATCTTGCCCGCGGCCATCGCCTGGAAGCCGCCCTTGGTCGCGTCGAACGACACCACGATGACGTCCTTGCCCGGATGCATGCCGGCTTCTTCCATCGCCTGGATCGCGCCGAGCGCCATGTCGTCGTTATGAGCATAGACGACGTTGATCTTGTTGCCGTAGGTCTTGATGAACGCTTCCATCACCTGCTTGCCGCCAGCGAGCGTGAAGTCGCCGCTTTGCGACGCGATGATCTTGAACTTCGGATCGTTCTTGATGACCTCGATCAGACCGGCGTGGCGGTCGTTGGCCGGCGCCGAGCCGACCGTGCCTTGCAGCTCGGCGATATTGATCGGGCCTTTGGCGTCCTTGTAGTTTTCTTCGAGCCACTTGCCGCCGCGCCGTCCTTCTTCCAGGAAGTCCGAGCCGATCATCGTCACGTACAGCGACGTGTCCTTCACATCGATGTTGCGGTCGGTCAGGATCACCGGAATCTTCGCAGCCTTGGCTTCGAGCAGCACCGGTTCCCAGCCCGATTCGACGACCGGCGAGAACGCGATCACGTCGACCTTCTGCGCGATGTACGAGCGGATTGCCTTGATCTGGTTTTCCTGCTTCTGCTGCCCGTCCGAGAATTTGAGGTTGATACCGGCTTCCGCCGCCGCCGACTTCACCGATTCGGTATTCGCGGTGCGCCATGCGCTTTCCGCGCCAACCTGCGCAAAACCGAGTGTAATTTTCTTGTCCTCGGCATGTGCGCCGGGCGTGCCCAGCGTCAGCGCCCCGAGACTCGCGGAAAGCGCAAGCGCGCCCAGAGCGCGACACGCCGCACGTCGTGTATTCGCCATGACTGTCTCCAATCGTTGTTGTGTAGACGACCCAGCGGTCTGCCCGGCCCTCGCGGCCCTCACGGTGCCTGGATCGTGATGTAGCGTACTGTGCGACGCGTTAACCGTCCAATCATATGATTCGCGCCCTCGATACCAATTTTGGTATAGGGCGCCGCCCAGCGCATGGCTGCTGCTTGCCTCAGGTTGGCGTGGCTCTCGGGGTGACCCAGCGAAACGTCAGATTGATGCGCTCGCCGCTCACGCGCGGCTCCTTCGGCACCCGATGCCGCCACTGCGCCTGGGTGTCACCTTTCATCACGAGCAGGCTGCCGCCCTTCAGCGAGAACGATTGCACCACGCCGCTGCGGTTGTGCCGCAGATCGAAGGTACGCGCCACACCAAGGCTCACCGACGCGATCACCGGCTGTCTGCCGAGCTCCGGCTCGCGGTCCGCGTGCCAGCCCATGCTGTCGGCGCCGCTGCGGTAACGATTCAGCAGCACGCTGTTAAAACGCGCGCCACTGGTTGCTTCGACGGCGGCCTTCAATTCCGCGACGGCGGGTGTCCACGCTTGCGGCACGTTGCGGATGCCCGAGTAGACGTACACCGCGTCCGGCTCGCCCTGCCAGGCGGTCAAGCGCGGCAGGGCCACACGGCCGGCGGGCGTGCCCATCATGTCCTGGCGCCATTGCACTTCGTCGACGACGCGGGCGAGTAGTTGTTCGGCCACGGCCGGTGCGAGCCAGTCGGGGTACCAGTCGACCTCGGGTGTGGGCAGGTCGTTGAAGAGATCGGTGCTCATTGGCATGTCTGGGTGCGAGCGGGAGAGTAAATACCCTGGCTATTATGGCGAGAACGGCACGCCCGCTGCTTCACGCGCGTTGCTCTTTCATTCGACGCGGCTTTCCGCTTTCCCTCTGTTCTTTCGCACGGAGCACTTTCATGACACTTTCCGATCAGGCGCTCGCACAACTCTTTCGCGACGCGCGTACCCACAACGGCTGGCAGAACAAGCCGATCGACGACGCCGTGCTGCGCGAACTCACCGAACTCGTGCTGCTCGGCCCGACCTCGGCCAATTCGAGCCCGGGCCGCTTCGTGTTCGTCAAGACGCCGGAAGGCAAGGAAAAACTGCGCCCGGCGTTGTCGGCCGGCAATCTCGACAAGACGATGGCCGCGCCCGTCACGGTGATCGTCGGCATGGACATGGCGTTCTACGAGCATCTGCCGACACTCTTTCCTCATGCCGACGCGCGCAGCTGGTTCGTCGGCAGCGAGCGCCTGATCGCGGACACGGCGTTTCGCAATTCGACGCTGCAAGGCGGCTATCTGATTCTTGCCGCGCGTGCGCTCGGTCTCGACACCGGGCCGATGTCCGGCTTCGATGCGGCCAAGGTCGACGAAGCGTTCTTTGCCGGCACGACGGTGAAGTCGAACTTCCTGATCAATCTTGGCTATGGCGATCCGTCGAAGCTGTTTGCGCGCAGCCCGCGCTTTTCGTTCGACGAAGCGGCGCGGATAGTGTGACGGTGCGTGGGTGATGGATGGCGCGACGGGCGTCGCGCCGTGCGTTCGATGAAACCGCCTCAGCTCAGCAAGGCGATATAAAACACCACGGTGCCGATCAGCGCGCCGATGAAGCAGAAGCCCTCTTCGGCGTCGTCGCCATTCGAGCGCAGCCAGGCGCCCACCGCGCCGAACAGGCCCGCGATGCCGAGCGCGACGCACACCATCACGACGTCGAATAGCGCGTTTTTGCCGAGCTCGGAAAAATCGAAGTTGCGCACGCCGACGTAGAGCGCGATCGCCATCAGCGAGATGCCGACGAGTGGCAGCATCACATGGCAGCCCTCGTGTCCGACGTGATGCTCATGATGAACATGAGGCACGCCTTCCGCGTGATGCCACAGGTGGCCTGATTTGAGCAGCTTCATGATGTGCCTCCCCCCGCCCGATCTTTCCCGGCGACAGAACCAGTCGTGGCCGAAGCGCCGCTGCGCTGGCCCGGTGACAAGCTGGCTTGTTTCAAGCATAGCGCAGACATGAATACAACTCAAAGCCCATTTAATTCGCTTGCTTAGGCATTGAAATGCGCGGCGCGAGGCCTTGTAAGCAGGTGGTCAACATGGATCGGGACTGCGTTGCGCGAATCCCCGTCGCGCCGGGCCGGACGGCCTCCTGGCAGCAGATCGTGCAGTGCGGGAGCACGAATCTTGCGGCGGCAGCAAGGGACTGGACATGCCGGTAGAATGGTTCGCCGCATTCGCCCGTCGTCGCGCATGCGGGCACCGCCCGCCAATCGATCGCCGCCGCGCTGGCGCTGCTGCCGGCCCTTCGGCCCCCTTCCCGCCCCGAACTTCTTTATGCGACGTTCATCGTTTTTTGTCCGCTTCATCCTGATTGGCATCCTGCTGCATGTCTACGTCGGCTTGCGCCTGATTCCCGACATGCCAATCGACGCGGCCGCCCGCGGGCTGTGCGTGCTGTGGCTCCTGCTCTCGATCTTCCTGATTCCGGTCGGCATGATGGCGCGCAGCTTCAAGCGTCAGCCGCTCGGCGACCGGCTCGCGTGGGTCGGCCTGCTCGCGATGGGTTTCTTCTCGTCGCTGCTGGTGCTGACGTTCGCCCGCGACCTCGTACTGGCGTCGCTGCTGACGATCGACGCGATCTGGCCGAACACGCTCACGATCGCGCATTGGCGCACCGGCTCGGCGGCGGCGGTGCCGCTGTTCGCGTTGCTGTCGACGCTGGTCGGCCTGTTCAACGCGCGCCGACGTGCGCGCGTCGTCACGATCGACGTGCCGATCGACGATCTGCCCGCCGCGCTCGACGGCTTCACCATCGTCCAGATCACCGACATCCACGTCGGCCCGACGATCAAGGCACGCTATGTCGATGCGATCGTCGATGCGGTGAACCGGCTGAAGCCGGACCTGATCGCGGTGACGGGCGACGTCGTCGATGGCAGCGTGCCGCAGCTGAGCCGGCATACCCAACCGCTGTCGCGGCTCGCCGCGCGGCACGGCGCTTTTCTCGTGACGGGCAATCACGAGTACTACTCCGGCGCGAACTCCTGGATCGCCGAATTTCGCAGGCTCGGCTTGCGGGTGCTGCTGAACGAACACGTGATCGTCGATCATGACGGCGCGCGCGCCGTGATCGCCGGCGTCACCGACTACTCGGCGGGTCATCACGACCCCGCGCACCGCAGCGACCCGGCGGCGGCGCTCGCGGGCGCACCGGGCGACGTGCTGATCCGGGTGCTGCTCGCGCATCAACCGCGCTCTGCCGAGGCGGCCGCGGCGGCCGGGTTCACGCTGCAGCTGTCGGGTCATACGCACGGCGGTCAGTTCTTTCCGTGGAATTTCTTTGTGCGCCTACAACAGCCCTTCACGGCGGGTCTCGCACGTCTGGACGGGCTGTGGGTTTATACGAGCCGGGGCACCGGCTACTGGGGACCGCCGAAGCGGCTCGGTGCGCCTTCGGAGATCACGCGCTTGCGGCTCGTGCCGGGAGAGCCCGATTGAATTCTATATTCGGACTCCGACTTAATTTACCGCGACTCCTCCGCATGCTTGACTCGGCTTTGCGCAGCCCCCTAAAATTCGCGCAATTCTTTTGACCGGAACCCCGATCTTGGACAGTAGCTGTTGTACCAGCCGAGTTTCGATTTGCCCGCTCGCTTGAGCGGCAGGCTTTCCGCGTCAGTCTCCCCTGTCGCCGTCCTGCCCTCTGGCTCGATGGCGCACGTCGCTCTCATTTCATTGTCATTACCGTACTGCTGGTGAAGCGCAGCATCGCGCGATGCCACGCCGACACCGCACGCTCCGTGCACGCGGTAGACGGCGTGAGGTCGTCGCGCGTAGGCTTCACACTGCAGCAGCGCGCACGCCAACCTTTCTGAACGATGACACTCGAATTTTTCCTGCGGCTTTTCACCGCCTTTGCTTGCGGCGTCGCGATTGGCCTCGAACGGCAGATGCGCCAGCGCAATGCCGGCCTGCGCACGATCACGCTCGTTGCGAGCGGCGCCTGCCTGTTCGTCACGCTTGGCGTGCTGACCGGCAATGGCGTCAGCGGCATCACGCAGATCGCCGCGTATGTGGTGTCCGGCGTCGGCTTTCTTGGCGGCGGCGTCATCATGCGCGACAAAGGCTCGATTCAGGGGATCAACACCGCGGCGACGCTGTGGTGCTCGGCGGCCGTCGGCGTGTTGAGCGGCGCCGGACATTATGGACCGGCGCTCGCGGGCACGGCGGTCGTGCTGCTGACCAACACCGTGCTGCGCGAAGTGAGCCGGATGATCAACCAGACGCCGGTTTCAAACGCCGACCTCGTCCAGGAGTACGTGCTGATGATCGTCTGCCGCGAAGCCGACGAGATCCACATCCGCACGGCGATCTCCAACTCGATGTACTCGACGCCGTTGTCGTTCCAAAGCCTGACGAGCGAAGATGTCGAAGACGAGCCGGGCCGCATTCGCGTGACGGCGACATTGAAGATGCATCCGAAGGATCAATCGAAGCTCGAACAGATGGCGAGTCGCCTGAGCATGGAAAAGAGCGTGTCCAGCGTCAGCTGGACTGCGCGAGAAGCGGAGCCGACGCCCGAGTGAAGTCCGTCGCACAAGTACCCCTTTGTTCTCGTGCATCGTCTACACTTAGCTTGCAGCAGATTTAGATAATGTTAATTCCGCGTCCTCAATGTGGACTGTCCCATAACCTTCGACTAAGCTCTGTCACCGTGAATTTTTCACACTCAACCAGGGAGTCTCGAATATGGAACACGGCATCATCGCATGGCTCATCATCGGCGCGATTGCGGGCTGGCTCGCGGGTGTGCTGGTCAAGGGCGGCGGCTTCGGCCTGATTGTCGACATCATCGTCGGGATCGTCGGCGCGTTCATCGGCGGCTGGCTGGCCGGCGTCCTGCATATCTCGCTCGGCGGTGGCTGGATCGGCTCGATCATCACCGCATTGATCGGCGCGGTCATTCTGCTGTTCATTATCCGGCTCGTGCGACGAGGCTCCTGAGTCCGGCATCCGATGTCATGAAGCGCCAGCGGGCTCGTGCCGCTGGCGCTTTTTTCTTGCCGGTTTCCTCTGCTTTTATCGCGGCCATTGTGGCCGTCGCCGATCAGGCCGGCAGCATCGACCCGGTATCGCGAAGCCGCGCATGCCATGCAAACGCCTGATCGAGGCAATGCGGCGTCTGCCCACCCCAGCGCAACGCATCGCGGTAGTAGTCGCGCAGCGGTTCGCGATACCGCGGATGCGCGCAATGCTCGATGATCAGCGTGGCGCGTTCGCGCGGCGCGAGCCCGCGCAGATCGGCGAGACCCTGTTCGGTCACGACGACGTCGACGTCGTGTTCGTTGTGATCGCAATGCGGCACCATCGGCACGAGGCTCGAAATGCGGCCGTCCTTCGCGGTCGACTTGCTCGCGAATATCGCGCATGACGCATTGCGCGCAAAGTCGCCCGAGCCGCCGATGCCGTTCATCATATGCGTGCCGCCGACATGGGTCGAATTGACGTTGCCGTAGATATCGAATTCGAGCGCGGTATTGAGCGCGATCAGACCGAGCCGGCGAATCACTTCGGGATGGTTGCTGACTTCCTGCGGACGCAGCACGAGCCGGTCGCGATATCGCTCGATTTCGCCGAATACCTGCGCCTGCCGCTCCGCCGACAACGTGATCGACGCGCCGGACGCGAATGCGACCTTACCCGCGTCCAGCAGATCGAACGTCGAATCCTGCAGGACCTCTGAATAAATCTCGAACACATCGAAAGGCGAATCGACGAAACCCGCCAACACCGCATTGGCGATCGTTCCGATGCCCGCCTGCAGTGGCGGCAGTTGCCTCGGCATGCGGCCGCGCGTGACTTCGTGCTGGAAAAATTCGATCAGATGACCGGCGATCTGCGCGGTGTCACGATCCGCGGGGAGCACCGTGGACGGGCTGTCGGCCTTGTCGGTGACGACGATCGCCGCGATCTTGTCGGGCGGAATCTCGATGGCGGGCGTACCGACGCGGTCCTGCGCGCGCACGATCGGCAAGGGCTCGCGATGCGGCCGTCGACCCGGAATCCAGATGTCGTGCAAGCCCTCGAGCCCGAGCGGCTGGGCAAGATTGATCTCGACGATCACCTTGTCCGCGAGAATCGCGAAGCTCGCCGAATTGCCGACCGAGGTCGTCGGCACGATGCCGCCGCTCTCTGTGATCGCGGCAGCTTCGATGATCGCGACATCGAGCTTGCCGAGCTGGTTCGCACGCAGCATCTCGACCGTCTCGGACAGATGCTGATCGACGAACATCACTTCGCCGCGATTGATCGCGTCGCGCAAGGTCTTGTCCACCTGAAACGGCAGACGACGTGCGAGCACGTGGGCTTCGGTCAGCATGCGGTCCACGTCGTGACCGAGCGAGGCGCCGGTCATCAACGTGATTTGCAGCGGCTCGTCCTGCTGGCGCGCACGCTCGGCGAGCGCGACCGGCACGGCCTTCGCGTCGCCCGCACGCGTAAAGCCGCTGGCGCCGACGCGCATGCCGTCGTGAATCAGGAGCGCCGCCTCGGCAGCCGTGGTGATTTTTCCGCGCAGCGCGGCGCAGCGAATGCGGTCTTCGTACATGAAAGGGGTCTCTCCATAGTCGCCAGCTCCTCCTAGTGGTGCGCACGTCTGCGGTGTGCTTCGCTCAATAGGCGGTTGCCGCACCCGTCGCGGCGTCTCGATCGGACGGCGTCGCGAGCAGGTGTTGGGTCGCGTGATAGGGTCCGCGACAGGTGTTGCGCGTGATGCAGGTTGATGCGGATACGACGCGCGATGCGGCTCGTTGGCCGCGCTTATTCGCGAGCCTTAGCTGCCGAAATAGAGGTTGCAGAAGCTCATCGGGCCAACGCATTCGTCGGCTTTCGCTTTCGGTGCTTCCGTATGCTTGCGCGCAGGGACTTTCTCGGCGCGCGGGCTATCTGCTTGCGCAACCTGTTGCTCCGGCGCCGCCGGTTCCGCTTGTGCGTAGGCAGCGACAGCGGTGGACAAAGAACAGGCAATCAGGACCATCTTCAACACTTTCATCTCATTCTCCAGGGCTTACGAGTACTGCGACGATTACCTCGAAGCAGTGTCGAAACTATATGACCGCCACCTATGCGGATAAACGGGGTCGCCCGGAAGGGATCTTTCCATCTGGCAGAAAGATCCGTGCAGCACTGCTCAGCGCGGGTTGAACGGCGCGTCTTTGTCGAGCAACGCGCTACGAATGAAGTGCAGACAGCTCAGGATGCGTTGTAGATCGTGGCGCCGGCCGCGGTCCGCATGCACCGCTTGCAGTATGTCCTGCGCGAGCCAGGTGGCCGAGCGTACGGCGACAAGTGCACTTTCGAGCGCATGCGGGCCCGGGTGCTCGAAGAGCCGCGCGAGCTCGTCGCAGACGCGTTCGAGCCCGCCGCGCCAATGCGGCTGAAGGACCTCTGCGTAGTCAGCGCGTGTGGCTTCGTTGCGCAGATCTATCACGGCGTGACCGATTTCGATCGTCGCGAGCATCCAGCGAAGTGCGTCGCGTCGTCGTCGTGAACGGTGCGTCAACAGCATGCGCAGTTGCGAAGTCAGATCGTGCGTACTCGACTGGAAACGTCGGTTGAGACCGGGCAGACGGTCCTTGCATGCCGATATCGCTCTTGCTCGCAAGTCGCCCAAGATGCGCTCGACGAGCCAGCGCATATCGGCGGGAAAGACCACCGCGAAAACGAGGCCGGCGAGCAGCATCGATGCCGTGAGCGCAATGCCGTTGTTGATCAGCAGATCGGGGACGTAGCTGCCGACGTTGTCTGGCCCGGCAAGCAGACAGAAAAACACCGAAAAGCCGATGCCGTAGCCTGCCGCGCCGCGACGCGTCGCGATGAATGCGCCGAGCGCGAGCACCGGCGCGAGTACCGTGCAAAGCAACGGGAATCCGTCGATGCCCGGGTACACGTAGCAAATGAACACGTAGCCGGTCAGCGTTGCGAACACCGCGCCGACCGCCATCTGAATGGCCATCCTGGTGGCGCTCGGCGCGGCCGACGTCAAGGCACACACCAGCGTTGCCCCGATGACGGCGAGACCGCCGCTCGGCCAGTCGGTCGCAATCCAGAACGAACCGGCGATCCCGATGACGACCGCCGAGCGCAGGAATGTAAACAGTAGGACGAAGTGATTTGTCCTGCTTTCGGGTTTGTTCATGCGGTGGGCTTTTTGCGGGTTTTGACCGCGCCGTACGCTTTGCTGTTGGCTTTCAGCTCTTCGCCACAACGATGCATAGGTTTCCGAATAATTGACCCACTCGCCAACGAAGCGATATAGCAATTCGGCAGCCGTGTCGAAGTCTGATAGCGCTTCCGCGGACGCGGCTTCGAGTGGCCGCCTCGTCTCACGTATCCGGCGTGGCAGGTTCGCACGAAAGAGGCCTAAGTCCTCAACTACGCGCGATACGTCGGCACCTGCTCCACGATGTACTTCGAGCAAGGCTCCCAGTTCGTCGAAGCACGGTCCGATTGCTGCAAGGATCAACGCCGCATGGCTCGCGCGCAAGCGTTTGAGCAACTGATGCAGCGCATGCAGACGCGCGCATGCATCCATGAACTCGCTATTCAGACGCGCCAGATGCGCACCGCGCGAGCGCATCGCCGAATCTTCGAAGGCGACGAATGTTCGCGTTGCTTCGAAGCCGGCGATTTCGTCGACGAAATCGGCGAACCGCCGTTCGAACTGATTGCGCTTGAGCCCGCGAGCGAGCACATCGACAGCGAACGCCGTAAAATTCGCGTACCTGATCTCAAGGGTACGTCGCAGCGCGAGGCTCGAGCGCCGCGGCAACAGCAACGCGCTGACCGCGCTCGAACACAAGATGCCGACCGCCACTTCCGCCGCGCGCGTGAGTGCCGCGACGAACAGCCCCTGAGGCGCCATGACGTTCGGAATGCCGATCAGCGCGGCGGTGTAACCCGCGAGCACAAAACCGTACCACCTGAAATGCCGATACCGGACCGCCGCAGCAATACAGGCGCTCACCCACACGATCATCCCGAGCATGTACAGTTCGGGCTGCTGGACGAACAGCCCACCGAGCACGAGTGCGGCCATAGTCCCGACTGCCGTTCCGAGAATCCGGTAGAAGCTTTTCGCGAGCACCATGCCGCTGAACGGTTGCATCAACACGAAGACCGTCGTCATCGCAATGCGCGGCTGCGGCAGATCGAGCAGCATTGCCATGCCCAGCGCCAGCAGACCCGCGGTGACCGTTTTCAGCAGATGCAGCCAGATCAAACCGTCGCTGTTGACCCAGTCCCGCATGGCCCGGGTGAGTGTGGGTCGGCTGAGTCGCCGCCGCATGACGCCGTGCGGACCGAAAAAGTCCGCCGGCGGCTTGATCGCATGATCGCGTTTCATCTGAAAACAGTGCGTCCCGCTTGGTCGCTGAAAGAACCTCCGGGCAAAATCGCTGACACCGGCAGGCGAGGCGCCGATTGTAGGAGCCCGCGATGCGCGCATTAATACGATGCGTGCAGAACATCTGTTCTAGAACGGACAACAATAGGTCGTCGAGACGGGCGGAAAATATGATCTCGGTCACGAAACAGAAGGTTTGATGGACACGCTACAAAATATGCGAGTGTTCGTGCGCGTGGTGGAAGCCGGTAGCTTCACCGCGGCCGCACAATCGCTGAATTCAACGACCGGCGCGATGTCTCGCGCGGTCTCGGAGCTTGAAGCACATTTGCGCACGCGCCTGCTGAATCGCTCGACGCGGCGGCTTGCACTCACCACCGCCGGCGAGCGCTATCTGAAGCGATCGCAGCAGATTCTCGCCGATGTCGATATTGCGGAAGAAGAAGCGAGTTGCGCGCATGAACGGCCGACCGGCGCGCTGCGCATGCATAGCTTTGCCAGCATCGGGCAGCATTACATCCTGCCCGCCATTTCGCGTTATCGCGCGCTTTATCCGGATGTGTCGGTGGAGTTGACGTTGTCGCAGCGCATGCCCGATCTGTTCGAAGGCAGCGCCGATGTTGCTGTGATCGGTGCGTCGTCGCTGCCGAATTCGGACCTCGTATCGTTTCCATTGGGGGCGACGTTCAGCATCCTGTGCGCATCGCCGGCCTACGTGCGCTCACACGGCGCGCCGCAAAGGCCGACTGACCTCGCGAATCACGAGTGTCTGATCCTTCATACGCCGGCGTTTCCGCCACACGAATGGACGCTCGACGGCCCGAATGGCAGCGAGTTGATGGAAGTCGACGGACCGGTCCATGTGAACATCGCCGAATCATTGATCGTCGCGATCCGCGAAGGAATGGGCATCGGCATGGTGCCGCTTTACGCCGCCGTCTCGGGATTGCTCGATGGAACGCTGGTGCGTGTATTGCCGGAATATACGCTGCAGAAGACGACTATTTATGCGCTATATCCGTCGCGCAAGTTCATCGATGCAAAGACGCGCACTTGGGTCGAATTCCTGCGCTCGCATCTACCGAAGGTTATAGCCCGCGACGAAGCACTGCTTGCTGAGGTCGGGCAAATGGGCGCCATGGAGAGGCTCGTCAAGGTTGACGCTAGCCTTGGGCATGGGAGCGGAGATCTGGAGTAGCAGCCGGAAGGGACTCGACGCTTGTCTGAGTGCAGGTATATGCGCATACAAGCGTCGGGGAAACACGCGACGTTTTTGATGGTGACCGCTTGCCGCTACGTTTTTTTCACTGGGCTCTGTCGAGCATACTGCTGTCGATAACGGCTGCGTAAACGCAAAAACCCCACCCTGGAAGGGGTGGGGTTTCTGACTGGGTAAGGAGCCTGACGATTACCTACTTTCACACGGGCAATCCGCACTATCATCGGCGTGGAGTCGTTTCACGGTCCTGTTCGGGATGGGAAGGGGTGGGACCGACTCGCTATGGTCATCAGGCATGAGGGGTTGCTGCGTCG
>NZ_LRBG01000008.1 GCF_001580545.1 Paraburkholderia monticola
GCCCGTTCTCGGAGGCGGCGGACCGTCGGCCTGCTGGTTGTTGACGTCGACGATCGCGATCAGGTTGTCGAGCTTCCAGTGCGCGGCGGACATCAGACCCTCCCAGACCGCGCCTTCGTCGAGTTCGCCGTCGGAGAACAGCGTGTAGACGAAGGAGTCCGAAGCTTTGCGCTTCAAGCCAAGGCAGCGGCCGACCGCGATCGTCAGCCCCTGGCCGAGCGAGCCGCCCGACATCTCCATGCCCGGCGTATAGCTCGCCATGCCGGACATCGGCAGGCGGCTGTCGTCGCTGCCGTAGGTTTCGAGTTCGTCGGCGGGCAGGATGCCGGCCTCGAACAGCGCCGCGTACAACGCAATCGCGTAGTGCCCGTTCGACAGCAGGAAGCGGTCGCGCCCTTCCCATTCGGGGTCGTCGGCGCGGTAACGCATCGCGCCGAAGTAGGCGACGGCCAGCACATCGGCGATGTCGAGCGCCTGGCCGATATAGCCCTGCCCCTGTACTTCGCCCATCAGCAACGCGTTGCGGCGGATGCGGTAGGCGTGGTCCGCGAGTTGGGCGGTGCGCCCGGCTTCGCTCGTATTCACGCATGTCTCCTTGCAGAATGATTCGGCCTGATCGCAGCCCCGGGTAATCCCTCGGTTTGATTGCACTGCGAATGGATACAGCGTATCGACTTGAATAGATTCGCTCAAACGAATTAAAGTGGGCTATTGCTGAACTCAGTTCATGTGAATGCTGCCATGCACCATCGCGTCACACTCAAGTCCATTCAGGCTTTCGAGGCCGCCGCGCGGCTCTCGTCGTTCGCGCTCGCAGCAGAAGAGCTGTTCGTCACGCCCTCGGCGGTGAGCCATCAGGTCAAGCTGCTGGAGGACCAGTTGGGCGTGCGGCTGTTTCATCGCGTGCACCGTGCGGTGGTGCTCACGGACATGGGTCGTCAATTCGCTGAGGAAATCGGCGCGGCGTTCGCGCGCATCGACAAAGCGACGCGCGACATCGGCCGGGTCGCGAAAAGCGACATCCTCACCGTGCACGCGACGCCGAGCATCGCCACGCAATGGCTGATGCCGCGGCTCGCGCGATTCAGCGCGCTGCATCCGGATATCGACGTGCGGCTCAATGCGTCATCGGCGGCGGTGGACCTGATCAAGGAGTCGGTCGATATCGACATCCGCTACGGCGCGCGGCGCTTGCAGCCGCCCGGCACGATGGTGCTCGATCTGCCGCTCGAAACCATCGTGCCGCTGTGCTCGCCACGTCTTGCCAACGGCGAGCATCCGATCCGCACGGTCGCGGACCTGCGGCATCACACGCTGATCCATAGCGAGGGGTGTCTCGTCGGATGGCGCGACTGGATGCGTTTGCATCGCAAGGTCGTGCTCGACATCACGCGCGGGCCGCGCTTCGATCGCTCGTTCATGGCGATCAGCGCGGCCGCGGACGGCATGGGCGTCTGTCTGGAGAGTCTGCTGCTCGCGCAACGCGAACTGGAAACCGGGACCCTGGTCGCGCCGTTGGGACTCGACGGATTGAAGGTCAACGGCTACACGCTGAACCTGCTGAAATCGCGTGCGGATCTGCCCAAGCTGAGGAGCTTTCAGGACTGGCTATTCGAGGAACTCGGGGCGGGCTGAGCTCATTCGCGAGTCAACCGACGCCGAGCCATTCGCGCATCACATCGTCACGCGACAGGAACGACGCGAGCGCGCCGTCGAACACGATCTCGCCGTGCCCCATCACGGCGACGCGGCTCGCGAGGTCCCGCGCGATCACGAGCCGCTGCTCGATCAACAGGATCGCGACGCCACGCTCGCGCAGCGCGCGCAAACAATCGGCAACCTGCTGCATCACGAGACTCGCGAGCCCTTCGCCGGGTTCGTCGATCACGAGCAGATCGGGGTCGCCAAGCAGCGCGCGAGCGAGCGCGAGCATCTGTTGCTCGCCGCCCGACAACGCACCGGCGCGCGTGCGCCGGCGCTCGGCCAGCACGGGAAACAGCGCGTAGGCGTCGTCGAGCGTGAAGCGCGGCGCGCGGCCGCGCGCACGCGAAGCGGCAGCCGGTGCGATGCCGAGCAGCAGGTTTTCATGGACGCTCAGCGCGGCGAACACGTCGCGATGCTCCGCCACATAGCCGAGCCCTAGCCGCGCGATCTCGAACGTGCGCAGACCGGCGAGCGAACGCCCCGCGAAACGCAGTTCGCCCTCGCAGCGCACGAGGCCCATCACCGCGCGCGCGAGCGTCGAGCGTCCGGAGCCGTTGCGGCCGACCAGCGCGACCGCTTCGCCGGGCCCGATGTCCAGCGTGACACCGTGCAAGGCCTGGCTCGCGCCGTACCACGCGTTCAGGTTGCGGATTTCGAGCAGCGCGCTCATCGGCCGCCTCCCTTGTCGGCTCGATCGCCGGTCCGGGTACCCGGGTTCTGATCGAAGCCCTCGCCCAGATAAGCGGCACGCACGGCCGCGTCCGCGCGAATCGCGGCCGGCGACCCGCTCGCGATGATGCGCCCCTGCACCAGCACCGAAATCCGATCGGCAAGCGCGAACACCGCGTCCATGTCGTGCTCGACCATTAGCAGCGTGCGGCCCGCGGTGGTGTTACGGATCAGCTCTATCGCACGTGCCGCTTCCGCGCGGTTCATGCCCGCGGTCGGCTCGTCGAGCAGCAGCGTGTGCGCGCCGCCCGCGAGCGCGATGCCGAGATCGAGCGCGCGTTGCTCCGCGTAGCTGAGCGTGCCGGCCGCGACGTCGCGGCGCGCGCCGAGGCCGACCGCCTCGAGCACGTTGGCGGCGCGCGCATCGACTGCGGCCGTGCCGGTCGGACGCTGCCACCAGCGCGTGCGATCGCGCTCGGCGAGCTGCGCCGCGCAGCGCAGGTTATCGAACACGGACAGCCGCGCGAACACGCTGGTGCTCTGGAAGCTGCGCGCGAGGCCGCGGCGCGCGATCGCGGCCGGCGCGAGCCGCGTGATGTCCGCGCCGAACAGATGGATGCGTCCCGCGCTCGGCCGTGCGCCGCCGCCGATCAGGTTGAACAGCGTCGACTTGCCCGCGCCGTTCGGGCCGATCAGCGCATGCCGTTCGCCGGGCTCGATCGCGAGATCGACGCCGCGCAGGATCTGCGTCGCGCCGAAGCGCTTGTCGATGCCGTAGAGCGCGAGTGCGGGGATCATCGTGCGGCTCCGGAGGATCGTGCCGCGCGCGCGTGGGCCGCGACGCGGGCATGCGCGCGCAGCGCGTAGCGAGTGCTCAGCGCGGCCAGGGCCGCGAGCACAATGAGCGCAAGCGCCAGATACAGCGGCGCGGCGGCGGGCGGCGACGGTAGCGGCACGCCGGTGACAGCCGTGCCCGCGCCCGCGCCCGCACCCGCGCCCGCACTGCTGCCAAACAACGCGCCGAACCACGCGCCTGAAGCCGCGCCTTCGTCCGCGCCGAACTGCGCCGCATAGGCCCACTGCACCGCGAGCACGGTGGCCGCGAGCCACAGCAACCCCGCCGCCGCGCTCCACAGATACGCGGCGCGGCAGCGTCGCCAGCCATAGGTCGCGAGCCGCGTCGTCTGCCGAGCGCCAAAGCCCGCGAGTCCATCCGGCGCCAACATCACCACGACGACGAAGAACAGCCCCAGATAGAACAGCCACGCCCGCGTGACACTCGCGACCACCACGCTGAAAAACGTCAGCACGATCGCACCGGCGACCGGTCCGAAAAACGCCCCCGTACCGCCGATCACGGTCGCGATCAGCACCGCGCCCGAGCGCATCATGCCGACGCTCTCGGTCGACACGAGCTCGATATTGATCAGCCCGAGCGTCCCCGCGATGCCCGCGAAAAACGCCGACAGCACGACCACGCCATAGCGAATCCGCCGCGGATAGCAGCCGATCGCCGCGGCGCGCGCCGGGTTGTCGCGCACCGCGTTCGCGAGCCGCATGAACGGCGTGCGCGACAGCGCGAACATCGCGACACACGCGGTCACGCACCACAGCGCGATCAGCGCATAGGCCTCGCGCGCCGACCCGAAATGCCAGGTGCCGAGAGGCGGCCCGTTCGCGCGATCGATCGCGACGCCCGCCTCGCCGCCGAACCAGCCCGGCAGCGTCCACGCCGCCGCGACGACGAGCTCGCCGAGACCGAGCGTGATCATTGCGAACGCGGTGCCGGCACGGCGCGTCGCGATGAAGCCGAACAGCACGCCGCACAGCGCGCCGCCGATGCCACCGGCGAGCGGCAGCAGCACGAGCGGCACGCCGCCCGCGTTGAACACGCGCGCGGCGATCAGCGCGCCGAGCCCTGCATACGCGGCATGTCCGAACGACAGCAAACCGGTCTCGCCGAGCAGCAGGTTGTAGGACAGCGCGAACACGATCATCGTCGCGCTTTGCGCGAGGTACGCGAGCAGCCAGCTATGCGGCCAGACGAAAGGCGGCACGGCGAGGAACACGACGAGTCCGAGCCATGGCGCGAGCGCGCGGCCGGGCCTGCGAGGCGGCGCACCGCCTGGCATCGGGATCGGCGACGCATCTCGCTTACGCATGATCGTCACGCCGTCCGAACAGCCCGCGCGGCCTCACCGCCAGCACAGCGACGAGCAGCAGATACGGCAGCAGCGGCGCGAGTTGCGCGAGCGTCAACGCGTCCCATTCGGGCGGCAGCACCGCGCCGGCGAGCGACACCACGTCGCCCAATGACACATCGCTCGCGACCGCCAGCGTCTGCAGGCATCCCACCAGCAGCGACGCGACGAGCGCCCCGCTCAGCGAACCGAGCCCGCCGATCACGACGACGACGAACACGATCGAGCCGAGCGACTCCGCCATCGCCGGTTCGATCACGAACAGCGGCGCGCCGATCACGCCGGCGAGCGCGGCGAGCGCGGTGCCGGCCGCGAATACGCCGGTGAACACGCGCGGCACGTTGTGGCCGAGCGCCTCGACGGCCTGCGCATGCGTGAGCGCGGCGCGCACGATCAAGCCCGTCTTCGACACGCGCAGCACCGCGACGAGCGCCGCGAGCATCGCAAGCGACACCGCCATCATGAACGCGCGATAGCGCGTGAAGACCGCGCCGTAGAGCGAGAACAGCGGACCGTCGAGCACGGCCGGAAGCCTCGCCGTCAACGGACTGAGCCCCCAGCCGAGCTTGACGAGCTCGCCGAGCAGATACGCGGCGCCGAAGGTCAGCAGCAGCTCGGGCAGATGACCGTGCCCGCGCACGCGCCGCAACAGCCAGCGCTCGAGCGCCGCGCCGACGAGTCCGACGACGAGCGGCGCGACCACCAGCGCGCTCCAGAAGCCGGCGCGCGCCGCCACTGAAAAGCCGACGTAGGCGCCGAGCATGTAGAAGCTCGCGTGCGCGAAGTTGAGCACGCCGAGCATGCTGAAAATCAGCGTGAGCCCGGCCGACAGCATGAACAGCAACAGCCCGTAGCTCAGGCCGTTGAGCACCGTGACGATGAACGACTGCACGCGTCTAGTCCGCCAGGCCGGCGACGCACAACGGTTCGAGCGCCGCGCGCAGTTCGGCGGGCAGACTCACCGGACGACGGCTCGCGCGATCCACGTAGACGTGCACGAAATGCCCCTGCGCGGCGGGCTCGGCTTCGCCCTCGCGAAACAGCCCCACCTCGTAGCGCACACTCGACGTGCCGAGCCGCGCGACCCGCAAGCCCGCGTCGATGCGATCGGGAAACACGAGCGGCGCGAAGTAGTTGCACTGCGTCTCGACGACGAGCCCGATCGTCGCGCCGTGCTCGAAATCGAGCACGCCCGCGCGGATCAGATAGTCGTTCACGACGGTGTCGAAATAGCTGTAGTAGACGACGTTGTTGACGTGGCCGTAGACGTCGTTGTCCATCCAGCGCGTGGTGATCGGCAGGAAATGCGGATACGCGGCGCGGCCGGCGGGGGCGGGTTTGTTCATCGGAGGTGGTGTAGGTGGATGCGGGGATGCGTCACAGCGACTCCGTCAGCATGCGCCGATAGTCGTCGGCGCTCGCTTCGCGCGGATTCGTGCGATGGCAGTGATCGCGGAGCGCGCCCTGCACCACCTTGTCGAACATGCTTGCGTCGACGCCCATCTGGCTGAGGCCGGTCGGCAGACCGAGCCGCGCCGTCATGTCGAACAGCGTCTGCGCGAGATCCGTATGCTCGGGCACCCCCATCACGCGACGCATGCGCGCATAGCGGCGCTCGGCCACCACGCTCGGCGCACGCTCGTTGAAGCGCAGCACCGCGGGCAGCACGACCGCGTTCAGCGTGCCGTGATGCAGCGACGTGCGGCCGTTCACCTTCAGGCCGCCCAGCGGATGCGACAGCGAGTGCACGCAGCCGAGGCCCTTCTGGAACGCCATCGCGCCCTGCATCGACGCGCTCATCATGTTCAGGCGCGCCTCGCGATCGCTGCCGTCCGCGCAGGCGCGCTCGATGCTGGCCCACGCGCGCTCGAGACCGTCGAGCGCGATGCCGTCGGCGGGCGGATTGAAGGCCGGCGCAAGGAAGGTCTCGATGCAATGCGCGATCGCATCCATGCCGGTCGCCGCGGTCAGACCCGGCGGCAGACCGAGCGTGAGGCCCGGATCGCACAGCGCCGATTTCGGCAGCAGATTCCACGAGTGAAAACCGAGCTTGCGGCCGTCGTTCAGGATCACGATCGCGCCGCGCGCCACTTCGCTGCCGGTGCCGGCCGTGGTCGGAATCGCGATCAGCGGCGCGACGGCATCGGTAATCTTCGCGCTGCCGCCTTCGATCGTCGCGTACTGCGTGAGCGGCCCCGGATGCGTGGCCGCGATCGCGACGCCCTTGGCGAGATCGATCGACGAACCGCCGCCCACCGCGATCAACCCGTCGCAGCGCTGGTCGCGATACACCTGGGCGGCCGCGAGCACCATTGCCTCGGTCGGGTTCGACGGCGTGTCGTCGAACAGCGGCACCTCGCCGAGCTTGAGCGCGTCGAGCGCCTGCTGCGCGATGCCGGCCGCGACGACGCCCTTGTCGCTGATCACCAGAGGCCGCTTGATGCCGATGCGCGCGCACTCGGACGACAGTTGCGCCAGTGCTTCGTAGCCCAGATGAATGTGGGTCAGGTAGTAGATGTAGGCCATGCCGTTGCTTCTCCCTGAGCGTGCGCTCATTGACCGCTGATTGACCGCTGATTGACGTCGATGATCCGTTCGGTGCCGCGTGAGTGGGTGCTATGTGGGTGCGATGTGGGGTCGGGTGTCTGCTTCGCTGAGGGGTTGTCTCTCGTTGTCTTTGTGTTGTCTGTGCGATGGCTTACGTTGCCGCTCTCGAGGCCGCGCGCCTCATTGCCCCGGCCGTTCGACGAATTCGAACGGCAAGCCGCGCCGCCGCATCCATTCGCCGAGCGCCTGGCCGGTGCCCGCGCGCCACGGCCGCAGTTTCGCGGGCTCGACGAGCCGGTATTCGAGCAGTTCGGGCGACAGCGCGATCGTGCCGTGCGCCTTCACGTGATACGCGATGATCAGCTCGTTCTTGCGGATGAATTCGTACACGCCGATCAGCTCGACCGACTCCGCGTGCAGCGACGTCTCTTCGAGCACTTCGCGCGCGATGCCCTGCTCCGGCGTCTCGCCGTTTTCGAGGAAGCCGGTGATCAGCGCGAACATGCCCTCGGCCCAGGCGGCATTGCGCGCGAGCAGGATCTTGCCCTCGTACTCGACGATCGCGGCGACGACCGGCAGCGGATTATTCCAATGAACGTAGCCGCACTCGGTATCGGGACAGCTCTGCCGCACACGGCCGCCTTCGTGCAGGGGGTCGGTGCGTTCGGTCAGGGGCTTCGCGCAGCGGGGGCAGAATCGATACTCGGTCATGGCGGGCGACGTCTCTTGGGTCTCGTGTTTCGTAGCGGGCTGCATCACGCGACGCACAACTCGCGCACGTCGGCGGCGAAACGCTCGACCGTGTCGGGCTGCGTGTCCCACGCGCACATCAGCCGGCAGCCGCCCGCGCCGATGAACTCGTAGAACTTCCAGCCGCGCGCGCGCATCGCCTTGGCGGCCTGCGGCGGCAATTGCGCGAACACCGCGTTCGATTGGCTCGGGAACATGATGCTCACGCCGGGAATTTCCTGCAACCGCGTCTCCAGCAGACGCGCCATCGCGTTCGCATGACGCGCGTTGCGCAGCCACACGTCGTTGTCGAGCAGGCCGAGCCAGGGTGCGGAGATGAAGCGCATCTTCGAGGCGAGCTGCCCCGCCTGCTTGAGCCGATAGGCGAAATCGTCGGCGAGCGCGCGATCGAAGAACACCACCGCCTCGCCGACCGGCAGGCCGTTTTTCGTGCCGCCGAAGCACAGCACGTCGACGCCCGCGCGCCACGTGATTTCCGACGGATGCACATCGAGCGCGGCGACCGCGTTCGCGAAGCGCGCGCCGTCCATGTGCACCTTCAGATGACGGCGTTTCGCGATCGCGGCGATCGCGCGCACTTCCTCGACGCTGTAGACGGTGCCAACCTCGGTCGACTGCGTCAGCGTGACGACCTTGGGCTTCGGATAGTGGATATCGGCGCGCCGCGTGACGATGGCTTCGATCGCATCGGGCGTGAGCTTGCCGCCGATGCCCGGCGCCGTCAGCAGCTTCGAGCCGCCCGAGAAGAATTCGGGACCGCCGCATTCGTCGGTTTCGATGTGCGCGAGCTCGTGGCAGATCACCGAGTGGTACGACTGGCAAAGCGAGGCGAGCGCGAGCGAATTGGCCGCCGTGCCGTTGAACACGAAGAACACTTCGCAGTCGGTCTGGAACAGGTCTCGCAGACGGTCGCAGACCTGGTTGGTCCACGAGTCGTCGCCATAGGCCGGCTCGTGGCCGCTGTTGTTGGCGGCGATCAGCGCTTCGAGCGCTTCGGGGCAGATGCCGGCGTAGTTGTCGGACGCGAAATGTTGCATGATCGAGCGACGCGCCCGGCGACAGGCGCGTGGGAATGACGGAAAGCGGTCATTTTAGTGCGCTCGTGCGAGTTTTGTTTTCGGGGCGTCAGTTGCAGCCGCAATCCGGCATGCGGCCACGGCCGCGCGGCCTGCGTGTCACCGCGATCAGGCCCACCGCCCCGGCCAGCAGCGCGCCCGCGGCGAGCCACAGCGCCGGCGAAAACGAGCCCGTGTGCGCGGCAATCGGCGCGGCCACCAGCGGACCGGCGATCTGACCGATGCCATAGGCCGCCGTCGCATAGCCCATCAGCCCGGCCGCGTCGTCGCCGTGCAGACGCCGCGCCTCGCGCATTGCAAACAGCGTGATCGCGGTGAAGGGCAGGCCGATCAGGATGCTGCCGAGCGAAAACCCGCCCGCCGTCGGCCACACGATGCCCAGCGCGATGCCGATCGCCTGCAACACATACGCGCCCGCGAGCAGCGCGCGGTTGTCCCAGTGCGTGGGCAATCGCGCGGCGAGCAAGGCGCCGACGATCAGCGCCGCGCCGAACATCGGCCAGAACAGATCCGGCCATGCCGAACCCGGCAACGCGTGTCGGGCGATGACCGGCAGGAACGTCGCGGTGATGATGTAGCCGAAGCCCGGAATGCCATAGAGCAGGACCAGCCAGACAGCGTCGGCGCGGTGGGCGGCGCGGCTCGGATGAGCGCCCGCCGTACGAGGCGCCGGGTTGGCGCCGGTGCGCGATGCATCAGCGGATTGTGCGACGCCGGAGCTTGCCACGGCGGGCGATGCGGACGATGCGGCCGCCGTGCGGCGCGCCTCGCCGAACACCGGCCACACCAGCGCCGACAACACCGCGCCGATCACCGCAAAGCCGATCCATCCGGGCACCGCCCCATAGCCGCCCGCAACGCTGACCAGCAAACCGGTGCCGACGATACCCACGCCCGGCCCCGTATAGATGACCCCGCTCCACGCATGCGCACCGACTTCGGCGAGCCGCCGCAGGCCCCATTGCGACGCGAACACGAAGGTCCACGCGCTGACCGCGCCGGCGACGAAGCGCACCAGCGCCCACACCCAGAACTGGCCAGTGAGGCCCATCGCGAGCGTCAGCAGCACCGTCGCGACTAGCCCGACGCGCACCATGCGCGCGGGGTCGGCCCGCAGTGCCGCGCACGAGACCGCGCCGGCGAAATAGCCCGCATAGTTGAACGACGCGAGCCAGCCGCCATGCTGGATATCGATCTGCGGCTGGCCGAGCGCGGCGCCATGCAGCATCAGCGGCAGCAGCGGCGTAAAAGCGAAGCGCCCGATGCCGAGCGCGACGGCCAGCGTCACCATGCAGGCAAGCGCCGCGCGCCGGCCGGCGTGACGTTCATGCAAGTGCGGGTACGCGTGGGAGGCAAGGTCGGTCATGATCGGAGGGTCAAACGGCGATGATATGCATTCATGCTAGCTTGATCTTTTGATCACGAAAAATGAATAATTAGAATGTAAATCATCGCCGGGAGAGAATCATGGATCTGGCCGCTCTGACCATCTTTCGCGCGGTCGTGCGCGAAAACGGCGTGACGCGCGCCGCGGCAAAGCTCAATCGCGTGCAATCGAACGTGACGACTCGCATCAAGCAGCTCGAGGAGCAACTCGGCACCGAGCTGTTTATCCGCGACGGCCGCCGCCTCGTGCTGACGCCGGCCGGCGAGACACTGCTGCCCTACGCGGAGCGCCTGCTCGCGCTCGCCGACGAGGCGCGTCACGCGGTGCGCGAGGATCGTCCGAGCGGGCGGCTGCGTCTCGGCGCGATGGAAAGCGTCGCGGCGACGCGTCTGCCGGGCCTGCTCGCGCACTATCACCAGCAATGGCCGGCCGTCGAACTGGAGCTGGAAATCGGCACGACCGGCAAACTGATCGAGCGGGTGCGCGAGTTCGAGGTCGACGCGGCGCTGGTCGCGACGCCGCTCGATCCCGCCTCGATCGGCGATCTGTTCGAGACCGTGCCGGTCTTCCGCGAAGAGCTCGTGATGCTGACGCCGCGGGGTCATCGGCCGATCCGTGAAGTGCGCGACATCGCGCTATCGACGCTGATCGCGTTCGAGCGCGGCTGTGCGTACCGCGCGTATATCGAGAGGTGGTATCTGGAGCACGGCGTGCGGCCGGCGCGCGTGCTGGAACTGGGCTCGTATCACGCGATCGTCGCGTGCGTGGCGGCCGGCGCGGGGGTCGCGGTCGCGCCGCGCACGGTGCTCGATCTGCAAGCCGACACGAGCAATATCGCGGTGCACGAGTTGCCCGATATCGGCCTGATCGACACGCTGCTGGTCTGGCGACGCGGGCATTTTTCGTCGGCGCTCAATGCGTTGCGGCGCGCGCTGATGGCGTCGCACGAAGGCGCGGCCGAGAGCGTCGACGCGGATTTGCCGCGTGCGGAGGCGCCAGTGTCCGTGGATGTCAATGTTGTCTGATCGTTGAATTCACGCCGGTGTCAGCAAAAGCAAAGGGGCCACGCAACGCACCCGTCCTGCCGGTGCACCACGTGGCCCCTTCGTCAAACCCGGCTCGAGTTTGAATCGAGCCGGACTCAACCGTCCATCAAAATCAAAGCTGCCCTTCGACCCAGGCCTTGACGCCCGCAAGCGCCGCCGGCAGTTTGGCCGGCTCGGTACCGCCCGCCTGCGCCATGTCCGGACGGCCGCCGCCCTTGCCGCCCACCTGCTGGGCCACGAAGTTGACCAGCTCGCCCGCCTTGACCTTCTTGCTGGCGTCCGCAGTGACACCGGCGATCAGGCTGACCTTGCCGGCTTCGACCGACGCGAGCACGATCGCCGCGCTCTTCAGTTTGTCCTTGAGCTTGTCGACCGTTTCGCGCAGCGTCTTCACGTCCGCGCCTTCGAGCGTTGCCGCAAGCACATGCACGCCGCCGACTTCAATCGCCTGGCCCGCGAGTTCGTCGCCCTGGCTCGACGCCATCTTCGACTTCAGCGCGCTCAGTTCCTTCTCGAGCGCCTTCACCTGGTCCTGCACCTGGCCGATGCGCTGCGTGAGCTCCGCCGGCTGCGCCTTCAGTACCGCGGCGGCCGCGTTGACGCGCCCTTCCAGCTCCTGCACGTAGCGCACCGCGTTGTCGCCGGTGATCGCTTCGACGCGACGGATGCCTGCCGCAACGCCACCTTCCATCACGATCTTGAAGAATCCGATGTCACCGGAGCGATTGACGTGGGTGCCGCCGCACAGCTCACGCGAGAAGCCGAGGTCGAGCACGCGCACTTCGTCGCCGTACTTTTCGCCGAACAGCGCCATCGCGCCGCCCTTCACCGCATCGTCGTAGGACATCACGCGCACGATGCCGGGCGCGTTCGCGAGCACTTCCGCATTGACGATTTCCTCGACGCGGCGGATCTGCTCGTCGGTCATCGGCGCGTTATGCGCGAAGTCGAAGCGGGTCTTGTCGGCGTCGACGAGCGAGCCCTTCTGCTGCACGTGCGAACCGAGCACTTCGCGCAGCGCCTTGTGCATCAGGTGCGTGGCCGAGTGGTTGCGGGCCGTGCGGGCGCGACGCACCGCGTCGATTTCCGCCTTGACCACGTCGCCAACCTTCAGCGTGCCCTGCTCGAGCGTGCCGTGATGGCCGACCACGTCGGCCTGCACCTTCAGCGTATCGGCGACGGCAAAGCGCGTGCTGGCGTTCGCGAGCACGCCCTGGTCGCCGACCTGGCCGCCCGATTCCGCGTAGAACGGCGTGTGATCGAGCACGACGACCGCCTGCTGGCCGTGCTGCACCTGCTGCACCGACGCGCCATCCACGTACAGCGCGACGACCTTCGCGTCGTCGAAGACGATTTCTTCGTAGCCGTGGAACGTGGTCTTCGCGCCCGAATATTCGAGGCCCTGTGCCATCTTGAACTTGCCCGCCGCGCGGGCCTGTTCGCGCTGACGCGCCATCGCTTCGTCGAACGCGGGTTCGTCGACGGTCACTTCGCGCTCGCGGCAGACGTCCGCGGTCAGGTCGAGCGGGAAGCCATAGGTGTCGTGCAGCTTGAACGCGAGTTCGCCGTCGAGCGTCTTGCTACCCTTCGCGTCCAGGTCGGCCAGGGCGGCTTCGAGAATCGACATGCCGTGCTCGATGGTTTCGAAGAAGCGCTCTTCTTCCTGACGCAGCACGTCGGTCACGCGCTTTTCGGCGTCCTTCAGTTCCGGGTACGCGTCGCCCATTTGCGCGACGAGGTCGGCGACCATGCGATGGAAGAACGAACCCTTCTTGCCGAGCTTGTAGCCGTGACGGATCGCGCGGCGCACGATACGGCGCAGCACGTAGCCGCGGCCTTCGTTGCCCGGAATCACGCCGTCGACGATCAGGAACGAGCACGCACGGATGTGATCCGCGATCACCTTCAGCGAGTTGTTGCCCAGATCGGTCACGCCGGTTTCGCGGCCAGCGGCCTTGATCAGCGCCTGGAACAGATCGATTTCGTAGTTGCTGTGAACGTGCTGCAGCACCGCGGCGATACGTTCGAGGCCCATGCCGGTGTCCACGCACTGCTTGGGCAGCGGCGTCATGTTGCCCTGAGCGTCGCGGCTGAACTGCATGAACACGAGGTTCCAGATTTCGATGTAGCGGTCGCCGTCTTCTTCAGGCGATCCCGGCGGGCCACCCCACACGTCCGGGCCGTGGTCGTAGAAGATTTCCGAGCACGGGCCGCACGGGCCGACGTCGGCCATCTGCCAGAAGTTGTCCGACGCGTAGCGCGCGCCCTTGTTGTCGCCGATGCGAATGATGCGCTCGACCGGCACGCCCACTTCCTTCGCCCAGATGTCGTGCGCTTCGTCGTCTTCCTGGTAGACGGTGACCCACAGCTTGTCTTTCGGCAGCTTGTAGACCTCGGTCAGCAGTTCCCACGCGTAGTGGATCGCGTCGCGCTTGAAGTAGTCGCCGAACGAGAAGTTGCCGAGCATCTCGAAGAACGTGTGGTGACGCGCGGTGTAGCCCACGTTCTCGAGGTCGTTGTGCTTGCCGCCGGCACGCACGCTGCGCTGCGCGGTCGTGGCGCGCGCATACGGACGCGATTCCGCGCCGAGGAACACATCTTTGAACTGCACCATCCCCGAATTGGTGAAGAGCAGCGTCGGGTCGTTGCCGGGCACGAGGCTCGACGAACGGACGATCGTGTGGCCCTTCGATTCGAAGAACTTGAGGAATTTCTCGCGGATATCAGCGGCTTTCATAGCGTGCGGGGGACTGTCCTGACGGTTCCTGACTGGGACTGGCGGTCGGTGGGATGCGCCAACTGTCGGTTTCTTTAAACGACTGATTATACGGGATCGGCAAGCGCGCGAGGCACTGCGCAGCGCCTCGCTGGCCATCCGGCCAGGGCGCGACGCGCCTGCTGCGACACCCGTGTGTCCCGGCGTCCGATCCGCGCTATGACGTTCGGCTGACTGCGACCGGCGGCGGGAATCGCTTAAGATGGCTTTCACGAATCTTCGCGCGAAACAATGCATGGCAGCCCGCGCGCCGCCTGCAACCATCAGGAGACATTCAACGACATGGGCGCTCTCAGTCACATCCGCGTGCTGGATCTCACCCGCGTGCTCGCCGGCCCGTGGTGCGCGCAGACGCTTGCCGATTTCGGCGCCGACGTCATCAAGATCGAACGGCCCGAGGTCGGCGACGACACGCGCCACTGGGGCCCTCCGTACCTGAAAACGCCGGACGGCGCGGACACCCACGAAGCCGCCTACTATCTCGCGGCGAACCGCAACAAGCGTTCGGTCACGCTCGACATCGCCTCGCCCGAGGGCCAGCGGATCGTTCGCGAGCTGGCCGCGCAAAGCGACGTCGTGCTCGAGAACTACAAGGTCGGCCAGCTGAAGAAGTACGGGCTCGACTATGAATCGCTCAAACAGGTGAAGCCCGACCTGATCTACTGCTCGGTCACGGGCTTCGGGCAAACCGGGCCGTATGCGCAGCGCGCGGGCTACGACTTCATCGTGCAGGGCATCGGCGGCTTCATGAGCATCACCGGCGAGCGCGACGGTCAGCCGGGCGGCGGCCCGCAAAAGGCCGGCGTCGCGATCGCCGACCTGATGACCGGCATGTATTCGACGATCGCGGTGCTGACCGCGCTCACGCATCGCGACCGCACGGGCGAAGGCCAATACATCGACATGGCGCTGCTCGACGTGCAGGTCGCGATGCTCGCCAACATGAACTCGAACTACCTCGCGAGCGGTCAGCCGCCGGTGCGCTGGGGCAATGCGCATCCGAACATCGTGCCCTACCAGACCTTCCAGACGAGCGACGGCTGGATCATCGTCGCGGTCGGCAACGACGGGCAGTTCCGCAAGTTCGTCGAGGTGGGCGGCCGCCCGGAACTCGCCGACGACGATCGTTTCGCGACCAACCCCGCGCGCGTGCGCAACCGCGAACTGCTCGTGCCGATTCTCGCGGACATGGTGCGCCTGCAGGGCAAGCAGCAATGGATCGGCGCGCTCGACGCGGCCGGCGTGCCGTGCGGGCCGATCAACAACCTCGACGAGGTGTTCGACAACGAGCAGGTCATCGCGCGCGGTCTGCAGGTGGATCTGCCGCATCCGTCGGGCGGCACGGTCAAGCTCGTGCGCAATCCGATCAACATGAGCGGCACACCGCCGCAAGCGTTGAGCCATCCGCCGCTGCTCGGCGAGCATACCGAGCGCGTGCTGCGCGACGTGCTCGGCTACGACGCGCAGAGAATTGCGGAGTTGAAGGGAAAATCGGTGATCTGATCGCTGAGGCCGATGAGGCGGCAGGCTCAGCGCGCCGCCGCGAGCGAAGCCAGCCAGCCCCGCCCCTCGTCCCAATCGCCGAGGCCGCTATCGGCATTGATGTGGCCACGCGCGCCGATACCGATCCAGCGGCTGCCCCACGCGCTCGCGCAGGTCTGCGAAAAAGGCGCGCCGCCATACGGATCGTCGCTGCTCGCCACGACGATCGTCGCAAACGGCAGGCGCGTGAGCGGCACGGCCGCGAAGCCGGTCGCGTCCTGTGGGAAATGCGCTCCGGCCGGATCGGGCACGGCGACCAGCAGCGCGCCGGCCACCTTCGCGAGTTGCGCCGCGCTCGCGTACTGCGAAGCCCAGAACGCCGTGGTCAGGCAGCCGAGGCTGTGCGCGGCGAACACGACCGGCGCGCGGGCGGCGGCGAGCGCGGCGTCGAGCGTGCGGCACCAGGCGTCGCGTGAAGGGTGGTCCCAGTCCGGCATGGGCACGCGCACGAAAGCGGGATCGAGCGCTTCCCAGCGCGTTTGCCAATGGCCTGGGCCGGAGCCTAGATAGCCCGGCAGTACGAGTGTGGTCGGTTGGTGTCCGTGCATCGATCGAGCTCCCCGTGTTCGACTTATGACCCGCTCGCGGCACCGCGCGGCGGGCCGTCTAACGTATCACGCGCGCGACGCCGGCACCACGGGGATCGCTGGCGGGCTCGGGCGTCGTGCCGTCCACGCGGATCATCTGCACGTCGCCGTTGAACGACTGCTGCTCGACCGTGTAGCCAAGCGCCTTCAGTTGCGTGGCGAGCTCCTCCGGCGCGGGGTGGTACGGCTCGAAGTAGATCGTCTTTTGCGGCAGCAGCTGATGATGGAACCGCATCGCGGCTAGCGCGTCCGTCGGCGACAGGTTGAAGTCGTACAGATTCGTCATTACCTGGAAGATCGTCGTCAGGATGCGCGAGCCGCCGGGCGTGCCGATCGCGAGCGCGATCTTGCCGTCCTTCAGCAGCAGCGTCGGGGTCATCGACGAAATCGGGCGGCGGCCCGGCCCGATCGTGTTCAGTTCCGTGTCGGCGGCGCCCGTCGGCTTGATCACGAAATCGTCCATCGCATCGTTGAGCAGGAATCCGCCGCCGTCCACCACCACGCCCGAACCGAAATCGCCGTTCAGCGTGTAGGTGTTCGACACCGCGTTGCCCCACTTGTCGATCACCGAGAAATGCGTCGTCTGCGCCTTCTCCGCTGCGGCAGCGCCGTCGGAACCGGGCGTCACCGGCGCCGCGGCGGGCGCTTCTTCGACTTTGACTTCGGCCGCGCGCTGCGCGAGGTAGGCGTCGTCGGTCAGCTTCGCGACCGACACCGGCGCCGCGTCGGGGTCGCCGATATAGCGTTGCCGGTCCGCGAATACGCGGTCCTCGATCTGCGCAATCAGCTGGATGTACGGCGCCGAATTCAACGCAAGGCCTTCGAACGCCGGCTGCAGATCGGCCCGCATCTTCAGCATCTGGATCAGCCCGATGCCGCCCGAGCTCGGCGGCGGTGCGGTGATCACCCGGTAGCCGTGCCAGTCGGCGGCGAGCGGTTCGCGCCACACCGCCTTGTACTGGCTCAGATCCCGGTTGGTGATCAATCCATGGCCATACATCTGCGCGACGATCATCCCGGCCGTGCGGCCCTCGTAGAATTCGCGGCCGCCGTCGCTGGCGATCCGCCCGAGCGTCTGCGCGAGCTCCGGCTGACGCAGCGTCGCGCCCGCCTTCAGATTCGCGAAATAGGCGTCGAAATTGGTCTTGCCGGAGAAATTCTTCGCGGCCGCGTCGCGCCGCTGCTGCAGCCGCGGGTCGACCTGGAAGCCATCGGTCGCGTAATGAATCGCGGGCGCGAGCACCTGGTTCCATTTGAGCTTGCCGAAGCGCCGCTGCGCTTGCCACATGCCGTCGACGGTGCCCGGCACCGCCACCGCGCGATGACCGACGATGCTCATCCCCGGCACGACGTTGCCTTTGTCGTCGAGATACATGTCGCGGGTCGCCTGCTGCGGCGCGCGCTCGCGATAGTCGAGAAAATACGGCTTGCCGTCGACCAGCAACGTCATGAAACCGCCGCCGCCGAGGTTGCCGGCGTCTGGCCGCGTAACGGCGAGCGTGAAGGCCATCGCGACCGCGGCATCGACCGCGTTGCCGCCAGCGGCGAAAATCTGCTGCGCGGTGTCGGCGCTGTAGCGATCCGGCGCGGCGAGCGCCGACGCATCAAGCGCCGGCTTCGGCGTCGGCGTTTTTGCGGCGGCGGGCAACGGCGCGGCCACGTTCACGACGAACGCGGCCAACCAGGCCGAGGCGAGCACACGGCGGGTTCGGCAAGCAACACGGGCGCTAGCCAAAGCGCGGGCGAAAGGCGCGCGAAGCGCGTCATACGTCGGGACAGACATCCGAGAAAACTCCGGCAACGAGGCGAGCACGGCGCGCGGGCCGCGCGCAGCAGCGCATCCTAGGTCGCCGCCTGGCGCGGCGCCAACCCGATTTACCTCCTGTTACAGCCCCATGCGCTCGCGGCCCGAACCCCGGGACGCTCGCCAAACCCGCCCCGCCGTTGGCTGCGCGCCGCAAGCGCCTGCCGCAAGCGGGCTCGTCAGGTAGAATTGACGGCTAAGCGGGCGCATTGCGCGCCCCTACGGACTCCCATCTTCTCGCATGAATACCGAACGCAAAGACGCTGAACGCAACGACGCGCCCGCGGCATCCAATTTCATCCGCAATATCATCGACGACGACAACCGCACCGGCAAATGGAGCCAGCGCGTCGAAACGCGCTTCCCGCCGGAGCCGAACGGCTATCTGCACATCGGTCACGCGAAGAGCATCTGCCTGAACTTCGGCGTCGCGCGCAGCTACGGCGGCGTGTGCCATCTGCGCTTCGACGACACCAATCCGGAAAAGGAAAGCGTCGAATACGTCGAGTCGATCATCGACTCGGTGCGCTGGCTCGGCTTCGAGTGGCAAAAGGAACGCACGGAACATCTGTATTACGCGAGCGACTACTACGACAAGCTCTACGAGTTCGCCGAGCTGCTGATCCAGCGCGGCAAGGCGTACGTGGATAGCCAGTCGGCCGAGGAAATCCGCGCGAACCGCGGCTCGGCCACCGAAGTCGGCACGCCGTCGCGTTTCCGCGATCGTTCGGTCGAGGAAAACCTCGACCTGTTCCGCCGCATGAAGGCGGGCGAGTTCCAGGAAGGCGAGCACGTGTTGCGCGCGAAGATCGACATGTCGTCGCCGAACTTCAACATGCGCGACCCGGTCATCTACCGCATTCGCTTCGCGCATCACTACCGTACCGGCGACACCTGGTGCGTGTACCCGATGTACGACTACACGCACTGCATCTCGGACGCGCTCGAAAACATCACGCATTCGCTGTGCACGCTCGAATTCGAAGACCATCGGCCGCTGTACGACTGGATTCTCAACGAACTCGCCGAAGCCGGCATCTTCAAGCGTCCGCTGCCGCAGCAAATCGAGTTTTCGCGCCTGAACCTGACCTATGCGATCACCAGCAAGCGCAAGCTGCTGCAACTCGTCAACGAAGGCCATGTGGACGGCTGGGACGACCCGCGCATGCCGACCATCGTCGGGGTGCGCCGGCGCGGCTTCACGCCCGAGTCGATCCAGCTGTTCTGTGAGCGCATCGGCGTGACCAAGGTCGATTCGTGGATCGACATGAGCGTGTTCGAAGGCGCGCTGCGCGACGATCTCGACGACAAGGCGCCGCGTATCGCCGCGGTGCTCGATCCGCTCAAGCTGATCATCGACAACTTCCCCGAAAACCTCACCGAGCCGTGCACTGCGCCGGTGCATCCGCATCATCCGGAACAGGGCCTGCGCCAGTTCCCGATTTCGCGCGAGCTGTGGATCGAGCGCGACGACTTCACGGAGACACCGCCGAAGGGTTACTTCCGTCTGTTTCCGGGCAACAAGGTGCGTCTGCGCTACGGCTACGTGATCGAATGCACGCACGCGGACAAGGACGAAAACGGCAACGTGGTCGCGGTGCACTGCAACTACTGCCCGGACAGCAAGTCGGGCACCGAAGGCGCGAACAACTACAAGGTCAAGGGCAACATCCACTGGGTCAGCGCCGCCGCGGCCTGCCCGGCCGAAGTGCGCATCTACGACCGGCTGTTCAAGGAAGCGCAACCGGACGCCGGCGGCCGTGACTTCCTCGAAGCGCTGAATCCGGACTCGAAGCGCGTGGTCCATGCCTACATCGAAACCGGCGCGCATCATGCACTGCCGGAGCAGCGCTACCAGTTCGAGCGTCATGGGTATTTCGTCGCCGACCGCGTCGATTCGAAGCCGGGTAAGCCCGTATTCAACCGCATCGTCAGTCTGCGCGACAGTTGGGGCAAGCCGGCATAAACTCGGGTCGGCAGCCCGGCGATCCGACGACCCGGCGTTGTCGGCCCTCGTGGTTGCAGGATGTTCGATCGACACTCACTGCGCGCTCGCCTGAGCGCGCCGGTCCGGGAGGTCCGATGAAGGTTGCAGCCCGCCGCGGGGAAGGCGCTGAGGGCACGGTTCGCCTCGCACGGTGCCGGCCCTTCCCGCGTCTGCTGCGCGGCATGCACGGCGTGCTCGTCGCGCTGGCCGCCTGCGGCGCGCTCGCGCTCGCCACCCCCGCCCGCGCGGACGAACTGACCGGTACGCTGAGAAAGATCCATGACGACGGCGTCGTCGTGCTCGGCGTGCGCGAGGCGTCGATTCCGTTCTCGTACTTCGACGGCAAGCGCACGGTCGGCTATTCGCAGGCGATCGCGATGCAGATCGTCGACGAAATCAGGAAAACGCTCGGCATGCCGCAATTGCAGGTTCACGAAGTCACGGTGACGTCGTCGAACCGCACGCCGATGCTGATGAACAACCAGATCGACCTGGAATGCGGCTCGACCACGCACACGGTCGAGCGCGAAAAAGTCGCCGCGTTCTCGAACAGCTTTTTCCAGTACGCGGTGCGCATGATTGCGCGCAAGAGCAGCGGCATCACCGATTTCCCCGATCTGGCCGGCAAGCCGGTCGTGACGACCGCGGGCACGTCCGATGAACGCCTGCTGCGCAGCCTCAATACCGACAAGCAACTGAACATGCGCATCATGAGCGCGCGCGACCATCAGGAAGCGTTCAACGCGATGAAGGACGGTCATGCGGTGGCGTTCGTGATGGATGAGCCGATCGTCTACGGCTTCAAGGCGACCGACCCGCACCCCGACGATTTCATCGTGACCGGCACGCCGCTCGGCTACGAGGTGTATGCGTGCATGTTCCGCAAGGGCGACGAGCCGTTCCGCGCGCTCGTGAACCGCGTGATCGCGCATTCGCAAACGTCCGGCGACGCCGAGCGTCTGTACCGGCAGTGGTTCACGCAGCCGATTCCGCCGTACGGCATCAATGTGGATTACCCGCTGTCGGAACAGAACCGCGCGTTGTTCGCGCATCCGAACGACCGCGCGCTCGATTGAAGGCGGTGTTCGATTGAAGGCGAAGTTCTAGAGCGAGCGGTGCAACGCCGCGAGCGACAGCGTGGTCTCGAAGAGCCGCGTCAGACTACGGCTCGCATAGCGCGGGACTTCGTCGATCGACGCCCAACGGTAGTCGTCCATCTCGGGAATCAGCGTGCCGTCCGAGCGGCGCGGAAACAGCGACGTGCAGGTACACGTGCTCAGGTCGAGTTCGTCGGCACTCGCGCGCGCTGCGAACAGATGCAGGTCCTTGTCGCGCCGGTAGACGAACAGGCCAAGATCCTTCAGACGATCGGCCTCGAGCGCGATGCCGGTCTCCTCGACCAGCTCGCGCAGCGCGGTCACGTGCGGGGCCTCGCCGTCTTCGCCGTGGCCTTTCGGGATATCCCAGTGAGTCGTTTCGGTGGCGTGCGCGAGCAGCACGCGCCCGTCGGGATCGAGCAACACGATCCCGCACGAGACGATTCGCGGACTCAACGCTTTTGCAGCTGCCAGGCGCCGCCAACCTTGCAGAAGTTCGGACGCAGGTTGATCGATTGCCCTTTCGCATTGAGTACGACGCCAAGGGCGCGGCAGGTGCGTCCGCCGTCGGTCGAGGTGCTGTCCATCGTGATGTTCGCGTCGATCTTCACGCTATTGCCGGTGCCGTCGTTGACCCACGTGAAGCTCTCGCCGTCCTTTTTGTCGTTCAGTGCGCTCATGACCGCATGCTTGATCGAGTCGTTGTCGCGCTGATGCATGTAGGCGAGCGGCGTGTCGTTCAGAAAGGCGAGATTCGCCGCTTGCGCGCCGATCGACGCGCCGAGCAGCAGGCTCGCGGCACTGAGGTGGAACAGCACACAGGTTCGCGTCGGCATGAAGGACTCTCCTCGAAGTGTGCCCGGCGCGCGGCGGCGCGCGGCGGCTTTTGATCCAATCCTCAAAAGCATAGCATGCACGCTTCGGCAGGTAGCGGCCCTCGACGCTCATCCACGCGCGGCGGCCGTGCCCTGCAGGCGGAACATGTTGACGACGTCGCGCAGCATCTGCGCCTGTTCCTGCATCGACTGCGCGGCGGCCGCGGCCTGCTCGACCATCGCGGCGTTCTGCTGGGTGGTCTCGTCCATCTGCGCGATCGCCAGGTTGACCTGCTCGATGCCGCGGCTCTGCTCGTCGGAGGCGGCGGAAATCTCGCTGATGATGTCCGTCACGCGCTTCACCGCATCGACGAGCGAGTCCATCGTGCCGCCCGCCTTCTCGACGAGCGCCTTGCCGCTGCCGACGCGCTCGACCGAATCCTCGATCAGCGACTTGATTTCCTTGGCCGCGTCGGCGCTGCGGCGCGCGAGGTTGCGCACTTCGCCCGCGACGACCGCGAAACCGCGCCCCTCTTCGCCCGCGCGCGCCGCCTCGACGGCCGCGTTCAGCGCGAGGATGTTGGTCTGGAACGCGATGCTCTCGATCACGCCGATGATATCGACCACCCGTGTCGAGCTCGCCGCGATGCTCTGCATGTTCGCGACGACCTGCTGCACGGCCTCGCCGCCTTCGTTCGCGAGTTGCGAGGCGGAGCGCGCCATGCGGTTGGCCTGCAGCGCGTTGTCGGCGTTCTGCTTGACGGTCGCCGTCAGCTGCTCCATGCTCGCCGCCGTTTCGCCGAGCGACGACGCCTGCTGTTCGGTGCGCGCCGACAGATCGAGATTGCCCGCGGCGATCTCTTCGGCCGCGACCGTGATCGTTTCGGTGCCGCCGCGAATGCGCCGGACCGCGTCGGCGAGCCGGGTCTGCATGCGCTGCATCGCGAACAGCATGCTCTGCCGATCGTCGCCCGCGAGCGCGACCGGACGCGACAGATCGCCTTCGGCGATCGTCTCCGCGACGCTCGCCGCGTAGGCAGGCTCGCCGCCGAGACTGCGCTTCACGTTGCGGATGATCAGCACGAGCGCGATGGTGCTGAAGCTGCCGATCGCGAGGATCGTCAGCAGATAGCGCAGCAGATCGGCGCGGAACGCCGCGTCGATGTCGTTCACGTAGACGCCCGAGATCAGATACCAGTCCCACGCGGCAAAGCGCTTGACGAAGCTGATCTTCGGCACGTGCTCGCTCTTGCCGGGCAGGCGCCCCATGTAATCGACGAAACCCTGTCCCTGCGCCTGTCCAACCTTGACCATCTCGACGAACAGCAGTTTGCCGTCGGTGTCCGCGTAGTGCGACACGTCCTTGTTGCGCAGGTCGGCGAGGACCGGATGCATGATCACGACCGGTGTCGCGGTCGTCACGATCATGTAGCCGCTGCCGGGGTAGAGCATCGCGGACAGGCGCGCCATCGCCTGCTGCTGCGCCTGTTCGGGCGACAACTCGTGCTGGTCGGCGCGCTGCGCGTAATCGGCGACGATGCCGTACGCGCTCTCGACGACGTTTTGCACCGCCGACTTGCGCTCGGAGAGCATCGTCGCGCGCGACTGCCACGCGGCCCAGCCACCGAGGCCGAGCAGGCCGAGCCAGGTAATCAGCAGCGCGAGCCAGAGTTTGGTGTTGAGGCTGAGTCGGTTCACGCGGGTTCCTTTATCACGGCACGTCAGACGGTTCTCGTGAATTAACGGCGCCGCGCGTGATTTCCTGAGTCGGGAAACACCTGAAGCGAGCCGTGCAATGACGTATCGGCACTGTGCGCGCGGGGTCTTGCCGCTCGCGCGCAACGGCTACCGCGCCGCCGGAACCACCTGCTAAGATGCGCCGAGTGCACGATGAGCGCCTGCCCTGGTGCAGCGTTGGATCGGCGGCGGCGTCCCCTTTTGAGCCCGGGAGTCTCGAATGGAAATGCAAGCATCGCAAGGCCACGCACGCACCGCCGGCTGGGGATGTATCTGCCACAGCCCGTCTTTTTTGCGGCTCAACGCGCGTCTCGATCAACTGCACCTCGAGGCGCCCGATCAGTCGATCGAGCCGCCTTTCAGTCATTCCTCCCTGCTCGTCCCGCCCGGCATGCTGCCGGGCGCCACGGCCGCGGCCAGCGCGGCGGCCCCCGCCGCTCCGCAGTCAGGCGCATCCGCGGGCACGCCAACGCAGCAGCCGCGCGTCGCCTTCACGAACATCCGCCTCTTCGACGGCAACAGCAAAACGCTGAAGAACGGCTATCGCGTGATCGTCGACGGCAACCGGATCGTCGCGGTCGAGCCCGACGACGGCCAGACACTCGACGGCATGCAGGTGGTGGACGGCAGCGGGCATACGCTGATGCCCGGGCTGATCGATGCGCACGCGCACATCATGATGACCTCGCTGTCGATGCCTCAGCTGATGGTCGCCGACATCGGCTTCATCAACCTCGCCGCGGCGAGCGAAGCCGAGCGCATGCTGATGCGCGGTTTCACGAGCATCCGCGACATGGCCGGCCCGGCGTTTTCGCTGAAGAAGGCAATCGATATCGGCATGATGCCGGGGCCGCGCATCTGGCCGTCAGGCGCGATGATCTCGCAGACCTCGGGGCACGGCGACTTTCGCATGCCGTTCGAGATTCCGTCGTATGCGGGGCAGTCGCCGTCGCGCGGCGAGGTGCTGGGCGCCGGCGCGATTGCCGACGGCACGGCCGAAATCCTCAAGCGAGCGCGCGAGCAGTTGATGCTCGGCGCGAGTCAGCTGAAGCTCGCGGCGGGCGGCGGCGTCGCGTCGAACTACGATCCGCTCGACGTATCGCAATACACGGAGGCCGAGTTTCGCGCGGCCGTCGACGCCGCCGAGAACTGGGGCACCTATGTGGCCGTGCACGCGTACATGCCCCGCGCAATCCGCACCGCGGTGCGCGGCGGCGTGCGCTGCATCGAGCACGGCCAGCTGATGGACGAGGAAACCGCCAAGCTGCTCGCCGGCGAAGGCATCTGGATCAGCCTGCAACCGTTTCTCGACGACGAGGACGCGATCTTTTTCCCGGCGGGATCGCCAAGCCGCGCGAAGCAGATCGAGATGTCGAACGGTACGGACACGGCCTACGCGCTCGCGAAGAAACACGGCCTGAAAACCGCATGGGGCACCGACACGCTGTTCGACGCGAAGCTCGCGACCCGTCAGGGCGCGCAGCTCGCCAAGATGACGCGCTGGTACGAAGCCGTCGACGTGCTGACGATGGCGACGAGGACCAATGCGGAACTGCTGGCGATGGCGGGGCCGCGCAACCCCTACCCCGGCAAGCTCGGCGTGATCGAGCCGGGCGCGCTCGCGGACATGTTGATCGTCCGGGGCGATCCGCTCGCGAATATCCAGCTGCTCGCCGATCCGGGGAGCAACCTCGCGGTCATCATGAAGGATGGGCGGATCTACAAGAACACGCTGGGTGTGGCGTTCAACTGATCCGCACGGGACGCAAAAAGACAAAAAGGGTTACAGGCAGGCGGCCTGTAACCCTTCGATGATTCTGGTACGGCAGGAGGGGCTCGAACCCCCGACCCTCGGCTTAGAAGGCCGATGCTCTATCCAGCTGAGCTACTGCCGTATTGAAACCAAAATTCTAACTGACCTGCAACCAACCGGGCCCGGATTATAACCGATCGCCCGGCGCGCTCAGACCGGCTGCGGATGCAGCAGGAACCAGCCGAGGAACACGATCCCGGCGATCGCGCAATACACGCCGAACGACGCGAGACGTCCGCGGCCTTCGAAATAGCGCATCAGAAAACGCACGCTCAGGTACGCGGCGATCGCGGTCAGCACGCCGCCGAGCGCCGCGTCGGCGAGTTGGCTCGGCGCGTGCAGCAGCTTCGGCAGTTCGAGCACGCCAGCCGCGAAAATGATCGGCGTGCCGAGCAGAAACGAGAACTCGGCGGCTTTCTCGGTGGTGAGGCCAGCCGCATTGCCGGCGATCATCGTCAGGCCGCTGCGCGAAAAGCCCGGAATCAGCGCGCCGATCTGCGCGAGACCGACGAAGAACGCCTGCCCGAACGTCAGCTTCTCCGGCGCCTGATGCACGCGCGTGCGTTGCAGACGATCGCCGAACCACAGCAGCACACCATTGACGATCAGCGCAATCGCCACGATCCGCAGATCATGAAAAATCGCCTCGAGGCGCTTCTCCAGCACGAGGCCGACGAGACCCGCCGGGATCGTGCCGATGATCAGCGCCCACATCATGTGACCGTCGTCATTGCGGCGCCCGCCGAGCGAGGCGAAGAAACCGCGCACCAGCGCGCACCAGCGTGCGCGGAAGTACCACAGCAGCGCAAACGCGGTGCCCAGGTGCAGGGCGACCAGGAACGGCAGCAGTTGGGGCGCATGCTTATCGATATGGATGCCGAACAGCGCCGGCACGAGCAGCGTGTGGCCCAGGCTGCTCACTGGGAACAATTCGGTGACGCCTTGCAGCACGCTCAGGAAAATCAGAAACCACAGGTTCACGCGGCGGTCCTTGTAAGGAAATTGTCGGGGAACAGCGCGCCGCACAAAGAGGAAGCCGGCGCGTCAAAAGCGCACCGATTATGCCTGGCTGCTCACTCAGCGCCAAGCGGTTAGGCCACATTCGGAGATATTTTGACGCGCTGCGTCACAACTCGACACGGTTGTTACGCGAGAGCAAGGAAGTCGGCTGCGCAGATGAGCGCAGCGATGTATTGCGAAGAGTGACGAAAGACCGACGACGGAGTCAGCGTTTGAGCGAGTGGAAGAAGAAGTACGTGCTGGCCGTGAAAATACCGAACAAGGCGACCGCCATTGCCGTTGCGAGATCCATGATGCCTCCTGAGCCGATTCGCCCGGGAGTCGAATTGACCGGACGCTCAGCCGGATTATCGGTAACGTTAGCGCTTTCGCGACACCCGCAATTTCCCGGGAAGGGTTTCCCCGTAGCGCAAAGCAGCGCAAAATCGCGGTTTCGCCGCGCGCGACACAGTCGCGGCGACTGGCGCGAAACGCCGCTTCCATGCAGATGCAGCAGCCGACGCGCGTCCGCTTTTGCGCGCCCCTCAACCTTTATCTGGCTACCCATTGACCATGCCCCTCTCCCCGGAACAGGACATTCTCGAGATCGCCCAGGACGCCTCCGTGCTCCGCTTTTCGCCGCAAGCCGGCGGCCGTCTGCTGTCGTGGACGATCGACGGCGAAGAGGTGATCCACTGGCCCGAGCACGCCGACTGGAGCGTGCCCGCGCGGATTCGCGGCGGCAACCCGCTGCTGTTTCCGTTTCTCGGCCGCCATCGCGTCGACGGCAAGATCGGCTATTGGCGTGACGCCCAGGGCACCGTGCGCGAGCTGCCGATGCACGGCTTCGCGCGCGACCTGCCGTTCGAGCCCCACGCCGACGTGCATGGCGCCGGCCTGCGCATGGTCCTGACCGACAGCGAAGCGACCCGCGGCTTCTATCCGTTCGGCTTTCGCTTCGAGGCCGCCTACGAGCTCGTCGATCCGCGCACGCTCGAGGTGACGCTCACCACCACCAATACCGGCGACACGCGTCTGCCCTACTACGCCGGCCATCATTTCTACTTCACGCTGCCGCATACGCAGCGCGCGCAAACGACGATCGAGCTGCCGCGCACCGAGCGGTGCCGTCAGCTCGAAGACGGCTCGATCAGCGCCGCCGAGCCAGGTGAAGCGAGCTACACGCTCGACGAGGACCGCATCTACGACCGTTTCCATTGCCTGAGCGGCACGCCCGATCGGCCGGTGCGGGTCGAAGCGCCGGGGATCAACCGCGTGATCACGATCGATCTGCAGCGGCCGGGCTCGGTCGCCTGGTATTCGGTCACGACGTGGACCGAAACGCCGCAGTCGGACTTTTACTGCGTGGAACCGTGGCTCGGGCTGCCCGATGCGATCCATAACGGCCGGGGTTTGCGCTGGCTCGAACCGGGACAGACCGAAACGGCGGCACTGCGCATTACCGTCGAGAAAACCGGCTGAGATCCCGCCGTTCGCGGCGGCCCGTACGACGTACCCGGCCGCCGCCCGGTCGTCCCCCTCGCGGGGGGCACCACTCAAAACCGTTAGAATCGAACGCTTTGTCTGTCTGTGCCGCGTGATCGGGATCGGCGCGCGGCAGCGCTTTGCGAGGGCCAATGCTGGATACAACAACAATCAAACGACTCGGCTGCGCGACGTTGCTCGCGCTCGTCGCCGCGTGCGGGTCGGCGCCGGTGGGGCCGGGCTACTACCGGGTCGAACGGGGCGATACGCTGTCGAAAATCGCGCGCGGCAATCGGCAATCGGTGCAGAACATCGCACGCTGGAACAACCTCACCAATCCCGACAGCATCGAGGTCGGCCAGGTGCTGCGTGTCGCGCCGCCGGGCGGCGCGGCGTCGACGAGCGGCGCGATTCGCAGCGGCGGCAACGGCAGTGGCGCTGGCAGCGCGAGCGCGTCCGCCGCGCCGCGTCCGGCGCCCGCGGATACCGCGCCGGCCACCGCGCCCACGCCGATCTCGCTGGTATGGCCAGCCGACGGCACCGTGTTCCGCCGTTTCGACGGCGCCAACTCGAAGGGGATCGATATTTCCTCGGCGGCCGGCACGCCGATCGTCGCGGCGGCGCCGGGTACCGTCGTCTATGCGGGCAACGGCCTGCGTGGCTACGGCAATCTGCTGATCCTCAAGCACAACGCCGACTATCTGACGGCGTACGCGCACAATCGCGCGCTGTTCGTGAAGGAAGGCGAATCGGTCAAGCGCGGCCAGAAAATCGCCGAAATGGGCGACACCGACACCGATCGCGTGATGCTGCATTTCGAGTTGCGCTACCAGGGCCGCTCGATCGACCCGTCGAAAGAGCTGCCGCCACGCTAGGGAGGACAGGCGCGGGAGCGGGAACCCGCCGTGCTATAAAACGCTCAATTCGAAGCGGCGTGGCTGCCCGCCACGCCGCCTCCGTTATTTGCAAGGAATTGGAAATGAAAAGCCCATTGGCGTGCGTCGCGACAGCGGCAACGATCGGTCTCGGTCTGCTCGCGCTCGGCAGCCTCGGCGGCTGCTCGACGACGACCACGATGACCTATCTGCCGAGCGGCGACACCGGCTTCGCGATCAACTGTAGCGGCAGCGACGCGAGCACGAGCTGGGCCGAATGCTACAAGCGCGCGGGCGAAGCCTGCGGCAACTATGGATACGACGTCGTTTCGAAAGACGTCGACAACGGTGCGACGTCGGGCGGTACGATTGGCGGGATTTTTGGCGCGAATGTGAAAAATCGCTCGATGGTGATTCGCTGCAAGCAGTAATGACGGCAGCACTGTCCAGCGCGCGCGGCCGCCCTGGCGATTAGCGACGCCAATCAACGGCGCCGCCAGCGCCCCGAGCGCGGATCGATGCGCGCGGCGAAGCGAAGCAGCAACGCAAGCGCGAGCCCCCACACGCCGACGAAAATGATCACTCTGGTCATGAGGCTCGCGTGGAATAGAAATAATCCGTCATCATCAGCCGTGTATGTGAATTCGTGGTGAACATCGGCCCGTCAGCTTTTAACATTCACGTAAGTCCATTAAAAAAAAGCCCGGCACGAGGCCGGGCTAACGGGGGTTCGGCGCATATCGGCAAAGGACCGGTTCACCATGCGCCAGAACGAAATGTAACAATGTGCATTTACAAGTGCAATCGATTAATTTCGCGGTCAATGTTACACGGCGTACGGATTCCGCAATCCGTGAATCGGAAATGTCGGAATGAGACCGGCTGAATTCGCCGCAACCGGGATTCTCGATGCGCCGGCTCCTCCATACGGGAATGCGCACCTGTCGCACCAGCCAATGCTCTCGGCTGGTCTGCGGAAAACCCCGCCAAAACAGCAGATGAAAGACGTCTGGCCGAATAACACTAACTCATTCGGCGTTACGACCCTTCTCCATTGAGAATAATAACTTGGTGCGGAAACGCACGTAACGCACCGATTAGTCGCGACGGTGCTTCCGAATAAGCTTTGATATTTCTTCACAACAAATTCGCGTATGGCGAAATATTCAGCAGTGACAAATCCGTCGACAATCCTGAAATCGCATTCAAACTGCGTTTCAATCTTCAATAATCCGACGATTTAATGGAGGCGGGCGTGGGAAGACAGGTGGCGCATTGCCGTCGTTGAATCCGCCGGCATCCAGGTTCAGAATCCGACTCAGCCGGTTTTGCGCGCAGCAAGATTGCCGGCCGCGTTTCGCCGGGCCGCCGCGCGGCCCCGGCGGTTCGCGCCCATGGTTTATAGTGACGACCCCGTTCGACCCCGCTTACGATGACTTCCAACGACGCCCCCCAAAGCCCCCTGTACGCCAAGCTGCTCGGCGAAACCGCCAAGATCGGCTGGAGCGAACTCGAACGTTTCTTCGCGCGGGGCATCCTGCTGCGCGTCGCGCGTGACCTCGATCTCGTGAGCGTCGCCGAAGCGATCGCCAGCGACGACACCGCTCAGGTCGCGCAATGGCTGTCCGCCGGCCTCGTCGAGCGCGTGCAGGCCGAGACGGCCGCCGATTTCGCGGCACGCGACCCCGATCTGTGGGCGGTCGTCGTCTCGCCGTGGGTCTGCGTGCAGGAGCGCTCTTGAGCGACGCCGCGCCCGACGCCGGGACGCCTGAAACCGCCGCATCCGCGACCAACGCGCCCGCGTTGCCGGTGCGCTGGCATCGCCGGGTGCTCGCGCTCGCCTTTCCGATCGTCCTCGCCAATCTGACGCAGCCGATCCTCGGCGCGGTCGACACCGCCGTCGCCGGTCATCTGGACGGCGCGGCGTATCTCGGCGGTGTCGCGCTCGGCGGGCTCTTCTTCAACTTCGTGTTCTGGGGCTTCGGCTTCCTGCGCATGGGCACGACCGGCCTCGTCGCGCAGGCGCACGGCGCGGGCCAAAGCGACGAACTGCGCAACACCGTCGTACGCGCACTGCTGATGGCGGCCGCGATCGGCGCGCTGGTGCTGCTCGTGCAGCAACCGCTGATCGACTACGCGCTGCGGCTGATCGGCGGCAGCGATGCCGTGCAGCGGCACGCGCAGGTCTATTGCCACGCGCGCATCTGGGCCGCGCCGCTCGCGCTCGGCAACTACGTCGTGCTCGGCTGGCTGCTCGGCACGCAGCGGGTGCGGCTCGCATTGCTGTCGCAGGTGTTCATCAACACCGTGAACATCGTCGCGGTCGTGCTGTACGTGTACGCGTTTCATTGGGGTGTGGCCGGCATCGGCGCGGCCACCGCGACCGCCGACGCACTCGGCTTCGTGCTCGGCCTTGCTCTGCTTTGGCACGGCAGGCCACGCGGCCTGCACGCGCTGAACCGCGCCGCGTTGTTCGACGCCGCCGCCCTGAAGCGGCTCGTCGTGCTCAATCGCGACATCTTCGTGCGCACGCTGTGCCTGCTGGGGTCGTTCGGCTGGTTCGCACATCTTGGCGCGCGGCAAGGCGATGCCACGCTCGCCGCCAACGCCCTGTTGCTGAATTTCCAGACCTTCATGGCGTATGGCCTCGATGGCTTCGCCCATGCAGCCGAGGCGCTGGTCGGCGCGGCGATCGGCGCGCGCGATCGTCACGCGTTCGCGCAGGCGGTCAAGGTCACCGCGCTGTGGTCGGCGCTCGGCGCGATCGGGTTCGCGTTCTTGTACTGGGGCGCGGGTGCGTGGATCATCGAGCGGCTGACCGATCAGGCCGCGGTGCGCACCGCGGCCGAAACCTATCTGCCATGGGCGGCCCTGTCGCCCGTGATTTCGGTTTGGGGCTTTCTGCTCGACGGCGTGTTCATCGGCGCGACTCGCACCCGCGAATTGATGATGGCGATGGTGGTGTCGCTTGCCGTCTTCGTGGCGGCGTCGTCGACATTGCTCGCATGGCATGGCAATCACGGGCTATGGATCGCGCTGCTGATCTTCATGGCGACCCGGGGGGTTACGCTCGCGCGTTATTTGCCGGGGATGTCGCGCCGGATTGAAGCGGCGTGACACGCATGCGGCCGGGTTCGCCGTTCGGCGAACGACAGACCGTTACGGCTTGAAACAAGCGCATACATATCGCATAACGCGCGCGCCCTAGAATGATTCCAGCCCGTGCTCTCCGCGCGAACAGTCCGCACGGGTCAGAAGTGCCGGCGTGCCCGCGCCGGTGCTTCGCCTTCCCTCGCCCTTTCCCAGCCGCCCTCGCTCTACCGACGTTCGTCTTCACGCTGCCATCGCTTTCGCTGCACAGCCTCGCCACGGACCGCGCTGTTCGCTGACGAGGGGCGCCCGAGCGGCTTACTGCGCGTCGGGCGCAGGCACCATCGAGGGCGGCCGATCGTCGGTAGGCACGCCGTGGTAGTCGGCGGGGTCGTGCGGCGGGCTGCCGTGATGCGCGGACGAATTGTCCGCGCAACCGGCAACGCCGGCGCACAGCAGCAAGGCAAGAGTCAGAACTCGGGTCATTTTGCAATCGTCTCCGGGACAAAGGGATGGCGGACGGTCGTCCGCCGACGCGCCGAGAGTCTACCCGCAAAGCGCGTCGCGTGACGCCGTCAGGCGCGCGGGTGCCGCGCCCTTTCCATTGCGTGAGATTTCGCGAGACGTGAGCTACTATGGGGGCATGGCCGGACCTATCAGGAGACTGCCATGGACAGTGAATCGATCGCGGGCTTCATCGGCCTCGGTATAGGCCTGCTCGTGCTGGTGGCGTTGTCGATCTTCGAATCGCGCACCTATCGGCGTGAACACGGTGGCGAGGGCATGGTGCATCACTGGACGCATCAGCATCTGCATATGCCGCATTGGAGGCGCCCGCGCCATTGACGCGAGCGGGATTCGACTCGGATCGAATGGCTTCTGGTCGTGGCACCGGCATGGCCCGGTGCCGCAGCTTCGCGTCCACGCGATAACGCGATGACCCGCGTTGCGGCGCGTCTGCGCGCCGCGCGCATCAACACGCGCTCAACGCGCAACGTCTTTCCGCTTCCCTCGACTTGCATCACTCCACGACGCATTTGCGCGTCGTGCTCTCCTTCTGCGCGTTCGCCTCGAGCAGGCGTTGCATCAATCGTCATCGGTAATGGGCACATACCTTGCTAACTCGAAGCCAGCAACAGATGCCCAGCCACCCCAAAAGGAGAACGCCATGACCGTCGGTACCATCCTGCTAATCGTACTCATCCTGCTACTGATCGGCGCGCTGCCGAGTTGGCCGTATAGCAGCGGCTGGGGTTATCGGCCGACTGGACTCCTCGGCGTCGTGCTGATCATCGTGATCGTTCTGCTGTTGATGGGACGCATCTAGGTCCCCACGAGGCCGCAGCGGTGAATGTCACTGCCAATACGATTTGTCTCGCCAAAGGATTGACGCCATTAACCGGCACCCTCTATAATCATTGATTCGTCGGAGCGTAGCGCAGCCTGGTAGCGCATCTGATTTGGGATCAGAGGGTCGAAGGTTCGAATCCTTTCGCTCCGACCACGAAAAGCAAGATGAAACCCGCGAAGCTTCCGGCTTCGCGGGTTTTTGCTTTTTCGCTCGCCTTTCTTCAAACGCCGACCTCCGCGGCCAGGCATCTGCCTTGCAAATCAGCACGCGCGCATGCGACAGTGCTTGAGCACGTACCTCACTCCGAAGACGCGCAATGCCGAACGCAAAGCCGCGGCAACGCATCCCAAGCCGCTCAAAAAGGAGACTCTCATGGACCTGATCCTCTGGCGTCACGCCGAAGCCGAAGATGTCGCCGCGAGCGATCTTTCCCGCGCACTCACCACACGCGGCCGCAAGCAGGCACAGAACGTCGCCAAATGGCTACGCGCGCGTCTGCCCGAAGACGCCGTCATACTCGCGAGCCCCGCGACGCGCACGATCCAGACCGCCGAGACACTGAGCGACCAGTATCGCGTCATCCGCGAGCTCGCGCCGAACGCGAGCGCGGACGACGTGCTCGAAGCGGCCGGCTGGCCTGGCGGCATCGCGCAGACCGTGGTGATCGTCGGACATCAGCCGACGCTCGGCCACGTCGCCGCGCAACTGCTCGGCGACAGCCGCGCGAGCTGGCCGTTGAAAAAAGCCGGCATCTGGTGGATCGAAAGCCGCGAGCGCGACGGCGAAGACCAGGCAGTGTTGCGCGCCGCCATCAGTCCCGACCTGATCTGATCCCGCGCGTCGCACCGCGCATCCGACATTACAGGCACACACGCGAGGGCTTACGGACAGTCATCCAATCGTCACGGCTTTGCCATGCGAGCGTCACCCCGCATTACTACATTGGCGAAAAAAGAAATCCTCACTCTTTTCGACCAGGACCGCCAATGCGAGAACTGCCGACGCCCACCCTGCCCTTCGCCACGCTCTTCGAACCGCGCCGCCTGCCGCGCGCCGAGGAAACGGTCACCGCCCAGCATCGCCTGCAAGTGTCGTGGGCGCGCACCGACGAAGAACTGCGCGAAGCGCAGCGTCTGCGCTACCGTGTCTTCGCCGACGAAATGGGCGCGCGCCTCAGTGGCCCCGCGGGTCTCGACGTCGATGCATTCGATTCGTACTGCGATCATTTGCTGGTGCGCGATCTCGACACGCTCAAGGTAGTCGGCACGTATCGCGCGCTGCCGCCGCACCAAGCCGCGCGCATCGGCCGTCTGTATGCCGAGAGCGAGTTCGACGTGTCGCGCCTCACGCATCTGCGCGCGAAGATGGTCGAGGTCGGCCGCTCGTGCGTGCATCCCGACTATCGCAGCGGTGCGGTGATCATGTCGCTATGGGCGGGGCTCGCCGCGTACATGAAGCACAACGGCTACGAGACCATGCTCGGCTGCGCGAGCGTCGCGATGGCCGACGGCGGCCACTATGCGGCGAACCTGTATTGCTCGCTGCGCGAGAACGCGCTGACCGCGCCCGAATATCGCGCGTTCCCGCATACGCCGCTGCCGGTCGACGAACTGCAAACGGGCGCCGCCGTCGCGCCGCCGCCGCTCGTGAAGGGCTATCTGCGTCTGGGTGCGAAGATTTGCGGCGCGCCGGCGTGGGACCCTGACTTCAATACCGCGGACTTTCTGACGCTGTTCCGTCTGTCGGATATCAACTCGCGTTACGCACGCCATTTCCTCGGCGACGCACTGCCCCGCTAAGCTGCGCCGGGAGACGAAAAAGCCCTGCATTTGCAGGGCTTTTTTCGTTGATGCGCACGCTGCGGACCATCGCATGCGGCGATCCGCGTCGCGTCAATCGTCCGTATAAACGACACGATACGGGATCCCAACTTTTTCCCACTCCGCCGCTTCCTGGATCAGGCTGTAATCCGTCAATGGATTATTGGCGACCCACTCGTTCGGCAAACGCACTTCGTAACCGCCGTTGACCTGAGCCACCGCGATGCCTGGCAGCCCGACATCCGCGCGTCGACGGCACAGCAAGGCCGCGAGCCGCAGGCAGAACAGCAGCGGCCATTCGACGTCGCGCGTCTGCGACAGCTTGCCGAGCTTGCCCGCGTGGCCGAGCACGAGCGCCGCTACGCGCGCCTGGTCGGTGCGCGAAAAGCCCGGCATGTCGGCGTTGCTGGCGATATAGGCCGAATGCTTGTGATACGCGCTATGCGAGATCGACAATCCGATTTCATGCAGCGAAGCCGCCCAGCCGATGAACATGCGGTTTTCCACGCGACGTTCTTCGTCCGGCTCGACGAACTGGTCGTAGAAGCTCATCGACAACTCGCCGATACGCCCCGCCTGCGCGCGATCGACGCCGTAGCGGCGCATGAAGCCCTCGACCGTCACGGTGCGCATGTCCTCGTGCTGCGAGCGCCCGAGCAGGTCGTACAGGACGCCGAGGCGCAGCGCGCCGTCGGTGGTGTCGACATAGTCGACGCCCAGTTCGTCGAACACCGCGATCATGATCGACAGGCCGCCCGCGAGCACCGGTATGCGGTCGCTCTTCAGCGCGACCAGTTTCAGCCGGTTGACGTTTTCGGCCTTGATCAGCGCACGCTTGAGACGTTCGAGGCCGCCGCGTGAAATGCCGTGCGTGATGCCCGCATCGTTGAAATTGTTCGCCTCGACCAGTTCGGCAAGCGCGCGCGCGGTGCCCGACGAGCCGATGGCCTGCTCCCAGCCGGTCTTCTTGTACTCGGCGGAAATGATCTGGATTTCGCGCCGCGCGGCGAGCTCGGCCTGGCGCATCGTGTATTCGTCGACGTTACCGGCCGGGAAGAACGCGCGGCTATGGCTCACGCAGCCGATGTACAGGCTCTCCATCATGATCGGCGTGTAGTGCGAACCGATGATGAATTCCGTCGAGCCGCCACCGATATCGACGACGAGCCGCTTGCCCGCGCTCGCCGGCACCGAGTGCGCGGCGCCTGCATAAATCAGACGCGCTTCCTCGCGCCCGGCGATCACTTCGATCGGGAATCCGAGCGCGGCCTGCGCCTCGCCGAGAAACTCGCCCGCGTTCTTCGCGATGCGCAGCGTATTGGTCGCGACCGCGCGCACGTGGTCGGGATGAAAATCGCGCAACCGTTCGCCGAAGCGCTTCAGCGCGTCCCAGCCACGGACCTGGGAGGCGCGGTCGAGCATCTTGTCGCGCGACAACCCGGCCGCGAGCCGCACCGGCTCGCGCAAAGCGTCGACCTGATAGATCTGGCTGCCCGCGTCGGTTTCCTCGACCCGGCCCACGATCAGCCGGAAGCTGTTCGAACCGAGGTCGACGGCGGCGAGGAGTTGAGGGGTATTGACCATCGGGTAAGCGTACTCCATACGCGCAAGCGCGGCCGCTGCGGCCGTGGGCGCGGCGCTCGACGCTGGCAGCGCCGTCCGCCTGCCCGGCGCCTTCGACGCAGGATGCGCGTCGCGGCCGGCTGCACTGTTCAAAGACGCCATTCTAAGCGTAGCAGCCTTCACAATGTCACCTCGCCGCGCACAGGGGGTTCCGTATGCTCGCATAAGCAGCGCGTCATATTGACGACAGAAGACGATTGCGGCATAAAATGTCAAAAACACCGCCGATGTCATCAGGACGTCATCAAACCGTGAGAATTTCCGAGCGTCTTTCCGTCTCCCTTTCAGACCTTCCAACCTCACCGCCGATGTCCGTCCGCTATCCCCTACTGAATCGCGAGCTGGGCATTCTGGGTTTCAACGAGCGCGTGTTGGCGCAAGCCGCCGATCCCGCCGTCCCCCTGCTCGAACGTCTCCGCTTTATCTGCATCACCAGCAGCAACCTCGACGAATTCTTCGAAGTCCGTATGGCCGGGCTCCAGGAACAGATGCGCGACAACCCGGGCGCGTTGTCGCCCGACGGCATGTCGCTGCAGCACGTGTACGACCTCGTGGTCGAGCGCGCGCAAAAGCTGGTGCATCGCCAGTACACGATGCTGCACGACACCGTGCTCACGGCGCTCGAACAGGAAGGCATCTATTTCCACGGCACCGAGTCATGGAGCGAGGCGCAGACCGAGTGGGCGCGCAATTACTTCTTCGACGAGCTGCTGCCGGTGCTCACGCCGATCGGACTCGATCCCGCGCATCCGTTTCCGCGCGTGCTCAACAAGAGCCTGAACTTCGTCGTCGAGCTCGAAGGCAAGGATGCATTCGGCCGTCAGGCGATGATGGGCATCGTGCAGGCGCCGCGCGCACTGCCGCGCCTCGTGCGCATGCCGCAGGAGCTGTCGGGTTATCCGCATGGCTTCGTGCTGCTGAGCTCGCTGATGCAGCACTTTGTCGGCGAGCTGTTTCCGAATCTGCTGGTGCGCAGCTGCAACCAGTTTCGCATCACGCGCAATAGCGAACTGTTCGTCGACGAAGACGAAATCACCAATCTGCGCGTCGCGCTGCAGGGCGAACTGCCGGCACGGCATCTGGGCAACGCGGTGCGGCTCGAAGTGTCGGCGGAAACGCCCGCGCATGTGGTGCGGCGCCTGCTCGACGAAAGCGGTCTGTCGAACAAGGACTGCTACTACGCGAACGGCCCCGTCAATCTGGTGCGGCTGATGCAGTTGCCCGAGATGGTCGACCGCCCCGATCTGAAGTTCGTGCCGCATATTCCGTCGACACCCCCGCAAATTGCCAACGCCGCGAGCATGTTCGACGTGATCGATCAGGGCGACGTGCTGCTGCATCATCCGTACGAGAGCTTCCAGCCGGTGCTCGAGCTGCTGCTGCAGGCGGCCAAGGACCCGAACGTGGTCGCGATCAAGCAGACCATCTACCGCACCGGCACCGACTCGCCGCTGATGGATGCGCTGATGCAGGCCGCGCGCAACGGCAAGGAAGTGACGGTGGTCGTCGAGCTGCTCGCGCGCTTCGACGAGGAAACCAACATCAACTGGGCCTCGCAGCTCGAAGCGGTTGGCGCGCACGTGGTCTACGGCGTGGTCGGCCACAAGTGCCACGCGAAGATGATGCTGATCGTGCGACGCGTCTCGGCGGGCGGCAAGACGACGCTCAAGCGCTACGTGCACCTGGGCACCGGCAATTACCATCCACGTACCGCGCGCCTCTATACCGACTTCGGTCTGATGACCGCCGACCAGAAGATCTGCGAGGACGTGCACCACGTGTTCCAGCAGCTGACCGGCATCGGCGGCGAACTGAAGCTGCACGAGTTGTGGCAGTCGCCGTTCACGCTGCATCCGAAGCTCGTCGACGCGATCCGTCAGGAAGCCGAGCATGCGCGCGCGGGCAAGAAGGCGCGCATCGTCGCGAAGATGAACGCGCTGCTCGAACCCACGGTGATCGCGGAGCTGTACGAAGCCTCACAGGCCGGCGTGAAGATCGATCTGATCGTGCGCGGCGTGTGCTCTCTGCAGCCCGGCGTGCCGGGGCTGTCCGAGAACATCACGGTGCGCTCGATCGTCGGGCGCTTTCTCGAGCATCATCGCATCTACTACTTCTACGACGGCGGCAAGGAGCAGGTCTATCTGTCGAGCGCGGACTGGATGGATCGCAATCTGTTCCGGCGTGTCGAAGTCGCGTTCCCGGTCAACAACCGGCGGCTGAAGCGGCGCGTGATCGCCGAAGGGCTGTCGGCGTTTCTCGGCGACAACCAGTCGGCCTGGCTGATGCAAAGCGACGGTCACTATCGCCGGCGCCGGCCGGGCAAGGCCTCGCGCAATGCGCAGATGAGTCTGCTCGGCAAGTTCTGTTCGTAGTCTTTCGGGACCGGAGGGCTCGCCGCGACGGCGGGCGCTTCAAAAGCGAGCGCGCATAAAAAACCGCCTTTTTCAGGCGGTTTTTTTCATCGTGGATCGGCGTCGTCGCCGATTGTCGCGTTCAAACCTGCGCGGTCTGGCAACGCGCCGTTCGGGACACCGGAAAGCGCACCGTGAACGTGCTGCCGCGCCCTTCTTCGCTCTTCACGTCGAGTTGCGCATCGTGCCGTTGCAGCACGTGCTTGACGATCGCAAGACCGAGGCCGGTGCCGCCCGTGTCACGCGAACGGCTGCGATCGACGCGATAGAAGCGCTCGGTGAGCCGCGGGATATCGGCAGCCGGAATACCGAAGCCGCTATCGGTGACCGAGAACACCGCATGGCCGCCCTGCGCGCGCCAGTTGACCTTGATCGAGCCGCCATCCGGCGTATAGCGGATCGCGTTCGTCACCAGATTGCCGAACGCGCTGAGAATCTCGGTTTCGACGCCGGTGACGGTCAGCGCCTCGTCGGCATCGAAGACGATCTTGTGATGATCGCCGGACAGGCTTTGCGCGTCGTCGCGCAGATGCCGCAACACCGCGTGCATGTCGATCATCTGATCGCTCGGCGTCTTGTTGTCGCCCTCGAGCGTCGCGAGCACGAGCAGATCGCTGACGATATGACGCATGCGCGACGCCTGCTGCTCCATCAACTCGAGATAGCGCGCGCGTTCGCCTTCGCTCAACGGCAGCTCGCGCATCGTCTCGAGAAAACCGGACAGCACGGTGAGCGGTGTTTTCAATTCGTGCGACACGTTGGCGACGAAGTCGCGCCGCATCGCATCGGTGCGCTCCAGCTCGGTGATGTCCTGCGACAGCACGAGCTTGCGATTGTCGCCATAAGGAAACACCTGCACAGACAGCACGTTCTGGCGCTTGTCGCCCATGCCGCGCATGATCAGCATTTCCTCGTACCGATGCGAATTCAGATAGCGCACGAATTCCGGATGACGCACCAGGTGCGTGATGTGCTGACGTAGATCACGCTTCGCATCGAGCCCGAAGTGGCTTTCGGAAATCGCGTTGCACCATTCGATCTGATCGTGATCGTCGAGCATCGCGACGCCGTTCGGCGACGCCTGGATCGCCTGGATGAAGCGCGAATGCTGCTGCTCGACCTGGCGCACCTGGGCGTGCCAGCGCTTCGCGAGCTTGTGCAGACGGTAGTAGATTTCGCCCCAGATGCCAGGGGCGCTCGGCACTTCGCCGTACACCGGCGCGTCGAGCAGACGCCACAGACGCTGCTTGTGGAAAGTGCTGAAGATGCTCTGCGCGAGCAGCATGACAATGGCGAGAGCGAGGCCCGCCTTGACGTTCACCAGTGCGCCGACCACCGCGCACAGAACAGCAAGCAGCACGACCGACACGAGGGACCGCGCCCAGATGATGTTCATGGTCTAGCGATCGAAGAGAAAATACAGCGCAGGAGGGAGGTCTGGCGGCACAGTGCAATGTACCGCCGACGGCTATCAGGCGCTCTTCGCCAGCCGATAGCCGCTGCCGCGTACCGTTTCAATCATAGCATCGCACCCGGCGGGCTTGAGTGCCGCGCGCAGGCGCTTGATATGCACGTCGACGGTACGCTCCTCGACGAACACGTGATCGCCCCACACCTGGTCGAGCAGTTGCGTGCGGCTGTGCACGCGCTCCGGGTGAGTCATGAAAAAGTGCAGCAGACGGAATTCGGTCGGGCCGAGATCGAGCTTGATCTCGCTGCCTTCAGCATGTGCGGCGACGCGATGGGTGGCCGGATCGAGCTTCAGGCCGTTGATCGCGACCACGTCTTCGGTCAGCTGCGGCGCACGGCGGCGCAGCACCGCCTTGATGCGCGCCATCAGTTCCTTCGGCGAGAACGGCTTCGTGACGTAGTCGTCGGCGCCGATTTCGAGGCCGAGCACCTTGTCCTGCTCGTCGCCACGCGCGGTCAGCATGATGATCGGGATATGCTTCGTTCGCTCGTTGTTGCGCAGATCGCGCGCGAACGAAATCCCCGATTTGCCCGGCAACATCCAGTCGAGCAGCACGAGATCGGGGAGCACGTCGCTGATCAGGTTGTGTGCCTGCTCCGCGTTGTACGCCCGGATCGGACAGTGTCCGGCGTGTTGAAGATTGACCGAAATCAGTTCGGAAATGGCGGGCTCATCTTCAATGACGAGAATGCTGCTGGGCATCGGCACCTCTGTTCCTTTTCTCTGGATTAGCTGAGCGCTTCGCGTTCGAGCGTGTCGCGCGACTGGTGCCGCACGTCGGTACCCTTCACGATGTAAATGATGAACTCAGCGATGTTCTTGGCGTGATCGCCGATCCGCTCGATCGCCTTGGCGATGAACAGGAAGTCGAGGCCCACCGAGATCGAACGCGGATCTTCGGTCATATACGAAATCAGCTTGCGCACGAAGGCGCGGAATTCCTCGTCGATCGCCTTGTCGTCGCGCACGATCTGCGCGGCGGCGACCGTGTCGAGACGCGCGAACGCGTCGAGCGCGCGGCGCAGGATCGACACCGCCATTTCGCCGGACAGCTTGATCTCGGCGATGTTGATGGTGCGCGAGGCGCCGTCTTCCATCAGACGCTTGGTGCGTTTCGCGATCTTCTCGGCTTCGTCGCCGGCGCGCTCGAGGTTCGTGATGGTCTTCGAGATCGCGATCAGCAGGCGCAGGTCGCGCGCGGCCGGCTGACGGCGCGCGATGATGTTGCTGCACTCTTCGTCGATTTCGACTTCCATCCGGTTCAGACGCTCTTCGGCGGCGATGACCTGCTCGGCCACGTTGAGGTCGAATTCATTGAGCGCCTGCATCGCGTTGACGATCTGCGACTCGACGAGCCCGCCCATTTCGAGCACCTTCGACGAAACCAGATTCAGATCGGCGTCGAACTGGCTGGACAGATGTTTATCGGACATGTCGTACTCCGTTGTATTGCCCGGCGTATCAGCCGAAGCGGCCAGTGATGTAGTCCTCGGTTTCCTTGCGGACCGGCTTGATGAAGATCTTTTCGGTATCGCCGAATTCGATCAGTTCACCGAGGTACATATAGGCAGTGTAGTCCGAACAGCGGGCAGCCTGCTGCATGTTGTGCGTGACGATCACGACCGTGTAGTCGCTCTTCAGTTCGGCGATCAGCTCTTCGATGCGGCCCGTCGAGATCGGGTCGAGCGCCGAGCACGGCTCGTCGAGCAGCAGCACTTCGGGGCGAATCGCGATCCCGCGCGCAATACACAGACGCTGCTGCTGGCCGCCCGACAATCCGTAGCCGCTCTGGCCGAGCTTGTCCTTCACTTCGTTCCACAGCGCCGCCTTCGTCAGCGCCCATTCGACGCGGTCGTCCATTTCCGAGCGCGACAGCTTCTCGAACATCTTCACGCCGAACGCGATGTTGTCGTAGATCGACATCGGGAACGGCGTCGGCTTCTGGAACACCATGCCGATGCGCGCGCGCAGCAGCGAAATGTCCTGGCGCGTGGTCAGCAGATTCTCGCCGTCCATCACGATTTCGCCTTCCGCGCGCTGCTCCGGATAGAGCGCGTACATCTTGTTGAAGGTACGCAGCAGCGTGGACTTGCCGCAGCCCGACGGGCCGATGAACGCGGTCACCTTGCCCTCGGGAATCTGCAGATTGATGTTCTTCAGCGCGTGGTACTTGCCGTAGAAGAAGTTCAGGTCCTTGACCTCGATCTTCGGACGCGACGGCGTTTGCGCGTGAGCGCTCGTTTCGGGGTCGGAGCCCGCGGGCGCCGCTGCGTGCCCGATCGGATTAAGTTGGGTTTCTGCCATGTTCATCGGATTCACTCCGCCCTTACTTGTTCGAGAAGATCGTGCGCGCAAGGATGTTCAATCCCAGCACCGCGAGCGTGATCAGGAAGACGCCGGCCCACGCGAGCGATTGCCACTGCGCGAACGGGCTCATCGCAAACTTGTAGATCGTGACCGGCAGGTTCGCGACCGGTTGGCCCATATCGACCGAGAAGAACTGGTTCGACAACGCGGTGAAGAGCAGCGGCGCGGTTTCGCCGGCAATGCGCGCGACCCCGAGCAGCACGCCGGTGACGATACCCGCGATCGACGCCTTCAGCGTGATCGACAGCACCATCTTCCACTTCGGCGTGCCGAGTGCGAACGCCGCTTCACGCATCGCGTTCGGCACGAGTTTCAGCATGTTTTCGGTCGTGCGGATCACGATCGGAACCTGCAGCAGCGCCAGCGCGAGCACACCGGACCAGCCGCTGAAGTGGCCCATCTTCGCGACGACGAGCGCGTAGACGAACAGACCGATCACGATCGACGGCGCCGACAGCAGAATGTCGTTGATGAAGCGCGTGAGGTTCGCGAGCCAGCCTTTCTGGCCGTATTCGGCGAGATAGACGCCCGCCATGATGCCGATCGGCGTGCCCACGAAGGTCGCGAGCCCGACCAGCATCAGGCTGCCGACGATCGCGTTGGCGAGGCCACCGCCGTCGGTGTTCGGCGGCGGCGTCGACTGCGTGAACAGTTCGAGCGACAGGCCGCCGATACCGAGACGCAGCGTCGTATACAGAATCCAGACGAGCCACAGGAGACCGAAGGCCATCGCGGCGAGCGACAGCGTCAGCGCGACCGCGTTGGTCATGCGACGACGCCCTTGCAGACGCACGCGCATCGATTCGAGCGCCGCGGGGTCCTTCAGACCCGGCATATTCAGGGACGGTCCGCTCATTTCGCGCCCTCCCCTTTCTCGAGACGCAGCAGCATGATTTTCGAAATCGCCAGCACGATGAAAGTAATCACGAACAGGATCAGGCCGAGCTCCATCAGCGCCGACGTATGCAGGCCCGGGTCCGCTTCCGCGAACTCGTTGGCGAGCGCCGACGTGATGCTGTTGCCCGGCGAAAACAGCGAAATGTTGTCGAGCAGGTTGGTGTTGCCGATCACGAACGTGACCGCCATCGTCTCACCGAGCGCGCGGCCGAGGCCGAGCATGACGCCGCCGATCACACCGCTCTTCGTGAAAGGCAGCACGATCTTCCACATCACTTCCCAGGTCGTGCAGCCGATACCGTAGGCCGATTCCTTCAGCAGCACCGGCGTCACTTCGAACACGTCGCGCATCACCGAGGCGATGTACGGGATGATCATGATCGCGAGGATCACGCCCGCGCACAGAATGCCGATGCCGATCGGCGGGCCCGAGAACAGCGCGCCGACGATCGGAATGCCGCCGAGCACCGCGCCGAGCGGCTTCTGGAACCACATTGCGAAGATCGGCGCGAACACGAGCAGACCCCACATGCCGTACACGATCGACGGAATCGCGGCGAGCAGCTCGATCGCGATGCCGAGCGGCCGGCGCAGCCAGGCGGGCGACAGTTCGGTCAGGAATAGCGCAATGCCGAAGCTGACCGGCACCGCGATGATGAGCGCAATGATCGACGTCGCAAGGGTGCCGTAGATCGGCACGAGCGCGCCAAATTGCTTGCTGGGTGGATCCCAGACTGCGGTCCACAGGAACGCGAGACCGAACTCGCGAATCGACGGCATCGAGGCGATGATCAGCGACACGATGATGCCGCCGAGCAGCAACAGCGTAACGATGGCGGAAAGGCGTGCGAGGCCGCCGAAGACCACATCGCCGGAACGACCAGGCGCTTTCTGCTGCGACGCGCTGCCAGGCGGAGTGGCCCGGCCCGTGCCGGACGCTAGACGAATATCGGACATGAGAGCCTGAGGGACCTGTTTCCAGTTGCCGGACGACACATGTCGGGCGGTCGGTAATGCTTGCGGCACATGCCGCATCAATGTCATAGGCCGTCCTCATACGAGGACGGCCAGGATACGACAGGGCGCGGCGTCGACCGGCCGCGCCCGCGCGCGATCAGCGCGCCTGTGCCACTTACTCGGCCAGCGTCTTGCCTGCCGAATCCTTCACCTTCTGCTTCCACTGCGTGCGGATTTCCGAGACGACCGATTCCGGCAGCGAGATGTAGTCCAGATCGTTCGCAGCCGTGCCGCCGTTCTTGAACGCCCAGTCGAAGAACTTCAGCGTTTCCGTGCCTTGCGGCGCCTTGTCCTGCGTCGTGTGCAGCAGCACGAACGTCGCGCCGACGATCGGCCATGCGTTCTTGCCCGGCTCGTTCGTCAGGATCTGGTAGAACGACTTCGACCAGTCCGCGCCAGCAGCCGCCGCCTTGAACGTTTCGGTCTGCGGCTGAACCACAGCGCCGGCTTCGTTCTTCATCGCGACGTAATTCATGTGGTTCTGCTTCGCGTATGCCCATTCGACGTAGCCGATGGCGCCCGGCAGACGCTGCACGAATGCCGCGACGCCGTCGTTGCCCTTGCCGCCCGTGCCGGTCGGCCAGTTGACCGTCGAACCTTCACCGACCTTCGCCTTCCATTCCGGGTTGACCTTCGACAGGTAGTTCGTCCAGATGAAGCTGGTGCCCGAACCGTCGGCGCGGCGCACCACGGCGATGTCCAGATCCGGCAGCTTGACCTTCGGGTTCAGCGCGGCGATCGCCGGGTCATTCCACTTCTTGATCTTGCCCAGGTAGATGTCGCCGAGCACTTCACCCGACAGCACCAGTTCGCCCGGCTTCACGCCCGGCACGTTGACGGCCGGCACCACGCCGCCGACCACCGTCGGGAACTGGAACAGGCCTTCCTTGGCGAGTTCGTCGTCCTTCAGCGGCGCGTCCGAACCGGCGAAATCGACGGTCTTCGCGACGATCTGCTTCACGCCGCCCGAGGAACCGATACCTTGGTAGTTGACCTTGCCGCCGCCGGACTTCTGATAAGCGTCGGCCCACTTCGTATAGATCGGTGCCGCGAACGTGCTGCCCGCGCCGGTGATGTCTGCTGCTTGCGCTGCGATTGCGAAGAGCGCGCCAGCGACGCCAGCGAACACGGTTTGCATCAATTTCATGAGACCTCCAAGGGAGTGTGAGCGTGTAGTGTGAGCGGAAAACGCGAACACCGCGAAGCTTAGGGTCTCTTTATGACAAAAACGTGACTGATCGTGAATCAGATGTGACAGTAATATTACCGGGTGAAAGGTGCCGGAGCCGGCAAATTGCTGCTACTGCGATGCGGGTTGCATCGCAGTACGCAAGGAAGGCGGAAAAGATGGGGCGTGAACGTTTGCGCTCAGCGTGGGGGCGGGTTTTTGTGCGGGATGCGCCGGACTTTTGGCGGACGCGGGGTGGGCCTGGCTGCCCTGGGAAGGCAGGCGGCAGCAGGCGGCGGCAGGCGGTCTCCACCGGCCGCCCGCCTACCTCGAAGCCGATCAGGCCGTTGCTTCCCGCACGGCTTCGGCAATCGCTTCCGAATGTTCAAGCGCATCCGCGACGTTCTGCGCCTCGACCATCACGCGCAGGACCGGTTCGGTGCCCGACGCGCGGATCAGCACGCGGCCGCGGCCGTCGAGCGCGCCTTCGGCCTCCTTGATCGCGCGACGGATCGTCTCGCTGCCCTTCCAGTCCGCGCCGGGCTTCATGCGCACGTTGATCAGCTTCTGCGGAAACAGCGTGATGCCATCGAGCAGATCCGCGAGCGATTTGCCGCTGCGCTGCATCGCCGCGAGCACGAGCAGCGCGGACACGATACCGTCGCCAGTCGAATGGCGATCGAGCGACAGAATGTGACCCGAGCCTTCCGCGCCGAGCTGCCAGCCGTGCTCGCGAAGCTGCTCGAGCACATAGCGGTCGCCGACCGCGGCACGCACGAACTTGACGCCGGCGTGCTGCAGCGCGACTTCCACGGCCATGTTGGTCATCAGCGTACCGACCGCTCCTTCCACGTGGCCCGCGGTCGCGATGCGGTCCTTGACCAGCACGTACAACAGTTCGTCGCCATTGAACAGGCGGCCGGACGCGTCGACGACCTGCAGACGGTCGGCGTCGCCATCGAGCGCGATGCCGAGGTCCGCGTGGTTCGCCCGCACCGCGCGAACCAGCGCATCCGGCGCGGTCGCACCGACGCCGTCGTTGATATTGAAGCCGTTCGGCGAGACGCCGATCGGGATCACTTCCGCGCCGAGTTCATGGAACACGTGCGGCGCGACGTCGTACGCGGCGCCATGTGCGCAATCGACGACGAGCTTCATGCCGCGCAGGTCGTACGCGGCCGGGAACGTGCTCTTGCAGAACTCGATGTAGCGGCCAGCCGCGTCGTCGAGACGACGCGCCTTGCCCAGTCGCTCCGAGGCCGCGCACGCGAGCGGCAACTCGAGCTGCTCTTCGATTTGCGCCTCGACGTCGTCCGGCAGCTTGTTGCCGTCGGCCGAAAAGAACTTGATGCCATTGTCGTAGTACGGGTTGTGCGACGCGCTGATCACGACGCCCGCGGCAAGCCGCAGCGCACGCGTCAGATAGGCGATGCCGGGCGTCGGCATCGGGCCGGCCAGCATCACGTCGACGCCGGCCGCCGAAAAGCCCGATTCGAGCGCGGCTTCGAGCATGTAGCCGGACACCCGGGTATCTTTGCCGATCAGCACCGTCGGACGCGTGCCCGTTTTGGCCCAACGATCGGCGCCCGCGAGCACTTTGCCGGCCGCGTAGCCGAGCCGCAACACGAATTCCGGTGTGATCGGACCTTCGCCGACCTTGCCTCGAATGCCGTCCGTTCCGAAGTAACGACGTGCCATATTTGATCTCCCTGTATCTGACTGAGGGTTCAACCGTGCGCGCGGCTCGCCTTGGCCGCGTCGCGTAGGGTTGCCCATACTTTCAATGCATCGACTGTTTGTGCGACGTCGTGTACGCGCAGAATCGCGGCGCCCCGCTCGGCCGCGCACACCGCCGCGGCGATGCTGCCGGCCACGCGCTCTGGCGCGGGGCGCCCCGTCACCGCGCCGATCATCGACTTGCGCGACACACCCGCAAGGATCGGATACGGCGACGCGGCGCGCGGCGCCGTGTCCCGCAGATGCGCGAGCAACGCATAGTTGTGCTCGACGACGGTCTTGCCGAAGCCGAAACCCGGATCGACGCTGATGCGCTCGCGCGCAATCCCCGCCTGCTGCAACGTCGCGACGCGCTCCTCCAGGAACTGGCGCACGTCGCCGACGACGTCGTCATAGTGCGGCTCGCCGACTTGCATGGTCTGCGGTTCACCGAGCATATGCATCACGCAAATGCCGCAGTCGCTGTCGCGCACCGCGTCGATCGCGCCGGGCATGCGGAAACCCCAGATGTCGTTGATCAGGTCGGCGCCCGCATTCAACGCATGACGCATCACTTCCGGCTTGTACGTATCGACCGACAACGGCACGTTCGCGCCGCGCAGTTGTTCGATGAGCGGCAGCACGCGCTCCAGTTCTTCGTCGAGCGGCACCGGCGGCGCGCCTGGACGCGTCGATTCGCCGCCGATGTCGATGATGTCAGCGCCCTCGAGCATCATGCGCTCGGCCTGGCGCAGCGCATCGCCGCGCATCGCGTACAGGCCGCCATCGGAAAAGGAATCGGGTGTGACGTTCAGGATGCCCATGACCAACGGGCGTTCAAACGTCAGCTTGAAGCGGCCGCATTGCAACGGCTCTGGAAGGGGAACGGAAGAAGAATCGACTGTCGACACGTAGCAGTGCTTCACTTGGAACGGATAAATGCAAAACGGGCCGGTGTGTAGCACACCGGCCCGCACTTTCTACTGGTTACCGATCAGGCCGGAGCGGTCGCGCTGCCGGGCTTGACTTCGGTGCCCGGGCTGCCACCCGACGAAGCGTCGCTTGCCGACGGCGGCGAGCTCTTCGGCGAACGCGGCGGACGGCCTGCCATGATGTCGTTGATCTGATCGGCGTCGATCGTCTCCCACTCCATCAGTGCGGCGGTCATCGCTTCGACCTTGTCGCGGTTCTCGTCGAGCAGGCGTCGCGCGAGATTGTACTGCTCGTCCAGCACACGGCGGATTTCCGCGTCGACCTTCTGCTGCGTCGCTTCCGAGATGGTCCGCGTAAAGCCGCGGCCGAACGGCGAAGCATCGTTCTCGTCATCGACATAGACCATCGGTCCAAGCGCGTCCGTCATACCGAAACGGGCGACCATTGCACGGGCCGTCTGCGTCGCCTTGTTGAAGTCGTCCGACGCGCCGGTGCTGATCAGGTTCAGGAACAGCTCTTCCGCGACGCGGCCACCGAACAGGATCGCGAGACGGTCAAGCAAATAGTCCTTCGAGTACGTCTCGTTGTCGTGCTCCGGCAACTGCCACGTGACACCCAACGCACGGCCGCGCGGAATGATCGTGACCTTGTGCACCGGATCGGCCTTCGGCAACAGCTTCGCGATCACCGCGTGACCCGATTCGTGATAGGCGGTAGCACGCTTCGATTCTTCGCGGATCACGGCCGACTTGCGTTCGGGACCCATGAAAATCTTGTCCTTCGCGTCCTCGAAGTCCGTCATTTCGACGATGCGCTTGCCGCGGCGAGCCGCGAACAGTGCTGCTTCGTTCACGAGGTTTGCCAGGTCGGCGCCCGAGAAACCCGGGGTGCCGCGCGCGATCACTGCCGCATCGACGTCGTTCGAGATCGGCACCTTGCGCAGGTGCACCTTCATGATGTGCTCGCGGCCGCGGATATCGGGCAGCCCGACGTAGACCTGGCGGTCGAAACGGCCGGGACGCAAGAGCGCCTTGTCGAGCACGTCCGAACGGTTCGTCGCGGCGATCACGATGACACCCGAGTTCGCCTCGAAACCGTCCATTTCGACGAGCATCTGGTTCAGCGTCTGCTCGCGCTCGTCGTTACCACCGCCCATGCCTGCGCCGCGATGACGACCGACAGCGTCGATTTCGTCGATGAACACGATACACGGCGCGTGCTTCTTGGCCTGCTCGAACATGTCGCGCACACGAGCCGCGCCGACACCGACGAACATTTCCACGAAGTCCGAACCCGAAATGCTGAAGAACGGCACCTTCGCCTCGCCGGCGATGGCACGCGCGAGCAGCGTCTTACCCGTTCCCGGCGGGCCAACGAGCAGCACCCCACGCGGAATACGACCACCGAGCTTCTGGAATTTCTGCGGATCGCGGAGGAAGTCGACGAGTTCCGACACTTCTTCCTTGGCTTCGTCGCAACCGGCGACGTCGGTGAAATTGATTGCGTTGTTGTTCTCGTCGATCAGCCGCGCGCGCGACTTGCCAAACGAGAAGGCCCCGCCTTTGCCGCCCCCCTGCATCTGTCGCATCATGTAGAACCAGAAACCGATGATCAGGATCGTCGGCCCGAGGTAATACAGCACGGACATCAGTGCGTTGGGTTCGTCGTCAGCCTTGCCGCTCACCTGTACGCCGTACTTCATCAGATCGCCGACCATCCAGATGTCGCCCGGCGACACGATCTGGTACTTCTGGCCGTCTGCTGGAGTGACCGTGAGGTTCCGCCCCTGGACAATGACGTTCTTGACTTTGCCGTTCTTCGCGTCGTCCATGAACTGCGAATAGGAAACACCTTCCTGGACACGGGGCTTGTCGAACTGCTTGAACACCGTAAACAGCACCAGTGCGATCACCAGCCACACTGCTGCTTTCGAAAACATATTGTTGTTCAAAGCACCACTCCTTCACTTAGACGGGCGCCTACATTTGCCTTGCGGCACCACGAAAGCATTCTAATCCAGTCCGCAGACCCCTGCCATAACGTTTCGCTACCGCGGAAATAGGGTTGCGGACCGGTTTGACGCCGGTCTCCGACGCATCGGATTCGTTATTGGCAGAGGTAGAACCGGCTTGGCGCCCCCTTATGCGGGACGTTTCAAATGCTTACCCAAAATAAATGTTTCTGACGATTTATCCCGCGACGCCTTAGGCTTGCGAGCCCCCACCACCTTGAACTGGCGTTTAAACTTTTCGACGATCTGACTATAGCCACTGCCGTGAAAGCATTTGACTAAAAGGGCGCCATCCGATTTAAGGTGATTTTGCGCGAATTCGAGCGCGAGGTCACACAAATGCTCGATCCGCGCCGCATCCGCGATCGCCACGCCAGACAGGTTGGGTGCCATATCCGAAATTACAAGGTCTACTTGGCGCGCGCCGACCAATTCTTCGAGTTGCACCAGCACCGAGTCATCGCGGAAATCGCCCTGAATGAAGTGGACGTCGGCCACGGGCTCCATCGGCAGGATGTCGAGCGCGATGATCGTGCCGTCGATACCGCCTTCGCGTTCCGCGTTGCGCTGCGCGCCGCCCGCGAGCTTGTTGCGCGCGTACTGGCTCCAGCTGCCTGGAGTGGAACCCAGATCGACGATCACCTGCCCCGGACGGATCAGCTTGTCCTGCTCGTCGATTTCCTTGAGCTTGTAGGCCGCGCGGGCGCGATAGCCTTCCCGCTGCGCCATTTTGACGTACGGGTCATTGATGTGGTCATGCAGCCACGCGGTATTGAACTTGTTTTTTGCCATTAAAGATTGAACTATTGCTGCGTCGGGTCGCGCTTTAGGGGATAATACGCGGTTAATTCGCGCGGCCCCGCCAAACTGGCGACCATCCGCGATTCTGTTGTTCTGACGCGCGCCCTGTTGAATCAAGCCGCCCGAATCGCTCGGGCGAAAACGCAGGAGCCGCTATTTTAGTCGAGTCTTCCACTTTCCATGCCAGCCCTCAAAGTCTCTTCCGACCAACGCGCCGAGTTGCGCTCCCAGGCACATGCGCTCAAACCGGTGGTGCTCGTCGGCGCCGAAGGCTTGACCGACGCGGTGCTCGCTGAAATCAAGGTGCACCTCGCCGCGCATCAACTGATCAAGATCCGCGTGTTCGGCGACGAGCGCGAGGATCGCATCGCCATCTACGAAGAAATCTGCGACACGTTGAACGCGGCGCCGATCCAGCATATCGGCAAGCTGCTCGTGATCTGGAAGCCCGAATCGGCGCAGCCGGCGGCAAAAACGAAGCGTGGCGCGTTGCCGAGCGCGCGCGAAGCGGCCGCCGAAGAAGCCCGCCCCGCCAAGGGACGCGCGCCGCGCGTCGTCAAGGTCGTCAAGCCGACCGACGTGCCGTTGCGCAAGCCGCGAGCCAAAGCGGTGCTGGTGCGCGGCAATGAACGCGTGACGCAAGGTGGCAACATCAAGCGAGCGAAAAAGCGTCAAACCAGCGCAAAGCGCTCGCATCAGTCGTCGAAGTAACCGAAGACGCGGCCGGGTGTGCGCCGCCGCTTCACGCGGCGCGGCGCCGGCCTCGAGAAAAAAGCTCGAAGCGTCTCGCGAGTGGGCTGCGGTTGGGCCGACCAAATCACGTCGTCAGCCGCACGCGAACCTCAGCCCACCACCTTCCCCGCGACTCCGCGCGCGCCCTCTTCCTCAGCCACCGCGTCTACACGCGCCGGCAGCAGCCACACCAGCGCAAGCCCCAGCAAGCTCTCGACCAGATAGAACAGACTCGACACGCCGTGCAAGATGCCGAAGCGCGTCGCATAAACGGAATGCCCGACGTCGCTGCCCGCCTCGAGCGCGGCAACGCGGATCGCGTTCATGAACGGCTGCAACGCGAAGTATCCAACCAGCACGCATACGAGCATGCCGGCGAGTAGCCAGCGCAAGCGGCGATACGCGCCACTCCCGCGCCGCACGAGCAGATTGGCCAGACCGAGCAGCAAGATGCCACAGACCACGCCAATCACGCCCTGAATACGAAACAGTTGCGCGGCGACAGAACCGGCCGTGCTCCGGTCGAGCGTCGTAAACAACACGGGCGCCACCGCATAGCCGATAGTCAGCAGACTACCGACCCACACCACCGTCAACAGGCGGAAAAAACGATGCGGCATCAGAGACACCGGCGCCATCCTCAGACGTAGCTGACCGCGATGATTTCGTATTCGCGCACACCGCCCGGCGCCTGCACCGACGCGACGTCGCCTTCCGATTTGCCGATCAACGCACGCGCGATCGGCGAGCTGATCGAGATCAGGCCGTGATCGATGTCCGCTTCGTCGTCACCGACGATCTGATATTTGACCGACGCACCCGATTCGAGGTCTTCGAGCTCGAGCGTCGCGCCGAACACCACACGGCCATCCGCTTCGACTTGCGACGGATCGATCACCTGCGCACCCGCAAGCTTCGACTCGATTTCGGCGATGCGGCCTTCGATGAAGCCCTGCTTTTCCTTCGCAGCGTCGTATTCCGCGTTTTCCGACAGATCGCCCTGGGCGCGCGCTTCCGCGATCGAGTTGATCACGGCCGGACGTTCAACCGATTTCAGGCGCTGCAATTCATCGCGCAGCATGTCTGCGCCGCGCTTCGTCAATGGAATAGTGCTCATAAACAACTCTGGAGGCAAAAAACGGCCATAAAAAAAATCACCGCGGTTAAGTGCATTCCGCGAAAGCCGCCGCCCATGGACAGACCCGGGCCGCAGCACCTGCGGAACGCCGCTTAACCGCGGCACTTACATCTTGGACAGGTAGTCGAAGCCTTAGTTTAGGCGAGCATGGAGCCCTTGTAAATCATAGACTTCCAGGTTCTTCAGATAGCGAAGACCCTCCACCGCCGCGCGTGCGCCCGACATCGTCGTGTAGTAGGTGACCTTGTTCGCCTGCGCGCTCATGCGGATCGAACGCGAATCGGCGATCGCCGCGCGCGTTTCGTCGACGGTCGTGAAGACGAGTGCGATCTCGCCGTTCTTGATCATGTCCACGATGTGCGGACGGCCGTCCTTCACCTTGTTGACGACCTTGACCGGCACGCCCGCTGCTTCGATCGCGGCAGCCGTGCCCTTGGTCGCGACGATCGGATAACCGAGTTCGTGCAGCATGCGCGCGACTTCGACCGCCTTCGGCTTGTCGGCGTCCATCACGGTCAGCAGCACCGTGCCCGATTCCGGCAGACGCGAACCCGCCGCGAGCTGCGACTTGAACAGCGCCTCGCCGAACGTCTGGCCGACACCCATCACTTCGCCGGTCGAACGCATTTCAGGTCCGAGCACCGGGTCGACAGCCGGGAACTTGACGAACGGGAACACTGCTTCCTTCACGCTGAAGTACGGCGGTTCGACTTCCTTCGTCACGCCTTGAGCGGCGAGCTTCTGGCCGACCATGGCGCGCGCCGCGATCTTCGCGAGCGGCAGGCTGGTCGCCTTCGACACGTACGGCACCGTGCGCGACGCGCGCGGGTTCACTTCGAGCACGTAGATGATGTCGTCCTTCGAGCCGTCAGCCTGCGGAACCTGCTGGATCGCGAACTGCACGTTCATCAGGCCGACCACGTTCAGTGCCTTCGCCATCGCGGCGGTCTGGCGCTTCAGTTCGGCGACGGTCGCCTTCGACAGCGAATACGGCGGCAACGAACAGGCCGAGTCGCCCGAGTGCACGCCCGCCTGTTCGATGTGCTCCATCACGCCGCCGATGAACACGGCTTCGCCATCCGAAATGCAATCCACGTCGCATTCGATCGCGTCGTTCAGGAAGCGGTCGAGCAGCACCGGCGAATCGTTCGACACTTTGACGGCCTCGCGCATATAGCGTTCGAGGTCACGCGGCTCGTGGACGATTTCCATGGCGCGGCCGCCCAGCACGTACGACGGACGCACCACAAGCGGATAGCCGATTTCGTCGGCGAGCTTCAGCGCTTCGTCTTCGGCGCGCGCGGTGCGGTTCGGCGGCTGACGCAGACCGAGGTCCTGCAGCAGCTTCTGGAAGCGCTCGCGGTCTTCTGCCGCGTCGATCATGTCCGGGGACGTGCCGATGATCGGCACACCGTTCGCTTCGAGATCGAGCGCAAGCTTCAGCGGCGTCTGGCCGCCGTATTGCACGATCACGCCGACCGGCTTTTCCTTGTCGACGATTTCGAGCACGTCTTCGAGCGTCAGCGATTCGAAGTACAGACGGTCGGAGGTGTCGTAATCGGTCGAGACGGTTTCCGGATTGCAGTTGACCATTATCGTTTCATAGCCGTCCTCGCGCATCGCGAGCGCGGCGTGCACGCAGCAGTAGTCGAACTCGATACCCTGGCCGATCCGGTTCGGACCGCCGCCCAGCACCATGATCTTCTTGTTGCTGGTCGGATTCGCTTCGCACTCTTCCTCGTAGGTCGAGTACATGTAAGCAGTCTTCGTCGCGAACTCGGCCGCGCAGGTATCGACGCGCTTGTACACCGGACGCACGTTCAGCTCGATACGACGCGCGCGCACGTCCGCCGGCTTCGCGCCGAGCAGCCTGGCGAGACGCCGATCCGAAAAGCCGCTCTGCTTCAGATACTTCAGCTCTTCCTTCGTGAGGCTCGCAAGCGTGCGGCCGGCCAGCGCCTTTTCCTTCAGCACGATCTGCTCGATCTGCGCGAGGAACCACGGGTCGATCGCGGTTTCTTCGAAGATTTCCTGCGCGCTCATGCCGACGCGGAACGCATCGCCCACATACCAGATACGATCCGGACCGGCTTCGCCGATCTCGCGGATGATCTCGTCGCGACTCGTGGTCTTCTCGTCGAGACCGTCGACGCCGACTTCGAGGCCGCGCAGCGCTTTCTGGAACGACTCCTGGAACGTGCGGCCGATCGCCATCACCTCGCCGACCGACTTCATCTGCGTGGTCAGGCGCGCATCGGCTTCGCGGAATTTCTCGAACGCGAAGCGCGGGATCTTGGTGACGACGTAGTCGATCGTCGGTTCGAACGACGCCGGGGTCTGGCCGCCGGTGATTTCGTTCTTCAGTTCGTCCAGCGTGTAGCCGACCGCCAGCTTCGCCGCGACCTTCGCGATCGGGAAGCCGGTGGCCTTCGACGCCAGCGCCGACGAACGCGACACACGCGGGTTCATTTCGATCACGATCATCCGGCCGTCTTTCGGATTGATCGAGAACTGCACGTTCGAGCCGCCCGTGTCGACGCCGATCTCGCGCAGCACCGCGAGCGACGCGTTACGCAGGATCTGGTATTCCTTGTCGGTCAGCGTCTGCGCCGGCGCGACCGTGATCGAGTCGCCGGTGTGGATGCCCATCGGGTCGAGGTTTTCAATCGAGCAGACGATGATGCAGTTGTCCGCCTTGTCGCGGACCACTTCCATCTCATACTCTTTCCAGCCGAGCAGCGACTCTTCGATCAGCAGTTCGCGCGTCGGCGACAGGTCGAGACCGCGCTTGCAGATCTCTTCGAACTCGTCGCGGTTGTACGCGATGCCACCGCCCGAGCCGCCCAGCGTGAACGACGGACGGATCACGACCGGATAGCCGCCGCTGCCGGTTTCCCCGGCGATCTTGGCCTGCACCTGCAGCGCTTCTTCCATCGAATGCGCGGTGCCCGACTTGGCCGAACCGAGGCCGATCTTGGTCATCGCGTCCTTGAACTTCTGGCGGTCTTCCGCCTTGTCGATCGCTTCCGGCGATGCGCCGATCAGCTCGACGTCGTATTTCGCCAGCACGCCGTGCGCGTGCAGATCGAGCGCGCAGTTCAGCGCGGTCTGGCCGCCCATCGTAGGCAGGATCGCGTCCGGGCGCTCCTTCGCGATGATGCGCTCGACCACTTCCCACGTGATCGGCTCGATGTAGGTCACGTCGGCCGTGTTCGGGTCGGTCATGATCGTCGCCGGATTGCTGTTGACGAGAATGACCTTGTAGCCTTCCTCACGCAGCGCCTTGCATGCCTGCGCGCCCGAATAATCGAACTCGCACGCCTGGCCGATGATGATCGGACCCGCGCCGATGATGAGGATGCTCTTGATGTCTGTCCGCTTGGGCATAACGCTCTCGCTAATGTATTCCTGAATTCTTTCCGTCGGCGCGCGCCGTTTTCACGTTGCGCGCGCTGTTTCGCGGCACACCCGCCGACTCGTGCCGCGGGTTGCCGCGGCCGCCGCGAGCCGTGTCCGGCTGGCTGTGGCGGCCGGCCGTCACTGCTTCAAGCCGCTGCGTTCTTGCCGTTCTTGTGCGCGTCCATCAACGCGGTAAAGCGGTCGAACAGGTACGCGACGTCGTTCGGACCGGGCGATGCTTCCGGGTGGCCCTGGAAACAGAACGCCGGCTTGTCGGTCAGCGCGAAGCCCTGCAGCGTGCCGTCGAACAGCGACACGTGGGTCACGCGCGCGTTGGCGGGCAGCGTGGCGGCATCGACCGCGAAACCGTGGTTCTGCGACGTGATCACGACGCGGCCGTCTTCGAGATCCTTGACCGGGTGGTTCGCGCCGTGGTGGCCGGTCTTCATCTTCATCGTCTTCGCGCCGACCGCGAGGCCCATGATCTGGTGGCCGAGGCAAATGCCGAAGGTCGGGATGCCACGCTCGATGAACTGCTTCGTCGCCGCGATCGCGTAGTCGCACGGTTCCGGGTCGCCGGGGCCGTTCGACAGGAACACGCCATCCGGATTGAGCGCGAGTGCGTCAGCGGCGCTCGACTGCGCCGGCAGCACGGTGACGTGGCAGCCGCGCTCGGCCAGCATGCGCAGGATGTTCTGCTTGACGCCGTAGTCGAATGCGACCACGCGGTACTTCGGCGCCTTCTGCTCGCCGTAGCCGCTGCCCAGACGCCATTCGGTTCGGGTCCACTCGTAGGTTTCCTGCGTCGATACGACCTTCGCGAGGTCCATGCCGGCGAGGCCCGGGAACGAGCGCGCGAGCTCGATGGCGCGGGCTTCGTCGTCCGAACCGGCGAGGATCGCGCCGTTTTGCGCGCCCTTGTCGCGCAGCACGCGGGTCAGCTTGCGGGTGTCGATGCCGGCGATGGCGACCACGCCTTCGTCCTGCAGGTATTGCGGGAGCGTGCGCTCCATGCGGAAGTTCGACGCGAGAACCGGCAGATCACGGATGATCAGGCCGGCGGCATGGACTTTCGTCGCTTCGACGTCTTCGGCGTTCACGCCGACGTTGCCGATATGCGGGTACGTGAGGGTCACGATCTGGCGCGCGTAACTCGGGTCAGTCAGGATTTCCTGATAGCCGGTGATGGCAGTGTTGAACACCACTTCACCGATGGTATGCCCGGGGGCGCCGATCGAATAACCACGAAAGACCGTGCCGTCGGCGAGCGCGAGTAGAGCGGGAGAAAATGACGGCAACACGGGAGACTCCTTGGGGGAACACCCTGTTGCCACCTGTCTATCCGATTTCGAGCCGCAGCGAAACACATCCTGGATGCGCGCGCAGACTCGCTCGCGAGCTGCCGGTGACGCTGCAAGGGGCGCGATGGGTCCATTGTGTGGACGACTCGGCTGGGTGCGGGGCCCTTCTTGCTACGCCAATGGCGCGCGGCGGATGAACGGTATGGGGGAGGTAGGCGCTAGGGTGCGGGTTGATAAGCTCAAACCTTGAAATTATAGCCTGAATCCACCCTTCCCTCCAAATCCGAGATAGGCCGCGAAACTGGGACGGCACGCCGGTCAGGCCGCTCAGGCCTCCTGTTCGGCGCCCATTTCGGCCGATCTGGCGAGCCGGCGCCCAGGCAGCACATACCAGATCGCGCTTAGCACCTGCAGCGCGACGAGGATTTCCCACGCGGTCACATGCGCGAGCGCCGGGTAATGGCCGTCGCTCGCCGGCCAGTGCGACAGCACCGCGCCGACGCCAATCTGAAAGCCGAAGATCAGCAGAAAAATGATCAGCGTCAGCGTCGTGTTGACCCGGCCGATCATCTGCGGCGGGAAATGCCGCGCCATCACCGCGTAGCTCAGAATGCCGGTGCCCCCGAAGATCCCGTAGGCGGCCCACAACAGACTCGCCGGCAGCGGCGCCTGGAACATGATCAGCAACTGCGTGAGCACGTAGAGCGCCATGCCAATGCCGCAGAACGCATACAGCGAGATGCCGCGCCTCTCGAGACTGCGCGCCGCCGCGCCGAAGCCGACGCAGCCGGCCATCATCGCAAAGCCGAGAATCGACACGAGCGCCGCCGCCCGATGCGGCTCGAAACCCTGCACGTCGCGCAACCATGCTCCGACCCACAACGACTGCATCGCGTAAAAAACGCCTTGCGTCACGACCGAGAACGACGCGATCTTCCAGAACACCGGGCTGCGCAGGATGTGCCAGGTGCCCTTGAACTGCGCGACGAGGCTCGCCCGACCGTGCGTTTCGCGCGCGTCCGGCGCGAGCGTCCATTGGGCGAGCGCAACCGCCACCGTCAGCACGCCGAGCCCGACGCATACCGCGCGCCAGCTCGAGAAACCGAGCACCCACGTGAGCGGCGAGCCGACCATCACACCGCCGAAGCCGCCGATCGCCATGACGAGCCCATTCATCAGCGGCAGACGCGCAACAGGAAAATGCTGCGCGAGCGCCTTGAAGGCGGCGCCGAGACACACGGACACGCCAACGCCGATCAGCAGCCGCCCGACCATCATGATGCCGAGACTGTGTGCGGCGCCGAATACCCAGATGCCGAGCGCGGCAAACAGCAACGTGACTGCCGTCACGCGACGTGCGCCGAAGTGGTCGAGCAGCACGCCGGCGGGGATCTGCGCGCCGGCGAAACCCAGGAAATACAGGCTGGTCAGCACACCCAGATCTGCGGCGGACAAGCCGAGATCGCGCGTGATGAACGGCGCGAAGCCGAGATTGACGCCCCGAAACACGTAGGAGACGAAGTAGCCGGCGGAAAAAAGCAGAAAGACGCGCAGTTGGGTCGACGACATGAATCGGGAAGCAAGCCTGGAAATAACCTCGAAGTCTGATTCGAGATTCGAACGAATCAGAACAGAAACGGCACGCAACCGCCAGCGGTGCCAAAGCACGAACAATAAAGTAAATACGGCAAATTCGCAGGAATCGTCTGCACAATGAAAAACGCCGTCACCCTGAGGTGACGGCGTTACATGAACACGGTGCGTGATCGGAGCGCAATCCATGCGCTGCCCCCGCAACGCATGTGGTCACTACCGTGGGAGCCGCTATTGGTCTATTTACCCTTCTTCTTCGCGTTGGCCGCGGTCTTCGGGCGGCTCTCTGCCGCGGCCTTCGACGCCTTGCCGGGCACAGAGGCCGAGACTTTCTCGACCTTGCCCTTGCTAGCAACGGGCGCCGCCGGCTTGTCACTCTTGCCGTTCGGCTCGGACACCTTGACGATGGCAGAGTGGCCGCGCCCTTTCTTCTTATCGTAACGCGAATCGCTGTGCGTGTCTGCGACATGGACGCCGATCTTCTGCACACTGCCGCCCTGCACATCGGCGGCGATCTTCTCCGGTCCCGGCTCACTCGGAATTGCCTTGCCCACCGGCACGTGCAGCACGATCACCTGGCCGCGCGAAACCTGATCGCGATGCGTCTTGTTCCACGCCTTCAACTGACCGACCGACACGCCGTAGCGCAGCGCGATCGCGGCCATCGACTGATTGCGGCGCACTCGGATCAGCATCTTGCGCGTGTCGGGAACGTCGGGCTCCATCGCCAGCACCGCACTTTCGGCGACGTCGGCGCTGATGTCCTCGTCGTCGTCCGTGCCACGCGGCACGACGATCGTCGAGCCCGGCTTCAGGCGCATGCCGACTGGAATCTTGTTCACTTCCATCAACGTGTCGGCGTCGACGCCGATTTTCTGCGCGATCGCAGCCGGCGTCGCGCGTGAGTCGACCGTGTAGGTGGTCCACGACGACAGCGAGCCCGAGTACGTTTTCAGATTGCGCTCGAACGCGGACGCGTTGTCGAACGGCAACAGAATCTGTGGCTGCGTCGCGCCGAGAATCACCGGCTTCCTGAACGACGGGTTCAGCGAGCGGAATTCATCCGTCGACATATTGGCGAGCCGCGCGGCGACATCGACGTCGATGTCATGCGACGTCGTGACCGTCACGAAATACGGGTGGTTCGGAATCGCCGGCAGCGTGAGCCCATACATCTGCGGGTTCATCACGAGGTTCTTGACCGCCTGCAGCTTCGGCACGTAGTTGCGCGTCTCGTTCGGCATGCGCAGGCTCATGTAGTCGGTCGGCAGACCCGCGGCTTCGTTGCGCGCGATCGCGCGCTGCACGTTGCCCTCGCCCCAGTTATATGCGGCGAGCGCGAGCTGCCAGTCGCCGAACATGTCGTGCAGATTCGACAGATAGTCGAGCGCGGCGCTCGTCGATGCGAGCACGTCGCGGCGCTCGTCCTGCCACATGTTCTGCTTCAGGTTGTAGGTGCGCCCCGTGCCCGGCATGAACTGCCACATACCCGCCGCCTTCGCGACCGACAACGCCTGCGGGCTATACGCGGACTCGATGAACGGCAGCAACGCGAGCTCGGTCGGCATATGGCGCGCCTCGAGCTCCTCGACGATGTGATACAGGTATTTCTGCGAGCGCTCGGTCATGCGCTGCACGTAATCGGGACGCTGCAGATACCAGTTCAGCTGCATGTCGACGAGGTCGCTCTGCAGGTCCGGCATCTGGAAGCCACGGCGAATGCGTCCCCACAGATCGGCGTCCTGGCTCGTCAACTGATTGACGGAGCCCTGATCGACATTGATGGTTTCTTTAGCGGTGGCGTTCTTGCGAAGGGCGTCGGCTACTGCTTGCTGGCTGGCAGGGTTATTGGCGTTATTCGTCATCGGTCCCTGGCTCGCGCAGGCGGCGAGTGTCAGGACCAATAACGCACTTAAGATAAATCGCATGAACGTCTCGGCTTCCACAAGGGCTGGAATTTGCAGCCGATAGTACGAAACGTCAACGTTTCCGTCAATTGGAAAATTGAGAAAAAAATCAACCAAATCTGGGGCTTGGCGAATTTTTCCGATTCATCGCGTGAAGAACCGCCGAATGCGCTCCGGATCAACGAAAACGATTCTTCCATTCGCGCATCAATGTGAAGGCCGTCAGCCGATCAGACACCGTTTCGTGCAATTGTGCTTCGAGGTTCGACTGCACCGCCGGCTCGCCAGCGCGCAGGAATGGATTCACCGCGCGCTCGTGTGCAATCGTGGTCGGCAGCGTGGGCTGATGGCGCGCGCGCAGCTCGCTCGCCTTGTCGCGCCACGCCTGCAGCTCGGCGTTGTGCGGCTCGCAAGCGAGCGCGAAGCGGATGTTCGACAACGTGTATTCGTGCGCGCAATGCACTTCGGTCGCGCCTGGCAAAGCGGCGAGCGCATCGAGCGAATTCAGCATCTGCTGTGGCGTGCCTTCGAAAAGCCGCCCGCAGCCGCACGCAAACAGCGTGTCGCCGCAAAACACGTGTGGCGTGCCGCGCGAATCGGCCGCCTGGAAATAGGCGATATGTCCGCTCGTGTGACCGGGCACGTCGAGCACGCTGAATTCGAGCGCGGGAGCGGCGATCGTCACGTGATCGCCGTTTTCGAGACGGTGCGTCAGATGCGCTATCGCTTCGCCGGCGGGGCCGTAGACCGGCACGTCCTGGCCGTTCAGCAGATCGGCCACCCCACCGACGTGGTCTTGATGATGGTGCGTGAGTAAAATAGCGCTCAGCCGCCAGCCTCGTTGGGCCAGACAGGCGCGCACAGGGGCGGCTTCGCCCGGATCGACGACGACCGCGTGGTGTCCGTCGGCAATGACCCAGATGTAATTGTCTTCAAACGCCGGGACCGGTACGTACTCGAGCGCATTCATAGGCGACGCATTTTTAATATGACTGACCGAGCGATTATAGACTGGCCCGCGTGGACCGATTCACCGCCCGGCCGCTACGTGCTCGACTGGGAGCAAACCCAGCTCGATCGCGTGGTGTCGGACGTGTTCGGCTATCATGCGCTGCAACTCGGCCTGCCACAGCTCGATGCGCTGCGCGAAAACCGCATGCCGTGCCGCGGCCTCGTGCTCGACGCGGCGAGCGGCGCGAGCAGTCCGTACACGTATCCACGGGCGGCGCGCCGTGGCGTCGTGAGCGGCATCAGCGGCGCGGGCAACGTTAGCGGCGACAATCCCGTCAACGCGGCACCAGTCGCTCCCGGTCTGCACGCGCCGCCCGGGCGCAGCGCGGTCTGGTGCGACCTGCTCGATCTGCCGTTCGAAGCGCAAAGCGTCGACCTGCTCGTGATGCCGCACACGCTCGAATTCACCAGTGACCCGCACCGGTTGTTGCGTGAAGCCGAACGCGTGCTGGTGCCAGAGGGCCAGTTGATCATTCTCGGCTTCAACTCGTTGTCGCTGTGGGGCGCGCGGCAGTCGGTCGGCAAGATGACGGGACGCCCGTTCGTGCCCTCCGCCGTCGACCTGATCGCGTTCACGCGTCTGAAGGACTGGATCAAGCTGCTCGGCTTCGACCTTGAACGCGGGCGTTTCGGCTGCTATCGTCCGCCGCTCGCGAGCGAGCAATGGCTGGCTCGTTATGGCTTCATGGAAGCCGCCGGCGACCGCTGGTGGCCGATTTTCGGCGCCACCTACATGATCAAGGCGATCAAGCGCGTGCCCGGCATGCGCCTCGTCGGGCCGCTCAAAGTGAAAAAGCCCGTACTCGCGACGGGCCTCGCGCCCGCCGCCACCCCGAACACACGTAACCACACCGAATGACTCCTGATCACATCGACATCTATACCGACGGCGCCTGCAAGGGCAATCCCGGCCCTGGCGGCTGGGGCGCGTTGCTGCGCTTCGGCAGCCAGGAAAAAGAACTGTTCGGCGGCGAGGCCAACACGACCAACAATCGCATGGAGTTGATGGGCGTGATTTCCGCGCTCGAGGCGTTGAAGCGTCCATGCAAGGCGATCGTGCACACCGACTCGCAGTACGTGCAGAAAGGCATCAGCGAGTGGATTCACGGCTGGAAGAAAAAAGGCTGGATCACCGCGGCAAAGCAGCCAGTCAAGAATGCCGACCTGTGGAAGCGGCTCGATGCGCTCGTCGCGCAACACGAGATCGAATGGCGCTGGGTGCGCGGACACAACGGACACCCGGAAAACGAGCGCGCCGATCAGCTCGCCAATCGCGGCGTGGCGTCGCTCGCCGAGATGTAAAGAGACTGCGCGCGTCGGCAACGACGTGCACCGCCCTCTCCGCTTTTTTCTGCAATTTTTTCGAAGCAGGCTAATCCGATATGCGTCAACTGATCCTCGACACCGAAACTACCGGCCTGAACGCCCGCGGCGGCGACCGGATTCTCGAACTCGGTTGCGTCGAGCTGGTGAACCGCCGGCTGACCGGCAACAACCTGCACTTCTACATCAACCCGGAGCGCGACAGCGATCCTGGCGCGCTCGCGGTGCACGGCCTGACCACCGAATTTTTGAGCGACAAGCCGAAGTTCGCCGAGATCGTCGACCCATTGCGCGACTTCATCGCGGGCGCCGACCTGATCATCCACAACGCGCCGTTCGACATCGGCTTTCTCGACGCCGAGTTCGCGCTGCTCGGCCTGCCGCCGGTGAGCACCCACTGCGGCGAGATCATCGACACGCTCGCGCAAGCCAAGCAGATGTTCCCCGGCAAGCGCAATTCGCTCGACGCGCTGTGCGATCGCTTCGGCATCAGCAACGCACACCGTACGCTGCACGGCGCGCTGCTCGACTCGGAACTGCTCGCCGAGGTCTATCTGGCGATGACGCGCGGCCAGGAAAGCCTCGTCATCGACATGCTCGGCGAAGCGCAGGCCGGCGGCGATACGCATGCGCCGCGCGTCGCGCTCGACTCGCTGGAACTGATCGTTCTCGCCGCCAGCGACGACGAGAACGCCGCCCACGAAGCAGTGCTCGACGGTCTCGACAAGGAGGTCAAAGGCGCGAGCGTATGGCGCCTCGAACCCGCACCCGCCGCCGATGAGCAAACTACTTAAAAAAGACTAGACGAACCCTAAAATCCCTGACATAATCTCAATCTCTTCGGGTGGTTAGCTCAGCGGTAGAGCACTGCCTTCACACGGCAGGGGTCACTGGTTCGATCCCAGTACTACCCACCAGATTCTTGGTGTGTCGATCACCGAAGACAAAAGGGCTTACGCAGCAAGGCGTAAGCCCTTTTTCTATTTGCCGGCAGTACGTCGAGTGCGTCATTGGCAGGTACCGCCGGTTGAAGAACCACGTCGTTCCGTAGGTTGGCGAGCGCCCCGCCCTGTTGATATATTCGACGCTCGGGCATTCGCCCGGTCCGGCATCGTCCGGCTTCTTCATCTTGAACCATCACAGGGAGGCGCCACATGTTCGCAGTGCATCGCGCGCTTCCTCGCATGGTCTCGCGACCGTTGGCCCGTCCGCCACGACCGGTGCGACCAGCGCGACCATAAAGGTCGCAGCGTCGTCGCCGATGCGGGGCCGCCTCGACAGGCGCGTCGCATCCATTCCAGACAGTCCGTTGTTCCGTTGCCGTTGTCTGCCGTCGTTTTTTTTCGCGCGCTTTCCGTGCGCATTCCGGCATCCGCTGGCTGTCTGCCCTTTTCGCTTCTGACTGGAACCTCGGCGCGCTCACGCGTCGCCGGGTCGAAAGCAAATGGCCAATAGAAAATTCGACTTTCGCGGGCAAGCCTTCAAGGATGTCCTCGGCTTCACCTTCCGTCACTGGGCGCAACAGCCGTGGCGCATCGTCGTGATCGCGGCGCTTGCGCTGTTCACGGCGGGCGCGGACATCCTGACGCCCGTCTTCGCCGGACGCCTAGTCGACGCGATCGCGGCCGGCCCGGCCTCGTCAGCGCCCGTCTGGCATCGCGCGCTCGAAGCCTTCGGCGTGCTCGCCGCGCTCGGCCTCACCGCGACGCTGCTGCGCCAGGGCGTCTACTTCAACATCATCCGCTTCACGCTGAAGATGATGAGCGAGATCGCCGCGCGCGCGTTTCATCGCGTGCAGCGCTTTTCGACCGATTGGCACGCGAACAGCTTCGCCGGCTCGACCGTGCGCAAGATCACCCGCGGCATGTGGGCGCTCGATCTGCTCAACGACACGCTGCTGATCGCGCTACTGCCGTCGCTCGCGATGCTGGTCGGCGCCACCGTGCTGCTCGGCTGGCGCTGGCCGATGATGGGCATCGTCGTCGGCATCGGCTCCCTGCTGTATATCGGCGTGACCGTGACGGTCTCGCTCGGCTTTGTCGCGCCGTCCGCGCGTCTCGCGAACGCGTGGGACACGCGCATGGGCGGCGCGCTGGCCGACGCGGTCAGCTGCAACGGCGTCGTCAAGGCGTTCGGCGCGGAAGCGCGCGAGGAAGCACGTCTCGGGCACGTGATCGGTAAATGGCGGCAACGCACGCGCCGCACCTGGGTGCGCGGCACGCTCAACGGCGGCCTCCAGGGCGGCATGCTGGCCGCGATCCAGGCCGCGATTCTCGGCGTGGCGCTGCTGCTGTGGGCGCGCGGCGAAGCGAGCGTCGGCGACATCACCTTCGCGCTGACCATGTTCTTCATGCTGCAAGGCTACCTGCGCGACATCGGCATGCACATTCGCAACCTGCAGCGCTCGGTCAACGACATGGAGGAACTGGTGTCGCTGGAGAGCCAGCCGCTCGGCATCGAGGATCGTCCCGGCGCCGGCCCGATCGCGATCCGCAACGGCGAAATCCGCTTCGAGCACGTGTCGTTTCACTATGGCGCGCACAGCCGGCCGCTCTACGACGACTTTTCCGTGCGCATCGCGCCGGGCGAGCGCGTCGGGCTGGTCGGTCATTCGGGCTCCGGCAAGACGACCTTCATCAAACTGATCCAGCGCCTTCACGACATTTCGGGCGGGCGGATTACGATCGACGGTCAGGACATCGCGCAAGTCCAGCAGACGTCGCTGCGCAGCCAGATCGCGATCGTCCAGCAGGAGCCGGTGCTGTTTCACCGCTCGCTTGCCGAGAACATCGCGTACGCGCGGCCCGGCGCGAGCCGCGCCGACATCGAGCGGGCCGCGCGGCTCGCGAGCGCGCACGACTTCATCGCGGCGCTGCCGAACGGATACGACACGCTGGTCGGCGAACGCGGGATCAAACTATCGGGCGGCGAGCGTCAACGCGTCGCGATCGCGCGGGCCTTTCTCGCCGACGCGCCGATCCTGATTCTCGATGAAGCCACCTCGAGCCTCGACAGCGAAAGCGAGGTACTGATCCAGCGCGCGATGGAGCGGTTGATGCAAGGCCGCACGACGCTGGTGGTCGCGCATCGGCTGTCGACGGTGCGCGCGCTCGATCGGCTGCTGGTGCTGGACAAGGGCAAGGTGATCGAGGAAGGCAGCCACGAGGCATTGATCAAACGCGACAACGGTTTGTACCGGCGCCTGTTCGAGCGTCAGGCCCTGGAGTTGATCAAGGGGCTCGGCGAGTCGGAGCTTGCGCGCGGGACGTCGGAGCTCAAGGCTGACCGGGTCGACGATTCCGGCTTGCTGGTTGACTAGTGCGACGAGGGGACTGGAGGGCTAGCCCCCCCAGCTCCCCAAAAACGGATGGCCCGCCGCGCTACACCACGCCGGCGGGTAGCCCGATGCCGCGTGCCATTCCCGTCGCGGCAAACACCATCAGGACCAGCAGCACCGTCTGGATGACGTTGAAATGCGCGTAAGAACGCGCCTTCTTCAGATTCGGCGCCGTGCCGCTGCGGATCGACGCGCGCCAGCGCATCAAACCGAGCATCGTGGGTACTTCGAGGATCAGGATCAGCACCAGCAACGTCATCTTCACGTGAAAGAGCGGCTCGTGCAGGTAGTAGTCGGGGCCCTTCTCATAGCCACCGAACGCACGCATCAGACCGGTCACGATCAGCACCAGCCCGGCGATGCCCCAACGCGAATCGGCACGAAACACCGACCGCAACGCGGCAGGCACCGACGCGCGACGCAGCGACCACGTGCGTCTGAGAATCGACGCGAGCGCAAAGCCATAAGCGAGCAGATGAAGGAAGGCAAGCAACCAGCGAACCAGCATGGCGACTCCTGCGAAAGACGCAATACGATCGATGAGTGTTCTACTCGCCCGCCTGCAGGCCGGGCGGCTTGATTGCATTATCGGCGAAGCTTCGCTCCGGAACGCGTGCATCGGCCACGCGATGTGGTCGATAGCACAAAACGTGCAGCGTCAGACCTGGCGCAGCGTCGTGTCGAGCGCGCGGGCGGCGACGCGATCGCCTTCGGTCGTCAGCGCGGCGCGGAAAACGGTCTGCCGGTTATGACCCGCGGCGGCGGGCGAATCCCACTGCAACTCCACCTTCGGACGCACGCCGAACATACTGCGCGCCAGCGAGGGGACGGCCACTTGCCCCAACGGCGCGGCCGACGCGCCGGCCTCGCCCACCGTGCCGAACGCGACCGCTGGCGTGGGCGCCGGCGTCGCGTGCACGTGGGGTGCATTCGCCCAATGCACCGACAATTCGCGCGCATCGTACTGCCCGACCTTGCGCCGCTCGGCCCACACGACGACGGTGCGGGTCAGCGGATCGAGCGACACCGCATAGCGGCCGATCGCGAAACGCCGCGCCGCGACATTGGTGCGCCACAAGGGTCGCGGTCGGCAGATCCACACGACGGCCGCATACAGCACCGGCGCCGCGAGCAGCCAGCCGTTGGTGGCCGCGACCGCCTGCATCGCGCGACGCCAGCCCGCGCTCACGACGAACGCGCCGACCGACCACAGCGCAAACAGCAAGCCGAGGAACGCGAACAGGCGCAGCGCCTGGCGCAGCCATTGCGGCAGCGGATGAAACGGACGCTCGGCGACGGCGCGCGCGCTCGGCAGGAAAATCAGCAGGAACAGGAAAACAAGGTTGATGCATGCCCACGGCGAAGACGCCATCGCAGTCAGCGCGGTGGTCAGGCTCATCTGGGACATCGAGAAAAGCCAACGGGCGGCGAGCACGAGACCGATGGCGCGCAACGTAAAAATCGTTCCGGCGCCGGGCGCGGCGTTCGCACGCGTCTCTTTCGTTCTCGCCAAGGCATCCTCCTGTCGTCGGCGGCGCCGCAGCCCAATTTGCGGCACGGCCATTATAGGGATATTACCGAGACTGGCTCGTTCGCGCCGCGCGGAATCCGGTATTTTCCGATCCGCACCGTCGAAAAACGCGGCGCGAATGCAACAACGCCCCGCCGGCAAGGCGCCGGCGGGGCGTTGAGAGCAGCAAAGGACACGTGTAACGGGTTCTCCTGCTGCAAGCGCTTTACTTACTGCGCATCAGGCATCAACTGCGACGAATCGATCGCCGATCAGTTTGCGTTGACTTCACGCAGCACCGTGCGGTGCTTCTGACGCAGCAAATCTTCGTACACGGCGACGTAGTTCTTCGCCATGACCTTCGACGAGAAACGCGATTCGAACGCCTTGCGCACGCCAGCGCGCGGCAGCGTGTGCAGACGCTTGAGCGCCGCGACCGCGCTGATTTCGTCTTCGACGACGAAACCGGACACGCCGTTTTCGATCACTTCCGGCACCGAACCGCGATTGAACGCGATCACCGGCGTACCGCAAGCCATCGCTTCGATCATCACCAGACCGAAGGGCTCCGGCCAGTCGATCGGGAACACCAGTGCATGCGCGTTGCCGAGGAACTCACGCTTTTCGCCTTCGCCGATTTCGCCAATGTATTCGACGTGCGGGAGCGCCATCAGCGGCTTGATCACTTCTTCGTAATAGGCACGATCGGCCCTGTCGATCTTGGCGGCGACCTTGAGCTTCATACCTGCCTGGCCGGCGATGCGAATCGCACGGTCGAGACCCTTCTCCGGCGAGACGCGGCCAAGGAATGCGAGGTAGCCCGGCTCGACGTCCTTGATCGGCGTGAGCACGTTTTCCGGCAGACCGTGATAAACCGTTTGCTGCCAGTTTGCCTGGGCGAGCGGAATGCGCTGGTTGTCCGAAATCGACACGACCGGCACGTCATTGAACGTGTTGAAGATCGGCTGCAGTTCCGGCAGATCGAGACGGCCGTGCATGGTCGTCACGAACGGCACCGGCTGACGCGCGAACAGCGAGAACGGGTAATAGTCGATGTGGAAATGCAGCACGTCGAATTCGTCCGCGCGGCGGCGCACTTCTTCGAGCAACAGCATGTGCGGCGCCATCACGTCGCGGATCGTCGGGTCGAGGCGCAGCGCCTGCGGCCAGAAAGCTTCGAGTTTCGCCGAAGTCTGCGAATCGCCGCTTGCAAACAGTGTGACGTCGTGGCCCTGCTCGACCAGCGCCTCGGTCAGATAGGACACCACGCGTTCCGTACCACCATACAGCTTGGGAGGAACCGCCTCGTGCAGCGGAGCGATTTGAGCGATTCGCATAATGACGAACTCCTAGTAAAAAATCAGGCAAAAGTACTGCGTATGGAAAAAGCGACTCGCTTGCTCGCCAGGGCAGTCTGGCCGGAGATGCCGGCGCGGGCCTGATTCTTTTGAGAAATCCTGCGATGGATCGCTTTGATAACGAGCCCAGACCACTGGATCAGCGTCTGTGCATGTGCCAATAAACGCGCATGCGGTACCTACGTTGACAAACTGTCAGAAAATTTGCTGGGCTAACGAGCATGCATTATCGATGCCCGAATTGTTGCCGCACCACAACATTTCAAAGTCTTTACGTTGTTACAAACGCGAAACACTTTGCAAACCCTTGTTTTCTAAGACAGTTCTACAGTGCCAACAGGTTTCGGCCTGACACGACGGCACAGCGTCTGTGAGCTCTCGTGCATCAACTTGCCGGCAGACATTGAAAAATTGCCGCACCGCAGTTGAATGCAATTTGTAATTATATCTCGAAATTATCCGCAATTTGCACGGATCGCCCGCCAGCTGGTGCGTCGCGACGCCGCAGATCGCGGAGGTCTATCGCGAAATCAATCGCGCCCAAGCCCGGATACACAGGGCGCAATCGCCTTTGCATGTTTACAATGCGAAGCATCGGCTTCACGGAGAGCCATCTTTTCCTTGTGGTCCGCGCTTTGCATGCACAACCCGCAACACATCGATCTCAGCTCAATTGGAACACTTGACCATCGCCCAGCGTAACGCCCAGAACGCAAAGCTCGCGAGCTATGCGCACCGGCCGCTTGCGTTTCTCTTCCGCTTCATCCGCCGTCATCCGTTCGCGCATGCGATCGTGTTGTGCAGCGTATTTGCGGCCGTGGGCTGTGCGCTCGCTTCGCAGTACGCGATCAAGCACCTGATCGACGTGCTCGGCGGCGGCCGGCATCATCCGGGACCCCTGTGGGGCGCGTTCGCGATCCTCGTCGGGCTGATCGCAGCCGACAACCTGTTGTGGCGGGTCGGCGGCTGGTTCGCCGCGCACACGTTCGTCGCCGTGACGGGCGATCTGCGGCGCGACCTGTTCCAGTACCTGAGCGGCCACTCGCCGACCTACTACGCCGAAAAGCAGCCCGGCATGCTGGCAAGCCGGATCACCGCGACCTCGAACGCCGTCTACACCGCCGAAAACACCACCGCCTGGAACGTGCTGCCGCCGTGCATCGCGGTGCTCGGCGCGATCGTCATGATCATTGCGGTGAACCCGCTGATGGCCGCCGGCCTGATGCTGTGCTCGGCGATCCTGTCGGTCGTGCTGTACAAGCTCGCGGGCCGCGGCTCCGCGCGCCACCACAATTTCGCGACCAAGGCGGCATCGGTCGACGGCGAACTCGTCGACGTGATCAGCAACATGGGCCTCGTGCGCGCGTTCGGCATGACGTTTCGCGAACACAACCGCTTTGCGGCCACGGTCAAGTCGGAAATGGATGCGCGCCAGCAGAGCCTGCTGTATCTGGAAAAGCTGCGTCTGCTGCACGCCGTGATCACCGCGCTGCTGTCGGCCGGCCTGCTCGGCTGGGCGCTGTGGCTGTGGGACCAGGGCCGCGCGACCTCGGGCGACATCGTGCTCGTCAGTTCGCTCGGCTTCACGATCCTGCACGGCACGCGCGACCTCGCCGTCGCGCTGGTCGACGTCACGCAGCACGTCGCGCGGCTCGCGGAAGCCGTACGCACGCTGCTCGAACCGCACGGCATGCCCGATCGCGACGACGCCACGGAACTCGTGCCGCAAGGCGGCCGCGTCACGTTCGACAGCGTCACGTTCGCCTATCCGCGCCGCCGGGCGATTCTCGATCACTTCGTCCTGAATATCGAACCGGGTCAGCGCGTCGGCTTGATCGGCAAGTCGGGCGCGGGCAAATCGACGGTGCTCGCTCTGCTGCAGCGCTTTTACGAAACCCAGGGCGGCGCGATCAGGATCGACGGCCAGGACATCGCGGCGATCACCCAGGACAGCCTGCGCCACGCGATCGCGCTGGTGCCGCAGGACATCTCGCTGTTCCATCGGTCGGTGTACGAGAACATTGCGTATGGCCGGCCTGACGCGAGCCGCGAGGAAGTGATGGCCGCTGCCCGCGAGGCGCGTTGCGCGGACTTTATCGAAGCGATGCCGGAAGGCTACGACACGATCGTCGGCGACCGCGGCGTGAAGCTGTCGGGCGGTCAGCGCCAGCGCATCGCGATCGCGCGCGCGATTCTGAAGAACGCGCCGATCCTGCTGCTCGACGAAGCCACTTCCGCGCTCGACAGCGCCTCCGAAGAGGCGATCCAGAAGGCGCTCGACCGGCTGATGGTCGGCCGCACGGTGATCGCGATCGCGCACCGTCTGTCGACGCTGAACAACTTCGACCGGATCATCGTGATGAGCGCCGGCAAGGTCATCGACGACGGCACGCCGGACGAATTGCGCCAGCGTCCGGGCCTCTATCGCGACCTGCTCGCGAAGCAGTATGGCAAGGGCCAGACGCTGCATATCGGCGGCAAGAAGGTCGACGAGCAGCACGTGGCCTGAACACGCGCAGTCAGCGCGCTGCTGCGCGCCCCATAAAAAAGCCGCTCCGAGGAGCGGCTTTTTGTTGTCCGGCAAGCGGTAGGCTCAGCCGCTCATACTTTCGCGCGCCGTCTTCTTGCGCCCGGCGCCGGCCGCACCCGCGGCCGCGCGCGGCTTCGCGCTTCCAGCGCGTCCGGCGGCCTCGACGTTCTGCAGATCGCGCATGAAGTTATCGCGCCACACCGACACGTTGTTCTCACGCAGCTGGGCCATCATGTCGCGATGGCGGGACTGCCGCTCGGCGAGCGGCATGCCTAACGCCTGCGCGAGCGCTTCGGCCATCCCGTCGATGTCGACCGGATTGACGATCAGCGCGCCATCCAGCTCCTGCGCGGCACCGGCGAAGCGCGACAGCACGAGCACGCCTGGATTTTCCGGATCTTGCGCCGACACGTACTCCTTCGCGACGAGGTTCATGCCGTCGCGCAACGGCGTCACATAGCCGACGTGCGCGGTACGGAACAGCGCCGCCAGCACCGAGCGCTCGTATTGCTTGTGGATGTACAGGATCGGCGTCCAGTCCAGCTCGGCGAAACGTCCGTTGATACGGCCCGACTCGCTTTCGAGCTGCAGCCGGATGTCCTGGTACGCGTGCAGGTCGGCGCGCGTCGGCGGCGCGATCTGCAGGAACGACACCTTGTTGCGCTGCGCGGTCGCATGCTCGAGCAGGCGCTCAAACGCGCGGAATCGCTCGACCAACCCCTTGGAGTAATCGAGCCGGTCGACGCTCATGATCAGCTTGCGCGAATGCAGCGTCGCCTTCATCGTGCGCACCGGCTTGCCGCGCTCGCCCGCCTTCGCGAGCTCGGCGATCTCGTCCGGATAGACGCCGATCGGATAGGCCGACGCGCGCAACGTGCGGCCGAACGCGTGCACGGTGAGCGGCCCTTTCGCCGCTGCGTCGACCGAACCGCCCGCCTCGTTGATCACGTAGTCGCAGAACGCGCGCAGATCGGGCTCGGTCTGGAAGCCGAGCAGGTCGAACGAACACAGTGCCTCGACGAGTTCGCGATGCGGTGGCACCGTCAGCAGCACCTGCGAGGCCGGAAACGGAATGTGCAGGAAAAAGCCGATGCGATTCTTCACGCCCGCCGAGCGCAGCGACTGCGCAAACGGGATCAGGTGATAGTCGTGCACCCAGATCACGTCGTCTTCGCGCAACAGCGGCACCAGTTGCTGCGCGAGCCAGGCGTTGACGCGGCAGTAGCCCTCGAAGTCGTGCCGGTCGTAGTGCAGCAGGTCGGATCGATAGTGGAACGCGGGCCATAGCGTCGCGTTCGAGAAGCCGCGGTAGTACTGGTCGTAATCGCGGCGCATCAGCGGGACCGTCGCGAAGGTCACCGGACCGCGCTCCTCGACCTTGATCTGCGGCTGGCCGGAACTCAGCACGTCGCCGCTCCAGCCGAACCACATGCCGCCGGTCTCCTTCAGCGCGTCGTACACGCCGACCGCCAGACCGCCCGCCGCCGGGCCGCCCTCCGAAATAGGCGCCACCCGGTTCGAAACAATGATCAGTCGGCTCATGAAGCGCGATTCCCGATGCAGTATGTTGTTTTCGTTGAGCGGGGCGCCGGCGTCACGCCGCGCGCGCTGCCGCGACAATCGTTTCGAGCCAGTCGAGCAATGACGACACCGATTCGACGCGCGTGCGCGCCAACGTCTCGCCCGCGCCGACCTTGATCGACAGGCCGCCGCGCTCGTTGACGACCGCGAAGCCCTTTTCGTCCGTCAGATCGTCGCCCGCGAATACCGGCGTGCGGCCGGTGAACGGCAGTTCGTCGAGAAACGCACGCGTGGCGCGGCCCTTGTCGACGTCTTTCGGCTTGATCTCGTAGACCATCTTGCCCGGCTGCAGCACGTACGACGCCGGGTAATCGGCCACGAGCCGCTCGGTCGCCTCGCGCGCGACCGGTTCGCGGTCCGGCGCGTTGCGATAGTGCAGCGCGAGCGCCGCGCCCTTGATCTCGAGCAGCATACCTGGATGTTCGTTGACGACCTGCGCGAGCACCTGCTCCATGCGCAACAGGCGCTGGTCGTGAAAGCCGATGCGTTGCGTGTCGCCATTCGCATCGCGCCGCTCGGCGCCGTGCAGGCCGGCGACCGGCAGATCGGGCATGCCGAGAAAACTGTCGATGCTGTCGATGCCGCGCCCCGACACCACCGCAACCGCGCCATTCGTCAGACTGCGCAGCTCGCGCAGCAGGTCGATCACGCGTGGCTGCACGAGCACGCCGTCCGGCGTGGGGGCGAGTTCGACGAGCGTGCCGTCGAAATCGAAGAAAAATGCCGTCTCGCTCGGAGACAGAACAGCCGGAAGTGCTTGCATCGCCTGGGTTCGCCTTTCAGCCACATACGGCCGGAAAAGTGTGCGCATCTTACCGCGCATCCGTCAATTTTTCGAGAAAGTAAGCGGAGACTCAAGCCCGGTGGGTGGTCTGCGCGTCCGCCCGTGTCGATTGCATTCAAGAGCGCAACGATCAGGCTTCGCCGGGCTTTCAGCCGTCTGCGTCAAATTGACTCGCAATTCGTGCACCCGGCGCGCCGTGCGACACCGCCGACGATTTTGCGCTACAGTCGCTGCCACGCGGAATGTCGGCGTGATGGACATCGTTGCACGCCGGGTGACGCTGCCGCCTCCATGCTCCATCGATTCGTGTTGCCTGCTCTCCAATCGAGTCATTGAACCCTGCTTTGTTCCCGATCCTCCCACTCCAGCGCTCGCAGCCGAACCTGTCCCGCACACGATCCAGGCGATCCATGCACGGACTGGCACGTCGGATCGCCGCGGGCGCGACGCTGGGTACGCTGGTCGCGCTCGCCGCACTGAGCGGCTGCACGCAGCGCGCCGAGCCGTGGCAGTTGACCAACGTGAGCGGCCATCTGCCGGACCTCGACTTCAGCCTGACCGACGACACCGGCCGCCCCGCCAGCGCCGCGTCGTTCAAAGGCCGGGCCTCGCTCGTCTACTTCGGCTACACCCATTGCCCGGACGTCTGCCCCGAAACGATGGGCCGCCTGATGCAGGTGCTCGGCAAGCTCGGCCCCGATGCGCAGAAGGTGCGGATCCTGTTCATCACCGTCGATCCCGCGCGCGACACGCCCCAGGCCTTGCACGACTACGTCGGCGCGTTCGACGCACAGCACGCCGAAGGGCTGACGGGCACCGACTGGCAGATCGAGTCGCTGGCAAAGCGCTATCGTGTCGCGTATCAGATGGAAAAGCGCGACCCGAACGGCAACTACGAGGTCACGCACAGTTCCGCCGTCTATGTGTTCGACAGCCAGGGCCGGGCCCGCCTGCTCGCCACCGACCACGACACACCCGATGCGATCGCGCATGACCTGCGTCGCGTCATCGACGACCAATCCTGATTCTCAACTGATCCCCATCCATCCCATCATGACGATCAAGCTCAACACGTTCGCTTCGCTGGCAGGCGCCTTCGCGCTGTCGTTCGGTATCCTGTCGACCGCGCACGCGGCCGATGCCCACGCGATCAGCGTCAAGGACGCCTGGGTGCGCTGGCTGCCGAACAACCTGCCCGCGGCCGGCTACGCGACGCTCGTCAACGCGAGCGACAAGCCGATCGACCTCGTCGATATTTCGAGCGACGACTACGGCGACGCGATGCTGCATCAAACGGTATCGAGCGGTTCGTCGCAGAAGATGGTGATGGTCGACAAGCTGACGGTGCCCGCGCATGGCCAGGTCGCGATCGCGCCCGGCGGCTATCACGTGATGCTCGAAGACGCGAAGCACAAGATCGCGCCGGGCGACACGGTGCATCTGACGCTGAAGTTCTCCGATGGCGAAACGCTGAGCACGCCGTTCGCGGTCAAATCACCGGCCCAGACCAAGTAACCGGCACCCCGCGCCGCCGCAATCGCCCTCGACATGAACCTGCTCTACTGGCTCGACCCCTGGGAGTTCTCGCCGACCGTCGTGATCGCGCTGCTGGTCCCCGCGATCCTGTTCGTGCGCGGCGCCCGCAAGGCGCGGCTGTCGTTCGCACGGCGTCTGTCGTTCTGGTTCGGTCTGATCGCGCTGTATGTCGTGCTGCATACGCGGCTCGATTATTTCTTCGAGCATGAGTTCTTCATGCATCGCCTGCAGCATCTGGTGCTGCATCATCTCGGGCCGTTTTTCATTGCGTTGTCGTATCCGGGCGCGGCGTTGCGCGCGGGGATTCCGTTGCGCTGGCGGCAACGCTTCCTGCGACCCGCGCTGCAAACACCGCTCGTGCGCAAGGTGCTCGACGTCGTCATGCACCCGGTCGTCGCGGTCACGCTGTTCGTCGGGCTGATCTATTTCTGGCTGCTGTCGCCGATCCATTTCGTCGCGATGCTCGACTGGCGGCTGTATCGCGTGATGAACTGGAGCATGGCGATCGACGGTCTGCTGTTCTGGTGGCTCGTGCTCGACCCGCGTCCGGCGCCGCCCGCGCGCCTGTCGCCGGGCAAGCGCGTGCTCGTCGTGATCGCCGCGATTCCGCCGCAGATCATCCTCGGCGCGTTCATCTTTTTTACGCCGCACGAGCTGTATCCGATCTATTCGATCTGCGGGCGCGCGTTCACGTGGCTGAGCCCGATGCGCGATCAGCAGATCGGCGGCCTTCTGCTCTGGATTCCGGGTTCGATGATGAGCGTGATCGGCGCGCTGATCGCGCTGCGTCACTGGATGCGCCTATCGGCGCGCGGACGCCTGCGCACCGAGCGACGCGCGCAAACGCCGCGCGGGCTCACCCATGCGGCGTCGCAAACGACGAGCGGGACGAGCGGGCAGCGCTGAACCGTTCGCGCTCAGACCGAGCGCATCCACACATGTGGGATGCCATCTTCGTCGTGAATGTCGGAGACCGGCGTGAAGCCGAATGCACCATAGAAGCCTTGCAGATGCGCCTGCGCGTGCAGGCGAATCGGCGTATCGGGCCACTGTGCGCGGATATGCGCGAGCGACCGTTCGAGCATCGCGTTGCCGAGACCGTGGCCGCGAAACGGCGCGGTCGTCAAGACGCGGCCGATCCGCACGTCGGCATCCGCCGCATCTGGTAGCAGCACGCGCAGATAGCCGGCCAGCGGCGGCAGCGCGGCATCGTCGCCAGCGCCATACGCGAGCAGATGCCACGCTTCGACATCGAGCCCGTCGATATCGCCATACACGCAGTTCTGTTCGACGACGAACACCGCGCTACGTGCGGCCAGCATCTCGTAGACTTCGACGCTCGTCAGGTTCACGAACGGCTTCCAGCGCCATTCGAGTTGGGCGAGCCGCGCGGCGGCGGTGGGCTGCGAATCAGTCATCGGTAGTTTTCAGAGTCAATGCGCGACAGCGCGGGCAACGGTCCGCAATTATGCCGCGCGTGCCCGCGCGAGGCTATCGGGCGGGTCGGCTGCGGATCGGCGGCCCCTCAGTGGCGTTGCGCGGAGCGCGCCTTCGACGCCTGCTTGTGGCTATACATCGCCGCATCGGCCGCGGCGAGCAATTCGGCGATCGTGCCGTGGTGCTCCGGCTCATAGCTCACCTGGCCGACGCTGAAGCGGATCTGATAGCCGCGCAGCAGTTCGGCATTGTGAAGCTCGAGCAGCTGCCCGAGACGCTGCGTCACCTCATGCGTCTCCGCCGTGCTCGCGCCGCTCAGCAGCGCGACGAACTCGTCGCCGCCGAGCCGTCCGATCACGTCGCTTTCGCGCAGCCCGGTGCGCAGCACCTCGGCGAAGGCTTGCAGGGCGCGATCGCCCTCGGCGTGCCCGAGGGTGTCGTTGATCTGCTTGAAGTCGTTCAGATCGAAGAACAGTAGCGACGCCGGCTTATCCATCCGCTTACAGACGCTCAGCGCGTGTTGCGCGAGCACTTCGAATCCGCGCCGGTTCGACAGATGTGTGAGGTCGTCGAGCGTGGCGAGCTGAATGGCGGAGAGCTCCTGTTCGGCCATGCGGGCGAGATCGCACAGCAACGCGCGATCCTCGTCATCGAGCATGCGCGGTTTCGTGTCGATCAGACACAGCGTGCCGACCTTGCTGCCGTTCGAAACCGTCAACGGACAGCCCGCATAGAAACGGATTTTCGGCTCGTCGGTCACGAACGGATTGTCGCTGAAGCGCGCGTCGGCGAGCGTGTCGGGCACCATCAGAATATCGTCGCCGAGGATCGCATGGGCGCAGAAGGAGACGTCGCGCGACGTCTCGCTCGCGTTGAGGCCCATGCACGACTTGAACCACTGCCGGTTTGCATCGACGAGACTCACGACCGCGATCGGCACGCCGAACAGCCGCCGCGCGAGACGGGTCAGACGATCGAAGCGCTCTTCCGGCGCAGTGTCGAGAATATGCAGCGCGTGCAACCCGTCGAGACGGGCGCTTTCATTGCTGGGCAGTGGTGCAACAGACATGGAGTGAGGTCGACGGGAGTCGGATGATCGGTGGATAACGGTTAGTTTATAGCGCTATGCCGAGGCACGGTATTGGCGGAAACGGCCACCCATTCTGCCCGGCGACTGGCTGTGCGCGGTCGCGAATCCCGGCGACACACTCAGAACACCGCTTGCACGGGTCGCGCGAGACAGTCGATCAGATTGCCGGGGCCGCACAGATGCAGCGCGCCGACGACCACCAGCGTGCGCTCGCGCGTGTCCAGCAATTCGTTCAGCCGCGCGGCCCAAGCGCGATTGCGCACGTCGAGTATCGCGTGACGGATGCCGGGCAGATTGAACATCGGCGATTCGACAGCGATGCGCTGGATTGCGTGCAGATCGCCTTCCAGCCACGCCGCGTGCATCCGTTCGAGCGTGCGCTGCGGCTCGCCACGGTCGGCTATCAGCATATCGAGTGCGGCGGCGATGGCGTGGAGCGGAATCGATTCGAGCGCGACTGCCACGTCCCCCGCGGACTCGAGATAGCGATATGGCTTCGCCTGTGCCATCGCCGAGCGCAGCATGCGCGGCTCGACACCCTCGACGACCTGCTGCAACAGCGTCGGCGCAACGATCAGCGTGGCCCACGGACGCAGCGTTTCAAGCGGCCCAAGCGGGCCGCCGGTCGGCCAGAGCGCCTGCAACTGCATCCACGCTTCGTCGCGCATCAGGGGCCGCAGTTGCGCGGCGTCGAGGTGCGCGTCGGCTTTGAGAAATGGCAGGATCGTCGCCGGGTCGGATTCGACGACGAGCGCGTCGGCCCAGTCATAGGCTTCGGCGATCCACGGCGGTGTTCGACGGCTCGTCGCGGGAAACAGATGCATCGAGCCGAGCAGGCGGACGTGGGTGCCGGTGAGTTGGAAATACATGCGGCTTCAGTGAACACGAGCGATGACGATACTGCAATTCTATCGCCCGATCAGCCTACGGCGCGCCGGCGTCGATTGATAAAGGGCAAACAACAATAATGCGCCGACCAATCAGGCGTTTAAAACGCCTGATTATTGGCCGCCTTTCTTAAACGATTCGAGTTCGGTCGTATAGCGCTCGTTTCTCACGCCATTGCTGCCGTAATACTCTTCCACCGATTTCACCCAACGACCGACTTCCGGCACATACCAGAACGCTTTATAAGTGCGCCCCGTCGCCTGAACAGGACCGATTTTCTGCGCATGCGTGATCATCGCGGTGTCGCCCTGCTCGACCTGCGTAGCTTGCGTGACGGTCTGCCGCGGCTCGAGTTGCGCGAGCCAATCACCTTCGGATTCGATCTTGATTGCCTGGAATTTGCCAGCGGGCACTTCGACGGTTTCCGTTCCGACCACCCGATACTGCGAGTTCCACTTCTGCAAAGCGAATATCCGGTTCGGATGCTGCTCGGCATATTCGACGTTCCAGGTCTTGCCCGGCGACAAAGGAAACGCGAATGGCCGGTTCACGACCGTGTCCGTGCCGTTCACGCTGCGCTCGCGGCTCCAGTCCGCCCCGGCGATCAGCTCGCGTGGCGCCTGCGTCGAGCCGACCGGCTTCGATTCGAAATAGATGTGCGTCGAGGTGGCGCGCAGCACCGTCACCTGCTCGTGCGTCTGATTCCAGCCCGACGGCCCTTTTTCAGTCGTCGACGTGTATGTCCACGTGTCCCCGGGTTTGACGTCGGGGGCCGACGCCGATTGCGCGATCGCCGACAACGGCACGGCGAGACTCAACAGCATCGCGACAGCTCTGATTTTTTTCATAGGTCGAATATAAGTTTTATTCGCGACGAAAAATGACCCCGGCGATCCGGGTTAATACTCAATAATGGGCTTTAAAAATACCAAACCGGCGACCACTTTACACGAATGTCGCTAGAATAGTACCGCCACACACGGGATTGACGACAGCAATAATCACGATATAAATCGGAAAGAAAACAAAATACAAATGAAAGACTACAAAAAGCGAATGGTAATTAAGCCTGCCATTCTGGCGGTATCGAGCGCGTTGGTATTGTCCGCATGCGGCGGAGGTTCCTCCAGCAATTCGGGATCGACGGCAAGCACCTCGAATCTGAGCGATGCGCAGAAGAACTATGAGAGCTTTGCGCTCACGTCCAACGGTGGATTGCATTTCGTGGAGGGCAGCCTCTCGTTCAGCACGAGTTCGGCGGGCGCGCTGTCTGTCGGTTCGAGCAGCACGTTTTTCACCACGGACTCCAGCATTGCTCAAAGCCCTTCCACGGGCATCCAGTCGATGATTGCCGGGACTACTTCGCTCTCGTCGACGCTCAAAGTAGGCACGGTCAGCAATGGACGTCAGGTCGTCAATGGCACGGTGTATGTCGGCGCGGTTCCAGAGCAAGCGAGGGTCAGCTACGCGGGACCGAACGTGCAGGTCGACTATCTGGCAACGGACGGCAGTACCGTCATGCGCACCCTCCTCGGCACCAGTTACACCGTCGTTTCGCTGAGCGGACTGATTTCCGCGTCGCCGTCCGAACTCTTCACGAATAGCGCGTTGGGCCTGATCACGAATACGATCAACGGGCAGCCCCTGTACAACGCGCAGGCAAACTGGCAAGCAGGCGCCGCCTACATCAAGGTGGTGCGGCAAACAGTCGGAGATGAGTTGTATACCTACGACTGCGCTTCACCATCCACGACAGGCAATAGTCCAACGCCCTGCTCGGCAACGATCTCAACGCTGGAAAGTTTCTTCCCCTACGCGAGCACGACGGACGGCAAGACCTACCAGCTATCCGATGGCCAGATCGTGACGTTGCAGGGCGTTCGCGCATGGGTGGCCAATAGTGTTCTCGGCGGCAGTACGACCGACTATCGCGTGTACTACCAGTACAACGGCGGCATTTACGCGGGTTACATGATCAGGAACGGCACGACAGTGCAGATCGCACCGCTCGGCGGGGGGACGCCGCAACAGAACTACTACTTTCTGAACAACGCTGCGGTACAGTCGATCAAATCCGCGCTCAACTTCTGATCGATTCGACAGCGTGCCTGCAACACCCGCTCGGATCGACCGATCCGATCTAGTTGATCGCGACGTTTCAACAAAGTCCGGCGAAAAGGCGCAGAAAAAAGAAAAGCCCCGACTTGTCGGGGCTTTTCTTTACTTCAAAGACTGGAGGCGCGAGCCGGAGTCGAACCGGCCTAAACGGCTTTGCAGGCCGCTGCATAACCGCTTTGCTATCGCGCCACAAGCGGACTGGAACCTGGAAACGGGTTCGCAGATTTATCTGGTGGTCACCAGAAGAACCGAAGCTCTGGAATATTCAGAACAAGCGGCCTTCCAAACAAAAAGGGAAGCGTCGCTTCCCCTGATGTATGGAGCGGGAGACGAGGCTCGAACTCGCGACCTCAACCTTGGCAAGGTTGCGCTCTACCAACTGAGCTACTCCCGCATTGAACTGCTTCACACCGCGCTGCGTTTTTTACTTCGCCGGACAACGCGATGCTTCGAAAACTGGAGCGGGAGACGAGGCTCGAACTCGCGACCTCAACCTTGGCAAGGTTGCGCTCTACCAACTGAGCTACTCCCGCATTGAACTGCATTTACTTCTACTGCGTCTCCGGTGTTTCGCGTTGCGTGCATCGGAGAAACGAGATTATGGAGAAGCGCCTGAAACGTGTCAACCCCTTTTCCCCACCTCTTTTAAAGAAATATTTCGCTCGTTGTTGCGCGGGGTTCGAACACACTTTTGCGCTCCCACGCGGCCCGTCTTTCACGCCGTCACGCGATGCCACCGCGCTCGCGAATCTGCGGCCACGCGAGCTTCATGTAGTACAGCATCGACCAGATCGTCAGGAACGCAGCGAGATAGATGAGCCAGAGACCCCACACGCGGGTGTCGACCGTCACACCCCCACCGAGTGGCAGCGGACCATAGAACAGCAGCATCGGGATCGCGACCATCTGGCACGCGGTCTTGAACTTGCCGAGCGAATTCACCGCGACGCTCTTGGAAGCCCCGATCTGCGCCATCCATTCGCGCAGCGCCGAGATGGCGATTTCGCGTCCGACGATCACGAGTGCAATCGCCGAATCGATCCGCGTGAGTTGCACGAGCACGAGCAGCGCCGCGGTCACCATCAGCTTGTCGGCGACCGGATCGAGAAACGCGCCGAATGCCGAGGTCTGATTCCATTTACGGGCCAGAAAGCCGTCGAACCAGTCGGTGAGCGCCGCGAGGATGAAGATCGTCGCGGCCGCAAGATTGCGGTGCGCGGGGCTCATCATCATGTCGGGCAAATAGAACACACCGACGACGAGCGGAATCAGCACGATCCGCAGCCAGGTCAGGAAGATCGGGAAATTAAACGGCATGGGGCAGGCGCAGCGTCTGACGAGTGAGTTGCAATTGTGCCGTGTCACAAGGCCTGCCACAAGCAAGCGAGCGCGGGCGTGGCCGCGCCCGACCGGCAAGCGGGCCGCGCCAGATGCATGGTTCGTGCAGCGGGGGCGGCGGCACGAGCCGTCGCTTCAGTGCAATTGCCGGTAAATCTGCTCGGCGAGCGCCTGCGAAATACCTTCGACACTCGCGAGATCCTCGACGCTCGCGGCCACCACGCCGCGCAAGCCGCCAAAGCGCGCGAGCAGGCGCTGACGCCGTTTCGCCCCCACACCTTCGAGCTCTTCGAGCCGCGAAGTCTGGCGCGTCTTGCCCCGTTTGGCGCGCATGCCGGTGATCGCGAAGCGGTGAGCCTCGTCGCGGATCTGCGCGACCAGCATCAGCGCGGCGCTTTCCTTGCCGAGTTCGAGCGGCGTGCGCCCGTCCGCGAAAACCAGCGTCTCGAGACCGACCTTGCGCCCCTCGCCCTTCGCGACGCCGACCAGCATGCCGGTATCGAGCCCCAGCTCCGTGAAAACCTGCCGCGCGATTTCCACCTGCCCCTTGCCGCCGTCGATCAGGACGATGGTCGGCAGCACGCCGCCGGCCGCGGCCGGCTCGGCGGCATCGGCGGCAAGCGACGGATCGGCGGCCGCGTCGCTTTGCGATTCGGCGGCCTCGTCGCTCGCATTCGCGGCGGCCTGCGCGACCATCTTCTCGTAGCGGCGCGTGAGCACCTGACGCATCGCCGCGTAGTCGTCGCCGGGCGTGATGCCGGTGATGTTGTAGCGGCGGTACTCGGACGACTGCATCTTGTGATGGTGATAGACGACGCACGACGCCTGGGTCGCCTCGCCCATCGTGTGACTGATGTCGAAGCACTCGATGCGCAGATGCGCGAGGTCGTCGCACTCCATGCTGAGCGTATCGGTCAGCGCGCGCGTGCGCGCCTGTTGCGAGCCCTGCTCGGAGAGCAGGCGCGCGAGCGCGAGCCGCGCGTTCTGCTCGGCCATCGCGAGCCACGCGCGGCGCTGACCTTGCGGTTGACGCAGCACGCTCACCTTGTGGCCCGCCTGCTCGATCAACACGTCGACGAGTTCGCGCGCCGGGGCATGGCTCACCACCAGCACCGGCGGCACGCGATTGCCGAGGTAATGCTGCGCGATGAACGCTTCGAGCACTTCGGATTCGACGCCGCCCGGCGCGCGGCTTTTGCGACGCTTCGCGGTGAGGGCGGATTCCGGGTTGTCGTCGGCGCTTTCGTCGGCGCTTTCGTCGCTGACACCAACCGCGGTCGCTTCGGCAACTTCGTCGCTGGCCTCGGCGTCGCTGGCCTCGGCGTCTTCGTCTTCCGGCGGCAGGTCCTGCGCGATCGCGAGCGCATCGGCCGTGGTGCTCGCCGCCGCGGCCGACGGCGCGACCACGCGCCGATCCGCCGCTGCGTCTTCCTGTTCGGTTTCGTCCTCGAGCCCGCCCTCCTCCGCCGTCAACGCGCTCTCCACGTGCGTGGGAAAGTACGCCTTGTCGCCGAGGTGCCGTCCGCCGCGCACCATCGCGAGATTCACGCAGACGCGGCCGCCCAGCGCGACCACCGCGAGAATGTCGACGTCGCTATCGCTGCCGACTTCGATCGCCTGCTGATGCAGCACCGTCGACAGCGAACTCATCTGATTGCGCACCGCCGCGGCCTGCTCGAACTTCAGCTCGCTCGCGAACGCATGCATCTTCTGCTCGAGCTCCTTCATCACCTCGCCCTGGCGGCCGAGCAGAAAGCGCGACGCATTGGCGACATCGCGCGCGTAGTCCTCTTCGCTGATGTTCGCGACGCACGGCGCCGTGCAACGGCCAATCTGATGCAGCAGACACGGCCGCGTGCGATTGTTGAACACCGAGTCTTCGCAGGTGCGCAGCTGGAACACGCGCTGCAGGATCTGGATACTCTCGCGCACCGCCCACGCGCTCGGGAACGGGCCGAAGTACTGGTTCTTGCGATCGACCGAGCCGCGGTAGTAAGCCATGCGCGGAAATTTATGGCCGGTCAGCTTCAGATACGGATAGGACTTGTCGTCGCGAAACAGGATGTTGTAACGCGGCGCGAGCGCCTTGATCAGATTGTTTTCGAGCAGCAGCGCCTCGGCCTCGGAACGCGTGACGGTGGTCTCGATGCGCGCGATGCGCGTGACCATCATCGCGATGCGCGGCGACAGCTGCGTCTTCGTGAAGTAGCTCGAGACGCGCTTCTTCAGATCGCGTGCCTTGCCGACATAGAGCACCGCGCCGCTCGTGTCGTAATAGCGGTAGACGCCGGGCAGATGCGGCAATTGGGCGAGCACTTGTTTCGGCTCGAACGTCTCGGGGGCGTCGGTTGCTTCGGGTTCGGTCATGCGGGGTCGATTGGGTGGGACGGTCTCGCGCGGCCTCGTCGATTGTGCCGCCCGGTGCGCGGTAGCGCGCACCGCAGGCCGTGTCGCGCGTCGTACCATGCGGCCCGCGGGTCGGGCAAAGGGCGCGCGCGATCGCGAGCGAGGCTTTAGAATCGCCAGTTTAGAACATTCCGCGTTCGTTCGAACCCGCTCCGCGTCGCCGGAGCCACCCAGCCAGCCGAGCCGCCATGTCCGCCGTCGCGCCCGTTTCCGGATCACCCGCCGCCCCTGCCGGCCCGATCGCCTGCGATATTTTCTGCGCGGTGATCGACAACTTCGGCGACATCGGCGTGTGTTGGCGCCTCGCGCGCCAACTCGCGGGCGAGCATGGCTGGCAGGTGCGGGTGTTCGTCGACGATCTGCATGTGTTCCAGAGGCTGTGCCCGTCGCTCGCGCCCGAGCGGGCGCGGCAGACGGTCGAGGGCATCGTTATCGAGCATTGGCACGAGCCGTCCCATGCGGGCGATACGCTCGAAGTCGCCGATGTCGTGATCGAGGCGTTCGCCTGCGAGCTGCCGCCCATCTATATCGCGGCGATGGCCGAACGCGCGCGCGCGCCGCTGTGGTTCAACCTCGAATATCTGAGCGCCGAGGACTGGGTCGCCGATTTTCATCTGCGGCCGTCGCCGCACCCGCGCTACGCGCTCAACAAGACCTTCTTTTTCCCCGGACTCGGCCCAGGCACCGGCGGCGTGTTGAAGGAGCGCGATCTCGACGCGGCGCGCGCCGCGTTCGAAGGCTCGCCGGCCGCCCGAGCAGACTGGTGGCGCAGCGCCACCGGCCACGCGCCGCCGCCCGCCGACGCGACCGTCGTGTCGCTGTTCGCCTACGAAAACCCGGCCGTCGACAGCCTGCTCGAACAATGGCGCGACAGCGCCAGCCCGGTCGTGCTGCTGGTGCCCGAAGGACGCATTTCCGGCGCGCTCGCACGCTTTTTCGAGTTGCCGTCGTTTGCCGCGGGCAGCCATGCGACGCGCGGCAACCTTAGCGCGCACGCCCTCGCGTTCACGGAACAGCCCGGCTACGACGCGCTGCTATGGGTGAGCGACCTCAACTTCGTGCGCGGCGAGGATTCGTTCGTGCGGGCGCAGTGGGCCGCGAAGCCGTTCGTCTGGCACATCTATCCGCAGGCCGATAACGCCCATCTGCCCAAGCTCGACGCCGCACTCGCGCACTACACGCGCACGCTGCCCGCCAACGCGCGCGCCGCGCTCGAACGTTTCTGGCATGCGTGGAACGACGCGGGTCAGCCGGACTGGGCGGACTTGCATCGCCACTATCCGGCGCTGAAGCGGCGCGCCGCCGCCTGGGCGCTCGAACTCGCGCAAGTCGGCGATCTCGCCGGAAATCTGACCTCGTTCGCAAAAACTCAGTTAAAATAAGCGGTTATCCAACGGCCGACGACGCAAGCGCGGCACGATTCGAGCAACAACCCCGTGGTCAGCCCGGCTGACCAGTCCCCGTGGAAAAACACAGCACGCATCCCGATCGTCAGATTGGGCACGCGAATGTCAAAAAAGGGACGTATGTTGGGGTGTGCTGCAGATCGGCGCCACTCGTGTACACGCCCGCACAGGGTAAAAATCAGGTAACGGACAGGCGGAAATGCCGTGGCAGAGCGCCGCGAGCTACCGCCGCGAGCCGGCCCCGTTTCACGCATCCCGGCAGTGCCGCCGCTTCATGCGGCAGGTGGTGGGTGAAACGCCGAAATCGCTTGCGCCGTATGCCGTTGAGCAACAGTTAAGCTATTTATCTCGTACAGGACAGTTTTATGAAGACCGCACAGGAACTCCGCACCGGCAACGTCGTGATGATCGGCGCAGACGCAATGGTCGTGCAAAAGGCCGAATACAACAAATCGGGCCGTAACTCCGCCGTCGTCAAGATGAAGTTCAAGAACCTGCTGACCGGCGCAGGCATGGAAACCGTGTACAAGGCGGACGACAAGTTCGACGTCGTCGTGCTCGAGCGCAAGGAAGTGACGTACTCGTACTTCGCCGACCCGATGTACGTGTTCATGGACGCCGACTACAACCAGTACGAAGTCGAAGCCGAAATGATGGGCGACGCGCTGCACTACCTCGAAGACGGCATGGCTTGCGAAGTCGTGTTCTACAACGAGAAGGCGATCTCGGTCGAACTGCCGACCACGCTGGTTCGTGAAATCATCTACACGGAACCGGCTGTCAAGGGCGACACGTCGTCGGGCAAGGTGCTGAAGAACGCCAAGCTGAACACCGGTTTCGAACTGCAAGTGCCGCTCTTCTGCAACATCGGCGACAAGATCGAAATCGACACGCGTACGCACGAATACCGCAGCCGCGCCTAAGCGCCTACCTGCGTCAACCCCGCCAGCGCCGGCGCCCTGCCGGCCTGCACAAAAAGCGCTCAATTTTGGGCGCTTTTTCTTTTCTGTCGCGCCGTGTATGGTTTAGGAAAACTTTACCGGCACGTTTCTCAAAATTGCCATCGCGACATCCTGGTTTCCCGTCGGGCCCCCGGCAAGCCCTTGATCCATTTCAGCTATGTTTTTTGGCACGATCCCTGCTTGATCGAGAGTTACGCGACTACCGCTAATTTTTCCAGCACGGGAGAGGCACCATGAACAACGACATCGCTGAAGGCAAATGGAAACAGATGGTCGGCAAGGCAAAAACCGCATGGGGCGAACTGACGGACGACGAACTGACCAAGGCCGAAGGTCGGGCCGACAAGCTCGCTGGCCTGATCCAGGAACGCTATGGCAAAACCCGCGAACAGGCGGAACTCGAAGTGCGCCGTTTTTTCGATAGCAACCGGGATTTCTGACAAGACCCGTGAAGGAACTACAGGCACCGGCCCGTGCGAGTCACACTGCAGTGTCGGTCGGCCATCGTTTCTTCACCGCCCAAGGACCAGTCGTTTAGCCCTGTCATCGAGCCCGCCAGAGCCCGCGGTGCGCACCCTCAGTGTTGACGGCGCGCCGGGCATTTAACCCATTCATAAAATTGCGCTCGCCATGCCACACGCCCTGATTGTTGAAGACGATCCCAATAGCCTGTCCGGTCTGTCGGCGATCCTCGCCGCCGACGGCTTTTCCGTCGACACCGCGACCACGCTCGCCGAGGCCCGCGCCGCACTGACGCGCTTTATTCCCGACGTCGTGCTCGTCGACCTGAATCTGCCGGACGGCAGCGGCCTCGACCTGTTGCAGCATCTGCCCGCGCATCCGCCGGGTGGCGCGCTGCCGGTGATCGTGATGACTGGCAATGCGACGGTCGAGAGCGCGATCGAGGGCTTGCGGCACGGCATCTGGGACTATCTGCTGAAGCCCGTCAACATCCCGCGTCTGCGCAGCCTGCTCGCGCGTATCCCGCGGCCGTACGAGTTGACCGAGGAAGTGCAGGCGCTGCGCGCGTCGCTGCGTCAGCTTGGGCGGTTCGGCTCGATGCTCGGCCGTAGCGGCACGATCCAGCACGTGTACGACTCGATCGAGCGTCTGGCACCGACCGAAGCCGCGGTGCTGATCTCCGGCGAGGCCGGCACCGGCAAGCAAACCGCCGCGCGCACGCTGCACGACATGAGCCGCCGCCGCAAAGGCCCGTTCGTCGCGTTCGATTGCCGTAGCGCGGCAGCGGGCGGCCTCAATCGCTCGCTCGACAGCGTGCTGTTCGGCCACGAACGCGGCGCATTTGGCGGCGCTGATCAGCGTGAGCCGGGCCTCTTCGAACAGGCGAGCGGCGGCACGCTGTTCATCGACGAAATCACCGAACTGCCGCGCGCGCAGCAGGAAGCGCTGTTGCGGGCACTCGACTCGCAAACGTTCATGCGCGTAGGCGGTACCAGCCAGATCGTGACCGACTTCCGGCTGATCGCATCGACGCGCAAGCCGCCGCGCGCGGCAGTCGCGGACGGCACGCTGCACCAGGACCTCGCACTGCGCCTCGAAGCCGCCGCGGTCGCGTTGCCGCCGCTGCGCGAGCGTGGCGAGGATCCGGTGCTGATCGCGCTGGCGACCGTCGACGAACTGAATCTGCAAGCAACCGGGCGCGGCACGACCGAGGTCGCGAAGCAGGCAGGGCCGCACTTCCTGCGCGAATGCCTCGCGTACGACTGGCCCGGCAACGTGCGCGAACTGCAGGAGCGCGTGCGACGCGCCTACCAGGCATCGGGGGACGTGATCGAGTCGTTGCGCGCCGACGAGGCGGGCACCGCGAACGGCCGCGATCTGAACGGCAGCCGCGTGCAGGTAACGGTCGGCACGCCGCTCGCGGACGTCGAAGAAATGCTGATTCGTGCGACGCTCGACGCGGTCGGCGGCACGCGGCATCGCGCGGCGTCGTTGCTCGGGATCAGCCCGAAGACGCTCTACAACAAGCTGCAACGCATGCGCTTGAACTGAGAAATCGAATGGCGCGTGCCGCGGCGGCTTGCTGAAGCTTGCCGGCGGCCCGTACCGTTCGAAGCGTACAAAAAAATGGCGCCTTGAGTTACTTCAAGGCGCCATTTCCATTCAGGCGAACGCACTGCGCAACAACCTCTGCGCTTCGGCGTACCGCGGCTCGGCCATCAGCTTGCTCCAGGTGAGCGCGTCGCCACGCGGCCGCATGCGTTTCAGACGCCGCCGCGATTCCTTCGACGGTGTGACGCGCAGCGCGTCGAGCACTTTCTCCGCTTCGTCCGGCTGGTTGCAGATCAGGACCATGTCACACCCGGCCTCCAAAGCGGCCGCCGCGCCTTCGGTCAGCGTGCCGCCCTGGCGCGCGGCTTCCATCGACAGATCGTCGCTGAAGATCGCGCCTTCGAAGCCCAGCTTGCCGCGCAGGATGTCCTGCAACCAGATCCGCGAGAAGCCGGCCGGCTTTGCATCGACCTGCGAATAGACGACGTGCGCGGGCAGCACCGCGCCCAGCGACAAACCGAGCCAGTCGTACGGCGCGACGTCGTTGCCGAGGATCTCGTCGAGCGGGCGTTCGTCGACCGGCATCGCGACGTGCGAGTCCGCCTGCGCGAAGCCGTGCCCCGGAAAGTGCTTGCCGCAATTGCTCATCCCGGCGAGCGCGAGGCCGTGATTCAGGCTCTTCGCGAGCAATGCGACCACGCGCGGATCGCGATGAAACGCGCGATCGCCGATCACCTGCGAGTGTCCGTAGTCGAGGTCGAGCACCGGCGTGAAACTCATGTCGATGCCGCACGCGCGCAGTTCCGCGGCGAGGATATAGCCGACCGCAGTCGTCACCTTGGTTGCGTGCAGCACGTCCTGGTCCCACAGCGCGCCGAGCTTGCCCATCGACGGCAGCACCGTGAAGCCGTCGGTGCGAAAGCGCTGCACGCGGCCGCCTTCGTGATCGACGGCGATCAGCAGATCCGGGCGAATCGCGCGAATCGAATCGGTCAGCGTGACCAGTTGTGCCCGGCTCTCGTAGTGGCGCGCAAACAGGATTACGCCGCCGGTCATCGGGTGAGCGAGACGTCGTTTGTCATCGCGGTTCAGCGTTTTGCCGACCACGTCGAGCATCACCGGTCCGAGTGTGGTTTTCATCGAATTCCGCTGGAAAGGAGTCTGAAGCAAAGACGAACGCGACCCGCAGAGGCCGCGTTCAAGATTCTAGGTTCTATTCAGTGGCGGAATGCGCGGACGCGGCCCGCGACGCCGATGCAGCCAACGCGGCCTTCTCCCCGCCCGCCCGCTGCGTCTCGGCGATCACGAACGACACCGCGTAGTCGCGCTCGTCGCTGAGCGTCACGCGCGCCGTGATGCCGCGCGCGTCGAGCCAGTCGGCCAGCTCGCCGGAGGCGACCACCATCGGCTCGCCGCTCGGTTGATTCAGCGTCTGCAGCGCGCGCCATGTCATCGGCCAGCGCATGCCAAGGCCGATCGCTTTCGAGAACGCCTCCTTCACCGAGAAACGCGTCGCGAGAAACGCGAGACCGCGCGCCGCCGAGCGGGCGTGGCGCGCGTGGTAGACGCGCAGTTCGTCGGGACCCAGCACCTTCTCCGCGAAGCGGCCATTGGTGCGAGTCATCACTGCCGCGACGCGGCTCACCTGAACGATGTCGGTGCCGATGCCATAGATTGCCATGCGTGCGTCCGCCGCCGAGTGCGTTACGCGCGCGCGCCGAGACGCGCGGCGACCATGATCGCCTTCATCTCGCGCACCGCGTTGTCCCAGCCCGCGAAGATCGCGTGCGCGACGATCGCATGGCCGATATTGAGTTCGACGATGCCATCGATCGCCGCGATCTGCTGCACGTTCGTGTAGTGCAGGCCGTGGCCCGCGTTCACCTTGAGGCCGAGCGTCGCGCCGAATTCGACCGCGCGCACGATGCGCTCGTATTCGCGCTGCTGTTCCGCGGGATCGTGCGCTTCCGCATAACGGCCGGTGTGCAGCTCGATCACCGGCGCGCCGGCTTCGTGCGCGGCGCGAATCTGCGTTTCCTCGGGGTCGATGAAGAGCGAGACGCGCGAACTCGCGTCCGCCAGTTGCTTGCACGCGGCGCGCACCGCCTCGAATTGTCCCGCGACGTCGAGACCGCCTTCGGTCGTGAGCTCCTCGCGCTTTTCCGGCACGAGACACACGTCGTGCGGTTGCACTTCGCAAGCGATGTCGAGCATTTCCGGCGTAACCGCACATTCGAGATTCATGCGCGTTTTGAGGAGCGGACGCAGCTTGCGCACGTCGGCGTCGACGATATGCCGGCGGTCCTCGCGCAGATGCAGCGTAATCACATCGGCGCCGGCTTCTTCGGCCATCAGCGCGGCGCGGATCGGATCGGGATAAGACGTGCCGCGCGCGTTGCGCAGCGTGGCGACGTGGTCGATGTTCACGCCGAGGTCGATCACGGTCGGCGAAGTCAGGAAGAAGCTCATAAGTTCTGCAGGTCGATCAGGATCTGGCGGGTCGCAAGCGGCGCACCACCGAGATAGGTGTTGAGCAGGAAGCGCATCAGCGTTTTGCTTTGCGCCACGGTCTGCGCTCGATGGTAATCGTCCTTTTCCATATCGAGCAAGGTTTGTCCCGACACCACCGGCCACTGCGCGGGCCATTCGTCCGATGCCTCGCGGACGCCGCGCTCGGGATCGAACACGTAGCGGCCGTCGGCGAGCACCGCCTTGCGCGCGACCGTGCGATCGAGCGCCATGGCGTAACCGGTCTCGCGCAGCAGTACGCGCTCGAACGAACGCAGCACCTGCACGGGCGGCTCGTCGTGCGCGAGCCGCGTCAGCGTGACGACGTAGTGATGGAACAGTTGAGGATGCGGATCTTCGCGCGCGCAGAAGCGCACCAGCAGTTCGTTGACGTAGAAGCCGCATAGCAGCGCGTCGCCCGCCAGCGGCAGCATGCCGCCGACCCATTCGGCACCAGTCAGCGTGCGCATTTCGGATTTGCCCGACCACGCGAGCGAGAGCGGCTGGAAGGTTTGCAGCACACCGCGCAGCGCGGAGTGCGGGCGCTTCGCGCCTTTCGCGACGAGCGCGAGACGGCCGTGATCGCGCGACAACACGTCGATGATCAGACTGGTCTCGCGATACGGGTAGCTATGCAGCACGAACGCGGGCTGCTCGGCGATGCGGTATTCGGATGCGGGGGTGCGCGGCGCGCGACGCGCCGGCGTTTTACGCGGCTCGCCGGCGTCGGCGGACGCGCTTTTCGTGCTTTTTGCCGCGACGGGAGATTTCCTCGCGCTACGTGCGGGCCGTGACGGTTCGTGCTCCGGATCGTCCGGAGCCGTGTCTGAATTCAGCGTCATCCACGCGTCATTCGTACCCATACGCACGAAGCCCGGCTTCGTTGTCGGCCCAGCCGCTCTTCACCTTGACGAAGGTCTCGAGATACACCGGCCCGTCGAACAGCTTCGCCATGTCGAGACGCGCCTCGGTGCTGATCTGCTTCAGCTTCGCGCCCTTCTGGCCGATGATCATCGCCTTGTGCATGTCGCGTTCGACGAGGATCGTCGCGAAAATGCGGCGCAGCCGCCCTTCGGTCTCGAACTTGTCGATCAGCACGGTGCTCGTGTACGGCAGTTCGTCGCCGGTCCAGCGGAAGACTTTCTCGCGCAGGATTTCGGCGGCAAGGAAGCGCTCGCTGCGATCGGTCAGGTCGTCCTCGCCGTAGATCGGCTGGCCTTCCGGCAGGAACGGCTTGACGGTCGCCATCAGACGCTTGATGTCGTCGGGATTATTCGCCGACAGCGGCACGATCTCGTTGAACTCGCGCAGCGTGCTCATCTGCTGCATGAACGGAAACAGCGAGCCTTTATCCGACACGCGATCGAGCTTGTTCGCGATCAGCAGCGTCGGCGCCTTCGGCGGGATCAGGTCGAGCACCTTCTGGTCGTCAGGGCCGAAGCGGCCCGCTTCGATGACGAACAGGATCGCGTCGACCGAGGTCAACGTCGAGGTGACCGCGCGATTGAGCGAGCGGTTCAGCGCGCCGCTGTGTTTGGTCTGGAAACCGGGCGTGTCGACGAAGATGTACTGCGCGTCTTCGAGCGTGTTGATGCCGGTGATGCGATGGCGCGTGGTCTGCGCCTTGCGCGACGTGATGCTGACTTTCTGGCCGACCAGCGCGTTCATCAGCGTGGACTTGCCGACATTGGGACGGCCGACGATCGCGACCATGCCGCAGCGAAAACCAGTGGGAGTGGGAGCGTTCATATTCGGACTACGGCAGGTTCGGTTCGGCGTGCGCGACGCGCACGCCGATAGCAATCAATGGCCCGCATCGGCGACGCGCGTGTGCACCGCGCCGGCGACACCGGGTTCGTGTTCGGCAGCTGCCGGGGTCGCCGAGGCGACTGGCACCGACGCTGCGCCAACGGCCGATGCCGCCGCGCCCGGCGCGGCTTCGCGGCTGCGCTGGCGCTCTGCGCCGCGCGCGTGTGACGGTGCGTCGGCTTTGAGATCGGGAGTTTTGTCGGCTGCGGATTTTTCGGCCGGCTTGTCGGCAGGTCTTTCGCCCGCGTGGACCGGAAGCTTCTCGGTTCTCTCCACCTTGTCGGACTTCTCGGCGCGCTCAGGCTTGTCCTGTCCGCTGTACTCGACATGCGCGGCTCGGATCACGGCCAGCGGCGCACCGATGGTACCCGGCGCGGCGCGCTCGGCTGCAGGTTTTTCAGCGGCCGGCTTGTCGGCGTGGGTTTCGACCGCGGCAGCCGCGCGCCCTTCGCCCCGTATCGTACCGCGCTCGTTTTTGCGATCCGGTGTACGCAAATCCAACGCGGCCTGCACGCCGGTCACCCCCGGCACGATTTCCTGCTCGACGTTTTTCGCGGCCCGCGCGCCCTTCGAGCGCTTCGGCTTCGCGATCACGGCGGGCGCCGCGGCCATCACCTCGTCGAGCGCCTTCTTGGCGGCCGCCTGCTCCGCCGCGCGACGGCTCGCGCCCGAGCCGGACACCTTGACGTCCAGCTTCGGCACCGTGCATTCGACTTCGAACTGCTGATTGTGCGCTGCACCATGCGTAGCGACGACCGTGTAGGTCGGCAACGCGATCTTGTGGCCCTGCAGATATTCCTGCAGCAGCGTCTTCGCGTCCTTGCCGAGCGTACGCGGGTCGATATGGTCGAGAATCGGCACGTAAAGGCGTTTGATGACCGTCTGGGCGGCCTCGAAGCCGCCGTCGAGGAAGATCGCACCGAGCACTGCCTCGAGCGTATCCGCGAGAATCGACGGCCGCCGGAAGCCGCCGCTGCGCAGTTCGCCCTCGCCGAGCCGCAGGCCCTCCGAAATATTGAGCGCCTGAGCAATCTCGTACAGGGACTGCTGTTTCACCAGATTGGCGCGCACCCGCGACAGGTCGCCTTCGTCGAGTTTGCCGAAACGTTGGAACAAAAGCGCAGCCACCGCGCAATTCAGAACGGAGTCGCCGAGAAATTCGAGCCGTTCGTTATGCGTGGAGCTATGACTGCGGTGTGTCAAAGCCTGGCGCAGCAATTCCGCATTGCGAAATTCGTAGCGCAAACGGCTTTCCAACGGAGATAGGGGCATGGGCAGAGTATAACGCGGGCGCATGACCCGGCGGAAACGCGGGGCGCCAGCGGAAAAAGCGTGGTGAAGCGACGTTACCGCGAGTTCTTAAAGTGGCATGACAACACGCCGCGACCGAGATAACCGAATGCCGGTTATTCGCGCGGCGTGTGAGAAGCGATCATGAAGCGATCAACGCATGCGACTCACTGGAAGGAGCCGATGCGACGCAGATCGCTGAAGTTCATCCAGATGAAAAATGCGCGTCCAACGATATTGCGTTCCGGCGCAAAACCCCAGTATCGGCTATCCGCGCTATTGTCGCGGTTATCGCCCATCATGAAGAAATTGCCGGGTGGCACCTTGCAGATCACACCACGCGCGTTGTACTGACAGTTGTCGCGGAACGGATAGTCTTCCGCGCCAACGATGAACGGCGGCACCGCCGGATTATTCAGAATCGCGTTCTTGCGGCCGTCGAGATCTTCCTGGAACTGCTTCGCGTAACCGAGACGCTCTTCGTCGAGATAATCGGGCAGCGCTGTTTCAGGCACCGGCTTGCCGTTGATCGTGAGCTTCTTGTCCTGATACTCGACCACGTCGCCCGGCAGACCAATGACACGCTTGATGTAGTCGACCGATTCGTCCTTCGGATAACGGAACACCACCACGTCGCCGCGCTGGACCGGACGGCCCTGCGTGATCTTCGTGTTGGTGATCGGCAAACGAAGACCGTATTCGAATTTATTGACGAGGATGAAGTCGCCCACCACCAACGTCGGCACCATCGAGCCCGAAGGAATCTTGAACGGCTCGACCACGAACGAGCGCACGACGAACACCACCAGAATCACCGGAAAAAAGCTCGCCGTATATTCGAGCCACCACGGTTGGCGCAGCTTGTCGTCGCGCAGACGCGCGCGCGTTTGCGCGGCGTTTTCATCGGCGAAACGCTCGCCGACGCGTGCCTGCTGACGATCGAATTCGGCGACCGCGGCTTCCGCCTCACGGCGCCGTTTTGGCAGAAAAACCAGTTTGTCCGCGACCCATGCGAGACCCGTCAAAACGACGAGCACAAAAAGAATCAGCGCAAAATTCATAGGGTTCCGTTATTCAACTTATTTGTCTTCGACACGCAGAATAGCGAGGAAAGCCTCTTGCGGGATTTCAACCGAGCCCACTTGCTTCATACGCTTCTTGCCTGCCTTCTGCTTTTCGAGCAGCTTCTTCTTACGCGTAATATCGCCGCCGTAGCATTTTGCCAGCACGTTCTTACGCAACGCTTTAATGTTCTCGCGCGCAATAATGTTCGAACCGATCGTGGCCTGAATCGCTACGTCGTACATCTGACGCGGAATCAGCTCGCGCATTTTCGCCGCCACTTCGCGGCCGCGGTACTGGCTTTGCGAGCGATGCACGATCACCGACAGCGCATCGACCTTGTCGCCGTTGATCAGCATGTCGACCTTCACGACGTCGGACGCGCGGTATTCCTTGAACTCGTAATCCATCGACGCATAGCCGCGCGAAATCGACTTCAGACGGTCGAAGAAATCGAGCACGACTTCGCCCATCGGGATTTCATACGTGAGCTGAACCTGGCGGCCGTGATACTGCATGTTGATCTGGTTGCCGCGCTTTTGCGTACACAGCGTGATCACCGCGCCGACATAGTCTTGCGGCATGTACAGGTTCACGGTGACGATCGGCTCGCGCACTTCCTCGATCTTCGAAGGCTCCGGCATCTTGGCCGGATTCTCGACCATCAGGGTCGTGCCGTCGCGCTGCAGGACTTCGTAGACCACGGTGGGCGCCGTCGTGATCAGGTCCATGTCGAACTCTCGCTCGAGACGTTCCTGCACGATTTCCATGTGCAACAGACCGAGGAAGCCACAGCGGAATCCGAAACCAAGCGCCTGCGACACTTCCGGTTCGTACTGCAGCGACGCGTCGTTCAGCTTCAGCTTTTCGAGCGAGTCGCGCAACGCGTCGTACTGGTTCGCTTCGACCGGGTAAAGGCCCGCGAACACCTGCGGCTTCACTTCCTTGAAGCCCGGCAAGGGCGCCGCCGCCGGCTGGTTCACCAGCGTGACTGTGTCGCCGACCTTCGCCGCCGCGAGTTCCTTGATGCCGGCGATGATGAAGCCCACCTGCCCCGCGGACAGCGACTCGAGATTCTTCGACTTCGGCGTGAACACGCCGATATGTTCGACCGGATACTGCGCGCCGGTCGCCATCAGCCGAATCTTGTCCTTCGGACGCAGCGTGCCGTTGACGATGCGCACGAGCATCACGACGCCGACGTAGTTGTCGAACCACGAGTCGATGATCAGCGCCTGCAGCGGTGCTTCGGGATCGCCCTTCGGCGCCGGCACTTTCGCGATCAGTGCTTCGAGCACGTCTTCGACACCGAGACCCGTCTTCGCGCTGCAGTGCGTGGCGTCGGTCGCGTCGATGCCGATCACGTCCTCGATTTCGGCGATTGCGTTTTCGGGGTTCGCCGCCGGCAGATCGATCTTGTTCAGCACCGGAACCACTTCGACGCCGAGTTCGATGGCCGTGTAGCAGTTGGCGACGGTCTGCGCCTCCACGCCCTGGCTCGCGTCGACGACGAGCAGCGCGCCTTCGCACGCGGACAGCGAGCGGCTGACTTCGTACGAGAAGTCGACGTGCCCCGGCGTGTCGATCATGTTCAGGTTGTAGACCTGACCGTCGCGCGCACGATACGTCAACGCGGCGGTTTGCGCCTTGATGGTAATGCCGCGCTCGCGCTCGAGATCCATCGAGTCGAGCACCTGAGCTTCCATTTCGCGGTCGGACAAACCGCCGCAAATCTGGATGATGCGATCGGCGAGCGTCGACTTGCCATGGTCGATGTGCGCAATGATCGAGAAGTTACGAATATGATCCATTCAGTGCCGATCAAGCGAAAAGGCGCGCCCGGACAATAGCGGAGCACGCCTTGTAAGTAGGTGAAAAACCTATCTATTTTAGCCGAAAAGCCCCTCGGCCGGCGCATCTTCCGAAGCGCGCGCCGAAAGACGGCGCAGAAGATGCGAGAAATTTGCCGTGGGTATCGAAGTAGGTCCCGGAAATAGGCCCCGCAAGTCAGCCCCGGCAAGACGCGCAAGGATCGCGCGAATCAGGGGGCCACAACGGCACGCGACGCATGTGCGGCCAATGCAGCCCGCACGCGCGCTTCGTCGAGATGGTAGTGGCACAACTCGACGCCATCGTCGACCAGCACCGGTACCAACTCGTTGTAGCGCGCTTCGAGCTGCGGGTCGCTGTCGACGTCGATCACCGTCAAGTGCGCGCCGAACTCGGCCAGCAACGGCTCGAGCGCAGCGCGCATGTCCTCGCACAGATGGCACCACGCGCGCCCGTAAAGCGTGAGCGATGCCGTCTTCGTCATTTTTGTGCGCCGCGCGGGCGGATCGGTACAAACTGCGTGTTGTCGCCACGGCGAACCAGCAACGCGACCATCTTCTGCGGATCGAGGTGCGAGGTCAGTTCGTCGAACTGCTTTGCGCTCGTCACATCCGTATCGCCGACCCGCAGGATGATGTCGCCCTTCTGGAGACCGAGACGCGCGGCTGGACCGTCGACCGCGTCGATCTGCACGCCGTTCTGAATCTTCAGCGCTTTCTGCTGATCGGCGGGAATGTCACTGACAGCGATGCCGAGTGCGTTCGTCGCGCGTTGCTTCGGCGCCTGCGGTTTCTTCTGATCCGCCTTCGCGACCTTGTCCGGCTGCATTTCAGCGATCGTGACGGGCAGCTCGTGCATTTGCCCCTTACGCCAGACCGTGACCGTCGTCCTGGTGCCCGGCTTCGTGTCGCCGACCATGCGCGGCAGGTCCGTCGCGGTGTCCACCGGATGGCCGTTGAACTTCAGGATGATGTCGCCCGGTTGGACGCCGGCCTTGTCGGCCGGGCCGCCCGGCTCGACGCTGCTGACGAGCGCGCCCTGCGCCTTCGGCAAACCGAGCGAGTCGGCGACGTCCTTTGTCACTTCACCGATCGCCACGGCGATGCGGCCGCGCACCACTTTTCCGGAGCTCTTCAGCTGATCGGCCACGCGCATCGCTTCGTCGATCGGAATCGCGAACGAAATGCCCATGAACCCGCCGGTGCGGCTGTAGATCTGGGAATTGATGCCGATCACTTCACCCTGCATGTTGATCAGCGGACCGCCCGAGTTACCCGGATTGACGGCCACGTCGGTCTGGATGAACGGCAGGTAGTCGCCGGTGTCGCGCCCTTTCGCGCTGACGATACCGGCCGTTACCGTATTTTCGAGCCCGAACGGCGAACCGATCGCGACGACCCATTCGCCGACGCGCACTTTGTTCGAATCGCCGATCGTGATGGTCGGCAAGTTCGACGCGTTGATCTTCACGACCGCGACGTCGGTGCGCTCGTCGACGCCGATCAGCTTCGCCTTGAATTCGCGCTTGTCCGTCAGCGTCACGTAGATCGTGTCCGCGTCGTCGATGACGTGCGCATTGGTCATCACGTAGCCGTCCGCCGACAGGATGAAGCCCGAGCCAACTCCGCTGTTCTGTTCGGGGTCGGTGTTGTCCGGTGAATCGGGGCTACCTCCGCTACCGCCGCCACTGCTACCGCCGCCCCCGCCACCACCGTTATCGCCGCCATGCGGCGATTGCGGCGACTGCGGCAACGGAATACCGAAGAAACGACGGAAAAACTCCGACATGTCGCCGTCGTCCATACCTGGCGGCAAGCCTCCGCGGGAACTGCCGCCCGACACGCGCGTTGTCGTGCGAATGTTGACGACCGCCGGGCCGACCTTGTCGACGAGGTCAGTGAAGTCGGGCAGATTGGCGGCGGGAGCCGCCGACGCCATATGCGGCACAAGCGGCAAACACGCCGCCACCACTACGGCTGCGAGGAATTTGCGCACCGAGAAAGTCGTCATATCGTAGCAAGCCGAGGGATTTCAGGATTCGGAAGGATTACTTCGGAGCTTTGTATTCTATGGCAGACGCGAACTGCTGCAATGTGGTTTGGGGCACCTCACCGAGCAGGGTAATCCAGAAGTCGCCCTGACGCTTGACCAGTACGTGAGTCGCACCGCTATCGCCCGTGCCCTCCTTGCGGGTATTGTTCTCGACCGGCTCGACGAACACCGAAATCGCCGTGAGGCCGTCGGAAAACACGGCCTGATCGACCGGGATCGGCGGGCGGCCCGCTTCGCTAGAGGCCATCGGGCGGCGCAACTGCCGAATCATGTGAAAACCCGGCACCGACGGCGCGATCTGCCAGCCTTGGGCGGCCATATCGACCGGCTCAACCGGCGGCCGCACGATGGTCCAGCCCGAGAGATTGCGAATGCCGTTGACGATGGCGGCCTTGTCGACCGGCACGCCGATGCGGACCTGCGAGAACGACAGCTGTTCGAGCACCTGGCCGTTCGGGTCGAGTGTTTGCGCGCGCAGCAGCAGACCGGTCTTTTTGTCGGCCCACAGCTTGTACGCGAAGCGGTACGCGTCTTTCGGATCGAGCTCCATCACGAGGCTGTCGACACCCGCAACTCGGTCGTCGCCGAGCATCTTCGGCTCGTAGACGGACAACACCTGCTCGCCATTCACGGCCAGCAGCGCGGGGAACGCGTCTTTGTTCTGACGCTTTTCGACGACGACGAGATGCCGCTCCGGCACGAACGTGTACATGTCGTCGTTATGCCGCAGCATTTTGCGCGGCTTGCCGTCGAGGCTTTCGAGCTGTTCGAACTCGCCGTCCGTATGCGTGGAGTAATGCGCGATGCGCGACGTCTGCACGAAATTGCCGCGCTGATAGACAAACGCGCCCTCGTAGTTCTGCTGCTGGGCGGCCTGATGAATGCGATCGAGCAGTTCCGCCGCCGTGCGACGGGCGGCGGCCGGATCGTTTTGTGCGAAGACCCGCGGTGTAGCGGACAACAACACGGCTGCGCAGAACAGAAATGCTGGCAACCGCCCCCAGATAGTCGTTTTATTGAACCGCGGAGTCTGCATCAAACTATTGGCCCTGCGTGGAGACTGAGGCAGCGCGAATTACCGGCATCGAGCCTGCCATCACCGGTTGTTGCGCAAATTGCTGATGAGCTTCGAGGTATTGATCGAGGCTCGCGTCGCGAATGATGTTGGAGTCTTGCGTGGGCACCGAGGCCATGGCGACACGCTGCACGGCGTCGCCGTGCGCTTGCAGCGAAGCGACCTGAGCACCGGGACCACCCGGCACGCCCTGCAACTGCGGCACGACGATCCAGGTCAGCGTAGCGGCCGCGGCGGCGACGGCAAAAGCCGGTACGACGCGGCGACGCAACCCGAGCAGTCGGCGCGTGACGGCCCCGGACGCTGGTGCCAGCACATGCGGCTCGCTTTCGAGACGCGCGGCGAAGTCGCTCAGAAATGCGCTGCTCCTTGCCGGGCTGACTGCCAGATCGTCGGAGCGCAGCGCGTCGCCGATCAGGTGATAGCTCGACCAGGCGGTGCGATCGCCGCCGTCGAAGTCCGCAAGAAACTTGTCCAGATTCACATGCTCTTCGCCGAACAGCTCACCGTCGACGAAAGCGGACAGACGCTCGCCGTGCGAGCCCGCTTGCGATTGCACCGAGACCGACCCCATGATGCTCCCCATCTTTCCAAATACCCCGTAGTGACACCACTAATCCAGATATTGCACCGCTGCCCCGCCAAGCCCGCTGGAAGTTCACGCCTACCAGCGCTTGCCTTCGGGTGTGTCAAGCAACGGTCGCAATTTTGCCGCAATGGCTTCGCGAGCGCGGAAAATTCGTGATCTGACCGTGCCTATCGGGCAATCCATCATCTCAGCGATTTCCTCGTAGCTCAATCCCTCAATTTCTCGAAGAGTAATGGCGGTGCGCAATTCTTCCGGTAAAACCGCCATCGCAGCATTGACCGTCTCGGCGATCTGCTTGCTCATCAACATCGACTCAGGCGTGTTGATATCCCTTAGTTGGTCGGCGTCGGAGAAAGTTTCAGCTTCTTCAGCATCCGCTTCGGTCGAGGTCGGCGCGCGCCGGCCCTGGGTGGCAAGGTAGTTCTTCGCAGTATTGACCGCAATCCGGTACAACCACGTATAAAACGCCGACTCGCCGCGAAACTGCGGCAACGCACGATACGCCTTGATAAAAGCGTCCTGCGCGACGTCTTCGACTTCGGCGGGGTCCCGCACGAGACGTGAGATCAGCCGGAGAATCTTGCGGTGGTATTTGGAGACCAGAAGCTCGAACGCGGCCTTGTCGCCCTTCTGGACGCGCTCGACCAGCACCTGATCAATTTCTTTTTCGCTCACCTGATAAATCCGTTAACTATAGGGCGCATGGCGGGGGACCATTGTAGCGTCCCCCTCGTGAGGGCACGTTACTACGGTAACAGCGGTTACAGTCGTTACAGTCAGGCGCCGGCCGCACGCCGGCCCAGCACGGAAAGTTCGCGAAAAACAGTGGGAGGCAGCGCGTCGGCGGGAAACAGCATGGTGCAGGTGCGAGCACGCGGCTGGAGCGTTGAATTGCGTCGCTGACCGCCCTCGCGCTCCAGCACGAGCACCAGCAGACGGCCGCTCCAATGCGCGCAACCGACCACGCGGCCACGCGCGAGCAACGCGCCCGCGCGGTTCCAGGCGGAAATCTCGCCCATCGCGATATGCAGCGCGACGGGCTGCGCCACGTGATGCCTTGCCATGCGCAGCGCGAGCAGCGCCGCCACGGCAAGCGTAAGCGGAGCGGCCTGCCACGCGCCCAACCGGGGCGCAAGGCAGGTGTAGACGGCTAACGTCACAATCAGCGCGAACGCCCCCAACGCGGCGCGCATTGCAACCGAGCGACGCAGCGTAATCCGCCGCGTCGCCCAGCCCAAGGTCACCGGTTCGGGGGAAAGCGCCGGCGAAGCCGGCGTCGTGAGCTGACGCGTCACCCGTGATCAGGCGATCAGGCGCGCTTGAACACCAGCGTGCCGTTCGTGCCGCCGAACCCGAACGAGTTCTTCAGCGCGACGTCGATCTTCATGTCCCTCGCGGTGTTCGCGCAGTAATCGAGATCGCAGGCCGGGTCCTGGTTGAAGATATTGATGGTCGGCGGCGAAACCTGATGATGCACGGCGAGCACCGTGAACACCGACTCCAGACCGCCGGCGCCGCCCAGCAGGTGACCCGTCATCGACTTGGTCGAGTTGACGACCATGTCCTTCGCGTGGTCGCCGAACGCCCGCTTGATACCGGTCGTTTCCGCCAGATCGCCGAGCGGCGTGGACGTGCCGTGCGCGTTCAGGTAGTTCACCTGATCGCCATTGATGCCCGCGTTCTTCAGCGCGGCGAGCATGCAGCGGCGTGCGCCGTCGCCGTCTTCGAGCGGCGCGGTCATGTGATACGCGTCGCCGCTCATGCCGTAGCCGCCGATTTCCGCGTAGATCTTCGCACCGCGCGCCTTCGCGTGCTCGTATTCTTCGAGCACCATCACGCCCGCGCCCTCGCCGAGCACGAAGCCGTCGCGATCCTTGTCCCACGGACGGCTTGCCGTCGCCGGATCGTCATTGCGTTGCGACAGCGCGCGCGCCGCCGCAAAGCCGCCGATGCCGAGCGGCGACACGGTCGATTCCGCGCCACCGGCGATCATCACGTCGGCGTCGCCGTATTCGATCAGGCGCGAAGCCTCGCCGATGCAGTGCAGACCGGTCGTACACGCGGTCACGATCGACAGATTCGGACCCTTGATGCCGAACTTGATCGACAAATGGCCGGAGATCATGTTGATGATCGAGGCCGGCACGAAGAACGGCGAAATGCGACGCGGGCCGCGATTGAGCAACTCGGTTTGGGTGATTTCGATCATCGGCAGGCCGCCGATACCCGATCCAACCACGACGCCGATGCGCTCCGAATTCTCGTCGGTGACTTCGAGGCCGCTGTCCTGCATCGCCTGGATGCCCGCAGCCACGCCGTAATGGATGAACGTATCCATGTGACGCGCTTCCTTACCGGGGATGTAGTCCTCGATATTGAAGCCCTTCACCTCGCCGGCGAAACGAGTCGAGAAGTTCGACGCATCGAACTTCGTGATATTGGCAATCCCAGACTTGCCGGCGACCAGATTGGCCCAGCCATCGGCAACATTATTGCCAACAGGCGAAATCAGCCCCAGGCCTGTAACAACAACACGACGGCGGCTCACGGTAACCCCTTTTTCATAGATGACAAAAGCAAAAGCCACAGCGCCCACAGGAATCGCCCTGTGTGCCCTGTGGCTGTTTAAGTCGGCAATCGCGCGAAAAGTTGCGCTGTCAACATCGCGGGCTCCTGCATGGCAAGCGGCGTGGCGCCTGGCGTGCCAACAGACACTTCCAGTAGCGCCGACCCTGCGGGCGCCGACAAGCGGCACGGCAGGGCGTCATGCGCGGCCTGTGCAGAAACGCAGGCGCGAATGACCTTAGGCCTTGACGTTCGCGCGAGCGTAGTCGATCGCTTGCTGAACGGTGGTGATCTTCTCGGCTTCTTCATCCGGAATTTCCATGCCGAATTCGTCTTCGAGGGCCATCACGAGCTCAACGGTGTCGAGCGAGTCGGCGCCGAGATCGTTCACGAACGACGCTTCGTTCTTGATTTCCGCTTCCGCAACGCCCAGTTGTTCCGCGACGATCTTCTTGACGCGCTGTTCGATATTGTCCATTACCCCTCCAAGGGAAAAGAAGTTCAAAAATACAGGTGCGCGCATTTTATCAGGTTTGACCCGGCAAAAAAGCAGCGCTTCGGGTTCCTGTCAACGCATGCGCCTCGTGCTTTCCACTAACGCATCAAGGCGCGGATAGTAACCGAAATCGGTTACTGCATATACATGCCGCCGTTCACGTGCAGCGTCGTGCCGGTGATGTAGCCCGCTTGCGGCGACGCGAGGAACGCGACCGCATGCGCAATGTCTTCAGGGCTGCCGAGACGGCCGAGCGGAATTTGCGTTTTCAGCGCGGTCTGCTGCTCTTCGGGAAGCGCCTTCGTCATGTCGGTATCGATGAAACCGGGCGCCACGCAATTGACCGTGATGCCGCGGCTGCCGATCTCGCGCGCGAGCGCGCGTGTCATGCCCGCGACGCCGGCCTTCGCAGCTGCGTAGTTGATCTGCCCCGGGTTGCCAGCCGAGCCGACCACCGACGTGATGTTGATGATGCGCCCGCCCTTCGCTTTCATCATCGGACGCAGCACAGCACGCGACAGGCGGAACACCGACTTCAGGTTGGTGTCGACCACCGCGTCCCAGTCATCGTCCTTCATGCGCATCGCAAGTTGATCCTGCGTGATGCCGGCGTTGTTCACGAGCACGTTGAGCACGCCGAATTCCTTGACCGTGCCATCGATCAGCGCTTCGGCGGCGGCCGCGTCGTTGACGTCGAGCACGGCGCCGCGGCCGTTCAAGCCGGCCGCCTTGAACGCTTCGGAGATCGCGGCCGCGCCGCTTTCACTCGTTGCGGTGCCGATGACCGTCGCGCCCTGACGCGCGAGTTCCATCGCGATCGCACGGCCGATACCGCGCGACGCGCCCGTCACGATTGCGATCTGCTTGTCGAGAGTCTTTTCCATCTGTCAGTCCGGATGCCCTTCAAATCGGGCTCATTGATCGTTGTTGATTCTTCCGAGGGATACCGCGCTCGCGCGGCGCGGCTCTGTCGATGCCCGCTCGCGAAAGCGCGCTCAACCGGCCTTCACGAGCTTCAGCGTTTCTTCGAGCGAGGCCGGATCGAACACCGACGCGCCGACGAGATTGCCGTCGATACGCTTGGTCAAGCCGGCGAGCACCTTGCCCGGGCCGCACTCGATCACGTGCGTGACGCCCTGCGCGGCCATGGCCTGAACGCATTCGACCCAGCGCACCGCACCGGCCGCCTGACGCACGAGCGCGTCCTTGATTTTGGCCGGCTCGTTGACCACGGCGACGTCGACGTTGTTGATGACGGGAATCGACGGCACTTGCACGTCGACGCTCGCGAGGTATTCGCGCAGCTGGTCCGACGCGGGCTTGAGCAGCGACGAATGGAACGGCGCCGAGACCGGCAGCGGCAGCGCGCGCTTCGCGCCCTTCGCCTTCGCGACTTCGCACGCCTTTTCGACCGCGGCCTTGTGGCCTGCGATCACGACTTGCGCCGGCGCGTTGAAATTGACGGCTTCGACGACACCCGCCACCGACGCTTCCGCGCAGACCGCGCGCACCGTGTCGTCGTCGAGGCCGAGAATCGCGGCCATGCCGCCTTCGCCCACCGGCACCGCGGTTTGCATCGCCTGCGCGCGGAAACGCACGAGCGGCACCGCGTCACGGAAGGCGAGCGCGCCCGCCGCGACGAGCGCCGTGTACTCACCGAGGCTGTGGCCGGCAACGATCGCCGGCGCCGGGCCGCCCGCCTGCTGCCACGCACGGTAGATCGCGTAGGCCGCGGTCAACATGACCGGCTGGGTGTTGGTGGTGAGATTGAGATCTTCGGCGGGGCCTTCGGCGATCAATTTGCCGAGGTCCTGATTGAGTGCGTCGGACGCTTCCTGGACCGTCTCACGCACGATGGCATGATCGGCGAATGCGTTCAGCATGCCGACCGCCTGCGAACCCTGCCCAGGAAAAACGAACGCGAATTTCATATCGTCCCCAAAATCTGTTTAATCGGATGTGGCGGCCGGCCGCGGCGTGCTGCATGGCGCGCGCGTAGCTCTGGCCGCACGGGCGCCGCCAATGGCGCCCTGTGATGCGTCGTCGCGCTCAGTAGCGGATGACCGACGCACCCCACGTGAAGCCGCCGCCGACGCCTTCGATCAGCACGTTCTGGCCGCGCTTGATCCGGCCGTCGCGCACCGCGACATCAAATGCGAGCGGAATGGACGCCGCCGACGTATTGCCGTGCTCGCCCACCGTGACGACCATGCGCTCCTGCGGCAAGCCGAGCTTGCGACAGGTGCTTTGCATGATGCGGATATTGGCCTGATGCGGAATCAGCCAGTCGATCTGCTCGGGTTTCAGATCGGCTTTTTCCAATGCTTCGATAGCGACCTTCTCGAGCACGTTGACGGCGAGCTTGAACACCGCCTGGCCGTCCATGTGCAGGAATGCGCTGCCCGCGACCACGCCGCCGTTCACGTTGCCCGGCGTGCAGAGAATGTTCGAGTGGCTGCCGTCCGCGTGCAGCGCGCTTGCCAGCACGCCCGGTTCGTCGGATGCCTGCAGGATTACAGCGCCCGCGCCATCGCCGAACAACACGCAGGTGGTGCGGTCGTTGAAGTCGAGGATTCGCGAGAAGGTTTCCGCGCCGACCACGAGGGCCGTGCGATGCTGGCCGCTGCGGATCAGGCTGTCAACCGTCGCGACCGCGTACGCGAAGCCGGAGCAGACCGCTTGCACATCGAACGCGGCGCCGTGATTCTTGATGCCGAGCTTGTTCTGCAGCAGGCAGGCGGTACTCGGGAATACGAAGTCCGGCGTGGAGGTGGCGACGACGATCAGGTCGATGGACTGCGGATCGATGTCCGCCGCTTCGATCGCGCGCTGCGAAGCGACCAGCGCGAGGTCGCTGGTCGTGACGTCCGCTTCGGCGAAGTGACGGGCATGAATACCCGTGCGAGCGACGATCCATTCGTCGCTCGTCTCGACACCTTGTCTGGCGAGGCGCTCAGCCAGATCCTGATTGGTGACGCGGTTGGGCGGCAGACAGCTGCCGGTGCCCAGCACGCGGGAATAGATTGTGGATTGAGCCATTATGCCTTCGAGGATTGCGCAGCGTAGGGCTCGGCCGGCTGGCCTGCGATCGGGCTTGCGTGACCCGCACCGCTTGCGTCGCGCGCCGCCTGTTCGAGAGAACCCGCATTCTCTTCCATCGCTCGCGCAAGGCGCTCCAGCACGCCGTTTTTGACGGCATCATACCCGCGTTTGATAGCCCACTCAAACGCGTAGGCATCGGCGGAGCCGTGGCTTTTGATCACGAGGCCACGCAAGCCGAGCAGCGCGGCGCCGTTGTATTGCCGATGATCGACACGTTTCTTGAAGCGCATCAATACCGGCAGCGCGAGCACCGCCATCACCTTGGTCAGCCACGACCGGCCAAACTCTTCCTTGATGATGTTGGACAGCATTTGCGCGAGACCTTCCGACGTCTTCAGCGCGACATTGCCGACAAAGCCATCGCAGACGATCACGTCGACGGTGCCCTTGTAGATGTCGTCGCCTTCGACATTGCCGTGAAAGTTCAGTGTACTCGCACGCAGCAGTTCGCCGGCGCGCTTGATGATGTCGTTGCCCTTGATGACTTCTTCGCCAATGTTGAGCAGACCGATTGTGGGCCGCTCCTTGCCCTCGAGCGCGGACACGAGCGCGTGCCCCATCTCCGCGAACTGCAGCAGATGCTGCGGCTCGCAGTCGACGTTGGCGCCCAGGTCGAGCATCATCGTATAGCCAGTGGGATTGGGCAGGGCAAACGCGATGGCCGGGCGTTCGATGCCCGACAGCGTTTTCAGCACATAACGCGAAACCGCCATCAGCGCGCCGGTATTGCCGGCGGAAATGCAGGCTTGCGCCTCGCCTTCCTTGACGCGGTTCAGCGCCACGCGCATTGACGAATCTTTTTTCTTGCGCAGCGCGACCTCGACCGGATCGTCCATTGCGACGACCTCGGTGGCGGGCAGGACGGTCAGTGCCGGCAGATCCTGAGCCTTGAGCTTCTTCAGCTGCGCACGAATGGCACTTTCAATGCCGACGAGCAGCAACTGCGCATCGGGATGCGAACGAACGAAGTTGACGGCAGCGGGAACGGTCACGGACGGGCCGTGGTCGCCTCCCATGCAATCTATCGTGAGCTTTACTGTCATGGAGTGCGACGAAATTCAGACGCTCTGCTTGGGATCGCAGTATGCACCAAAGCGCCAACTGCGATTGACACAAAAAAGCGGCAAGTGAATGCCGCCTTTTTGCCGAACCAGGAAAATGTCAAGCGAGCCGATCGCTACGCGAAACGCCGTAGGGCGCATCGCAGTCAACGATTAGTCGTTCTTCGTCTTGACGACTTTCTTGCCGCGATAGTAGCCGTTCGGGCTGATGTGGTGACGCAGATGCACTTCGCCCGTGCTCGGCTCAACGGCCAGCGGCGCTGCCGTCAGGAAATCGTGCGAACGGTGCATGCCGCGCTTCGACGGCGACTTCTTGTTTTGTTGAACTGCCATGACTAAAACTCCAAAAAATTTTCCGAATTCTAACACAGCCCGATACGGTCTTAACCACTGGCCAAACGGCCAATATGCCCGCATCGCGCCACCTGCAACTGTTCAATGCTTTTTGCCGCCCGGTTCGTCGCGCTTCAGACTTTCGAGCGCCGCGAACGGATTGCGCCGCTCCGTGGACTGGTCCTGCTCGCCGGCATCGCCAGCCTCGTCCTGCGCAGCTTCATCGCCCTCGCCTTCACTGCCGTCCGCACCCGAGACCAGACTCTCGTGCACCTCAGGGCAGACCTCGTGCTTGGGCACGAGCGGCAAGGAAAGCAGCAACTCTTCTTCGATCAAGTCGATGAGATCGAACTGGCGCGAACCCACGATCACCTCGACTTCATCCTCGTCGAGCGGAAACTCTTCAGCTTCCGCCTCCGTATTGACGATCCGGTAAGTTGCATCGACGTTGAACGCCTGCGAATACGGCGTCAAGCACCGCTGGCATTCGAGCCACGTGGCACCGTGAACCGCCAGCCGAAGATAAGGCTGGGGACCTTCGGTGCCGTCGTCCTGCAATTCCGGCTGCGTCGTCCCTTCGGCTTGCCATGTGAACGCGGTGTCGCGATCTGGCGCTTCCGCCGGGACTTCGTTTAACATGCGCGGCAGTTGCGAGACGCGCACGACACCCGCGGCCTGACGCCCACTCCGCGCAAATTCGAACAGATCGAGTTCATGCGGGTCGGACAGACCTGCAGGTTTGCCAAGATGTTGAGTCATGTGCGCTCCTGCGTCGGCAAGCATGTTGCCGGGGTGATTCGCGAAGGACGATCAGATCCGCCGCGAAGATATCCGGTGTGCGAGGTAGCCGGTGAAGCCCGCGGACATTGCGTTCAAGCCTACTGCGCTTTCTTCGATCTTCGGAAAGCCGCTGAACGCGCCGAGACCCCTTCAAGCGCAAGCATACCGTGAAAAGCCCGAAATCATATCCGTTTTGTCTTTTCGAGTCAAACACTTAAGCCCGTACGTGCCCGACCCCGTACGACCCGACTCTCCCGTTGCCCGCAAACCATGCCTGATTCCTCCAAACGCCCGCCACGCCTGATTCTGGCGTCGAGTTCGCCCTATCGCCGCGAGTTGCTCGCACGCCTGCGCGTGCCGTTCGACGTCGTCGTCCCCGCGATCGATGAAACCCCGCTCGCGGGCGAAACGCCCGAAGCCACCGCGCTACGCCTCGCCGAAGCCAAAGCCCGCGCGGTAGCCCAAGGGCTCGCCGCCGACGAGCACGTGCTCGTGATCGGCTCCGACCAGGTTGCCACCTACGACGGCCTGCAGATCGGCAAACCCGGCACACACGACAAAGCGTTGGCGCAACTACGGGCCATGCGCGGCCGCGAGGTACTGTTCCATAGCGCGCTGTGTCTGTTCGACAGCGCGACGAACAGCGCGCAAACCGTCGACGTGATCACACGTGTGCGCTTTCGCAACCTGCCTGACGCGGCGCTCGACGCCTACCTGCACGCCGAAACGCCCTACGACGTAGCCGGCAGCGCCAAATCCGAAGGCCTAGGCATCGCGCTGCTGGAAGCCATCCATTCCGACGATCCCACCGCGCTCGTCGGCCTGCCACTGATCGCACTGTCGAGCATGCTGCTCGCGGCCGGCTATCCGCTTTTGGGGGCACGATGACCGGCACACTCTATCTAATCCCGAACACCCTAGGCGAAGGCGACGCGAGCGCGCTCGACCTGGTGCTGCCCGCCCCCGTGCGCGCCCGCGCGGCGTCACTGCGCTATTACATTGGCGAAAACGCGAAAACGACGCGCGCGTTCCTGAAGAAAGTCGGCACCGAGCGGCCGATTCAGGAAATCGAGATTCGAGAACTGAACGTCAATACGCCGGCCGGTGAGATCGATAAACTGCTGGCGCCCTTGCTGGCCGGGACCGATGCGGGTCTCGTCTCCGAAGCCGGCTGTCCGGCGGTCGCGGACCCGGGCGCACTGCTTGTGCGACGCGCGCACGAGCGCGGCGTGAAGGTTGTGCCGCTGGTCGGGCCGAGCTCGATTCTTCTCGCGCTGATGGCGTCGGGGCTGAACGGCCAAAGCTTTGCGTTTCACGGCTACCTGCCCGTCGACGCCGCCGAGCGGGCCAAACGGCTGCGCGATCTCGAACAACAGTCGCGCAAGGGCAAGCAGACGCAGATTTTCATCGAAACACCGTACCGGAATCGTGCGCTGCTCGATACCTTGCTGGCGACCTGCGCACCGTCGACGCTGGTCTGTGTGGCGGTCGATCTGACGCTCCCGACCGAAACGATCGCGAGCCGGACTGTCTCCGACTGGAAAAAGAAGTCGGAGATCGATTTGCATAAACGGCCGGCGATTTTTCTGATCCTGGCGGCCTGAGCGCCCGAAACCGCGCCCGCAAAGCCAAAGCCCGCGCGACCGGTCAGACCGACCGGGCGCGCGGGCTTTCTCATGGCTGCGAGATCAATGCAGATTCAGCTTCGCGCCAAGGGCCATCGCTCGAACTGCACCCGCGCCGACCGCCGCGCCGAATTTGCGCGCAACACGGTCTGTAATGCTCTCTTTTACCGTGTAATCGACGATATCCGGCGCTTTGAAGATCTCACGCGCGACGTAATCCGCGTCGCCAAATCCGTCCGCGAGGCCGAGTTCGACGCTCTTCTGCCCGGTCCAGAACAGGCCCGAGAACATGTCTGGGGTCTCATGCAGGCGCTTGCCGCGTCCCTGACGCACGGCGTCGATGAACTGCGCGTGGATCTGATCCAGCATGTCCTGCGCATGCTCATCCATCTTCGGCGTTTCCGGCGAGAACGGATCGAAAAAGCCCTTGTTCTCACCCGATGTGTGCAGCCGACGCTGAATCCCCAGCTTGTCCATCAGGCCTGTAAAACCGAAGCTGTCCATCAAGACGCCGATCGAACCGACGATGCTCGCCTTGTCGACATAAATCTTCTCCGCCGCGGCGGCCGCGTAGTAGCCGCCCGACGCACACATATCGCCGACTACGACGTACAGCGGTATGGACGCATATTTGGCACGCAGCCGCCGAATCTCGCTGTTGATAATGCCCGCCTGCACCGGACTGCCTCCTGGGCTGTTGCAGTACAGGATCACGCCTGCCGTGTCGGAATCTTCGAACGCAGAATCGAGCGCAGTGTTGATATCTTCAGCGTTTGCGTTCGTATCCGTCGCGATCTCACCATCAAGTGAAATCATCGCCGTATGACGGCCGGTAGTGGCAACCCGCTCGCCCGAAAAGTTCAGCACGCCCCACACGGCCAGCACGAGCACGGCGAGGAACACAAAGCGGAAGAATATTCGCCAGCGCCGCGCGGCGCGTTGCTCCGTGATCGCGGCGAGGGCAATGCGCTCGAGAGCTGCCCGCTCCCAGCCCGGCTCGTCGGCGGACGGACGGGAGCGGCCGCCCGAGGCCGGGTCTTTTTCGGGGGTCAAATTGTCGGACATGCGGAGAGTGGAAAGATTGAAAGGAAAATCAGCGCGAGAGCGGCATCAATTCGCCGTCAGGCAGCCAGAATACCGCACGGCCCTCGCGCGTATCGCGCTCCTCGACCTGTACGGGGCGCAATCTGCCTCCGCGACACGGACCACCCACGCATTTGCCGGTATCTGGCGCGTAAATCGCGCCATGTGTCGCGCACATCAAGTATAAGCCGGACGATTCGAAGAACCGCCCCTCCTGCCAATCCAGCTCCATCGGCACATGCGCGCAGCGATTCAGATAGCCGTATGCGCGGCCATCATAGCGGACGAAGAACACCACCACCTCCTGTCCGCCGAGTTGCGCTTCGCGTCGGATGCCGTCACCGCCGTCGACCAGTTCGTCGGACGAGCAGATGCGCACGGCCTGCGCAGCAGCGGCAGCAGCCTCGACGCCGTCGGTGCTCATGCGTTCTCCCGCAACCAGCCGGACAGATCGCTGACGCTCGACGCGACGAACTTCGGCGACATCGCATTCAGCGAATTCGCCGGATGCGCACCATAGGTCACCCCGATGCCCGTCACGCCGGCGTTGAGCGCCATCTGCAAATCGTGCGTCGTATCGCCGATCATGACGGTGCGCGCGATGTCCTGCCCCAATTCCCGGGTCAGCTCGTGCAGCATCGCCGGATGCGGCTTCGAGAAGGTTTCGTCAGCGCAGCGCGTGCCGTCAAACAGGCTCGTCAGGCGAGCCTGGTCGAGCGCGCGGTTCAGCCCGACGCGGCTCTTGCCGGTCGCGACCGCGAGCAGGTAGCCGAGGTCGCGCAACTCCTGAAGCATCTCGCGCACCCCAGGGAAGAGTTCGGTGGTCTGGTCTTTTACCAGAAAATGAAAGCGGTAGCGCTCAGATAGCCGCGGATAGTCGACCGGATCGAGCGTCGGCGCGGCAATCTGCAGTGCGTCGCGCAGGCCGAGGCCGATCACATAGCTCGCGGCTTCGTCGGCGGGAACCGGCAAGCCGAGGTCACGACACGCCGCCTGGATGCTGCGCGTGATGTGCACGGTCGAATCCATCAGCGTGCCATCCCAGTCAAACACGATCAGGTCAAATTGCTCTCTAGCCATGCAAGGTCGTCTCCGGGTTGGACCCAGTTCGAAGTTCGTTGAGTTGGTCGATAAAGCCGCGGCAATCGGCCGGCAGCGGCGCCTCCAGCTGCAGAGGCGCGCCAGTGGCCGGATGCGTGAGCTTAAGCCGATAAGCGTGCAAAAACATACGTTTGATGCCCGGCTTCGCGTTGGCGCGCGCGAGCGCCTTGTTCAGCGCGAAATCGCCGTATTTGGCGTCGCCGACGATCGGCAGCGCCAGATGTTGCAGATGCACGCGAATCTGATGCGTGCGCCCCGTTTTCAGTTCGGCCTCCAGCAGCGCGTAGTCCGGCCAGCGGTCGATCAGATTGAAGACCGTGTGGGACGCGAGGCCATCCGCCTGGACGCGCACCCGGCGCTCGCCGTCGGCGGTCAGATACTTATGCAGCGGCTCCTTCACCGCGCGGCGGCGGCCCCAGTCGCTCGCCCATTCGCCGTGCACGCACGCGTAGTAGCGCTTGTCCATGCGGTTCTCGCGAATCTGCTCGTGCAGATTGACGAGCGCCGCGCGCTTTTTCGCTAGCATCAGGATGCCCGAGGTCTCGCGATCCAGCCGATGCACGAGTTCGAGGAACTTCGCCTGCGGCCGCGCCGCGCGCATCTGCTCGATCACGCCGAACGCGACGCCGCTGCCACCGTGGACCGCGACCCCGGCCGGCTTGTCGATCACGAGAAGATGCTCGTCTTCGAACAGGATGTGAAAGCCGCCCTCGGGCACAGGCACGTGGGCCGGGACCTCATTGGGCTGCGCGACGCGGATCGGCGGCACGCGCACCAGATCGCCCAGCTCGAGCCGGTATTGCGCGTCGATACGACCCTTGTTGACCCGCACTTCGCCGCTACGCAGAATGCGGTAAATATGGCTCTTCGGCACGCCCTTACAGACGCGCAACAGGAAATTATCGATACGCTGACCGGCCGAGCTGTCGTCGATTTCGATCAGCGAAACCTGGTCGCTTGCGACCGATCCGGCCGCGCCTGCAACCGATCTCTGGGATGTTTTGCCTAACTCTTTCATTCTGAATATAATTTGCCCAGCAGTCCGCGACGGCCGGCGCAGTGTCCGGAATGCGGGTGGACTGCACGAGCGCAAGCGATAAACCGTTATTTTACTTGCGCCGGGGTCTGGTTGCTCGCCCTGAAAATGAGATGCAACAAGTTGCACGCACGAAGTCAGCACCCGGCAGGGACGGCGCCCATAGGCGCGTTCGGTCAAGGTCGGCTTCGACGGTAACGGAATTTTGGTTAAAAAGAATTTAGCTTTCAGCTTCGCGTTTCCGGGTGTATGACGCCCTGCTGGACGAAGCTGCAAGTCGCGAAAATACGGCGTGCGCCCGAGGCGTCTTGTAGAAAGTACAAGACATGGCGACGTCAAAAGAAGGTGAGACACCCCCAGCAGGATAAGACGCGCCGCCTGCGCGAACTTCCCGTTGCGGCATGACCGCGGACTTCGGCCCTTCGCTCGCGCGCCCATTTGGCGCGCCGGCTTCCCAGGACGAAGACTTATGAAGGTCTGCTGGCAAACCGCGGCGTGTCAGGCCATGATTTGAAGCCGTGTTCGCATGTGCCCTGCGGCACCGTGCCCATTTTTTTATTGGGCCGGGCCCTCTCAGGCAATTCTCCCGCCATCTTTCCCGCTCCAGCGTGCTTGTGAAAACACAATAAGACGCGGCGCGCCCGCCCCCTCCGCTTTCGCGACTGACAACCGCGCAGCTGGGCCGGCGAGGCCGCTCTGGAGTCGTTCAATGAAACGAATGTTGTTCAACGCGACGCAGCAGGAAGAACTGCGCGTCGCCATCGTCGATGGGCAAAAACTCATCGACATCGACATCGAAACCGCCGGCCGCGAACAGCGCAAAGGCAATATTTACAAGGGCATCATTACGCGCATCGAGCCTTCGCTCGAGGCCTGCTTCGTCAATTACGGCGAAGACCGCCACGGCTTCCTGCCGTTTAAGGAAGTCGCCCGCCAGTACTTCCGCGAAGGCGTCGACATGCGTTCCGCACGCATCCAGGACGCGCTGAAGGAAGGTCAGGAACTGATCGTCCAGGTCGAGAAAGAAGAACGCGGCAACAAGGGCGCGGCCCTGACCACGTTCATCTCGCTCGCCGGCCGCTATCTGGTGCTGATGCCGAATAACCCGCGTGGCGGCGGCGTGTCGCGCCGGATCGAGGGCGACGACCGTCAGGAACTGCGCGAAACCATGGCGCAGCTGCAATTGCCGGAAGGCATGAGCATCATCGCGCGCACGGCCGGCATCGGCCGCAGCGCCGAAGAGCTGCAGTGGGACCTGAACTACCTGATGCAACTGTGGCGCGCGATCGAAGCCGCGTCGCAAAGCGGCACGAACGGTCAGCCGATGCTGATCTATCTCGAATCGAGCCTCGTGATCCGCGCGATTCGCGATTACTTCCAGCCCGATATCGGTGAAATCCTGATCGACACGACCGAAATCCATGACCAGGCGCGCGCCTTCATGGATATCGTGATGCCGGACAACGTCAGCAAGGTGAAGCGCTACCACGACGACGTGCCGCTCTTCTCGCGCTTCCAGATCGAGCACCAGATCGAAACCGCGTACTCGCGCACGGTGCCGCTGCCGTCGGGCGGCGCGATCGTGATCGACCACACCGAAGCGCTCGTCGCGATCGACGTGAACTCGGCTCGCGCGACCAAGGGCGCGGACATCGAGGAAACGGCCGCGCGCACGAACCTCGAAGCCGCCGACGAAGTCGCCCGCCAGTTGCGTCTGCGCGACCTGGGCGGCCTGATCGTGATCGACTTCATCGACATGGAATCGGCGAAGAGCCAGCGCGAAGTCGAGCAGCGCCTGAAAGACGCGCTGAAGCACGACCGCGCCCGCGTGCAAATGGGCAAGATCTCGCGCTTCGGCCTGATGGAGCTGTCGCGCCAGCGTCTGCGTCCGGCCCTGTCGGAAGGCAGCCACGTGACGTGCCCGCGCTGTAACGGCACGGGCCACATCCGCGATACCGAATCGTCCGCGCTGCAAGTGCTGCGGATCATTCAGGAAGAAGCAATGAAGGAAAACACCGCGGCGATCCACTGCCAGGTGCCGGTCGAAGTGACCGCCTTCCTGTTGAACGAGAAGCGGGCCGAAATCAACAAGATCGAGTCGCGTTTCAAGGTCAATGTCGTGCTGATCCCGAACAAGCACCTCGACACGCCGCACTACAAGCTCGAGCGTCTGCGCCACGACGACGCGCGCCTCGACGATCCGCGCGCATCGTGGAAGATGGCCGAAGAAGCGGCCCGCGAACTCGAATCGGAAACCGGCTACAGCAAGCGCGCCGAAGAAGTGAAGCCGAAGCAGGAAGCGGCGGTCAAGGGCATCACGCCCGAGAAGCCGGCGCCGAGCGCTCCGGTCCGCCCGGCGGCGACGCCCGCTCCGGTCGCGGTAACGCCGGCCAGCGGCGGCTTCATCGGCTGGTTGAAGAATCTGTTCGGCATGCAGCCGGCTGCTCCGGCGCCCGCCGCACCGGCCACGACCGACAAGCAGGCCCGTCCGCAACGCGGCGAGCGCACGGAGCGTGGTGAGCGCACGGGCGAGCGTGGCGGCGATCGCAACCGCAATCGCCGTGGCGGCGCAGGCGGACGCGACGCGGCAGGCCGCGGCGAAGGCGTAACCGGCAGCCGTCAGGCGCAAGGTCAGCAGCCGTCGCAGCGTCGCGAGGAACGCGAAGGCCGTGAGGCACGCGAGGGCCGCGAGCCGCGCGCCCCGCGTGAGCAGCGCGAACCGCGTGAAGGCCGTGAACCGCGTGAAGCACGTGAAGCACGTGAGCCGCGCGAGGCTCGCGAGCGCGACAGCCGTGGCGCCGAGCGCGCGGAAGCCGTCGAAGGCACGGCACGCGCCGAGCGTCAGGAACGCGGCGAACGCCGCGAGCGTGGCGAGCGCGCTGAACGCGTCGAGCGTGGCGAGCGTCGCAAGCCGCAGGCGGAAACCGCCGCGGCGCTGACGCAAACCGACGCGCAGGCCGCCGACGAACTGGCGCGCAACCGCGCGGCAGCGGGTGAAAACGGCGTGCCGGTCGATCAGGAAGCCGTCGCACGTGAGGGTGAAGAGCGTCGTCGCCGCCGTCGCGGCCGTCGTGGTGGCCGTCGCGAGCGTGAAGAGGACGTGAACGGCAATCTCGCCGCGGACGTCGCGGAAGCAGAAGGCGACAACGTTGCCGCCAGCGACGAAGCACCGGTGCGCGCCGAGCGCCCGGTCGAGCACGCACCTGAAGCCAGCGCAACGAAGGACGTGACGCCGGTCGAAGTGGTCGTCGCCGCTGTCGCGACGGAAACCGTGGTCGTGACCGAACTGCACGCAGCAGCCGAAACGCCGGCTCTGGCCGCGGAAAATGCCGCGAAGACCGAAAAGATCGTGCCGGTCGAAGAGGCTCCGGCGGCATCGATCGAACCGGTCACGGCGGTGGAACCGGCTATTGAAACGCCGGCGCAAGCCGCGCAAGCTGCGCCGGCCACGAGCGAACCGGTCGCGACGTTTGCCCCGAGCGAACCGGTCGCCCATGCCGAAGCGCCGGCAGTCGAGCCGGCAGTAGAAGTGCAGCCGGCCGTCCAGACCGAACCGCAAGCCGCCCCGGCCGCGTTCGACATCGCGGCTCCGGCCACGGTCGTCGAGGCGCCGGCAGCCGAACCGGCTCCGCAGGCCGAGATCGTCGAACCGCAACCGGTCGTCGCAACGGAACCGGCTGTGGTCGAACCGGCGCCGGTCGCCGCGGCCCCGCAGCAGGCTCCCGCCCGTAGCGCCACGCCCGCCGCATCGGCCGACGCGCTGAAGCCGATCCTCGAGCAGGCTGGCCTGATCTGGGTGAACACCGACGCCGACAAGCTGCGCGCCGCGCAGGAAGCGGCGGCGCAGACGGTCAAGCCGCCGCGCGTGGCCCGTGAGCGCAAGGCGTTGCCACCGGTCGACAGCACGCCGATGCAGCAGGTCGAAACGGTCAAGCATCCGCAGTAAGCCGCTTCGTTGTTAGCGAAAAAGCCCGCCCTTTCCGGCGGGCTTTTTCTTTTTGTGGCCATTTGGGCCACGAGCCGCGTCATGCCGCTCCCCGTATACCCCGACAACGCCCGCCGCCGGCCTGCTGCCACGGGCATTTCCGATAGAATGAATCATCCGCTGTCCGTTCAAGCATCCGACGAAGCATTTCATGTCCCGACGCATCATTCCCGTTGCCGATCTCACCGCGGCGCCGGTCATCGCCGGCCCGGCGCAGACGCCTAGCGGCGAGCTGCACGACGCGCTCGCGCGTCCGCTGCGCGATCTGCGCATCTCGGTGACGGACCGCTGCAACTTCCGCTGCGTCTACTGCATGCCGCGCGCAGTGTTCGACAAGGACTACGCGTTCCTGCCGCACAGCGCCCTGCTGAGCTTCGAGGAGATCGAACGTCTCGCGCAGCTGTTCGTCGCGCACGGCGTCGAGAAAATTCGCCTGACCGGCGGCGAGCCGCTGCTGCGCAAAAACCTCGAATTCCTGATCGACCGGCTCGCCCGCTTGACCACGCCTGCGGGCCGTCCGCTCGATCTCACGCTGACCACGAACGGTTCGCTGCTCGCGCGCAAGGCCCGCAGCCTGAAGGACGCAGGCCTCACGCGCGTGACCGTCAGCCTCGACGCGCTCGACGACGCGCTCTTCCGCCGCATGAACGACGCCGACTTCGCTGTCGCAGACGTGCTCGACGGCATCGCTGCCGCACACGCGGTCGGGCTCGCGCCGCTCAAAGTGAACATGGTCGTCAAACGCGGTACCAACGACGGCGAAATCGTGCCGATGGCACGTCATTTCAAAGGCACGGGCGCGGTGCTGCGGTTCATCGAATACATGGATGTCGGCACGTCGAACGGCTGGAACATGACCGAAGTGCTGCCCTCCGCCGACGTCGTCTCGCGCATCGCCGAGCATTTCCCGCTGGTTCCGCTCGAAGCGCACAGCGCGGCCGAGACCGCGCAGCGCTGGGGCTATGTCGACGGCGGCGGTGAGATCGGTGTGATTTCGAGCGTCACGCGCGCGTTCTGCGGCAATTGCACGCGAGCGCGTTTGTCGACCGAGGGCAAGCTGTACCTGTGTCTATTCGCGGCGACCGGCCACGATCTTCGCGCCTTGCTGCGAGGCGGCGCGAACGATGCCGAGATCGCCACCGCCATCGCCGAAATCTGGCAGGGCCGCAGCGACCGCTACTCGCAACTGCGCGGCAGCCAGCCAGCCGATCCGCACGAGCCGACCGGACGGCGCGTCGAAATGTCTTACATCGGCGGCTGAGCGGCCGGCCGACGCATGCCCATCCCCCGCGAACAGATCACTGGCCTCGTGCTCGCGGGCGGGCGCGGCACGCGCATGGGCGGCGTCGACAAGGGGCTGCAGCCGCTCCACGGCGAACCACTGGCCGCTCACGTGTTGCGGCGGCTCGCGCCACAGACCGGAGCGCTGATGATCAGCGCGAACCGCCACCCCGACACCTATGCGGCGCTCGGCGCACCGTACCGCGCGAAGCTCGTCACCGACACCCTCCCCGATTTTCCCGGCCCGCTCGCCGGCATGCTCGCCGGACTGCGCGCAGCAGGCACCACGCACCTGCTGAGCGCACCCTGCGATTCGCCATGGCTGCCGGCCGACCTCGCCACGCGCCTCGCGCGCGCACTCGACACGAACGACGCCGACATCGCCACCGTCACCACCGTCGACGCCCACGGCGAAACATCACTGCACCCGGTGTTCGCGCTGTTGCGCACCTGCGTCGCAGACGACCTGGCGGCATTTCTGGCCGCCGGCGAGCGCAAGGTCCGCGCGTGGTACGCACGCCACAAGACGGTCGAAGTCGTCTTTACCGACGAGCGCGCGTTCTACAATGCCAACTCGTTACAAGAACTCGCCGACCTCGAACGTGATCGAGGCCCCGGCTGACATCCGCTCCGGCCGCACGGCAATAGCCGCGCCGGCCTCCGGTCGCGACGCCTAGCTCTTCATGACCACGCTCAACGACTTTTCCCGCTGCGTCGCGCAGTACGATCCTCACGCGCTACCCGTCCCGGCCGCTCAGGCGATCGTCCGGCAGTGGGCGACGCCGGTCGTGGCGATCGAGCGCGTGGCATTGCGTGACGCGCTCGACCGCGTGCTCGCCGCCGATATCGTCTCGCCGATCGACGTACCCGCACACGACAACTCCGCGATGGACGGCTACGCGTTCAACTCCGCGGCACTCGCAAGCGGTACGCGAGGCGCCGCGGACAGCGTCGAGCTGACGGTAGCCGGCAAGGCGCTCGCGGGCCATCCATTTGCGGGCCAGGTTGCGGCGAATCAGTGCGTGCGCGTAATGACGGGCGCCTGCCTGCCCGCCGGTTGCGACACCGTCGTGCCGCAGGAACGGGTCGAGCGCGACAGCGCGGCGTCCACGTCGATCCGTTTCGCCGCCAGCGCGATCACGGCGGGCGCGAACCGCCGCCGCGCCGGCGAAGATCTCGCGCGCGGCCACGTCGCGCTGCGTGCCGGACGCATCGTGCGCGCCTCGGACCTCGGCTTGCTCGCGTCGCTCGGCATCGGCGAAGTCAGCGTGCGCCGGCGTCTGCGCGTCGCGTTCTTTTCGACCGGCGACGAGCTGCGCTCGCTCGGCGAACCGCTCGACGCCGGCTCGGTCTACGACAGCAACCGCTACACGCTGTTTGCGATGTTGCGGCGCCTGAATGTCGACGCGCTCGATCTCGGCGTCGTGCGCGACGAGCCTGCCGCGCTCGAAGCCGCGCTGCGGAGCGCCGCGGCCAATGCCGACGTGGTGCTGACCTCGGGCGGCGTGTCGGTCGGCGAAGCGGACTTCACGAAGCAACTGCTGCAGACCTTCGGCGACGTGGCCTTCTGGAGTCTCGCCATGCGCCCCGGCCGGCCGCTCGCATTCGGCCGCCTATGGTCCGGCGCGCAGCCTGGACTCGGCAAACCTGCGCTATTCTTCGGCCTGCCGGGCAATCCGGTCGCCGTGATGGTGACGTTCTACCAGATCGTGCGCGAGGCGCTGCTGCTGATGGCCGGCGCGACGCCGCGGCCGCTGCCGGTCATTCACGCGACGAGCCGCGTGGCGCTGGGCAAGCGCGCGGGCCGCACCGAATTCCAGCGCGGCATCGCCGAACAGGATGCGCACGGCCACTGGCACGTGAGCCCGACCGGTTCGCAAAGCTCGGGCGTGCTGAGCTCGATGAGCGAAGCGAACTGCTTCATCGTGCTTGGCCATGACGAGGGCGACATCGACGTCGGCGAACGCGTGTCGATCATGCTGTTCGACGGGCTCATCTGAGCTTGCGCGCCGCGCATCGATCGCACCCCATCGGCGCTTCACCCACTATCACTACTACGACATACGGGTTTGACTTACATGAAAAAACAGATCTCGTTCATCGCACCTGGACAAACCGCCAAAGCGCTGATCCTCGTGTATCTGACGTTCTCGGTGCCGATCGTGCTGCTCGGTGTCGTGGTCGCGTTCGTGCGTTACGGCTCGGTCGAGCTCAGCACGGTGTTCAGCGCGCTGCTGCTGAACGCGATCCTCGGTTTCGTGTTGTTGTGGATCGCGTGCCACGCGTACAACTGGGTCGCGTCGCGCTTCGGTGGTATCGAAATCCATCTGGCCGACGCACCGGAAGAAGCGTAATGCCCGCGACGATCCGCGCCGCCACGCCCGCGGATACCGGCGCGATCTTCGCGCTCACGTACGAGCTCGCGCAGTTCGAAAAGCTCACGCACCTCTTCGTCGCGACGGAAGCAAGCCTGCGCGACGCACTGTTCGGTGCGCGGCCGTCGATCGAGGCGCTGGTTGCCGAAAACGCGGGACGCATCGTCGGCTACGCGCTGTTCTTCCACAATTTTTCGAGCTTCGCGGGCCGCCGCGGACTCTATCTCGAAGACGTCTACGTGCAGCCCGCGCAGCGTGGCAGCGGGCTCGGCACCGCACTCTTGCGGCACGTCGCGGCGCTGGCGGTGGAGCGGCAATGCGCGCGCTTCGAGTGGACCGTGCTCGACTGGAACGCGCCCGCGATCAGCTTCTATCAGAAGATGGGCGCGACGGTGTTGCCCGATTGGCGCGTCGTGCGCGTGACGGGCGATGCGCTGGAGCGCCTGGCCGAAGGGGCTTGAGCCGCAACGCCGCTCGCCTCATTGCTCATCAGGTTCCACACCGTTCAACGCATCGCCGAGCAACCCGCTCGCTTCGTCGCCAGGTAACGCTTCGACGTCGCGCAGCTTGCGGTTCATCATGCGCGTGCGCGTTTCCGCGGCCTCGATCGAGCGCGTGACGGTTTCGAGTTGCGCCTTGGTCCTGGCGAGCACGTCGCCGAATTTGCCGAACTCCGTCTTCACCGCGCCGAGCACCTGCCACACCTCGCTCGAGCGCTTCTCGATCGCGAGCGTGCGAAAACCCATCTGCAGGCTATTGAGCAACGCGGTCAACGTGGTCGGCCCCGCAATCGTCACGCGATAGTCGCGCTGCAGCAGATCGGTGAGCCCAGGCCGCCGCAGCACTTCCGCATACAGGCCTTCGGTCGGCAGAAACAGCAGCGCGAAGTCGGTCGTATGCGGCGGCGCCACGTACTTCTCCGCGATCGTGCGCGCCTCCGCGCGAATCCGCGCTTCGAGCGCCCGCGATGCTTCCTCGACCGCGACCGGATCGGCGCGCTCCTGCGCTTCGATCAGGCGCTCGTAGTCCTCGCGGGGGAATTTGGCGTCGATCGGCAGCCACACCGGCGTATTCGCGCCGCCGGGCTCGGCGCGCCCCGGCAGACGGATCGCGAACTCCACGCGATCGGCGCTCTTCGGCACCGTCGCGACGTTCTTCGCGTATTGATCGGCGGTCAGCAGTTGTTCGAGCAAGGCTTCGAGCTGCACTTCCCCCCACGTGCCGCGCGTCTTCACGTTGGTCAGCACGCGCTTCAGATCGCCGACACCGGCCGCCAGCGTCTGCATTTCACCGAGTCCGCGATGCACCTGTTCGAGCCGGTCGGACACGAGCTTGAACGATTCGCCGAGCCGCTGTTCGAGCGTGGCGTGCAGTTTTTCGTCGACGGTGCGGCGCATTTCCTCGAGCCGAGTCGCATTGTTCGCCTCGATGTCCTTCAGGCGCTGCTCGATCGTCGCGCGCACTTCGGCGAAGCGCCGGTCGTTGGCCTCGGTCAGTTGCCCGAGTTGCAGGCTCAACGTGTCGCCGAACTGCTTCAGCGAGCGGCCCTGTTCGTCGCGTGCCTGCTGCGCCTGCGCCTGCAGGCTGTGACGCACGGCATCGAGTTGTTGAGCGAAACCGTCGATCTTGCCGCCCTGCACCGTCGTCATGCTGCTGAACTGCGCGGCGAGCGTCTGCTGAAAATGCGCGAAGCCGCTGCTTTGCTCGGTGCGCGACACGCGCGCGGTCTCGGCGATGTCGGTGCGCAATTGCCGCTCGAGACGCTCGGCGGTGTGCGCCTGTGCGTCGACGACGGCATCGACGCGTTCGTTCAGCATCTCGAACTGCTCATGCTGGTCCGTGCGGTCGTGACCGCGCAACAGCAAGGCCAGTGCGATCACGAGGGCGACCGCCAGCACCGCGACGGCCGCCACCAGAATCATCGTCATGAACGCGCCTTGCCGATCACGTCGGGGTTGATCGGATTCGGCGGCTGACCGGCGCGCGGTCCCACGCCTAGCCCGGCGATCAGGTTGTCCGCGGCCAGATTCGCCATGGCGCGGCGCGTGGCTTCCGTTGCGCTCGCGATGTGCGGCGTCAGCACGACGTTCGGCACATCGAGCAGCGCCGGATTCAGATTCGGCTCGCCCTCGAACACGTCGAGCCCGGCCGCCGCGATGCGCTTGTCACGCAGCGCGTCGGCCAATGCCGCATCGTCGACGATGCCGCCGCGCGCGATGTTCGTGAGCGTCGCGCCCGGCTTCATCAGCGCGAGTTCGGCCGCCCCGATCGTGTGGTGATTGTCTTTCGTGTACGGCAGCACCAGCACCACGTGGTCGGCGCGCCGCAACAGCTCCTCTTTCGACACGTACTCCGCGTTCAGCTCGGCCTCGATCTGCGGCGCAACACGCGAGCGGTTGTGATAGATGACCCGCATGTTGAAGCCCTGCGCGCGGCGCGCGAGCGCCTGGCCGATACGGCCCATGCCGATCACGCCGAGCGTCGAGCCGTACAGGTCGCTGCCGAGGAAGCCGTCGTAGCTCCACTTCTGCCAATGCCCGGCGCGCAGCCAGTGCTCCGATTCAGCGATGCGGCGCGCGGCGGCCATCATCAGTGCCCAGCCGAAGTCGGCGGTCGATTCGTTCAGCACGTCCGGCGTGTTGGTGCCGAGCACGTTCGCCGCGTTGAACGCGGTCATGTCGAAGTTGTTGTAGCCGACTGCCATGTTCGACACGACGCGCAGACGCGGCGCGGCGGCCAGCACGCCCGCGTCGATCATCTCGCCGGCCGTCAGCGCGCCGTCCTTGTCCGCGAGACGGCGCTTCAGCTCGTCGGCGGGCAACACGTCGCCCGCGTTCCAGTCGACGTCGAAGTATTGCTTGAGCCGGTCGATCACGTCGGGAAAGATCGAACGGGCAACGAGGATTTTCTGCATTGCAAGTCTCCGTATCGCACGTCGAGGGATCGCCTCGAGTTGCAGAATCAGGGTCCAAAAAAGAGCCAGCCGGTCAGCGCGAACAACGGCAGCAGCACGGCGCCGGACCAGCCCAGATACGCAAAAAAGCTCGGCATGCGCACGCCGCGCGATTGCGCGATCGCCTTCACCATGAAGTTCGGCGCGTTGCCGATGTAGGTGTTCGCGCCCATGAACACGGCGCCGGCCGAAATTGCCGCGAGCGTGGTCGCGCCGGTGCTCATCAAGGTCTGCGCATCGCCGCCGGCCAGGTTGAAGAACACGAGGTAGGTCGGCGCGTTGTCGAGAAACGAAGATAACAGGCCGGTCGCCCAGAAGTACATGATGTCGCGTGGGTCACCGGACGGCTCGTTGACCAGATGGACGATGCCCGCGAACGCGCCGGCTTCTCCCGCGCGCAGGATCATGATGACCGGCACGATCGTCACGAAGATGCCGGCAAACAGTTTGGCCACTTCCTCGATCGGCGCCCAGTTGAAGTCGTTGCCCGCGCGGGCCGCGCGCGGGGTCCACGCGAGCGATAGCAGCGTGACGACGATCAGCGCGGCATCGCGCACGATGTTTTGCAGCGCGAGATGCGTGCCAAGCACGTCGAACGTGATTTGCGGGCGCCAGAATCCACTCATCAGCACGAGCGCGATCACCGCGGCGAGCAGCACGAAATTGATCTTGCCGTCGATGCCGAGCGGGGCGCCATCGGGCGTCGGATCGAGAAAAGCCGAACGCACCTCCTCGCGCCGGTGAAAGTAGTACGAGTCGAGCACGTAAAAAGCGACGAGCAGCATGCCGCTCACGAACAGCATCGGCCGCGCGAGATGCGTGGTGGTCCAGAAGAAGCTCACGCCTTCGAGAAAGCCGAGGAACAGCGGCGGGTCGCCGAGCGGCGATAGCGCGCCCCCGATGTTCGCGACGAGGAAGATGAAGAACACGACTACATGGGTCACATGGCGACGATTGTCGTTGGCGCGCAGCAACGGGCGGATCAGCAGCATCGCCGCGCCGGTCGTGCCCATCACGCTCGCGAGCACGGTGCCGAGCGCGAGAATCGCGGTGTTCAGACGCGGCGTGCCATGCAGATTGCCGCGCACGCAGAGGCCGCCCGCGACCGTATAGAGCGCGGTGAGCAGGATGATGAACGGAATGTACTCGCCGAGCATGGCGTGCGCGAGCGCCCCGAGCGCAGCGCTTGCGCCGAAGCTCAAGGCAAACGGCGCGACGAATGCGAGTGCCCACGCCGCTGCAATCTTGCCGAAGTGGTGATGCCAGAAGACTGGCGCGACGAGCGGAAAGATCGCGATCGACAGCAGCATGCCCGCAAAAGGCAAGCCCCACAGCGCCGACAGGTGCGCGCCGTCGAACGTCGCGGCCAGCACGGGCGGCGAGCACAGCGCCAGCATCGATGCCACCGTGAGCCACAGGCCCACGCGGGTCGCCCGCGAACTCAAGCTACGCCGCCGCGCGACGCGTTCAAGCATCCTGCACGACGATCACATGCACCCGATAAGGGCCGTGCGCGCCCAGCACGATGGTCTGCTCGATGTCGCCGGTGCGCGAGGGCCCCGATACGAAATTCACCGCGCGCGGCAGCTCGCCGCGTTCCTTGCGGATCAGGCCGAACGCCTCTTCATGACCCGCGACGATGCGTGACGCCGGTACGATCGCGATATGGGTCTCCGGCAACAGCCCGGCCGACGCATACGTTTCGGGCCCGGACAGCAACACCAGTGTGCCGGTCTCCGCGGTCGCGCAAAAGCAGCCGGTGAGACCGACCACGTCATCGTCTTTTGGCTTGCGAAATTCGACGGCGAGGCCCGCTTCGGACCACGGCAAATCGCGCAGCGTTTGCCACGCGATGGCCTGCAACGGCAAGCCGTGTTGCGTCAGATAGCGATGCGCGGCGGCGGGCACATCGGCAAGGGTTTGAACGGTGTCGACAGTGCTCGCCAGCTTCTGCGCTTCTTCGATGAAGCGCGCACACAGATCGGCGGGCATGTCCGGGCGCGGACCGACCGGATGACGCGCGAGATAGTCCGCCGCGGCTTCGCGCTCGCCGGCGCTCGGCTCAGGCTCACGTCCTTGCGCGGCGCGGATGCGCGCCAGGATATTGCGGCGGGCAAGCGATGTGTCCATGGGCGAAATCCTCGTGTCGACAGCCGTGCGATATGGCGAGGATTATACCGGCCGCCCTCCACGCGAACACCCTGGCCGAACGGCATATTGCCGGGCGTCTGGAACGCGGCGACACTGTTCGCCGCCCTACCCCGAAGGCGGACAGATCATGAAAAGGTGACGAACTGCAAAGCCGTTACTTCGCCGTCTCTTCTTCCGGCTGCGCGATGCCGAACACCTGACGCAGATACGCGAGATACGCCTTGTCCTCGCACATGTTCTTGCCCGGCGAGTCCGACAATTTCGCGACCGGCTGACCGTTGCAGCGAACCATCTTGATCACGATCTGCAGCGGGTTGTAGCCGAGGTCGTTGGTCAGATTGGTGCCCACGCCGAACGCGAGCTTGCAGCGGCCGCGGAAGCGCTCATAGAGCTGCAGCACTTTCGGGATGTCGAGCGCGTCGGAGAACACCAGGATCTTGGTACGCGGGTCGCAGCGATTCGCTTCGTAGTGTTTGAGCAGGCGCTCGCCCCAGTCGAACGGATCGCCGGAATCATGACGCGCGCCGTCGAACAGCTTGCAGAAATACATGTCGAAGTCGCGGAGGAACGCCTCCATGCCGTACACGTCGGAGAGCGCAATTCCGAGGTCGCCGCGATATTCCTTCGCCCACATCTCGAAGCCGAAGATCTGCGAGTCGCGCAGACGCGGACCGAGTGCCTGGCAAGCCTGCAGGTACTCGTGCGCCATCGTGCCGAGCGGCGTCAAGCTGTGTTTCATCGCGTAGAACACGTTGCTCGTGCCCGCGAACTGCTCGCCCAGGCCGTCCTTCAGCGTGAGGATCACTTCCTCGTGCCACTGTTTCGAGAAGCGGCGGCGCGTGCCGTAGTCGGCGATCTTGCAGTCGGCGAATTCCGGACGCGCGCCGAGCAACTGGATCTTGTCGAGCAGACGGCCGCGGCCGACGTGGTAGTCGGGCGTTTGCTGGGTGTTGCGGAAATAGACTTCGTTGACGATCGCGAGCACCGGAATTTCGAACAGGATCGTATGCAGCCACGGCCCCTGGATATCGATGTCGATTTCGCCATTGCCCTTCGGCGACGGCGTGATCGAAATGTACTTCTCGTTCAGATGGAACAGCGCGAGGAACTCGATGAAGTCGCCCTTGATGAAGCGCATGCGCCGCAAGTAGTCGAGTTCTTCGTCGGCGAAACGCAGTTCGCAGAGCTTGCGCACTTCGTCGCGAATCTCGTCGATGTACGGCACCAGATCGACCTTCGGCGTGCGGCAGCGGAAGCGGTACTCCACGTTCGCGGCGGGGAAGTGATGCAACACCACCTGCATCATCGTGAACTTGTACAGATCGGTATCGAGCAGCGAAGTAATAATCATGATGGTACGAACTGGACCGCTGAAAAAACGAAAAGGGCTCACAGCACCCTTGCAACGGACGCGCTGCGCCCAGCAGCGCGCCAACCTGACGCATGTTACCCGAATGCGTTCGGAGCCATCGTGCCACAGGGCTTCCGGCGGCTGCCAGCGGGTACTTGCGGCACCCCATAAACTAATCACAAAAACATATAAGACACATGAGCCGAGGCTTTATGCGCCTCTTGACGTTACGTTACAATAGCTTTTTTGGCGTACGCGCCTTCCCTGATTCCGCATGCAGGAGCTGCCTGAATGACTCACGTTGTGACCGAAAGCTGCATCAAGTGCCGCTATACCGACTGCGTCGATGTGTGCCCGGTGGACTGCTTTCGCGAAGGTCCCAACTTCCTCGCGATCGACCCCGACGAATGCATCGACTGCGCCGTGTGCGTGGCCGAGTGCCCGGTGAACGCCATTTATGCCGAAGAAGATGTGCCGGGCGACCAGCAGGACTTTATCGCGCTGAACGCCGACCTGGCGAAGGCATGGCCCAGCATCACGAAGACCAAGGCGCCGCTGCCGGAAGCCGACGAGTTCAAGGACGTGAAGGAAAAGCTCGCGCTGCTCGCGCGCTGAGCGCGGCGGCCTGTCGCCCTGCCCTGTCGATTCATATTTAGTATGAAGATGAATGCAGAGGTATTGACAGGCGATTAAGTCGACTCTACAATTTCGCTTCTCTGCTGTTGTTGTTCTGTTCCTCGATAGCTCAGTCGGTAGAGCGCCGGACTGTTAATCCGTAGGTCCCTGGTTCGAGCCCAGGTCGAGGAGCCAAGAATTGCAAAAGCCCGTTAACCAAGACGGGTTTTTTTATGTAGATCAAGTTGTACTGCTGTTCCTCGATAGCTCAGTCGGTAGAGCGCCGGACTGTTAATCCGTAGGTCCCTGGTTCGAGCCCAGGTCGAGGAGCCAAAAATTTTGAAAGGCCCGCATCCGTGCGGGCCTTTTTGTTTTTGCGCTCCGACCGGGTGGCCTCACGCGCGCGCCGCGCCGTTATACGATGGCGGCTTCACGGCGCACGTTTCACCGCTCTCTGGCGCCGGCCCACTCCAGACACTCAACCGGCAAGCTCATGAAATCCACCTCGTTAGGCTTCGCATTGGCGGCCGTCGGCGCACTGCTGCTCTCTTCAGCGCACGGCGAAGAAATCGCCAGCGTCAATACGAATTTTCGCGTTACCGGTTCCGACCGCGTGGTCGTCGAGGCGTACGACGATCCCGTCGTGCAAGGCGTCACATGCTACGTGTCGCGCGCGCGGACCGGCGGCGTCAAAGGCACGCTCGGCATCGCCGAAGATCCGACCGAGGCGTCGATCGCGTGTCGCCAGGTCGGGGCGCTGCACTTCACCGGCCCCGTCAAGCAGAAGGACGACGTGTTCTCGGTCAGCATGTCGCTGATCTTCAAGTCGCTGCACGTGGTGCGTGTGGTCGACACGAAGCGCAACGCTTTGGTCTATCTGACATACAGCGACCGCGTGGTCAGCGGCAGCGCGAAAAACAGCGTGAGCGCCGTGCCGATGCCACCCGGCACGACGATTCCAGTTAAGTAACGGGACGTGAGCAAATGGACTGCCCTAGCGGCTCGCGCAGCCACGCTCCCCGTCGTCCCCGTCCACGACGCGTTAAACTGAGCGGTCCTGCTGGACTTTCGTCATGACCGCCACCCCTCGCTTCCGCGATTCCGCCCGCTACTGGCGCACGCCGCTTCTGCCCGGCGCGGATCTGCTCACCGCCGAATATCACGACCACGAGTTCGCGCCGCACTGGCACGACGCGTACACGATCCCGGTCATCGTCGCTGGCGCGGAATGCTATCGCTATCGCGGCGAAAACCATGTCGCCGAAGCGGGCAGCGTGCCGATCATCAATCCGGGCGAGTTGCATACGGGATCGAAGGCGGTCGAGGCTGGCTGGCGGTATCGCGTGATGTATGCGCCGGTCGAGTTCCTCCGCGCGCTTGCCGACGAAGTCGCCGGCAAGCCGCAGGCCTTGCCGTGGTTTGCGCCCGGCGTGATCCGCGATGCCGATCTCGCGACGCGGCTCGCCCATGCCCATCGTCTGCTCGAAGCCGGCGACGACGCGCTCGCCGCCGAAGCCGCGATGCTCGACGCTCTGTCCACGCTGCTCGTGCGCTACGCGCAGACGCGTCCCGCATCCGCGCGCGTCGCGCCTGACGACACCCGCGTCGCACTGATGCAGGAGCGCCTGACTGGCGATCTCATCGAACCGGTGACGCTCGCCGAAGTCGCCAAAGCGGCGGGTCTGTCACCGTTCCATGCGGCACGGCTCTTCACACAATCGACTGGCCTGCCGCCGCACGCGTGGCGCAATCAGGTGCGTCTGCAGCGCGCGCTCGCGCCGTTGCGCGCCGGCGCCTCGGTGACCGATGTCGCCGCCGCGAGCGGCTTCACCGACCAGAGCCATTTCACGCGGCATTTCCGGCGCATGTTCGGCGTGCCGCCGGGCCAATGGCAAGGCAGCCACCGCGGCGCGTAACTGCCCATGCGGTGCCTGCACCGCGCTCCGTGAGCGTTCCTCCGCAATCCGCCGGCCACATCCACCAGCAATCCCGCCGCAAGAACGTACAAGTCCGAACACCGGTCAGCCGCTATGCTTCCAGAATCAAGGAGGCTAGATTGACCCATTCCACCCAAGGCCAGCCCACCCGGGGCGGCCATCTCAAAGAATTCGCCGCCGGCGCCCGCGACATCATCCCGATGATGGTCGGCGCCGCGCCATTCGGCGTCATTTTCGGCACGTTGGTGACGTCCGGCCCACTGCATCCGTGGCACGGGCAGCTGATGTCGCTCGTCGTCTTCGCGGGCTCCGCGCAGTTCATCGCGCTCGGGCTGATCGCCGGGCATGCGAGCTTTGCCGTGATCTGGGCGACCACGCTCGTCGTCAATCTGCGTCACGTGCTGTATAGCGCGACGCTCGCACCGCACGTCGCGCATCTGCCGAAGCGCTGGCGCTGGGCGCTCGGCGCGCTGCTCACCGACGAGGTCTTCGCGGTCGCGTGGGAGCACTACCGGCATCGCGAGCCGGGCACGGTCGGCCCGTACTACTTCTTCGGCGCCGGCGTCGCGATGTATCTGAACTGGCAACTGTGGACCGTCGCCGGCCTGCTGTTCGGCGCGGCGTTCCCGGGCCTGCAGTCGCTCGGTCTCGACTTCGCGATGGTCGCCACGTTCATCGCGATCGTCGTGCCGCAACTGGTCGCGCTGCGCTATATCGCGGCGGCCGTCACCGCCGGCACGCTGGCGTTTTTCTGGCAGGCATGGCCGTACAAGCTCGGCCTGCTCGGCGCGGTGTTCGCGGGGGTCGCGGTCGGCGTGCTGTTGTCGATGTCGCGTCTGAACCTGCGCGGCGCGCGCCGCACCGTGGAGGCCACGCGATGAGCTACGTCGTTCTGATCCTCGGTATGGCCGCGATCACCTGGCTGATCCGCGCGGCCGTGTTCGTGCTCGGCGACCGGCTCGTGTTCCCGCCGCTTCTGCGCACCGCGCTCGGCTTCGTGCCGGTCACCGTGCTCACGGCGATCATCGTGCCGATGGCCGTATCGCCGCACGGCAACGATGCCGAGTTGAGCTGGCGCAATCCGCAACTGGTGGGCGCGCTCGCCGCGATCGTCGTCAGTGCGCTGACGCGCCGGCCGCTGCTGACGATCGCAGTCGGTCTGGTGGTGTTCTTTGTCTGGCAGTGCGTCGTGCTGAAGTAAGCGCGCCCATTCTCTGCGCGCGTCAACTCCGCGGTTCGTCGACACCTCGCCGTGTCGCGGACCGCGCCGCTCCCCCTCCCTACGGCCCTCCCCCGGGGCTCGGCCGCTCGAAGCTTCCCTCCAAAGCGCCCGCACTCCGCGGGGTAACCCTCAAGTTTCCGCCCACTCCGCCGATATGCAGTCGAGGTCCGCTCATCGGGAGTCGTCCCGCTGGTTACGCGGCAACAGGTTGGAATCACGCGCGTCGGCAGCCGGCGTCGCAATGGCTCGGTCCGCATCTGGCCGGGCGAGCTTGCGACAGCGCGCCGCGCGCGGCCGCATTAAACGGGATAACACATGGGTCAAATCACCCTGAAGCTCAAGGACGAGACCGTCGCATCGCTGCGCAAGGACTTCGAAGCCTTTTTGCGGGTCTCGCTGAAGCTCGATCCGCAGTTCGCGACGCCGTCGTTCGAGGATTTCCTGCGCGCGAAGCTGCTCGACAACATGGTGCCGCTCACCGAGCACGCGGTGCAGCGGATGCTGCAAGGCGGTCAGTACGCATGGGCCAAGCGCACGCTCGACAAGGAGTTTCCGGACGTCGTCTCGATCCTGATGCGGCAGGCGAGCGAGTTCGGCTTCGGTTTCGCGGCGCGCTCGGAATGGACACCCGAGGAGCTCACCAAGCAATGCCGTGATTGGGCGGCTGCGATCGTCAAGGAAGCGGAAGGCGACGCAACGCTGGTCGACCCGCTCGCCGCACAGATCAAGAGCACGGTGCAGGACATCCAGGCGCTCGAGGAAGTAATGCAGACGCCGGCGTGGCGGCTCGTCGAATCGCTGCGCCAGCGCGTCTACGAGGCGAAGGTCGCGTGCGAGACGAACGTGGGCAGCACCGCGCGCGAGAAGCTCGGCGAACTGCGCGGACTGTTGCGGCTCGGCATTTCGCACGGCACGTTCCAGAAGCAGGAAGCGCAGCAGATCATGGAATATCTGCGACTCCTGAAACCGGAGATTTTTGTCGACGAGCCGTACGACGTGTTCTCGCGGCTCGCGGCGTGGCTGCGTAACTTTTTCGTGCCGCCGCCTCCGGTCGCGCAGCAACAGCAGCGGCAGTCGCGCTGAGCCTGAACGGACCCGCGCGGCGCTAGCCGCTCAATCCCACATCTTCCTGAGCTTCGCTCCGATCTCGATCTTCGCCTGCGCGGCCGCGGCCAGTCCCGCCGCGCTCGGCGCGCTCGCCACCGGCACGCGCGGCCATGCATAGGCGTCGAACAGCGGCAGCATCGGCGTGGCGATGAAGCGCGTGCGCGATGCCCACACGTGCCGGTCGCCCAGATGCGTCTGGTTGTGCACGTAAAAGCGCTGCGGCACGACGATATGCAGGTCTTCCTTCGCGCGCGTCATCGCCACGTACAGCAGGCGCCGCTCCTCGTCGATTTCCTCGTCGCTGCCGGTGCCGAGATCGGACGGAATGCAGCCGTCGACACCGTTCAGCACGAACACGTTGCGCCACTCCTGGCCCTTCGCCGAATGGATCGTCGACAGGATCAGGTAGTCCTCGTCGAGCAGCGGCACGCCGGATTCGTCGCTGGTGGCGTCGGGCGGATCGAGCGTCAGCTCGGTCAGGAAGCGCTCGCGCGACGGATACGTACCGGCGATGCTTTCCATCTGCAACAGGTCCGCGTGACGGACCGCGGCATCTTCGTGATTGCGCTCCAGATGCGGCTCGTACCAGCGCCGCACCATCTCGAATTCGGCGGGCCACGGTGTCTGCCGCCCGTACACGCTCGACATCAGCCTGACGAACGGATGCCAGTCCTCCTGCGTGCGCGCGGGCGGCGCAAACGCGGCCAGCGCGCCGCTGGCGGTCGCGACCGGGTCGCCGCCCTGCGCGCGCGCGACGATGTCGTCGAGCACCTTCGCCGCAGTGGCGGGACCGACGCCCGGCAGCAGCTGCACGACGCGAAAGCCGGCGACGCGATCGCGCGGATTCTCGGCCCAGCGCAGCACCGCGAGCACGTCCTTCACATGCACCGAGTCGAGAAATTTCAGGCCGCCGAACTTGACGAAAGGAATGTTGCGACGCGTGAGCTCGATCTCGAGCGCGGCGCTGTGATGCGCGGCGCGAAACAGCACCGCCTGCGACTTCAGCTTTACGCCCTGCTCGCGCGCTTCGAGCACCTGCTCGACGACGTAGCGGGCCTGCGCGGCGTCGTCGGCGACCGTGACGAGGCGCGGGCGCTGCGCCGACGCCTTGTCGGTCCACAGATTCTTCGTGTAGCGCTCGCTCGCGAGCTCGATCACCGCGTTCGACGCGGCGAGAATCGGCGCCGTCGAGCGATAGTTCTGTTCGAGCGTGACCTGCCTCGCGGGCGGGTCAAACTGCGCGGGAAAGTCGAGGATATTGCGCACGGTCGCGCCGCGAAACGAGTAGATCGACTGCGCATCGTCGCCGACCACGGTCAGGCCGCGGCCGTCCGGTTTCAGCGCGAGGAGGATCGACGCCTGCAGGCGGTTCGTGTCCTGGTATTCGTCGACCAGCACGTGATCGAAGCGCGCCGACAGATCGGCCGCGATGGCCGGTTCCGCGGCCATGTGCGACCAGTACAGCAGCAGGTCGTCGTAGTCGAGCACGCTCTGCTTCTGCTTCGCCTCAACATACGCGGCGAACAGCCGGCGCAGATCGTCCTCCCACTCCCGACACCACGGAAACGCGCGGTCCAGCACCTGACCCAGCGATGCGCCCGTGTTGACGACACGCGAGTAGATCGCGAAGCAGGTGCCTTTAGCCGGAAAACGTCGCTCCTTCGCGGACAGTCCAAGCTCGTGGCGCACGAGGTTCATCAGGTCGGCGGAGTCTTCGCGGTCGTTGATCGTGAACGCGGGCGCGAGGCCGATCAGATCCGCGTACTCGCGCAACAGCCGCGCGCCGACGCTATGGAACGTGCCGGCCCACGTGAGCCCTTGGGCGAGCGCGGTGCGAGCGCCGACGGTAGTGGCCGCGGCGGCGGTGATGCGGGTGACGCGGCGGGTCATTTCGAGCGCCGCGCGGCGCGAGAAGGTCAACAGCAGGATGCGCTGCGGATCGGCGCCCTTCACCACCAGATTGGCGACGCGGTGCGCGAGCGTGTTGGTCTTGCCGGAGCCGGCCCCCGCGATGACGAGCAGCGCGCCGGGCAGCGCGTCCGGCGTGTCTGTTCCATATTCGACGGCTTCGCGTTGGGCGTCGTTGAGCTTCGCGAGCCAGGCGGCGGTATCGAACGACGGAGCGGATTCGGCGACGGTGGACACGGGTCGGTTTGCGGGGTTGGATGGATTTTCAGGATGCGACGCATACTGTATATCCATACAACCTTACGCGACAAGCGCCCTTTTTTCGAGCGCATGCCTCGTCCAGTTCATGTCGACAGGGGCGTGCCGGGCCGCCCGCCGACGCCGCATGCTACTGCTTCTTCGCGTCCTTCAGATTGGCGTCGGCGCTGGCCTTGTCGGCGTCGGCTTGCGCGTCGGTTTTGGCCTTGTCCGCCTTGGCCTGGGCGACCGTGGCCTTCTTGTCGGCCTTCGCCTGTTCCTTCGCGGCCTTCTTGTCCGCGTGCGTGGCGGGCGCCGCGGCCGGGTCGGTCGTCTGTGCGAACGCGGCTGACGACAGGCAAGCCGCAAGCAGCGCGGCGTAAATCTGGTTTTTGGTGGAACGGTTGAGGTTCATCCGATCTCTCCCTGATGGATATGTCGTTAAGCGACCGACGCCCGTGGCGCGCGAGCCTTGCCGGCCCACGCGCCACGGCCTCCGGCCGGGCTCAATGCTTGACGTCGACGCCGTCAGCCTGGGCGGCGGTCTGCCCTTCCATGTTCATCTTCATTTCGTTATTGGCGCTCTGCTTGTCCGCCTTCTGGTTCAGCTTCGCCCCGCGCACCTGCTCCGTGTACTGGTCCTTGGCGGCCTTCTGCTGCGCCTTCAATTCCGCTTTCGACGACTTCTTCGCCGCGCGATACTCGGCGTTGGCCTTCGCATCGGCGTCGCGCTTCTGCACGAGCGGGTCGGTCGAGCCCGAGGCCGTCAAACGAGCCGGCGGCGGCGCCTCGACCCCTTGCGCGGCGGGTGCGCCCGGCACTTGCTGCATGCCTTGCGCCGAAGGCGGCATCTGCATGCCCTGTGCGCCAGCCGCAGGCGGCGCCACGCCGGCGGCGCTCTGGGTCTGGATCTGCGCCTGACCGCCTATGCCTGCTGCCGGTTGCGCGGTCTGCGCGACGGCGGCCGTCGCGGCAAAAGCAGTAAGGGCGGTACCGATCAGGAGCGAACGAATCTGGGTCATGGCTATCCTCTCTAAAGTTGTTGTGACTCGGGCGAACTCTCCGGCGTCGTGATGACGGAATGTCTCGCGCGCCTCGCCCGGTCCGTGCGTCGCTGGCTAAGTGGCCGGGGAAGATCCCGGAATTCCAGCGGGCTTTGCTGCTGAGATGCACTTTAAGAGTGAAATCCGTCCGCCACGACCAGAGTTACGGAACGTTTCACTTTCCGACAAATGAGCAACATCTGCTTTCAATTGCTTGCGCGCGGGACGCGCTGCATGACCCGGCGCTGGCGCGACGGCCCCGCGCCGCCGCGCCGCGTGCACTTGCTTTATGATGCGAACCCCCAACGCGACCCCGTGCCAAAGGTGCAAACGCCATGCCCAACCTCAATTTCACGCTCACCGGCGAGTACGTCGAACTGCACAACCTGCTGAAGATCACGGGTCTCGCGGACAGCGGCGGCTCCGCGAAGATGATGGTCGCGGACGGCGCCGTGATGGTCGATGGCCGGGTCGAAACGCGTAAGACCTGCAAGATCCGCGCGGGCCAGGTCGTACTGCTCGGCGACACGCGCATCGCGGTCCACGAAGGCTGACGGCAGTCCGGAAATTCGCAGGAAGGGGCGCACCAGAATTGTGCGTTCTCCATCGACATCGGCCGGGCAAGGCAATAAGCTGTCGGTTTCGACAGGTAAACGACGAAGCGACGAAGCGCACCACGGGCGAGAAGTCGGCTGACCGGCTCGCCGTCGCGGATTGTCCCGCCCGCTGCCCAGCCAGGCCACTCACCCCCGTATCGCGCAACACCGTGCAACGCGTCGCGGCTTGCGCCCGCCTCGCGCTGTCGCCACCGCTGTCGACCCATTTCGCCGCCAGGCATTCGATGACTCAACCCAGCTTTGCCCGAGCGGCCAGCCGGCCGCCGACCCTATCCCGCCACGCGGCCGATACCGCGCGGCTCGCCGCACCGCTCGCGATCGCGCAACTGTCGCAGATGGCGATGAGCGTCACCGACACGATCCTGCTCGGCTCGCTCGGCCCCGATGCGCTCGCCGCCGGCGGCCTCGGCGCCAACCTCTTTTTCGTCGTCGTCACGCTGCTGCAGGGCGTGCTGACCTCGGTCAGCGTCAGCGTCGCGCACGCGCGCGGCGCCCAGGACGACGGCCGCGTGCCGCATATCTACTGGACCGGTTTCGTGCTGGCGGTGTTGTTGGCGGTGCCGGCGTTCGTCCTGCTGTCGTTCGCCTCGCGAATCCTGCTCGCGGTCGGCGAGCCGGGCCTGCTCGCGCACAACGTCGGCCAGTACGCGGCGGTGCTGCGTTGGGGCGCGCCCGCGAGCCTGATCGGCGTCGGCCTGATGCGCTCGTTCCTGCCGGCGATCGGCGCGGCGCGACGCCTGTTGTGGGTGTCGATCGCGAGCGTCGTCGTCAACGGCTTCCTGAACTACGGGCTCATCCACGGCGTGTACGGACTGCCGCGGCTCGGCTTCCTCGGCTCGGCGGCCGCGACTACGATCACCGTCTGGCTGACTGCCCTCGTGCTGATGGCACTGCTGCATCTGCGGCCGCGCTTTAAGCATTTCGTCGTCGCGACGCGGCCCAGGCTGCCCCTGATGGGCGAGTTGTTCGGCATCGGCTGGCCGGTGGCGATCACCTACGGCGTCGAGTCGACGCTGTTTCTCGCGACCGGCCTGATGGTCGGCCTGCTCGGCGAGTCGCAGCTGGCCGCGCATCAGATCGCGCTGAACGTCGCCTCGGTCGCGTTCATGGTGCCGCTGTCGATCGGCCAGGCGGCCAACGTGCGGGTCGGCTACTGGGCCGGCGCCGGGCAGCCGCTCGCCGCGCGCCACGCGGGTTTCGTCGCGCTCGCGCTCGGCGTCGGCTTCATGTCGATGTCGGGCCTCGTGCTGATCACCGCGCCGCACTGGATCGTCGGTCTGTATCTGCATCTCGACGACCCGGCCAATGCGCCGACCATCGCGCTCGCCAGTTCGCTGCTCGGCGTGGCGGCGATTTTCCAGATCGTCGACGGGATGCAGGCGGTCGGCTCCGGTTGTCTGCGCGGCCTGAAGGACACGCGCGTGCCGATGATCGCCGCCGCGTTCGGCTACTGGGTGATCGGCTTTCCGACCGGTTATCTGCTCGCGTTCCACGCCGGCCTCGGCGCGCGCGGTTTGTGGTGGGGCCTCGCGGCGGGCCTCGCGAGCGTCGCGCTGCTGATGACGCGGCGCTTTCACCGACTAAGTCTGCGGCCGGCGCCGCAGGCGAGATCGGTCACGCCGCCGGCGCGGTCGGCTTGAGCGAAGTATCGACAAGCCTCACTCCTGAAGCATTCCCTGCAAAAGGTAAAATGGCGGCCGCGGCGCGCCGGCGCTCGCGCGCGCTCTCTCGCGACACAACATAACCAAGGACCACCCCGCCATGCTTGCCCGCGTCACCCGCCTGTTCCCGCTTTGGGCCGTGCTCGTCTCGGTCGCCGCGTACTTTTCGCCGGCCTCGTTTTCCGGCGTCGCGCCGCACGTCACCACGCTGCTCACGATCATCATGCTGGCGATGGGCGTCACGCTGTCGGCGTCCGATTTCCTGCGCGTGTTTGCGCGCCCCGCGCCGGTAATCGCCGGCATCGTGCTGCACTACCTCGTGATGCCGCTCGCCGCATGGGTCATCGCCAGGGCGCTGCGCATGCCGCCCGATCTGACCGCCGGCATGGTGCTGGTCGGCAGCGTCGCGAGCGGCACCGCGTCGAACGTGATGATCTATCTCGCGCGCGGCGACGTCGCGCTGTCGGTGACGATCAGCGCGCTGTCGACGCTCGTCGGCGTGTTCGCGACGCCGCTGCTCACGCGTCTTTATGTCGACGCGTCGATCGTCGTCGACGTGCACGGCATGCTGATGAGCATCCTGCAGATCGTCGCGCTGCCGATCGTCGTCGGTCTGGTGGTCAATCATCTGTTCGGCAAGCTCGTGCGCAAGATCGAGCCGATCCTGCCGCTCGTGTCGATGGTCGCGATCGTGCTGATCATCGGCGCGGTGGTGGGCGGCACGCAGAAGAGCATTGCGTCGGTCGGCCTCGTCGTGATGGTGGGCGTCGTCCTGCACAACGGCATCGGCCTGCTCGGCGGCTACTGGGGCGGCCGTCTGCTCGGTTTCGACGAAGCCGTCTGCCGCACGCTCGCGATCGAAGTCGGCATGCAGAACTCGGGGCTCGCCGCGACGCTCGGCAAGCTCTATTTCACGCCGATCGCCGCGCTGCCGGGCGCGCTGTTCTCGGTGTGGCACAACCTGTCGGGCTCGCTGCTCGCCGGCGTGTGGGCCGGTCGTCCCGCGAAAGGCTCGACGCATCCCGACGGCCAGCGCGCGCTGCAAGCTGAGCGCGGCTGATCGCGCGCTGGCGCGCCGCCCACGTTTTCAGACGAACGACGAACACGCGCCCCAATTCCCTTAGAATGGTTTTCTCGACAGCGTGTGCGGGCCTTCGCTGCCGCCACGCGAGAAGCTTGCAAAACAAGGGGAAAACAGCGTGCAGGGGCACTTCGAACGACATCGGCGGGCCGCGCGCCGCCGCTCGATAGTCAGCACAACGAGACGATTTTTCCTGCTCTGTTGCGCGGCGGCATTTTTGACCGCCTGCGCAACGAAGCCGCCCGCCACTGCATTCGACCGCGAGGTCACGCACGCGTTGCCCGCCACCGCGAATACGCCGCTGCGCGAAGCGCTCGCGCCGCTCGAGGCGAAGCATCCGCAGCAATCGGGTTTTCGCCTCCTGCCGAGCGGCACCGACGCGCTGCAGATGCGCATCGCGCTCGCGCGCGCGGCGACCAAAACCCTCGACATGCAGTACTACATCGCCAACGAGGACACCACCGGCAAGCTGCTGCTCGGCGCCGCGCTCTATGCGGCCGATCACGGCGTGCGGGTGCGCATGCTGGTCGACGATCTGAACTTCAAGGACATCGACCGCGTCATGGCGGGGTTGAACTCGCACGAGAACATCGAGATTCGCGTGTTCAATCCGTACGGCAGTGCGCAGGAGGGCATGTTCGAGCGCACCACGAACGTGTTCACGCAGATCGGCCACTTCACGCGCCGCATGCACAACAAGGCGATGATCGCGGACAACCAGCTCGCGATCGTGGGCGGCCGCAACCTCGGCGACGAGTATTTCAGCGCGAGCGAAACGCTGCAGTTCCGCGACCTCGACGTGCTCGCGGCGGGCCCGATCGTCGCCGACGTCTCCGCGAGTTTCGACGACTACTGGAACAGCGGCCTCGCCTATCCGCTGCACGTGCTGAACAAACAGAAATTCGACCAGAAAGAACTCGATGAGACGCGCGACGACCTGCGCCAGCACTGGCGCACCAACGCCGATCCGTACAACGCGAAACCGCTGAACGCGACGCCGCTCGCCGCCCAGATCACGAGCGAGCAGCTCGGCCTCACGTGGGCGAGCGCGGAATTCAGGGCCGATCTGCCGGAGAAGATCGAGCATCCGTCGCCGGACTACGTGAGCCCGCCGCTCGAGCGCTTGCGCGAACTGATGCACGACGCGCAGCACGACTTCCTGATCGTATCGCCCTACTTCGTGCCTCACGAGTCGGGCGTGCAATCGGCCAGCGAGATCACCCATCGCGGCATCCGCATCGCGGTGCTGACCAACTCGCTCGCGGCGACCGACGCAGTCGCCGTGCAGGCCGGCTACAGCCCGTTTCGCGTGCCGCTGCTGAAGGCCGGGGTCGATCTGTACGAATTCAAGCCGCACCAGGAAACGCCGAACGTGGGGCTGGTCGGCTCGCGTTCGCGCGCGAGCCTGCATGCGAAGACGTTTGTGATCGACCACCAGATTCTCGTCATCGGCTCGATGAACCTCGACCCGCGCTCGGCCAATCTGAACACCGAGCTCACGCTCGTGATCCATAGCCCCGAGCTCGCGAATCAGGTGGCGAAGATCTTCGAGCGCGCGACCCAGCCCGACGAGAGCTATCACGTGACGCTCGCCGACTCGGCCCAGCTCGCGTATCTGCGCTCGATCGGCGCGCCGCTCTCGCCGCTCGTCTGGACCGACGTCGAAAACGGCCAGACACGCACGTACATTTTCGATCCGCAGGCCGGTTTTTACCGCAACGCGCTAACGGGTCTATTCTCTTTATTGCCGGTCAACTCGGAACTTTGAGAAGCGGAGCCAAACATGACTGAAGACGTACGGATGGAGCGCGATACGTTCGGCGAAATCGCGGTGCCGAACGCCCGCCTGTGGGGCGCGCAAACGCAGCGCTCGCTGCAGAACTTCAAGATTTCGACCGAGAAGCAGTCACCCGAGCTGATCACCGCGCTCGCGGTGATCAAGCGTGCGGCGGCCGAAGTCAACCTCGGCCTCGGCGTGCTCGACGAGCAGAAGGCCCGCGCGATCATGCAGGCCGCCGACGAGATCATCGCCGGCAAGCATCCGGGCGAATTTCCGCTCGCGGTCTGGCAGACCGGCTCGGGCACGCAGACCAACATGAACCTGAACGAGGTGATCGCGAACCGCGCGAGCGAGCTGCTCGGCGGCGAGCGCGGCGAGGCGCGCAAGGTGCATCCGAACGATGACGTGAATCGCGGCCAGTCGTCGAACGACGTGTTCCCGACCGCCATGCACGTGGCCGCCGCGGACGCGATCGTCAAGCATCTGCTGCCCGCGCTGAAGACGCTGCGCGACACGCTCGACGGTAAGGCGAAAGCGTTCACCGGCATCGTCAAGATCGGCCGCACGCATTTGCAGGACGCGACGCCGCTCACGCTCGGCCAGGAATTCTCCGGCTATGTCGCGCAACTCGAGCACGGCATCCGTCACGTCGAGGCGGCGTTGCCGCATCTGTACGAGCTCGCGCAGGGCGGCACCGCGGTCGGCACGGGACTGAACGCGCATCCGAAGTTCGCCGACAGCGTCGCCGCCGCGATCGCCAGGCTGACCGGTCTGCCGTTCGTGTCGGCGCCGAACAAGTTCGAGGTGATGGCCGCCGCCGACGCGCTGGTGTTCGCGCACGGCGCGCTGAAAACGGTGGCCGCGAGCCTGAACAAGATCGCCAACGACATCCGCTGGCTCGCGAGCGGCCCGCGCTGCGGTCTCGGCGAGCTGTCGATTCCCGAGAACGAGCCGGGTAGCTCGATCATGCCGGGCAAGGTCAATCCCACGCAGTCCGAAGCGCTGACGATGCTATGCGCACAGGTGTTCGGCAACGACGTCGCGGTGAATATCGGCGGCGCGAGCGGAAACTTCGAGCTGAACGTGTTCCGGCCGATGATCGCGCACAATGTGTTGCAATCGGTGCGTCTGCTGGCCGACGGCGCGCAGAGTTTCAACGACAACTGCGCGGTCGGCATCGAGCCGAATCACGAGCGCATCGATACCTTGCTCAACGAATCGCTGATGCTGGTGACGGCGCTCAATCCGCACATCGGCTACGACAAGGCCGCGCAGATCGCGAAGAAGGCGCACAAGGAAGGCACGACGCTGAAGGCGTCGGCGCTGGCGCTCGGCTATGTCACCGAGCAGCAGTTCGACGAGTGGGTGCAGCCGAAGGATATGGTCGGGGGTACGGCGAGCTAAGTCCCGGCGTAAATGTATGAGGCGGCGCGCGAACGGGCGCGCCGCGCGCAACCCCGCTGCGCTTAGATCTTTCCCTGCGCGACTTCTTCAGGCTTCAGCTCGACGATCGCGTCGAGCGCTTCCTTTACGTCCATCGCGTATTTGGCGAGGCGATTCTGCTCATCGGTCTGCGGCACGAACGCGGGCACCGGCACCGGATGGCCGTTCTCGTTGACGGCGACCATCACGACGAGGCAGTCGGTGGTCTGCAGCAGTTCACCGCCCTTCGGATCACCGGCCTGCACCGACACGTGAATATGCATACTAGTGCGGCCCGTCGCGACGACACGCGCGCGCAACTCGACCAGATTGCCGACGAGGATCGGCCGCCGGAAACGGATGTTGCCGACGCTGACCGTCACGCAATAGCGTCCCGACCACACCGCCGAACACGCGTACGCGGTTTCGTCGATCCACTTCATCAGCGCGCCGCCGTGCACCTTGCCGCCGAAGTTGACCGAGGTCGGCTCGGCGAGAAAGCGGAAGGTGGTTTCCGAACGGTCCAGCGGTGCTGTGGGAACAGTGCTCATCTTGACTCCGGTCAATCGGATGCATTGAAAGGAGGCGATTATACGAGCGCAATAATGCGCGCGGCGGTGCTTCTACTCGGTACGGTTGCGCAACGTCCTATTTGTGGACGCTGATCCCTTCGTCGATGGTGCCGTACATGTTGATGCTGCCGCTGCCGGCCGACCCCGAACCGGCTCCGCCCCCTGCGCAGGCGCTGAACAGCAGAACCGCCGCGGCGACGGCCAGAAGAGTTTTCATGACATCGGATTCCAGCAAGAACAGGCTTCGATTCTAGCCTGGCGGCACCAACCGACGCGGGAACGCAGGCTGCGCGGGAGACGTCCCCGGCATACATAGTTCACGCAACGCTGAAACATCGAATACCTGATGCGCGTAGAGTGGGAATCGTGGCGGCGGCCTTGGCGATTTAGCCGCCCTGCCCTTTGCCGCCTATTCAGGAGACGCGCCATGACCGCCCCCCTCGCAGACGACCAGAACCACTTCCCCGGTCTGAGCCGCATAGGCTCGCTGCTCGCCGACCCCGGCCGCGCCGCGATGCTGTGGGCGCTGATGGACGGCAGCGCCCGCCCCGCCGGTGAACTGACGATGATCGCGGGTTTGTCGCCCTCGGCGGCAAGCGCCCATCTCGCGCGGCTCACCGACGGCGGCTTGCTCGCGCTCGAAGTGCGCGGCCGGCATCGCTATTTCCGCATTGCGTCGCCCGACATCGCCGCATCGATCGAAGCGCTCGCCAACGTCGCGCAGGTCAGCGCGCCGCAGCGGTCCGTGCCGCGTCCCGCCCGCACCGTGCCGCTCGACATGCGCTACGCGCGCACCTGCTACGACCACATGGCGGGCGAGCTGTCGGTGCAGATCTTCGAGCGCATGCTCGAACGCGGGCTGCTGACGCAGCACGGCGCGGCGCTCGAGGCGACCGCGCAGGGCGCCGCCCGCTTCGCCGACTGGGGCATCGACCTCGCTGCGCAGAAGACCCGGCGGCGCCGCTTCGCCTGCACCTGCCTCGACTGGAGCATGCGCCGTCCGCATCTGGGCGGCGCGCTCGGCGCGGCGTTGCTCGAGGCATGGTCGGCGCACGGCTGGGTCGAGCGCACCGAGCGGCCGCGCGTGCTGCGCGTCACCCCCGCCGGCCATCAGCATTTCGATGCGTTTCTGGCCGGATAGACCCTTGCACCGGCGACGCGGCGACACCGCGAGACCTTTTGTTACATGCCCGCGAATCCACCTTACAAATGTGCGGGCCTTGAAACATAGGCGACAGGTACAGTGACTGAACGGACCCGGCCCATTGCCGCGTCCGTCGGAGATCAGTCATGACCAATACCAAGCTGCCCATCCAGCAAGCCGGGATCAACCGCCGGATGACCGGCTTTACGCTGATCGCGGCCGCCGTCGTCGCGCTCGCCGCGCAGGCCAGCCTCGCGCAGGAAGCGCCACCCCCGCCGCAAACCGCCACGGCTGTCGCGCCGGGCGGCGATCCGTCGGGCGGCGATCCGCCCGGGCGTATCGCGCGTTTGAACTACACGGCCGGCGCCGTGACCACCGAGCCTGCCGGCGCGACCGACTGGTCGTACGCGCAGATCAACCGGCCGCTGACGACCGGCGACCAGCTGTGGAACGACCAGAACGCGCGCTCCGAGCTGCACATCGGCTCGACCGCCGTGCGCCTCGGCCAGAACACGAGCCTCGACGTGCTCAATCTCGACGACACGACCGCCCAACTAAAAGTCGCGCAAGGCACGCTGTCGACGCGCGTGCGCGAACTCGCGCCCGGCACGTCGTATGAAATCGACACGCCGAACCTCGCGCTCGGCGTGAACGGCCCCGGCGACTATCGCGTCGACGTCGCGCCCGACGGCAGCGGCACGACCGTCACCGTGCGCAGCGGCAGCGCGATCGCGTACGGCGACGGCGCCCAGGTGCCGGTCGCGGCGGGCCAGCAGATCCGCTTCACCGGCACGAACCTGGGGCAGCTCGCCGACACCCGCGCGCCCGCTCCCGATGATCTCGACCAGTGGGCCGCCAGCCGCGACGCCACCGAAGACCGCTCGCCGTCGGCGCACTACGTGTCGCGCGACATTCCCGGCTACGAGGATCTCGACGCCAACGGCACGTGGCGCGCGACGCCGCAATACGGCGAAGTCTGGGTGCCGAACGCGACGCCGGCCGGCTGGGCGCCGTATCACGACGGTCACTGGGTCTGGCAGGCGCCTTGGGGCTGGACCTGGGTCGACGACCAACCGTGGGGCTTCGCGCCGTACCACTACGGCCGCTGGGCCGAGGTCGACGGCACGTGGGCCTGGGTGCCCGGTCCGCTCGAAGCGGACGCGCCGCCGGTCTACGCACCAGCGCTGGTCGGGTTCGTCGGCGATGACGGCGGTGGTGTCGACTGGGGTGTGAATCTGGCGGTCGGCGGGGTCATCGCGGCCGGTGTCGCGTGGTTTCCGCTCGGGCCAGGCGAGCCGTGGCATCCGCATTGGGGCGATCACGACCGCTGGAGCGCCGGGTACTACAACCGCGTGAACCGCACGACGGTCTTCAACGATTACCACCGCAACGTGAACATCCACAACACGTACGTGAACTATCGCGTGCCGGGCGGCGTGACCGCCGTGCCTGCGACCGCGTTCGTGCATGGTCAGCCGGTGCGACGCTTTTCGCAGAAGGTTGATCCCGCGCAGTGGCGCAATGCGCGGATCAACCCTGGCGCACCGGGAATCGCACCGGTGCGCGAGAGCTTCGGGTCGGATCTGCGACGCGCGAACTATCGGCCACCGGCGAGCGTCGTCGCGCGGCCGGTCGTCGCAACCCGCAATCCCGTCATGCCGGCCGCCTATCACGACGAGCTCGCGCAGCGCTTCGCGCAAAGCGGCGGTCGGGTGCCCGGCGGCGGCCAGCCGGTCGTGCGCACGTCGGTACCCGCGCATATGACCGGCGCACCGGGCGCGCTGCCGATGGCGAACGTGCGAGTCGTGCAATCGCACATTCCGGGACATCCGCCGGGGATGGCGGCCGGTGCGCCGGCGACGCCTGGCATAGCCGGCGGCAACGCGCCGCATGGCGTCGAGCAGGGTGGTCAGCGGCCTGGGGGAGCGGGCGGCATCGGAGCGCATGGCGAAGCGCCGCCGGCGCGTTCGGGCATGCCGCCGCAGATGGCCGGCATCGCCCATCCGCCGCAGCCTGGCGAGACCGCGCAAGCGGGCCAGATGGGCCATCCGTCGAACGGGGTAAACGGAGTACCTCGGCCACCGCAAGCAGGCGGTGGCAACCCGGCCAACGCGGGCGCCTACTCGCAGCAACACGGCGCGCCACAGCAATGGGGCGCGGTAGGCAGGTCGCAACCGACATGGACGCAGCCCCATCCGCCGATGGCACAGCAGGCACCGCACATGGAGAAGCCGCGCGCGCCGCAGCAACCGGGATTCGCGCAGTCCGGTGTGCCGCATCCGCCGCAGAACCCGGCTGCACAGCAACAGGCGCGAATGACGGAAGCGCATCCGCCGGCGATGCAACAGCCGCGTATCGAGCCGCGTCCGCAGATGCAGCCACCCCGGCCAGAGCCGCAGTTCCAGCAGGCGCAGCAGCCACGTGTCGAACCGCGTCCGCAGATGCAGCAACCACGGCCTGAGCCGCAGTTCCAACAGGCGCAGCAGCCGCGCGTCGAACCGCGCCCGCAGATGCAGCAACCTCGCCCGGAACCGCGTCCGCAGATGCAGCAGCCGCGTCCTGAACCTCGGCCGCAGCAGGTGCAGCAGCCGCGTGCGCAACCTCAGCCGCAACAGCAACACGCCGAGCAGCATCAGGGCGGCGGCAATCGCGACGAGCGCCACAAAGGCTGAACTGGCCAGCTGTCGTTTTGGCAAGAAAAAACCCCGCGAGCCACGCCATCGCGGGGTTTTTCACATTCGACGCCGCGGCCACTGCCGCCTCGCGTCCGCAACCGGAATCAGATCGCCATCGGCGCCGTCAGCGGCTCATGATGCCGATAGCCGACCAGCGAGAAATCCGCCGGCTCGATCTTCTCGAGCCATTCCGGCGCGTAAACACGGGTCTTCGCGTAGTCGGGCACGCGATCGGCAATGGCGAGCCGCGGGCTCTCATACGGCTCACGCTTGAGCTGCTGATGCAGCATGTCGAGCTGATTTTCGTAAATATGCGCATCGCCGATGAAATAGCTGAACCAGCGCGGCGTATAGCCCGTCAGCCGCCCGACCAGGTGCAGCAGCGCCGCGCCCTCGGTCAGATTGAACGGCGTGCCGAGCCCGACGTCGTTGCTGCGGATATACAGGCACAGCGAAATCTCGCGGCGCGTGACGTTCGGCAGGAACTGGTACAGCAGATGGCAGGCCGGCAGCGCGATCTGGTCCAGCACCGCCGGATTCCACGCATGGAACAGAATCCGTCGATCGGCGGGGTTTTGCATGATCGTGTCGAGGCACTGGCGAAGCTGGTCGATCGCCTTGTAAAGCAGCACCTTCGAGCGGCCTTCTTCGTCGAACTGCGTGATGACGCGAAAACCGCGCGCCTGGGCGTCGGCGAGCTGCGCGCTCGCGCTGGCGTCGAGCACCTTGTAGGCCGGCCACTTGCGCCATTGCACACCGTAGACGTCGCCCAGATCATCCGGGCCCTCGCGATACGGATTGGCGAGCCACTGCGCGTTCTGGTTCGCGTTGCCGTCCCACACCTTGCAGCCCAGATCGCGGAAGTCCGCGGCGCTGCGCGACGCACGCAGAAACCCGACCAACTCGCCGATCGCCGACTTGAACGCGAGCTTCTTCGTCGTGACGGCCGGAAATCCCTGTTGCAGATCGAAGCGCAGCATCGCGCCCGGCATGCTGATGGTGCGGATGCCGGTGCGATTTTCCTGCCACGTGCCGGTGTCGAGAATCGTGCGGACGAGGTCCAGGTATTGTTTCATGCGGTTTCCTTCGACGCGGCGCGAACCCATGGAGGCGCGCTCACGGAATTGAGCAAAACCTGATTCTAACAAGCGCGACCGTACGTCGCCGAGGCACGGCGCGCCGCGGCGGAAATTCGGAGGAAGGTTTCAAACAGGAAGGAAAAGGCCGCGAGGAGCGAACGACAGGCTGTAGCGACGCGCCGTGCCTGCGCACGCCACGTCGCCGCCATTAGAGGTGTCCGCCCGCCGCCTCAGAGATGCTGCACCGATGCCGGCAGATCGCTGTGTGGTGTGGCCATCGGCTCGCCTTCCATGTGACGCATACCGTGCGAGCACAGCAGCCGGTACAGCGTCACCCGCGAGATGCCGAGTTCTTGCGCCGCATCGCCGAGCCGCCCACGATGCCGCAACAACGCGAGTTCGATCGCCTGACGCTCGGCCGCTTCGCGTGCCTGCGCGAGCGACACCGGCACGATCTCGACGTATTCGGCGAGTTCGAGGTCGCGCGCGGTGATGGCGCGTCCCTCCGACATCACGATCGCGCGCCGCACCCGGTTGATCAGTTCACGCACGTTGCCCGGCCAGCCGTAGTTATGGAGCGCGGCGATCGCATCGGGTGCGAAGCCACGCAGGCGCCGGCTCGCGTCCTTCTTGAAGCGCTCCAGCATGTGCCGCGCGAGCAGTTCGATGTCCTTGCCGCGCGCGCGCAGCGGCGGCTCGTCGATCTGCAGCACGCACAGGCGGTGATACAGGTCGGAGCGGAAGCGCCCTTCGATCATCGCGGCGGTCATGTCCACGTGCGTGGCCGAAATGATCCGCACGTCGACATCGATCGCGGAGTGTCCGCCGAGCCGCTCGACCTTGCGCTCCTGGAGGAAGCGCAACAGGCTCGCCTGGCTTTCGAGCGGCAGATCGCCGATTTCGTCGAGAAACAGCGTGCCGCCGTTGGCCGCCTCGACCCGGCCGATCTTGCGCTGGTTCGCGCCGGTGAACGCACCGCGCTCGTAGCCGAAGAGTTCCGATTGCAGAAGATGCGGCGGGATCGCACCGCAATTGATCGGCACGAACGGCGCATTGCGCCGCGCCGAGCGCTCGTGAATCGCTACCGCCGTCAGCTCCTTGCCGGTGCCCGATTCGCCGGAGATGAACACCGGCGCGTCGGTCATCGCGACCTTGCGGATCGAGCGGAACAGCGCGAGCATCGCGTCGCACGAGCCGACCATCTCGCCTTCGGCGCCCTGCACGCCGTCGTGCGTGGCGGTTTCACTGAGGGAGATCATGCCGTATGCATGACCGACCGAATCGACGATACGATCGCCCGAATACGGCACCGTCACGTAATCGAAGCAGTAGTCGCGCACGAGCCGGCGCAACGCGGCGTCCTGCAGTTGGCCAGGCGTCGTGGCGGCAACCCAGCCGACGTTCGGCATGGTCAAACAGGATTCAAAAGCGGCGATCTCGTGCGGTTGGAAATCGCTGGACAGATCGAGCAGGCCACCTGCTGCCGAGCCGGTGCGCACCGCCCGGCGCGCATCGCGCGCCGATCCCACGACTTCGACATGCCAGCCGCGCTGCAAAAAACGCGTATTCAGTTCCGCGCTCGGGTCACGCGAAACGTAAATCAGTTGCCGCGTTGCGGGTTCCATTATTCAGATCCTCTCGTCAACGAACGTTAAGGACGACGCATGCACCTGAAACTGCGGTTCAGACACGCTGACTCGTCCGGGATTCGCGAATCGCAAAACCCGAACGGCCATTCCATTCCGTGCGGACAGCTGATCCCCAAGAAAGCGGCGTGTGTGTTTGAGACGGCCTGATATGGGCCTTTTTTAAATCTGAAGCTGTTTTCGAGAGCTTACTATACACGCGCGGCTTCGAAAACAATTATGCGAATTTAATCACCGGACTCCTTACCCACCAAGGCTTAGCGGCCGATCTGGAATTATTCAGCCGACAAATAAAACATTAGTGGAAGCGCTTTTCGTGGCGCTTGAGCGACAGTACTTCGCGCCTTCCGGATTTACGAATTATAGGTATTTTCTGCTGACCCGTTTCAACGCTGAAACGTTTTTTTCCGATTTGATGCGCATTAGTCGCGTTTCTGCTGGTGGCCTCCAGTCGTATCAATGGATTGCGAGCGATGGCACATGTTTCGCTAAATGCCATGCACCAGGGAGACACATCATGCGACTCGCATTCCGCATCGATTTGATAAGCCGCGGCGCGCCGTACTTCGCAATGTGCGCAGCACTCTCGTTCAGCGCCCTGCCGGCAAGCGCCGGCGCCCAGACGGCGCAAGCCGCCCCGGCTCAATTCGCCACGCTGGCGGATTCCAACGATGCCACCGCCCCCACCTCCGCCAGCCTACAAGCCAGAGCGCCGGTTCCTGCGGACGACGACAGCCAGATCTCCGCCAATGCCTCGAACCCGGCGGCCGATGCTACAGCGGTGAACGATATTTCGCTCGACGACCAGATGCTCTCGCGGCAACGCGGCGGCGCGGTCGGCATGTTGATGGTCGCCGCGACGCCGCAGCTGATGCAAAACGGCGGCAACCAGGTGACGTTGTGGGACGAGATCGCCCCGCCCTCGCCGCTGCCGGTACCGGTCGATGCCGCCCGCGCCGCGCAGGGCAACGTCGCAACCTATCAGCGCAAGTAGCAGGACCGAGCCACGAGACGCAGCAACGAACAGAAGCAGATAACAGGCAATGCAGGACCGGCGCCCGAACGCAAAGCACCGCGCGCCACGCCGGCGGGAACAAGAAACAAGAGAGAAGGACCGGGACATGACTACGAATCACCGGACGCCGCACGCCCATGGGCTGCTGGCGGCGTCGTTCAGCGGCACTCCCGTCTCGCCGCGCGCGGTTTCGGCCCGCGCCGCCCTCCTCGCCAGCGTCCTCGTCATCACTTGCTTCGCGAGCCCCGCGTTTGCCGAGCAGGTCGCCAATCCGGGCGACATCATCGTCGAGCGCAGCGTCACGCCTCGCGACGCGTTCGTCCCCGTGCCGCGCGACCAGGACCCGGTCGCGGTGCGCGCCACGACTTTCCCGGCCAACTCGTTCGACCCGACGATCGCCACGCTCGTCGGCGATACCGATCTGACCAACGCGCACGGCTCGACCGGTGTCGCCGCGGGCGGCGCGCTCGGCGGCACCGGCATGCAGGCGGTCACGCAGATCCTGAGCGGCAAGGCGACCGGCAACACGATCCCGCTGAACTCGGGCGGTATCGGCGGACCGGCCGCGGGGATCGGCGGCACGATCAGCTCGTCGGTGACGGGCGCGCTTGCGCCGCTATCGAACGTGCTCGGCGGCGCGCTCGGAGGTCTGAAATGAACCCGCGCCTTCGCCCCTCGCGGCAATCGCTCCAATCACTGCAAGTCACGCCGACGTGCACGGCACTTCGCGTGTGCGTCTGGCTGTGCTTCGGCGCCGCCGTCCTGATCGCCAGTGAAGCGCAGGCGCAGTCGCAAGCGGTGCCGGTCGTCGGCGCCACCGCGACGATCGGCATCGCCGCAGGCATGGGCGTGACCGGCGCGCTCACCGTCAACGAAACGGCCGGCCTCGACAACGTGCAGGCCAACCAGATCACGCTGACGAGTGGCGGCGCGGTCGGCAACGCGAACGCGAGCGCGCAAAGCGCATCGGTGGTCGCGAACGTGCCGCGCGCACAGGCGTCGATCGAAGCCAACGCGTTTTCGAACACATCCGGCGCGGTGCTGGTGAACCAGTCGGCCGGCGCAGGGAATCTGCAGCGCAACAGCACCCAGATCGGGACTGCGGCGCTCGGAGTCGAGACCGTCTCGGATGGGGAGCTATCCGCGACGGCCCCGAAGAACGGGAGTCTGGGGCAATCCAATGCGATTCACGGCGTGCGCGAGGCCAGCATTTCCAGCGATGCCTTCCGCAACGCCAGCGGAATCGTGCAGATCAACCAGGCAGCCGGTGCCGGTAATGCCACGGCAAACAGTTTTGTGCTCCGTCCCCCGGCGGGCACTTTTTTTAACTGACCACACTTAAAGTATCGGAGCGAATCATGAAGCGCACTCTTATTGCAGCAGCCGTTCTCGTTGCCGCATCCGGCAGCGTGCTTGCCGCGCCGCAGAAGGCCTACCTGTTCAATACGACGGTCGTCGGCGAGATGGTCGGCGTCGAAGGTCTGGTCGGACTGTTTGGCTGCGTGCATGTCTCCAGCACGGCTAACGCGGTGATCAACAACAACCAGTCGGTCAACGTGAACGCGACGCTCGATCCGCAGGCGCAGACCTACACCACCGGCACGGTCACCACGACCATCAACAACAGCAGAACATCGGCCAGAGGCGGCGGCACGGCATTCGCGTTGACGACGCAAAACCATACGTCCTCGACTTCGGGCTCGCAGGGCTACGAAGCGTCCGGCGGCTATGTGTACGGCAGCCAGAGCGGGAGCGTGTCAAGTGGCGGCTATGAAACAAGCCAGCAGGCAGCAGGCATCGCCGGCGGCTTCTCGCACACGAGTCAGAACTCGGGCGGCCATGTCTCGGCGGGCGGCTCGATCGGCGGCAGCCTCAGCTATCAGGACCACAACACGTTCTCGCACGGCAACGACTCGTTCCACGCGAGCGGCGGCCTGCACGCCGGTTATCGCGAATCGAGCTACTCGAACGCGTCGGGCGTCGCCGGCGGCTTCGAGGCGAGCGAAGCGTCCGGGCAACACCGTACGTGGGGCTTCAACGCGAGCGAAGGCTCAGGCTATGCGATGGTCGGCGAGCAATCGTCGGGCTACTCGAGCAGCCGCTCGTCGTCGACCAATTCGTACGGCGCAGCGTGGGGTCTCGACGAAAGCATGTCGACGAGCAACGTAACGACCCATGGCTCGATGACGCAGCACATCGACAACGAGGCAGCCGGCACGCTGAACGCGACCACCGGGGCGAGCGCGGCCAGCAACGTTTCGGGCAACCTGGGCATCAACATCGCGGAAGGCATCGACAACGCGCAGAGCAACGACGTGTCGCTTGCCTCGGTCGACGTCGGCAACGTGTTCGGCAACGCGCAGGACTTCAACGTGCAGTCCTCCGGCGGCAGCGCCACGATCCACAACTTCAATCTGAACGCGTCGGTCGGCAACGGCTCGCTGTCGGGTGTGACGGGTAACGTCGGCGTGAACGTCGCTTCCGGTATCGGCAACGCGCAGGACAACGCGCTCGCCGGCGCGGTGACGACGACCAGCCCGGGCAAGGCGATGACCACCGCGATGGACGCGACGGACGACAACTCGCAGTCCGCAACGATGGTCGTGCACGGGCAGTTCCAGGGCACGGCTAGCCTCGGCGCGAATACGCTGGCCGGCGCGTCCGGCAACATCGGCGTGAACATCGCCGGTGGCGCAGGCAACTTGCAGCACAACGGCCTTGCCATCGCGGCGCTGAACAGCGGCAAGTAAGCCGACCACGCGAGCACCGCAGGCAAGCAGAAGAAGTACAAAGCAGTCGGAAGGGCGCGCCGGCAGCCGCAGAAGCTGCCGGCGCGGATCGGGCAGGAGACCAGCATGACCGGCTTCAGGGGGTTCCCGGCGCTACCGTTCGCCGTAGCGCTGGCAGGCTGTGTGCTCTGCGCGGGCCACGCGGCCGCGCAATCGAGCATCGACACGTCCACGTTCGCCGGCGTGCCGTTGACGAAGACGGTCCGTTCGATGAAGGACCTGCGCTACAACCACATCGTCAGTCAGCAGTTCGACTACAGCTGCGGCGCGGCGGCACTCGCCACCCTCCTCAAGTACGGCTACGGCATCGATATTCCGGAGACCGAACTGATTCGCCGGATGATGGTCTTCTCGACGCCCGAAGTCGTCGTCAAGAACGGCTTCTCGATGCTCGACATGAAGCACTTCGTCGAGACCATCGGACTGCGCGGCCGCGGCTTTCGCGTCAACGTCGACGCGCTCCACCATCTCCAGATCCCCGTGATGGTCCTGATGAACATCGACGGCTACGAGCATTTCGTGATCGTCAAGCATGCGCAGGACGGCCGCGTGTTCATCGCGGACCCGGCGCTCGGCAATCGCATCGTGCTCGAAGAGGACTTCGCGAAGACCTGGAACGGTCTCGTGTTCGCGGTCCTCGGCAAACCCTTCAGGGAGGATTCACCGCTGTTGCAGGACAACGAGTCGCTCGCGCTGAAACTGCGCGCCGCCGCGCTGGCGGCCGGCACCGCCGCGACTCCCTTTTTCGAGTACGGCTTGAACAAGGCAGACATGTTCTGAACCCACCATGAAGTCATACCTCACACAGCTTGGGTTCGTGCTCTGCGCCATCGCCGGCGGCGCAAGCGGCCTCGCCCATGCTTCGGAGGGCGCCGCCTCGCCACCGGCTCCCGAACGTTCGATAGACCGCGAGCCCGCAGCCGCACCCCTGCGGGTGCAACTCGTCGACGACGACGTGCTCGCGACCCAGTCCGGCAAATATGCCGGCGCGACGATGATCTCCGGCTTCGTGCTGAACGTCATTTCGCAATGGCAGTTGCCGAACGGCGTCGGCGCGCTCGCCCAGGGCACGCTCGCCGCCGTGCGCAACGGCAACGGCCAGTTGATGAGCTCCGTCAGCACGTCCGCCAGCGTGACCGGCGGCGCGCACGGCTATGCCGGCGATTCGGGCGCCAACCCGAATGCCCAGGCGAGCGGCGGCCAGAGCATCGGCGTCAATGGGGTATCGCAGGTCACCCAGGTCGCGGGCGATCGCAACAGCGGCACCAACTCCGCGCTGATCGACTTCAACAACAACGCCGTAACGCTGACGGGCTCCGCCAACGCACCGTCGGCATCGGCCAGCAATTCGACCGGCTCCGTGAAAGCCGGCATTTCGTTCGGCAGCAACGGCGTGAGCGTCGCGCTGCAAACACCCGCTGGGCTCGCCACCCAGACCATCACGCCGAGCAGCGGGCAGATCGCCCAGCTGCTGCAGATTGCAGGCAATAACCAGCAAGTCGCCAACGCCCTGCAACTGCATCTGCAAACGCAGCAGATGTCGGCTTCGATGCTTCGTCAGATGGGCGTACTACAGGCACTGCAAAACAGGAGATGACCAGGCGGGCCGCCACCCGCCAACTGCAGCACAAGTAGTGAAGAAACGGCCGCGCAGTCCGCATTCGCGCAGCCGGAACACCGGGGGAACAGAACATGAATAAAGTGTCATCGACCAGGGGGCCGCGCATGGCTCTCGCGGCCATACCGGCCGCCGCCATGCTATGGGCTCTGTCGCAATCGGCGAGCGCGCAGGCGCTCGCCGGGCAATCCGTGGAGGACCGGCTGAACACGCTGATGCGCGTCGTCGACGAGCAGCAGAAACAGATCCATTCGCTCGAACGCCAGGTCACCGACCTCGAGATGGCGCAACGCGGCCGCGGCGTGCCGGGGGCCGGCGCCCCCGCGGGCAGCGATGCGGTGGCCGAGCAGCCCGGCGCCGACGGCCTGCCGGTGCCGCTGCCGCCGCTCGCGCAGGTCGTGCCGGGCGCACCCGCGCCGGGAGGCACGACCGGCACCGCGACCGGCGTGCCGGTCAATCCGCCGACCCCGGACGGCAGCAATGCCGGCAACGCCAGCGCAGGCGGCCTGCCCGCCGCCACCGACGGCAGCGGCGCGGTCGGCCAGACCCAGCGCGCCGCCGAGCCGGTGCGCACCCAGGCCGAGCAGGCGGTCGTGCAGCGCGAGCACGCGCCGCTGTTCGACCACAAGCTGACGATGGATTTCGGCATCAGCGACACCTACTACGACCGTCGCCAGTTGCAGTTGTCGGGCTTCCTCGCGCTCGATGCGATTTTCCTCGGCAACATCAACCTCGGCCAGACCAAGTCGCACCAGGTGATGGCGGACCTCGACACGCGCTACGGCGTGTCCGACCGCATCAATATCGACGTCGACGTGCCGTACGTGTACCGGCGCAGCAACTTCATCGTCGGCGGCGCGGGCGGCGCGGCGAGCACGCTGTCGGACGCGACGGTGTCGAGTCACGACATCGGCGACGTGAACTTCGGCCTCTACTACCAGTTCGTCAGGGAAACCAACGCGATGCCGGACGTGGTCGGCAGTCTGCGCGTGAAGACGGCCACCGGTAGCTCGCCGTTCGGCCAGAAAGTCGTGCAGGTCGACCAGGACAACACCAATCTGGTCGCGCCGACCAAGCTGCCGACCGGCACCGGTTTCTGGAACATCACGGCGGGTCTGTCGGTGCTGAAGACCTACGACCCGGTCGTGCTGTTCGGCAGCGTTTCCTATACGTACAACATCGCGCGTTCGTTCGCGGACATCTCGTCGGTGCAGGGGCAAACCGAACCGGCGACGGTCAAGCTCGGCGACATCGTGCAGTTCGGCGGTGGTGTCGCGCTTGCGTTCTCCGACAAGGATTCGGCCAGCGTATCGTTCACGATGGCGCTCGAACCCGAATCGGAGACCAAGGCGCCGGGCGGCTCCTACCAGAAGGTGCCGGGCAGCGAAACCACGGCCGCGGCGATGAATTTTGGCCTGAACCACGTGGTCAACAAGCACCTGACGATCAACGGCTCGGTATCGATCGGACTGACGCCCGACGCGCCGAACTTCGTGGTCGGCGTGCGCTTTCCGTACACCTTCTGACGTGCCAACGATAAGAGGTCGAACGTGCGTGAATCACCTCATCTAACCAGTGTGACAGCCGTCGCGGCAGCGGGATCGCATCTGTCGCTCGCGGTGCCGAAGCCGTGCCCCGCCACGTCGTCTGCTGGACCCGCCGCGGCGCGCGGCGTCGCGCGACAGTTGCTGTACGTCGCGCGCACGCTCGACGAAACGCTGATCGCGCATCTGAAGAGCCGCGGCTGGCAGGTCGCGGCCGCGCGCTCGGCGCACGAACTCGGGCGACTCGTGAAGCCGGACCTCGCGTGCGCGGGTATCGTCGATCTGGCGAGCTTCGCGCCGCGCGACATCGGCGGCCTCGAGGCGAGCCTGCGCCAGCAGCAGATCGGCTGGATCGCGCTCGCGACCAACGAGCGGCTCACTGATCCGCTCGTGCGACGGCTCGTGCGCCACTACTGCTTCGACTACGTGAAGCCGCCCGTCGCGCACGCGACGATCGACTATCTGGCCGGCCACGCGTTCGGCATGGTCACGCTGTCCGAGCCGGAACCCGCGCCGCCCGCCAGCGAAGCGGGCGACGAGGAAATGGTCGGCACCTGCGAGGCGATGCAGCAGCTCTTTCGCACGATCCGCAAGGTCGCGAACACCGACGCGAGCGTGTTCATCGCCGGCGAATCGGGCACCGGCAAGGAGCTCACCGCGCTCGCGATCCACGAGCGCTCGCCGCGCCGCAAAGCGCCGTTCACGGCGATCAACTGCGGCGCGATTCCGCATCACCTGCTGCAATCGGAACTCTTCGGCTACGAGCGCGGTGCGTTCACCGGTGCGAACCAGCGCAAGATCGGCCGCGTCGAGGCGGCCGACGGCGGCACCCTCTTTCTCGACGAGATCGGCGATCTGCCGCTCGAGAGCCAGGCGAGCCTGCTGCGCTTTCTGCAGGAAGGCAAGATCGAGCGGCTCGGCGGACGCGAATCGATTCCGGTCGACGTGCGCATCATCTCGGCGACCCATGTCGATCTCGACGGCGCGATGCGCGACGGCCAGTTCCGCGCGGACCTGTTTCATCGGCTGTGCGTGCTGCGCATCGACGAACCGCCGCTGCGCACGCGCGGCAAGGACATCGAGATTCTCGCGTATCACATCCTGCACAAGTTCAAGACCGACAACGCGCGCAAGATTCGCGGCTTCGCACCGTCGGCGATCGAGGCGCTCTACAACTACAACTGGCCCGGCAACGTGCGCGAGCTGATCAACCGCGTGCGCCGTGCGATCGTGATGGCCGAAAACAAGCTGATCACGGCCGACGACCTCGACCTCGCCGGTTTCACCGAGCAGGAATGCATGACGCTGACCCAGGCACGCGAGGCCGCCGAGAAGCGCGCGATCGAGGCCGCGCTGCTGCGCCATCGGCATCGCCTGAACGAGGCGGCGATCGATCTGAACATTTCGCGCGTGACGCTGTACCGGCTGATGGGCGTGCACGGCTTGCGCGAACCGGGTGGTGTCGACGACAAGGGAGCTTTCGGCGCGGACGAGCCGGCGCGGGGGTGAGGAACGGTACGGGGTCGGTCCGGGTCGGTGCGTCGGGTAGAATCGCCCGGTTACCCTCCACTTTCCATTCGATGACGACGCTCACCCTGATCGTCGCTCGCGCCAACAACGGCGTGATCGGCCGCGACAACCAGTTGCCCTGGCGACTGCCCGAAGACCTCAAGTTCTTCAAGCGCACGACGATGGGCGCGCCCATCATCATGGGCCGCAAGACGCACGAATCGATCGGCCGGCCGCTGCCGGGACGCCGCAACATCGTCGTCACGCGCGATGCCGCGCGGCGCTTTCAGGGCTGCGACACCGCGACCAACCTCGACGAAGCGCTCGCGCTCGCGGCGCAGGATCAGGCGCCGCAGGCGTTTCTGATCGGCGGCGCAGAACTGTACGACGAAGGGCTGCACCACGCGGACAAGCTGATCGTCACCGAGATCGCCGCCGACTTCGACGGCGACGCGACCTTCCCCGCGATCGACCGTGACGTGTGGGAAGAAATCGCGCGCGAGGCGCATCACTCGAACGCGCCGAACGACTTCGATTACGCGTTCGTCACGTATCAGCGCAAGGACGTCTGAAGCCTCGCGCAACGCGTCCGATAAAAAAACGCCACGCAACGTTTCGTTGCGTGGCGTTTTCGTTTGATACAGGGCCGCGTTAGCGCAAGCCGCCGCGTTCACTGCCCTGCGATCGTCATCCGCTCGATCAGCACCGAGCCGGTCTGCTTGGTGCCGCGCGTGATCGTATCCGCGCCGATCGCGACGATATGGCGGAACATTTCCTGCAGCGTGCTCGCGACCGTGATCTCCTCGACCGGATACTGGATCTTGCCGTTCTCGACCCAGAAGCCCGACGCGCCGCGCGAGTAGTCGCCCGTCACGTAGTTGACGCCCTGCCCCATCAATTCGGTCAGCAACAGACCCGTGCCCAGCTTCTTCAGCATGGCCTCGAAATCGTCCTCGGGACGCGTGTTCGAGCTGAGCAGCGACAGGTTGTGCGAGCCGCCCGCGTTGCCGGTGGTCTTCATGCCGAGCTTGCGCGCCGAGTAGGTGGACAGGAAGTAGCCCTCGACGACGCCGTCCTTCACCACCGAGCGCTGACGCGTGCGCACGCCTTCCTCGTCGAACGGCGCGCTGCCCATCGCGCGCGCGACGTGCGGATCTTCGACCACCTGCACGTGCGGCGCGAACACCGGCTTGCCGAGGCTGTCGACCAGAAACGAGGTCTTGCGATACAGCGCGCCGCCGCTCGTCGCCTGAACGAACGCGCCGAGCAGGCCCGCCGCGAGCGGCGCCTCGAACAGCACCGGCACCTTGCGCGTGTCGAGCCCGCGCGCGCCGATGCGCGCGAGCGCGCGCTGCGCCGCGTAACGGCCGACCGCTTCGGGATCGGCGAGCTCGTCGGCGCTGCGCGTCGACGTGTACCAGTCGTCGCGCTGCATGTTGCGGCCGCTGCCGGCGATCGGCGCGCACGCGATGTAGTGGCGCGAATACGGGTAGCCGGCGAGGAAGCCGCGCGAGGTCGCCAGCACGAACTGCGAGTGCTGCGCCGACACGCTCGCGCCCTCGGAGTTCTTGATTTGCGGATCGGTCGCGAACGCGGCGTCTTCGGCGCGGCGCGCGATTTCGACCGCTTCGTCGGCCGACAGATTCCAGGGGTGATACAGATCGAGGTCGCGCGGCGCGGTTTCGAGCAGCTCGGCTTCGGCGAGGCCCGCGCAATCGTCTTCGGCGGTGAAGCGCGCGATGTTGTAGGCGGCCGCGACCGTGTCCTTCAATGCCTGCGGCGAGAAGTCCGACGTGCTCGCGTTGCCGCGCTTGTTGCCGATGAACACCGTCACGCCGACCATCTTGTCGCGGTTGTGCTCGATCGTCTCGACTTCGCCGCGCCGCACCGAGACCGACAGGCCATCGCCCTCGGAAATTTCGGTCGCGGCGTCGGTGCCGCCGAGCGCCTTCGCGTGACGCAGGATGTCGGAGGCGATTTCCTTCAGCTCGTCCTGGGTATGCGGAAAAAAGCGCTGCTTGACGTCCATGTCTGCTGCCATTGTGGTTGCCGTCCTGTTGGGGCCGCGCGGCCCGGGTATGCGCGCCGTATTCGGCGCAGGCGCGCGGGTGCGGGATAAATGCATCCCGCGATCATAGCAAGGTACGCGACCTCGCGGGTCAGGCCCGCTCGGCACGTTACAATACCGGTATGACACGCAAAACCCGCATTCAACCGATCGAATCCGTCGTCACGGAAGTCGACGAGAACGGCTACGATCGTCCGAGCAAGTCCCAGCTCAAGCGCGACATGCAAGCGCTGCAGGATCTGGGCGCGGCGCTCGTCGCGCTGCCGAAAGACGCGCTCAAGCGCATGCCGATGCCCGAAAAACTCGATGATGCCGTGCGCGAAGCACGCCGCATCACCGACCACGAAGGCAAGCGCCGCCAGATCCAGTACGTCGGCCGTGTAATGCGCACGCTGCTGGATGCCGAAACCGCCGCGCTGCGCACCGCGCTCGACAGCTACAACGGCGTCAACAAGGCGGAAACGGCGAAGCTTCACTGGATCGAGCGCACCCGCGAAAAACTGCTTGCCGACGACGCCGCGCTGACCGAATTCATCCGCAAGCACCCGGGCGCCGACCCGCAGCAGGGACGCACGCTGATCCGCAACGCGCGCAAGGAAGCGGAGCAGAGCAAGCCGCCGCGCTACTTCCGCGAACTGTTCCAGTGGATCAAGAACGCCGCCGGCACCGACGACGAAGCCGAAGACGTGAACGACGCCGACCTCGCTTCCGAACACGACGATGACGAGCGCGATGCCTGAGCAACGCAAGCAACGTACACACCCCGACGAAATCGTGATCGGCCTCGTGTCGATCAGCGACCGCGCGTCGACGGGCGTCTACGAGGACAAGGGCATTCCGGCGCTAGAGGAGTGGCTTGGCGCGGCCTTGAGTTCGCCGTGGCAGGTCGTCACGCGCCTGATCGCCGACGACGCGCCGACCATTTCGGCGACGCTGATCGAACTGGTCGACGAAGTGGGCTGCGATCTGGTGCTGACGACCGGCGGCACCGGCCCGTCGCGCCGCGACGTCACACCCGAGGCGACGCTCGCGGTCGCGACCAAGGAGATGCCCGGTTTCGGCGAGCAGATGCGGCAGATCAGCCTGAATTTCGTGCCGACCGCGATCCTGTCGCGCCAGGTCGCGGTAATCCGCGAAACGGCGCAGCACGCCGCGCTGATCATCAACCTGCCGGGCCAGCCGAAGTCGATCCGGGAAACGCTCGAAGGCCTGCGCGATGACGGCGCGGTCAAGGTGCCGGGAATTTTCGCGGCGGTGCCCTACTGCATCGACCTGATCGGCGGGCCGTACGTGGAAACCAACGCCGAGCTCGTCAAGGCGTTCCGGCCGAAGAGCGCGCAACGCGCGCCGCGGCAGGACTGAAGTTCGTGGTTCAGGGCCTGCCGGGCAGGCCCGCGCGCTTACTGAGCGCTCGTGGCGGCATCGGGCGCCGACGGCACGAGGAAATGCTCGCGGTAGTACTTCAGTTCGTCGATCGACTCGTGGATATCGGCAAGCGCCGTGTGCATCGCGCGCTTCTGAAAGCCCTTGTAGATGACCGGCTGCCAGCGTCGGCACAGTTCCTTCAGCGTGCTTACGTCGAGGTTGCGGTAGTGGAAAAAGCTCTCCAGTTCCGGCATCCAGCGCGCCATGAAGCGGCGGTCCTGGCAGATCGAGTTGCCGCACATCGGCGACTTGCCCGGCGGCACGTACTGGCCGAGGAACTCGCGAATCTGCGCGGTCGCCTCGGCCTCACTGACCGTCGACGCCTTCACGCGATCGATCAGCCCCGAGCGGCCATGCGTGTTCTGGTTCCACTCGTCCATCTTCGCGAGCGTCTCATCGCTCTGATGAATCGCGAGCACCGGACCTTCGACCATCCTGTCGAGCGTCGAATTCGTCACCACCACCGCGATCTCGATGATGCGGTCGGTATCGGGCTCGAGCCCGGTCATTTCCATGTCCAGCCAGACGAGATTCATGTCGCTGCGCACGAGCGGCGGCTGTTCGGTGGATGCGAGGATGTCAGTCATGAAGGCAACCCTGAGGGCCGCACCGCGGGCTTCGCTGAAAGCCCGCGCGGCGCGGCATGTGTTCGTTTGAAATGGATTCGTTCGGTTCGAGTCGGTCCGGACGCGCGCAAGCGCTGCGTTGAACCGTCGCTTTGAACCTTATCTCCCGCCGCGAAGCGGGAAGAAACATATAATTCTCGCATAGATACCACGGAATCCCCGGATGCCTACCCTGTACTTCACCGCCCTGTTCGTCGTCGCCGTCGTCGCGATGGTCGGCACCAAACTCTGGCTCGCGTCGCGGCAGATCCGCTTCGTGGTCGCCCATCGCGAGCAAGTGCCGAGCCAGTTTGCGAACACCATCGCGCTCACCGCCCATCAGCGCGCGGCCGACTACACGGTCGAGCGCACGCGGCTTGCGATGGTCGAGATCGTCGTCGGCGCTGCGGTGCTGATCTGGCTCACGCTGCTCGGCGGCGTGCAAACGCTCGATCTCGCGATCTCCGACTGGCTCGGCCGCGGCTACCTCGGCCAGATCGCGCTCGTCGCCGCCGTGATCGCGATCACGAGCGCGATCGACCTGCCGTTCGAATACTACCGGCAGTTCGGCATCGAGCAGCGCTTCGGCTTCAACCGCATGAGTAAAAGCCTGTTCTTCTTCGACCGTCTGAAGGGCGCGTTGCTCGGCATCGCGTTCGGTCTGCCGCTGCTGTTCGTCGTGCTGTGGCTGATGAACCGCGCCGGCAACCTGTGGTGGCTGTGGGCCTGGGTCGTGTGGGTCGCCTTCCAGATGTTCGGCCTGCTGATTTTCCCGACCTTCATCGCGCCGCTCTTCAACAAGTTCGAGCCGCTCAAGGATGAAGCGCTCGTGACCCGCATCGAGGCGCTGATGCAACGCTGCGGTTTCGCCGCGAAGGGCCTGTTCGTGATGGACGGCAGCCGCCGCTCGGCGCACGGCAACGCCTACTTCACGGGCTTCGGCGCGAGCAAGCGCATCGTCTTCTTCGACACGCTGCTCGCGCGCCTGTCGGGCCGCGAAATCGAAGCGGTGCTCGCGCACGAACTGGGTCACTTCAAGCGCCGTCACGTGATGAAGCGCATGCTCGTCACGTTCGCGATCAGCCTCGCGATGCTCGCGCTGCTCGGCTGGCTCACGCAATGCGTGTGGTTCTACGAAGGGCTCGGCGTGCGGCCGTCGCTGATCGGCGGCAATAGCGGCCTTGCGCTGGTGCTGTTTTTCCTCGCGCTGCCGGTGTTCATGTTCTTCGTCACGCCGCTCGGCAGCCTCAGCTCGCGCAAGCACGAGTTCGAAGCGGACGCCTTCGCGGCAACGCAAACCGACGCGCAGGATCTCGTCAACGCGCTCGTCAAGCTGTATGAGGACAACGCGTCGACGCTGACGCCCGATCCGCTCTACACCGCGTTCTACTACTCCCACCCACCAGCCTCGCAGCGGATCGACCGACTGCTGCAGCACGCATGAGCGGCCGCGCCCCGAAGAAGACGTCGCGTGGCGCGCAAAGCGCGCGCATCGGCGGTCTCGTGGTGGCCGCGCATGGCCGCCACTATCTGGTCGCGCCCGAAGACGGCGGAGCGCTGCTGCAATGCTTTCCGCGTGGCAAGCGCAGCGAGGTCGCGGTCGGCGATCGCGTGATCTACGAGCCGACCTCGGCGGATCAAGGCGTGATCGTCGAAATCGGCGAGCGGCGCAATCTGCTGTATCGGTCGGATCAGTACAAGTCGAAGCTGTTCGCCGCGAACCTCGATCAGTTGCTGATCGTGCTCGCCACCGAGCCGCATTTCAGCGAGGATCTGCTCGGCCGTGCGCTCGTCGCCGCCGAGGCGAACGAGTTGAAGCCGCTGATCGTGCTGAACAAGATCGACGTGACCGCTGCTCTGGATGGCGCGCGCAAGCGGCTCGAGCCGTATCGCGCGCTCGGCTATCCGGTGCTCGAAGTGTCGATCCGCATGCAGCCCGAGGCGGCGCGCGCCACGTTGACCGACCATCTGCACGGTCACGCGACGCTGCTGCTCGGCCAGTCCGGCATGGGCAAATCGACGCTCGTGAATCTGCTGATTCCCGATGCCGAAGTCGCGACGCGCGAGATCTCGACCGCGTTGAACAGCGGGCGCCACACGACGACGTTCACGCGTCTTTATCCGCTGCCAAAGTCGGACGGTACGGCTGGCGTGAATGACGTCAACGGTGCGGCCGGCGCGCTGATCGACTCGCCGGGCTTCCAGGAATTCGGCTTGCACCATCTGACCGAAGGACGGCTCGAACGCGCGTTCCCCGAGTTCCGGCCGCTGCTGCCGAACTGCCGTTTCTACAACTGCCATCATCTGCACGAGCCTGGCTGCGCGATCCTCGAAGCGGTCGCCGACGGCCGCATTCGCCGTGAACGGCATGCGCTGTATGCGCAGCTCGTGCACGAGGCAAGCCAGATCGTCCGCTGATATGAAACTGATGCGCGCGCCGAACCTGATCATTGGGCAGCATTGGGTCAACGTGCTGGAGACCGCGGGCATCGCGTGCGAGTTGCACAACCGCTATCTGAACGGCGCGCTCGGCGAGATTCCGGCCGATCAGTGCGCGCCGGAGCTATGGCTCGTCGACGAGCGCGACGAGGTGATCGCGCGGCGGCTGATCGAAGCGGCATCGCGAGGGCCGGCGCCTGGTGCGCCTCAGTGGCAATGTCAGCAGTGCGGCGAGATGCTCGAGGCGCAGTTCACCGTGTGCTGGCAATGCGGAACCGCGCGGGATCCGTTGCTGGGGTGAAGCGCCGGCGGAATTGAAAAAGCCGGGCATGCCCGGCTTTTTTTCGCGCTGTTGCGCTAACCGCGTGACCACGTCACCCGAGCCACACCGCGATGGTCAGCATCAACAGCAGGATCATCCACAGCACGACCGCGCGCCACACGAGCCCCACCGCCGATTGCAGCGTGCGCGGCGTGCAGTCGTCGCCGACCTGCATCGGACCGCCGTCGCCGGTGGCGAGCGCGTCGAGGCTCGAGGGTTCCGCGAGCGGGCCGGCCAGGCGCGCGCCGAGCGCCCCGCTGCCCGTGGCGAGCAACACGCCGTCATTCGTGTCAGGCCACTGCCGCGCATGATTGCGCCACGCGTAAATCGCGTCCTCGAAATTGCCGACGATCGCAAAGCCCAGCGACGTCAGCCGTGCCGGCACCCAATCGATCACGAAGAACGCGCGCTGGGCGAAGCTCGAAAACGCGACCGTGCGGTCGTCGGCCGGGCGCGCCCATGCGCGTGCGAGGTACTCCGCGCAACGGTACAGCACCGCGCCGGCGGGACCGACCGGAATCAGGAACCAGAAGAACACACCGAACACGTGGCGATGCGATGCGACCACCGCGTGGATCAGCGTATGACGCACGATTTCGCTGACCGGCATGTCGACGGTATCGAGGCCCGTCCATTCGTTGAGAATTTCGCGCGCACGCGGCACGTCGTCGTTGTTCAGCGCGAGATGGATGTCGGTGAAATAGTGGCTGAACTGCCGGAAACCGAGCGTGAAGTACAGCACCACGACGTTCCACAGGAACGCGAGCAGAAAGTGAATGTGATAGAGGACGTAGTAGACGAGCGCGACCGCGAGCGTCCAGGGCACCACCACGACGAGCCACGCGAGCAGACCGTGGCGCTGCTTGCCGGCATCGAATCCGTGCGCCGCCGACTCCGCATGGTATTGAAGCAACGCGGACAGCGGATTGTTCGGCGACAACGCGCGTACCTGTTCGATGATCAGAGCCAGCAATACGGAGAAAAAAGTCATGCGATGCGCCGTGCTTTTTAAGTTTTTACGATTGTTTTATAACGATAGCACAGGGTCGGATTAGTCTGAGCAAGCAAGCTGACAAAGCGCCGACAAGTGCGTCGTTCGCGCAACTGCGCAGCCCTCGACGCGTCGATGCGAGTCGTATCGCTCATGCGGCGAGGAAGCGGTACAGGTTGCGCAGCATCGCGGCCGTCGCGCCCCAGATGAAATGGTGGCCATCCTGCGTGGCTGCTGGCCTGACCGTCTGCGTGTCTTGCGCGCCATGCTGCCCTGCCGCTTCGGAAGTTACCGTCGATTCGCCACGTGGATACGGCATCGCGAAGAAGCGGCGCTCGCCACCTTCGTAGCGGAACAGGCGCTCTTCGTGGTTGGCCGGGTCCATCAGGAACGCGAGCGGCACCTCGAAGACCTCGGCCACTTCTAGCGTATCGATTTCGAGCGAGAACGGCGGGTGCACGAGAGCGATCACCGGCGATACGCAAAAACCGGTGCCAGTCAGATAGTCGGGCAACGCGCCAAGCACTTCGACGCGCGACGCGTCGAGGCCTACTTCTTCGCGCGCTTCGCGCAAGGCCGTTGCGGTCGCATCGGCGTCGAAGGGTTCCTGGCGACCGCCGGGGAAACTCACCTGGCCCGCGTGATCGTTCAGATGGTCGGCGCGCTGCGTGAGCAGCACGGTGAGGCCGCGCTCGCGGATGACGAGCGGCACCAGTACCGCGGCCACGCGCGGATCGAGTTCGGGATTGCGCCACGGCGCATCGGCAATTTTTTCGGGCGTCCAGGCAAGCTGCCGTTCGAAGCGCGCCCGAAGTGCGTCGGGCGTCAGACGCGCGCCGGCGACCGGTGGCAAATCGGCGCCCGTCGCAATGACAGGCAGGGTCTCAGGCTCGAAAACGGGGCGGATCAACGGGTCTCTCTAATGAGCGGGGACATGCCGCTATTGTGACCTGGCAAACAAAAAAGCACCCGCGAGGGGTGCTTTTTCTTACAGCATTTACGCTTAGGAAGCAGCGCGGTCCTTCGAGACCAGCTTTTCCTTGATTCGAGCCGACTTGCCCGAACGCTCGCGCAGATAGTACAGCTTCGCACGACGCACATCGCCGCGACGCTTGACGACGATGCTTGCCAGCAGCGGCGAATACGTCTGGAACGTACGCTCGACGCCTTCGCCCGACGAAATCTTGCGGACGATGAACGACGAATTCAGACCACGGTTACGCTTGGCGATCACGACGCCTTCGTAAGCCTGCACACGCTTACGCGTGCCTTCAACCACGTTCACGCTAACGATGACCGTATCGCCCGGACCAAAATCCGGAATGGTCTTTTCGCCGAGAACGCGCGCGATTTCTTCCTGCTCGAGTTTTGCAATCAGATTCATCACTGACTCCTAGATCCATCTTGTCGGCGTTCGTACCTGCCTCACGCGCTGACTGCGTTCGGCTACGGCCCCGATAGAGGATGGGTTCACATCTGGCGCCGCACACGCATGTACGGCACCGCCTTGTGTCCGCTCGAAAGACCAGGGCCTTACTACGCCTTCGGCTCTTCCTTCGCGAGACTTGTGAGCCACGCCTCGTCGGCACGGCTCAGCATTCTGTTCTTTCTGGCCTTCACGATCAGATCGGGCCGTTTGTTCAGCGTGTTGCGCAACGCTTCGCGCCGCCGCCACGCTTCGATTTCCGCATGATGACCGCCGAGCAGCACATCAGGCACCCGCACACCCTCGTATTCCTCGGGACGCGTGTAATGCGGACAATCGAGCAGCACGTCGACGAAACTGTCCTGCACCGCCGACTGCGAGTCGTTGAGCACGCCAGGCAACTGACGCACGACGGCGTCCATCAATGCCATCGCGGGCAACTCGCCGCCCGACAGCACGAAGTCGCCAAGGCTGACCTCCTCGTCGACGATACGATCGAGCAGGCGCTGGTCGATCGCTTCGTAACGCCCGCACAACAGGATCAGACCGGGTTCAGCGGCGAACTTCATCACGCGCTCGTGATTCAGTGTGGCGCCTTGTGGCGACATCATCACGACGCGCGATGCGCCGATGCCCTGCTCCGACTGCGCCGCTTTCGCGGCGTTGATCGCGTCTTCGAGCGGCCGGGCCAGCATTACCATGCCGGGACCGCCGCCATACGGGCGATCGTCGATCGTGCGGTAGTTGTCGGTCGTGAAATCGCGCGGATTCCACGTGCGCAACCCATAACGCTGCTGCTTCGCGGCCCGGCTGGTGATACCCCAGTCGGTCAACGCGCGGAACATTTCTGGAAAGAGCGTCACGACATCGAACTGCATCGCTCTCCCCATTCAACGAAAGATTTCAATAGTCAGCATCCCAGTCGACGACGATCTGCTTCGCCGTCTGGTCCACCGTTTTGACGAAGACGCCGACGAACGGGATCAAACGCTCGCCCGCGACCGGCTTGCCGCTTTTGTCGATAGCCGGATATTCGATGCGCAGCACCGACTGCGCACCGTTGTCGATCATGCTGGCGACCTTGCCGAGGTTGAGCCCGGCGAGATTCACCACGTCCAGGCCGATCAGATCGACCCAGTAGAATTCGTCGGCTTCGAGCACCGGAAATTCGCTGCGGCTGACGTACACGCGAGAGCCGCGCAAAGCCAGCGCCACATCGCGGTCAGCGATGCCACCCAAACGGGCAACCACGCTGTCGCTATGCGTTTTGGCCTGCAGGGACGGCGCCGAACTGCGCTCCTGGCCTTTCAGGAGCCACCAGCGCTTCGCGCTCAACAAGGCGTCGCCACCCTGCCCGGTATCCGCGTGAGCGGCTACCTTGACCCAGCCCTTGAGACCATAAGCGTCGACGATTGCACCGACCTCGACCGCATCGGCCGGCCAGCTTGCAGCCGTTTCGACGCGCATTTCTGCAGCTTCGGAAGCGGCGTTGGCGACTTTCGCTTGCGCCTCTTTCGACTCGCCGTCGGTTCGCTCGACCGGTTTGCGGACGAATGCGCCGAACGACGCCTGACCAGACGCCTTTGCGCGCGAAGCTGCCTTGGCGCGACCAGAACTGCCGGAATCACGCTCAGACATCGAATAACCTCGAGAACAACTTCGCAGCCTGCGTTGGCGTCTGCTTCAGTAAAACAAACTGCGCATCGGACTGCTCACGCAAGCTGCGCGAGCCGCCGGCCGAACCGACGACGATACGCATGCGGGCCGCCATATCAAGCAGCCGGCTGCGCCTTTTGCGCTTCTTTCACGAGACGTGCGACGGTCGGCGACAGTTGCGCGCCAACACCTTGCCAGTACGTCAGGCGATCCTGAGCGATACGCAGGGACTCGCCCTTCGTAGCGACCGGGTTGTAGAAACCGACGCGCTCAATGAAGCGGCCGTCACGACGGCTGCGCGAGTCAGTGGCGACGATGTTGTAGAACGGGCGCTTCTTGGAGCCGCCACGAGCCAAGCGGATGATGACCATACTAGAATCCTTGAAAACCGGGGTTCGGAACGACTGAAACACGCGATTATAGCGGGAAACCGACGCCATAACAAACACTTACCGGGATAAACTGAGGAACGGGGCTCCGCTGGCCTTCCACAAGAGGTGCGCGAACCCGCCCGAACGCCCGATTTACCTGAAGGAGCGCCCGTGCAACGTCAGCCGATGCTGCCAGTTTCGTCAATTTTTTTGCCTTTTTCGTGCGCGTTGCCGGTCTTGTCCGCACGGCGCGCAGCCGGAGTCTACGCGTGGCAGCCGCAGCGGCGCTCGCCGCGCAGGCGTTGACGGCAAGCGCCGCGCTGCCGATCGAAAAAATCAAGCTGCCGCCGGGCTTTCACATCGAGGTGTTGTCGGACGACGTGTCGAGCGCACGCGCGATGACACTATCACCCAAGAACATTCTCTATGTGGGTAGCATGGATGGCCACGTCTATGCGCTCGAACTGAGCAACGGCCGCGTGACGGGCCGTCACGTGATTGCGACCGGGTTGCAGATGCCCGTCGGCGTCGCGTGGCGCGACGGCGCGCTTTATGTGTCGGCCGTGTCGAAAATAGTGCGCTTCGATGCGATCGACTCGCATCTGAACGATCCGCCGAAACCCGTCGTCATCACCGACAAGATGCCCACGGAGACGCATCACGGCTGGAAATTCATCGCGTTCGGCCCGGATGGCAAGCTGTACGTACCGCAAGGCGCGCCGTGCAACATTTGTGACAAGGATCCGGACCGCTTCGCGCTAATTGGTCGAATGGACCCGGACGGCAGCCACTACGAGGTCGTCGCGCGCGGCATCCGGAATTCGGTCGGCCTCGCATGGCATCCGGTCACGCGCGAGCTGTGGTTCACCGACAACGGTCGCGACCTGCTCGGCGACGATATTCCGAGCGACAAGCTCAACCGCGCGCCGCGGCTCGGCATGAATTTCGGTTTTCCGTACTGCCACGGCGGCGATACGCCCGATCCCGAATACGGCAAGGATCATCCGTGCAGCGCGTTCACGCCGCCGGTGGTCCAGCTTGGCGCGCACGTGGCATCACTTGGCATGCGCTTCTATGACGGCCCGATGTTTCCGGCCAACTATCGCAACAACATCTTCATCGCCGAGCACGGCTCGTGGAACCGCAGCAAGAAAGTCGGCTACCGGGTCGTTCGCGTGATCACCGATCCGGACGGCAGCCACGCGCGCCAGCAGGTCTTCGCCGAAGGCTGGCTGCAACCCGGCGAATCGGTCTGGGGTCGCCCCGCCGACGTGCTGCCGCTGCCGGACGGTTCACTGTTGATCAGCGACGATACCGCCGGCGCGATCTATCGCGTCACGTATTCGGCGCCTTAGCGGGCGAGCGAACGCAAGCACGCATGCATGTCCGGCTGAACGGTCTCGCCTACCGTGACCTCAGCCGGGCGCCTGTCGCCGCCCCGCATTCAACCCCGGCGCTCCCCCCCGCTACGTGGCCACCCACCCGCCACAGGCGTAGAATGCGCGTCGTTCCGCGCCCCGCGGCACGCCGCTCCTTGCGACCGCCTATCACTCTGCCCACGCGTTCATGTCCACCGTTGCCTCGACTTCTCCGCGCTTCAGATCCAAGACGCTCACCGCCGCGTTGGCGTTCCTGTTCGGCAGCCTCGGCGCCCACCGTTTCTATCTGTACGGCATCCGGGACATCTACGGCTGGGCGCATCTGCTCGGCACGCTGATCGGCATTCCCGGCGTGATGCTGCTCGTCGCGACCGAGCGCGCGTCGATCCTCGGCTGGGTGCTGGCGACGATTGGCGCAGTATCGGTGTTTGCCGCCTTTCTGGCGGCGCTCGTCTACGGGCTTCGTCCGGATCAGAAATGGGATGCGCAATTCAACGCCCACACGCAACGCAAAAGCCGCTCGGGGTGGACAGTCATCTTCGTCGTGATCTTTTCGCTGCTGATCGGCGCGTTCCTGCTGATGACAGGTCTCGCGCTCGGGTTCCAAACCTACTTCGAAAGTCAGGTCGAAGCGGCCAAAGCGATCTCGCAGTAAGGCCCGTCGGTTCCGGGACGCTAGAACAGCCTCAGTTGCGGATTGTCACGCGCCGGCGCGTTTGCCTGCTCGGGGCGCGGCGGCTCGATCCGGCGGAAATGCGACATGTCGAGAATGCCGCGCTCGCGCTCGTTCAGCCCCAAACGGCGCACAGCCTTGTGAAAACGCTGCCTGAGCAGATCCGCCCATAGCCCCTCTCCCTTCATACGGGTCGAGAACGACGAGTCGTAGTCTTTGCCGCCCCTCATATCGCGCACACGGCTCATCACGCGATCGGCCCGATCCGGGAAATGTGCGCTCAGCCAATCCTTGAACAGCGGCGCGACCTCCCACGGTAGCCGCAACACGATATAGCTCGCGTTGCTGGCTCCCGCTTGCGCGCACGCTTCGAGCACGCGCTCCATGTCCGGTTCGGTGACGAACGGGATCACCGGCGCGATGCTGACGCCGACCGGAATGCCCGCCTCGCTGAGCGTGCGGATCGTGCGCAGCCGGCGCGACGGCGTGGCCGCGCGCGGTTCGAGCGTGCGCGCGATCTCGGCGTCAAGCGTGGTAATCGTGATCGCCGCCATGAACTGCCCGCGCTCGGCCATCGGCGCGAGCAGGTCGATGTCGCGCTCAATCAGTGACGATTTGGTGATCGCCGCGAACGGGTGGTTGCGCTCGCTGAGCACCTCGACAACACGACGCGTAAGCCGCAAGTCGCGTTCGGCCGGCTGCCATGCATCGGTGGCGACGCCGAGCGCGATCGGCTCCGGCACATACGACTTCTTCGACAGTTCCCGCTCGAGCAACTCCGGCGCGTTGATCTTGGCGTAGATGCGGCTTTCGAAATCGAGCCCCGGCGACAAGCCCAAATAGCTGTGCGTGGGCCGCGCGAAGCAGTAGATGCAGCCGTGCTCGCAGCCGCGGTACGGATTCAGCGACACATTGAACGGAATGTCCGGCGACGCGTTGCGCGTGAGGATCGTTTTCGCGCGCTCCTCGAACACCTGTGTGCGCAGGACCTTCGGCTCGCCGTCTTCGTCCGCCGTCTGCCAGCCGTCGTCAACCGCTTCTCGCTGGTCGACTTCGTAGCGGCCTTGCAGGTTCGTGACCGCGCCCCGCCCCTTGCGAGGCGCCGGCGGCGCGATCGGAAATTCCGGAACGTCAGGGGTGTCGGGGTCATCCACGGCGGGCCACACAAGCAAACGCAAACAGGAAGCGCCAAAAGAAACGGCGCAAAACACCTGTATAAATATACAGTGTTTACGCCGTTTGTCGAGCACTTCGTTGCGCCAGCGGTGCGCGCTCAGCTTTACCTGTTAGCCGGCACTTACTCGCCGACCGCGATCGTCAGCGTCTCCTTGATCTCCTCCATCACCACATAGCTCTTCGACTGCACCGCGCCCGGCAACTGCAGCAGGATGTCGCCGAGCAGCTTGCGATAGTCGGCCATTTCGCCGATGCGCGCCTTGATCAGATAGTCGAAATCGCCCGACACGAGGTGGCACTCGAGCACCTCGGGGATCTTCTGCACCTCGCGGCGGAACTGGTCGAACATGTTGCCGCTCTTGTGATCGAGCGTGATCTCGACGAACACGAGCAGCGCCGCGCCCAGCTCGGCCGGGTTCACGCGCGCGTAGTAGCCGGTGATCACGCCATCGCGCTCCATCCGCTTGACCCGCTCGATGCATGGCGTCACCGACAGTCCCACCTGCTCCGCCAGATCCTTCATCGCCATTCGGCCATCCTGCTGCAGGAGCCGCAGGATCTTGTGATCGAGCTTGTCGAGAGCCCGCACGGGTTGGCGTTGGGTGCGCATGGTGTTTTTTCTAAAAATGATGAAAATACGATAACAAAACCTACCTGACTGTTAATAGTATAGCGGTTAACACTGGGCATACAGCATTCCACCTTGCGTTACAGCTCGTTGAGTCGAATCCGATTGAAACCAGCCGCGAGCGCCTTGCCCTCACTCAATTTTCGAATCCCTGGAGCAGCTATGCGAGTCGTCGTTTTGGGCAGTGGCGTAGTCGGTGTGACGAGCGCGTACTACCTCGCGCGCGCCGGTCACGAAGTGACCGTCATCGATCGCGAGCCCGGCCCGGCGCTCGAAACCAGCTTTGCCAACGCCGGCCAGATCTCGCCAGGCTACGCGTCGCCGTGGGCCGCGCCCGGCGTGCCGCTGAAGGCCGTCAAGTGGATGTTCCAGAAGCACGCACCGCTCGCGATCCGCCTCGACGGCACCGCGTTCCAGCTCCAGTGGATGTGGCAGATGCTGCAAAACTGCACGGCGTCGCGTTATGCCGTGAACAAGGGCCGCATGGTGCGACTCGCCGAATACAGCCGCGATTGTCTGCAGGCGCTGCGTGCCGACACCGGCATCCAGTATGAAGGCCGCACCGGCGGCACGCTGCAGGTCTTTCGCACGCAGCAGCAGTTCGACGGCGCCGCGAAAGACATCGCCGTGCTTAAGGACGCCAACGTGCCGTACGAGCTGCTGTCGGCGGATGAACTCGCGAAGGCCGAGCCAGCGCTCGGCGCAGTGTCGAACAAGCTCACGGGCGGCCTGCGCCTGCCCGGCGACGAAACCGGCGACTGCCAGATGTTCACGACGCGCCTCGCCGCGCTCGCCGAACAGCTGGGCGTCAAGTTCCGCTACAACACGCCGATCGACGCACTCGCGATGGCCGGCGGCCGCATCGCCGGCGTGAAGTGCGGCGAGGAACTGGTGCGCGCGGATTCGTTCGTCGTCGCGCTCGGTTCGTACTCGACGCGTTTTCTCGACGGCATCGTGAAAATTCCGGTCTATCCGCTGAAGGGTTATTCGATCACCGCGCCGATCGTTGATGCGGCGGCCGCCCCGGTGTCGACCGTGCTCGATGAGACCTACAAGATCGCGATCACGCGCTTCGACGACCGGATTCGCGTCGGCGGCATGGCCGAGATCGTCGGCTTCGACAAATCGTTGCGCCAGGCGCGGCGCGAAACGCTCGAGTTGTGCGTGAACGACTTGTTCCCGGGCGGCGGCGACACCTCGAAGGCCACGTTCTGGACCGGCCTGCGGCCGATGACGCCGGACGGCACGCCGATCGTCGGCCGCACGCCGGTGCCGAACCTGTTCCTGAACACCGGCCACGGCACGCTCGGCTGGACGATGTCGTGCGGCTCGGGCCAACTGCTCGCCGACCTGATGTCGGGCAAGCAGCCGGCCATTCGCGCGAACGATCTGTCGGTGCATCGCTATCTCGGCGAAACCACGGGCGAGCATCGGCCGGCTTACGCCTGAGTTCGAGTGCATGCGCTGAGGCGGCGTTCGCCTCGTCGCAGTCCACGACAAACAGCAGCGGCAAAAGAAACGGCGCCTCGCGTGTGAAGTGACCCCGCAAAGTTGGACGGCCAGGTAATACTAGCCGACGAAGGGCTGAGTTCTGTACTTCACAGGGCTCAGCCCTTTTAGTTTGAGTCGTATCCGGTTGTGGTTGTAGTAGTGAATGTAGCGTTCAATGCCCGCCTGTAGATGGTCAATGCTGGCAAATTCATTCAGACGGAAGAACTACGAGATGAGTGACCAGCAGAAGATTACCAATGCTGCGTTATCGACAA
>NZ_LRBG01000009.1 GCF_001580545.1 Paraburkholderia monticola
CGGTGGGCTGTCGGGCAGCGTCGCGCACGACTTCAACAACCTGCTGATGATCCTGTCGGCCAACGTGCAGATCATGCGACGACGCGGCGTCGGCGGCCTGGAGCGCGAAATGTCGGCGATGGAGCGGGCGTTGAAAAGCGGCCAGTCGCTGACGCGGCAGCTGCTCGGCGTCGCGCGCAAGCAGCCGCTGCGCACCGAGACGCTGTCGCTCGAACGCTGGCTGCCGTCGTGCCGCGAGTTGCTGCGCGCCTCGCTCGGCGCGAAGGTGTCGCTCGTGATCGACAGCGGCCTCGATACCTGGCCGGTGCGCGTGGACGTCGCCGAGCTCGAGCTCGCGCTGATCAACGTCGCCGTCAATGCGCGCGATGCGATGGCCAATGGCGGGCGCTTCACCGTGCGTGCGAGCAACGTCGTGTTCCGCCACGAGGACGGCTTTCCGCTGACCGGCGAGTTCGTGCAACTGTCGCTCGAAGACACCGGCGCCGGGATGGCGCCCGAAGTGCTCGCGCGCGCGTTCGAGCCGCTTTTCACGACCAAGTCCAAAGGCATGGGCACCGGCCTCGGGCTGCCGCAGGTATTCGCGTTCTGTGAGGGCTCGGGCGGGCTTGCGGCGATCGACAGCGCGATCGGCGCGGGCACGTCGGTGCGGCTCTATCTGCCGCGCGCGGCGACCGAGCCGCACACGGCCGGGCCGATCGAAGCGCTCGAGCCCGAAAGCGGCTCGCCGTGCGGTCTGCGCGTGCTGCTCGTCGAGGACAACGAAGAAGTCGCCGCCGGCACCGAGGCGCTGCTGCAGATGATGGGCCACCAGGTCACCTGCGTGTTCAACGCCGACACGGCGCTGCGGGTGCTCGACGACGCCCGCGCGACGCGCGCGAGCACCGGCGAGCCGTTGCCGTTCGATCTGGTGCTGTCGGACATTCACATGCCCGGCAAGATGAACGGCATCGATCTGGCTGAAGCGGTGCTCGGATTCGACACGCGGCTGCCGGTCATTCTCGTCACCGGCTATGCGGAAGAGCTCGACCGAGCGCGGCACGTGAACGTGCGCGTGTTGTCCAAGCCGTTCGATATCGGCCTGCTCGAGAAGCTGCTCGAAACGATCCAGCACGACGTGGCGCAAGCGGGCACCGATGCGGCCACGCATCCAGCCGACACCTGAGGGCGATCGCCTACATCGATCGCACGCCGTCATCCAGGCGTCATTTACCAGACCTTGTAAAAAGCGCGGCGGCCACACGTAGCGCTTTTTTCATTACGAGCCGCGTCATGCGTAGCGCAGCGGGCATCGCGGCCGCCCCTGGGGCTCGGTGCCGCCGCACAGCGGCGCGGGGGCATGAACGTTGCGTGCGTCTGTACGGGAGGCAAACGGCGCGTCTCGCGCCGCCCGTTCCAGCAGAACATGTCGGGAGACGACCATGCAACATACCGTGATTGGTTTATTCGACACCTACATGCAGGCTGAAGTCGCCCGCGACACACTCGTGCAAACCGGTTTCGCGCGCGAGAAGATCGAGTTGCAGGCGAGCGCCGAACCTTCCGTCGGCTCGGCCACCAGCGAAGTCGCCAACGCGGGTGTGCTCGCGAATATCGAGCGCTTTCTCGCCAGCCTGTTCTCGACGGGTCCGCGCGCGGGCGACACCGCGCGCTATGCCGAGGCGATGCGGCGCGGTGCGGTGCTCGTGTGCGTCCACGCGGCGAGCGAATCGCATGCGGAACTCGCGCGCAATACGCTCGTGCGGCTCGGCGCGACCGATATCGGCGACCGCCAGCCTGAGGTGGACACGCTGGCCCCCACCGCGCGCGATCACTCGGTCCTCGACGAACTGGGCATCGGCGCGGTGATGCCGGGTACGCCCCGCACGGCGAGCGTGACGACAGAAGCGGGCGAGAGGCCGGGGATGCGGGACACCACCGCGGCAAGCAGCGGCGCAGCGACTGCCGCGGGCATGGCCGAGTCCACTGGCATCGCCGGCGCGACCGGCGCCACTTCGGCGACCGGTACGAGCTCACCGGAGACGATGCCAGCTCCTGCCACACCGCAATCCGAGACCTTCGCGGACCCGCTCGCTGGTGACCCCGGACGCAGCGCGCTCGCCGCCGGCTCCGTGCCGGGTTCGGGCGCGGTGATGCAGCCGGCGGACATCGTCCCCGAAGGCGGGCAGCCGGGCACCGGTCCCGGCGCACAGATGCCGAACGAATATCTGGAGTACGAAGAAGACTTCCGCACGCACTACGACGAGCAGTACGCGGCCGCGGACGCACGCTACGAAGACTACGTGCCGGCCTATCGGTATGGCACGGAGATCGCACGCGACGCGCGATTCCGCGACCGTCCGTGGGAAGAGATCGAGCCCGAAGCACGCCGCTATTGGGAAACCACGGCGCCGGACAGCACGTGGGAGCGCTTCAAGCTCGCGGTGCGTCACGGCTGGGAGCGGGTGACCGGGCATCACCACGTGTAGGCGATGCGGCCGGTCCGGGCGCGCTCAGCCGCGTGAGGCGAGGTTTCCTTACTCCGCCGCGTGCCGTTTGACCCACGCGACGTAACGGTCCATGAACGTCTGCAGAAACTTGCGCGTGCCGTCGTTGGCGATCTCGCCCTGGTCATTGATGACCGATGGATCGTGCTTGATGAAGACCTCGGGTTGCCCCAGCGTCGGGACGTCGAGATAGGCGAGCACGTTGCGCAGATGCTGCTGCGCGAGCGCCGTGCCGGTCGCGCCGACCGAGGTGCCGATCACCGCGCCGGGCTTGTTGGCCCATGAGTTCGTGCCCCACGGGCGCGAGCCCCAGTCGAGCGCGTTCTTCAGCACGCCCGGCATCGAGCGGTTGTACTCGGGCGTGACGAACAGCAGGCCGTCCGCGGCTTGCACGCGCTCCTTGAGCTTCTTGCCGGCTTCGGGATAGTCGGCGTCGTAGTCCTGGGAGTACAGCGGGAGGGAACCGATATCGATGTATTCGAAGGTGAAATCGGCTGGCGCGAGAGAAATCACCGCCTGAGCCAGATGACGATTGAACGATTCCCGCCGCAGGCTGCCGACGACCACTGCAATGTGATAGGCCATGGTTCGCTTCCTCAGGTAAGGCGCTCGACGCGCCAAGGGTACGGACTGTCCATCATAGGCAAAAGCCGCGCGAAGCACCCAGCCCGTTGACGGATTTGGCGGGGCGATAGCGGATCGGGACAGATTCTTGCGCCCTCTGTCGGTGGATAACCTGGCAAGCCGAAAAGTTATCCACAGAATCGCTGAATAACCTTGTGGATAAGTGAAACTTTTGCCTTGTCAATCAAGCCTGCCTTCGGGACTGGCCGATTTGAGGCAAGCGCTCACAATTGACATTCTGGAGGACCGGATCATGAGTCTCGACTACGCAGGAAAATCGCATGACGAAGCGCTCGCCGCACGCAAGAAAGCGCGGCAACGCGCGCAGGAGCCGGCCGGTGGCGAGATGGCCGTCGACGGCGTCGAAGCCGATGCCACGCATAGTTGCGGCGAGTTGTCGGAGCGGGGCAAACAGGTGTGGCGCACAGGCGCCGGACTCGATGGCGGCGGGAAGACGCCGGATCGGTAGGGATGTGAGGGGTGTCGATCGACTGTGGATAGAAGCGGCTGCCTGACGCAGCTCGACGCTCCCGTCCGCGCTGAATACGAAAAAGGGCGCCGCTACCGGTGCCCTTTCTTTCTTCCTGGCGATGTGTTTCGACGTGCCGATCAGTTGCCGAAAAATACGTTGCAGTACGACGCCGGGCCATTACAGGTCGACTCCGGGGTGGCGGCGTGCGCGACACCCGAAGCCGCTGCGAACAGTGCGGCCGAAGCGATCAGGGCGGAAAAAATGCGTTTCATGGTACGGGTCCTCGTTTGCGTGTGATTGCACGATCTGATGCGATCGATGGCGTGAAGAATAGCGATGCGGCCTGCGCCCACAAACCACGAAGACGAAAAGACATTTTTTTGTAAATTGAAATAATCGCGATTGCCTGATCGCGTTGGTTCGGCGCTCCAGCGGGACACCCTGATGGGTCAATGCCTGGATTCCCAGGCTTGCGCGCTCCCGGGCTCGCAATTTCATTTTTCGCAATAGTTAACTTCCGTTGTCATAAGCCGTCGCGCCGCGCGACCAAGCTCATCGGGTCAACGATTTCAATGGGAATATGTTCAATACCGATTCGCTTGGGCACGAACGTGAGGGAGAATGGCGCACCCATCCGCAGACCGTGCGAGGACGACCTTCCGCTCATGAATCACGACGTTTCAGGGCCGCACGCGCAGCGTGGCGGCCGGCCGACAGCGCAGCGCCGGAGCACCCCGTGACGCAGCCAGGCGGCCCCTCGCTCGACGACCCCATCTATCTCGCGCAATTGCGGCGCGACCTCGTGCGTTTCGCGCGTCTGCAATTGCGCGATGCCGCAGCCGCCGAGGACGCCGTGCAGGAAGCGCTGACCGCCGCATGGACTCAGGCCGCGCGCTTCGCCGCGCAGTCGGAGCACAAGACCTGGGTGTTCGGCATCCTGCGCCACAAGCTCGTCGACACGCTGCGCGCGCGTCAGCGCACCGTCAATCTGTCGGCGCTCGAGGCCGAACTCGACGGCGAGGCGCTGCTCGATCGGGAGCTCTTCAAGGACAACGGACACTGGTCGCGCGACACCAAGCCGCGTCCGTGGCCGACACCCGAAACCGCCTTGCGTCAGCAGCAGTTCTGGACGTTGTTCGAGATGTGCCTGGAGCATTTGCCCGAGCACATCGGACGCGTGTTCATGATGCGTGAGTTTCTCGATCTCGACATCGCGGCGATCTGCACCGAACTGCAGATCAACGCGAATCACTGCAGCGTGCTGATCTATCGCGCGCGGCTGCGGCTGCGCACGTGCCTGAGCGAAAAAGGCCTATCCAGCGAGGATGCGAATGGGGAAGTGTAAGGACATCACGCGGCTGCTATCCGATGCGCTCGACCGCTCGCTGTCGACCGGCGAGTGGGTTGCGATCAGGCTGCATCTGCCGACTTGCAGCGGATGCAGGAACTATCGCAAGCAGATCCGGTTGCTGCGGGTCGCGGCGCAGGTGGCGAGTGGCGCGGCGAGCGTGGATGGAGCGGCGAGCCGCGACGAGTGAGGCGTCGGGGACGCAGCACCCCACTGAGCGTTGCCTTGCCGCGCCGCTCAGCGCTCGCTCGGCGGCACGTCCCGATAGCGTTCGAAAAAGCGTGCGTGCGATGCTTCATCGATGGCCACAGGATGCGCGTCGGCCCGCGCCGGATGTTTGGCGAGTTGGGCTCGCGTGCGAATCGGCCGATGCGCGAAATTGCCACCGCAATTCGGACACACGTTACGCAGCCTGGTCAGCGCACAGACCTCGCAGAACGTGCATTCGTACGTGCAAATCATCGCGTCGGTTGCGTTCGGCGGAAGTGACTTGCCGCAGCCCTCGCAGGTGGGTCGCAATTCGAGCATGGCAGGGCTCCTGTTGCCGGTCGCGAGGGCGTCGCCGGCGGTTTCTCGGGTACGTTACAGTGTGTCTGCCGCGCCGTCGTCAGGTCAACGCGCTCCACAGCACGAGCGTCAACGCGAGGCCAACGACCGACACGATCGTCTGCAAGACCGACCACACCAGCACAGTCTGTTTAAGCTGGAGTCCGAAGTATTCGCGGACCATCCAGAATCCGGCGTCGTTCACGTGGCAGAAGAACACCGAGCCGGCGCCGATCGCGAGCGCCATCAGCGAATTATGCGTCGTGCTGAGGCCCGCGACGACCGGCGCGACGATGCCGGCCGTCGTCGTCGTGGCGACCGTCGCTGAGCCGGTGGCCTGGCGCAGCGCGACGGCGATCAACCATGCGAGCAGAATCAGCGGCATGGGCGCGCCGACCGCGATCTTGCCGATCGTCGTGCTGATACCCGCCACGACCAGCGCCTGCTTCAGGCCGCCGCCCGCGCCGATCGTCAGTAGTAGCGCGGCGATCGGCGGCAGGCTCTTGCGCAGAATGCCGCCGACGCGATCGCGCGCCATGCCGCGCGACCAGCCGAGGGCGACCACTGCGAACAGCACGGTGAGGCCGAGCGCGATCAACGGCTCGCCAAGAAAATTGAGCGTATCGAAGATGAACGTTTCGGGCCGAAGCAGCAGCTTCGCGACCGTGCGGCCGAGCATCAGCACGACGGGCAGCAAAATCGTGATCAGCGAGATCGCGAAGCCCGGCGGTTCGATGCCGCTCTCGTGAGCGGTGAACAGCTTGCCCATTTCTTCGGGCTCGGCGACGTGCATCCGCTTCGACAGCCAGATGCCATACAGCGGACCGGCGAGGATCACCGCCGGAAGCGCGACGATCAGGCCGAGACCGAGCGTCAAACCGAGATCGGCGTGCAACGCGCTCACCGCGATCAGCGGGCCCGGATGCGGCGGCAGCAAAGCATGCAGCGTCGTCATGCCGGCGAGGGCGGGAATCGCGATGCGCAGAATCGGTTGCTGCGAGCGACGCGCCATCACGAAGATGATCGGCACCATCATCACGAGGCCGACTTCGAAGAACAGTGGCAGGCCGATCAGCAGCGCGACGACGGCCATCAGCCATGGCAGCGTGCGCGGGGTCGAGTGCCCGAGGATCGTCGATACGAGCCGGTCGGCGGCGCCCGATTCGGCCATCAACGCACCGAGCATCGCGCCCAGCGCAATGATGATGCCGACGTCGCCGAGCAACGCGCCGGCACCTTTGCTGAACGCGCTCGCGACCGCTTCGAGCGGGAGCCCGGCGGCGAAGCCCGCCGCGAACGTGCCGACCAGAATCGACAGGAACGGCGCGAGCTTCAGCACGCCGATGAAGATGATGATCAGTGCGAGCCCAAGCGCGCACGACAGGATCAGTTGGGTGTCGTGGGCGGCCCAGGGTGTCAGTGTTGTCGTAACAGGCACGGTGGCTTTTTTCCTCTCTTGATTTTCAGTCGGTCGCGGCAGCCGCGAGTGGGTTGTCGCGAGTGCCGTTTTGCTGGTGGATTGTAGCGGGAGGGGATGTGGGGCGTTTGGCAATGCTTCGCTACTGGAGCCTGATTTGCTTATGCGAATTTATCGGTTCGTCCAGGCCGGCAGACGAATTATCGTCGGAGCCAATCGGACCATCTTCTGGCGTCCGTCATTTTCTTTTTCGACGAGTATTCTCATGTCCCGTGATCCGCTGCTGACGCGCCGAACGTTTCTTGCCGGCGTAGGCGCAACGCTGGCCGCTGCCGCGTTGCCGGTGTTATCCACCGCCGCATTCGCCGCCGATGAACATGCGAAAGAACTTCGCATCGGATATCAGAAGGCTGCCAGCACCCTGGTATTGCTGAAGGCGCACGGCACGCTTGAGAAGCGGCTCGCGCCGCTCGGCATCGCGGTCAAATGGACCGAGTTTCCGGCTGGGCCGCAATTGCTGGAAGGGCTGAACGTCGGTGCGATCGACTTCGGCTATGTCGGCGAAGCGCCGCCGGTGTTCGCGCAGGCCGCGGGCGCCAATTTCGTCTATACCGCCTACGAGATTCCGACGCCGCACGCTGAAGGCATCCTCGTGCATCCGGATGCGCCGATCAGAACGTTGGCCGATCTGAAGGGAAAGAAGATCGCGCTGAACAAAGGCTCGGATGTGCACTGGTTTCTCGTCGCCGCATTGCAGAAGAACGGCGTGAAGTTCAACGAGATTCAACCGGTGTATCTGCCGCCCGCTGACGCGCGCGCGGCCTTCGAGCGCGGCGCGGTCGATGCCTGGGCGATCTGGGATCCGTTCCTCGAAGCCGCTAAACGGCAAACGAACGCGCGGCTGCTCGCCGATGCCGACGGTATCGTGAGTCACCACCAGTTCTTTCTGAGCGCGCGGCCATTCGCGCAACAGAACGGCGAAGTCCTTGCAATCGTCCTCGATGAAGTCGGCAAGGAAGGGGAGTGGGTACGCGGCCACTACAGCGAGGCCGCCGCACAACTCGCGCCGATTCAAGGGCTCGACGCGAGCGTGATCGAATCAGGCTTGCGCCACTACGCGCATATCTACAAGCCCGTCGACGCGAATGTGCTTGCGGAGCAACAGCGCATCGCGGATACGTTCGCCGAACTGCACCTGATCCCGACGAAGATCGTCACCAGGGATGCCGCGCTGTCGGGCAAGGCCTAGCGCGGCGTTTTACTTCGACAGTTGCTCGCTCACGCAAAGAGCGCGGCGACGTTTTCCGGCGGGCGACCGATGACCGCACGCCCATTTCTGACGACGATCGGACGTTGCACCAGTATCGGGTGCTTCGCCAATGCGTCGTAGAGTTGGGCGTCCGTCAGCGTCGGATCTGCGAGATTCAGTTCTTCATATTCGGCTTCGGTGTCGCGGATCATTTCGCGGACGGGACAGCCCAGTTGAGCGTTGAGCTTCTTCAGCTCGGCGACGCCCAAAGGCTTCTTCAGATACTCGACGATTTCCGTCGCCTCGTTTGCGGCGTTGTAGGTGTTCGCGACGAGTTCACAGGCGGCGCGTGATTTGGAGCAGCGCGGGTTGTGGTAGATGGTGATCATGGCTGGTTTTGGGGCTTGCGTCGTTGAGGGTTGCTGGGGCGGTCAGAAGGGTGGGGGAATTTTAGCGGGTGACGTGGTTGCGTGGCGTTGGGCGACGGACGATGCGGCTGGCTCGTTGTTTGTACGATCGGTAGGGCGTGCCGGTTTATGCGCATAAACCGACGCCTCTTTCGAGGCGGAACGGCACGTCGCTTAGCTCGACCCGGCGCGGCATTCTTGCGGCGCTCGCAATTCGATTGCTCCTGGGCGATGTGAACCGTCTGTGTCTGCGGGCGACGTGTCGGCGGCGCGTTCGCCTTTGCCGATTGCTATGAGGACGAGGTGAGCGTGCACGTGAGGAATGCACTCTCCGTGCAGATCACCACGTGGACTTTATGCGCATAAAGTCCGCCCCTCGATTCCTCGGACCTGCCTCCTCTCTTCCGCGACGGAATAGCTCGACCGAGGACGCTCAGCAGTTGCTTCTGTCGTCACACGCAGTACATGAAGCACCAGCCATCTCCCTGCGCTGTCGACTCCACGAAAACAGCTGCGCTAAAGCCGCCTCTCACGCTTCCTCGCGAATCGCTCAAACCATCACCCCACCCCTTACGCCTCTTTATGCGCATAAACCCTCTGCCGAATGGCCTATTTCCGAATTTCGCTTACATAAATCATTTGAAATAGCAATTCAACCAGGTAAAATCCATTTGCGTCTAAAAAGAGGAGGTGAAATTTGGCGGCAGAAATCATCGCGGTAACACAGCAGAAAGGCGGGGTCGGGAAGAGCACCATCGCGATGCATCTCGGCGCTGCATTTCACGAGAAAGGCAAACGCGTTCTCGTCGTCGACGCGGATGGCCAAAACACCCTGATTCATTGGGCCAGCGCTGCCTCCGACGGCGACAGCGGCATTCCCTTCGCGGTCGTCAACCTGTCCGAGGCAGGTAGCCAGATCCATCGCGAGATCAAGAAGTTCGTGGCTGACTACGACATCATCGTCGTCGACTGTCCGCCCTCCATCACCGAAAAAGTCTCCGGCGTCGTTCTGCTCGCAGCGAGCGTCGCCGTGATTCCCACGTCGTCTTCCCCCGCCGATTACTGGTCGAGCATCGGCCTCGTCAAGCTGGTCCAGCAAGCTCAGGTCATGAACGAAGACCTGCGCGCGGTGTTCCTGCTCAACAAGACCGAGGAGAAACGGATGCTGACGCGCGAGCTCAAGCGCGCGCTGGAGGAACTCGGCTTCCCTCTGCTGAAAACCCAGATTCCCACGCGCGAGGCCTACAAGCAGGCCATGGCGTTAGGGCAAACAGTGCTCCAGATGAACGACCGCGGCGCAAAGCTCGCCGCGCTCGAAGTACGGGCGTGCGCCAACGAGATCGCCGCCTTGCTCCCGTGAATTTATGCGCATAAAGGACCCTGAATGAAACCGTCCCAGTTCGCCAAAGGCTTTCAAGCACGTCCTGACACGACCAGCAGCGAAAAGCGCACCGCCCTCGACCGTCTGAATGCGATCGACGGTCTGGTTAGAAACGAACCGAAAACGCCGACGACAGTCGGGCGTCCGATCCCGGCCGTCATACCGTCGAGTTTGCAGGACGCCGAGATGCCGGATCCGGCCAACGAATCGGCGGCCTACCGCGCGTGGCGACTCGAACACGGTTATCGTCCGGGCCAGGTCATCGAGCTGGCGCTGAAAACGATCAAGCCGAGCCCGTTCAATCCACGGTACTTCTATGTGAAGTCGTCGATTGCGGAGCTCGCCGTCAATCTCGCGAAGCAAGGGCAGCAGCAGGCGATTCACGTCATTCCCGACTACGACAACCCCGGCACCTACTTCGTCAGTGATGGCGGCCGACGCGTGCGTGCGTTGAAAGAAGCGAACAAGGAGTCGGTGAAAGCGATCGTCATCGATCTGCCGATCGGCATCCAGAGCTACAAGCTCGGCTACGACCTCAACGTGCAGCGCGACTCGCAGACGGTATTCGACAACGCGGTCGTCTGGCGACGCTTTCTCGACGAGCGGCATTTCCAGAGTCAGAAGGAACTGGCCGAACATCTCGGACTCGACGAATCGACGATCGCGGTCGCGCTGTCGATTGCCAAGCTGCCTGAACCGGTGATGCAGGAGATGGTCGCGCGCCCGGACCGCTTCGGCTCGAACATGGCATATCAGGTTGGCCGCTACCACTCGGCCCGCGGCGCGGACGCGACGTTGCGGCTGATCAACCGGATCCTTTCCGACGATCTGAGCACGCGCCAGGTCGCCGACATCGTGAAAGGCCGGGCGACCGCGCAGGAAAGCGCAAAACCAGCGGGCCGGCAGCGCTACGCGCAACGTCTGGAAATCAAGCTTGGCGGCGTGTCGGTGGGCGACCTGAAGTCGTACGGGGAGGACCGGCTCGAGTTGCGACTGAAAGGTCTCACGCGCGAAAAGCGCGACGAGATCCTGCTGCAGATTGAGAAGATGCTGAAGTAAGACAAGAGCGGCGGTGCGCGTGCACTGCCGCTCTGATTTGAAAGGCCGTTATCGATCGATCAGGCCGCGCGCGACTGATTCAGCGTAAAGGAGAGCAGATCGCCGTCGGTCGGCTCGCCCCAGGTCCTACGCGCGAGCCAGTCGAAGAAAGCTGTCTCGACGATCTTCGAGTCGAGCCCGCGACGTCGCCAGTCGTCGCGCATGTGCGTGCCGAGCCCCGGCAATTCCTCTTCCTCGAACGACTGCCGCGCGATATCGCGCTCCGACTCGCCCTGTTCGTTGTACAGCTCGTAGGCCTGCTTGCGACGGTAAGCCGAATATTCGCCGAGCAGGCGCGCCTTCAGATCGTCGGCTGGCGCCCCCACGGCCTTGCTCGCGCCGCCACCCGATGGCAGCGCCTCGACCGGCGGCGCATAGCCCTTCTTCAACGCATCCTTGAACAACGCCGGCGCGCTGCGCACCGGCGGCAGCGACGTGCTGCGCATACGCTGCTCGGTCATCTGCAGAGCGGCGCGGATCCGGTTCTCCTCGCTGTCGGCGTAAAGCGTCTGCGCTTCCTTGAGCGGAATGCCGATCTTCACCATCCGGTCGACGAGCGTGCTGTCGAACACGTTCGGATGTTCGTCGAGCGCGAGCATCGGCTGCTTGCGCTCAGTCACGCGGAACTGGATTTCGGCGACGCGCCGACCCTCGCGATGCTCGATCAGCTCGACAAAGATATTCGTGACCGCGTTGACCTCGGCGATGGCCGGGCGCAGGTAATCGCGCTTGAAATACTTGTACTCGCGCTTCGCTTCGTCGCCGGCTTCGGTATCGGGCGTGCCTGACAGAATCGGGCGCCACCATTCCCAGGTCTCGCGCATCGTCAGATGGCTCGGGTTGGTCAGATAGCGCACGCAGATCTCGTAGAGCGCGAGGCCCGCGCTGCTGCGCAACTGGCTCTGGAACTGCAGACTCAGCCGCGCATACTGGACCGGATCGAGCAGCTTCTTCTTGATCTTCGGTGCAAATGAAAACTCGACCCAGACGCGCCGCGTGGTCGGATCTTCGAGAATTTCCGCGTCCGCGATCAGCGTCGAAATACCCCATTTGCGGCCGGGCTTCTGACTCGACGTGCCGCTGCTCCACTCGACCTGCACCGACACCATGCGGCGCAGGTGCTCCTTGACGAGCGCGGTGTCATTGGAATCGAACGCGGAATTGGCGACGATGTCGGACAGGAGCGCGCGATACGTGTCACCCGACTCGTCCGCCTGCTGGGCCACCGCGAGCAACACGTTGAAAAGCTTGCGCGTAAGCAGCGTGATCTTGCCGCTCTTGGGCTGGATCGCGATCGCCTCGACGGCTTTGCGCAGCTCAGCCGAGCTCTGGCTGACAACATCGGTCTTTTTCGCGCGCTTCGTGGCCATGCGTCGGGGTGAGGAGGGGGATTTCGCGAGAGCATACCGGCTGTGGTGATACGCGTCTATAGCGCCCATCTCACCGTTGCCGGTGAAGCGAGTTTACGAAGCGCGACTCACCGCGAGCGACTCCCGAAAAGTCTCACCTCCCCTCGCTGCAACCAGGTTCGGGCTCTCCTTGTCGGTCGCGGCATTTGCGAATCCAGCGAATTTCGTGGCACTCGGCAACCGGGAGCATTCGATCCCGAATCTTCTCACCTTAAAATTTTTCACGGATTTTTCGAGACCTTGAGTAAACGGAGCGGGCCCTGTGGCGGGTGTCGGCCTCGTCGTACGGCCAGGAGAGCGACTTGTCAGTTACCGCATGATGCCGGCGACGCAAAATCCGGCTCAATAAAGGGAATGCCTGCATGGTCTTGCCGAAGCGCGCTACCAGGCGCCCGCATTTCGGCACGGGCGGGTCGTTCCGAAGCCGCAAAATTCGACTTCGCACCCGATCCGGAGCCACTGCCAAGGGGAGATCGAGCTACATGCAAATCCGCACCGCTTCGATGCCCCCCGAAAAAGCTCACCGTAACATCGTTGAACGGCGCAACACGACACGCTCTCATCCCGCGCCAATACCGCACCGGGCCGACGACACCTCCTGAAAAGCCTCACCTTTGAGCTTTCCGAAGGATTCAGCGCATCACGCCCAAGAACTCCTGAAAACCCTCACCTTTACAATCGCCAACACAAAAACTCCATACTTTCAATGACTTGCGATAATCCCCGCTAGTCCGCACCTGACGGGTGCCCCCGTAAAACCTCACCTCAAGCCTGTTTTTCGCACCGCAGCACATTTCGTTTCCCATCTCGCGCTTCCCGAAAAGCCTCACCTTTGCAATCCGAAGCTGGGTATACAGCCATACGCAAACCGCGATCAGCCGGGCATTTCCAGCCCAAAGCCCTCCTTCTCATCCCGAATTTCCTCACCTTAGCGTTCAAAACGCCTTCCCATGCTTCCCGAAAAGCCTCACCTTTGAGGGAATCGCTGGAAAAACCCGGTGGCCGATCCGCCGTATACGTCAGATTCCCGAATCCCCTCACCTTTCCAATCGCCAGCGGTTCCAGCCTGCCAGCCTTCCCGACGATCGATGCATCGCAATCCACCTACGCTCCCGTAAAACCTCACCTCAACGCCGTGATTGCTCAAAAAGCAGGCGAAATGGTCGCCCTCACCCCGCAAAACCTCACCTTCGTTTCGCGTTTTCTCCCGTGTCGGCTCACCAAAGCGGTTTACCACCCCAAAAAACCACCGAAAACCCACGCTCTCGCCCCTCCCGAAAGCGCTCACCTTAGTACTGGCCGGACCGACAAGGCACTTTCGCGAGCGCTCGGGCACTTCGCGGCTTCGAAGTCCCGCAAAACCTCACCTTTGCCCAAACCCCACGTATACGGCGTTTCCTGAACCCGCTCACGTTCCGTCCCGGACCTCCTCACCGAGCTCCCCGAACACCATCACTCGAGTTTCCCGCAGACTCTCACCAAGGCTCCCGCAAAGCTTCACCTTGTCGGCCTGAAACCCCCGTCAGATAAGGGTTTGCCGGAGCGTTAACGTCTTTAACAAGGGTTCAAAGGTGTTTACTTTTATTACTCTCAAGCCTTTTACCCCCGCGAGCCCGTGACACACGGTCTCCTACCACCAATCGCCATAGGATCTTCTCCCGTGAAACAGTGCGCGATCATGAGGAAATCAGGCAAAGCGCTTCTAATACAATGGCTTATCAGCTATTCTTCGTTTTGTTTCACGGAAAAAAGCCAGACACGCATGTTTACAGCCCCAAGTCGCCCATCAAAGCCCGTCTGCATACGCCAATTCGCTCGTCACTCATGAGTTAGTAGCAAACACTACGTAAATTGTTATGATTTATCCAATTCGAGCGACATCGAGGTAAACATGAATCTGGATCAGGAGCGCCAAGCCATCCGCGATGAGCTTGAAACGATGCGCGCACAAGGTATACGCCGGCAGGATCTGTCGCTCCATGCCTGCAAGCGGCTCTTTTTCGATCTTGGCATCCGGCCCTCGATGGCGGCCGTACGCGATCTCACCCAAACCGGTAGCGCGAGCGACATCCCGAAAGACATCGATCATTTCTGGGAACGTATACGCAACGTGTTGCGGGTCAAGGTGGGAGCTGGTGCGATTCCAAAGGCACTCGAAGATCGCGCCGGCGAACTGCTAGGCGCGCTATTCGAAGAAGCGGTCGTCGAGGCCAAGGCGGCGCTCGAGGGCGAACGCGAAGAGATCCGCGCACAGATCAGCGCCGCCGAACTGCGCGTACGCGACGCGGAAATTCGCCGCGACGCAGCCGACGACGCCATCAGGCGCAGCGAGGCGCGCGCCGAAGCCGCGTGGGAGCGGGTTCGCGCACTCGAAACCCAGCTATCCAGCGCGACCACGCATGGCAGTGTTCACCTCGAAGGCCTGCAGGCAACCACGCGCCGGCTCGACCAGGAAAATGAAACGCTGCGCCAACGGCTCGAAAACGAGCAGAGCGCCAATGCGGCGCTGCGCGACCGGATCGACGCGTTGCACGTCGAATTGCGGCAAAGCACCGAGCACTATGCACAACAGATCAAGGATGCGGTCGCCGAAGCGGAGCGGCGCGTCAAGCCGATGCTGGTCGAGCTCGATTCGCTGCGTAGCATGGCCGCCACGTACCAGTCCGGTGTCCGTGATGCAAGCCGCAAGGAATTCGAGTTCATTCAGCAGATTGCCGCCGCCAAGGCGCGCGCGGACCGCCTCGACGCGCAAGTGCGCGAGCAGTCGGACGAAGTCGATGCGCTGACGAAAGAAGTCGTCACGCTGCGTGGCCAGCAAGGTATCGATCCGGCCATCGCCGTGCTGCTGTGCTCGCTGGTTAGCGAGGGACGGCTCACGAGCGAAGAGCTGGGCATGATCGGCACCGCGGCCGACGGCCACGTGACGCTGCCCGCGCGATGCCCGAAATGCGAGGAAGGTGAGCCGGAGCTGTCGCAGGTCGATCACCGCTTCGAACTGCTGTGCCCGGAATGCGAGCACTCGTCGGGCCTCGGCGAATCGCGGCTTGCGGCCGTGAGCCAGTTTCTGTCGAACGATTCGAGCACCGCGCCGTCCTCCCGTTCCGTCGACGCGGTGCGCTAACGGCGCATCGCCAATCCAGCGGAAAAAACGCCAAAGGTGAGGAAATTCGGGACCTCAAAGGTGAGGCTATTCAGGGCTCCCCAGCTCCCGTTTTCCTCGTCAAACGCCCGTCGCGCCGGGGCTCGGGCAATGGCGCCGCAGCCGGATCCGGCTCCTGTGCCGCAGGCGAATCCTGCTGATCGATCCACGTTTGCCACGCGCGATACAGCCGGTTCGCGGACACCCCTTGGACGAAGCCGAGCCATTGGCCGACCTGTTCGGCCTCCACCCCACTCTCGAAGAGGTCCGCCGCAAACGTGTTGCGCAAGGTCTGCGGACTCGCGCGCGAATGGCGCGATGCGGCGATTCCCGCGGCATCGACCAGCGCGTCCACCGCGCGCAGCATCGTGGCTTTGTGCATAGGGCGTCCGGACGGCGACGCGGGAAACACGAGATTGCCGGCCAACTCGGTTAGCCGACGTTCGGCGAGCCATGCGTCGAGAATCGCCGTCGCGAATGGCGCGAGCCGCGTGCGACGCGTCAGCATCGGGTTCGCGGACTCGATCGTAATCCACGGCGAGCCCGTCTTCACGCAACTAACCGTGAGCGCTCCCGCCTCTCCTGTCTTCAATCCGCCACCCAGAAACACGGCGATCAACGCGCGATCGCGTCGCTCTCTCCAGCGTTGCGCGGTCGACAGCGCCGGCAACGGCGCAAACAACTGCGCGATCAACGCGGTGCGCTCGACATGCGTGAGAAAGCCGGTCGGCTCATTGTCGCGCGCGTTGCGCCACGCCGCTTCGCCATCCTGAGCAATGAAGCGGGCCGGATTGGTCGATGCCGATTCGACCTCGCGCACATGATCGAGCACGCGCTCGATGAGCCGCAAATAGCGGATCCGTTGCGTTCTACGAATCTCGAGACTGGCGACGAATTCGGCGATCGCGGGCGTGTCGACCGTTGCGAGGCTTTGTTGGCGCGTGCCGAGCCAGTCGAGAAACTGACCCCACTGCGCCTGATAAACCAACGCGGAAGAGCGACGAAAATGCTGCTTCGCGAGCCATGCATCGAATGCGATCTGCGGGTCGCGACGCCAGTCTTCGCGCTGCTGATCGAACAGATCGGTAGAGGGCGCGGGACGGGGAACGGGCTCGGACAGATGAGGGGGCGACATGAGCATTCCTTCCGTTAGTTGCTCCGTTTGGTTCGCGTATTGTAGGCGCCGAGCGCTGCAATGCAGACCGCAAGGAACGGAGGAAGATCCGACCTATCCGCACATAAGCTCGCCATCAACCGCCCCATGCCCGCGCGCGTCTCGACGCCGCATGAACCGCCAGTGGCCGCGCCGCACGACGCTCCGCCTGCCGCGCGGCTTCCTCGTAGGCATTGACGGCAAACGCGAAAACGGCCGGCAACGCATTGGACGCGCCAAAATCCACGCCCTCGTCGGTTTCGGGGTACGGCAGATCGGACGGACGCTGGAACAGCCCGAGCATCAGCGCGTCGTGGCGGCTTGCAAACCCGAGGTCGGCCAGCGCCTCGGCTTCGATGGCATGCAGCAGGCGCCACGTGAGCGGCACCTGCTGGACGATATAGCGCGCGGCGATGTTGCGCACGATATGTTCGAGATCGCGCGCGGCGCTCTGGTAGCGCAGCGCGGCAAGCGTTTGATCGGTAGGGACGGCTTTCAGGTTGTTCATTCTCGGCTCCAATCGACACTTGATACTGTACAAACATACAGTACCAGGCGCAACCTGGCCGAACGGCCTAAGGCGCCGAAAACTACGCACCAATACGACGCCAGCCCCCGCCAGCCGGCCCCGTTACCCGTGAATCACGACCAGCAGCGCTTTCGCTTCGCCCTTGCCGACGTTGCGGATCGCGTGCGGCTCGTCCGCAACATAGCGCGCGGTGTCCGCGACCTTGAGCCGCTTCGCCGCGCCGGCCGCCTCGATTTCGATCGAGCCTTGCAGCACGGTCAGATGTTCGCGCGTGCCGGGCTCGTGCGCGTTCGACACCAGCGCCCCGCCTGGCTGCAGCGTCAACTCGTACCACTCGAACTTACCGGCCAGTTCGATCGGTCCCCACACACGCAACTGGTATTTCGCGTCGTGACCGCTTAGCGTAGGAATATCGTGCGGACCGGAAACGGCGATGGCTTCCGGCGGCTTCGGCGCCGCAAACAGCGAATCGAGGCTCACGCCGAGCGCATTGGTCAGCCGCCACGCAACCGCGATCGTCGGATTGGCCTTGTCGCGCTCGATTTCCGACAACATCGATTTCGACACGCCAGCCGCGCGCGACAGATCGTCGAGCGTCATGCGCCGCTCGGCGCGCAATCGCTGAATCTGCTCGCCAACACGAGGCGGCGCCGCGCTCGCCGGTGACGGCGCGGTAGCGGAGGAGGGCGCCGCATTGGCCGCGGCGCGGCGTGTACCCGAACTTGCCATTTCCTGACCCATCGTTTAGAGTTGTTCGATATACCGGATTTTAGTTCGAAAAAACGAAAATATCCGGTAAAGCTGACAGCTGACTATAACAGGCCGCCCTCCCTGCGCCCATGCGAACGCGGGCGCCATTACCCTCAGGAGTCTCGTTCATGCGTGACCAATACCTTGCCCATCTGCGCGGCACCCTCGAACAGATCCGCGCCGACGGCTTTTACAAGAGCGAGCGCGTGATCGCGAGTCCGCAGTCGGCCGACGTGCGTCTTGCCGATGGCAGCGACGTGCTGAACTTCTGCGCAAACAATTACCTGGGTCTCGCCGACGACGCGCGGCTGATCGAGGCCGCGAAGCAAGGCCTCGATAACGACGGCTTCGGCATGGCGTCGGTGCGCTTCATTTGCGGCACGCAAACGGTCCACAAGCAACTCGAAGCAGCGCTCGCCGCGTTCCTGCAAACCGACGACTGCATTCTCTATTCGAGCTGTTTCGACGCGAATGGCGGCCTGTTCGAAACGCTGCTCGACGAAAGCGACGCGATCATCAGCGACGAGCTGAATCACGCGAGCATCATCGACGGTGTGCGGCTCTCGAAGGCGAAGCGCTTTCGCTACCGGAACAACGACCTCGCCGATCTCGAAGCGCGCCTGAAGGAAGCCGACGCGGCCGGCGCGCGCTTCAAGCTGATCGCGACCGACGGCGTGTTCTCGATGGACGGCATCATCGCGAACCTCGCCGGCATCTGCGACCTGGCCGACCGGTACGGCGCACTGGTGATGGTCGACGACTCGCACGCGGTCGGTTTCATCGGCGAACACGGCCGCGGTACGCCCGAGCATTGCGGGGTGCTGGCGCGCGTCGACATCATTACCGGCACGCTCGGCAAGGCGCTCGGCGGCGCATCGGGGGGCTACGTCGCGGCGCGCAAGGAAGTCGTCGAACTGCTGCGGCAGCGCTCGCGTCCGTACCTGTTCTCGAACACGCTGACGCCGAGCATCGCGGCCGCGTCGCTGAAGGTACTCGAACTGCTGGCCAGCGATGAAGGCGCGCAGTTGCGTGCGCGCGTGCGCGAAAACGGCGCGCATTTCCGCCGCGCCATGAGCGCGCTCGGCTTCACGCTCGTGCCGGGCGAACATCCGATCATTCCGGTGATGCTCGGCGACGCGCAACTCGCGGGCAAGATGGCCGATGCGCTGCTGAAGGAAGGCGTGTATGTGATCGGCTTTTCGTTCCCGGTGGTGCCGCGCGGGCGCGCGCGCATCCGCACGCAGATGAGCGCCGCGCACACGCCCGAACAGATCGATCGCGCCGTCGAGGCGTTTGCCCGCGTCGGCCGCGAGCTTGGCGTGATCCAGGCCTAGTCGCCGCGTGATTCGAATGGAGAAACAGATGAAAGCATTGGCAAAACTCGAACGCGGACCGGGCCTCACGCTGACGGACGTGAAGAAGCCCGAAGTCGGCCATAACGACGTGATGATCCGCATCACGCGCACCGCGATTTGCGGCACCGACATTCATATCTGGAAGTGGGACGACTGGGCGCAGAAGACGATTCCGGTGCCGATGCATGTCGGCCATGAATATGTCGGCGAAATCGTCGAGATGGGGCAGGAAGTGCGCGGCTTTGCGATCGGCGATCGCGTGTCGGGCGAAGGACATATCACGTGCGGTTTTTGCCGCAACTGTCGCGCGGGGCGTCGGCATTTGTGCCGCAACACGATCGGCGTCGGTGTGAATCGCGAGGGCGCGTTCGCCGAATACCTCGTGATTCCGGCCTTCAACGCGTTCAAGATCCCGCCCGAAATCTCCGACGACCTCGCCGCGATCTTCGATCCGTTCGGCAACGCGACGCATACGGCGCTGTCGTTCAACCTCGTCGGCGAGGACGTGCTGATTACCGGCGCCGGACCGATCGGCATCATGGCGGTCGCGATTGCGAAGCACGTCGGCGCACGCAACGTCGTGATCACCGACGTCAACGACTATCGCCTGGAACTCGCGCGCAAGATGGGCGCGACGCGCGCGGTGAACGTATCGCGCGAATCGTTGCGCGACGTGATGCACGATCTGCACATGGCCGAGGGCTTCGACGTCGGCCTCGAAATGTCGGGTGTGCCGAGCGCGTTCACGAGCATGCTCGAAGCGATGAACCACGGCGGCAAGATCGCGCTGCTCGGCATTCCGCCCGCGCAAACCGCGATCGACTGGACCCAGGTGATCTTCAAAGGCCTCGAAATCAAGGGCATTTATGGCCGCGAGATGTTCGAGACCTGGTACAAGATGGTCGCGATGCTGCAAAGCGGCCTCGATCTGTCGCCGATCCTCACGCACCATTTCAAGGTCGACGATTACCAGCAGGCGTTCGCGACGATGCTCTCCGGCGAAAGCGGCAAGGTGATTCTCGACTGGACCACGGCCTGAGTCGGCAACGCGTCATTCGATGGGTCAACGCCCGCAGTGCGCTCACGCGCCTGCGGGCGTTTTCACGAACTCGGCCTGAATGCGCACGTGAATATCGTCGCCGACGGCCGGATACCACGTCGCCAAGCCGAACTTCGCACGGCTGAAATGACCGTCCGCGGAAAAGCCGAGCGTGTCCTTCTTCGTCAGCGGATCGGGCGCGAAGCCGTTGAACGTGACGTCGAGCGTGACGGGCTGCGTGACATCGCGGATCGTCAGATCGCCGGTCAACGTGCCGCGCGCGTCACCGGTGCGCACGAAACGCGTGCTTGCGAAGCGGATCTGCGGATAGCGCGCGACACCGAGCATGCTGTCGCTCTTCACCATCTTGTCGAGCAGCGGCACGTTCGTGTCGATGCTCGCGGCGTCGATCGTGACCGACGCCGTGCTGCGCTCGAGCCCGCCGTCGTTCCAGTCGAGCTGCCCCTGCTTGCGATCGAAACGCATCGTAAAGCGCGTGTATTTGAAGTGATCGATATCGAACGTGATGCTCGTATGGTCGGGATCGATGTCGTAGCGCCCCGGCGGCACGCGCGCTTCGTTCTGACTGACAGAATGCGTGAGCACCTGCAAGGGGGTGCAGGCCACCGCGCTCAGCAGCATGACGCCGAGCAGGGCGCGTACCCACGCGGTGCGAACGGAGGACGGGTTCATCGAAGCGATTCCGGTTGTGCAATGGTCAGGCGATCTCCATCACGATAGCAGCAAGCGCACCAGAGCACGGGAGCTCGAAGAAAAACTTGACGAAGGAGAATGATCGTTCTACCTTTCGTCCATGACACACGCACCGACCCCGACCGACCCGACGCAACCCGGCTCGGCGCGCGAACGCCTGCTCGACGCCGCCGAGGCGCTGATCTACGCCGGCGGCATCCATGCAACCGGCGTCGACGCGATCGTGCGGCAGTCCGGTACTGCGCGCAAAAGCTTCTACACGCATTTCGAATCGAAAGATGCGCTGATCGCGGCCGCGCTCGAGAGGCGCGACGAACGCTGGATGAACTGGTTCATCGCCAGCACGCAACGGCGCGGCAAGAGCGCGCGCAAACGCCTGCTCGGCATGTTCGACGTACTGCGTGACTGGTTTGGATCGGCGGATTTTCATGGCTGCGCGTTTCTGAACGCGGCCGGTGAAATCGCGTCCGCCGACGATCCGATTCGCGTCGTCGCGCGCAAACACAAGGCACGTTTGCTCGATGTCGTGCGCGCCGAAGTCGACGCGTTAGCGACGGAAACGCAACTCGATGCGCGTCGCACGGCGCCGCTCGCGCGGCAATGGCTTGTGTTGCTCGACGGCGCGATCGCCGTGGCGCTCGTGAGCGGCGAAGCCGATGCGGCGCTCGACGCACAGGCGGTCGGCAAGACCTTGCTCGATGCGGCAACCAAACCCACCACGACCCAACGTCCGCCACCCCGGCGCACCAGAACCTGACCAGGAGCCATCATGGCCGATCCGATCGAAAGCCGTCCCCCGCTGCCGCCCTTCACGCGCGACACCGCGATCCAGAAAGTACGCGCCGCGGAAGACGCATGGAACACGCGCGAGCCCGAGCGCGTATCGCTTGCGTACACGACGGATAGCGTGTGGCGCAACCGCGCCGAATTCGTGCATGGCCGCGCGGAGATCGTCGGCTTTCTGCGCCGCAAGTGGGTGAAGGAGCTCGACTATCGGCTGATCAAGGAACTGTGGGCATTCACCGACAATCGCATCGCGGTGCGCTTCGCCTACGAATGGCGCGACGATTCGAACAACTGGTTCCGCTCGTACGGCAACGAGAACTGGGAGTTCAACGAGCATGGCCTGATGGCGCGGCGTCACGCGAGCATCAACGATCTGCCGATCCGTGAAGCCGACCGCTTGTATCGCTGGCCGCTCGGACGGCGGCCCGACGATCACCCCAGCCTGTCCGATCTCGGACTGTAGGCATTTCCGTCACATTCATCGCCGACGGCGCGCGTGATGCGCGCCGCGAATTTCTTTAGCGCCTGTTCATCACAACGCCATCGGTTCTCCGTTATCGTGGCGGTTTCGGCTGGGGGCAGGTCGCGTGCCCGGCCGGCCGAGCGAGTCCTCAACATCGACCGCGCCGCTTCAGGTACAGTGCGCGACGGGCGGCACGCGGATCGCCAGAACACGATGACACCGGCGCTCGACCGGTGACGGAGAAGAAATGCACTTTCGGCAGATGAACAAGAATATCCGACGCGCCGCGGTGGCGCTTTTCGCAAGCTTCGCTGCGGTGTCCACGGCGCACGCGAGCTGGTGCGACGGCGGTATCTGGGTCGACGCGATGCTCGGCTCGTATCACATCAATCCCGATCCGGATACGCACTTCGAGCAATTCAATCCGGGGCTTGGCGTCGAATGCTGGCTCAACAACCAATGGGCGCTGACGGTCGGCGGCTTTCGTAACTCGCTGCGTCGGCCGTCCTACTACGGCGGTGGCGTATGGGCGCCCGAGTTCGCGCATTGGGGCATCGTGCGGCTTGCGGCGATCGGCGGGATCATTTCCGGCTATAACTACGGCAACTGGGGTCTTGGCCGCAATCACACGGTCGGCCCGGTGGTCGCGCCTATCGTGATGGTCGACTACAAGCGCGTCGGCGCGAACTTCATCATCGTTCCGCCCATCCCCTCGGATAATCTGCCCTTTACGATTGGGTTTCAGGTGAAGGTGAAGTTCTGACCGAGTTGTAAGCCATGAGGGCGATCGCCCTCAGGTGAGGTTTTTCGGGAGTTGACGCCTCCGGCGCGAGGCCTCGCGTGCGGACCAATCTCCTGGAATTCCTCACCATTGCGCGCAAGCGCCGTCCGCGCGACTCCTGGAAATCCTCACCATCCTGGAAGACCTCACCTCAACAGGCTCGATTCAGCTTTTAGCCCCGCATTCCGGCGCACTTTCCGCGCGCTGGAAACCGATGCGTTACGCGACGGCCGCTGCGAAACACCGTCGCTCACGGCCACGCTAAAGCCAACGAAGCACGTCCCGCACGCTTCGATGCAACGCCCTCTTATCGCCTATTCGGCTCACATCGAGTGAGCCGTTGCGCATCCCGTGCACCGCTCCCGTAAAACCTCACCGTAGCCTCACCTCCTGGAACTCCTCACCATTCGCGTGTCGCGCGAACCGGGCATCGCCCATGCACGCGATTCATATCGACCATTTTTGGCTCGAATTTGACCGCGTCTAGCGCCGCTCATATCGTGCAGCCATGTCGTCCGGATGTGATTCGCCCCGCTGCGCAGCGCCATCGTGATGCGGGAACCTCAATCTTCGTTCTCCCTGAGCCATGAACTCTGACGCCGTGAATCCCGATCTGGGCGCCTCGCTCGCCTCACACCGATCCGCCGCGACGAGCGGCGTACGACGCGCGGTCACGACCGCCGTGCTCGGTCAAGTCCTCGAATGGTATGACTTCTTCCTGTATGGAACGGCCGCGGCGCTCGTCTTCGGCAAGCTGTTCTTTCCGGTCGGCAGCGATCCGCTCACCGGCACGATCGCGGCATTTGGCGGCTTCACGGTCGGCTTCATCGCGCGGCCGATCGGCGGCGTGTTGTGCGGGCATCTCGGCGACCGCTACGGGCGCAAGCTCGTGACGATGCTGACGCTGTTCGGGATGGGTTCCGCCACCATGTTGATGGGCGTGCTGCCGACGTATCAACAGATTGGCCTCGCCGCGCCGGTGTTGCTCGTGTGTCTGCGCATCGTGCAGGGGCTCGCCGCCGGTGGCGAATGGAGCGGCAGCATCCTGCTGATTCACGAGAATGCGCCGCAATCGAAGCGCGGTGCGCTGGCTGCATGGAGTCCATGCGGTGCCGCATTCGGCTTCGTGCTGTCGACCGGCGCGTTCCTGCTCGTGCAGAACCTGGCAACGGCCGATTTTCTCAGCTGGGGCTGGCGCATTCCGTTCCTTTGCAGCGCCGCGCTCGTCGCGCTCGGCCTCTGGATGCGCCGCTCGGTGGGCGAAAGCGCCGCGTTCGCTCGAGCGAAGGCAAAGCGTCGCGAGAGCCGCATGCCGGTGATCGAAGTGCTACGTCAATGTCCGCGCGAAGTGCTGACGATCTTCGGTCTGCGCTTCGGCGAAGGCGGTGCGTCGTACATCTTCTTCGCGTTCTCGATCGCGTACGGCCAGTTCCTCGGCATCAAATCGAGCTGGATTCTCGGCGGACTCACGCTGTCGATGCTGCTGATGATTCCGTTCTCGCTGTTCTTCGGCTACCTGACCGACAAGGTCGGACGCAAGCCGGTCTATCTCGCCGGCGCGATCGCGATGGTGCTCGTCGCGTGGCCGTACTTCGCGCTGCTCGGCTCCGGCGAATACTGGAAAGTGATCACGGCCCTCGTGCTCGCGAACAGCGTCACGCTCGGCATCCTCGAAGGTGCGCAGCCCGCGTTCATCAGCGAACTGTTGCCGGTGCATCTGCGCTTCTCGGGGCTCGGCATCGGCCGCGAAATCTCCTCGGTGCTCGGCGGCGGCCTGTCGCCGATGATCGCCACGGCGCTGCTCGCTCACTATCGCAGCGCGACGCCGGTCGCTCTGTATCTCGGCGTGCTCGGCCTGATCACCGTGATCGCCACGCTGCTCGCCCGGGAGACCTATCCGAAGGCGATGCGCATCAAAGCGCATCAGGAAGCCGAATGACATCGTTCACATCACTGGATCAAGAGGTAACGCGCATGCACGCCGTTCATACCGCCAGCGCCCGCGCTTGCACCGCCGACGCACGCATCATCGATACGCAGGACGACTACCCCGAATACACGGGCCCGTTGTCGTTGGATCAACTCATCGTCGAAGTCGAGCGTCGGCGCGACGAGTTCGACGCGGTTTCACACGTCCCGCGCGACATGATCGCGAAGATGAAGCGCGCGGGGATCTTCCGCGCTAGCACGCCGAAACGCTTCGGCGGCGACGCGCTGCCGCCGCCGCAGTTTCTGGCGATGCTCGAACGCATCGCAATTGCCGATGGCTCGACCGCATGGGTCGCGGCCTTCGGCTCAGCGAACACCTACCTCGCGTCGCTGCCGGTCGAGACCCAGGCTCGCATTTACGCGTCCGGTCCCGACCAGGTGTTCGCGGGCGGCCTATATCCGCTGCAACCCGCCGAGCGCGCGCCGGGCGGCTACCTCGTGTCGGGTCAATGGCGTTTTGCGAGTGGCTGCAAGGGCGCGGACTGGATCGGCGTCGGCATCGGCGGCGCACCGGGCAAGGTCGGAGACGCGAATGCGGGCAAGCCGTTTACGGCCGTGTTTCCCGCGAGCGAAGTGGAGATCGTCGACAACTGGAACGTGGTCGGCATGCAGGGCACCGGTAGCCACGATCTGCGCCTGAAAAACAGGTTCGTCGACGAGCAATGGACCTTCGTGCGCGGCGGCGTGCCGCTGATCGACGAGCCGCTCTATCGCTACCCCGCTGTCGCGTACCAGGCGCAGGTGCATGCGGCGGTCAACCTCGGGCTCGCACGCGCGGCGCTCGACCTGCTGGCCGGCATGTCGGGCGTCACCAAAACGACGACCGGCGCGCCGCGTCTTGCCGACCGCGCGTACTATCGCTCGGGTCTTGCGCAGGCCGAAGCGAATCTGCGCAGCGCGCGCGCGTTCTTCTTCGAGTCGGCGGAAACCTCGTGGCGCACGGTCATGGCGGGCGACCCGGTATCGCCGAGCGAAGCCAATCTGCTGCGGCTCTCCGCCACGCATGCCGCGCACACCTGCGCTGAGGTGGTCATGCAGGCGTACAAGATGGCCGGCATTGGCGCGATCTATCGCGAGAGCCGCATGCAGCGGATGGTGCGCGATTCGATCGTCGTTACGCAGCACGCGTTTCTCGGCGAGGGCACGTATGACGCATCGGGCGCGCTATTCGTCGGCATTGCGCCGGTCACGCCCTATCCCTGAGCGACCAAGGAACGACTGTCATGACGCACGACGAAACCCGCACGCACTTCCGCAACGCGATGGCTTGCCTCGGCGCGGCCGTCAACATCATCACGACCGATGGACCGCGCGGACGCTGCGGCATCACGGCGAGCGCGGTCTGTTCGGTGACCGATACGCCGCCGACCATGCTGGTGTGCATCAATCAATCGAGCTATGTGCATGACGTACTGCGGGAGAATGCGCACGTCTGCATCAACATCCTCGGCGCGCACTGCCAGGAACTGGCGCGCGTGTTCGCGGGCATGACGAGGTGCTCGATGGACGCGCGTTTCGATCAGTGCGCATGGCAGCCCGGCGCGCTCGGCGTTCCTGTGCTGGGCGAGGCACTCGCGAGTCTCGAAGGGCAGATCGTCGACAGCAAGACGGTCGGCTCGCACTCGGTGATGTTCGTGCACATCGAGCGGATCGCCACGCGCGCTGATGGCGATGGTCTCGTCTATTTCGGCAGGCAGTTCCACCGGCTCGCACGTGCCGGTGTCGTTGCTTGCGAGGCAGCGTGACGATGCAGGTCTGCCTCTTTCTGACCGGCACGAGCGACGCGCGGCGGCTGTTGACGGACACGCCCGCGTTGCGGGGGGCCGCCACGCAAGTCGCGGGGTTGCGCAAGCTGATCGTGCACGAGCCGATCGCGGGACAGGTCGACGCGCATATCGCGACGGCGGATGCGCCGTCCTGCGTCCTGCAGTGGTACTTCGACGGCCTTGCGCCGCTCGAAGCCGCGCTCGAACCGGACGGCTCGATAATGCAAGCGTTGCACGCAGCGAACCGCGAGGCGGCAATCAGCCCACGCGCGTTGACGCAGCAGGTGATGGCCGTGCGCACCTATACGCCACCGCACGCCACGTCGGCGCACGAGAACGCGCCACGCTGCACTTACCTGGTCGCCTACGAAGGCGTCGCGCAAGACTTCAACGCATGGCTCACGCACTATCTCGCGCATCATCCGCCGTTGATGCTGCAATTGCCCGCGCTGCGCGAGCTGGAGATCTACACGCGCATCGACAGCCGCAGCGGCTTGCCGTTCGCGCACGCGAGCGCGATGCAACGCAACAAGGTCGTGTTCGACGATGCGAGCGCGCTCACCGATGCGCTCGCCTCGCCGGTGCGCGACGCGATGCGCCGCGACTTTCACGCGCTACCGCCGTACAGCGGGGCGACACCGCATTTTGCAATGCGCAGCATCTACGGTAACCTCGCGGCATATTGACCGGCGCGTCGCGGGTCCAGCGACATGCCTTCGTTTGCGAGAGCCGCGCATGAACAAGCTGAATCTCGGCATCGCCGATCTGAATCTTCTGCGCGTGTTCCTCGCGATCTGGGACCTGCGAAGTCTGACGGCGGCCGGCGATCGGCTCGGTCTCACGCAACCGGCGGTCAGTCATGCGCTGCGCCGTCTGCGCACGCTGTTCGAAGACCCGCTGTTCTCGCGCACCCCCAACGGCATGGTGCCCACCGATGCCGCGTTCCGCCTCTATCCGCCGCTCGCGCAAGCGTTCGCGATCATCAACGAAGCCGTGCAGCAACTGGCGAAGTTCGAGCCGTCGAGCGCGCGGCGCGTGTTTCGCGTGTCGATGTCGGATATGTCGGAGTTCTACTTTCTGCCGCCGCTCGTCGCGCTGCTCGATCGCGAGGCGCGCGGTATCCGCATCGAGGTCGCCAACGTGCCGGTCGAGTCGGTCAGCGCGGCGATGCGCGCCGGTGAAATCGATCTCGCGCTCGGCTATGTGCCGGGTCTCGACGCGGGCTGCGTGAGTCAGACGCTGTTCGTCGACGAGCACGTGTGCGTGGTGCGCGCGGGTCATCCGCTGCGCAAGACCAAGCCGAGTCGCGAAGATCTGACCGCGCTGCGCTACGTCTATGCGAGCACGAATGCGACCGGGCATCGGATGGTCGAGCAATGGCTCGACGAGCTGAACCTGAAGCGCGAGGTCGTGCTGCGGCTGCCGCATTTCGTCGTCGCGCCCGAGATCGTGATGAATACCGATCTCGCCGTGATCTTTCCGAAAAGCATCGCGAAACGCTTCAACCGCGGCAAGGCATTCCGCATTCTGCCGCTGCCGTTTTCATTGCCGCCGATCGAAATCCAGGTGCATTCGCACACGCAGTTCGCGGCGGACCCCGGCATTACGTGGCTGCGCGAGACCATCCATACGATGTTTCATCAACCGGTGCGCTGAGCGCCCGCGCACACCCGCGCACGGCGGGCATATTAGCTGCACTGATACCCGCCCTGCTTTTCGGCTAATTTGACGCCGCTATCTGCCGCCTCGACACTGCGTATGGTGCGAAGCCTTTTTGAAAGGCCGCAGTCCCCCCAATTCAGAGGCGAGCAGACATGGCTTCCGTTCAATCCCCGATCACGGCCGGGCGCGCCACGGCAGAGTCGGATCGCGCACTCAGGAAAATCGTCATTGCGTCGGTGGCCGGCAACGCGATGGAGTGGTACGACTTTTTCGTGTACGGCACCGCGGCCGCGCTCGTGCTCGGCCAACTGTTCTTTCCCGCGCACGCGGACCCGCTGATCGGCACGATCGGCGCGTTTGCCGCGTTTGCGATCGGCTTCGTCGCGCGTCCGATTGGCGGCATCGTGTTCGGTCATATCGGCGATCGGTACGGACGCCGCGCGTCGCTCGTCTGGACGCTGCTCATCATGGGTTTCGCGACGTTCGGCATCGGCCTGTTGCCGACCTATGAGCATGTCGGTCTCGCCGCCCCCGCGGCGCTCGCCGGATTGCGCTTGCTGCAAGGCATCGCGTCAGGTGGCGAATGGGGCGGCGGCGTGCTGATGATCAGCGAGAACGCTCCGCCCGAAAAACGTGGCTATTTCGCGGCGTGGAGTCAGCTCGGCGTGGGCGGCGGCTTCGTGATGTCGGCGGGCGCGTTTCTCGCGGTGCAGGCGCTGCCGCACGATCAGTTCATTTCATGGGGATGGCGTCTGCCGTTTCTCGCGAGCATTCTGATCTTCGCGCTCGGTGTATACATTCGCCACAACCTGCCGGAGAGCCGCGACTTCGAGAATGCGGAGAAAGCCGGCAAGACCGCGCATATGCCGGTGCTCGAAGCGATCAAACGTCATCCGAAAGAGATCCTCATGGCGATGGGTCTGCGGGTCGCGGAAAACGGCGGCGCCTATATCTTTCTCGCGTTCTCGCTCGTCTACGGCAAGTTCGTCGGCATTTCGAATTCGGTGATGCTGACGGGCGTGATGCTCGCGATGGTCGTCGAAATGGGCGCGATGCTCGCGTGGGGCAGGCTGTCGGACCGCATCGGGCGCAAGCCGGTGTATATGATCGGCGCGGTGTCGCTGGTGGTGATGGCGTTTCCGTTCTTCTGGCTGCTCAACACGCAGTCCACGCCGCTGATCTGGCTCGCGCTGGTGCTCGGCACGGCTGTGTGCCACGGCGCGATGATCGGTACGCTGCCCGCGCTCGTGGGCGAACTGTTCAGCACCGAGGTCCGTTATTCCGGCGTGGCGCTCGGCCACGAAGTCGCGTCGATCTTCGCGGGCGGCCTGTCGCCGCTGATCGCCACCGCGCTGCTCGCGCACTATCAGGCCTACTGGCCGGTGGCCGTGTTCCTGATCGTGCTCGGTCTCATCACGGTCGTCACGCTGAAGTTCACGCACGAAACGCGTCAGCGGTAACTGCAACGCGTTTTCTCCCCGCCATACCCAAAAGCATTCGCGAAGCGTCCGCTTGCGCGAATGCTTTTCCACGCCCTTACCGGAGACACGCGATGAGCGCGCCGAGCCCAATCCCACCACAAAGTAAGCGCTATACCTATGAATGGTATGTGGTCGTCATCTGCATGCTCGCTTACATTTTTTCGTTTGTCGATCGACAGGTGATAGCGCTGATGATCGAACCGATCAAGCGCGATCTGCATTTGACCGATACGCAGTTCAGCCTGCTGCAAGGCTTCGCTTTTTCGCTGTTTTATGCGGTGATGGGCATGCCGCTCGCGTATCTGGCAGACCGCTTCCCGCGGCCGCGCATCATCGCCGGCGGCATCGCGTTGTGGAGCGTCGCGACGGCCGCGTGCGGAATCAGCCAGAATTTCGTGCAGATGTTCTTTGCGCGGATGAGCGTCGGCGTCGGCGAAGCGGCGCTGTCGCCCGGAACCTATTCGATGCTCGCCGACCTCTTTCCGAAATCGCGACTGGGCCGCGCAGTGGGCGTCTATTCGCTCGGCTCGTTCATTGGCGGTGGTGTGGCGTTTCTGCTGGGCGGTTATGTGATCGCCTTGCTCAAGCATGCGAGCGTATTCACGGTGCCCGTCATTGGCGACGTGCGCGCGTGGCAGATCACGTTTCTGATCGTCGGCTTGCCCGGCCTGCTGATCGCACTGCTTTTCCGGCTGACGGTACGCGACCCCGCGCGCAAGGGGCTCGCGCAGGATCGCAGCGGCCACGTCAAACGGGTGTCGATGGCGGACTCGCTGCGCTTCATCGGCGCGCATCGCAAGACGTTCTTCTGCCACTACGTCGGATTCTCGTTTTACGCGATGACGCTCTATTGCCTGATGAGCTGGAGTCCCGCGTTCTATATGCGTCACTTCGGACTGTCGCCGGTCGAGGCCGGTTACACGCTCGGTGCGGTGCTGCTCGTCTCCAATACGGCGGGAGTCTTCGGCGGCGGCTGGCTGAGCGACTGGCTGCTGCATCGCGGCCATGCCGATGCGCCGTTGCGTGCCGCGAGCATTGGAGCGGCATGCATGTTCGTGCCGGCGGTCGCGTTTGCGCAGAGCACAAGCCTCGGTTCGTCTCTTGCGTGGTTCGTCGTTGCGATGTTTTTCGCGTCGTTCCCGCTTGCGACGTCGGCAGCCGCGATGCAGTCGCTCGCGCCGAATCAGATGCGCGCGCAGATTTCCGCGATGTTTCTGCTCGTGTCGAACCTGATCGGGCTGGGCTTGGGCACGACCTTGGTCGCGCTGATCACGGATAAGGTATTCGGCTCGCCGCTCGCCGTCGGCCATTCGATGACCACCGTCAACGCGGTTGCGACCGCGCTGACGGTGGCGCTGCTATTCATCGGCTGCAGGCACTATCGCGTGAGCCTCGACCGCGAGGCGTTGCAGGCGCGCATGAACGGGCAGACGCAAGCAACGGCGGAAGCCGCAACGCCGCTCGCCGGTAATATCAATGCAGTTGATGCGAGAGAGGCTTTTTAATCTATTTTGCTTATTCGACGGGCGGCGCTAATCTCGGCATATCGTCCCAGGAGCATATCGGAAGGCAATCATGCAAGCTTCAACCCTGAAAGTCCGCGTCGACGCGTTGTGCGAGGAAGCACATGGCGTCCGCTCGTTCAGCATCTCGCGGCTCGATGGGCTGCCGTTCGAGCGTTACGAACCCGGCGCCCATATCGACGTGACGAGTCCTTCGGGCATCACGCGGCAATATTCGTTGTGCGGCGACCCGGAGTGCCTCGACTCGCAGATTTTCGCGGTCAAGAAGGAAGAGCAATCACGCGGCGGCTCGCGTTCGCTTCATGAAGAGGTGAGCGTCGGCACCGAGCTGTCGGTCGGCGCGCCGCGCAATCTGTTTCGCCTCGAAGAGGGCGCGAGCGAGCACATCCTGATCGGCGCGGGCATCGGCATCACGCCATTGCTGTCGATGGCTTATCGGCTCGCCGCGCGGCAGGCGCGCTTCACGCTGCACTATTTCGCCCGCAGCGAAGCGCACGCGGCGTTCATGACGCTGCTCACACGCGAGCCGTTCGCGCAGCATGTGAAGCTGCATTTCGGCGTGCAGCCCGACCAGTTGAAGCCCGCGCTCGATGCTTGCCTCCTCGATGCAGGCGCGAGTGCGCATGTCTACACGTGCGGCCCCGCGCCGTTCATGGATCTCGTCGTCGCTAGCGCACAGGAGCGCTTGCCCGCGGAGGCGATTCATCTCGAACGATTCAAGGCGGAGCCGGCGCCCGCGGCCGACGCGTCGCTCGACAGCTTCGACGTGCAGCTCGCGAGCAGCGGTCAGACGGTGCGGGTCGACGCGAACACGTCGATCGTCGCGGCGCTCGCGTCGATCGGCATCGAAGTGGACACCTCGTGCGGCGAAGGCGTGTGCGGCACCTGCATGGTCGATGTGGTCAGCGGCGAGCCCGAGCATCGCGATCACTGCCTGAGCAAGGCCGAGCGTGCGAGCAATAGCGTGATCTGCTGCTGCGTGTCGCGCTCGCGCACGCCGGTGCTCGTGCTCGACCTCTGATTCACCCGCGCGCAATCACATCTTCTCGAAGCTCGCGAGGATCTCGGCGATGAGGCCGCGCATCCACGCGATGCCTTCGTCTTCATGGAAGTGCTCGTGCCAGTGCATCGTCACGGCCGCTTTCGGCAACGGCACGGGCAACGCGTAGATCCGGAACGCGTCGCCGCGATTGAGGATATGCGCGAGTCTCTCGGGCAGCGTCGCGAACAGATCCGTCACGGCGAGCACCCCAGGCACCGCGACGAAGTGCGGCAACGCGAACGCGATATTGCGGCCGACGCCTTGCGCGCGCAGCGCGTCGTCGAGCGCATGGTGGCTGTGTTCGAGCGAGCGCACCTGGATGTGCGAGGCGGCCAGAAACCGTTCGAGCTTCAGCGTGTCTCCGCTCGGCAGGTCACGGCGCTTGCGCGTCATGCACACATACGATTCCTCGAACAGCAGGCTATGCCGCGTGCGCGGCAGCAGCGACGGCAGATTGCCGATCGCGAAGTCGAGCCGGCTCGAGCGCAGCGCCTCTTCGATCTCTTCCACCGGCAATGGCTCGACGACGAGCTTCACGCGCGGCGCGGCCTTCTGCAACGCCGCGCACAACGAGGGCAGATACGCCATTTCTCCCGCATCCGAGAGCGACAAACGAAACGTGCGCGTGCTCGTGGCCGGATCGAAACGTTCCGCGTAACGCAGCGCCTGACGCACGGTATCGAGCGCGTGACCGACGATCTCCGCGAGTTCGAGCGCGACGGGCGTCGGCTGCATGCCCGCGCGCGTGCGGATGAACAGCGGGTCGTCGAACATCGTGCGCAGACGGCCGAGCGAGTAGCTGACCGCGGGCTGCGACAGCGCGAGGCGTTCGCCCGCTTTCGTCAGGCTGCGCTCTTCGACGATCGCCTGGAACACCCTCAGCAGATTGAGATCGACGTGGTCGATGGAAGTCATGGTGATATCAGCCGGATTTATCCGGCAACCTGTTTTTAATCGATTTGACGCATGATCGTCGCAAAGCGAGACTGATGTCAACGAGAGGATGCGCTGATGTGTTGCACGCGGCTTGTCGCGTCGAAGTGCGTCTTCATTCCAAACCCGCAACTTTCCCCCGCCTACGATGAGTACGCCGACCTATCAAACCATCGACATCAGCGCTTTAGCCAAGCGTGCCGAGCCCGATCGCATCGCGCCTTCCCTCTACTACGATCCGGAGCTGTTCGAAGTCGAACTCGAACGCATTTTCTACAAGACGTGGATCTGGGTCGCGCATGACAGCGAGTTGCCGAAGCCCGGCGATTTCATCACGACGACGATCGGCCGTCAGCCGGTCATCGTCGTGCGCGACAAGAGCGGCGCGGTCAACGTGCTGCAAAACCGCTGCCGTCATCGCGGCGCGACCGTGTGCGAGGAGCATAAGGGCAATGCGAAGGGCTTTACGTGCCCGTATCACAGCTGGTCCTATGCGCTCGACGGCACGCTGCGCGCGCTGCCGTATGGCGACGGCTACGAAGGCGTCTGCGAGAAGGGCGATCTGCCGCTGAAGAAGCTGCGTGTGGGCGTCTATCAAGGCCTGATCTTCGCGAGCTTCAACGAAACGATCGAACCGCTGGAAGACTTCCTCGGCGGCGCGAAGCCGTGGATCGATCTGTTCATGAAGCAGGGCGCGGGCTATCCGATCAAGGCCAACGGCGAGCACAAGTTCAAGTTCAAGGGCAACTGGAAGATCCAGCTCGAAAATACGACGGACCTGTATCACTTCCCGGTCGTGCACAAATCGTGGATGAAGTCGATCGACGAAGAAACGGCCGCCGCGATCACCAGCTTCATGACGAGCGACGAAGCGTTCTGCCGCTCGCTCGGCAACGGCCATAGCCTCGCCGTGCTGATGCCCGAGATCGTCGATCTGGACAAGGACGATGGCGCGCCGCTGCCCGAGCGCTTCAGCGAACTCGCCGCGCAGCTCGCGCAAAAGCACACGCCGGAAGAAGTGCGCCGCATCGTGCGCTCGCTGATGGGCGTCGGCTTCAACCTGAACCTGTTCCCGAATCTCGCCCTGTCGATGGCGTTCTTCCGCGTGCTGCGGCCGATTTCCGCCGAGGAAACGGAAATCCGCCACGTCGCGCTCGCAATGGACGGCGGTCCCGACGAAGCGAACCGCGTGCGCCTGCGCATTCACGAGCACTTCCAGGGCCCGTTCGGCTTCGGCAGTCCCGACGACGCCGAAGCATGGGAGCGTGTGCAGCGCGGCTCGCATGCGGGTCCGGACGTACCGATCCTCGTCAATCGCGGTTTGAATCGCGAAACGACCGCCGCGAACGGCGAGAAAACCGCACACTCAACCGATGAAACCGGCATGCGCGAAGCCTACAAGCAATGGCGCGCAATGATGGAGCAGGCATGATGGACGACAGAAACGCACTCTTTTCCCACCAGACCTTTGCACGCGCGATCGAGTTCATCTGGCGCGAAGCCGAATTGCTCGATCGGCGCGAATACCGTGAATGGCTCGACCTGTGGGACCCGGCGGGCCACTACGTGGTGCCGATCGATCCGAACACGACCGATTTCGCGGCGACGCTGAACTACGCGTACGACGATCAGCACATGCGCGAGCTGCGCGTGCAACGCATGACGTCCGGCTATTCGGCGTCCGCCTCGGATGCGGCGCGCACGGTGCGCACGGTGTCGCGCTTCACGCTGGCGAGTGACAGCGCGGACATGATCGAAGTGAAGTCGTCGCAGATCATCATCGCGTACAAGCGCGGCACGTCGACGATCTTCGCGGCCAATCTGACGCACAAGATCAGCATGGCGAGCGGCGAGCCGCGTCTGGTCGAGAAGGTGATCCGCCTGATCGATTCCACCGATGCGCTGAGTGCGATCGGCTTCCTGCTCTGACGGGTCATCATGCCGACACTCGAAGTCTATCTGCCGCAAGGCTACGCGGACGAACGCAAGGCGCAGCTGATCGAGAGCCTGACCGAGGCGACCGTGCAGGCGATCGGTGCGCCCGCGGAGTCCGTGCGCGTCCTGTTGTCCGAACTGGGGGCAACGAACGCCGGTCTTGGCGGCAAGCTCACGCCTGCCGCGTTGCCGGTCGCCATTGCGATCCTGATTGCGGGTCGCACCGACGCGCAGAAGGTGGCGTTGATTGCTCAGCTATCCGACGCGATGTCCGCGATCCTCGACGTGCCGCTGCCGTCCACGCGCGTCATGATCAAGGACATCCCCAACACGGACTTCGGCATCGGCGGCAAGACCGCGCGGGCGCTGGGCCGCTAGCTTCGCGATGCGCTCAGGCTTGCGACAGCAGCGGCAACGCAAAGCGGCAGTCGAGGCCGCCCGTTGCCGCGCGCTGCGCCCAGATGCGCCCATCGTGTCGCGAGACGATGTTCTTGCACAGCGACAGCCCGATGCCGTTGCCGGCCGCTTTCGACGAAGAAAAGCCGTCGAACAGGCGCTCGAGCACGTCCTCGGGCACGCCCGGGCCGTTGTCGATCACGTGAAGTTCGGCCACGTCGTGGTTTCGCGACGTGGCGAGCGTGACCACGCGATTGGCCTGTTTCGCTTCGGTCAGCGCCTCGACCGCGTTGAACGCCAGATTGAGAATCACCTGACCGATCAGCACGCGCTCGCAACGAATCGGCAATGGCTGCGGCGATTGTTCGATGGTCACGCTCACGCCTTCGTCGCGCGCACGCAGCTGGATGAAGTACGCGACGTCCGCGAGCACGTCGCGCAGGTCCGCGTCTATCGCGACGGGTTCGCGCTTGCCGACGAATTCGCGCACGCTCCTGATGATCAACGCCGCGTGCTCGGCTTGCCGGTCCGCGGCGCGCAATCCCCATACCGCGCTCTCGACCGCATTCGGCTGGTTCAAACGCTGGATCGCGCCTTCGATGAAATTGCGCACCGCCGCGAGCGGTTGACTCAACTCGTGCGCGATCGCGGTCGCCATTTCTCCCATGGCGTTATAGCGTCCCGCGTATTCGAGCATGCGTGCTTCGGTGCGGCGCGTTTCTTCCAGCGACACTTCTTCGCTCACGTCGCGAAAGTGCACGAGCACGCCGTTCAGTTCACCGTCGATGTCGACGCGCCGGCACGTAATGCGCAGCCAGCGTTCGACGCCGTCGCGCCGCTTGATCCGGTAGCGCTGCGCGTCGGTCGAATGCTGACGGGGCGCGTCGCGCAGCTGGCTCGCGAGGCGGTCGCGGTCCGCGCGCGTGCAATAGTCGAGCGCCGAGCCGAGTGGCGTATCGGGCGCGACACCGAGCACGCGCCGGCCGGACTCGCTCAGATAAGCGACCTTGCCGCGCGGCGTGATCAGCGCCACGCCTTCGTCGAGATCGTGCATGTACTCGCGCAAACGCGTTTCGTAGCTGCGCAGCTTCTGACGCATCGCCTCTTCTTCGCTGATGTCGCGAAACTGCACCATGACGACCGGCCGTCCGCTCAGCGGCACATAGGTGGCAATCGCTTCGGACAACATGTCGACACCGGTGCGCGACCGGTAGCACCACTCATACGCTTGCGGTCCCTGGGTGGCCGAGCGATCCATCGCATCGACGGCGATTTCGCGCCGGTAGCGCGCGTCGTTGCGCGTCATGTCGTGCGCCTTCAGCGGCAGCAGTTCTTCGAGCGTGAAGCCGAGCGCGACACAGGCGGCGCGATTCGCCCACACGATCGCTTTCGTCTCGGCGTCATGCAGCAGCACGCAGTGGTTGAGCGCATCGAGCAGCACGCGGAAATCAGATTCGGTGGGCGGGGTCATGGGAGTCGTTCAGTGCGGAAATGCCGTCGGCGTCAACCATACCACCGGTTTTGCGGCGCATCCCTAAAGAAATCCTTACCCGCATGGGGAGATTTGCCTAAGCCGCGTCATCTCTTCCCAATTGTTCCTGTTTATTGGCGTTTCTAGACTGGCTTCATCGTGTGCAAGCAGTACACGTCCACTTACCAATCAATATCACAGGATACGGAGACGTCCATGTCGCTCGCCGCTGCGGTTAAAAAGCAGGACTACCTTGCCCCATCCACGGAACAGGCACTGGATGACGCAATCGCCGAAATCGCGAAGAGGCGCGAAGAGTTCGAACGCCTGTCGCATGTGCCACGCGAAGTCATCGACATGCTCAAGCGCGCGGGCATCTATCGCGCGGCCACGCCGAAGCGCTTCGGTGGCGATGCGCGCGCGCCCGGCGAATTTCTCGCGCTGATCGAACGCATCGCGACAGTGGACGGCTCCGCCGCGTGGGTCGCGAGCTTCGGCTCGGCCAACCTGTACCTTGCGGCGCTGCCGCTCGCGACCCAGGCCGAGATTTACGCCAGCGGTCCCGACCAGGTCTTCGCGGGCGGTCTCTTCCCGGTGCAGAACGCGACGCCCGAGGCGAATGGTTTTCGCGTCAATGGCACGTGGAAATTCGCGAGCGGCTGCAAGGGCGCGGACTGGCTCGGCGTCGGTATCGGCACCGGCAAGGCGGGTGAAGCGCCGGGCAAACCGCGCACGGCGGTCTTCAGACCCGAGCAGGTCGAGATCGTCGAGAACTGGAACGTGGTTGGCATGCAAGGCACCGGCAGTCACGATCTGCGCGTCACCGATCAGTTCGTCACGGAAGACTGGACCTTCGTGCGCGGCGGCACGCCGACCGTCGATGAGCCGCTGTATCGCTACCCGACCGTCGCCTACGCGGCGCAAGTCCTCGCGGTCGTCAATCTCGGCCTCGCGCGCGCGGCACTCGATGTCGCCAACACGATGTCCGGCGGCCGCAAGACGACGACCGGCGCGCCGCAACTCGCGGACCGCGCGTATTACCGCATCGAACTCGCGAAGGCCGAAGCGCAACTGCGTTCGGCGCGCGCGTTCTTCTACGAAGCGACCGACAGCGTCTGGCAGTCGATCCTCGCGGGCAACGACGTGACGCCCGATCAGGTGAGCCTGCTGCGCCTGTCGGCCACGCAGATCGCGCACCAGGGCGCCGACGTCGTGAACCGCGCGTATCGCCTGGGCGGCACGATGGCGATCTATCGCAACCATCCGCTGCAACGTCTGGTGCGCGATGCGATGGTCGTCACGCAACACGCCTTCCTCGGCGAAGGCAATTACGACGGAGCCGGCGCCGTATTCGTCGGCGTGCAGCCGATTCCCGGCTACCTGTGAGCACTCATCAATCAACCGAATCAAGGAACGTACCCATGAGCGACAACCGAAACCTGCCTTTGCGTGTGCTGTTCTGCTGCGGTGTCACGCAGAACTTCTTCGACTTGCCGCGCGAACAGATCGGCGAAGTGTGGCAAGCGTACGGCAAGATGCTGAACGCGGTCGAAGCGATGGAAAACGTGCGCGTGCTCGGCGTGATGGACGACGATCGGCTCGTCGTCGGCAATGCCGATGGCGCACCGTGGACCTTTTACATCATGGCCGACGTCGCCGACTTCGATACCGCGGTGGCCGTGTGCAATCTGTATCGAACGACACCGGTCGGTGAGTACAACCTGTGGCGCTACGGCAAGATCGAAGCGCGCGTGGGCCGTGCGCTGACGGTGCCGCCCGCGGTCGCCAACCATGCGTGACGCGATGACTGACGCGGCTTTCGACGCGCTGCTTGCACGCGTCAACGCGCTCGAAGCACAGAACGCGGTACGCAAGACGATCGCGCGCTACATGGCGCTGTGCGACGTGCCCGTGCGCGCGCTCGAAGGCGAAGCGCTCGCCGCGCTGTTCGCCGAAGACGCGATCTGGGAAGGCATCGGACCGCAGTACGCGAACAAGTTCGGACGTCTCGAAGGGCCCGCGCAGATCGTCGCGATGCTGCAGCGTTATCTGCCCCCTACGCCGCACTTCGCGACCAACGTGCACTTTCTCACTGCGGAGCACATCGAGGTGAACGGCGACACGGCGAAGGGTCGCTGGATCATGTTGCAGGCTTCGGGTTATGTGGATGCGAAAGCCGAACTGATCGCGGCGCGCCTCGAAGTCGACTTCGTGCCCGCCGCTCACGATGCGGGCACGACATGGCTGATCCGCCATTTCCGTACCGAGCGTCTTTTCGATGCACCGTGGCAAGTCAACCCGGCCCAGGGAGTTTCGGCATGAGCGCATTTCTGCGGACATTCAATTTGAGCGCAACGGACAGTGCTGTCGATGCGCCGACGATCGCGATCAAAGACAGCATCGACATCGCAGGCTATGCGACGACGGCGGCAAGCCGCGCGCTGGCCGACGCACCGCCTGCCCCGGAGCATGCCGAGGTCGTGCAGCGTCTGCTCGACGCGGGCTGGCGCGTCACCGGCAAAACGAACATGCACGAGCTCGCGTTCGGCATGACCGGCATCAACGATTTTTGCGGCACGCCGCTCAACCCGCAGGATGCGGCGCGCATTCCGGGTGGTTCGTCGAGCGGGTCGGCGTCGGCGGTCGGTCAGAAGCTCGTGGACGCCGCGCTCGGTACCGACACCGGTGGCTCGGTGCGTGGCCCCGCCGCCTGCTGCGGCGTGATTGGCCTGAAGCCGACCTTCGGCCGCGTGTCGCGACACGGCGTGGCGCCGCAGGTCACGACGCTCGACTGCGTTGGACCCTTCACGCGCGAGATGGACACACTGATTCGCGTGATGACGGCGATCGATCCGTCGTTCCGCGCGGACGATGCGCGTCGCGACGTTTCGCAACTGCGTGTCGGCGTGGTCAGTGTCGAGGCTGACGAAGATGTCGCCAAAGCGGTCGCTACGGCCATCGAGCAGGCCGGCCTCGCCACGCAAGCGATCGAACTCGTGTCGTTGAAGGACGCATTCGCGGCCGGCCTCGCGGTGATCAACGCTGAGACCTCGCGCGCATTCGGCCATCTGGTGGGAAGCGGCAAGCTCGGCGCCGATATTGAAGCGCGCCTGCGTGCGGCCGCAGCCACGAGCACCACCGATCTCGACGCAGCGGAACGCGTGCGGCGCGCGTTCACCGACGAAGTGGACCGCGCGCTCGACCGTGTGGACGTGCTCGTGCTGCCGACGATGCCCTCGCTGCCGATCACGCTCGAAGCGGCTCGTGCCGGCACGTCGGTGATCGGCATGTCGTCGCTGATCCGGCCATTCAACCTGAGCGGGCATCCGGCGTTGAGCCTGCCCGTGCCGATCGGACACTCGACGCTGAAGGCCGGCCTGCAGATCATCGGCCGCAAGAACGACGACGAAACGGTGTGCGCTCTCGCCGCGCATATCGAAGCGCGCCTCGCGCAATTCGCCTGAAGGCAAACAAGGAGTCAGCACTATGTCGAACAGAATCGCGCTCGTGACGGGCGCCGCCGGCGGACTTGGCGCAGTTCTCGCGCGTCGTTTTCACGAGGCAGGCTACAAGGTCGGCCTCGCCGATATCGCGATCGAACCCGCGCAAGCGCTCGCGCATGAACTCAGCGACGACGGTTCGAGCGCCTGCGCAATCCGGCTCGACGTCACGCGCAAGGCGGACTTCGAAGCCGCGCGCGACGCGCTGCTCGAACGCTGGGGCGCGGTGGATGCGCTCGTCAACAATGCGGGCGCCTCGAAGGTCGTGCCTGTGATGGACATCACCGCCGAGCAGTTCGACCAGGTCATCAACGTGAATCTGCGCAGCGTGCTGTTCGGCTGCCAGGTCTTCGGCCAGTATTTCGCGCAGCGCGGCGTGGGCCGCATCGTCAACATCGCGTCGCTGGCGGGACAGAACGGCGGGTCTGCCACGGGCGCGCACTATGCGGCCGCGAAGGGCGGCGTGCTGACGCTGACCAAAGTGTTCGCGCGCGATCTGGCCGCGCGCGGCGTGACGGTCAACGCGATCTCGCCGGGGCCGCTCGATTTGCCGATCGTTCACGAGAGCGTGCCGGCGGACAAGCTGGCAAAAGTGATCGAAGCGATCCCGGTCGGCAAGCTCGGGGCCGCGTCGTATGTGGCCGATGTCGCGGTGATGCTGGCTTCCGGCGATGCTTACTTCGCCAACGGCGCGTGCTGGGACGTCAACGGAGGCCTCTACATGCGCTGAAGCGTGCGCATGAGCCGCGGCGGCCGCGTCATTCCGGCCGCTCGTCCGACGGGCTCCAGACTTCGAGCACGCCGCGCACGAGCGTCGGAATCGACGAAGCGCCGAGCTTTTCCTTGATGCTCGCGCGATGCACGTCCACGGTTTTCACGCTGATCGACAGATCCGCGGCAATGACCTTGCTCGGCTTACCCTCGATCAGACCGTGCAGCACTTCCTTCTCGCGCGCCGTGAGCGAGTTGATCCGCTCGCGCAGCTCGAGTTGGCGCATGTGTTTCGCGTGACGTTGGGAGGCGAGTTTCATCGCGCGCTGGATGCGTTCGAGCATCTGCTGCGAGTTGTAGGGCTTCTCGACGAAATCGATCGCGCCGTGCTGCAACGCGCGCACCGACATCGGGATATCGCCGTGGCCGCTCACGAAAATGATCGGCAAGGTGGCGCCGCGACGGTTCAGTTCCTCCTGCACCTCGAAGCCGCTCACCTCCGGCATGCGGACGTCGAGCACGAGACAGCCGGGCACGTTGAGATCGAAAGCGCGCAGGAAATCCGCCGCGCTGACGAAACCCTGCGACTGGATGCCGACCGATTCGAGCAGCCACGCGAGCGACGTGCGCATGCCGTTGTCGTCATCGACGATGTAGACGATGGGGGCGGCATCGGTGATGGACGGGCGGTCGCTTCGCGGCATGGGAATTTACAGACGCGTGCGCGGAGATGGCACGCGGGGAAATATCGTCAGAAGGCTTTCATCATAGCTGGCCGACAAGCGGCCGCAAAGCCTCGCTAACACTACCAGTTCATCTTGCGGGACTGGCTACGGAACACAGGAGACGTCAACATGTCGAGCCAACCAGTACAAGCCCTCGCCGAGGTCGATGAAAACCGCCAGCAGTTCAGACAGGCGATGGCGCACCTCGGTGCCGCGGTCAACGTGATCACCACGGCGGGTCCGCACGGGCGCTGTGGCATCACGGCGAGCGCGGTGTGCTCGGTCACCGATTCGCCGCCGACGCTGCTGATCTGCATGAACCGCTCGAGCGCGATGCATGCGGTGTTCGTCGGCAATCGCCATGTGTGTATCAACGTGCTGCCCGCGAGCCTCGAAAGTATCGCGCGTCATTTTGCGGGCATGACCAGTCTTTCGATGGAAGATCGCTTCAGGCTGCCTGTGTGGGATCAGGGTGAAAACGACGTGCCGGTGCTGCGCGGCGCGCTCGCGAGCTTGCAGGGGAGAATCGTCGAAGCGAAGGAAGTCGGCTCGCACTCGGTCATGTTCGTGGAGACCACGCAGATTCGCGTGCGCGCCGACGGCGACAGTCTGATCTACTTCGACCGGAATTTTCACCGCGTGCCGCGGGCCTGGAAGGGGCAATGATTTTTTCAGGCGATGCCGCTCAGCCTATGCGCCGGCATCGCTTCAGACTCGGCTCCCGAAAACCCTCACCATTGCCGGGACCTCCTGGAACTCCTCACCATTCGCACTACTTCAGCAACGCCATCTGCACGACCTTGACGATCACGAGCGCGATCGCGAGCAGCAGATAGCCGCGCAGCGCGCCCATCCAGACGCGCTTGGCGAGCGTCAGGCGCGGCGGCGGCAATTCGTCGAGCGGCGGCATGCGCCACGTATTGCGGGCGTCCTTCGCATAGACCGGGGTCGGCTCGGCTGCGGACTCGCCGCGCAGCCTGCGAACGCCGAGCGTCGCAACATAGCCGACGACCGCGAGCAACGTGCCGCCTGCGAGCACTTCGATAATCGTCTCGCCCTCGATGTCCGGATAGATCACCGACGCGGTCAGGATGATCGACAGCATCACGAGCACCCAGATCACGGCGCCGGTAAACAGGTTGAGCTTCTTCGAGTTGGCCCACGGACCAAGCACCGCACGGTCGTTGCACAGCAGCAGCAGGAACACGGTCGCACTCGGCAGCAATACACCGGCGAGCGTTTGCACCGCTTCGGTGATGAGACCGAGCGGGCTGCCCGGAATCAGCACGAGCGCCGCGGCGGCCGCGACGATCGCGAAGTACACGACGTAGAAGCCCTTCGCATCCGACACGCTACGGTGCAGCGAATGGCGGATCTTGAACACGTCGCCGATCGCATAGGCGGTCGATAGCGACACGGCCGCCGCGCCGATCACGCAGGCGTCGAACAGCGCGATCGCGAACAGCACCGCCGAGGTGCGCCCTGCATATCGCTCCAGACCGGCGATCACGCCGCCCGCGTCCGTGAAGTTGCCGAACTCGGGCCGGCCGTCGAACAGCGCCGCGCTGAACGAGATCATCGCGACCGCGCCGATCAGCACGAACACGATACCGATCCACAGGTCGGCTTTTTCGTAGTTCATGAAGCGCGGCGTGATGCGCTTGTCGACCACGTAGCTCTGCTGGAAGAACAGCTGCCACGGTGCGACCGTCGTGCCGACGATGCCGATCACGAGCAGCATCACGTCGGACAGCTTCGAATGCGCGGGCCAGTTCGGAATGAAAAAGTCGCGTGCCATCTGGCCGACCGGCGGATGGATCGACACGAGCACCGGCACGAGCAGCAGGCTCAATACGCACAGCACCACCGCGAAGCGTTCGAAGCGACGGAAGTCGCCGGTGCTGACAGCGGCCATCGTCAGCGCCGCGGCGATGCACACGCCCGCGATCTTCGAGACGCCGAAGAAATCGAGCACGAACGTGATGCCGATGAATTCCGTGACGATCGTCAGCGCGTTCAGCAGGAACAGATCGACGACGCTGAAGGCGCCCCAGAATTTGCCGAAACGCTCGAAGATCAGCCGCGCGTGACCGACACCGGTGACCGCGCCGAGCCGCAGCACCATCTCCTGATTGACGAACAGCACCGGCACCAGCAATAGCATGGTCCACAGCAACGAGGTGCCGTAGTTCTGGCCGGCCTGCGTGTAGGTGCCGAAAGCGCCCGCGTCGTTGTCGCCCACCATCACGATCAGACCGGGGCCGAGGATCGCGAGCAGCGTGCGCAGGCGCGCCCACCAGCTCGTGCGCGGCGCGGTGTCATGGTGAGCGATCGTGCCGAGCGCGCCCTTGATATCGCCGACGTGCGCCGAATCGAGCACGGCGCTGCGCGCGGAGGAAATGTTCGTCGGAGTAGACATGTGGTTCTCTCCTGGTTGTATTTATCGATGGACGGATCGCGAAACGCTACGCCGCGCGTGACATCAAACGACGCCAGAAGGCGACGAACGGATGCGGATCGCGGGTGTGCAGCACGAGCAGGGCGTCGTAATAGGCGCGCGATTCCTCTACGCGCGGGAACTTCGAAAGAAGGAGGCCGAATTGCATGGGGTATCTCCGTGCGCCGGTTTCGGCGCGCTGGGGGAAAGCCAGCAGACACGGAGGCCGCGTATGTCCGGGCGCGGCGGTGGAGGTCTACTCGCTTTCCTCAGTTTTTAGAACGGGGAAGCGGCATAAGGGATAACTGTCACTGTCAGGCATGGCGGCTCCTTGTCGGTGTGTAGCGGGTGCTACATACGGCGCTTGATACGTTCGCTACGCACGTGTTTATCCAGGCGTTCGCGCGCATTGCGTTGAGCTGACTGCGTTGACTGCCAACGCGCGCGCAAACGCAACCGCGGGCGCGAGGCTCGCGATACGACGTTACTTAAGGTGCACGGGGAGAGACTGCGGCGCGCACCGTCTGCCTGCTGGCAAGACGGCGGCTGATGAAGAGAGCGCGGACGTCCTGCCGGTCAGGCAGCGAATCTGTTCGAAAGTCGGCTACTGCAGGTGTCCAAGGCGTAAGCCCCATTGGTGAAGATTCTTGAATTCTAGGGGGCGCCTTCCACGAAGGTCAACCCGTTTCTTAAGCAGAGCAGAAATAGTGTGCGGCGCACAACGCTGCGCACGCTGAACGACGCGCGGGTCGAGGCCGATAGGAAGGGGGAGGTCGCACAGGCGGCATCGATCGATTCGACCGATGCCGCTGCGCAATGCTCACTAACTGGCGCGCCGTCGCACGGTCAGCCGGTTCTGTACGCTTCTGACTCCGCGAACCGATCTTGCGGCGTTGCCGGCTCGCCCGATTTGCGATTGCTGCGGCACCGTGCCGGTCAGCGTCACGGTGCCGTGGCGCGCCTGGACATGAATGTTCGCCGAATTGAGGCTCGTCGTGCGAGTGAAAGCGCGGCGGACGTCGCGAACGATGGCGCTGTCGGAGCGGGTGGCGTTACGGTTCGAAGCCGCGGGCGCCGGCTGGCTTTGCATCGACGCGTCGTTCGGCATGCCGCCCGTCTGTGCGTTCGCATAGGTCGCGCAACTCGCGATGGCCACCGCGAACATCACGCCGAGGATTCTGCTCACGCCGTTTGATTTCATTCTTCCTCCTTTGCCGGTTTGTCAGGAACTGCCGTTCGAGCCGCGTAATGCCAGCGGGGAAGAGGCGGCGCCACGCGTTGCCGCCTCGCGACGAGTAATCGACCGTCGGCCCCGATTATATTCTGCGGCGAACGTGCCGACGCCAATAGGTGAGAAGATTCGGGAGCCGCGGAGGTGAGAATATGCGCACCTGTACGCGCACTTCAAAACTGAAGGTGAGGAAATCCGGGAGTCGTCTGGAGGTGGTCCAGATGAAGGTGGAAGCGCATGGCGTGACCGGCGATCGTCGACGTGATGAAGAACGTCGCCGCGGTTCAGGGGCTCAGGAGCGTGTCTTTCGAATGAGTGCGGCGCGTGCATCGCGCGAAAGGTGAGGATTTTCGGGAGTTGCGCGTGGGCGGTTCTTTTGCAACTAACCGGCCACACCGGCGACGATATACACCGCGGGGCCAGACGTGAACGCGAACGCGCTCATCGCAGCCTATTGGCTCATAGGTGAGGATTTTCGGGAGACGTGGACGCGGTATCCGTAGATTGCACACCTTGTCGAGGCGGAAAAGGCCCACCGTGCGGTCGCGAATCCCTGCATCCGATGCGCTGACCGTATACCGGCTACGCGACGTAAGTCGTTGAATGTCCAGGCGATCTGCCGCATGCGCGGCCGGTATCGGTGAAGCGAACCGGCCGCATTCGAACAAAGGTGAGCGTTTTCGGGAGCTCTGTGCGAGAGCAGCAACGCACTCGTCAAAGTACGCCCTTTACCGCACTTTTCACCGCAAAGGTGAGGCTTTTCGGGAGCAGCGGCGACGTCACCCAACGCCGATCCGCCACCGCTCCGTGCCTGAGGTGAGGATTTTCGGGAGCGTGCAAATCCGTCAGCAACAGCCCACTCAGGCCGATTTCGCGATCTCGCGAATGTCCGCGACCGGCGTTTGCCCGAACGCATCGCTGAGCGCGTAGTCGATCAGTTGGGCCGCGCACTGCTCGGGCGTCGACAGTTGTCCGTTGCGCTTCAGGTCTTCGAAGCGCGCGCGCATCGGGAACTGCTCTTCGCCGCTGCCGCGAATCTGCGCCTGCATGTCCGTATCGATCACACCCGGCGCGAGGCTGCAAATGCGCAGCGCGCGATTCGTATCGAGTGCGACGGCGCGCGCGTGATGATCGAGCGCGGCCTTCGTCGCGCAGTAGATGCTCCAGCCCGGATACGCATTGCGCGCCGCGCCGCTCGAAATGTGCACGATGCGCCGGTCGGTCGCGTCGACGGCCGCGGCGGCGAGCGCGCTCGCGAGCATCAGCGGCGTCGCGACGTTCAGGCTCACTGCGTCCGCGACCTCAGCTGGATTCTGTCCTTCGATGGGCCCGATCGGCTGCACCATGCCCGCGTTGTTGATCAGCAGCACCGTCTGCGCGCCGCTCACGAAGTCGCGCAGTGCGCTGGTGGCGATCCATTGCGCGACGCGCGCGGGCTCGGCCAGCGGCAGCTCGATCTCTTCGAGCTGCGCGCCAAACCGCGCCTTCAACTCGGCATGCCGCGAACGCGCCAGACCTAGCACCGTGACGTTGCGCGCGAGCAGCTGTTCGGCGAGCGCCGCACCCAGGCCGCGCGTATGGCCGGTGACGATCGCGCGAATCGGAGAAGAGGAGGTCATGTCGTTCCTTGTGATCGTTGACTTGCAGAGCCAACGATTTTCGCACGTCGTATTCAGGCCTGTCGAAAACGCTCGCGATACTGCATCGGCGTCACGCCAAGCCGCTTCGTGAACACGATGCGCATGCGGTCCGCGGTGCCGAAGCCGCAATCGTAGGCGATCGTCTTCAGCGCGGCGCCGCTGCTTTCGAGCAGCTTGCGCGCCGCATCCACGCGCGCACGTTCGACGAATTCATGCGGTGTCACGCCGGTTTCCTGCACGAACACGCGCGCGAAGTTGCGCGCGCTCATGCCCGCGACGTCGGCGAGCTGCTTCACGGTGAAGCTGTCGTGGATGCGCGCCATCACGTGCGCCTGCACTTTCGCGGCGGGCGAGGTGTCGTCGGCGGGCGCGGTCAGATAGGGGCTGAATTGCGACTGGCCGCCTTGCCGCTGCGCGAACACGACGAGCCGTTTGGCGACCGCGAGCGCGGTCTGCGGACCGTGATCCTCGGCCACCAGCGCGAGCGACAGATCGATGCCGGCGGTCACGCCCGCCGACGTGACGAGCGGTCCGTCGCGCAGATAGATGCGATCGAACTCGACTTGCGCGCGCGGAAACTCCGCGGCGAGTTGCGCCGCGTGCTGCCAGTGCGTCGTCACGTGGCGCGCATCGAGCAGGCCTGCGCGACCGAGCGCGAATGCGCCGGTGCAGATCGAACCGTAGCGGGCGCAGCGGGTCGCGACGTTCGCGAGCCAGTCGAGCAGGCGCGCGTCGGGCACTTCCTTGGTCGGCAGCGCGGGGCCGCCGGCGACGAGCGCGAGATCGAACGGTTCGCGGGCCTCGTCGAAGGTCGCATCCGCCATCAGTGTCATGCCATTCGACGCGCGCAATGGCGCCGGGTCTGCGGCCAGCAACTTGACCTCGTAGTGCTGCGCGGGCGCGATGAAGCCGTTCGCTTCGGAGAACACGTCGACGGGGCCGGCGACGTCGAGCGCCTGCACGCCTGGGAAGATCGCGATCGCGACGGTGGGCATCGAATGACTTCCTTGGACGGAGAACGTGAAAGGCACGCCGCGGCAGTCAACGCTGTGCGTTTGGCAGTGTTCAACGGCTCGCGGCGATTGTTCGCGGCGGCGCACTCGCCAATACTGGGTTCGTGGGACGCGCGGTCTCACGCGCAGGCGACGAACATCGAAATCGCGGCGCGGACCAGCATACCAAAACGCGCCTTGAAGCTAGCGCGCGCGTCCCGTTCATTCCCATCGATCCAAGGAGCACATCACATGACGACGATTGCAGGTATCCAGATTCCCGACAGCATGATGGCGCGCGAAGCCACCGAACTCGTGCGCGACACCGAAACCGAGTTGCTGTATCACCATTCGCGGCGCGTGTTTCTGTTCGGCTCGCTGGCCGGGCAACGCCAGCAGTTGAAGTACGACCCCGAGCTGCTGTACATCGGCGCGATGTTTCACGACATGGGGCTCGTCGCGCCGTACAGCAGTGAGCACGAGCGCTTCGAGGTGGACGGCGCGAACGCCGCGCGCGATTTTCTGCTGCGGCATCGTATCGGCGAGGACGACATCGAGCAGGTTTGGGCCTCGATCGCACTGCATACGACACCGGGCATCCCGCAGCATATGAAGCCGGTGATCGCGCTCGTCACCGCGGGCGTCGAGATGGACGTGCTTGGCCTCGCCTACGACGAATTCAGCGAGCAGCAGCGCGAGGCGGTCGTGCATGCGCATCCGCGCGGCGCGCATTTCAAGGAAGGCATCATCGACGCGTTCGCGCACGGCACGATCCACAAGCCGCACACGACGTTCGGCAACGTGAAGGCCGACGTGCTCGCGCTGAAAGACCCGCATTATCATCGCGAGAGTTTCTGCACGATGATTCTGGGTTCGTCGTGGGAGTCGTAGGGCTTGCTTGCGGCGCGAACCGGGTAGCGCGATAATGCATCGCAGATGCGATGCAGGAGGTCAAGGATGAAAAGCGCTACTTTTCCGTCGGTGCGGGTCGAGCCCGAACTGCGGGCCGCGGCCGAAGACGTGCTGCAGGACGGCGAAAGCCTGTCCAGTTTCGTCGAGCAGGCGATCCGCGACAACATCGCGCGGCGCCTGAATTTGCGTGAATTCGTCGCGCGAGGGCTCGTGTCGCGCGCTGAAGCGAAGCAAACCGGTGACTACGTATCGGCCGACGAGGTGCTTGCCGGTCTCGAAACACGGCTCGACGAAGCAAAAGCGAAAGCCCGCGCAAAGCACAACCGATGACGTATCAGGTACGTTTCACACGCGCCGCGGCAGAGGACCTTCAAAGACTGTACGACTTCATCCTCGAGCGGGACGAAACGGAGTTCGCGCTCGCCGAGCGTGCCTTGCAAGCCATCCGCGATGGAATTGCCACGCTGCGCACATCGCCGTTCACTTGCCGCAAGGTTCAACGCGATACGCCGTTTCTGCGTGAGCTGCTGATCCCATTTGGTCGCGCCGGCTACATCGCTTTGTTCGAAATCGACGACAGCCAGACCGTGACCGTGCTGGCGGTGCGCCATCAGCTAGAGGATGATTATCACTGACTGAACTCCCGGCGCCGCGCCATGGTCATCAAAAACCTTCTCCGCAAGCTCGACCTCACCACGCTGCAGCTGTTTCTCGCCGTATTCGAAGAGGGCACGCTCACGCGTGCCGCCGAACGCGAGGCGATCGCCGTATCCGCCGCGAGCAAGCGGCTGCTCGAACTCGAACAGGCGGTCGGCGCGTCGCTGTTCCAGCGCAACGCGCGCGGCATGACGCTGACGCCGGCTGGCGAGACGCTGCTGCATCACGCGCGCCGGGTGCTGCGCGACATCGAGAACATCGGCATCGAACTCGCCGGCCATGCGAGCGGCGTGCTCGGCTATGTGCGGATGATGGCGAACCTGTCGGCGATCGTCGAATTTCTGCCCGAAGACCTACGCGCGTTCCAGTTGCTGCACGAGCGCGTGAAGGTCGACCTCGAGGAGCGTCCGAGCGGCGGCGTCGTCAAGGCGATCGACGAAAGCCTCGCCGATCTCGGCATCTGCTCCGGTGACGCCGATACGCGCGAACTGCACGTCGAGCACTACCGGCGCGATTCGCTCGTGATCGTGATGCGCGACGATCATCCTCTGGCGGCGCGCACGAGCATCGCGTTCGCTGAAACGCTTGATGGCGATCACGTCGGTCTGCATTCGGCCAGTTCGATCAACGCGCGCACGCACCTCGCCGCACGCCAGGCCGGCAAGCCGCTGCGGCTGCGCATCCACGTGCCGGGCTTCGATGCGGTGTGCCGGATGGTGCAGGCGGGCATGGGCGTAGGCGTCTTGCCGCGCAAGGTCTATCAGCTGATGGGGCACCCGCTCGGCCTCGCCGGCGTGACGCTCGAAGACGATTGGGCCGAGCGTAGCCTCGTGCTCGTCGTGCGCGATGTCGATGCGTTGTCGCCGGTGAGCCGGCTGCTGTTCGATCATCTGCGCACGGTCGAAGCGCGCGAAGCGGCGGCAGACGCTCGAATCGAACCCGCTCCGGCCACCACCCAGGCGCCGCGCCGAGCCCGCAGCCGCCGCTGAGCGTTCGTCGTTCGCGAAAGGTCGTTGGCGAATTGCGGTTGGACGCCGCCGCCACGCCGCTCCTAAGCTGTCTCCCAATACGAAACGAGTTCGGAGACAGCAACATGGGTGGACCACTGCAAGGTATTCGCGTCGTCGAGATCGGCACACTAATCGCCGCGCCGTTCGCCGCGCGCCTGATGGCCGAGTTCGGCGCCGACGTGATCAAGATCGAAGCGCCCGAAACCGGCGACCCCCTTCGCAAATGGCGCAAGCTGCACGAGGGCACATCGCTCTGGTGGTATCTGCAATCGCGCAACAAGAAGTCCGTCTGCGTGAATCTGAAGTCGCCCGATGGCGTCGAGGTCGTCAAGCGCCTCGCCGCCGATGCCGATGTCGTCATCGAAAACCTGCGCCCCGGTGCGCTCGAAAAGCTCGGCCTCGGTTGGGACGTGCTGCACGCGCTGAACCCGAAACTGACGATGGTGCGCATCTCCGGCTACGGCCAGTCCGGTCCGTATCGCGACCGGCCCGGCTTCGGCGCGATCGGCGAGGCGATGGGCGGCATCCGCTACACGACCGGCGAAGTCGATGGCGCACCGGCGCGCGTCGGCGTGAGTCTCGGCGATTCGCTCGCCTCGCTGCACGGTGTGATCGGCGCGCTGATGTCGCTGCTGCGCGTGAAGACGGGGCAGGGTGAAGGCCAGGTGGTGGACGTGTCGCTCGTCGAGAGCGTGTTCAATCTGATGGAAAGCCTCGTGCCCGAATACGATCTGCTCGGGCATGTGCGCGAGCGCAGCGGCGGCGCGCTGCCGGGCATCGCGCCGTCGAACACGTATCGCACCGAGGACGACGGCTTCGTCGTGATCGCGGGCAACAGCGATCCGATCTTCAAACGCCTGATGCATCTGATCGGCCGCCCCGATCTCGCCGACGATCCCGCGCTTGCGCACAACGATGGCCGCGTCAAGCAGGTCGCGATGCTCGACCAGGCGATCACCGCGTGGACCTCGCATCACTCGACCGAAGACGTGCTGGCCGCGCTCGAAGGCGCCGAAGTGCCGGCGGGGCGCATCTATTCGGTGGCCGACATCGTCGCCGATCCGCACTACCAGGCGCGCGAGATGTTGCTGCAGGCGCAATTGCCGGGCGGCGTGTCGGTGAAGATGCCGGGCATCGTGCCGAAGCTGTCGGACACGCCAGGCGAAGTGCGCTGGCAGGGGCCGACGCTCGGCGAGCATACCGGCAGCGTACTCAGCGAGCTTGGATTCGCGGTCGAAGACATCGAGCGGCTTCGCCGCGAAGGAACCGTGCAATGAATACCCCGATCTTTTCCACGCTCAAAGACGCGTCATTCGACCCATTGATCGTGCAGGAAGTCGCCCCGCGCGATGGCCTGCAGATCGAGCCCACGTGGGTCGAAACGGCCGACAAGATCGCGTTGATCAATGGGCTATCCAGCTGCGGATTCACGCGCATCGAGGCGGGTTCGTTTGTCTCGCCGAAAGCGATTCCCGCGTTGCGCGACGGCGAAGCCGTGTTCCAGCAGATCGAGCGGCAGCCCGGCGTGATCTACGTCGCGCTCGTGCCGAACCTGAAGGGCGCCGAGCGCGCGTTGTCCGCGCGCGCCGACGAGCTGAACCTCGTGATGTCGGCGAGCCAGACCCACAACCGCGCCAACATGCGCATGAGCTGCGAGTCGTCGCTGCTGGCGTTCGACCGCATCGTGCGTCACGCGATGGCCGCGGGCGTGCGGCTCAACGCGACGGTGGCGACCGCGTTCGGCTGTCCGTTCGAGGGCCGCATCGACGAAGACCGCGTGATCGGTATCGTCGATATCTATCGCGAGATGGGCATCGAGGGCATCACGCTCGCCGATACGACCGGCATGGCGAATCCGCGCCAGGTCGCGCGGCTCGTCGCGCGCGTGCTCGAACGGCTGCCGGCCGCCGCGCTCACGCTGCATTTTCATAACACGCGCGGCCTTGGTCTCGCCAACGTGCTCGCCGCGTACGAAGCCGGCGCGCGCCGCTTCGACGCGGCGCTCGGCGGCCTCGGCGGCTGTCCGTTCGCGCCGGGCGCGTCGGGCAACATCTGCACCGAAGATCTCGTGAACCTGTGCGACGAAATGGGCATCCCGACCGGGATCGATCTGCGCAAGCTGCTCGCACTGTCGCGCGGTTTGCCTGCATTGCTCGGCCACGACGTGCCGGGACAACTCGCCAAAGCGGGGCGCAATGTCGATCTGCATCCGGCGCCCGACTACGTTCTGCAGATCTGAACAGCACCCCGACGATCAACCTCTCAATCAATCAAACGACCGGACGGCACCGCCGATTCCGGCATTGGAGACAAGCATGAGTGACCTGGGCGTAGTGGCGGGCAGCACCCGCGAACATGGCGCGGACGATCTCGCGGCCATCGTCCGCAAAGTCGCGTGGCGGCTGATGCCGCTCATCATGATCTGCTATCTGTTCGCGTTCTTCGACCGCATCAATATCAGCTTCGCGAAGTTCCAGTTGCAGAGCGATCTGGGCTTGTCCGATACCGCGTACGGCCTCGGCGCGAGTCTGTTCGTGATCGGCTACGTGCTGTTCGAAGTGCCGAGCAATCTGTTTCTGTACAAGGTCGGCGCGCGACGCTGGATCGCGCGGATCATGATTTCCTGGGGACTCGCGACCGCGGCGATGGTATTCGTCAACAACGAATGGCAGTTCTATGGGCTGCGCTTCGTGATCGGCGCGATGGAAGCGGGCTTCGCGCCCGGCGTGCTGTACTACCTGACGCTCTGGTTTCCGACCGAGTATCGCGGCCGCATCACGTCGATGCTGTTTCTCGCGTCGGCGTTTTCGGGGCTGGTCGGCGCGCCGCTCGCGGGGCTCGTGATCGGCCATATGGACGGCGTGCTCGGCATGCCGGGCTGGCACTGGCTGTTCCTGCTCGGCGGCTTGCCGTGCGTCGTGCTCGGTCTGCTGGTGCTGAAGCTGTTGAAGGACCGCATCGACGATGCGGGCTGGCTGTCGTCGTCGGAAAAGAGCCTGCTCGCCGGGCAGATCGCGCAGCAGAGTCGACCGGCCGAGACCGGCCATTCTCTGCTGGGCGCGCTGAAAACGCCGGGCTTCCTGACGCTCGGGCTTGTGTACTTTCTGATTCAGGTTGCGTCGTATGGACTGAATTTCTGGGCGCCGCATCTGATTCACGTGGCGGGCACGAAGAATCCCACCGTGGTCGGCCTGCTGACGGCGGTGCCCTATGTGTGCGGCGCGATCTGCATGGTGGTCGTCGGGCGCTTGTCGGATGCGAGCGGCGAGCGGCGCAAGTTCGTGTTCGGGCTGCTGTTGATGTCGGCGCTCGGCTTCTTCGCCGCGGGCTTCTTCGACAAACAGACTGCCTTGCTGGTGGTCGCGCTCGCCGTGATGGGCGCGGGCGTGGTCGCATCGATTCCGGCGTTCTGGGCGCTGCCGCCCAAGCTGCTGACGGGCGCCGGCGCCGCGGGCGGCATCGCCTTGATCAACACGCTCGGGCAACTCGGCGGGATCGTCAGCCCGGTGATGGTGGGACGCGTGAAGGATCTGACCGGCAGCACGACGCCCGCGTTGTATGTAATCGGTGCGATGAGTCTCGTGTGCGCGCTGATCGTGCTGTACGGACTGCCGGAGTCGCTGCGCAGCCGTGAAACGGTGCGGTGAGATTCCGGTGAAGGTCGCGGCCGTCGGCATGCATCGCATGACGGGCCGCCCCGCTGCCCGCTACCGCATCCGCGCACGATAGGCCTGCCGCATCAATGACTTGGCTGGTCTGTGCGCAGGTTGTCCACAAGCTTGTTCCCAAATTATGTGGACAACTGCGCTTTGCGATCGTCGTGAGTGATACGGCATCCTTGCAAAGCACGGTTGCCGGTATCACGGACTCCATAGCGACGCGCCCTGCCTACGCCTGCACCGCGCGCAGATAGTTCTCACACTTCAAGCACTTAGGTTCGCTGTGAGAAGGTTGTCCACAGGCTTGCCAACAATTTAGGTGGACAAGTTTTGCGGCGGGTTTGCAACTCCGCGATCCTCAACATTCAATTGCCGCCGGCTTGCATACCCCTCGGAATGGCGTAGCCGGAACGGCTGGACCATCGCCCGTATCTGGGCCGCGTACGTCTGCAACGCGCGTGGATCGCCGCACAGGTCGAGCGCCAGCGCCTCGGCGACGCACGCGCCACCGCGCAGCGCATGCGGCATCGCCGGTCGCAGCCCGGCCCGGCCCCATGCAGTGATCGAGACAAGCCGATGACGCCGACAGATGAACCGCACGCTGTGGGCGGCGCCCGGCGAGCTTCAGTTGCCGCAATGAAGGCGGCTTGATGCCGCCTTTTTCAATTGCACGGCGAGAAACAGACATCGATTCGTTTTGTATATTCAAGACGCATATATTGTCACTGTGTGTCTATCAGACGCATCCTGTTTTCAGTTTCCGTTGTGGTTCCGCACTGCGTTGACAATCTTTGACTCACCCGAACTGCGGCTTGAAGTAATTTCGGGCAGTTAAAAAGCACGCTACGCAGAATGAATAAGAACATGTTCAGGCTGGTTTTCAGCCGGTGCCGGGGTATGCTCGTCGCTGTTGCGGAAACCGCCAATGCCCACGGCAACGCGAGTCAGGGCGAAGTCCGTTTGCCAACGACACTGCGGCCCATCACACTGTTCGCGATGCGTCACGCAGCATTCGCCGCGCTGGTGCTGTGCGGACTCGCACCTGTTCTCGCGGATGCGCAGATTGTGCCCTCGGGCGCGCACGCGCCGAATGTCATCAGCACGGCAAATGGCCTTCCACAAGTGAATATCACCAAGCCATCGGGGGCTGGTGTATCGCTTAACACATATTCACGGTTTGACGTGTCGTCTGGCGGCGCGATCCTCAATAATTCGCCCGTCAATACGAACACCCAACTCGCGGGACAGGTATCCGGCAATCCGAATTTTGGATCGAACGACGCTGCAAAGATTATCGTCAACCAGGTCAACAGCAACAATCCAAGCCGCCTGGCTGGGTATCTCGAAGTCGCCGGACAGAAAACGGCAGCGGTCGTGGTCGCCAATTCGAGTGGCCTTATTGTCGACGGTGGCGGCTTCATTAATACCGCAAAAGGTATTCTCACCACCGGTAATCCGCTGATCGACGGCAGCGGCAACCTGACCGGTTTTAGCGTAACCGGCGGCACGATTACGGTCCAGGGAGCGGGCCTCAACGCCTCGAATATCGATGAAGTCGACCTCCTGGCGAGAGCGGTGCAGGCTAACGCGGCGATCTACGCCAATACGCTGAACGTTACTACTGGCGCGAACAATATCGACTACGCGAGCCTCACGCCGACACCGATCGCGGGGAGTGGTACCGCGCCCGCCGTCTCTATCGACGTCTCGCAACTCGGCGGCATGTATGCGAATCGGATCACCCTGGTGGGCAACGAGAACGGCGTTGGGGTTGCCAATGCCGGTACGATTGCCGCACAGGCGGGCGATCTGACGCTGACGACTGCGGGCCAACTCGTCCAGTCGGGCAAGATGACCGCGACCGGCAATGTCGGCATCAACGCGGCAGGCGTGGCGAATACAGGTACCGTCTACGCGGAGCAGAACACTAACATCGCCTCGACGGGCACGGTGACCAATAGCGGGACCCTCGCGGCACAGCAAAACACCGCGATCAATGCCGGGTCCCTCGATTCGACCGGTATTCTCGGCGCAGGCATCAACAACGATGGCTCGGTCGGTAGTTCGGGCGACCTCAAAGTTTCGACGACCGGACAGCTCAACGCGACCGGCGAAAACGTTGCAGGCGGCAATGCGTCCCTCTCGGGTAGCGGCGTCAATCTCGCGGGTAGCGAGACCGCGGCGAACGGTAACGTATCGCTGACGGCAACGGCTGGCGACCTGAACCTCGCGGGCGCGACGACGAGCGCAGGCGGCGCGGTCGTAGCAAATGCAACAGGTACGCTTTCCAACGACAACGGCTCGTTGACTGGCGGCAGCGTCGCTCTCAACGCGGGCGATCTCTCGAACCAGAAGGGCGAAATTTCGTCACAAGGGCAACTCGTCGCGCAGGCGTCCGGCCAGATCGCAAACCAGGGCGGCTCGATCGTCTCGCAGGGCACGATGCAGGTCAGCGGTGGCGCCATCGCGAACAACCAGGGGACGATGCAGAGTGCCGCCGGTATGTCGGTCGCCGGAACGTCCCTCGACAATACGGCGGGTCGCATCACGTCGCTCAACGGGGATGGCCTCTCGGTCACGACGACGGGGCAGCTTGTGAACGCGGCGGGTACGACCGCAACCGGCGCACAGGGCGGCGTTATCGGCGGCAATGGCGCGGTGACGCTTCAGGGCGGACCCGTCGCGAACCACGGCACCGTATCGGCACAGACGAACCTCCTGGTGACCGGACAATCGGTCGACAACAGTGACGGTTCGCTCGGCGCGTCGGGCAATACGACGGTCAACGCCAGTTCGAAACTGACCAACAGCGGCGGCTCGATTACGGCAGGCCAGACGGTTAGCGAGAGCGCGACGACGCTCGACAACAGCTCAGGGACGACGCAGGCAGCGCAGGTCTCGCTGAATGCGACAAGCCTCGTCAATCACGCGGGAACGATTACGCAGACGGGTAGCGGGCCGATGAACGTCGCGGTATCGGGCACGCTCGATAATTCGGCGGGCGGTAGGCTCCAGACGAACAGCACGGACCTGACCCTTGCACCCGCTACGCTCGACAACGATGGCGGCACGATTACGCACGCGGGTACCGGTACGCTGACGCTTGACGCGGGCAACGGCGCGGGGTCGATCTCGAACGCTGGAGGTACCATCCAGAGCAACGGGCGGGTCATCGCCCAGGCCGGTGCGTTCGGCAACGCTGCTGGTCTGGTTCTCGGCCAGACCGGCCTGTCGGCAACGGTCGGAAACGCTCTTGACAACACAAACGGCAAGCTGCTGTCGAATACTGACCTGAGCCTCGCGAGCGGTACGCTGAGCAACAACGGAGGCGAGATTGGCGCGGCCTCGAACGGGACAATCCACAGCGGGTCGCTGACCAATACCGGCGGCTCGATCGTCGCGCCGAATCTCGCGCTCTCGATCGGCTCCACGCTCGACAACAGCAAAGGCGATATCGAGGCGAACCAGCTCGCGCTCGGCGCGACGGATCGGCAAGCAGGGCCTCGACCTGCTAACGAAGGGCCTGCAAGGCGTCATCCTGAGTCGTGGCTACGTTACGACGCGCGTCCTGTTGCCTGCACAGGACTTGTCGAAAGGGACGCTCAAATTCGCCCTCATACCGGGCGTTATCCGCAGTCTGAAGTTTGCCGACCCCGATACGCGCGGCACCCTCAAAACTGCGTTCCCCGCGCGCGACGGCGACGTTCTCCAGTTGCGCGACCTTGAGCAGGGTCTCGAACAGATGAAGCGCGTACCGAACCAGGACGCGACCATGCAGATCGTGCCCGGTACGTCGCCCGGCGAAAGCGACGTCGTCGTGACCGTCAAGCGCACGAAGCCGTGGTCGCTCGTCGTCTCGGCAGACAACTCGGGCACCGACGAAACGGGGCGCTATATCGGTAACGTGTCGCTTGGCCTGTACAACCTCCTGGGCCTGAATGACATTCTCTCGGCGGGCTTCAACCAGGATTTGCAGTTTGGCAATCACGACCTTGGTACGCACGGCTGGAACGCCTCGTATGCGGTACCTTGGGGTTACTGGACTGGCACGCTCTACGGCTATACGAATACGTACTATCAGCGGGTTGCACAGGCTAGCCAGATTTTCGTAGCGAGCGGCAACGCGCAGACGGCGGGCTTCAAACTTGAGCGGGTTATCTACCGCAGCCAGAACGATGTGTCGGGCGTCGAGTTTCAGCTCATCAAGCGGTTCGGCGCGAGCTTTATCGAGGATACCGAAATACCCCAGCAGTACCGCGACAATACGTTCATCGAGGCGGGTCTGACCAATCGCCACTACTTCGGCGCGGCGCAGTTCGACGGCACGCTCGCTTACCGGCAGGGTATCGGCGGCCTAGGCGCTCAGCCCGATACGCCGGGCGGCCCGACCTACCGCTTCAAGATGGCGACGCTCGACGCGAACCTCTCGGTGCCGTTCAAGGTGGCCGGTCAGGCGTTTCGTTATGTCGGTACGGTACACGGGCAGTTCACCAACGACGAACTGAACTATATCGACGACCTGACCATCGGCAGCCGCTACACGGTGCGCGGTTTCAGTGGCGAGACGATGCTCGCGGCAGAAAAGGGTTTCTACTGGCGCAACGAACTCCAGTATCCGCTCGGGCAGACGGGACAGCTGCTCTATGCAGGCCTCGACTACGGCCACCTGTGGGGTCCATCCGCTTCGAATCTCGCGGGCACGCAGCTCGCAGGCGCGGCCATCGGCCTGAAGGGTTCGGTGCCGTCGCGTCTCGGTACGTACAGCTATGACGTATTCGCAGGCACACCGATCTATGCGCCCTCCGGCTTTCCCGCGCCGAGCGTGACGATTGGGTTTCAAGTGTCTGGGCAGTTTTGAGTAGTCAATCCGATGAATCGCAATATCTGGAGCCATCCTATGCAAAAGCCTTTCCGCAGTCGCCATTTCCTCGCTGTTGTACTGGTCGCAGCTTCGCTTTCCGCGTGTGGCGGCAGCGATGACAGTCCGTCCGTCGCGACGTCGTCTACGTCGTCAACGCCCGTGACCGAATCGCCTTCGGCCACGCCTCCACAGTCATCGGCTCAGGTAGCTTGCAGCCCGAACGGCAGCTTTACCTACTCCGGCTCGGCCTCGCAGGTGGCGGCCAGCAATGGCACGCTGGCGGTCGTGGTTGTGCCGAATCTGCCGGTGGACGTTCAGAAGAACCGGAATTTCACTGCGCCCGCCGCACCGGCTTCGAGCCAGGTACAACAGGCGAGCGGTGCATTCACGACGCTGGCGTCATCGGGTGCAGCGACCGACTGTCTTGGACTTGACCATGGCATGGTTTCGGATATCCAGGGTGTCGGGAGCGACGTGGCGATCGGTCGCTGGAACCAGGCTGAGGATACGGACGGCAATACCTACAACCCTGGCCAGGGCGTTCACTACGCCGTCGGCACGCCGCTCGCGCTGACCGCAACGAGCGGAACGCTGGCCTGTACGCAGGTCATCGCCGATACCGTAGCCAGCAATAACGGCGATGCTATGGGTACTCTCGGCACCACATCGGCGACGCTGGATCTCGGCACGCGTACGCTCGATAACCTGAGCATGTCGATCAATCTGGCCAATACCAACTACACGCTGACAAACGCACAAGCACCGCTGAACGGCACATCGACCACCGGACAACTCTCGATCCAGTCAGTTGTCGTCGGGCATGACGCGACGCAGCCGTTGGTCGCGCTCGGCTACTCGGCTACGTTGCCGAATGCACAGGCCATTGGCGGCGTCGTCGTGTTGTCGTGCAAATAGCGATGCGTGCGACAACCGACTGAGACGCAACGAATAGAAAAACGACGCGACACAGCACCATCTGCGGGGCCGTCTGCCAGGTTTGCGGAAGGTACACGGCTCGCAGACGCGGTCATTGGCCTGAAGGGCTCGGTGCCGACGCGCCTTGGCAGCGTGAGGTATAAAACAGTCCGCGCGTGTGACGACGACTTATCTTCCGCATCACGCCTTCAACACAGAGCCGGACGCCACCACCTCTTCCTGCATCTGCACCTGCAAAACCGCATCGCGCTTATCAAGCAGATGCTGCCGCAAGATCGCGCTGAGCTTCTTCCCGTCGCGCGCCTCGAGCGCCTTCAGCATTTCATCGTGATCGTGAATCGCGCGGTCCCACTTCGGCGTCTGATAGTTCGAGCGAAAGCGCAGCGCCTGCAGCCGACGGTTGACCGACACATAGGTTTGCCGCAGCGCCGAATTTCTCGCCGCTTCGTTGATCTTGTCGTGGATCGCCTGGTTGCGGCTGTAGTAGCCCGGCAGATCGTTCTGCGCGCGGCACGCGAGCATCGCGTAGTGCAGCGCCTTGATCTCGGCGAGCTCGGCCGCGGTGATGCGCTCGGCCGCGAGTTCACCCGAAAACGCTTCGAGGCCGCTCATCAATTCGAAGGTTTCGCGGACTTCCGCTTCCGACATCTTCGAGACCGACGCGCCGCGATTCGGCGAAATCTCGATCAGCCCTTCGGCAGCCAGCACCTTCAGCGCTTCGCGTAGCGGCGTGCGCGAAATGCCGAGCGTTTCGCACAGCTCGCGCTCGTTCAGTTTCTTGCCGGGCTCCAGCACACCCTCGACGATAAAGCGGCGGATGTGCTCAACCACCGTGTCGTGCAGGCGCTGACGCTCGACCTTCGGCATCACCGGGGCAGCGGTCATACCCGCGTCGAAATCCGAATTTTGCATACAAAAACCCTCAGCTCTACATGAGGTGGGATTTTATCGGAACCTGAACGATTCGTTAATCACTATGAAAACGCGGGTAAACACGGGCGTCAGCGGCCAAATTTCGTCTTGGGAGCGTCGCGCTTCGTCTGATATAGTTTTTTGAATGCAAAATTCAATTGGAGGAGTTCGATGCTGAAGCTAGATTTTCATCCCGCTGGCCGTCACTTCCTGCAGATTCCGGGGCCGAGTCCGGTGCCCGATCGCATCCTCCGGGCGATGAGCTATCCGACCATCGACCACCGCGGCCCCGAGTTCGGCGAACTGGGCCTCAAGGTGCTCGACGGCATCAAGAAGATCTTCAAGACGCAGCAGCCGGTCGTCATTTATCCGGCCTCCGGCACGGGCGCGTGGGAAGCGGCGCTGTCGAACACGCTGAGCCCGGGCGATCAGGTGCTGATGTTCGAGACCGGCCACTTCGCGACGCTGTGGAAAAAGATGGCCGAGAAGCTTGGCCTGAAACCCGAATTCCTGGGGCTGCCCGGCATCGAAGGCTGGCGGCGCGGTGTGCAGCCGCAGATGATCGAGGAGCGTCTGCGCGCCGATGCGCAGCATGCGATCAAGGCGGTCTGCGTCGTGCACAACGAAACCTCGACCGGCGTCACGTCCGACATCGCCGCCGTGCGTCGCGCGATCGACGCCGCGGGCCATCCGGCGCTACTGCTCGTCGACACGATCTCCGGTCTCGCCTGCGCGGATTATCGCCACGACGAATGGGGTGTCGACGTCACGGTGTCCGGTTCGCAGAAGGGCTTGATGCTGCCGCCTGGCATCAGCTTCAACGCGATCTCGCCGAAGGCGATGGCCGCGAACCAGCACGCGAAGCTGCCGCGCAGCTTCTGGGACTGGCCGGAAATCGTCGAGATGAACAAGGCCGGCTACTGGCCGTACACGCCGAACACGAACCTGCTGTACGGGCTGCACGAAGCGATCGAGATGATTCTCGGCGAAGGGCTCGACAACGTGTTCGCGCGTCACGAGCGGCTCGCCGAAGCGACGCGCCGCGCGGTGCGCGCGTGGGGGCTCGACATCCAGTGCGCCGATCCCGCCGTCTATAGCCCGGTGCTCACCGGCGTGATGATGCCCGACGGTGTCGATGCCGACGCGGTGCGCAAGCTGATCTACGAACGCTTCGACATGTCGCTCGGCACGGGCCTCGGCAAGATGAAAGGCCGCATGTTCCGGATCGGCCATCTCGGCGATTGCAACGATCTGATGCTGCTCGCGACGCTGGCCGGCTGCGAGATGGGTCTGCGGCTTGCTGGCGTGCCGGTCAGGGAAAGCGGCATGCCGGCCGCGATGGAGTGGCTGAGCCAGGCGCCGAAAACGTCCAGCCTGAAGGCCGCGGCCTGATCGTCGCGCGGTGTTCGCAGGGGCGACGCCAGAAACAACCCGCAACACCAAGGAACGCTGTCCTCATCGAGCTGCGCACAGAACGCGGCCAGAACAACCTGCAATGCGTCCATAGCGGCCCTCGCCGCCGACGGGCGACGACGCAGCGCGCCACTTCAGGCGCGCCGTCGACACATGCCATGGAGAGAGAGACGATGAAGCGGTTTCGTTTGACCAGTGCGACCAGTCTCGTTCTAGTGATGCTCTGCATCATGTACTTCATCACGTACCTCGATCGGGTGAACGTCAGCACCGCGGCCGCGGGTTTCGGCAAGGAATTCAATCTCACCCATACGCAGGTCGGCCTCGTGTTCTCGGCCTTCGCGTATCCGTATCTGCTGTTTCAGGTGATCGGCGGCTGGGTCAGCGATCGTTTCGGCGCGCGCCGCACGCTGCTGTTCTGCGGCGCGATCTGGGGTCTGGCGACGGTGTTCACGGGCCTCGCGGGCGGCCTCGCATCGCTGCTCGCCGCGCGGCTCGTGCTCGGTTTCGGCGAAGGCGCGACGTTCCCGGCCGCAACCTCGGCGATGTCGCGCTGGGTCGCGAAAGAAAAACGCGGCTTCGCGCAGGGCATCACCCACGCGGCGTCGCGAGTCGGCAATGCGGTCGCGCCGGCGGTCATCGTGCTCGTGATGACCAACTGGGGCTGGCGCGAATCGTTCTTTATTTGCGGCGCGCTGAGTCTGGTGTGGGTCGTCGCGTGGGCGTTCACGTTCACCGAGCATCCGAAAGATCATCCGCGCATCACGGCCGAAGAACTCGCCGTGCTGCCCACCCCGAAGCCGAAAATCACCGGCCTGCCGTGGGGCAAGCTGTTTCGCCGTATGACGCCGGTCACGATCGTCTACTTCTGCTACGGCTGGACGCTGTGGCTGTTCCTCAGTTGGATTCCGCTGTACTTCCTGCACAACCATCATCTGCAATTGCAGAAGTCGGCGATTTTCGCCTCGGTCGTGTTCTTTGCCGGCGTGATCGGTGACACGCTCGGCGGCATCGTCACCGATGCGATCTTCAAACGCACCGGCAGCCTCAAACGCGCGCGCAGCTGGATGGTGTCGGTGTGCATGCTGTTCTGCCTGCTGTCGTTGATTCCGCTGATGTTCACGCATGATCTGGCGCTGTCGATCGCCTGTCTCGCCTCGGGTTTCTTCTTCGCCGAGATGACGATCGGCCCGATGTGGGCGATCCCGATGGACATCGCGCCGGAATTCTCCGGCACCGCGAGCGGCATGATGAACACGGGCTCGGCGCTCGCCGCGATCATCTCGCCGGTGATGGGCGGCTTTCTGATCGACCGCTTCGGGAACTGGGATCTGCCGTTCCTCGGCAGCATGCTGCTGATGGGCGTCGGCGTCGTGCTCGCGTTCCGCATGCAGCCGGAGAGCCGCTTCGAACTCGCGGCATCGGAGAAGGCGCAGGTTTCCACCAGTTTGGGCGTGTAAAACATGACGACATCACTGAGCCAGCTTCTTGCCGATGCGCGCCGCGCTCGTTCTACGCTCGACACAGTGCCACAACAGCAGCTTCCATCCGATGCCGACGCGGCCTACGCTATCCAGCACGAGATCCTGAGCGCGTGCGGCGCGCGGATCGGCGGCTGGAAGATCGGCGCGAAATCGGCAAGCGGGCCGATTCAGGGCGCGCCATTGCCCGCCACCGATCTGCACGCGGACGGCGCCCGTCTGTCGCAGGAAGGCTTCGCACCACTTGGCCTCGAACTCGAAGTCGCGTTCCGTTTCGGCCGCCGCTTCGAGCCGTCGGCGACGCCGTACCACGAAGACGAAGTGCTCGCGGGCATCGGCTCGATCGGCGCGACCATCGAGATCGTCGCGAGCCGCTATGCCGCGTGGCCCGACGTCGACAAGCTCGCGCAACTGGCGGACCTGCAGAATCACGGCGCGCTGATCGTCGGCGAATTCACGCGATATCGCGAGGATTTTCCGTTCGTCGCGCCGTCGCTGCGTTTCGAGTTCAACGGACGCAATGTGGTCGAAGCGACACCCGCGAACCCGGCCGGCGATCCGCGCCGCTTGCTCACGTGGCTCGTCAATCATGCGAGTTCGCGCGGCATTGCGGTGACGCCGGAGATGGTGGTCACCGCGGGCTCGTACACGGGCATGTTTTTTCCGCGTGAGACGGGCACGGCGAGCGGGCATATCGAAGGACTCGCACCGGTGCATTTCACGCTGTACTAGACCCTGGCAATTCGAGTCGCGCGGTTTCTGCGCACTCCTCATAGGCCGATGAAATGACGAATCCCACCGCGGGCTTGCTCGTCAAGCCGATCCATCTGGTTCCTTCCGCCGCGCGCGCAACGAGTCCGCTCGCGCAGCATCTACGTCAATCGCTTCGCGGCGATGTGCTGTTCGATCTCGCGAGCCGGGGCCGCTACGCGACCGATGCGTCGATTTATCAGATCACGCCGGTCGGCGTCGTGGTGCCGCGCGATCAGGACGATCTGCGCGTCGCGCTCGAGATCGCGCGCAGCGAGAAAGTGCCGCTGCTCGCACGCGGCGCGGGCACGAGCCAATGCGGTCAGACGGTGGGCGAGGCGCTCATCGTCGATACGAGCAAGTGGCTCAACAACATCGTCGCGTTCGATGCCGATGCGCGCACGGTGACGGTCGAGCCCGGCGTCGTGCTCGATCATCTGAACGCGTGGCTGAAACCGCATGGCCTGTGGTTTCCGGTCGATGTATCGACGGCCGCGCAGTGCACGATCGGCGGCATGGCCGGCAACAACTCGTGCGGTTCGCGCTCGATCGAATACGGCAACATGGTGCACAACGTCGACGCGATCGACGCGATTCTCGCCGACGGCAGCGAAGCGCGCTTCGCCTCGCTGCGCGAGCCGCCGCAAGGCGAGCGTTTGCAGCAGATCATCGCGGGCGTGACGCGGATCGCGCAGCGCGAGCGCGACGAAATCGCCGCGCGCGTGCCGAAGGTGCTGCGCCGCGTCGCGGGCTACAACATCGATCTGTTCGACTGCCAGAATCCGCGCGCCTATACCGATGATGGCAGCGCGAACCTCGCGCATCTGTTGGTCGGCTCGGAAGGCACGCTCGCGTTCAGCCGGCAGATCACGCTGAAGCTCGCGCCGCTGCCCGCGCACAAGGCGCTTGGGGTGGTCAACTTTCCGACCTTCCGGCAGTCGATGGCGCTCACGCAGCACATCGTCAAGCTGAAGCCGGTGGCGGTCGAACTGGTCGATCGGACGATGATCGATCTCGCGTTGAGCAATCCCGCGTTTCGTCCGGTGATCGAGAAGGCGCTGGTCGGCGAGCCGCAAGCGATTCTGCTCGTCGAGTTCGCCGGCGAGGATCGCGACGCGCAACTCGCGTCGCTCAAGCAGCTCGCCGAGTTGATGGGCGAGCTCGGCTTGCCCGATGCGGTCGTCGAGATGCCGGACGCGAACGCGCAAAAGGCGCTGTGGGAAGTGCGCAAGGCGGGGCTCAACATCATGATGAGCATGAAGGGCGACGGCAAGCCGGTGTCCTTCATCGAAGATTGCGCGGTACCGCTCGAACATCTGGCGGACTACACGAGCCGTCTGACCGACGTGTTTCATCGCCACGGCACCGAAGGCACGTGGTACGCGCATGCGAGCGTCGGCACGCTACACGTGCGGCCGATTCTCGACATGCGGCGCGACGGCGCAACGAAGATGCGCGCGATCGCCGAGGAAGCAGCCGCGCTCGTGAGGGAGTACAAGGGCGCGTATTCCGGCGAGCATGGCGATGGTCTGTGCCGTGGCGAATGGGTCGCGTGGCAGTATGGGCCGCGGCTCAACGAGGCGTTCAGCGAGATCAAGGCGCTGTTCGATCCGGACAATCGCTTCAATCCCGACAAGATCGTGCGTCCGCCCAGGATGGACGACGCGCGCAATTTCCGCTTTGCGCCGGGCTACCGCGAACAGCGTATCGACACCGCGCTCGACTGGTCGGCGTGGAACGTGAAGCGCGATCCGTTGACCGGTGAAGAAAGCACACCCGGCAGCGGCGACGATCTGAGCGGCGGCCTCGCGAAAGCAGTCGAGATGTGCAACAACAATGGCCACTGTCGTAAATTCGACGCGGGCACGATGTGCCCGAGCTATCGCGTGACGAAGGACGAGCAGCATCTGACGCGCGGGCGCGCGAACACGCTGCGACTCGCGATATCGGGGCAGCTCGGCGAAAGCGGACTCGCGAGCGACGACGTGAAGGACACGCTTGACCTGTGCGTGTCGTGCAAGGGCTGCAAGCGCGATTGCCCGACCGGCGTTGATATGGCGAAGTTCAAGATCGAGGCGCGGGCCGCGCGTGCCAAGACGCACGGCGTGCGCTTGCGCGACAAGCTCGTCGCGTTCATGCCGCGCTATGCGGGCGCGGCGAGCCGCGTGCCGGCACTGCTGGCGCTTGCGGACAACGTGCCGGTGTTGTCGGCGTGGTTCAAGCGCTCGGTGGGGTTCGCGGCCGAGCGGAGCTTGCCGCGGTTCAGGAGGGCGTTTCTGGCCGATGCGGTGTCCGCGAAGTCGAGCGGCAACGCGCTCCAAAAGAACCCGCAAGGCACTTCGCTGAAAGAAGTTGTGCTTTTCGTCGACACCTTCAACAACCACCTCGAACCCGACAACGCGCGTGCCGCGCAACGGGTGCTCGAAGCGGCGGGCTACACGGTCCACTTCAACGCCCGTCCGGGTGAGCGCCCGGTGTGTTGCGGCCGCACGTTTCTGGCGTCAGGCCTCGTCGATGAAGCGAAGCAGGAAGCGCGACGCATGCTCGATCTGTTCAGGCCGTTCGTCGAGCGCGGCGTGCCGGTGGTGGGTCTCGAGCCGTCCTGCCTGCTGTCGTTGCGCGACGAATTCCTGCAGTACGGTTTCGGCGACGAAGCGCGGCGCCTCGCGCAGCATGCGTTTCTCTTCGAGGAATTCCTCGTGCGCGAAGAAAAGGCCGGGCGTTTGCAGCTCGAATTGAAACCGCTGCCGATGCAGCAGGCGCTCGTGCACGGCCACTGCCATCAGAAGGCGTTCGACGCGTTCACGCCGGTGCAGACCGTGCTGAAGTGGATTCCCGAATTGAAGGTATCGACGGTCGAATCGTCGTGCTGCGGCATGGCCGGCAGCTTCGGCTATGAAGCGGAGCACTACGCGAGCTCGCAGGCGATGGCGGAGCTGTCGCTGCTGCCCGCGGTGCGCAAGCTCGATGCGGCCACGGTGATGGTCGCCGACGGCACCAGCTGCCGGCATCAGATTCACGACGGCGCGGGCGTCGATGCGATTCACGTTGCGCGCGTGCTGGCGATGGCGCTGCCATGACGCGGAGCGAACCGAAACGCGAATCTCACGCGCCGATAGCTTGCCGGAACGCGCCCGGCGTGACCCCCACCGCCTCGCGAAATCGGTGACTGAAGTGGCTTGCGTTCGCATAACCGCATTGGTCGGCGATTTGCGCGAGCGGCAACGTCGTCGTGCGCAGCAGCCTGCGCGCGCGATCGAGCCGCTGCTGCGCGATCCACGCGGCGGGCGGCAAGCCGAACGACTCGCGAAACATCCGCGCCAGATGAAATTCCGACAGCGCCGCGACGCCGGACAACTCACCGAGCGTCAACGGCTGCGAGAGATGACTGTCGATATAGTCGGCGAGACGCCGCCGCGTCGCGGCCGAGAGCCCGCCCTTCAGCGCCACGTTCGCGCGCCGCACGCCTTGCCCGCGCAATAGCAGGCTCAGCACTTCGTGCGCGGTCTCGTTGGTGCGCAACAGACCGTCGGGACTGTGCCACTCCTCGTTGACGAGCGACTGACACAGACTCGCAATGCGTGGGTCCTCGAAATAGGTGCGGTCGGCGAGCGTCAATTCGCGTGGCTCGCGGTCGAGCTCCTGCACCGCGCGTCGCGTGAAATGCTCGGGCAGGAAATAGAGGTGCATGAAGTGCATGTGGCCGCGCACCCACCAGCGCGATTCGTGATCGCCGGGCAGCGCGCACAGACGCGACGGCGCGCCGTAATGGCCCGGCATTTTCTGGCGCTCGGTGCGATAGCCGCCATCCAGATAGCACGACAGCGTGTGGTGGCCGGGCCGCTCGTAGACGGTCTCGGCTTCCTTCGTGTCGCGCGTCCAGACCGCGATCGCGAGTCCGTCGCCGAGCCACGCGAAGCGGTCCAGGTGCGCGTTCGCGCTGGCGAGCGTGTGACACACCGACTGCAGGCCAAAAGGCGTGCCGGCGGCGGATATCACGGGGACGGACGGACTGGCGTTCACGGCGGCGAGGGAAGGGTTTCCGGTGGATGGCGAAGGGCTGAGCGGCCAGTATACGGCGCGCCTCGTCCGGCCGCCCGGCGGCGCGAAAAAGTGCGCAAGTTTGGACAATTGCGGGCGGCGGCGCGGTTGCATAGTGGGCATCGTCAATGCTGCGTGTCATTGCAGCCCGTCATTGCAGTCTGAGGCCCGACCATGAATCTGATGCTTTATGCCGTCACCGTGCTGATCTGGGGCACCACGTGGATCGCGATCAAATGGCAACTCGATGTGGTGCCGCCGCCCGTGTCGATCGCGTGGCGTTTCTGGATCGCCGCGCTGCTGCTGTTCGCGCTGCTGCGCATCATGCGCCGGCCGATCTGGCCGCCGCGCGACGCCTGGCGCTACCTCGTCGCGCAGGGTCTCGCGCTGTTCTGCCTGAATTTCCTGTGCTTCTACTACGCCGAGCAGATCGTGCCGAGCGGGCTCGTCGCGGTGGTGTTCTCGACCGCGCCGCTGTTGAACTCGATCAACGGGCGCCTGTTCATGGGCCGTCCGCTGCAGCCGAGCGCGATTGCAGGCGCGTTGCTCGGGCTCGTCGGCATCGTCTGTCTGTTCGTGCAGCAGATGGCCGGCCACCTTGGCGACCACACCGCGTGGCTCGGGCTTGGCATCGCGTTTCTCGGCACGATGTGCTTCTCGGCCGGCAACCTGCTGTCGAGCCGCATGCAGTCGATGGGCCTGCATCCGTTCGCAACCAACAGTTGGGCGATGCTGATCGGCGCGGCGATCCTGACGGTCGGCAGTCTGTTCGCCGGCTACTCGTTCGCGCTGGAACCTTCGGCACGCTATCTCGGCGCGCTCGCGTATCTCGCGGTGTTCGGCTCGGTGATCGGCTTCACGGCCTACCTGATGCTGGTCGGCCGCTTGGGCCCGGAACGGGCCGCGTATTGCACGGTGTTGTTTCCGATCGTCGCGCTAGTGGCGTCGACGCTGTTCGAGGGCTATCGATGGTCCGCGCTCGCGGTGGTCGGCCTGCTGCTCGTGGTGGCCGGCAATCTGGTTGCATTCGATCTGACGCGGCGAATTTTCGTGCGTCGGCGGGCGGCGCGCACGTGATGCGCCTATCCGCTCAAGGTGAGGATTTTCGGGAGCAGAGAAAGAGACTGAATGACTGTTCGGTGAGTCTTTGCAGGAGCCGGTTTTACCGGCTTCATGACGGGAAGATTACGTTAGAAACGTAATTCTATGCCATTGGAATTATCTGAATAGATTGAGATTAAATAGCCATTTTTTTATCCGTAAATTTGCTATTTTTATATGAGAGGATAAAACGCCAATTCGCGCCTAGAAGGAACGACCGCCGTGAAGCTCTTATCCCGCCTTGGCGTGGCCGTGGTTTTGATCCACGGCCTGATCTCGCCGACTGCCTCCGCGCAATCCCAATTGAATTACACGACGTCATGGATCGGTAATAGTTTCGGATTTGGCGACGGTAAATGGATGCAGCAGGATATTCAGGCCATTAGCGTCGGCGCCGATGGTACCGTTTATACGAATTCGCCGTGGGACGAAAGCGGCAGTGAAATTGCCGCCTATCGCGCGGGCGATAAATTCGCGGTGGCCGGTTCGACCCACGGCTGGGGCGCGGCCGGCGGCGACGCGGTCGCGGTGAACCACACATACCTGTATGCGGCGATGTCGATCGGCAACGAGAGCAACGCGCTGGTCGGCGCCGACTATCCGCCGGCCAATCAGACGTGGTACGGCATCACGCGACGCACGCTCGCGAATCTCGCGACCGGCGCGCCGTTTTCCGGCGGCATCGGCAATAGCGCGAACGCGACGAAGAACAGCTTTGTCGCGGTCGAAACCGCGACGAGCGGCACCGACGCGAGCATTCGCGGCCTCGCCGCGACCGACAGCGAGCTCTATGTGGCCGACACGTACGGCAACCGGATCGTCGTCTACGACGCGCAGACGATGCAGCCGCTGCGCTCGTGGAGCGTCGCGGCGCCCGCCCGCATCGCGATCGACACCGACTCGACGTTGTGGGTCATCAGCGGCTTCGCGAGCAGCAACCTCAGCGTCCTGCACTTCCGCGCCGACGGCACCGCGCTCGCCGGTCCATTGACGCTGCCCGCCGGCACCGTCCCGACCGACCTCACGGTCACGCCATCCGGCCAGTTGCTGGTCGCCGACAACGGCGCCGCGCAGCAGATTCTCGTGTTCAACAAAGGCGCGGGCGGCCAGATGCAGGTGGGCACCTCGATCGGCACACGCAACGGCATCTTCCATCCGGTGCGCGGCGTGCCGGGCGACGTGCGCTTCAACGGCATCACCGGCATCGGCGTCGACGCGGCGGGCAATCTGTACGTCGCGCAGAACGGCGAGGGGCCGCGCGCGCCGGGTTCGGCGTCGGTCGGGCAGGGTGCGGTGCTGGAGAGCTACGTGTATGGCACGCGCGTGCTGAACTGGCGGCTCTACGGTCTGACCTTCGTCGACAGTGGCGCGTTCGATCCGGCCACGCCCGCGTCCGTGTACACGGGCTCGAAGCGCTTCACGCTCGACTACAGCCAGCCGGTCGGCCATCAATGGTCGTATGCGGCGTTCACGCTCGACCGCTTCGATTATCCCGACGACCCCGCGTTTCACGAGCCGCGCGGCGTGCGTGGCGAACCGATAGTGCGCAGATTCGACGGCCAGCGCTTTCTCTATACGCTCGATTCGGGCGCGCATTATCTGAACGTCTATCGCTTCGATGCCGCGCATGGCGAGGTCGCGATTCCGTCGGGCCTGCTCGCGCAGAATCCGCTGCCGGGCACATGGCCCGCCGGGCAGCCGACCTATGGCGAATGGCTGTGGCGCGACAGCAATGGCGATGGCGCTGTCGACGCGAGCGAGATCAGCAGCAATCCGTCGACCGGCAGCACGGTCGGCAACGGCTTCTGGTGGGTCGACGATCCCGGCAACGTGTGGCTCGCGACACCCTTGAGCGGCGTGCGCGAGATGCCGCTGCAAGGTCTCGACTCCGCCGGCAATCCGATCTACACGTACGCGAGTTCGAAGATGTTCGCGATGCCCGCGCCGTTTACGCGGCTCGCGCGGCTCGTCTACGTCGCATCGACCGACACGATGTATCTGTCGGGCTTCACGAGCGCGATTCCGTGGGACGCCACGCACTGGAAAGAAGCGGGACCGGTGCTCGCGCGCTACGACAACTGGAGCAGCGGCGCCCCGACCCTGGTGTACACGATCTCGCTGCCGTGGAACACGCAAAGCGATCCGCAGACGACCACGGTCGGCGTCGCGGTGGCGGGCAACTATATCTTCGTCGCGGAGTTGTACACCGATCGTGTCGACGTCTACGACGCACGCAACGGCACGGCGGTCGGTTACATGACACCGGGCGCGAGCGTCGGCGGCACGAGCGGCTGGGTCGACGTGTATCTCGGCATCAGCGCCGTCGAGCGCGATAACGGCGAGTACGTGGTGCTGGTCGAAGACGACGCGCGCGCGAAGATCCTGATGTATCGCTGGACGCCTTGATGCAGGTCGTCCTCGCGCCGAACACGAATAGACGGCGGCGCACGATCGGTATATAACAACTTTACCGATGCACTCAAAGGAGCGATGTTCGATCATGACGCAAGACGTTTCTCCCCAGCCGCCCTCCGATGATCGTCCGGAGATCGCGCAGCTCGACGCGGCGCTCAGTCACGTCGATCAACAGGTGTCCTCGGGCGGCATTGCGTCGGGCGCGGCGAAAGGCATTGTGTACAGTCTGATCGAAACGCTCGGCGCGCTGGTCGGCGATCCCGATCTGCCGGAGCATGCGCGTTCGGGTTACGAAGGACTGCTGGAGGCCGCGCGCGAGTTGCGCGCGAAGCTGGACCGCTGAGCGGGGCGCTGAACACGCAAGGCCGCTTCGGCGCGGCATCGTGCCGTCTGTGATACAAAGCGCACTGTGTAACTCACCGTGCGCTTTTTTCATGCTCTCTGCGACCGAGTTCGCGTTGCTGGCCACCGGTATCGTCGTGGTCCTGGTGACGCCGGGCCCCACCAACACGCTACTGGCCGCGGCCGGTTTGCGCAACGGTCGGCGCCGTGCGCTGCCGCTGATCGCCGCCGAACTGGCGGGCTACCTGGTGTCGATTTCCGCGTGGGGACGCTTCTTCGCGCATGCGGCGCATGCATGGCCGTGGCTGCCCTCGCTGCTGCGTGTGGCCGCGAGCTTGTATATCGCGTGGCTTGCGCTCGACATGTGGCGCCAGGCGGTCGCGCTGCCCGGCTCGACGCAGCGCGCGAGCAACGTGCGCACGCTGTTCGTCGCGACTTTGCTCAATCCGAAAGGGCTGCTGTTCGGCGGCACGATCTTTCCGGCCGTCGCGTTCATGCAGTTGCCCGCTTATCTGCTCGCGATGGGGACGTTCGTGTGCCTCGCCGCGCCGATCGCGCTCGCCTGGATCACGTTCGGCGCGGCGCTCGGCAGCGGCCGGTCTGGTTGGCTCGAGCCGGTGAAAGTGCAGCGCGGCGCGTCGATCGTGCTGGCCGTGTTTTCGGTGTCGCTCGCGTGGGCGGCGTTGCACTGAAAGCGCTGCACCGAGGTTCAGGCACCGAGCGCCACCGCTTCCCCGCTCGTCTGCGCGAGCAACTGGTGGATCTGCGCGACCACGGCCGCGCCTTCGCCGACCGCCGCGGCCACGCGTTTCGTCGACCCGGCGCGCGCGTCGCCGATCGCATAGACGCCCTCGACGGTGGTGCCGAGATCGCACGCCGTGGCTGAGCCGTCCGCGGCGATGCCGGTCAGCACGAAGCCTTTCGCGTCGAGCTGCACGCCGCAGGTGCGCAGCCATTCGGTGTTCGGATCCGCGCCGGTGAAGAGAAACAGATGCCGCGTGTCGAAGTGGTCGACGCCATCGGGCAGCGGCCTCTTCAGCGCGACCGACACGAGGCCCTCCTCATCGCCGTCGAGCCGGCCGATTTCCGAATTCGGATGCACGAACACGTTCGGCAGCGAGCGGATGCGGTCGATCAGATAGCGCGACATCGTCGCCTCGAAACCGCTGCGGCGGATCAGCACGTGAACCTTCGCCGCGTGCGTCGCCAGATAGACGATCGCCTGGCCAGCCGAATTGCCGCCGCCCACCAGTACGACCTCCCGGCGCTTGCACAGCTTCGCCTCGACCGGCGACGCCCAGTAATAGACGCCGCGTCCGTCGAAGTGCTCGAGCCCGTCGAGCGCGGGTCGCCGGTACACCGCGCCGCTCGCGATCACGATCGCCTGCGCGCTGATGTGACCGCCACATTTCAGTTCGAGCCGATACGGCGACTGCCCGCATTGCAGCGCTTGCACGTTGACCGGAATCGCGACGTGCGCGCCGAACTTCTGCGCCTGCACGAACGCGCGGCCGGCGAGCGCCTGGCCCGAGATGCCGGTCGGAAAGCCGAGATAGTTTTCGATGCGCGAGCTCGCGCCCGCCTGGCCGCCCGGCGCGCGGCTGTCGAGCACGATCACGGAAAGTCCCTCGGAGGCGGCGTACACCGCGGCAGCCAGTCCCGCCGGCCCCGCGCCGACGATCGCGACGTCGTACACGTGCGAGTCGTCGAGATCGGGCAGCAGACCTAAGCGAGTGGCAAGTTCCGGCATGCTCGGATGACGCAGCACCGTGCCGTCCGGGCAGATCACGAGCGGCAGGTCCTCGCGCTGCGCGGCGAACTGCTCGATCAGACGCAGCGCGTCTTCGTCGCGTTCGTCGAGCACCGAATGCGGATGGCCGTTGCGCGACAGGAAGCCTTGCAGCATCACGAGCCGCGCGTCGCTGCTATTGCCGACGAGGATCGGTCCGCCCGCGCCCTTTTCGATCAACGACACGCGCCGCAGAATCAGCGCGCGCATGATGCGCTCGCCGAGTTCCGCTTCGGCGACGAGCAGCGCGCGCAGGCGCTCGGGCGGAATCAGCAGCGCCTCGACGGCGTCGAGCGCGCGGCCGTTCACGAGCGAGGGTTTGCCCGACAGCTGCGCGACCTCGGCCAGGAAATGCCCGGCGCCGCGCTCGCTGATCACGACCTCGCGGCCGATGCCGTCACGCTGATAGACCTTCACGCGTCCTTCGAGCAGCACGAACATGCCGGGGCCGGTGTGCCCGGTTTCGAACAGCAGCTCGCCGGACTTCCAGTAACCGATCTCGCCGAAGCGGCGCATCCGCTCGATCTCCGCGCAAGTGAGCACGGGAAACATCTGATGCATGCGCGTCGACAGCGACGAATACGGCGCGTCGGCGACGACTCCCTGCTGTCCTTCTACCTCTTGAATCGAAACGTCCTGAGTCGAAAGCATTGAACCGCTCCTTCGATGTTCATTGCACGATTGAACGGGAGGCAAGGCGGCGCGCGCCCGCATGCCGGGGCGAGCCCTGCCGCGCGCTTCAGGCGGACGATGCCGCCGCTCGTTCCAGCTAGACGGCCTTGGGCGCGATGTCGTCGATCGCGACTTCCGGCGGGTGTGTATCGGGAAGCGAGTCGACCGGCTTGCCCGAGTCGCGCCACGCTTCCATGCCGCCGCGCAGCGGCAGCACGTCGGAGAAGCCGGCTTCGTTGAGCTGCTTGGCCATCCATGCCGCGGAAATTTCGTTCGGGCAGGAGCAGTAGATCACCAGCTTCTGATCGTGCGCATAAGTGGCGACGATTTCGTCGAGTTGCCGTTCGTCGGCGAATTGCGCGCCTGGAATCACGAACGGGTCGAGCTTGCGCTTTTCCTGCGAACGAATGTCGAACACGATCGGCGCCTCGCCGGCCGTGTACAGCTTCGCGAGTTCGTCGACCTCGATGCGCGCGGACGCGAGCTTCGCGATCAACTGACGGCGCCGGATCCACCGGTACACCGCGTACAGCAACAGCAGCGCGACGACGACGAGTGCCGCCGTGCGTCCCAGCCGCCCGGCGATCGCGAACAGCATGTCGATCTGCCGCGCGAACAGCGCGCCGATGATGAGCCCGGTGCCGGACCACAGCGCGGCACCGACGCCGTCGTAGGTGAGAAAGGTCCGGTAGCGCGTGTGCATCGCGCCGGCCATCGGAATCGACACGATCGACAGTCCCGGCACGAACTTCGCGACCGCGAGCACCCGCACGCCCCAGCGACCGAAGAAGCGCTCGGTTTTCTTCACGCAGGTGTCGCGCGACAGCGACAGCCGGCAGATCGTCTTCAGCGTATTGCCGCCGTAGATGCGTCCCGCGAGGTACCACGCGCTGTCGCCGATCAGCGTCGCGAAGATCGACAGCACGAGGACCGGCAGCAATTGCGTGCCGACCGAGCCGGGGTGCATCGCGGCCATCGCGCCGAACAGCACGAGCGACGGCATCGCCGGCACCGGCAGTCCGAGCGCGGCGGCCAGCACGTTGACGAAGACGAGCGCCGGTCCGTATTGCTCGACGAGTTCATGTAGCATCGGTTTAACATCCGCGACCCTTGCGGGTGCAGCGCGCTAAGGAATGCAAAGGAGAATGCAAGGATTATGGACGTATTTTCGAGACGTGCAAACGGCCCGGAAATCGGCCGGTCATCCGACGGGGATCGAACCGGCATGGGCGCGGCATCCCCGAAGATACAAGCGTGGCGATAGCTTATGACAACGTGCTGAAGGCAGCGAAAGCGCGGGTAATGAAATGCGCGAAAGCGCGTGCTAAAACCCGTAGGAAAGCGTCGATTGGCTGTGTGAGCGGAACAAACGGCGGCACGGCGACGCGCGCAGGCGCGTCCCATGCAAATAATCCCGCGCGTGTGCGTCGAACTGCGACGCGACGGGCGCGAGAGGCAGACGAGTCACGGGACGGTCCCGCCCGCCGCGCGCCTCATTCACTGACGATGATTGTGTTGCTCGCCCGGCAACTCGGCGCCATGCGCGCGGATCGCGGCAATCAGCTCCGCGGGCGTGATTTCGTAGCGCACTTCACGATGGATGCCCGGCTTGCGCTCATCGACCTCGATCAGCAGGATGCCTTTGCCGTCTTCGGTCGATTCGAGGCGCAGCGAGCGAAGTTCGCGCGCCGTTGCGTCGTCGTATTCGGTGAGCAGGGCCATTGACCCGGAGGACCCGGTGATGCGCATCGAAGTTGTCCTTGTTGCGTTGGTGATGGAACCATTGTACGGGGCGGATGGCGTGCCGTCTGCCGCGCCGTCGTGCCGTGTTGCGTCTGCCTCTGTCTCGCCCGGGTTTGAGTCGAGTATGATGCCGCCGCTCGCGCATTCGCGCTCGCTTTGCGTCCAGTCAGTTTAACGCGACTCGATGTCGGGACGGACGCATTTTTCATGCCCCGCCAGGGTGTGATGCGGGTTCGGGTTTTGTCATGCAGGTGACGCGGGGGCGGGCTAGCACGCGCACAGCGGTCCGGTGCGCCTCGCGACCCGAGTCGATGAAGCGCGCCGTTGCCGGTGGCGTCGTCTCCCGGATTTCCTCACCTTTCGCAGCCATTTCGAACCCGCCAAAAAATAGCCCGTCCGGTTTGGGACGGGCCGTTAAACGCCGTTGTTACTCGGGTCAGCCTGCCCTTGCAACGATTGGGCGCTGACAACTCCATCCTCGTGCTTCGGCGGCGTGCTGTCGAGGTGGGAGTAATGCGGATCTATCAGATCAAAGGACAGTTTTCCGCTTCGACATTCACACCAGGCCGGTCGCGTAGTACACCGCGATCACGAAGAACACGGCGAGCGTCTTGATCACGGTGACCGCGAAGATGTCGCGATACGACTGCCGATGGGTCAGGCCCGTCACCGCGAGCAGCGTAATCACCGCGCCGTTGTGCGGCAGCGTATCCATGCCGCCGCTCGCCATCGCGACCACGCGATGCAGTACCTCGAGCGGAATATTCGCGGCTTGCGCGCCCTTGATGAACGTATCCGACATCGCGGCGAGCGCAATGCTCATACCGCCCGACGCCGAACCCGTGATGCCCGCCAGCGTGCTGACCGACACCGCCGCGTTGACGAGCGGATTCGGAATGCTCTTCAGCGCATTGCTGACGACGAGAAAGCCCGGCAGCGCTGCGATCACGCCGCCGAAGCCATATTCCGACGCGGTGTTCAGCGATGCCAGCAGCGCGCCCGCCACCGCGGCCTTCGTGCCGACCGCGAAGCGCTGGCTGACGCGACCGAACGCCGTCACGACGACCATCACGATGCCGAGCAGCAGCGCGCCCAGCACGGCCCAAATTCCGACCAGCGCCTTGACGCTGGTTTCGACCGGCGCGTGCAGGCCCGGCAGGATGTCCGGCGTGACCGTGAAGGTCGGGCCGTACCAGGTCGGAATCCAGCGCGTCAGCAGGAAGTTCGAAACGCCGACCACGACGAGCGGCGCCACCGCCAGCAGCGGATGCGGCAGCTGCTTCGATTCGACGCGCTCCGGCTCGTTGACGAGTTCGGTGCCGTAACCCTCGCCGGTCGCCATCGCGGCGCGGCGGCGCCATTCCAGATACGACAGACCGACCACGATGATGAACAGCGAGCCGATCACGCCCAGCGTCGGCGCGGCCCACGAGGTGGTCTTGAAGAACGTGGTCGGGATGATGTTCTGGATCTGCGGCGTGCCGGGCAGCGAGTCCATCGTGAACGAGAACGCGCCGAGCGCGATCGCGCCGGGCATCAGCCGCTTCGGAATGTTGCTCTGGCGATACAGCTCGGCCGCGAACGGATAGACCGCGAACACGACGACGAACAGCGAGACGCCGCCATAGGTGAGCAGCGCGCATACCGCGACGATCACGGCATTTGCGCGCGAACGGCCGATATAGCGGATCGCGGCCGCGACGATCGACTCCGAGAAGCCCGATAGCTCGATCACTTTGCCGAACACGGCGCCGAGCAGAAACACCGGGAAGTACAGCTTGACGAAGCCGACCATCTTGTCCATGAAGATGCTCGTGAAGACCGGCGCGACGGCGGCGGGCTCGGTGAGCAGGACGGCGGCGAGCGCCGCGATCGGCGCGAACAGGATCACGCTGTAGCCGCGATACGCGGCGAACATCAGAAACGCCAGCGCGGCGATAACGATGAGAAAGGTCATTGAGTCTCCTAACCTTGGTTGTTCTACATTTTTGCCGTCCTGATGAAGCGACGGCGCGGCGCGGCGGCGGCCCAGGGCAACGTCGGCGGATTGTACCCAAACGTCTCTATAACGGGACTCAAATCCGCTGGATCTACCGTGAAACCAGGGTAAATCTTGATATATAAGGCTTGCCCGCGATCTCCATTTGGAGATAAATTTGTCTACAAATGGAGACAACCAGAAACACCACCTTAGCCGGAGACAGCGACAGCATGATGACCGACTGGACGGGTCTGCCCGACACCTATGATGACGTGCTTCGCGGCGCGATGGATTCGCTTTTTCGCACTTTCGAAAACTTCAGCGAAGGAACGTTCATCGTCGATGGGCAAGCGCGCGTCGTCTGGATCAACAAGCGTTACGCGGCGCGGTTCGGCTTCGCGGACCCGCAGCAGGCGATCGGCCGCGATTGCGAAGCGGTGATTCCGAACAGTCTGATGCGCGAGGTCGTCAACACCGGCAAGCCGATCCTGCTCGACATCATGGAGACGGACCGCGAGCCGCTCGTCGTTACGCGTCTGCCACTGAAGGACGATGCCGGCGCGACGATCGGCGCGGTCGGCTTCGCACTGTTCGACGAGCTCAAAGCACTGTCGCCGCTGTTTTCCCAGTACTCGCGGCTGCAGCAGGAACTGATCGCGACGCGCCAGTCGCTCGCGCAGGCGCGCCGCGCGCGCTATACGTTCGGCAGTTTCGTCGGCACGAGCGCGGCGTCGCTCGAAGTGAAGCGCCAGGCGCGCCGCGCGGCGCAACTCGAATCGCCGGTGCTGCTGCTCGGCGAAACCGGCACCGGCAAGGAACTGCTCGCGCATGCGATTCACGGCGGCTCGGCGCGCGCGCATCAGCCGCTCGTGAGCGTCAACGTCGCGGCGATTCCCGACACGCTTCTCGAAGTCGAGTTCTTCGGTGCCGCGCCTGGCGCGTACACGGGCGCGGATCGCAAGGGGCGGGTCGGCAAGTTCGAACTCGCGAACGGCGGCACGCTGTTTCTCGACGAGATCGGCGACATGCCGCTGCCGTTGCAGGGCAAGCTGCTGCGCGTATTGCAGGACCAGGAGTTCGAGCCGCTCGGCTCGAACCGGATCGTGCGCGCGGATGTGCGGATCATCGCGGCGACGTCGGCCGATCTGCCCGCGCTCGTCGCGGCCGGACGCTTTCGCGCGGACCTGTTCTACCGGCTCAACGTGCTGACGATCCATGCGCCCGCGCTGCGCGAGCGTCCTTCCGACATCGAGGCGCTGGCTTACGCGATGCTCGAAGACCTGGCCGCGCAGGCGCGCGGCGGCCGCCACTTCGAATTGCACGACGACGCGTTGCGGCTGCTGTGCGCGTACGACTGGCCGGGCAACGTGCGCGAATTGCGCAACACGCTGGAGCGCGCCGTGATGCTGTCCGACAGCGAACGCATCGATGCGCGCGCGCTCGCGCCGTTCATCGGCTCGGGGCAGGGCCGCACGGTCGCAGCGACGAAGACGCCAGCTCCGGCGCCCGCGAGTGCCGACGTTGCCAGCGCGGTCGAACCGACCTCATGGAACGACGCGATGGCCGCGTTCGAAAAGCGCTTTCTGAGCGACGCGTTGCGCGCGAACGGCGGCCGCGTCATCGACACGGCGAAACAGATCGGCATGGGGCGCGCGACGCTGTACAAAAAGATCGCTGCGCACGGCATCGAGGTTTGACGTCCCGCGTCCGGCCTGCCGTGCCGCGCCAACCGACGCAGCACGAGGGCTGCGTGGCACAATCGCGAGATCGAAAAACAAGACGTGACCGGGGTCTCCATGAAACGCAGCCTTTCCTTCTTTGCGCGCCGCTCGAGCGTCATGCTGGCTGTCGGCGCGATCGTCGCGCTTGGCGGTTGCAGCAGCAGCGCGCCGTTGTTCCTGCCGGACGGCCGTGCGACCACGCTCGTGCAATGCCCGGCAGGTTCTGACTCGTGCGTGCAGCAGGCGGCCGCGGGTTGTAACGGCGCGTTCGACGTGGTGCGCCAGTCGACCGAGGGCGGTACCTTGAACCTGATCTACGCCTGCCGCGCAGCCGCAAAGTAGGACGCGCATGCCGCGCCGGTGCAATGCCGGCGCGCGCGGCTGACCGAATCGTGGGCGTCGTCGGCTTGCTTCTTCGCCACTCGGGCCAATTTCGGCCAATTCCCAATCCAGTCAATTAGCACGCTCGTGTCATTCCAGTTGGCACATGCCCGTCATAATTCCATGCGTGTAATGTGGGTCCGATAAACGGTTAGCATGCGTATCGGGTCAAGTAATCAGTCAGCTGCATTTTTACAACGCTGAACCGCCGGATAACGATTATCCTTTGCGCCCTGACAGCAAATTATCTTTACCCCTTTTTGGAGCGTTGAACGAAGTCGGTGCGGCAGCTAACGGAACGCGAGGTTTGACAGCAGTATTCTTTTCAAACCGTTGGCGATTTAACGTCGACGGGCAGGATCTGCCGTTTTTTCCGCTGCGGCAGACGCTCCGGAAGGTTTTTCCGCTACCGGCGCGTGTTACTTCGAGCCGCGCAGGCCATCGCGGCTTCATGCTTTCGATTTGTTTGCTTCAAAATTAATCCAATAGAATCCGGGGAAAGCAATGAATCATCAGCAACTCGAAAAAGACATTGAGCATCTGGAACAGATAATTTCCCATATTTCGGCAGGAGACCGTATTCCATTGTCTTACTGGCGAAACCGTCTCCAGCACGTTTCGGGCGCGGTTATCGTGCCGGCGCAGGCAACGCGCATCAAACGCCTCGACGCCGCGCTTTGCGCTTTGGAAAAACGGCAGAAAGCCTGAAAGTCATCCTGATGTCCGCCAATCGGAAGCGGTCGTTGAGAAATTTCGTCGTGTACGCTTTGGCCGAATAAGTTTTATCTTTGGGTTTAATTGCTAAAGCGGCATCGGCGCGCGACCCACGCGCACGCGGCCCACGCACGTTTTCTTTCACCGACACAGGACGAACATGCAGATTGCAGGACTTGCCGCGAGCCGGCTCGCGACGTTGACCAACGCGATGCAGGGCTATGTGGAGCGGGGCGAAGTGGCGGGGGTGGTATCGCTCGTCTGGCGGCGTGGTGAAATCGGCTACTTCGAGCCCCTAGGCCTACGTGACGAAGCCGCGCAATTGCCGATGCAGCGCGACACGCTGTTTCGCATCGCATCGATGACGAAGCCGGTGACGAGCGCCGCGATCATGATGCTGATCGAGGAAGACCGCCTCGCGCTCGACACGCCCATTGCACTGTGGCTACCCGAACTCGCGGCGCCACGCGTGCTGCGCGATCCGGCCGGACCGCTCGACCAGACCGATCCGATCCGCGTGCCGCTCACGGTGCTCGACCTGCTCACGCATCGCGCCGGTTTCGCGTACCACTTCACGGCGACGGGACCGCTTGCCGAAGCCTACGCTGCCGCGTTCAACGGCTTCGAGGCGAGCGGCGAGGCCAGCGCATGGCTCGCGCGCATTGCCGGGTTGCCGTTGATGTTCCAGCCCGGTTCGCGCTGGCACTATGGCGTCGCGACCGACGTGCTAGGTGTGCTGATCGAACGCGTGAGCGGCATGCCGCTCGGCGAATTTTTCCGCACGCGCATTTTCGAGCCGCTCGGCATGCGCGATACCGCGTTCTGGGTGCCCGACACGCAGCTTGGCCGCCTCGCGACCGCGTACAACATCGATCCGGGCACGCGACGTCGCGTGGTCGAGGATCATGCGGCGGCGAGCCGCTGGGCGAATCCGCGGCGCTTCCAGAGCGGCGGCGGCGGGCTGGTCTCGACCGCGGAGGACTATCTGCAGTTCGCGCAACTGTTGCTCGGGCGCGGGCGCGTGGGCGATACGCGACTGCTGTCGCCTCGCTCGGTCGATCTGATGCGCAGCAATTTCCTGAGCCGCGACCAGCGCCGCCTGCCGGCCTTCGGTCACGTGATCTGGGCGGGGCAGGGCTTTGGACTCGGGCTGTCGATCGTCGACGATCCGGCGCAGCAATTACCGCTCGGCTACCGCTCGCTGGGTTCGTTCGGCTGGCCCGGCGCGTACGGCACGAGCTGGTTCGCCGATCCGGTCGAGAACATGATCGGCCTGATGCTGATCCAGCGCCGCTCGATCGACCCCTTCCCGATGGCCATCGACTTCGAACGCCGCGTCTACGATTCGATCGACGCTTGAGCGTGTCCGCCGCGCATGCACGCGACCGCACGATTCACTATCCTGTGATTTATTCGTCTGATAGTGTCCGCAAACAATTCGTCGCGGCTCATCGCAGTTCGTTCAACCGAGGGGGGAACACCGGCATGGCCTCTTACAAACAGTTGACTGCGCAACTCGAAAAGCTCCACAAGGAAGTCGCAGCGGCACGCGAGAAAGAAGTTGCGCAAGCTATCGCCGACATCAAGCAGAAGGTCGCCGAATACGATCTGACCGCCGAAGAGCTCGGATTCACGAGCGCTTCGTCCAAGCCGCGCCGCAAGTCGACATCGACATCGGTGGCCAAGTACCGCAATCCGAAGACCGGCGAAACATGGAGCGGCCGTGGGCGCTCGCCTGCCTGGCTCGTTGGCAAGAATCGCGAGCGGTTTCTGATCGAAGAGTGAGCTTCGTCGTGTCGTGAATGGTTACGCGTCCCAGCTTCTCTGAAGTGATGCGCCGCTCAATTCGGCCCGCACCGTTGCGAAGGTCCCGAAAACGCTCACCTTTGCGTGACACCTGAACGTGTACAGCGAGATTCGCCGGAGCATTCGAATCTCGCGGGATGCTTCGGTGAGCCAGGCTTTGTCGCGCGACGCACCGCCGCGCGTTGGGATTGCCGGCGTGTCGCAGCGCTGCGCGGGGCTTGCCGAAAACCCGCGTCAGCCTTTGCTGGCGGGCGTTTACAGGCGTCGAGCCGGAGCGTGTTCGTAGCGTTCCAACGCTTTCTCGCCGTGTTTTCGCGCATCGCGGTTGGCGTGCGCGCGATGTAGCAGGTGCGGCCATGCGCTTCGCGATCCTCACCGTTGGCCGCGAATCGCGATTCGCCGGTGCAAGTCCCGAAAACCCTCACCTTTCGCTGCAAGCATGCGCGGCGCCCCCCTTTCCCCCGGCCAGCGCGCCAGACGTGTATCATTCGCACCTTGCGCCAATGTGCGCCAGCGATTCCCGCATTGTCGAACGCTGGGTCGTGACCCGTTCGCCACCCGTTTTCGGATGCGGCGCGAGCGCCGGCCGATCCGGGCCCGCGCCCGACTCCCGCAGCTCGACGCCCCCGCGCCACGCGCGGCATACCGGCCGCCAAGGCCGCCGGGAAACGCCCGAACCCCTTTCCGTGACCGCCAGACCCGATGTCAGTCTCCGAACTCAAACGCCGCCGCACGTTCGCGGTCATTTCCCACCCGGACGCGGGTAAAACCACGCTCACCGAAAAGCTGCTGCTGTTCTCCGGCGCGATCCAGATCGCCGGTACCGTGAAGGGCCGCAAGAGCAACCGCTACGCGACGTCCGACTGGATGGAAATCGAAAAGCAGCGCGGCATTTCGGTCGCGAGCTCGGTGATGCAGTTCGAGTACGGCGATTGCGTGATCAACCTGCTCGACACGCCGGGCCACGAGGACTTCTCCGAAGACACCTACCGCGTGCTGACCGCGGTCGACGCCGCCGTGATGGTGATCGACGGCGCGAACGGCGTCGAAGCGCAGACGCTGAAGCTGCTCGAAGTCTGCCGCAGCCGCAAGACGCCGATCGTCACGTTCATCAACAAGCTCGATCGCGAAGTGCGCGAGCCGCTCGAACTGCTCGACGAAATCGAGCAGCACCTCGGCGTGTCGGCCGTGCCGTTCACGTGGCCGATCGGCATGGGCAAGGAGTTTCAGGGCGTCTACGACGTCCAGCACGACCAGGTGCGCGTGTTCCGCGCGGGCCAGGATACGGCCGGCGGCGCGGTCGAAACGCTGCAGGCACTGGGCGACGAGGAAGGCGAGCGCCGTTTCGGCCAGGCGTGGGTGCGTGCCAAGGAAGAAATCGACCTGATCAGCGGCGCGACGCCCGCGTTCGATCGCGAGCAGTTCCTCGCCGGCCAGCAGTCGCCGGTGCTGTTCGGCTCGGCGATCAACAACTTCGGCGTGAAGGAAATTCTCGACGCGCTGGTCGACCTCGCGCCGCCGCCGTCGATGCGCATGACCGTGCAGCGTCCGGTGCAGCCGGACGAGCCGAAGTTCACCGGCGTCGTGTTCAAGGTGCAGGCGAACATGGACCTGGCGCACCGCGACCGCGTCGCGTTCATCCGCGTGTGCTCGGGGCGTTTCGAGCGCGGCATGGCGGTGAAGGTCACGCGTTCGAACAAGACGTTCCGCGCGAACAACGTGGTGACGTTCCTGTCGCAGCGTCGCGAGACCGTGAGCGAGGCTTACCCGGGCGACATCATCGGGATTCCGAATCACGGCACGCTGAGTCTCGGCGATACGCTGACCGAAGGGGAGCAGCTGCAGTTCGTCGGCCTGCCGTTCTTCGCGCCGGAAATCTTTCAGACCGTCGAAGTGGTCGATCCGATGCGCGCGAAGCAGCTCGGCGAAGCGCTGAAGCAGCTCGGCGAAGAAGGCGCGATCCAGGTGTTCCGTCCGGAAGCGGGCGGCCTGATGATTCTCGGCGCGGTCGGGCAACTGCAGTTCGAAGTGGTCTCGCACCGTCTGTCGACCGAGTACAAGGTCGACGTGCGCATGGCGCCGGCGCGTTATCGCCTGTCGCGCTGGGTGACCTGCGACGATGCGGCCGAACTGCGCCGCTTCACCGATTCGTACTCGGCGCGGATCGCGCTCGATGCGTCCGACGCGCCGACCTATCTGGCCTCGCACGTGTCGGAGATCGAAGTCGCGCAGAAGGCGTGGCCGAAGATCGTGTTCAACGAGTTGCGCGAGCACTCGGGGGCGCCGTTCAGGAAGGCGATGTAAAGCCGCAAGTCCGCTGGTTTCGCAGGTAAAAAGCCGCGTCGTTCGACGCGGCTTTTTTCTTGGCCGTCGCAACAACCGCCGCACCAGCGCATCACTTCGCCTATGCTGACGGAACCACCCGCCTCGCCGCGAAGCCGGCTCCAGTTCCTGTCCAACCGCATGGAGTGCCCGTGACCGTTCGCAACCTCGACGCCTTGTTTCGCCCGAAATCCGTCGCCGTGATCGGCGCGTCCGAGCGGCCGGGCAGCACCGGCGCAATGGTCTGGGCGCGTGTGCTCGAAGGCGGCTTTCAGGGGCCGCTGTGGCCGGTCAATCCGAAGCACGCGCAGCTCGGCGGCCACGCGGTGATTCACGATATCGGCGATCTGCCGCAGGCGCCCACCGTCGCGGTGATCTGCACGCCGCCCGCGACGTGGCCCGCGCTGATCCACAAGCTCGGCGGCATGGGCACGCGCGCCGTGATCATCGTCGGCGAGGTGCGCAGCGACGAAGACCGGCTCGCGCTGCGGCATGCGCTGTCGGCGGCGCGGCCGCATCTGTTGCGCATCGTCGGGCCGGGCAGTCTCGGCGTGGTGTCGCCGGCGCTCGGCGCGCATCTGGGCGCACCGTCGTGCACGGTCAAGGCCGGCGGCGTGGCGTGGGTGTCGCAGTCGAACGCGCTGACCAACGCGGTGCTCGGCTGGGCGCACGCGCGCGGGCTTGGCTTTTCGCACGCGGTCGCGCTCGGCGCGGAGGCCGATGTCGATGCTGGCGACGTGCTCGATTACCTCGCGAGCGACCCCGGCACCCGCGCGATCCTGCTCGAAGTGGATAGCGTGCGAGCGGCGCGCAAGTTCATGTCGGCCGCGCGCGCGGCGGCGCGCAACAAGCCGGTGCTCGCGCTGCGCTCCGGCCGCGACGATCCTGCCGACGGGCTCTATACGGCGGCGTTCCGGCGCGCGGGTCTCGTGCGCGTCGACGCGCTCGACGATCTGCTCGACGAAATCGAAACGCTCGGCGTCGGCCGCGTGGCGGCTGGCGCCACCGCGACGCTGATTACGAGCGACCGAGGTCTCGCGACGCTCGCGCGCGACGCGTTCGCCGCCGCTGGCGGCCTGCTCGCGCCGTGGCCGGCGGAGGCGTCGGACGCGCTGCGCGAGTCGCTGCCGCGCGCGATCGCCGGCAATCCGTTGCTACTCGGCGACGACGCGCGTCCCGAGCATTTCGGCACCGCGCTGAAGCTGCTCGCCGAGCATCGCGCGACGGGCACGGCGTTCGTGGTGCACGCATCGACGCATGGCGCGCCGGTCGACGACGTCGCGCAGACGCTGATCGATCATCAGCAGTTCGCCTACCGCGGGCTGCTTGCGTGCTTCTTCGGGGGCGTCGATGCGGCGCGGCGCGACGCGCTGCACGCGCAGGGCATCCCGGTGCACACGACGCCGCAGCGGCTCGCGCGCGCGTTCGCGCGTCTGGTCGAGTACCGGCTGGGGCGCGAGCTGCTGATGCAAATGCCGGAGGGGCTGGCCGCGCAGATTCCCGAGGCGATCGATGCCGCCCAGGCGCAGGCTCGCGACGCGTTGGCGGCGGGCGAAAGCGAGCTGGTGGGGGAGGGGGCGGCGCGGTTTCTGGCGCGCTTCGGCTTGCAGGTGGAAGGGGTTGACGGTGCGGGCGCCGATGCCGAGGGCACGGCAAAACCGGTCGTCGACGTCGCGGTCGAGCTGCATGACGACGACAACTTCGGTCCGGTGTTCCGCTTCGTTGCGCCACCGGTCGACGGCGTGACAGACGGGGTGCACGTCTACGGCCTGCCGCCGCTCAATCCGACGCTGGCACGCGATATCGTCACGCGGTCGCACTACGCGAGGCTGGCCGCGCCGGAGCCGACGCTCGCGGCGCTCACCGCGCTGTCGCAAGTGGTGTGCGACGTACGCGAGATCGTCGGCCTCTCGTTGAAGCTCAGGGTCTATCGCGATCGCGTGATGGTGGTCGATCCCGTGTTGCGCGTCGGCGCGAAGCGCAGCCGGCTCGCGATCGTGCCGTATCCGCGCCGCTTCGAGGAAACGATCGACTGGCAGGGCCTGCGCGTGACAGTGCGGCCGATTCGCCCGGAAGACGAAAACGCGCATCGCGCTTTCGTGGAGGCGATGACGCCGGAAGATTTGCGCCTGCGCTTTTTCGGCTCGGTCGGTACGTTCGAGCACTCGCAACTCGCGCGCATGACCCAGATCGATTACGACCGGGAAATGGCGCTGATCGCGACGGTCGACAACGAAGACGGCGTCGCGCAGACGCTCGGCGTGGTGCGCGCGGTGGCCGATCCCGACAACGAGACGGCCGAATTCGCGGTGACCGTGCGCTCGGACCAGAAGGGGCGGCGCCTTGGTCAGTTGCTGATGCAGCGGATCATTGCGTACGCGCGGGCGCGCGATACGCACTGGCTGGTCGGCGAAGCGTTGCGCGAGAACACCGCGATGATCGCGCTCGCGAAGGCCAGCGGTTTCACGATCACGCGGACCGATGACCCCGGTGTGGTCGGCTTCCGGATGGCGCTCGACGAAACGGCGGGCGCGAGTCCGGATTCCTCCGCCGGGATTCCGCCCGCGCATTGAGCCGCTTACCGCGCGACCCGCCCGGCGCCCGATTTCAACCGATCACGCCGCCAACTTCTGCGCGGCCTCGTCCACCTGAGCGCGCGTGACCGACAGCTCTTCGAGCCATGTCTCGGCATAGACGGCGCCCGTTTCGCGCTCGAGCCGAGCGATCGTCGCCGCACAGCGGTTCGCGTCCTTCAGCGTCGAGATGAACGATTTCACCGATTCACCGCCCTTGAACGCGTCGAACAGCGGCACGCGGATTTCGTCGGGCAGCGCTCGCGTGGTCCATTGATACGGCTTGCCGTTGAACGTCAGCGACGGCGGCAGCACGCGTTCCTTGCGCGCGGCCGGAATCAGGCCGAAGGTGCGCGCCGCTTCGCCGATCTGCTCGGCCGAAAACAGCTCGTCGGGCGTGATGTCGAATTGCTGGATGAAGGTTTCGATGCTTTGCATCGCGGCGGCGCGGTCGTCGCGGCGCTTCTGCGCGTGAGCGACGATATCGCGCAGCTCGTCGGCTTCCGCCGGGGTGATCGTGAAGCTCGACTGCTTCTGCTGGAGTTCGGAAAAACGCTGGAATTCGGAATCGGTCAGAAGTTTGGCCATTGCTCAATCGATGCGCCCACATGAGCCCGTCATGCGGCGTAATTTTGGAAGGGCCGCCATTCTAAACCATGTGCGCGAGCGCGCCGTTGCGTGAACCGCCGCCGCGCAAGTTGCCGCGCAAGTTGCGGATTACGCGGCCTGTTCGTGGAACATCGACAGCGCCTGCACCGTGTCGCGCAGCAACGTGGTGGCCGCATCGACCGTCGGCGCGACGTATTCGTCGATCCGGCGCAGATAAGGGCAGGTGAGCACCGCGATCGCCTGTCCCGACGGCGCGAGTATCGGGAACGTCACGTCGGTGACGCCGAAGCTCTGCTGGCTGTCCTTCTGCCAGAACCCCTCCGCGCGGATTTGCTCGCACGCCTCCTCCAGCGCGTCGCGATCGATCGTCACTTCGCCCTTCACCCTGGTGTGCTCGGCAAGCATCTGCTGACGCTGCTCGACGCTCTGGAACGCGAGCATCACGCGCCCCGAGCCGGTGTCGATCAGACCGACCCGCGAGCCGAGCCGCACCGACATGCCCCACGTGCCCGGTCCGTCGACCTGCGCGATGACCAGCAGGTTGCCGCGGTCATAGACGACGAGGTGGCACGACTGCTCGGCCGCGTCGGCGAAACGCTGCATCAGCGGCAGCGCTTCCGCGATCAGCCGGTTCATCGGCGGATGGCGGTGCGCGAGCGCGAACAGCTTCAGGCTCAGCGAGTAGCGATCGCCGGCCGCCGAGCGCACCACGTATTGCCGCGCGACCAGACGCTCGAGCATGCGATACATCTCGCTCGCGTTGCGGCCCAACTGTCGCGTGATCTCGGCGCGTGTGAGACCCTCCTTCTGCTCGGACAGCAGTTCGAGAATGTCGAGTCCCTTGTCGAGCGCGGGGGCGCGGTAGCGGTCGTCGTCTTTGTCTTCGGCGTCCATCGTGATCATTGGAAACATTCGTCTGGAGTTCTTATTATCTGGTGCGCACGGGCCGATGCGTAGCATTTCGCGAACTGAATGGCCCATGTCCAGGGAAAACCCCGGCATCCGTGCCGCGCAGTTCTCTTGACTTGGAAAAATTCGGATATGAATAATACGTTTATTGGTGAATTAAAGCACGCCTGAATGGCCTGTGCCAAATTGGCGGCGCATTTCGCCCGTCGCATGGTAAAAACACCAAAAACAGGAGACACGCTCATGTCGGCATCGATCGGATCGAAAGTCGGGCAGCGGCGCAGTATCGGCCGCAGCTCGCTGCAGGTGAGTGGATTGGGTCTCGGCACGGCGCCGCTCGGCGGCCTGTACCGCGACCTGTCCGACGAGGAGGCTCAGGCAACCGTCGACGCCGCCTGGGACGCGGGCGTGCGCTTCTTCGACACCGCGCCGCTCTATGGCAACACGAAGGCCGAGCATCGGCTCGGCGACGCGCTGCGGCGCTATCCGCGCGACGAGTACGTGCTGACAACCAAGGTCGGTCGCCGCTTCGTGCCGCGCACCTCGCCATTCGACAATCGCGAGGGCTGGCAGAATCCGCTGCCGTTCGAAGCGGTCTACGACTACACGCACGACGGCATCCTGCGCTCGTACGAGGATAGCCAGCAGCGCCTCGGCATCGTCGACATCGACATCCTGCTCATCCACGACATCGGCCGCCTCACGCACGGCGAGCAGAATCCGCACTACTGGAAACAACTGACCGAAGGCGGCGGCTTCCGCGCGCTGGAGCGCCTGCGCTCGAGCGGCGCGATCAAGGCGGTCGGCCTCGGCGTCAACGAGGGCGCCGCGATCCTCGAGGCGATGGCCGAGTTCGATATCGATTGCGCCTTGCTCGCGGGCCGCTATACGCTGCTCGAGCAGACCACCCTCGACGACCTGCTGCCCGCCTGCGAAGCGCGCGGCGTCAGCATCCTGCTCGGCGGCGCGTTCAATTCGGGCATTCTGGCGCGCGGCGTCGAAGGCGATCTGAAGTTCAATTACGGCGAGGCGCCGCCCGATGTGATCGAGCGCGTCGCGCGTCTGGAGGCGGTGTGTCGCGCGCACGGCGTGCCGCTCGCCGCCGCCGCGTTGCAGTTTCCGTATGCGCATCCGGCGGTCGCCACCGTGCTGACCGGCGCGCGCAGTGCCGACGAATTGCGCCAGAACGTCGCGTCGTTCGAGCAGCCGATTCCCGTGGCTTTGTGGGCCGCATTGCGCGAAGCCGCTCTGCTCGACCCCCGCGCGCCGCTGCCCGAGGATTGATCCGACCATGCCGATAGACGCTCACCAGCACTACTGGGACCCCGCGCGGGGCGACTACGAGTGGATGACGCCGGAGCAGACCATCCTCTACCGGCCGTTCGGCCCCGCCGATCTGAAGCCGTTGCGCGAACAGGCCGGCATCGAGCGGACCGTGGTCGTGCAGGCCGCCCAGACGCTCGACGAAACCCACTATCTGCTCGACATCGCGCGGCACGAGCCGTCGATCGCGGGCGTGGTCGGCTGGGTGCCGCTGTTGCAGCCGAACGCGCCTGATCTGATCGAGGCGCTCGCGCGCGAGCCGAAGTTCAAGGGCGTGCGCCCGATGCTGCAGGATCTGCCCGACGACGGCTGGATCGCGAACCCCGATCTCGCGCCGGCGATCCAGGCCCTGATCGCGCACGACCTCGCGTTCGATGCGCTGATCTTCGCGCGCCACGTGCAATACGTCGAAATCTTCGTGCAGCGTTTTCCGGCGCTGCGGGTCGTCGTCGATCATGGCGCGAAGCCGCCGATTCGCCACGGCGAGGCGGGCTACGAAGTGTGGCGCGACGCGATCACGCGGCTCGCCGCGTTCCCCCATGTTCACTGCAAGCTGTCGGGCCTCGCGACCGAGGCGTCGCCCGGCTGGACCGAGGACACGCTGCGGCCCTACGTCGAGCATCTGCTGAACACGTTCGGCCCCGCGCGGCTGATGTGGGGCAGCGACTGGCCCGTGCTCGAACTGAACGGCGATTACCTGCTGTGGCATTCGGTGGCAACCACGCTGCTCGCGTCGCTGAGCGACGCCGAGCGCGACGCCGTGTTCGGCGAGAACGCGGCCGCGTTTTACCGGCTTTGATTTCGTTAGCAGCCCATTCAACTGGAGTCGTAGATGACACAAAGACTGGCCGGCAAAACGGCCCTGATTACCGCGGCGGGACAAGGCATCGGCCTCGCCACCGCTGAACTGTTCGCGCGCGAGGGCGCACGCGTGATCGCCACCGATATCCGCATCGACGGTCTCGCCGGCAAGCCGCTCGAAGCGCGCAAGCTCGACGTGCTCGACGGCGCGGCGATCAAGGCGCTCGCCGCCGAAGTCGGCACGATCGACGTGCTGTTCAACTGCGCGGGCTTCGTGCACGCGGGCAGCATCCTCGAATGCAGCGAGGAGGATTGGGATTTCGCGTTCGACCTCAACGCCAAGGCGATGTACCGTATGATTCGCGCGTTCTTGCCGGCCATGCTGGAGAAGGGCGGCGGCTCGATCATCAACATGTCGTCGGCGGCGTCGAGCGTGAAGGGGGTGCCGAACCGCTTCGCGTACGGCGCGTCGAAGGCCGCGGTGGTCGGGCTGACGAAGTCCGTCGCAGCCGACTTCGTCACGCGTGGGGTACGCTGTAACGCGATTTGCCCGGGCACGGTGTCCTCGCCGTCGCTCGAACAGCGAATCGCCGCGCAGGCTCAGGCGCAGGGCGCGTCGGTCGACGCGGTGCAAGCCGCGTTCGTCTCGCGCCAGCCGATGGGCCGCATTGGCAAGCCGGAGGAGATCGCCGCGCTCGCGCTGTATCTCGCGTCCGACGAGTCGTCGTTCACGACGGGCCAGCTTCACGTGATCGACGGCGGATGGTCGAACTGATTCTGCTTGATTGACGAACCGAACACTACTGAACGTAAAGGAAAGTGCAACGATGAAACTGCTTCGTTATGGGCCGAAAGGCCACGAAAAGCCGGGCCTGCTCGACGCGCAAGGCAAGATCCGCGATCTGTCGAAGGTGGTGGGCGATATCGACGGCGCCGTGCTCAGCGATGCAAGCATCGCAAAACTGCGCGCGCTCGATCCGGCCACGCTGCCGGTCGTCGAGGGCAATCCGCGCCTCGGCCCGTGCGTGGCGAAGATCGGCAAGTTCGTCTGCATCGGCCTGAACTACGCGGATCACGCGGCGGAATCGAACCTGCCGGTGCCAGCCGAACCGGTCATCTTCAACAAGTGGACGAGCGCGATCAGCGGCCCGAACGACGACATCGAAATTCCGCGTGGCTCGAAGAAGACCGACTGGGAAGTGGAACTCGGTGTCGTGATCGGCAAGGCGGCGAAGTATGTCGATGAGGCGAATGCGCTCGAGCATGTCGCCGGCTACTGCGTCATCAACGACGTGTCGGAGCGCGAATGGCAGATCGAGCGCGGCGGCACGTGGGACAAGGGCAAGGGCTTCGACACGTTCGGCCCGATCGGCCCGTGGGTCGTCACGCGCGATGAAGTCGCCGATCCGCAGAACCTGAGCATGTGGCTCGAAGTGGACGGCCATCGCTACCAGAACGGCAGCACGAAGACGATGATCTTCAGCGTCGCGAAGCTGGTGTCGTATGTGTCGCAGTGCATGAGCCTGCAGCCGGGCGATGTGATCTCGACCGGCACGCCGCCGGGCGTCGGTATGGGCGTCAAGCCGAACCCGGTGTTTCTGAAGGCCGGGCAGACGGTGCGTCTGGGTATCGAAGGGTTGGGCGAGCAGACGCAGAAGACTTACGCGGCAGAATAAGCCCGCGCTTTCGTCTCGTCATCTCGCTGTGAAAGGCCGCTCCTGTTTCGCGCAGGAGCGGCTTTTTTTCATGCCGCTGCGGCTTCAAGCCCCCGCTTCCTGGTCGCCATTCTCGCCGATCCGGTTCACGGTCCCTTGCGCAACCGCCACGAGCTTCTCGCGATTGCCTTCCATCACGAACACACTGCACTGGCAGGTCGCCTGATGCCTGCCCGCATAGACGACGTTTGCGCGCGCGATCAGCGTGCCCTTCATCGCCGGGCGCAGATAGTTGATCTTGTATTCACCGGTCACGACTCTCGGACCCAGCGACAGCGCGCCCGCGAACGTCAGCGCATTGTCGGCGAGATAACTGATGACGCCGCCGTGCACGAAGCCATGCTGCTGCCGCAGTTCATCGCGAATCGGCAGACAGAGGGTGAGCTCGTCGCTGCTGGCGTGCATCAGCTCCGCGCCTAGCAGCATGCTGAACGGCTGGGCGTGCAGTGCGCCGCGCGCCCGGTCGAGTAGGTCGGTCATCGTGGTTCCTTCGGATGGAGTCCGTGTAGTGCATCAGTACGGCTGAGCATCCGTCCGGCGCGCGCCGGACGGTCCCTACCCACTCTAGGAAGCGCCGCTGCGCTGCGCAAGGTGATTCCATGCGATGACCGGCGAATTGTTGCGCAAAACAACCGCAATCGCGACGATCGCCGATGAAACCTGCACATAGAGCGCTTTTTAAGGAAATTGGCCTCAAGCCGCCGGTCGACCTGCCGTTAACCCTGGTGTAACCCTCGTTATCTTTTGTCCCAGGTGTCCACGATGTTCAGCAAGATCAAGGTCGCATCCGGCCTGCTATGTGTTTTGGCCGCGTTCTGCGTCTTCCAGCTCGTCACGGTAGGGCTGGGCTTCTGGTCGCTGACGCGCACGCACGACGACGTCGGTGATCTCTCGAACATTGCGCTGAAGCAGGTCGACTCGGTCAATCAGACGACGCAACGCCTGATGGACGCGCGCATCAACCTGTCGCGCGCCGGCACGCGCATGGTGCGCGGCGGCACCGAGCCCACGGACATCGTGCAGCATGCGCGCGAACAGCTCGTCGCCGCGGATCAGTCGTTCGCGGCCTTCATGAGCACGGAGAAGACCAGCGACGAAAACAGCGCGCGCGCCGCGGCGCTCGCGGAGCGCTACAAGACGCTGCACGGCGCGCTCGCCGAGCTGGTCCAGTATCTCGACTCGAACAACATCCAGGCCTTCCTCGACCAGCCGACGCAGTCGATGCAGGACGCCTATCTGACCGAAGTGCACAACTTCGTGCAATTCGGCGACGCGGCGAGCCGCGCATCGCTCGACTCGATCGATGCGCGCGTCGCGGCGTTTCGCATCGTCAGCGTTGGGATCCTGCTCGTGCTCGTGGCCGGCACCTTCGCCGTGCATCTGGCGCTGCGGCGCGGCGTCGTGGCGCCGCTCGAAGAAGCGGGGCGCCACTTCGAGCGCATCGCGCAAGGCCGCCTCGATCAGCCGATCGCCGCGCGTGGCAGCAACGAAATCGGCCGCCTGTTCTCGGGTCTCGCGACGATGCAGGCGAGCGTCGCACGCACCGTCAAGAGCGTGCGCGAATCGGCCGACTCGATCCATCTCGGCGCCAACGAAATTGCGACCGGCAACGCCGACCTGTCGGCACGCACCGAAAGCCAGGCGGCATCGCTCGAGGAAACGGCGTCGAGCATGGAAGAACTCACGGCGACCGTGCGCCAGAACGCCGATCACGCGCGCGAAGCCAACGCGCTCGCCGAGACCGCGCTCGACGCAACCTCGCGCGGCAGCGAAGTCGTCAATCAGGTGGTCGACAAGATGCACGGCATCGCGCAAAGCTCGGACAAGATCGCCGAAATCATTTCCGTGATCGACGGCATCGCGTTTCAGACCAACATCCTCGCGCTGAACGCGGCCGTCGAGGCGGCGCGCGCGGGCGAGCAAGGCCGTGGCTTCGCGGTCGTGGCCGGCGAGGTGCGCGGGCTCGCGCAACGCAGCGCGCAGTCGGCCAAGGAAATCAAGACGCTGATCAGCGAATCGGTCGCGGAGATTCAGGGCGGCTCGACGCTCGTCGAGCGTGCCGGGGAGGCGATGAGCCATGTGTCGGCGTCGATCTCGCGCGTCACGCAGATGATGGCTGAAATCAGCGCGTCGTCACTCGAGCAGAGCACCGGCATCGAGCAGGTGAACCAGGCGGTCGTTCAGATGGACGAGATGACACAGCAGAACGCGGCGCTCGTCGAGCAGGCCGCGGCGGCGGCCGCTTCCCTGCATCAACAGACCGAGCAATTGAAGCAGGCAGTTTCCGTGTTCGAAATTTCGGAAAGTGTGTTGCGCACGCAACAGCCCGGCGCAAGGTCTGCCGCCAATACCGAATTCGCATTAACCGGAATGCATGCGCTTTGAGGCGGTGACGCTTAAAAACGAGGCAGAAATAGAAAATGGCTCGCGTAAAGCGAGCCATTTTGCATTAGACGTAGGAGCCTGTAGAGGCACCTATCGTGACGTCCAAGCCTTTCTCAAAGTACCTGAAAGTACTTAGACCGGCTGGATGTTCGCAGCTTGCTTGCCCTTCGGGCCTTGCTTGACTTCGAACGACACTTTCTGGTTTTCCTGCAGGGACTTGAAGCCCGATGCCTGGATTTCCGAGAAGTGTGCAAACAGGTCTTCGCCGCCGTCGTCCGGGGTGATGAAGCCAAAGCCCTTTGCATCGTTAAACCACTTAACAGTACCTGTTGCCATTTTTAATCCAAATAAATGTTGTGTATTGCATCGCGACCGCAATTACTCGAAGTGAGTGCGAGCGCGAGGGAAGAGTTGTATCACGTCTTTGTGACAGACGCCAATCAACCTGCATCCGGGTATTCCCCGGTTCTGATATTTTTTCGCGCTTTGGGAGGGTCAGACGAGAACTTTTTTTCGCCAGGGTTTACCAGTGGCATTAAATATCGCTCGAAACGGGTCGATGCACTATCCACCTGTCGACTTTTTGCTTACTTATTCGATTGAGTCGGTAACGTCTTCTATCGTTGCATAAATTCACCTAAGTTCGCTCTACTGATTCGGTCGCCACCGGTAACGCCGCGTACGCGGTAGCGAGGTGGTAAGGCGTGGTTGACGGCATGTCGGCGCGCGCGACTTCCCCGTTCGAAGTTTTGCATTCGAACCAGCCGCGTTCATGCAAAAAACATCGCTGAAAACGCGCGATCTGTTGTGGGAGCGCCGCTCGCACAGTCGGGTCCTCGTGGCAGGCGAGCGCGCGCAGGTATTCCGTCTGCGCCCAGATGCGCTGGGTCGCGTCGCTGACATGGCCGGCTTCGTCGAGCGATGCGCACACACCGCCGCTGTCCGGGTCCACGCCGTGCTGCTGCGCGAAGGTGAAGGCGCGCGCCAGCGCTTCGGCGAGCCCCGTGCCGTCGAACAGCGCGCCCGCCTGCCTGACCAGCCAGTACCACTCGAACTGATGTCCCGGCTCCAGGCGGTTGCCGCTCGCGCCGATCGGCAGTTCGGCGATGCAGCCGCTCGGCGCATGCACGAAGTGTCGCGCGAGCGCGCCGGCGAGGCGGCGCAACGCGGCGCCGAACACATTGTCGCGTGTCGTTTCGCAGGCGGCGAGCCACGCTTCGGTCAAGTGCATCAGCGGGTTCTGGAGCGGCGTGCCGATGACCTTCGAAAAGTCGACGTTGAGCGACGCGTTGAACAGATCGTCGTCGGCCGCGAAGTTCGACTGGATCAGCGCGGTCGTGTTGTGCACCAGCTTCAATGCGTCATGGTTGTCGGAGCGCCGCGCATATTCCGCGCACGCGAATACGACGAACGCGTGCGTGTAGAGGTCCTTGGTCGTGTCGAGCGGCACGCCGAGTGCGTCGACGCTGTAGAACCATCCGCCGTGGTCGGTGTCCTGAAAGGTATGCGTCAGCGAATCGAACAGCACGCGGGCGTGCTCCATGTCGCCCGCCTGCGAAAACGTGAACAACTGCCGCGCGCACGCCATCGCCCGATAGCGTTGCACGGGCAGCGGCTGATCCCCGGCGGCATCAAGCGCCTCGTAGGGTAGCTCCAACGCGTGATTGAAGCCGGGACCGCGCCACATCGGCAGCACGATGTTCGCGAAGTGCTCGCGCAGCGCGGTCGCGGCGGCGGCCGTCGAAGCAGGGGAAGAGGTCGTGCTTGGCATGGTCGAGTGGTTCAGGCGCAGCGTGCGCAATGTGTCGAGGCGGCGTTCAAGGCGGCGGTTCCGGATTCCCGCTTGCCGAGGCCGCGGTGGTGTGCGGCTTAGCATAAAGCAAACGACTCGCGCTGACACCTCGGCGCAGGCGTCCGTAATGCTCTAACCGACGCGGGCGCACCAGCGGTAACGGCCACGCCCGCCGGTTTTCAGATAAGGAGGAACAACCATGCTCGGCAATTTCGAACTTATCGCCCGTCTCGTGCTGGCCGCGGCGCTCGGCAGTGTGATCGGCTTCGAGCGCGAGCGGCTGTCGTGGGCGGCGGGGTTGCGCACGCACATGCTGGTCTGTGTGGGCTCCGCGCTGATCATGATCGTTTCCGCCTATGGCTTCGCCGAAGTGCTCGGCGAGCACGTCGTGCTCGACCCATCGCGGATGGCCGCCCAGGTCGTGTCGGGCATCGGCTTTCTCGGCGCGGGCTCGATCCTGCTGCGCGGCGAGATCGTGCGCGGACTCACGACCGCGGCGAGCCTGTGGTCGGTCGCGGCGATCGGGCTCGCGGTCGGTGGTGGGCTGTACACGGCGTCGATCGCGGCGACCATCATCATCCTGATCATCCTTGCCGGCATCAAGCCGCTCGAGCGGCGCTTCATCACGGCAAAGCAGCGGCGTCAGCTGACGATGATCGTCGAGCGCGGCACGCTGACGTTCCATTCGCTGCACGACGAACTCGGCGCCGCGAGTCCGCGCGTCAAGCAGTTCGTGATGCAGCAGAGCGACGACGCGGCCGAGTGCGACGAGGTGATCATCACGCTGCATCGCGTGTCGAATGCGGAATATGAGTCGATCTGCGCGCGCTTGCGACAATTGCAGGGGGTGCGCGAGTTCCGCGGCGACACGGCGGTGTCGTGAAAGCCGCGAGGGGTCTCGCAAATCGCCGCAAATCGTCGGGGAATGGCCTCGGCGCGGGCGAAGCGCCATGCGACAATGCTGGCTCTAAATATTCCAATGGCAATGACGAGCGGCATCCGGCGCCCCGTTCCCGGCGACGACCGCTCTTTCCTCTATGGCAGATTCCGTAGCATCTCCGCAGTCCAGACCTCGGCGCGCCGCTTCGAAGAAGCAGCGGCAGGGCGCCGTCTCCACCGACACCGAAAACAAGCTGGCGCGCGCGGCGCGCTCGGCGCAACGGCTCGCGCAACTGAGCGGCGCCGCGCGCGACGACAGCACGCTCGACCTGTTCCCCGACGATCCCACCCGCGCGGCGCTCGAGGCGATGAACATCGACGTCCGCCAGGGCACGCTGCATGGCTTCGAATTACCGGACGTGGTCCTGCAGGCGGTCGGCGCGCTCGATGGACATGCATCGCCCGACAAAGCGGTGCGCCGCGTAGCGCGTGCGACGAAACTGGATGGGCCCGTGCCGGTGAACGAGCAGTTGAGCGGGTTCGACGTCGAGCCGGCGCTGGCGATGGCCGACGCTGGCGCAAGCCAGGCCGCGAACGGCGCGACTCACGTTGCGACGCCGATCGCCGAGGCCAACAAGCCCAATAACACACCGACGGCAACGTCACGCGAGGCATCTGCGCCGCTCAGTTCGGCGATGGCCGCCGCGACCGTCGCGCGCAGCGTGACCGCGTTGCGCAAGGCGGCGGAGGCGGATTCTGCAACGAAGGCCGGTGCTGGCAAGCCGTCGCAGCGCTTTGCCGCGACCTTCGCGAAAGCCGCGACGGCATCGCGCGGCGCGGCTGTGGCAGGGGCTTCGGCTTCGGCTTCGGTTGCAACGTCCGCCGTGACCGAGGGCAGCGGCGCTGGCGAGTCCACCGACGAGGCAGCGACGGGTGTCCAGCCCCCATCGCAAGAACCCGCGACCCCGAAACGGGACGACGACAACCACGCCGTATTCGCCACGCCTTGGCGTGACGCACCCCGCACCGATGCAGCCGCCGCCGCGACGCGCTCGGAGCCGGAGCTCGATCTCGCGCGAGCCACGGCCTTCGCCGACACCGTCGATGCGCTCTACGGCGTGATCGCCGATCAACGCCACGCCGCGACCGATCATTCGCGACGCATGAAATGGATGCTGTCGATCGTGGTCGGTGCGCTGCTGGCGACGGTGGCGATCGGCATCGCGCAGACGTTGCTTTTGATGCGCCTCACGCGCGAGACGACGGCCCAACAACGGCGCATCGAACAGATGATGCAGAACCAGCAGGCAGCGATGGTGAGCCTGCTCGACGCGCACACGGCGATGGCCGCGCCGGCTGCAGCGGCAGCGACAGCGAATGCTGCCTCGGCGCCCACTGCGACGGCGCCCACCGTGCCCTCCCAGCCCGGCGCGATGCCGGCGCATGCGAGACACGCTCACACTCTGCACGGCCATAAAGCGAGAGCTTCGAGCTCGAACTGACCGACAGGTCTTGCCGCCCCGCCCCGGTGCGGCTCGATGGCCAACGGTTTCCGCGAAGCACGCCCGGCCGCCCGGATCAGCAAAATCGGAGATGTTGTGTCGACGCAACGGCTTCCGGCCCAACGAGACCGCGTCATTGCGCCACGCCGAAAATTTGCTGCATTGCACTAGCTTTTTCCTAGGGAAAACCCCTATAATCCGTCTTAAGGGAAAACCCTAGCAATGCAGTCACTAACCGGGAGTCGCCATGAGCTACATCTTTGCACTGTTCCAAAAGGTCAGCGACCTCTTTGCGTCGCCCCATCTGCCGCTGGATTCGGACTACTCGTATGCAGCGCGTGCCCGCGAAGCAGAGCGTGTGCGCCGCGCACAGGCCACGCTGTTCGGCATCAAGCTGACGGACTAAGACCAGCAGGATCGTCCCGGGCGCGAGACAACGCGCCGGGACCGCGCACCTCGGGTGCGCTTTTCATTGAGCCACTATTCGCGAAACGCGGATCGTGGCTTTTTGTTTTTGGGCCGCTGCTAACGCGACGCATCATTGCGCGCCCCAACTCCTTCCCAAATGTTTCGTCCCCGAAATGAATGTAACCAGCTTTCACGCTGATTCTGCGATCCGAGCGACAGCGTCGCCTCGTAAGCCTTGCTGAATGCGGCTCGAAAGCGAAATCGGGCTTCCGTCATCCGTCCCCATCTATGAAATCCGCGCTTACAAGTGCTCACGTATTCGTGCGATTCGGGCCGCTAAAGTGGGTCTCAAGCGTACGGCGTCTGGTTCGGATCGCAAGCGAATCGAATCGCGGGACCCGAGCAAACACGGACGCTAGCCAGGAACAAAACTTTGACGGGAGGTCATTATGAAAACCTTGGGCAAAACATCGCGTTCGCTTATCGCAACGCTGCTCGCGGGCGGCGCACTCATCGCGGCTGGTAGCGCATTCGCGCAAGAGCGCGTGATCGTTGAGCACGGTCCGGCGCCGGTCGTGTACGGTCAACCGCACATGATGCCGGTCGGCGTGTCGGTCAACATCGGCTGGCACGGCGATCGTTACTGGGACGGCCATCGCTATTGGGAGCACGACGAGTGGATGCGCCATCATCCGCACGAATACGATCCGCACCACCACGGCGACGATCGTGACGATCACCGCCCGCCGCCGCGCTACTAATGCGCGTCTGACGGCGCCGCAGCAGGCGGCGTGAAGTCCACGAAGCCGGCCTTCCCGTGACGGGAAGACCGGCTTCGTCGCATTGGGGCGTGCGAGTCCAACCGTGGTATTGCGACGTGCTGCGCTATGCTTCGGGGCTTTCATCGACGGCAGCGGGAGCGCGTGTGGACAAGACACTGCAGGACGTAGCGATAGGGGTGGTAGGCACGGGGCTGATGGGCGTCGGCATTGCGACGCAGGCCGCGTTGCACGGGTATCGGACGATCGTGCACGACGTCGATCCGGCGCGCCTCGCGAGCGTCGTGCCGAAAGCGCAAGCCGTGCTCGACGAACTGATCGACGCGGGCCGCATCGATGATGCCGCCAAGCAGGCGGCGCTCGCGCGCATCGAAACGCATGCGCAGCTCGACGTGATCGCGCAGGCGCGCTTCGTGATCGAGGCGATTCCCGAAGTGCTGGAGCTCAAGCATCGGCTCTACGCGACCTTGACCGGCCTGCTCGCCGACGATGCGATCCTCGCGAGCAACACCAGCGGCTTTCCACCCGATCAGCTCGCCACGCCGTTGTGCTCGAAAGAGCGCTTCGTGATCGCGCATTTCTGGAACCCGCCGCACATGATTCCGCTCGTCGAAGTCGTACCCGGCAGCGCGACCGCGCCCGAGGTGGTGCAACAGACCGCCGAACTGATGAGCGCAATCGGCATGGAGCCAGTCGTGCTCGCCAAGGCGATTCCAGGCTTCGTCGGCAATCGGCTGCAATTCGCGGTGCTGCGCGAAGCCTTGCACATCGTGCGTTCGGGGGCGGCGACGCCCGAGGTCGTCGATCGGGTGATGAAGGCGTCGCTGGGGCGCCGCTGGGGCATCGTCGGGCCGTTCGAGGGCGCGGATATGGGCGGGCTCGACACGTTCGTCGACATCGCGTCGCATCTGATGCCGCAACTCGCGAAGGACGAGGACGTGATCGACCTGCTGCGCGCGCAGGTCGACGCGGGGCGTGTCGGCGTGCGCAGCGGCGCCGGTTTCCATGACTGGGACGAAGCGCGTCTCGCGCGCGTCAGGGAAGGGCGCAAGCGCGTGATCGAGCGCGGCTAGTACGGTATAAATAGCCCTTTTGTGCCCAGCGCTCTGCCTCTGCGCCTCCTGTTGCGCCAACCGTCACACGTCAACCCAAAGCCACTTCATGTCCCACTACTTCTACGACCCCGCCGCCGGTCACGGCCTGCCGCATGATCCTTTCAAGGCGATCGTCGCGCCTCGGCTGATCGGCTGGATTTCGTCGCGCGATGCCGAGGGCAACCTCAATCTCGCGCCGTACAGCTTCTTCGGCGCGTTCGCGACCTTTCCGGCGATCATCGGATTCAGCAGCGAGGGCCGCAAGGACAGCCTCGCCAACATCGAGGCGACCGGCGAGTTCGTGTGGAACCTCGCCACCCGTCCGCTCGCCGAGCAGATGAATCGCTCGTCGGCGCCGGTCGCGTCGCACGTCGACGAGTTCGCGCTGGCCGGACTCACGCCCGCGCCGGGGCGCAACGTCGCGGTGCCGCACGTCGCCGAATCGCCGGCCGCGCTCGAATGCAAGCTGCTGCAGATCGTGCGTTTGCATGACATCGACGGCAAGCCGATGGACAACTATCTGTCGCTCGGCCAGGTGGTCGGCGTGCATATCGACGAGGCGTATCTGAAGGACGGCCTGTTCGACACGCAGGCCGCGCAACCGATCATGCGCGCGGGTTATCGCGCCGACTATGCGCAGATCGGCGAGATGTTCCAGATGATCCGGCCGACGGCCTGAACCCGTTTCCCACTCGCTCCACTGGCCTGCTTGATGCTTGCAACCGGCGCTCCATCGTGCCGGTTGCGGTACCGGCTTACCTTCCTGGAGCGCGATCATGTCCACCTCATTCGCCACGCAATTCAGCCACAACCGTCCGCAGGACACGTCGTACGTGGATCAGGGCTTGCGCGACTTCTTCCTTTACCGCGATCTGGGGATCGCCGAGGCGACCGGCGGCAAGGTGCTCGCGCAACTCGTCAAGGCGAATCACGCACCAGAGCAAGGCACCGGCTGGCACCGTCATGAGGCCGATTTCCACATCGTGATCATGCTGAAGGGCTGGGCGCGCTTCATGTACGGCGACAAGGAGACGCTCGTCGCGGCCGGCGATTGCGTGCATCAGGCGCCCGGCATCGTCCATTACCTGTTCGACTATTCGGAAGATATGGAGTACCTGGAGATCGTGTCGCCGGCCGACTTCAGATCGATCGACGCCGAGCCGCCCTGCGCAGTGCCGGCTCCGACGCCCTGGCGTGATGCGACGGTTTGACGGGACGGCGACGCGCGCCTCGAAGCGACGCGCGCGGCCGCGCGCAACGCTCAGGGCGTCGCGGGCGGCCGTCTACTTGAGGACGGAGTGGGCTCGGTTGCCCCGGAATCGCTGTTGACGCTGGCACTGCCGCCCGCTTCCACTTCCACTCCGACGACGGCCGCCGCTACCGGCGCGGCCGCCGTGACTTCGGCCGCGGTCGCCGCGGGCACCGGCTGGATCGGACGCGCCCGTGAACTGACGAGCACCGCGCGGGGTTCGTTGTCGTAAATCACGGCCCGCACGCGCGGGTAGATCTGCTGCTCCCAGCGACGTCCGCTGAACACGCCGTAGTGGCCGACGCCCGTTTGCACATGATGCGTCTTCAGATACGGCCGCAGATGCTCGCACATGTCCTGCGCGGCGAGCGTCTGACCGACCGCGCAGATATCGTCCTTTTCACCCTCGACGGTCAGCAGCGCGGTGCGGCGAATCTTCGACGGCTGCACCAACCGCCCCTCCACCTCGAGCGTGCGCAACGGCAGCGCATGGCGTTGGAACACGGTGTCGACGGTCTCCAGATAAAAGTCGGCCGTCAGATCCATCGTCGCGAAGTATTCTTCATAGAAGGTACGTATCGTGTCCGCTTTCTGCGGATCGCCCTTGCCGCGCTCGTAGTACATCGTTTCGAACGAGTCGGCGTGGCGGCCTGGATTCATCGACATGAACGCGGCCAGTTGCACGAAGCCCGGATAGACGCGACGCTGCGCGCCGGCGAAGCCGAACGGCACCGCACTGATCAGGTTGCGCTCGAACCACTCGATCGGCTGGCTCTTGGCCAGGTCGTTGACGCGCGTGGGATTGATGCGCGTGTCGATCGGGCCCGCCATCAGCGTCATGCTGGCCGGCTGCGCGGGATGATCGTCGGCGGCCATCAGGGAGACGGCGGCGAGCGCCGCGACGGTGGGCTGGCAGACCGCGAGCAGGTGGGTGCCGGACCCGATCCGCGCGGTGAAGTCGATCACGTGGCGCACGAATTCGTCGAAGCCGAAGCGGCCTTCGCCGAGCGGCACGTCGCGCGGGTTGTGCCAGTCGGTGATGTAGACGTCGTGCTCGGCCAGCATCGTGCGCACGGTTGCGCGCAGCAGGGTCGCGAAGTGGCCCGACATCGGCGCGATCATCAGCACGCGCGGCTGCGGACTCGAAAGCACGGCGTCCTTACGAAAATGCAGCAGCGAGCAGAACGGCGTGCGCGCGACGACTTCCTCGACCACGGCAACCGGCTTGCCTTCCGTGACGATGCTGTCGATGCCGAACGGCGGCCGCTTCGACGTGAGCCCGCCGAGGATCAGCAACTCGCAGGCGGCGCGCAGCGAGCGTCCGTGCGAGGTGGCCGCGAACGCGGACCACGCATCGAGCGAACGGTTCGCCAGCGCCGCGCCGTGCCGTATCGGTAGCAGCATGTCGGCGCAGGCCTGATAGGCGGGATAGGTGAACAGATTCATACTTTCACGCGAACCCGACTGAAAGAAAGGAACCCGAATAAAAGCAAGTGATGCGCCAGGCGCTCGCGCGGGTTGGTCCGCATGTCGCCTAACGTTGCCACCTGTCCTGGCGCATCGGCATATCCCTTGCATGCGTCTGCGAGATGGGCCGGCCTTGCCGCGCTTTGGTGCGCGCGCGCACGGTGGCGTGCATGGATACCGGCAAGTGCGGCGCGATGCCCGATCTGGAGGACACACGTATGGGCAATACTACGCTTACGATCAGCAGCAGGAACTACTCTTCGTGGTCACTACGCGGCTGGCTGCTGACGAAGTTCAGCGGCTTGCCGTTCGAAGAGATCGTGGTGCCGATCGACGACCCCTCGGCGCGCGCCGAACTCCTGTTGCTGTCGCCGTCGATTCTGGTCCCGTGCCTCGTGCACGACGGCGTCAAGGTCTGGGACACGCTGGCGATCGCCGAATATCTGAACGAACTGAAGCCCGAAGCGGCGCTGCTGCCGGGGGAGATCGGCGCCCGTGCGCATTGCCGCTCGATCTGCGGCGAGATGCATTCGGGCTTTGCGTCGTTGCGCTCGGCGTTGCCGATGAACCTGAAGGCGCATTTCCCGGGCTTCAAGGTGTGGGCGCGCGCGCAATCCGATATCGAGCGGATCGTGACGATCTGGCGCGAATGTCTGAAGGAGTATGGCGGCCCGTTCCTGTTCGGCGAGCGGACCGCGGCGGACGCGATGTACGCGCCCGTGGTGACGCGATTCGTGACCTATGACGTGCGACTCGATCCGGATATCGTCGAATACGGGCAGCGGATCATGGCGCTGCCCGAGATGCGCGAATGGATCGGGCTTGCGCGGCAGGAGGTGGAGGAGATCGACGAACTGGACGTCGAGTTTTGAGCGCAGCGGGCGCGGTTCGCTCGACGCCCACCCACCCCCGGAGGAATCCGGGCAGGCCCTCTACCTCTACCTCTAGCGAGGCTCAGCGCGCCTGCACGACGGCGTGGCCCGGCGTCGCGCGCCACGTCCGCAGCAGCAGCGCGTTCGTGACGACGCTGACGCTCGAAAACGCCATGGCCGCGCCCGCGAGCATCGGATTCAGCAAGCCGAGCGCGGCCAGCGGAATGCCGATCAGGTTGTACACGAAGGCCCAGAACAGGTTCTGCTGGATCTTGCGCCAGGTCCTGCGCGAGATGTCGATTGCGTCGGCGACGAGCGCCGGGTCGCCGCGCATCAGTGTGATGCCGGCGGCGTGCATGGCGACGTCGGTGCCGGTCGCCATCGCGATGCCGATGTCGGCGGCGGCGAGCGCGGGCGCGTCGTTGATGCCATCGCCCGCCATCGCGACGATGCCGGCGTGGCTCATCTTCAGGTCGCGGATCACGCGGGCCTTGTCGTCGGGCAGCACCTCGGCGTGGAATTCGTCGATGCCGAGCGCCTGCGCGACGCTGGCCGCACTGCCGCGGTTGTCGCCGGTCACGAGCACGCTGCGGATGCCCATGCGCGCGAGCCGCGCGACCGCCTCGCGGGCGGTCGGCTTGACCGTGTCGCCGAACGCGATCAGCGCGAGAGCTTCGCGGTCGTGAGGCGCATGAGGCGCGAGGGTCATCAGCCACGACACGGTGTTGCCGGCCGCTTCGAGTTCCTGCGCGCGGGTGGCGAGCGCAGGCGGCAGCGCGATGTCGAGCTCGCGCAGCCAGCGGGTGCTACCGAGCGCAAGCTTGCGGCCGCCGACCTCGGCTTCGACGCCGCGGCCCGCGACGGCCCGAGCGGCCGTGGCGCTGACCGCGCCATCGTTGCCGTCGGCCGTTTGTCCAGACTGCGCTTCGTAGGCGCGCACCACCGCCTTCGCCAGCGGATGATCGCTATGCCGCTGCACCGCCGCAGCAAGTGCGAGCGCTTCCTGGTGGCTCACATCGCCGACCGGCTCGAATGCCGTGACCGATGGCTGGCCCAGCGTCAGCGTGCCGGTTTTGTCGAACGCGACGATCGACACGCGATGCGCGATTTCGAGCGCTTCCGCGTCCTTGATCAGCACGCCGTGGCGCGCCGCGACGCCGGTGCCGGCCATGATCGCGGCGGGCGTCGCGAGCCCGAGCGCGCACGGGCAGGCGATCACCAGCACGGCGACGGCGTTCAGGATCGCGGTTTCGCCGCCCGCACCGGCGAGCAGCCAGCCGACGAGCGTGAGCGCGGCAAGCGCCAGAATCGCCGGCACGAAGATTTCGCTGACACGGTCGACGAGCCGCTGGATCGGCGCCTTCTCGGCCTGGGCGCTTTCGACGAGCCGGATGATGCGCGCGAGCGTCGTCTCCGCGCCGATCGCGGTGGTCGTCACCACGAGCGCGCCTTCGCCGTTGATCGAGCCGGCCGTGACGGCGTCGCCGGCCTGCTTCGGCACCGGCAGGCTTTCGCCCGTGATCAGCGCTTCGTCGATATGCGTGCGGCCTTCGAGCACCGCGCCGTCGACCGGCACGCGTTCGCCCGGCAGCACGATCACGAGCGTGCCGACCCGCACTTGCGCTAGCGGCACCTCGCGCTCGCCGGCGCCGTCGCGGATGCGCGCGCGCTCGGGGCGCAGCGCGTTGAGCGCGCGGATCGCGTCGGTGGTCTGGCGCTTCGCGCGCGCCTCGAGCCATTTGCCGAAGCGCACCAGCGTAATCACGACGGCCGATGCCTCGAAGTACAGATGCATCACGTCGCCCGGATGCATCGCGAGTTCGTAGACGCTGATGCCGTACGCCGCCGACGTACCGAGCGCGACCAGCAGGTCCATGTTGCCGGCGCCGGCACGGACCGCGCGGTAGGCGGCGCGATAGAAGCGCGCGCCGAACACGAACTGCACGATCGACGCGAGCACGAACTGCGGCCAGGGCGGCAGCATCGCGTGCAGGCCGAACCATTCGCCGAACATCGGCGCGATGAGCGGCAGCGTCAGCAGCGCGGAAGCGACGACGCTCGCGAGGTCGCGGCGGGTTTGAATCTGCTTGCGGTCGACGGCGGGGATCTGCGGCGTGTCGAGCATGCCGCCGACTTCGCCGGTCGCGGCGATGGTCGCCGTCGTATCGACCGGGGCGGTAGGGACGGGCGGCGCGCTCAGCGTCGCTTCGTAGCCGGCTTTCCTGACGGCGGCGATCAGTGCTTCGGCATCGGCTGACGCGGCGTCTTGCGGATGAACGGTGGCGGTTTCGGTCGCCAGGTTGACCGACGCGCGCGCGACGCCAGGCACTTTCGCGAGCGCCTTCTCGACGCGCAACGCGCAGGCGGCGCAGGTCATGCCGCCGATTTCCAGTTCAGTGGGTTGCAGCGCAGATGCGGGCGCCGCGGCATACGTCGCGGCTGGCTCGCTGAAATCGGCGTTCGCGAGCGGCGTCGCTTCGTATCCGGCCTTGCGCACGGCATCGGCCAGTTGGCGAGGTTCGAGCGTCGCGTCGCTTTCCACGCGGGCACGCTCGGTCGCGAGATTCACTGAGGCCCGCGCGACTCCGGGCAGCTTCGCCAGCGCCTTTTCGACGCGGCTCGCGCACGACGCGCAAGTCATCCCGCCGATCTCGAGTTCGACGACGCGCGTGGCAGAGGAGGCGGCAGCGTCGGCGGGGCGCTGCGGGTTGGCAAGTCCGGTCATGGCAGGCAAGGCTCGTGGCGGCATTGGGCCGCGTAGTCAATCCAGTATCGACCTTCCCATCACTGGAAGGTCAAGGCCGGATTATGCCGCCGCCGTCAAAACGCCGGTGGCGCGTCCAGCATCGCCTGTCCCACCGCCTGCTGCTGATCGCCGTCGCGCGCGAGCAGGGTTTGCGCCGCGCCGCGCCGGTCTTCCGCCGCCTTGTTCTGCCCGAGCTTCCATTTACCGACGAGCCGCGTCACCTCGATTTCGATCCCGACGATCGCGCCGAGCATCTGCGCGATGTAGTCGGCCGGCGCGTCGCCCATCTTCCACGGCACCGGCTCGCCGGCTTCCATCTTGCGCGTGAGTCGCGCGACGAGGCCGCGCAGGAACGATTCATCGTCGCGGACCACAATCCTGCCATGTGCATGCACGACCATATAGTTGTAGGTCGGCACCTGCTTGTGCGTGTCGTGTTTGCTCGGATACCAGCTCGGCGAAATATAGGCGGCCGGCCCCTGAAAGATCACCAGCGTTTCGGGATGGGTCGCGGCTTCCTGCCAGACCGGGTTGGCCCGCGCGACGTGCGCACGCAACACCAGACGTGACGAATCCGCCGCGTCCGCCTGCGCCTCGAACGGCAAATGATTCGCGTCGAGCCCATTGGGGCCGTTCGTAATCAGCGTGCCGAACGACTGCTCGGCGATCAGGCGGTGAAGAACCTCTGGACGGTTCTCTTCGAAATGGGCGGGCATATACATTGAAGCGCTCCGGATACGGGACGACGATATAGAGTGGGGGCGAATCGACAGACAGGGAGGCCGTTTGTCACATTGGTGAACTGCATGCGCGTTGCCAGGCGCAAATCCCCGCTTTGTGCTTGCCTGGTTAGCAAGGATACGATACAACGCGATGTTGTCGGAATCGCAATCCGCGGACCAGCTGCGCAGTGTTTTCGGGAGAACCGCGCATGCACCTGGCGCTGCACACCGGCATCTCACATAGGACTGCACGCTCCGCACTCTGAACGAATGATAAAAAATCGCCGAGAATTGTTTTTGCTTCAACGAACCTGCGCATCGCTCGCGGGTCTCGCACTGCTCGCCGGCTGCGCATCGACCCCCATTGCGACGCAACAAAGCACCGGCTGGATCAAGGACGAAGTCGCCGACTCCTACGTATTCGGCTATCCGCTCGTGCTGATGAGCGCCACGCGCGACGCGGCGGTTGGCACCGCTCCGGGCCAGGCGCCTTTCAATACGCTTCGTCACGCGCAGGCGCTGCCGCCGATCGGCGCGATCAACCCGCCGCTGCCGAGCCTCGATACGCTTGACTCGACCGGCTGGCTCGACCTCGGCGACGAGCCGGTGATCCTGGCGCTACCCGATTCACATGGCCGCTACGTCGATGCACGCGTGCTCGACATGTGGACCAACGTCGTGTGGTCGACCGGGCCGCAGCTCGGCGCGGGCACGGCCGCCGCAAAGGGCCTGCGCGCGCAAACGTTCGCGTTCGTCGCGCCGGGCTGGAAGGGCGAACTGCCGAAGGGCGCGAAGCGCGTCGAAGTGCCGACCCGCAACGCGTGGATCAGCGTGCGCATCCAGTCGAACGGCGCGCGCGATCTGAACGCGGTGCGTAAGCTGCAACATGCGATCCGTCTGGAGCCGCTGAGCGTCTTCGTCGGCGACGCGGAGCCGGCGGCGCTGCCGCCGCGCGGCAACGCGAGCGGCGTCGCGGGCGGGACGCCGGCGCAGCAGGTCGCCGCGCTCGACGCGAGCGGCTTCTTCAGCCGTCTTGCCGACGCGTTACCCGACAATCCGCCGACACCGGCCGATCCGCACGCGCTCAAATTCCTTGCCGATCTCGGCGTCACGCCAGGCGATCCGGTGAAGCTGCCGAAGGCGTCCGATGCGCTTGCGGCCGGTCTCGCCGACGGCCGCGATCGCGTCGCGACGCCGCCGTCGAATCTGCTGAGCGCGAACGGCTGGAGCTGGTTCGGCGACGCCGTCGGCAACTACGGTCCCGACTATGGGCTGCGCGCGTATGCGGCGAGCACGCAGCTCGGCATCGGTACGAAGGACGACGAAGTACGCGCGGTCGTCACGCAGGACAGCGACGGCAACACGCTGAACGGCGCGAATCGTTACGTGATCCACTTCGCGGCGAATCAGTTGCCGCCGGTGCGCGGGTTCTGGACGATCACCGCGTACACGAAAGACGGCGCGCTGAGCGAGAACGCAGCGGCGCGGCTCGCGGTCGGCGATCGCAATGGCGCACGCCGCAACCGCGATGGTTCGCTCGACGTGGTGGTGTCGTCGACGCGTAGCCGGACCGGCAACTGGCTGCCGGCACCGCGAGCGGACATGCAACTGGTGCTGCGCCTGTATGCGCCGAAGCCGCAAGCCACCGACGGCAGCTGGCAGCCACCAGCAGTCGTGCGGCAGTGAGATGAGCGGCGCGTGGGCACACCGCGCGCCGTTCGGCTTCGTTACCTAACGCTGTCGAAAATCGCCAGGTCTGCAAAGCAAATCGGTCGGCAGCACGAATCGTCAGACGGGTCCTGACATTCCTGTCTAACCATTGATTCACGACTTATACTGCCGCTTGCGGGATCTCTGTTTTTAGCGGCGGGCTTGCCGCCGCATTCACCCAGATCGAGCATGGCAAGCCTCAATAAAGCATCCTTATCCTCCTCCATGCAGGCCGTGCGCGAAGTCGCGCAGTCGCACCGCACGCGTCGGATTCTGATCGGCCTGCTGATCTTCCTCGTCGTGTTCGGCCTGCTCGGCTTTTTCGCGGCGCCGCCGCTGATTCGCCATATCGCGAGCCAGCAACTGAGCAAGCAGCTCGACCGCCCGGCCTCGATCGGCCGCATCGCGCTCAATCCGTACACGCTGCGTTTCGAGGCCGACAACGTGCATATCGGCGAGCGCGGCGGCGCGGGGGACTTCGTCGATATTTCCCGGCTCATCGTCCAGCCGTCGTGGAGTTCGGTGTTTCGCGGCGCACCGATCGTCAATGAAGTGCAGGTCGATTCGCCGCGCTTTCATCTCGTGCGCTACGACGCGCAGCACTTCAATTTCAGCGATCTGATCGAGAAATTCGCGAATCAACCGGCAAAACCCAACAGCAAGCCGACGCAATTCTCCGTGTCCAACATTCGCGTCGAGAACGGCCAGATCACCTTCGACGACCGGCTGCTCGGCACGAGCCACGTGATCGATCAATGGAAGCTCGGCATTCCGTTCATCGCGACGCTGCCGTCGAAGACCGACATCTTCGTCGAGCCGCTGCTGCGCGCGCGCATCGACGGCGATAGTCAGATCGCGATCGACGGCAGGACCAAGCCGTTCGCGGCATCGCGCGAGTCGGAAGTGTCGCTGCGCTTCGACGAGCTCGACGTGCCGAAGCTGGTGTCCTATGTGCCGTCGAAGCTGCCGGTGATCGTGCAATCGGGCAAGCTGTCGACCGATCTGAAGCTGAACTTCGTGATGTCGGACGACACACCGTCGCTGCGCGTCGCCGGTACCGTGGACCTGAACGACGTCGACGTGAAGGATCAGGGCAAGGCGCCATTCTTCGCGGCTCGCGCGGTGCATGTGGCGGCGGCATCGCTCGAGCCGTTGAAGAGCGTCTATCGCTTCGACGAGATCCGCATCGACGCGCCGAACGCGAGTCTCGCGCGCGACAAGGACGGCGTACTGAGCGTCGAGCATATGTTCGCGTCCGCGCCGGAAAAAGCGGCGCCAAAGGAAACGGCGGACGCGAAGGGCGACGCCAAAACCGCTGCCGCCGAAAAAGCCACCCCGCCGATCGACCTGGCGATCAAACGTTTCACACTCGCCGATGGCACGGTGAACGTGCACGACGAAGCCGCATCGCGTCCGGTCGACGCCGGTTTGCAAAACCTCGCGGTCACGGTGACCGATTTCTCGACGCTCGCGTCGGCGCCCGCGCACTACACGCTGAGCACGAACCTGACGAACAGCGGCGGCTCGCTCGCCGTCGACGGCACGGTCGGCCTCGCCGCGAAGACGGCGAGCGCGAAGCTCGATCTGAAGTCGCTGAAGCTGCCGCCGTTGCAGCCATATCTCGACATGGCGACATCCGCGCAGGCGCTTGACGGCGCGCTGTCGGCGACGACGAACATCGACGCGAACTGGTCGAAATCGCCGATGGCCCTGACGGTCGCGGACACGCAACTGGACATGCAGACGGTGAAGCTCGCGGCACGCGGCGAGAAGGCGCCGGTGCTTTCGCTCGCGCAGGGCAACGTCGTCGTCAAGCACGTGGACCTCACGGCGCGCACGGCCGACGTGACGAGCGTGGACGTCACCGGCCTCGCAGTCGACGCGCAGCGACTGAAAGACGGCAGCATCAATCTGAGCGCGCTCGCGAGTCCCCATCAGCAGGCGACGGAGCGCACCGCGATTCACGCGGCGAAAGAGGCACAGGCGCAGGGCCCCGCGTGGCATTACACGATCGGCGCATTGACGCTCAAGGACGCCACCGCCGATTTCACCGACAACACGACGCCGCAGCCGGTCAAACTGAGCTTTGCGCCGCTGCAGCTGAAGGTGCAGCAGATCAGCGACGACCTGGGCCGTCCGCTGCCCGTCGACCTGCAAGCGACGTTGAACAAGAAAGGCACGCTCGCCGTGAAGGGCGACGTGACCGCGACGCCGCTGAAGCTGGCCGTCAAGATCAACGCGAACCGGCTCGATGCGGCCGCGTTCGAGCCGTACTTCGGCAACAAGCTGAACGCGACGCTCGCGAGCGCGCTGCTGAACGCGAGCGGCGATCTCTCGGCATCCCAAGCGAAGTCGCTGAAAGCGAACTATCACGGCGACGTCGCGCTCGTCGACGTGCGCATGCTCGACAAGGCGACGTCGGACCCGTTCGCCGGCTGGGGTTCGCTCGCGCTGACGAACCTGAAGGCCGACTACGACGAGCACGGCACCGTGGTCGACGCGGGCCGCGTCACGTTCTCGAAATTCTATGGGCGCGTGCTGCTCGACGCGCAAGGCAAGCTGAACCTGAAGGACGTGGTCGCGCACGAGGGCGCTACGACGCAGTCGCTGACCCGCGACAAGAGCGGCTCGCATCCGATTCCGCTGACGCCCGAGGCGGTGTCGGAAGCCGTCGCGGCCTCGGCGCCGATCGTGGCATCCGCCGCAACGCCGGCCAAGGCCGCCTCCGCACCGGTGGCCACCGCCAAGGCCGCGACGCCGCCGCAAAGCCTGGTCAAGATGCACTTCGGGCAACTGGTGTTGCAGCAGGGCCGCGTCACCTACACCGACAACTTCATCAAGCCGAACTACACCGCTAACCTCGTCGACATTCAGGGCACGATCGGCGCGTTCGGCACGGAATCGACTACGTCCGCACCGGTCGACGTCGCCGCGAAGCTCGCGGCCAACGGTCCGCTGACGATCCGCGGCACCGTCAATCCGCTGATTGCGAAACCCGCGCTCGATCTGACCGCGAGCGCACACGACATCGAGCTGACCAACCTGACGCCGTACTCGGCGAAATACGCCGGCTATCCGATCACGAAGGGCAAGCTCAACGTCGATCTGCATTACCAGCTTGCGAACGATCAGCTGAACGCGAACAACCACCTGTTCATCGATCAGCTCACGTTCGGCGATCACATCGACAACGACACCGCGACCAAGCTGCCGGTGCGTTTCGCGATCTCGCTGCTGAAGAACTCGCGTGGCGAGATCGACGTGAACCTGCCGGTGTCGGGCACGCTGTCGAACCCCGAGTTCAGCATCGGCGGGCTGATCTGGCATGCGGTGCTCAACCTGCTCGAAAAAGCGGTGACCGCGCCGTTCACGCTGATCGCGCATGCGTTCGGCGGCAATGGGGAGGACCTCGGTTACGTCGAATTTACGGCGGGCTCGGCGACGCTCAGCGACGCCGACAAGCAGAAGCTCGACACGATCGTGAAGGCACTCTCCGACAAGCCGTCGATCCGCATGGACCTGATCGGCCGCGTCGATCCGAAGGTCGACGAACCGGCGCTGCGCACGCAGTACGTCGATCAGATGGTCAAGCGGCAGAAGATCAAGGACGTGGTGGGCAACGGCGAGAGCGTCGATCTGTCGACGGTCACGGTCGATCAGAAGGACTATGACAAATATCTGGCCAAGGCCTACAAGTCCACAGACTTCAAGAAACCGCGCAACTTCATTGGTATGACGAAGACGCTGCCCGACGACGACATGAAGGCCGCGATCGCGGCCAACGCGCTGATCGACGACGCGAGCCTGCGGCAACTGGCGCAGCAGCGCGCGCAGAGCGTGCAACAGTACCTGGAAGGCAAGATCGACAGCAGCCGCGTGTTTATCGTCGCGCCGAAGATGACTGCCGACGACATCAAGGACAAGGGCGCGACCACACGGGTCGATTTCGGCTTGAAGTGATCGGTGCTGGCGGCCCACGAGCCGCGACATGAGCGCATAAAAAAAAGCCCGACCTGAGGTCGGGCTTCAAAGTCGGCTGCGCCCTCCACAGGACGCAGCCCCTGCAAAACAGCGAGGCTGTTTGCGTTGCCGCCAGGCTTAAGCAGCCAGCAGCGAGCGCAGCACGAACGGCAAAATCCCGCCGTGCTTGTAGTAGTCGACTTCGATCGGCGTGTCGATACGTAGCAGCACCGGAACGCGCTTGTCGCCGTCCTTGCCGTGGATCACGAGCGTGACTTCCTGTTGCGGCTTGAAGTCGTCGCCGAGGCCTTCGATGTCGTACGTTTCTTCGCCGGTGATGCCGAGCGACTGCACGCTATCCGAGCCCTTGAACTGCAGCGGCAGCACGCCCATGCCGACGAGGTTCGAACGGTGGATACGCTCGAAGCTGCGTGCGACCACGGCCTTCACGCCCAGCAGTTGCGTACCCTTGGCCGCCCAGTCGCGCGACGACCCTGTGCCGTACTCTTCGCCCGCGAACACGACGGTCGGCGTGCCGGCGTCGATGTACTTCATCGCCGCGTCGTAGATCGACAGCTGTTCGCCGCTCGGCTGGTGAATCGTCAGCCCGCCTTCGACGCGCGCGCCATCCGCCTTCGCCGGGATCATCAGGTTCTTGATCCGGACGTTCGCGAACGTGCCGCGCATCATCACGTCGTGGTTGCCGCGGCGCGAGCCGTAGCTGTTGAAGTCGGCCTTCTGCACGCCGTTTTCCTTCAGCCAACGACCTGCCGGCGAGTCTTCCTTGATCGAGCCTGCCGGGCTGATGTGGTCGGTCGTGACCGAGTCACCGAAGATGCCCAGTGCGCGCGCGCCCGTGACCGGCGGGATGCTGGAGGCCGGCGTCATCGAGAAGTCCTTGCCGAAGAACGGCGGCTCGGCGATGTAGGTCGACTTCGGCCAGTCGTAGACCTGGCCTTCTTCGCCCTCGATCTTGCTCCACAGGTCGCCCTTCTTCGTGAGCTGCGAGTAGTTCTTGCGGAACGCGTCGGCATCCATGGCGTACTTGAGCAGCGCGTTGACTTCGTCGCTGCTCGGCCAGATGTCGCCGAGGTAGATGTCCTTGCCGCCCTTGCCCTTGCCGACCGGCTCGGTCATCAGGTCACGCGTGATGTTGCCGGCGATCGCGTATGCAACGACGAGCGGCGGCGACGCGAGGAAGTTCGCGCGAATGTTCGGGTGGATACGCGCCTCGAAGTTGCGGTTGCCCGACAGCACGGCCGCCGCGACGATGTCGTTCTTCGTGATCGCTTCGTTCAGCTCCGGCGTCAGGTCGCCCGCGTTACCGATACAGGTCGTGCAGCCGTAAGCGGCCAGCGTGAAGCCGAGCTTGTCGAGGTACTTCAGCAGGTCGGTCTTCGTCAGGTATTCGGTGACGATGCGCGATCCCGGCGCAAGCGAGGTCTTGATGTGCGGGGCGACCGTCAGGCCGGCCTCGACGGCCTTCTTCGCGAGCAGACCGGCGGCCAGCAGCACGCTCGGGTTCGACGTGTTCGTGCACGACGTGATCGCGGCGATCAGCACGTCGCCGTTTTTCACGTCGACGCCGTTGCTCGTCGTGTATTGCGCGTCGAGATCCGCAGCCTTCTTCGCGAAGCCGTTTTCAGCGACCGGCTTCGAGAACAGGTCGGTGAAGGTCGACTTCACGTGGCCGATTTCGATGCGGTCCTGCGGACGCTTCGGGCCTGCCAGCGACGGCGCGACCGTGGCGAGATCCAGCGTGACGACCTTCGTGTAGTCGATGTCGCCATCGGCCGGAATGCCGAACAGCTCCTGCGCCTTGAAGTAGTTCTCGAACGCCGAGATTTCCGCGTCCGTGCGGCCCGTGCCGTGGAAGAAGTCGATGGTCTTTTCGTCGACCGGGAAGAAGCCCATCGTCGCGCCGTATTCCGGCGCCATGTTGCCGATCGTCGCGCGATCGGGCACCGACAGCGAGCGCGTGCCTTCGCCGAAGAATTCGACGAACTTGCCGACGACCTTCTCCTTGCGCAGCAGTTCGGTGATCGTCAGCACGAGGTCGGTTGCGGTCACGCCTTCGATCAGCTTGCCCTTCAGGTGCACACCGACGACGTCCGGCGTGAGGAAGTACACCGGCTGGCCGAGCATGCCCGCTTCGGCTTCGATACCGCCCACGCCCCAGCCGACCACGCCGATGCCGTTGATCATCGTCGTGTGGCTGTCCGTGCCGACCAGCGAATCCGGGTAGTACACGGTGTCCGCGCCGTCGGCCTTCTTGTGCACGCCGCGTGCGAGGTATTCGAGGTTCACCTGGTGAACGATGCCGACGCCCGGCGGCACGACCTTGAACGTGTCGAATGCCTGCATGCCCCACTTCATGAACTGGTAGCGCTCGTTGTTGCGCTGGAATTCCAGTTTCATGTTCAGGTCGAGCGCGTTCTTCTCGCGGAAGTGGTCGATCTGCACCGAGTGGTCGACGACGAGGTCCACCGGCACCAGCGGCTCGATCGACTTCGGATTCTTGCCGACGGCCTTCGCGACGCCGCGCATCGCGGCGATGTCGGCGAGCAACGGCACGCCGGTGAAGTCCTGCAGCACGACGCGCGACACGACGAACGGGATTTCGTCGACCCGAGCCGCGGTCGGCTTCCAGTTCGCGAGTTGCGTGATGTGTTCTTCGGCGATCTTCTTGCCGTCGTAGTTGCGCAGCACCGATTCCAGCACGATACGGATCGAGACCGGCAGGCGGTCGATCTTGAGGTTCAGAGCCTTGCCGAGTTGCGGCAGGGAGTAGAACTTGCCTTTGCCGGAACCGCTGTCGAATTCCTTGAGCGTTTTGTGGAGGTTGTGGGCCATGGTGTTTTCCTTGGTTTGGATCGCGGAACTACAGTACTTAGCCTAGATGACGTACAGATCGACGTATTCATTGACCGGCGTCGCTTCGAGCTTGGCCTGATCGAGCGATACGCCGAGAATCGCCTGTTGCTGCTTGAGCGGAAAGCGCCGCGCGAGATTGGTCTTGAACTTCTCGACCAGCAACGGGATACCGTCTTCGCGACGGCGCTTATGACCGATCGGGTATTCGACTACGACTTCGTCCAACTTCGACCCGTCGTCGAATTCAATCGTCAGTGCATTGGCGATCGAACGCTTCTCCGGGTCGTGGTAATCCTTCGTGAACTGCGGGTCTTCGACGCATTCCATCTTCGCGCGCAACCCATCGATGCGCGCGTCCCGCGCCACTGAATCTTCGTAATCGGCGGCGGTGAGACGGCCGAAAATCAGCGGCACCGCAATCATGTACTGAATGCAGTGATCGCGGTCGGCCGGATTGTTCAGCGGGCCTTTTTTATCGATGATACGAATCGCCGCTTCATGCGTACGAATCGTGATGCGGCGAATGTCTTCGACGCGCCGCCCCTGCCTGTCGAGCTGCGCATGCAGCGCGAGCGCGGCTTCCACGGCGGTTTGCGCGTGGAACTCGGCCGGAAACGAAATCTTGAACAGCACGTTTTCCATCACGTACGAGCCATACGGACGCTGGAACTGGAATGCGTTGCCGTTGAACAGCACGTCGTAGAAGCCCCACGTTTTCGCGCTGAGCACCGACGGATAGCCCATCTCGCCGGTCTTCGAAATCAGCGCGAGGCGCACGGCGCGCGAGGTCGCGTCGCCGGCGGCCCATGACTTGCGCGAACCGGTGTTCGGCGCGTGGCGGTAAGTGCGCAGCGCCTGCCCATCGACGAGCGCCTGCGAGACCGCGTTGATCAGCTCGTCGCGCGTGAGGCCGATCAGCTGGCCGACCACCGCGGTCGACGCGAGCTTGACGAGCAGCACATGATCGAGCCCGACCTTGTTGAACGAGTTTTCGAGCGCGATGCAGCCTTGAATTTCGTGCGCCTTGATCATCGCGATCAGGACGTCTTTCATCGTCAGCGGCGCTTTGCCCGCTGCGATGGCAGTGCGCGAGAGCCAGTCGGCCGTCGCGAGAATGCCGCCGAGGTTATCCGACGGATGACCCCATTCGGCGGCCAGCCAGGTGTCGTTGAAGTCGAGCCAGCGGATCATCGCGCCGATATTGAAGGCGGCTTGAACCGGGTCCAGCTGGAACGACGTGCCCGGCACCTTCGCGCCGTTGGGGACGATCGTGCCTGGCACGATTGGTCCCATCAGCTTGGTGCAGGCCGGGTAGGTCAGCGCCTCGAGTCCGCAACCGAGCGTGTCGATCAGGCAATGACGCGCGGTTTCCAGCGCGAGCGCGCTGTCGATCCTGTAGTCCAGCACGTAGTCGACGATATCGACCAGGACATTGTCCGGGTCGGGTCGCACGTTGGAGATCGGGGCGGACATCGGAGGGCCTTCCCTGGCGGCAGGTATCAGTTGCCGGTCTTGTTGACTGCGTTCGATTGCGTTGCAGCCGGCGCGCCCTGTTCCATGGCGACGGTCTTGCATTCGTCGGCGAGACGCGAGCTGTCCTTGTCCTGGAACAGCATCGCCTTGGTCGGGATCACGACGAGGTCCATGCCGGTCGCTGCGTCGTGGAAGCGGTCGGCGCCCGTCGTGGTCGTTTCGCGCGGCAGCGTGTAGTTCTTGTTCGCCCAGTGAACCGTGACGACCTGGTCACGCTTCATGTCGCCTTTCATTTCGAAAGCAAGGCCGTCTTTGCACGACCACTTTTCAGCGCCTTCCGGGATCGGATCGACCTTCGCTTCCTTCGTCGGATTCGCCTTGCGCTTGATCAGGCGGCGCGGCTCCGGGCGCTTTGCGACGGCCTTCTTCGTGGTTGTGGTGGCCGTGTCCGCAGCAGTGGCGTCAGTCGCGACGGACAGCATCGTCGTGGACAGGGCGCCAATCATGGCGGCGATCATCAGCTTTTTCATGGAGAAAACCTTTCTATCTAGAATCAGTTAAACAGTGCGCGGACGACCGGTCCGGCGGCCGCGCGGGCTGAACTGCACGCGCTGTGGAGCGCACAGCGACCGCTATTTTCTCCTATTTATCGGCACGTACTTTAAATTCTCGGGTCCGGTGTAGTTCGCGCTCGGACGAATGATCTTGTTGTCGACGCGCTGCTCGATGATGTGCGCGCTCCAGCCGGCCGTACGCGAGATCACGAACAGCGGCGTGAACATCGCGGTCGGCACGCCCATCATGTGATACGACACCGCGCTGAACCAGTCGAGGTTCGGGAACATCTTCTTCGCATCCCACATGACCGATTCGAGCCGCTCGGCGATCGAGAACAGCTTGGTGTTGCCCGCCTTGTTCGAGAGATTCTTCGCGACTTCCTTGATGACCTTGTTGCGCGGGTCCGAGATCGTGTACACCGGATGGCCGAAGCCGATCACGACTTCCTTGTTCTCGACGCGGCGGCGGATGTCGGCTTCCGCTTCGTCCGGCGTCTGGTAGCGCGACTGGATCTCGAACGCGACTTCATTGGCGCCGCCGTGCTTCGGGCCGCGCAGCGCGCCGATCGCACCGGTGATCGCCGAATAGATGTCCGAGCCCGTGCCCGCGATCACGCGGCCGGTGAACGTCGAGGCGTTGAACTCGTGCTCCGCGTACAGGTTCAGTGACACGTGCATCGCGTCGACCCACGCCTTCGACGGCTCGACGCCGTGCAGCAGATGCAGGAAATGGCCGCCGATCGAATCGTCGTCGGTTTCGACCTCGATGCGCTTGCCGTTGTGCGAGTAGTGGTACCAGTACAGCAGCATCGAGCCGAGCGAGGCCATCAGCTTGTCGGCGATGTCGCGCGCGCCGGGCAGGTTGTGGTCGTCCTTTTCGGGCAGCACGGTGCCGAGCACCGATACGCCGGTGCGCATCACGTCCATCGGATGCGCGGCGGCCGGAATCCATTCGAGCGCGGCCTTCACGTTCGCGGGCAGGCCACGCATCGATTTCAGCTTCGTTTTGTACGCGGTCAGTTCGGCCTGGGTCGGCAGCTTGCCGTGGACCAGCAGATGGGCGATCTCTTCGAATTCGCACGCGCTGGCGATGTCCAGAATGTCGTAGCCGCGATAGTGCAGATCGTTGCCGGTCTTGCCGACCGTGCACAGCGCGGTGTTGCCCGCGGTCACGCCGGACAGCGCGACGGATTTCTTAGGTTTGAAGCCGCTTTGCGTTTCGTTGCCGCCTGTTGCGCCAGCCGCTTGCGTCGTCTCGCTCATCTCCCGCCTTCTCCTGTGTGCCGGCTCATCACTGCAGTTTAATTCGCGTCGCTTAAAGCGCGTCGCCCGTGCCGCCTACCGTCCGTTAGCGCCTACTTTCTCAAACAGCGGCGCCGCTTCGTGCGGAACAGCCCGGCCGGTGGTTTGCGCGCGGCGCAGCACCGACCAGTAATAGCGGTAGCTCGCGCGGTCGTGCAGCGTATCGCCGTGACGCGTCGGGCCCCAATGCGCGGATTGCGCGGCCAGCAGGATTTCGGTGGCAGTCGCGATTTCTTCGTCGCGCGGCGCGAACGCGGCGACGATCGCTTCGATCTGCGCCGGGTGGATGCTCCACATGCGCGTATAGCCGAACTCGTTGCGGGCGCGCTGCGCGTCGTTGGCGACCACGCTCATGTCGCGCACTTCGGTACTGACGTTGTGCGACGGCACTTTGCCGTACGCATGACAGGCCGCCGAAATCTCGAGTTTCGCGCGCCGCACGAGCGGATGATCGAACTGGCCCGGCGAGCGCATCGCGGTATCGGGGATCGCGCCGTCGTGCGCGGAGACGAAGTCCATCAGACCGAAGCTCAGCGCCTCGACACCCGGCAGCGCGGCCAGCTCGAAGACGCGCGTGAGCGCCCCGTGGGTTTCGACCAGCAGTTGCACGGGCACCGGCTGCGCGAGGCCGAGCTCGCGCCGCGTCGCCTCGATGAACGCGATCATTTCGGCGGCATCGTGGACGTTGCGGATTTTTGGCAGTGTGATGTAAGCGGGTGCTCGCTTCGCGGCGCGCAGAATCAGGCGCACGTCGTCGCGCCAGTGTGCGTGAGCAAAGTCGTGGATGCGCACGCCCACCCGGCCGAAGCGGTCATGCTCGCCGCCCAGCAGCGATGCGACCAGTTCCGCGTGCTCGGCCTCGCGGCCGACCTGCGCGCCGTCTTCGCAATCGAGCGTGATATCGAACACCGGGCCGAGTTGCTGCTGCAACGCGAGCGATTTCAGCATCAGCTTTTCGCTGCCCGCGTAGTGATCGGCGGCAGGCAACACAGCAGGCGGCGCTTCGCCGTCAAAGAGCACTTCGGCGGGTGTGAGAACGCGCATCTTCGGCGTGTGGGGCGTGGTGAGAATTAGGGGGAATCGGATTCGGGCGTGCTCTGCGCGAGTGCCGACGGGCACCGGCAAAGCACGTTCGAATCAGAGGCGAATGGCGATGTTCGCAAGGCCATTCGCACGAAAAAAACCGGAACCCGCCGCGCTGACGCTTCGGAGTTCCGGTTCATCCGCATTCGGTGCTTAGCCGAGCAGGTGCTGAACGCCTTCGCGCTCTTCCAGCAGTTCCTGCAGCGTGCCGTCCATCTTTTCGCGCGAGAACGCGTCGATTGCCAGACCTTCGACGCGCTTGTACTCGCCGTTTTCGCAGGTCACCGGCACGCCGTAGATGATGTCTTCAGGGATGCCGTACGAGCCGTCCGACGGGATACCCATCGTGACCCACTTGCCGTTCGTGCCGAGCACCCAGTCGCGCACGTGGTCGATCGCAGCGTTAGCCGCCGATGCCGCCGACGACAGGCCGCGCGCTTCGATGATCGCCGCGCCGCGCTTGCCGACGGTCGGGATGAACGTGTTGCGGTTCCATTCTTCGTCGTTGATCAGCTTGGTCAGGTCCTGACCTTCAGCCGTTGCGACGCGAAAGTCCGGGTACATGGTCGGCGAGTGGTTGCCCCACACGGCGAGCTTTTCGATCGACGCGACCGGCTTGCCCGACTTGGCGGCCAGTTGCGACAGCGCGCGGTTGTGGTCCAGACGCAGCATGGCGGTGAAGTTCTTCTTCGGCAGATCCGGCGCCGACTTCATCGCGATATACGCGTTCGTGTTGGCCGGGTTGCCGACCACCAGCACCTTCACGTCGCGGCTGGCGACGTCGTTCAGCGCCTTGCCTTGAACCGTGAAGATTTCGGCGTTGGCCGACAGCAGATCCTTACGCTCCATGCCCTTCGAACGCGGACGCGCGCCGACGAGCAGTGCGATGTCGGCGTCCTTGAACGCGACCTTCGGGTCGTCCGTGATCACGACGCCCGACAGCAGCGGGAATGCGCAATCATCCAGTTCCATCACGACGCCTTTGACGGCGGCTTGCGCTTGCGGCAGATCGAGCAGCTGCAGGATCACCGGCTGGTCCTTGCCGAGCAGGTCGCCATTGGCGATGCGGAACAGCAGGGAGTAAGCGATTTGACCTGCGGCGCCGGTGACGGCAACGCGCTTTGCGGGCTTAGCCATTGAGAAATCTCCAGGACGATGCGTTAGACGCTAGGGAAAACGCCATTCTATATGCGCGTTCAGCGAAGCGTTATGAAACACGGCGGATTTCACTGTTCGCGTGCGGCTCGGAATGTGCCGAGGCCGGGCGGCGCGCTGTGACAAGTCCGCCATGCCGGAAATCTGTACTGCCGAGCGGGACGGGATGGCCCAAGGCTCGCGCCGGGCATGGTGCAGAGTGGTTGCCGGAGCGTCGCGGCGCTGCATCAAACAGGCGCCGCAAAAACCCGCAAACCCTTGCTCGACAAGGAGTGTAGGAGTCGAAACCGACAAAGTCAACCGTATCTTATGTCTTATATAAGACACATCTATCGACGGGAAAACCCTAGACGTCCCCCAGCCCTTTATGATGAAATGCGCGCATGAATTCGAACCCGGCGAATCCTGTGAACCCGAATGGCCAGGGGGCCGCGGGCGAAGCTGTATCCGCTGTCGCTCCCGCTGCGTCGCCTACTTTCAGCCCCTTGTATCAGCAGATCAAAGGCTTGATTACGCAGAGCCTCGAAAGCGGTGAATGGAAGCCGGGCGAGATCATTCCCAGTGAAGTCGAACTGGCCGCGCGTTTCAAGGTGAGTCAAGGCACCGTGCGCAAAGCGATCGACGAACTGGCCGCCGACAACCTGCTGGTACGCCGCCAGGGCAAGGGCACGTTCGTTGCGACGCACAACGAAGAACGCGCGCAGTTCCGCTTCCTGAGGCTGCTCGCCGACGACGGCGCCGAGCATCCGCACGTGAGCCGCCTGCTCGAATGCCGGCGCCTGCGCGCCTCGGCGGAGATCGCCCGGCAGCTCGATCTGAAGCCGGCCGACCCGGTCGTGCTGATCAAGCGTTTGCTGCAGTTCGACGGCGAAGTCACCGTGCTCGACGAGATCTGGCTGCCCGGCGCCGTGTTCCGCGGACTCACGCTCGAGCGCTTGTCGGAGTACAAGGGTCCTCTGTACGCGATGTTCGAGACGGAATTCGGCACCCGCATGATTCGCGCGACGGAAAAAATCCGCGCGGTCGCGGCGGAGCCTTCCGTGGCGGACCTGCTGCATGTACCGGCAGGTTTTCCGTTGCTCTCGGTCGAACGCGTGTCCTATACCTATGGGGACCGGCCGGTCGAAGTCCGGCGAGGTTGGTATGTCACAACCGGGTATTACTATCAGAACGATCTGAGCTGAATCGGGCTGGAACGAGGCGCGGCGTCCCACACGCGTGCCGATCGGAAGGCGCTTTCATGGCGCGCGCAGCACAGGACCTACGGTGGTTTTCGCTGCAGCGCGATATAAAAAGGCGCTAAAATTGCGGATTAGTGTGACTACATAGTAGGGGTCTAGCATGGCAGAAGCCGTAAAAAAACCGAGGCCGGAATTCCGGAACATCGGTATTGGGCAAATATTGACGGCATACCGTCTCCCGCTGGCGGGGCGTGTGTCGATCCTGCATCGCGTGAGCGGTGCCCTGTTGTTTCTCTTCCTTCCGTTCCTGCTGTTCCTCTTCGATCAGAGCCTGACTTCCGAGCTGAGCTTCGAAGTCTTCAAGGGCTTCCTCTCCAACATCATCGTCAAGCTGATCACGCTGGTTCTCGCGTGGGCCTTCCTGTTCCATTTCTGCGCCGGCATCCGTCACCTCGTGATGGATACCAATCACGATGCGGTGTCGAAAGAGAAGGGCAAGTCGACCTCCGTCGTCGTGTTGGTCGTGTCGTCGCTGCTCACCATCGCGTTCGCGGCAAAACTGTTCGGAGCATTCTAAAAAATGTCAGCCAATAACCGAATCGGTTCGAAGCGTCTCGTCGTCGGCGCGCACTACGGTCTGCGCGACTGGCTCGCACAACGCGTCACCGCCTGCGTGATGGCGGTCTACACCGTGATTCTGCTCGCGTGGTTCTTCCTCGCGCGCGACTTTTCGTACGACGGCTGGGCGTCGATCTTCGCGACGCAGTGGATGAAACTCGCCACGTTCGTCACGCTTCTTTCGCTGTTCTATCACGCGTGGGTGGGTATCCGCGACATCTGGATGGACTACGTGAAGCCCGTTGGCACGCGCCTCTTCCTGCAGGCGCTGACGATCCTCTGGCTGCTCGCATGTGCGGGCTACGCTGCGCAGATTCTCTGGAGAGTGTAAAAGAATGGCTGCAATCAAGAATTCTCTGCCGCGTCGCAAGTTTGACGTGGTTATCGTCGGCGCAGGCGGCTCGGGGATGCGCGCTTCGCTGCAACTCGCGCGCGCCGGTCTGTCGGTTTGCGTGCTGTCGAAGGTGTTCCCGACGCGCTCGCACACGGTTGCTGCCCAGGGCGGCATCGGCGCTTCGCTCGGCAACATGAGCGAAGACAACTGGCACTACCACTTCTACGACACGATCAAGGGCTCCGACTGGCTCGGCGACCAGGACGCGATCGAGTTCATGTGCCGTGAAGCACCGAACGCGGTCTACGAACTCGAACACATGGGCATGCCGTTCGACCGTAACGCGGACGGCACGATCTATCAACGCCCGTTCGGCGGCCACACCGCGAACTACGGCGAAAAGCCGGTGCAACGCGCTTGCGCGGCGGCTGACCGTACCGGTCACGCGCTGCTGCACACGCTGTACCAGCAGAACGTCGCTGCCAAGACGCAATTCTTCGTCGAATGGATGGCGCTGGACCTGATCCGCGACGCCGACGGCGACGTGCTCGGCGTGACCGCGCTGGAAATGGAAACGGGCGACGTCTACATCCTCGAAGGCAAGACCACGTTGTTCGCCACGGGCGGCGCGGGCCGGATCTTCGCGGCATCGACCAACGCGTTCATCAACACCGGTGACGGCCTCGGCATGGCGGCCCGTTCGGGCATCGCGCTGCAGGACATGGAATTCTGGCAATTCCACCCGACCGGCGTGGCCGGCGCGGGCGTGCTGATCACCGAAGGCGTGCGCGGCGAAGGCGGTATTCTGCGTAACTCGAACGGCGAGCGTTTCATGGAACGCTACGCGCCGACGCTGAAGGACCTGGCGCCGCGCGACTTCGTTTCGCGTTCGATGGACCAGGAAATCAAGGAAGGCCGCGGCGTGGGTCCGAACAAGGATCACGTGTTGCTCGACCTGTCGCACATCGGCGCCGAGACGATCATGAAGCGTCTGCCGTCGATCCGCGAAATCGCGCTGAAGTTCGCGAACGTCGACTGCATCAAGGAGCCGATCCCGGTCGTGCCGACCATCCACTACCAGATGGGCGGTATTCCGACGAACATCAACGGCCAGGTAGTCGGTACGCCGCGCGGCCACGAAGAAGTCGTCAACGGCTTCTACGCAGTGGGCGAATGCTCGTGCGTGTCGGTGCACGGCGCGAACCGTCTCGGCACGAACTCGCTGCTCGACCTCGTGGTGTTCGGCCGTGCTGCCGGCAACCACATCGTCAAGCACGTGAAGGAACTGAAGGAACACAAGCCGCTGCCGGCAGATGCAGCCGACTTCGCGCTGTCGCGTCTCGCGAAGCTCGATAACTCGTCCTCGGGCGAGTACGCACAATCGGTCGCGAACGACATCCGCGGCACGATGCAGAAGCACGCTGGTGTGTTCCGTACCTCGGCCCTGCTGTCGGAAGGCGTCGAAGCGATCCGCGAAGTGGCGGCACGCGTCGACAACATCCATCTGAAGGACAAGTCGAAGGTGTTCAACACGGCCCGTATCGAAGCGCTCGAAGTGGCGAACCTGATCGAAGTGGCACGCGCCACGATGGTCTCCGCTGAAGCGCGCAAGGAAAGCCGTGGCGCGCACGCGCAGAACGACTTCGAACATCGCGACGACGAAAACTGGCTGCGCCATACGTTGTGGTTCAGCGAAGGCGATCGCCTCGACTACAAGCCGGTTCATATGAAGCCGCTGACCGTCGAATCGGTTCCGCCGAAAGCGCGTACCTTCTAAGGCACAAGTCAAAGGAATTCAGAGAAATGGCCAAGCGTACATTTGAAATTTACCGCTACGATCCGGACAAGGACGCCGCACCGCGCATGCAAACGTACGAGATCGACATCGACTCGCACGAACGCATGCTGCTCGACGCGCTCGTCAAGCTGAAGGCACTGGACGAAACCCTGTCGTTCCGTCGCTCGTGCCGCGAAGGCGTGTGCGGTTCGGACGCAATGAACATCAACGGCAAGAACGGCCTCGCGTGCCTGACGAACCTGAACGACCTGCCGCAGAAGATCGTGCTGCGTCCGCTGCCGGGCCTGCCCGTCGTGCGTGACCTGATTTGCGACTTCACGCAGTTCTTCAACCAGTATCACTCGATCAAGCCGTACCTGATCAACGATACGCCGCCGCCGGAAAAGGAACGTCTGCAGTCGCCGGAAGAGCGCGACGAGCTCGACGGCCTGTACGAATGTATCCTGTGCGCGAGCTGCTCGACGTCGTGCCCGAGCTTCTGGTGGAATCCGGACAAGTTCGTCGGCCCGGCTGGTCTGCTGCAAGCCTATCGCTTCATCGCGGACAGCCGCGACGAAGCAACCGGCGAGCGTCTCGACAACCTGGAAGACCCGTACCGTCTGTTCCGTTGCCACACCATCATGAACTGTGTCGACGTTTGCCCGAAGGGCCTGAACCCAACCAAGGCAATCGGCAAGATCAAGGAATTGATGGTTCGCCGCACTGTCTAGTATCAATGAGCCTCGCGCTCTCTGGCGCACGCTGCCCCCGCGGAGGCGGTCGCTGCGCCGGGGTGCGGCGCGAGGTGTACCGACATGACCGAAACATCGCATCAGTCCGACCCTCTCCGCCGCGCGCGTCTTCGCTGGCGCGCTCGGCGGGGCCTGCTGGAAAACGATCTGATCTTCGAGCGTTTTTTCAGCCGATATGAGCATGACCTCAGCGATGCCGACGTGGGCGCACTCACGCGCCTGCTCGAGCTGAGCGATAACGACCTGATGGACTTGCTGCTCGCGCGCAAGGAACCAGAAGGCGATCTAGCCGATCCGGACGTGGTCCGGATTCTGGAATTGCTGCGCAAAGCTTGAGCGCCGCCGGTCCGTTGTTCCAGGCGTGCAATTATCGAAACCCTGTTTCTATACTTCGATTGAGGATGTGCTATGACCCCGTCAGACGTTAAAGCCACGCTATCGTTCAGCGACAATTCGCCGAGCGTCGAGATGCCGATTTACAAGGGCACGATTGGCCCGGACGTGATCGACATTCGCAAACTGTACGGCCAGACCGGCAAATTCACGTACGATCCGGGCTTCATGTCGACGGCGGCGTGCAATTCGGCGATCACCTACATCGACGGCGATAAGGGCGAACTGCTCTACCGCGGTTACGCGATCGACAACCTCGCGCAAAACGCTGACTTCCTCGAAACCTGCTTCCTGCTGCTGAACGGCGAGCTGCCGAACGCGAAGCAGAAGGATGAATTCGTCGAGACCGTCACGAAGCACACGATGGTGCACGAGCAGATGCAGTTCTTCTTCCGCGGTTTCCGCCGCGACGCGCACCCGATGGCGATTCTGGTCGCCGCGGTCGGCGCGCTGTCCGCGTTCTATCACGACTCGCTCGACATCAATAACCCGCGTCACCGCGAAGTGTCGGCGATCCGCATGATCGCGAAGCTGCCCACGCTGGTCGCGATGGCGTACAAGTACAGCATCGGCCAGCCGTTCGTGTATCCGAAGAACGATCTGTCGTACAGTGCGAACTTCATGCGCATGATGTTCTCGAACCCGTGCGAAGAATACAAGGTCAACGACGTGCTGGTGCGCGCGCTCGACCGCATCCTGATCCTGCACGCGGACCACGAGCAGAACGCGTCGACGTCGACCGTGCGTCTCGCCGGTTCGTCGGGTGCGAATCCGTTCGCGTGTATCGCGGCGGGTATCGCGTGTCTGTGGGGCCCGGCGCACGGCGGTGCGAACGAAGCCGCACTGAACATGCTGGAAGAAATCGGCTCGGTCGACAACATTCCTGAGTTCATCAAGCAGGTGAAGGACAAGAACTCGGGCGTGAAGCTGATGGGCTTCGGTCACCGCGTCTACAAGAACTACGACCCGCGCGCGAAGCTGATGCGCGAAACCTGCCACGAAGTGCTCGAAGAGCTGGGCCTGCACGACGACCCGCTGTTCAAGCTCGCCATGGCACTCGAAAAGATCGCGCTCGAAGACGAATACTTCGTGTCGCGCAAGCTGTACCCGAACGTCGACTTCTACTCGGGTATCGTGCAGCGCGCGCTGGGCATCCCGACCTCGATGTTCACGTGTATCTTCGCGATGGCACGTACGGTCGGCTGGATCGCGCAGTGGAACGAAATGATCGCCGATCCCGAACAAAAGATTGGCCGTCCGCGTCAGCTGTTCATCGGCGAGACGCTGCGTGAAGCGAAGCCGATCGGGCAGCGCTAATCGCTGATCGATCTCGACATGCGCGCTTCGTAGCGGCATTCGTGCCGCGCGGGAGCGCGAAATCGGAGTCAAGCAAACGCCTCAACGGGTCTACCGTTGGGGCGTTTCCGTTTCGGCGGGCGCCGCGGGTTGCGCATGCGCCGTATTGGCGTCGCGGGGCTGCCGCGCTTGCCGGGTAACGCCGATACAGGTATCGGCACTACCAGCCAACTCCATGTTTTTTATCGGTTTTTTCGTCGACTGAGCGGCCCATCGCGGTGCGCAGCGTGGCATAATCAATCGACACAGTCAGCCCGCAGTCATTACTACCCCGCATACCATGGCACAGACTCTCTACGACAAATTGTGGAACACGCACGTGATCCACACGGAAGACGACGGCACCGCGATTCTCTACATCGACCGTCATCTGCTGCATGAAGTGACCAGCCCGCAGGCGTTCGAAGGCCTGAAGATGGCCGAACGTCCGGTGTGGCGCATCAGCGCGAACCTGGCCGTGTCCGACCACAACGTGCCGACCACGGACCGCAGCCACGGCATCGCCGATCCGGTTTCGAAGCTGCAGGTCGACACGCTCGACTCGAACTGCGACGCCTATGGCATCACGCAGTTCAAGATGAACGACGTGCGTCAGGGCATCGTCCACATCATCGGGCCGGAACAGGGCGCCACGCTGCCGGGTATGACGATCGTCTGCGGCGACTCGCACACGTCCACGCACGGCGCGTTCGGCGCGCTCGCGCACGGCATCGGCACGTCGGAAGTCGAGCACGTGCTGGCCACCCAAACGCTGCTGCAAAAGAAGAGCAAGAACATGCACGTGAAGGTCGAGGGCCAACTGCCGCGCGGCTGCACCGCGAAGGACATCGTGCTCGCGATCATCGGCAAGATTGGCACCGCGGGCGGCACCGGCTACGCGATCGAATTCGGCGGCTCGACCATCCGTTCGCTGTCGATGGAAGGCCGCATGACGGTCTGCAACATGGCGATCGAAGCGGGCGCGCGCGCCGGCATGGTCGCTGTAGACGACACCACGGTCGACTACCTGAAGGGCCGTCCGTTCTCGCCGCAAGGCGTCGAGTGGGATCACGCGGTCGAATACTGGAAGCAGTTCAAATCGGACGACGGCGCCCAATTCGATCGCGTGGTCGAGCTGAATGCCGCCGAAATCGTGCCGCAGGTCACGTGGGGCACCTCGCCGGAAATGGTGACGCCGATCGACGGCCGCGTGCCGGATCCGGAACGCGAGAAGGACCCGGTCAAGCGCGACGCGATGGAGCGCGCGCTCAAGTACATGGCGCTCGAGCCGAACGCGCCGATCGAGTCGATCAAGCCGGATAAAATCTTCATCGGGTCGTGCACCAACGCGCGCATCGAAGACATTCGCGCGGCGGCTTACGTCGTGAAGAAACTCGGCCGCCGCGTCGCGCCGAACATCCGTCTGGCGATGGTCGTGCCGGGTTCGGGTCTCGTGAAGGCGCAGGCGGAGCGTGAAGGCCTCGACAAGGTCTTTACCGACGCCGGTTTCGAATGGCGCGAGCCGGGCTGCTCGATGTGCCTCGCCATGAACGCCGACCGGCTCGAGCCGGGTGAGCGTTGCGCATCCACGTCGAACCGCAATTTCGAAGGTCGTCAGGGCGCCGGCGGTCGCACGCACCTGGTGAGCCCCGCAATGGCCGCGGCTGCGGCCATCGAAGGACATTTCGTCGATATTCGCAAGCTTGGATAAATCGCATGATGAAGAACATGAATCGCATCACTCTATTGCGCCGCTTCGCACTCGCTGCCTTCGCCGGGCTTCTGCTCGGACTGGCCGGCTGCAACACGGTGCACGGATTCGGCGAGGACATGTCGCACCTCGGCAATTCGATCAGCAATCACGCTGAGAAATAAGCGGTTTTTGATTTTTGCCGGCGATGCGGCGCGGCGTTTCCAGCCGCCCAGCGCATCGCCCGGTTCTGAACAGGCGCAAGCGTCATGGATAAATTCATCGTACACACCGGCGTCGTGGCGCCGCTCGATCGCGAGAACGTCGACACGGACGCGATCATTCCGAAGCAGTTCCTGAAGTCGATCAAGCGCACGGGCTTCGGTCCGAACGCGTTCGACGAATGGCGCTATCTCGACCACGGCGAGCCGGGTCAGGACAACTCGACTCGTCCGCTGAACCCGGACTTCGTGCTGAACCAGCCGCGCTATCAGGGCGCTTCGGTGCTGCTCGCACGCAAGAATTTCGGCTGCGGCAGCTCGCGCGAACACGCGCCGTGGGCGTTGCAGCAGTACGGCTTTCGCGCGCTGATCGCGCCGAGCTTCGCCGACATCTTCTACAACAACTGCTTCAAGAACGGCGTGCTGCCGATCGTGCTGACCGAACAGCAGGTCGATCATCTGTTCAACGAAACCTATGCGTTCAACGGCTTCAAACTGACGATCGACCTTGAAGCACAAGTCGTGCGCACGGCCGACGGCAGCGCCGAATATCCGTTCGAAGTCGCAGGGTTCCGCAAGTACTGCCTGCTGAACGGTTTCGACGACATCGGCCTCACGCTGCGTCACGCGGACAAGATCCGCCAGTTCGAAGCGGAGCGTCTCGCGAAGCAACCGTGGCTGAACAATCGCCTCGTCCGTTAAACGAACCCGCGGGGGCGTAAGGACTCGAGGTCCACGCGCCCGCGCCGGTTTGCGCCAGAAAAGACTCGAAAAAATCATCAAGGAATTCGCATGAAGATCGCAGTGTTGCCGGGCGACGGCATCGGTCCCGAAATCGTCAAGGAGGCCGTGAAGGTCCTGAACGTGCTCGGCGAGAAGTTCGAACTCGAAGAAGCGCCGGTCGGTGGCGCAGGCTTCGAAGCGAAGGGCCACCCGCTGCCCGACTCGACGCTCGCGCTCGCGAAGGAAGCCGACGCGATCCTGTTCGGCGCGGTCGGCGACTGGAAATACGACAAGCTCGAACGCGCGCTGCGCCCCGAGCAGGCAATTCTCGGTCTGCGCAAGCACCTGGAACTGTTCGCGAACTTCCGTCCGGCGATCTGCTATCCGCAACTCACGGGTGCGTCGTCGCTGAAGGAAGAGATCGTTTCGGGTCTCGACATCCTGATCGTGCGCGAACTGAACGGCGACATTTACTTCGGCGCGCCGCGCGGCGTGCGTACGTCGCCGGACGGCCTGTTCGCCGGCGCGAAGGAAGGCTTCGACACGATGCGCTATTCGGAACCCGAAGTGCGCCGCATCGCGCACGTCGCGTTCCAGGCGGCGCAAAAGCGCGGCAAGAAGCTGACCTCGGTCGATAAAGCCAACGTGCTCGAAACGTCGCAGTTCTGGAAGGACGTGATGATCGACGTGTCGAAGGAATACGCGGACGTCGAGTTGTCGCACATGTACGTCGACAACGCCGCGATGCAACTCGTGAAGGCGCCGAAGTCGTTCGACGTGATCGTGACCGGCAACATGTTCGGCGACATCCTGTCCGACGAGGCTGCCATGCTGACCGGCTCGATCGGCATGCTGCCGTCGGCATCGCTCGACAAGAACAACAAGGGCTTGTACGAGCCGTCGCACGGTTCCGCACCGGACATCGCCGGCAAGGGCGTGGCGAATCCTCTCGCCACGATCCTCTCCGCTGCGATGATGCTGCGCTATTCGCTGAACAAGGCGGAGCAGGCTGATCGCATCGAAACCGCGGTGAAGAAGGTGCTCGAGCAGGGCTATCGCACCGGCGACATTCTCACGCCGGGATGCAAGCAGGTCGGCACCGCTGCGATGGGCGACGCCGTCGTGGCCGCGCTGTAAAACGCATGCGGCACATGCACTCGCGGAGCGGGTGCAAGCATTGATAAGGTCGTCGATATTGGCCTTTAAAACGCGAATCGACCTTAAAACAGGTCGATTCGCGCGTAATGCGGCGAACAGCGCCGCCAGTTTTCCGTTTTCGTGTATATTGTTGCGATGGCTCAGATCTCCCAAATCTCCTCGATTTCCAAATCGCACGGCACAACTGCCCGTGCGATCGAGTTCGCCATTACCATCAAAACCATTACCCCGAAAACGATCACGAAGCGCTGATCGTCCGTCGTGCCCGCCCATCTTCCCCGCGCGGTCACTGCGGGCAAAGATGCGGGGAAGTTTCCATTCGAAGGGTATGAAGTCATGAACGTAGGTCTCGTAGGTTGGCGCGGCATGGTCGGCAGCGTCCTGATGCAACGCATGCAGCAGGAAGGCGATTTCGACTTGATCGAACCGGTGTTTTTCAGCACCAGCAACGCGGGCGGCAACGCGCCGTCGTTCGCCAAAAACGAGACCAAGCTCAAAGATGCGACAAGCATCGAAGACCTGAAGAAGTGCGACGCAATCATCTCCTGCCAGGGTGGTGACTACACGAACGAAGTGTTCCCGAAGCTGCGCGCGGCTGGCTGGAACGGCTACTGGATCGACGCGGCATCGTCGCTGCGCATGAAGGACGACGCCGTCATCATTCTCGATCCGGTCAATCTCGACGTGATCAAGAACGCGCTCGTCAAAGGCCAGAAGAACTTCATCGGCGGCAACTGCACGGTCAGCCTGATGCTGATGGCGTTGGGCGGCCTGTTCCGCGAAAACCTCGTCGACTGGATGACGGCCATGACGTATCAGGCCGCATCGGGCGCGGGCGCGCAAAACATGCGCGAACTGCTGTCGCAGATGGGCACGCTGCACGGCGCGGTGAAGAACGAACTGGCCGACCCGGCTTCGGCGATTCTCGACATCGACCGCCGCGTGCTCGAAGCGATGAACAGCGACAGCATGCCGACCGACCACTTCGGCGTGCCGCTCGCGGGCTCGCTGATTCCGTGGATCGACAAGGATCTCGGCAACGGCATGTCGAAGGAAGAGTGGAAGGGCGGCGCGGAAACCAACAAGATCCTCGGCAAGCCGGCCATGGGCACGCCGGGTTCGATTCCGGTCGACGGCCTGTGCGTGCGGATCGGCGCGATGCGCTGCCACTCGCAGGCACTCACGATCAAGCTGAACAAGGACGTGCCGCTCGACGAAGTGAATAGCATCCTCGCGTCGGGCAACGACTGGGTCAAGTTCGTGCCGAACGAGCGCGAAGCGTCGATGCGTGATCTGTCCCCGGCGGTCGTCACGGGCACGCTGACGGTACCGGTCGGCCGCGTGCGCAAGCTGGCGATGGGCGGCGAATATCTGTCGGCCTTCACGGTCGGCGATCAGCTGCTGTGGGGTGCGGCTGAACCGCTGCGTCGCATGCTTCGCATTGTGCTCGACAAGTAAAGTAAACTACGCGCTCACGACGCGTAGACAACTCAAGAAGCGTCGCGCTTGCGCGGCGCTTTTTTCATTTTGTGCTCCGATCATCTTGTCTCTTTCCACTCGTAAAAAAGGCTGCGCGCTGACGCGCCAGGAGTCCCGATGAACTTTCGACGCTCCGCTCTTCGGGCTATGTCCATTCGTCACGATAAGGTGCGATTCAGGAGCCGTCCCGCGGCGATGGCCGCAGGTGCCGCTTTCGCCCTCGCGCTGCTCGGCGGTGGCGCGGGCAATACGCTTGCGGCGCCGGCTAGCGCCACGAGCGCAACGGATGCCGCTTCCGCTGTCGGTTCGACTACCGTTGTCGTTGCGATCGCCGCGGGTACCCAGTACACGGTACACGCTGGGCAGTCGCTGAACGACGTCGCGATCGCCATTACGCAATCGCATGACCGGGCGGTACTCGCGCGCACGACGCGCGCATTGTTCGACACGAATCCCGCCGCGTTCATGAATCACGATCCGAGCCGGGTGCGGGTGGGCGCGGTGTTGATCGTGCCGGCGCTCGATGCGTCGGGGGCGTTGGCGGCTTCGTCGGCTGGGGCTGCGGCGGGGGCGTCGGAGTCCACGGCGGCTGCGCCCGAGTCCGCGCCGACGGCGGAGCCGGCAGCGGCGGCCGCTGCGGCTGCCAGCACCGCGAGTGCGGTCGAGCAGGTCAACGCCGCTGCCGCGAGTGCGGCAAGCGCTGCGGCGAACGCGACGACTTCAGCCGCACCCGCGGTCTCCGGCACGGCCAGCGCGCCGATCGAAGGGAGTGCTGCGGTATCGACGGGGGTGGCGGCAAGCGGTACGCAGGGATGGGCAGGATCGATTCAACCGTCGTCGAGCGCGACTGCCGGACAGGCGCCGTCGACGACGACCGCGGCTTCGCAGCCGCATCCGCAGGTATCGAGTCTGCAGCAACTGCTGGCGCTGAAAAACCGCGTGCTGATGGAGTTGCAGAAGCACGGTATCGGCGGTGCGCAGGTCGCGTCGGGTCCCGCTCCGACGAGCGCCGCGCAGCCGGCCGCGGTGGGTTCTGCGGCGGCGGTGGCCGCGGCGCCGCAGCAGGCGAGTGTGGCGACGGCGCCGTCGGATGAGAGTGGCATGTCTCAGCGCGATCTGAGCATCGCGGCGGCGGTTGGCGCGGCACTCGTTGTTCTGCTCACGGCTCTGCGCATGGGGCGCCGCAAGCGCGAAAAGGAGGCTGCAGCGCGGGCTGCCGAGGCGGCTGATGGCGACATGACGAGATCGACGCCCGCAGCGGATTCGCGCGAAGCTAGCGTGGTGGCCGGGCAGGCGGCGGTGCCGGAAGAGTCGGAGGCGCAAGATAAGGAGCGTGCACAGCAGGCGGCGGCAGTGGCAGCGGCAGAACACGCGGCTGCGGAACACGCGGCAGCCGAGCAGGCTGCGGCAGAAAGCGCGGCAACGGAGCGTGCAGAGGCAGAAAGCGCGGCGGCGGAGCGTGCAGCGGCAGAACGCGCGGCAACCGAGCAGGCAGCGGCGGAAAGCGCGGCAGCGGACCGTGCAGCGGCAGAACGTGCGGCAGCGGAGCAGGCAGCGGCAGAAAGCGCGGCAGCGGACCGTGCAGCAGCCGAGCAAGCCGAAGCGGAACGCATGGCAGCCGAACAGGCGGCAGCGGAGCGAGCCGCGGCAGAACAAGCGGCAGCCGAGGAGCATGCCGAAGCGGAACGCGCGGCAGCACAACGCGCAGAAGCGGAGCGCATAGCAGCCGAGCGCGCGGCAACGGAACAGGCAGCGATACAAGAAACCCACCTGACCCAACCGGGCACGCCCGAACCCACCGCACCGACGGCCCCGTCCGCCGACATCGCGCTGTCCAGCGAAAGCGAAGCGTCCTCCGAACCGCTGGCGCTCACACCGACTCACAATGAAACCCTGAGCGCCGCGGCCACAGCCGCCAATCTGGCCGCCGCGGCAGAACTTGGCGCCGAGGCGTTGCCGCTGGGCCCCCTCGAACCGCTCGAGCCGGTCATAGGCGGGACGCACGACGAGCGCGCAGATGGTCTGCAATGGGACGACGAATCCACAGAAAGCCCGACGGCAGAAAAAACGCCAGGCGCCACCACAACCACGAGCCCAACCCCAACAGAAACGCCCGCGAGCGCGCCGCACGCCGCGACGGCCGAACCGCAGACCCCGTTGAACGTTCCACCCCCAGTGATCGATTACACGCAACACCCCGTCGAACCGCGCGCCACCACGTCGTTCGGTCAGCCGTTCGGCGAGATGCCGGTGCCGGCGCAACCTGCGCCGTCCGCACCGACCGCACCGACCGAATTCCCGCGCGAGGCCGTCGACGCGTTCAGCAGCCTGAACATGCCGCTGCCGCCGCGCATCGAAGTGCCCCCAACCGGCGATCTGGAGCTTCCGACGTCGCTGTCGACGCAACCGGTCGCATCGCCTGAAACGACCGCGCAGCAGGCCTTCGGCCACGACTCGGACGACGACGCCCCGCACATCGCTGAGCAGATCGCCGCCGGCACCGCCGGCGCAGGCGCCGTCGCGGGTCTCGGCGCGGCCGGCTTCGGCGCGCTTAAGCTCGACTTCGACCTCGAACTGCCGCCAAGTCCGGCCCAGCCGTTGCCGGCCTTCACGCCGGCCGATCTCGGCCGCATCGCGCGTAACAAGCTGGAGCTGGCCTCCGAGTACATCGAGCTCGGCGATCTCGCGGGCGCCCGTACGCTCATCAACGAAGTGATCGAAGCGAACGATCCAGCCACGCGCACCGAAGCCCGCGCGTTGCTTTCGACTCTCGCCCCGCTGTCGTGAAGCGCATCGCATTAGGCGTGCAGTATGACGGCGCGGCGTTCGCCGGCTGGCAGTCGCAACCGCATGGCAATACGGTGCAGGACGAGCTCGAACGGGCGCTGCGCGAATTCACGCGCACGCCCGTGCAGACCATCGTGGCCGGCCGCACCGACCGCGGTGTGCACGGCCTGGGCCAGGTCGTGCATTTCGACACCGAACTCGATCGCGTCGACATCTCCTGGGTACGCGGCCCGAACGCGTTCCTGCCGAAGACGATCGGCGTGCAGTGGGCCAAGCCGATGCCCGACGATTTTCATGCGCGTTTCTCGGCGTTCGAGCGCACCTATTACTACGTGTTGTACGTGAGTCCGGTGCGCTCGCCGATGCTCACGACGCGCGCCGGCTGGGTGCACACGCCCCTCGACGTCGACGAGATGCGCTCGGCGGCCGAACACCTGATCGGCGAGCACGACTTTTCGGCGTTTCGTTCGTCGCAATGCCAGTCGAAAACGCCGTTCAAGCATCTGTACCAGATCGACGTCAAACGACAAGGCAACTTCGTGCATTTCCGCTTCCGCGCGAACGCGTTCCTGCATCACATGGTGCGCAACGTGATGGGCTGCCTAATCGAAATCGGCAGCGGCCGCCGTCCGGCGGCGTGGATGGCCGACGTGCTCGCGAGCCGCAGCCGCGACTGCGCGGCGCCGACTTTCATGCCCGACGGCCTGTACCTTGCGCAAGTGGGCTATCCTGAGCAATTCGCCGTGCCCGCTGCGACGACGGGCAGCGTGCCGTGGAGCAGTGTATGGACCGAGCAACCGGAAACATGAAAGCAGCAGAGAACCCCTCCAGCCAGGCCGACACCGCCGCCCTGCAAAACGTCCCGCACCGCACGCGCATCAAGTTGTGCGGACTTTCGAAACCCGCCGACATCGCCCACGCGATCGACCTCGGGGCCGACGCGATCGGCCTCGTGTTCTATCCGCCGAGCCCGCGCTCGGTGAGCGTTGCGCAAGCGGTCGAACTTGTCCACGATGTGCCGCCGTTCGTATCGGTCGTCGGTCTGTTCGTCAATGCGACGCCGGAATGGATCCAGGAAGTCGCGAGCAACGTCAATCTGACGCTGTTGCAGTTTCACGGCGACGAGACGCCGGCGCAGTGCGAGACGCTCGCCGGCGTTGCGGGTTTGCCTTGGTTGCGCGCGTTGCGAGTTGCGGCGGATACTCGAGCGGCCGATTTGGTAAAATCGGCGCTTAACTATTCAGCTGCCAGTGGTCTTCTGTTCGACACCCATGTCGAAGGCTACGGCGGCGGCGGAAAGGTCTTCGATTGGTCACTTATTCCAGCAGAGCTCGCGCATCGGGCCGTTTTGAGTGGTGGGTTGAACGCGCAAAACGTCAGTGATGCGATCCATTGCGTGCGCCCGTACGCGGTCGATGTCTCGAGCGGCATCGAAGTACCGGGCGCCCGGGGCGTGAAGGATCACGCCCGGATGGCGGCGTTCGTACGCGCGGTGCGCGCGGCGGACGCTGAATGATTCAGGCTCGCGGGTGCTTTCCGATGAAAGCCGCGAGCCATCTGAGAAGAGTGATCACCATGTACAACTTGCCTGACGAAAGAGGCCACTTCGGCCAGTTTGGCGGCGTGTTCGTCGCCGAAACGCTGTTTTCCGCACTCGACGAGCTGCGTGAAGCGTACGAGAAATATCAGAAAGACCCGGAGTTCGTCGCCGAATACGAGCGCGAACTGAAGTACTTCGTGGGTCGTCCATCCCCCATTTATCACGCACAGCGCTGGAGCGAATTGCTCGGCGGCGCGCAGGTTTATCTGAAGCGTGAAGACCTGAATCACACCGGCGCGCACAAGATCAACAACGTGATCGGCCAGGCCTTGCTCGCCAAGCGCATGGGCAAGCCGCGCGTGATCGCGGAAACCGGCGCTGGTCAGCACGGTGTCGCCACGGCGACGATCTGCGCCCGCTTCGGTATGGAATGCGTGGTCTATATGGGCTCGGAGGATGTACGCCGCCAGGCCGCCAACGTGTACCGCATGAAGTTGCTCGGCGCGACCGTCGTGCCGGTCGAATCGGGTTCGCGCACGCTGAAAGACGCGCTGAACGAAGCGATGCGCGACTGGGTCACCAACGTCGAAAACACGTTCTATATCATCGGCACGGTCGCGGGTCCGCATCCGTATCCGATGATGGTGCGCGACTTCCAGCGGGTGATCGGCGATGAATGCCGTGTGCAGATGCCCGAACAGGCTGGACGCCAGCCCGATGCCGTGATCGCGTGCGTGGGCGGTGGTTCGAATGCGATGGGTATTTTTTATCCGTATATCGAGGACAGTTCGGTGCAGTTGATCGGCGTCGAAGCGGCCGGCGACGGCATCGAAACGGGTCGTCACGCGGCCTCGCTGATCGGCGGGAGCCCGGGAGTGCTGCACGGCAACCGGACCTACCTGCTGCAGGACGAAGACGGTCAGATCATCGAGACGCATTCGGTGTCGGCGGGCCTCGACTATCCGGGCGTGGGTCCCGAGCATGCGTGGCTAAAAGAGAGCAATCGCGCGCAATATGTCGGCATCACCGACGAAGAAGCGCTGAAAGCATTCCACGATTGCTGCCGCATCGAGGGCATCATTCCTGCACTCGAGTCGAGCCACGCGCTCGCCTACGCTACGAAGCTCGCGCCGACTTTGTCGAAAGACAAGATTCTGCTGGTCAACCTGTCGGGCCGCGGCGACAAGGACATGCACACGGTCGCCGAGCGATCGGGTATCCAGTTCTGAGCCGCGACGATGCGTGACGAGTTCGACGAGCCGCAGCCGGCGATTGAAACTGCGAATCCGGGCGCCGAGGGATCGGCGCCCGCGGCATCGGCCGCCGCGGCACCTGCACCGCTGGTGGCGCAGGTGCCGGCCGGCATTCAGCTGTTGAACCGCGATTTTCTGACCGATGTAGCGAACATTCCCGACGGGTCGATCGACCTGATCGTCTGTGATCCGCCCTATGGGCTGGGGAAGGACTACGGCAACGACTCGGACATGCGCACGGGCGAGGAATTTCTCGACTGGACGCGTGGCTGGCTCGAGCTTGCTGTGCCGAAGCTCAAGCCCACAGGTTCGTTCTACATTTTCTGCACCTGGCAGTACGCGCCGGAAATCTTCAGTTTCCTGAAGACCAAGCTCATGATGGTCAATGAGATCATCTGGGACCGGCGCGTGCCGAGCATGGGCGGCACGACGCGCCGCTTCACGTCGGTGCACGACAACATCGGTTTCTTCGCGGTGTCGAAGGACTATTTCTTCGATCTCGATCCCGTCCGCATTCCGTACGATGCAGTCACGAAGAAGGCGCGTTCGCGTAAGTTGTTCGAAGGAAGCAAGTGGTTGGAGCTTGGCTATAATCCGAAGGATGTCTGGTCGATCTCGCGTCTGCATCGGCAGCATGCCGAGCGCGTCGCGCACCCGACCCAGAAACCTCTGGAAATCGTCGAGCGAATGGTGCTGTCCAGCTGCCCGAAGGGCGGCCGTGTGCTCGACCCGTTCATGGGCAGCGGCACCACCGCAGTCGCTTGCGTCCGTCATCAACGCGAATTCGTCGGCTATGAGATCAACGAGAGCTACTGCGCGATAGCGCGCGAGCGCGTCAGCGTCGCCGCTACGCCTGCTGCGCCGCGTCGAACCCGAACTAAGCCGAAAGTGCAGCAGTCGACCGAGGTGCAGTGAACAGCGTGAAATGCGCTTCTAAATGCGCGGAAATGCGCACTGCGATCAGCGCGCGGTAGCCCCAATTCGAGAATATTTCCATGTCCCGTATCAAGAACACGTTTGCCGCGCTGTCCGCCCAGGGTAAGAAAGGCTTGATCCCGTTCATGACCGCTGGTGATCCGGACCCGGCTCGCACGGTCGAATTCATGCACGCGCTCGCCGCCGGTGGCGCGGATGTGATCGAACTCGGCGTGCCGTTTTCCGACCCGATGGCCGATGGCCCGGTGATCCAGCAGTCGTCTGAGCGCGCGCTCGCACGGGGCGTGTCGCTGCGCCGCGTGCTGGCCGACGTCAAACGCTTCCGCGAAACCGACGACAAAACCCCGGTCGTGCTGATGGGCTATGCGAATCCGATCGAGCGGATGGGCGCCGATGGGTTCGCGAACGCCGCGAAGGAAGCCGGTGTGGATGGTGTGCTGGTGGTCGATTATCCGCCGGAAGAGTGCGCTAACTTCGCCCAACAGATGCAATCTGCTGGCATCGATCCGATTTTTCTGCTCGCACCCACTTCGACCGATGAGCGCATCGCCGAAGTCGGCCGGATCGCCAGCGGCTATGTCTACTATGTGTCGCTGAAAGGGGTCACCGGCGCGGCAAATCTGGACGTTTCCAGCATCGCGAGTAAAATCCCGGCCATCAAGTCGCGCGTCCCCCTGCCGGTGGGCGTCGGTTTCGGCATTCGCGACGCGCAAACGGCGCGCGCAGTGGCCGAGGTGGCCGATGCCGTCGTGATCGGCAGCCGTATCGTTCAGTTGCTCGAACAGGCAGCGCCCGACGCCGCTGCGGAGACGCTTACGCGTTTCGTCGCCGAAGTGCGCGAGGCGATCGATAGTGTCGCGTCTGCCCGATAACAGTTATTTTTGTCGCGGTAACGTGAGCGGCGGGCTCGTCCCGCCGTTCGCGCAACTGCTGACCCAGAAGGATTCCCTATGAGCTGGCTCGATAAGCTGCTGCCGCCGAAAATCAAACAAACCGACCCGAAGAACCGCAAGGGGATTCCGGAAGGCCTGTGGATCAAGTGCCCGTCGTGCGAAGCCGTGCTGTACCGCAACGACGTCGAGGCCAATCTGCATGTTTGCCCGAAGTGCGACCATCACATGCGCATCGGCGCGCGTGAGCGGCTCGATAGCCTGCTCGATCCGGAAGGCCGCTACGAAATCGGCCAGGAGATCGTTCCGGTCGACGCGCTGAAGTTCAAAGATAGCCGCAAGTACCCGGAGCGCTTGAAAGAGGCGATGGACGAAACCGACGAGACCGATGCAATGGTCGTGATGGGCGGCGCGATTCACACGCTGCCGGTCGTCGTGGCGAACTTCGAGTTCTCGTTCATGGGCGGCTCGATGGGTTCGGTGGTCGGCGAGCGTTTCGCGCGCGGCGCTCAGAACGCACTCGAACAGAAAGTGCCGTTCATCTGCTTTACCTCTTCGGGCGGCGCGCGGATGCAGGAGAGCCTGCTGTCGCTGATGCAGATGGCAAAGACCACCGCGATGCTCACGAAACTGGCCGAAGCCAAGCTGCCGTTCATCTCGGTGCTCACCGACCCGACAATGGGCGGCGTGTCCGCGAGTTTCGCGTTCCTCGGCGACGTCGTGATCGCCGAGCCGAAGGCGCTGATCGGCTTTGCCGGCCCACGCGTGATCGAACAGACCGTGCGCGAGAAGCTGCCGGAAGGCTTCCAGCGCGCCGAATTCCTGCTGCAGAAGGGCGCGATTGACATGATCGTCGACCGTCGCAAGCTGCGCGAAGAAATCGCCCAATTGCTGGCGCTGCTGAGCCATCAACCGGCGGACGCGGTCGCGTAAAAGCCGGGCAGACAAGCAATCAAAAATAGCGCGCCGCGTGAGCAATCAAGCGGCGCGCTGTCATTTCCGCGATAATTACGATCGCCTGCGAAGCGGCGGCGGTTCAAACCGAAGCTGGCGTGGCTGAAGGCGCGGGTTTGTGCGCATAAACCTCGCCATGGCTCCCGCCCCCGATCGACAGCGATACGCGACCCTCCGACCGCAATCGCTTGATCAGTACCCTTCGCAGCATCGCAGAACCGGACCACCGCGACTCACTCAAGATTCACCCGATGACGACATACCCCACCCTCGACGCGTGGCTCACGCACCTTGAATCCGCGCATCCGGTCGGCATCGACATGGGTTTGGGCCGCATCTCCCAGGTACGTGATGCGATGCAGCTGTCGTTCGCCTGCCCGATCATCACGGTCGGCGGCACGAACGGCAAAGGCTCGACCTGCGCGATCCTCGAAGCGATCCTGCTGCGCGCGGGCTATACGGTCGGCTGCCACACTTCTCCGCATCTGCTGTCGTTCAACGAACGGGCGCGCATCAACGGCGAGATGGCAAGCGATGCCGATCTGCTGCCGCACTTCGAAATCGTCGAAGCCGCGCGCCTGAGCCTCGCCAAGCCGGTGACGCTGACCTACTTCGAATTTACGACGCTCGCGATCATGAGCCTGTTCGCGTCGCGCGGCCTCGACGCGGTGATTTTCGAAGTCGGCCTCGGCGGTCGTCTCGACGCGGTCAATATCCTCGATACCGATTGCGCGATCATCACGAGCATCGATCTCGATCACACCGACTACCTCGGCGACACACGCGACAAGATCGCGTTCGAAAAAGCCGGCATCTTCCGCCCCGGCAAGCCGGCGATCTGCGCTGACCCAATACCCCCGCAATCGCTGATCGATCACGCGGAAAAGATCGGCGCGCAATTGTGGTTGTTCGGCCGCGATTTCCGTTACGAAGGCCAGGCGGGCAGCGAGCGCCAGCAGTGGAGCTACGTCGGCCCGACGCTGCGGCGCTCGGCGCTCGCGTATCCGTCGCTGCGCGGCGCAAATCAGCTGATCAACACGTCGGCGGCGCTGGCCGGGCTCGAAGCGTTGCGCGACCGTCTGCCGGTGTCGGCGCAGGACATCCGGCTCGGCATCGCCAACGTGGATCTGCCGGGTCGTTTCCAGGTGCTGCCGGGCAAGCCGTCCATCGTGCTCGACGTCGGCCACAATCCGCATGCGGCCGCCGTGCTCGGGCAGAATCTCGGCAACATGGGCTTTTTCCCGTACACGTACGCGGTGTTCGGCGCGATGCGCGACAAGGACATCGCCGGCGTGCTCAATCATCTGAAGGGCGAGATCGACCACTGGTGCGTGACCGATCTGCCGACTCCGCGCGCCGCGTCCGCGCAAGAGCTGGAAACCGCGCTGCGCGAGCTGGGTGTGGAAGAGAGCGCCGACAGCACCATCACGCGCTACGCGACGCCGGCACAGGCTTTCCAGGACGCGCTAAAACGTGCGTCAGAGAATGATAGAATCGTGGTCTTCGGCAGTTTCTATACGGTAGCGGGTGTGATGGCCTACCGGAAATCGCAGCAACACTGAGCGGGCGCCAGGCTCGAACCAAGCGATTCATGGGAATTTTCTCGTTCGGCAAGAAAGACGACGCGCCCAGCCGGCGCGGCGCAAACACCAGTTCCAATCGGGCCGCCCGGGGTGAGCGCGTCGAGCGGCGCACCCGCCGTACGGAGCGCCCCGTCGATGCAGATGCCATGCTGCTCGACCCCACGCTGCCGGAAAAGCAGCGCGCGCGTCGCCGGCTCGTCGGTGCAATCGCACTGGTCGTCGCGGCGGTGATCATCCTGCCGATGGTGCTGGATTCGCATCCCAAGCCCGTCACCGACGACATCTCGATCGACATTCCGAGCCGCCCCGCGCCGAAGCTCGCCAGATCCACTGCCAACGAAGACGTGCAAGCTGGCGTCGCGCCGGACAATCCGCCGGCCGCCGACACCGGCGTCGCGGCGTCCAGCCTCGCGCCGGCAACGACCGCGGCGACGGCCGCAGCAACCACGGCCCCGGCCTCCGCAGCGAAGCCGGCCCAATCGGCTCAATCGAGCGCAGCGAAACAGGGCACGACCGCGACCGGCTCCGTGACCGCCGCGGCGCCCAAACCCGCCGCGAAGCCGCAAACCCAGTCGCTCGCAGCCAACACCGCACCGTCTACCGCAGCCAAGCAATCGAAGGCTCCCGCCGCCGCACCGTCACCGTCGACCGAAGACGATACGAGCACGGCCGCGGCCAGCGCCGATGCGAACTCCGGCACGCCGGCCTCGCCGCCGGGCAACCGTTTCGCGCTTCAGCTCGGCGCCTTCGCAAACGAAGCGAGCGCACGCAGTTGGGCCGCAAAGTTGAAAGCGGCGGGCGTGCCCGCATATACCGAACACAGGAAGCAGGCCGACGGCTCGACGCTGACACTTTTGCGCGCCGGCCCGTTCGCCGACCGCGCCGCGGCGACCGCAGCGATCGCGAAGGTTCGCGAGGCGGGCCTCGTGTCGGGCTCGAACGGCAGCAGTACACAGTAAGCGAGCGATGTTCACTGCCTTCGACTACGCTGTAATGGCGGTGATTGGCTTGTCGGCGCTGCGAGGCGCCTGGCGAGGTTTGCTGTCGGAAGTGTTTGGCTTGATCGGTTGGATCGCGGCGTTCTTCCTGGCGTGCGAGTTCGTGGGCTACGTGGTGCCGTATATCCCGTCCAGCTGGCCGGGCGGTAAGTTGACCCAGTGGCTACTGGCTTTCTCGCTCGTGGTGATCGCCGTCGTGCTGGTCGCGAGCGTGGTGAGCGCGCTGCTCAGCCGCCTCGTGCAAGTCACGGGTCTGGGCGGTGCGGACCGCTCGCTCGGTTTGATGTTCGGCCTCGTACGTGGGGTCGTTCTGGTGCTGATTCTGGTCGCCCTCGCAGGCTTGACCGAACTGCCCAAAGAGGAATTCTGGCGCAACGCGTTGCTCCGTCCCTATGCGGTCGAGGGCGTACGCGCAATGAAACCGCTGCTCCCCGAGGCGCTCGCCGCTTACGTCCATGTGGACGGTCCGGACGCCCCGAGCAATGCGCAACAGGACTCCGGCGTACACCGGCTGCCTTGACGTCGTAGTGCGTCCCGTCGCCTCACAGCGCGGACGCGGTCGCAAGCATCGGGCGCCATGTTGAATTTCGTACCTTTGAAGGACATGCCATGTGCGGCATCGTAGGCGTAGTTTCCCACTCTCCGGTCAATCAGCTGATCTATGACAGCCTGCTGCTGCTGCAGCACCGCGGTCAGGACGCCGCCGGCATCGCGACGGCGAACGGCAGCAACTTCCACATGCACAAGGCCAACGGCATGGTGCGCGACGTGTTCCGCACGCGCAACATGCGTAGCCTGCCGGGCACGAGCGGCATCGGCCAGGTCCGTTACCCGACCGCTGGTTCGGCGTCGAGCGAAGAAGAGGCGCAGCCGTTCTACGTGAACGCGCCGTTCGGCATCATCCTCGCGCACAACGGCAACCTGACCAACTGGCAGCAGCTGAAAGATGAGATGTTCCGCATCGATCGCCGCCACGTGAACACCAATTCCGATACCGAAGTGCTGCTCAACGTGCTCGCGCACGAGCTGCAACTGTCGAGCTCGGGTCTGCAGCTCGATCCGGCCGCGCTGTTCAAGGCGGTGTCGGGCGTGCATCGGCGGGTGCGCGGCTCGTACGCGATCGTCGCGCTGATTGCCGGCTACGGCATGCTCGCGGTGCGTGACCCGTTCGGCATCCGTCCGCTGTGTCTCGGCAAGCAGGAAACGGCTCACGGCGTCGAGTGGATGGTGGCGTCGGAATCGGTGGCGATCGAAGGTATCGGTTTCGAATTCGTGCGCGACGTGCGGCCGGGCGAGGCGATTTTCATCGACGCCGAAGGCCAGTTGCATTCGCAGCAGTGCGCGACGACCCCGAGCCTGAACCCCTGCATCTTCGAACTCGTCTATCTGGCGCGTCCTGATTCGGTGCTCGACGGCGTGCCGGTCTACAACGTGCGTCTGCGCATGGGCGACTACCTCGCCGAGAAGATCAAGCGCGAGCTGCCTGACGTCGGGATCGACGTGGTGATGCCGATTCCCGATTCGTCGCGCCCGGCCGCGATGCAGGTCGCGAAGGCGCTCGGCGTCGAGTATCGCGAGGGCTTCTTCAAGAACCGCTACGTGGGCCGCACCTTCATCATGCCGGGCCAGGCGGTGCGCAAGAAGTCAGTGCGCCAGAAGCTGAACGCGATGAACATCGAGTTCAAGGGCAAGAACGTGCTGATCGTCGACGATTCGATCGTGCGCGGCACGACGTCGCACGAAATCGTGCAGATGGCGCGCGATGCAGGCGCGAACAAGGTGATTTTCGCGTCGGCGGCGCCGCCGGTGAAATTCCCGAACGTCTACGGCATCGACATGCCGACGCGCGGCGAACTGGTCGCGCATGGCCGCTCTGACGAGGAAGTCGCGCGCATGATCGGCGCGGATCACCTCGTGTATCAGGACGTCGATGCGCTGAAGCAGGCGGTGCGCGATATCAACCCGGCGCTGAAGGAGTTCGAGGCTTCGTGCTTCGACGGCAACTACGTGACCGGCGACATCACGACCGAGTACCTCGACCGCATCGAAAGCGCGCGTCTCGCGCCGTCGTCGCAATCGGATCGCGATGCCGCGAGCGATGCGATGGACGGTGGCGGCCCGGCGCGTTCGCAGCTGCATCTGCAACTATCGGTGGGCTGACGCACACCGCGAGGTGAGCCTGTTCTCCCCTCACATGAAGCCCGCTTATGCCGACGCAAAAGCGGGCTTTTTTGTTGCCACGGAACCTTGGAAACGAGACCCGACATGGACGACTCCCAGAACTTCGACTTCGACACGCTGGCCGTCCGTTCGGGCACCGCGCGCAGCGACTTCAACGAGCACTCGGAAGCGATCTTCCTGACCTCGAGCTTCGTGTTCGCGAGCGCCGCCGACGCCGCCGAGCGCTTCAAGAACTCTGAAGACTATTTCACCTACTCGCGCTTTTCGAACCCGACCGTCTCGATGTTCCAGGACCGCCTGGCCGCGCTCGAAGGCGGCGAGGCCTGTATCGCGACGGCTTCGGGCATGGCCGCGATCATGTCGGTCGTGATGTCGACGTTGCAGGCGGGTGATCACCTCGTGAGTTCACGGGCGCTGTTCGGCTCGACGCTCGGCATGTTCTCGCAGATCTTCAGCAGGTTCGGCATCACGACCACGTTCGTCGATCCGACTGACTTGCACGCGTGGAAAGACGCGGTGCGTCCCGAGACGAAGATGTTCTTCCTCGAAACGCCGTCCAACCCGTTGACTGAAGTTTCGGATATTGAAGCGATCGGCAAGATCGCGAAGGCCGCGAATGCGGTGTTCGTCGTCGATAACTGTTTCTGCAGTCCGGCGTTGCAGCAGCCGCTGAAACTCGGCGCGGACGTCGTCATGCATTCGGCGACCAAGTTCCTCGACGGCCAGGGCCGTGTGCTCGGCGGCGCGCTGGTCGGTTCGAAGAAATTCATCATGGAACAGGTGTTCCCGTTCGTGCGCAGCGCCGGCCCGACGCTGTCCGCGTTCAACGCGTGGGTACTGTTGAAGGGCCTGGAAACGCTGTCGTTGCGCGTCGAAAAACAGTCGGCGAATGCGCTCGAAATCGCGCGCTGGCTCGACTCGCATCCGGCCGTGAATCGCGTGTTCTACCCGGGGCTCGAATCGCATCCGCAGCACGCGCTCGCGATGCGTCAGCAGAAGTCGGGCGGTGCGATCGTGTCGTTCGAATTGAAGGGCGAGACGCCCGAGCAGATGCGCGCGAACGCATGGCGCGTGATCGACGGCACGAAGGTCTGCTCGATCACCGGCAACCTCGGCGACACGCGTACGACGATCACGCATCCGGCGACCACCACGCACGGCCGCATCACGCCCGAAGCGCGCGCGGCGGCGGGTATCAGCGAAGGGTTGATCCGGCTGGCGGTGGGGCTCGAAAACGCCGGCGATATTCGTGCGGATTTGCAGCGCGGACTAGAAGGCTGATCAGCGCGCTCGACGCGCTCAGTGCCGCAACGCGCGCCACTGCCCGGGCGCCAGCCCAAAACGCCGCGTAAACGCGTGCGTATAAGCGCTTTGATCGCCGAAGCCGATCTCGAGCGCGATATCGGTCAACGAAAGACGCGGGTCCGCTAGCAACGTGATCGACGTGTCGAGCCGCAATCGTTGCAAATAACGATGCGGCGTCTCGCCGAACGCATCGATAAACAATTGATGAAAACGCCGCATGCCGAAGCCGCAATGCGCGGCGAGGTCCGCGATCCGCAGCGGTTCGGACAGATGCGCGCGCAGCCAGCGGTCGATGCGCGCGAAATCGAGACCCATGCGGTTCGCCTGCGCACCGGCGAGCGCGGCGGGATCGGCGACGAGCGCGGCGCCCAGACGCGCCGCGGCGTCCCAATGGAAACGGCGCTGATCGAAGGCATCAGCTTGCGCTTCGTCCACGCCGTGCGCCGCATGCGCGGCAATCCGATGCACGAGCTGCGCGAGCGACGCATCGAGCGTGACGGCGCGCGCGCGTTCGAACAGCCGCTCGGGCACCGCCAGCGACGCGGCCGGCAAATCGAGCACGAGCTGCCGGTTCGTGCCGACGCCCGCGTAATCGTGCCGAGCGCCCGCCGGGATCAGCCATGCGGAACCGGCGTCGATCTGCTGCGCGACGCCGTCTACCGCCATCACCATCGCGCCGTCCAGCCCGAGCACGACCTGATGAAAGTCGTGCACGTCCGACGCTTCGATCGCGCCATAGCAGCGCAGCGAAACGGTAGGGGCGGTGACGGCGGCGTGGCTCATGACAACACTTCGGTGAAACTCAGACTTCGAGCAGCTCGACTTCGAACACGAGCGTCGCGTTCGGCGGAATCACGCCGCCTGCGCCGCGCACGCCGTAGCCGAGTTGCGGCGGAATGGTCAGCTTGCGCTTGCCGCCGACCTTCATGCCTTGCACGCCTTCGTCCCAGCCCTTGATGACCATGCCGCCGCCCAGCACGAATGCGAACGGGTCATTGCGGTCTTTGCTCGAATCGAACTTCTGGCCGTCAGTCAGCCAGCCCGTGTAGTGCACGGTCACGGTCTTGCCGGCCACGGCTTCGGCGCCGGTGCCTTCCACGAGGTCTTCGTATTTCAGGCCGGATTCGGTCGTCACAGTCGACATGCGTTGCTCCTCAATTCAAAACGTAAAAGCGACATTGTAGGCGCGTTGAGGCCAATCGCCGAATCCTGCCGGGTTGTGTCGGATCGAGCAGATGGCACACGGATTGCGTCCTGCCTCGCCGCCTACCGGACTGGTCGGCCCGGACGGGATGCCTATAATGAGGCTTCCTGCCATCAACCAGCATTGCCTGAGAGGACTCGATCGTGACTACGTCACCCACCGGGACTGCTGGCGCCCAGCCGGCGTCCGCCGGCTTCGTCATCTCCGAACGCAGCGCGCTCCTGCGCGCGGAAACCGCGTTGTTCATGCGCGATCATGTGTTGTCGCTGGTATCGCACGACTTGCGCGGTCCATTGAATGCGATTCATAGCTGGGCGTATGTTCTCGAGCGCAAGCTCGACGCGAACGATCCCAATTCGCAGCGCGCGATCACCGGCATTCGCAGCGGCGTCGATCAGCAGGTGAAGCTGCTCGAGACGATCGTCGATGCGACGCGCGCCGAAACGAAATCGCTTGCGCTGCACTACGAACCCTTTCCGCTGCATCCGCTGCTCGACGAGACCGTCGAGGAAGTCCGCACTGGCCTCGCCCGCTCGCGCGGCGTGGAAGTGCGGCTCGACTCGCAGCTCGCCACCGAGCAACTGAACGGTGACCGCGCCCGCCTCGCCGCGGCGCTATGGCTCATGCTGACGTTCGCCACCGAAGCGAGCGCGCGCGACGCCGAGGTTGCACTGGCCGCGCGCGTCGACAACGGCACATGGCACGCGAGCGTCACGTACCAGACGAACGATGCGGCATTGAACGACGCCGCGCTGCCACATGTGCTCGAAGCGTTCGCGCGCAAGCAGGCAGGTGAGCCGCGCGAGGCGAAGCGCATCGCATGGGTGTTCGCGTTGTGCAAGCGCGTCGCGGAGGCGCACGGCGGCAACTTCGAGCAAGTCGATCCGACCGAAGCGGGCAGCGTCGCGGCGACCGCCGCCACGCTCGTGCTGCGCGTACCGATGAGCGCGACGGCACCGAAATGAGTGCCGCGCGCGAATGCGTTGGCGCACGATAAATATTTCATCGAGCTTTCAGTCTCTATACTGACGACTTTTGTTGCCGGAGCCCCTCGCTTTGATCCAGGTTGTCGCCCTCATCGGTGCAGCGTTTCTGGTTGCCCTCAACGGCTTTTTCGTTGCCGCCGAATTCGGTCTGGTCAAACTGCGGCAGACCCGCGTGCAAAGCCTCGCCACCCGGCATGGCATGCGCGGACGTCTGCTCGCGAAGGTGCACGGACAGCTCGACGCTTATCTCTCGGCGTGCCAGCTCGGCATCACGCTCGCGTCGCTCGGGCTCGGCTGGATCGGCGAACCCGCGTTCGCGCAACTGCTGATGCCGCTGTTCGCGATCATCGGCGTCGAGTCGGAGCAGTTGATCCACGGCATCTCGCTGTTCTTCGCGTTCTCGTGCATTTCGTTCCTGCATATCGTGGTCGGCGAACTCGCGCCGAAATCGCTGGCGATTCGCGAGGCGGAGAAGATTTCGCTGTGGGCGGCCATGCCGCTGTACGCCTTCTATTGGGTGATGTACCCGGCTATCTGGGTGCTCAACAAAAGCGCGAACACCGTGCTGAAAGCTGCGGGGCTCGATAGCGAGCACGGCCACGACTCGCATTACTCCACCGAAGAACTGAAGCTGATCCTGCGCGGCCGCCGCGCGAACGTCGCGAGCGAATTCGGTTCGTCGGCCGGCGCGTATAGCCAGGACGAATGGAACACGATCGCGCATTCGCTCGATTTCTCGCGCATGACCGTATCGGACCTGATGCGGCCGTCGCATGAAATGGTCGGCCTGCGACGCGATTTGCCGCTGCGCGAGAACATGCAGGTGGTCGCGCGGCATCGTTTCAGCCGCTATCCGCTGTTCGAGGATGCATCGGGCGAGCGCGTGGCCGGCATGATCCATCTGAAGGACCTGCTGCTTGCGCGCCAGGCGGGCAGCACGCTCGACGACCTGTCGCGCTACGTGCGGCCCGTGCAGTACGTGAAGCCAGAGATGCCGGCGCTGGAGCTGTTCCGGCGCTTTCGCAAGGGCGCGCCGCACTTCGCGCTGGTCGGCCACAAGAACGCGAAGCCGATCGGCTTCCTCACGCTCGACAACCTGCTCGGCGCGCTGGTCGGGCAGATCCACGACGAATTCCGCCAGGGCGACGCCGACTGGACGCGCATGGACGACGGCACGCTGATGGGCAAGGGCAGCTTGCCGGTGGTATCGCTCGAACGCGCGCTGGGTATCGACATCGATGAAGGCAAGGCCGAATCGGTCGGCGGCCTCGTGATCCAGGCGCTCAACGATCTGCCGGGCGAAGGGCAGCGCGTCGAGTTCGAAGACTTCGACGTCGTCGTCAAGAAGATGAAGGGACCGCGCATCGTGCTCGTGCGCGTGTATCCGAAGGTGTTCGACGACGAGGGCGGTTGAGGCGCGAGCCAACCTCACGCCTCAGCCGGTCTCACCGCGTCAGCTTCGCGGCACCCCATCCTCGACCAGTACCGCGACCGGCATCGCGGCGAGCGCGTCGCGCAGATACAGCAACCCGTGATCGTCGACTTTCGGCGCGGCGGGGCTCAGCCAGTCGAACAGCGCACGCGCCGACAGATCGGCCGGCATTTCGATGGCCGTATCCGCCCATTGCGCCGGCTCGACGAGCGGCAGATCCGTGGCGGCGCCGAGCAAGCCCGTGGCCAACCGGCTCGCAATCACCACGGCCCACGCATTGCCATGCCGTCGCGCAAACGCGATCACGTTCGACGCATGCGCGCCGCGCACCTCGAGCGGCAGATACGTGCCCTGACTCAGCAGTTCCGGCAGATGCGCGCGCAACGCCAGCACACGCTGAATCACCGCGAGCTTCACGCGCCCGTCGCGCCAGTCCGCGAGAAATTCCGACGGCGGCGTTTGCGTTTGCGGCAGCCACGCCTCGCGTTTCGCGAAATCGACGGGCCGCCGATTGTCCGGATCGACGAGGCTGAAGTCCCACAGCTCGGTGCCTTGATAAAGATCAGGGATCCCAGGCGAGGCGAGACGCAGCACCGTCTGCTGCAGACTATTGAGCGCGCCCGCGCGGCCGATCCGCTCGACGAACGCCGATAGCTCCTTCAGAAAGGCGTCGCGCCGCTGCGGCGCGAGGATGCCGAACACGAATTCGCGGCAGCCGGCTTCGTAGGCTTCGTCGGGCGCGAGCCAGCTGGTTTGCAGCTTCGCTTCGCGCAGCGCCTTCAACTGCCATTGCGCGACACGCTCGGCCAACTCCTTGACGCCGGCTTCATCGTCGGCACGCAGCGCCGGCGGCCAGCAACCCACCAGCGTCTGATACAGCATCGCCTCGGCGGCGGGGCCGGGCGCCCATGCGTCGCTCTTGTCCTCGCTCACGCTGCTGATCGGCGCGCCGTCGAGCGCGCGCCGCTGCGGCGCGTTCAGCGTCGACCATGCACGCAACGTCGCGCCCCACTCGTCGGCGATCTCGCTGAGCACCGCGAGCCGCGCGCGCACGTCTTCACCGCGCTTGTGATCGTGCGTGGCGGTGGCGAGCATGGCATGCGGAAAGCGTTGCGCGCGCTCCAGGTTGCCCGCGTGAAACTGCTCGGCCGACAGTGCGAACTCGCCCGGGTCCGAGCCGACTTCGTTGCGCGACAGCAGACGGCCGTAGCGATAGCACGCGGTATCTTCGATCGCCTTGGCGGCGAGCGGCGCGGTCAACTGCGAAAACAGCGTTTGCGCGCTACGCCTAGCCGAACCCACATGCGGGGGCGGTCCACCGCTTTGCGCCTGCTGCTGCGCCTGCGCGCCGGGCCGCACGGGCGGCGCGTCTTCGGCGCTGCCGCCGAGCCACGCACTCACACGCTCGAGCGCGACATGGTCCGAGCGCGGCAGCGAAGCGCGCGCGCCCTCGAGCGCCGGCTCGAAATAGACGTTGTCGGCGGCGCTGCGCAGGGCGTTCTGCGGATACATGCGGTACACGGGAAAATGCACGACCAGTTCGGTCAGCACGCGGCGCAGCGTCGTGTAGGTGAAGTCGCGCGTGCTCAGCGAATCGCGTGCGATCCGATGCAGCGCGCGCGCCGCACGGTCCAGTTCCGCGGAAAGGTTTTCCGCGAGAACCTTGCGACGCGCTGCGAGCGCTTCGTCGGCAAAGCGCGCGCTGCGGCCCGTGAGTTCGGCCCACGTGCGCGCGAGCGGCTCGGCACCGGCCGGATCGTGCAGCAGCGCGCCGACGTCGCTCATGAAGTCGTAGCCGGTGGTGCCGTCGACGGGCCAGTCGTCGCGCAACGGCTCGCCGCGGCCGAGAATCTTTTCGACCACCACGTACGGCGCGGTGTCGCGCAACTCGCTGAGCCGTTGGCGCAGACGCTGGCAGTATTCGCGCGGCTCGGCGAGCCCGTCGATGTGATCGATCCGCAAACCGTCGATGAGCCCTTCGCGATAGAGACGAAAGATCAGCGCATGCACGGCCTCGAACACCTCGGGCCGCTCGACGCGCACGCCGGCGAGGCCCGCGATGTCGAAGAAGCGCCGCCAGTTCACTTCGTCGGAGGCGGTGCGCCACCACGCGAGGCGGAAATGCTGGCGCTCGATCAGCCGATGCAAGCGGTCGCGTGTGACCGGATCCGCGGGCGCGTAAGTCTCCAGCACGAACTCGATCGCCGAGCCGCCTTCGCGCGCGACGAACTCGCGCAGCGCGTCGCGCGCTTCGGCGGCACGCGGCTGATCGGCGGGTTGCGTCGTGAGGCCCTGAAAGCGACTGGCGAGCGCGCTCAGATCGGCGCGGTCGGCGCCTTGCAGGATCACCGCGTAATCGACCGGGCAGACCGGGAACACGTGCGGGCCGTAGCCGATATAAAAGCGTGCGCTGTCGGCATCGAAATGCAGCCCGATGCGGGCCGCCGCCAATTCTTCACCGTACGACGCGCCGAGCGTCGGCAGCAGCACCTTGCCGCGCAGCGCGGGATCGGGCGAATGCCAGTCGACGTCGAAGTGACGCGCATAGGCGCTGTGGCGGCCCCATTCGAGGATGTCGAGCCACCATGCGTTGCTCGATCCGCCGACTCCCATGTGATTCGGCACGATGTCGACAACGAGACCCATGTCGTGCGCGCGCAGCTTCTCGACGAGGCGCTTCAGGCCCGCCTCGCCACCGCATTCGGCGCTGACCTGGGTGTAGTCGACGGTGTCGTAGCCGTGCAGCGAGCCGGGTGCGGCCGTCGTGATCGGCGAGGTGTAGACGTGGCTGATGCCGAGCGCGGCGAAGTAGTCGACGTGCCGCGCGGCGTCGTCGAACGTGAAGCCTCCATGAAACTGGAGACGCAACGTGGAGCGAGGGACGGTCATGGCGTGTCGGGCTCCGCAGACGTGTTGGATGAAGGCGCGGCCGCACCGTGCGCGGCCGCGGCGCGGCGCGCGCTGTCGACGGCCAGCAGGCGGTCGGTGAACGTGGGGTCGTCGAACATCGCGTCGATGGCCAACGACATGCGGCGGCGCCAGTTCGGGTGTTCGTCGATCGAGCCCGGCAGGTTCGGTTGTTCGGCGAGCGCGAGCAGGTCTTCGAGCGGGAACGTGACGAGCGCACCGGGTGTGGAGGCGACGAACGCGAGCGCTTCGTCGACCGGCGCGTTGTCGGCGTCTGGCTGCGCGACGTCGCGCGCGGCCACGCCCGCTTGCTGGAACGCGCGCCACAGGTCGGCACGTTCGCCCGCGCGCGCTTCGAGCGCCGCTTCCTCGGGATCGCGCCCGTCGGCGCGCGCCATCGTCTGGCCGATGCGGTTGCGCCAGATGATGTCGCTGCCGCGCCACCAGCCGGCCACGGTCGGCAGATCGTGGGTGGTGGTCGTGCCGACCGCGTAGCGGTCCCAGGCGGCCGGGGCCTTGAAGCCGCGGCCGTCGGGCGCGCCTTCGAACCACAACACGCGAATCCCTTCGATGCCGTGCTCGTCGAGCCGTTCGCGAAAGCCAGGCGGCACGGTGCCGAGATCCTCGCCGATCACGATCGCGCGATGCCGCCAGGATTCGAGCGCGATCAACCGCAGCAGGTCTTCGAGTGGATAGCGCAGATACGCGCCGTTGCGTGCGCTTTCGCCCTCGGGCACGAGCCACAGACGTCGCAAGCCGAGGATGTGATCGATGCGGATGCCGCCGGCGTGCGCGAATGCCGCGCGCAGCATGTCGATGAAGGCGACGAAGCCTTGCGTGCGCATCGCGCGCGGCGAGAACGTGGTGAGTCCCCACGACTGGCCGGCCTGGTTGAACAGGTCGGGCGGCGCGCCGACCGACACGCCCTGCAGCATGTCGTCGGGATAGGACCATGCATGACTGCCGGCGCTGTCGCAACCCACCGCGAGATCGGCGATCAGGCCGATCGCCATGCCGGCTTCGCGCGCGGTGTGCTGCGCGTGCAACAGGCCGCGCGAGGCGAGCCACTGCAGGAACAGATGAAAGTCCACTTCATGGCGATGCGCGGCGGCGAATGCCTCGACTTCGGGGCTGCGCGGGTCGCGCAACGCGTCGGGCCAGTTACGCCAATGACCGTCGCCGCCCTGCGCGAGTTGCGCGGCCTGCAGTGCTTCGAAGCGCGCGTGATCTTCGAGCGCGCGCCCCGCGCGTTCGCAGAAGCCGTGAAATTCGAGCGCGCGTGGCGAGTGCTGGGGACGCTCGTTCGCGTCGAACTGTTCGTACAGTGTGCGCAACACCCTGAGCTTCAGCGGTGTCGCGTTGGGCCAATCGATCAGCGACAGGTCCTCGTATTTCGACCATGCGGTGCCGGCCTGCGCCGCCGCGGACGCAAACGCTTCCGCGCCGAACAGCGCGGCCGGATCGATATGCGTGACGTTGAGCCACAACCGCGACGACGGCGCGTAGGGGCTGAAGCGCTGGGGCTGCGCGCTGAACATCGCGTGCGTCGGACTGACCGCGAGCGCATGCGCGCCGCGCTGCGCGCCGTGCCGCGCAAGCTGTGCGAGCGCCGTGTAATCGCCGATGCCGCCATCGCCGATGCGGCGCAAGCCATACAGCTGCGCGGCGATGCCCCACAGCGGCGGCATGGGCCGCGAGGCGGCGCGATCGGTTTCGCCGCCGTGTAGCGTGCGCCACGCGTCGGCGACGGTATAGCAGCGCGGCGGCGCGATCGCGAGCGTCATGCGTTGATCGTTGATGACGAGCGTGTGATAGCCCGCTTCGTCGATCGGCGCGAGCAGCGCTTCCTCGCCTTTCGGGGCAGTGAAGCGGCCGTCGATGATCGCGCCGCTCTCAAGCTCGATCCGGTAATGGCTACCCGACTTGACCGCGGCCGCGGGCAGCGCGATGCCACCCCCGATCACCGCGGTCATCAGCGGCGGCAGTCGGCGGCCCGATAGTTCGGCCTCCAATGCAGCCGCGCTGTGGCGGATATCGGTGGCGTTGGCGCACGGCAGACCCATGCGTTCGAGCAGCGTCGCGAGCGTGTTCTCGGGCACGTGTTGCGTGTCGTCGTGCGCGTCCTGCCACTGCACCTCGAAGCCTGCACGGGTGGCGAGCGCGGCGAGCCGGTCGTTGGGGCGTCGGGTCGTCACGCGCGCTGCTCCTCGTGCGATGCGATGCGCGCGTCGTGGCGGCTCGCGAACTCGTTGATGTCGCCGGTGAGCCACGCGATGCACGCCGACGCGGGCAGCACCCGCGCATCAACCTGCTCACGCGCGCGTGGCGGCGTTTCGAAGATGATCTTGCCGTCGGGGAGGGTGTCGAAAGCGACGTTCTGCTGCGACAGGTTCAGCGCGATCGACAACGTCTCGCCATCGCCGAGTCTCCAGCGCGCGATCAGCGCGTTCGCGTCACCGCCGCCGGTGTCGCGCAGCACGGTCGCACCGCGCGACTTCGTATGCTTCAGGCGCGGCGTGATCAGCTTCGCGCGCACCGCGAGCGCCGACTTGTAGTAATGCATCCACTCGAGCCGCTCCGGTATCGGCGTGGCATCGGGTGCCGGGGGCGACGAGGCGGCGAAGGTCTTCGCGTCGTTGGGATCGGGAATCTGCGCGCGACGCTGTTCGTCGCTGAACGCGGCGAAGCGTGCGAACTCGCGGCGACGTCCTTCGCGCACGGCATTGGCGAGATCGCCGGTGTAATCGGTGAAGAACAGGAACGGTTGCGTCGAGCCGTGCTCCTCGTCCATGAACAGCAGCGGAATCTGCGGCGACAACAACAGCAACGCGGTCGCGGCGCGCAGCGCGTCGTCGGTCGTCAGCTTGCGCAGACGTTCGCCGAACGCGCGATTGCCGATCTGATCGTGATTCTGCAAAAACATCACGAACGAGGTAGGCGCCAGATGCGTACTCGCTTCGCCGCGCGGCGCACCATCATGCAGCGGCGATGGCTCGCCCTGATACGCGAAACCTTCGGACAACACGCGCGCGAGCCGGCGAATCGGTTCGTTTGCATACGCGTGGTAATAGCCTTCGGTTTCGCCGGTCAGCAGCACGTGCAGCGTGTTGTGCGCGTCGTCGTTCCATTGCGCGTCGAAATGCGCGTCGAGCAGGCTCGCGCTGTTGTGCTCGTTTTCGAGCACCAGATGCACATAGCGGCCATGCTGCACGCGCGTACGGATATGGTCCGACAGCTCGCGCAGCCACTCGGGGTGGTCGATCGCATGCACCGCATCGAAGCGCAGGCCGTCGAAACGGTATTCGTTGATCCAGTAGACCGCGTTATCGGTGAAGAAGTCGTTGACTTCACTGCGCTCGAAGTCGATCGCCGGACCCCACGGCGTGTTGACACCTTCGCGGAAAAACGGCTTGGCGTAGGTGTGCAGATAGTTGCCGTCCGGTCCGAAGTGGTTGTAGACAACATCGAGGAATACCATCAGGCCGAGACCATGCGCGGCGTCTATCAGCGCTTTCAGCTCTTCGGGGCGGCCGTACGCGGAGTCGGGCGCGAAGGGCAGCACGCCGTCGTAGCCCCAGTTGCGGCGACCGGGAAAGTCATTCACCGGCATCAGTTCGATGGCGGTGACGCCGAGCGCGGCGAGCCCGGGCAGGCGCTTGCGCACCCCCGCGTAGCCGCCCATTGCACCAACGTGCAATTCGTACAGCACGGTCTCTTCCCAGGGCCGACCATGCCAGTCGGTGTGTTCCCAATGGTAGGCGCGCGGATCGATGACCTCGCTCGGGCCGTGCACGTCCTGCGGCTGGAAACGCGAGGCCGGATCGGGCACCGTCTGCCCGTCGTCGAGCCGGAACCGATACAGCGTGCCCGCGCCGCTATCCACGGTGGTCTCGAACCAGCCGTTGCCGGCCGGCGTCATGTCATGCACGCCCTGCGCGGGGCCGTTGTCGATGGCCACCTGCACGCTTTTGCACGACGGTGCCCAAAAACGGAACCGCGTGCGCGGTCGCGTGCCGCTCGCGCCGATCAGCTGCGCGCTGAACGGCAGGCAATGCGCGTGATGATGCGCGTGAGGATCAATCGGACTTTCAGACATGTCTTCACCATTCGAATCCGCTATCGAGCCCGATAGCACTGCGACGTGACGCAGCAAGCATTGAGTCGCAACATTCTTGCCACCCCGGCGCATCGTTCATTGCGAATCGTCACCGCCTGGCGTCTGCGTGCCCGGATCGGGCGGCAGCGCGGTCAACAGCCGCGGGCCATGCTGCGCGCCGGCCTTCCAGCCGGCTTGCCAATCCGCTTCGCCGGTCGGCTGGGCGGCGAGTATCACGAGGCCATGCGCGGCGACGTCGAGTTCGGGCGTCGCGAGCCGTTGCGGCGCCTGCTCCGGATCGGCCGTGTCCAACAGCACATGCCATTCCAGGTGCGGCGCGGGCGGTACGAACTGCAATGGTTCCTCGTGCGCGTTGAGCATCATTAACAATACTTCGGTTTCGTCATTCAGGCCCGGCCCCGCGCGACGCAACGTGAACGCGCGGCCCTCCGGGTCCTGCCACGCTTCGATCGTCAGCGGATCGCCGTGCTCGTCGAACCAGCCGACGTCGAACAGTCCGGGCAGCACTTCGCGGTCGCCGAACAGAAAACGCGTTTCGCGCAGCAGCGGATGTTGCTTGCGCAACGCGATCACGCGCGCGACGAACTCGGTCATGCGCTGGCCTTCGGGCGAATCCGCGAGATCCCAATCGATCCACGATATGTCGTTATCCTGACAATAGGCATTGTTGTTGCCGCGCTGCGTGCGTAGCGCTTCGTCACCGGCGAGCAGCATCGGCGTGCCGAGCGCGATCATCAGTGTCGCGATCAGCGAGCGCGACACGCGGCGGCGCGTGGCGAGAATCGCGGGATCGTCGGAGACGCCTTCGACGCCCCAGTTGCGGCTGCAATTCTCGTTGTGGCCGTCGTTGTTGTCTTCCTGGTTGGCTTCATTGTGCTTCTGCTCGTACGCGGTGACATCGGCCAATGTGAAGCCGTCGTGTGACGTGACGAAGTTCAGCGACGCCCACGGCTTGCGATGCCGCCGGTTGAACAGATCGGCCGAGCCGGTCAGGCGCGCGGCGAGGTCGGGCCGCAGCCCCGCGTCGCCGCGCCAGAAGCGCCGCACCGTGTCGCGGAAACGATCGTTCCATTCGCTGAAGCCCGGCGGATGATTGCCGAGCTGATAGCCGCCGGGGCCGATATCCCACGGCTCGGAAATCAGCTTGCGCTGCGACAGCACCGGGTCCTGGCGCAACGCGTCGAACAGACCCGAGCCCGGATCGAAACCGTGGCTCTCGCGCCCGAGCGTCACGCCGAGGTCGAAACGGAAGCCGTCGATGTTGAACGCGGTCGACCAGTAGCGCAGCGAATCCATCACCATCTGCATCACGCGCGGATGGGGCAGATTGACCGTGTTGCCGCAACCGGTGTCGTTGATGTGGTGGCGCTCGTCGCCGGGAATCAGCCGGTAGTAGCTGGCGTTGTCGAGGCCGCGCCACGAAATGGTCGGGCCCATCTCGTTGCTCTCGCAGGTGTGGTTGTAGACCACGTCGAGAATCACTTCGATGCCGGCCGCGTGCAGTTGCCGCACGGCGATGCGCAATTCGTCGAGCCGGTGCGTGCTCAAATAGGTCGGCTCCGGCGCGAAGAACGCGGCGGTGTTGTAGCCCCAGTAGTTGCGCAGGCCGCGCTCCACGAGGAAGCGGTCGTTCAGATAGGCGTGCACCGGCAGCAACTCGACCGCGGTCACGCCGAGCTTCAGCAGATGCTCGATGAACTCCGGCGACGCGAGCGCCGCGAAGGTGCCGCGTTCGTGCTGGCGCAAATCCGCGCGCAGCATCGACGCACCGCGCACGTGCGTTTCGTAGATCACGGTTTCGCCCCACGGCACGTCGGGGCGCTTGTCGTGCGACGGGTCGAACGCCTCGTCGATCACGACGCACTTGGGCATCGCGGGCGCGGAATCGCGCCGGTCGATCGAAAGGTCCGCGCGATTCGAATGCACGCGATAGCCGAACAGCGCATCGGACCAGCGAAACTGCCCGACGAGCTTGCGCGCATACGGATCGAGCAGCAGCTTGTGCGGATTGAAGCGATGCCCGAAATGCGGCTGATAGGGCCCATGCGCGCGAAAGCCGTAAGCGGTGCCCGGATGCGCGTTGGGCAGATAGCCGTGCCAGACTTCGTCGGTGCATTCGGGCATGGCGTAGCGGCGGATTTCCTTGCGACCGGTGGAATCGAACAGGCAGAGCTCGATCTTCTGCGCGTTCGCCGAGAACACCGCGAAGTTGACGCCCAGCCCATCCCAGCTCGCCCCAAGCGGATACGGCGAGCCGGGCAGCAGGCGGTCGGGCAACGCATGCGACATGATTTCCCGTTCCTGTTCTGATTGTCGAGGTAGAGCCTGAGTCTGCCTGGGTCTTCATGTAACGGGCGCGCGGCGCCTGCCTTGCGCCGCGCGCCCGTGCTACGGCTCCTTTCTTCATTCCGCGCGCAATACGATCGTCCCGAGCGGGGGCAAGGTCAGCGCGGCGGAATGCGGCCTGCCGTGACTGGATACATGGTCGGTATGAATCAGCCCGCCATTACCCATGTTCGAGCCGCCATATACGCCCGCATCGGTATTCAGCACTTCTGCCCAGCGTCCGCCGCGCGGCAGCCCGAGCCGGTAGCCGAGGCGCGGCACCGGCGTCAGGTTGCTGACCACGACGAACTCCTGGCCCGCACCGTCGGTGCGCCGAAAGGCGAACACGCTGTTGCCGCTGTCGTCGCCGATCAACCATTCGAAGCCGCCCGGTTCGCTGTCGAGCAGATGCAGCCCGGGCTCGTTGCGGTACAGATGATTCAGATCGCGCACCAGCAACTGCACGCCGTGATGGTTCGGATCGTCGAGCAGATGCCAGTGCGGCGAACCGTCGTGGTCGAACTCCGCCATCTGGCCGAATTCGCCGCCCATGAACAGCAGCTTCTTGCCCGGGTGGGTCCACATGAAACCGAAGTACGCGCGCAGATTGGCGAAGCGCTGCCAGCGGTCGCCCGGCATCTTGCCGAGCAGGGAGCCCTTGCCGTGCACCACCTCGTCGTGCGACAGCGGCAGCACGAAGCGCTCGGAATACGCGTACACCATGCCGAACGTCATGTTGTGGTGATGGTATTGGCGGTACACCGGGTCTTCGTGCATGTAGTGCAGCGTGTCGTGCATCCAGCCCATGTTCCACTTGAAGTCGAAACCGAGGCCACCGTCCGCGAGGGGTGCGGTCACGCCCGGCCAGGCGGTCGATTCCTCGGCGACCGTGATCGCACCGGGCGCGCCCGGCACGTAGCGGACTTCGTGATTCAGGCGCTTCAGGAACGCGATCGATTCGAGATTCTCGCGGCCGCCGTAGATGTTCGGCACCCACTCGCCCGCCGCGCGCGAGTAGTCGCGATACAGCATCGACGCGACCGCGTCCACGCGCAAGCCGTCGACGTGATAGCGCTTCAACCAGGCGAGCCCCGACGCGATCAGGAACGCGCTGACCTCGTGGCGGCCGAGGTTGTAGATCATCGTGTTCCAGTCCTGGTGATAGCCTTCGCGCGGATCGGCATGCTCGTAGAGCGGCGTGCCATCGAAATCGATCAGGCCGTGCGCGTCGTTCGGGAAATGCGCGGGTACCCAGTCGAGAATCACGCCGAGCCCGGCCTCGTGCGCGCGATCGACGAAACGCGCGAACTGCTCGGGCTTGCCGAAGCGCGCGGACGGCGCGAACTGGCCGAGCGGCTGATAGCCCCACGAGCCGCCGAACGGATGCTCGGCGATCGGCAGAAACTCGATGTGCGTGAAGCCCATGCTCTTCGCGTAGGGAATCAGCCGCTCGGCGAGTTCTTCCCAGACGAGACCACGTTGACCTTGTTCGGCGACGCGGAGCCACGACTCCGCGTGCACTTCGTAGATCGTGATCGGGGTGCGCGCGGTCTGCTTGCCGGCGCGCGACTCGAGCCACGCGTGATCGGTCCACGGAAACTGCTCGATCTCGTCGACATGCGCGACGATCGATGCGGTGCCAGGCGGCTTTTCCGTCTGCATCGCGCACGGGTCGGCCTTCAGTGGCAGTGGATGGCCGTCGCGCGACAGCAGCTCGTACTTGTAGCGCGTGCCCGCGCCGACGCGCGGCACGAACAGCTCCCACACGCCCGCCTGGTGACGCAGCCGCATCGGATGACGGCGGCCGTCCCACGCGTTGAAGTCGCCCACCACCGAGACGCGCCGCGCATTCGGCGCCCACACGGCAAAGCGCACGCCCGGCACACCGTCGATCTCGACCGGCCGCGCGCCGAGACATTCGAGTACCGCGTACGGATCGCCGCGCGCGAGACGTTCGAGCGGTTCGTCGCCGAGCACGGGACCAAATGAATAGGTATCCTCCACTTCCTGCACGACGCCGTGCCAGTCGATGCGCAAGCGGTACGGCATCGCCGACGTGATACGACCCGCGAACAGGCCGGGGCGCAACTGTTCGAGCTCGCCGAGCGTCGCGCCGTCGGCGCGCGAAATCACGGTGACGTGCGAAGCATTCGGCAACAGCGCACGCACGATCGGCCCGGCATCGGTCTGGTGTAGTCCGAGCTGCGAAAACGGGTCGGGGTGACGCGCTTCGGCGAGTGCGTCGATATCGACGGGTTGAAGGCCTGCGGCCGGATCATGCTCACTCATAGTCGCCCTCGGCCGGGTTAGGCGGCGTGGCGGCGCCAGGCGCCTGGGTTGTCGAATCGCCGTGCGGCGGCGGGGTGCCGGTGTCACCGAGCAGACGGCTCGTGAGCGCCGCGAGGCCGCGCACCGGCAAGCCGAGCCAGGTCGGCCGGTTGGCCGCTTCATAGCGAATCTCGTAAGCGGCCTTCTCGATCAGGAACAGATCGAGCAGCGCTTCTTCGGATTCGGGCGCGACGAGCGGCGTCGGCGACTGCGCGGCGGCCGCGCGATATTCGGCGAGGAACGCGCTGGTCGCCTGCGCGCGGAAGCGCTCGAACAGCGCGCGCTTGCGATCGGCGGTCTGTTGCGGCGCGCTTTCGGTGGTCGACACCGCGGCCGCGCTTGCATACGACAGCGAACGCATCAGACCCGCGACGTCGCGCAATGGGCTCGATTTCTGCCGGCGCTCTTCGAGCGAGCGGGCAGGCTCGCCTTCGAAGTCGATCAGATACGCGTCGCCCTGCGCGACCAGCACCTGGCCGAGATGGAAGTCGCCGTGGATCCGGATGCGCAACGCGTCTGCGTTCTCAGGCACTAGCCTGGCGACTGCCTCGACGAGCGCGGCGCGGCGATCGATCAGACTTTGCGCGAGCCCCTTCGTATCCGGGTCGCTCATGTCCGCGATGCGCGGCGCGAGCAGGTCGAGCGCGCTGGCGAGCATCTTCTGCGTCGAGTCGACCCACGCCTTCACCTGCCCGGCGGTGGCCGGTTCCGGCGCGAACGCGGGGTCGTCGCTCGGCGTGGCGAGCGCGACGTGCAGCTCGCCGAGCCGCTTGCCGATGATGCCCGCGAGTTCACCGTAGCCGTCCAGCAGTATCGATTCGTTCGTGCGGTCGGGGACCGTTTGCGTTTCGGTGTCGACCGCGATCGCGAGTTCGTCGACCGAGCGGCGCAGATAATCGAGCGACCAGTTCCACGCGTCGCCCTGATTGTCGATAAAGCCTTGCAGGATCGCGAGCGTATGCGGCACGCCCTCGGGATCGACGCGCACCACTTCGCCATACAACGGCGCGGTGTTCGCATAGCCGAGCTGGGTCAGATAGCGGCTGATTTCCGCTTCCGGATGGATGCCGCTGACGAGCCGCCGCACGAGCTTCAGCACCGCGGCGTCGGCGACGATCAGCGAGCTGTTGCTCTGCTCGGCCGCGAGCCAGCGGATCTCGGGCCGGTCGCCGAGCCCGTCGAGTTCCGAGAAGCGCTCGGTCGGCAGGAACTTGATCTCGCTCTTCTGCACGGTCGGCACGACCGCATGCTCGCGCATCTTGCGCAGCACGTTGTGCGCGAAGATCGGCAGCGCGAAGGCATCGGTCAGATGGCCGACGTTGCGGCCACGCCGCACGCGCGCGAGCGCGAGCTGCATGAACAGCGGCGTGGTGGTTTCGCCGCCCCACGTGATCGCGATCGGCACTACGTAGCGCTCGGTGTGGTCGCCGACGTCCGCTTCGATTTCAGTGAACGCGAAGCCGCCGTTCGGAATCGTGGTCAGCGCAGCGAGCCGCACCGCGTGCATCTTCTGATCCTTCGACGCGAACCAGCGGCGCCGGCTCAGCCACGACGGCAGCACCTCGGATTCGAGCAGCCGCACGTTCTCCGGCGTCGGCCCGGCCTGCCCTTCGCGGATCACGATCGTGACGAACTCCGGCAGCGGCACCGAATGCGCCTGCGCCCACGTCGGACGCCCGCCGCCTTCGCACAGCATGAACCACAGGAAGCCATACGGCGGGAACGTCAGCAGGTAGGTCAGCTGGCCGATCGCGGGGAACACCGAGTCGGCGGTCATCTCGATCGGCGTGAAGCCGTTGAATTCCGACAGGTCGAGTTCGACCGCCTGCGGTGCGCGCGACAGATTCGCGACGCACAGGATCGGCGACTCGCCGGGCATCTCGCGCAGATACGCGAGGATCTTGCGGTTCTCCGGCTTCAGAAAGCGGATCGTGCCGCGTCCGAAGGTCTGCTTCGAGCGCCGCGTCGCGAGCATGCGACGCGTCCAGTTCAGCAGCGAATGCGGGTCGCGGCTCTGCGCTTCGACGTTGACCGCGTCGAAGCCGTACAGCGAACCCATCACGGGCGGCAGCACCAGTTGCTCGGGGTCGGCGCGCGAGAAACCGCCGTTGCGATCGGATGACCACTGCATCGGCGTGCGCACACCGTCGCGATCGCCGAGGTGGATGTTGTCGCCCATGCCGAGTTCGTCGCCGTAGTAGATGACCGGCGTGCCGGGCATCGACAGCAGCAGCGAGTTGATCAGCTCGATGCGGCGGCGGTCGCGCTCCATCAGCGGCGCGAGACGGCGGCGAATGCCGAGATTCAGACGGGCGCGGCGATCGCTCGCATAGGTGTTCCACAGATAGTCGCGCTCGGAGTCGGTGACCATTTCGAGCGTCAGCTCGTCGTGGTTGCGCAGGAAAATCGCCCACTGGTTCGATTCGGCGAGATCCGGCGTCTGCTTCATGATGTCGGTGATCGGAAAGCGGTCCTCGCTCGCGATCGACATGTAGATGCGCGGCATCAGCGGGAAGTGGAACGCCATATGGCATTCGTCTTCGTTGCCGAAGTACTCCTTCACGTCCTCTGGCCACTGGTTCGCCTCGGCGAGCAGCATCCGGTTCGGGTACTCGGCGTCGATGGTCGCGCGAATCCGCTTCAGGACTTCGTGCGTCTCCGGCAGATTCTCGTTGTTGGTGCCTTCACGTTCGACGAGGTACGGCACCGCGTCGAGCCGCAGCCCGTCGATGCCCATGTCGAGCCAGAAGCGCATGACCTGCAGCACCTCTTTCATCACCGCCGGATTGTCGAAGTTCAGATCGGGCTGGTGCGAGTAGAAGCGGTGCCAGTAGTACGCACCCGCGACCGGATCGTGGGTCCAGTTCGACGGTTCCGAGTCGATGAAGATGATGCGCGTCTCCTGATACTTCTGATCGGTATCGGACCACACGTAGTAGTTGCGATAGTTCGAGCCGGGCTTCGCGCGCCGCGCGCGCTGGAACCACGGATGCTGATCCGACGTGTGGTTGATGACGAGCTCGGTGATCACGCGGATGCCGCGCGCGTGCGCTTCCTGGATGAAGCGCTTCACGTCGGCGAGCTGGCCGTAGTCGGGATGCACGTTGCGGTAATCGGCGATGTCGTAGCCGTCGTCGCGGCGCGGCGACGGATAGAACGGCAGCAGCCAGATCGCGTTGATGCCGAGCTCGGCGATGTAGTCGAGCTTGGCCATCAGGCCCGGGAAATCGCCGACGCCGTCGTTATTCGCATCGAAGAACGACTTGATGTGGACCTGGTAGATGATCGCGTCCTTGTACCACAGCGGATCGTCGCTGAGCGCCGCGGGCTTGCCGCGCCGGCGCGTGCGTGCCTTGGCCGCGGTGCCGACGGCGAGAGCCGTGTGCGCCTCGTGCGAGGTTTGGGCGGGATCGTCGCGCTTCATGTTCCACCTTCCATCCAGGTTGGGTTGACAGCGTCCGCGTGAGGCGCGCTATCGGGATCGTGGTCGGTGTCCACCGGTCGATCGGCGGGCAGGCCGCCTAGCGGCGCGATGCGCCAGATCGAGAACGGTTGGCCCGAGCCGAGTCGCACATGCTGCCAGCGGCCGTTCCATTCGAAGCGCGCGCCGGTCATCTGGTCGATCACTTCCAGCGTGGCGTGATCGTGCAGATGCCAGCGCTGGTAGGTGTCCCACGACAACTCGATGTCCGCACCCTGTTCGTTGAACGGATCGAGATTGATCGCGACGACGATGACGTTGTCACGTGCCTCGGTCGCCTTCTCGAAGAACAGGATGTGGTCATTGTGCGCGGTGAGGAACGTGAGGCCGAGATGCGTCTGCAGCGCCGGATTCGCGCGGCGAATGCGGTTCAACGCGGTGATCTCGCCGACGATATTGCCGGGCCGGTGCCAATCCCACGCACGCAACTGGTATTTTTCGGAGTCCAGATACTCTTCGCTGTTCGGCAACGCGGTGGCCTCGCATAGTTCGAAGCCGCTGTAGACGCCCCACAGGCCCGCCAGCGTCGCGGCGAGCGCCGCGCGAATCAGAAAGCCCGTGCGTCCCTGCGATTGCAGATGGCGCGGGTTGATGTCCGGCGTATTGACGAAGAAGTTCGGCCGGTAGAAGTCGCGTGCGCCGGTCTGCGTGAGCTCGCTCAGATACTCGGTGAAATCGCGCTTCGACTCGCGCCACGTGAAGTACGTGTAGGACTGCGAGAAGCCGATCTTGCCGAGCCGGTTCATCATGCGCGGCCGCGTGAACGCTTCCGCGAGGAACATGGCGTCGGGATGGCGCGCGCGCACGTCGGCGATCATCCATTCCCAGAACGGCAGCGGTTTCGTGTGCGGATTGTCGACGCGGAAGATGCGCACGCCCGCGTCGATCCAGAACAGGATCACGTCGCGCAGCGCGAGCCACAGATCGGGCTTCGCGTCGTGCGCATAGAAGTCGGGATTGACGATGTCCTGATACTTCTTCGGCGGATTCTCCGCGTAGCGCAGCGTGCCGTCGGGGCGCCACGCGAACCATGTCGGATGCTGCTTCAGCCATGGGTGATCGGGTGAGCACTGGATCGCGAAGTCGAGCGCGATTTCGAGGCCGTGCGCATGCGCGGCGGCGAGCATCGCCTTGAAGTCGTCGAGCGTGCCGAGCTGCGGATGCACGGCCGTGTGGCCGCCCTCGGCCCCGCCGATCGCATACGGACTGCCGACGTCGCCCGGCTGCGCGGTCAGCGTGTTGTTGCGGCCCTTGCGGTTGGCGACGCCGATCGGATGGATCGGCGGGAAGTACAGCACGTCGAAGCCCATGTCGCGAATGCGCGGCAGCTTCGCGGTCACGTCCGCGAACGTGCCGTGGCGCGATTCGTCGTCGCTCATCGAGCGGGGGAAGATCTCGTACCAGCTCGCGAAATAGGCGGCCGTGCGTTCCGCGTCGATCTTGTAGATGATCGGGGCGCGGCTCAGGAACGGGCGATGGCGCGCAGCGGTCATCGCTTCTGCCGTGGTGGGCGCCAGAATCAGCGCGAGCTTCTGTTCCGCGTCGGCCTTCTGGAAGTCGCGCACGATGTGTTCGAGCGGCTCCTTCTGAGCGTCCTCGGTCGTCTCGACTTCGGCGAGCACGAGCGCAAACAGATGCGCGGCTTCGTCGAGTTCGATCTCGACGGTCTGGTTCGCCTTCAGCTTCTTCTGGATGTGCTCGACGAGCGAGGCAAAATCGTCGCGCCATGCGATCACGGTGAACTCGTAGCGGCCGATCCTCTCGAGCGGAATGCGCGCGCTCCACAAGTCGAGCCCGGCCGGCGGCGCGGGCGACATCAGCATCTCGTGCCACGCGGTTTCGTCGGCGGCGCGCCACAGCACGGCGGCCGCAATCTTGTCGTGACCTTCGGCGAAGATCGCCGCGCGAACTTCCGCGCGCTCGCCGACGCTGCGTTTCGCCGCGAAGCGGCCGTTCTCGACCGACGGCGACACACTTTCGATCGCGACGCGCGGCGCTTCGATCGCATCGAGCACGGTCTTGCGGCCGCTGCGCTTGCTGTTCGCCTTGTCGATCGGCGGTGCGAGGTAGATCGGCTTATCGGCGAACGCGCGCAGCAGCCGCACCGAGCCGGGCCCCAGTGCGAACGGCGCGAGCGCCGCGGGTTCGGCCTGGCCGCGTGCGTCGAGCGGTGCGAAACGCGTAAAGCTGCCCGGCACGCCCGCCAGGAAACGCGCGGGATCGACCCGCACCGGCGCGCCGAGATCGGGATTCACGACGATCAGGACGGCTTCCGACGCGCCGCGCAGATCGGCCGCGTCGGCGCGCAGCAGGACCGCGGCCGGTGCGCCGGGCCCGCTCAAGGGACGCAATTCACCGTTCGCGTGCAGCGTCGGCGTGTTGCGCGCGAAGTCGTTGGCCTGCGTGACGGCGGCGCTCAGATCGAAGCGGCGCGACTGCGCGGCGCGCGCGAACTGCGCGGCGTCGCCGCGCGTTTGCGACATCGGTTCGGCGATGCCGTATTCGAAGCCCATCGGCATCATCCAGCCGCTGCCCAGCGCGACCGACGTGAATAGCGCGCGCCGATACGCACGCTCGACGATCGCCGCATCATGCACGTCAGTCAGTTCGGCAGCGAGGCGCGTGCCGTACGGCGCTTCGGGAAACGCGATCGGGCCGCCGATGCGCGCGATCGCCGCATGCTCCTCGGCCATCCAGCTCGAACGAAAATCCCACCAGCGCACCGACGAAAACGCGCTGTCGAATCCACCCGCTTCGAGACCAGGCAGATCGCCGCGCGACAAGCCTGGCGTTGCCGCGAGAAAGCGCACGTGCGGATGCTTCGCGCGCACTTCATCGCCGAGGTGCCGCCAGACGGCGGCCGGCACGCGATGCGGCGAATCGAAACGGAAGCCGCCGACGCCCGCCTCGGCGAGCGCGAGCAATTGTTGCGTCCACCAGACCGTCAGCGAGGCGCTCGTCGCGGGGTCGTCGAAATTCGCGTAGACGACGTTGTCTTCGCGATGCACGTGACGCGGATCGAGCCGCGCGAGTTCGGACTCGCGCGAGTGAAACCAGTCCGAATGTTCGGCGTACAGCACGCCGTCGGCGGCCATGCGGTCGATCACGAGATCGACCAGCAACGTCAGGTGATTGCGGCGCGCGGCGTCGGCGAGCGTGCGCACGGCGTCATGCGCCGAATCCTGTGCCTCGAACACCGGGTGCAACCGCGCATGATTGCCGACCACCTGGCCGTGTCCGGCCTGGCCAGGCTCGAACAGCCCGCCGATCAACGCATGATCGAAGCCGAGCCCGGCTGCGTGAGCGAACTGGGCGGACCAGGCATCGAGCGGTCCGACGAGAAGAGAATGAAAAAAGTAGATCCGCGGCGCGTACCCGTTTGGAGGTTCCATCGGTCGTTTCCAGAGTTGTCCTGCTGCGGTGTGGATGCAGTTGGCTTGCGATCACAGCGCTCATTGGGCTTCCCGAGCCGGATACCACCCGATGCGTCAGCGGGGGCGCGTACTGGTCAATGTAGTCCAAAGATCGTCCCGCCGCTTGCCAGTCGCGGGTGCTTTGACGCCAGACGCCGCTCGAACGAGGCTGGTCATCACACGTCGCGGAAACCAGCAAGCCCTGTGCCAATAGGAACGGCGGCCAGCCGGCGCGTGGGCGGAGAAACGGTGAGGTTACGGGGAGACGGCGGGCGCCGAAGGTGCGCCCGCGCACGGAGCGCTCGAATTTGAGCGGGCATGGTGGCGCACGCCACGGCTGGCGCGGCATGTAAAACGGGGCGGCGAGCGGCCGCTTTTACACGGCCGCAGCGACAGGGCGCTCGGCGCCGCTCGCGCCGGTGCGCGAAGTTTGGGTCACGCTCACGTGGCGACTGTGTGGCACGCGTGTGGCGTTCGCGTGAAGTTCATCCGAATGCCACGCACGGGCAGGGTCACGAACCCAGCAGCCCCGCCGCGATGTTCACGCACAAGCCGAGCACCGCGACGTTGAAATAGAACGACAGGATCGATTGCGCGAGCGTCGCGCGACGAATCTCGCGCGAGCGCAGCACGACGTCGGAAGTTTGCGACGCGACCGCGATCGTGAACGAGTAGTACATGAAGTCCCAGTAGTTCGGCAGCAAATGGTGATCGGGAAACTTCAGCGCGGTTTCTTGCGCGTCGGTGTCGTAGTAGAGGCGCGCGTAGTGCAGTGTGAAGATCGTCGGAATCAGGAACCATGCGCCGATCAGCGTCAGACCGGTGAGCAGGTAGTGCCATGCGGTCGTCGCGCCGCCCGTGCCCTTCGCCGACGCGAGCTCGAGCACGATCGCCGCGATGCTCGCGACCGTCGCGAGACAGATCACGAACAGCACGACGCCGGCATTTTCGTCGTCGCGCATCGCGTATTCGCGCACGCGATGTTCGTCGGCCAGGGCCATGTGCACCCAGATCATCAGCAGGTAGCTCCAGATGGCCGCGTCCCAGCCGATCAGCGTGCGGGCCATCGTACTCGTATGAACGGGCACGAGGAACGCGACGACGATGCCGATCACGAGGCCGATCACCGTGCGGGGCCGATTGCGAAGAACCTGCGGATAGTAGTTGATTGACATGGCACTCGATGAACGACGAAGGTGTGTGGTGGCCGGTGTCGCGAATTCTACGCGTGCCACGCGGACCGATTGTCGAATGATGGGTCACAAGCTATAGTCTTTCGCAGCGGCCTTGCGCGCCGCTTTCAACTGAAAGGCGATTGGCAGAAAGCGGCGGCAAACTTCAATGAGGGCGCCGCGCCGGCGGCGCAACGCGCGTCGTTCCATCGCTGTCATTGCGACCCTGCACGCCATAGCACACTTGCGATGCGCGTGAATCTCGCGCACGGATACGAGACCGCTGAAGCGGCGTTAGACCAGGTTTGGGGAAGAACAGACGAAGCGGCACGCGAACGGCATCATGCCTTCGCCGCACCGCTCGCCGAGAACGACTCACCATCTGGAGCCCCCATGACAGATGTTCCTGAGGATACCGATGCGCGTCCCCACGCGTCGCATCGGCAAGGAGCGAAGTCCTATCGCAGTGCCACGCGTTTCACCGGCTTGTCCACCTCGTTTTCCGTTTCACGCAGGGCCTGGGTACTCGGCTCGTGCGCCGCGGCCGCGGCGCTCGCGTTCGCCGGCGCGAGCCGGTCGCTGCCGTGGATCGCACCCGCTTTCGCCGATACGCCGCCAGCCGGCGGCGGTGTCGATGCCTTCCTCGCGCTGTCGCAACGCCTGACCGGTCGCAGCGGTTTCGATACCGTGCTCGGCCAGCGCGTCTACGACGCGCTGTCGCGGTCCGATAAGCAGTTCACGCAGAACGTCGCCGCGTTGAACACGTGGCTGCAAGGCCACGGCGGCGTGCCCTCCGATACGGTCACGCAGGCACTGCAGACCGACCAGCCCACGCTCGCGAAAACCGTCGGCGCGATCATGCGCGCGTGGTATCTGGGGCTCGTCGGCGACCTGCCGCACGTCGAAGTGGTCGCGTATGAAAAGGCGCTGATGTTCGACCCCGTGAAAGACGTGCTTACGATTCCCTCCTATTGCCGCGACGTGCCGTTCTACTGGACGCAGAAGCCGATGCCCGCTTGAGCCGCGTGAGTCACGCCAGCATCACGGCGCACACCCGGCGTCGCACGAACAAAGCCCGCAGCAGAAAGGGCACCCAAGAGAGAAACGATGGCAAACACAAATTCCGCCGATATCGTCGTGGTCGGCTCGGGCGTCGCCGGCAGTCTGGTCGCGCATCAGCTGGCGCTGGCCGGGGCGTCCGTGATCCTGCTCGAAGCGGGTCCGCGCATTCCGCGCTGGCAGATCGTCGAGAACTTTCGCAACTCGCCGGTCAAGGCCGACTTCGCGACGCCTTATCCGTCGACCCCTTACGCGCCGCATCCCGAGTACGCGCCCGCGAACAACTACCTGATCCAGAAAGGCGATTATCCGTACAACTCACAATATGTGCGGCTCGTCGGCGGCACCACGTGGCACTGGGCCGCGGCCGCGTGGCGGCTGCTGCCGTCGGACTTCCAGCTGCACAAGCTGTATGGCGTCGGGCGCGACTGGCCGTACCCGTATGAAACGCTCGAGCCGTGGTACGTGGCGGCCGAGGTGCAGCTCGGCGTGTCCGGTCCGGATAGCTCGATCGATCTCGGTTCGCCCCGCTCGAAGCCCTATCCGATGCAGCAATTGCCGCTGTCGTATATGGATCAGCGTTTCAGCGAGGTGCTCAACGCCCAGGGCTTCAAGGTCGTGCCCGAACCGGTCGCGCGCAACAGCCGGCCGTACGACGCGCGGCCGACCTGCTGCGGCAACAACAACTGCATGCCGATCTGTCCGATCGCCGCGATGTACAACGGCGTGATCCACGCGGAGAAGGCCGAGCAGGCCGGCGCGAAACTGATTCCCGAAGCGGTCGTGTATCGCGTCGAAGCGGACGACAAAGGGCTCATCACCGCGGTCCACTACAAGGACCCGAACGGCAATAGCACGCGCGTCAGCGGCAAGCTGTTCGTGCTCGCGGCGAACGGCATCGAAACGCCGAAGCTGATGCTGATGTCGACCTCCGATAAATTCCCGCACGGCGTCGGCAACAGCTCCGATCAGGTGGGCCGCAACCTGATGGATCACCCCGGCACCGGCGTCCAGTTCCTCGCCAACGAACCGCTATGGCCCGGGCGCGGCCCGATGGAGATGACCTCGATCGTCAACTTCCGCGACGGTGCGTTCCGCTCCGATTACGCGTCGAAGAAGCTGCATCTGTCGAACGGTGTGCCGACGATGAGCGTGACCGCCGACCTGCTGAAAAAAGGCCTGACCGGCGCCGAATTCGACCGGCAGATTCGCGACCGCGCCGCGCGCACGCTGAACATCAACAGCTTTCACGAGCATTTGCCGGAGCCGCAGAACCGCATCGTGCCGTCGGCCGATCACAAGGACGCGCTCGGCATTCCGCAGCCCGAGATCTACTACTCGATCAACGACTACGTGAAGAAGAGCGCCGCCGATACGCACGAACAGTACGCAAAGATCGCGGCGCTGTTCGGCGGCACCGAGGTCTCGTTCGACGATAACTTCGCGCCCAACAATCACATCATGGGCACGACGATCATGGGCAGCGATGCGGCGAGTTCGGTCGTCGACGCGGACTGCCGCACGCACGATCATGCGAACCTGTTCATCGCGAGCAGCGGCGTGATGCCCACCGCCGCGTCGGTGAACTGCACGCTGACGATCGCCGCCTTGTCGCTAAAGCTGGCCGACAAGCTGAAGCGCGAAATCTGAGCGCTGACCGGAGAGCCACAATGATGAAGAACACCTCTCGCGTGCAGCCGGATTCTGCGTCGATGCACGGCACCCAGCGTCGCCGCCTGGGCGGCGCGGCGCTCGCGGCGGCGTTTTCGCTGTTCGCGTTGTCGATTGCATGGCACGAGTCGCACGGCCCGGACCCACGCTCGAGCGACGAAATGCCGATCACCCAGGCGCGCGCCGACGACGCGGCGCAAGCCGCGGACGGCGGGGCCACGCTCGCCGGGCCGGCCGCGAATGGCGAACTGGTCAAGCGCGGCCAATACCTGACCCGTGCCGCCGACTGCGCGGCCTGCCATACGGCGGACCCGTCGCGCCCGTTCGCAGGCGGCCTGCCGATCAGCACGCCGTTCGGCACGATCGTGACGCCGAACATCACACCCGATCCCGACACCGGCATCGGCCAATGGAGCGACGCCGACTTCATGCGCGCGATGCACGAAGGCATCGGCAAAGGCGGCGAGCGGCTGTACCCGGCGTTTCCGTATACGGCCTACACGCGCGTGACCGATCAGGACGTGCTCGCGATTCGCGCGTATCTGAACACGCTCGCGCCGATTCACTACACGCCGCCCGCGAACGACCTCAAGTTCCCGTTCAACCAGCGCTGGCTGATGGCGTTATGGAACCTGTTCAACTTCACCGAAGGGCGCTTCGTGCCCGACCCGAAACAGAGCCCCGAATGGAACCGTGGCGCGTATCTGGTCGAAGGGCTCGCGCATTGCGAGGAATGCCATACGCCGCGCAATTTCATGGAGGGGTTGAAGTCGAGCGCGCGTTTCTCCGGCGCGGTGCAGGCCGGCTGGCATGCGTTCAATATCACGCCGGACAAGCTGAGCGGCGTCGGCGACTGGCGCGACGACGAACTGGTGTCGTATCTGTCGAGCGGCGCGGCGCCGGGCCGTGCGAACGCGGCCGGGCCGATGGGTGAAGTGGTCGCGAACAGCACGCAGTATCTGACGCCGGTCGATCTGCGCTCGATCGTCGTCTATCTGCGCTCGGTGCCCGCCGTGAGCGGTGGCGATACGCGTCCCCGCCATCAATGGGGCAATCCCGCCGCCGACGTCACCGCGCTGCGCGGCACGACGATCACCGGCGTGAACGGCGCGCAACTGTTCGTCGCCAATTGCGCAACCTGCCATAGCTGGACCGGGCAGGGGGTTGGCGCGAGCGCGCCGGGCGCGTATCCGTCGCTGATCCATAACTCGACGGTCGGCGCGAACGACGCGAACAACCTCGCCCTGGTCATTCTGCGCGGCGTGAACCGCACGACCGCGCATGCGGATGTGCTGATGCCCGCGTTCGGCGGTCATCTCGACGACGAGCAGATCGCGGCGATCACGAACTACGTGACGAAGCAGTTCGGCAATCCGCAGGCGACGATCACGACCGGTGAGGTCGCGAAACTGCGCACGCTGCAATAACGACCGAGGCGCCGCGAGCGTGCGGCAGGAGTGACGCGCGCAAACCTGCATTGCCGGCAACGCATACCGCGAATTTGCCGATTCGGCGTCGTTTTTGCGTCGTTTGAGATCTTTGTTGCTCGATGAAGCGTGCGGATACGATAGGCACCGCGCATACGCGTGAGCGACGGCCGCATTATCATGAGTGGATGGACTCCACCCCCGTCAACTTCGTTCAGCACCACGCCGCCAACGAGGCTGGCCGCGATTTCGTGGTCGGCGATCTGCATGGCTGCGTCGATGCGTTGCGTTACCTGCTGCGCGAGATCGCCTTCGATCCCGCGTGCGACCGGCTGTTTTCGGTCGGCGATCTGGTCGATCGCGGCGAGCACTCGGAGCAGGCGCTGGCGCTGCTCGCGAAGCCGTGGTTCTACGCGGTGCTCGGCAATCACGAGGACGCGCTGTGCGCGGTCGCCGAAGGGCGTTTGCGGCGGCAGTGGTGGTACGGCATCGGCGGCGCGTGGGCAGCCGGCGTGCCCGACGAACGTCTGCGCCACTACGCCGAGCAACTGCGCACGCTGCCGCTCGTGCGCGTGATCGGGAGCGGCAAGACGCGTTTCAACATTCTGCATGCCGAATTTTTCGGCTCGGATGCCGATCTCGACGCGGGCAATTTTTCGGCCGACACGCGCCAGCGCATGCTGTGGGGGCGCGAGCTCGCGCTGGGCAACGGCGATCCGCAGCGGCAGCGCGGGCTGTCGCTGACCTATTGTGGCCATACGCCGGTGCGCGACATCACGCAGATCGGCTCGCAGGTGTTCATCGATACCGGTGCGTTCGGGCCGGACGGCACGCTGACGATCGTGCAGCCGCAGGCGCTGCGTCGCTGGTCGATCTCGGTCGAGGCCGCGCGCGCGGAAGGGGCGGGGGAATTGGCGTTGCCTTGAGCCGCGCGAGTTCGCCGCGCTGCTTCGCCCTCTTGCCTCAGCCGACCTGGTTCAACTCGAACACCATATCCACGCTCGTGCCGTTCCAGTTGTATTCGAGGTAGGCGGCGTGATGGCACTCGCGCAGCAGCGTCGTGCGGAATGCGGCGAGGCATTCGCCGGCACTGTCGCGCACCGATGGATAGACGATGCCGGGCGCATCCGCCTCGCGCACCGCCCGCCCGAGCGCCTGCCCGGCCACGTAGTCGTCGGGCGACAGCACGGCGGGATCGAGTTCGGCGTCGCGACGCAGATCGACCACGCTGCCCTGCGCGATCACCGTGTAAAGGCGCATCTGCTGACGCATCGGCGGCTCGGCGGTCGCTTCGAGAAACTTGCCGGTGTGATAGCGCGTTTCGGCGATCGCCGTCGCGCGTGAACGTGCGCAATAGAACACGCCGTACGTGCCGTCGGAAAAGCGGCTGCCCAGCGGATTCAGATGCGTGAGCGCGGCCATGATCGGCCCGTAGCCGGGACCGAAACGGCGCTCCTCGCGCGGCACCAGATCCAGTTCGCCGATTTCCGTGCGCAGACGGTCGTTGGTCATCGCTTCGAGCGCGTACAGCGCGTCGAAATCTTCCGGCGAGGCGACCCGGTCGAACAGATTGATAGCCGGAAAGCGAGTTGGAATCACGCGATACGCGGGCGACCAGTCGAGCGCGGCACGGGTCCAGCGGTCCTGCCATTGCGGTCTTGTCACGCCCAGCCGCCTCGCATTGCGTCGAGATACTGGCGCACGGCCACGAGATCGCTGATGTTGCCCGCCAGCATGCGGTCCAGCGCGCGGCGCCCACCGAACGGCGCAGCGGTGTTGGGGCGTTTGACCCAGCTATCGGCGGCGCTCGGCTGCGGTAGCAGGATTTGCAGTGCCTTGTAGATACCCAGCAGCAACGACAGTCGCTCCAGCGTGTCGCGGCTCAGGCGCGCGGTCTCGGGCTCGTGCCTCCACTTGAAGAACGTCGAGCGGCCCGGCTTGCCCAGCAGCACGATCTGCTCGTCGGCGCTCAGGTTCCAGTCGCGGGCAATGTTGAAGAACGCGCGCAGACCCGCCGCGGACATCTGCGTCAGCGTGGGTTCCGACAGCGATCGTCGCGGCGATGCCTCGGGCGAGGAAATTCGGGCAGCGTGAGTCATTTCGGGTAAGTCCCTATCTGTACTTGTTTCCGATAATAGTCCAAAAGTGGATTATTGCAAGAGAATATAATCCCGGCTCGTTTGGGCAGTCGTCGATCAGGAGAAGCAGCAAATGCGGGTTCGAGTTGTAGCAGCGGCGCTGGCCGTGTGGTGTGTGTCCGAAGTGGCGTCGGCTGCTGGATATACCGAAGTGTGGAATCCGCCGGAGACGAGCGGGCATGTCGCGAGCGGACACGTGACCCGACAGGCGTCCGCGCGCAAGAAGCCAGCCGCGGTGAAGGTGACGGCGGGCGGCAAGGGCGGAATCAAGGCGAAGGGCGGCGCGCACACGAAGCCGATGGCGAGCGTTCGGCACGGGGTTCCCCATGTTGCATCGAGCGGCGCTGCAGGCCATGGCGGCAAACTCGCGGCGCATGGCGGCGGCGTGCAACATCTCGCGGCGGGCGGGCATGCGAAAGGCGGGGTGAAAGTCGCCGCTTCGGCCCAGAACCGGACGCATGCGACCGTTGCCGCGCAGGGCGCGAAGCACGCGCAACCGCATGTGCAACTGGCGGCCGCGAAGCCGGCTCAGGGCAAGGTCACACACGCTGATTTCGCGCCAGGCCGCACCGCGCGTCCGCATGTGGACAAGGTCACGGGGAAGCCGGCGGTGTCCCGTGCGAATCCGATCAGACCGGCCGTGCAGAGTTCGTCGGATGGGTCCGCAAACGTTAGCGACATCGCGCCGATGGGCTCGGCGCCGAATCCGGCGACCGCCAGCAGCGGTTCGCTGCCGCCGATCATCCACTGAGGCAGCGTCGCAACCGTTGAGCTTTCACGCCGCGGCGAGGCCGTTCGCGAGCAGCCGGAGCGTTTCAGCCGAGCGCGGCTCGCGCACGCGCGAATGCAGCGTCACGCGCGATTCCGGCAGCGCCGGCAAGCCGAGCCGCGCGCCGACATCGATCAAACCGCGCGGCGCGACCCGGCGCGCCAACGGCGACACGGCGAGCCCCGCCGCCACGGCCGCGCCAACCGCCGCCACCCCACCGCCGACAAACACCTCCTGCCAGGCGATCCCCGCCGCCGTCAGCGTGCGCAACGCGACGTCGCGCACGTTGCACGGCGGGCTCAATAGCGCGAGCGCCAGCGGCTCGCCGACGCGCGGCAGCCAGGCCGGCGTCGCGAGCCAGCCGAGCGGCTCGCTGAACAGCGTCTGCGCGTCGTCGCGCGGCGGCTCGTCGGCGCCATAGCGGACGATCGCCGCATCGAGCCGGCGTTCGTCGAACTGCGCGAGCAGCGCCGCCGACGTACCCATATGCAATTCGACCACGAGACCCGGATCGTGCGCGTTGAGCCGGCTGAGCAGGTGCGGCAGATCCGGTCCCGCGACGTGCTCGCTGAGCCCGAGCGCGAGCCGCCGCCGTTCCACCGACAGCGCGCCGAGCGCGCGCTCGTGCGCGTTCAGCAACTCGCGCGCGGCGCCGAGAAACGCGTGGCCGTCGGCGGACAGACGCACGACGCGCGGCGTGCGCTCCAGCAACTGCTTGCCGAGGTGTGCTTCGAGTCGCTTCAACTTCAGGCTGACGGCCGATTGCGTGGTGTCGAGCGCATCCGCGGCGCGCGTGAAGCTGCGCAGGTCGGCGACCAGCACGAAGGCCCGCACCGCATCGAGATCGAGGACTTTCATTTCAGATGAAAATGAATGAAATAGGCGAAGATATCTGTTTATTATGACAGCGCGCGCCTAAGCTGTGTTTAACCCAACACCGCCACAAGGAGCCCATCATGCCCCTCACCCGAATCTCACTGCGCGCCGGCAAGCCGGCCGACTACCGCCAGGCCCTGACCGCCGGTATCCAGCGCTCGCTGGTGGACACGTTCAACGTGCCGAAGGACGACATGTTCATGCTGATCACCGAGCACACGCCCGACAACATGATCTACGACCGGCATTACCAGAACATCGAGCGCGGCGACGATCTCGTCGTGATCCAACTGACCGTCAGCAACACCCGCTCGGTCGAGCAGAAGAAGGCGCTGTATCGGCGCATCGTCGATGAACTCGGGAAGTCGCCGGGCGTGCGGCCGGAGGACGTGTTCATCAATCTCGTCGAGGTCGAGAAGGAGAACTGGTCGTTTGGGAATGGGATTGCGCAGTACGCGGTTTGAGCGCGCAGTACGCGGTTTGAGCGTTGCGACCGCGCCGACCGCTCCGCCGCGATTGCCTTTTTGGGGAAACATCGGCATGTTATTCTCATCAACGCTTGTTGCATGCGTCGTTCTGAGCGGGTGGAGCGCGTGCACATCGTAACGTTCGCACCTCGGAGATCGCTTATGCCACTGCACGTTCGCGCGCGCGCCTCTATCTTGTTGATCGCCGGTATCGTCGTTCTTGGCGAAGCTGGAACGGCGTTCGCTGCCAACCTTGGCTTCCTGAGAAACACCCCGATCACGCTGATGAGGCAACGTGACCTGCAGGTCTTGAACGATGCCGCGCGTGTCGCACTCGATACGAAAAAAGATGGGGAATCACTCGATTGGAACAATCAAGCCGCGCGCAATCCGGTGCGGATCGAGGGCACCATCACGCCGCACGACACCGTCAAGGACGGCGATCGAACCTGCCGCAAGATCACGCTCACCGCAGTGGCTAGAGGTCAATCGCAGAGCTGGACTCCCACCGTCTGTCGGGAAGGCAGCGGCCAGTGGGACTTGCAGCGGCAGTAGCGCGTAGTCGGCGGCACCGCGCAATTGGCGTCGATTCACGGCGGCGCCTTCCGACGGCACACATCGAGCACCAGTTGCCGTAGCCAACGATGAACCGGATCGGCGTCGACGCGCGGATGCCACATTTGCGACACGGTGATTTTCTCGGTTGCCACGGGAAGATCGAATGCGAACACGCTCGCTGACGCCGCAGATTCCCGAATTTCCGAATGCGTCTCGGGCAGACCGGCCAGAAACGATGCAGGCACGAGCGCAATCAGATCGGACGCGCGTGCCACCGCGAGCGGCGCGGGAAAACCTGGCACCACGGCGACCACCTTTCTTTCCAACCCCAACGCGGCCAGCGCGGCATCGACCGGGCCACTGCTATGCCCACGTCGCGAAGCCACGACGTGGCCGAACGCCACATACCGTTCGACGCTGACCTCGCCCTCCGATTCAAGCGGATGCCCCTTTCTGACGACACCGATAAAGCGATCCCGGAACAGCGCCTGAATGCGTATTTCCGGTCCCATCCCGCTTAAGACGCCGATCTCGAGATCCGCCGAACCTTCCCGCAGATGCGTGGGCGTCTTCTCCGTTTTCGGCGTGAAACTGATCCGCACGTTCGGCGCATGCGCCGTCGCTTCTGCGATCACCGAGGCACCAAATGCTTCGACGAAGCCGTCGTTGGCGCGAATGGTGAAGGTCCGCTGCAGAGTGGGGAAATCGGGTTCCGTCACCGATGGGCGCAGCAGGGTCTGCGCTTCGCGAACCGCGTCGCGGGCACGTTGACGCAATGCTTCGGCGTGCGGCGTCAGCACCATCTGGCGGCCCGCGCGAACCAGCAAGGGGTCGCCCGTCGCGTCCCGCAGCCGGGTCAAGGTTCGGCTCATTGCCGACGCGCTCAACCCCAAGCGACGCGCAGCGCCGACCACGCTGACCTCGGCGAGCAAAACGTCCAACGCAACGAGCAGATTCAGGTCGGGATCGGGCATGGCCGATCGTAGCACGCAGCATTCATACATGGCGTCTGGTGCATTTTATAAGTGCATATGTTGCGTCTTCCGCCATGTATGACGCGTGACTATATTTCGGGACCGGACTTCAACCCGAATTCACTCGAAGGAATCGCCCCATGCAACGCACAACCCAGCAAAAAACCGTGCTTCTGATCGGCGCCTCGCGCGGCCTCGGTTTCGCGATGGTCGAGGAGTACCTGAAGCGCGGCTGGCGAGTCATCGCCACCGGCCGGCAAGACTCCACGACGAAGCTCCTTCAGCTTGCGAAAGCCTCCGGCGGCGCACTCGAAGTTGAAACGGTCGACATCACGATGCCTGAGCAGGTCGCCGCATTGCGCGGCCGCCTCGAAGCACGTCCGCTCGACGTGCTGTTCGTGAATGCCGGGGTCAAGAACGACGATCGCGAAACGATCGCGGATGTCTCGACCGACGAATTCGTGCGCGTGATGGTGACCAACGCGTTGAGCCCGATGCGCGTCGTCGAGGCGCTGCAGGATCTCGTCGTGCCGACCGGCACGATCGGCGTGATGTCGTCGGGGCAGGGCAGCGTCGCCAACAACGAGAACGGCAACTACGAGGTCTATCGCGGCAGCAAGGCCGCGCTCAACATGTTCATGCGCAGCTTTGCCGCGCGGCATCGAAGCGATGCCAGAACCTTGCTGCTGATGGCGCCCGGTTGGGTGCGAACCGATATGGGCGGCCCGGACGCGCGTTTGGGCATCGACGAAAGCATCCCGAACCTGGTCAGCACGATCGACGCTTACGACGGCCGCGCCGGTTTGCACTACCTCGACTACCTCGGCAGAGTGGTCCCGTGGTGAGCGGCGGTACGCGATAATGATTTGTTGCTTTTCCATCGACCCTCGACCCGCTCCCCGCCATGACCATCGACCGCCCCGATCCTCCCCTCGACGCCCTCGAACTCGGCGGCTCCGTCTGGTTTCAGGCGGGCACGCAGACGCTCGGCGGCGCGGCGCGCATCGCGCTGCTGGCGGCGATCGGCGAAACCGGTTCGATCACGAGCGCGGCGAAGGCCGTCGGCATCAGCTACAAAGGCGCCTGGGATGCCGTCGACACGATGAACAACCTCGCCGGCGAACCGCTCGTCGTGCGTCTGACCGGCGGCAAGGGCGGCGGCGGCACGACGCTCACGCCGCGCGCGGTGAAGCTGATCGAGACGTTTCGCGCGGTCGAGCGCGAGCATCGGCGCTTTCTCGAGCGCGCGGGCGCGGCGATCGGCGAGGGCTTCGCGACGGACTGGGATCTGATCGGCCGCATCGGCGTGAAGACGAGCGCACGCAATCAGTTCTATGGCACGGTGTCGGCGATCGCGCGCGGCTCCGTCAACGATGAAGTGTCGCTCGCGCTGCCCGGCGGCCACACGATCGTCGCGGTACTCACGCACGAGAGCACCGAAGCGCTCGGGCTCGCGGTCGGCGTGCCGGCGTTTGCGCTGATCAAGGCATCGTGGGTCGTGCTGCTCGTTGCGGGTGACGGCAATGGCGATGCGCCGTTGAAACTGTCGGCGCGCAATCAGTTGCGCGGCACCGTGCAGAGCGTGAAGCGCGGCGCGGTGAACGCTGAAGTGTCGCTCGGGCTGGAAGGCGGCGCGGTGATCACCGCAGTCGTCACCAATGGCAGCGTCGACACGCTCGGTTTGCACGAAGGCGCGAGCGCGGTCGCGGCGTTCAAGGCGTCGAGCGTGATACTGGGCGTGAAGGATTGAGTCTTGCCGCGGTGTAACGGTGGCGCATGGCCGCCGGTTCAACGAGGCGACGTCTCACCGTGCGCATACCCCGCGAACGGATGATCCTCGCGCACGCGGCCATCGCTGACCTGCACGACCTGATCGCCGAATGCGGCGACGTCGTCCGGGTCGTGCGTGATCAGCACCATCGGAATATCGAGCCGCGTTTGCAGGTCCGATAGCTCGCGCCGCATGCGCTCGCGCAGCGCGCTATCGAGCGCGGAAAACGGCTCGTCGAGCAGCAGCAGGCGCGGCTGCGAAACCAGCGCCCGGGCGAGCGCGACACGCTGCTTCTGCCCGCCCGACAACTGCACCGGATGATTGCCGGCCACGCCCTTCAACTCGAGCGCGTCGAGCCAGTAATCGACCTTCGGATGCGCGCCGCGCGCACGTGGATTGAGCCAGCCCTGGCGCAGCCCGAAGCCGATGTTCTGCCGCACGTTCAGATGCGGAAACAGCGCGTAGTCCTGAAACAGATACGCGATCTTGCGCGCCTGCGGCTTCTGGTCGACGCCGGCCGCGCTGTCGAACAGCGTGGTGCCGTGCAGCGTGATCGTCCCTTCGTCCGGACGCAGCAGCCCGGCGATCGCCTGCAAGGTCAGGCTCTTGCCCGCGCCCGACGGCCCGAACAGCACGAGCCGCTGCGTGTTCGCGCTGAACGCGACGTCGAGCGTGAACCGCCGCTCGGCGGTCTCGAAGGTCTTGCGGATGGCGACGTCGAGCGGCATCTCAGCGGGACCTCAGAAGCGTGTGCTGCGGCACGAGGCGTCCCGCGAGCAGCAGGATCGTCACGCACGCGACCGAAGTCACGAGCACGAGGAAGTTGGCGGTGCTGTCGTCGCCGGCTTGCACGGCTGCATAGACTGCGACCGACAGCGTCTGCGTGCGGCCCGGCAAGTTACCCGCGATCATCAGCGTCGCGCCGAACTCGCCGAGCGCGCGCGCGAAGGCGAGCAGGCCGCCGGCGAGGATGCCGCGCGCGGCGAGCGGCAGCGTCACGCGGAAAAACACCGCGGCTTCGCTGACGCCGAGCGTGCGCGCCGCGCGCTCCAATTGCGGATCGACACCTTCAAAGGCGGCGCGCGCCGACTTCAGCACGAGCGGAAACGCGACCACCGTCGATGCAATCACCGCGCCTTGCCACGTGAACACGAGCTGAATGTCGAAGCGGTCGAGCCATGCGCCGATCACGCCGCGCCGGCCGAGCAGCACGAGCAGGTAGTAGCCGAGCACGGTGGGCGGCAGCACGAGCGGCAGCATCAGCAGCGAGTCGATCACGTCGCGCGCGCCGGAGCGCCAGCGCGACAGACCGAGTCCCGCCGCGACGCCGAGCACGAGATTGAGCGCGGTGGCCCAGCCCGCAACCTTCAGCGAGAGCAGCAGCGGAACCCAGGCCTGTTCCATGAGCGTGTGCCTTGTCGGTGAATCAATGCGCGGGCTTGAAGCCGTACTTCGCGAGCACCGCCTGGCCGGCCGGCGACAGCACGAAATCGATGAAGGCCTGGGCGTCGGCTGCGTGACGGCTGCCTTCGACCTGCGCGATCGGATAGGTGATCGGCGTTTGCGTCGGCAGGCTCAGCGCGACCTTGACCTTGTCGGGCATGATCGCGGCGTCCGTGCCGAACACGAAGCCGGCGTCGACCTCGCCGCGTGCGACGTAATCGAGGCTCTGACGCACGTTCGACGCGAGCACCGCCTTCGCGCTGACCGCGTCCCACACGCCCGCGGCCTGTAGCGCGCCCTGCGTGTAGCGGCCCACCGGGACCGATGCCGGATCGCCGAACGCGACGCGCTTCACGTTCGCGGTCGTCAGCGCGTTGAGGTCGGCGGGCGCGAAATGACTGTCGGCCGGCACGATCAGCACCAGCGAGTTGGCGGCGAAGTCGCGCCGCGAGGCCGGCACGATCACCTTCTCCGCGGCGGCCTTGTCCATGGCCTTCTGATCCGCCGACGCGAACACGTCGGCCGGCGCGCCTTTGACGATCTGCTGCATCAACACGTCGGACGCGCCGAAGTTGAACAGAACCTTGGTGCCGGGACGCTGCTGCTCGAACGCGTCGCCGACCGCCTTGAACGCATTGGTCAGGCTGGCGGCGGCCGAGACCACCAGTTCATCGGCGTGGGCATTCACGCTGACCACAACGGAGACGGCGGCTGCGACGCACAGCGCGTATTGCTTCAGATGGCGAGAGAGTGTCATGAAGGACCTGGTGTCTGACGTGGACGGGAAGCAGTGGCTTAAAAACGTTATCGTAATATATGCGCGGTTATAGCGGTGGGTGCGCCAGCGATTCGGCGCAGTGCTTCACGCAGGGCGTGAAGCACGACCGAAGCGCTACGAAACTGTCAGGGAGGCTTGAAATAGCGCCGGGAGGAGAGGCGCAAGTGTGCTCAGATGTCCGACGCGGTGGCCGGCTCCAGCGTATTGAAGGTTTGCGACAGCGGCGCGGCCCCGGGACCGATGTCGCGCACGGCCTTCCATTTGGCGCGGATGAACGGCCGGTCGTGGCCGGAGACCTTCAGCGCGATGTGCGTAACCCAGCGCTGCGTCGGCACGTGCACGCCGTGCATCGCGATGGCCAGCACCATCATGCTGACGGCGACCGGCAGCGCGGACAGCCGGCCCGGCTCCGCATCCCACGCGATGCGCACGAACACGAGGGCGGCGAGCGCGCCGACGATGCAGCCGGTCACCGCTTCGGACGGCGAATGCGCGCTCAGCACGACGCGCGACAAGCCCACTGCAAGGCCGGCGGCAAGCCCCGCCAGCACGCCGAGCAGCCGGATCGAGCGACGCGCGGGCAATAACATCAGAAACAGCACGACGGGATAGACGGCCGTGGACAGCATGGAGTGACCGCTGACGCCGGTGAAATCGAGCTCACGCACGCCGACACCCCAGCCTAGGAAGGCGAGCTTGGTCACGGTCACGACGCCGATCGCCGTGCCGAGCAGGGCGAGCCAGCAGGCTGCGAGCCGCCAGGAGTAGCCGACCGCCAACCACAGCGCAATGGCGAGCGCAAGCGGCAGCGTCATGCCTGCGCCGCCGAGGCTGGTGATCGAATACCACAGGTGGATCGGTAAATCGGGCATGGCGGGAGCGCGACGCGGGTCGCGTGAAATCGGGTTGGTGGGAATCGGCGCGCGGCCGGTACGAAACGGCGATACGGCCCGGATCGACACTACGAACATTCACCGCCAGTATAGTCGGGTGTCGCGCGACGGTCTTGCGGCGCACGGCGCTTTTTGCACGCCGAGTGTGGGCTGCCGAACGGGCATCGATCCTGTTTGACGGCAGGGCGACAGCAAGGTTCGCCGCGGTGGAAATCGAGGTGGCGAGCCCAGCCGTTGTTCAGCAACGCATGAAGAATGATGTTATTGTGCATTGCACAACTTCATGTGATCCGCTGTTTTTGGGTCCTATTTGCCCCCTTTTTGCGAGGTTATCGCCGATGGCAAAAAGCCTGTCGAAAATCTGGCTGCGCGGTTTGAAGCGCCTGCTCGCGATCCAAACCGAACACGCGCAAAAAACCGCCAAGCGAGTCCAGGCGCGACCCGTTCGCGCCGCCACCACCAAGCCGTCGAGCAAGGTTCATCCACCCAAGCCGACTGTCGCGCTGCGCAAGCCCGCGAAACGCGAAGCGCCGCGCGAGTCGCGGGTGCGGCCGCGCGCGGCTGCGTGGGCGAGCGGCGCGTGGACGCGCTCGTTCCATTCCGCGCCGGCCGCGCCGGGCCGGCTCGTCAACCACCTGCAGTACGGGCTCTATATTCCGTCCGGGCACGCGCACGAGGCGATGCCGCTTGTCGTGATGCTGCACGGCTGCACGCAGTCGATCGACGAATTCGCCGAAGGCACGCGCATGAACCTGCTCGCCGACCGCTACGGCTTCGCGGTCGTGTATCCCGAGCAGTCGAAGCACGCCCACTCGCACCGCTGCTGGCACTGGTACGACGCCGGCGACAATGCGGGCGGCGCGGAGGCGCGCGCGGTCGTGTCGCTGGTGGATGCGCTGGTCGCGCAACACGGTTTTGACCGCGAGCGCGTCTACGTGGCTGGGATTTCGGCGGGCGCGGGGCTGACGGCGCTGTTGGCGGTCAAGTACCCGGAGCATTTTGCCGCAGTCGCGCTGCATTCCGGCCCCGCTTTCGGCGAGGCCCGCTCCGGCGTTACCGCGATGGATGTGATGCGGCGCGGCGCGCGACGCGAGCCGGTCGAGCTCGTCGACGCAACGACCAACGTCGCGCAGTATCCGGGCATGCCGGCGCTGATCGTCCACGGCGACGCCGATCACGTGGTCACGCCGGTCAACGCGGACCAGTTGGCCACACAGTTCCTGCGCCTGAACCGCCTCATCGACGCAAATGGCGAGCGCAAATCCGGCGAGACGCGCGAAGACCGCAAGAACGGCGTGGTGATGCGCGACTACGTACGCGGCGGCCGGCGCGTGGTGCGGGTTTGTCGCGTGCAGGGGCTCGGCCACGCATGGGCCGGCGGCGACGACGCGCTGCCGTTCCACTCGTCCAAGGGACCGGACGCGAGTGCCATGCTGTGGGAGTTTTTCAAGCATCAGCGTCGTACGGACGCGGGCCGCATCGCGGAAGGACTGGCGGCGTCGTCAGCCGGGCGGTAGCGGCGCAGCAACACCTCGGAAAAATGAACAGTAGCGTAACCCTAGGGTTTTCCCTATAATACGGGTTATCCCTTAGGCGTAAACGCCTAGCTTTCATTGCCGAGGTGAACCATGTATCTGATCAGCCGCCTGTTCCTGTTTCTGACCAAGTCGCCCGACCAACTCGCGAAAGAGCGTGCTGACGCCTATCTCGCCGAAGCGACCGACCTCTACGACCTCGAATTCCGTATGCGCAAGCTCGATCGCGAAGCGAACGTGCGTCAGCCGTCGTGGATGAGCCAGCACTACGGCTAAGCCGACTGCCTGCCTGATAACGTTATCGGGCTGTAGCAATCAGAACATCGGCGCGTGGTGAGGCGCCGGTGTCGGGGCGAGCCGCCAGGGCTGTCGTCCGGATCGCGAAATCCTCTTCACCGTCTTACGGCCTTTGCGCCCGCTCAGCCGAGTACGCTTAAGCAGCCGGATTCATCTGCCACAACGCGTAGTTCAACAGCGCCGCGTACGCGACCCACACCACATAGGGCACGAGCACAACGCCCGCGAGGCGATCGCGTCGCCAGAACACAAACGTCAGCATCACGATCAGCACCAGCAGGATCAGGATGTCGATCAGCCCTATGTCGGGCCGATGCAGGCCGAAAAACAGCCACATCCACGCCGCGTTGAATAATAGCTGCACGACCCACAGGACGATCGCCGCGCTCAGCCCGTCGCGCTTCCACACGCGCCACGCGGAAAATGCCATCAGCACGTAAAGCACGGTCCAGACCGGCGGGAAAACCCAGTTCGGCGGATTGAACACGGGCTTTTGCAGACCCGCGTACCACGCATCCGGCAGCGACAGACTCGCGGCCCAGCCGGCCGCTAGCGTCAGGATCAGAAACACGAGCAGCGACGGCAGACGGCGCATCTTCACCCCTCCATACCTTGTTATTCAATGATGTGAGCGGGCACTCACTTGCCGTATCGGGCCAGTGTGCGCTCGCGAGCCTGCGCGTGATCGACGATTGGTTCGGGATAGTTCTCGCCCAGCACCACGCCGAATTCCGCGAGCCGCTCGGCGCCCGCCAGCCACGGTGCGTGAATCCATTTTGCCGGCAACTTCGCGAGTTGGGGTAGATATCGTTTGATAAAGCGGCCGTCCGGGTCGAATTTTTCGGACTGGGTGACCGGATTGAAAATGCGGAAGTAAGGTTGCGCGTCGCAGCCGGTCGAGGCGGCCCACTGCCAGCCGCCGTTGTTCGCCGAGAAATCGAAGTCGTTCAGCAAATCGGCGAAATAGCGCTCGCCGAGCCGCCAGTCGATGCCGAGATCTTTCGCGAGGAAGCTCGCCGTGACCATGCGTAGACGGTTGTGCATATAGCCGGTCTGGTTCAGTTGCAGCATCGCGGCGTCGACGAGCGGATAGCCGGTGCGGCCGTCGCACCATGCGGCGAACGCTTCGTCGGCCGCGCGGCCTTTTTCCCAGCGCAGATGCTCGTATTCCGGCTTGTACGGCGCGCCCTTCGCAATGCGAGGGTGATGCGCGAGAACCATGAAGTAGAAATCCCGCCAGATCAGCTCCGACAGCCACGTCGCCGCGCCGTTGCCGTCGGGTTGCAGCGACATCTCGTATGCGAGCCGTGCGAGCGTGCGGATCGACACCGTGCCGAAGCGCAGATGTACCGACAGGTAGCTCGGCCCTTTCGCGGCGGGATAATCGCGCCGCTCCGCATAGCTGTCGATGCGCGTCAGGAAATCGTCGAGCAGCTGTTGGGCCCCGCTCATGCCGGCAGGCAGCCGCAAGTCCGCCAGGTTGCTCGGCGCGAAGCCGAGCTGATCGAGCGTGGGTAGGTGGCGATCGAGCTTGCCCGGCGGCGGCGCCAGATGATTCGCGTAGGTCTCCACCGGATAGGGCTTCAGGTCGAACGCGCTCAGTTGCTTCAGCCACGCGTTCTTGTACGGCGTGAAGACCGCGAATGGTTTGCCCTGACCGTTGAGCAGCTCGTCGCGCTCGAAAATCGTCTGGTCCTTGAACGTTAGCCACTGACGGCCCGCTTCCGCGAGACGCTCGCCGACGGCCGCGTCGCGCTCGATCGCGGCCGGCTCATAGTCATGATTGGCGAACACCGCGTCGACGCGCATTTGCGCGGCGAGCTTCGGCACCAGCTCGGCCGGATCGCCGTATAGCACGACAAGGCCGCCGCCATGCGCGCGCAAAGCGCCGTCGAGTTCGGTCAGCGACGCGAGAATGAAGTCGATGCGGCGATCCTGCACCGGCTCGTCTGGGTGGCGTGCCCGCCAGGTATCGACAATCGGCTGGAGGATCGTCGTGTCGAACACGAACACACACCAGACGCGCTCGCAATGCTTGAGCGCGTAGTACAGCGCGGCATGGTCCGTGCAGCGCAGATCGCGACGGAACCAGACGAGGCCGGAGTCGAAGGTGTCGTGCAGGAGGCGGGCGCGTGTCATCGGGAAGTGCAGTCGGGACGAGGGAGGTTGCGGACCGGCGTCGCAGGTTGCGTGCCGCGCACGCCAGAACGACCAACGCCCGCCCCTATTGTGCAGGGTGCGGGCGCCGTTCGCGACGGTGCCGGGTGGGGCGCCGTGCGCGGCTCAATGTGGGCGTCGTGATCGGCGCAACAGCCGACCCGGCCTCAAGCGACGTGCAGACGAACCGCGACGTTGTTGCGCGTGGCGTTCGAGTACGGGCAGACCTGGTGCGCTGCGTCGACCAGTTCCTGCGCAGCGTCCGCGGCGAGGCCCGGCAGCGAGATGCGCAGATCGATGTCGAGCGCGAAGCCGCCCTTGTCGTTCGGACCGATGCCGACCTCGGCGGAAACCTGCGTGTCAGCCGGAAGAGCCTGCTTGCGCTGGCCGGCGACGAACTTCATGGCGCTCAGGAAACAGGCCGAGTAGCCGGCCGCAAACAGCTGCTCGGGATTCGTGCCCGCTGCGCCAGTGCCACCGAGTTCGCGCGGCGCGGCCAGCTTCACGTCCAATGCATTGTCCGACGATACGGCGCGGCCGTCGCGGCCACCGGTGCTCGTTGCGCTTGCCTTGTAGAGGATGTTCATGGTGCTGCTCCTTATCTGGGTTGTCAGGGTTGGCATGTTTGCCGCCTTGTGCCGGTTCGCCGGTTTGGCGAAGCGCTAGCGAAGCGGCATGTCGTTAAGATAGTACACAAATCATTTGTGTGCAAATGAATTATCGTCTCGTGGCGAGAGTTAGTCTGTTGCATTAAACGCGCTACTGGTCCATGTAGTCGTTGAGCGTCGTGCGCAGGCGCGTGAGGTCGTCGCGCAGACGCAGCAGGAAGTCGGGCGTCTGCTGCGTCGCGCAGAGAATATCGGCGGGCACGTCGCGGGCCTGACGCTTCAGCGTTTTGCCTGCACTCGTGAGACGAATGTACACGAGGCGTTCATCTTCGGTGCCACGGACTCGCTCGACGAGGCCCTGCGCTTCGAGGCGCTTGAGCAGCGGCGTCACTGTGGCGGGATCGAGATTCAGGCGCGTCGCCATGTCCTTGACGGTGACGTCGTCGGTCTCCCATAGCACGAGCATCGCCAGATACTGCGGATACGTGAGCCCGAGGTTTTCGAGCAGCGGCTTGTACGCTTTCGTCATCGCAAGCGAGGTCGAGTAAAGCGCGAAGCAGAGTTGTTCGTCGAGCGTGAAGGGGAGGGCGGAGCGCTGGGTCATGATCCATCTCGGCTAAAAAGAGCGTGCAAATGGATTGCACACAAACTATTGTGCCGCAAATCGATTGAGGATGCCGGGCGTCGGGACGAGGTGTTTCGACAGAGGCGTCGAGAAGATGCGCGCGGAACACGCGATGCGCGGGCGCCAGAACAGCACCCGCGCGGGAACGACCGATCAGGCTGCGGGGGTGGTCGGCAGATCCGGCGTTTGCGGCGTCTGCACGCCGAAGCAGCCGCGATAGGTCGCGTAGAACGAGCAGTACAGCATCGTCGTGACAATCATCGTGGCGGGCATCAGGATCGCGAACGCGAAATCGGCCGCGCCGAGCGCCTGCATCAGCGCGGACAGTCCGAGCGACACGACCGTCGCGACCGCGAACCACAGCGCCGCGAACACGACGAAAGCGCCGCGATTGCGCCAGCAACTGACGACGCTGAAGAACATCGCCTTGACGGGCGGCACGTCGTGCCATGCGGCGAGAATCGGCGAGAACCAGAACAGCATCGCGACCGGCACATAGAACGCGAGCGCGGTGATCACCGCGAGCGGGATATTGCTGTTGGCGATCGCGTTCTCATCCATCGATGCTCCCCCGAGCATCACCTTCAGCAGCATGCCGCCGTCAGCGAGCGCCGAGCCGGCCAGCACGAGCGCCATCGCGATCACATACAGCACGCCGAGGATCAGCAGTCGGCGCGCGACTACCGGGCCATACGAATGAAAGCCGTCGACGAGGATGGTCGGAAACACCGGCTTGCCCGCGATCGTATTGCGGCACGCCGCCATGAAGCCGACCGCGACACCTGGAATGAACAGCAGCGGCAATACCCCGCCGACCACCGGAATCTGCGACACGAGCGTCATCACCAGCAAATAGGTGAAGAACAGCGTCAGGAAGGCGAGCGGATTTTTACGGAACAGCCAGATGCCCTGGCGGAACCACACATAGCCGGTTTTCGCGGGGACTTCGATCAGTTGCATGAGGTATGGATGCCTGGATTCGCGACGCCGTGCAGGCGCTCGCGCAGAATGCGTTCGAAATGGCCGGGGTCGTGCGGCTTCAGCAGCTCCGCCGCGCGAGGCAAATGAAAATCATACAGGCGCGAGACCCAGAAACGGTACGCGCCGGCACGCAGCATGTCGCCCCAGTGACGGTTTTCCTCGGCGGTGAACGGCCGGACAGTCTGATACGCGCGCAACAGCGCTTCGGTGCGCGCGTCGTCGAGCTTGCCGGTCGCGAGGTCGACGCACCAGTCGTTGACCGTCACCGCGACGTCGAACAGCCACTTGTCGCAGCCGGCGAAATAGAAATCGAAGAAGCCGCCGAGCCGCACTTCGTGGCCCGTGTCGGGCGCCGCGTGCGCGAACATGGCGTTGTCGCGGAACAGGTCGGCGTGGCACGGGCCTGCCGGCATCGCCGCGTAGTCGGCCGAGGCGAAGAACGCCTCCTGATGCGCCAGCTCGGACGCGAGCAGATCGCGCTGCTCGCCTTCGAGATACGGCAGGATCGTCGGCACGGTGTCGCGCCACCACGGCAGGCTGCGCAGGTTCGGCTGATAGCGGGGATAGTCGCGGCCCGCGAGGTGCATGCGCGCGAGCATCTGGCCGACCTCTACGCAGTGCTCGATGCCCGGCGCCAGTTCGGGCGCGCCTTCGAGCTTCGTCACGATGGTCGCGGGTTTGCCGAGCAGCATGCCGAACAGCGCGCCGTCGAGGCGCGGCATCGGATCCGGCACCGGCACGCGATGCCCGGCGAGATGCCGCATCAGGTCCAGATAGAACGGCAGTTGTTCAGCTGTCAGCTTCTCGAAAATCGTCAGCACGAATTCGCCGCGCGTCGTCGTCAGAAAGAAGTTGCTGTTTTCAATGCCGGACGAGATGCCGCGAAACTCGACGACATCGCCGAGATCGTAGTGACTCATCCATTCTGCGAGTTGGGATTCGTTGACAGCGGTGAAGACAGCCATGCGGAAGCGTCGGATCAGGTTGTTCGGGCTGGCGCGGTGCGGCCAGTGCGAGGTGAGGCAAATGAATGTGGCGGATCGGGCGGCGAATGCGTTCATCGCCCAGCCGCCGCGATCGGGGCACGGCTGCGCCGCGGCCGCCGTTACCGGCGCGCCGCTTTCGCAACGATCAATAGTGGAGATTCACCGACGGCAAGCGCGTGCTGGGCTTGCCCGCGTCGTGGACGGTGGGCGACGTGTCGGGCGACGCGCTCATCTGATAGCGCGTGCCGAAATTCGATTGCACGTTGATTTCGACCGGCTTGCCCTTGTCGCGGTATTCAGTGATTTCGGTGCCGTTCGGGCTGACTTCGTGATAGCTCGGCGTGCGCGGAACGTTGATGTCGACCTTCGAGCTGACCTGTGCCCCCGGACGATTGATCTTGTCCAGGTCGGGCAGACCGGCCCGTTCATTGGCGGACTGGGGCGCGTCGGCGGGCGGCGGCTCGTCGACGGGGGCAGCCATCGCGGCGTTGCCGAAGGCGAGAGCCAGCGCAACGGCGATGGGAAGGAGCGGCTTCATGGTGATTCTCCGATTGGGTGCCCCGATTCTAGCAAATCCGGCCTCGCGCACGCGCGCGAAGCCTTATTTTGCGCCGCTTTCGCGCAACATGCGTGCGTTCTCGCGAGCACTGTTGCAAGCGTCGTTGCCGACATTTGGCAATAGCGGGTTCCGTGGTAATGTCGTCTCATCAAAAAGGGTGAACGATCATGACGAACAACGAGATCAATCAGCGCACGGTGCAGAGTCCCGCCAACAGCTTCCCGACCGAAGGCTTCGACGACGCGGCCGAGGCCGTCACCCGCCTCTCCGCGATCTACGAGGCGAACACGTCGTTCCTGCGCGATGCGTTCGCGCGTTATCGCCGTAACGAGCAGTTCGACCATCGCGTGCGCGCCTGCTATCCGTTCGTGCGCGTGCGCACCGAGGTCAACACGCACGTCGATTCGCGCCGCTCGTATGGGTTCGTCGCGGGGCCTGGCGTGTTCGAGACGACTGTCACGCGGCCCGACCTGTTCGGTAACTACTATCGCGAGCAGCTGCGCTTGCTGGCGAAGAACCATCATGTGCAGATCGAGGTCGGCGTGTCGGATCAGCCGATTCCGATTCATTTCGCGTTCGCCGAGGGCATCCACCTCGAAGGCGATCTGGACCGCGAGCGTCTGTTCCTGATGCGCGACATCTTCGACACGCCGGACCTCGCACTGCTCGACGACCGCATCGTCAACGGCACCTACGAGCCGCTGCCGGGCGAGCCGTATCCGCTCGCATTGTTTACTGCGGCGCGCGTCGATTTTTCGCTGCATCGGCTGAAGCACTACACGGCGACCGCGCCCACGCATGTGCAGAACTACGTGCTGTACACGAACTACCAGTTCTATATCGACGAATTCGTGAAGCTGGGCCGCGGCATGATGGCCCATACCGACGACGCGGAGTTGCGCGCCTATCGCAGCGAATACACGTCGTTCGTCGAGCCGGGCGACGTCATCACCTACAACGAGAATCTCGGCGAGCAGGCGCAGGAAGGCACACCGCCGCCGCGTCTGCCGCAGATGCCCGCGTATCACCTGAAACGCGCGGACGGCAGCGGCATCACGATGGTCAACATCGGGGTCGGGCCATCGAACGCGAAGACGATCACCGATCACATCGCGGTGCTGCGTCCGCATGCGTGGATCATGCTTGGCCACTGCGCGGGGCTGCGCAACACGCAGCGTCTCGGCGACTACGTGCTCGCGCACGGCTATGTGCGCGAGGACCATGTGCTCGATGCCGATCTGCCGCTGTGGGTGCCGATTCCGGCGCTCGCGGAAGTGCAGGTCGCGCTCGAGCGCGCGGTCGCGCAGGTCACGCAGCTCGATGGCGTCGAGTTGAAGCGTGTGATGCGCACGGGCACCGTGGCGAGCGTCGACAATCGCAACTGGGAGCTGCGCGATCATCGCGAGCCGGTGCAGCGGTTGTCGCAAAGCCGGGCGATCGCGCTCGACATGGAGAGCGCGACGATCGCCGCGAACGGCTTTCGCTTCCGCGTGCCTTACGGCACGCTGCTATGCGTGTCGGACAAGCCGCTGCATGGTGAGCTGAAGCTGCCGGGCATGGCCGATCAGTTTTATCGCGCGCAGGTCGATCAGCATTTGCAGATCGGCGTGAAGGCGATGGAACTGCTGCGGGAGAACGGGCTGCATCGATTGCATAGCCGCAAGCTGCGGAGTTTCGCGGAAGTGGCGTTCCAGTAACTCTGGCGGCGAAAGCCCGGCTTACCGCAACTTGCTCTTTCAACCGGAAAGAGGTGGGAATAACCGGTAAGGGCTTCTTATCAATCAGTCTCGTCGAGTGCGGAGGCGGCGTGTCCGCCTCAACCCTGCCCGAACCCGGTCAACCCAATCAGGCTTCCCGCAGCCAGCAGCCACAGCGGATGAATCCGCGTTTTCGTCGCCATCACGGTGGTAAAGGCGGTAATCGCCCACGCTATCGCGGTCGGGTTCGACGCGCGCGCGATCAGCGCCGCGCTCGCCGCGACGAGGCCGGCCGTCACCGGCACGAGTCCGAGCTGCGCGTAGCGGCGCCACGGCCGGTCCTTGAAGCGATCCCACGCATGCAGCGCGAGGATCGTCACGAGCGACGACGGTCCGAACTTCGCAATCGACGTGACGAGCATGCCGGCCCAGCCGGCCACATGCCAGCCGATCAGCGTGACGATCATCAGGTTCGGGCCGGGCGCGGCTTGAGCGAGCGCGAATAGCGCGCTGAACTCGCTGGCCGGCATCCAGTGATGCACGTCGACCACCTGTCGCTGCATCTCAGGAAGAATCGTGTTGCCGCCGCCGAACGCGAGCAATGACAGTTGACTGAAAATGGCCGCAAGAGAAACGAGCGTGTCGTTCATCGCGCACTCCTTGCAGCAAGATAGATGCTGAGCGGCGTGAGCACGAGCATCGTCGGCAGCAGCGGCCAGCGCAGCACCGCGATCGCGACGAAGCCGAGCGCGGCAATCAGCGCGGCGAGCGGTTTGTTGCGTAGCGGCAGTACGATCTTGATCGCCATCGAAATCAGCAGACCCGAGGCCGCTGCGGCGAGTCCCGCGAACAGATGACGCACGTGCGGATCGTTCTGCGTGTGCTCGTACAGCACGCCGAGCCCGATCACCACCAGCGAAGGCCCGGCGATCAGGCCGAGCAAACCGGCCAGCGCGCCGGGCACGCCGCGAAAGCGCATGCCCATCGCGACCGACAGATTGATCACGTTGCCGCCGGGCAGGAATTGACAGAGGCCGAGCAGATCGGTGAATTCGTCGCTGGTGAGCCAGCGGCGTTGTTCGACGAGCGCGCGGCGCGCGAGCGGCAACGCGCCGCCGAATGAGATGAGGCCGAGGCCGAGAAAGCCGCCGAAGATTTCACGCAAGGTCGGCGTGGACGCGAGCGCCGATTCGGACGAGATGAGTTCGTTGTTCATATCGTGAAGCTTGAGGTGCAAGCCCAGCAGGTTAGCGCCGAACGCGCGGCGCGCAAAACGATTTTTGTGGGCACGAGCCGGTCCGTAAGCGTGCCGAAAACTGGCCTGCAAAACGAAAGCGGGCAGCCCGAAGGCTGCCCGCGATGGACGCGATGCCAGTCATCTTGCTACGCGCAATGCGAGGCGCGCAGCGTCATGCCATTACAGGTAGAACATCCGGTCCTCGTCCGACTTGACTGGATGGGTCTCACCTTCCTCGCGATCTTCGTAGAACTTGAGCACCGCTTCGAGCACCTGGTCCGGATTGTCGATCACCTGCATCAGATCGATGTCGGTGGGATTGATCAGGCCCATCGGGATCAGCGAGCTCTTGAACCACGCGAGCAGACCTTCCCAGAACTCGGCGCCGACCAGAATGATCGGTACGTGGCGTGACTTCTTGGTCTGGATCAGCGTGAGCACTTCGGCGAGTTCGTCGAGCGTGCCGAAGCCGCCTGGCATCACGATCACCGCGTCCGAATTCTTCACGAACGTGACCTTGCGCGTGAAGAAATGGCGGAAGCGCAGCGAGATGTCCTGCCACTGGTTGCCCGACTGCTCGTGCGGCAACTCGATGTTCAGACCGACCGAAGGTGCCTTGCCCGCATGCGCGCCCTTGTTGGCCGCTTCCATGATGCCTGGGCCGCCGCCGGAGATGACCGCGAAGCCCGCATCCGACAGTTTGCGCGCGATCTGAGTGGCGAGTTTGTAGTACGGCGAGTTCGGTTTCAGGCGCGCCGAACCATAGATGCTGACCGCCGGGCGAATCTCCGAGAGGTACTCGGTCGCCTCGATAAACTCTGCCATAATCGTGAACATCTGCCACGATGCGCGGGCTTTTTTGGCCGTTGCGCGCTCTTGATCTGCGAGTGATCGCAGACTCGGAATCACTTTTCTCTTAGTCATAATGCCTGAAGAACGAAGCCTTGAAGGTAAGACCCTGCTGTTGGTCGACGGTTCGAGTTATCTGTACCGGGCCTACCATGCGATGCCCGATCTGCGCGGCCCCGAGGGTGGCCCGACGGGTGCGCTCTACGGGATGATCAACATGCTGCGGCGCATGCGCAAGGAAGTCACAGCAGAGTATAGCGCGTGCGTGTTCGACGCCAAGGGCAAAACGTTTCGCGACGACTGGTATCCGGAATACAAGGCGAACCGTCCGTCGATGCCGGAAGATCTTGCCCGTCAGATCGAGCCGATTCACGTCGCGGTCCGTGCCCTCGGCTGGCCGCTGGTGATGATCGAGCGCGTCGAGGCGGACGACGTGATCGGCACGCTGTGCACCGAGGCCGAAAAGCTCGGCATGAACGTGATCGTCTCGACCGGCGACAAGGACCTCGCCCAGCTCGTGTCGGACCGCGTGACGCTGGTCAATACAATGACCAACGAAACGCTCGACCGCGACGGCGTGGTCGCCAAGTTCGGCGTGCCGCCGGAGCGCATCATCGACTATCTCTCGCTGATCGGCGATACCGTCGACAACGTGCCCGGCGTCGAGAAATGCGGCCCGAAAACGGCGGTCAAATGGCTGACGCAATACGATTCGCTTGATGGCATCGTCGCACATGCGGACGAAATCAAAGGTGCGGTAGGAGACAATCTGCGCCGCGCTTTGGACTTTTTGCCGATGGCGCGCAAGCTCGTGACCGTCGAGCGTCAGTGCGATCTGACCGGGCACATCGTGTCGATCGAGGAAAGTTTGCCGAGCCTTCCCGAGTCGCGTGAAGAGTTGCGCGATGTCTTCACGCGGCACGGCTTCAAGACCTGGCTGCGCGAAGTCGAAATCGCCGATGCGGTCGAAGGCCCGGAAACCGACGTGCCGCCCGCGCTCACTGTCGATCACGAACGCCACTACGAGACCGTGCAGAGCTGGGAGCAGCTCGATGCGTGGCTCGAACGGATCAACGCGGCAGAGCTGACCTCGTTCGATACCGAAACCACGTCGCTCGATCCGATGGTCGCGCAGATCGTCGGCTTGTCGCTCTCGGTCGAAGCGGGCCGCGCCGCGTATGTGCCGCTCGCGCATCGCGGTCCCGACGCGCCGGTGCAATTGCCGCGCGACGAAGTGCTCGCGAAGCTCAAGCCGTGGCTGGAAAGCGCGGAGCACAAGAAGGTCGGCCAGCATCTGAAGTACGACGAGCAGGTGCTCGCGAACTACGGCATCGAAATGCGCGGCGTCGAGCATGACACGCTGCTGGAATCGTACGTGCTCGAATCGCATCGCACGCACGACATGGACAGCCTCGCGCTGCGCCATCTCGGCGTGAAGACGATCAAGTACGAAGAGGTCGCGGGCAAGGGCGCGCAGCAGATCGGCTTCGACGAAGTCGCGCTCGACAAAGCCGCCGAATACGCGGCCGAAGACGCCGATATCACATTGCGTTTGCATCAGGCCTTGTATCCGCAGATCGCCGCGGAGAAGACGCTCGACCACGTGTATCGCGAGATCGAGGTGCCGACCTCGCGCGTGCTGCGCAAGATGGAGCGCACCGGCGTGCTGATCGACGCCGAGAAGCTGCGTCAGCAGAGCAGTGAGATCGCCACGCGGCTGATCGAGCTCGAAGGCACGGCGTACGAACTGGCCGGCGGCGAATTCAACCTCGGCTCGCCGAAGCAGATCGGCCAGATCTTCTTCGAGAAGCTCGAGCTGCCGGTCATCAAGAAGACGCCGAGCGGCGCACCGTCCACCGACGAAGAAGTGCTGCAGAAGCTCGCCGAAGACTATCCGCTACCGAAAATCCTGCTCGAGCATCGCGGTCTGTCGAAGCTGAAGTCCACCTATACCGACAAGCTGCCGCGCATGGTCAATTCGCAAACCGGCCGCGTGCATACCAACTACGCGCAGGCCGTCGCGGTAACGGGGCGGCTCGCGTCGAACGATCCGAACCTGCAGAACATTCCGGTGCGTACCGGCGAAGGCCGCCGCATTCGCGAGGCGTTCATCGCGCCGCCCGGGCACAAGCTCGTGTCCGCCGACTATTCGCAGATCGAATTGCGCATCATGGCGCACATCTCCGGCGACGCATCGCTGATGCGCGCGTTCTCGCAGGGCGAAGACATTCACCGCGCGACCGCCTCGGAAATCTTCAGCGTGACGCCGCTCGAAGTGTCGAGCGATCAGCGGCGCGTCGCGAAGGTCATCAACTTCGGGCTCATCTACGGCATGAGCGCGTTCGGCCTCGCGTCGAACCTCGGTATCACGCGCGATGCGGCGAAGATGTATATCGACCGCTACTTCGCGCGTTATCCGGGGGTCGCGCGCTACATGGAAGAGACGCGTTTGAGCGCGAAGGCGAAGGGCTATGTCGAAACCGTGTTCGGCCGGCGTCTGTGGCTGCCCGAGATCAACGGCGGCAACGGCCCGCGCCGCCAGGCCGCCGAGCGTGCCGCGATCAACGCGCCGATGCAGGGCACCGCGGCGGACCTGATCAAGCTGTCGATGATCGCCGTGCAGAACTGGATCGAAGACTCGAAGATCGGCACGCGCATGATCATGCAGGTGCACGACGAACTGATTCTCGAAGTGCCCGACGCTGAGTTGTCCGAAGTCCGCAAGCGCCTGCCCGAACTGATGTGCGGCGTCGCCGCGCTGAAGGTGCCGCTCGTCGCCGAGGTCGGTGCCGGCCTGAACTGGGAGGAAGCGCATTGACATGCCTGTGACATGGGCACGATCGGCGCGCGATAACGTCGTGCGCATGTCACACATGGGTTTTGACGACTTGTGACTTCCCGTGCGGGTCGAGGACAATCGGGTCAGGACGGCGCATTCATGCGCAGCGTCGCGACAGATAATTCATCGGCTACACGGAGAAGTGCAATGCATCGATTTATCGTCGTTGGCGGAGGTGCGGGAGGACTGGAACTGGCGACACGTCTTGGCGATCGCTATGGCGTCGGCAAGAAGGGCAGCCGCGCGCAGGCCCAGGTCACGCTGGTCGACCGCAATCCTACGCATATCTGGAAGCCGCTGCTGCACGAAGTGGCAGCGGGCAGCATGGACCCGTTCACGCAGGAACTCGAATACGCGGCGCAAGCGCGCTGGCATGGCTTCGAATTCCAGCAGGGCGAGCTGAGCCGGCTCGACCGCGCGAACCGCCGGATCACGCTCGGGACCGTGCTCGACGACGACGGCGCTGAACTGCTGCCCGAGCGCGAGCTCGAGTACGACACGCTGGTCATTGCGATCGGCAGTACCACGGCCTTCTTCGGCGTCAAGGGCGCGGCCGAATTCTCCATTGCACTCGATACCGTCAGCCAGGCCGAGCGTTTCCGCAAGCGCCTGATCGCAGCGTGCATGCGCGCCGAGCATCAGGCTCACGAACCCGTCGAGTCCAGACCGGGGCCCGGCACATGGACGTCGAGCGAGCCGCGCATTCAGGTGGCGATCGTGGGCGGCGGCGCGACGGGGGTCGAGTTGTCGGCGGAGTTGCGCAACACGGCGCAGGTGTTGTCCGCGTATGGCTTGCACAAGCTCGATCCGCGCCATGACGTCGGCATCGTGCTGATCGAGGCGGGGCCGCGCATTCTGCCCGCGTTGCAGGAGCGCGTCTCCACGGCCACCGCCGACCTGCTGACCAAGCTCGGCGTGAAGCTGATGATCGGCGAGACCGTGGCCGAGGTTGCGCCCGGCGTCATCCGGACCGCGAGCGGCCATACGGTGCGCGCCGATCTGACCGTGTGGGCCGCGGGCATCAGGGCACCGGCGGTGCTGGGTGAGCTCGACGGGCTGCCGGTCAACCGGCTCGGCCAACTGACGGTGCGCCGCACGCTGCAAACCGAAATCGACGACAACATCTTCGCGCTCGGCGACTGCGCCGCCTGCGAGTGGCCGGGCAACGAGCGCAACGTGCCGCCGCGCGCGCAGGCTGCGCACCAGCAGGCCACTTTTCTGCTGAAGGCAATGGCCGCGCGCCTCGACAACAGGCCGCTGCCGGAATTCACCTATCGCGACTTCGGTTCGCTGGTCTCGCTCGGGCACTTCAGCGCGGTCGGCAATCTGATGGGCGGGGTGATCGGCGGCAACATGTTGATCGAAGGGCTGTTCGCGCGCTTCATGTACATGTCGCTGTACCGGCTGCATATCGCGGCGCTGCACGGCTATCCGCGCATGGTGCTCGATACCTTCGCGCACTGGCTGCGCCGTACCACGCTGCCGCGCGTCAAGCTGCACTGACCGCAGCGACGCTGGCGGACGTTCTCCTCAGTCGAATCTGCAACGGGATGCGTGCAAGGCGTATCCTGTTGCCTCGACAATTCTTCGAGGAGCGCCGCATGCTGAAACCTGAAGTCGACTGCCTGGTCCCGCACGTTCCCTTCAATCGGCGCACCTTCATCAAGGCCGCGCTGGGCACCGGTTTCGCGGCGGCGGTGCTGCCGGTCTCGGCGCAGACCATCCATACCGACAGCGACGGCCTCGAAGCAGGGGAAGTGGCGTTTCACTCGCAAGGCACGCTGATTCCGGCTTATCGCGCGCAGCCCAAGGGCAAGACGCATCTGCCGGTGATCCTCGTCGTGCATGAGGCCTTCGGCGTGCACGAGCATATCGCCGACGTCTGCCGACGCTTTGCGAAGCTGGGCTATCTGGCGATCGCGCCGGACCTGTTCGAGCGCGAGGGCGATCCGATGGTCTATACGAGCATCCAGCAACTCAGCGAGCAAATACTGAACAAGGTACCCGACGAGCAGGCGATGGCCGACCTCGACGCGGCCGCCGCGTGGGCCGGCGAAAACGGCGGCGACCTGAACCGGCTCGGCGTGAACGGCTTCTGCTGGGGCGGGCGCATTGCGTGGCTGTATGCCGAGCACAATCCGCGCTTGAAGGCGGGCGTTGCCTGGTATGGTCGCGTGGCCGGAGCGAAGAGCGCGGTCGCACCGGCCAATCCGATCGATCTCGTCGCCGACCTGCATGCACCCGTGCTCGGCCTGTACGGGCGCCAGGATTCAGGCAATCCGCAAGACACGCTCGAGCAGATGAAGCAGGCGATCGCGCAAGGGCCGCAAGCAGGACGGGGCTCGCAGTTCGTCGTGTATGACGACGCCGGTCACGCGTTTTTCGCCGATTATCGTCCGAGCTACAAAAAGGCCGATGCCGAGGATGGTTGGCGTCGCGCGCTCGTGTGGTTCAAGCAACATGGGGTGGCTTGAAGCCCGCCCCAACGATAAATCCGATGAAAAAAAGGCCGTTGCCGCTTCGAAGCGGCAACGGCCTTTTTGTCTGTCAAGACCAGGCGCGGCTCGCGCTCAGGGGT
>NZ_LRBG01000010.1 GCF_001580545.1 Paraburkholderia monticola
AATGGTGATGCCGGGCGACAACGTGTCGATCACGGTGAAGCTGATCAACCCGATCGCGATGGAAGAAGGCCTGCGTTTCGCAATTCGCGAAGGTGGCCGTACCGTCGGCGCTGGTGTCGTCGCCAAGATCATCGAGTAAAATCGAGGATTGCTGTAGCAGTATGCAGTGCCCGGGTTCGGGCACTCGCTCTCCGCGAGCGCCCGGACCTACGTTCTTTTTCTAATCGGCGATGCAATATCGCCTCGCTCTTTTCAAGGAATTTGTCATGCAGAACCAGAAAATCCGCATTCGCCTGAAGGCTTTCGACTATCGCCTGATCGATCAATCGGCAGCTGAAATTGTCGACACGGCAAAGCGGACTGGCGCAATCGTTCGTGGTCCGGTGCCCCTGCCGACCCGCATTCAACGTTTCGACATCCTGCGTTCGCCGCACGTCAACAAAACGTCGCGTGACCAGCTCGAAATCCGTACGCATCTGCGTCTGATGGACATCGTCGACCCGACGGACAAGACCGTCGACGCGCTGATGAAGCTGGATCTGCCGGCCGGTGTGGACGTTGAAATCAAGCTGCAGTAAGGCTTTCAGCCCTTGTCCGGCAAGTCGGACGGAGCTAAGTCATTGATTGCTTGCGGAAAACGAAAGGCCTCGCTATAATAGTGGGCTTTTCGCGCATTTGCGCAAAAAAGTCGGCGTGCTGCAGCATGAATTCATGCCCGAAACGGCGCCGGCATTTTGTAAATTAGCCCCGACCAATCGCAGTCGGGAATGGAGAAAACGATGAGCCTTGGACTCGTAGGTCGCAAGGTTGGCATGACCCGTATCTTCACGGCTGAAGGGGATTCGATTCCCGTCACCGTGCTGGACGTGTCCGACAACCGTGTGACGCAGATCAAGACTGTGGAAACCGACGGCTACACGGCCGTGCAGGTTACCTTCGGTACGCGCCGTGCATCGCGCGTGACGAAGCCGTTGGCAGGTCATCTCGCCAAAGCCGGTGTTCAGGCCGGTGAAATCCTCAAAGAATTCCAGATCGATGCCGCTAAGGCTGCCGAGCTGTCGAATGGCACCGTGGTTGGTCCCGAGCTGTTCGAAGTGGGCCAGAAGGTCGACGTGCAAGGCGTGTCGATCGGTAAGGGCTACGCCGGTACCATCAAGCGTTACAACTTCGCGTCTGGCCGTGCGTCGCACGGTAACTCGCGCTCGCACAATGTGCCGGGCTCGATCGGTATGGCGCAGGATCCGGGTCGTGTTTTCCCGGGTAAGCGCATGACCGGTCACATGGGTGACGAGAAGGTAACGGTGCAAAACCTCGAAATCGCTCGTATCGACGCTGACCGCAAGTTGCTGCTGGTCAAGGGTGCGGTGCCGGGTGCGAAGGGTGGCAAGGTATTCGTTACGCCGGCCGTGAAGACGCGCGCCGTGAAAGGAGCGAAATAATGGAACTTAAGCTCCTGAATGCCAATGGTCAGGAAGGTGCAGGCGTTAGCGCGTCGGACGTCGTGTTCGGCCGCGATTACAACGAAGCCCTGATTCACCAGGTGGTGGTTGCGTACCAGGCGAACGCCCGTAGCGGCAACCGCGCGCAGAAGGATCGTGAGCAGGTCAAGCACACGACCAAGAAGCCGTGGCGCCAAAAGGGTACAGGTCGTGCCCGTGCCGGTATGTCGTCGAGCCCGCTGTGGCGCGGCGGTGGCCGGATCTTCCCGAATTCGCCGGAAGAAAACTTTTCGCACAAGGTCAACAAGAAGATGCATCGCGCAGGTCTCTGCTCGATCTTCTCGCAGCTGGCCCGCGAAGGCCGCATCTCGGTGGTCGACGAGCTGACGCTCGAAGCGCCGAAGACGAAGCTGCTGGCCGAAAAATTCAAGGCGATGGGTCTCGACTCCGTGCTGGTGATTACTGACACGGTTGACGAAAACCTGTACCTCGCGTCGCGCAACCTCGCCCACGTGGCGGTTGTCGAGCCGCGTTACGCCGACCCGCTGTCGCTGATCTACTTCAAGAAGATCCTGATCACGAAGGCTGCGGTCGCCCAGATCGAGGAGTTGCTGTCATGAGCGAGATTCGCAAGAACGATCATCGTTTGATGCAGGTTCTGCTCGCGCCGGTGGTCTCCGAAAAGGCGACGCTGGTTGCCGACAAGAACGAGCAGGTTGTGTTCGAAGTCGCGCCGGATGCCACGAAGCAGGAAGTGAAAGCTGCAGTCGAGCTGCTGTTCAAGGTGGAAGTCAATTCCGTCAACGTGCTGGTCGCGAAGGGCAAAGCCAAGCGCTTTGGTCGCTTCATGGGCAAGCGCAAGGACGTGAAGAAGGCGTACGTCTGCCTGAAGCCCGGCCAGGAAATCAACTTTGAAGCGGAGGCCAAGTAATCATGGCAATCGTGAAAGTTAAGCCGACTTCGCCGGGCCGCCGCGCGATGGTCAAGGTGGTCAACAAAGAACTGCATAAGGGCAAGCCGTTCGCGGCACTGCTCGACACGCAGTCGTCGACCGCCGGCCGTAACAACAACGGTCACATCACCACGCGTCACAAGGGTGGTGGTCACAAGCATCACTATCGTGTCGTCGACTTCCGTCGTACAAAGGATGGTATTCCGGCAAAGGTCGAGCGTCTCGAGTACGACCCGAACCGTAGCGCGAACATCGCGCTGGTTCTGTACGCAGACGGCGAGCGCCGCTACATCATCGCGCCGAAGGGTGTCACCGTCGGTCAGCAACTGATGTCGGGTTCGGAAGCGCCGATCCGCGCAGGTAACACGCTGCCGATCCGTAACATTCCGGTCGGTACGACGATTCACTGCATCGAAATGCTGCCGGGCAAGGGCGCGCAAATGGCGCGTTCGGCTGGTACGTCGGCCATGCTGTTGGCTCGCGAAGGCATCTACGCACAGGTTCGTCTGCGTTCGGGCGAAATCCGCCGCGTGCACGTTGAATGCCGCGCGACGATCGGTGAAGTGGGCAACGAAGAGCACAGCCTCCGTCAAATCGGTAAGGCCGGCGCGAACCGCTGGCGCGGTATCCGCCCGACGGTGCGTGGCGTTGCAATGAACCCGGTTGACCACCCGCACGGTGGTGGCGAAGGCAAGACTGCGGCTGGCCGCGATCCGGTGAGCCCGTGGGGCACGCCGGCGAAGGGCTATCGCACCCGCAGCAACAAGCGCACGACGAGCATGATCGTCCAGCGCCGTCACAAGCGTTAAGGAGTAGGCAATGGCACGTTCTATTAAGAAAGGTCCGTTCTGCGACGCCCATTTGCTGAAGAAGGTTGAGGCGGCTGCAGCATCGCGTGACAAGAAACCGATCAAGACCTGGTCGCGTCGCTCGACGATCCTGCCGGACTTCATCGGCTTGACGATCGCCGTTCACAACGGGCGTCAACACGTTCCGGTGTATGTCACGGAAAACATGGTCGGCCACAAGCTTGGCGAGTTCGCACTGACCCGTACGTTCAAGGGTCACGCGGCCGACAAGAAGGCCAAGAAATAAGGGGCTATCAAGATGGAAGTGAAAGCAATTCATCGCGGTGCCCGCATCTCGGCGCAGAAAACGCGCCTTGTGGCTGACCAGATCCGCGGTTTGCCGGTCGACAAGGCACTGAACGTTCTGACGTTCTCGCCGAAGAAGGCTGCGGGAATCGTGAAAAAGGTCGTGCTGTCGGCGATCGCGAATGCGGAGCACAACGAAGGTGCCGATATCGACGAGCTCAAGATCAAGAGCATCTACGTCGACAAGGCAGCGTCGCTGAAGCGTTTTACCGCGCGCGCTAAAGGCCGCGGTAACCGCATCGAGAAGCAATCCTGTCACATCACTGTGACGGTCGGGAATTAAGGGGTCATACGATGGGACAGAAAATTCATCCGACTGGCTTCCGTTTGGCCGTCAGCCGCAATTGGGCTTCGCGTTGGTACGCGAACAACAACAATTTCGCGGCGATGTTGCAGGAAGACATCGGTGTTCGTGAATACCTGAAGAAGAAGCTGAAGAACGCGTCCGTCGGCCGCGTTGTGATCGAGCGTCCTGCAAAGAACGCACGCATCACGATTTTCAGCTCGCGTCCGGGTGTCGTGATCGGCAAGAAGGGCGAAGACATCGAACTGCTGAAGTCCGAGCTGCAAAAGCGCATGGGCGTTCCGGTTCACGTCAACATCGAAGAAATCCGCAAGCCGGAAACCGACGCGCAACTGATCGCTGATTCGATTACGCAACAGCTCGAGCGCCGGATCATGTTCCGCCGCGCGATGAAGCGTGCGATGCAGAACGCGATGCGTCTGGGTGCTCAAGGCATCAAGATCATGAGCGCGGGCCGTCTGAACGGTATCGAAATCGCTCGTACGGAATGGTATCGCGAAGGTCGCGTGCCGCTTCATACGCTGCGTGCTGATATCGACTACGCAACGTCCGAAGCAAAGACGACGTACGGCATCATCGGCGTGAAGGTGTGGGTCTACAAGGGCGACACGCTCGGCCGCAACGACGCACCGGTGGTCGAAGAAGTCGCCGAAGAAAAGCGTCCGCGCCGCAACGCACGTCCGGGTGGCGATCGCCGTCCCCGTCGTGATGGTGAAGGTGGTGGCCCGGCAGGTGCACGCCGTGGCGCTCCTCGTCGTGCTGGCGGCGCCGGCGGCGACGGGAAGACTGGAGAATAACGATGCTGCAACCGAAACGCAGAAAGTATCGCAAAGAGCAGAAAGGTCGTAACACCGGCGTTGCTACCCGCGGCAACGCGGTGTCGTTCGGTGAGTTCGGCCTGAAGGCTGTCGGTCGTGGCCGTCTGACCGCGCGCCAGATTGAAGCGGCGCGTCGTGCTATGACGCGTCACATCAAGCGCGGTGGCCGCATCTGGATCCGGATCTTCCCGGACAAGCCGATCTCGACCAAGCCGGCTGAAGTGCGTATGGGTAACGGTAAGGGTAACCCGGAGTACTACGTCGCTGAGATTCAACCGGGCAAGATGCTGTACGAAATGGACGGCGTAACCGAAGAACTGGCTCGCGAAGCGTTCCGTCTGGCTGCAGCGAAGCTGCCGCTGAAGACGACGTTTATCGTGCGTCAGCTCGGCGCCTAAGGAGCAAATGATGAAGGCTTCCGAGCTTCACCAGAAAGATCAGGCCGCGCTCAACAAGGAGCTGTCGGACCTGTTGAAGGCGCAATTCGGCCTGCGCATGCAACTCGCGACCCAGCAGCTCACGAACACGAGCCAGCTGAAGAAGGTCCGTCGCGACATCGCACGTGTGCGGACCGTCCTGACTGAGAAGGCGAACCAGAAATGAACGATAGCGTAAAAACCTCGCTCAAGCGGACGCTGGTCGGCAAGGTCGTCAGCAACAAGATGGACAAGACGGTTACCGTGCTGGTCGAGCACCGCGTGAAGCACCCGATCTACGGCAAGTATGTCGTGCGTTCGAAGAAGTATCACGCGCATGATGATGCGAACACGTACAACGAGGGTGACCTCGTTGAAATCCAGGAAACTCGTCCGATTTCGAAGACGAAGGCTTGGGTTGTGGCTCGCCTGGTCGAGGCTGCTCGCGTCATCTAATGTCGCAAAGCTGTAGAAGTAGTTGAAATCGCAGTAAGTTTCGCTTGCAAGACCGAGATTATTTGATATAATTTCGGTCTTCCCTCTTTATGGGAGCCCCGTCGCGGGCGAAGTTGGTGGGGGAAGCGGTTCGGGCGCCAGCCTGTTCCGAAGGATTCACCGGATTGCGATGGCGGGTTTCGTTTGCCGTCGCTGCTGTTCTAACCCAAGCAGCCGATCGGCTGACGGGACCAAGACTGACCGGGAAGCACCATGGTGGTGTGACCGGATTAAGTTGGGAAAGATAAACCATGATCCAGACCGAAACTCGGCTTGAAGTGGCCGACAACACGGGTGCACGTGAAGTCATGTGCATCAAGGTGCTCGGCGGCTCGAAGCGTCGTTATGCCAGCATTGGCGACATCATCAAGGTGACTGTCAAAGAGGCAACGCCGCGCGGGCGCGTGAAGAAAGGCGAAATTTACAACGCCGTGGTGGTTCGCACCGCCAAGGGCGTGCGCCGTCAGGACGGCTCGCTGATCAAGTTCGACGGCAACGCAGCTGTGTTGCTCAACACCAAGCTCGAACCGATCGGCACCCGTATTTTCGGGCCTGTCACGCGCGAGTTGCGTAGCGAACGATTTATGAAGATCGTTTCGCTGGCGCCTGAAGTGCTGTAAGGAGTCGCGATGAACAAGATTCGCAAGGGTGACGAAGTTATCGTCATCACCGGCAAAGATAAGGGCAAGCGTGGCGTAGTGCTGGCCGTTCACGGCGAGACAGTTTCTGTCGAGGGCATCAATCTCGTCAAGAAGCACGTCAAGCCGAACCCGATGAAGGGTACGACGGGCGGCGTGGAAGCCAAGACGATGCCGCTGCAAATTTCGAACGTCGCATTGGTGGACGCGAATGGCAAGCCATCGCGTGTAGGCATCAAGGTCGAAGGGGACAAGAAGGTCCGTTTCCTGAAGACGACCGGTGCCGTGCTGAGCGCCTGACGCTGCGGAGTAAAAAATGGCACGTTTGCAAGAGTTTTACAAAGAGAAGGTTGTACCCGGCCTCATCGAGAAGTTCGGTTACAAGTCCGTGATGGAAGTGCCGCGCATCACCAAGATCACCCTGAACATGGGCCTTGGCGAAGCCGTCGCTGACAAGAAGATCATCGAAAACGCTGTTGGCGATCTGACGAAGATCGCAGGTCAGAAGCCGGTGATCACGAAGGCACGCAAGGCAATCGCTGGCTTCAAGATCCGTCAGGGCTATCCGATCGGTGCAATGGTCACGCTGCGTGGTCAGGCAATGTACGAATTCCTCGACCGTTTCGTTACGGTTGCGCTCCCCCGTGTGCGCGACTTCCGTGGCGTCTCGGGCAAGGCGTTCGATGGCCGCGGCAACTACAACATCGGTGTGAAAGAGCAGATCATTTTCCCCGAAATCGACTACGACAAGATCGACGCGTTGCGTGGGCTGAACATCAGCATCACGACGACTGCGAAGACTGACGACGAAGCAAAGGCTCTGCTCGCCAGCTTCAAGTTCCCGTTCAGAAACTGAGGTTACCGTGGCTAAACTGGCACTGATCGAACGTGAAAAGAAGCGTGCTCGCCTCGCTGCTAAGTACGCTCCCAAGCGTGCGGAGTTGAAGGCGATCATTGGCGATATGAGCAAGTCGGACGAAGAGCACTACGCCGCACGTCTGGAACTGCAACAACTGCCGCGCAACTCCAATCCGACCCGTAAGCGCAACCGCTGTGCAATTACCGGTCGTCCGCGCGGCACGTTCCGTAAATTCGGGCTGGCGCGTAACAAGATTCGTGAAATCGCGTTCCGCGGCGAGATCCCTGGCCTGACCAAGGCGAGCTGGTAATAGGAGAAACATAAATGAGCATGAGTGATCCTATCGCCGATATGCTGACTCGCATCCGCAATGCGCAGATGGTAGAGAAGGTTTCGGTGACTATGCCCTCGTCGAAAGTCAAGGTTGCGATTGCGCAGGTCCTGAAGGACGAAGGTTATATCGACGATTTCGCAGTGAAGTCCGAAGGTGCGAAGTCGGAATTGAACATCGTGTTGAAGTATTACGCTGGCCGTCCGGTCATCGAGCGCATCGAACGCGTCTCGAAACCTGGTCTGCGTGTGTACCGCGGCCGTAACGACATCCCCGTGGTCATGAATGGCCTGGGCGTGGCAATCGTGTCGACGCCGAAGGGCGTGATGACGGACCGCAAGGCACGTGCAACGGGCGTTGGCGGCGAAGTCATCTGCTACGTCGCTTAAGGCCGAAAGGAGAGAAACATGTCTCGAGTAGGTAAGAGCCCGATCGTGCTGCAAGGCGCGGAAGTGGCCCTGAGCGCCGACAGCATCACTGTCAAGGGTCCGCTGGGTACGATTTCGCAGGCTGCCAACAGCCTCGTGAAGGTGGTGAACGACAACGGCACGCTGAAGTTCGAGCCGGTCGACGAAAGCCGCGAAGCGAATGCGATGTCAGGCACGATGCGCGCACTGGTTGCGAACATGGTGCACGGCGTGACGAAGGGTTTCGAGCGCAAGCTGACGCTGGTTGGCGTCGGTTATCGCGCACAAGCGCAAGGCGACAAGCTGAACCTGTCGCTGGGTTTCTCGCACCCGGTGGTGCACCAGATGCCGAATGGCGTCAAGGCAGAAACCCCGTCGCAAACCGAAATCGTGATCAAGGGGATCAACAAGCAACAAGTCGGTCAAGTCGCGGCAGAAGTGCGCGGCTACCGCCCGCCGGAGCCCTACAAGGGCAAGGGCGTGCGTTACGCCGATGAGGTTGTGATCCTCAAAGAAACGAAGAAGAAGTAAGGGTGCGCAATCATGGATAAGACTCAATCTCGCCTGCGCCGCGCTCGTCAGACGCGTATCAAGATCGCTGAGCTGCAGGTCGCGCGTCTCGCCGTGCATCGCACGAACACGCACATCTATGCGCAAGTGTTCTCGCCGTGCGGCACCAAGGTGCTCGCCAGCGCGTCGACGCTCGAAGCCGAAGTGCGTGCGCAATTGGCCGATCAGTCGGGCAAGGGTGGCAACGTTGCTGCTGCGACCCTGATCGGCAAGCGCATTGCAGAAAAGGCTAAGGCTGCCGGCATCGAATCCGTCGCCTTCGACCGTTCGGGTTTCCGTTACCACGGCCGCGTGAAAGCGCTGGCTGATGCGGCGCGCGAAGCCGGACTCAAGTTCTAAGGGAAGAATTCGTCATGGCAAAGATGCAAGCTAAAGTTCAGGCTGACGAACGCGACGACGGCCTTCGTGAAAAGATGATCTCGGTCAACCGCGTGACCAAGGTCGTGAAGGGTGGCCGTATTCTCGGCTTCGCTGCACTGACCGTGGTTGGCGACGGTGATGGCCGCGTCGGTATGGGCAAGGGCAAGGCGAAGGAAGTGCCGGTCGCTGTCCAGAAGGCGATGGAACAGGCTCGCCGCAACATGTTCAAGGTGCCGTTGAAGAACGGTACCCTGCAACACGAAGTGCACGGTAAGCACGGCGCGTCGACGGTTCTCCTCGCTCCGGCGAAGGACGGTACCGGCGTGATCGCTGGTGGCCCGATGCGCGCAGTGTTCGACGTGATGGGCGTGCAGAACGTCGTGGCCAAGAGCCACGGTTCGACGAACCCGTACAACCTCGTTCGTGCGACGCTCGACGGCCTGCGCAAGCAGTCCACGCCGGCCGACATCGCTGCGAAGCGGGGCAAGTCCGTCGAAGAAATTCTGGGCTAAAGGTGGACACCATGTCTGATAAAACTGTCAAGATCCAGCTCGTCAAGAGCCTGATCGGCACCCGTGAATCGCACCGTGCAACGGTGCGTGGCTTGGGCCTGCGCCGACTCAATTCGGTTAGCGAGTTGCAGGACACGCCGGCGGTGCGCGGCATGATCAACAAGGTTTCGTACCTCGTTAAGGTCATCAGCTAAGCGGCTGACCAGGACTCAAGGAGTTGATAATGGAATTGAATAACCTGAAGCCGGCTGAAGGCGCGAAGCACGCGAAGCGTCGCGTTGGTCGCGGCATCGGTTCCGGCCTCGGCAAAACCGCTGGCCGTGGTCACAAGGGTCAGAAGTCGCGTTCGGGCGGCTTTCACAAGGTTGGCTTCGAAGGCGGTCAAATGCCGCTGCAGCGTCGCCTGCCGAAGCGTGGCTTCACCTCGCTGACGAAGGAATTCGTTGGGGAAGTGCGTCTCTCGGATATTGAGAAGCTGCCGGTCGACGAAATCGATCTGTTGGCACTCAAGCAAGCCGGCCTGGTCGGCGAGCTGATCCGTAGCGCCAAGATCATCGCAACGGGCGAGCTCAAGCGCAAGGTCGTTGTGAAGGGTCTGGGTGCGACGAAGGGCGCACGCGCTGCTATCGAAGCAGCCGGTGGCTCTTTTGCCGAGTAACGCGCGAGTTATTTGCCGTCACTAGCATTTGCATCGGAGAAGGTACTTGGCTAACAGCCCGAGTCTCGCAAAACCCGGTCGCAGCGCGGCGAAGTTTGGCGATCTGCGTCGGCGGGCAGTGTTTCTGCTGCTGGCGCTGGTCGTCTACCGAATCGGCGCGCATATTCCGGTGCCGGGTATCGACCCGGACCAGCTGGCGAAGTTGTTCCAAAGCCAGTCGGGCGGCATCCTTGGCATGTTTAACATGTTCTCGGGTGGCGCACTTTCGCGGTTCACGATTTTCGCGCTGGGGATCATGCCGTACATCTCGGCGTCGATCATCATGCAGTTGCTGGCAATTGTCTCGCCGCAGCTCGAAGCGCTGAAAAAGGAAGGGCAGGCAGGTCAACGGAAGATTACGCAGTACACGCGGGTCTTCACGGTTGTCCTGGCGACGTTCCAGGCGTTCGGTATTGCCGTCGCGCTGGAAAATCAGCCGGGCCTTGTGATCGATCCGGGGATGGTGTTCCGTTTGACGACGGTCGTGACGCTGGTGACCGGCACGATGTTCCTGATGTGGCTGGGTGAGCAGATCACGGAGCGCGGGCTTGGCAACGGTATCTCGATCATCATCTTCGGCGGTATTGCGGCGGGTTTCCCGAACGCAATCGGTGGTCTCTTTGAACTGGTGCGAACCGGCTCGATGAGCATCATCTCGGCGATTATCGTCGTCGCGCTGATTGCTGCTGTGACGTATCTGGTGGTGTTCATCGAACGCGGCCAGCGCAAGATTCTTGTGAACTACGCAAAGCGGCAGGTGGGCAACAAGATTTACGGCGGCCAGTCTTCGCATTTGCCGCTGAAGCTGAACATGTCGGGTGTGATTCCGCCGATCTTCGCGTCGTCGATCATTCTCTTCCCGGCAACAATCCTGAACTGGTTCAGTTCGGGTTCGCGTACCAGCTGGTTCGCAGACACGTTGCACAACGTGGCCGAAGCCCTGAAGCCCGGTCAGCCCGTGTACGTGTTGCTGTACGCGTTGGCGATCGTCTTCTTCTGCTTCTTCTACACCGCACTGGTGTTTAACAGCAGGGAAACGGCCGACAACCTGAAAAAGAGTGGCGCTTTCGTCCCTGGCATCCGCCCGGGCGATCAGACGGCGCGATATATCGACCGCATCCTCACGCGTCTGACGCTGGCCGGTGCGATCTACATCGTGTTCGTTTGCCTGCTGCCCGAATTTCTGGTGCTGCGCTGGAACGTGCCGTTTTATTTTGGTGGAACGTCGCTGCTGATCATTGTCGTCGTCACAATGGATTTCATGGCGCAGGTGCAGTCGTACGTTATGTCGCAACAGTATGAATCGCTGCTGAAGAAAGCTAATTTCAAAGGCGGCGGCGTCCCGATGCGTTGAAAGGACTTATGGCCAAAGACGATGTTATCCAGATGCAGGGGGAAGTAATTGAGAACCTGCCAAATGCTACCTTCAGGGTGAAGCTGGAAAACGGCCATGTCGTGTTGGGACACATATCCGGCAAGATGCGGATGCACTACATCCGGATTCTGCCGGGCGACAAGGTGACGGTTGAATTGACGCCTTACGATCTGTCGCGTGCGCGGATCGTGTTCCGGGCGAAGTGATTTGAAAAAAGGGTAATATCATGAAAGTGATGGCATCGGTTAAGCGCATTTGCCGCAATTGCAAGATTATCAAGCGCAAAGGCGTTGTGCGCGTGATTTGCAGCTCTGATCCGCGCCACAAACAGCGTCAAGGCTGAACGCCGCGCTTTTGCTTGCGCTTTTTGTTTGAGGAAAAACAATGGCTCGTATCGCAGGGGTTAACATCCCGAATCACCAGCACACCGAAATCGGCCTGACGGCTATCTATGGTGTCGGTCGCACGCGCTCGCGCGACATTTGCGTCGCTGCTGGTGTGGCATTTTCGAAGAAGGTCAAAGACCTGACTGACGCAGACCTCGAAAAGCTGCGTGAAGAAGTCGGCAAGTTCATCGTTGAAGGCGATCTTCGCCGTGAAACGACGATGAACATCAAGCGCCTGATGGATCTCGGCTGCTATCGTGGCGTGCGGCATCGTAAGGGTCTTCCCCTGCGCGGCCAGCGTACGCGTACGAATGCCCGTACGCGCAAGGGTCCGCGTCGTGCAGCGCAATCGCTGAAGAAGTAAGCGGAACTGACAGTTACAGGAAAACGTAATGGCTAAGGCTTCGAACAACTCCGCGGCGCAACGCGTTCGCAAGAAGGTCAAGAAGAACGTCGCCGAGGGCGTGGTTCACGTTCACGCGTCGTTCAACAACACCATCATCACGATCACCGATCGTCAAGGCAACGCGCTTGCCTGGGCAACGTCGGGTGGTCAGGGCTTCAAGGGTTCGCGTAAGTCGACCCCGTTTGCAGCTCAGGTCGCAGCTGAATCGGCTGGCCGTGTGGCAATGGAATACGGCGTGAAGAACCTCGAAGTGCGGATCAAGGGCCCCGGTCCTGGCCGCGAATCGGCGGTGCGCGCGCTGCATGGTCTTGGCATCAAGATCACCGCGATCTCCGACGTGACGCCGGTCCCGCACAACGGCTGCCGTCCGCCGAAGCGTCGTCGTATCTAAGACGCTGGTTTTGCGAGCGCCTGTTGCCGCTTTGCGCGGCAGCGGGCTCGCGCTCGTTATTGAATTGACTAAGTCCACCGTTCGACCCAAAGGGTTCGAACTAGCGCGAGCAGTAGCATTCGCGTGATATATCAAAGGAATCAACGTGGCACGTTATATCGGCCCCAAGGCCAAGCTGTCCCGCCGTGAAGGCACTGATCTCTTCCTGAAGAGCGCCCGTCGCTCGCTCGCTGACAAGTGCAAGCTTGATAGCAAGCCCGGCCAGCACGGCCGTACCTCGGGCGCACGTACGTCCGACTACGGCACGCAGCTGCGCGAGAAGCAAAAAGTGAAGCGCATCTACGGTGTCCTCGAGCGCCAGTTCCGCCGCTACTTCGCTGAAGCAGACCGACTGAAGGGCAACACGGGTGAAAACCTGCTGCAACTGCTCGAGTCGCGTCTCGACAACGTCGTGTATCGCATGGGCTTCGGCTCGACGCGCGCTGAGGCACGTCAGCTTGTGGGCCATAAGGCAATCACGGTGAACGGCGTCGTGACGAACATCCCGTCGATGCAAGTGAAGGCTGGCGATGTCGTCGCCGTGCGCGAGCAGAAGCGCAAGCAGGCTCGTATCGTCGAAGCCCTTTCGCTCGCTGAACAAGGCGGCATGCCGAGCTGGGTCGCTGTCGATGCGAAGAAGTTCGAAGGTACTTTCAAGCAGAAGCCGGAGCGCAGCGACATCGCTGGCGACATCAACGAAAGCCTGATCGTCGAATTGTATTCGCGGTAATCGAATTGACGGCCGGGGCGCCCCGATTGCGTTGCGCAAGGGGGCGTCTCGGCTGTTTATTTTCAGGTTGTTACCGGTCAGCCTTATCGGTGTAACGAGCCGAGGGTATTGAAAAGGAAAACCTATGCAAACCAGTTTGTTGAAGCCCAAGATCATCGCAGTTGAATCGCTTGGTGAAAGCCACGCGAAAGTGGTCATGGAACCGTTTGAACGCGGTTACGGCCACACCTTGGGTAACGCGCTTCGGCGTGTGCTGTTGTCGTCGATGGTGGGCTATGCGCCGACCGAAGTGACGATCGCAGGCGTCGTGCATGAGTATTCGACGCTCGACGGTGTGCAAGAGGATGTGGTCAACCTGTTGTTGAACCTGAAGGGTGTCGTCTTCAAGCTGCATAACCGTGACGAAGTGACGGTTACGCTGCGCAAGGAAGGCGAAGGCGTGGTCACCGCCGGGGATATCGAACTCGCACACGATTGCGAAGTCATCAACCCGGATCACGTGATTGCACACCTGTCGAAGGGCGGTAAGCTCGACGTGCAGATCAAGGTCGAGAAGGGCCGCGGCTATGTGCCGGGCAATGTTCGTCGTTACGGTGAAGAGTCGGCCAAGATCATCGGGCGTATCGTGCTTGACGCATCGTTCTCGCCGGTTCGTCGCGTCAGCTACGCAGTCGAAAGCGCTCGCGTCGAGCAGCGTACCGACCTCGACAAGCTCGTGATGAACATCGAAACCAACGGTGTGATTTCGCCGGAAGAAGCGATCCGTCAATCGGCTCGCATTCTGGTCGACCAGCTGTCGGTGTTCGCGGCTCTGGAAGGTACCGAAGCAGCGGCGGAAGCGCCGTCGCGCGCACCGCAGATCGATCCGATCCTGCTGCGTCCGGTCGATGATCTCGAACTGACGGTTCGTTCCGCGAACTGCCTGAAGGCCGAGAACATCTACTATATCGGCGACCTGATCCAGCGCACGGAGAACGAGCTGCTCAAGACACCGAATCTGGGCCGCAAGTCGCTGAACGAGATCAAGGAAGTTCTGGCGTCGCGTGGTCTGACGCTCGGCATGAAACTCGAAAACTGGCCGCCGGCTGGTCTCGACAAGTAAGCCGAGAAGCCGTCCGGGTATCACCCGCGAGTTGTACGGCTGTACTGTACTGGCTAAGACGCGGATTTTCCTTTAAAATCCGCGTCTTGTCTTTTTTCACTACCGGCCCGTGCGCTCGGTGTTTGCCGTCAACGCGGAACAACGAGTGCGATAGAAGAGCTGGACCAAAACTTTGAACTGAAGGAATTAACATGCGTCACCGTCATGGTCTGCGGAAACTGAACCGCACGAGCAGCCACCGTCTGGCAATGCTCCGTAACATGTCCAACTCGCTGATCGAGCACGAAGTCATCAAGACCACGCTGCCGAAGGCGAAGGAACTCCGTAAAGTCGTCGAGCCGCTGATCACGCTCGGCAAGAAGCCGTCGCTGGCAAACCGCCGTCTGGCTTTCAATCGCCTGCGCGATCGTGACTCGGTCACGAAGCTGTTCGAAGTGCTCGGCCCGCGCTACGCAACCCGTCCGGGCGGCTACCTGCGCGTGCTGAAGTTCGGCTTCCGCGTCGGCGACAATGCTCCGATGGCACTGGTCGAACTGCTCGACCGTCCGGAAGTTGAAGAAACGGAAGTGCAAGAAGCTGAGTAAGCTTTTGAGCTTCAACAAAAAGCCAGGCGCATTGCCTGGCTTTTTTGTTTCCGGCGGTGGATTTTTCACCTGTTCGGTAAAGGCGGCGTTTAGCGGCCAAATGCCGCAGCCGCACCGCGTGGCGCTCTGCGGGGCGACAGGGCCTGGTGATACGATATCGGGATCGAAATCCTGTGTCGCCGGAGCTTTGTGTGAGTGTGAACGTAATCTTGATGCTGACGACGGTGCCCGATGCTGTCGTCGCTCAACAACTCGCCGCTGACGCGCTCGCCGCGCGCCTTTGTGCGTGCGTCACGCAGCTAGGCAGCGTGCAGTCGAGCTATCACTGGCAGGGCGCGATCGAAACCGCGCGGGAAATCCAGCTGCTGTTCAAGACCAGTGCCGCTCGGGCCCTCGAACTCGAGCAGTACATTCAGGCTCACCATCCCTACGACACGCCGGAAATCCTCTCATGGCAAGCGACGGCTTCCGCCGGCTATGGCCAGTGGATCACCGCTGAAACCCAACGCCCTCTTCATGTTTAACGGTCTCGACCGACGCGCGCACGCTGCGCTGCGCACGGCAATCTTTCTTTTCTGTTGCGTGATCCTCGCGCAATTCGGTTCGCTCGCGCGCGCCGCGGACGACTTTCTCGACCCGGCCGTCGCGTTCAGGTTCAGCGCGACCGAGCAGCCCGGTGAAGTCGTCGTAAGGTACAAGATCGCGGACGGCTACTACATGTACCGCGAGCGCTTCGCATTTGCGACCCGCAACGGCGGTGCGACGCTCGGCCAGCCGCAACTGCCCGGCGGCCACGTGAAGTTCGATCAGACGTTCAACAAGAATGTCGAGACGTATCGCAACGAACTGACGATTCGGATTCCGGTCAAGCAGGCTGCCGGACCGTTCGATCTTGCGGTGACGTCGCAGGGCTGCGCCGATGCCGGCATCTGCTATCCGCCGATGGAGCGCGTGTATCACGTCAGCGGTGAGGCGCTGCAGCCGGCGGGCACCGCGGCAGCGGGCCCAACCGCGCAACAACCCGCCCCAACCGACGACGAGCCCTGGTACGAACGCGCGACCAGCGCCGACTACGCGCAGTCGCTGCTGCAGCGTGGCGGCTTCTTTGCGATCGTCGGGCTTTATTTCGTCGCGGGTGCAATTTTGAGCTTGCTGCCGTGCTCGTATCCGATGATCCCGATCCTGTCGGCGATCATCATCGGCGAGGGCGCCCGCGTGACGCGTGGGCGTGGTTTCGCGCTGTCACTCGCGTATGTAATCGGGATGGCGCTCGTGTACACGGTGCTGGGCGTCGCGGCGGCACTCGTCGGACAGAGTCTCGGTGCGTGGCTGCAAAATCCGTGGGTGCTCGGCGCGTTCGGTGGGTTTCTGACAATTTTCGCGCTCTTGCTGATCGCCGGCATGGATATCGAGCTTCCGGCGCGCTGGCGCGATCGGATGTCGAGCGCGTCAGCGCCACGTTCGGGCGGCAAATTTACTGCGGTCGCCGTGATGGGCGCGTTGTCGGCGCTGGTGGTCGGTGCATGCATGACCGCGCCACTCTTTGCGGTGCTCGCTTTCATCGCGCATACCGGCAATGCCGTGCTCGGCGGCGTGGCGCTGTTCTCGATGGGCATCGGCCTCGGCGTGCCGCTGCTTATCATCGGCCTCGGCGCGGGCACGCTATTGCCGCGCGCGGGCAAGTGGATGGACAGCGTCAAAGTGTTCTTCGGTGTCGTGCTGCTTGCCGCTGCGCTATGGATCGTCTGGCCGGTACTCGGCGGGGCCGCGTCGATGCTGTTGAGCGCCCTCTGGCTACTGATCGCCGCGGTCGCGCTCGGCCTGTTTTCCAGGTCGGTTGCAGGCGGCACGATATGGCGCCGGTTCGGCCGGGCGGCCGGTGTCGTGATGGCGGTCTGGGCGGCGGCGCTTCTAGTTGGCCTCGCGGCGGGATCGTCGGATCCACTGCGGCCGCTAGCCGTGCTGGCGGCGCGCGCCGGCAATCAGGCTGGCGTCGCGAATATTGGCTCCAGCGCGGCCGCAACGGGCTCGCAAAGTGATTTGACGTTCGCCCCGGTGCGCTCGTCGGATCAACTCGACCAGGCCGTCAAAACGGCCGCACAGCCCGCCATGCTAGATTTTTACGCGGACTGGTGTGTGAGCTGTAAGGAAATGGAGAAATTTACCTTTAGCGACCCGCGCGTTCAGGCGAAGCTGAAGCAGATGAATCTTCTGCGCGCCGACGTCACAGCGAACAATACCGACGACCAGGCGTTGCTCAAGCGCTTCAACCTGTTCGGGCCGCCGGGAATTATTTTCTTCGATCAGGGTGGTAAAGAAGTGCTGCGGGTGGTCGGCTACGAATCAGCAGACAAGTTCCTGCGTACCTTGGATCGGGCGAGCTCGTCGGGGGTGTGATTGAACGACGCGGTATGCCACCAAAAAGCAGCGGGGAAAATAGTCAGTATTAAAAAACGGAGGGAACCCCCAAGGGTTCACCTCCGTTTTTTATTTCAACAGATGCGCGCCAGATCGCGCGCCGGCTCACTTCTGCGAGCGCAGAATCCGCGCGGCATCGAGCGCGAAATACGTCAGCACGCCGTCTGCGCCGGCGCGCTTGAACGCGAGCAGCGATTCCATCATGACCTTGTCGTGATCGAGCCAGCCGTTTTGCGCGGCCGCCTTCAGCATCGCGTATTCGCCGCTCACCTGATACACGTAGGTGGGGAACTGGAACTCGTCCTTTACGCGCCGCACGATGTCGAGATACGGCATGCCCGGCTTGACCATCACCATATCCGCGCCTTCGTTGATGTCGGCCTGCACTTCGCGCAGCGCCTCATTCGAATTGGCCGGGTCCATCTGGTAGGTCATCTTGTTGCTCTTGCCGAGGTTCGTCGCGGAACCAACGGCATCGCGAAACGGGCCATAGAACGCCGATGCGTACTTCGCCGCGTACGCCATGATGCGCGTGTGTATATGGTCCTCGCTCTCGAGCATCTCGCGGATCGCGCCGATGCGGCCGTCCATCATGTCCGACGGCGCGACGATGTCGACGCCGGCTTCCGCCTGCACGCGCGCCTGCTCCACGAGAATTTCGACGGTTTCGTCGTTGATCACGTAGCCGGCTTCGTCGAGCACGCCGTCCTGACCATGGCTCGTGTACGGATCGAGCGCGACGTCCGTCAGCACGCCAAGTTCGGGGAAGTTTTTCTTCAGCTCGCGCACCGCGCGCGGGATCAGGCCCGCGGGGTTGGCCGCTTCGCGGCCTTCGGGGCTTTTCAGCGAGGACTCGATCGCGGGGAATAGCGACAGAACCGGCACGCCCAGCTCGACGCATTGCTCGGCGACGCCCATCAGCAGATCGACCGACACGCGCTCGACGCCCGGCATCGACGGCACGGCTTGCCGCACGTTAGTGCCTTCGACGATGAATACGGGGTAAATCAGGTCGTTGGTGGTGAGGATGTTTTCCCGCATCATGCGACGCGAGAAGTCGTCACGCCGCATGCGGCGCGGACGGTGGTGCGGGTAGAAGCTCATAGCGAATCGAAGATCGTGGATGGGTGGAGTGGACAAATCGCGCCTGGCCCCCTCCCGGAAACTTTTCGAGACAATGGTATATCATACCGATCGAGCAAGGCGCCTTGCGCTGACCTCCCCGCTTCTCCTCCCTGAGCGGGTGCCTGTCGTTTTTCGATTAGGCTGTTTGACCCGCCGTTCAAGCGGCGGGTTTTTTTATGGGCGGCGGCAAACGTGCTTTGACGCGGCTCTTACAGGCGATTCACGCGCTGCAGGAGCCGATACCGGTATGCATCACGCGGCTGGCGGCGTTTCGCCTGTTTCGTCCGCTGAGGCCGGGATCAACCAGCTCTCGATCAGTTCGTGCGCCTCGTCGAGCCCCGTTCTCTTGAGTGCGGAAAATAGCTGCGCAGTCAGCTCGCCTCGATAGCCCGCGGCTCGATATTCGGCCAGACCCTTCTGCGCGGTACGCAACGCGTTCGTGCTTTCCTGGCGCGTCAATTTGTCGCATTTGGTGAGCAGCGTGTGGATTGGCTTACCGGTCGGCGCGAACCACTCGATCATGCGTCGATCGAGCTCCGTCAGCGGGCGGCGCGAATCCATCATCAGGATCATGCCGCGCAGTTGCGAGCGCGTTTGCAGATACGTGGACAGCAGCGCTTCCCAGTGCGCTTTCGCCGCGCCAGGCACTTCCGCATAGCCGTATCCCGGCAGGTCGACCAGATAGGCCGTCGGCTCATCTGCCTTGCCAACCGAGAAATAGTTGATGTGCTGCGTTCGGCCTGGCGTCTTACTCGCGAACGCAAGTCGCCTCTGATTGCAGAGCACATTGATCGCCGTCGATTTGCCCGCGTTCGAGCGTCCCGCGAAAGCGATCTCGGGCTGCGCGTTGGCCGGCAGGTCACGCAGATGATTGACGGTGGTGAAAAAGCGGGATTCGTGGAGCAGGAAGGGCATGGTGGAAGCCAGATTGGAGAAGCCGCGGAGCCCGCGGCGGGAACGGGGTCAAGCCCGACTGGCGTCTAAGCGATTAGCGAGTTATTGTACAATACGACGGTTTACTGAATACCTGAGGGGGCCGCCCCACGTGCCTTGGGGGCTCCTGGCGGTCACTCGGTCGCCGTCGTCGTACTTTGCAGAACCTCTAAAATCCCACAAGACGAGACAGGGTGTGCGAATGAATCGACTGTGCAAGACTCTGATGGTGCTTCATGTAGCGGCAGGTCTTTCAGGTTTGGCAATTCAGGCACGAGCAGCAGATCCGGCAAAGCCGGACATCAATCGGGGGCAGGCAATCGCGTTACAGGTGTGCGCGTCGTGTCACGGAGCGGATGGCAACAGTGCCGGCGGCGCATACCCGAAGCTGGCGGGCCAGCATCCTGAGTATCTCGTCAAGCAGCTCAGAGATTTCAAGACGCAACCTGGCGCCAAACAACCCGCGCGCAACAATGCGATCATGGCGGGCATGGCGGCCGCGCTTTCCGATCAGGACATGATCAACGTTGCGGCTTATTTCTCGACGCAAACGCCCAAGCCAGGCTATGCGCATAACAAGAACACCGTCGCGGTGGGGCAGCAGATCTATCGTGGTGGGATTGCCGACCGCGGCGTGCCGGCCTGTGCGGCATGCCACGGGCCTACGGGCCAGGGCATTCCGATCCAGTATCCGCGCCTGTCGGGACAGTGGGCCGAGTACTCGGTGACGCAGTTGGCCGCGTTCACGCAAGGGCCGGGCGCTCGTAATAACAACGACGCGATGCATGCGATAGCATCGCGTCTGTCGGACAACGAGATCAAGGCTGTTGCCGACTACATCGCGGGCCTGCATTAAACGGCTCGCACGCGCGAATCCAACCGGCCCGACGAGGCCGGTGAAAAACAAGAAAAGGGTGAGGGTGTCGTGGCAACGACAGCCCTTCACCCTTTTTTGCTGTTCAGTCGGAGTTTGAATGAGCGTCACCACGTCGGGTCTGCAGTCGAAGTCGGGCAATCGCGTCATGCGCAGCATCATCGAGCTTCTGAGCTCGATGCGTTTCGCCATTGCGCTGCTCGTGATTCTGTCGATCGCCAGCATCATCGGTACCGTCCTCACGCAGGACGATCCGTATCCCAACTACGTCAATCAGTTCGGCCCGTTCTGGGCGGACATCTTCCGCGCGCTGAGCCTCTACACGGTGTACAGCTCGTGGTGGTTCATGCTGATTCTCGGCTTCCTGATGGTGTCGGTGTCGCTGTGCGTGATCCGCAATGCGCCGAAGATGGTCGCCGACGCCAAGAGCTGGAAGGACAAGGTTCGTGAAGGCAGTCTGCGCGCGTTCCATCACAAGGGCGAGTTCGCGGTTCACGGCACGCGCGCGCAGACCACCGCCGTGCTCGCCAAACTGTCGGCGAAGCTCGGCTACAAGTTCGTCACACGCGAGTCGGACGGCGCGACGCTGATCGCCGCGAAGCGCGGCGCGCTGACGAAGTTCGGCTACATCTCCGCGCACATCGCGATCGTCGTGATCTGCCTAGGCGGCCTGCTCGACAGCAATCTGCCGATCAAGCTGCAGATGTGGCTGTTCGACAAGTCGCCGATCCGCTCGAACACGGTCATCAACGACATTCCGCCCGAACATCGCCTGTCGCAGTCGAACCCGACGTTCCGCGGCTACGCGTGGGTGCCGGAAGGGCAGCGGGTGTCGACGGCGATCCTCAACCAGCCGGACGGCTCGCTGATCCAGGACCTGCCGTTTTCGATCGAGCTGAACAAGTTCATCGTCGACTACTACTCGACCGGCATGCCGAAGCTGTTCGCGAGTGACATCGTCGTAGTCGATCACAAGACCGGCGCGCGCGTGCCGGCGCGCGTCGAAGTCAACAAGCCGTTCGAATACGACGGCGTGTCGATCTACCAGTCGAGCTTCCAGGACGGCGGCTCGCAGATGCAGATGACGGCGTACCCGATGTCCGGCCCGAGCGCGAAGACCGTGCCGTTCGGCGGCACGATCGGCGGCAGCGCGCCGTTGAACCCGGCCACGCCGCTCGCCGACGGCAAGACCGTCGAATTCACCGACTTTCGCGCGATCAACGTCGAGAACATCTCGAACGGCAATGGCCAGAACGATGCGCGCGGCGTCGTCGCGCAGCACTCGCTGAAGGAAGCCTTCGACGAGCGCCTCGGCTCCGGCGCGAAGTCCTCGAAGCCGCTCGATCTGCACAACGTCGGCCCATCGGTGCAGTACAAGATTCGGGACAAGGACGGCCAGGCGCGCGAGTACAACAATTACATGCTGCCGGTCGATGTGAACGGCGAGAAGATGTTCCTCGCCGGCATGCGCGTGAATCCAGACGATCCGTTCCGCTACCTGCGCATTCCCGCCGACAGCGGCGGCACGCTCAAGGAGTGGATGCACCTGCGCGCGACGCTCGAAGATCCGAGCCAACGCGCCATCGCCGCTCATCAGTTCGCGCAACGTTCGGTGCCGGGCTCGAATGCGGAGTTGCAGCAGCATCTGGAGGAAAGCGCGTTGCGCGTGCTGACCCTTTTCTCTGGCGCTGACGGCAGTATGAAGATGCCGAATGGCGAAACCCTGGGCGGCTTCCAGGCGATCGCTGGTTTCATTGACCGCTCGGTACCGAAAGGCGAGCAGGAAAAGGCCGCGGGCCTGCTGTTGCGCATGCTCGAAGGCGTGACGTGGGATTTGTGGCAACTGTCGCGCCAGCAACTCGGCGAGCCCGCCGCGCCGGCCGACGCGGACACGAGCCGCTTCATCCAGAGTTCGCTCAATGCGATATCTGACAGCTTTTTGTATGGATCGCCGGTCTTTTTGCAGCTTGACTCATTCAAGCAGGTGCAAGCTTCGGTATTTCAGTTGACGCGCGCACCGGGCAAAAAAGTCGTGTATCTTGGCAGCCTGCTTCTCGTATTGGGCATCTTTTCGATGTTCTACGTCCGCGAACGGCGTCTGTGGTTCTGGCTCAAGGATTCGGACCACGGCACGAGCGTCGTGATGGCGATGTCGAGCGCGCGCAAGACGCTAGACTTCGAGAAGGAGTTCGTCCAGACGCGCGACGCCGTCAGCGCCGCACTGGGCGCACAACTCATCGAAGCAGCCGATGCCAGCCCGGCCGCTCAGGCCGCCGCCTCGTCGGCAAGCTCAAAGGATTCGACCCGGTAAGATCATGGACTTGACTCAGGTTTCCACCTCTTCATCGCCTGCTTCGCGCGCCGACAAGGCGTTTGCTAGCAGCACGCCCGAACTCCCGCTCTTCGACGAGCGTCCGTTCCTGAAACGACTCGGTATCGTCGACTGGCTGTTCGCGCTCGTGCTCGTCGGGGGCGCCGGGTTCGCGCTGTCGCGCTATTACCCGTTCATGAACTACTACGACAAACTGGTGCTGGTGTGCTCGGTGCCGGTTTTCGTCGTGCTCGGCTGGCGCTGGAAGCCGGTGCGTCCGCTGATGGTGGGAATCGCCGCGCTCTCCCTGCTCGCGATCCAGATCTACCACGGTGATCTGAGCCGCGCCGACAACGCGTTCTTCCTCAAGTATTTCCTGTCGAGCCAGTCCGCGATCCTGTGGATGAGTGCGCTGTTCGTATTCGCGACGGTGTTCTACTGGATCTCGCTGCTGTCGCGTTCGCCGACCGGCGCCGCGATCGGCTCGAAGATGACGTGGGCGGCGGTGCTGATGGGCTTCGTCGGCATGATGGTGCGCTGGTACGAGTCGTACCTGATCGGCGCGGACGTCGGCCATATTCCGATTTCGAACCTCTATGAAGTGTTCGTGCTGTTCAGCCTGATCACCGCGCTGTTCTATCTGTACTACGAGCAGCACTACAACACGCGTGCGCTCGGCGCGTTCGTGATGCTCGTGATCAGCGCCGCCGTCGGTTTCCTGATGTGGTACTCGGTCGCGCGCGACGCCCAGCAGATCCAGCCGCTCGTGCCGGCGCTGCAAAGCTGGTGGATGAAGATTCACGTGCCGGCGAACTTCATCGGCTACGGCAGCTTCGCGCTGTCGGCGATGGTCGGCGTCGCGTATCTGGCGAAGGAGCGCGGCGTGCTGGCGGATCGTCTGCCGGCGCTCGATGTGCTCGACGACCTGATGTACAAGTCGATCGCGGTCGGCTTCGCGTTCTTCACGATCGCGACGATTCTCGGCGCACTGTGGGCCGCTGAAGCGTGGGGCGGCTACTGGAGCTGGGACCCGAAGGAAACCTGGGCGCTGATCGTGTGGCTGAACTACGCGGCCTGGCTGCACATGCGTCTGATGAAGGGTCTGCGCGGCGCGGTCGCCGCATGGTGGGCGCTAACCGGCCTGCTCGTCACGACCTTCGCGTTCCTCGGCGTCAACATGTTTCTCTCGGGCCTGCATAGCTACGGCAAGCTGTAAGATCCGCCGCGCTGAACCGACCAACAACCGCCGCGTGCTTCGCACCGGCGGTTTTTTTGTGGCCGATGGAATATTCATTGCGCCGTGGTGTTTGCTAATAGAGTACCTCGGGATGACAGACGCCCCCAGACGGGCGATCATCAATTTGGCTCTGCAACGCGCACGACGCGGCGGGCCGACAAGGAGCAGCACGATGTGGGTCAAGCGAAGTGACAGAATTCAACTGATCGGCGATGACATCGCGCGCAGCGAAATCACGCCGCGGAACGTGTTCGAGAACCGCCGACGCATCCTGCAGGCGGCGGGCGCAATGGCGCTCGGCAGCCTGATCGGCGTGAGCGGCGAGGCGCGCGCGACGTACTCGTCCCCCGATCCGAAGGCGCAGAAGCTCGCGGCGAAAACCAACACGAAGTTCGTCGCGCTCGACAAGGTCACGCCGTACAAGGACATCACCACCTACAACAATTTCTACGAGTTCGGCACCGACAAATCCGACCCCGCGCAGCACGCGGGCACGTTGCGGCCGCGTCCGTGGAAGGTGAGCGTCGAGGGCGAGATCAAGAATCCGAAGGTGTACGACATCGACGACCTGCTGAAGCTCGCGCCGCTCGAGGAGCGGGTGTACCGGCATCGCTGCGTCGAAGGTTGGTCGATCGTGGTGCCGTGGATCGGTGTCTCGCTCTCCGAGCTGATCAAACGCGCCGAGCCGACCGGCAACGCGAAGTACGTGCAGTTCATCACGCTCGCGGATACGTCGCAGATGCCCGGACTGTCGGCGCCCATCCTCGACTGGCCCTACTCCGAAGGCCTGCGGATGGACGAAGCGATGCATCCGCTGACGCTGCTGACGATGGGCCTCTACGGCCAGGTGCTGCCGAATCAGAACGGCGCGCCGGTGCGCGTCGTGTTGCCGTGGAAGTACGGCTTCAAGAGCGCGAAATCGCTGGTGAAAATCCGCTTCGTCGAGAAGCAGCCGCCGACGAGCTGGAACTCGTATGCATCGAACGAATACGGGTTCTATTCGAACGTGAATCCGAATGTCGATCATCCGCGCTGGAGCCAGGCCACTGAACGGCGCATCGGGGAAGACGGCTTTTTCACGCCAAAACGCAAGACGCTGATGTTCAACGGCTACGCCGATCAGGTCGCGTCGCTCTATCAGGGCATGGACCTGAAGAAGAACTTCTGAGGCGAGCGCGATGGCGTCCGATACGCAACCTGTCACCCGCAACGAGCCGTCCGCACGACGCGTCAGTCCGACGTCGGCGGCGAAGCCGCGTGCAGCCGGCGGCGCGCGCTGGGTCGTGCCGGCGAAAGTCGTGGTCTTCATCGCGGCGCTGTACCCGCTCGCGCGCCTCGTGCTGTTCGGCGTGACCGACCGGCTCGGCGCGAATCCGATCGAATTCATCACGCGCTCGACGGGTCTGTGGACGCTCGTGTTCCTCTGCATCACGCTCGCGGTGACGCCGCTGCGTCGTCTGACCGGCGTCGCCGCGTTGGTGCGTTTGCGGCGCATGCTCGGGCTTTACGCGTTCTTCTATGCGACGCTGCATTTCACCACGTACCTGTGGTTCGACAAGTGGTTCGATGTCGCGGAGATTCTGAAGGACATCGGCAAGCGGCCGTTCATCACGGTGGGCTTCGCCGCGTTCGTGTTGCTGATCGCGCTCGCGGTCACGTCGCCGCCCGCGATGGTGCGCAAGCTCGGGCGTCGCTGGCAGACGCTGCATCGCGCGATCTATGTGATCGGCGGGCTCGCGATTCTGCATTTCTGGTGGATGAGGGCGGGCAAGCACGACCTGCTGCTGCCGAAGATTTACGGCGCGGTGATGATCGCGTTGCTGGGGTGGCGGCTGGTGGTGTGGATCTGGGAGCGGAGGATGGGAACGCGGCGACGGTGATGGCGAATTTATTCGCGTCACGCTGTTTCAAATAAAAATGGCGATGCCACCGCGGCATCGCCATTTTCATTGCTGCGCTCGACCGTGGGGCCTGCCGCCGGTTCCGACGTTTACGCCGGCAGAATCGTTTCACCCGCAAACAGCTGCTTGATCTCTTCGCGCGCGCGAACCACGTGCGCTTGTGTACCATCCACCATGACCTCGGCGGCGCGCGCGCGGGTGTTGTAGTTCGAGCTCATCACGAAGCCGTACGCGCCGGCCGAGCGAATCGCCAGCAGATCGCCGGGTTCGACCGCGAGCAACCGTTCGCGCCCGAGCCAGTCGCCGCTTTCGCAGACTGGGCCGACCACGTCGTACACGTGCGCGGGCACGTCGCGCTTCACGACCGGCTCGATGGCGTGATACGCGTCGTACATCGCGGGGCGCGCGAGATCGGTCATGGCCGCGTCGACGATCGCGAAGTTCTTGTCCTCGCCCGGCTTCAGAAACTCGAGACGCGTGAGCAGCACCCCCGCATTGCCGACCAGCGAGCGGCCCGGCTCGAAATAGACTTCGCGGTGACCATGGCCGCGCGCTTCGATGCGATCGAGCACCGTGCGCACGAACTCACCGATTTCCGGCGGCGTTTCGTCGTCGTAGGTGATGCCGAGACCGCCGCCGACGTCGATATGGCGAATCGTCGCGCCGTCCTGCTCGATCTGCTCGACGAGTTCCAGCACCTTGTCGATCGCGTCGAGATAGGGCGCGACTTCGGTGATCTGCGAGCCGATATGGCAGTCGATGCCGACCACCTCGAGATTCGCCATTGCCGCGGCCGCCTGGTACGTGGCGCGAGCGTCTTCGAACGCGACACCGAACTTGTTCGTCTTGAGTCCGGTGGAAATGTACGGATGCGTTTTCGCATCGACGTCGGGATTCACGCGCAGCGACACCGGCGCCTTCTTGCCCATCTCGCCCGCCACCGCGTTGAGGCGGTCGAGTTCGGGAATCGATTCGACGTTGAAGCATTTGACGCCGGCCGCGAGCGCGTCGCGCATTTCGCTCGCCTGCTTGCCGACGCCCGAAAACACGGTGTTTTCCGCTTTGCCGCCGGCCGCGAGCACGCGTGCGAGTTCGCCGCCCGAGACGATGTCGAAGCCCGCGCCGAGGCGCGCGAACACGTTCAGCACCGCGAGATTGCTGTTGGCCTTGACGGCCACGTGCACGCTCGCGCGACGCCCGGCGCAGGCACCCGCATAAGCGTTCCATGCTTCGGTGAGCGCGGCGCGCGAATAAACGTACAGCGGGGTGCCGAACTGCTCGGCGAGGGAAACGGCGGACACGCCTTCGGCGTGCAATACGCCATCGACGTAGTCAAATGCGGATCGAGTCATGCGAAAGTCTTATTGAACGGAAGGAACAGCAGAGGCGGGCAGCGGCACTGCGGGAGCCGATGCCGGCGAAGCGGGCGGCGTCGCGAGCTGGTCTTCGGGGGACAGTGTGAGCGGCGTACCCGAGGTGTCCGGAACCGAGCCCATGTCGGCCGCGCTGTCGCTGGCCGGTTGGGTTTGATCGGTCGACGGCGTTTGCGTGCGGTGAGCCGGCGGGGCAGGCAATGGCGGTACGGTTGGCAGATAGAGCGAGCCGCGTTGGCCGCAGCCGGTGAGCGCACAACCTGCGAGAATGGCTAAAACCGCTACAATCGCGCGGCCGGGCGCTGCCGCGCGCATCCGAGTTACGACTCGCATGACTGTCCCTGAATGAATAATCGATGGAGTTTAGCATGTCCGATAGTGATTACCTGACCCGTGCGGAAGCCGTGCTGGCCGCCATCGAGAGCGCGCTCGACGACACCGACGCCGACATCGAGCTCGAGCGCAGCGGCAACGTTCTGACGCTCGAATTCGAGAACCGCACGAAGATCATCGTCAATCTTCAGCCGCCGATGCGCGAGATCTGGATCGCGGCAAAGGCCGGCGGTTTCCACTTCCGTTTCGTCGATGGTGAATGGCGCGATACGCGCAGCGGTTCGGAGTTTTTCGCGGCGCTGACGCAGTATGCGACGCAGCAGGCGGGCGAGCCGGTGCAGTTCACCGCGCAATAAGCGCGCCGCGCGAAGCATCCTCAAAACAGAACCGCCGCGTATCGAACGCGGCGGTTTTTCATTTCTAGCGGGACATCGACGCGGCCTCAATGCCCGCGGAACAGATTCATGATGTCCTGCTTTTCCTGCTCGCCGACCTGCTCAGGCGCGGCCTGCGCAGCGCTCGCCTCGGCATCGAGCATCGCCTGACTGATGCCGACCGTCGCGATGAAACCGTGCCCCGGTGTGAAGTCTTCGAAATAAAGCTCCGAGCCGATTTCGGTCACGTCGTCGGGCCGTGTCATCTTGTACTCGGGCACGCCCTTCAGCGCGCGTCCCATGTACTCGATCCACACCGGCAGCGCGAGGCCGCCGCCGGTTTCCTTGTCGCCGAGGCTGCGCGGGTTGTCGTAGCCGATCCACGCGATTGCGGTGAGCGTGTGCTGATAGCCGGCGAACCATGCGTCGCGCGAGTCGTTGGTCGTGCCGGTCTTGCCGGCGAGGTCGGTGCGCTTGAGCACGTTGCTCTTCGCGCCGGTGCCGTGCTGCGCGACGCTTTGCAGCAGGCTGTTCATCACATAGGCATTGCGCGGTTGGATTGCGAACGGCGCGCTTTGGCCGGCCACGAGCGGCTGCGAATGCGCGACGACGCCGCCGCGCTGATCGGTGACTTCCGCGATCAGATACGGATTGATCCGGTAGCCGCCGTTCGCGAACACTGAGAACGCGCCCGCCATCTGCAGCGGCGTCACGAGGCCCGCGCCAAGCGCCATCGGCAGATAGGCAGGATGGCGGTCCGCGTCGAAGCCGAAGCGCGTGATGTATTGCTGCGCGTACTTCGGGCCGATCTGGTTCAGGATGCGGATCGACACGAGGTTCTTCGACCTCTGCAGCGCGGTGCGCATCGTCATCGGACCGTCGAAGCCGCCGCCGTAGTTTTTCGGCTCCCATGCCTGGCCGCCGGTTTCGGCCGCGCTGAAAAAGAGCGGCGCGTCGTTGATGATCGTGGCCGGCCCGAGCCCCTTTTCAAGCGACGCCGAATAGATGAACGGCTTGAAGCTCGAACCCGGCTGACGCCACGCCTGCGTCACGTGATTGAACTTGTTCTTGTTGAAGTCGAAGCCGCCGACCAGCGAGCGGATCGCACCGTCCTGCGGCACCACGGAGATGAACGCGCCTTCCACCTGCGGCAATTGCGTGATCGACCAGTCGCCGTCGTCGTTCTTCACGAGCCGCACGATCGCGCCCGGCCGGATGCGTTGATTCGGCTGCGCGCGCGGGCCGAGTGCGGACTGCGCATAACGCAGGCCGTCGCCCTGAATCGTTGCCACATTGCCGTCGACAAAGGCCGCCTGCACCTGCTTTGGGCTCGCTGCCGTGACCACGGCAGCGATGATTTCGCCGTTGTCGGGATGCTCGAGCAGCGCGTCGTCGATCGCCTGCTCGCGCTCGTCGGCGTCGGCCGGCAGATCGATGAACGCCTCCGGACCGCGGTAGCCGTGGCGGCGCTCGTAGTCCATCAGGCCCTTGCGTAGCGCGCGATAGGCGACGTCCTGGTCGGCCGAATCGATCGTGGTCACGACGTTCAGGCCGCGCGTGTACGCCTCGTCACGGTACTGCGCGTACATCATCTGCCGCACCATTTCCGCGACGTATTCCGCGTGCACGCTGTACTCCTTGTTGCCCATGCCCTTCACGACGAGCCGCTGCCGGCTCGCCTCGTCGTACTGCTCCTGGGTGATGTAGTGCAACTCGTACATGCGTTGCAGGATGTACTCCTGACGCACCTTCGCGCGCTTCGGATTGACGACCGGGTTATACGCGGAGGGCGCTTTCGGCAGACCGGCCAGCATCGCCGATTCGGCGAGCGTCAAGTCCTTCAGATCCTTGCCGAAGTACACGCGCGCGGCGCTCGCGAAACCGTACGCGCGCTGACCGAGATAGATCTGATTCATGTACACCTCGAGAATCTGATCCTTGCTCAGCTTCGACTCGATCTTGTACGCGAGCAGCATCTCGTAGATCTTGCGCGTGTAGGTTTTCTCGCTGGAAAGAAAGAAGTTGCGCGCGACCTGCATCGTGATCGTGCTCGCGCCTTGCGTCGCATGGCCGTTGGTCAGCGCGACGAAGCCAGCCCGCGCGATGCCGGTGAGATCGACGCCGCCGTGCTCATAGAAGCGGGCGTCCTCGATCGCGAGGATCGCTTTCTTCAGGCTGTCGGGCACGTCCTGGATGCGCACGATGTCGCGCCGCTCCTCGCCGAATTCGCCGATCAACACGTGATCGGCCGTGTAGATGCGCAGCGGCACCTTGGGCTGGTAGTCGGTCAATGCATCGAGCGACGGCAGGTTCGGCGTCGCGACGACGAGTGCATAGCCGAGCAGCAGCACCACGCACACGATGCCCGCCACGATCAAGCCGACAAAGCCGAGGATGAGCTTCTGCCACAACGGGCGTTTGCGCTTTTTCGGGGCGGGCGGCGGGGACGTAGGAGACGTGGCTTGCATAGGAGTACCGGAAAAACAGTCCCGCGATTATAGCCGCCAGGGTGTTTCTGCTTTCGGCAAGCTTACGAACGACGTGCGATCTGCGCACGCCAGGCAGCGCGCGAATGACTTCGCCGTAGTCCCCACTGTAGTCGCTTTGATGTCGCTCGGGGCGGCTTCGCGTCTGCGTTAGCCATTCGGCTGAATGTCGTTAGGACGTGCGTCTGCCGACAATGATCCCTCGTTACTCGCGTTCGAATGGTTCGTCGCATGAGTTAGAGGGAGGGCGTGATGGCCTATAGAAATTCGTGGCTTCAAGCAGTGCGGGAAGGCCGGCAGCGTTTCGCCGCCGGCATCGACGTCGGTTCGCAAAACGTGAGGCTGATCGTGTTGAGCGAGCGCTCGCGCGCACGCGGCGCGCTGCATCTCGAGTATATGAACACCGTGCCGCTCGCGGCCGGCGCCATGGCGGGCACCGAGATCGTCGACCGGCAAGCCGTCGCGCGTGCGTTGCGCGATGCGTTCGCCGATTTGCCGCGCGTCTGCGCGACGCACGCGCTGCGCTGCGCGATGGCCGTGCCCGCGTCGGCCACACTGACGACGACGGTGCCGCTCGCGCGGCTCGCTGCCCAGAGCGACTGTGAGGAGGAGGACGGCGGTGTTGCGCTCGCCGGACTCGCGCCCGCGGTGATGGGCGAGGCGGAGCGCATCGCCGGGCTGGAGCGGCATGCACTCGCGGTCGACTGGTACCTCGACGAGACACCTTCGCCGGTGCGCTCGGTCAGGATCGCCGCGACCGCGCGTCAGCATCTCGAAGCGCGGATCGAGTGCGCGGCGGCCGCCGGCATTTCGCTCTGCGCGATCGATGGCGAGCCGCACGCGGCCTTGCGTGCGCTGCGCTACGCGGCGAGCCGCGAGCTCGACCCGAACGAAGCCTATGCGGCGCTGTGGGTGGGCGCGGAGGGCGTGCACGGCTGGCGCGTCGTCGATGGCGCGAGCGTCGGCGAGATGCGCTATCCGGCGCCCGAACATACCGATCTTGCGGATGCGTTGCGCGACCTCATGCACGGCCCGGAATTCGACTGCGCGCTGATCGGCGGCGAAATCAATCTGCTCGACGGCGTCGGCTTTTCGCTTGCCGATATCGGCGACGTGCTCGGTTGCTCGGTGCTGCCGTTCGACTCCGCGCTGCTCGGCAGCCAATCGCGGCAGCTCGACGACGCGTTGCTGCACGAACCGACCGGGGCCGTCGCGTTTGGGCTCGCGTTGCGCGGGGTGCTGGAATGATCGGCGTTCTGTCGTTTTCATCTGACGCGCCCGCGAGCTCCGATCGGCGTGAGCGGCCCGCCGCCTTGGGTTGGCTCGGCGGCTTCAATCTGTTGCCGTACCGTCAACGCAATGCGCGTCTGGCGCGGCGCCGCTGCATGCGCGATTGGGCTTTGGCCGCGTGCGTCGGCGCTGCGGGCGTGTTGCTGGTCGCGGGCTGGCAGACCTTCGCCACAGCGCGGCTCGATGCGCGGCGCGCGGCGGCTGGGCAGGCGCTAACGCGGCTCGCCACGCCGCTCGAGGAGCACGCGAAGCTGCTGCGGGCCCAAGAAGAACAGCGCAAAACCGCGGCGCGTGCGGCGAGCCTCGCGACGCCGCTCGCGCATCTGCGAGATCTGCTCGAAGCGCTGAGCTTCGAGCCCGGCGATGGCGTCGTGTTGCGGCAGTTGCGCCAGCGCGAGTACGAGACCGAGCTGCTGGCGACTTCGGGCAGCCATATCGCTTCGGCTGACTGGCTCAAGCGGCTTGGGTCGATCCACGGTGTGCAGGGCGCGGAAATGCGCGATCTGCACCGGCCGGCGGGGAAGGGCGGCGCGCCCAAGGAACCGGTGATTGGCGGCCCGGTGGAGTTCGATGCACGTCTGCGCTGGGGCGAGCCACCGTCGAAAGCAACGCGCGCCTTGAGGGCCATGCCGAAGGCCACGCAAACGGGAGGTGCACGATGAGCACGATCTTTTTCGAACCGCGCGGTGCGGCCCCTGTGCCCGCAGGTCTTTCGCGCTGGGTCAAGCAGGTGCGTGCGCCGCTCGAGACGTGGAGCCGGCGCCGTCGCTGGCTCGTCGCGGCGACGCTTGCCGCGCTCGTGTTCGGCCTCGGCGCGTACAGCGTGAACACGACCGATCTCGCCGGACTGGAAGCGAGCCGTCTGGCGCTCGCGGCCAGCACACAGCGTCTCGCCGAGGCGCGGCGAGCGCTCGCGCAACTGCCGTCGCTGCGTGGCGTGGCTGCGGCGTCGCCGGTCCGGGCGTCGGCCTTTGCGTCGTGGAGTTCCGCCGACGACGTGCGAATCGTCTCCGAGCTGGCCACGCAGAGCGGCGTCGCGTTGCTCGCGGTGGAACCGGGCGCGGTGAGTGGCGAGGGCGTCGAGCGGATGCGCGCGCTGCAGCTCACCGCGCGTACGGACTTCATTCATCTGATGGCGTTTTTCAGCGGATTCGCGCGACTGCCGGTGCTGATCGTTCCCGCCGACGTGACCGTCAAGCAGGACGGCAAAGGGCTCGCCGTGGCCGCGACGCTGCAGGTGTACGACGTGCTGCGGCCGGCGCCCGTGACCCAGCCGGTGAGTGGCGCCGCCGACCCTGACGCCGACGACGCAGATGACGACGAGGACCCCGTGTTCTTCGATCCGTTTGCGCGGGCGCAGATCTTCGCGAGCGGCGGGGCGGACGACATCGCGCAGTTGCGCCTCGTCGGTTTGTTGCGTGATCGCACGCGCGGGCTCGCATTGCTCGATACGCCGGACGGCACGACGACGGTCGCGGCTGGGCAGCAGCTGGGCGTCGAGCGGGTTACGCAGCTCGACGCGCTCGGCATCACGCTCGCCAACGGCGGGGCGACGCGCACGCTGACGCTGACCGGGGAGGCATCATGATGAGCGCGCTCAAGCGATGGAGCGCGGCGGCATTGGGTGCCGTACGCGAGTTCCGCACCAGGGTCGGGCTGTGTCTCGGGCTCTACGTCATTGCGACGCTGTGCGGTGGCATCGCGCAGGCATCGACGCCACCGCTGCCGCCGCCTCTGCCGACTTATGCGGCGCTCGACGCCCCGGTCGCATCGGCCGATACAAGCTACGGGACAGCGCCGCTGCCGAGCGGCGGCATCGGCGAAGTGGCGAACCCGTTTGGCGGTGCTTCTACGCAAAACGCGGTCGAGGACCCGGACGCTCACGAGGCGCTCCTGTCCTCCGCGATAGCCCCCGATGCTTCCCCGGACGACCTCGCCGCCGGCCCGATACCGCCGCCGACGGCAAAACAACCCGTCGCGCAGTCTCGCGACGAAGTCGCCGGCGCGCCCGCTCTCGAAGGTCCGCCGGTCCCGCTGCCGCCGCCGTTGCGCCTCGCCGGCGCAGCGGCGGGCGCCGACCTCGGCCTTCCAGAGGGCAACAAGCCGATCTCGCTGAACTTTCAGCAGGCGCAACTCGGCGCGGTGCTGAAAGCCTTCGCCGAGTTCACCGGCCTGAACATCGTCGCGAGCGACAAAGTGCGCGGCGCCGTGTCGCTACGTCTCGACAAGGTGCCGTGGCGCACCGCGTTCGACACGCTGCTCGACGTCAACAATCTGGCAATGGAGCGTCACGGCAACGTCATCTGGGTCGCGCCGGCCGCCGAGCTCGCTGCGCGCGCACGGCAGCGCTTCGAAGCCCACGCGCGCGCCGCGGACCTCGAACCGCTCGCGAGCCGCACGTTCGAGTTGCACTACGCGCATGCGGAGGACGTGCGGCGCCTGCTGACCGGCTCCGGCACCCAGCGCGTGCTGTCCAAACGCGGCGCCGTCACCGCTGATCCGCGCACCAACCTGTTGTTCGTGACCGACCTCGCGGGGCGGCTCGAACAGATCGCGGCGCTGATCGCTTCCGTCGACCGGCCGACTCGCCAGGTGCTGATCGAGGCGCAGATCGTCGAGGGCGACCATGGTTTTTCGCGCAATCTCGGGGTGCGGCTGTCGCTCGCCGGCACGGGCGCGGACGGGACATCGAGGGGGCTGACGGGAGGCTCGGACGGCACCGTATACGATCTGTCAGCTCGTCCGATCTCCGGTTTCGATGCCGCCACCGCCGGCCTCACGCTGTTCGCCGCGCACGCGACGCGGCTGCTGAATCTCGAACTCTCGGCGCTCGAATCCGAGGGGCATGGGAAAATCGTGTCGAGCCCGCGGGTCGTCACCGCGGACCGGATGAAGGCGATCGTCGAGCAGGGCACCGAGCTGCCGTATCAGGCGAAGGTCGGGCAGGGTGTATCGGGCGTGCAGTTTCGGCGCGCGACGCTCAAACTGGAGGTCGAGCCGCAGATCATGCCGGATGGCCGCGTGGTGCTCGATCTCGACGTCGCGAAGGACAGCGTCGGCGCGCAAACCGATGCCGGGCCCGCGATCAACACCAAGCACGTGCAAACGCGTGTCGAGGTCGAGGATGGCGGTACGGTGTCGATCGGCGGAATTTACGAGACCGGCGACCGCGACGACGTCGAGCGGGTGCCCTTCCTTGGCAAAATACCGGTTCTGGGCGCGTTGTTCCGCAACCGGACTCACAGCGACTCGCGCAGCGAACTGGCGGTTTTCATCACGCCGCGGGTGGTGCGGGAAAATTAGGGCACGTTAGGACAGGCCTGCACCGCCGTCCGCTGGCGGCGCGCAGGCTCGACAAGGCAGCCGCTTTGCCAGTAAGCTGCGGCACGAACTACACCAGATTAGCCAGAGGACACCGTTGCAAGCGCGGGACGCACACGCCAATGTTTTTTTCGTAGGGCTCATGGGGGCAGGCAAAACCACTGTGGGTCGGGCGGTTGCGCGCCGTCTCGAGCGCCCGTTCTTCGATTCCGACCATGAAATCGAGGCACGCACGGGCGCGCGCATTCCGGTGATCTTCGAAATGGAAGGCGAGGCCGGCTTTCGTGATCGCGAAGCGAGCGTGATCTCCGATCTGACCGGGCGCGACAATATCGTGCTCGCCACCGGTGGCGGTGCGGTCCTGAGGCCGGAAAACCGCGAAGCGCTGAAAAGCCGCGGCCTCGTGATCTATCTTCGCGCCAATCCGCACGACCTGTGGCTGCGCACGCGGCGCGACAAGAATCGCCCGCTGCTGCAGACGGAAGACCCCAAGGCGCGCCTCGAAGCGCTCTACGAAGTGCGCGACCCGCTGTACCGCGAATGCGCACATTTCGTGATTGAAACCGGCCGGCCCTCGGTCAACGGACTCGTCAACATGGTTCTGATGCAGCTCGAGATGGCCGGCGTCGCCAAACATCCTGCGTCATAATGGACCGTATGATTACCGTCAACGTCGAACTGGGCGAGCGCGCCTACCCCATCCACATCGGTGCCGACCTGATCGGCCAGACCGGGTTGTTCGCGCCGCATATCGCCGGCAACTCGGTCACGATCGTCACCAATAGCACCGTCGATCCGCTGTACGGCGACAAGCTGCGCGCGGCGCTCGCGCCGCTGAACAAGCAGGTGTCCACGGTCGTTTTGCCGGACGGCGAAGCGCACAAGAATCTCCAGACGCTGAATCTGATCTTCGACGCGCTGCTCGGCTCGCGCGCCGATCGCAAGACCACGCTGATCGCGCTCGGCGGCGGCGTGATCGGCGATATGACCGGGTTTGCCGCCGCCTGCTACATGCGCGGCGTGCCGTTCATCCAGGTGCCGACCACGTTGCTGTCGCAGGTGGATTCGTCGGTGGGCGGCAAGACCGGCATCAACCATCCGCTCGGCAAGAACATGATCGGCGCGTTCTACCAGCCGCAGGCGGTGATCGCCGACATCGGCGCGTTGCGTACGCTGCCCGGGCGTGAACTCGCGGCGGGCCTCGCCGAGGTCATCAAGACTGGCGCGATCGCCGACGACGGCTTTTTCAGCTGGATCGAGGCCAATATCGACGCCTTGAACCGCTGCGAGCCGGAGGCAATGGCCGAGGCGGTCAAGCGCTCGTGCGAGATCAAGGCATCGGTGGTCGCGCAAGACGAGCGTGAAGGCGGTCTGCGCGCCATTCTCAACTTCGGCCACACGTTCGGTCATGCGATCGAAGCCGGGCTCGGCTACGGCGAGTGGCTGCACGGCGAGGCGGTCGGCTGCGGAATGGTGATGGCGGCGGATCTGTCCGTGCGCCTCGGCCATCTCGACGAAGCGTCGCGCAAGCGGCTCGTCGATGTGGTGCTTGCCGCTCATCTGCCCACGCGTGCGCCCGCGCTCGGCGCGGATCGTTACGTCGAGCTGATGCAGATCGATAAGAAAGCCGAAGCCGGCGCGATCAAGTTCATCCTGCTGAAGCGTTTCGGTGAGACGCTGATCACCCCGGCGCCCGACGCCGAAGTGCATGCGACGCTGGCCGCCGCCGTCTAGACTCACCACGGCCCTGCAGCCACGCTTCACGCACGCGCGTCACGAGGCGCCGCCCATGTTTCGGAGAACCCGGTGACTGACAGGCGCAGCGACGATATCCAGCATGACCCGAGCGCGCATGCGGCCGCCGGAAACGGCGCCGTCAGCGCCATCGTCGCGGACACCACTGCGGCCGTTGCAGCACCCGCCGTCGCCGTGCCGACCCAACAGGCGCTCGAAGCGCATCTCGCACCGTACGCGGCGCACTCGAGTCAATCGCGCGGGCGTCGCTATCCGGAAGCCGCGCCGAGCGCGCGCACCGAGTTTCAGCGCGACCGCGACCGCATCGTCCACTCGACCGCATTCCGGCGGCTCGAGTACAAGACCCAGGTATTCGTCAATCACGAGGGCGACCTGTTTCGCACGCGCCTCACCCATAGCCTCGAAGTTGCGCAGATCGCGCGGTCGGTCGCGCGCAATCTGCGCGTCAATGAAGATCTCGTCGAAGCGATTTCGCTGGCGCACGATCTCGGTCATACGCCGTTCGGCCATGCCGGCCAGGATGCCTTGAACGAATGCATGCGCGAGCACGGCGGCTTCGAACACAACCTGCAAAGCCTCGCGGTCGTCGACGAACTCGAAGAGCACTACGGAGCGTTCAATGGATTGAACCTGTGCTTCGAGACGCGCGAGGGCATCCTCAAGCATTGCTCGCGTGACAACGCGCGCCGGCTCGGTGCATTGGGTGAGCGTTTTCTCGAAGGACGGCAGCCATCGCTCGAAGCGCAGATTGCCAACGTCGCCGATGAAATCGCGTACAACAATCACGACGTCGACGACGGTTTGCGCTCCGGCCTGTTGACGCTCGAGCAGCTCGCCGAAGTTGAACTCTGGCAGACGCACTGCGAGGCGGCGCGCGCCGACTATCCGCAGATCGAAGGACGCCGGCTGATTCACGAGACGGTGCGGCGCGTGATCAATACGCTGATCGTTGATCTGATCGAGACGACGCGGGCCAATCTCGCGCGCTACGCGCCCGCGTCACTCGCTGACGTGCGCGCAGCGCCGCCGCTCGTCGCGCACAGCGATGCGATCGCCGCGCAGGCCGCGGCGCTCAAGCGCTTTCTGTTCAGAAACATGTACCGCCACTATCGCGTGATGCGCATGGCCAACAAGGCGCGCCGCGTCGTGGTCGGCCTGTTCGATGCATTCACCGACGACCCACGACTGCTGCCGCCGGACTACCAGTCGACCGATGCGGCGCGTCAGCCGCGTCTGATCGCGCATTACATCGCGGGGATGACCGATCGCTACGCGCTAAAGGAGTATCGGCGATTGTTCGTGATCGACGATAACTAGGCGCTGGCGGCGAGGGGCGTGACGAGGCTCAGCCTTGCCATCTTCGAAGCGGCCGTCGAGCCGCTTCTTTCTGTCAGCGCCTTCAGGCCGCGCAAGCCAGCGTCATCGTGAGCGCGACGCGAACAGCGCCCCCAGCAGCAACGCAACCCCGCCGACGATAGCAATCGTCTGCCACGGATTCTCATGCACGTAGTGATCGGCGTCCGAGATCGCGACGCCCGCGCGGTCGCGCATCGCGTCGCGCGTGTCGTTCAGGCGCTCGCGCGCGGCGTCCAGTTGTTTGCGCAATTTGCCGCGCAATGCCACTGCGTCGGCCTGGGTGCCGTCGGCCAACGTCGATTCGAGTTCCGACAGCAGGGTGCGCAACTCGACCGCGATATCTTCGGCCGCATGGCGGCTGTGGCGAGCGATGCGCCGCGCTCGGCGACTCGCGCTGGTCCAGGATTCGCCGAGGGCGTCTCGCGTATTTGGAAGTGCTGTCATGGTCGCTCCGTCGATGAGTTGAAAGGCTCCGCGCATCGTCGCGCGGACACGCTATGCGCAGTCGTAGTATCACTGCCGCAGCGTAGGAAATGCCATCTGAACGCAACTTCGATGCCACGCGCCGCATCGCCCACAACGTAGCACGCGTGCGGAGCGCGACAGAACGGACCGGCGCGTATCGTCGCCCGATATTGCACACGGGCGTGCCTGATTCGCGTCAATTTTACAAACGCTCGTGCCGCATGATGCGGCCATCCTGGCGCTGGCGCAACGCCAAATGAAAACGCCGTCATCGGCTCGATGACGGCGTTCCCCAGGCCGCGAAAATTCGACTACCCTAATTCAAGTCACCCGCTCTCGCGAAGCGTTAGAAACGGTAACCGATGTTGACGTAAGTGACGATCGGGTTCAGCTTGATCTTGGTCTGCGAGGTCACGGTCAGCGGGCCGACCGGCGTGGTCGCCTGCGAGGTCAGCTTCGCGGTCGTGCTGAGAGGCAGGTACGAGATCGACACGCCGGCGTACCAGTGCTGAGTGATGTTGTACGTGAAGCCCGCATTAAACACAGGTTCCCACGAACTATCCGTTGACACGCTGGTCGGACCATGCAGAACGTTGGCCTGGAATGCGCTGTTGGTGATCTCCTCGCCGGTGAACCAGATGCGGCTCACACCGACACCGAGATACGGCCGGAACGTAGCGGTCGGCGCGTTGAAGTAGTACTTGAACAGCAGAGTCGGGCTCCACTGTTTCGCCTGCCCGATCTTGCCGAACTGCGCCAGATTACCCGTGCCGTACAGGTTGAAATTAGGCGGGACGCCAATGACGAATTCAGTTGCGATATGGTCGGTAACAAAATAGCCGGCGGTGAAACCGATGGTGTCGGCCGAATCCAGCGAGGCCCCGGTGTTGGGTTCGGTGATGTTGGTCGGACTACCACCGATGCTGGTCACGGTCAGCGGATCGCTACTCGATTGGGGCGCCAGATGGAACCAGCCCGTTGAGAGGTAAATGCTGCCGGCCGATTGTGCGTGCGCTGCCGTGCTCATGCAGGCTAGCGCCGCCACCCCCATTACGGCCTGTTTTAATTTCATATGTGCTCCTCCAAAAAAGGCCCGCTCATTATGACTAGAACGTATGAAACAAACCATACGCGGCGGTTAGAGTTTTCTCCCTAAGCGCCGCGTGCTTTCTGGCTTGGCCGCATGGCGCCGAACCTCGCGCGCATGCGGTTCTTCGGACCTTCGGGTATATACCAACGCGACTATTGGACACTTCAGCATGGCACGGCTTGCACGTCTTTATGTCCCCGACCAGCCGCAACACGTCATCCTCCGCGGGCTCGACCAGCAACCCGCCTTCGTCGACGACCAGGACTACGAGCTTTTCATCGACTGTCTGAAGGCGGCTTCGCGGGACCATCACCTCTCTATCCACGCTTACGCCTTGATGCCGGGCGCCGTGCAACTGCTCGTCACCCCCACCGAGGAGTCGAGCCTGCCTAAGGCGATGCAGGCGGTCGGGCGGCGCTACGTCGCGCACTTCAACCGGCGCTATGCGCGTCGCGGCACCCTGTGGGAAGGTCGTTATCGGGCCACGGTGATCGAAGGCGAGCGTTACTTCCTGCTCGCGAGCCGGGTCGTCGAAATGTGTCCGGTGCGCGCCCAGGTGGTCAACGCGGCCGAGGACTATCGCTGGTCGAGCTATCGTCATCACATCGGCCTGACGCTCGACAGCCTGATTACGGATCACCCCCTCTACTGGTCGCTCGGCAATACGCCGTTCGAGCGACAGCGCGCGTATCGCGACCTGTGCGAGCAGCCGCTCGACGAGCGCGAGGCGAGTCAGCTCCAGCAAGCCACATTGAAGGGCTGGGTGCTCGGCAGCGACACCTACCGCGAATGGGCGGCGCGCGCCGCGAACCGGCGCGTGTCACCGCTGCCGCGTGGCCGGCCTCGCAAGGTGCGCGAGACGCCGCATACGCAGTGAGGAGTCGCTGTGGCGAGACCATGGCGACGCCGATAGAGCCGCTTTAAATCCGAATAAAGCGTTTTGCATCAAGGGGCTGCATGAAGACGGCATTTCGTATGCCGTTTTCTTTTGCCCCATTTTGATGTGGCACCAATAAAAATTAGCCGCGATGCACCAATTTGATAATTGGGGGCTGATCACCATGATTTATTTGCTATTCCATTGATTCGTCGCGTATATTCCGATTTCCGACGCTTTTCGACACGCGCAGTTCTGCTGCGATACGAGCGCCGTCGCGGTTGCGAAGCGCACTGCGGCAAAAAAAGAATGGTTTAACGGCCTGTCCGGCCTCCTCACAGACGGTGTCCCCATGAACGACCACCAGCAACCGATTCACCCGGTTCCCGCCGCCCAAGGTCTGTACGACCCGCAAAACGAGCATGACGCCTGCGGCGTCGGCTTCGTCGCTCATATCAAGGGCAAGAAGAGTCACGAAATCATCCAGCAGGGCCTGAAGATTCTCGAGAACCTCGACCACCGGGGCGCCGTCGGCGCCGATCCGCTGATGGGCGATGGCGCGGGCATCCTGATCCAGATTCCGGACGGCTTCTATCGCGAAGAGATGGCGCGGCAAGGCGTGACGCTGCCGCCGGCTGGCGAATACGGCGTCGGTATGATCTTCCTGCCGAAGGAGCACGCATCGCGCATCGCCTGCGAACAGGAGCTGGAGCGTACGGTGAAGGCCGAAGGTCAGGTCGTGCTCGGCTGGCGCGATGTGCCGGTCGACCACGCCATGCCGATCTCGCCGACCGTGAAGGCTAGCGAGCCGCTGATCCGCCAGATCTTCATCGGCCGCGGCAAGGACATCATGGTGACCGACGCGCTCGAGCGGAAGCTGTACATCATCCGCAAGACCGCGAGCCACCGTATCCAGGCGCTCAAGCTCAAGCACGGCAAGGAATATTTCGTGCCGTCGATGTCGGCGCGCACCGTCGTCTACAAGGGTCTGCTGCTCGCGGGCCAGGTCGGCGTGTACTACCGCGACCTGCAGGACGACCGCACCATCTCGGCGCTCGCCCTCGTGCACCAGCGCTTCTCGACCAACACGTTCCCGGCGTGGGAACTCGCCCACCCGTACCGCATGATCGCCCACAACGGCGAAATCAACACGGTGAAGGGCAACGTCAACTGGCTGAACGCGCGTACCGGCGCGATCGCCTCGCACGTGCTCGGCGACGATCTGCCGAAGCTGTGGCCGCTGATCTATCCGGGCCAATCGGATACGGCATCGTTCGACAACTGTCTCGAGCTGCTGGTGATGGCCGGCTACCCGCTCGTCCACGCCATGATGATGATGATCCCGGAAGCCTGGGAACAGCACACGTTGATGGACGAAAACCGCCGCGCGTTCTACGAATACCACGCTGCCATGATGGAGCCGTGGGACGGCCCCGCCGCGATCGCGTTCACCGACGGCCGCCAGATCGGCGCGACGCTCGACCGTAACGGTCTGCGCCCGGCGCGCTACATCGTCACCGACGACGACCTCGTCATCATGGCGTCGGAAGCCGGCACGCTGCCGATCCCCGAGTCGAAGATCGTCAAGAAGTGGCGTCTGCAGCCGGGCAAGATGTTCCTGATCGACATGGAGCACGGCCGCATCATCGACGACAAGGAACTGAAGGACAACCTCGCGAACGCCAAGCCGTACAAGAGCTGGATCGACGCCGTGCGCATCAAGCTCGACGAGATCGAGCCGAAGGCCGAGGACGTCGTGACGGAACGCCGCGAAGCCGCTGCGCTGCTGGATCGCCAGCAGGCGTTCGGCTACACGCAGGAAGACCTGAAATTCCTGATGGCGCCGATGGCGCAAGCGGGCGAGGAAGCCGTCGGCTCGATGGGCAACGACTCGCCGCTCGCGGTCATGTCCAACAAGAACAAGACGCTCTACCACTACTTCAAGCAGCTGTTCGCGCAGGTCACGAACCCGCCGATCGACCCGATCCGTGAAAACATGGTGATGTCGCTCGTGTCGTTCATCGGCCCGAAGCCGAACCTGCTCGACACGAACAACATCAACCCGCCGATGCGTCTCGAAGTGTCGCAGCCGGTGCTCGACTTCAAGGACATCGCGAAGATCCGCGCGATCGATCAGTACACGGGCGGCAAGTTCAGTTCGTACGAACTGAACATCTGCTATCCGGTCGCCTGGGGCAAGGAAGGCATCGAAGCGCGTCTCGCGTCGCTGTGCGCGGAAGCCGTCGATGCGGTCAAGTCCGGCTACAACATGCTGATCGTGTCGGACCGCAAGACCGACCGCGACAACGTCGCGATTCCGGCGCTGCTCGCGACCGCCGCGATCCACACGCACCTCGTGCAGCAAGGGCTGCGCACCAGCACGGGTCTCGTCGTCGAAACCGGTTCGGCGCGTGAAACGCATCACTTCGCGCTGCTCGCGGGCTATGGCGCGGAAGCCGTGCACCCGTACCTCGCGATGGAAACGCTGAGCCAGCTCGCGGCCGGCCTGAAGGGTGACCTGTCGGCTGAGAAGGCGGTCTACAACTTCACCAAGGCAGTCGGCAAGGGCCTGCAGAAGGTCATGTCGAAGATGGGCATTTCGACCTACATGTCGTACACCGGCGCGCAGATTTTCGAAGCGGTCGGTCTCGCCTCGGATCTCGTGGCGAAGTACTTCCACGGCACGTCGTCGAAGGTCGGCGGCATCGGTCTGTTCGACGTCGCGGAAGAAGCGATCCGTCTGCACCGCGAAGCGTTCGGCGACAACCCGGTCCTCGCGAACATGCTCGACGCGGGCGGTGAGTACGCCTACCGCGTGCGCGGCGAAGAACACATGTGGACGCCGGATGCGATCGCCAAGCTGCAGCACTCGGCGCGCAGTAACTCGTACCAGACGTACAAGGAATATGCGCATCTGATCAACGATCAGACGAAGCGCCATATGACCTTCCGCGGCCTGTTCGAGTTCAAGTTCGATCCGACCAAGGCAATCCCGCTCGACGAAGTCGAATCGGCGAAGGAAATCGTCAAGCGCTTCGCGACCGGCGCGATGTCGATGGGCTCGATCAGCACCGAAGCGCACTCCACGCTCGCCGTCGCGATGAACCGCATCGGCGGCAAGTCGAACACCGGTGAAGGCGGCGAAGACGCGAACCGTTATCGCAACGAGCTGCGCGGCATTCCGATCAAGAACGGCGACACGATGAAGTCCGTGATCGGCGACGAAGTGGTCGTCGATATTCCGCTCAAGGAAGGCGATTCGCTGCGCTCGCGCATCAAGCAGGTCGCGTCGGGTCGCTTCGGCGTGACGGCGGAGTACCTCGCGTCGGCCGACCAGATCCAGATCAAGATGGCGCAGGGCGCGAAGCCGGGTGAAGGCGGTCAGCTGCCGGGCCACAAGGTGTCGGACTACATCGGCAAGCTGCGTTACTCGGTGCCGGGTGTCGGCCTGATCTCGCCGCCGCCGCACCACGACATCTACTCGATCGAAGATCTGGCACAACTGATTCACGACCTGAAGAACGTGAACGCGTCGTCGAGCATCTCGGTGAAGCTCGTGTCGGAGTCGGGCGTCGGCACGGTTGCCGCGGGTGTCGCGAAGGCGAAGGCCGATCACGTCGTGATCGCCGGTCATGACGGTGGCACGGGTGCGTCGCCGCTGTCGTCGATCAAGCATGCGGGCACGCCGTGGGAACTGGGTCTCGCCGAAACGCAGCAGACCCTGGTGCTGAACCAGCTGCGCGGCCGTATCCGCGTGCAGGCCGACGGTCAGATGAAGACCGGCCGCGACGTCGTGATCGGCGCGCTGCTCGGCGCGGACGAGTTCGGCTTCGCGACGGCGCCGCTCGTCGTCGAAGGCTGCATCATGATGCGCAAGTGCCATCTGAACACGTGCCCGGTCGGCGTTGCGACGCAAGATCCGGTGCTGCGCGCGAAGTTCCAGGGCCAGCCGGAACACGTCGTGAACTTCTTCTTCTTCGTTGCGGAAGAAGCGCGCGAAATCATGGCGCAACTCGGTATCCGCAAGTTCGACGACCTGATCGGCCGCGCGGAACTGCTCGACACGAAGAAGGGCATCGAGCACTGGAAGGCGAAGGGTCTCGACTTCTCGCGCGTGTTCTATCAACCGCAGGTTCCGGCCGAAGTCGCGCGCAAGCACGTCGACGTCCAGGATCACGGTCTCGACCGCGCGCTCGACCACGTGCTGATCGAGAAGGCGAAGGCCGCGATCGAGAAGGGCGAGCACGTGTCGTTCATCCAGCCGGTGCGCAACGTGAACCGTACCGTCGGCGCGATGCTGTCGGGCACGATCGCGAAGAAGTTCGGTCACGATGGCCTCGCGGACGACGCGATCCACATCCAGCTGAAAGGCACCGCGGGTCAGAGCTTCGGCGCGTTCCTCGCGAAGGGCGTCACGCTGGATCTGGTCGGCGACGGTAACGACTACGTCGGCAAGGGCCTGTCGGGCGGCCGCATCATCATCCGTCCGACCAACGATTTCCGCGGCAAGTCGGAAGAGAACATCATCTGCGGCAACACGGTGATGTACGGCGCGATCGATGGCGAAGCCTTCTTCCGCGGCGTGGCGGGCGAGCGCTTCTGCGTGCGTAACTCGGGCGCGACGGCGGTTGTCGAAGGCACGGGCGACCACGGTTGCGAATACATGACGGGCGGCACGGTGGTCGTGCTCGGCGAGACGGGCCGTAACTTCGCGGCCGGTATGTCGGGCGGCGTCGCGTACGTGTTCGATCCGGACAGCACGTTCGCGGGCAAGTGCAACAAGTCGATGGTCGCGCTCGACCCGGTGCTGCAGCAGGCCGAACAGGAACGCACGGTCGACAAGGGCGTGTGGCATCGCGGCACGACTGACGAAGCGCTGCTCAAGGGCCTCATCGAGCGTCACTTCCAATTTACGGGCTCGCCGCGTGCGAAGGCGCTGCTCGAAAACTGGGACGCGGCACGCCGTCAATTCGTGAAGGTGTTCCCGACCGAATACAAGCGCGCGCTCGGCGAACTCGCCGCCAAGAAGGCGAACAGCGAAGTGCTCGCCGCCTGAGCTGCCGGCACGGAAGTCACATTTAGACGTACCCGCCGCGTTCCGATCAATTGACGCGCGGCGGGTCCAGATTACCCCTAGATACAGATAGAGAAGAGAACCACATGGGCAAGGCAACCGGTTTTCTCGAGTTCGAACGTCGCCACGAGACGTACGAGGCTCCGCTCACGCGTGTGAAGCACTACAAGGAATTCGTCGCGGCGCTGACCGACGACGAAGCGAAGATTCAAGGCGCACGTTGCATGGATTGCGGCATTCCGTTCTGCAACAACGGCTGCCCGGTCAACAACATCATCCCGGACTTCAACGACCTGGTGTTCCGTCAGGACTGGAAGAACGCGATCGAAGTGCTGCACTCCACGAACAATTTCCCCGAGTTCACGGGCCGCATCTGCCCGGCGCCGTGCGAAGCGGCATGCACGCTCGGCATCAACGACGACCCGGTCGGCATCAAGTCGATCGAGCACGCGATCATCGACAAAGCCTGGACCGAAGGCTGGGTCGCGCCGCAAACGCCGAAGCACAAGACCGGCAAGAAGGTCGCCGTGGTCGGCTCGGGCCCCGCGGGTCTCGCGGCTGCGCAGCAACTCGCGCGCGCCGGTCATGACGTGACGGTGTTCGAGAAGAACGACCGTGTCGGCGGCCTGCTGCGTTATGGCATCCCCGACTTCAAGCTGGAGAAGTGGCAGATCGACCGCCGCATGCGTCAGATGGAAGCCGAAGGCGTGACGTTCCGCACCAACGTGTTCATCGGCAAGCCGGACTCGCTGCCGACGCACATCGGCAACACCGCGAAGGAAACCATCACGCCGGCCGAGCTGAACGAGCAGTTCGACGCGGTCGTGATTGCCGGCGGTTCGGAAACGCCGCGCGATCTGCCGGTGCCGGGCCGCGAGCTCGAAGGCGTGTACTACGCGATGGAATTCCTGCCGCAGCAGAACAAGGTCAACGCCGGCGACAAGGTGCCGAACCAGCTGATCGCGAAGGGCAAGCACGTCGTCGTGATCGGCGGTGGCGACACCGGTTCGGACTGCGTGGGCACATCGAACCGTCATGGCGCGAAGAGCGTCACGCAGTTCGAACTGCTGCCGCAACCGCCGGAAGAAGAGAACAAGCCGCTGGTGTGGCCGTACTGGCCGATCAAGCTGCGCACGTCGTCCTCGCATGAGGAAGGCTGCGAGCGCGATTGGGCGGTCGCGACCAAGCGCCTCGAAGGCAAGAACGGCAAGGTCGAGAAGCTGATCGCCGCGCGCGTCGAATGGAAAGACGGCAAGATGGTCGAAGTGCCGAACTCCGAATTCGAAATGAAGGCCGACCTCGTGCTGCTCGCGATGGGCTTCACGCAGCCGGTGTCGCCGGTGCTCGAAGCGTTCGGCGTCGACAAGGATGCGCGCGGCAACGTGCGCGCCGCGACCGAGGGCGACAAGGCGTACTACACGTCGGTGGACAAGGTGTTCACGGCGGGCGACATGCGCCGTGGCCAGTCGCTGGTCGTGTGGGCGATCCGCGAAGGCCGTCAGTGCGCGCGTTCGGTTGATGCGTTCCTGATGGGTCATTCGGAACTGCCGCGTTAAACGTCTTCAGCCGGTGTGCCAGGTTTCTTGCAGGCCGTGCACGCCGGCAACGATTTGCAGGAAGACGTGGAGACGACAAGGCACCCCATGAAGGGTGTCTGTAGCGTTAAAGCGATGCAGTGAAAATAGAAGCCGGGCTCGCCTGAATGGGGGAGCCCGGTTTTCTTTTGGGTGGTCGCGGGACGTTATGACCGTCTCATTTGCGATAGCGCGCCAGCGTCAGGCCATCGAGATCGATCTCCGGCTTGCGCTGTGTGATCAGATCCGCGACCACACGCCCCGAGCCCATCGACATGGCCCAGCCGGTCGAGCCGTGTCCGAGGTTCAGCCATAAGTTATCGATGTTGCACGGGCCGAGCAGCGGGGCGCCATCGGGCGTCATCGGCCGGCGGCCGACCCAGAAGTGCGCGGAAGTCGGATTGGCCGCGTGCGGAAACCAGTCGCGCAGCACCGTGAGCAGCGTTTGCAGCGCCTGCTCGCGCAGCGTCGTCTGGCGGTTGCCAAGCTCCGCCGTGCCCGCGATGCGCAGGTTGTTGCCGAAGCGCGTGATCGCCGTCTTCAACGATTCGTCCATCAGCGCCGCACGCGGCGCTTTTTCTTCGTCGGTCACGGGCAGCGTCGCCGAATAGCCCTTCACCGGATAGAGCGGCACCTTCACGCCGAGCGGCGCGAGCAGCGTCGCGCTATCGACACCGAGCGCGACGACCACCGCGTCGGCCGGCAGCGTCTGTCCGTCGCGCTCGCTGTGAATGTGCACCCCGCGCACGGTCGCGCCCGCGACATCGAGCGACGTGACGCGCGTGTCGAAGCGAAAGCTCACGCCAGTGCGCTCGCAGATCGCGCGCAACTCGCGGGTGAAGCGCGCGCAGTCGCCGGCTTCGTCGTCGGGCAGGTAGAGGCCGGAGAACGGCGCCTGCGCCGCCCAGCGCAGCCCCGGCTCGATCTCCGCACACTGCGCGGCGCTGACTTCCCGATGCGCGATGCCCGCATCGCGCAGCACCGCGAGCGCCGGCTGGGCGAGCTCGACGTCGTACTCGCTGCGAAACAGTTGCAGATAGCCCTGGCTGCGGCCGTAGTCGAACGGATGACGGCCGCGGAATTCATGCAGGCACGCGCGGCTGTAGTACGCGATGCGCTGCATTCGCTGCTTGTTCACGCGAAAGCGTTCGAGGTCGCACTCGCGCAGCCAGCGCGCGATCCAGCGCCATTGGGCCGGATCGAACGTGGGCCGGAAGATGAGCGGCGAGGCGGGCTTGAACAGGTACTTGAGGATTTTCGTCGGCATGCCGGGCGCGGCCCACGGCGTCACGTAGCCCGGCGCGATCACGCCGGCGTTGCCGAAACTCGTGGACAAGGCGACGTCGGGTTCGCGCTCGATCACCGTCACATCGCAGCCTTGCTGGCACAGATAAAAAGCGGTGGCGACGCCGATCACGCCACCACCGAGTACGATCGTTTTCATGATTGGGGAGCGGCGATTTCAGACGATCTCATGCGGCGGCGCGGCTCGCGCCGAGGACCTTGCCCTTCGTTTCCGGCAGGCACAACGCGGCGACGATCACGAGCAGATACCCTGAGCCCGCGACGATGCCCATTGCTTTCACGAGCGTCATCGTCTGCGCGAAGATGCCGACGAGTATCGGGAAGAACGAGCCGAGCCCGCGCCCGAGGTTGTAGCAGAAGCCTTGCCCCGAGCCGCGGATCTCATTCGGATACAGCTCCGACAGATACGCGCCGATGCCCGCGAAAATGCCCTGCACGACGATGCCGAGCGGGAAGCCGAGCGCGAGCATCATCGTGTCGGTGATCGGCAGCATCGTGTAGACCATGCCGAGCACGAACGAGCCGACCGCGAACAGCACGAACGACGCGCGCCGGCCGATCCTGTCGCACAGAATCGCGCCGACGATATAGCCGGCGAACGAACCGACGATCAGCACGATCAGATAGCCGCTCGTGTTGAACACCGACAGATGGCGCACGGTTTTCAGATAGGTGGGCAGCCACGTCGTGATCGCATAGTAGCCGCCGAGCATGCCGGTGCACAGCGCGCTGCCGAGCAGTGTCGTCTTCAGATGCGCGGCCGAGAAGATCTGCATGAAGTGCGCGGTGTTGAAGCCGCTTTCGCGCGCGCGACGCGTCGCGAGAAAGATCTCGGGGTCGCTGACGTTGCGGCGGATATAGATGATCCACGCGGCGGGCAGCAGGCCCACCCAGAAGCACGCACGCCACGCGTACTGTTCCGGCAGCAGCGCGAACGCCGCCCAATAGACGATCGCCGCGGTCGCCCAGCCGAACGACCAGCTGCTCTGCACGGTGCCGACCGCTTTCGCGCGATGCTGCGGCGAGCGGATCGTCTCCGCCATCATGATCGTCACGACCGACCATTCGCCGCCGAAGCCGATGCCCTGCAGCGTGCGTGTGGTAAGCAACTGCCAGAACGACTGCGTGAAGCCCGACAGGAACGTGAAGATCGCAAAGGTGGCGATCGTCCATTGCAGCACACGGATGCGGCCGTGGCGATCGGCGAGAATGCCCGCGAGCCAGCCGCCGATCGCCGACGAAATCAGCGAGCTGGTGGCGATCATGCCCGCTTCGCTTTTGCTCATGCCCCATGTCGCGATCAGCGTCGGAATCAGGAACGAGTAGATCATGAAGTCGAATGCGTCGACCGCGTAGCCGCCGAATCCGGCGTAAAGTGTGCGACGCTCGCGCGGGGTCAGCTCGGTGAACCATTGGAGAGAAGACATGTTTTGTTGTGGTCTCCAGGTTTCTTTTGCCTGCGGGGGCTGGATGGTAGGGTGTCCGTATTCTACGAGGATGCCGCGTCGTGCCGCCAGTTGGGGCCAAAAATGGCATCGATGCGGTAACAGACGCTAAGGCAACGCAAACGTAAGGAAATCAGTGGCACATGCGTGCGGAGCGACGAATCACGTGGCTCGCGTGCTCGCGTGCTCGCGCGCCGTCGCGGCCCGATGCGCGCGGCATGGATCGGAGGGCAACCGTCCCTCTTTTTTTCTTACTAACCCCTACGATGTAACGCAAAACTTATTGGTCACCGTTAAACTGCGTCTGCAGCCCGGCTGCCCCACCCATTCTTCCTAGACACCTGCCGCCCCCGATGTCCGTTATTGCGAAATACCGTTCGCCTTTCCGCGCCGCTGCGAGCACGACCGTGCCCGTGAAGCGGGACATGCTGGGCGAACCGTCGGCGGGGCGGCGGCGCTTTCTCAAGGGCTCGGCGGGGGCGATGCTGGCCGCGGGTTTCGGCAGCACGCTGCTGTCAGCGTGCGGCGGCAGTCTCGAAGTGGATCAGCCGGAGACGCCGCGCCTCGTGTCGGTTACCAATTTCCGCGATGTCGGCGGCGCGGGTGCCGGCTATCTGACTGTCGACGGCAAGCAGATGCGGCGCGGCGTGTTCTATCGCGCGAACGTGCTGACGCTGAGCGGCACGGACGCGGCGACGCTCGACAAGCTCGGCATCGTGTCGGTCTACGACCTGCGCACGCCCGCCGAAATCACGCGCACCGCCGACGTGCTGCCGATGGGCGCGACTTCGTCCACGCTGAACGTGCTCGGCACCAACGACTTCATCGCGCCCCCGGTCGAAACCGCCGCCGACGCCGTCGCGTTCATGCAGGCGCAGGCGCGCGCGTATGTGACGGGTGCCCCGCAGCGAGCCGCTTTTGGCGCGCTGCTCGGTGCGCTCGCCAATGGCACGGGCGCGCAGCTGTTCCATTCGAATGCGGGCAAGGATCGCACCGGCTGGGTCGCGGCGCTATTGCTCAGCATCGCGAATGTGCCGCTCGATGTGATCCTGCAGGACTATGTGCTGAGCAACGTCTATCTCGGGTCATCGATCGCCGCGCAAACCAGCACGCTGCGCGCGCAGCAAGGCGCGGCCATCGCGACGGCGAGAGCGCCTTTGCTCGACGTCGACGAGAATTATCTGCAAGCGGGCTTCGACCAGGTGCAAGCGAGCTACGGCACGATGACGAGCTATCTGACGCAAGGCCTCGGTCTTGCCACGGCGACCATCGAGGCGCTGCACAATCGGCTCGTGCATTGACGCGCTTCTAACTTTCCGACGGCGCAAAAAAAAGTCCGCCCCAGGGGTGCGGGCGGACCGGGAAGGGCGGCATCGAGGTTGCCAGGTGCGACTATAAGGCCATCGCCCCCGCCAGAGTCGGTGCGGTAAGGACCGGAAAGTACCTCGGTCCGCTCACCGTTCGCTGCCTGCGTCCATCCTCATGACAGTGCCGGATCCACCGGCAATTCGATCCGTACGTCGAGCCCGCCGCGCGCGTGATTGCGCACGAGGCAGCGTCCGCCGCGATCGTGCGCGAGCCGCGCGACGATCGCGAGACCGAGTCCGCAATGGCCCTCGCCGCCACGCGCGGCATCGAGCCGCACGAACGGCTTCATCGCCGCGGCGATGCGGTCGTCGGGAATGCCGGGGCCATGATCGCGCACGCTGATGCTCCAATGACGATCGTTGCGCGCGGTTGAAATTTCCACCGGTGCCATGCCGTGTTCGAGCGCGTTGTCGACGAGGTTCGTCACGAGCCGGTCGAGCAGCGTGCGCGGCAGCGTGAACGAGGGGCCGGCGCGTAGATCGAGCGCGAACAATGGGGGTTCGGCGGCTTCGGTGGCGCTAGCGGTGTCCACGGCTTCGGGCATTTCCGCGACCTCGGCGGCTTGCGTGGAGTCACCCGAGGAAAACTGCTCGCGCAAGAACTCGTCGACTTCGACGGGGGGGCCGGCGTCCGCCGATTGACCCGCGAATTCGAGAAACTGCTGGACGATATTGGTCAGTGAATCCACGTCGCGGATCAGGCCCGCGCGCTCGCTTTCGTCCACCAGCACGCTCGCGCGCAGCTTCAGGCGCGTGAGCGGTGCCTTCAGATCGTGCGCGACGCCAGCGAGCATCACCGCCTGGTCGTCGCCGGCTTCGTTCAGGCGCCGCATCATGTCGTTGAACGAGCCGATCAGATCGCGCAGTTCGCGCGGGCCGTGCACCGGCACGGGTTCGGGCCGGCCGCCCGAGCCGAACGCGCGCGATGCATCGGCGACGCGCGACAACGGCCGTTGCATCTGCCACACCGCGAACAGCGACAGGATCAGCCCGGCGAGCAGCATCGAGACCGATTCGATCAGGAACCGCGGCGGCGGCGGAACGTCGGCCGGCACGACGACCCAGTTGGACTTGCCCGGAAACAATACCCACAGTTGCGGTGGGTGCAGATCGTCGACGGCGATCTGCGTGCCGGGCGGCAGATTCTCGCGCAGGTGCCGGCTCAGCTCGACCAGCATATGCTCGTGCGGCTCGCGCAGATGCACGCTGGTCGGCATGTTCCAGGTGGGCACCAGATGCACGCGCATCGCGGGCGCGAGCGCGGTGCCCTTGATCGGCTCGCCGTTGATCGCCTGCAGCACGAGCAGGATGCCGCGCGCGAAGCCGTCGATTTCATGGCGCGGCGGCTGCATCGATACCAACACGAACCAGCTCGCCTGAATCGCGAACAGCACTACCGTCGACAGCAATGCCATTCTGCCGAACAGTGTGTTCAGCGGATTTTTCATGCGCTCGGGGCGGCCTCGTCCTCGAAGGGCGTGCCGTTGGCGTCGGGCACGAACACGTAGCCCTTGCCGCGCACCGTTTGCACGTAGCACGGGTTCGACGGGTCGTTCTCGATCACGCGGCGCAGGCGCCAGATCGGCACGTCGAGGCTGCGGTCGCGGAACGCGAGGTTGTCGCGATGCACGAGATCGTGAATCAGCACGCGCGACAGCACCTTGTACGGGTTGTTGACGAAGATCTTCAGCAGCGCGAATTCGCTGTCGCGCAGCGGCAGCTTGGCGTCGTCGCGGGTCAGCGAGCGCGTGGCGAAGTCGAGTTCGAACGGACCGAAGCGATAGCGCTTGCGTGCTTCCGGCGCACTCGTAGTGGATGGCCCGCGCCGGCGCAGCACGGTCTGGATGCGCACCAGCAACTCGCGCGGATCGAACGGCTTCGTCAGATAGTCGTCCGCCCCAAGCGACAGACCGACGATGCGGTCCGCCACCGTGCCGCGCGCGGTCACGAAGATCACCGGGATGTCGTCGCCGGCGGCGCGCAACGCCGTGAGCGCGCGCAGGCCGTCGGTGTTCGGCATCATGATGTCGAGCACGACGACCGACGGCCGCTCGCGCTCGAGACGACGCTGCAAATGGGTGCCGTCATGCAGCACGGACGCATCGAAGCCGTTCGACTGCAGAAACTTGCAAAGCAGATCGCGTACGACCGGATCGTCGTCGACGATAAGGACCTGTGGATTCATGGCGAAATTCTAGACTGGCGCGCCCGACGCGCGACCGGGCATTTCCTTACCAACACTTACTGTGTACCGCGCGGCGCTGGCGGGCTCGCGCCGCGGGGGCAGATCACCGGAAGTTCAGCGCTTACTTTAGCACTGCCTGATCCCGCTACCCGCAACAACCGGCACGCGATGACAACAGTCGGCAAGCACTCGAAAGCACTCGCAAGCGCGCGGAACGGTTCGTAACAACCGCGCGAAAGCGTGCTTTGCTTCGCCCATGGTCGGCACTTGCGCGGCGCGATGATTCGTTCCGCAGCACGTCGCGCCGCACGCCGAACGAGGCCCGCAGCCTCGTCGACGGTGCGCGGCGTTCAACCGACACAGGTGCGCAAAGCGCGCCTTCGCGAGGCCCATCATGACGATCCACAACACGCTCAATTCCACGCCCTTCTCCTCGCTGGCGAATACCTCGCCTAAGGAGAAGGCCGCCACTTCAAACTCCACCGGCGCCACGGCGAAATCGCAGCAGAGCGCCGCGCTTGCGCAACCCGAGCAACGTGCGGCCGGGACGGGGCTGATCGGTCATCTGGTCAACACGACCGCGTGAGCTGACGAGGTCCGCGTGCCGTTACCAAGAACTCCTGAGCATCGGCGGCGTGCCGTGGCGTGGCTCGTTTTCGGCGTGCTGCTGCTGCCGCTCGGTGGCTGCGGCGCCGCGGCGCTGCCGTGCCGGGTCACAGCGGCGACCCTGAAGGTGCTGCCGGTCGTCGGCCATGCGGCGGCGACGCCTTTCGACATGTGCGCTTCCGCAATCGATTGAATCATGATGCTCACCCGGATGGTTTGTGCCCTGGCGCTGCTCGGCGGCGTGCTGTCGTGCGCCGCGCAGGCGCAACCCGTTGCGCGCCGCGCGAACGCGCCTAGTGCGGCCGGCGCGGCATCGAATCGTGTCGTCACCGACACGCGCCGGCGCTCGCAGGATGCGCCGTTTTCGTTTCGCGGCGTCGCGCTCGGCATCACGATCGACGAATTCCGCGCGGGCTCCGCCGTGCGCGCGACGCCGCTCGGCAGCGTGCCGATCTGCGAGACCGACGTGCAGGCCGGTGCGCTCGGTATGCGGCTGAAGTCGCCCGACAGTCTCAGCGTCGCGTGCCGCTGGGCGCATCGCGATGATGAGCGCTGGACGGTGTCGCAAGCGGTGGTCGATGGCGCGCCGGCGCTCGAACACGTGATGCGCTTCACACGCATCGACGGACAGGGTGCGCTGCGGCTCTACGAGATGTCGTTCGTGATCGACGAGCTGACCGCCGAAGATCTGCGCGACGCGCTCGAAGACCGTTACGGGCCGCCGCGTCTCGCGACGCGCAACGCCGCGGCGCCGGGTGCGATGCCGATGTACGTCTGGGAGAACGCGGTGAGTTCGATCACGCTGTGCTTTCTGCCGGGCAGCCGTAACGGCACGCTCACGTATCTGCTGAAGGGCTCGGACGCGTGGATGAAAGCGGTCCTGAGACAGTGGCAGGCAAGCGGCGCCGACGCAGGCTGACGATTGGCCGGCATGCGTGATTTCCATTCCATCTTTCTCGCCACGGAGCCAGCATGACCGCGCTACGTCTCACCCTCGCGCTCGGCGTCGCGAGTTGTTTCGCGGCCTGTTCGAGCACGCGAACCAATTCGATCGTCGAAACCCCGATGGCGCCGCCGCTCGCGTCGGTGCCGTTGAACGTCAACACCCAGGGCGCGATCTATCAGGCCGGTGCGCCGCTGCTGCTGTACGAGACGCCGCGCGCGCAGCACATCGGCGACGTGCTGACGATCCGCTTGTCGGAATCGTATAGCGGCACCAACAGCGCGAACGCTTCGGCGAGTCGCGCGAGCAGCATCACAGCAAGCGCCGCCGACCAGTCGACCAATGCCGCCGCGCGGCTCGCGAGACTGTTCAACATCGGCTCGGCCAGCACCGACTACAAAGGGCAAGGCAATCTGAGCGACATCAGCGACATGACCGGCACACTCGCCGTGACCGTGATCGGCACGGTGTCGGGCGGCAACCTCGTGGTGTCGGGCGAGAAGATGATCGCGATGAGCGGTACCCGTGACCGGCTGCGGCTGTCGGGTATCGTCAATCCAAAGGATATCGAAGCGGGGAATTACGTCGCGTCGAGCAAGGTCGCGAACGCGCGCATCGAACAGGCGGGCGTCGGCATGGTGAACGATGCGACGACGATGGGATGGTTGCAGAGGATGTTTTTGAGCGTGCTGACGTTTTGACCGTCAGCAGCGCCATGGGCTCGATCAACCTCTGCCGCTAGCCAAGCGGCGGCGCAAGCCCGCGCTCGGCCGCGCCGATCTCGCCGTCCGGCACGAACACATAGCCGCGTCCCCACACCGTCTGCACGTAGCGTGGTTCCGAAGGATCCACTTCGATCAGCCGCCGCAAACGCCAGATCGACACGTCGAGGCTGCGATTGCGGTGCGCTTCGCTATTGCCGTGCAGCTTTTCGAGCAGTTGCGCGCGCGTGAGCACGGTCATCGCGTGCGTGACGAACACCTTCAGCATCGCGAACTCGCTCGAACGCAGCGTGATGCGTTCGCCGTCGCGGCGCAGTTCGCGCGCGGGGAAGTTCACTTCGAAGCGGCCGAAATGATAGGGCGCGCGCTGCTCGGGCGCGCCCGGTGCAACGGAGCCGCGACGCCGCAGCACGGTGCGAATCCGCGCGACGAGCTCGCTTGGCTCGAACGGCTTGCCGAGATAATCGTCGGCGCCGAGTTCGAGGCCGATCACGCGATCGATCGGTTCGGCGCGCGCGGTCAGCAGGATCACGGGAATGTCGTCGCCGGCAACACGCAAGGCGCGCAGCGCGCTGATGCCGTCGAGCTCCGGCATCATGATGTCGAGCACGACTAGCGCGGGACGCTCGTGCTGCAATCGGCGCTGCAATGCCAGGCCGTTTTCGAGCGTGGCAACGTTGAAGCCGCGTCCGTGCAGATATTCGCTGACGAGCTGGCGGACGACGGGATCGTCATCGACGATCAGGATGGTCTGGTTCATTCAGGTCATCTTAGTGATGCGCGCGGGGCGCGCAAAGCGCATACCGCTTTCCATTCCTTTCCCGTGTAAGGCAGCGCAAGCAGAAGCCATGCTGCGGGGACTCAGTGGGTCGGGGGGAAGGCCTGCGAGGTTTGCAGGGTCTGCGCTTGCTGTACTTGCCGCGAAAAATCGCTGCGATCGACGACCATCCGCTCGATCAGTCCGCCGAGCTTCACCGAGGCCGATGAGAAGCGGTCGGTGTTCAGGCCGCCTGTCTGATAGCGCGCGGTGACGAGAATGCGGCCGCTCTGGATCAGCGTCAGATCGATGATCGACAGGTACTGGATCGATTCGTCGCTGAACGAGCGGCGGCCGTAGTCGATCGCGGCGTTGTAGACGAGCCGCGCCTCGCAGCCGGCGGGCGAGGTGCCCGGATTGTAGACGTCCGAACGAATCCCGCGCCGCTCGAGCGCCAACTGCAGCGCCGGCACGAAATCGCCGACCGACACGGTCGGGTTCACTTCGATACAGACGTGTTGCAGATCCGCGGGCCGTCCGTTGACGAAGGTCGGCGACGAGTAGTTCGACGCGATCGCGTAGCCGGCCTGAATCACGGAGCCGGTGGCGTCGGCGGCCTGGATCAGCGTCCAGGCGCAGCCGTGGAGCCCGAGCGTCAGCGTCGCGGCGAACGTCGCGAGCGCGGCTCGCGCGCAACGGCCGCGGGATCTCGGCGAGACGATCAGGCCCAGCCGCGCCCGAAAAGCACGCGCGCCAGCGGACGCGCGCACGATCGGCGACGAGGTCATGAGGCGGCGTCCGTTGGCGGTCACCAGAGCCTAGCGCGTCACGCGCAGTCGCAATTCGTTCTGACCTTGCACGCTCGCGGTGACGTTGACGCGCCGCGCGTCGGTGGTCACGACGAAATGCTGGCGCACCGGTGTGTTGACGTCGTGCACGACACGAGGAAAGCACGCGGCGATATCGGCGCCGAGTTCTTCGAGCGGATCGTTGACGACGCCATCGGCTTGCCAGTGCGCACGCCAGTGGCAGTCGTACGCGTGCGGGCTCGCGCGGCAATCGTCGGCATGGGCGAGACCTGGCAGTTGCGCGGCGGATTCTCCCGGCAGTTGCCGGAAATCGCCTGCATCGACGATGTGCGTGAGCGCGGCGCAGATATCAGCGGGTTGGTTCGGCTCGGCCGTTTGCGCGGCATCGACTGCATTCGTAAAGAGGAGCGCCGCGCCGCAGGCGAGCGCGATGCGCGGGAACAAAGACGGGAGCAAAGGGGAGACACAGCGGGCGAATGACATGGGCGAGAAGTCCGGAGAGCGGTTGCGATGAAAGACGTCACTGACATCAACGCAGGCCGGCGCATGGCGCGGCCCGTACGACTATCGTCGCCGCCCGCGGGCATTTTCAAAGCGCGGAACAGCTTGCCCGCTTCGCAAATGCTTTCGAACTCTTCTCGTGTCTTTCCGGATGTTGCGCGAGGCGCTCGCCGGCGCGAAGGCGAGGCTCAACCGAGCGTCAGGCCGCCATCGACGTGAATCACCTGGCCGGTGATGTGGCGCGCCTCGTCGGACAGCAGGAACGCGATCAACGCCGCGACGTCCGCCGGTTCGGCGACGTGACCGAGCGGGGTGGCTTCGGCGGCGCGAGTCCACACGGCGGCATTATCGGCGCTCGGACCGCGATCCTTGCGCGTGTAGCCCGGCGCCACGCAATTGACGGTCACGCCGAGCGGCGCGAGCTCCGCGGCCGCTGTTTTCGCGAGCGCTTCGAGTGCCGCTTTCGCGGCCGCCGTTGCGGCGAAGGGCGCATCCGCGCGATAGCGATGCGCGACGAACGAACTCAGTGCGACCACGCGGCCGCGTTGCGACGTTTCGAGCGCGGGCATCGCGCGCCGCACGAGTGCGGCGAAGGCGGCCGGCATCGCGGCGAAAGCGGCGCTAAACGTATCGGGATCGAGTGTGGCGAGCGTTTGACGCTGCGCGTGGCCGGCGTTCGCGACCAGTTGATCGAGCGCGCCGAAGCTGGCGAGCGTTTGATGGATCACATGCTCGGATGCGCCGCGCTCGGCAAGATCGCCGAAAACGGTGGCGCAGCGTGCGCCGCTGGCCGTGCAATCGGCGGCCACCTGCACGAGGCGCCGACGCGACGCGTCGTCGGCGCCGCGCGCATGCAGCATCAACGACGTATGCGGGGCGGCGAGGCGCCGTGCGAGCGCCGCGCCGATGCCGGAGCCGGCACCCGTGATCAGCACGACGCGGGGAGCGGCGCCGTGCGCTTCGCTGACGTGAGCGCCGCTCGCGTCGCTCATGCCGCTACCGGTTCGGCCGAGCGCTCGACGTCGAGCGTTTCGTCATGGAACGCCGCCAGCGATTCGCGATGCGCGACGCTGACGATCGCCGCCTTCGGCAGCCGCTCCGTGAACAGCCGATAGAGCCGCGCCTCGTTTTCCGCGTCGAGTGCGCTGGTCGCCTCGTCGAGGAACAGGTAGTCGGGCTTGTGCAGCAGCACGCGCGCAGCGGCGAAGCGCTGCTGCTCGCCCGGCGACAGCACGCGGGTCCAGTGCGCCGATTCCTTCAGACGGTCCGCGTACTCCGACAGGTGGCAGGTGATGAGCGCGTCGCGGCATTCGTCGTCGCTATAGGTGTCCGCCGCCGAGGGATACGCGAGCGCCGCCTTCAGCGTGCCGATCGGCATGTAGCTGACCTGGGGGATGAACATCATGCGCGCGTTGACCGGGGCGTCGATCGAACCGTCGCCGAACGGCCACAGGCCTGCGAGCGCACGCATCAGCGTGCTCTTGCCGGCGCCCGACGGACCGCGCACGAGCCAGCGCGATCCCGGTCGGATCGCGATATCGCGGATGCGCGACAGCGGATTGCCGTTCGGCAGCGCGAGCTTGAGGTTGTCGGTGGAAAGCTCGTTGGAATCGACGAAATGCAGATTGATGCCACCGTGCTCGGTCGCCGGCGACACCGATTCCTTCAGACGCGGCGAATGCACGACACGCTTGAATTCGCGCAACCGGTTCACGGTCGCGCGCCATTCGACGAGGCTCGTATAACTGTTGATGAACCACGAGAACGAATCGCTGACGGTGCCGAACGCGCTCGAAATCTGCATCAGCACGCCGAACGTGAACGCCCCCGCGAAGTAGCGCGGCGCGGCGACGACGATCGGGAAAATGATCGCGATCTGGCCGTAGAAGCTCAGCACGAAGGTCAGGCGCTTCGTGTACTTCATGACCTGCCACCAGTTGTCGCGGATGCGCCCGAACAGCGTGCGCGCGTTCGTCTTCTCGGTTTCCATGCCGTTGTAGAACGCGATCTGCTCGGCGTTCTCACGCAGCCGGATCAGGCCGAAACGGAAATCCGCCTCGACTTTCTGTGCCTGATAGTTGATCGACACGAGCGGATGGCCGACCTTCTGCGTGACGAGCGAGCCGACCACCGCGTACAGCGCGGCGGCCCACACCATGTAGCCGGGGATTTGCAGCGGCATGCCGCCGAGCGAAATGCTCAGCGCGCCCGCGAGCGACCACAGGATCGTGATGAACGACACGAGCGTGACGACGGTGGAGAGCAGATCGAGCGTCAGCGACAGCGTGGTGGTCGCGAACGACTGCAGGTCGTCGCTGATCCGCTGGTCGGGGTTGTCGGCGAGGCGGTCGCGCTCGATGCGGTAGAACGCGCTGTCGTCGAGCCACTCGTTCAGGTAGCGCGTGGTCAACCACTGGCGCCAGCGGAAGCCGAGCATCTGGCGCAGATAGCGTCCATACACGGCGAGAATGATGAACCCGAACGCGAGCCCGGTGAAAATCATCAGCAGGTGCGGGAAGTCGTGGACGTTCTTCGCCTGCAGCGCGTTATAGAAGTCCGCGCTCCAGCGATTCAGGCGCACGTTGATCCAGACGACGAGCAGGTTCATCACGATGATCGCGACGAGCAGCGTCCACGCAATGCCTCGTTCCTCGGAAACCCAGTAAGGCTTGATCAGGCTCCACGCGGAGACCTTGTCGTCGGGCGGCAGCGCGGGGCTGGCGGAAGTATGTGGTGTCATGAGCGTCCTGATGAAGTGCTGACCCAAAGCGCTGATCCGGCGCGCGGGTCCGATCTGGTTGACCCATGTCGGGCGATCCCGCGAACAGCCGCCCCTTTTGGGGCCGCCGCTGCGACGGGTCTGCAATGCCTCGCCGGGCATCGCGCCATCGCGTTCGATGAACGCGAGTCCGGACGGGCGCCCGATTCTGGCGTGACGCGCTTAAGCGAAAATTAATTTTCGCGGCCGGCGTCCGCTCGGGTGCCGCCGCCACGCATGCGGCGCGAAACGCCGCGTGCGCCGCGTTATTGCGGCACCGGTCACGGCATTGTGCCAGAGCGTCGGTCCACATCGCATCGGCATCGCGATAGGTAGTGCCAGATCAAGATCGGGGCAGCAACGGGGCCCCGTTCGTTTGCGGGCGTCGCGCCTTTTATGGTCTAATGACCTGCGACGAAACAGGGGTGCTTCGCCCACAGGCGGCATGATGTTCATGCCGAAGCGGCGAGGCTGAGAGAGACCCTTTGCACCCGATCCGGGTAATACCGGCGCGGGAAGTTTCCGGAAGCAACCGTCTTCCATTCCCCGCCGGGCGGCGAGCGCAGTTGGTATGCGCGCGCAATGCCTGGCCGGCTTCACCCGCCGGTTTCGTCCTGGGTACGTGCGTTTTTGGCCGTACGGAAAGGACTCGATGACCGCCTATTCTTCAGACATGTATTTATCTCATCGTCACGCCGCCTCGGGCGTGCCGCGCCGTTGTCGTTTTGCCCGCCGTGGTCAAACGAGGTGCGCGCGATGAACCGTCCCGCCCGACCCGATTTCGCCGTGCTCGGCGGCGGCCTGTGCGGCCGGCTGGTCGCGTGGCGGCTGGCTGGCGCCGGGCATCGCGTGGCGCTGTACGAGCGAGGCGATGCCGCCGGCTCGCAAGCCGCTGCGTGGGTCGCCGCGGCGATGCTCGCGCCGCTCGCCGAAGCCGCCAGCGCGGAGCTGCTGATCACTCGGCTGGGCGCGAGTTCGCTCGAAAGCTGGCCGAGCGTGCTCGCCGAACTGCCGGAGCCGGTTTTTTTCCAGCGCAACGGCACCCTCGTCGTCTGGCATCACGCTGATCGCACCGAGGCGCCGCTGTTCGAGCGCCGGGTGCGCGCGAACGCGCCGGCCGAGCTGCTCGACGGCGGCTTCGTCGCGCTTTCGGGCGCGCAACTGGGCGCGGCCGAGCCCGCGTTGGCCGGCCGCTTCAACCAGGGCTGGCTGCTGCCGCGCGAAGGCCAGCTCGACAACCGCCAGGTGCTCGCCGCGCTCGCGGCGGGGCTTGCCGAGCGCGGCGTCGACACGCACTGGAACACGCCGGTCGACGAAGCATCGCTGCCCGACGCCGCCATCACGATCGACTGCCGAGGCCTCGGCGCGAAGCCCGTGCTGCCGACCCTGCGCGGCATCCGCGGCGAGGTCGCGCGCGTGCATGCGCCTCATCTGCAACTGACGCGGCCGGTGCGGCTGCTGCATCCGCGTTACCCGCTGTATATCGCGCCGAAGCAGAACGGCCTCTATGTGATCGGTGCAACCGAGGTCGAAGGCGAGGACATGTCGCCCGTCAGCGTGCGCTCGGCGCTGGAGTTGTTGAGCGCGGCGTTTTCGGTGCATCCGGGTTTTGGCGAGGCGCGCATCCTCGAGCTGAATTCGCAGTGCCGTCCGACGCTACCCGATCATCGCCCCGCGCTGCTGTGGGACGGCGCTCGCACGCTGCGCGTGAACGGCCTGTACCGCCACGGCTATATGATCGCGCCCGAAGTCGCCGACGAAGCCGTGCGCTTTGCGAGTGCGCTGCTCGACGGCCGCGTCGGTGACGCCGACGCATTCGCCGACTGGCGGCGCGAGGCGCGCTGGAGCGAGTTGTTCCAGCAGGATTTCGCGCGGGAGCCGGCCTGAGCCGGGCGGCCTTCGTGCCGCGCGCTACCGCTTCCGCCATCGATTGAACCGTATTCGAACACCATGGACATTCATATCAATCAGAAGCCGTTGTCGTTGCCCGAGGGCGCGACTGTCGCCGATGCGCTCGCCGCTTTTGGCGCGCGTCCGCCGTTCGCGGTCGCACTCAACGGCGATTTCGTCGCGCGTGCGCAGCATGCGGCGCGCGCGTTGCAAACGGGCGACCGGCTTGACGTCGTGCAGCCGGTCGCGGGCGGCTGAGCGCGCTCGCGCCAGCCTGTCCCCCACAGAACGCAACACACCGTCGCCGATAACCCATTGCCGCAACGCCGCCGGTGCCAGGCCGCGGCGGCAAACCAGGATGATGCAAATGACTTCTCACGAGACCGCCGACGCGCTGACGCTATACGGTCAACCATTCGCGAGCCGCGTGCTGCTCGGCACGTCGCGCTACCCGTCGCTGCAGTCGCTGTCCGACTCGATCGATGCAGCGCGCCCCGGCATGGTGACCGTCGCGCTGCGCCGCCAGATGAACGAAGGCAACGCCGAAGCCGGCTTCTTCGATCTGCTCAAGCGCCACGGCGTGCCGCTGCTGCCGAACACGGCGGGTTGCCTGAGCGTCGGTGAAGCGGTGACGACCGCCCACATGGCGCGCGAAATCTTCGAGACGGACTGGATCAAGCTCGAACTGATCGGCGACGACTACACGCTCCAGCCCGACCCCGTCGGCCTGATCGAGGCCGCCGCGCGGCTCGTCAAGGACGGCTTCAAGGTGCTGCCGTACTGCACCGAAGATCTGGTGATCGGCCGCCGTCTGCTCGATGCCGGCTGCGAGGCGCTGATGCCGTGGGGTGCGCCGATCGGCACCGGCAAGGGTGTCATCAACCCGTACGGGCTGCGCGTGCTGCGCGAGCGGCTGCCGGACGTGCCGCTGATCGTCGACGCTGGACTCGGCGTGCCGTCGCATGCGGCGCAGGTAATGGAGTGGGGCTTCGACGGCGTGCTGCTGAACACGGCGGTGTCGCAGGCGACGCATCCCGACGCGATGGCGCGCGCGTTCGCGCTCGGCGTCGAGGCGGGCCGGCAGGCGTATCTCGCGGGGCCGATGGCCGAGCGCGAGAGTGCGCACGCAAGCACGCCGGTGGTCGGTATGCCGTTCTGGCATCAGGATGGAGGTGCCGCATGACACAGTCGTTGACGCTGAAGGACCGCGATCTGTTCTGGCCGACGGCCGACGAGCTCATCGAAGCCGCGGAGCGTATTCGCGCCCGCCTCGGCGACTGGCCGCCGACGCACGCACCGTGGCGGATCTGCCTGACCGCGCCCGATGAACCGAACGGCGGCGACCTGATCGTGATCGCCGACGCGCAGCCGCACGGCGAGCAGATGGCGCGCTGGCTGACGCGGGGCGCGGGCGTGATCGTCGCCGCGGAAAACCGCGCGACGCTCCATCTGGGCGGCGAGAAGTACGGCCTCGAAGGCCATCTGGCGGAAGACTGGATCCCCGCGCTGGCGGCGTTCCTCGACTGCGGCTTCGATCCGCACGACGCACTGGTGCTCGCGCTCGCGTGGCGCGATGGCGACGAAACCCGCGCCGACGACGCGTTCCCGGCCGACCTCGCTCGCTTTCCGCGCCTTACCGGTTTGCCGGCCGCGCCCGCGCTGGCGTTTCCGCGCTGCCCGGACAAGCTCGGCCTATACCCGGTGCTGCCGACCGCGGACTGGGTCGAACGGGTGGTCGGCTTCGGCGTGAAGACGGTGCAGTTGCGCCGCAAGTCGGCCGAACCCGCCGACGAGCTGAAGCGCGAAATCGCCCGTTGCGTGGCCGCCGGTCGCGCGCGCGACGCGCAGGTGTTCATCAACGATCACTGGCAGGCGGCGCTCGAGGCGGGCGCGTACGGCGTGCACCTCGGCCAGGAAGATGTGCATACCGCGGATCTGTCCGCGCTGGCCGACGCAGGTATCCGCCTTGGTCTGTCGACGCACGGTTTTTACGAGATGTTGAAGGCGCTGCATTTCCGTCCGAGTTACATTGCATTGGGCGCCGTATTTCCGACCACGACCAAAGTGATGCCGACCGCGCCGCAGGGCTTGCGGCGCCTCGCGCGTTACGTGCGGCTGCTCGACGGCGTGGTGCCGCTCGTCGCGATCGGCGGGATCGATCTGCAGGTGCTGCCGGAGGTGCTCGCGACGGGCGTCGGCTGCGCGGCGGTGGTGCGCGCGGTGACCGAGGCGGCCGATCCGGCCGCCGCCGTTTCTGCGCTGCAACACGCGTTTACGCAATAATCGTCAGGCATAGTCAGCGAACGGGGCACCTCACGGCAGCTTTTGCATGATGGCCCTATAATTCGGCCTTCCCTGTAAAAGGATTGTCAGTTTGGTGCCTTCCTCCCCCGAGCCCCTACTCGAGCTGCGCGACGTCGACTTCGGTTACGGCGACCGGCTCGTCCTGTCGAATCTGAATCTGCGCTTTCGTCGTGGTCAGGTCGTCGCGGTCATGGGCGGCTCGGGTTGCGGCAAGACCACGGTGCTGCGGCTGATCGGCGGCCTCGTGCGCGCACAGCGCGGGCAGGTGCTGTTCCACGGCCAGGACATCGGCGAGCAGACGCGCGAAGGCCTTTACGCGCTGCGTCGCAAGATGGGCATGCTGTTCCAGTTCGGCGCGCTGTTCACCGACATGTCGGTGTTCGAGAACGTCGCCTTCTCGCTGCGCGAGCACACCGATCTCCCTGAAGAACTGCTGCGCGACCTCGTGCTGATGAAGCTCAACGCGGTCGGTCTGCGCGGCGCGCGCGATCTGCTGCCGTCGGAGATTTCGGGCGGCATGGCGCGGCGCGTGGCACTGGCGCGTGCCATCGCGCTCGACCCCGAACTGATGATGTACGACGAGCCGTTCGCCGGCCTCGACCCGATCTCGCTCGGCATCACCGCGAATCTGATCCGTACGTTGAACCAGGCGCTCGGCGCGACCTCGATTCTGGTCACGCACGACGTGCCGGAATCGTTCGCGATCGCCGACTACGTCTACTTTCTGGCCAATGGCGGCGTGCTCGCCGAGGGCACGCCCGACGAGCTGCGCGCATCGACCGATCCGACCGTGCGGCAGTTCATCGACGGCGCGCCGGACGGCCCGTTCAAATTCCACTATCCGGCGAATGCACCGCTTGCGGCGGACTTCGGCATCGGCGGAGGCCAGTCATGATCAGTACGCTCGGTCGCTCGGTGATCACCGGGCTCGGCACCGCCGGCTACGCGACGCGCTTCTTCCTGCGCCTGCTGCTCGAATTTTTCCCGCTGCTGCGCCGCCCGCGTCTTGTCACGAAGCAGATCCACTTCGTGGGTAATTATTCGCTGGTGATCATCGCGGTGTCGGGGCTGTTCGTCGGCTTCGTGCTCGGACTGCAGGGCTATTACACGCTGAACCGCTACGGCTCCGAGCAGGCGCTCGGCCTGCTGGTTGCACTGTCGCTCGTGCGCGAGCTCGGTCCGGTCGTGACGGCGCTGCTGTTCGCCGGGCGCGCGGGCACGTCGCTCACCGCCGAAATCGGTCTGATGAAGGCGGGCGAGCAACTCACCGCGATGGAAATGATGGCCGTCGATCCGGTCAAGGTCGTGATCGCGCCGCGCCTGTGGGCCGGCATCGTGTCGATGCCGATCCTCGCCGCGATCTTCAGCGCGGTCGGCGTTCTCGGTGGTTACGTGGTGGGCGTGCTGCTGATCGGCGTCGATGCCGGCGCGTTCTGGTCGCAGATGCAAAGCGGCGTCGACGTGTGGCGCGATGTTGGCGCCGGGGTCGTCAAGAGCGTGGTGTTCGGCCTCGCGGTGACCTTCGTCGCGCTGTTTCAAGGCTACGAGGCGAAGCCGACGCCGGAAGGCGTGTCGCGCGCGACGACCCGCACGGTCGTGTACGCGTCGCTCGCGGTGCTCGGGCTCGATTTCCTGCTGACCGCTCTGATGTTCAGCTAAGACCGCGCAGCGCGCCGGCTGCCGGCGGCGCACGATGCGCCGCGCACGGCGGAAAGTGGCGGCGGCGCGGCGGATTCACTTTGGGATGACGATGAAAAAGAATGTTCTCGACTTCTGGGTCGGCCTGTTTGTGGTGCTGGGTTTCGTAGCTTTGCTGTTTTTGGCGCTGAAGGCTGGCAACATGAGCTCGTTGTCGTTCCAGGCAACCTATCCGGTCAAACTCAAGTTCGACAACATCGGCGGGCTGAAGCCGCGCGCGCCGGTGAAGAGCGCGGGCGTGACGGTCGGCCGGGTCGCGTCGATCGGCTTCGACAGCAATGCTTACCAGGCGCTCGTCACGATCGATATCGACAAGCAATACCAGTTTCCGCGGGACACGTCGGCGAAGATCCTGACCTCGGGTCTGCTCGGCGAGCAATACATCGGGCTCGAGCCCGGTGGCGACACGGAAATGCTGAAGGCGGGCGATACCATCTCGATGACGCAATCGGCGATCGTGCTGGAAAATCTGATCGGCCAGTTTCTGTATAGCAAGGCCGCGGATTCCGGCGCGGCGAAGCCTGCTGCATCGGCCCCTGCGCCGGCGCCGGGCGCGCCGGCCTCCGGCGCTGCCGGCCAGTAAGGCCAACAAGGAGAACAACGATGCAGACGACACTGCAGACCCCGCGCGGCGTCGCGCGCGTCCTACAGTTCGGCAAGGTCGCCGTGGCGGCTGCGCTGCTTGCCGGTTGCACGACCGTGCAGACCCCCACCAAGGGCGACCCGTTCGAAGGGTTGAACCGCACGATCTTCACTGTCAACGACAAGATCGACCAGTATGCGATCAAGCCTGTCGCGCAGGGCTACGTGTTTGTCACGCCGCAGCCGGTGCGGGACAGCGTGACGAACTTCTTCTCGAACATCGGCGACATCTATATCGCGGCGAACAATCTGCTGCAGTTGCGTATCGCGGACGGCGTGTCCGACATCATGCGGATCGTGATCAACACGGTGTTCGGCGTCGGCGGCCTGTTCGACGTCGCGACGCTCGCGAAGCTGCCCAAGCACGACAACGACCTCGGTCTGACGCTCGGCCACTACGGCGTGCCGTCGGGCCCTTACCTGGTGCTGCCACTGTTCGGGCCGAGCACGGTGCGCGACGCGTTCGGCTCGCTCGGCAACTACTACGTGAACCCGATCAGCTACATCAGTCCGTCGGGCCTGAGCTGGGGCCTGTGGGGCCTGAACATCATCAGTACGCGCGCAAACCTGCTCGGCGCGAGCAACCTGCTCGAAACCGCGGCGCTCGACAAATATTCGTTCGTGCGCAACGCCTATCTGCAGCGCCGTCAGTATCTGCTCTCGGATAATCGCCGGCGTCCGCAGGAACTGCCGAGCTACGACGAGGAGGCGCCGCTGCCGAAGTACGACGAGGGCGAGACCGGCGCCGCTCCGGGCGCGGCAGGTGCTGCGGCGGGCACGCAGGGTGCTCCGGCCACGACGGCTCCCGCCTCTGGCCCGGTCGCGGCCACGCCGCCGCAGAGCGCGTCGGCACCCGAGGCCGCCTCCGGCACCGGAACCCCGCCGCTCGACCTGAACGGCGGTCCCGAAACCCAGATTCCGGCCGGTCAGCTGGTGCCGCCCACGCGCTTTAACTTTCCGTCGTTCAGATTGCATTGAACATGCGGCCGTAACAGATCGATACGACTCTCGCAGTTTGCGCATGGATTGCCGTCGAACTCGCGTGATAAGGTCGGTCCAAATCGTTGCCCTATTTTTGAGGTAAAGCTCGATATGAAAAAATTCTTCCTGATTCCGTTGTTTGCCGCGTTGTTTTCATTCATCAGCGCAGGGGCATCGGCGCAGACTGTCGACGTCAACGCACCGGACGCGCTGATCAAGACCGTCACCCAGCAGGTCATGGACGCGATTCGCGGCGACAAGTCGATCCAGCAGGGCGACATCACGCACATCACGGCGCTCGTCAACGAAAAGATCCTGCCGTACACCGACTTCCGCCGCACCACGCAGCTCGCGATGGGCCGCAACTGGCGCACCGCCACGCCCGAGCAGCAGAACCAGGTGGTCGAGCAGTTCAAGATGCTGCTGATCCGCACGTATTCGGGCGCGCTCGCGCAGGTGCGCGACCAGCAGATCCAGTACAAGCCGTTCCGCATGAACCCGGACGATACCGACACGGTGGTGCGCTCGGTCGTGATGAACAATGGCCAGCCGATCGAACTCGACTACCGCCTGTACAAGACGGCGCAAGGCTGGCGTGTGTATGACATCAACGTGCTCGGCGCGTGGCTGATCCAGGCGTATCAGCAGCAGTTCAACGAGCAGATCCAGCAGAAGGGCGTCGACGGACTGATCCAGTTCCTCACGCAGCGCAATCAGCAACTCGCCGCGGGCAAGCAGTCGTGAGCGACGTGCTGAACGCGGTCGCGAACCGCTTCGACAGCGGCGCGACGATGACCCACGAGAGCGCGAAGGCTGCGCTCGCGGCGGGTCTGCAACGCATCGAGGCGGGCGCGCGCGGCGTCGATTGCGCGCCGCTCACGCAATTCGATTCGTCGGCGCTCGCCGTGCTGCTCGCATGGGTGCGGGCCGCGGCGGCGCGCGGCGCCAGCTTTGAAATCGTCAATCTGCCGGCTGGTCTCGCCAGCCTCGCGCAGGCCTATGGCGTCGATACGCTTCTCAACCCTGTCGCCGCCAATATGGTTGCGTCAGCGCGACATTGACGCTCCTCTAGCGTCGTCTCCCTCCTTCCGGTCAAGCCGGGGGTGTCAGTTTTTGCCCTATAATCAAACGTTTTTTTGGGGCATTGAACTGGCCCCCTAATCGGACCCGGTTCCGTTTCTTCCAGCATTTGCTTGTCCCCAAGCTCCATCGGGGCTACTTCAGGCGCCGCGACGCACGCGGCCCATAGTCATGTCAGCCATAGAAATTCGTAACGTCAAGAAGCGCTACAAGGACTTGCAGGCGCTCAAGGGCGTCAGCCTCACGGTCGAAGAAGGCGAGTTCTTCGGGCTGCTCGGTCCGAACGGCGCGGGCAAGACGACGCTCATCAGCATACTCGCGGGTCTCGCACGCGCCGACGAAGGCAGCATCGCGGTGCGCGGTCATGACGTCGTCGGCGATTTCCGCAACGCGCGCCGTGCGCTCGGCGTGGTGCCGCAGGAGCTCGTGTTCGATCCGTTCTTCACGGTGCGCGAAACCTTGCGCATCCAGTCGGGCTACTACGGGCTGCGCAACAACGACGCGTGGATCGACGAGATCATGGCCAATCTCGATCTCACCGAGAAAGCCGACGCCAATATGCGCGCGCTGTCGGGCGGCATGAAGCGCCGCGTGCTGGTCGCGCAGGCGCTGGTGCACCGTCCGCCGGTGATCGTGCTCGACGAGCCGACCGCGGGCGTCGACGTCGAGCTGCGCCAGACGCTGTGGAAGTTCATCTCGCGCCTGAATCGCGAAGGCCACACGATCGTGCTGACCACGCATTACCTCGAAGAAGCCGAATCGCTGTGCGACCGGATCGCGATGCTGCGCCGTGGCGAGGTGGTCGCGCTCGATCGCACCAGCACGTTGCTGCAGCGTTTCGCCGGCATGCAGTTGTTCGTGCGCTTCGCGCAAGGCGTGCTACCCGCCGAGCTGCGTCCGCTCGAGGCGGAAAGCGGGGCGGCCAACGCTAACGGCCGCCAGCATCTGCTGCGTCTGACGAGCTATGACGACGTCGAGCGCATCCTCGCGCAATGTCGCGCGGCAGGTTGCACATTCGAAGAAATCGAGGTCCGCAAGGCCGATCTCGAAGACGTATTCGTTCAGGTGATGAACGGTCCGGAAGTGATCGAGGGGCTGGCATGAGCGGCTACAGTGGATTTAGCACGCTGTTCTACAAAGAACTGCTGCGGTTCTGGAAAGTGTCGTTCCAGACCGTGCTCGCGCCGGTCATCACCGCGCTGCTTTACCTGACCATCTTTGGCCACGCGCTGCGCGGCCACGTGCAGGTCTATCCGGGCGTCGAGTACACGAGCTTCCTGATTCCGGGTCTCGTGATGATGAGCGTGCTGCAGAACGCGTTCGCCAATAGCTCGTCTTCGCTGATCCAGTCGAAGATCACCGGCAATCTGGTGTTCGTGCTGCTGCCGCCGCTGTCGCACTACGAGATGTTCGCGGCCTATGTGCTCGCGGCCGTCGCGCGCGGCTTGTGCGTCGGCTTCGGCGTGTTCATCGTGACGATCTGGTTTGTGCCGCTCTCCTTTACCGCGCCGCTCTACATCATCGTGTTCGCGATGTTCGGTGCGGCGATTCTCGGCACGTTGGGTCTGATCGCCGGCATCTGGGCCGAAAAGTTCGACCAGCTCGCCGCGTTCCAGAACTTTCTGATCATGCCGCTCACGTTCCTGTCCGGCGTGTTCTACTCGACGCATACGCTGCCGCCGGGGTGGCGCGAAGCGTCGCGGCTCAATCCGTTTTTCTACATGATCGACGGCTTTCGCTATGGCTTTTTCGGCGTGTCGGATATCGACCCGCTCGTGAGCCTTGCGATCGTCGCCGGTTTCTTCGTGGTGCTGGCTGTCGTCGCGATGCGCATGCTCGCCACCGGCTACAAGCTGCGCCACTGACGAGGAGCTTCTCTCATGTTGCCGACTCCCGAACAGGTCAAGCAATACATAGCGGCTGGGCTCGCATGCGAGCATCTCGAAGTCGAAGGCGACGGTCAGCATTTCTTTGCGACGATCGTTTCGCCGAGCTTCGAAGGCAAGCGCCTGATCCAGCGCCATCAACTCGTGTATGCGGCGCTCGGCGACCGCATGCGCGAAGAAATCCACGCGCTCAGCATGAAGACGCTGACGCCCGCCGAATGGCAGAACGCGTAATCTGGAAATTTAGTGCGAATTACTCAGGAAGGGCGCGACGCCGCGAGCGGCGCGCCGAACACAGACAAAGCAGGTCCGGGCGCGAACCGGGCCGATCAGGAACCGACAGGCATGGATAAACTCATCATTGAAGGTGGCTACCCGCTCTCCGGTGAAGTTGTCGTCTCGGGTGCGAAGAACGCGGCATTGCCGATCCTGTGCGCGGGTCTTTTGACCGCCGATCCGGTGCATCTGGAGAACGTGCCCGATCTGCAGGACGTGCGCACGATGCTCAAGCTGCTCGGGCAGATGGGCGTGCGCATCGAAGCGGGCGAAGGGCGCGTCGCGCTGAACGCATCGCAGGTCGACAACCTCGTCGCGCCGTACGAGATGGTGAAGACGATGCGCGCGTCGATTCTCGTGCTCGGTCCGCTCCTCGCGCGCTTCGGTCATGCGCGCGTGTCGCTGCCGGGCGGCTGCGCGATCGGCGCGCGTCCGGTCGATCAGCACATCAAGGGTCTGCAGGCGATGGGCGCCGAGATCACGATCGAGCACGGCTTCATCGAAGCGCGCGCGAAGCGTCTGAAGGGCGCACGCATCGTCACCGACATGATCACCGTGACCGGTACCGAGAACCTGCTGATGGCGGCGGTGCTTGCCGAAGGCGAAACGGTCATCGAGAACGCAGCGCGCGAACCCGAAGTGGTCGACCTCGCGCATCTGCTCGTCGCGATGGGCGCGAAGATCGACGGCATCGGCACCGACCGCCTCGTGATCCACGGCGTCGACAAGCTGCACGGCGCGAAGCACGCGGTGATTCCGGACCGCATCGAAGCAGGCACGTTCCTGTGCGCGGTCGCGGCGGCCGGCGGCGATGTCACGCTGCGCAAGATGCGTCCGCTGCTGCTCGAAGCGGTGACGGAAAAGCTGCGCGAGGCGGGCGTGACGGTCGACGAAGGCGACGACTGGATGCGCGTGCGCATGGACAAACGCCCGTCGGCGGTGACGTTCCGCACCTCCGAATACCCGGCTTTCCCGACCGACATGCAGGCGCAGTTCATGGCGCTCAACACGATCGCGGACGGTACGTCGCAGGTCGTCGAGACGATCTTCGAGAACCGCTTCATGCACGTGCAGGAACTGAACCGCCTCGGCGCGAGCATCACGATCGACGGCAACACCGCGCTCGTGAACGGCGTCGAGAAACTCTCGGGCGCGAAGGTGATGGCCACCGATCTGCGCGCCTCCGCGAGCCTCGTGATCGCCGCGCTGCGCGCCGAGGGCGAGACGCTGATCGACCGCATCTATCACCTCGACCGCGGTTACGACCGTATGGAAGCGAAGCTCAATGCGATCGGCGCAAAGGTGCGCCGGGTTTCCGGGAGCGAGGCATGAGTTCGATGCCGCAGACTTCGTCGTCGCCGGCGGTGAGCGCGCCGCTCACGCTTGCGTTGTCGAAAGGGCGTATCTTCGAGGAAACGCTGCCGCTGCTCGCGGCGGCCGGCATCGAAGTCGCGGAAGACCCGGAAACGTCGCGCAAGCTGATCCTGCCGACCACCGACGCGAATCTGCGCGTGATCATCGTGCGCGCGACCGACGTGCCGACCTATGTCGAGTACGGCGCGGCCGACTTCGGCGTGGCCGGCAAGGACGTGCTGCTCGAACACGGCGGCAGCGGCCTGTATCAGCCGGTCGATCTGGACATCGCGCGTTGCCGGATGTCGGTCGCGGTCGCGGCGGGTTTCGATTATGCGAACGCGGTGCGCCAGGGCGCGCGTCTGCGAGTCGCGACCAAGTATGTTGAAACCGCGCGTGAGCATTTCGCCGCCAAGGGCGTTCACGTCGATCTGATCAAACTGTACGGCTCGATGGAACTCGCGCCGCTGGTCGGCCTGGCCGACGCGATCGTCGACCTGGTCAGCTCGGGCAATACGCTGCGTGCGAACAATCTCGTCGAGGTGGAGGAGGTCATGCAGATTTCTTCGCGTCTCGTGGTGAACCAGGCAGCGCTGAAGCTCAAACGCGCCGCGTTGCGGCCGATTCTCGACGCGTTTGCCAATGCGTCGTTGAAAACCGGCGCCCCGGCGGCCTGACTGACGATGGCACTCTGATCACGCTGCGACTGAGCGCCTTACCGAAACGGATACCTGTATGTCTACCAAGATTCGCAAACTCGATTCCACCGCGCGCGACTTCCACAAGTCGCTGCATGCGGTGCTCGCGTTCGAGGCGAGCGAAGACGAAGCCATCGAGCGCTCGGTTGCGCAGATTCTGAACGACGTGAAGGCGCGCGGCGACGAGGCGGTGCTCGAGTACACGAACCGCTTCGATCGCATCGCTGCGAAAAGCGTGGCTGAGCTCGAGCTGCCGATGTCGGAGCTCGAAGCGGCGCTCGAAAGTCTCGAGCCGAAGCGGCGTGCGTCGCTCGAAGCGGCGGCGGCGCGTGTGCGTGGCTATCACGAGAAGCAGAAGATCGAGTGCGGTAGCCATAGCTGGCAGTACACCGAAGCGGACGGCACGGTGCTTGGCCAGAAGGTCACGCCGCTCGATCGCGCGGGGATCTACGTGCCGGGTGGCAAGGCCGCGTATCCGTCGTCGGTGCTGATGAACTCGATTCCGGCGCGGGTCGCAGGCGTACGCGAAATCGTGATGGTCGTGCCGACGCCGGACGGTGTGAAGAATCCGCTCGTGCTGGCGGCGGCGCTGCTGGGCGGTGTCGATCGGGTGTTTACGATCGGCGGCGCGCAGGCGGTGGCCGCGCTCGCGTACGGCACGAAGACGGTGCCCGCGGTCGACAAGATCTGCGGCCCCGGCAATGCGTATGTCGCGTCGGCGAAGCGTCGCGTGTTCGGTACGGTCGGCATCGACATGATCGCCGGGCCGTCGGAAATCCTCGTGTTGTGCGACGGTACGACCGATCCGCGCTGGGTCGCGATGGACCTGTTCTCGCAGGCCGAGCACGACGAGCTCGCGCAGTCGATCCTGCTGTGTCCGGACGATGCGTTCATCGCGCGTGTGCAGGAAGCGATCGACGAACTGCTGCCCACGCTGCCGCGCCGCGACGTGATTCGCACGTCGCTCGAAAATCGCGGCGCGCTGATCAAGGTGCGCGACATGGCCGAGGCCTGCGCGATCGCCAACGACATCGCGCCCGAGCACCTCGAAATCTCGGCGCTCGAGCCGCATCAATGGGCGCAGCAGATCCGCCATGCGGGCGCGATCTTCCTGGGCCGCTACACCAGCGAGAGCCTTGGCGACTACTGCGCGGGCCCGAACCATGTGCTGCCGACCTCGCGCACTGCGCGGTTCTCGTCGCCGCTCGGCGTCTATGATTTCTTCAAGCGTTCGAGCCTGATCGAGGTCAGCGCGGAAGGTGCACAGACGCTTGGCGAAATCGCCGCCGAACTCGCTTACGGCGAAGGATTGCAAGCGCACGCGCGCAGCGCCGAATACCGGATGCGGCAGAACAGCAACGAACGCGGCTGAGGCGGATCACCGATCGCGGCGAGGGTGGCTTCCAGGTCTGCCTGCTTCCACCCGCTCGCCCGACGGCGCGCGCCAACTGCCCGTTCAATAACTACCACAGAGACCAACCCGAGCGCACCTGCGCCGACGACGCCGGCCCGGCGTTCTTCGCACGGCCCGGCCCCCGAAGCTATGACGACACCTCAAGACATCATCCGCAGCGACGTGCTCGCAATGACGAGCTATCCGGTTCCGGACGCCACGGGCTTCATCAAGCTCGACGCGATGGAAAACCCGTTTTCGCTGCCGCCGGAACTCGCCGCGCATCTCGGCGAACGTCTGGCCGGCGTCGCGCTGAACCGCTATCCGGCGCCGCGTCCCGAGCAGTTGATCGAGCGCATCCGTCAGGTGATGGGCGTGCCTGCCGGTTGCGACGTGCTGCTCGGCAACGGCTCGGACGAAATCATCAGCATCATGTCGGTCGCGTGCGCGAAGCCGGGCGCGAAGGTGCTCGCACCGGTGCCGGGGTTCGTCATGTATCAGATGTCGGCGCAGCTCGCGAATCTCGAATTCGTCGGCGTGCCGCTAAAGCCGGACTTCGCGCTCGACACTGACGCGATGCTCGCGGCGATCGCCGAACATCAACCGGCGATCATCTATCTCGCGTATCCGAACAACCCCACCGGCACGCTGTTCGACGACGCCGACATCGAGCGCGTCATCGCCGCGGCGGGCAAGAGCCTCGTCGTGATCGACGAGGCGTATCAGCCGTTCGCGCAAAAGAGCTGGCTGCCGCGCGCCGACCAGTTCGACAACGTCGTCGTGATGCGCACGGTGTCGAAGCTGGGCCTCGCCGGCATCCGCCTCGGTTACCTGGTTGGCAAGCCCGCGTGGCTGACCGAGTTCGACAAGGTGCGCCCGCCGTACAACACCAACGTGCTGACGCAAGCCACCGCCGATTTCCTGCTCGATCACATCGGCGTGCTCGACGCCCAGGCCGCGCAATTGCGCGACGAGCGCGCGAAGCTCGCGCAGGCCGTGGCCGCGTTGCCGGGTGCCGAAGTGTTTCCGAGCGCGGGCAACTTCCTGCTGGTGCGCGTGCCCGATGCGTCGGTGCTGTTCGAAACCCTGCTCACGGCGCGGGTTCTGATCAAAAACGTGAGTAAAATGCATCCATTGCTGGCTAATTGCGTGCGTTTGACCGTCGGTTCACCGAACGAGAACGCCCAGTTGCTCGCCGGCCTGAAGCTCGTGTTGCGGTAGTCCGCAGCACCAGGCGGCCGCCTCGAGCGGCTGCGCCGCGCAGCACGCCATTGTTTCCACCCCACATTACTAGCGCTTTTAAGCCAGATTCGAGGAATTGCCATGCGCCTTGCGGAAGTCGTTCGCAACACCAGCGAAACGCAGATCCGTGTGAAGATCAACCTGGACGGCACCGGTCAGCAGAAGCTGGCCACCGGTGTGCCGTTCCTGGACCACATGCTCGACCAGATCGCCCGCCACGGGTTGTTCGACCTCGAGATCGAAGCGCATGGCGACCTGCATATCGACGACCACCACACGGTCGAAGACACCGGCATCACGCTCGGCCAGGCCGTCGCGAAGGCGATCGGCGACCGCAAGGGTATTCGCCGCTACGGTCATTCGTACGTGCCGCTCGACGAAGCGCTGTCGCGCGTCGTGATCGATTTTTCCGGCCGTCCGGGTCTCGAATTCCACGTGCCGTTCACGCGCGCGCGCATCGGCACGTTCGACGTCGACCTGTCGATCGAATTCTTCCGCGGCTTCGTGAACCATGCCGGCGTGACGCTGCACATCGACAACCTGCGTGGCATCAACGCTCACCATCAGCTCGAAACGGTGTTCAAGGCGTTCGGGCGCGCGCTGCGCATGGCCGTCGAGCTCGACGAGCGCGCGGCCGGACAGATTCCGTCGACCAAAGGCAGCCTTTGACGCAACGGCCGTAGCAGGCTTTAACACGGGTATCACCGCCTCCAACGTCTTCAGGCCACTCACCTTCAAGCGACGCATCGGGCAGGACCGCACTTGCCGGCACGTCGTTCGACGCCGCGCCGCGGCGTCGATGGATTGAAGGCAGAGCGGCCAAACTTGAAATGAAAACTTCGATAGCGATTGTGGATTACGGTATGGGCAACCTGCGCTCGGTTGCCCAGGCATTGCGCAAAGCCGCGCCGGAAGCGGACGTGGCGATCGTCGATCGTCCCGAAGCGATCCGTGCGGCCGACCGCGTCGTGCTGCCCGGCCAGGGCGCGATGCCCGACTGCATGCGCAGTCTCGGCGCGTCCGGTTTGCAGGAAGCGGTCGTCGAGGCGTCGCGCAGCAAGCCGCTAATGGGCGTGTGCGTCGGCGAGCAGATGTTGTTCGACTGGAGCGCCGAGGGCGATACGCCGGGCCTGGGTCTGCTGCCCGGCAAAGTGGTGCGCTTCGAGCTCGAAGGCCAGGTGCAGGACGACGGCTCGCGCTTCAAGGTCCCGCAGATGGGCTGGAACCGTGTGCGTCAGGCGCAGCCGCATCCGCTGTGGGACGGTGTCGCCGACAACGCATTCTTCTACTTCGTGCACAGCTACTACGTGGTGCCGGACAACCCGGCGCATACGTCGGGCGAGACGGTCTACGGCATGCCCTTTACCTCGGCAGTCGCGCGGGATAACATCTTCGCCACCCAATTCCACCCTGAAAAGAGCGCCGAGGCGGGTTTGCGCGTGTATCGCAACTTCGTGCACTGGAACCCGTGAACGCCTTTCTTTATCCCGTTGCCGCGCGCGCGTCGCGCGGCGCCGCGGTCCCGCATCCGAGCGGCGCCCCACTGGAGCGCCGGAAGAGTTGTACTAAACTAGCGAGACGGTGTTGCGGCGGGCTGACTCGCCAGCCGCTGCCGTCGACCTTCAATCCACTCCCAGATAACACCCGATTGCTATGCTGCTGATTCCCGCCATCGACCTGAAAGATGGTCAGTGTGTACGCCTCAAACAAGGCGATATGGACCAGGCGACGATTTTCTCCGAGGAACCGGCGGCAATGGCCCGACATTGGGTCGACCGCGGCGCGCGTCGTCTGCATCTGGTCGATCTGAACGGTGCGTTCGCCGGCAAGCCGAAGAACGGCGATGCGATCCGGGCGATCATCGATGAAGTGGGCGGCCAGATTCCGGTCCAGCTGGGCGGTGGCATCCGCGATCTGAACACGATCGAGCGCTATCTCGACGACGGTTTGTCGTACGTGATCATCGGCACGGCCGCGGTGAAGAACCCTGGCTTTCTGCAAGACGCGTGCACCGCGTTCGGCGGCCACATCATCGTGGGTCTCGACGCGAAAGACGGCAAGGTCGCGACCGACGGCTGGAGCAAGCTGACCGGTCACGAAGTGGCCGACCTCGCGCGCAAGTTCGAGGACTACGGCTGCGAGTCGATCATCTACACCGACATCGGCCGCGACGGGATGCTGCAAGGCATCAACATCGAAGCGACGGTGCGCCTCGCGCGCGCGGTCAAGATTCCGGTGATCGCGAGCGGCGGCCTGTCGAACCTCGCGGACATCGAATCGCTGTGCGAAGTCGAAGGCGAAGGCATCGAAGGTGTGATCTGCGGCCGCGCGATCTATTCGGGCGACCTCGACTTCGCGGCCGCGCAAACGCTCGCGGACCGGCTGCGCGAAGCGGACGACGCCTAAGCACGGCGCCGGTTTGCGGCGCTCGCTCGCTCGAGCGACGGCCTGGCCGCCGCGCGCGTCGCCCGAGCACGCATCCGGAATCGCCAGCTTCCGGCCGGCACCCCACTCGCGGCGCGACGCAACCGTTCGCGCCGGCAGCGTGCCGCTTGCCCGCAAGCGAGCGGCCTCATCAGCGGTATTGGCAGAATTGCACGATCATGGCTCTAGCTAAACGCATCATCCCCTGTCTCGACGTCACCGCGGGCCGTGTGGTCAAGGGCGTCAACTTCGTCGAACTGCGCGACGCGGGCGACCCGGTCGAAATCGCGCGCCGTTACGACGACCAGGGCGCCGACGAACTCACGTTCCTCGACATCACCGCGACCTCGGATCAGCGCGACCTGATCCTGCCGATCATCGAAGCAGTCGCCTCGCAGGTGTTCATTCCGCTGACGGTCGGCGGCGGCGTGCGCGCGGTCGAAGACGTGCGGCGCCTGCTGAACGCGGGCGCCGACAAGATCAGCATGAACTCGTCGGCGGTCGCGAATCCGCAACTGGTGAAGGACGCCACCGACAAGTACGGCTCGCAGTGCATCGTCGTCGCGATCGACGCGAAGCGCGTGTCGGCGGACGGTGAAACGCCGCGCTGGGAAGTGTTCACGCACGGCGGTCGCAAGGCGACCGGCCTGGATGCGGTCGAATGGGCGCGCAAGATGGCCGAGCTCGGCGCGGGCGAAATCCTGCTGACCAGCATGGATCGCGACGGTACCAAGAGCGGCTTCGACCTCGCGCTGACGCGCGCGGTGTCGGACGCGGTGCCGGTGTCGGTGATCGCCTCGGGCGGCGTCGGCAATCTGCAGCATCTCGCCGACGGTATCAAGAGCGGTCACGCGGATGCGGTGCTCGCCGCGAGCATCTTCCACTATGGCGAACACACGGTTGGCGAGGCCAAGCGCTTCATGGCCGACCAGGGCATCTCGGTGAGGTTGTGACGTGACGAATCCCTCGGCAGTGAACTGGCTCGACAAGGTCAAATGGGACGCGAACGGCCTCGTGCCGGTGATCGCGCAGGAAGCGTCGACGAACGACGTGCTGATGTTCGCGTGGATGAACCGCGAGGCGCTCGCGAAGACCGTCGAAACCGGCCGCGCGGTGTATTTCTCGCGCTCGCGCCAGCGCTTGTGGTTCAAGGGCGAGGAGTCGGGCCACGTGCAGCATGTGCATGAAGTGCGGCTCGATTGCGACGAAGACGTCGTGCTGCTGAAAGTCGAGCAGGTATCGGGCATTGCGTGCCACACGGGCCGCCACTCGTGCTTTTTCCAGAAATTCGAAGGCTCGGTGAACGACGGCGACTGGCAGGCTGTCGAGCCCGTGCTGAAAGACCCCGAACACATCTACAAATGACGCAATCCACGCAAAACCCGTCGTCCGCCGAAGCTTCCACGCTCGACACGCTGCTGCGTCTCGCCGCGGTGATCGATAGCCGCAAGGGCGGAGACCCGGACATCTCGTATGTATCGCGCCTGTTCCACAAGGGCGACGACGCGGTGCTGAAGAAGATCGGCGAAGAGGCCACCGAAGTCGTGCTGGCCGCGAAGGACGCGCGCCACGGCGGCGCGCCGAAGGCGCTGGTCGGCGAGGTCGCGGACCTGTGGTTCCACTGCCTCGTGATGCTGTCGCATTTCGATCTGAGCCCCGCCGACGTGGTCGCCGAACTCGAGCGGCGAGAAGGCCTGTCGGGCATCGAGGAAAAGGCACTGCGCAAGAGCCGCGAGCGCGAAGAGAACGGCGACTGAGCATTCGAGGCGGAAATCGGGCGTTTCCGCTTGAAGTCGCGCGTACCGCCACCTATATAGCGGTAAGCGCACCATCGGGAGGACGCAAGCATGGAACAGCCGCAAGGAAGCTATCCGCCGCCGGTCTACCGCCACGCGATGGAGCCTGAGCGCGAGCGCGGCCTGCGCACGCTCACGCACGTGCTGTACGCACTGTATGCGGTCCACTGGCTGACCGGTGGGCTCACCATTCTGGTCGCCATCATCATCAATTACATCAAACGGTCGGACGTGGCCGGCACGCCGTACGAAGCGCACTTCGAATGGCAGATCCGCACGTTCTGGCTGGGCCTCATCGGTTACGCGATCGGTGCGCTGCTGCTGCTCGTCGTGATCGGCATTCCGGTGCTGTGGGCCGTCAGCATATGGATGTTGTACCGTATTATCAAAGGCTGGTTGTACCTGTACGATAACAAGCCGTTCGCGAATCCGGCCGGCTGGGTCTGAACGCTAGCCGGTCCGTATGGGCGGGCCGGCATTCGGGTCGAACCTGGTCGCGTGCGGCTTCGCTCGCTCAAGTCATATCGCGTCAGGAATACGATGAGTCACGATCCAAACTGTCTTTTCTGCAAGATCGCCGCTGGCGAAATCCCGTCGACCAAGGTCCGCGAAGACGACGAGTTCGTCGCCTTTCGCGACATCCGTCCGGCGGCCGAAACGCATGTGCTGGTAATTCCTCGCAAGCACATCGCGACGCTGTCGAACTGCACCGAAAGCGACGCGCCTCTGCTTGGTAGAATGCTTGTCTTGACCGCGCGTCTGGCCGGGCAATTGGGGGTCGCGTACACCGGCGGCGAGACGGGCTTTCGCACGGTAATCAATACCGGTCCGGGCGGAGGTCAGGAGGTGTATCACCTGCACGCGCACATTCTTGCGGGACCGCGCCCCTGGCAACGGATGGGCTGAGCGCGGATTCGCGTGTGATGCGCGATGCGTGGCAAATGCACGTCGCCGCGTGATTTTGGTCGAGGACAATAGCGCCGCCGTTGTTTTTTACCGCTGTGTAATAACGTCGACGCGATCGTCCCGACACAATGACAACGGTAGAGACGACCGGCGCGTCGAGAGCGAGGCCGGGCGACCTGCGGTAACGTAGAGATACATGGAGACGAAGCGCACGCGCTTCAGGTTATGCAAATTTGCCGCATCGAGATGCGGCGTCGGGGTTAAGGAGAGTAGTCATGGGTTCGTTGAGTATTTGGCATTGGTTGATCGTTCTGTTGATCGTCGCGCTCGTGTTCGGCACGAAGAAGCTGCGCAACATCGGCGGTGACCTGGGCGGCGCCGTGAAGGGCTTCAAGGAAGGCATGAAGGAAGCCGAAACGCCGTCGGCCGACGCGCAACAGCAGCAGCGCGAGCTGCCGCGCAACGGCGCGGTGGACGTCGAAGCGAAAGAAAAGGCGCCGCGTTCGGGCGACTACCGCTAAGCCGCGGCGTTCGCGCCGTTCCCGCGTTTCTGACGGACACTCCACTTCATGCTGGACCTCGGTCTAACCAAGATGGCGCTGATCGGCGTCGTCGCGCTGGTCGTCCTCGGGCCTGAGCGCCTGCCACGCGTCGCTCGCACGGCGGGCGCGCTGTTCGGCCGCGCGCAGCGGTACATCAACGACGTGAAGGCCGAGGTCACGCGCGAAATCGAGCTCGACGAATTGCGGCGCATGAAGACCGAGTTCGAGAAGGCCGCGACCAATGTCGAAACGGCGGTTCAGGACAATCTGCGCAAGCATGAGAACGAGCTGAACGAAGCGTGGAGTAGCGGGACGTCGGTGTCCCCGAGCATCGCCGGCGGCGCGCTCGAAGACGCCAGCAGCGGCAGCACCGGTGGCACATCGTGGCCGGTCACGACGCCGGCCGCCGCGCCCAAACGCAAGAACTGGCGCGTCCAGCAGAGCGCCACACCTACCTGGTACAAGCGCGCGAGTCTACGCCGCACACGCGTGCAGTCGGGTGCCGCGCGCGTCGCGCGGCACACGCCTGCCAACCTGCGTCGTCCGACGCGGTTTCTCTGATGTTCAGATCGACAATCCCTAACCGAGGGCCGGTGTGAGCGACCCCCAGCAATCCCAGAACGAAGGCGCTGAAGAGACCTTCATTTCCCACCTCGTCGAACTGCGTGACCGCATCATCCGTGCGGGGCTTGCCGTCATCGTCGTGTTTATCGGGCTCGTGTACTGGGCACCGGACATCTTCAAACTGCTCGCGCGGCCGCTGATGATGAATCTGCCGAAGGACGGCAAGATGATCGTCACCGACGTCACCGGCTCGTTCTTCGTGCCGATGAAGGTGACCATGCTGGTGGCCTTCGTGATCGCGCTGCCGGTCGTGCTTTACCAGATCTGGGCGTTCGTCGCGCCGGGGCTCTATCAGCACGAGAAGAAGCTGGTCGGGCCGCTCGTCGCGAGCAGCTATACGCTGTTCCTGTGCGGCATGGCGTTCGCGTACTTCGTCGTGTTTCCGACCATCTTCCGCGTAATGGCGCACTACAACGCGCCGCTCGGCGCGGAGATGACAACCGATATCGACAATTACCTGAGCTTCGTGCTCACCATGTTCATTGCGTTCGGCGTCACGTTCGAAGTGCCGATCGTCGTCGTGCTGCTGGTGCGCATGAACGTGCTGACGCTGAAAAAGCTGAAGGAAATCCGGCCGTATGTGATCGTCGGTGCGTTCGTGGTGTCGGCTGTGGTGACACCGCCCGACGTGTTTTCGCAGCTGATCCTCGCGATTCCGCTGATCGTGCTGTATGAAGCGGGCATCATCGCGGCGCGGCTGATCGTCGGCAAGCAGCCGGTGGTCGTGGAGGATGCGAGCCCGCCGTCGAGTTGAGGTGTCGCTAGTCGGGGCCGGGCGTTGAATAAGAAAGGGCAGTCCATCGCGGACTGCCCTTTTTCATTGTGCGAAGCCTTGGTCGCCCTCAGCCGCCCTCGTCGTCCGGCTGATCGCCGCCGTTTTCGTCTTCCGCCGCCTGCTTCGGCGGCGGTGGGCGTTTGCCGATCATCACGTCGAGATCGATTTGATGGCCCTTGCGCACCAGATGCACCTTCGCCGACGTGCCCGGCTTGATCTGCGCGATCACGTTCAGCAGTCGCGTGGTGTCGGTGATCTCCTGGCCGTTCACCCTCGTCAGGATGTCGCCGGGCTTGATACCCGCGCGGTCGGCCGGGCCGCTCTTCAATACGCCCGCGACGATCGCGCCCGACTTCTGGTCGAGCCCGAACGACTCGGCGATTTCCGGCGTCACGTCCTGCGGCTCGACGCCGATCCAGCCGCGCGTGACCGTGCCGGTCGTGATGATGCTTTCCAGCACGCTGCGCGCGGTCGACACGGGAATCGCGAAGCCGATGCCGAGCGAGCCGCCCGAGCGCGAGTAGATCGCGGTGTTGATGCCGAGCAGATTGCCGTTGACGTCGACGAGCGCACCGCCCGAGTTACCTGGGTTGATCGGCGCGTCGGTCTGGATGAAGTTTTCGAACGTGTTGATGCCGAGGTGGTTGCGGCCCAGCGCGCTGACGATACCCATCGTCACGGTCTGGCCGACGCCGAACGGGTTGCCGATCGCGAGCACGACGTCGCCGACGCGGGTCTGCTCCATCCGGCCGAGCGTGATGGTAGGCAGATTGGTCATGTTGACCTTGAGCACGGCCAGATCGGTTTCGGGGTCGATGCCGATGACCTTGGCGCTGGCGGTGCGGCCGTCGGCGAGCGCAACTTCGATCTGATCGGCACCGTCGACGACGTGCTGGTTCGTTAGAATGTAACCTTCCGAACTCACTATCACGCCTGAGCCGAGATTCGATGCAGGCTGCTCCTGCTGCTTGCGATTGTTTCTGTCGCCGAAGAAGTAGCGGAACAGCGGATCTTTGGCGCGCGGGTCGGGAGGCAGTGAGCCATCCTTGCTGGAGAACACGTTGACGACCGCGGGCATGGCCTTTTGCGCCGCTTCGGCATAGGACGCTTCGGCATGGCCATTGCTGATGCCCGGCGCCACTTCCCGCAGCGCGACGATCGGTTCGACGAGTTGTCTGCCGAATTGTCCTTGACGCTGCAGCCACTGCGGTTTGAGGGTCGCAATGATGAACATCAGCGCCAACAGCACAGTTACCGCTTGGGCAAATAACAGCCAAAAGCGTCTAAGCATCTGAAGACTAGAGGTCTATATGGATCGGATTGAACTTGAATTGTACTTGAACAATCTCCTTGAAACCGCGCGGTTCAAGGACTATTGCCCGAACGGATTACAGGTCGAAGGGCGCCGCCGGATCAACAAGCTCGCGACCGGCGTGACCGCGTCGGTGGCCTTCCTGGAGGCCGCGCTCGACTGGGGCGCAGACGCTGTGCTGGTCCATCACGGCTACTTCTGGCGCAACGAGGCACCGCAGATCACCGGCCGCAAACATGCGCGCCTGAAGCTGCTGCTCGCCAACGACCTGAACCTGTTCGCCTACCACCTTCCTCTCGACGATCACCCGCAGTTCGGCAACAACGCGCAGATCGGCGAGAAGATGGGCTGGATCAGCGACGCGCGCTTTGGCGAGAACGATCTCGGCTGGCTCGCCACGCTGCCGATGCGCATCACGCTGTCGCACCTGACCGCGGAAATCGAGCAGACGCTCGGCCGTACGCCGCTCGTGTTCGGCGATCCGGATCTCGAGCTGCGCCGCGTCGGCTGGTGCACGGGCGCTGCGCAAGGCATGTTCGACGCGGCGATCAACGCGGGCGCCGACGTCTACGTGACCGGCGAGGTATCGGAGTCGGTGATGCACACGGCGGCGGAAAGCGGCGTCGCGTTTCTTGCGGCCGGCCACCACGCGACCGAGCGCTTCGGCGTCCAGGCGGTGGGCAAGCATCTGTCCGAATCTTTCGATATCGAACACCTGTTTATCGATATCCCCAATCCGGTTTGAATTGCGAATTGCATTCACGCAGAAAAAGGCATGAATACCGTAGAAGGCACTTAAAAAGAGTGGCGAAAAAGTTTGCGATCGGTACGGACAAACCCTGAGTTATCAAGGGCTTCGCACGGTTTTTGGCAATCGGCCCTTGTAAATGGCGACTCCATTCGAGCAAACTAGCGGCGGTAGAAGCGGCGTGAAGGAAAAATCCAACTCAGAAGTGGGGCGTGTGATGCGAGACAAAGAAGAGGAACGCGTCGATGGCAGCCGCCGTAACTGGCTGGTAGCGACGACCGTAGCAGGCGGCATAGGAGGTGTTGCCGTTGTCGTACCCTTTGTAAGTTCGTTTGCACCATCCGAAAAGGCCAAGGCAGCGGGTGCCCCGGTCGAAGTCGATATCAGCAGTCTCAAGCCCGGCGACATGATGACGGTCGCCTGGCGTGGCAAGCCGGTGTGGATCATCAACCGCACGGACCGCATGCTCGCCGATGTCCAGAAAGCCGATAGCCAGTTGGCGGATCCCCACTCGCTGAATCCGTTCTCGATGCCGCTGCCGGACTACTGCAACAACGAATTCCGTTCACGCGCAGAGAACAAGCATCTGCTCGTCGCCGTCGCCGTGTGCACGCATCTGGGCTGCACGCCGACGCCGCGCTTCCAGGAGGGCCCGCAGCCCAATCTCCCCGACGACTGGCCCGGCGGCTTCCTGTGCCCGTGCCATGGCTCCACCTACGACATGGCCGGCCGCGTCTTCAAGAACAAGCCCGCTCCGCAGAACCTCGACATCCCGCGCTTCATGTTCACGTCGGCGACGGCCCTTGTGATCGGGAAGGACGAAAAAGGAGAAGCGTAATGGCGAGCGAACACGAAGTAGAGACGACCGGGGTGACGGGTTGGATCGACCAGCGCTTCCCGATGACTGCCACGTGGAAGAAGCACGTTTCCGAGTACTACGCGCCGAAGAACTTCAACTTCTGGTACTTCTTCGGTTCGCTTGCGTTGCTGGTGCTGGTCAATCAGATCGTCACCGGCATTTTCCTCACGATGAACTACAAGCCCGACGCGACGCTCGCGTTCTCGTCGGTCGAGTACATCATGCGCGAGGTGCCGTGGGGCTGGCTGATCCGCTACATGCACTCCACGGGCGCGTCGATGTTCTTCGTCGTCGTGTATCTGCACATGTTCCGCGGTCTCATGTACGGCTCGTACCGCAAGCCGCGCGAGCTCGTGTGGATTTTCGGCTGCCTGATCTTCCTGTGTCTGATGGCCGAGGCGTTTTTCGGCTATCTGCTGCCGTGGGGCCAGATGTCGTTCTGGGGCGCGCAGGTGATCGTCAACCTGTTCTCGGCGATTCCGTTCATCGGACCGGATCTGTCGCTGTGGATTCGTGGCGATTACGTGGTCTCCGACGTCACGTTGAACCGCTTCTTCGCGTTCCACGTGATCGCGATTCCGCTGGTGCTGATCGGCCTCGTGATCGCGCACCTGGTCGCGCTGCATGAAGTCGGCTCGAACAACCCGGACGGTATCGAGATCAAGGCGAAGAAGGGCCCGGATGGCGTGCCGCTCGACGGCATTCCGTTCCACCCGTACTACTCCGTGCACGACTTCATGGGCGTGACGATCTTCCTGCTGATCTTCGCGGCGATCATCTTCTTCGCGCCGGAAATGGGCGGGTACTTCCTCGAAGCGAACAACTTCATTCCCGCGAATCCGCTGCAAACGCCGCCGGAAATTGCGCCGGTGTGGTACTTCACCGCTTTTTATGCGATGCTGCGCGCCACCACCGATCCGTTCAAGATCGTGCTGATGATCGTCATCGCGCTGCTCGGGCTGCTCGCGCTCGTGCGCGCCCGCGGCAAGTGGAAGCTCGGCCTGCCGGTGCTGGCGGTACTGGTGATCGTCGCGATGGCGTTCACCGAGTCGAAGTTCTGGGGCGTCGTGGTGATGGGCAGCGCGGTGATTTCGCTGTTCTTCCTGCCGTGGCTCGACCGCTCGCCGGTCAGGTCGATCCGTTACCGGCCGTTCTTCCACAAGGTTTTCTTCGGGATCTTCGTGGTCGCGTTCCTGACGCTCGGCTTCCTCGGCACGCGGCCGCCATCGCCAGCTTCGACGCTGATCGCCCAGATCTGCGCGCTGATCTACTTCGCGTTTTTCCTCGGCATGCCCTTCTGGACGCGGCTTGGCACGTTCAAGCAGCCGCCGGAACGGGTGCGGTTCAAGCCTCACTAATCGCGAGCCAGGAGAACACGAAGATGAAAAAACTGCTTTCGATGTGCGCGCTGGTCGGCGCGACCGTGCTGGCGCTGCTGGCCGCTCCGGTCCATGCGGACGAGAATTTCCCGCTCGATCGCGCGCCGGATAACACGAACAATTTCGCTTCTTTGCAGCGCGGCGCGCAATTGTTTGTAAACTACTGCCTGAATTGCCACAGCGCGAACCTGATGCGCTACAACCGCCTGACCGATCTCGGCATTTCGCCGAGCTCGATCCAGGCGAATCTGCTGTTTACCACCGACAAGGTCGGCAACACGATGACCGTGGCGATGCGGCCCGAAGACGCGAAAGCGTGGTTCGGCGCGACGCCGCCGGATCTGTCGGTGGAGGCGCGGGCGCGCGGCACGGATTGGCTCTACACGTATCTGCGCAGTTTTTACCGCGACGATACGCGCCCGACTGGCTGGAACAATCTGGTGTACGAAAACGTGAGCATGCCTCACGTGCTGTGGCAGCTTCAGGGGCAGCGCGCGGCTAAATTCGGCGATGAAACCGACGAAAAATCCGGCGAAACGGTACACAAATTCCTCGGCTTCCAGCAGCTGACTCCGGGGACGATGTCGCCGGTAGATTATGATTCTGCTGTGGCCGACCTCGTGTCGTACCTGTCATGGATGTCCGAACCGACGCAGCAAACCCGCAAGCAACTTGGCGTGTGGGTGCTGTTGTTCCTCGGTATCCTGAGCTTTTTCGCCTGGCGACTGAACGCCGCGTACTGGAAACATATCAAATAATCACGCCGTTACACGGCGTGGGGCCGGCGCCAGGAAAGACCTGCTGAACGGTTTTTCTGCGCGCTGGCCCTTCAGCTTTTTGAGGAAACGTAAACATGATGGTTCTGTATTCCGGCACTACTTGCCCGTTCTCCCAGCGTTGCCGGCTGGTGTTGTTCGAAAAGGGCATGGACTTCGAGATCCGCGACGTCGACCTGTTCAACAAGCCGGAAGACATCGCTGTGATGAATCCGTACGGTCAGGTGCCGATTCTCGTCGAACGGGACCTGATTCTGTACGAATCGAACATCATCAACGAGTACATCGACGAGCGCTTCCCGCACCCGCAGCTGATGCCGGCCGATCCGGTGCAGCGCGCGCGGGCCCGTCTGTTCCTGCTGAACTTCGAGAAAGAGCTGTTCGTTCACGTCGGCACGCTCGAAAACGAGAAGGGCAAGGCGGCGGAGAAAAATCACGAGAAGGCGCGCCTCGCGATCCGCGATCGCCTGACGCAGCTCGCGCCGATCTTCCTGAAGAACAAGTACATGCTCGGCGAAGAGTTCTCGATGCTCGACGTCGCGATCGCGCCGCTCCTGTGGCGTCTCGACCACTACGGAATCGAGCTGTCGAAGAACGCCGCGCCGCTGATGAAGTACGCCGAGCGCATTTTCAGCCGCCCGGCATATATCGAAGCGCTGACGCCGTCGGAAAAGGTGATGCGTCGTTGAGTTTGGCTTTGGCGCGCGGGCGCCGCATCGTTTTGATACGCGCCCGCGTCCGCAAGAGGACTGTTGATGCAAGAGATTTCCACGAAGCCTTATCTGCTGCGCGCGCTCTACGAGTGGTGCACGGATAACGGCTACACACCGCACATCGCGGTCCGGGTCGACAATCAGACGCGTGTGCCGCGTCAGTTCGTCCGCGACAACGAGATCGTGTTGAACATCAGCTTCGAGGCGACGAGCCAGCTGCAGATGGGCAACGAGTGGATCGAGTTCAACGCCCGTTTCTCCGGCAAGTCGCACAAGATCGAGGTGCCGGTGGCCAATATTCTCGCGATCTACGCGCGTGAAAACGGGCAGGGCATGGCGTTCCCGGTCGAATCGGCGGGCGGCGAGGCGCAGGATTCGGGCGCGGATGCCGCGGACGAAGTCGACACGCCGGCGGCCCCTCGTGCCGTCGAAACGTCGCCGGCCGATCCGGCCGCGACCGCCGATGCCGACGACAAACCGCAGCCTGACGACGATGGCTCGAAAGGCGGCGGAAGGGCTCGCCTTAAGATCGTGAAATGAAGTAGAATCACGGCCTCATGCCGGCTTAGCTCATCAGGTAGAGCGCTTGACTTGTAATCATGAGGTGGCGGGTTCGAGTCCTGCAGCCGGCACCAAATTGCTTTATCAGCAGTAACCGGAAATACTGAAAACCCCGACGAAGCGCTTGTTTCGGCGGGGTTTTTCTTTTTTCGGCCGTAAATGGGCGGCTAGATCGATTTCACTTCGCCGCCATCCATCCGCAGCGTCGAGCCCGTCATCCAGCGTGCCGCGGGCGACACGACGAATGCCATCAGCTCCGCGATTTCCTCGGGTGTGCCATAGCGCGAGATGCCTGCCTCGATGGGGAATTTCGCGGTTGCCTCTTCGACGCTCATGCCATGCAACGGCGCCCAATGCTCGAGATAGGAGCGGCGCCGGCCGGTCATGACCGGTCCGGGTAGGACGCTGTTGACCTGCACGCCGTCCGCGATGCCGCGATCCGAGAAGGCCTTGGCCAGCGCCACGATTGCCGCGTTGATGGTGCCGACCGCTGCGTAAGGCGCCTTCGGGAACAGCGCCGAGTTGCCGGACATCAACACGACCGACCCCGCGCTTGCCTTCAACGCCGGCCAAGCCGCCACTGTCAGCCGGCGCGCGCCGTGCAGCTTCAGCGCAAGCCCTTGATCCCATTGCTGATCGGTCATTTCGAGGATGTCGATCTGCGGCACCGCGCCGGCGATGTTGAGCAGCGCGTCGATCCTGCCGAACGCAGCGAGAGTCCGCTCGACGACTTGCCCGGCGGCATCCGGCTCCGACAGATCGAGATCGACGACGAGCGCTTTCGCTCCGGCCTGCTCAACCTGAGACGCCGTTTCCTCGAGATTGGGCCGATTGCGTGCGACTACCACGATCGAATCAAAATCCCGCGCCAATCTGATCGCGGTGGCGCGTCCGATGCCTTGACTCGCGCCGGTGACGATAGCAACTCTGCTCGACATTTCGCTTCTCCTGAAGGATGGGGTGGTTCGGTGGGCATCAACGGTCAAGAAACTCGCGGATTGCCGCGGCGATTTCGTCCGCATGCGTTTCAAGCGCGAAGTGGCCGGTGTCGAGGAAACGCACGACCGCATCAGGCAGATCGCGCCGGAACGCCTCCGCGCCCGCCGGCAGAAAGAACGGGTCGTTCTTGCCCCATATGGCCAGAAGCGGCGGGCGGTAACTGCGGAAATACTCCTGAAACGCCGGGTACAGCGCGACGTTGTGGCGATAGTCACGGAACAGATCGAGCTGCACCTCGTCCGCGCCGGGGCGGCGCAGGTAGAAGTCGTCGAGCGAATAGCCGTCCGGGGAGACCGACGCAGTATCCGGCACCCCATGCGTGTATTGCCACACGGTCGTCTCAGGCGCGAGCAAGGCGCGCAGCGCTTCGCGATTGGCCGGCGACGCGTCTCGCCAGTAGGCGCGAATCGGATTCCAGCCGTCGCTGAGCCCCTCTTCGTAGGCGTTGCCGTTCTGCGAAATGATCGCCGTGATCCGCTCGGGATGCGCGAGCGCCAGCCGGAAGCCGGTCGGCGCCCCATAGTCGAAGACGTAGACGGCGAATCGGTCAAACCCGATCACTTCGGTAAATCGGCCGATCACCTCTGCAAGGTTCGCGAACGTGTACGCGAAGTTTTCGCGCGCAGGCATGTCGGATTGACCGAAGCCCGGCAAATCGGGCGCGACGATGTGAAAGCGATCGGCAAGCCGCGGAATCAGCTCGCGAAACATATGGCTCGAACTTGGAAAGCCGTGCAGCAGCAGGAGTTTCGGGGCGTTCTCGGAACCGGCTTGACGATAGAAGACCTTGAAACCGTCGACGTCGGCATGGCGATAGGTGATGGCGGTCATGATGGCTCTCTCTGCAAAAAAGGGCGTGAATAACGGATGCGGATGCAAACGGCCTGCTTCAGTCGGCCGAGACAGCCAGCGCCGCCTCGACGATGACCTCGACGACGGCCTCGGGCGCCGTGACGCTCGGCGTGTGATCGACGTCGAGCGCGTGGACGCGCGCGCCCATCCGCTGCGACATCGAGCGCTGGTTGTCGGGCGCGATCATTCGGTCCTGCGCGGCCACGAGAAACCAGCTCGGCAGGTCTTTCCACCGCGGCCGTCCCACGGGTACGCCGATGCAGGCCGCCGCGATGGGACGCTGGATCGCGGCGAGCACGTTCGCTTCGCGCGCACTCGCGTGATGTGCGAACGCACCTGCGAACGCCTCGCGCGGAAGCCAGATCAGGCCGTCGCGATCCGGCGCGAGCGTCGGAGCCTGCGGATGCGCTTCACCGCGGTGGAACACGTCGGCCACCGTTTCGCCTTCGTCGGGCGCCAACGCCGCGATGTAGACCAGCGCCTTCACGTTCGCGGCACGCGCGGAACCGATCACAGCGCCCGCATACGCATGTCCGACCAGCACGACGGGACCCTCGATTCGCGCGAGCGTGCGCTCCAGCGCGGCCGTGTCGTCACCGAGCGACGTCAGCGGCAGAGGCGCCGCGACCGCATCGATATGCCGGTCGGCGAGCCGCTCGATGACCCGGCTCCAACTCGACCCGTCGGCCCATGCGCCATGCACGAGCACTACGTTCACATTGCGAAGAGACATGTTGTTGCTCCTTTGAGCGAAGGAAATGTTTGGCTGCGACGTCCGGACGCGTGACGCTTCTGTGTAACCGTGTTAATGCGTATTTACAGGTTACAAACGTACGTTGTAACTTGTCAAGTGAGATTTTGATGGTTACGATGAGCGAATCGTCATCAGCTCCGTTTCGTCGAGAAAAATGGACTACCGTCAGTTCCCCCCGCTGTTCCTGGCCGACGCGCCGGGCCTCGATTTTCTGAACTCAGTGGCTACGCCCGTGGATGAGGAAGTCGACTGGATCGCGGACGGCGCAGGCTTGCTGGCGTGGCTCGAGCAGGCCGGCATGGTGCCGCCCGAGGCGCTCGCTGAAGTGCGCGAGAGGTTCGTATCGACTGAGTTCGATGCGATGGCCGCTCAGGCGCGCGAGCTGCGCGAGTGGTTCAGAGGCTTTGTCGGCGCGAGGAAAGGGCGGCCGCTGGCTGCGGGAGACTTGCTAGAACTCGAGCTGTTGAATCGACTGCTCGAGCGCGACGAACGATACGGCGCACTCGTTACCGGCGACGACGGTGGATTCGAATTCCGCGAACGCCGTCGGTGGGCGTCGCCCGAATCGTTGCTGATGCCGATCGCCGAAGCGTTGGCCAGACTCGTTTGCGACGAGGATTTCACGTACGTAAAAGCGTGCGAAGGTCCGCGCTGCACGCTGCTGTTTGCCGACCACACGCGTGGACATGCGCGGCGCTGGTGCAGCATGGCGGTCTGTGGGAATCGCGCGAAGGTGGCAGCACACCGCAAGCGGCTGAAGGAACTGGAGGGCGGGTGATGTAACCCTCGCCATTTGCGTTCACAGCTAACCCAAACCCCGCAAAGCCAACAATGGCCTTGCGGGGTTTTTTAATTGCAGAAGGCGGGTCCCGGGTGATGTGAGCAAGAAAGGAGCTCGCCCAAACCTTCGCCTTGCTTACGAAAACTTTTCGTGAATGTTGTCATATGTCTTACATCACGTGGGCGGCAAGGGAAAATCCGTATAGCCCGAATTTAGCGGCTGAATCGAAAATTTTCTCTATAAAAACGGCTGTCAGGCGACCTTTCCTGCTAAGGTAAACCTGCGCCATTTGTACGTCGTCTTACAAGATGGCGGTAAAAATATTCACGCGCGCAGACCGTTGCGTGCGTGCTCACACCAGAAAGCAACAGGAGACCAAGGTTTTATGACCAGGAAAGTGGAAGATTCACTGAACCGCGCACAGCAGGAGCGTCCGCAATCGCCGGCTCGCCGTAGCTTTCTCGCATTCGCTGGCGTCACGGCCGGCGCCGGGCTGATTGCGGGTCTGCCCGGCTGTGGCGGTTCGACCGACACCGCCGCTAGCGGCGGCAGCACGTCGGCTACCACCACACCGCCCGCCGATCCGATCTGGGGCCCGAGCGGCGAGGCGACCACGATCATCAACAAGCTGGCCGGCATCACGACGTCGATGTTCCCCTCGGTCGATTTCCAGGTCACGACGTACGGCGCGCAACCGCTGCCCGCGGCAGCGCTGATCCAGTCGACCGCCTGGCCGGGCGGCCTGATTCCCTGGGTCACCGGCGGCAGCGAGCAGACCCAGTATCCGAGCAACGACCTGCAAAGCCCGGGCTCGAACATCATGGTCCCGTGCGACTACACGGACACCGCATACGACGCATGCCCGGCGTTCAACGCCGCGATCCGCGCCGCGAGTCAGGCGGGTGGCGGCCGCGTGGTCGTGCCGGCCGGCAACTGGTATTGCGGCGGTCCGATCGTGTTGCTGAGCAACGTGAATTTCCACCTGAGCTCGGGTTGCACGATCTACTTCAGCCCGAACCCGGCCGACTACGCGAAGAATGGTCCGTACCCGACGGCAAACGGCAACCTCTACTGGACGCGCTGGCAGGCCAACGACTGCCTGAACTTCGGCTCGCCGATCTACGCGTATCAGCAGAAGAACATCGCACTGACTGCCGACGACAACACCTGTGTCCTGAACGGACAGGCCATGACGCCGATGCAGCTGAGCACCCAGCCGCCGACGTCATGCTGGTGGACGTACAAGGGTTCGAGCAACACGTATGGCTCCACCAGCTCGACGACGACCACGCAGGCCTACGCGAACCCGAACAACGTCGCGCTGACGAGCCTGCCCGCCACGCAGGTCACGAATCCGAAGGCGAACGTGTCGTTCACGAACCAGGACGGCGTGACGACGACGCTGATGACGTTGCTCACCGCGACCGGCTGGAATCAGGACCAGAACTATCTGCCGGCGCTGTCCGAACTCGGCGTGCCAGTGGTGAACCGCGTGTTCGGCAACGGTCACTACCTGCGTCCGTGCATGGTCGAGTTCATCGGTTGCACCAACGTGCTGCTGCAGAACTACCACACGCAAAACACGCCGTTCTGGCAGCACCACCCGACCGCCAGCTCGAACGTGGTGATCGACGGTGTGTTCGCCGACAGTATCGGCCCGAACAACGACGGTTTCGACCCGGACGCATGCAACTACGTGCTGGTGCAGAACGTCCAGTTCAACACCGGCGATGACTGCATCGCGATCAAGTCGGGCAAGTGCCTCGACACCGAATACGGCCCGATGCAGAACATCGTCGTGCAGAACTGCACGATGCAAAGCGGGCACGGCGGTCTGACGATCGGCAGCGAAATGAGCGCGGGCGTGCAAAACGTCTACGCGCGCAATCTGACGATGCAGAACGAGAACTGGGCAAGCAACCCGCTGAACATCGCGCTGCGCTTCAAGACCAACATGAACCGCGGCGGCTTCATCAACAACGTGTGGATCAACGGCGTGACCCTGCCGAACGGCGTGAACCTCGCCGGCAAGTTCGGCGGCGGCGCGCTGGGCGCGGCCTACCCGGGTTCGGTGCCTGGCACCGGCACGGTCGGTACGGTCACCAACCCGTCGACGGGTCAGGGCGGTCTGATCACGTTCGACTGTGATTACAGCGCGTCGGGCGATGCGGTGCGCTGGAATCCGGCCACGATCAACAACGTCAACATCTCGAACGTGAACGCAACCGACGTGTCGGGCAGCGTCAAGTACTCGATGACGCCGGGCTTCACCGCCGGCACGAACTCGTGCTTCCAGGCAATCGTGGCGCAGGGCCCGATGGCGGCGGACTACAACGGTCCGCTGCCGGTCCCGACGGTCTCGCCGATCACCGGCGTGACGATCTCGAACTGCAACCTGGGTCACCCGGTTTGCGTGGGCCCGGCCTCGTCGACCGTGCCGGGACCGATGTTCGTCGTCAACACGAACGGCATTACGTTGAACAACGTGGTGGTTGCAGGTACCACGTACAACTCGGTGCTGACCGGCTGATCGGGCATCGGCGCGGACGGAACCGCGTTCCGTTCGCGCTGGTGTCTGCGCTTTTCTGCTGCAGCAAGCACGCTTCACAACGGGCGCCGTCGGATTCGACGGCGCTTTTTTTGTCTTTGGTTCGGGCCGGAAAGAGGTCGGTGCGGCGTGAGGTGAGCCTCCGAATGGCTCAAAAATCACGATATCTCTTTCACCTTGTCGATTGTGGACTGTTTAGTCTTCATTTGGCCTGCGTTCGGGGCCGGTAAACTCATCTCATCAACGTCACCGCAGGATGCAGCGCCGCGAATCCGCACGACGTGAGGTGAGCCTCCCAATGGCTCAAAAATCACAATATCTCTTTCACCTTGTCGATTGTGGACTTATAAGTCTACATTTTGGTCTGCGTTAGGGGCCTCTAAACTCCCCTCATCACCGTCACCGTTGCATGCCGCGCCGCGAATCCCCACGGCGGCGGTACGGTACTATTCGGGCGTCGCCCGGGATGGCGGTCAGCGACCGGGCATTCTGATCGGCTGCCGCGGTCCCCGTCGCCGGCGACGCCACCTCGACTCCATTGCACCATGACCAGCCCCGCAACCCTCACCTGGCCAGAAGCCGACGGCCCGCGCACCGCGCGCTGGCGTTCCGAAGCGGCCGTGCCGCCGCCGAAGCGCGTCGTCGTCGCCGACGATCGCACCACCGCCGACTCGGCCTATCGTCTCGCCAGCGAAGGCACCGCGCTGCTGTGGCACGGCGACTTCCAGAACGCGCGCCAACTACTGCAGGCGGTCACGCGCCGGCTCGAACGCAAGCCGCGCAAGCAGGGCGCGACGCCGCTCGACGCGTTCAATCTGCATCGGCAAACCCAATCGCAGCGCGCGCGCACGCTCGGCATGATCCTGATTCCGCTCGATGCCGACTACGGCATTGCGCTGCGCCGTGCGCCGGACGTGCGGCAGGCCTGCATCGAAGCTTATGGGCCGGCGAGTGGTGACGCGTCGGTCGTGTCGTTGCGGGAATTGCTCGGCTTGATCGGCGCGCACGAATGGCGCAAGAAGGGCGTCGAGATTGCAGCGCTCGGCGAGCGCATCCATCCGCATTACGGCGTGTTCTCACCGGTGCGCGGCGAGTACGTCGATCTGGTCGCGCGCACGCCACTGCCTTCGCTCGAGCTCGCGTTCGATATCGGCACCGGCACCGGCGTGCTGGCCGCGCTGCTGGCCAAACGCGGCGTGCGCAAGATCGTCGCGACGGATCAGGATTCGCGCGCGCTGGCGTGTGCTCGTGAAAACCTCGCGCGTCTTGGCTACGGCGAGCAGGTCGAGATCGTGCAGGCGGATCTGTTTCCCGATGGGCGCGCTCCGCTCGTCGTCTGTAATCCGCCGTGGGTGCCGGCGCGGCCCGCGTCACCGCTCGAATATGCGGTCTACGATCCGGACAGCCGCATGCTGCTCGGCTTCCTGAACGGCCTCGCGAATCATCTGACGCCGGACGGCGAGGGCTGGCTGATCATTTCGGATTTCGCCGAGCATCTGGGGCTGCGCACGCGTGAGTGGCTGCTGGCGGCGATCGATCACGCAGGTCTGAGCGTGGTGGGCCGCGAGGACATCCGTCCGCGGCATCCGAAGGCCAGCGATCAGAACGACCCGCTGTATGTTGCGCGAGCGGCCGAGCTTACGTCGTTATGGCGGCTCAAAGCGCGGTGAAGCCGAGCGCGCGTCACGCCGACGTGCCGCGCGCTGCCAGATACGCGTGCGCGCCGTCACCCGCCACCAGCCCGCTGGCAAAACAGGCGGTCAGCAGATAACCGCCGGTCGGCGCTTCCCAATCGAGCATTTCACCCGCGCAGAATGCGCCGGGCATCCGCTCGATCATCAGATGCGCGTCCAGCGCCTCGAACGGAATGCCGCCCGCGGTGCTGATCGCTTCCTCGATCGGTCGCGCGCGCAGAAGCCGCACCGGCAGCGCCTTGATCGAGCGAGCGAGGCCGGCGGCATCGGCGAACGCTTCTTTCGACAGAATTTCGTGCAATAACGCCAGTTTGACCCCGCCGATCCCGATCCGCCCGTGCAGATGACTCGCGATCGAACGTGAGCCGCGCGGCCGCGTCACCTCCTCGACGACTCGCTCGAGCGGCAAGCCTGGCGCGAGATCCAGCGTGATCGTGACCTCGCCGTCAGCCAGAATCCGCTCGCGGATCGGCGCCGACAACGCGTAAATCAGGCTCCCTTCGAGGCCTGTTTCGGTCAAAAGTATTTCACCTTGTCGATTGTGGACTTTTCCGTCTACATCGGTGAGTGAGATGGCGACCGGTTTGATCGGCTGACCGGCGAATCGCTCGCGCAGATAGGGGCTCCAGTCCGCGTCGAAGCCGCAGTTCGCGGGACGCAGCGGCGTCACCGGCACGTCGCGCGAGCTCATCAGCGGTACCCACGCCGCGTCGGAGCCGAGACGCGGCCAACTGGCTCCCCCCAGTGCGAACACGACGGCGTCGCAGCGCACCGTTCCCTCACCGTCGGGCGTGTCGAAGCGCAGCACGTGCGCGTCATCGGCTTCGGACATCGACGCCCAGCCGCTCCACTTGTGACGCATGTGGAATTGCACGCCGGCTTCGCGCAGCCGATGCAGCCACGCACGCAGCATCGGCGCGGCCTTCATGTCGGACGGGAACACCCGCCCCGAACTGCCGACGAACGTGTCGACGCCCAACTCGCGCAGCCACGTGCGCAGCGCGTCGGGCCCGAACACGTCGAGCAACGGCGCGATGCGCTCGCGGCGCGCGCCGTAGCGGCCGAGAAACGGCTCGAGGGGTTCCGAATGCGTGATGTTCATGCCGCCTTTGCCCGCCATCAGGAATTTGCGGCCGACCGACGGCATCGCGTCATACACGTGGACTTGCACGCCGCGCCGGGCAAGCGTCTCGGCGGCCATCAGGCCGGCGGGGCCGCCGCCGATGACGGCGACGCGGGCGGAATCGAGCGAGGATGGCATGCGGTTCGGCAGATCAGCGGGGGGAAATGGTAGTGCGCCAAAGCGGTCAGGCGGACAGGGGCGCGAAGGGCGCCATTGTCACACCGTGCGCGGTGTGCGGCAAACGCCGCCGAACGCAGCCGAGCACGCGGGAATTGATCAAACCAGCAGGGTTTGACCCAGCCAGGCCGGAAAATACTGCATTCCGTCCTTCTCCCGGCCTTTATGCATCGCGTCCGACGTTTGGCGCGCGCGGCCCGCGACCTATACTTTTCGAACACCCTCCATCGGACGCCGTTCGCGTCGTTCTCCGCGTCAAATCCCACTCCCGTCACTTCGGACGCAGCCGCTGCGGCGCGCTTCACTGCCGCTTGCCGGCAGCCGACGCGCAGCGCGTTTAAATCGGTGGAAGGGTCGATCGTTTAGCGCAAGGAGGTTGCCATGGCCCGCAAATATATCGACTGTCGCGAGTGTCCGAGCGACGTGAACTGCACTGTCGCGTTGTCCGCCGACAGCGACAGCGAACTGCTCGAAGCCGCGGTCCAGCATGCCGTCAGCGTTCACAAGCACGCGGATTCGCCCGAGCTGCGCGCGCAGCTGAAGTCGCTATTTCATGACGGAACGCCGCCCGTCGAGGCGCCGCGCGCGTGACGCCAGCGTGGAGGGGAGGAGTGCGGAAGCCTGCGCCGCGAGCGGCATGGAGCCGCCCGCGCGCAGTCGCGTTGCAGCAGTCTTGTCGTGGCGCGAGAGACGCAATACCAAGCCATCCTAACCAACGTGACGACGCGCTAACCGGGATAGGCCTCGTCGACCTTCAGCCCAGCGAGCTTGAAGATCACCCGCAGCGTTTGCGGCTTGATGTCGCGTCGCGACGCAAGTGTCGTCATCACGAAGTCGAGCACTTTGGCGTACTTGAGCATCGTCAGGCAGGTTTCGAGATCGACGCTGCCGTCGCGCATGACCTCGGCGAGCCGTAGCATTTCCGTGGAGATGTCGCGTGCCATCTCCAGCTCGAGCTGCTGCTTCTCCGACCACGCGGGCGCGGCGGTGAGCTTCGCCAGCATTTCCTGAAACTTTTGTTCGACGTTTCCGCCAGGTACGGTATCCATTGCCGCCTCTTCTCTGATCAGCCGAGCGCGCGACCGCTGTCCACGCCGGCACGCCGCTGGTTACGTAACGTTTGGCCCATGTTCCGGGACCGCCCTCCCCACATGCATCCGGTGCGCGTGTCCGGCCGCACATGGCCGGACAGCCCCTGTTTTTCGGCGACACAGCGTGCACCCGCGCGCTCAGCCGGCGCGCAAGCTGTTTTCAGCCATTCTCTAGACGCTTCTGTGCTTCGTCCTTCGAGCAGAAAGTGTTCCAGATTGACCGCATGTCTCGCGTGTTCCGCACGGCTTGCTCGCTGGGAGTGCCGCACTTTGGGTAAACTGGCAGCAACTTTTCTCTTTTTCCGTCATCTGTCGCACGTTCGCGCTGCAATTGATGGCGGCTCACATGATGTCCGTCAAATCCCACGAAATCCGTCCCAACCAGTCCGTCGAGCTGCTGAAGGAGCTCCACATCCTCACCCGTGACGGCAAGATGAATCAGGACAGCCGTCGCAAGCTGAAGCAGGTCTATCACCTGTTCCAGTTCATCGAGCCGCTGCTCAAGGACCTCAAGGACCAGCAGGGGTCGCTCACGCTCGTCGATCACGGCGCGGGCAAGTCATACCTCGGTTTTATTCTGTACGACCTGTTTTTCAAGGAGTTTCAGGACGCCGCTGGTGTGGCTTCGCACATTTACGGCATTGAAACGCGCGAGGAGCTGGTGACGAAGTCCGAAGAGCTGGCGGCGCGGCTCGGCTTCAAGGGGATGTCGTTTCTGAATCTGTCGGTGGCCGAGTCGATCACGTCGACGCGCCTGCCCGCCGAAATCGACATCGTCACCGCGCTGCACGCATGCAATACCGCCACCGACGACGCGATCCGCTTCGCGCTCGAAAAGCACGCGAAGTACATCGTCGTCGTGCCCTGCTGCCAGGCCGAGGTGGCCGGCGTGCTGCGGCAGAACAAGGGTAAGGCGCTGAAGAACGCGCTGACGGAAATCTGGCGGCATCCGCTGCACACGCGCGAATTCGGCAGCCAGATCACCAACGTGCTGCGCTGCCTGCAACTCGAAGCGCATGGCTATCAGGTCAGCGTGACTGAGCTGGTCGGCTGGGAGCATTCGATGAAAAACGAGCTGATCATCGCGCACTACAAGGATCTGCCGCGGCGCCGGCCGGCCGAGCGGCTCGTCGAAGTACTGGACACGCTTGGCCTCGATGCGCTGAAGGAGCGCTTTTTCGCGCCGGCTTGAGAGGCGCGGCCTAGCGCTTCATCAACGCGTCCCAACCCGCGAGGCCGATGCGCCGCAGCGTTTCCTGATTGCGCTCGTAAATCTCTTCCGCGTCGGGAAAGGCCTGCACGGCCCGCTCGATGCTGTCCTCACGCAGCAAATGCAGGATCGGATAGGGCGCCCGATTCGTGTAGTTCTCGATGTCGTCGGGCTCGCTGCCTTCGAACTGGTAATGCGGATGAAAGCTCGCGACCTGGATGACGCCTTCGAGCCTCAACTGCTTGATCAGCCGATCGGCGAAGAACAGGCAGTCGTTGAAGTCGAGGAAGTCGCCGAACGCGCGCGGCAGGATCAGCAGGGTCGTGTCGATGGCGGCGGGGTCGGCCGCCACGAGCGTCTGCAACTCGGCTTCCAGAGCGCACAGCACCGCTTCGAGATTGTCCGCTTCGCTGACTGCGTAGCGAATCTGCCCCTTTACATGCACGGCCTTGGCGAACGGACACAGGTTCAGGCCGATCACGGCCTCCGTCAGCCAATGACGGGTCGAGGCGATAACGGCATCGTGGGATTCGGCGGGCAACGGCATGGCAAACGGACGCGGCGGGGAAAGGCGTGATTTTAATCGACCCGGCTCATGGACCGGTTCATGGACCGGCTCGCGGACCGGCTCGCGGACCGGCTCAGCAAGCCCGCGACTGCCGGCAAGCCGCCGCAATCAACTGCGCGGCGACCTTCGGCGCGGCGAGGACCGGCCCGCAGCCCGGCCCATAAGTCTGGCTCGCCGCGTACACACCCTCGATCAGCAGACCAAGCCCATCGGCGAGCGCTTGCGGGTCGTCGGCGCCGGCCGACGTCGACAATTCGAGCAGACGCGCCATCAAGCGCTGCTTGTTGCGAAACACGAACTGCCGCGCCGGATGCGTCGTATCAGAAAACTCCACCGACACGTTCACGAACGGACAGCCGCGATAATCGTCGACCGATGCGCGCACCGCGAGGTCGTCGAAATATTGCTGAAGCTGTCTGGCTGGCTCGCCCGGATGCTTCGCGAAGCTTTTCTCGACGTAGCCGAAGAACTGTTCGTCCTTCTGCTCCAGATACGCCATCACCAACTCGTCCTTCGACGAAAACTGCCGGTACAGGCTCATCTTGTTCACGCCTGCGCGCTCGACCACCGCATCGACGCCGACGCTGCGCACGCCTTCGCGATAAAACAGCTCGCTGGCCGCACGCAGCAGATGCTGCTGGGCCTGCGGCCCCGCAGTCTGCGCGCTGCGTGCGCGCCGCGCGCGAGTGGGGCTGCGCTTGAGAGTTTCGCTGTCGGACATGGAAAGTCACCCCGAATGGAATTGACGTCTTGACATGTTACCGACCGGTAACTAAGATCGCAACACTATTGTGACTGATCTGTCACAAGTCCTTTACCGAAGCCGTAATAATGCGAACGACGCCGCCCGCCAGGCCGCGTCGATGGGAGAACCGATGAACTGGGCTGCGCGACTGATAGGCGGACGTTTTCACTACGGCTGGTTGACCGTCGCCGTGGTGTTCCTGGTATTGCTCGCGGCGGCCGGCACGCGCGCGACGCCGAGCGTGATGATGGTGCCGCTCGAGCATCAATTCGGCTGGAGCCGCGCGACGATTTCGCTGGCGATCTCCGTGAACATCGCGCTGTACGGGTTGATGGGGCCGTTCGCGGCCGCCGCGATGCAGCGCTTCGGCGTCCGTCCGACGCTCTTGACCGCGCTCGGCACGATGGCCGCGGGCGTCGCGCTGTCGTCGCTGATGACGCATCCGTGGCAGATGGTGCTGATCTGGGGCGTGATGGTCGGCGGCTCGACCGGGGTGGCGGCGCTGTCGTTGTCGGCGACCGTCGTGACGCGCTGGTTCACGACGCGCCGCGGTCTCGTGATGGGCATTCTGACCGCCAGCTCGGCGACCGGTCAGCTCGTGTTCCTGCCGCTGCTCGCGGCCATCGCCGAGCATTACGGCTGGCGCCAGGTCGTGTGGGTCGTCGCGCTCGCCGCGGCTGTCGTGATTCCGCTCGTCGCGTTTCTGCTGCCCGAGCATCCGGCCAGCATGCAGCTGCGCCCGTACGGCGAACCGCACGACGCACCGATCACCACGACCGTCACGAAGCAGAACCCGCTCGCCATCGCGTTCGGCACGCTCGCGTCGGCAAGCAAAACGCGCGATTTCTGGCTGCTGTTCTTTAGTTTCTTCATCTGCGGCGCGAGCACCAATGGCTACGTCGGCACCCATTTGATCGCGATGTGCGGCGACTACGGGATGACCGAGGTGCAGGGCGCGTCGCTGCTCGCGGCGATGGGCGTATTCGACCTGTTCGGCACGACGCTGTCGGGCTGGCTGTCGGACCGCTTCAATAGCCGGGTGCTGCTGTTCTGGTACTACGGGTTGCGCGGGCTGTCGCTGATGTATCTGCCGCACGCGTTCGGCATCGACTTTTTCGGCTTGCCGCTGTTCGCGGTGTTCTACGGTCTCGATTGGATCGCCACGGTGCCGCCGACCGTGCGTCTCGCCACCGATGTCTACGGCAAGGAAGCGGCGCCGGTCGTGTTCGGCTGGGTGGTGGCGGGCCATCAGCTCGGCGCGGCGTTCGCGGCGCTCGGCGCGGGCATGCTGCGCGCGAGCCTTGGTACCTACACGGTCGCGTCGATGATTTCCGGCGGCTTGTGCCTGATCGCCGCGGTGATCGTGCTGCGCATCAACCGTCCGGCGAAGGTACCGACGCCACAGGCAATCTGAGGCGTCCTCGCGAGCCGCGCAGATTCGCCGGCACCGAAGCAGCGAAGCAACGACGCACGGCCCCGCCACGGGGCCGTGCGCATTTTCGCAGCCAGCGCCGCATCACGCCGCGCCGCGACTTGGAGCGCGCGCGCCGAAAGCCCGTTATGCTATGTGGCCCCGGGCAACCGTCCGGCGATCATGAATTTCTACCGAGAGAAGCGCATGGCCAACAAACCCGCCTCAACCGAAGTTGCTATTCACGAGCTGATTGCAGGCCGCTGGAGCCCGCGCGCGTTTTCGAGCGAGCCGGTGAGCCGCGACCAGTTGCGCGCCGTGCTCGAAGCAGCGCGCTGGGCGCCGTCTTCGTATAACGTACAGCCGTGGCGCTTTGTCGTCTTCGATCGCAGCGTCGACGAAGTCGCGTTCAAGAAGGCTTTCGCCACGCTGGTGCCGTTCAACCAGGGCTGGAATGCGCCCGCGCCGGTGCTGATCGCGGTGACCGCACATACGCTAACCAACAAGGGCGACCTGAACCGCTGCGCGTTTTACGATGCGGGCGCGGCGGCGATGTCCCTGGTGCTGCAGGCGCACGCGCTTGGCCTCGCCGCGCATCAGATGAGCGGCTTCGACGTGAACGCGTTCCGCACCGCCTTCGAATTGCCGAAAGACGTCGAGCCGATCGCGATGATCTCGCTCGGCCACTACGGCGATATCGATAAACTCGACCCGGTTCTGCGTGAGCGCGAGAAGGCGCCGCGTCAGCGCGCGGCGCTCGCGGATATCGCATACGGCGGCGGTTGGAAGAAGGCGTTCTGAGTGCCGGCCGCGCGGCGCTTGCCGCGTGAGTTCGCGCGAGGCGAAGAAAGCAGTAGACAGGCAACGAAGCAGTCAGGCGCGCGCGGCATCGTCCGCGCGTTTTTCATGCGGCGCCGTCGTCGTCCGCCACGCTCGATAGGGGCGCCGCCACGTGTTCGAGCGACTTGCGCTCCGCATCGACACCCCAGATCGCCGCGACGAGCGCCGCTGCGAGCATCAACGCCGATCCGACCAGATAGCCCGAAAACACTGCGCTGCGCTGGTGCGTATCGATCAGCCGGCCGAAAAACGCCGGTCCGATGATGCCGCCGAGCGCGGTGCCGAACGCGTAGAAAACCGCGATGGCGAGCGCGCGGATTTCGAGCGGAAACGATTCGCTCACGGTCAGATACGCCGAACTCGCGGCCGCCGACGCGAAGAAGAAAATCACCATCCAGGCCACTGTCTGCGTGACGACGGTGAGCAGTTGCTGCTCGAATAGATAGCCGGACAGCGTCAGCAGGATCGCCGACATCGCGTACGTCGCGGCGATCATCTTGCGTCGGCCGATCACGTCGAACAGCCGCCCGAGCACCAGCGGTCCCAGGAAATTGCCGAGCGCGAAAGGCAGCAGATACCAGCCGATGTGGTCGCCCGGCACGTGATAGAAGTCGGTGAGGACGAGCGCATAGGTGAAAAAGATCGCGTTGTAGAAAAACGCCTGCGCAGTCATCAGCGTGAGGCCGACCAGCGCGCGACGCCGGTGCACGTTGAACAGCACATGGAACACCTCGCGCAACGGCGTGTGGTCGCGCGCGCGCAAGCGCAACCGCGTAAGGGTGTCGTCGACGAGCGTGTGACCGTCGGCGCGAATACCCCTCTCGATCCCCTCGACGATCTTGCGCGCGTCGGGCTCGTCGCCATGCGTGAGCAGCCAGCGCGGGCTTTCGGGCACCCAGATGCGCATGGGCAGAATCCCAAGTGCGAGCACCGCGCCGATGAAAAAACACGCGCGCCAGCCCCAGTCGGCGGGCAGCAGATGCGGATCGAGCAGCACCAGCGAGCCTGCCGCGCCGAGCCCCGCGCCGACCCAGAACGTGCCATTGATGCCGAGGTCGGTCCAGCCGCGTACGCGTGCCGGCGTAAATTCCTGGATGGTCGAGTTGATCGCGGTGTATTCACCGCCGATACCCGCGCCGGTCAGGAAGCGAAACAGCATGAAGCTCATCAGATTCCACGACAGCGCGGTCGCCGCGGTCGCGGCCAGATAGAGGGTCAGCGTGATGAAAAACAGCTTGCGGCGGCCGAGCCGGTCGGTCAGCCAGCCGAAGCCGAGCGCGCCGAGCACGGCGCCGGCAATGTACGCGCTGCCCGCTAGACCGACGTCGGCGTTCGAGAAACGCAGCGCCGGGCTCGTTTTCAGCGCGCTCGCGACCGCCCCCGCCAGCGTCACTTCGAGCCCGTCGAGCAGCCACGTCACGCCGAGCGCGACCACGATCAGCGTGTGGAAGCGGCCCCACGGCAGGCGGTCCAGCCGCGAGGGCAGATCGGTTTCGATCAGCCTGGCGTGGCGGTCATCGACGGCGGCGGTGGGCGGCATGCTCATGACGCGAAGTCTCCTCGATGGCGAAAATGGGGCGGCATATCGGGTCCGATGCAGCGGGTCCGATGCAGCGGGTCCGACGCAGCAAGTCCCGTTCCGTGGCACGATTTCAACCGATGCCGCGGCCGTCCCACCAGCTTCAGTTGATGCTGCCGGAGTTTTCGTGATACAAAGCCGCTCCCCTTCCTGTGCGCGCCAGCCGTGAGCGGCCATTCCTGCCATGAACTATTGCGCGATTGACTTCGGTACTTCCAATTCGGCCGTCGCGGTCCCTGACGGTGCGCAGCTTAAGCTGGCGCCGGTCGAGGGCGCGTACACGACGCTGCCCACCGCGGTCTTCTTCAATACCGACGAAAACACCAGCGAATTCGGGCGTGCGGCGCTCGCGGCCTATATCGACGGTTTCGACGGCCGGCTGATGCGCTCGATGAAAAGCATTCTCGGCTCGCCACTCGCCGAGAATACGACCGACCTCGGCGACGGCAGTGCGATCAAGTACACCGACGTGATCGCGACGTTCCTGAGTCACCTGAAACGCTCGGCCGAGGCGAGCGCCGGCGGCGCGATCGACCGCGCGGTGCTGGGCCGCCCGGTGTTTTTCGTCGACGACGATCCGCGCGCCGACCAGATGGCGCAGCAACAGCTCGAAGCTGCCGCGCGCACGGTCGGTTTGCGCGACATCCACTTTCAGTATGAACCGATCGCAGCCGCGTTCGACTACGAATCGCATCTGAGCGCCGAGGGGCTCGTGCTGGTGGCTGACATCGGCGGCGGTACGTCGGACTTTTCGCTCGTGCGCGTGGGGCCGGAGCGGATGAAGCGCGTCGAGCGAAAGGACGACGTGCTCGCGCACCACGGGGTGCACGTCGCTGGTACGGATTTCGATCGCCGCGTCGAACTCGTGACGATCCTGCGCGAGCTCGGCTACCAGTCGCTCGATCCGCAGGGGCGCGAAATCCCGAACCGGATTTATTTCGATCTCGCGACGTGGCATCTGATCAACACCGTCTACACGCCGAAGCGCGTCAGCGAACTGGCGCTGATGCGGCACCTTTTCACGGAGACGAAGCACCACGACCGGCTGATGCGCGTCGTCGAGCAGCGTTTCGGGCATGCGCTCGCCGCGCATGCGGAAGAGGCGAAGATCGGCGTGGCGGCGGGCGGCGAGACCGTGATCGATCTCGAGGAGGTCGAAGAGGATCTGCGTCTCGCGTTCGACGAAGCGCAGCTCGTCAAGGCCGGCGAGGAAGAAACCCGGCGCATCGTCCAGGCGGCACGCGATACCGTGCAGGCCGCGGGTGTCGCGCCGCGCGACGTCGACGCGATCTATTTCACGGGTGGCTCGACGGGGCTCGCGTTTCTGTCGGGCGCGCTGGCCGCGGCGTTTCCGGACGCGAAAGCGGTGTTCGGCGACCGTCTCGCGAGCGTGGCGACCGGGCTCGGTATTCACGCCCGGCGCGTGTTCGGATAATCGCGAATAATCAGCAATTAATCCGCCGCGAATTGCGAAGTGATGCGAAGTTAATCGGCGCATTATGGATTCGCCGCCGATAATAAAAAACCCCGCAGAAGCGGGGTTTTTTTGCGTCCAGAAGGAAGCGGAGAGCTTACACCGGCTTGATGTTGGCTGCTTGCTTGCCCTTCGGGCCCGTCTTCACTTCAAACGTGACCTTCTGGTTTTCTTGCAGCGTCTTGAAGCCGTCGACGCGGATTTCCGAGAAATGCGCGAACAGATCTTCACCGCCGCCGTCCGGAGTGATGAAGCCAAAGCCCTTAGCGTCGTTGAACCACTTGACGGTACCGGTTTCCATATTACTTTGTTCCTAAAGATGGTGAATAAGGCCGAAGCCCGGGGTGCATGAAAATCAAGGAAGGGGGTAATGGGACCAACCGGAGTACCGTTGATGGGCGAACTACGAAAGAACCACTTCACTCGCCGCTTGAAATCCTGCCCGAACGTTATACGGCGAATTCGGACGAAGGTCAACAGTCTGGACGAAACTTTGCCGGACTGATCCGAATATTTCTTACAAACCTTGCGATCAGGCGAGCTTTTTGCTAGGGGGAACCCCTTAGTTGTTCGGCGGTTTCGCTGCAGTAACACGGTGCAACCGTTAAACTACGCGCCGCGCGTCGGTTGCACCTACTCGGCATCTGGACGCGCTTGCATGCGCGTCACCCGTCCTCACGCCACAAGCGAGGTCATGCGGGTGCCGACATGGTTCTGATTTAGGAGAAGACGTGAAAAGTTCTATACAACGGAACATCGGGCCATTCGCGCTGATGCTGACCGGTCTGGGCTCGATCATTGGATCGGGCTGGCTGTTCGGGGCGTGGAAGGCCGCAAAGATTGCCGGTCCGGCCGCGATTTGCGCATGGATCATCGGCGCGGTCGTGATTCTCGCGATTGCGCTGACCTACGCGGAGCTCGGCGCGATGTTTCCGGAATCTGGCGGGATGGTGCGCTACGCGCGCTACTCGCACGGTGCGCTGGTCGGTTTTATCAGCGCGTGGGCCAACTGGATCGCGATCGTATCCGTGATTCCGATCGAGGCCGAAGCATCGATCCAGTACATGAGCACCTGGCCCTATCCGTGGGCGCATGCGCTGTTCGTCGACGGGTCATTGACCACGAACGGCCTGCTGTTGTCGGCGGGGCTCGTGATCATCTACTTCCTGCTCAACTACTGGGGCGTCAAGCTGTTTGCGCGCGCCAACTCGGCGATCACGATCTTCAAGTTCCTGATCCCCGGCGCGACGATCATCGGTCTGATGATGACCGGCGTGCATACCGAGAACTTCGGCCAGACGACCACCTTCGCCCCGTACGGCTGGTCGTCGGTGCTGACCGCAGTCGCGACGAGCGGCATCGTGTTCGCGTTCAATGGCTTCCAGAGCCCGATCAACCTCGCCGGTGAAGCGCGCAATCCGGCCAAGAGCGTGCCGTTCGCGGTGATCGGCTCGATCCTGCTCGCGCTCGTGATCTACGTGCTGCTGCAGATCGCGTACATCGGCGCGGTGAACCCGGCCGACGTGATGAAGGGCTGGAGCCACCTCACCTTCGCTTCGCCGTTCGCGGAACTGGCGATCGCGCTGAACCTGAACTGGCTGGCGATCCTGCTGTACGTCGACGCGTTCGTGAGCCCGAGCGGCACCGGTACGACCTATATGGCGACCACGACGCGCATGATCTACGCCATGGAGCGCAACAACACGATGCCGAAGATTTTCGGCCAGGTGCATCCGTTCTACGGCGTGCCGCGTCCGGCGATGTGGTTCAACCTGTTCGTGTCGTTCATCTTCCTGTTCTTCTTCCGCGGCTGGAGTTCGCTCGCGGCCGTGATCTCGGTCGCGACGGTGATCTCGTACCTGACGGGCCCGATCAGCCTGATGGCGCTGCGTCGCGCGGCGACCGATCTCGACCGCCCGCTGCGCATCGCCGGCATGAAGGTCATCGCGCCGTTCGCGTTCGTTTGCGCGTCGCTGATCCTGTACTGGGCGAAGTGGCCGCTCACCGGTGAAATCATTCTGCTGATGGTCGTCGCGCTGCCGGTGTACTTCTACTTCCAGGCCAAGCAGGGCTTCGACGGCTGGACCCGTGACCTGAAGGCCGCCTGGTGGCTGGTCGCGTATCTGCCGATCATGGCGATCCTTTCGCTGATCGGCAGCAAGGAGTTCGGCGGCTTCGGCATCCTGCCCTACGGCTGGGACATGCTCGTCGTGATCGCCTTCGCGTTGGTGTTCTACTTCTGGGGCGTGAACAGCGGCTATCGTTCGGACTATCTGGACGAGCGGCTCGTGCACGATGAAGTGCTCGAAGGCATCGGCGCGCACTGAGCGCCGCTCGACATCGAAGAATCCGCTCGCGGCGGGTGCTTCGGGTCATTGAAAAAGCCCGCCTGATCGATGATCAGGCGGGCTTTTTTGTCGGCCGTTTCCGGATGGTTTCGCGACGGATCAGGCCGTGCCGAACACGTAATTCGTCATTGCGAGCGAGCGCTGATAAGTGCCGAGCGACTGGATCGCGAGCGAATAGTCGTCGTCGGCGGCGCCAAGCGCGGCGAACACCGGCAACAGATGCTCGTCGGTCGGGTGCATCAGCACCGCGTGCGGCGCCTGGCGACGATAGTCGAGCAGCGCATCGATATCGCGCGCGATGAGCTTGTCCTCGAACCAGTCGGTGAATTCCGTCACGCGCGGATCGGCGTCTTCCGGGCGCGCGGAGAAATCGGCGGCGCGCAGATTGTGTGTGATCTGGCCCGAGCCGATCACCATCACGCCTTCGTCCTTCAGCGCGCGTAGCGCGCGGCCGACGTGGAAATGATGCGCGGCGTCCTTGTGCGGCTGGATCGACAGTTGCGCGATCGGCACGTCGGCCTGCGGGAACATCAGCAGCATCGGCACCCATGCGCCGTGGTCGAGTCCGTGCGGCTGCACGTCGGCGGCGATGCCACTCGCGCCGAGCAGCGCGGCGGCGCTGCGCGCGACGTCAGGCGCGCCAGGCGCCGGGTACTGGATCTCGTAGAGCTGGCGCGGAAAGCCGTAGAAATCGTGGATGGTTTCAGGCGCCGTCGCGATGCTCGCGAGCGGCTGCGCGGTGCCCCAGTGCGCCGACAACATCAAGATGGCCTCGGGACGGGGTAATTGCGTGCTCAGCGCACCGAATTCGGCGGACGGCATCGACGGATCGATCGGCAGCGTGGGTGCGCCGTGGGACAGGAAAAGCGAAGGTAAGCGGTTCATGACAGCAACGCGGCACGAGAAATTGGGTTGCTACCAATATAGGTCCGCACGCCGGCTTGATAAATGGGTGCGGGCGGAATTGATTGTGTCGCGGTTATTGTTAATCAGCGGACGCGTTCAATCTTGCGCGTCGCGCAAGCCTTTCCACGCGGGCGACAGCGCGGGTCCCAGCGCAAACAGATCGAGCACGCGTGCGACCGTGTGGTCGACCATCTCGTCGATCGAAGTGGGCTGGTTGTAAAACGCGGGCAGCGGCGGGAAGATCACGCCGCCCATTTCGGTGACGGCCGTCATATTGCGCAGATGCGCGAGATTGAACGGCGTTTCGCGCACCAGCAGCACGAGGCGGCGACGCTCCTTGAGCGTAACGTCGGCGGCGCGGGTGATCAGGTTGTCGGCAAAACCGTGCGCGATGCTCGCGAGCGTTTTCATCGAGCACGGCGCGATGACCATGCCGTCGGTCGCGAACGAGCCCGAGGCGATGCTCGCGCCGACGTCGCGCACCGAATGGACGACATCCGCGAGCGGATGCACGTATTCCTTGCCCAACTGGAGTTCGTGCTGAATGTTGAGCCAACCTGCGCTCGAAATCAGCAGGTGGCTCTCGACGCCGCCGAGCCGGCGCAGCGTTTCGAGCAGCCGGACGCCGTAGATGGCGCCGGTGGCGCCGGTGATCGCGACGATCAGCCGGCGGGGCGCCGCGGAGCGGGTTTGCAGCATGGCTTGCGGCGCCTGATGAAGCGAACCAGGCGAAGATCGCTCAGGCTGCGGCGAACAGCTGCTGAAGCTCGCCCGATTCGTACATCTCCATCATGATGTCCGAGCCGCCGATGAATTCGCCGTTCACGTACAGCTGCGGAATGGTCGGCCAGTTCGAGAACACCTTGATGCCCTGGCGGATTTCGTCGTCTTCGAGCACGTTGACGGTTTTGATCTCGCCGACGCCGCACGCCTTCAGGATCTGGATGGCGCGGCCGGAGAAACCGCACATCGGGAACTGGGCCGTGCCCTTCATGAAGAGAACGACGTTGTTGCCGTCGACGATTTGCTTGATGCGTTGTTGCGTATCCATGACTGACCTTGCGGTTCCGATAGAGGAAGGGGTAGGGTAGCCCCCCTTCCTCGCGGAAGAGGGGCCCCCTAAGAACTGTACGTGCGAGTTTCCCCGCATACAGCTCAAGCCTACGGCAAATCCCTGCTTAACGCAGAGACGGTTTAGTTACTGCGATTTTACCAGCGTGTACCAGTTGGTGGCATTGGGGGTGAAGCAGTACCCGATTAGACAGCGCGTCTGACCCGCCATGCATCCGATATTCCAGATGATGGTCGTGCCAACCCGTTTCGTCCGTTAGGGCACAGTTGCAGTGCGCACACAACCCGCTCTGCGATAGATACAGCGTGGCCCACTGCTTTCGATAACGCATCGAATTCACCATGCGTTCCTGCCGCAGTTTCTCGCTGTATTGCTCCAACATTGGATCAAAGGGGTGGTAATCCCCTCGAATCTTCTTATGCCTTTTGATAACCGTACCGCTGATTTCGTACAGGTCAAAAAGCCCCTTACTGCCGTCTTCGCGAGTTATTGGAGCGGCGAACACCCAGTGTCGATCACCAATGGAGCAGAAGTATTTCTTCTTTATCCAACTGGTGCTCTTCTTAGGATGACGCCGCTTCGACCACCGCCAAAGCCTCTTGAAAATCAGATGCTCCATGCGGCTGTACGCTTGCTTGGCAACCACGGGACTGTGGTACTGCGCCCAGCCCCGTAGCATCGGATTGAGCAAACGAATCAGATCCGCCTGCTTCACCGTCTTGTTGCCACTGATCGTATCCGCCACCTTGCGATAGAACGTTTGCACGTTCTTTTTGCTCGGCTTGATGAGTAGCTTTCCCGAGTACTTCCGGAAGTTCCACCCAAGGAAATCAAAGCCTTGATCAATGTGAGTGATCCGCGTTTTCTCCTCCGACAGTTGCAGTCCTCGAGTTGCCAGGAATGCTTCCACCCAAGGCTTCACTTCGTTTTCCAGTATCTCTTTCGAGTCGCCGGTTATGACGAAGTCATCCGCGTATCGCACCACATTCACCTTCAGCTTCTTTGCTTTTGCGATCCCAAATTTCGCATCAAGATGCGCAATCAGTTCACGTTCAAGCCCGTTCAGCGTCACGTTCGCCAGCGTAGGGGAGATGATCCCGCCCTGTGGCGTACCGGCCTCAGTCGCCTGTAACTGTCCTTTGTAAATCAGGCCAGCCTTCAACCATTTTCGGAGGATTGCCCTGTCCATCGGGACATGGTTCTCCAGCCAGTCATGATTGATGTAGTCGAAGCAGCCCTTGATGTCCGCCTCCAGTACCCAGCGGGCAGAACCGTGCTGAGACATGGCGACGAAAATCTGGGACATTGCATCAGCCGTCGAGCGACTTAACCTGAACCCATAAGAGTTTGGGTCACTCATCGATTCCGACACCGGTTCCAAGGCTAGCAGATACAAAGCTTGCATCGCCCTGTCCCGCATGGTTGGGATGCCCAAAGGGCGCTCCTTCCCATTGGCCTTGGGGATAAAGATTCTCCGTAAAGGCAGAGGCTTGTATCCACGTCGCGTCAACCGGTTGACGGCCTGCCATCGACTTTCAGGTGAATTCCAAAGCTCGCGATCGACTCCCGCCGTTCGCGCACCCTGGTTTTGCGTAACACGTCGTACCGCGTGCAGCTTTGCGGACAACGTGCGGGTCAACATCCGTTGCAGGGCTTTCACCCTGCGCCAGTCGCGTTCCCGCGTCGCCTTCGCAATTCGAATCTGCATCCCTCTCACGTTCCGTTCAACGCGACGCCAATCGATGGCGTGCCAGTTGTCCGGCGCGTGGGAAAGCGCAGATCGATCCTCGCGGATAGATACTTTCATGCTGCTCTCCTGCTCGAAAAAAAAGTGAGACCCGAGCGAAGAACAGATCGCCCCTTGCGGGAGCTATCTGCTCCCGCAAGGGGGTTAAATACATACACTGACGGCTAGAGCAGCCGCCAACGATCACCAGTTTTTAGCGAAAGGTCCGTCAGCCGTCTTGCGACGGTAGACCAAACGGAAGTCTGCCCGCTTTCGCGTGGGGCAATGTCTCAGCCCCTATCCAAACCATTACAGTCTGGCGTTCGCTTTTTCCGTCCTCCCATACCCGCACAGTCAACAGCGTTCCTTGCGGTCCACCTGCCTGCAATGTTCCGCAGGCAACCATACGGGCTTACCACGTTCCCGATCCGTCACACGACTGATTTAGGTCCTGCCTCTTCCCCGGCGGCACCGATGACGACGTAACCCGTCCTACCAGCGAGTTAACCGGCCGCACACCTTTTGGTTGTTGCCTGTCAGCAGCTTTGGCAACGCCATTTTTACGAGGTTTATCAGCAGTTCACATATGTTGACCGTGTCAGTCAGCCAGCTCCTCAACCCCTTTTGCTGCTAGGAGTATCCAAGTGATCGCCTCACGGAGATCACTTGTCCGAGAACATCCGGAGGCTACTTTGTCAGAAGAGCTTCACACCCCACCGTTACCAGTGACGCATGTCTTCGTAGGCTACTGCTAGTCGTATAACAGGTTCTCTGCCACAGCCGTACCAGTCGATAAGAACTATCCGACAGGCAGACCGAGGTTGAACAATGACGGATCGAGCTTGTCGCTCGCATCGAAGTGAGTACCCCTTCCAAAAGAAGGGGCAATTAGTAGACGCCACTCCGCTTTGTCAGCGGTTTGGTGCCGCTGACGAGGCGGAATCCGAGGATAATCGGATTAATACATAGCATGCGGCGTAAAGGCCGATGCACTCACGCAGAAAAATTAAGGACAAAAGTCCCCCAAACCCCCAGAGAAAAGTGGGTTTGATTGTCGATGCTCGTAACGTGAGCGAACGGTGCGTGTCGCACAATAGGCTGAAATGATAGCGGATTTCGCTAAGGGCGGCCGCAGCCGCGTCGCGCCAAGGGTTTTAGCTGCGGCGAGGCCGTTTATGCCGAGGCGGCGCGCAGCACGCCTCCGCTGATCCGCTCGATGCCGGCCAGATCGCGCTCCGAGCGGACCTCGGCAAAACCCCGCGCGCTGAGCAATGCGCGCACGGCTTCGGCCTGGTCGTAGCCGTGCTCGATCCACAGCACGCCATCGGCGGTGAGACGCTCGGGCGCGCCGGCGACGATCGCGCGGATCGCGCTGAGGCCGTCGGCTTCGTCGGTGAGCGCGCCGCGCGGCTCGAAGCGTAAATCGCCTTCGCACAGATGCGGGTCGCCGCTCGCGATATACGGCGGATTGCTGACGATCGCGTCGAAACGCAACGCGGCATCGAGCGAGCCGTACCAATCGCTGGACAGGAACGCGATGGCGCCGCCCGGGCGCTTCGCGTCGAGCAGGCGCGCGCCGTTGTGCGTGGCGACCGCGAGCGCATCGGCCGAACGGTCGAGCGCCCAGACCTGCGCGTCGGGCCGCATCGACGCGATCGCCACCGCGATGGCGCCGGTTCCGGTGCCGAGATCGAGCACCAGCGGACGCGGCCGAGGTTCGATCGCCGCGAGCGCGGTCTCGACCAGCAGTTCGGTTTCGGGGCGCGGAATCAGCACGTGCGGCGTAACCTCGAACTCCAGCCCGAAAAACTCGCGCGCACCGACGAGCTGCGCAACCGGCTCGCCGGCGAGGCGCCGCGCTTCGAGCGCGCGATAACGCTCGACCCCTTCGCGCTCGAGCGGCTCCTCGCCGCGCGTGATCAGTTGCGTGCGTCGCCAGCCGAGCACGTGCGTGAGCAGAATCCGCGCTTCGAGCGCCGGCAACGGCGACGTGCGCAACAGCGCAGCGGCCGTGGCGGGCGAAGCGGAGGAGTCGAGCGGGGCTGGGGCGGCGTCGGTCATTGGCGGGGCGTTAGTCCGCGTCGCCGAGCGAGGCCAGCAGTTCGGCCTGATGTTCGCTGACGAGCGCCGCGATCAGTTCGTCGAGATCGCCGTCCATGATCGCGTCGAGGCGGTACAGCGTCAGGTTGATGCGGTGATCGGTGAGGCGTCCCTGCGGGAAGTTGTAGGTGCGAATCCGTTCCGAGCGGTCGCCCGAGCCGATCAGGTTCTTGCGCGTCGCCGCTTCCTTCGCCTGCTGCTCGTGCGCCTGCTTGTCCTTGATGCGGGCGGCGAGCACCTTCAGCGCGCGATCCTTGTTCTTGTGCTGCGAACGGTCGTCCTGACATTCGACGACGATGCCGGTCGGCAAGTGCGTGACGCGCACCGCCGAATCGGTCTTGTTGATGTGCTGGCCGCCCGCGCCGGACGCGCGAAACGTGTCGATCCGCAGATCGGCCGGATTGATCTCGACTTCGCCGATCTCGTCCGCTTCAGGCATCACCGCGACCGTGCACGCCGAGGTGTGAATGCGGCCCTGCGTTTCGGTAGCCGGCACGCGCTGCACACGGTGTCCGCCCGACTCGAACTTGAGCTTGGAATACGCGGCGTCGCCGGCGATTCGGACGATCACTTCGCGATAGCCGCCGAGATCCGATTCGCTCGCCGACATCATCTCGACCTGCCAGCGATTGCGCTCGGCATAGCGCAGATACATGCGCAGCAGATCCCCCGCGAACAGCGCGGATTCGTCGCCGCCGGTGCCCGCGCGGATTTCGAGGAAGATGTTGCGGTCGTCGTTCGGGTCCTTCGGCAGCAGCATTTTCTGCAACTCGACGCCGAGCGTGTCCATGCGATCGCGCGCCGCACGGATCTCCTCTTCGGCGAAATCACGCATCGACGCGTCGGCGAGCAGCTCCTGCGCGGTGGTCGCGTCGTTCTGCGCCTGACGCCACAGCCCGTATTGCTCGACGACCGGCCCCAGCTCCGCGTGCTCGCGCGTGAGCTTGCGATATTGGTCGAGGTTGGCGGTGATGTCCTCGCGGCTCAACAGGTCGTTCAGTTCGGCCAGCCGGGTGGTCAGCTGGTCGAGCTTGCGTTGCATGCTCGTTTTCATCGGGCGGGTAGCGGAGCGGACTCCGGAAAGGATGCGGCCAGGGGAACGGGTGAATGCCCGGGACTGAAGCACTTAGCGAGCCACGACGGTGGCGCGCGGGGTGCGGCGAGAACTGCGCCGCTAACGCTCGGAGGAGCCGGAGTGTTTGTAGAAGCCGCTCATCAACGCGATCAGCTTGTCGCGGTTGTCGCTGTCGGCGCGATTCAGCGCGTGCGTGGGACCGTGGATCAGCTTGTTGGTGAGCGATTGCGACAGCGCTTCGAGCACCGCGGCCGGGTCGTCGCCGCGCGCGAGCATTTTTTGCGCGCGCTCGACTTCCACGCGGCGCAGTGCGTCAGCCTGCGTATGCATATGGCGGATTACCGGCACGATGCTGCGCTGGTCGAGCCATTGCATGAAGGTCTGCACGCGCGTTTCGATGATCGCTTCGGCCTGCGCGACCGCGGCCTGGCGCGACGCATTGCCTTCGCGGACGATCGCGCCGAGGTCGTCGACGGTATAAAGGAACACGTCTTCGAGCTGGCCGGCTTCGGGCTCGATGTCGCGCGGCACCGCGAGGTCGACCATGAAAATAGGGCGGTGGCGGCGTGCCTTCACCGCGCGTTCGACCGCGCCAAGCCCGATGATCGGCAACGTGGACGCGGTGCACGACACGATGATGTCGAATTCATGCATCCGCGCGGGCAGCTCGGAGAGCGGAATGGCGCGGCCGTTGAAGCGCTCGGCGAGCCGCATGCCGCGCTCGGCGGTACGGTTCGCGACGACGAGCTCACGCGGATGCTGGGCGGCGAAGTGCGTCGCGCACAGTTCGATCATTTCACCAGCACCGATGAATAGCACGCGCTGGTTCGAGATCTTGTCGAAAATGCGTTGCGCGAGGCGTACCGCGGCGGCGGCCATCGACACCGACTGCGCGCCGATTTCGGTCGTGCTGCGGACTTCCTTCGCGACGGCGAACGTGCGTTGAAACAGCTGGTTCAGATAAGTGCCGAGTGCACCGGCTTCGGACGCGGTGCGCACCGCATCTTTCATTTGTCCGACGATCTGCGTTTCACCGAGCACCATCGAATCAAGCCCCGATGCGACGCGGAACGCATGCCGCACCGCTTCGGACTGCGGCAACGCGTAGACGTGCGGCGCGAGTTCGTCGATGGGCAGGTGGTGGTACCTGGACAGCCACTGGATCGCGGCTTCGCGCGCGGCGAGGTCGTCGGTCGCGCAGTAGAGCTCGGTACGGTTGCAGGTGGACAGAATGGCCGCTTCGGGCGCGTTGGGGGCCATGCGGCCCAGCCAGATGCCTTTGAACGTGTCCAATGCGGGCTTGATCTGTTCGAGCGGAAACGCCACGCGTTCGCGCAAGGCGACAGGCGCAGTGTGGTGGTTGATTCCGATCGTAAGGAGCTGCATTTGAGGGGAGCTATCGTTCAGGCCTATATTATAGCGTTTCCACGATTCTCACATCCTGGCGGCCGTATACCCCGCATGCGTCAGCTCGCGCCTGTCAGGTTCTCCGGCGGAATCGGGTCGAGTTGATAACCGTAACCATAGACCGGCGTCAGCGCGTAGCCAAGCTCCGGGCGCAGTTGCAGCTTGCTGCGCACGCGCGAGACGTGGGTGTCGATGGTGCGTGACTTTACGTCGCGACGGCGCGACCACACGGTTTCGAGGATATGCGCGCGCGACACTGGCCGCGCCTGATTGTTGAACAGCAGCAGCGCGAGGCGGAATTCCTTCGGCGTCAGGATGACGGTCAGCTCGCGAAAGCTCACCGCGAAACTCGCCGCGTCGAATGTATAGCCGCCGATCACGTCGCGCCGCCGGTTGGGAGGGCGACGCACGCCCGCGCGACGCTGCAGCGCCTCGACGCGCGCGAGCATTTCGGGGCCACGCACAGGCTTGCTCAGGCAGTCGTCGGCGCCGGCGTGCAGCGCGGCGACGATCTGGCTCTCGCGCGGAGCCACGATCAGCATCATGACGGGCAGCCCCGGCAAAATGGAGCGCGCGCGCGGGATCACGTCTTCGGCGCAATGGTCACCGGCCCAGCTCTCGGTGATGAGCAGGTCGAAAAATTCGTCGGTGGCGCACTGCAGGAAGGTGGTGCTGGTGGTGAAGTGCTGGCACACGTGACCGCCGGCGAAAATGAGCCGGTCGACCAGTTTGGCGTGTTGCACGTCCGGTTCGATAAGGGCGATGCGCATGGCTCGGCGTCAGCCTGGCAACGGGCGGAGTACAGGCTTTTCGTCAGACCGACAACTTGCCTAAGCACACCCCGACCCCTAAACTCAACCGCTATGCGGAAAGCGCCGTGCTGAACTTCTATAGTTAAGGAGGCAAAAATGCTAGCCTTGGCTGCTTATTCCGCCTATGAGACGAATCTGAAATTGATTTTGCCGTGTTTGAGCGCCCAGTCTGGAGCCCACGCCTGATGGGTTGGCCAGGCATTCTCGTGCTCGGCGTCGTGATCGGCCTCGCGGGTTGGGGGTTGCATCCGCTGCGCGCGACGAGCCGCGCCCGCTGGTGGGTCGCGTTGTTGGCCGGCGTGCTTGGCGCGAGCGTCGCGCGCATGGCCGGCAATGTGACAGGTCTCTTCCATGACGGCGACATGCTCGAATGGCTGGTATGCACCGCCTTTGCGCTGATCGCCGTCGCCGTGACGGTCGGCCTTTTTTCGCGCCGATCAATCCGTCGATGAATCCTTGCAGGTAACTCCATGAACGCCCGACTTCCCGAAACCTCCTCCATTCCCGAGCGCCTCGCGAGCCTGCGCGCCGCGATGGCGCATGAAGGCATCGCCGCTTACCTCGTGCCGTCCGCCGATCCGCACCTGTCCGAGTATCTGCCGGGTCGCTGGCAGGGCCGTCAGTGGCTGTCCGGCTTCACCGGCTCGGCCGGCACATTGGTCGTGACCGCCGATTTCGCCGGCGTCTGGACCGACAGCCGCTACTGGGAACAGGCGAGCGCGCAGCTCGCCGGGACCGGTGTCCAGCTGATGAAGATGACCGGTGGCCAATTGACCACGCCGCATTTCGAATGGCTCGCGCAGAACGTCCCGAGCGGTGGGACCGTCGCCGTGGACGGCGCGGTGCTCGGCGTCGCGGCGGCGCGTGCCCTGAGCGCGACGCTGAACGCGCGTGGCGTGCAATTGCGCACTGATGTCGACCTGTTCGACGCGATCTGGGCGCAGCGTCCGACGCTACCTACCGACGCCGTCTTCGAGCACGCCGCGCCGCAAGCGGGCGTCGCGCGGGCGGCCAAGCTCGCGCAGGTGCGTCGCGCGATGGCCGACAAAGGCGCGCAGTGGCACTTCATCTCGACGCTCGACGACCTCGCGTGGCTGCTGAACCTGCGCGGCGCCGACGTCAGCTACAACCCGGTGTTCGTCGCCCATGCGCTGATCGGCGCGGATCGGGCGTCGCTCTTTATCGCCGACGGCAAGGTGTCGCCGGCGCTCGCCGAAGTGCTCGCGCGCGACGGCATCAGCGTCGAGCCATACGCGCAAGCCGCCGGCGCGCTCGCCGCGCTGCCGGCCGGCAGCACGCTGCTGATCGATCCGCGCCGGATCACCTACGGCTCGCTGCAGGCGGTGCCGTCGTCGGTCAAGGTGGTCGAGGCGGTCAATCCGTCCACTTTCCTGAAGTCGTGCAAGACCGCCGCCGACGCCGCGCACGTGCGCGCAACGATGGAGCAGGACGGCGCCGCGCTCGCCGAATTCTTCGCGTGGTTCGAAAGCGCGCTGGGCCGCGAGCGCATCACCGAGCTGACGATCGACGAACATCTGACGGCCGCCCGCGCGCGCCGTCCCGGCTTCGTGTCGCTGAGCTTCGCGACGATCGCGGGCTTCAACGCGAACGGCGCGATGCCGCACTATCGCGCGACCGAGGAGTCGCATGCGGTGATCGAAGGCAACGGCCTGCTGCTGATCGACTCGGGCGGCCAGTATCTGAGCGGCACGACCGATATCACGCGCGTCGTCCCGATCGGCACGCCGAGCAATGAACAGCGGCGTGACTTCACCGTCGTGCTGAAGGGCATGATCGCGCTGTCGCGCGCGCAATTCCCGCGTGGTATCCGCTCACCGATGCTCGACGCGATCGCGCGCGCGCCGATCTGGCAAGCGGGCGCGGACTACGGTCACGGCACCGGCCACGGGGTCGGCTACTTCCTGAACGTGCACGAAGGCCCGCAGGTGATCTCGCACTACGCGCCGGCCGAACCGTGGACCGCGATGGAGGAGGGCATGATCACGTCGAACGAGCCGGGTCTATATCGGCCGGGCAAGTGGGGTGTGCGCATCGAAAACCTCGTGCTCAATGTCGCCGCGGAAAAGACTGAATTCGGCGATTTCCTGAAGTTCGAAACGCTGACGCTGTGCCCGATCGACACGCGCTGCATCGAGCTGTCGCTGCTGCGCGAGGACGAGCGCGCCTGGCTCAACGCGTATCACGAGACGGTGCGCACGCGCCTCGCGCCGCACGTGTCGGGCGACGCGAAGGCGTGGCTCGAACTGCGCACGCAACCGATCTGAACGCAACGAAAACCTTCCAGGCGGAGCGTGCATGGCAATCAAGGCAGTGGTGTTCGATTTCGGCGGCGTGCTGATCGACTGGAGTCCCGAGTACCTGTATCGCGAGCTGATTCCCGACGAAACCGAGCGCCGCTGGTTCCTCACGCACGTGTGCTCGATGGACTGGGTGATCCGCCAGGACGGCGGTCAGCCGATCGTCGAGGCCACCGACGAGCTGATCGCACGTTTTCCCGACCACGAGCCGCTGATCCGCGCGTTCTACGAGCGTTGGCACGAGATGGTGGCGGGTGTGCTCGATGACGGCGTCGCGCTGATGGAAAAGCTCGAAGCGGCCGACGTGCCGCTCTTCGGGCTCACCAACTGGTCGGCCGAGACGTTCCCGTATGCGTGGGAGCACTATCCGGTGCTGCGGCGGTTCCGCGACATCGTCGTGTCGGGGCGCGTGAAGCTCGTCAAGCCCGACCCGGCGATCTTCGCGGAAATGCACCAGCGCATCGAGTCGCAGATGCCCGGCGTCGAGCCGGCCGAGCTCGTCTTCATCGACGACAACCCGAAGAACGCCGAAGCCGCGACGGCGCTCGGCTGGCACGGCGTGCATCATACGAGCGCCGCGCAAACGCAAGCGCAGCTGCGCGAGCTAGGCTTGCCGGTTTGAGCTGAGCGCTACTGCCCCAGCAGATTCTTCAACGCATTGCCGAGACCTTTAACGGTCTCGCCCGCGCCCTTCGCGACACCTTCGACGCTCACCCCCAACGCCTTTGCAAACCCCTCGCCGACGCGCGCGAGGATTCCGTCGCGCACCGAGAACTTCGGATCCCGCAAATCGCCGTCGAGCACGAAATGCAACGAGATGTCGCCGTTATGGGTGCGCAGCGCGGCGACGGCCGCGCGGGTCGGGATCGACATGAACGTCTCGAGCGGATTGTCGGTTTCAGCGAGCTGCAGATTGTGGATCGTCACGGTGCCGGGCGCGTGCACGTGATAGTTGCGCACCGTCGATTCGATCGTCAGATCGACGGTGCCGCCCGTCACCTGCGCTCGCGTGCCGGCCTTCTTCAGCAGATACGGATCGAGCATCGCGATATCGACGCCGCGCAACGTGCTCGTCGTCTGTGAATCGCGGCTGGCGATTTTGATCCAGCCGTCGAATGTAACCGTGCCCGTATGCGCCGGACCCTTCAGCGAGCCGCGGACGCTGACGTTGGTCGGCTCGGCGAGGGTCGGCAGATGCAGATTGTCGACCGTCGCGTTCGCGTTGCTGACCGTCACCTTGAACGGTGGCGGCCCGACGGTCATGTCGTAGAAGTGGAAGTTGCCCTGCTCGAAGCGGATCCGGTCGACCTGCTTTTCGCGCGGGATCGGCGGCGCCTTGCCGGTGCCGCCCGGCTGATCGTCGCGGTTCAGCGTTTCGCGCAGGTTCGGCAGCAGATTCAGCGAGCCGTCCCTGGTGCGCAGCACGGCCATGTCGAAACCGCGCACGACGACCTCGCGGATATGCATGCGCCGCGCGACCAGATCGCGCACGTCGGGGGTGATGGTGATTTCGTCGGCGCGCAGCGGTTCGCCCGCCGGCCAGCCGGGTGGCGCTTTCAGCACGACGTGGGTGAGGTGGACCGAGGTGAGGCCGACATCGATGCTCTCGGCGCTGCCGAGCGGCCCGAGCGCCGCGCTCACGCGATTCTTGACTTCTTGTTGCGCGAATTGCATCGCGCCGATCGCGATCAGAATCAACGCTAATAGCGTGCCGCCCACGACGACGATCCAGCGTCTGCCCTTCGACATCGCCATGCTTGTCTCCTTCGTCTGTCGCGTGCGCGGATTTTTCACGCGCGGGCCCACCACGCGAAGGCAAGCAACCCGCATGCCCCGTGACCCGTCCGGCATTGCACCAGACGGGCCGTTGTTTCCTGCTTCTTAACGCGAGATCGGCTTGTAGCGCAGACGCTTCGGCCGCGCGCCTTCCTCGCCCAGACGCGCGCGCTTGTCCGCTTCGTATTCCTGGTAGTTGCCGTCGAAGAACGTGACCTGCGAGTCGCCTTCAAACGCAAGGATATGCGTCGCAATACGGTCGAGGAACCAGCGATCGTGCGAGATCACGAGCACCGAGCCCGCGAATTCGAGCAACGCGTCTTCGAGCGCGCGCAGCGTTTCGACGTCGAGGTCGTTCGACGGTTCGTCGAGCAGCAGCACGTTACCGCCCGCGATCAGCGTCTTCGCCAGATGCAGACGACCGCGCTCGCCACCGGACAGATTGCCGACGATCTTCTGCTGGTCGCCGCCCTTGAAGTTGAAGCGGCCGATATACGCGCGCGACGGCGTTTCGTACTTGCCGACCGTCAGCACGTCCGCGCCACCCGAGATTTCCTCGAACACGGTCTTGGTGCCTGCGAGCGCGTCGCGGCTCTGGTCGACGTAAGCGAGCTTGACGGTCGGGCCCTTCACGATTTCGCCCGAATCGGGTTGCTCGCGGTCGGTCAGCATGCGGAACAGCGTCGACTTGCCCGCGCCGTTCGGACCGATGATGCCGACGATCGCGCCCGCCGGAATCTTGAAGCTGACGTTATCGAGCAGCAGGCGATCGCCGTACGACTTGCTGACGTTCTTGAACTCGATCACTTCATTGCCGAGTCGGTCGCCGACCGGAATGAAGATTTCCTGCGTTTCGTTGCGCTTCTGGTAGTCCTGGCTGTTCAGCTCCTCGAAGCGGGCGATACGCGCCTTCGACTTCGCCTGGCGGCCCTTCGGATTCTGGCGCACCCACTCGAGCTCCTTCTTGATCGCCTTCTGGCGCGCCGATTCCGACGCCTCTTCCTGCTTCAGCCGGTCTTCCTTCTGATCGAGCCAGCTGCTGTAGTTGCCCTTCCAGGGAATGCCGTGGCCGCGGTCGAGTTCGAGAATCCACTCGGCGGCGTTGTCGAGGAAGTAGCGATCGTGCGTGACGGCGACCACGGTGCCCGGGAAGCGCGTGAGGAACTGCTCGAGCCATTCGACCGATTCCGCGTCGAGGTGGTTGGTCGGCTCGTCGAGCAGCAGCATGTCGGGCTTCTGCAGCAACAGCTTGCACAGCGCCACGCGACGCTTTTCGCCGCCCGACAGATGCTCGATCTTGGCGTCCCATGCCGGCAGACGCAGCGCGTCGGCGGCGATTTCGATCTGCTGCTCGGCGCTGCCGTCGGTCGTCGCGAGGATCGCTTCGTACTTCGCCTGCTCGGCGGCGAGCGCGTCGAAGTCGGCGTCCGGCTCGGCGTAAGCCGCATAGATTTCGTCGAGCTTCTTCTGCGCGTTGAAGACGTCGCCGAGGCCTTCCTCGACCGCTTCACGCACGGTCTTTTGCGGATCGAGCTGCGGCTCCTGCGGCAGATAGCCGATGTTCAGGTTCGGCATCGGCGTCGCTTCGCCTTCGATTTCCGTGTCCACACCAGCCATGATGCGGATCAGCGTCGACTTGCCCGAGCCGTTCAGGCCGAGCAGGCCGATCTTCGCGCCGGGGAAGAACGATAGCGAGATGTCTTTCAGGATCTGGCGCTTGGGCGGCACGATCTTGCCGACCCGGTTCATGGTGAAAACGTATTGGGCCATTTGCTTGCAGTAGACGTTGACGACGCCGGCCGCGTGCGGGCGGGCAGTCGAGGGTGAATGGGTAATCGGTGTGAGAGCCGGGCGGAACGCCCGGCGCCGGCCGGCGCGGCGTCGGATTCAGACGACGCTGCCGCGCGCGGCGCGTGGTTCAGGTCGCATTGTACTTCGCGGCGGGGGCCGGGCGGCAGGGGAGGGCCGACGGCAGGCCGCCGTCACGGCGCTTCGGGGGGCGTCTCAGTTCGCGCGATGTCCCGTCGCCGGATCGAAGAAATGCAGATGCTGCGCGGGCAGCGCGACCTGCAGCACCTCGCCCGCCGCCGGGCGGTGCGCGTGCGGCAGCCGTGCGGTCACGTCGTGCTTGCCCCAACGGCCATGCGCGAGATTGTCCGCGCCGAGGATTTCGCAGGAATCGACGGTCAGCGTCGCGGACGCTGCGTTGGCCGTGCCCGGGCTCAGATGCTCGGGGCGGATGCCGAGCGTCCATTCGCGGCCGGTCGCGACTTCGCGGCCGATCGACGGTACGCCCGCGAGCGGCAGCTTCGGGCCGTTGCCGGCGACGTCGAACGTGGAGCCGTCGTCCGAGACACGGCCTTCGAGCAGGTTCATCCCCGGTGAGCCGATGAAGCTTGCGACGAATACCGTGGCCGGCCGCTCATAGACCTCGGTCGGCGCGCCGATCTGCTCGGCGTGGCCCTTGTTCATGACGATCACGCGTTGGGCCAGCGTCATCGCTTCGATCTGATCGTGCGTGACGTACAGGCTCGTGGTCTTCAGACGCGCATGCAGACGCTGGATTTCGAGGCGCATCTGCACACGCAGACGCGCGTCGAGATTCGACAGCGGCTCGTCGAACAGAAACACGGCCGGTTCGCGCACGATCGCGCGTCCCATCGCGACGCGCTGCCGCTGCCCGCCCGACAATTCGCGCGGCTTGCGCTGCAGCAGCGCGCCGAGTTCGAGAATCTGCGCGGCGGCTTCCACCCGCTTCGCGATCTGCGCGCGCTCGACGCCCGCGATCTTCAACGCGTAGCCCATGTTTTCGGCCACGCTCATGTGCGGATACAGCGCGTAGTTCTGGAACACCATCGCGATGTTGCGATCCTTCGGCTCCAGATCATTGACGACCTTCCCGGCGATCGAAATGCTGCCGTCGGAGATGCGCTCGAGCCCGGCGACCATCCGCAGCAACGTCGATTTGCCGCAGCCGGACGGACCGACCATCACGACGAATTCGCCGTCGGCGACGTCGACGTCGATGCCGTGCAATACGAACTGTTTGCCGTCGTAGGTTTTCTTGACGCTTTGCAGAGTCAGTGCAGCCATGCTGTTTTAGCCTTTGCTTTTGAGTGCTTGTCGCAGTTCGTCATATCCGATCACTTCTCCGAATCCACGAGGCCGCGCACGAACCAGCGCTGCATCGTCAGCACGACCACGAGCGGCGGCAGCATCGCGAGCAACGTGGCCGTCATCACGAGATGCCATTCGGTCGCGGTGTCGCCCGAGGCGATCATGCCCCTGATGCCGATCACCGCGGTGGTCAGCGATTGCTGGCTCGTAATCAGGATCGGCCACAGATACTGGTTCCAGCCGTAGATGAACGTGATCACGAAGAGTGCCGCCATGGTGGTGCGCGACAGCGGCAGCACGACGTCCCAGAAGAAGCGCAGCGCGCCCGCGCCGTCGATGCGCGCGGCTTCCATCAGTTCGTCCGGCAGCGTCTTGAAGAACTGGCGGAACAGGAACGTCGCGGTCGCCGACGCGATCAGCGGCAGCGTCAAACCGGTGTACGTATTGCTCAGATGCATCGACGACACCACTTCCACGGTCGGGAAAATCCGCACTTCGACCGGCAGCATCAGCGTGACGAAAATCAGCCAGAACGCGGCCGTGCGAAAGGGAAAGCGGAAGTAGACGATCGCGTACGCGGAGATCATCGACACGGCGATCTTGCCGATCGCGATCACGAGCGCCATCACGAGACTGTTGAGCAGCATGCGGTTGAACGGCGCCGCCGCGTTACCGGTGCCGTGCGACCAGATCGTGGCGATGTTCTCGAACAGATGCGTGCTCGGCACGAGCGACAGCGGCACCGTGAACACTTCGTGCTCGCTCATCGTCGCCGCGCAGAATGCGACGTACACCGGAAACACCACCAGCGCGACGCCGAGGATCAGCACCGCGTGACAGAAGAGGTCGAAACCGCGTCGGTTCTCGATCATGAGTATTGAACCCTGCGTTCGATGAAGCGGAATTGCACGACGGTCAGCGCCACGACGATGATCATCAGCACGACCGACTGCGCGCCCGAGCTGCCGATGTCGAGCCCCTGGAAGCCTTCGGCGAAGATCTTGTAGATCAGCGTCCGGGTGGCCTGGCCGGGGCCGCCGCCGGTTGCCGCGTCGATCACCGGGAAGGTGTCGAAGAACGCGTAGGTGATGTTGATCACCAGCAGGAAGAACGTGGTTGGCGACAGCAGCGGCAGCGCGATGCCGAAGAAGCGCCGCACCGGACCGGCGCCGTCGATCGCGGCCGCTTCGATCAGCGAGCGCGGAATCGCCTGCAGGCCCGCGTAGAAGAACAGGAAGTTATAGCTGACCTGCTGCCAGACCGACGCGAGCACGACGAGGAACATGGCCTGACCGGGATTCAGCGCGTGATTCCACACGATGCCGTACTTCGCGAGCGCATACGTGACGAGGCCGATGCTCGGATTGAACAGGAACGACCACAGCACGGCGGCGATCGCGGGCGCGACCGCGTACGGCCAGATCAGCAAGGTTTGATAGGCTTTCGCGCCGCGCGTCACGCGATCCGCGCAGACCGCGAGCAACAGCGAGATCACGAGGCCCGACACGGTGACGAGCGTGCAGAACACGATCGTCGTGTTGAACGACGCCAGATAGAGCGGGTCGGCGAACAGCTGTTTGAAGTTCGTGAGTCCGACGAACTGGCTCGACGTGCCGAACGCGTCCTGACTTTGCGTCGATTGCCACAGCGCAACGCCAGCCGGCCACAGAAAGAACACCAGCGTGATGAGCAACTGCGGCGCGACGAGCAGGTAGGGCAGCCCGCTGGTGCCGAAGTAAGAGCGCTTTTCCATCGAGATTCTCAGGTGTGTGGCAACGACATCGGGTTCCAGCGCAACAGCGCCGGAACCCCGCCACCAGGCGATGCTTAGTTACCGGCCTTTTCGAAGCGGCGCAGCAGGTCGTCGCCGCGCGCGACGGACGAGTCGAGCGCCTGCTGCGGCGTCTTCTTGTCCGCCCAGACCTGCTCGAGTTCTTCATCGATCACGGTGCGGATCTGCGGCATGTTGCCCAGACGCAGGCCCTTCGTGAACGGCAGCGGCGGCTTGTTCAGCATCTGACGGATCGCGGTGTCGCTGCCCGGGTTCTTCTCGTAGAAGCCCTGCTGGCGCGTCAGGTCGTACGCGGCGGTCGTGATCGGCAGATAGCCGGTGTCCTGATGCCACTTCGCGGCGACCGGCGCCGTGGCCAGATACGCGAGGAACTTCGCGACGCCCTTATAGACCGCCGGGTCTTTACCCGACAGCACCCACAGGCTCGCCCCGCCGATGATCGCGTTCTGCGGCGCGCCCTTCACGCTCTCGTCGTACGGCATCATGCCGGTGCCGAAATTGAACTTCGCGTATTTCTTGATCGTTGCGAGCGAGCCCGACGAGTTCGTGATGATGCCGCAGTCGCCGCTATAGAACTTCGACACGGGCTCGTCCTTGCGGCCGACATAGGTGAACGTGCCGTCCTTCTGCATGTTCTGCAGGAACTGGATGTGTGCGACCTGCAGCGGCTTGTTGAATTCGAGCTGCGCGTCCATGCCGTCGAAGCCGTTGTTACGCGATGCGAACGGCGCCGCATGCCACGCGCTGTAGTTCTCGAGCTGAATCCAGCTTTGCCAGCCCGACGAGTAGCCGCACGACATGCCCGAGGCCTTCAGCTTCTGCGCGTCGGCGTGCAGTTCGGCCCAGGTCTTCGGCGGCTGGTTCGGGTCGAGGCCGGCTTTCTTGAACGCGTCCTTGTTGTAGTACAGCACCGGCGTCGAGCTGTTGAACGGCATCGAGATCAGCTCGCCGGTTTTCGAATCGCTGTAGTAGCTCGCGATGGTCGGCACGAACGCTTTCTGGTCGAGCGGCACGCCCGCGTCCTTGAATACCTGGGTGACCGGGACGATGGCTTTTTTCGCCTGCATCATCGTCGCGGTGCCGACTTCGTAGACCTGCAGGATGGCCGGCGCGTTGCCGCTGCGATAGGCCGCGATGCCGGCGGCGAGAGTCTGGTCGTAGGTGCCCTTGAACACCGGCACGATCTTGTAGTCGCTTTGCGATTTGTTGAAGTCGTTGGCGATGTCGTTCAGACGTTCACCCAGCGCGGCTTCCATTGCATGCCAGAACTGGATTTCGGTCGCGGCGTGAGCCGCCTGGCTGACGCCGATACTCAACACGGCGGCGACGGAAAGTGAACGGAACAGCGGCTTGTAATTCATCGATTTGTCTCCGGTTCGGAAGGGCGCGGACGCGAATCGCGCGATTCTATTTGTGTTCGATGACATTCCGGCGTCGTTGGCCGGGCGGCGCGCACGATGGGTGGCGGGGCGCCGGAAGTCGCAATTTAGCATCGGCTGTCATGGAAAGGAAATAAATGGGACGGGATTCGGGAAGATCGTCAGCGATGCGTAGCGAGGCTCGTTGTCCCGGTGCGGTGGGTTAATCGTCGCGCGCAAATAAAAAAGCCCGCGACGCCTGAGCGTTCGCGGGCCTTACTCGTGCAGCGCAGTTTGCGCTGCTTTGCGCTTTACACGTTGAACAGGAAGTTCATGACGTCGCCATCATGCACGACGTATTCCTTGCCTTCGGCGCGCATCTTGCCGGCTTCCTTCGCGCCTTGCTCGCCCTTGTAGGTGATGTAGTCGTTGAAGCTGATCGTCTGCGCGCGGATGAAGCCACGTTCGAAGTCGGTGTGGATCGCGCCCGCTGCCTTCGGCGCCGTATCGCCGATGTGGATCGTCCACGCGCGCACTTCCTTCACGCCGGCCGTGAAGTAGGTATGCAGGCCGAGCAGCTTGAAGCCCGCGCGGATCACGCGGTTCAGGCCCGGCTCGTGCATGCCCATGTCGGCGAGGAACACTTCCATGTCGGCTTCGTCGAGGTCGGCGATTTCCGCTTCGACCGCCGCGCACACGGCCACGACCGGCGCGCCTTCCGCGGCCGCGAACTTCGTGACCGCGTCGAGGTGCGGGTTGTTCTCGAAGCCGTCTTCCTTCACGTTGGCGACGTACATGGTCGGCTTCGCGGTGATCAGGCAGAACGGCTTGAGCGTGGCCTTTTCTTCATCGGTCAAGTCGAGCGCGCGGACCGGTTTCGCCTGGTCGAGCTGCGCGCGGACCTTCTCCAGCACCGCCACATTCTTCGCGGCTTCCTTGTCGTTGCCCGACTTGGCTGCCTTGGAATAGCGCGCGAGTGCCTTCTCGACGGTGCCGAGGTCGGCGAGCGCGAGTTCGGTGTTGATCACCTCGATGTCCGACAGCGGATCGACCTTGTTCGCGACGTGAATCACGTTGTCGTCCTCGAAGCAGCGCACCACGTGCGTGATCGCATCGGTTTCGCGGATGTTCGCGAGGAACTGGTTGCCGAGGCCTTCGCCCTTGCTTGCACCAGCCACCAGACCCGCGATATCGACGAACTCGACCACCGCCGGCAGGATGCGCTCCGGCTTGACGATTTCGGCGAGCGCCTTCAGACGGGCGTCCGGCACTTCGACGATGCCGACGTTCGGCTCGATCGTGCAGAACGGATAGTTTTCGGCGGAAATGCCCGCCTTCGTCAGGGCGTTGAACAGGGTGGACTTGCCGACGTTAGGCAGGCCGACGATGCCGCATTGGAGGCTCATGGAAATCCTTCAGTGAATCAGTAGGTTGCGTGATGCGCTCGACGCTGCGCGCGGATTCGGAAAGCCTTCGCGTAGGGCGTTGCGTGGCAGGCGCGGCGGAGCGGACAAGTCACCGAATCGGGGCGTTGGCTCGACGATTGAGTGCGAGTTTTCACGGAAAACGCAATTGTAACCCGTTCGCCCGGGCGGACCGGCCGGCGCATTTGCGTGAAGCCACTGTAGAATCGTCAGTTCAGAGCCGAGAGAGCTCATTTCCGGGGCAAAAACGTGCGAATCATGAGATGGGTCGGAATCGGCGTCGTCGCCGCGATCGTGGTGGGCGTGGTCGCGACATGGGTCACGCCGAATTTCGACGAAGCGCAAGCCACCACGGACCGTCAGACGATCGATTGCCTGACGAGTCACCTCACGCACCAGGATCGGGCCGACATCGCGCGGTTCGCAGACAAGAACGACAACGATTCGTTGTGGAGCGTGTATGACCGCGTGTTCCCCGACTGCGCGGTGCGCGGCGACCAACGCGATCGCAAGGCGCAGCTCGAGGCGGCCGCGTGGCGCAACCTGTCGTCCGATCGCGATTTCATGCGCATGCGCGAGGCCAACGCGGCGCTCGCGGCGAGCGCTCCGGGGCATTAACGCGGGCCGCCGGGCCTGATCTGACGGGCCCACATGCCGCGCCGGTCGATCCGTCCCCCGCACCCCCCGCGGCTATAATGCGCGCATGAACGCACACCACCAGACCTTTGATGCCGCCGTGATCGGCGGCGGGCTCGTCGGCAAGACCGCGGCGCTCGCGCTCACGCAAGGCGGACTGCGCGTCGCACTGCTCGCGCAGCCTTGCGCGGCGCTGCCGGCCGGTGCGGTCTTCGACTCGCGCGTCTATGCGTTGTCGTCGAGTTCGCAGGCCCTGCTCGAGCGACTGCGGGTGTGGCAGGCGCTCGATCACACGCGGCTCGGTCCCGTCTACGACATGCGCGTGTACGGCGACGCGCACGCCGAGCTGCATTTCTCCGCGTTTCAGGCATCGGTGCCGCAGCTTGCGTGGATCGTCGAGTCGTCGGTGATCGAGCGCGCGCTCGATGCCGCGCTGCGCTTCCAGCCGAATCTAACGTGGATCGACACGCGCGCCCAGGCGCTCGATTTCTCCGCCGACAGCGCGAGCGTCGGCCTCGCGAACGGCAGCGTGCTCGCAGCGGACCTGGTGGTCGGCGCGGACGGCGCGCACTCGTGGGTGCGCGCGCAGATCGGCTCGAAGACGGTGCGGCGCGACTATAAACAGACCGGCGTGGTCGCCAATTTCAAGACCGCGAAACCGCACGGCGAAACCGCGTATCAGTGGTTCCGTGACGGCGAGATCATCGCGTTGCTGCCGATGCCGGATGGCCACGTGTCGCTGGTCTGGTCGGCGCGCACCGAGCACGCGGAGCAACTGCTCGCGCTCGATCCCGAGCGGCTCGCCGCCGAAGTCGAACACGTGAGCGGCGGCCAGTTCGGCGCGCTCGACTGCGTGACGCCAGCGCAAGGCTTCCCGCTCGCGCTGCAGACCGTCGACCGGCTCGTCGCGCCACGCGTCGCGCTAGTCGGCGATGCCGCGCATCTGATTCACCCGCTTGCGGGGCAGGGCATGAACCTCGGTTTGCGCGACGTCGCCGCGCTCGCGAGCACGATCGGTGGCAAGGAGTCGTTTCGCGACCTCGGCGACATGGTGTTGCTGCGCCGCTACGAGCGCGCGCGCCGCGAAGACATCCGCGCGCTGATGATCGCGACCGACGGCCTGCAGAAACTGTTCTCGGTGCCCGGTCCGCTCGCCCGTGCCGTGCGCAATACCGGCATGGCGTTCGTCGGTGCGCAGCCGTTCATCAAGCGCTGGCTCGTGTCGGCCGCGCTGGGCTAAACGGCAAGGAGGCGTCGCGTGGATAGCCGATGGCCGTTCACGGGCGTCCGGGACAGGTATCATGAGCGGATCGACGCGCTGCGATCGCTCCCCTATCTGACCCCGATCAAACCTGATCGACCCGGATCGACCCGATAGGCGACCCAAACGCGCGGCCGGAACGTGAAGAAACGCGCACGGTGTGCGACTGAACCCAGGACTCCAGCATGAAAAAGACTTTCCGCATCGCCGCCGCCGTGCTCGCGATCGCTGCCGCTACGCTCGGCTGCTCGGCACAGGCCGACCAGACCACCGACAAGCTCAAAGCCGCGCTGCAAACGCGTCTTTCCGACGTGACGATCAAGAGTGTGTCGAAGACGCCGATCGCGGGCCTGTACGAAGTGAACCTCGGCACGCAGATCATCTATAGCGATGCGAACGGCGACTACCTGATGCTCGGCGACATGGTCGACGCGAAGACGCGCAAGAATCTGACCGAGGCGCGCCTGTCGGAAACCAACCGCATCGACTTCGCGAGCCTGCCGTTCGGCAATGCGGTGAAGGTCGTGCGCGGCACCGGCGCGCGCAAGATCGCCGTGTTCTCCGACCCGAACTGCCCGTACTGCAAGCAGCTCGAAAAGACCTTGCTGTCGGTCGACAACGTGACGGTCTACACGTTCCTGTACCCGGTGCTGTCGCCGGATTCGACCGCCAAGTCGAAGTCGATCTGGTGCTCGGCCGATCGCGCGAAGGCGTGGGAATCGTGGATGCAGGACCGTCAGGCGCCGACCGCCGCCGCCACCTGCGACACTGCCGCGATCGACAAGAACCTCGCGCTCGGCCGTTCGATGAACGTCGAAGGCACGCCGACGATGTTCCTCGCCGACGGCCGTCGCCTGCCCGGTGCGGTGCCGGCCGACCGGCTCGACAAGGAGCTGTCGGCGGTGCACTGAACCGCGCGCTGCACGCAGCACCACGCACGCTTCGGGCGCGCAACAGAAGCAACCCGCAAACGAAAGGAGGCGCACACAGCGCCTCCTTTCGCATCGAGCCCGAACTTCTCCGCTCACTCCCCTGACACTCCCCAACGCCGCCGATGAAGCCGATTCGCTACACCATCGTTCCGGGTAATCCCGCCGCCCACCTGTTCGAAGTCACCATGACCGTCGTCGATCCCGATCCGGCCGGCCAGCGTTTCATGCTGCCGGTGTGGATTCCGGGCAGCTACATGGTGCGCGAGTTCGCACGCAACATCGTCACGCTGCGCGCGGTGAACGACGCGGGCCGCAAGGTGCGCGTCGAGAAGATCGACAAGCACACGTGGCAGGCTGCGACCGTCAAGGGCGCGCTGACGCTGCGCTACGAGGTGTATGCATGGGACATGTCGGTGCGTGCCGCGCATCTGGACGACACGATCGGCTTTTTCAACGGCACCAGCGTGTTTCTGTCGCCGCTCGGCCATGAAGACGCGCAGTGCGTGGTCGATATCCGCAAGCCCCAGGGCACCGCGTATCGCAACTGGCGCGTCGCGACCGCGCTGCCGGAAGCGCGCGGCACGAAGCGCTACGGCTTCGGCGAGTACCGCGCGCAGAACTACGACGAGTTGATCGATCATCCCGTCACGCTGGGTGAATTCGCGCTCGCGACGTTCAAGGCGCATGGCGTGCCGCACGACGTCGTGATCGGCGGTCGGGTGATCGGGCTCGACATGGAGCGGCTGTGTAAGGACCTGAAGCGGATCTGCGAGGCGCAGATCGCACTGTTCGAACCGAAGTCGAACCAGGCGCCGGTCGAGCGCTACGTGTTCATGACGCAGGCCGTCACCGACGGCTACGGCGGCCTCGAGCATCGCGCGTCGACCGCGCTGATCTGCAATCGCACCGATCTGCCGGTGCAGGGCCGCGACACGATGAGCGAGGGCTACCGGACCTATCTCGGGCTGTGCAGCCACGAGTATTTCCACACGTGGAACGTGAAGCGCATCAAGCCGGCCGCCTTCGCGCCGTACGATCTCAGCGTCGAAAACTACACGTCGCTGCTGTGGCTGTTCGAAGGCTTTACGTCGTATTACGACGACCTGATCCTCGTGCGCAGCGGCGTGATCTCGCCGGATGACTATTTCGGCCTGCTCGGCAAGGTGATCGGCGGCGTGCAACGCGGCAGCGGGCGTTTGAAGCAAAGCGTCGCCGAGAGTTCGTTCGATGCCTGGGTCAAGTACTACCGGCAGGACGAAAACGCGCCGAACGCGATCGTCAGCTATTACACGAAGGGCTCGCTGCTTGCGCTCGCGTTCGATCTGACGATCCGCGCGCAGACCGGCAACCGCAAATCGCTCGACGACGTAATGCGTCTGCTATGGAAGCGCTTCGGCCGTGACTTTTATCGCGGCAAGCCGGTCGGCGTCGACGAAAGCGAGATCGAGACGATTTTCGCGGAAGCGACCGGCGCGCAACTGGCCGAGTTGTTCGCCGAAGGCGTGCGCGGCACGCGCGATCTGCCGCTCGACACGCTGCTCGCACCGTTCGGCGTGGCGCTCGCGGCGGATCTCGACAAGAACGGCAAGCCCTCGCTCGGCGTGCGACTGCGCGGCGGCGCGGATTGCGCGCTTGCCACCGTGCACGAGGGCAGCGCCGCGCAGAAGGCGGGCCTCTCCGCCGGCGACGTGCTGATCGCGCTCGATGGGCTGCGCGTGACGGGCGGGAATATCGATGCTCTGCTGTCGCGCTATCAGCCGGGCGCCAACGTCGAGGTGCATGCGTTCCGCCGCGACGAACTGCGGGTCACGCAGGTGAAGCTCGACGGCCCCGAAGTGGCGCGCTACAAGCTCGCGGTCAGCGATAACCGTCCCGCCGCGCGCAAGGCCCGCGAGCGTTGGCTGGCGAGCTGATCGGCGCGGTGGTGGGGGTGGTGGGCCGCACCGGGCGGCCCACCGATCGTCGCCCGCTCCGTCGTCAATCGGCGGGCGAGGGTGGTGGATTGTTCTATCCATGCAACAATCCGTCGCCGCCGGACGGCTTTTTCGCCGGCCGGTAAATAAACACAATGGCTCCACTCGCGCAACACTGCGCGCCCCTACTGGAGTCAACCATGACCACGATCCTGCAAATCAACTCGGCAGCCCGTTCGCAAGGCGCGAACTCGACGCTTCTCGTCAACGAGCTGACCGCAAAGCTGCAACAGTCGAATCCGGGCGCGCAAGTCGTCGTCCGCAACCTGCAAGCCGAGCCGCTGCCGCACCTCGACGATGACGTGCTCGGCGCGTTCTTCACGCCGGCCGAGCAGCGCACCCCGGAACAAGCCGCGATCGCCGCGCGCAGCGAAGCGCTGATCGCCGAGCTGCAAGCCGCCGACGTCATCGTGATCGGCGCGCCGATGTACAACTTCGGCATTTCGTCGCAACTGAAGACGTACTTCGACTTCATCGCGCGTGCGGGCATCACGTTCCAATACACCGCGAACGGCCCGGAAGGTCTCGTGAAGGGCAAGAAGGTTCATGTCGTGTCTGCGCGCGGCGGCAAGTATCTCGGTACGCCGAACGACAGCCAGACGCCGTACCTGAAGAGCTTCCTCGGCTTCCTCGGCATGACCGACGTGAACTTCATCTACGCCGAAGGCCTGAACATGGGCCCGGACGCCGCCAACGCCGCGCTGAGCTCGGCGCGCGAAGCGATCGCCGCGGTTTAAGCGGGTCGGTCGTGCTGCCTTGCGCCGCTTCGATGCGGCGCGAGCGGCGAAATGAAAAAACGCCACGGACGGGTTCGCCCTCCGTGGCGTTTTCGCTTCGTATCTCAATCTTCCGACGACTGCGTCCTTACGCAAGCATTTGCGCCTCGTCGGGCAGACGCCAGTCGATCGGTTCGCGGCCGTGCTGCTCCAGATACTCGTTCGCCTTGGCGAAATGCCCGCAGCCGAGAAAGCCGCGATGCGCGGACAGCGGCGATGGATGCGGCGCCTCCAGCACGTAGTGCGACTTGCCGCCGAGCAGCGAGCGCTTCGCTTGCGCATGCGCGCCCCACAGCATGAAGACGAGGTTCTGATGCCGCGTCGCGAGTTCGTGGATCAGCGTGTCCGTGCATTTTTCCCAGCCCCGTTTCGCGTGGCTCGCGGCGCTGTCGCGCTCGACGGTCAGCACGGTGTTCAGCAGCAACACGCCCTGTTTGGCCCAGCTGTCGAGACAGCCGTGCTGCGGCGTTTCGTGACCGAGACTCGCGGCGATTTCCTTGAAGATGTTGCGCAGCGACGGCGGCGGCCGCACGTGCGGCGCGACTGAAAACGCGAGACCGTGCGCTTGTGGCGTGCCGCGGTCTTCACCGTGATACGGGTCCTGACCGAGGATCACGACTTTCACTTCGTCGGGGCTCGTCAGGCGCAGTGCGCGAAACACGTCGGCCGGATAGATGGTCTTGCCGGCGGCACGCTCGCCGTCGACGAAACGGCACAGCGGCGCGTAGGTGTCGCTGTCGATGAATGATTTGAGGTGCGCACGCCATGCCGCGGGCAGCGCGGCGAACTGGGCTTCGAGCGTGGGCAGCGCGGCGGCCGTATCGGTCGGGGCTTGAGTGGCGACTGGCGCGGCATCGTCGAACAGCGATGCCTGCGGCGAACTGGAGCGGGTACGGGAAGCGGAGGTCATGGCGGGGAAGTGTCGCAGCAAACGTCGGCTAGCTCAAGCTGTGGCGAGCGGATGAGGCGCTGCCGCGACCGACCTGCGCCCAACCCGCACTCAACCCGCGCGCAATCGATACCCGCGCTGCGCCTTGCTGATGTCATCCGGCGCGAGGCCGGCAATCCGTTTGCCGAGTTCGGCGGCCAGCGTATGAAGCGCCGCTTCGTCGCCCGATTTCAGTTCGAGCTCGATCTCCGAGATCGGCGCGCGGCGCGCTTCGCTGTCGACTTCGGCAAGCACGTCGCCCTGATCGATCGCGGCCTCGACCTGCGCGCCGTCGGTGTCGAGCTGCCATAGCGTGCGGGTGAAATTCGTGCGGAACAGCTCGACCAGGGACGGTGCCGCCTGCTTCAAAGCGTCCGCGGCGGCGGGTTCATCGCAAGCGCTCAGCAACGCGTCGATTTCGAGCTTCGGGCCCGCGACCGGCATTTCCCATTCGTGCCGGCTATGCAAACCATTCTTCGCGGTACCGACCGTCTTGAAGGTCTGCAGCCAGCCGTCCGGTGTCTGCCGCAGACGCAGCGCGCTCTTCGACGACGCCAGCGTCAGCTGTGGCGTATCGAAGTAAATGTTCACGAGCTTGATCGGATGTCCTTCAATGCCGGCGCGCGCGGCGAACCATCGCGTCGCGGCCTGCACCTGCGAAGCGGGCAGCGCCAGCTTGATTTCGCGTTCCATGCTCATGATGCGTGTCCTTGTTGCGGGTGTCTGTCTGGGCCGATTCGTTGATACGTCGATGCGGCGCTCAGAAAAACATTCGCGCAAGTTCCACACCCGGCTCGTCCGCGCGCATGAACGCCTCGCCGACGAGGAACGTATGCACGTTGCGCGCGCGCATGCGATCGACGTCGTCGCGCGACAGGATGCCCGATTCGGTCACGACGATCCGATCGTCGGGAATCGCGTCGAGCATGCCGAGCGTCGTCTCGAGCGAGGTTTCGAACGTGCGCAGATTGCGGTTATTGATGCCGATCAGCGGCGTTTTCAGCGTCAGCGCTTCCTGCAGTTCTTTGCCGTCGTGCACTTCGACGAGCACCGCGAGACCGAGCGACTGCGCGAGCGCTTCGAGGTCCTGCATCTCCGAGGTTTCGAGCGCCGCGGCGATCAGCAGGATCGCGTCGGCGCCCATCGCGCGTGCTTCGACGATCTGATACGGATCGACGATGAAGTCCTTGCGCAGCACCGGCAACTGGCAGGCGGCGCGCGCTTGCTGCAGGTACGCGACGCTACCCTGGAAAAACTGCACGTCGGTCAGCACGGACAGACACGCCGCGCCGTGCTTCTCGTACGAGCGCGCGATGTCGGCCGGCACGAACTGTTCGCGCAGCACGCCCTTCGACGGGCTCGCCTTCTTCACTTCGGAGATCACCGCGGCGAGACCCGCCGCATGCTTGGCGCGCAGTGCGCCGACGAAGTCGCGCAGGTCGCGCGAGGACGCTTCGAGCCGCAGTTCTTCGAGCGGCACGCTTTGTTCGGCCGCCCGGACTTCTTCGCGTTTGACCGCGATGATGCGGTCGAGGATGTCGCTCATAAATGTCTCGCTACGTGATTACTGCTTGAATTGCTGGGTGAAGCGCACCAGTTCGTCGACCTTCGCGCGCGCCTTGCCGCTCGCGATCGCTTCGCGCGCGAGTTCGATGCCGTCCGCGATCGTAGCCGCGACGTTCGCCGAATAGAGCGCCGTGCCGGCGTTCAGCGTGACGATTTCGCGCGCGACGCCGGGCTTGTTGTCGAGCGCGTCGAGCAGCATGACCTTGGACTCGCCCGCATCGGCGACCTTCAGCGTGCGGTTCGACACCATCTGCATGCCGAAGTCTTCCGGGTGGATCTCGTACTCGCGGATCTCGCCATTGCGCAACTCGCCGACCAGCGTGGCGCCGCCAAGCGACACCTCGTCCATGCCGTCCATACCGTAGACGACGAGCACGTGCTTCGCGCCGAGACGCTGCATCACGCGCACCTGAATGCCAACGAGGTCGGGGTGGAACACGCCCATCAGCTGATTCGGCGCGCCGGCCGGATTGGTGAGCGGGCCGAGGATGTTGAAGATCGTGCGTATGCCGAGCTCGCGGCGGACCGCCGCGACGTTTTTCATGGCCGGATGATGGTTCGGCGCGAACATGAAGCCCATGCCCGTCTCCGCGATCGATGCCGCGACCTGCTCCGGTTGCAGATCGATGTTGACGCCGAGCGCTTCGAGCACGTCGGCGCTGCCCGACTTGCTCGATACGCCGCGATTGCCGTGCTTTGCGACCTTCGCGCCGGCCGCGGCCGACACGAACATCGTCGCGGTGGAAATATTGAACGTGTGGGCACCGTCGCCGCCGGTGCCGACGATATCGACGAAGTTCGAGTTGTCCTGCACCTCGACGTGCCGGGCAAATTCACGCATCACCGTGGCGGCCGCGGTGATTTCGCCGATGGTCTCTTTTTTGACGCGCAGGCCGGTGATGATTGCCGCCGACATCACGGGCGAGAGTTCGCCGCGCATGATGAGGCGCATCAGATGCAGCATTTCGTCGTGGAAAATCTCGCGGTGCTCGATGGTCCGCTGCAACGCTTCCTGGGGCGTAATGGACATGGTCTCGTCTCCCTTGTTGTCAGGCATTGCCGGACGCCGTGTTATTCGGGTTCTTGCCGGCGACGGCGAGCTTCGACTGCTTGACGAAGTTTTCGAGCAGCGCGTGGCCGTGTTCGGACAGGATCGATTCCGGGTGGAACTGCACGCCTTCCACGGCGAGTTCCTTGTGGCGCACGCCCATGATTTCGCCGTCCTCGGTCCATGCCGATACTTCGAGGCAGTCGGGCAGCGATTCGCGTTCGATCGCGAGCGAGTGGTAGCGCGTCACCGTGAAGTGCTTCGGCAGGTCCGCGAATACGCCTTTGCAGTCGGTTTCGATCGTGCTGACCTTGCCGTGCATGATGGTCTGCGCGCGCACGACGCGGCCGCCGAACGCCTCGCCGATCGCCTGATGGCCGAGGCACACGCCGAGAATCGGCGTCTTGCCGGCGAATTCGCGCAGCACGTCGAGCGTGATGCCGGCGTGTTGCGGGTTGCTCGGGCCCGGCGACAGGCAGATGCGCTCGGGGTTCAGCTTCGCGATTTCGTCGAGCGTGATTTCGTCGTTGCGGTAGGTGCGCACGTCTTCGCCGAGTTCGCCGAAGTACTGCACCAGGTTGTAGGTGAACGAGTCGTAGTTGTCGATCATGAGCAGCATGGTGTGTCTCCGGTCAGAAGTCGCTATCGAGGCCGTCCTGGACCTGCTCGGCCGCGCGCATCACCGCGCGTGCCTTGTTCTCGGTCTCTTGCCATTCGGATTCCGGCACCGAATCGGCGACCACGCCCGCGGCCGCCTGCACATACAGATTGCCGTTCGCGATCACGCCGGTGCGGATCGTGATGGCGAGATCCATCTCGCCGGTGAACGACAGATACCCGACCGCCCCGCCGTAGAGGCCACGCTTGACGGGCTCGAGCTCGTCGATCAGCTCCATCGCGCGGACCTTCGGCGCGCCCGACAGCGTGCCGGCCGGAAAGGTGGCGCGCAGCACGTCGAAATTGGTCATCTCGGGCTTCAGCTTGCCTTCGACCGAGCTGACGATGTGCTGCACGTGCGAGTACTTCTCGATCACCATCTTGTCGGTCACGACGACCGAGCCGATCTGCGCGATGCGGCCGACGTCGTTGCGCGCGAGGTCGATCAGCATCACGTGCTCGGCGATTTCCTTCGGGTCGTTCAGCAGCTCGGTCGCGAGCGCGGCGTCGCGCTCGGGCGTGTTGCCGCGCGGCCGCGTGCCGGCGAGCGGGCGGATCGTGACGAGGCGGTCCTCGCCGCGCTTTTCCTGGCGCACCAGAATTTCCGGCGATGCGCCGACCACATGGAAGTCGCCGAAGTTGTAGTAGTACATGTACGGCGACGGATTCAGCGAGCGCAGCGCGCGATACAACGACAGCGGATTGTCGCGGTACGGCTTGGTCAGGCGCTGGCCGACCTGCACCTGCATCAGCTCGCCGGCGGCGATGTATTCCTTCGCCTTGCGCACGGCGGCCAGATAATCGTCTTTGGCGAATTCGCGGTAGATCTCGGTGCGCACGCTGGACGACACGACGGGCGGCTCGACGGTGACGCGCAGACGCTGGCGTAGTTCGCGCAGACGTTGCTTCGCTTTCGTATACGCCTCGGCCTGGGTCGGGTCCGCGTAGACCACCAGATAGAGCTTGCCCGCGAGGTTGTCGATCACGGCGACTTCCTCGGTCAGCAGCAGCTGGATGTCGGGCAGGTTCAGATCGTCTTTCGGCGCGCTGTGCGCGAGCTTCTTCTCGATGTAGCGCACCGCGTCATAGCCGAAGTAGCCGGCGAGACCGCCCGTGAAGCGCGGCAGCCCCGGGCGTTGCGCGACCTTGAAGCGCGCCTGGAACTGCTGGATGAATGCGAGCGGATCGCCGTCGTGCGTTTCGACGACCTTGCCGTCGCGCACCACTTCCGACACGCTGTTGCGCGTGCGCACGAGCGTGCGCGCCGGCAGGCCGATGAACGAATAACGCCCGAAGCGTTCGCCGCCCACCACCGACTCCAGCAGGAACGAGTTCGCGCCGTTGCGCTCGGTCTGCGCGAGCTTCAGGTACAGCGAAAGCGGCGTTTCGAGGTCGGCGAGCGCTTCGGCGATCAGCGGGATGCGATTGAAACCCTCGTTGGCGAGGGATTGGAATTCGAGTTCGGTCATGTTCCGATCCTGTACGGTGGTCCGGCGGCTGCAAGCGTCGGGCAAAGCGGGGCTAGGCGCCTCCGGTCAGGGCGTGGGTCGACGTTTTCGACACAATGATACCGACCGGCGCGGGTCTTCCATCGGCGCGTGCGAGCGGTGCGGGTGTGCAGCGGTACTTTGCGGGTACGCGCAGGCCCAATCAGCCGATGCAGCAGCGCAAAAAACAGAACGATGGAAAAAGCGCGTAAGCGCAGCGAAGTAAAAAACGGTTGCCGAAGACGATCTTCAGCGTACCTCAGGTGAGGTTAGCGCGACCAGCGACGCCAGGGCCAGGCTCCCCGGTCGATGCTAATCAGACTCCGTTTTTTATTCAGAAACATGAGGATGAAGGACTGTTAAGTCGTGGATTGATGCGCCGCGATCGCCCTGGCGGCGTCGAGCAGCGAGGCAACTATACCATCGGATTTTATCGTTTGTATAGCTTGGCCGTGGTTGTAGCCGTAGGGCACGGTGAGCGTGGCCATGCCGGCCGCGCGGCCCGCCAGCGCGTCGTTTTCCGAGTCGCCGATCGCGACCGTGGCGCGCGGCTCGACGCCGAGTTGCGCTGCGGCGGTCAGCATCGGCAGCGGGTCGGGCTTCTTTTTCGCGAGACTGTCACCGCCGAGCACGACGCCGAAATACTGCGCGAGTCCATACTGCTGCAGCAGCTCGAGCGCGAAGCGGTGCGGCTTGTTGGTCACGCAGGCGAGCTTCAGCCCCGCGTCGCGCAGCGCGCGCAGGCCGGCTTCGACGTCGGGATAAAGCCGCGTATGCACGCCGTTGATCTTCGCGTACTCGGCCTGATAGATCGCGAGCGCTTCGTCGAAGCGCGCTTGCGCATGCGTGGCTTCGAAGCGCGGCGCGAGCACGCTGCGGATCAGATGCTCCGAACCCTTGCCGACATAGCCGACCACTTCCTCGCGCGTCGTTTCTTCAGCATCGAGCTGCGCGAGCATGCCGTTCAGGCCGGCGGTGAAGTCGTCGGCGGTGTCGATCATCGTGCCGTCCAGATCGATGATCGCCGCTTCGAGGCGCGGGCCGGTGAAGGTCGGGGCGGGGTACGGAGCAGTCATCGTCGGATCAGCGCGGGACGGTGGCCAGAGCGGCGCGCATCTTGTCGATCACGACCTTGTGATCGGGCTGGCCGAAGATCGCCGAGCCGGCCACGAACGTGTCCGCGCCAGCCGCCGCGATTTCCGCGATGTTGTCGACCTTCACGCCGCCGTCCACTTCGAGATGGATGTCGCGGCCGGTGCGCTCGTTGTACGCGTCGATGCGCTTGCGTGCTTCGCGCAGCTTGTTGAGCGCCTCGGGGATGAACGACTGGCCGCCGAAGCCCGGGTTCACCGACATGATCAGCACGAGGTCGACCTTGTCCATCACGTGATCGAGGTAGTTCAGCGACGTCGCCGGGTTGAACACGAGGCCGGCCTTGCAGCCGTGGTCGCGGATCAGCGACAGCGTGCGGTCGATGTGATCCGACGCCTCTGGATGAAAGCTGATCACGTTCGCGCCGGCTTTCGCGAAGTCCGGCACGATGCGGTCGACGGGACGCACCATCAGGTGCACGTCGATCGGCACGTCCACGTGGGGGCGGATCGCTTCGCAAACGAGCGGGCCGATGGTCAGGTTCGGCACGTAGTGGTTGTCCATCACGTCGAAGTGGATCCAGTCGGCGCCGGCGGCGACGACGTTGCGGACCTCTTCGCCCAGACGGGCGAAATCGGCGGAGAGAATGCTGGGGGCGATGCGAAATTGCGTCATGACAGGGGGCCGATGCAAGCGGGAAAGCGCCATTTTACCGTCTTTGCGCGTGTTGACCGGGGTGTCGGAGGCGGCTGGCGTGGCGCAATCGCGCGATCGAATGGCGCAAACAGCCAGCGCGAGAAATGGCGGGGACGAGCGGTATATAGAAGCGTTGCGGCAAAGTAGACATGTCCCAATGTCTTAGACTGTCCTGGCCAAAAGGGTTGTCTGGTTGCGGCCATGCCGCGCATCAAGCAGAATGCCACTCCATGAGCGCCGCATCGCCGCTGCACCCGCAGACCATTGGCGTTCGGGCCTTCCACGATTTTTCCCAGCCCGTTTGATCAGATCGGAATCAGGATGAGCCAGTACGAATTCAGCGTCGCGGCGCAGGTGCAATACCTGCCCGAAGAGTCGGACCCGGAGCGTCGCCAGTACGCCTTTGCCTACACGCTGACCATCCGTAACACCGGCCAGGTGCCCGCGCAGTTGATTGCGCGTCACTGGATCATCACCGACAGCGACAACACCGTGCAGGAAGTCAAAGGCCTGGGCGTGGTCGGTCATCAGCCGCTGCTCAAACCGGGCGAGCATTTCGAATACACGAGTTGGGCAGTGATTGCGACGCCGGTCGGCACGATGCGCGGCGATTACTTCTGCGTGGCCGAAGATGGCGAGCGCTTCGAGGCACCCGTGCCGGAGTTCGTGTTGCGCATGCCGCGCACGTTGCATTGAACCGGCGCGACACTGCGCGGTCTTTAATGACTTCGGGATGGGCGCGCGGCGCAGTAAGTTGTCGAGCCGAGGTTGGGTGACCGACAGGTGGAGCGCTTGATGTGGAGCTTGCCGCGCAGTTCGGCGCGCGGCTCGCCCCGCCAGGGCTACTGCGGCTTTTGCTGTCCGGACTGTTCCGCCGATTTGGCTCGGGTCGATTTTTTCTTGCCAGACGACGTCCATACAACGATAAAGACGAGCAGGAACAGCGCGAGCAGCGCTTCCAGCGCGAAGATGAGCATCGGGTATTCGTCGAACAGATCAGACATGGCGGTTTCCATCAAGAACGAACATTGTATGCGTTTTGTCCGCCGGGCCGGTGCATGGCTCGGTGCGTTGTCGGTTGCGGTGTTGCTTGCGTCCTGTGGGGGCGGCGGCGCGATCCGGCCTTCACCGCCGAGCGGCGCGGCGATCATTCCTGGCCAGATTGCCTCGGCGCGTTTGACCGCGGTTGCGTGGCAGCAAGTGCCGGGCTGGCAGGATGACTCGCTGATCGGCGCGACGGCCGCGTTGCGGCAAAACTGCGTAAGACTCGCGCGTCAGCCGAACTGGTCGCGTGCATGCGCGGCGGCCGCGCAAATCGACGATCTCGACGTGACCAGCGCGCGCGCATTCTTCGAGGCCTACTTCACGCCATTCCAGCTCGCGAATAGCGACGGCACGCTCGATGGTCTGGTCACCGGTTACTACGAGCCGCTGCTGCGCGGTTCGCGCACGCGGCACGGCGTGTATCAGACCGCGCTGTACCGCTGGCCCGCCGGCTCCCGCGCAGGGGCGCCGTTGCCGGCGCGCGCGCAGCTCGAGCGCTCGGGCACGCTCAGCGGCAACGAACTCGTCTGGGTCGACGATCCAATCGAAGCGTTCTTCCTGCAGGTGCAGGGGTCCGGGCGCATTGTGATGGAAGACGGCAGCGTGATGCGCGTCGGCTTTGGCGGGACCAATAATCAGCCCTACAAGTCGATCGGGCGCTGGCTGCTCGATCATGGCGAGGTCACGCCCGCGCAAGCGACGATGCAAGGCATCAAGGCCTGGGCGCGCGCGAATCCGACCCGCGTCGATGGGCTGCTCGACACCAATCCGCGTTTCGTGTTTTTCCGTGAGATGCCGTCGGCCGAAAGCACGCCAAGCGGCGGAGCGGACGGTCCGATCGGCGCGCTCGGCGTGCCGCTGACGCCGGAACGCTCGATCGCGGTCGACCCGAGCGCGATTCCGCTCGGCACGCCGGTGTTCCTGCAAACCACGCGGCCGCTGACTAATTCGCCGATGAACCGCCTCGTGTTCGCCCAGGACACCGGCACCGCGATCAAGGGCGGTGTGCGCGCCGACTACTTCTGGGGCCTCGGCGACGATGCCGGCGATCTGGCCGGCAAGATGAAGCAGGGCGGCCGGATGTGGTTGCTGCTGCCGAATTCGTGAGAGGAGTGGGGCGGGGATCGGAAGCGGCGTCGCGTCGGATCAGGATCCGTGCGTGACGCCGGTTTTTGTCGGGCTCTTCTGACGTTGCCGATTGCCCGTCGCCCGAATCAGAGCCTCTATTTGCGCTTGTCCACCACGCGCCGAGCCTTGCCCACCGAGCGCTCGATTCCATTCACCCCCAGCACGTTCACCACCGCGCTGACGCCGATCAGCGCCTTGATGTCGTAGGCCAGCGCGTTTTTCGCGGCGGTTATCGCGGACGTATCCGGGGCGGTTTCGGGGCACGGTTCGACGTTCAGCGTCAAGACGTCGAGCGGTCCTTCCTTGGTCAGGACGATCTGATAGTGCGGCGCGAGCGCATGCTGCTTGAGCAGCAGTTCTTCGATCTGCGTCGGGAACACATTGACGCCGCGTACGATCATCATGTCGTCCGAGCGGCCCGTGATCTTTTCCATCCGCCGCATCGTGCGGGCGGTGCCCGGCAGCAGACGAGTGAGATCGCGCGTGCGGTAGCGGATGATCGGCAGCGCTTCTTTCGTCAGCGAGGTGAACACGAGCTCGCCGAGTTCGCCATCGGGCAGTACCTCGCCCGTCTCGGGATCGATGATCTCGGGGTAGAAATGGTCTTCCCAGATCGTCGGGCCGTCTTTGGTTTCGACGCACTCCGAGGCGACGCCCGGGCCCATCACTTCGGAGAGGCCGTAGATGTCGACCGCGTCGATGCCCATGCGCTTTTCGATCGCCACGCGCATGTCGTTGGTCCACGGTTCCGCGCCGAAGATGCCGATGCGCAATGAGCAACTGGCCGGGTCGATGCCCTGACGTTCGAATTCGTCGGCGATCGACAGCATGTAGCTCGGCGTCACCATGATGATGTCGGGCCGGAAGTCCTGAATCAGTTGCACCTGCTTTTCGGTTTGGCCGCCGCCGAATGGAATGACGGTGAGCCCCGCGCGCTCGGCGCCGTAATGCGCGCCAAGACCGCCCGTGAAGAGGCCGTAGCCGTAGCTTACGTGCACCTTGTCGCCACGCTTCGCGCCGGAGGCGCGCACCGAACGCGCGACGAGATTCGCCCACGTATCGATGTCGCGCGCCGTGTAGCCGACGACGGTCGGCTTGCCGGTGGTACCGGACGAGGCGTGGATTCGCGAAATCTGCTCCTGCGGCACGGCGAACATCCCGAACGGATAGCTGTCGCGCAGATCCTTCTTCGTCGTAAACGGAAAGCGTGCGAGGTCCGCGAGCGACTTGACATCACCCGGATGAACGCCGGCTTCGTCGAACTTGCGCCGATACACCGGCGAATTTTCGTACGCATGGTTCAGCGACCATTTGAGCCGTTCGAGTTGGAGCGCGGCGAGCTCGTCGCGGCTGGCGGTCTCGATGGGATCGAGCGGAAGGGCGGTGCTCATCGAATGTCTCCTTGCTGCCTCAGTATCTGAGTCTGATATATGACGCGTTGGCGCCAGAAAACCACGCGGACGGTCGTCCGTGCGGGTGGTTCTGGTTCGCCACCGCTAACTGCTAGTTACTACTCGCCGGTCGGAATCAGGTTGCCCTTGATTTGCGCCGACTTGCCGCGAAACATCGCGACGGTTTCACCGGCGCGATTCGTCACGCGGATATCGTAGATGCCGGTGCGCCCGCTCAATGTCTGCTCGACCGCTTCGGCGCTCAGCACGTCGCCGCCGTGGACTGGTCGCAGAAACTCGATCGAGCAGCCGGCCGCGACCGTATTGATGTTGTAGGTGTTGCAGGCGAACGCGAAGGTCGAATCGGCGAGCGTGAAGATCAAGCCGCCGTGGCAGATCTGATGGCCGTTCAGGAAGTCGTCGCGCACCGCCATGCGCAGCCGCGCATAGCCGGGACGCACTTCGAGAATCTCGAGTCCGAGCGCACGGCTGCAGGCGTCGTCTTCGTACATCGCGGCGGCTGTCGCCCGGGCGACTTCTTCGGGCGTCATCTGGTCTGGGCGGGTGGTTTGTGTGGACATCTCAACGTCCCTCGAAGCGCGGCGCGCGCTTCTCGATAAATGCCTGAACGCCTTCCGCGTAATCGTGCGAGGCGCCGAGTTCGCGCTGCAAATCACGTTCGAGGTCGAGTTGCTGGTTGAGCGTTTGCGTCGCCCCGGCGCGCATCGCCTGCTTGATCGCGGCGATCGCACGCGTTGGTTGTTGGGCGAGCTGGGTTGCGAGTTTCGCCGCGGCCGGCGCGAGTTCGGCGTCGTCGAGCACTTGCCAGATCAAGCCCCAACTTTCGGCTTTCTCCGCGCTGAGTTTGTCGCCGGTGAGCGCGAGCCCGAGCGCGCGGGCCATGCCGACGCGCTGCGGCAGGAACCACGTGCCACCCGAATCAGGCACGAGACCGATCTTGACGAAAGCCTGGATGAAGCTCGCAGAGCGAGCTGCGAGCACGAGGTCGCAGGCCAACGCGAGGTTGGCGCCCGCGCCGGCGGCCGTGCCGTTGACTGCCGCGATCACCGGAAGCGGCAGCGCCTGCAGACGACGGATCAACGGATTGAAGTACGCGTCGATCAGGCCGCCGAGGTCGGTCATGGCGCCGGGCGTGAAATCGAGGTCGGCGAGGTCCTGGCCGGCGCAGAAGCCACGGCCCGCGCCGGTGAGCACGAGCGCACGGGCGCCCGACGTTTCGACTTGACCGAGCGCGGCGCCGAGTTCCTGATGCATCGCTCGCGTGAAGCTGTTGAGCTTGTCCGGGCGATTCAGCGTGATGGTGGCGACGTGGCTCGATGAGTCGATGTCCAGCTGGATCGCTTCATATGCCATGGGATGTCTCCTCAAAGTCTCGTTGACCGATGGGCACGAGTGCTCGACTAGCGTCGGCGTGCGATCTCGATCCGATGTTTGATCTTAGTGAGAGCGCACGACCAGGTCCATCCGCCGAATGGCATAGGACGAAGTCGTGCGTGGGCTGACGCTGTGTCCTATGTCGTTCAGCCAGCTACCGCCGGCGCCGCTTTCGGTTCAACATGAACGCGGCTTTGAACGACACGGAAGCGGTTGGCGACGAAAGCGGCATCGGCCAGCGCGGCATTGGCAGCCGGGTTGGCGCCGGTGCCGTGGAAGTCGGAGAAAGCCGCGGATTGGTTGACGAACACACCGCCGGTCAGGTTGATCGACAGCGCGACGCCGCCGCGAATCGACGCTTCGTGCGCGGCGTCGAGCACCGCGTCGTCCGTGCTGTAGACCGACAGCGTCAGCGCGCCGTGCTCGGCGGCAATTTCGCCTGCCAGGTCGAGCGACTGCGCAGTCGAGTCCGTCGCGATCACGAACGAGATCGGCCCAAACCATTCTCGCGTGAACTGCGCACGGTCGGTCGCCGCATCGAGCTGCACCACGAGCGGCGTACGCACGCGAGCGCCCGGAAAGGACGGGTGTTCGAGCGCCTGGCTCGCGACGAGAACGTGGCCGAGGCTAGCGGCTTCGTCGATGCGCTGCACGACGCCTTCGTTCTGGATCGCGCCGAGCAGTTCGACGGCGCGGGCCGGATCGGCCACGAGCTTTTGCACGGCACCTGCGAGCGCCTGGGCGACATCGTCGAAGCTGAGCGAGCCGTCCGCGGTGCGAATGCCGTCGCGCGGCACGTAGATGTTTTGCGGTGCGGTGCACATCTGGCCCGAATACAGCGCCAGCGAGAATGCGATGTTGCGCGCAGCCGCCTTGATGTCTTCGACCGAGTCGATCACGATTTGATTGACGCCGGCCTTTTCGGTATAGACCTGCGCCTGATGCGCATTGCGCTCCAGCCAGGTGCCGTTCTGGGTGCTGCCCGTGAAGTCGATCAGCTTGATTTCGGGGCGCTGGGCCAGTTGCTGGACGAGGGCGCCGTCATTCGGTTCGGTGGCGAGCAGCGTGACGACGTTCGGATCGAAGCCCGCTTCGCGCAACACGTCACGCGCGATGCGCACGGTCAGCGCGAGCGGCAGGATCGCGCCCGGATGCGGCTTGACGATTACCGTGTTGCCGGTGGCCAGATCGGCGAACAGGCCCGGATAGCCGTTCCACGTCGGGAACGTGCAGCAGCCAAGAACGAGGCCGATGCCGCGCGGCACGACGGTGTAGCGCTTTTGCATCGCGAGCGGCGGGTTTTTGCCTTGCGGTTTTTCCCAATGTGCGTCTGCGGGAATGCGGCGCAACTGGTCCCAGGCGTACGCAACGGCTTCGAGCGCGCGATCCTGCGCGTGCGGGCCGCCGGCCTGGAAGGCCATCATGAAAGCCTGGCCGGTCGTATGCATCACGGTGTAGCCGATCTCGAAGCTAGCGCGGTTCAGACGCGCGAGGATTTCGAGGCTCACGCCGATCCATGCCTTCGGGCCGGCCGCGCGCCAATCGCGTTGCGCCGCTGCGGACGCGGCGATGAGCGCGTTCTGGTCGGCTTTGGGGTAGCGCACGCCGAGCGGGAAGCCGAACGGCGAGACTTCGGCGCCGACGGTTTCTCCAGTCGACGGTTGGTCGAGGTCGAACGTCTTGTCGAGAAGCGCCTTGAATGCGGCTTCGCCGTCTGCGTTGGCTGTTTCCCCGTACACTTTCGGGCTGGGCATTTCGACGAACGGGCTCCAGTAGCCGCGCGTTTCGAGCGCGGCGAGCGCTTTGTGCAGCGTGTCTTCGTGCTTGGTGAATAGCGGATGTGTCATGGCAAAGAGGGGCTCGGCTGTACGTTGGGGAAAAGCCTGTCGAATAATTGACCGACCGGTTGGTTGGGGAATGGTAGCATCACTACGAGTGATGCGCGAAGCGTTTTTCGCGTGCGATTAACCCTTATGGAGGTGGCATGGCTTACGAGAATATTCTGGTGGAGACGCGAGGGCGCGTCGGACTGATCACGCTGAACCGACCGAAAGCTCTGAATGCGCTGAACGACGCGCTAATGGACGAACTGGGCGCCGCGCTGCGCGAGTTCGACGCCGACGAGGCGATTGGCGCAGTCGTCGTGACGGGCAGCGAGAAGGCGTTCGCCGCCGGCGCGGACATCGGCATGATGGCGTCCTACACCTATATGGATGTCTACAAGGGCGACTACATCACGCGCAACTGGGAAACGGTTCGCTCCATCCGTAAGCCGATCATCGCCGCTGTGGCGGGCTTCGCGCTCGGCGGCGGTTGCGAACTGGCGATGATGTGCGACATCATTTTCGCCGCCGACACGGCGAAGTTCGGTCAGCCGGAAATCAAGCTCGGCGTCATGCCGGGTGCGGGTGGCACGCAGCGGTTACCGCGCGCGGTGTCAAAAGCGAAGGCGATGGACTTGTGTTTGACCGCCCGCTTCATGGATGCCGTCGAAGCCGAGCGCGCCGGACTGGTCTCGCGGGTGATCCCGGCGGCATCGCTGCTTGACGAAGCGCTCGCTGCGGCCGCCATCATTGCCGAGTTCCCACTGCCTGCGGTGATGATGGTCAAGGAGTCGGTCAACCGTGCCTATGAAACAACCCTCGCGGAGGGCGTGCATTTCGAGCGCCGCCTGTTCCATTCGCTCTTCGCCACCGAGGATCAGAAAGAGGGCATGGCCGCGTTCGTGGAGAAGCGCAAACCGGTTTTCAAGCACCGGTAATACGCTTGTCAAAATACCGCTTGCAAGTCCCGATGCCGGCGACTAGAATCTCGCTCTTTCGTGCACCGGATGCCGGGGCACGGGGGTGCGGGAAGCCAGTGATGGCGGGGGCTTCAGCGGCGTGGGCAGGTTAAGCGAGTGATAAAAACCTGTTGACGATCCGATAGAAGTTCTTCATAATCTCGTTTCTCTGCTGCAGACGCAGCGACGCAAACGAAGCAGTGCCGGGTAGTCAGGTGCTGCGCAGTGCGCGGATCGATCTTTAAAAACTAACAGCCGATAAGTGTGGGCGCTTGATGCGGAATGCAGGGACGGATTAGCAGGGGACTGTGGTCAAGACACAGCAGTAAGACCTCTACCACGGACGAAAAAGAAGGTTTTTATCACCAAAGGTTGGTGAAACATGTGTT
>NZ_LRBG01000011.1 GCF_001580545.1 Paraburkholderia monticola
TTTTTTGGGGCCGGCGGGATGGCCATTTCGGGCCTGACCGGCGAGAACCGCCGGCTCGCGAAAGACTACCTGGAAGGGCTCGGCATCCTCGCGTCGATGCGGCTGTGCCCGAACGTGCCCGGCCAGTACGCGATCCAGACCGCGCTCGGCGGCTATCAGAGCATCAACGACCTGATCGCGCCAGGGGGGCGACTCTACAGGCAGCGTGAGCTCGCGTACGACATGCTGACGGCGATCCCCGGCGTGAGCTGCGTGAAGCCCGAGGCGGCGCTGTACATGTTCCCGCGGCTCGACCCGAAGGTGTATCCGATCCAGAACGACCAGCAGTTCATTCTCGACCTGCTGCTCGAAGAGCGCGTGCTGCTCGTGCAGGGCACCGGCTTCAACTGGAAGACGCCGGATCACTTCCGCGTCGTGTTCCTGCCGAACGTCGACGACCTCGCGGATTCGATCAACCGGATCGCGCGTTTCCTCGATGGCTACCGCAAACGTCATACGGCCTGATGGGTCGCCAGACAGTTGTATCGCTTAAACGTCAGTTAGAAAATCGTGTTTCTGCTTCGGCGGAAGCTGTTCTAGCAAACCAACGAGCAGACTAGTCCGAGGAATGCTGAAAACGACGGAATCCTTCGAGTCATCAGTGAGCCCACTGGACGTACGCGATGAATTAAGCAAGCCGCACCAAAATTCATTCGCGCTGGGTTCGACGCGAACGCGGAGTTACTCCAACGCTCGGTCGTGGTGTCAGGCGGGGCTTGCCGTTGCCTCAGTAGTCTCGCAACGTTGAACGACACCAGCTCGCCGATATCGGCGCCGGGCCCACTTTGAGCCAAATCGGCTGGCAAATCGAGCAGATACTCGCGAGGCTCGACTTGCAGGTGTGGCGCGCGAGCGTCAAGGCTATGATCATGACGCTCGCCTTCACTCGGGCAACCGTCCCAGCAAAGGAGATAGGACTTCCTCCCCCGCCCACAGCGATCAAATGCGACGCTCGCTCAAGTTGTTCTCGACGGATAGCAGGTCTTTGGTAAAGAGCGCCGCCGTTTTTTTCTTGATTCCCAGATTCATCCTCGGGCGCTTGTTCTCCGCTTTCAGGCGCAACAATTCCATCTCCTCCAGCGTTCACCCCCCCTTGCGCCTGCGCTGCTCAGCCCTGGTCGGCCATGACGGCAGACAAACAGGGACCCGGGAGGTGCGAAACCGCATCGACGTGCCCACTCCCCGGTATCCAAGGCAAAGGTGCCGCGGGCCGGAGTTGGCCCACCAGTCGAAATCAGGGCGATATGCAAATTCGTACTGGTCCCGCCAGTTCGGTGCGGCCGTCTGATTTCGCCATCTGACTGATTTTCCGACAATGAGATCCAACACGAAATTTTATGTTTCGTTCATCAGTCACGCGAAGTAGCCGAATCGACCCCTGAGACGACGAGGATTGTTCCATCGTTCTAAAAGTGTCGGACCTATGTTCAGGCGTCGCGTTACCAACGATCAATCTGACCGGTTCCGATCATGACTCAAGATATTCGACCTGATGTGCAAGCTGCGATGCGGACCTTGACCCACGAGGAAGGCCCTCCCGCTTTGGCACACCGCCCGATGGGATGGCTGATTACGGCACTGCTTGGCTTGGTGGCAAGTGGCCATGTAGGTGCGCAAACGAAGCCTGATCAGGCATTGGTCAGCGATGCTGCAATTGCACTGAAATCAATTTCGGCGGAGGCAAAACAGCCGTCTACGTCGACAAGCCGCACGCCCCCAACGACGTTCGCGCAGTGGCTTGAAACGCAACCGTCGAGTACAGATGGCATACCTTCGATAGATTCAGCCGCGCTACGTCGCATCTTCCTTAGCGCTGTCGAGGAGGCGGAGAAGCGCAGTCCCGAAGTGGGGCAGGCGTATGCCGACTACGAGGCCGCAAACGCAGATGTCGACGAAGCGAAAGGGCAGCGGTGGCCACAAGTTGATATCGGCTCGCAGACGCAGGGCCTTAAATTTGGTCCCGGCAATCAGAACGGCTACGACAACGGTAATGTGGTTACGGCGACTGTTACCACGACCGTATACGACTGGGGCCGCACAAAGAACACGATTGGGAGCCGTGAGCATCTCTCGGATGCCGCGCGCAGCAATTACACTGCGGCTCGCGACCAGAATGCGTTCGACGTGACGAGCACGCTTGTTGAGTTGGGCAAACAACGCGCAATCGTTGAGTTGAGTCAGCAATTCGTCGAGAGGATGGCCACGCTCGTGAAAATGCTCGGTGAAATTGTGGCTGTCGACCGAGGTCGCGGTAGCGAACTCACGCAGGCGAAGGCCCGTCTGTTGCAGGCTGAAGCCGCGCGTGATTCCGCACAAGCCAGGGTGCGCGATGCGGAACTGAAGTTACAGAAGCTGGTAGGCGAGACCACTCCGCCGATTCCGCGCGCGCGCAACTGGCCCATCGAGCCCGGCAAACTGCCGCAACTTCTGCAGCAGGTAGATTCTCATTCGAGCCTGCGTCAGATTCAGTCTGAGGCGAATGCTGCCGACCTGAATGCAAAGGCGGTGAAAGCGTCGGGACTGCCGTCGGTCAACTGGGTTGTCAGTGCGAATACCGGGGTCGGAGGCACGGGACAACGAGCTCCGTGGCAGACCATGCTGACGCTCAACTGGGGGGCATTTCGTGGCGGTTCGACGCAGGCGGCCACGGCTGCGGCCGGGTATAGGGCACATGCCACGTGGCAGCGCTTCGATCAGCGGCGGCGTGACCTTGAATATGGCATTCGTGCTGCGGATCAGGACGCGCACACTATGCTTAGCCGTGCGGACCAATATGAACGACTCTCCGCCGAGACTGATCAGGTGCGCAAGGCTTTCTTCGAACAGTGGTACCACCTGGGCAAACGAACCCTTCTGGATGTGTTGCTCGCCGAGAACGATCACTATGGCAACAGCGTGAGCGAAGTGACGAATCGCTTCGACGGCTACGCGGCGGTACTGCTGGAATACGCATCGGCAGGTGCACTGGTTGACTGGCTAGCGACTGGCCGCAGCGGCAGTTGAGCGTTCACCGAGGCGGGGTTGCTGGGCGCAAAGGGATAATCGACCGTACGCATGCGCTATCTGGTTCACAACAAACGCAGCCGGTCGGCACCGCGAGATCGAGCGCGTACTACCGACCACGGTCGGTCAGCAGGGCCAATGAGTCGCTGATGTGACGAGTCGACGAACTACACATGGAGTTCAGCTTGCCTGAGCACTGATGCTGGCGCACCTGTCATAGCGGAAAGGCTATGAAGTTGGTCGCCGCCGCTATGGCGAGTGTGTGTAGTCGAGCCGCTGATCAACTATGTGACCGAACGCGCACGCACGTTCCCGGACCTAAGTATTGAACGGCTGCTACGGACGTAGCTTCCGGCGACATTCACGGGTCGAGTGATTTGTCCTTGTTTGTCAGTCACGTGGCAGGATCGTTCGAAGCTTTGTCAGGTAAGGCTCCGTGGGGCGTCATTCTGAAAAACTCCGCGGCGGTCGGTTGTTTTCCGGACGGGTTGCCTATATTTGTGCCGCCGCGATTATTGCGCGCGATATTCTGACATAATCACTCACCGTCGGGACAACTAGGCATTAGTGGGAGTGGGCACTTTTGTTGAACCGGATGCCCCCCACACCCGAGCTGCGAGGTGTTCCCTGGCTCGTTCGGACAGGTTCTCGATATTTTTGAATGGAGCATCCGACGCAACCACGCCGCCGATTTGATCGCAGGCAGCGTCGCGAAGTATGCCTCCCGGCGTCTGATCTGCTAGGCTCGAATGGGGGCTGTTTCCGGTTGAGCAGCTCTATGTATTCGCCAATGGAGCGCCGAGCATGGCTGACCGACTCGTTGGCCTTCAGATAGACTCCCTCGTACCTGAGGCTGCGCCAGACTTGTTCGGCGAACACGTTGTCACAGCAGCTGCCACGGCCATCCATCGACAGCCGGAATACCCGCAGCACGGCCTCGGTGAACGCGCCCGCCGCGAACAGTCCGCCCTGATCGGTGCTCACGATGTCGGGCAGCCCGCAGCGCGCGAGTGCCTCCTCGGGTACCTCGATAGCGTACTTAGCTTTCAGCGTAATGGCACCCCCGTGTGCGAGTACCTTGCAACTCAGCCCGTTCATCACTGGCGTCAGATAGATGAAGCCATGCATCGTCGGAATGTACGTCGTGTCGAGTGCCGCCGTTGGGTTGGCCCGTTCGGTCTTCAGGCCACGCAGCAGATAAGGCCAGATATTGTGCTGCGTGTCGCGGTGGATCGCGGTCGGCTTGATGTAAAGCGCTTCCACGTCCATGCCCTTTATCAGCGTGAGCACGCGGCGGCGATTAACTCCATGGGCTCTCCGGCGCAACAGGTGCACCAGCATCCGCGCTCAGACAAACGGAACCTCCATGTGCCGCTCGTCGAGTTACCACATCAGGAGCTGATTGGCCCCGTTCACCGCAAGCGGTCGGTAATGCGCGTTTGGTCCTCCGGTGCCGACGAGCGGCATCGATTGCGAAGCTCCCAGCGCAGGCGTACGGTCGATCATCGCTTTGCGCCCAGCCATCCCGCCTTGGTGGGCGCGCCGTCCAAGAAGTCATTCGCCTGCGTCAAGCTGCCGATCTTGGCATGCAGTGCCATCAGGTCTGCCGGTCGCTCGGTCGACGGCGCTCCTGCCGCGCCAAAACCGTCTGCCGCACGCTCCTGCGACTGTCGCTTCCATTCCATGATCTGGTTCGGATGCGTGTCGAACTGCTGCGCCAGTTGGGCCAGCGTCCGCTCGCCTTTATTCGTTGCCGGCGCCACCTTCGCTATGAACGCCGAGGACTGTGTCTGTCGGGTTTTCCTCGTCATCGTGTCAGGTCCCTTTGCCCGCACTATTGTTGGCTCAGGTTCCGGTCAATCCACTTGTCCGGCTGTCCAGATTTGCTCGGGCGTCTCTCAATCATTACCGATCTATTCGAAATCTGTAATGTATGTGACTACATTTCAAAGCAGGAAACCTTCAAATGGATGATTTCACCATCCGGGTCATTCTCGCCGATGACCATCCAGCTGTCGTTGCCGGATTACTCCATACGCTCAAGAAGCACCGCACGCTTGACGTTGTGGATACGGTTGGCAATTCCACCGAATTGGTTGCCGCACTTGGCAAGCAGCCCTGCGACGTACTCGTATCCGACTACGCGATGCCCGGCGGAGACTATGGCGACGGCATCACACTGTTTTCATTTTTGCGACGCCGGTACCCGGCTCTACGGATTGTCATATTGACCATGATTGACAATCCTGGCGTGATTCGCTCTATTCTCAAGCTCGACATTCAATGCATTCTAAGTAAGGCTGATACGACCGACCATCTGCTAGCCGCAATTCATGGCGCATATGCAAATGGTCGTTATTTTTCCCCTACCATTTCGAAGATTGTCTGGCAGCTCGACGTTGAATCTTCCGGTTCCAGTAGCCGGGCGCTCACCAAGCGTGAGTCTGAGGTAATTCGGCTGTTTGTATCGGGACTCTCTGTCAACGAAATTGCGGCGCAACTCAGTCGCAGCAAACAGACTATCAGCGCGCAAAAGACCAGTGCGATGCGTAAGCTTGGCGTGGAGACCGACACCGAGCTGATCAAGTACTCGATCGGGGCGGCGCTCGCGGAGGAGCCGGATGACAAAGATCGCAATGATGGGCTGGACGACCCCAAACCGGGGGCAAGCTAACCCTATTGTGGCGCGACAATCTGGATGAGAGATAGGCGACAAACAATATGAGAATGGCGCGGCGGCATCGAAAATGGAGATGTTGACTGACGCTGACAATCGCAGCGCGTCAATCAGTCTTTGGCGAGAAGTCCTCCCGGCGCTACGGCACGTCGACGTTGTGGGTAAGCGGTCAGCAAACCCACCCGTCTTGAAGGATTCGGCTGGTAGATGGTTTAGGCCGGCAGCCAGCGACGTGGTAGCAAAGCTGCGATGTCGCTAGCTCGGCGGATCGGCAGTCATGTGAGCACATTGCTTAGATAGGCGTGCGGTTCATGTGCATTGAGTTGTGCTGAGCACAGCAGGCACGTGATGGCTGTGGCGCGTCAGACCGCTCGCAAGTGAGCCAGCGACCAGCCAATTCGCCCTGCCGATGGCCCATGGACGGATCTGATTCTCGACCCAGTTGTTGTCTATCGGCACGTGCCTGTCGTCGGGATAGCGCGTCAGCGCTTCCCAGCGTTTAGGACTGTAGTCGAGCGCATTCGCAATCGCGGAGCCTTCCGGAACCAGTTTGCGCTGCGACATCTTCCATTTGCAAAGGGCGTCGTGCACCAGTGTGCTCCGGCGCCGTCGAAGCTCCCGGCGCTCTTCGGTATTCAGCACCACGGCGTCGCGCTCGTTGTCGTAAAGACAGCGAGAACGGCATTGCCTGTTTTGTAGTGTTCACGTGTCCACCTATTTTAAGTGGATACGATGCGTCCAAGACCTTCAGTCCAACTCGGGACGTATGACCGGGCGCGTACGGCGATAACTCGCGACGTCAAGCTCGACGACGGTCCAGTGATGAACCAACAGGCCGACGGCCGCCAATGCCATAGACGGATCAAGGAACACCTTGTTGTATTCCCTAAGCGGTGACCGGCTGTTATGGAAGGGATGGGGCGGCGCTTATACCTGGAGCTGATGAGTTCAATGAGGACCGATGTCTCGGCCTGGTCATTGGTGACATACCCGAGATCGTCCAGAATGAGCAGATCGAATAGATCCAGCGATTGATGGCAACATCGAGAGCCAGTTCACGACCAGCGAGCTGGAGCCGCCGCACGAGGTCAGAGGTGCGGCCAGAGTCGCCTGCACAACGAAATGCCGATCGGGTTGTCTGCGCCCGAGAGAGCAATTGCGCACAGCGCAACTGCCCGCATTCGTTTGAGTTCATGGGCTGGCGTGCCGCTGCTGGGATTGTTCTCCAAAGGCTCCCCCAATATTCAGAATGGCGTCGCGCATTGATTCGCTATGCAAACGACGTCAGTACCCGAGTTTTCGCCTTGGTTTATAAGCCGCTCGCGTGAGGGCCTCGCTTTAGCGCTGCTCCGTCCAGTGGCATTTGGGTGAAAGGTGAGCGAGCTACGAATTCGTACTGGTCCTGCTCCGTCGATGTGACCGTCTGATTTTTTCAGCTGACTTATTTTTAGACAATGGGAACCAGTGCGAAATTCTACGTTTCGTTCATCAGCCACGCGAAGTAGCCGAATCGACCCTTAGGCGACAAGAATTGTTTCATCGTTCTGTACGTCCAGATCACGGTTCAGGTATTGCGCCACAACGATCAATCTAACCGGTTCCGATCATGACTCAAGACGTTTTTCCTGATGTGCAGGCTGCGGCGCAGACCCTGACCAACGAGGACGGCCTACTCAGGTCCGTAATGTGGATCTGCGAGCACTACGGTTGTGGCAAGACGGCGGAGGCGCTGACCGCTGGCCTGCCGAAGAGCGGGATGCTTTCGCCGTCGCTGGCGCTCGGCGCTCTGTCAAATGCGGGTCTCACCGCGGGTCTCGTGGAGCGTCACCTGCAACTGCTGCCGGGGCACGTGCTACCGGCCATTTTGCTCCATCGCCGGATGGGCGGCTGCGTGTTGCTGGGTAGACGGACGAATCCGGACAAGGAAGCCAAGAGCCGCGTTCTGTACCAGGTGATCGTGCCGGAAATCGGCCAGGAGCCGGTGGAGTACACCCAGGATGAAATGGATGAGATCTACGCGGGCTACGCCATTCTGGTCAAGCCGACGGCCAGAATCGAGTTGCACGAAGGCGACAGCGTCGAACCGGCCGGCCACTGGCTGCTGGGTACGCTATGGCGATATCGGCGCTACTACGCAAGTGCCGCGCTTGGCGCATTGCTGATCAATGTGCTCGGCCTCGCCAGCGTCTTTTTCACAATGAATGTGTACGATCGCGTGGTACCGAACCAAGCCTACGTCACGCTCTGGTCGCTCGCGATCGGCGTAGGCATTGCGATGCTATTCGAAGCGATTTCTCGACATGTCCGTAGCCATTTGCTGGACGTCGCTGGCAAGAAGGCGGATCTGATCATGGGCACGCTTCTGTTTCGGCGTGCGCTCTCCATCCGGATGGAGCACAAGCCGGCCTCAGCTGGTTCATTCGCCAACCAGCTGCGCGAGTTCGAGTCGGTGCGAGACTTCGCGACCTCCGCGACGCTCTCTGCGATTTCCGATCTGCCGTTTGTGTTCGTCTTCGTGGGCGTGGTGTTCGCGGTCGGAGGCTCGCTCGGCTGGGTGCCGTTGTTGATGATTCCGTTGATCATCGGGGCGAGTTTGTTCGTGCAGTGGCCGCTTGCCCGACTCATGAAAGAGAATCTCAAGGAAGCGTCGCTCAAGCAGGGCGTACTGATCGAATCGGTTGAAGGTCTTGAAACACTGAAGGCCGTGGGTGGTGAAGGCCATATGCAAAAGCGTTGGGAGACCTTCAGCGGGATGGCGGCATCCTCGTCGATGAAGTCGCGCCAGATTTCCAGCAAGGCAATGAGCTTCATCACCTTCTTGCAGCAGTTGCAGACGGTGGTGCTGATTGTACTGGGCGTGTACCTGATTGCCGCAGGCGAGCTGACGCAAGGTGCGCTTATCGGCACCGTGATGCTGGCCGGTCGAATCACCGCGCCGCTGGGCCAGGTGATGGGACTTGCCTTGCGCTTCCAGCAGGCGAAGGCCGCGCTGCATTCGTTGAATGCCCTGATGGCGATGCCCGTCGACCGTGATCCGTCACGCAACTATCTGCCTAAGCCACCGCTCGCAGGACAAATCACGTTGAAAGACGTCTGCTTCTCATACCCGGCGTCAGACATGCAACAGAATCCGTCAGTTCTGAAGGACGTCAATCTGAGCATCGGAGTCGGTGAGCGGGTTGCCATCCTGGGTCGAGTTGGTAGCGGTAAATCCACCCTGCTGCGTGTGATGGCGCGTCTTTATGCACCGGTCAGCGGACAGGTGTTTACGGACGGTCTGGATGTCGAGCAGATTGACCTGGCCGACTGGCGCAAAGCGGTGGGTTACGTGGGCCAGGACGCACGTCTTTTTCACGGCACCCTGCGCGAAAACGTGATGATCGGCCGCCCCGAAGCGAGCGCTGACGAGTTTTTGCGCGTGATGCATCTAACCGGGCTTGGCCACTTCGCCAGCCGCCATCCAAAGGGCATCAACCTTCCTATCGGAGAAGGAGGTCTAGGCATCTCCGGCGGCCAGCGTCAACTGGTGTCGTTAGCACGCAGCCTCCTTGCCCGGCCGCGGCTTCTGTTGCTCGACGAGCCGACCAGCGCGATGGACAGCCAGACCGAGGCGGTTTTCCTTGAGCACCTCGCGCGCGCAACGGTCGGACAGGCGATCGTTGTCGTGACCCATCGGCCATCCTTGTTGGCACTGGTTGACCGGATTGTGGTCGTCGAGGAAGGCAAAGTCGTGGCCGACGGTCCGAAGCACAAGATCCTCGCCGCGCTGTCGGGCAACGCTAAGGCGTCTGACGTGAATGGGGCGCAGTCGCAAGTGCAACAGCGCACTCCGCCGGGAACCGTGGCCACAAGCGCTTCCGGTTCAGCCGCTACTCCCACGGGGCCTAAGGCCGCCCCTAGGGATATCAGGATCATGGCCGCAAGAAAGGTCGTTTCAGCAGCCACTGCGCAAGCCGGTACCAAGCAGGCAGGCGTGCCGAACGAGGAGCAATTTCAATGAACTTCAATATTCTCAGACGCGGTGTGAAAGAAGCCAGGCTCACCCCAGGCGACGCCGCATTTATGGCCGACATCAAGGAATCGTTGCTCACGCAGTCGACCCCAGGCTCGATGATCATGCTTTACGTGATTCTCGCGATTCTGGCAGTCAGTCTGACCTGGGCGCACTTTGCTCGCGTGGAGGAGATTACGCACGGCGACGGGACCATCATTTCGAAGAGCCGTGAGCAAGTCATCCAGAGTCTGGAAGGCGGGATTCTCGAACAACTGGATGTACGGGAAGGCGATATCGTCAAGAAGGGCCAGGTGTTGGCAAAGATCGACCCAACGCGTGCAGAGACAAGCTATCGTGAAGCCTGGTCCAAATCAGTCGGCCTGAAGGCGACGATCGCGCGTTTGCGCGCCGAGGCCTACGGGCAAACGCTGACGTTTCCGGACGACGTGAAAGCCGTGCCTGCGGTCGTGAAGCAGGAGACGCTAGCATACAACGCGCGACGCCGGGCACTGGACGACAGCGTGACTTCGCTGGAAAAGAGCTACTCGCTATCGGGCAAGGAAATCGGGCTGGCCGAGCCGCTGGCGGCCAAGGGGCTGGTATCCGAAGTCGAACTGCTACGCATGCGCCGTCAAGCAAACGACCTGCGCTCGCAGATCGTCGAGCGGCGCAATAAGTTTCAGGCCGATGCGAACTCGGAACTGACGAAGCTGGAACTCGAACTGGCGCAAACCAGCGAGACCGTAGTGGGTCGCGCCGATGTCCTGCAGCGCACGACGGTGGTGGCACCCGTATATGGCACGGTGAAGAACGTACGCTTCAATACGATTGGCGGGGTCATTCAGCCGGGCGAGCACATCATGGAAATCGTTCCGCTGGAAGATCAGTTGCTCGTCGAGGCGCGCATCAAGCCTTCGGATGTCGCATTCCTGCATCCCGGTCAACCGGCCACCGTGAAGATCACTGCCTACGACTACGGCATTTATGGCGGCCTTAAGGGTAAGGTTGAGAACATCAGTCCTGACACCCTCAAGGACGACCAAAAGGCCGCAGCGGGCCGGCCCGATGCCACCTACTACCGCGTGCTTGTGCTGACAGACTCGAGTGAGTTGCATGCAGGCGGGAAAAGCCTACCGATTCTACCGGGCATGGTCGCGACGGTCGACGTCCGTACCGGCGAGAAAACCATCCTTGACTACTTGCTCAAGCCGATTTTCAAAGCGCGTGAAGCGTTCCGGGAGCGGTAGAAGTTGTTGCGAGATAATCCTTCCGGACTGCTAGGGAAGTTAAGCTGGCGAGTTCCCTTTTCTCCTAGGCGGAACTCGACCGCCGATTCAAGTCTTGAAGGTGTCGTGAGCATTGCGACATCTTCGGGTCGCTTCGGGGTTGCGTGTCATGCCGCAGGGTGAAGGCCCAGCGGGGCCAGCGGCAACCGGTAGATCAACGAGTCCGCCAATGGCAGGATCTATGGCACGGTCGGGATCTTCGCCTGCGACGAAAAGGATCCGATGCACGGCGATCAGCGTGATGCGCCGCTTGACATTGCGCAGGGATGCTGCCCGCTTGCGTCGAGTGCGTCGTACCGTGGCGACTCAGCTTGCCACCGGGGCCTGCCGTCGCCAGCGATGAAACAGCACCGAGCCGATCCAACAAGCCATGAAGGTCGCGACGATCGCATAGCCGAGCGCACCGAAATGATCGTTGATGCCCGCGACCGCATCCCACACGCCGCCGCTCCAACCGAAGCGATCCGACATCAGTCTCAGCGCCTCGACGCCGCCGATCACGATCGCGACCACCGCCGACACGAACGTGATGCTCGCGTTGTAGTACAGCTTGCGTTTCGGGTCGTCCATCGCCCAGCCGTACGCGTGGACCATCAGCACGTTGTCGGTCGAATCGACGAGCGTCATGCCAGCCGTGAAGAGGGCGGGGAACACGAGGATCGAATAGAGCGGTAGGCCGGTGCTTGCCTGCGACGCGGCGATCGCGAGCAGGCCGATCTCGGTCGCGGTGTCGAAGCCGAGCCCGAACAGCACGCCGACCGGGTACATGTGCCAGCTTTTTGTCACCAGCCGGAACAGCGGCCGCAATGCGCGCGACAGGAGCCCGGCTGGAGCGAGCGTCTCGGCTGACGCTGCGCTCGCCGCGTCGCCCTGTTGCGCGTGCCGGTAGCGGCGCCACACGTCGCGCAGGATCACGAGATTGACCGCCGCGAGCACCAGCAGGAACGTCGCGGAAACCAGCGTGCCGAGCGTGCCGCCGACCTCCTTGAGACTCTCGAAACGCCCATGCAGCGAATGCGTGGTCCACGCGATGCCGATCGTCGCCGCGATCACTACCGTTGAATGACCGAGCGAAAACGCGAGCCCGATGCCGACCGGCCGCTTGCCGGTTTGCATCAGCTTGCGCGTGACGGCGTCGATCGCCGCGATGTGGTCGGCGTCGACCGCATGACGCAGACCGAAGCCATACGCGAGCAGTGCGGTGCCGAGCAGCAGCGGATAGTGGCGAAACGCGAGCAGCGCCCACAGCCATGCGCCCAGGTTGGCGGCGATCAGTACCGCGTAGAGCGTGACGAGGCGAGGGCGCAGCGAGGCGGTAGGCGTCATGTGGCGCGGGCAGTTAAGTGATCAAGTGAATCAGCGGCTTAGTGATCGTGTGGATGCTTGTGGATCGGATCGACCCAGTAGACCGTTTCCGGCTGCTCGACCGCGTCGATGTTCAGGTTGACGACGACCGCTTCGTTGTCGCTGCGCACGAGCACGCATTCGAGCGGCTCGTCGGTGCTAGCGTTGATCTCCTGATGCGGCACATACGGCGGCACGAAGATGAAGTCGCCGGGACCGGCCTCGGCGGTGAATTCCAGATGCTCGCCCCAGCGCATGCGCGCCTGGCCGCGCACCACATAGATGACGCTTTCGAGCGCGCCATGATGATGCGCGCCGGTCTTCGCGTTCGGATGGATGGTGACGGTGCCGGCCCAGATTTTCTGCGCACCGACACGCGCCGCGTTGATTGCGGCCGCGCGGTTCATGCCCGGCGTCTGCGCGGTGTTGGTGTCGAGCTGATCGCTGCGGATGACCTTCACGCCGTGCTCGCGCCAGTCGATCTGCTGGCTGGCATCGGCCGCCTGGTGCTCGGCCCGGTAGTGTGGATGTTCGTGATCCTGGCTCATCGTGTCTCCTCCTCGGCTTGCATGCCGCGTTCGAGTCGTTTGCTCCGGTCTTACGATTGAGGCGCGTGCCACATGAATGATCGACATTCTGGCACGTTCAAAAAACGGCGGCGTGCCGTGTGGATGCAAACGACGCCGCGAAAAAAAAGCCCGCTCACGGGGAGCGGGCTGCGGGTTGTCGCACTCAATGCCGCCGCGTGAGCGTCATTGCTTCTTCGCGTTGATCACGGCTTCGGCGACGTTGTTCGGCGTTTCAGCGTAGTGCTTGAACTCCATCGTGTAGGTTGCGCGGCCCTGGGTGGCCGAGCGCAGCGACGTCGAGTAGCCGAACATCTCGGCGAGCGGCACTTCCGCGCGCACCAGCTTGCCGCCGCCGCCCGCGATGTCTTCCATGCCCTGCACCATGCCGCGCCGGCTCGACAGATCGCCCATCACGTTGCCCATGAAATCCTCGGGCGTTTCCACCTCGACGGCCATCATCGGTTCGAGCAGCACGGGCTTCGCCTTGCGCATCGCTTCCTTGAACGCCATCGAGCCGGCCATGCGGAACGCGTTTTCATTCGAGTCGACGTCGTGGTACGAGCCGAAGGTCAGCGTGACCTTTACGTCGACGACCGGGTAGCCCGCCAACACGCCGGCTTTCAGCGTTTCCTGGATGCCCTTGTCGACGGCCGGGATGAACTCGCGCGGGATCACGCCGCCCTTGATCGCGTCGACGAACTCGTAGCCCTTGCCCTGTGCGCTCGGCTCGAGCGCAATCACCGCGTGACCATACTGGCCTCGGCCGCCCGACTGCTTGACGAACTTGCCTTCGACGTCCTCGACTTTGTTGCGCACTGTTTCGCGATATGCGACCTGCGGCTTGCCGACGGTCGCCTCCACACCGAACTCGCGCTTCATCCGGTCGACCAGAATTTCGAGGTGCAGCTCGCCCATGCCGGAGATGATCGTCTGCCCGGATTCCTCATCGGTCTGCACGCGGAACGACGGGTCTTCCTGCGCGAGACGGTTCAACGCGATGCCCATCTTTTCCTGGTCGGCCTTGGTCTTCGGCTCGACAGCCTGCGAGATCACCGGGTCCGGGAAGATCATCTTTTCGAGGATGATCACATGGTTAGGATCGCAGAGGGTGTCGCCGGTGGTCGCTTCCTTCAGGCCGACGGCCGCGGCGATGTCGCCCGCGTAGACCTCCTTGATTTCCTTGCGCTCGTTCGCATGCATCTGCAGGATGCGGCCGAGGCGCTCCTTCTTTTCCTTGATCGCGTTGTAGACGGTGTCGCCCGAATTGACGACGCCCGAGTACACGCGGAAGAAGATCAGCTGGCCGACGAACGGGTCAGTCATGATCTTGAAGGCGAGTGCCGAGAACGGATCGTCGTCGTTGGGATGACGCTCGATCTCCTTGTCGTGCTCGTCGTGGCCCGTGATGGCCGGCACATCGACGGGTGACGGCAGATAGTCGATCACCGCGTCGAGCATCGCCTGCACGCCCTTGTTCTTGAACGCGCTGCCGCACAGCATCGGCACGATCTCGTTGGCGATCGTGCGTGAGCGGATGCCGTGCTTGATTTCTTCTTCGGTCAGGTAGTGCTCGCCGCCCAGATACTTTTCGAGCAGTTCCTCGTTTGCCTCGGCAGCGGCCTCGACCATCTTGTCGTGCCATTCCTTTGCGGTGGCCGCAAGTTCAGGCGGAATGTCGCGGTACTCGAACTTGATGCCCTGGCTGTCGTCGTCCCAGTAGATCGCCTTCATCTTCACGAGGTCGACCACGCCCTGGAAGTGGTCTTCCGCGCCGATCGGAATCTGGATCGGCACGGCGACACCCTTCAGGCGATCGCCGATCTGCCGTTGCACGCGGAAGAAGTCCGCGCCGACGCGGTCCATCTTGTTGACGAACGCGATGCGCGGCACCTTGTACTTGTTCGCCTGGCGCCACACGGTTTCCGATTGCGGCTGCACGCCGCCGACCGAGTCGTACACCATGCAGGCGCCGTCGAGCACGCGCATCGAGCGCTCGACTTCGATCGTGAAGTCGACGTGCCCGGGGGTGTCGATGATATTGATCCGATGCTCGGGATAGTTGCCGGCCATGCCTTTCCAGAACGCGGTGGTGGCCGCCGACGTGATCGTGATGCCGCGCTCCTGCTCCTGTTCCATCCAGTCCATCGTCGCCGCACCGTCGTGAACCTCGCCGATCTTGTGGGTCACGCCGGTGTAGAACAGGATCCGTTCGGTGGTGGTGGTTTTGCCGGCATCGATGTGAGCGCTGATACCGATATTCCGGTAGCGCTCGATGGGAGTCTTGCGGGGCACGTGAATCTCCTTGTAATGGCGCGCCTGAAACGCATGCCGGGCGACCGCGAGGGGCGCCCGGGGAGTCTGGATGCTGTTGCCGAGATTACAAGGATAGCGCGTCGATTGGTCTTTTGCATGAATCCTGCCAGCCGGCGCGAGGGCCGGCCGCGCGGGGCTCAGCGGACGAACAAAAGCCGGCGCCTCGGGTTGAGGCGCCGGCTTTTTGGGGAGGGCGAGCGGGGGCGGGCGGCTTGAGTGGTCGCTCAGGGGCGCAGCCCGGCGGCGGGGGAGTTTACTGCGTGATACCCGGCACCGGCGGCAAGCCCTGGATCTGCATGCCCGGCTTGATGCCCTTTGCCGAGAACCAGCCCTTGGGCATTTCCAGCGCGAACACGCCGTTGTGCGTCGGGCAGTGATTGTTGGTGGTCTCGGCCTGCATCTCGTCGATGTCGGTGATCGTGCCGTCGGCGCGCATGAACGCGATCGAGAGCGGGATCAGCGTGTTCTTCATCCAGAAGCAGTGGCCCGCGTTCTCGTTGAACACGAACAGCATGCCTTCGTTGGGTCCGAGATTCGTGCGATACATCAAGCCCTGTTCGCGGTCCGCGTCGTTGGCGGCGACGGCCGCGTCGATCACGAACATCCCCGCGGTCAGCTTGACGCGCGGAAAATCGCCGGGCTGCTTGGCGCCCGGCGGCATCTGCTGCGCCAGGGCGGGCGTGCTAGTGGCGACGAACGAGAGCGCCGCGAGCGGCAATGCAACGGCAACGGCGAAACGCGCAATCAACGAGCGCATGGAAAATCGCACGGCAAGACTCCTTGCTGAAATTAACTCGCGCATGTTACGCGAGCGCGTCAAAAACAAAAAGGCAGATCGCCTTGCGGTGATCTGCCTTACAACGCCGTAAGAACGGCAATGAAGGTAGTTCTTGACTGCGTTTTTACAAGCAACTTACTCCGAAGCTGCCGAAGCTGCTGCAGCAGCTGCTGCCTTCTTGTGCGACTTCTTGTGAGCGTGCTTGGTGGTCTTCTTTGCCGACGAAGCTGCTGCTGCCGGAGCTGCCGTAGCTGCTTCCGGTGCCGATGCTTGTGCGAATGCTGCCGTTGCGAAGAGGCCAGCGACCAGAGCGGCGATCAGTTTGTTCATTTTGTGAATCCTCAGCTTTGAGTTAATTAACCAAATGACCCGGCTTATGTAGAGTCATGTCGGTAAACGTGCCATCCACCTTTCGGTTGACAGCCGCATCGAACAAAATTTTCGATGCGTCTGCTAGCGTTCGGACTTTCGTACTCGCCGCGTAGATACGGCGTATGCAAAGGTCTTTAAGGCTCAATGCCGGATAGCTTCAGCGGCATCTGCGTCGAATAACGCGTGGAGTTGTAGGGCGGTTGACGCGAATCGCGCGGAAATTTTTATCGCGATGAGATGCGATGAAACGGCTTGTACGAGGCCCGCGCGAGCCAATTTGTTTCACGCCTTTCGGGCCTGCGTTTCACGCATTTTTTTGCTTGTTGCTACAACGAGTTAGCGTTGATTGTCACAACCGTGAAACGGGCGTGGTGTGATCACGTGATGGCGTATTTGCGCGTGCGTGAGTTGCACCGGCGGTGCGCTGATGATGAACGAACAATCTTTAAATAATGTTCAGGCGATGCCATCCCATGGCGCGTTCGCTCGTAATTCGATGCTCTCTCCGGGTTGCAGTCCGAGTGAAAAAATGTCAAGCGCACCGATGCCGACGCGCACCAGACGCAGCGTCGGGAAACCCACCGCGGCCGTCATGCGACGCACCTGCCGGTTCTTGCCTTCGGTGATCGACAGCTCGATCCACGTGGTTGGGATCGCCGCGCGATAGCGGATCGGCGGCGTGCGCGTCCAGAGCGAGCTGGCCGGTTCGACATAGGTGGCCTGACATGGGCGCGTCACATAGTCCCCGAGATCGACGCCGCGCGCGAGTTTCTTCAACGCGGCCTCGTCGAGCGCGCCTTCGACTTGTGCCCAGTAGCGTTTGACGAGCTTGTGACGCGGCTCGGCGATGCGCGCCTGCAGGGCGCCATCGTCGGTGAGCAGCAGCAGGCCTTCGCTGTCGGAGTCGAGCCGGCCCGCCGGATAGACGCCGGGGACCTTGACCCAGTCGGCAAGCGACGCGCGCGTCTCGTGCGGAGAAAACTGGCAGATGGTGCCGAACGGCTTGTTGAGGGCGAGAAGGTGCATACGGGAGCGATACGACAGGGCGATGACGGCGCGATGATAATGCATAAATCGGGATGCCGATTCTTGTATCTTATAGAGGAAAGCGGCACGCCCGAGCGTGCCGTCCATGTTGGAAAACCCGCAGCCGGGAGCGGCCGCGGCGCGCGCGGGGTGTGGGCTAGAATGGCGCCAGGCCGCTTGCGGACGTTCGGCATCGCGCGGCGAGGGCGTCTTTTTCGCAGTCTCCCATCAGCTTTTGCACAGCTTTCACTGGAGTCCGATCATGCCGTATCAGCACATCAAGGTTCCGACCGGTGGCGACAAGATCACCGTCAACGCCGACTTCTCGCTCAATGTTTCCGACGAACCGATCATCCCGTATATCGAAGGCGACGGCACCGGTCTGGACATCACGCCGGTCATGATCAAGGTGGTGGATGCGGCGGTCGAAAAGGCGTACGGCGGCAAGAAAAAAATCCACTGGATGGAAATCTACGCGGGCGAGAAGGCGACCCGGGTGTACGGCCCGGACGTGTGGCTGCCGGACGAAACGCTGCAGGCGGTCAAGGAGTACGTCGTATCGATCAAGGGGCCGCTCACCACGCCTGTCGGGGGCGGCATCCGCTCGCTGAACGTCGCGTTGCGCCAGGAGCTCGACCTCTACGTGTGCCTGCGGCCGGTGCAGTATTTCAAGGGCGTGCCGTCGCCCGTGCGCGAGCCTGAGAAGACCAACATGGTGATCTTCCGCGAGAACTCGGAAGACATCTACGCGGGCATCGAATGGCCGGCCGAATCCGAGCAGGCGAAGAAGATCATCAGGTTCCTGCGCGAAGAAATGGGCGTGAAGAAGATCCGCTTTCCGGATTCGTCGGGCATCGGCATCAAGCCGGTGTCGCGCGAAGGCACCGAGCGTCTGGTGCGCAAGGCGATCCAGTACGCACTCGACAACGAACGCCGCTCGGTCACGCTCGTGCACAAGGGCAACATCATGAAGTACACCGAAGGCGCGTTCCGCGACTACGGTTACGCGCTGGCGCAGAAGGAGTTCAACGCGGAGCTGATCGACGGCGGCCCATGGATGAAAGTCAGGAATCCAAAGACAGGCGGCGACGTCGTCGTGAAGGACGTGATCGCCGACGCGTTCCTGCAGCAGATCCTGCTGCGCCCGGCCGAATACGACGTGATCGCCACGCTGAACCTGAACGGCGACTACATCTCGGATGCGCTTGCCGCGCAGGTCGGCGGCATCGGCATCGCGCCGGGCGCCAACCTGTCGGATTCGGTCGCGATGTTCGAAGCGACGCATGGCACCGCGCCGAAATACGCGGGCAAGGATTATGTGAATCCGGGCTCGGAAATACTTTCGGCGGAAATGATGCTGCGCCATCTCGGCTGGTTCGAGGCGGCGGATCTGATTATCAGCTCGATGGAAAAATCGATCCTGCAAAAACGCGTGACTTACGATTTCGCCCGCCTGATGGAAGGCGCGACCCAGGTGTCGTGCTCCGCATTTGGCCAGGTCATGATCGAAAATATGTAATTGATGCGCCGGGATTATCCGGTTTGCATAAAAACCCCGGCGCCAGCAAACGGCCGGGGTATTTTTTTACCCAGATTTTTCGCGCGGTTTTTCGGCCGGAAAATCCGCTGCGACAGAAACCCGCCGCAAAAAAAGAAACCCGGCGCGGAGCCGGGTTTCAAAAAGGACGGGTAACGAACGCCTCAGGCTGGTGCCTGAATATTCGATGCCTGTTTGCCTTTCGGGCCTTGCACGACCTCGAAGGTGACCTTCTGGCCTTCCTTCAGCGTCTTGAAGCCATTCATCTGGATGGCCGAGAAGTGTGCAAACAGATCCTCGCCACCCTCATCAGGCGTGATGAATCCGAAACCCTTTGCGTCGTTAAACCATTTGACCGTACCAGTTGCCATTCCAACTTCCCCTGTAACTCATGTCACCACCACGAGCCCTCGAAAAGCCACGACCGCACGAGGCAGTCGATTCCTCCTCACAAGCTCACCATCGGCATTTTTTCGAAATTATGGCTTAGTGAAAAAAGTGCCAGCTTGATTGTTGGGGCTCTTTATTCGAGTGTCAAGAAAATTTTGAGACGTCGTTGTCGCGTTGCAAACAGGCCGCTTTCCAGGGTTTTTCCCGCTTCCGTATGTGCGGTGGCGCAAGCGGCGTGGCTTGAAAAGTCGCATAATCGACTCACATGCTGGCTGTGCCCGCAGCGTCGACGCCCAGCGCGGCGAGCGTTTCCAGCCAGTCCCGGCAGGTTGTGCGATACTCGATCCGACCGCGGCGCAGCAGTCGCCGCGCATGGCAGGATGGGGGGCCGGCACCGCAATCGGCCCGTCGAAAACGCGCAGGCCAGGCCAATCATGACAGCGTCGTGATCCGCCGGGCGGCAGCGAACGGGTTCATCGGCCGGGCGGCCGGGTTTTGACAGGATTGCGGGCCTGTCCTAGTTGTTTAGAATGGGTGTATGGCGATTATCCCGGACAAGCAGGACGGCACCGTACTGGAGCGGCAGGAGCAGAAACTCAAGCCGCCGTCCATGTACAAGGTGGTGCTGCTGAATGACGACTTCACGCCGATGGAATTTGTCGTGATGATCGTGCAGGAATATTTCAATAAGGATCGTGAAACCGCAACGCAGGTCATGTTGAAGGTGCATCGCGAGGGTAGGGGAGTTTGTGGGGTCTATACGCGGGACATCGCGTCGACCAAAGTCGAGCAAGTCGTTACCCACGCACGGCAGGCCGGGCATCCGCTGCAGTGTGTGATGGAGGAAGCATGATTGCCCAGGAACTGGAAGTCAGCCTGCATATGGCGTTCATGGAAGCGCGCCAGGCAAGGCACGAGTTCATAACGGTCGAACATCTTTTGCTCGCGCTGTTGGATAACCCGACCGCGGCAGAGGTACTGCGCGCATGCGCGGCCAATATCGAGGATCTGCGTCAGAACCTGCGCAATTTCATTCATGACAACACGCCGACCGTGCCGGGCACGGACGACGTCGACACGCAGCCCACGCTCGGTTTTCAGCGTGTGATCCAGCGCGCCATCATGCATGTGCAGTCCACCTCGAACGGCAAGAAGGAAGTGACCGGCGCTAACGTGCTGGTCGCGATCTTCGGCGAGAAGGACTCGCATGCGGTGTACTACCTGCAGCAGCAGGGCGTCACGCGTCTGGACGTGGTCAATTTCATCTCGCACGGCATCGCCAAGACAAGCAGTTCGGACCCCGCGAAAGCGAGCGACGCGAATGCCGAGTCCGACGAAGCCGCCGCGCAGAAGGAAACGCCGCTTGCCCAGTTCACGCAGAACCTGAACCAGATGGCGAAAGACGGCCGCATCGACCCGCTGATCGGGCGCGAGTCGGAAGTCGAGCGCGTGGTGCAGGTGCTGTGCCGCCGGCGCAAGAACAATCCGCTGCTGGTCGGCGAGGCCGGGGTCGGCAAGACTGCGATCGCCGAAGGGCTCGCCTGGCGCATCACGCGCGGCGAAGTGCCGGATATCCTCGCCGATGCCCAGGTGTATTCGCTCGACATGGGCGCATTGCTCGCGGGTACCAAGTATCGCGGCGACTTCGAGCAGCGTCTGAAGACGGTGCTGAAGGAACTGAAGGAGCGCCCGCACGCCATTCTCTTCATCGACGAAATCCATACGCTGATCGGCGCGGGCGCCGCATCCGGCGGTACGCTGGATGCGTCGAACCTGCTGAAGCCGGCGCTCTCGTCGGGCACGCTGAAGTGCATCGGCGCGACCACCTTCACCGAATATCGCGGCATCTTCGAAAAGGACGCGGCGCTGTCGCGTCGTTTCCAGAAGGTCGACGTGACGGAGCCGACCGTCGAGCAGACGGTCGCGATCCTGCGCGGACTCAAGTCACGCTTCGAAGAGCACCATGGCGTCAAGTATTCGTCGGGCGCGCTGTCGGCGGCGGCTGAGTTGTCGGCGCGCTTCATCACGGACCGTCACTTGCCGGACAAGGCGATCGACGTGATCGACGAAGCGGGCGCGGCGCAGCGCATTCTGCCGAAGTCGAAGCAGAAGAAGACGATCGGCAAGAACGAGATCGAGGAAATCATCTCGAAGATCGCGCGCGTGCCGGCGCAAAGTGTGTCGCAGGACGACCGCAGCAAGCTGCAAACGCTCGACCGCGATCTGAAGAGCGTCGTGTTCGGGCAAGACCCGGCGATCGACGCGCTGTCGGCCGCGATCAAGATGGCGCGCGCGGGCCTCGGCAAGCTCGACAAGCCGATCGGTGCGTTCCTGTTCTCGGGTCCGACCGGCGTCGGCAAGACCGAGGTCGCGAAGCAGCTTGCGTTCACGCTCGGCATCGAGCTGATCCGCTTCGACATGTCGGAGTACATGGAGCGTCACGCGGTGAGCCGACTGATCGGCGCGCCTCCGGGCTATGTTGGTTTCGACCAGGGTGGTCTGCTGACCGAGGCGATCACGAAGAAACCGCACTGTGTGCTGCTGCTCGACGAAATCGAAAAGGCGCACCCCGACATCTTCAACGTGCTGCTGCAGGTGATGGACCACGGCACGCTGACGGACAACAACGGCCGCAAGGCGGACTTCCGCAATGTCATCATCATCATGACGACGAACGCGGGCGCCGAGGCGATGGGCAAGTCGGTGATCGGCTTCACGAACCGCCGCGAGGCGGGCGACGAGATGGTCGACATCAAGCGTATGTTCACGCCGGAGTTCCGCAACCGTCTGGACGCGACCATCAGCTTCCGTTCGCTCGATGAGGAAATCATCATGCGCGTGGTCGACAAGTTCCTGATGCAGCTGGAAGATCAGCTGCACGAGAAGAAGGTCGATGCGCTCTTCACCGACGCGCTGCGCAAGCATCTGGCGAAGCACGGTTTCGATCCGTTGATGGGCGCGCGGCCTATGCAGCGCCTGATCCAGGACACGATCCGTCGCGCGCTCGCCGACGAGTTGCTGTTCGGCAAGCTGATGAACGGCGGCCGCGTGACGGTCGACGTCGATGCGGAGGACAAGGTGCAGTTGACCTTCGACGAGCATCCGGCGCCGCGTAATCCGAATCCGGAGGCGGTGGAAGTCGAGTGATATCAGTGGGGCCGGCGTTGCGTTAAGCCGGCCAGGCACCGAAAACAGAACGGCGCGGGTTTTATCCCGCGCCGTTTTTTTTCGCGCTCCGGTCTTCTGCTGGCGGCGTCGGCGGCAAAACCTGGTTGCCGCGTCGCAGCATTCAATCAATGCTTACCGGTGCTACCAAACCCGCCCGCGCCGCGTACGCTTTCCTCGAAGTCATCGACAACATTGAACTCGGCCTGCACGACCGGCACGATCACCAGTTGCGCGAGCCGTTCCATCGGATTCAGCACGAACGTCGTTTCGCCGCGATTCCACGTCGACACCATCAGTTGACCCTGGTAGTCGGAGTCGATCAGGCCGACCAGATTGCCCAGCACGATCCCATGCTTGTGGCCAAGTCCCGAGCGGGGCAGAATCAGCGCCGCATAACCGGGGTCGCCGACGTGGATCGCGAGTCCGGTCGGCACCAGTGCCGTTTGGCCCGGTTCCAGCGTCAACGGTTCGCTGAGGCAGGCGCGCAGATCGAGACCGGCGCTACCGGTCGTCGCGTAGGCGGGGAGCTGTTCGCGCATGCGCTCATCGAGAATCTTCAAGTCGAGTTTCATTCAGGTTCGATAGTGGGTGTGGGTTTGAGGAAAGGGGTAGCTCGCGGACCGGCAGGACCTCAGCAGCGATCAAGCCGCCTTGTTCGAGCCGAGCTGGAACGCATCGGCGAGCAGTTCGTACGAGCGCAGGCGCGCGCGGTAGCTGCCGGCGACGGTCAGCACCATCAGCTCGTCGGCCTGGAACTGCTGCTGCAACTCCGTGAGCCGCTCGGTGACGCGCTCTGGTGTGCCAATGATGCTGCGCGGCTTCTCCCGGTCGATCACGAGCTGTTCGCGCTCGCCATACTCCTGTGCGATGCCTTGCTCGATCGATGGAATCGGTTCGTTCAAGCCATAGGCCATCTGCACGCGGCGCAGATCGACGGCTTTTTCGAGGTCCGCGGCTTCCTGCTCGGTATCCGCGCAGATCACGAAGACCGCGGTCGCCAGATACGGCTGCGCTGCCTCGTTGCCAGGCTGGAACCGCTCGCGGTACGCCAGCGCGACCTGCTTGCCGAAATGCGCGTTGATGAAATGCGCGAACGAGAAACGGATGCCCAGTTGCGCGGCGAGCAGACCGCCGAATTCGCTCGAGCCGAGCATCCACAACTGTGGGCGCGTCTCGATCTGCGGCTGCAGCAGCACGCCCTGCGCGAGGTGATCGTCGGGCAGCGTGCCGTGCATGAGGCCGAGCAGCTCGGCGACCTGCTGCGGAAAAAGCTCGCCGCGATTGTAGGCGCCGGCGGCGACCGCCTGCGCGGTGCGCATGTCGCCACCCGGCGCACGTCCGACGCCGAGATCGACGCGGTTCGGAAACAGCGCCTCGAGCATCATGAACTGCTCGGCGACCTTGAACGGGCTGTAGTACGGCAGCATGATGCCGCCCGAGCCGATGCGAATGCGTTTGGTCACGCTACCGAGGCGTGCCAGCATCACTTCAGGGCAGGGGTTCGACACGCCGCGCAGGCCGTGGTGCTCGGCGCACCAGTAGCGCGTGTAGCCGAGGTCGTCGGCGAGCTGCGCGAGTTCGACGGTGGCGGCGATCGCGTCCGCCACCGAATGGCCGGCGATCACCGGTGTTTGATCGAGCACGGAGAGTAGCGTCATGGCAGTAGTGCTCCAGATGATTCCGGTTGGCTAGGCAGGCAAGGCGGGCAGAGGCGTCAAGGCCTAGCGCCGTTCACTCGCTCGCTCAGCGAACCGGACTGGTGTCGGGCGGCAGACGCCTGGCGATTTCCGCGATCAGCGCGCGCGCGAGCGTCTGCTTGTCGGCGCGTGGCAGCTTCGTCGCGCCGCCTGCTTCGAACAGGATCACTTCGTTGTCATCGAGCCCGAACGTTTGCGGACCCAGATTGCCGATCAGCAGCGGCACGTTCTTGCGTACGCGCTTTTCCTCGCCGTGAACCTCGAGGTTGTCGCTCTCCGCCGCGAAGCCGACCGCGAACGGCGGCTTCGGCAGCTTCGCGACCGCGGCGAGGATGTCCGGATTCTCGACGAACGAAAAGCTCGGCAGCGTGCGATCGGCGGTCTTCTTGATCTTCTGATCGCTGACATGGTCGACACGCCAGTCGGCCACCGCCGCGACGCCGATGAAAATGTCCGCGTCCGCGATCGCGTGCATGACCGCGTCGTGCATCTGCTGCGCGGTTTGCACGTCTTCGCGCAATACCCCCCACGGCGTTTCCAGCGCGACCGGACCGGCCACCAGATGCACCTCGGCGCCCGCTTGCTGCGCGGCGCGCGCGAGCGCGAAGCCCATCTTGCCGCTCGAACGATTCGTGATGCCGCGCACCGGGTCGAGCGGTTCGAAGGTCGGTCCGGCGGTCAGCAGCACGCGCCGGCCCGCCAGGATTTTCGGCGCGAAGAATGACGCGATCGCCTCGAAGGTCGCGGCCGCTTCGAGCATGCGGCCGTCGCCGATTTCGCCACAGGCCTGCGGGCCCGAATCGGGGCCGAGCACCTGGACACCGTCGGCGCGCAGTTGCGCGACGTTGCGTTGCGTGGCCGGGTTCTGCCACATCTGCCGGTTCATCGCCGGCACGACGAGCAGCGGGCAGTCACGCGCGATGCACAGCGTCGAGAGCAGATCGTCGGCCATGCCGTGCGTGAGCCTGGCGAGGAAGTCGGTCGACGCGGGCGCGATCACGACCGCATCGGCTTCGCGCGACAGATCGATGTGCGCCATGTTGTTCGGCACGCGCGCGTCCCACTGGCTCGTGTAGACCGGCCGGCCCGACAGCGCCTGCATCGTGATGGGGGTGATGAACTGGGTGGCCGCTTCGGTCATGACGACCTGCACGGTCGCGCCTGCCTTGGTCAGCAGACGCGTGAGTTCGGCGATCTTGTAGCAGGCGATGCCGCCCGTCATGCCGAGGACGAGGTGTTTGCCTGCGAGTTCTGCGGTTGCCAACGAAAGCCTCCGACAAAGCGTGATCGCGCGGCGGCGCGAGGGGGCCTGCCCGTCGTTGCCGCCGCGCGTTTCAAACCGGACGCGAGGCACGGCTCGCGTAACCGCAGCCGTGCCTCACGTCGGCGACGTTAGCGTGTGCCGCGTACCCGCCGCAGCTCGTCGATCACGAGCAGGATCGCGCCGATCGTGATCGCGCTGTCGGCGAGATTGAACGCCGGCCAGTGCCAACCGCCCACGTGGAAATCGAGGAAGTCGATCACGTGGCCGTACGCGAGCCGGTCGATCACGTTGCCGAGCGCGCCGCCGAGAATCAGCGCGAGCGCCGTGCAGAACATTTTCTGTCCGCTGTGGCGCTTGAGCAGATAGCAGATCACCAGCGCGGCGACCACGCCGAGCGCGGTGAACGCCCAGCGCTGCCAGCCGCCCGCCATCGCCAGAAAGCTGAACGCGGCGCCCCGGTTGTACACGAGGATCAGGTTGAAGAACGGCGTGACCTCGTGCGGCACACCGTAGGCGAACACCTTGCGCACGGCGATTTTCGTCAGCTGGTCGAACAGGATGACGATCAGCGCAATGCCGAGCCAGGGTGCGAGCGAGCTGCTTGCGGTGGACGTTTTCGACATGGTTCTCGCCATTATGCCGCGCTCCGCGTTTCGCCACTGCCGAACAGATTGCTGAAGCAGCGGCCGCACAGCGACGGATGCTCGGCGTTCGCGCCGACGTCCGCGCGATAGTGCCAGCAGCGCTCGCACTTCAGGTACTTCGAGGTGATCACTTCGACGCCTTCGTCCGCTTCGCTGTCGACCTTGACGACGTTCGCCGCCGACGTGATCAGCACGAACTTCAGGTCGTCGCCGAGGCTCGCGAGCGCGTCGTAACGCGCGCCGCTCGCGCGGATTTCGACTTCCGCCTGCAGCGACGAGCCGATCAGGTTCGCGACCCGCGCCTCTTCGAGTGCCTTGGTCACGTCGCCGCGCGCCGCGCGCAGCAGCGTCCACTTGTCGAGCAGCGCGCCGGCGTCTGGGACGGCCGGGTAGGCGTGGTACGTCTCGGTGAAGATCGTTTCGTTGTTCGGCTGGAACACCTTCCAGGCTTCTTCCGCGGTGAACGACAGGAACGGCGCCATCACGCGCAGCAGGCCGTGCGCGATGTGGTAGAGCGCGGTCTGCGCCGAACGGCGCGCGACCGAATCCGCCGCGGTGGTGTAGAGGCGGTCCTTCAGCACGTCGAGGTAGAAACCGCCGAGATCTTCCGAGCAGAACGTCTGCAGCTTCGCGACCACCGGATGGAACTCGTACTTCTCGTAGTGCGCGAGGATGTCGTTTTGCAGGTTCGCCGACAGCGCCACCGCATAGCGGTCGATTTCGAGCCAGTCTTCGACCGGACGCGCGTGCTGCGCGAAGTCGAAGTCGGACAGGTTCGCGAGCAGGAAGCGCAGCGTATTGCGGATACGGCGGTAGCCTTCCGTCACGCGCTTGAGGATTTCCTCGGAGATCGCGAGCTCGCCCGAGTAGTCGGTCGACGCGATCCACAGGCGGATGATTTCCGCGCCGAGGCGGTTCGCCACCTCATGCGGATCGATACCGTTGCCGAGCGACTTGCTCATCTTGCGGCCTTCGCCGTCGACGGTGAAGCCGTGCGTGAGCAACGCGTTGTACGGCGGCCGGCCGTCGAGCATCGACGCGGTCAGCAGCGACGAATGGAACCAGCCGCGGTGCTGGTCCGAGCCTTCGAGGTACAGGTCAGCCGGGAATTGCAGCTCGTCCTTGTGCGAGCCGCGCAGCACATGCCAGTGCGTGGTGCCCGAGTCGAACCACACGTCGAGCGTGTCGCGGTTCTTTTCGTACAGGTTCGCGTCGTCGCCGATCAGCTCGCGCGGATCGAGCGTCTGCCATGCCTCGATGCCTTCCTTCTCGACGCGTTGCGCGACTTGCTCGAGCAGCTCCAGCGTGCGCGGATGCAGCTCGCCGGTTTCCTTGTGCACGAAGAACGCCATCGGCACGCCCCACTGACGCTGACGCGAGAGCGTCCAGTCCGGGCGGTTCGCGATCATGCTGAAGAGGCGCTGCTTGCCCCACGACGGATAGAACGCCGTGTTCTCGATGCCTTCGAGTGCGGTTTCGCGCAGCGTCTTGTTGCCGTCGTTGGGCTTCACGTCCATGCCGGCGAACCACTGGGACGTGGCGCGGTAGATGATCGGCGTCTTGTGGCGCCAGCAGTGCATGTAACTGTGCGAGTACTTCTCGGTGCGCAGCAGCGAGCCGGCGCCTTGCAGCGCCTCGACGATCTGCGGATTGGCCGCCCAGATCGACAGGCCGCCGAACAGCGCGAGCGATTCGATGTAGCGGCCGTCGCCCATCACCGGGTTGATGATGTCCGAGTCGGCCATGCCGTGCGCTTTGCACGACACGAAGTCTTCCACGCCGTAGGCGGGCGACGAGTGCACGACGCCGGTGCCGGTTTCGGTCGTCACGTAGTCGCCGAGGTAGACCGGCGCGGTGCGCTTGTAGGCCGGATGCGCGGACGCGAGCGGGTGGTTGAAGCGCAGGTTCACGAGCTTTTCGCCCTGCGTCGTCGCGACGATCGTGCCTTCGAGGCCGTACAGCTTCAGGCAGGCCTCGACACGCTCCTCGGCGAGGATCAGCAGACCGCGCGGCGTGTCGACGAGCGCGTAGACGATTTCCGGATGCAGGTTCAGCGCCTGGTTGGCGGGAATGGTCCAGGGCGTGGTGGTCCAGATCACGATGCCGCCTTCGTTGCGCGGCAGCGCGGCGAGGCCGAACGCCTGTGCGGTCTTCTCCGGTTCGGCGAAGCTGAACAGGACGTCGATCGTCGGATCGGTCTTGTCCTTGTACTCGACTTCCGCTTCAGCGAGCGCCGAGCCGCAGTCGAAACACCAGTTGACCGGCTTCAGGCCGCGAAACACGTAGCCCTTTTCCATGATTTTCGCGAGCGCGCGGATTTCGCCGGCTTCGTTCGCGAAGTTCATCGTCTTGTACGGGTTGTCCCAGTCGCCGAGCACGCCCAGACGGCGGAAGCCCACTTTCTGCTTCTCGATCTGCTCGGTCGCGTAGGCGCGCGCCTTCTGCATCACTTCGGCCGCGGGCAGCGCCTTGCCGAACTGCTTTTCGATCTGGATTTCGATCGGCATGCCGTGGCAGTCCCAGCCCGGCACGTAGACCGCGTCGAAGCCCGCCAGATTGCGCGCCTTGACGATCATGTCCTTCAGGATCTTGTTCACCGCGTGGCCGAGGTGGATGTCGCCGTTCGCATACGGCGGGCCGTCGTGCAGGATGAACTTCTTGCGGCCTTTGGAGGCGGCGCGGATCGTGTCGTAGACCTTGCGTTCCTGCCAGTCCTTGACCCACTGGGGCTCGCGCTTGGGCAGGTCACCGCGCATCGGGAACGGCGTGTCGAGCAGGTTGACCGGGTAGCGGGACTGCGGTTTCGAATCGGCTTTCTTGTTGCTCATGATGTGGGTGGCGGTGAATTCGTTTCTATGCGTAGCGGCGCGCGGATTGCGCGACGCGCGAGGAGCGTGAGACGCGTCCGGCAGGCGGCTCCGCGTGAAGCCCGGACGCCCTTCGATGCGCGCAGCGGCGGTTCGTGCGGCGTGGCGCGCCGGTCCGAACCGCGGCGGTTATCTAATTCGGTCGGTGGCCGAGGTGGCGAAACCGGTGGAACGACTGCCCGGCGTGCCGGCGCCGACCGCGGCGAACCACGCGCGCGCATTGGCGACGTCGCGCGCGATCGCGGCGGTGAGCGTTTCGAGGTCGACGAACTTCTCCTCGTCGCGCAGCTTCTTCAGGAATTCGACGCGCACGAGTTTGCCATACGCGTCGCCGTGCCAGTCGAGCAGGTGCACTTCGAGCAGCACGCGGCCGGAATCGTCGACGGTGGGGCGCAGGCCGAGGCTTGCGACGCCCGGCAGCGGTTGCTCGGCGATGCCGTGAACCTGGACGACAAAAATGCCGGCGAGTGCCGGGCGCTTGTGCGCGATCGGCAGATTGAGCGTCGGAAAGCCGAGATCGCGGCCGAGCTTCATGCCGTGCGTGACGTGCCCGCTGATCAGATAGTCGCGCCCGAGCGCGGCGCGCGCCGAATCCAGGTCGCCGGCGATCAGCGCCGCGCGCACGCCCGAGCTCGAAATGCGCGCGCCCGACGGATCGGCGACCGTCGCCATCTGTTCGACTTCGAAACCGTACTGCTTGCCGGCCGCCTGCAGCGACGCGAAATCGCCGGCGCGCTTCGCGCCGTAGCGGAAGTCGTCGCCGATCATGATCCAGCGCGCGTGCAATCCGTTGACGATGATCCGCTCGACGAACGCATCCGGCGACTGGCTCGCGAACGTCTGATTGAAGTGCTCGACCACGACCCGGTCGACCCCGTTGGTGCGCAGCGCCTCGAGCTTGTCGCGCAGCATCGCGATGCGCGGCGGCGCGCCGGCCGGGTTGAAGAACTCGCGCGGGTGCGGTTCGAAGGTCATCACGCAGACGGGCAGGCCACGCGCATTGGCCGCCGCGCGCACGTGCGCGAGCAGAGCCTGGTGGCCGCGGTGGACACCGTCGAAGTTGCCGATGGTCAGCGCGCACGGCGCGCGGCTCTCGGCATTGGGAAGACCGCGGAAGACTCTCACGATAGCGGGATGCAGCGGTTGCTGCGGTTGCAATAGGGGCGCGGCCAAGGTGCCGCAAAACACACGATTATAAACACTTGGCGCAACAGAAGGCTGCGCGGTCGCGGTCCGGCGATTGCCGAATGATAAAATCCGCCCATGAAAAAACTCGTCATCCTGATTTCCGGGCGGGGCAGCAACATGGAAGCCATCGTGCGCGCCTGCGCAGGGGAGGGCTGGCCGGCGCGGGTCGCCGCCGTGATTGCCAACCGTCCCGATGCCGCGGGGCTCGCGTTCGCGGCCTCACACGGCATCGCCACCGCGGTGGTCGATCATCGCCAGTTTCCGGATCGCGATAGCTTCGACGCGGCACTCGCCGAGCAGATCGACGCGTTCGCGCCGGACCTCGTCGTGCTCGCGGGCTTCATGCGCGTGCTGACCTCGCGCTTCGTCGACCACTACGCAGGGCGCATGCTGAACGTGCACCCGTCGCTGCTGCCGAGCTTTCCGGGCCTGAAGACCCACCAGCAGGCGCTCGACGCCGGCGTGCGGCTGCACGGCGCGTCGGTGCATTTTGTCACGTCGAAGCTCGATCACGGGCCGATCGTGTTGCAGTCGGCGGTGCCTGTCGAGGCGGACGATACCGCTGCAACGCTCGCCGCACGCGTGCTCGCCACCGAGCACATCATTTATCCACGCGCGGTGCGCTGGTTCGTCGAAGGGCGTCTCGCTCTCGACGGCTCGCGCGTCACGCTTACGCCGTCGGAGCCGCAATGGCTCTTTGCCGGTCACACCGCCGGAGAGGGCGCATGAGATTACATGGTTTCCTGATTGGACAAACTGAAACGCTGCTAGCCGAAGTGCTGAGGCTGAATGGCCCCGCCGACGCCACCACGAGCCGCTTCTTCCGCGCGCATCCGAAGCTCGGACACTCTGAGCGCGGCGTGATCGCCGAGGCGGTGTTCGCGGTGCTGCGCCGCCGGATGGAGTTCGCGCATCTGGCCGAAAGCGGCACCGGCAGCCCGGCGCGCCGCATGGCACTGCTGGGCCTGATGCAGACGGCCGGGCGCTCGGCGCTCAAGCCGTTCGTCAGCGAGGCCGAGGCGACGTGGCTCGAACACGTGGCGAAGATCGACCCGGAAAGTCTGCCGCTGCGGATTCGCCTGAACCTGCCCGACTGGATCTGCCAGGCGCTGAACCCGCGCTTCGAGGCCGCCGAACTCGCGCAGCTGGCCGCCGCGCTGAACTATCCAGCGCCGCTCGATCTGCGCGCGAACCCCATCAAGGCGAGCCGCGAAGACGTGCTGGGCGCGCTGTCGAAGGCCGGCATCGAGGCGGGCGCGACACCGTTCGCGCCGCTCGGCGTGCGCGTGGTCGGCAAGCCGGCGCTCACCAAGCTCGATGCATTCCAGCAGGGCTGGCTCGAAGTGCAGGACGAGGGCAGCCAGCTGCTGTGCTCGCTGGTCGCGCCGCGGCGCGGCGAGATGATCGTCGATTTCTGCGCGGGCGCGGGCGGCAAGACGCTGGCGCTCGGCGCGGCGATGCGCTCGACCGGCCGCCTCTACGCGTTCGACATCTCCGAGCGGCGTCTCGCGAAGCTGAAGCCGCGGCTTGCGCGCAGCGGTCTGTCGAACGTGAATCCGGTGCTGATCGACAGCGAACACGATGCGAAGATCAAGCGTCTGGCGGGCAAGATCGACCGCGTGCTCGTCGATGCGCCGTGTAGCGGCCTCGGCACGCTGCGCCGCAATCCGGATCTGAAGTGGCGCCAGTCGCCGGAGTCGATTACCGAGCTGGCGCCGAAGCAGGCATCGATTCTCGCGAGCGCGGCGCGTCTCGTGAAGAAGGGCGGGCGACTCGTCTACGCGACGTGCTCGATTCTCGAGGCGGAAAACGAGGCGATCGTGCAGCAGTTCCTCGCCGATCACCCGGACTTCGCGCTGGTGCCCGCGCGTGACGTGCTCGCCGAGCAGCGCATCGAACTGGAAATGGGCGACTACCTGTCGCTGTGGCCGCACCGCCACGCGACCGACGGCTTCTTCGCCGCCGTGCTCGAGCGCCAGAGCTAGGCAACCGGCTCCTGGCCGGCGCGCGGGTTCGTCGACGAATCCATCCGCGCCGGCGATTTCGGCGAGATCCATGCATACGACTTTTCCCCACATGTTCAGCGACATCGCGCGCGACTTCGGTCAGCCCGTGATGTTGTGGCAGGTCGCCATCCTGGTCGCGACGCTGGTCGTCGCGTGGCTGCTCGCGCGGGCGCTGCGTCGCCGCATCGAGCGGCCGCGCTACCAGAGCCTGCGCTTCGGCATGGAGAGCCTCGACCGCGCGGCTTTCCCGCTGATCGGGGCGGCGCTCGTGTGGCTCGCGCGGGCGATCGCCGATCCGTTCATGGACACCGCGCTGCTCGATCTGGCGCTGGTGCCGCTCGTCGGCATCGGGCTGATCTACATCGTGTTTTTCTTCGCACGGCGGGTGTTCAATCGCGAGGGCGGGGAGCATCCGTGGCTGTTTCTCGTCGAGAAAATCGTCTCGGTGGTCGTCTGGGTCGGCATGGTGCTCACGCTGCTGGGCATCCAGAACGCCGTGATCGAGTGGATGGACAGCGTGCGCTTTCGCGTCGGCAACGCGCACATGACGCTCCTGTCGCTGATCACGGGGCTGCTGTGGGTCGGCGTCACGATGATCGTCGCGATGTGGCTCGGCTCGACGTTCGAAGACCGCCTGATGCGCTCGAAGACGCTCGACGCCAATCTCAAAGTGGTGGTCGCGCGCGTCGGCCGTGCGGCCTTCGTGCTTGCGGCGATCCTGGTCAGCCTGTCGATCGTCGGCATCGACATCACCGTGCTCGGCGTGTTCGGCGGCGCGCTCGGCGTCGGGCTCGGCTTCGGCATGCAGAAGATCGCGAGCAATTACGTGTCGGGCTTCATCATCCTGCTCGACCGCTCGTTGCGGATCGGCGACACGATCAACGTGAGCGGCCTGCAAGGCCGCGTCACGCAGATCCGCACGCGCTACACCGTGGTGCGCGGGCTCGACGGCATCGAGACGCTGATTCCGAACGAAAAGCTGATCACCGACGTCGTGCAGAACCAGTCGTCGTATCTGACGCGTGGGTACGCGAGGCTGGCCGTGCAGATCGCCTACACGTCCGACGTCGAGCAGGTGATGACGCTGCTCGCCCAGGCCGCCGACGACGTCCCGCGAGTGCTGCGCGAACCGGCGCCGACGCCGTTTCTGGTCGGCTTCGGTCCGGACGGTATCAATCTCGAACTAGGCTTCTGGATCGAGGACGCGGCGAGCGGAACGGGTGGCGTGCGCTCGACGGTCAATCGCAATATCTGGCGTCTCTTTTCCGAGCACGGCGTCACGATTCCGCTCGCGCAACGCGAGGTGCGCATTGTCGCCCCAGCAAGCGGCGCAATGCCGCACCCGGTAACAATGACCGACCCTGCGCTCGCTGCTGCCGATCCGGCGCTGAGGCCCGCCAACGGGGCCGTCAACGACGGCCGCTAGGTCCGTTTTCACGCCGTTACGGCGTCCGCGCGAGCGACGCGGCAGTCACTATCAGCTTGATGCCGCACAAAAAATCCCTATTTGTTACAAACACTTGGGACGCTTCAAGTAGAATATCGTCCTGTCCCGCTGTATGCTTTCACTTTCATGACACACGCGGCGCGTGTGCTCCGAATCTCTCGTTCTGCAGGTAACTTACCTTGTTGAATTCTTTGCTCGATTTCCTTGCCCACGGCCTGCTGCATTTCTCCTGGTGGCAACTCGTCGTGTACACGCTGATCGTGACGCATATCACGATCATCGGCGTGACCGTCTATCTGCATCGCTGCCAGGCGCATCGCGCGCTGGATCTGCACCCGATCGCCAGTCATTTTTTCCGTTTCTGGCTGTGGATGACCACCGGCATGCTCACCGGCCAGTGGGCCGCGATTCACCGCAAGCACCACGCGAAGTGCGAGACCGAAGAGGATCCGCACAGCCCGCAGACGCGCGGCATCTGGAAGGTGCTGCTCGAAGGCGCCGAGCTCTATCGCACCGAAGCGAAAAACGAAGAAACGATGCGCAAGTTCAGCCACGGCACGCCGAACGACTGGATGGAGCGCAACGTCTACACGAAGTACCCGATTCTCGGCGTGAGCCTGATGATGGTGCTCAACGTCGCGCTGTTCGGCGTCGTCGGACTGACCATCTGGGCCGTGCAGATGGTGTGGATTCCGTTCTGGGCCGCGGGCGTGGTCAACGGTCTTGCGCACTTCTGGGGCTATCGCAACTTCAATTCGTCGGATGCGAGCACCAACATTTTCCCGTGGGGCATCATCATCGGCGGCGAAGAGCTGCATAACAATCATCACACGTATGCGACGTCGGCGAAGCTGTCGAACAAGTGGTACGAGTTCGACATCGGCTGGATGTACATCCGCATCATGCAGGCGTTTCGTCTGGCCAAGGTGAAGAAGGTTGCGCCGACGCCGCGCCTGACCACCGGCAAGCTCGTGCTCGATCAGGACACGCTGCAGGCCGTGCTCGCGAACCGTTACGAAGTGATGGCGCGTTACGCGAACACGATCAAGCGCGCGTACCGCCAGGAGCTTGCGCATCTGAAGGAAGTCGGTGCGCGTGAAAAGTATCAGGTGATGCGTGGCGCGCGGAGCTGGTTCCACAAGGAAGAAGCAGGTCTGAACGAGCCGCAGAAGCTCCAGCTGCCGCAGATTTTCGCGAACAGCCAGAAGCTGAAGACCTACATCGACATGCGCAACGAACTCGCGGCGATGTGGGAGCGCTCCAACGCTTCGCGCGAACAACTGCTGGTTCAATTGCAGGACTGGTGCCATCGCGCCGAGCAGAGTGGTATCAAGGCGCTGCAAGACTTCGCGATGCGACTGCGTCGCTATGCCTGAAATCCATTAAAATTTAAGAACGTCACAAAACCCCGCGTTGGCGGGGTTTTGCATTTTTGGGCTGCGGAAAAGCATCGCGTCTGTAGCGCGAGCGGCAAGCCGCGGCGGCCAGGTGAGGGCAGAGGAGATGATGGAGCAGCAAGCGATCAAGGCCGTCGAATACGATCGGCCTCAGGCGCAGGGCACGACTTGCGGAATCGGGCAGGCGTGGGCGAAGGTGCCCGAGACGCCGTCGCCCGCAGAGAAACAGGCGCTGAAGGCGCGCATTCGTGCGTTGCTCAAGCGCGAGAAGGCGGTGCTGGTAGCGCATTATTATGTCGATGCCGAATTGCAGGAGCTCGCCGACGAAACCGGTGGCTGCGTCGCCGATTCGCTGGAAATGGCGCGCTTCGGGCGCGATCACGAGGCGCAAACGCTGGTAGTCGCGGGCGTGCGCTTTATGGGCGAGACTGCGAAAATCCTGAGCCCCGGCAAGCGCATCCTGATGCCCGATCTCGACGCGACCTGTTCGCTCGACCTTGGCTGTCCGGTCGATGAGTTCTCGGCGTTCTGCGATGCCCATCCAGACCGCACGGTGGTCGTGTATGCGAACACGAGCGCGGCCGTGAAGGCGCGCGCGGACTGGATGGTGACGTCGTCGATCGGGCTCGAGATCGTTGCCGATTTGCATGCGCGCGGCGAAAAGATCATTTGGGCGCCGGACCGTCATCTCGGCAACTACATCCAAAGCAAGACCGGCGCCGACATGCTGATGTGGCAAGGCTCGTGTCTCGTGCACGACGAATTCAAGGGCATCGAACTCGATCTGCTGCGCGCCGAGTATCCGCACGCGAAGGTGCTCGTGCATCCGGAGTCGCCGGCCAATGTGGTCGCGCAGGCGGACGTGGTCGGCTCGACTACGCAACTGATCGACGCCGCCCAGAAGCTCGATGCAACGCATTTCATCGTCGCGACCGACCTCGGGATCCTGCACAAGATGCAGCTCGCCGCGCCCGGCAAGACGCTGATCGCCGCGCCGACGGCCGGCAACAGCGCGACCTGCAAGAGCTGCGCGCATTGCCCGTGGATGGCGATGAACGGGCTCGCGAATCTGGCCGACGTGCTCGAGCGCGGCCACAACGAGATTTTCGTCGATCGGTCGATCGGCGAACGGGCACGCCTGCCGATCGACCGCATGCTCGACTTCGCGGCGCGCCACAAAAAGCGCGTGCAGGCGAGCGGCGATCTCGCGCGCGACGCGCAACTGTATTCGAACGTGGGGGCAGCGTAATGACGGTGATGGAGAAGGCAGCCGAGCAGGCGGCGGCGCGCGAAGTGGGCAACGCAGTGTCACCGCTTTTCGCGGAGATTCACGCGCAATACGGCGCGGCGTTCGACGCGGCGCTCGCGCGCAACGTCGCCGATGCGCTCGCCGAAGACGTTGGCAGCGGCGATCAGACCGGTCGCCTCGTGCCCGCGGATGACGTCCGCAATGCTCGCATTATCGTGCGCGAGGATGCGGTGCTGTGCGGCGTGCCGTGGTTCGACGCGGTGATGCGCTCGGTCGACCCGCGGATCGAAGTTCAATGGCGTTATGGCGAGGGCGATCGCATGAGCGCCGACACGACGGTCTGCGATCTGCGCGGGCCGGTGCGCGCGCTGCTGACGGCAGAGCGCAATGCGATGAATTTCCTGCAGCTGCTGTCGGGCGTGGCGAGCGCGACGCGCCGCTATGTCGACGCAATTGCGCACACGCGTACGCGCGTTCTCGATACGCGCAAGACGCTGCCGGGTTTGCGGCTCGCGCAGAAGTACGCGGTGCGCGTCGGTGGCGGCGCAAACCAGCGGCTCGCGCTCTACGACGGCATCCTGATCAAGGAAAACCACATTGCCGCGGCCGGCGGCGTCGGTGCGGCGATGGACTCGGCGCTCGCGTTGAATTCGGGCGTGCCGATCCAGATCGAAGTCGAAACGCTCGAACAACTGGAAACCGCGCTCGCGCATCGCGCGCAGTCGATTCTGCTCGACAATTTCTCGTTCGACATGATGCGCGACGCGGTCCGTATCACGGCGGGGCGTGCGGTGCTGGAGGTATCTGGCGGCGTGAACTTCGAGACCGTGCGTACGATCGCGGAGACAGGCGTTGACCGCGTGTCGATCGGCGCGCTGACCAAGGACGTGCGCGCGACCGACTATTCGATGCGGATCGTTTGAGCCTCGCGCGTTTCGCGGATCAAGAAACGCTTGCGCTAACTGAACAAGGCCATTGCCGGAGTTTTCCGGCAATGGCCTTGTCGTTTGTGGTGCCGTTTCGTCGTGCCCTTCGACGCAAGGCCGTTAGGCATTCCGCCTGCGCACATACTTCGGCGTGAGCACCGTCGGCAGCGCCTTGGGCAAACTGGCCGGCCAGTCGCGGCTGAAATGCAGGCCGCGGCTTTCGCGTCGCGAGCGCGCGCCGTCGACGATCAGCGACGCCACGTCGACCAGATTTCGCAACTCCAACAGGTCGCGGCTCACCTTGAAGTTCGCGTAGTACTCGTGGATCTCGTCGCGCAGCAGCGCGAGCCGGTGCTTGGCGCGCTCGAGCCGCTTGTCGGTGCGCACGATGCCGACGTAGTTCCACATCAGCCGGCGCAACTCGTCCCAGTTGTGCGCCACCACGACTTCCTCGTCCGGATCGGACACGCGGCTTTCGTCCCAGGCCGGCAGCGGGGCGTGGACGGCGGCGGCAAAGCCTTCCGCCTCGATCGCCTCGGCAGCCGAGCGGCCGATCACGAGGCATTCGAGCAACGAATTGCTGGCGAGCCGGTTCGCGCCGTGCAGGCCGGTGCAGGACGTTTCGCCGACCGCGTAGAGGCCCGCGAGGTCGGTGCGGCCCGCCAGATCCGTGACGACGCCGCCGCACGTGTAATGCGCGGCCGGCACGACCGGAATCGGCTCTTTCGTTATGTCGATACCGAACTCGAGGCAGCGGGCGAGGATCGTCGGGAAATGCTCGTGCAGGAATTCGGCCGGCTGGTGGCTGATGTCGAGGTACACGCAATCGATGCCGCGTTTCTTGATCTCGAAGTCGATTGCCCGAGCGACGATATCGCGCGGCGCCAGTTCCGCCCGCTCGTCGTGATTGGGCATGAAGCGCGTGCCGTCGGGCAGCTTCAGAATGCCGCCTTCCCCGCGCACCGCTTCCGAAATCAGGAACGACTTCGCGTATGGATGGAACAGGCAGGTCGGGTGGAACTGGATGAACTCCATGTTCGACACGCGGCAGCCCGCGCGCCATGCCATCGCGATGCCGTCGCCGGTCGCGGTGTCGGGGTTGGTCGTGTAGAGGTAGACCTTGCCGGCGCCGCCGGTCGCGAGCACGGTATGCGGCGCTTCGATCGTGACGGTGCGGCCGCTTTGCAGATCGAGCGCGTACAGGCCGTGGCAGCGGCGGCCCGGCAGGCCGAGGCGCTCGGAGGTGATCAGGTCGATCGCGTGATGGTCTTCGAACAGCGTGATGTTCGGATGCTGGCGGACCTGCTCGCTGAGCGTGGCGACGACCGCGTGGCCGGTCGCATCGGCCGCGTGAATGATCCGACGATGGCTGTGGCCGCCTTCGCGCGTCAGATGAAAGCCGAGTTCCGCGGCGTCGTCCCTGGTGAACGGCACACCCTGTTCGATCAGCCATTCGATCGCGGCGCGTCCATGCTCGACGATGAAGCGGGTTGCCGTCTCGTCGCACAGGCCGCCACCCGCGATCAGCGTGTCGCGTACATGATTCTCGACGCTGTCTGCGGAATCGAGCACCGCGGCGATGCCGCCTTGCGCCCAGTCGCTCGCGCCCTCGGTCAGCGATCGCTTGGCGATCACAGCAACGCGCCGTGTCTGCGCGAGATTGAGCGCGACGCTCAAACCAGCCAGACCGCTTCCGACAATCGCCACATCGAATTCCATTGCCCACATCTCCGTCTTTCGTTTTACCGTAACGACGCGCGAGCCGCGCGCCGCGAAAACGACAAAGGATACGCGCCGCAACGCGCTAGCGAAAGCTGGCCAAACGGAGAATAGGGCGATTCGTGCGCAATGCAGCGCTGTCGCGACGGCCGCGCAAAACAAAAAAGCCTCGCACGAATGCGAGGCTTTTTATGTTTTTGCCTTCGTCAGGCTGGAGAGCCAAGATTACTTGATCTTGGTTTCCTTGTAGTCAACGTGCTTGCGGATGACCGGATCAAATTTCTTGATCAGCATCTTTTCCGGCATGTTGCGTTTGTTCTTCGTGGTCGTGTAGAAGTGACCCGTGCCTGCGGTCGATTCCAGCTTGATCTTGTCGCGTGCGCCTTTCGCCATGATTTACTCCTTAGGCTTCACCGCGTGCGCGCAGGTCTGCGAGCACAGCGTCGATACCGTTCTTGTCGATCAGGCGCAGACCGGCGTTCGAAACGCGCAGACGCACCCAACGGTTTTCGCTTTCCACCCAAATACGGCGGTTTTGCAGGTTCGGCAGGAACCGGCGCTTGGTCTTGTTGTTCGCGTGGGAAACGTTGTTGCCGCTCATCGGCGCTTTCCCAGTTACTTGGCATACGCGTGCCATGAGAGCACTCCTAATACGCTAATTCTGAGTTCGAACGCCGTGAAAGTTTCCCGAAAAGAGTCGCGCTGAAGATGTGCGAGGTTGCGCCGAAGTTGTATATCGATGCACTCGCTACCACAGCCGCCTGACCTTTGCGGAACGCCTTGATGGCTTCGGAACAGGGGGTTGGAAATAGGCAAACCGGAATTCTAGCAGAAAAAAAGCCGCAAAATCAAACCTTATTTGCGATGCGGCACACAGCGGTGTGCGGCGGCCTTTCCGCTTCCCGCCTCCGCGCGGGCGGGCGTGCGGCGCCTGGCCAGCCGGCGCGGGCGAATGAGTATACGTTGTCCGCGCCGATCACCAGATGATCGATCAACTGCACGTCGACGAGGGCGAGCGCGTCGCGCAGCGTCCGCGTGAGCTGACAGTCGCTCGCGCTGGGCTCGACGGCGCCGGACGGATGATTATGCGCGACGATCAGGCTGGCCGCGTTTGCGGCGAGCGCCCGCCGCACGATTTCACGGGGATACACGGCCATGCGCGTCAGCGAGCCGCGCGCGCTTTCCTCGCAGCGGATCAGCCGATGGCGCGCGTCGAGAAACAGCGATACGAACACCTCCTGCGGCTGTCCGCCAATCAGCAGGCGCAAATAGCTTTCGACCGCTTCGGGCGAATTCATGAGCGGGCGCTTGCGCATCTTGTCGACGAGCGAGCGGCGCGCCATTTCCATGATCGCGAGCAATTGCGCCTTTTTCGCGGGCCCGATGCCGCGAATGTCGTCGAAGTCCGTGTACGTCGCGTCGAGCATCGCGCGCAGCGAGCCGAAGCGCTCGAGCAGCGCCCGCGCGACGCTGAATACGTCGTGGCCTGGCAGGCCGGAGCCGAGCACCAACGCGATCATTTCGGTATCCGACAGCACGTCGGGACCCTGCTCGATCAGCCGCTCGCGCGGCATGTCGCGCCGCAGCCATTTGCCACGGAGCAGTTGCGGCCCGCCGCGGGCATTTGAACCGGTGCCTTTGGGCGAAGCCCTGGTCGGCCCGTCCGTCGCGCCTTTTGTGCCTTCCCTACCCCGTACTCGCGATTTCGGCCGCGCCGTTGGCGGCAGTGTTTCGTCGATCGTGCTGGCGAAATCAACCATATATATAGAGTCCTCCGCGTAAGGTTGACGGCGCGCTCGGCGCAACGCGCCGGCGGGCCGTACCGCTCTCGCGCGCGACGGACTCAAGCCGGCGCCCGCGAGGTGGCTTACAATAGACGCTTTGCGCACGGCACCCGACGGTTTGCCACACGCGTCGACTGCGCCCGCGGCGCACGCGTGCAGCGCGCAACGACAGAGCGAGCATTGCATGAGCATCATCGACATTTCCGAGGTGAAACCCGGTTCACACGTCACGCTGCATTACCGGCTTTCCCTTGCCGATGGCGCCGAAGTCATCAATACATTCAACGACAAGCCGGCCACGCTGCTGCTCGGCGCCGGTCAACTGGCGCCGCCGCTGGAAGATATTTTGCTGGGTTTGAAGGTAGGCCACCATTCGACCTTTCAGCTAGCACCGGGGCAGGCGTTCGGTCCGCGTAATCCGGACCTGATCCAGCGCGTGTCCCTCGCCACGCTGCGGGAGAACAGCATGATCGGCGAGGATTTTTCGCCGGGTGATCTGGTCGAATTCAACGCGCCGGGCGGCGGGCGCTATGCCGGCGTGCTGAAGGAAGTCGGCGAAACGTCGGCCCTGTTCGATTTCAATCACCCGCTTGCCGGCCAGGCGCTGGCGTTCGAAGTGAAAATCATCGGGATTCTGTAAACATGAGCATGACCGATACGACTCTTGCCGAAGCGGAGATCCTGCTGGCCCAGCCACGCGGGTTCTGCGCCGGCGTCGACCGGGCGATCGAGATCGTCGAGCGGGCCATCAAGCTGTATGGCTCGCCGATCTACGTGCGTCACGAAATCGTCCATAACGCCTACGTGGTCGAAGATCTGCGCAAGAAGGGAGCGATCTTCATCGAGAACCTGGACGAAGTGCCGGCCGGCAACACGGTGATCTTCAGCGCGCACGGCGTGTCGAAGGCCGTGCGCTCGGAGGCGGAGTCGCGCGGGCTGCGGGTGTACGACGCCACCTGTCCGCTCGTGACCAAGGTGCATATCGAAGTCGCGAAGATGCGCCAGGACGGTTTCGACATCGTCATGATCGGCCACAAGGGCCACCCGGAAGTCCAAGGCACGATGGGCCAGGCGGCCGAGGGTATGCATCTCGTCGAGGACATCGAGGACGTGCAGGCATTGCAACTCGCCGATCCCGAGCGGATCGCGTTCGTCACGCAAACCACGCTCTCGGTCGACGACGCCGCTGAAATCATCGGCGCGCTGAAGGCCAAATACCCGTCAATCCGTGAGCCGAAGAAGCAGGACATCTGCTACGCCACGCAAAATCGCCAGGACGCCGTGAAGTTCATGGCGCCGCAGTGCGACGTCGTGGTCGTCGTCGGCAGTCCGAACAGCTCGAATTCGAACCGCTTGCGCGAACTCGCCGAAAAGCTCGGCGTGCCGGCCTATATGGTCGATTCGCCCGATCAGATCGATCCGGTTTGGGTCGAGGGCAAGCGCCGCATCGGCGTGACGGCCGGGGCGTCGGCGCCGGAAGTGCTGGCGCAGGCGGTGATCGCGCGTCTGCGCGAACTGGGCGTGCGCAACGTGCGCGCGCTCGAGGGCATCGAGGAAAACATCGCGTTTCCGCTGCCGCGCGGGCTCGGTCTGCCAGCTTGACAAACCGTTTTCATCGCTGAAAGGAAAGCGCACCCGAGGGTGCGCTTTTTTTATGTCCCGAACCGGCGGTCCTTCGAAAAATTAAGTGCCACATCGGGCGGATTCGTCAGAATTCGGTGGTCTCGCGCACAAATCATTTTGAATTGTGATCGGGTTTTTTATTGATTTTCACACGATGGAGCCCCGTTTTAAGCTGACAAAAGCTTTAAGGCGAATTAATCATGCACTGAATTAGTGCGGCTGATCAATATGCGCTAAACGGTCATACCCGACGCAAAGCCCGGCCTATCCGGCATTCACGCCAACCGCCCGCAACACTTGATGCCATCGGGCTCGGCGACGGTGCAACTGGTGCACGAAAACGGATCGCAACCGGGTTGCGCTTTTTGGTGGATTTAGCTCTCAAAATCAGGTTGCAATGCAGGAAAACCCCACCGGTTCAACAATATTGCCAGCCGCATAATTGGAGTTACAATGCGCGCGTTCTCAAGGCCTTCAGGTCCTGAACAGTGGATTTTGCAAGGCGCAGGAGACCTTACTTGATGCGAGTCAAATTTGCTTACGCCGTGTCCATCGCGGCCGCGGTTGCGATGCTGACTGCGTGCGGCAAGAAACAGGATGGCGAAGCGGGAACGGGCGCATCGGCGGCTTCGGCCGCGGCGGTCGCCGCCGCGAGCAAAGCGACTATCGTGAAGATCGGTCATGCGGCCCCATTGACGGGCGGCATCGCGCATCTGGGCAAGGACAACGAAAATGGGGCGCGCCTCGCGGTCGAGGAAATCAATGCGCAGGGTCTGACGATAGACGGTCGCAAGATCGAGCTGCAGCTCGACGCGCAGGACGACGCGGCGGATCCGAAAACCGGCACCGCCGTCGCGCAGAAACTGGTCGACGATCATGTGGTCGCGGTGATCGGGCACCTGAACTCCGGGGTCTCGATTCCGGCGTCGAAGATCTATAGCGACGCGAGCATCGTCGAGATCTCGCCGTCGTCGACCAATCCGGCGTACACGCAGCAAGGCTTCAAGACGACCTATCGGGTGGTCGCGACCGACGCGCAGCAGGGTCCGGCGCTCGCCAATTATGCGACCAAGGCGCTGGGCGCCAAACGCATCGCGGTCGTGGATGATGCGACCGCCTATGGCAAGGGCCTCGCGGACGAGTTCGCGAAGACCGCCGAGGCGAGCGGCGCGAAGATCGTCGCGCGGGAGGCGACGAACGACAAGGCCACGGATTTCCGGGCCATTCTCACGAAGATCAAGAGTGTTCAGCCGGACGCCATCATGTTCGGCGGCATGGACGCGACGGGCGGGCCGTTTACGAAGCAGGCGGCGGCGCTCGGTATCAGGGCAAAAATCCTTGGCGGCGACGGTGTGTGTACCGACAAGGTGGGTGAGCTGGCGGGTACCGCCGTGCAAAACCTGGTCTGTTCGGAAGCAGGACTCGCGCTTTCGAAAATGGACAAGGGAGCGGACTTCGAAAAGAAGTACGAGGACCGCTTCCACACGCCGGTGCAGATTTACGCGCCGTTCACGTATGACGCTGTGTACGTGATCGTCGATGCAATGAAGCGCGCTAATTCGATCGAGGCGCCCAAGGTGCTGGCTGCGATGCCTTCGACCGATTACAACGGGGTAATCGGCCACATCGCGTTCGACGACAAGGGTGATTTGAAAGAGGGCGCCATTACGCTTTACGACTTCAAGGACGGCAAGAAAGCAGTGCTCGACGTCGTAAAGATGTGATGACGGGAAGTTCGGCCTGACGGCACCGACACCATCCAACGGTGCCGTTTTTGCATCCGTCCAGGGGGAGCTTGCGACCGCATCACGGTCGTCAGGGCAAACCGGCAGCGGATAACCCTTACCGGTCTTTTACATCAGTACCCGCAGTGCCGTTGAGATTCGTAGCGCATCACCGCCCACCGGCAGATGAAAAACGCGAATCCAGTCGCACGGGCTAAGGAGCAATAAATGGATATCTTCATCCAGCAAATCCTGAATGGACTGGTGCTTGGCAGTGTCTACGCCATCATCGCACTGGGCTACACGATGGTTTACGGCATTCTGGGCATCATCAACTTCGCTCACGGCGATGTGTTGATGGTGGGCGCGATGGTTGCGCTCTCCGCCATAGGTGTGCTGCAGAACCACTTTCCGGGCCTCGGCAATGTGCTGACGCTCGTCATCGCGTTGATCATCGCAGCGGTGGTCTGCGCGGTGGTCGGCTACACGATCGAGCGCGTGGCCTACCGGCCGTTGCGGCGCGCGCCGCGTCTCGCGCCGCTGATCACCGCGATCGGTGTCTCGATCCTGCTGCAGACGCTCGCGATGATGATCTGGTCGCGCAATCCGCTGCCGTTCCCGCAGCTGTTGCCCACCGACCCGATCAACGTGATCAAGGCCACCGACACGACGCCCGGCGCCGTGATTTCGATGACTGAAATCGTGATCATCGTGGTGGCGTTCCTCGTGATGGGCGGCCTCCTGCTGCTCGTGCACAAGACCAAGCTCGGCCGTGCGATGCGCGCCATCGCCGAGAACCCGAACGTCGCGAGCCTGATGGGTGTGAACCCGAACTTCGTGATTTCGGCGACCTTCATGATCGGCTCGGCGCTCGCCGCGCTGGCCGGCGTGATGATCGCATCCGAATACGGCAACGCGCACTTCTACATGGGCTTCATTCCTGGCCTGAAGGCCTTTACCGCGGCGGTGCTTGGCGGTATCGGCAATCTCGGCGGCGCGATGGTCGGCGGGGTGATCCTCGGCCTGATCGAGCAGTTGGGTGCCGGCTATATCGGCAACCTCACAGGTGGCGTGTTCGGCAGTAACTATCAGGACGTATTTGCGTTCATCGTGCTGATCATCGTGCTGGTGTTCCGTCCGTCGGGTCTGCTCGGCGAACGTGTCGCGGATCGCGCCTGATCCCGGGCCACAAGGAGTCAACAATCATGACCTCAATTCAACCGATCGAGCCGTCCACGACGCTCATCCCCGAGAAGAACCGCGCGAAGACGCTGACCATCGGCATCCTCACCGCGGTCTTCGTGATCGCCGCGCCGATGGTCATCGGTGCGGCGGGTGGTAACTACTGGGTCCGCGTGCTCGACTTCGCGATGCTGTACGTGATGCTCGCGCTGGGTCTTAACGTGGTGGTGGGTTTTGCCGGCCTGCTGGACTTGGGCTACATCGCGTTCTACGCGATCGGCGCCTACACGGCCGCGCTGCTGAGCTCGCCGCACCTCGCCACGCAATTCGAGTGGATCGCGCATCTCGCGCCGAACGGTCTGCACGTGCCGATCTGGATCATCGTGCCGATCGCGATGGCGCTCGCCGCGATGTTCGGGATTCTGCTCGGCGCGCCGACACTGCGTCTGCGTGGCGACTACCTCGCGATCGTGACCCTCGGCTTCGGGGAAATCGTGCGGATCTTCATGAACAACCTCGACCGTCCGGTGAACATCACCAACGGCCCGAAGGGGATCACCGGCATCGACCCGGTGCAGGTCGGCGGTTTCAGCCTGTCGCAGACGCACACGCTGTTCGGCATGCAGTTCCCGTCGGTGTACCTCTACTACTACCTGTTCGTGCTGTGCGCGCTGTTCGTGATCTGGACCTGTACGCGTTTGCAGCATTCGCGTATCGGCCGCGCGTGGGCCGCGATCCGCGAAGACGAAATCGCCGCCAAGGCGATGGGGATCAACACCCGCAACGTGAAGCTGCTCGCGTTCGCGATGGGCGCGTCGTTCGGCGGTCTGTCGGGCGCGATGTTCGGCTCGTTCCAGGGCTTCGTGTCGCCGGAATCGTTCACGTTCTGGGAATCGGTCGTGGTGCTCGCCTGCGTGGTGCTCGGCGGCATGGGCCATATTCCGGGCGTGATCCTCGGCGCGGTGCTGCTCGCGGTGTTCCCCGAGTTCCTGCGCTCGACGATGGGTCCGCTGCAGAACATGATCTTCGGCCATGAAATCGTCGATACCGAAGTGATCCGCCAGTTGCTGTACGGTCTGGCGATGGTCGTGATCATGCTGTATCGCTCGGAAGGCCTGTGGCCCGCACCGAAGCACGAAGACAGGCTTGCGAAGCTGGCGAAGCGTAACGGCAAGAAGCCGGTGCGCGCATAAGGTCCGGTGGAGAAAAAGACATGAGCGATAACGTAAGCAACAACGCGGCGATCCGTCTGTCCGTGAAGGGCGTCAACAAGCGCTTCGGCGGCCTGCAGGCGCTTTCGGAGGTCGGCCTGCAGATTCGCGCGGGCGAGATCTACGGTCTGATCGGCCCGAACGGCGCCGGCAAGACCACCTTCTTCAACGTGATCACGGGTCTGTACACACCGGATTCGGGCGAGTTCAAGCTCGATGGCGAGAACTACACGCCGACCGCGGTCTATCAGGTCGCCAAGGCGGGCATCGCGCGCACGTTCCAGAACATCCGTCTGTTCGGCGGCATGACCGCGCTCGAAAACGTGATGGTCGGCCGTCATGTGCGCACCAAGCACGGTCTGCTCGGCGCGGTGTTCCAGACGCCGGCGGAGCGCCAGGAAGAGCGCGAGATCAAGGAGCGCGCGCTCGAACTGCTCGACTACGTCGGTATTACGCAATACGCGGACTACACGTCGCGCAACCTGTCGTACGGCCACCAGCGTCGGCTCGAAATCGCCCGCGCTTTGGCGACCGATCCGAAGCTGCTCGCACTCGACGAACCGGCGGCCGGCATGAACGCCACCGAGAAAGTCGAGCTGACCAAGCTGCTCGACAAGATCCGCGCGGACGGCAAGACGATTCTGCTGATCGAGCACGACGTGAAGCTCGTGATGGGTCTGTGCAACCAGATGACGGTGCTCGACTACGGCAAGGTGATTGCGCAGGGTCTGCCGCAGGACGTGCAGAAGGATGCGAAGGTGATCGAAGCTTATCTGGGTGCGGGGGTCCACTGATGTCCACGACACAAGCAATGTTGAAAATCAAGGGCCTGCAGGTCAACTACGGCGGCATCCAGGCGGTCAAGGGTGTCGACCTCGAGGTCGGGCAGGGCGAACTCGTCACGCTGATCGGCGCGAACGGCGCGGGCAAGACCACGACGATGAAGGCGATCACCGGCCTGAAGGCGTACGCGGCCGGCGACATCGAGTACATGGGTCAGTCCATCAAAGGACTGCCCGCGCACGAGCTTCTGAAGCGCGGTCTCGCGATGGTGCCGGAAGGGCGCGGCATCTTCGCGCGCATGTCGATCGTCGAGAACATGCAGATGGGCGCGTACCTGCGTACCGATACCGACGCCATCAAGTCGGACGTCGAGCGCATGTTCGGTTTCTTCCCGCGTCTGAAGGAGCGCGCCACGCAATACGCCGGCACGCTGTCGGGCGGCGAGCAGCAGATGCTCGCCATGGCACGCGCGATCATCTCGCGGCCCAAATTGCTGCTGCTCGACGAACCGTCGATGGGTCTGTCGCCGATCATGGTCGAGAAGATCTTCGAAGTGGTGCGCTCGATTTCCTCCGAAGGCATGACCGTGCTGCTCGTCGAGCAGAACGCGCGTCTGGCGCTGCAGGCGGCGAATCGCGGCTACGTGATGGACTCCGGTCTGATCACGATGTCGGGTGACGCGAAGCAGATGCTCGACGATCCGAAGGTTCGGGCCGCGTATCTGGGTGAATAAGTGGGCGAATAAGTGGGTGAATAAAGTAGGTGATTAGCTGGGCGCGTGTCTTTCGCGCACACGTCCGGCTTGCAACGCGCCTCGCGATTCATTTCGTGGGGCGCGTTTTATTTTGCGGACTAAGGCGTGAATTATGGGAGTCGCCCGATAACCGCGCTGATTTCGTCCTTGTTGAATGCGCGCAGTGTTTGCGAGCGGACATTGCCGGCCGAGCCGAGTGCGAGGCCGAAGGCGAGGAAACTCTGCTCGTCTGCCGCTTCGACGATCGAGACCAGGTCGTATTCCCCCATGGTCCAGTAGATCTGCTTCATTTCGCAGCCAAAAGATTTCGCCATTTCTGCCGCCTGCCCGGCTCGCTGTACGGTGTTCTTGACCGCTCGAACACCCTGATCCGTGAATTGCAGGAGCACCACATAAGTCGCCATGAAGATTCCCCTTAGGATTCAAACGCGTTGGGACTCAGTCGCATGAGCCGTCCCCGGGGAGCGTCGCGAACCGCCGCAAACGTGTTTTGCGAGCCCCGGCGCCGTCTCGTGCGTAAACGATTCTAGGCAATCCAACTGCCCGTCATCCGCTGATTGTCCGAATCCGCCGATATGTGCGCCGTTTGTCGGAGAACCATGGAAAAAGGCCGCATGCGCCAACCAGCGCATGCGGCCTTTTAATCAGGTGTACGACGCGAATCAGCCCGCCGTTGCTGCGTCCGCGTATTGGCCGAGCCGTTTGCCGAGGCTGATCACCGCGTCGGCGCGATAACCGAGCGCGTCGTAGAACGCGCGCACTTCGGCCGTCGCCGACGACAGCACCTGCAGGTTCAGCTTCGGACAACCAAGCTTCGTCAACTCGCCCTCGACGTGCGCGACCAATCGCGTGCCGATGCCATGACGTCGCACCGAGGCGTCGACCGCGAGCGAATACAGCCAGCCGCGGTGCCCGTCGTAGCCGCCCATCACGGTGCCGACGATGCGTTCGTCGAGCACCGCGACGAAGAACAGCTCCGGCTGCGTCGCGAGCTTGTTCGCGATCGACAGACGCGGATTGCGCTGCGGTCGCGTCACGTCGCGATACTCGGGAAACACCGCCTGCCATAGCGCGATCACCGCTTCGGTATCGCTCGCGTCGAAGCGGCGGATCGACAGCGTCGTGTTCGTCGTCATCGGTGCGCTCCTGTGCCGATTACAGCGAGTCGAGGACCGAACGCAGCATCGCCATCATCTGGTCGATCTCTTCGGTGGTCACGTTCAGCGCGGGCATGAAGCGCAGCAGGTTCGGACGCGCGGCGTTCAGCAGCACGCCGTCGGGCTGCATCTCGCGCGCCTTCTCGACGATCTGGTTGCCGATGTCCTTGCCGAGCAGCAGGGCGCGCAGCAGACCCTCGCCGCGCTCACCCTCGAAGCCGCGCTCTTCGGACAGCTCGAGCAGTTTCGCGCGCAGATATTCGCCGCGCGAGCGCACGCCTTCGAGGAAGCCCGGCGCCGTCAGTTGCGAGATCACCGAATAGCCGACCGCGGTCATCAGCGGATTGCCGTTGTAGGTGCCGCCCTGATCGCCTGCCTCGAACACGGCGATTTCCGCCTTCGACAGCAGCGCCGCGAGCGGCACGCCGCCGCCGATGCCCTTGCCGAGCGTCATGATGTCCGGCTCGATGCCCGACAGTTGATACGCGAACAGCGTACCGGCGCGACCGCAGCCGCTTTGCACTTCATCGACGATCAGCAGCAGGTTGTGCTTTTTCGTCAGCTCGCGCAGCTGTTGCATGAATTCGCGCGTGGCGGGGATCACGCCGCCTTCGCCCTGGATCGGTTCGAGCATCACCGCGACGGTCTTCGCGTTGATCAGCCTTTCCACCGACGCGATGTCGTTCAGGTCCGCCTTCGGGAAGCCCGGCACCTGCGGCGCGTAGATCGTGTCCCAGCCGGGCTTGCCGCTCGCCGACATCGTCGCGAGCGTGCGGCCGTGGAAGCTGTGATCGAACGTGATGATCTCGAACGCGCCGTCCTTGAACTTCTTGCCCCATTTGCGCGCGAGCTTGATTGCGCCTTCGTTCGCCTCGGCGCCGCTGTTCGCGAAGAACACCTTGTCGAAGCAGCTGTGCTTCGTGAGCAGGCCCGCGAGCTTGGCCATCGGTTCGTTGTAGAACGCCGGCGACGGGTTGATCAGCAGCTTGGCCTGGGTATTCAGCGCTTCGATCATGCCGTCGTTGCAGTGGCCGAGGCTGTTGACCGCCCAGCCCTGAATGAAATCCAGGTAGCGCTTGCCGGTGTTGTCGTAAATCCACGAGCCTTTACCGTGCGTGAATACGATTTCGGGCCGGTTCGTGATGTACATCAGCGAATCGATTGGATACTCATTGAAATTCATGACGGCAGGCTCCAGGCAAAAGGTAAGAGCAGGGTGAAGAAACGGTGTCGGTTTGGCCCATCGAAAAGACGGCCCGGAAAAACAGAAAAGCCACGGCATGCCGTGGCTTTCATGATTCGAACAGCTTGCGCCCAGGTCTGGATGTGGCGCGAGTCCGTGACGAAGCCAGCGGCGTCCCTAGGGGAGCGGCGAGCGGCGACGTCGGAGTTCGGACTGGATGCGGTTCATGCGCGAAAGAATACGATAAGAAAAGCACCGGTGTAAACCATGAATTTGCATCGGCGCTGCATCGAGGCGAATTTGCGGCCTTGCCGCGAGGCTGACATGTTCGGCGCGAACGGCCCACGCGAACTCTCGTTCCAGCGTACGGGCAGGCCGTTTGCGCTTGGGCAATCAGACCGCGTTCGCGAGATCGGCCTCGCTCGTGAACGAGTCCGCGTAGAACTCGTCTTCCGGCAGCTGATGATGCTGCGTGAAATCGCGTTGAGCCGATTCCACCATCACCGGCGCGCCGCACGCATACACCTGGTAGGCCGACAGATCGGGCAGATCCTCGATCACCGCGCGATGCACGAAGCCCGTGCGGCCCGTCCATGCATCGCTCGCGTCGGGCTCGGAGAGCACCGGCACGAACTTGAAGTTCGGAATCTCGCGCGCCCACTGCTCGGCGAGTTCGAGCAGGTACAGGTCTTTCTTGCGACGCGCGCCCCAGTAGAGCGTCATGGGCCGCGTGATGTTCTTGAACACCGCGTGCTCGACGATCGCCTTCAGCGGCGCAAAGCCGGTTCCCGACGCGAGCAGCACGATCGGCTTGTCCGAGTCTTCGCGCAGGAAGAACGTGCCGAGCGGCGCCTCGAAGCGCAGGATGTCGCGCTCTTTCATCGTGTTGAAGACGTGATCCGTGAAGGCGCCGCCGGGCATGTGGCGGATATGCAATTCGATCGGCCCTTCGGCGTGCGGCGCGCTCGCCATCGAATAGCTGCGGCGCTTGCCGTCCTTCAGGATGAACTCGAGGTACTGGCCGGCCAGATATTGCAGACGTTCGTTGGCGGGCAGTTGCAGCTTCACGACGATCACGTCGTCGGCCTTGCGCTCGATCGCGTTCACGCGGCACGGCAGCTTCTTGACCTGCACGTCGCCGACGCCGGCCACTTCGCGGATGTCGACTTCGAGATCGGAGCACGCCGTCGCGCAGCACAGGAGCGCCATGCCGCGGGTCTTTTCGTCGTTCGACAATGCCGACGACGAATGCGCGCGCTGTTCGACCTCGCCGCTCACGACCGTGCCCTTGCACGAACCGCACGCGCCGTTCTTGCAGCCGTACGGCAGGCCGATGCCTTGACGCAGGGCTGCCGAGAGCACCGGTTCGTCCTGTTCTACCTGAAACTGCCGGCCGCTTTGCCGGAGCGTGACGTTAAAAGCCATAAAGTGTTCGAAATCGAAAAGTCGGAATCTTAATCGGACCCGCCGGATTAACCGCGCGGTACCTTGTTGCGTGTGACCGCTACAATGCGTCCACCATGAATGCGACACGAAACTTCCGCCGGCCGCGCGTGCTGATCGTAGGATGCGGCGACGTCGGCATGCGCTGCGTGCCTCTGTTGCGGCCGCGCGCGCATGTCTTCGCGTTGACGAGCCATGCCGTGCGCTGCGCCGAGTTGCGTGCCGCGGGCGTCACGCCGCTCGTCGGCGATCTCGACGTGCGCCGCAGCCTCAAGCGGCTCGCGCGCCTCGCGCCGACGGTGCTGCATCTCGCGCCGCCGCAGAAGTCCGGCGACGACGATCGACGCACTCGCGCGCTGCTGGCAACGCTAGGCGCCGCGGGCCGCGGCAGCGCTTCTGCGGCGAGGTCGCCGGTCGCGCCGATCGCGCGACTGCGCCGCGCGCGCGCTTCAGGTATGGACGCTGAAACACCCGGTATTGTACCCGACGGGGTGCGCCGGACCGCCCGTTCGCGCGCCCCGGTGCGCATCGTTTACGCGAGCACGACGGGCGTCTACGGCGATTGCGGCGGCGCATGGATCGACGAAACGCGCGCGCTGCGGCCCGCGAATGCGCGCGCGAAACGGCGCGTGTCGGCCGAGCGGCAGTTGCGGGCCGCGACCGCGCGCGGCAGCGTCGCCGCGAGCATCGCACGGATCCCGGGCATCTACGCGCGCAGCCGTCTGCCGCTCGCGCGGCTCGAAAAAGGCACGCCGGCGCTCGTCGAGGCCGACGACGTCTACACGAATCACATCCACGCCGACGACCTCGCCGCGATCCTCGTGCGTCTCGCGACGCATGGCCGGCCCGCGCGGGCGCTGCACGCCTCCGACGATTCGTCGCTGAAAATGGGGGATTATTTCGACGCGGTCGCCGACGCGTTCGGACTCGCGCGTGCGCCGCGCATCACGCGCGCGCAGGCCGAGCAGCAGATCGATCCGATGCTGCTGTCGTTCATGCGCGAGTCGCGCCGGCTCGTGAACCGGCGTCTGAAGGAAGAATTGCGCGTGCGTCTGCGCTATCCGAGCGTCGACGATTTTCTGCGCGCAGCGGCGGGCAAGGGCGCTTAGGCCACACCGTCCCCCACGCGCATCAGGTCAGCGCAGGCAGCACTTCCAGCAACAGGAAACACAGCATGCCGCCGATCAGCGCACCGATCAGGTTCGGATGGTACTTGTGCCGCAGCCGCATGATGACCAGCGATCCGCCGACCAGCAGCAGCGCAAAGCAGATAAACACAATCATCGCGTGTGAAAACGCCATCGTGCCGTTGATATACATGGCGCCCCTCCTTGAAACCTTTGTAGTCGTTTGTTTAGACGAGTATAGGGCGACAAGAAAGCAACGGCATGTTGCGGCGCAGCGGCCTATGTGCGGCACACCGCAATGCGCGCGGGCTTTCTCCAGCGCATCAAGGGCTTAGGTTGGCACTCTCCATGCAGTAGTCGTTTACCCGGCCCGCAGCGCGGCGAGCCCGGCTTCGTCGAGCCATTGCCAGGCGCCTGACGCCAACGCCGCGGGCAGCGCGAGCCCGCCGATCCGCTCGCGATGCAGCGCCTCGCAGCGGTTGCCCGAAGCCGCGATCATCCGCTTGACCTGGTGGTATTTGCCTTCGAGCACGGTGAGCGCGAGCGTGTGGGTGTCGCGCGCCTCAGCGTCGAGCGCGGCGCTCGGCTTCGTCTCGCCGTGCAGCAGCACGCCGGCGCGCAACGCGGTGAGCTGCGCGTCGTCGAGCGGATGGCGGGTGGTCGCGACGTAGAGCTTCGGCACCTTGCGTTTGGGCGACGTGAACTGATGCACGAACTTGCCGTCGTCGGAGAGCAGCAGCAGGCCCGTGGTGTCCTGATCGAGACGGCCGACGCACTGCACGCCGCGCTCGGCGAACTGCGGCGGCAGCAGGCTGAACACGCTCGGATGATGCTGCGGATCGCGCGAGCATTCATACCCCGCGGGTTTGTTCAGCAGCAGATAGGCGTGCTCGCGATACGGCCATTCGATGCCGTCGACGCTAAAGCGCAACGCGCCGCCAGCGACGGCGAAATCGGCGTCGGCATCGGTGCAGACGGCACCGTCGACGCTGACGCGAGCGTCGCCGATCAGCGCGCGGCACTGGCGGCGCGAACCGAAACCTTGGGTAAAGAGGATGCTTTCGAGATTCATGGCGAGCGAAGAATAACACCGCAAGAAGCGGAGCGCCCCGCAGGTCCTGAGCGCCGACGATGGATGCCTCACGTCAACCCTCGGGAGTGCCTCGATGTCCGCCACGTCTTCCTCTTCGTCGTCTTCGCCTTCGCCTTCGCCTTCCCCTTCGCCCGGTAATGCGCGCGGTTTGCCCCGTGCGTTCCAGCGCCTCGCCTGGTCGAACCTGTGCGCGCAATCGGCCGAGCAGATCAGCCTCGCCGCCGCGCCGCTCGTCGCCGTGTTCGCGCTCGGCGCCGACGCGCGCGACACCGGTCTGCTGCAAACCGCGCAGACGCTGCCGTTCCTGTTGCTGTCGATGCCGCTCGGCGTATGGGCCGACCGTCGTTCGCGCCGCGTATTGATGACGCTCGCCGAAAGCGTGCGCGTCTGCGCGATGCTGTGCGTGCTGCTGCTCGTGCTCACGCATGCGCTGAACCTGCCTCTGCTCGCCGCGCTCGGCTTCGTCGCCGCGACGGGCACGGTCGCCTACAACGTCGCGGCGCCGTCGCTGGTGCCGTCGATCGTGCCGCGCGAGGCCTTTGCGAGCGCCAACGGCCGGCTCGAACTCGCACGCAGCGTCGCGTATTCGGCGGGGCCGGCGCTCGGCGGCGTGCTGGTCGGCTGGATCGGCGCGGGCTGGGCGTATGGCGGCGCGGCGGCGTTGTCGGCCTGCGCGGTCGCGTTGCTGGCGGGATTGCGCGAGCCGCCGCGCGCGGCCGCGCCGCGGCGGCACTTCATGCTGGAGCTGCGCGACGGCACGCGCTTCGTGCTGCGCGATTCCTTGCTGCTGCCGATGCTGCTCACCGCCGTGTTCTTCAATCTCGGCTTCTTCATCGTTCAGGCCGTGTATGTGCCTTACGCGGTGCATCGGCTCGGGCTCGATGCGTCGGCGGTCGGCGTGACGCTCGGCGCCTATGGTGTCGGCATGGTGTGCGGCGCGCTCGCCGCGCCCGCGATCGCGCGACGTCTCGCGTTCGGCCGTCTGCTGATCATCGGACCGTCGTTCGGCCTGCTCGCGTCGCTGGTGATGGTCGCGACGCTCGTCGCGCCGTCGTTCTGGCTCGCGCTCGCGAGCTTCTTCCTGCTCGGCGCGGGACCGATCCTGTGGGTCGTCGGCTCGACGACGCTGCGTCAGGCGATCACGCCCGAACGGATGATCGGCCGCGTGTCCGCGCTGATCAGCACCGCCACTTACGGCGCGCGGCCAGTGGGCGCGCTGCTCGGTGCCGTGCTCAGCGCGCGCTGGAGCATCGATGTGTGTCTCGTCGTGGCGGCGCTCGCGTTTTCCGTGCAGGCGCTGATCATCGTGATGTCGCCGGCGGCGCGGCTGATTGGCATTCCCGAGCAGAGCGCGGCGACGTGCTGAGCCTGAAGCAAGGCGGGCGGTGAAGCCCCCATGCGCCCCGATGAAAATGGATTTTCATCGGGGCGCAGCATCGAGCGGACGCTAAACGCCCTTGTCTGAAGGGCTATGGTCGGTGAAAACCCTCGAAAGATGAAAATGAATTTTTTTTGTCCTGCATTTCATGTAAATATAATTTCATCGAATCGCTCGGAACAACCGCGCCTCTCCGCTCGCATGATCCATCACCCGTCCGCTGTGCCGAACCCCGCCGAAGAAGCCATTGCCGCGCGCATCGCCGCCGCGATGCCGACGCTCACGCCGATCCATCAGCGCATGGGCGAGTACGTGCTGGCCAATCTGTTCCGCGCGGCGACGATGCGTATCGACGAACTCGCGAGCGTGGTCGGCGCGTCGGTCGCGAGCGCGAACCGCTTCGCGCGCGCGCTCGGCTTCGACGGTTATCCGCAGTTTCGCGAGGCGCTCGTGCGCGGTTTCGAGGCGACGCTCGCGCCGGTCGAGCGGCTGCGCAGCGCGCAGGAAACGCTCGCGGCCGGTGACGATCTGATCGACGCGTCGCTCGAGCAGGCTGCCAACAATCTGCACGCAACGCGCACCACGATCGATCGCGCGGCCGCCGAGGCCGCCGTCGAGGCGATCATCGCCGCGCGCCGCGTGTTCGTGATCGGCTTCGGCGCCAGCGCGTTTCTCGCGAGCCTGATGGAGCACGGGCTGCTGCCGTATCACGACAACGTGCATTCGCTTGCGCTGAGCGGCGGCCCGTCGCATGCGGCGCGGCACCTCGTGCGCTCGGGTGCGGGCGACCTCGTGATCGGCATCGCGTTTCCGCGCTATGTCGAGGACACGATCGAACTCGCGCGCCTCGCGTCCGAACGCGGCGCGCGCGTGCTCGCGCTCACCGACGGCCCGCGCTCGCCGCTCGTGCGGTTCGCTGAGCTGTCGCTGTTTGTCCGCACCGACCGGCGTCTCGCGTCGAATGCCGATTCGGCCGTGCTGGCGGTGATCGAAGCGTTGTGCGATGCCGTGGCGTATCGCGCGCAACGCTCGGTCAAGGCGGCCGCCGAGTTCAGCGAATTCGTGCTGCCGTGGCTGTTCGATCCGCAGTCCGCTGCGGCCGGCGCCGCGCCGGAACCGGCGCGTGCCGCGAGCAAGGTCGCGCGCGCGAAGCCCGGGAAGGACAAACGCGGCGACGGCGCGAAGGCCGGCAACGACACCCAGGCCAAAGGCGTAAAAGCCAGGGATACCGAAGCGAAAGCCATCGCCGCGGCCCGCACCCCTCGAACCCCTCGCACTCCACGATCCAAACGATGAACTCCAACGCAGTCATTGCCATTCATGGCGGAGCAGGAACGATCCTGCGCACCTCGATGTCGGCCAGCGCCGAAGCCGACTATCACGCGGCGCTCAACGCGGTGCTGAGCGCCGGCCAGCGCGTGCTCGCCGAGGGCGGCAGCGCGCTCGACGCGGTCAGCGAAGCGGTGCGTCTGCTCGAAGACTGCGCGCTCTTCAACGCGGGCCACGGCGCGGTCTACACCGCGGCCGGCACGCACGAGCTCGACGCGGCGATCATGGACGGCCGCACGCTCGATGCCGGCGCGATCTGTTGCGTGAAGCGCGTGCGCAATCCGGTTCTCGCCGCGCGCCTCGTGCTGGAGCGCAGCGACCACGTGCTGTTCGCGGGTGAAGGCGCGGAAGCGTTCGCGGCCGCGCAGGGGCTCGAATTCGTCGATAACAGCTACTTCGATACCGACGCGCGCTATCGTCAATGGCAAGTCGCGCGCGAGCAGCAGCGCCCGATGCTCGATCACGACGCCGCGACGCTCGCGAGCGCGGCGTCGAACGTCAACGAGCCGACGCCGCACGAGCCGATCGATCCGAACCGCAAGTTCGGCACCGTCGGCGCGGTCGCGCTCGATCGCCACGGGCATCTCGCCGCGGCGACTTCGACGGGCGGCGTGACCAACAAGCAGGTGGGCCGCGTCGGCGACACGCCGCTGATCGGCGCGGGCTGCTACGCGGACGACGCGACCTGCGCCGTCTCGACCACCGGCTCCGGCGAAATGTTCATGCGCATGGTCGCCGCTTACGACGTCGCCGCGCAGATGGCTTATCGCCAGGTCTCGCTCGAAGAAGCCGCGCACGACGTCGTGATGAACCGCCTGCCGAAGATCGACGGACGCGGCGGCCTCGTCGCCGTCGACGTGCACGGCAACGTGACGCTGCCATTCAATACCGAGGGCATGTACCGCGGCTTCGCGCGGTTGGGCGAGGCGCCGGTGACGGCGATCTATCGCTAGCGGTCGGCGCGCGTCGCCGGCTAAACCCCCTTAGCCGCGTTCGAATTCAAAGCAAAGGAATCACCGTGCCGACTTCCTCGCACACCGCCAGCACGCTCATCGAAACCCTGCCGCCGCAGCGCGTGCTCGCGGTCGACGATCTGACGGTCGCGTTCCGCGGCGGCGACTCGACCTTCAACGCGGTGCGCAATCTGTCGTTCACGGTCGAGCGCGGCGAGACGCTCGCGATCGTCGGCGAATCGGGCTCGGGCAAGTCGGTCACGTCGCTGGCGCTGATGCGCCTGATCGAGCATGGCGGCGGCCGTCTGGCCGGCGGCAGCATCGCGTTCCGGCGCCGCGACGGCAGCGTGCTCGATCTCGCGAAGGCTTCATCCGGCACGATGCGCACGGTTCGCGGCGCCGACATCGCGATGATCTTTCAGGAGCCGATGACCTCGCTCAACCCGGTCTTCACGGTCGGCGACCAGATCAGCGAGGCGATCGCGCTGCACCAGGGCAAGAGCCACGAGGCCGCGCGCGCCGAAACCTTGCGTCTGCTCGAACTCGTGCGGATTCCCGAGGCGAAGCGCGTCGCCGCGCGTTATCCGCATCAGCTATCGGGCGGCATGCGCCAGCGCGTGATGATCGCGATGGCGCTGTCGTGCAGGCCCGCGCTCCTGATCGCCGACGAGCCGACCACCGCGCTCGACGTGACGATCCAGGCGCAGATCCTGCAACTGATCCGCGGCTTGCAGGACGAGATGAACATGGGCGTGATCTTCATCACGCACGACATGGGCGTGGTCGCCGAAGTGGCCGACCGCGTGCTCGTCATGTATCGCGGCGAGAAGGTCGAGGAGGGCGCATCGGATGCGCTGTTCGCCGCGCCGTCGCATCCGTACACGAAGGCGCTGCTCGCGGCGGTGCCGCGGCTCGGCTCGATGCACGGCACCGATCAGCCCGCGCGCTTTCCGATCCTGACGGTCGAGCAGGCCGGCGCGAACGGCGCCGATGCCGCGGTCCAGCCGGCCGCGGCGGTTGCCGAAGAAGCCCAGCCGCTCGTGCGCGAGGACACGCCGCCGATTCTGCGGGTGCGCGATCTGGTCACGCGCTTTCCGGTTCGCAGCGGCCTGTTCGGCCGCATGACGGGCCGCGTGCACGCGGTCGAAAAAGTCAGCTTCGATCTGCGGCCCGGCGAGACGCTCGCGCTCGTCGGCGAATCGGGCTGCGGCAAGTCGACCACGGGCCGCTCGTTGCTGCGGCTCGTCGAAAGTCAGAGTGGCTCCATCGAATTCGCCGGCAAGGAAATCAGCTCGCTGAGCGGGCCCGCGTTGCAGGCGTTGCGGCGCGACATCCAGTTTATTTTCCAGGACCCGTTCGCCTCGCTGAATCCGCGCCTGACGGTCGGTTTCTCGATCATGGAACCGCTGCTCGTGCATGGCGTCGCACAAGGTGCCGAAGCGCAGGCGCGCGTCGCGTGGCTGCTCGAGAAGGTCGGCTTGCCGGCCGAGGCCGCGCGCCGCTATCCGCACGAGTTTTCGGGCGGGCAGCGTCAGCGTATCGCGATTGCGCGCGCGCTCGCGTTGAATCCGAAAGTCGTGATCGCCGACGAATCCGTATCCGCGCTCGACGTCTCCGTGCAGGCGCAGATCGTCAATCTGATGCTCGATCTGCAACGCGAACTCGGCGTCGCGTATCTGTTCATCTCGCACGACATGGCGGTGGTCGAGCGCGTGAGCCATCGCGTCGCGGTGATGTATCTCGGCCAGATCGTCGAGATCGGGCCGCGTCGCGCGGTGTTCGAGGCGCCGCAGCATCCGTACACGAAGAAGCTGATGAGCGCGGTGCCGGTCGCCGATCCGGCGCGCCGTCACGCCAGACGCGTGCTGGCCGCCGACGATATTCCGAGCCCGATCCGCGCGCTGCACGACGAGCCGCTCGTCGCGCCGCTCGTCGCGGTGGGACCGGATCACTTCGTCGCCCGGCATCGCGTCGGCGGTGCTTATTGAGCGCGGCGCCCCATCGAAGCACAACCCGCAGTATCCGCAAGCGAAGCACAAGCCAACCATAACGACCCTGTCACACCCTTAACTCGCAGCCTGGAGCAAGCTCATGAACCTGCTGTTTCCGTCCTCTCCGTTTCGTTTGCGCGCGCTGGTCAGCGGCGGCGCGGTGGTGTTCGCGATGCTCGCGGGCAATCTGGCGCACGCCGAAACCACGGCCGTGATGGCCGTCGCGTCGACCTTCACGTCGCTCGATCCGTACGACGCGAACGACACGCTCTCGCAAGCGGTCGCGAAGTCGTTCTACCAGGGGCTGTTCGGCTTCGACAAGGACATGAAGCTCGGCAACGTGCTCGCCGAGAGCTATGAGGCGAGCCCCGACGCGCGCGTCTATACGATCAAGCTGCGCCATGGCGTGAAGTTCCAGGACGGCACCGACTTCAACGCGGCCGCGGTGAAGGCGAACTTCGACCGCGTGACCGATCCGGCGAACAAGCTCAAGCGCTACAACATGTTCAGCCGCATCGAGAAGACCGAGGTCGTCGATCCGTACACGGTGCGCATCACGCTGAAGGCGCCGTTCTCGGCGTTCATCAACGTGCTCGCGCATCCGTCGGCGGTGATGATCTCGCCGGACGCGATGAAGAAGTACGGTAAGGACATCGGCTTTCATCCGGTCGGCACGGGTCCGTTCGAACTCGTGAAGTGGGACCCGGCCGGCGACCTGACCGTGAAGAAATTCGACGGCTACTGGAAGAAGGGTTATCCGAAGATCGATGCGATCGACTGGAAGCCTGTCGTCGACAACAACACGCGTGCCGCGCTGATGCGCACCGGCGAAGCGGACTTCGCGTTCCAGGTGCCGTTCGAGCAGGCCGCGCAACTGCAGTCGAGCCCGAAGGTCGATCTGATCGCGGCACCGTCGATCATCGAGCGCTATATCAGCATGAACATGAACCAGAAGCCCTTCGACAATCCGAAGGTGCGTCAGGCGCTGAACTACGCGGTCAACAAGGAGGCGCTGACGAAGGTCGCGTTCGCCGGTTATGCGACGCCGGCCGATGGCGTGGTGCCCGAAGGCGTCGATTACGCGGCGAAGCTCGGGCCCTGGCCGTACGATCCGGCGAAGGCGCGCGAACTGCTGAAGGAAGCGGGCTACCCGAACGGCTTCGAAACGACGCTGTGGTCGGCCTATAACTACTCGACCGCGCAGAAGGTGATCCAGTTCGTGCAGCAGCAGCTCGCCCAGGTCGGCATCAAGGCGAGCGTCGAGGCGCTCGAAGCGGGTCAGCGCGTCGCCAAGGTCGAAACCGCGCAGGACCCGGCGACCGCGCCGGTGCGCATGTACTACGCGGGCTGGTCGTCGTCGACCGGTGAAGCGGACTGGGCGATCAGCCCGCTGCTCGCGGGCTACTCGTTCCCGCCGAAGATGGTCAACACCTCGTACTACAAGAACGACACGGTGGACAACGATCTGAAGCAGGCGCTCGAAACCACCGACCGCACGCAGAAGACTGCGCTCTACACCGACGCGCAGAAGCACATCTGGGCCGACGCGCCGTGGATCTTCCTCGTCAAGGAGAAGGTCGTGTACGCGCGCAGCAAGCGCTTGTCGGGTGCTTACGTCGCGCCGGACGGCTCGTTCAACTTCGACGAGATCGCGATCAAGTGATGCGCTGACGAGGCGGCATGCGCAGGCGGCGGTTCGCGCCACCGTCTGCGCCGCTGCACACGAATCCTCATTGGCCGCTCATCCGCCGCTCATCTGCCGGACTGGTTTCATGCTGAACTTCCTCGCCAAACGTCTTCTAGGCCTGCTGCCGACGCTCTTCATCGTCGCCGTGCTGGTGTTCCTGTTCGTGCATCTGCTGCCGGGCGATCCGGCGCGGCTCGCCGCCGGTCCCGAAGCGGACGAGGCGACCGTCGCACTGGTGCGCACCGACCTCGGCCTCGACAAGCCGCTGCCGCAGCAGTTCGTGCGTTTCTTCTGGCGGATGGCGCATGGCGACTTCGGTACCTCGACGCGCAGCAAGCGGCCGGTGAGCCAGGAGATCGCGGAACGCTTCATGCCGACGCTGTGGCTGACGATCGCGAGCATGGTGTGGGCGGTCGTGATCGGCATGGCGATCGGCATCGCTTCGGCCGTATGGCGCAACCGCTGGCCGGACCGGCTCGGCATGACGCTCGCGGTTTCGGGCATTTCGTTTCCGGCGTTCGCGCTCGGCATGCTGCTGATGGAGATCTTCTCGGTGCAGCTCGGCTGGCTGCCGATCGTCGGCGACGGTTCGTGGCGCAGCTACGTGCTGCCGTCGCTGACGCTCGGCGCGGCCGTCGCGGCGGTGATGGCGCGCTTTACGCGGGCGTCGTTCGTCGAAGTGCTGCACGAGGACTTCGTGCGCACCGCGCGCGCGAAGGGCGTGCCGGAGCGGCTCGTGATCCTCAAGCACTGCCTGCGCAACGCGCTGATCCCCGTCGTCACGATGATGGGCCTGCAGTTCGGTTTTCTGCTCGGCGGCTCGATCGTCGTCGAGGTGGTGTTCAACTGGCCGGGCCTGGGCCGTTTGCTCGTCGATGCGGTGGCGATGCGCGACTATCCGATCATCCAGGCCCTGGTGCTGTTGTTCTCGCTCGAATTCGTCATCATCAATCTGATCGTCGACATGATGTACGCGGTGATCAACCCGACCATCCGTTTCAAGTGAGGCCCGCATGAGCACCACTGCCACCGGGCCGAATGAGGCCAATCCCGCTGCCGCCGAACGCGCGATCCGTACGCCGTGGAACGAGTTCTGGCGCAAGTTCCGCAAGCAGCATGTCGCGATGGCCGCCGGCGTGTTCGTGCTGCTCCTGATCGTGGTCGCGATCATCGCGCCGCATATCGTGCCGTACGACCCCGAGAATTTCTTCGACTACGATGCGCTGAACGCGGGGCCGTCGGCCGCGCACTGGTTCGGCGTCGATTCGCTGGGCCGCGATATCTTCAGCCGCATCCTCGCCGGTTCGCGGATTTCGCTGGAGGCGGGCTTTCTTTCGGTGGCGATCGGCGCGCTGATCGGCACGTTCTTCGGACTGCTTGCCGGCTACTACGAGGGCTGGTGGGATCGCATCACGATGCGCGTCGCCGACGTGCTGTTCGCGTTCCCCGGCATCTTGCTCGCGATCGGCGTGGTCGCGATTCTCGGCAACGGCATGATCAACGTGATCTGCGCGGTCGCGATCTTCAGCATTCCGGCATTCGCGCGGCTCGTGCGCGGCAATACGCTGATGCTCAAGCAGCTCACCTATATCGAGGCGGCGCGCAGCATCGGCGCATCGGACTGGACGATCATCGTGCGGCATATTCTGCCGGGCACGATTTCCTCGGTCATCGTGTACCTGACGATGCGCATCGGCACCTCGATCATCACGGCGGCGAGCCTGTCGTTTCTCGGCCTCGGCGCGCAGCCGCCGACGCCCGAGTGGGGCGCGATGCTCAACGAAGCCCGCGCCGACATGGTGACCGCGCCGCACATCGCGCTGTTTCCGAGTCTCGCGATCTTTCTGACGGTGCTTGCGTTCAACCTGCTCGGCGACGGTCTGCGCGATGCGCTCGATCCGAAGCTGGACCGGCCGTGAGTTCGACCATGGGCATGAGTCACTATTCAGGCGAGCAGGCGCCGCATATCGGCACCTTGCCGGCTGGTCCGCTCGGCACGATCGCGGATGTGGACGGTGTCAGCGTCGGGCACTGCACGCTCGCTGAAGGCGCGCACCAGACCGGCGTGACCGTGATCCGGCCGCATCGCGGCGATCCGTTCGTCGACAAGGTCCCGGCCGCCGCGTCGGTGATCAATGGCTTCGGCAAGAGCATTGGGCTCGTGCAGCTCGACGAACTCGGCACGCTCGAGACGCCGATCGCGCTGACCAACACGTTCGGCGTCGGCGCGCTCGTAGAGGCGCAGATTCGTGCGGCGATTCGCGCGAATCCGCGCATCGGCCGAGAATGGTCGACGGTCAATCCGCTCGTGTTCGAATGCAACGACGGCTATCTGAACGATATTCAGGCGCTCGCCATCACCGGACAGCATTTCGACGAAGCATTCGATGCCGCGAGTAGCGATGTCGCGGGCGGTGCGGTCGGCGCGGGGCGCGGCATGTCGTGCTTCGATCTGAAGGGCGGGATCGGCACGGCGTCGCGCGTCGTGAATACGGCGGGGCATGACTACACCGTCGGCGCGCTGGTGCTCGCGAACTTCGGCCGTCTGCCGATGCTGACGATCGACGGCACGCCGCTCGGCCGCACGCTAGCGGCGCGCGCGGCGCAGGCCGAGGCGGCCGATGCAGCGGCTCGCGCCGACGCCAATGCAAGCGCCGGCAAACCCGAGCAAGGCTCGATCATCATGATCGTCGCGACCGATGCGCCGCTCGACGCGCGTCAGCTGAAACGCTTGTCGCTGCGTGCGGCGGCCGGTCTCGCGCGCACGGGCTCGGTGTACGGCCACGGCAGTGGCGATATCGCGCTGGCGTTTTCGACCGCCTACACGGTGCCGCATGGCGCGGACTTCGTCGCGCTGCCGCCGCTCGTCGCCGATCACGGTCTGGACCCGCTGTTTCGCGCCTGCGCCGACAGCGTCGAGCAGGCGATCCTCGATGCGTTGTGGAGCGCCGAATCCGTCACCGGCCGTGACGGCCATCGGCGCCTGTCGCTGCGCGACGCGGTGCCGGACCTTGCCGAACTGCTAAGGAACCCTGCTCGATGAAAGTCCTGATCTCCACCGACATCGAAGGCATCGCCGGTGTCTTCCATGCCGAGCAAACGCGCGCGGGCAACGGCGAATACGAAGCCGCGCGCCGCTGGATGACGCTCGAAGCCAACGCCGCCATCGAAGGCGCGTTCGCGGGCGGTGCGAGCGACGTATGGGTCAACGATTCGCACGGCGGCTTTCGCAACCTGCTGCCCGATCTGCTCGATCCGCGCGCCCAGCTCGTGCTGGGCAAGCCGCGCACGCTCGGCATGATGGCCGGGCTCGAATACGGCGCGTCGCTCGTCTTCATGATCGGCTATCACGCGAAGGCGCAAACGCGCGGCATCCTCGCGCACACGGTCAACAGTTTCGCGTTCGCGCGCGTCGCGTTCAACGGTGTCGAGCTGGGTGAAGCGGGGCTGTACGGCGCGCTCGCCGAAGAATACGGCGCGCGGGTCGCGCTTTTATCGGGCGACGATGTATTCGCCGAGGAAACCGCGCCGCGTTTTCCGGGCGCGCGCTTCGTCGTCACCAAGACGGCGACCGGCCAGGCGAGCGGCGTCACGCTCTCGCCCGCGAGCGTGCGCGAGGCGCTACAAGCGGCCGCGCGCGACGTGGTCCATCAGCATGTCGAAGCGGGCCGTGCGCCGGCCGCGACGCGCGCGCAGCCGCGAGCGGTCGACTGCGAACTGCGGGTGCAAACGAGCGGGCTCGCCGATCTGTTCTGCCAATGGCCGACGCTCACGCGCATCGATGGCGTGACGCTGCGCTTTAGCGCCGCGTCGGCCGAGCATGCGGTGCGGATGCTGAACTGCCTGTCGGCGATGTCGTTCATGTTGCGCTGAAGCGCCTTACGTCGAGCCGCTGGCAACAGATTGCCGCAGCGGCTTACTGCTGCTGCCGGCTCAACTCGCGCGCCGCGTGATCGATCGCTTCCGCCACCGCGCCGGCGTGCGACACCGGCGCGAGATGGCTCGACGCGATCGGCACCACCTTCGCGCCGATTCGCGCGGCGATCGCTTTCTGCAGATCGGGCGACACCGCGCGGTCTTTCGTCGTCACCACGTACCACGACGGTTTGTCTTTCCAGCCGACCTGATCGACCGGTTCGGCGAATGCACTCGCGGCGATCGGCACCTGGGCGGCGGCGAGCACGCGGGCCACGATCTCGGGCACGTCGGCGGCGAGGTCGGCGTGATAGCGCGCACGGTCGACCCACAGAAAGCCGTTCGCGTCCTTACTGAGGGCCGTGTCGGCCGGCATTGGCCCGTTTCCCTTCATTGCATCCATCGCCGATTCGTGCAGTTGCGGCGCGAGCGCGGCGACATAGACGAGACCGGCGACGTTCGGCGCATTCGCGGCGACCTCGGTGATCACGACGCCGCCCCACGAATGCCCGACCAGCAGCACCGGACCGTTCTCGCGCGCGAGCACGCGGCGGGTCGCGGCGACATCGTCGGCGAGCGAGGTCAGCGGGTTCTGCACCGAACTGACGTGATAACCCTTCTGTTGCAGCTTCGCGACCACGCCGTTCCAGCTCGATCCGTCGACGAACGCGCCATGCACGAGCACGATATTGCGCACCGGCCCGCCGGGCATGGCGGCAGGTGACGGATTGGGCGCAGCGGCGGTGGGCGCCGGCGCTGGCTGGCCGGTTGCCTGCGAGGCGGAGTCGCCGGCCGGTTGCTGGACGGTGGGCGCTTCGGCCGGCGCCGGTTGCATGGGGGGCGCGGCAGGCGCCGTTTGCGCCAGCGCGGACGTGCTCACGCCCGCGAAACAGAGGCACAACACGGCGGCGCGCAACTGACGATGGGGCAACATGTTGAAGCTCCCGGGCTGAGAGTGGACTTCGGCAACATACCCAGGCGCGATTCTCATGACAATCACAATCCGCGGAGTTAAGTGCGGCGCAGAACGAACGCGGCGGGTCCGCATGTCAGAGGAATATCGGCCGGGGTAAAATTATGGGTTTTGCCGGGCCGGACCTTGCCGTCCGCCCGACTGATTCGCCAGGGTGCCGCCAAGGCGCTGCCTTGCGCGGCGATCTCCACACAGCAGGGCGTCATGAATAGTGCACAGCAGCAAGAGGGCCTGAAGCGCGGGCTCAAGAATCGCCACATCCAGTTGATCGCGCTGGGCGGCGCGATCGGCACGGGGCTTTTTCTCGGCTCCGCCAGCGTTCTGCAGGCCGCCGGTCCGTCGATGATCCTCGGCTACGCGATCGGCGGCGTGATCGCGTTCATGATCATGCGCCAGCTCGGCGAGATGGTCGCGCAGGAGCCGGTCGCCGGCTCGTTCAGCCACTTCGCCTACAAGTACTGGGGCGACTTTCCGGGCTTCCTGTCGGGCTGGAACTATTGGGTGCTGTATGTGCTCGTCAGCATGGCCGAGTTGACCGCGGTCGGCACCTACGTGCATTTCTGGTGGCCGGGCGTGCCGACCTGGCTGTCGGCGCTGGTGTGCTTCGCGCTCATCAACGCGATCAATCTCACCAACGTGAAGGCCTACGGCGAAACCGAGTTCTGGTTCGCGATCATCAAGGTCGTGGCGGTGATCGGCATGATCGTGTTCGGCGGCTATCTGCTGATTAGCGGTCATGGCGGCCCGCAGGCGTCGGTCGCGAACCTGTGGAGCCACGGCGGCTTTTTCCCGCACGGCTTTCACGGGCTCTTCATGATGCTCGCCGTGATCATGTTCTCGTTCGGCGGGCTGGAGCTGATCGGCATCACGGCCGCCGAAGCCGCGGAACCGCAGAAAAGCATTCCGAAGGCGGTGAATCAGGTGATCCTGCGGATTCTGATTTTCTATATCTGCTCGCTCGCGGTGCTGCTCTCGCTCTATCCGTGGAACGAGGTGGCGGCGGGCGGCAGCCCGTTCGTGATGATCTTCTCGCAGATCGGCTCGACACTGACCGCCAACGTGCTGAACGTGGTGGTGCTGACGGCGGCGCTGTCGGTCTACAACAGCGGCGTCTACGCGAATAGCCGCATGCTGTACGGTCTCGCCGAGCAGGGCAACGCGCCGCGCGCGCTGCTGAAGGTCGACCGGCGCGGCGTGCCGTATCTGGCGATCGGCCTGTCGGCGCTCGCGACGTTCGCGTGCGTGATCATCAACTACCTGATCCCGGCCGAAGCGCTCGGCCTGCTGATGTCGCTCGTGGTCGCCGCACTGGTGCTGAACTGGGCGCTGATCAGCCTCACGCATCTGAAGTCGCGCAAGGCGATGGTGGCCGCGGGCGAAACGCTGGTGTTCCGCTCGTTCTGGTTCCCGGTCAGCAACTGGATCTGCCTCGCGTTCATGGCGCTGATCCTCGTGATCCTGGCGCTGACGCCGGGCTTGTCGGTCTCGGTGTGGCTGGTGCCGGCGTGGCTCGTGCTGATGTGGGTCGGCTACGTGATCAAGCGCCGGCGCGAGCTGGCGCGCGCTGGCGTCGGGGCCGTGAGCCGATAAACCCTGGCCTGCACGCCCGGCGTTCCCGACATAGGTCGGCCGGGTGTGGGCGAGCGCACAGATCGATTTTTGCGAACCGGTAACCTCTGTCCGATCGACAGAGGATCGCCATGTTCAACGCAAGCACCGTACGTACCAGGTCGAACCTCAGCGTGGGTGCCGCGCTCCTTCTGCTGATCGCGATCGCCTGCCTCGCGCTGCGCATCCTGCACGTCGTGGCGAAGTTTCGCGGCCATGCGCCCGACGCCTTCGGCGACTTCAATTTCTACCTGTACGCCTTCAGCGTCGTGCTGCACGACCCGGCACGCCTTTACGACCACGATGCGCTGATCGCGTTTCTGCAGGGTATGGGCGCGCGCTCGACGGGCGACGACATCTTCTACGCCTATCCGCCGCAGTTTGCGCTGATGTTCGCGCCGCTGGCGCAATTGACGCCGCTCGCCGCGAAGATCGTCTGGGTGTCCGTGTCGGTCGTGCTGTTCGCGGTGGGCCTGTACCTCCTCATCAGGATGGCGTACCGCGGCGGCGAGCGCGGCGTCGGCCTGCTGCTGGTGGCGGTCGCTCTGCTGAGCTTTCCGCTCGTCGAGGATACCTACGACGGCCAATCGAACGAACTACTGTTCTTCCTGCTGGTTGCGACCTTCGCGCTGGTCGAGCGTGGCAAAGGCTATGCCGCGGGCCTCTTTCTTGGCTTCGCGATGGCGATCAAGCTCACGCCGGTGGCTGTCGCCGGCTTGCTGTTGCTGCGACGCGAATGGCGCACGTTCGTGATCGCGAGCGTGGTCGCGATTGCGCTGACGTTGATCACCGGCGCTCGCCTCGGCTTCGATGTGTTGTGGCATTACGTCGTGTCGGACATGCCGCGGCTGAACGGCATGGCGCTCGCCATGAGCGGTGGCGGCGCGCCGATGAACAATGCCGTGCGGGGCGCGATGCAGACGCTATCGACGACCTTCGGCATGCCGATGTCCGCCGCGCTGCTCTCTATCGCTTCGCACGCGCTGGTGGCGGCGGCCTGCGCGCTGTCCGCGTATCTGGTGTTCCGCCGCCATCGGGACAACCGCATCGACTACGCGCTCGCCGCGATGACGATGCTCGTCGCCTATCCGATTCTCGAGCCGATCCATATGGTGCTCGCGTTGATCCCGCTGCTGATCCTGCTGGGCACCGCGTTCGAAGCGCGCGGCGAGCAACTGTCGGCGCTCGCGCCGAGATGGGAGATGCTGTTCGCGGCCGTGGTGGTGGTCCTGCTGTTCTTCGCGGCGAAGTTCGTGTCCTATACCGTCGCGGCGCTGATCATCTACGGGCTTTGTGTCGCAAGGTACTTTCCGCCGGTGGCACTGGGGCGGCAGCAAGCTTATCGGGCTGGATGAGCGATCGAGGCGCCTGCGCGCATCAGTCGATCCGGCCGGGACAATCATTCCGTCTGCCTAAACTCGCTGTGGCAGAGCCTTGGCGAAAAACTCCGTCGCGCGGCGCACCCGCGCCGGTACGAAGCGACGTTTCGGCCAGATCAGGCTGACGTCTCTGACCTCGCGGATAAATTCATCGAGTATCGTGATCACGTCCGGATCACGCAGTTCGTCGGCGAGAGAAACCTTGGCGAACAGGCCGATGCCGACGCCGGCCAGCACCCCGGCCCGGATCGTTTCGACACTATTGGACGACAGATTGCCGCGCACGGTTACGCTGAATCGACCTTCGGGTCCGACGAACGGCCAATTCACCGACTCCACGAGGCCGCCATATAAAAGGCAATTGTGATCGACGAGTTCAGCGGGGGTCTTCGGTATGCCGTGCTGCTCGAAGTAGCGCCGCGAGCCCACGCATACGAGCGGGGTGCTGGCCACGCGCCGCACCACCGCATCAGGGTCGTTCACTGGGCCCACCCGGATCGCCAGATCGATCCGGTCTTCCACCATATCTCGTACGAAGTCCGAAAGAACAAGGTCGACCTGAAGACCGGGGTTCAGTGACAACAGCTCGGGTATCAGCGGAAGCACGTGCAGACGGCCAAACGTCCCGGACGTGGCGATCCTGATCAGCCCCGAGGGATTGCGCGTACTGCTCGTCAGTTCGCCGTCGACTTCATCCATCTCCTCGACCAGCGGTTTGGTCCGCTCGTAGTATCGCTGCCCCTGATCCGTCAGCGTCACGCTACGCGTGCTGCGATTGAATAGCCTCACGCCGAGGCGTTTTTCCAGCGCGCCGATGGCCTTGCTGATGCCGGACTGCGAATCGCCGGTTCTGCGCGCCGCGGCGGAAAAACCGCCTGCTTCGACGACGGCGATGAAAGCGTTCAATTCATGAAACCGATCCATTGCGTTCCCCGCGTTTGATCCATTCTTTCCAAGAATAGATCTTATGAGAAATCCGCGGATTATCATTTTCGGCGACCGCAATTAGGATGGTTCTGTCATTCACACAGACAGAGGGTTTCAATGTCCACGCTCGCAGGCAAGATTGCTGTCATTAGCGGCGCAACGACCGGTATCGGTTTGGCGATTGCCCGGCGCTTCGTTTCCGAAGGCGCGCACGTGTTTATTTTCGGCCGTCGGCAAGCACAGCTCGACGCGGCGGCCGAACTGCTCGGACACGACGTCACCGCGATCCGGGCTGACGCCGCGGACCTCGCCGACCTTGATCGTGTCGCCGCGGCAGTGCGCGACAAAACGGGGCGCGTCGACATCGTCGTGTCGAACGCGGGCTATACGGAGCAGGCCTCGATCGACACGCTCACGCCCGAGCATTTCGACAAGGCGTTCAATCTGATGGCGCGCGGCCCCGTGTTCCTCGTGCAGAAGCTGCTGCCGATGATGAAAGACCGTGGCTCGATCGTGCTGGTGTCGTCGGCCATGCACGTCATGGGCATTCCGGGCCACACCGCGTACGCGGCGACGAAGGCGGCGTTGCGTTCCTACGCCCGCACCTGGGCCGCGGAATTCAAGGATCGCGGCATTCGCGTCAACATGCTCAGCCCCGGCGTTACCGACACGCCCATTCTCGACTCGCAGTCGGCGCCACGCGATGAGCTGATCGACATGTACCAGAGCATGGTGCCGCTCGGTCGGCTAGCCCGCGCCGGGGAGATTGCGAGTGCCGCGCTGTTCCTCGCGTCCGACGAGAGTTCGTACGTTACGGGTGCCGATCTGATGGCCGATGGTGGCATTGGGCAAGTCTGATCGCGGAGACATCGCATGGCCAACTTCGACGTGCTGTTTAGTTCCTACCGGCTGAACGCCCTCGACTTGCCGAACCGCGTCGTCATGGCGCCGATGACTCGCTCCAGGTCTCCGGACGGCGTGCCGAGCGCCGAAGTCGCCAGCTACTATCGCCGCCGCGCGGAGAAGGGCGTCGGTCTCATCATCACGGAGGCGGCGGGGATCGGCCGTCCGGCCGCGCTCAATGAGCCCGATATGCCCCGCTTCCATGGCGAAGCGGCGCTCGCAGGCTGGAAGAAGGTGGTGGACGAGGTTCACGCGGCGGGTGGGCGCATCGCGCCGCAACTGGTTCATGTGGGACACAAGCGCTCGAACCTGACACCCGACTGGACGCCATCCGCGCCGTATGAAAGCCCTTCGGGGTTGTCAGTGACAGGCGAGCGCATCAGCCAGCCGATGAGCGAATCCGATGTGGCCGATGCGATCGACGCCTTCGCGCGTGCAGCGTCGGATGCCGAAAGGCTCGGGTTCGATGCAATAGAACTGATGGGCGCGCATGGCTACCTCATCAATCAGTTCTTCTACGACCATCTGAACTTGCGCAACGACGGATATGGCGGCGCGACGCTCGTCGAACGCTCCCGGTTCGCGGTCGAGATTCTGAAGGCGGTCCGGACGGTGGTCTCCCCCGGCTTCCCGGTGATTGTTCGTCTCTCGCAGTGGAAGCCGAAAGACTTCAATGCACGGCTTGCCGAGACGCCGAAGGCGCTGGAACAGTGGCTGACCGTGCTCGTCGAGGGCGGCGCGGACGCCTTCCATCTGTCGCAGCCAAGATTCTGGCAGCCCGCCTTCCCTGAGATCGACCGAGAGCTGAATCTCGCCGGCTGGGCAAAGAAGCTCACGGGCGTGACCGCGATCACCGTCGGCGCCGTCGGTTTGTCTGGCGACGTGTACGAATCCCTTGCGGGCAAGAGCGCCCAAGCCACGTCGCTAAACGGACTGCTCGCGCGGCTGGAGCGCGACGAGTTCGATCTGGTGGCAGTCGGACGCGCGTTGTTGCAGGACCCCGCCTGGCTCGAGAAGGTACGGCGAAATCGCCTCGACCAGATTGCGGACTTCACGCCGACCGCGTTTGCCACCTTGCGTTAGTCACTGCACCCGGTGGCCGAGACGATAACTCCGACTTCACTTGAAGGAACTCACCATGACCTATTCCACGATCGGCTCCAGCGGCCTGGGCGCTGCGCTTGCCCGCCAGTTCGGTTGCAGCGGCATTGCCGTTGGCATTGCAAATACGCGCGGTCCGGAGTCGATCGAGACCATCGCAAAGCAACTGGCATCGCAGGTCACCGCGATGACTCAGCAAGGTGTGCTCAGCAAGGACCTTCTCTTAGTCGCCGTTCCTCTGCGCACGAACAGCTCAGTCGACGCGAAGAACACCGACGACATCTCGCCGGATGAACTGATTGGGCTCCTGAATATCCCGAGATAATCGACGATGGGATTCTTAAGATGACGTAGGTGCGCCTCACCCCGTAACGTCACGCGACTTTCGCGAACTGGCCACGGGAGGCTGCGTCTTTCGACATCGATTCACGCACGCAGCGCGCGAACTCCAGTGCCGCCGGCTGGGCCGTCCTGGGCAAGCGCAGACAGATGGCGAATGGCGGCAGCGCGGGCAAGCCGGCCGGGTGGGGCGAGAGCGTTTCCAGGTCTGCCGGCACCGTCGAGGCGAGCCAGGCCGTGATCGCGAGTCCCGCTCGCACGGTGGCGGCGGTCGCCTCGATGTTGCCGCTCTCGAATACGGTGCGCCAGGCAATGCCTTCGTCCGCGAGAGCGCCGAGTACCACGGGACGGAATGCGCAGCGTTCGTCCACCATCGAAAGCGGTAACGGCCGCTTCTGCCACGCGTCGCTGCCGCGGCCCTTTACCCACACCAGCGGCTCGATATGAACCACTTCACCTTCGGCTTCGCTCGCGACGTATTCGACCAGCGACACGTCAATGCGGCCGTTATTCACCGCTTCGCCCAGTTCCGGCGATGCCGCGCACACCAGCGAAATCTCCACGTGTGGATGCGCTTCGGCGAACGCTTTCATCGCGGGCGCGAGCGGTGTGACGAGATCGTAGGGCACGCCGACGCGCAAGCTGCCGCGCAGCGATTCGCTCATCATGTCGGCCCAGATTTCGTCGTTCAGTCGCAGCAGTTCGCGCGCCTTGACGAGAAACTGCTCGCCTTGCCGTGAGAGTTCCAGCTTGCGCGTCTTACGCACGAACAGCAGGCAGTCCAGCAAGTCTTCGAGGCGTTTCACCTGCTGACTGACGGCACCTTGAGTCATGTGCAACTGATTCGCGGCGACGGTCATGCTGCCGCTATCCGCAACGGCGACGAACGTACGGATCAGATCGAGATCGAAGTTTCGAGTCATTGACGCATTACGCTGCCTAATGAAAGTCATCAACACTATTCGCTTTCATAATGCGCTGCTGTTCCATACAGTGCAAGCGTCGAACACTCGAATGCGCGCCGATGACTTCCTCCATCTTTCCGCTTTTTCTGTTCGTCGCCGTCGCGACCGTGACGCCCGGCGGCGCAACCACGCTGGCCACCGCGTCGGGAGCTCGCTTCGGTTTTGCGCGCTCGATTCCGCTGATGCTCGGCATCGCCATGGGTCTCGCCGTGCTTGCTGCCGTTGCCGCGCTCGGGCTCGGCAAGCTGCTGCTCGCGATGCCTGCGTTGCAAACCATCGTGAAAGCGCTCGGTTCCGCGTATCTGCTGTGGCTCGCGTGGCGCATCGCGCGGAGCGGGGCGCCGAACGCGGGCAGCGGCCCAGCGCGGCCGGTCAGCCTCGTCAACGGCATCCTGCTGTTGTGGCTCAATCCGAAAAGCTGGGCGATGACGGTTGCTGCCGCGGCGTCGTTTGCGCTGCTCTCCAGCAGTCCGAACCGGCTCGCGATGCTGCTCGGCGCGTCGTTCGGACTTGCCGCCTGCGCCTCGCTCGCGCTGTGGTGTGCGCTCGGGGTGGTTCTCGCGGGGCTCTTTCGAACGCCGCGCCACTGGCGCATTTTCAACTTCGCCATGGGCGCGTTGTTGGCCGTATCAGTCATCCCGACCTGGAGATAGCCGTGTCTGCTCATCTGTTTGCCGAATCATTCGACCTCGAAGCCGCATTCGGCGATGTGTCGGAATACTGGTCGCCCAAAGTCGTGGCCCAGATCAACGACCAATATGTGAAGGTCGCGAAAGTGCGCGGACAGCTCGTCTGGCACGATCATGCGCACGAAGACGAACTGTTCTTCGTCGTGCGGGGCCACCTCAGGATCGAATATGAAGGCGGTCGTAGCGTCGATCTGCCGGCCGGTTCGATGCACGTGGTGCCGCGCGGCAAGCTGCACAATCCGGTTGCCGACGAGGAATGCTGGATCGTCCTGATCGAGCCCGTGCAGACGAAGCACACAGGCGACGTCGAGTCGCCGCTGACCCGGACAATCGAGGAGCAGTTGCGGTAGTCACGCTGAGTTCACCCTAGGCAGGCTGCGCTACGTGCACTAGTCTTTAGCATGCAAAGCGCTGAGCGCAGCGGTTGGAGATTCGGCTATGAACGGTAAAGCTCTGGTTGCCACGGTCTTGCTGCTGGCTGGATTCATCGGCCCCGAGCTGTCCGCATTTTCTCAGTCGGCGCCCCCGACGTCCGAGACTGCGAAGCAGACCGAAGCGCTGGTCGACAAAGCCGCCGCATTGATTGACAGCAAAGGCAAGGCTGCGTTTTCCGAGTTCAGAGTCAAAGACAGCGAGTGGCTGCATGGGGACACGTATCTATTCGCGTACGATCTGAAGGCAAATGTATTGTTGAACGCAGCCTTCCCAGCCCGGGAGGGGACCAATGTCCACGGTCAGAAAGATACCAATGGCAAGGCGTTTCATGACGCGATGATCCAGGCGGTTCAAACGAAGGGGTCGGGCTGGGTCGATTACATGTTCCTGAGACCCGGTCAGACTCAACCATCGCATAAATGGACCTATGTGAAGGCAGTCAAGATCGACGGCGTGCCAGGCCTGGTGGGTTCGGGCTTCTATTCGGACTAGGTTCACGCCTCGGCTGATCGCCGCAGACCACCGGGCGCGGGTACCGGTTCATTCACTCTTTCACGTGCCACGTTCACCGCGGCAAAGACACGGAAAAAGTTGTCTCCGTATCGTCGGAGCGCGTTTCGATAGCACCATGGTGAGCCTTGGCAATTTCGCTTGCGATATACAGCCCCAATCCGAGGTTGCCGATCCGCTCATCTTCACCTTGTCGATCCGGTCCTCGCATCAGAGGATCGAAGATGCGGGCCAGCGTTGCGCTTCCGATCGCAGCTCCACGGTTGCTGACATCGATACGGACATTCGTTGCCTCACCAGTTACCGTCACGCGCACCGGCTTGTCTTGCGCTCCATACTTGAGGGCATTGAGTACGAGATTGCCAAGCAGTTGCTGCAGGCGTGGACCATCCCAGTCTCCCTGCGAGTCACCACTCGCGTCAAAATCGATCTGCCTGTCAGGATGAATTGCGCGCAACTCCTCGACTTCGTCAGCAAGCACATCCGCCAGATTGATATGGGTAGGGATGACGTTGATGCCGAGGCCAAGTCGGGTTCGATTGAATTCGGTGAGGTCGTCAAGTAACGCCTGAATCCGGGCCCCACTGCGTATCAGGCGGCCAGCGGCCCTGGATACCTGCTCCCCCGCGTTGAGTAGCGACAAATACGACGCGGTGACCTGAATCGCTTGCAGAGGGCTGCGGATGTCGTGCCCCAGCATGCCCAGCAGAAGGTTGCGGTTCTGCTCGATCTGCGCGTTGAAGGAGGTGACCGATTCGGCGAGGGCGTGATCGATCGCTTCGTTAAAGCGGATGACGTCGTTCAGATCGGGCACTGCCGGCTCGCAGTCATCCATCCACAGGCGAAGCACACTGGCGCGCAAGGCGCGATATTCGGCGGCGAGCTGGTTCAGGTTGAAGCCCGCCCGTGCGCGCAGAACGCCGTGCTTTTGCGCGGCTGTTTCTTCTGTTGGATCGATCAGGCCGGTACCTCGACCCATGGATTTTTCGCGCTGGGCTTCGCGCGATTGCGAGGTACTCATATCCTTTGCAGCATCTTGCAGGATCGCCGCCACCTGCTCGCGCAGCTCCGGCGATTCCATATGTTCCGCAGCCGGTAAAAGGGTGGCCGCAAACGCCTCCCATTGTTTCGAAATCGGCTCCAGATCTCGCAAGATAAAGTCTGAAAGTCGCATGCCTGGCTCCCTCAACAGGAAACGGATGTCACTCGGCCGTGGTCAGCGTAGCTATGCTACACGCAGAATCGGCCGCCAGAGCGCTAGCAGCTTTGGGAGACTCGCCGCCCGGCATGCTGGCGACTGCGCTTGCGAACGGCGGCTTCATCCTTCTCTGTCGCCGCAGCGCTTCGCGCAAGTTTGAGCGCCTTCTGGTCACGTTCAAGCTGCATTCTCATGTGCCGCATGAACTGCCTCGCGGTTTCCGTGAGTGGGGTGCCGGGGCGAAACACCAGGACTCCTGTGAACATGACCTCGACGTCAATCGGCTTCACGACGAGACCTCGGGCCTCGAAGTCCAGCGTCACGATCGGATGAGCGATGCCTATACCCACTCCCGCGAGCGCCAGTTCACAGACCGTGTGCGAATACGGCGTCTCGACGACCGGCTTGAGGCGGATCTCGCGCGCTGTGAGCTGTGTTTCCAGGCGAAGCCTCGTGCTGTCTTCGGGATTCAGCGCAATGAAGGGAAATTCAGGGAGGTCCTCGACTGCAATGAACGGACGAGCGGCCAAAGGGTGATGCCGGTTCATCACTGCGACAGCCGGCATACGCGCGAATACCGAGTGCTCCAGGCCGGCCATCGACATTTCGTCGGACATCAGGCCGAAATCCACCTGGCCCGCCGAGACCTTCTCATGCACTTCGCGCGAGCTCATTACCTGTAGCGATATTTGCACGTTTTTCGACGGAGCATCGAACGCCGCGATGACGCGAGGCAGAAAACCTGTGCCGAGTGCCGGCAGACAGGCGACCGCCAGCCGCCCCAATCCGTAGGATCGCAAACTACGAATTCGATGCTCGATGACCTCGAATCCGCGGAAATATTGGTCTACCTCCCGCATCAGGGCGACGGCTTCCTGGGTAGGAACGAGCCGGCTGCGTACCCGCTCGAACAGCGCGAAGTCCGCCATGGTTTCCAGACGCCTGATGGCCTGGCTCACAGCCGGTTGCGAAATGCCGAGCAGGGCAGCCGCTTTGCTCGTGCTTCCCGCGGTCATGACCGCCCTGAACACTTCGATATCCCTGATCCTCATAACCTGTACTTATTGACCTAATTATTTCCGATGTTGATGCAAGCTCGGGCGAAAGTAAACTGCAGTCGTCAATACGCCGCCAGGCAATCACCGAGAGCATGATGACAAGACAAAACCAGAAAGCGCCGCAGCCGTTCCGCAGTCTGTCCCCAGCCGTGATGCGGGCATCCACGGTCGTATTCAATTCTCTGGCCGAGTTTGCGCACCGTAAAGAGCGGCAGCCGGACGGTTACAGCTATGGCATCACCGGAACCCCAACGGCTCGCCAACTGGAGCAGCGTATCGCCGAACTCGAAGGCGGTGCGCATTGCGTGGTGACGCCCTCTGGTCAGTCCGCGTTGATGACGACCGTGATGGGATTCGTGCGCGGTGGCGATCACCTGCTCGTGTCTGCTGCCTGCTACGGCGCGTTGAAGACGTTCGCGGACAAGTGGCTGGCGCACTTCAACGTCGAAGTCGAACTGTATCCGCCTGCCATCGGGGCTGAGATCAGCGACTACATCAAGCCCAACACCCGCATGATCTGCATCGAGTCGCCGGGCACGGTGACGATGGAGATGCCCGACATCCCGGCGATCGTGGAAGCCGCGAAACGTCACGGTGTATTGACGATGATGGACAACACATGGGGAAGTCCGCTTGCTTTCAAGCCGCTCGAACACGGTGTGGACTTCAGCATTGAAGCAGCGACGAAATTCTTCGGTGGCCATTCGGATTTGCTGATGGGCTGCATCAGCATGAACGACGCGCAGTACTACGCGGCCGTGCGCGAGACGCAGAGCATTCTCGGCCAGCAGACCAGTCCAGACGACTGCTTCCTCGTGATGCGCGGTTTGGAAACCCTCAAGGTCCGCTTCGCCGCCCAGAGCGCCTCGACGCTGCAGATTGCGAGGGAGCTCGAACGCCATCCTGAAGTGAGCAAGGTACTGTTCCCGGCGCTACTGTCGGATGCCGGCCACGCCATCTGGAAGCGGGACTTTTCGAGCAGCGGTTGTCTCTTCTCCCTGATTCTCCAGCCCGCGCCGGAGGCAGCGTTCAGCGCGTTCTTCGATGCGCTCCAGCTATTCGCCATCGGTGCAAGCTGGGGAGGCGTGCATAGCCTCGCTGCCTACTATCCGGCCCCGTTGCAGGCCGAGCGCGCGTTCCCGCTGACCGACCGGCCGATCGTGCGTCTTTCGATCGGGCTGGAGGACCCGGCGATGCTGCTTGAAGACCTGTGTGGCGGTCTCGACGCATTCAGACGAACCCGCGCAACCGGTGCCTGAAATTTTTCCGTTCAACTGACCTGGACTAGTGAGTACGAGATGAAAACAACCGATGGATGGAGACCCGCTCTCACGATAGCGAGTTTCGTGGCGCTTTGCGCAGCGTTCAGCTTTCCCGCTACTGTGCGAGCGGCCGACATGCTGGCTCAGGCGAAGGCGAACGGCACATTGCGGGTGGCCAACACGCAGAGCAGTCCACCATGGAGCATGCTTGACGAAAGCAATAATCCTGTCGGCTATGACGTCGCAATTGCAAGGGAAGTCGGCAAGCGCATTGGCGTGCCGAATGTCGTATTCGTCGCCGATTCGTTCAAGAACTTCGTGGAAGGGTTGAAGACGGGTAAGTACGACCTGGTCATGAACGATCTCACACCGACGCCTGAACGCGAGCAACAGGTTGATTTCGGCGATCCATACGGCGTGGAGGATTTCCGCATTTTCGTACCCGCGAGCAACACCGACATCAAGGGAAAAGACTCGCTTAAAGGCAAACGGGTGGGCGTGGTCACCGGCTCCAGCAATGAAATATGGGCACGAGCACACCTGAATGACTCGGATATCCGTTCCTACGACAATGGGGCGCTCATTTTCAACGATCTCGGCAGTGGGCGCATCGACGCGGTGATCATTTCTCACTTCGGCGGCATGAAGTACGCCAACGTCAACCACTTACCCGTGAAGGAAGTAGGCGAACCCTTGATCTATCAGCTATCAGCGCCGGCTATGGTGAAAGGCCAACCGGCCTTACGCGCAGCCATCAATAAGGCGATCGCGGAAATGATGGCTGACGGGACGATCCAGACCATTGCGAAGAAGTGGGTCGGGCGCGATTACGACATGGCCGGCACGATCGCCAAAGCCAAGGCGCAGAAGGAGTAATCGTGATCGAACTTTTCATGCGCTCCCTGCCGCTGTTGCGCAGCGCGGTGCTGATGACGCTCTTTCTCGGCTTAACCTCGTTCGTGCTTGGTTCGACGCTGGGGCTGCTCGTCGCGCTGGCCCGTGTCTCGAGCATAGGCGCACTGCGCACGTTTGCATTCGCATTCGTCTCCATCTTCCGTGGCACGCCGCTGCTCGTGCAGATGCTGCTGATCTATTTCGGCTTGCCGCGCTACGGACTGACACTTGACCCGGTTCCTGCCGCGCTTCTTGCACTAACGCTGTTCTCGGCAGCGTATCTGAGCGAGAACTTCCGTTCCGGCATCAACGCAGTGGACAAGGGCCAGTGGGAAGCTGCGATGTCGCTGGGCATGGGTTATCGGAAAGCCATGTCGCGGGTTATCCTCCCTCAGGGCCTACGCATCGCCATTCCACCCGTCGGCAGCCGCCTCATTGCACTCATCAAGGATACGTCGCTCGCCTCGACCATCACCGTCGTAGAACTGACCCGCGTGGCCGACCAGGTCGGCGCATCCACCTTCCGCTACATGGAAATGTTCCTGATGGTCGGCCTCATTTACTGGGGCATCAACCAGATTCTCACGATTGTCCAGACGATCCTCGAGAATCGCTCGTCGAGGCGTTTTGTATGAATACGGATATCAGGGCAATCGAAGTTCGCGGACTTTCGAAGGCCTTCGGCGGCAACCCGGTATTGCGCGGCGTCGACTTCAGTGTATCGAAGGGCGAAGTTGTCGTTGTAATGGGGCCGTCCGGCTCGGGCAAGACCACGCTGCTGCGTTCACTGAATTTCCTCGAAATGCCGGATGCCGGCACCGTGACTGTGTGTGGCATTGACGTCGAATGCGCCGGTTCATCGAAACCGTCACGCGAGCATCAGAAGAAGATTCGCGCGATCCGCCAGCGCACGGCAATGGTGTTCCAGTCGTTCAACCTCTTTCCACACAGGACAGCACTGGAAAACGTGATGGAAGGTCCTGTCAGCGTCAAGGGCGTTCCCCGTGCGCAGGCAGCGGAGCGCGCAATGAGCTTGCTCACACAGGTTGGCCTGGCGGCAAAAGCCAACGAGTATCCCGCACGGCTGTCCGGAGGTCAGAAGCAGCGTGTAGCGATCGCGCGTGCGCTCGCGATGGATCCGGAAGTCATATTCTTCGACGAGCCCACTTCCGCTCTCGATCCCGCGCTGCGAGAGGATGTCCTGAACGTTATGCGCGACGTCGCGAAACTGGGCATGACGATGCTGATCGTCACACACGAAGTGCGGTTTGCGCGAGATGTCGCGGATCGGGTCGTTTTCATGGACGGCGGCGTGGTCGCGGAAGACACGACACCGCAAGCCTTCTTTGGTGAAGGCAGCAGTCCACGCGTCAGGCAGTTCCTTCATCTGATCGAGACCTGAGCGTTGACAGGCGGGGTGTGCATTCATGGCCGCTGCGCAAGTGCCGCCAGTGGTTGGCAAAGCCGTAGATCGGCGGCGCAAGTCCTTTCCGTGAGCGTTCGCACTGCGGGCGCGCAGAACCGCCGTGTGCGTGCGGGCGCGTTTTAGTCTGTTTCATCGAAGGCGGTGGAGATTTTGGGCTGTCGCCCATGTACGGACATTTCGTGTCGCGGTATTTATCTGATCGCTGCTGATCCGGGCAGCAACTCCAGATAAACCGCCGACACACATATGTCCTTGTCCATATTTGAGATGCACTCCGTGGAACTGTTCTGTCAGAGGCCGCTGGGTGCCTGTTATGTCATCTGCGACGAATGGCACTACAAGGCGTGCCTTGGAAAGGCCGCAGACCTTCAGAAAGCCAAGGCGGAGACTCGGGAATTTCTGGGTATCGCCGAACTGAATCGCAGGAAGTGGGGGGAAGACCTGACGCTGGTCAGGCGTCTCATTGGTCGTAAGGTGCTGGGATTTCATGGTGTGCGAGACTGGAACCCCGACACCGATGGCTGGTGGATCATCAAAGCACTTCTCGACGACGTGCGCAAAGGCGTCCGGCTTGCCATTAAAGGCCCGCGCGATAGCCTGTTTCCATCACCCTACAGCAGTACGCCGTTTAGGAATCTCGTCGCGAGGTCCGTCCAGTACGATCCGGCCGCCTGGCAAGCCCAGTTAGCCGGTGCGCGCGCAGCCAGGGCTAGCGATCGAGGCGCCTCAACGCTGCTCGGCAACGCGCAGCCGTTTGAGTATGTGCCTGATGCGTTGAGCGGCGATGTCGTTGAACTCGCCGCGAGCACGAATAATCCAAACTACGCGGCGAAAATGCTGGGGTATAACCGCGACACGTTTGGCGACATGGTTCATGCGATGAAATATGATCTCAAGCTGCGAGGCGATGACAATGTCATTTGGCACGATAGTGGGGACGTTGAATTTAGAAAAAACATCATCGGCAATATGCACGACTACGCAAACTGATCTTCATACGATGAACGCACATCAACTCGCACATGTATCATTTTCGATAGCCGGGGATGATCTAGATCCTGAGGTCTGGACCAGATATTTCGGTGTTCCGCCGGACACGGCTATAGTCAAGGGGAAGCAGTTTATGACTCCCTCGGGGCGATTGAGCAGCGTGCCGGGGCGTACCGGCGTATGGGGGCTGAGAAGCAAAGCCGCCGTTCATAGCGACTCGCTGGAACCGCATCTCCGCTATCTTATTGATCGCCTGAATTTGCCGCGAGATGACTTGCGCCAGCTACTCGCAGACAAGGGCGCACAGATGCGTTTCTTCTGTTATTGGGATAACGAGAGCGGCGACCGCGTGCCTGATGTGCCCGACGATATTCGCACCATGATGGAAGCCATGGGCGGCACGGTTGAGATTGATGAATATCGATAGAGCCTCGCTCGAATGCACAAGCCGATCCTCGGGAGTCGGCTTTTTTGTGCGAGCCCGCTGGGTGCCTGTTATGTCATCTGCGACGAATGGCACTACAAGGCGTGCCTTGGGAAGGCCGCAGACCTTGAGAAGGCCAGGGCGGAGACCCAGGAATTTCTGGGTATTGCCGAACTGAATGAAAGGAGGTGGAAGGAGGACCTGAAGCTGGTCAGGCGTCTCATTGATCGTAAGGTGCTGGGATTTCATGGTATGCGAAACTGGAACCATCGACACCGATGGCTGGTGGATCATCAAAGCACTTCTCGACGATGTGCGCAAGGGCGTCCGGCTTGCCATTAAAGGCCCGCGCGAGAGCCTGTTTCCATCACCCTACAGCAGTACGCCGTTGAGGAATCTCGTCGCGAGATCCGTTCAGTACGATCCGGCCACCTGGCAAGCCCAGTTAGCCGGTGCGCGCGCAGCCAGGGCTAGCGATCGAGGCGCCTCAACGCTGCTAAGCGATGCGCAGCCGTTCGAGCTTGGCGATTCAGCCAGCAGTGGTAACGTGTCGACGATGGCGGCGCGTGGTGTGAGTGAAGCACACGAGGCCGAATGTCTTGCGCACTATGAGAGGCACATGGCCGAATGCATGGCCTATCGAAGCGCAAAGGGCGGTCAACGCTTTATGGCTGCGTGTTCGCAGCGAGTATTCCAGAACTACCAACAGTGCAGAGGCTATTGATGGCGAATATTCCAGAAAGGCGATGTGTCGTGGTCATGTGGTCCGAAGATAAACAGGCGCTTGTCTCGTATACGCTCGCCGCTGAGAAGGTGCATGCAGTAACGCAGAGGCTTTTTCCTCTTGAACTGCCGATTGCCGACTACAACAACACTCTGGACGATGAGTTCGCCAAGCGGTTTGGGGCTGCCACACTTAACCTGCTTGCCCTCTCCAACCCCGATATGAAACCTTTTGTCAAAACTACACCTGCGGAAGATTAGTCGGTTCGCGCGTGGCAGACGGTAAAAGCCAGGAAGGGGCACGGCGCTTTTGGTGTAACCCTTCGACTCTATTGTGACCAGAGAAAACGGCTAACAAGAACAAACGCGCGCCGCCGCGCTTGAGGACCGCCAGAATTTCGGGGGCATCAATCTTTGCAACAAGACGCTTGCCGAGCCAGGGAAGCGCATCGTTCTTGAAGCGCACCAGTGTCTTTTCGTACTGGCCAATCTCGACTGACTGGGCACGTTCCTCTATCCATGTGAGCGCGATGGCTTCAAATGAATTGGATGCGGCCAGGCGGGCGGCGCATTTGTCGGCTTTTTTTGCTTCGCTGGGATCAATGTTCGCGGCCAGCTTCTCGCGGGCGTCGGCAAGCGGCACGTCCTTATAGACGCCGAGCGCAAGGCTCTTGTCCTTTCCAGCGAAGCGGTACTTGAAAATCCATCGCTTGCTCCCCGATGGCGTGACAAGCAGCAGGCCACCACCGTCATATAGCTTCGGCTGTTTTTCCCCCGACTTGGCGTTACGGATCGTGAGGTCGGACCGTGCCATGTTTGCTCCTCCGGCTTTGCGCTAATGCGGGAGGTGTTGTCTGGCCGCATCGCGCCCGATGCACGAGAACCCCCGAAAGAACCCCCTGACGGGGGTCGCGGTCGATGGTGAGCCATTGGCGACGACAGCAAACAAAAACCCCGCTCAGCTTTGTCTGGCGGGGTTGTGTCGAGAACCGTTGAAGTCGGTTGGAGGGTATCTGGTGCCCAGGGCCGGAATCGAACCGGCACGCCTTGCGGCGGGGGATTTTGAGTCCCCTGCGTCTACCAATTTCACCACCTGGGCAGATACTGCAGTGCGCGCATCGAAAGATCAGCGCGCGAGGAAGACGCAGATTATGGCCGAAAATCGGTCGACGGGCAAGCCGATCGCTTTGAGCCGCCCCAACGCGTTCGCGGCGAGCGATGCTCAGACCGTGCGCGAGAACCGTTCGAGCGACTGCTGGCCGAGATAACGGTCAAATACCATCGCGAGATTGCGCACGAGCATGCGGCCGGCCATCCGCACTTCGAGCTTGCGCGCGCCGAGCGAGATCAGCCCGTCGTCCTCGAATGAACGCAGACGCGCGAGTTCCGGCGCGAACGTGTCGGCGAAGCGGATGCCGTACGTCGCTTCGAACTCGTCGAAGCGCAGTTCGAGGTTGCACATGAGCTGCGTGATCACGTCGCGCCGCAGACGGTCGTCGGCGGTGAGACGAATGCCGCGCGCGATCGCGAGCCGGCCCGCGTCGATCGCGTCGGTGTAGGCGGGCAGTTCCCGCGCGTTTTGCGCGTACACATCGCCGACCTTGCCGATCGACGATGCGCCGAAGCCGATCAGATCGCATTCGGCCCGCGTGCTGTAGCCCTGGAAATTGCGATGCAGCGTGCGCTGCGCCTGCGCGCGCGCGAGTTCATCGGTGGGTAGCGCGAAGTGGTCCATGCCGATGTAGACATAACCCGCCTCGGTCAGCCGTTCGACCACCCGTCGCAGCAGCGCGAGCCGCTGTTCGCTCGACGGCAGCGTCGCGGGATCCAGCTGGCGCTGCATCTTGAAGAGCTGCGGCATGTGCGCATACGCGAACACCGACAAGCGATCCGGCGCGAGTTCAAGCATCGTGTCGAGCGTGCGGCTGAAGCTCGCGACCGTTTGATGCGGCAGGCCGTAAATCAGGTCGACGCCGATCGAATGGAACCCGTGCCGGCGCGCGGCCTGCATCACCGACGCAGTCATCTCCAGCGGCTGGATGCGGTTGATCGCCTGCTGCACGCGCGGATCGAAGTCCTGCACGCCGAGGCTCAGCCGGTTGAATCCGAGGCGGCGCAGAAGCGCGATCGTGTCGGGCGACGCCTCGCGCGGATCGACCTCGATCGAATATTCGGCCTGGTCGTCGGGCAGCAACTGGAAGTGCTCGCGTGTCGCGGCCATCAGTTCGGCCATCTCGTCGTGCGACAGGAAGGTCGGCGTGCCGCCGCCCCAATGCAGTTGCGACACGGGCCGACGCGTATCGAAACACGCTGCCTGCAAAGCGATTTCGCGTTTGAGCCGCTCGACGTACGGCCGCGCATGCGCACGGTTTTTCGTCACGACCTTGTTGCAGCCACAGTAGAAGCACACCGTGTCGCAAAACGGAATGTGGAAGTACAGCGACAGATCGGTCGACGCGGCGTCGGGGTCGGCGGTCGCGCGGCGATAGTCGGCGGGGTCGAACGATTCGCGGAACTGCGGTGCGGTCGGATAGGACGTATACCGGGGACCATTCGCGCTGTAGCGCGCGAGCAGGTCGGGGCGGAACAAGGTGTCGGCGGGGGGCATGAGCATGGGGGTCAGGAGATCGCACGAACGGGCAGTGGCACAATGCGGGTCTGGCAACGCTTTGCCAAGGTTTGAGTTCAGGAAAGATGACGTGGATCAAAGGTTGAACAGCGCACTGGACGGTCATGCGTGCCGTCCCGATTGCGGCGCGTGCTGTATCGCGCCGTCGATTTCGAGCCCGATTCCCGGCATGCCGGACGGCAAGCCCGCGGGTGTGCGCTGCGTGCAACTCGGCGACGATCTGCGCTGTGCCATCTTCGGCCGCCCGGAGCGGCCCGCGTGCTGCTCGGGTCTACAGCCGCAACTCGAGATGTGCGGCTCGACGCGCGGCGAAGCGCTGGTGTGGCTGACGCAACTCGAGGCGCAAACGCAACCGGCGTCCCGGCCATGACGCGCGGCACGTGATAAGCGCGATCATCCGCCCCATCCGTCCCATCCGCCCCATCCGTCCACGCAAGCCGATGTCCGCCAGGGCTTCCACAGGAGATTTCGCATGATTCGACCCGCAGCGCCCGCCCGGCGCCGCTTTCTGCGCGCAGCGCTGACCGGCTGCAGCGTGCTTGGCATCACCTTGTCGCTCGTGGCCTGCGCGAGCCCGACGTTTCCGTTCATGCCGTCGCACTACACGTTCTCGCAGCAGCAGGTGCAGGAGGCCGTGCAACGCAAGTTCCCGTATCAGCGCACGGTCTCGCAACTGTTCGACGTCGCGCTGAGCAATCCGGTGGTGGGCATGCTGCCCGATGCGAACCGCGTCTCGGTGAAGCTCGACGCGCGTTTCGCGAGCCCGCTCCTGCAGCAGCCGGTCGATGGCGTGTTCACGCTGTCGAGCGAACTTGCGTACGACGCGGCGAGCCGTTCGGTGATCCTCAAATCGCCGACTGTCGACAACGTCAGCGTGAACGGCCAGGCGCAGATGTACACGCAACAGATCAACGCGGCCGCGGCGCTGCTCGCAACCCAATTGCTGACCAACTATCCGATCTACACGTTCAAACCCGAGCAACTGCAATTTGCCGGCGTTCACTACGAACCCGGTACAATCACCATCCTTACAAACGGCATACGCGTGCAGATCGTCGAAAAATGACACGCACGCGCGGCCGCCAGGGCCGTGCATGCTTGCGATGATCGTGCCGGCCCTTTTCGTTGCGTCAACCTACCGCGATAAGGGGCACGGATGGACTGGCTACTGGCTTGCAAGGCATTGATTCTCGGCGTGGTCGAGGGCTTGACGGAGTTTTTGCCGGTGTCGAGCACCGGGCATCTGATCGTCGTCGGCAGTCTGCTCGATTTCTCCGACGAGCACGCGAAGACCTTCGATGTCGTGATCCAGCTCGGCGCGATTCTCGCCGTGTGCTGGGAGTTTCGCCGCCGCATCGGCGAGGTGATCGTGGGTTTGCCGAGCCGGCCCGAGGCGCGTCGATTCACGCTGAACGTCATCATCGCGACGATTCCGGCGATCGTGCTGGGCCTGCTGTTCGAAAAATCGATTAAGGAGGTGTTGTTCTCGCCGGTGCCGGTCGCGTTCGCACTGGTGGCGGGCGGCGTCGTGATCCTGTGGGCGGAAGCGCGTCAGCGTGCGCGCGGCGACGCGGCAGTGCGGGTGCGCAGCATCGACGACCTGAGTCCGCTCGACGCACTGAAAGTCGGCCTCGCGCAGTGCTTCGCGCTGATTCCGGGGACTTCGCGCTCCGGCTCGACGATCATCGGCGGCATGTTGTTCGGCATCGAGCGCCGCACCGCGACCGAGTTTTCATTCTTTCTCGCGATTCCGATCCTCTTCGGCGCAACCGCCTACGAGCTCTACAAGAGCTGGCACCTGCTCAGCACCGATGCGCTCGGCAGCTTCGCGCTCGGTTTCGTGGCGGCATTCGTCAGCGCGTTCGTCTGCGTGCGCTGGCTGCTGCGCTACGTCGCGTCGCACGACTTCACCGTGTTCGCGTGGTACCGGATCGGCTTTGGCCTGCTGATTCTGCTGATTGGTTATAGCGGCGGCTTGAGCTGGGCCGATTGAGGTCGGCCGTGCAATGAAAAAAAGGTCCGCTTAGGCGGACCTTTTTGCTGGCTGACTGTTTCGTCGAGTTACGCGGGGTCGCGTTTGCGGAACACCAGGTCCCACACGCCGTGGCCGAGGCGCAGACCGCGTCGCTCGAACTTGGTGACCGGACGATAGTCGGGCCGCGGTGCATAGGCATCGGCGGTGTTCTCGAGCAGCGGGTCGGCGCCGAGCACGTCGAGCATCTGTTCGGCGTAGTTCTGCCAGTCGGTCGCGCAATGCAGATACGCGCCCGGCTTCAGGCGCGACACGAGCAGCGCGACGAACTTCGGCTGGATCAGCCGGCGCTTGTGATGACGTGCCTTATGCCACGGGTCGGGGAAGAAGATGTGCACGCCGTCGAGGCTGTCGGGCGCAATCATGTGCTCGAGCACTTCGACCGCGTCGTGCTGGATGATGCGGATGTTCGTCAGCGTCTGCTCGCCGATCAGCTTCAGCAGCGCGCCGACGCCGGGCTCGTGGACTTCGACGCCGAGGAAGTCGTCGTCGCTACGGTGCGCGGCGATCTCCGCCGTGGTCGCGCCCATGCCGAAGCCGATCTCGAGTATGCGCGGTGCCTGCCGGCCGAACACGCCGGTCCAGTCGGGCTGCTGCGGCGCGTAGGGCACGACGAAACGCGGGCCGAGCTCGTCGAGCGCGCGGCGCTGGCCCGTCGACACGCGACCCGCGCGTGTGACGAAGCTGCGGATGCGGCGGTGATACAGCGTATCCGCCGATGTCGCGTCTGGCGTGCCTTCGACGTGGTCCGTCTCATTGCCGGTGGGTTGGTCGGCGGATGCGCCGAGCGGTGTCGGGGAGTCGTCCGGCAGGCCGGAGTCGTTGGGATCGTGGATCATCGTCGATGCTGGAAGGGGAGGGGCGCGCGGCTTGCGCGCTGTGCCGGGCCGTCGCCACTACAAAAAAGCCGCCTGCAGGGAGGCGGCTCTTGCTGGATTCGGCCGAACCCTCAGCCGGAAAGTGGAGCGGGCGATGGGAATCGAACCCACGGCTCTAGCTTGGGAAGCTAGGGTATTACCATTATACGACGCCCGCAGAACTCGCGATTTTACAGGGCTTTGGGTCGTTTGGGGAGGGGTGAGGCCGGATGCGGCGTCCTGGCGGCGCTTGTTTTGCGTCGCCGGAGCGAGCCTCACTGGCCTTCAGAGCCGGTCTGCGCCTGCCGTTAACCCGAGTGCCGCCCAACACCGTGCGCTTTCGCAACCGCAAGCCAGCACGCCCCGGCGCTCCCCATTCCGATCGAGAGACTTTCCCAAGATGCAGTGGTTTTCCAATCTGAAACTGAGCCAGAAGCTGGTCGGCTCGTTGATGCTGTGCGCGTTCGTGACGGCCATCGTCGGCACGGTCGGCGTGCTGAAGGTGCGCGAAGTCGCGACGATGCAAACCGAGATGTACGACCGCGAATTCGTGCCGGTGCGCGACGACGGCACCGCCGCGTGGCAGGCGGCTTCGCACTTCCGCCGTCTCTATTCGTACATCCTGAATCCGGAGCCGGCCGGCCGCGCCGATACGGTGCGCCTGAATCACGGTGGTGAAGCGGCGATCCTCTCGGCGTTCGACTACGAGCGCAAGCACGCGACCACCGACGCGCAGAAGCAGCTGCTAAGCGACTTCGACGCCGCCTATCCCGCCTATATGAGCTCGGTCGCCAAAGTGATGGCGCTGGCCGACCAGGGCGATCAGACCGGCGCGCTCGCCGAGCTCAAATCGACCACCGACCCGCTGCACGTCAAGCTGCGCACGCTGATGATCAAGCTGTCGGACGTGCGCGACGAACTGGCCCGACAGCGCGTCGAAAACGGTGTCGAGATGGTTCGTTCGGTGACATGGTGGATCGCCAGCTGCGCGGTCGTCGGCGTCGCGATTGCGATCGGCCTCGGGCTGCTGGTGACGCGCGCGGTCGTGCGACAGATCGGCGGCGAACCGGCCGAAGTCGCGAAGGTCGTCGAGCAGATCGCGAGCGGCGACCTGAGCCAGCGCCTGCACACCGACCTGACCGACGGGCGCAGCATCCTGCGCGCGGTCGCGCACATGCAGCAGCGTCTCGCGACGACGATCGGCTCGATCCGTGAAAGCGCCGAGTCGGTCAGCATCGCCTCGCAGCAGATCGCGAGCGGCAACATCGATCTGTCCGCGCGCACCGAAGGGCAGGCCGCTTCGCTCGAGCAGACCGCGGCGAGCATGTCGGAGTTGACGCAGACCGTCAGCCGCAACAGCGACAACGCGCGCAACGCGAGTGCGCTCGCGACTCAGGCGGCGCAGGTCGCCAACACCGGCAACACCGCCGTCGAGGGCATGGTGCGGACCATCGGCGAGATCAGTGGCAGTTCGACGAAGATCTCGGAGATCACCGGCGTGATCGAGGGCATCGCGTTCCAGACCAATATTCTTGCCTTGAACGCGGCGGTCGAGGCCGCGCGCGCAGGCGAGCAGGGTCGTGGCTTCGCGGTGGTCGCGAGCGAGGTGCGCAATCTCGCGCAGCGCTCGGCGAGCGCGGCCAAGGAAATCAAGGAGATGATCACGACCTCGGCCGCGATCATCGAGGGCGGCACACAGCAGGCGGCCGAAGTCAGCGCGACGATGGCGGATATCAAGGACGCGATTCACCGCGTGTCGGATATCGTCGGCGAGATCGCCACGGCCTCCGAGGAGCAGAACCGCAGCATCCACCAGGTCGGCCAGGCCGTCACGCAGATGGACGAGACTACGCAGCAGAATGCGGCGCTCGTCGAAGAGGCCGCGGCGGCCGCGCAATCGCTCGAATCGCAGGCGCGCAAGATGAAGGAGACGGTGTCGGTGTTTCGGACAGGCGATAGCCGGAGTTTCGTTTCACGCGCGCCGACGCCGAAACAGCCGGCGGCAGCGCTTGCGAACAATGCGGCGCAAACGCAGCGGGTGGCCGCGACGCCGAAGCGCGTGGCCGAAACCGTGGATAGTGACTGGAATACGTTCTAAGTACAGCCTAGGGGACCTAGGCGTTGCGGGATCGAATCGCGCTGAAGTTCAATTTGAATTTCAGCGCCGCGAGTCTGCGATGCTGCTGCGTGTGCCGGATCCCTTTTTTGCGTCCGTGAATTAGAACGGTCGTAGACGTAGAGCGCGTCATTTCCCGCGAATTCTTCGATGCCGTAACGCGTGCGAGCGATGTCCCACGCCGCGCAAATCTACTTGCGTTCATTACGCTTCAGGCATCGTTCAGGCACCCATGAGGTCGCCGATTCATTGAATCTCCAGCGCAATTTCCGATGTCGCATCGGCTCGCCCTTAGCGAATTCAATTCATTACGCATAAAAATAATGAGCGTTCGCGCCATTCATTAAAAAATCGCGAATGAAAACTAAAGACACGTGAAAGCGTGCCGTATACATCTTTGCGTCATTTCAAAATGTTGCAAAAGCTTAATTAGCGTGTGACGCGAAAAACATCGAGGTTTAATCCCAACTAACGGCATGGAAGGGCGGCCCTGATCGACCGCACTCGCCGCAAAAAGAAAAATGAACATGAAAATCAAAGCTACGTTGACGCTATCCCTGCTTGCTTCGCTGGTTCTGACGGCTTGCGGCGGGGGCGGGGGCTCCGATCCAGCGCCGACTTCGTCGAGCAATGCGTCGGCACCGTCGACGGCAAGCTCTCCCACCGGCGCCAGTTCGCCCGCCGGCGCTTCGACGCCCGCTGTCAGCGGCGAACAACTGCCGAGTCTGACAAGTCCGCAGGCCGGCTCGACCGCCGCGACCGGCAATGGCCTGGAAGGTATCTGGACGACGCCGTCCGGCGTCAGTATGACGAACGGGTTCATCGATCCGCAGGGCAACCTTTCCAGCCTGAATTCGGTCGGCGGATTCGGGGTGTCGGAATTCTTCGGCGTGCTCGCTGGCACGGCGCCGAACTGGACGCTGACGTCGGGCACGGCATTCATCAGCAATGTCTACTATCCGACCACCGCCGGTTCAGGCACGTTCGCCGCGAATCAGACGTTCACCGGCAGCTATACCGACAATGGCAGCACGACCTCGCTGTCGTGGATCTACGACGCCGCGAATGCGCTCGCGGTGACGCAATCGAGCGTCGCGGGCACGTGGGCGGAAACCGGTTCGTCTCTGACGATCGCCGGCGACGGTTCGCTGACTGGCAACCTCGGCGGCTGTCAGGTGTCCGGAACGCTGCTGCTCACGACGCCGTCGTCGAGCAAGAATCTCTATACGCTGAGCGTTACCGGCACGAGCGCAACCTGCACGCTGCAGTCGGGCACGACCTATTCGGGCAATGCCGCGATCAAGTTCCTGCCGATTTCGGGAAGCAGTCTCTACACACGCTCGATTTTCTATCTCATCAAGTCCGCGGATAACGCGACGCTCGCCTACGGACAGCTGAAGCCGCAATAAGCGGAGTCGGCGCAGTGGCGCACGCAGCCGGCCGCCGCACCTGCATGCGGTGGCGGCCGGTTGCCTGATTGGGTATCGAGGATAGGGGAGGGGCGGCGGGTGCTTATTCGAGGAACCGGAAAGGCCTCGGCGCCGCGCCTTCAGATCACAAAATAAGTCAGCTGAACCGCCGCGCGCGTGACGACCATCTGCAGCACCTGCACGATCACGAACAGCAGGATCGGCGACAGATCGATGCCGCCGAATTTCGGCAGCACGCGACGCAGCGGATTCAGAAACGGTGCGGTCAGCTGATAGAGAATCGGCATCGCCGGCGAACGCGGATTGAGCCACGACAGCAGCGCCATCAGGATCGTCATCCAGATGATCAGGTTGAGCGCCCATTTGATCGCGGTGAGCACCGCGACGATCAGCAGCGTCGGCACCAGCGTGAGCGGATCGGCGCCGGTGAGCACGACCATCAGGACGACGTAGATGATCGCGGCGATCAGCGTCGCGACCACGCTCGCCCAGTCGATGTTGCGCGTGCTCGGCAGGATGCGTCGTAGCGGCAGCACGAGCCAGTTGGTCGCCTGCAACACGGCGTTCGAGACCGGGTTGTACGGCGGCAGGCGAACGACTTGCAGCCATGCGCGCAACAGCAGCGCCGCGCCGAACAGCGTGAAAATGGTATTGAGCAGAAAACGGGCGATATCGCCAAACATCTCGTGTCCTTATGCTTCTGATGACGGCCGCCGGCCGGCCGCGGGCTGCCGGCGTCGCCCGATCGGTGCGCGCCGGCGTTGTACCTGAATTGACCCGGTCAGCCACCCGGAGGATCGACGTCATTGCGCGCCGTCGCCCGATGGCTGTCTGTCCGGCATCACACGGAAATCCGGACCTCGCTGATCAGGATCGTGCCGTTGCCGCCGTCGGTGTAGTTCGGAATGTCCGCCAGCAGTTGTTCGGACGCGGGCTTGAATACTTTATAGAAGTCGTCCGCGCTGTCGAACAGGAAATGACCCGCGGCCACGTACGGCGGCGGCGTGCCGGGCGGGCCGGCGTTCAGACCCGCGTCGACCGACCAGCCCTTTAACGCCGACCCGAACAGCTTCGCCGCGAGCGGCATATGGGTCGCGCAGTAGTAGTCCATGTCGAAGCGGCCGTTTTCCCGATACGGATAGAGGATGCTGACCTTGATCATTATGGGTTCTCGTCTGTTGATCCCGAAGCGCGGCGCGGGTGCTTGCGTGGTTCGCAAGTGGTACGCCTCGCGCGCCGGACGTCACATTATCACGGCTTACTTGACGCTTGCACCTGCCGCGGCCTGATTCAGCGAGCGGCCCAGCGATTCTTCCACAGCTTCGGAGATCGCTTCAATCGTCGCCGGGGGCGTGGCACGGCGTTGGGCGAGGTTGACCGCGCGGCGCGTCAGCAGACCGTACAGCGCGGCATGATCGCCGCCGAATCCTTCGAGCAGCGCCAACTGCTTTTCCACCACACCCGTATCGCCGCGCGAAACCGGCCCCGCGAGCGCGTTGGGCAGGCCCTTGTCGCGCGCGGTCTCGATCGTGCCGGCGAGCATCGGTAGCAGCGCGCGCAGCGCGTCGTCTTCGGCGAAGCCGAGCGTGCGCCACAACGCGACGCATTCGGCGAGGCTGCATAGCGCGAAGCTCGCCGCGTAATGCGCGGCGGCGTGATACAGCATGCGGCCGCCCGGCGGAATCGACAGCGGATGGCAGCGCAACGCGAGCGCGAGCGCGGTCAGTGTCTCTTTCAGCGCGCCGTCGGCTTCGATCGTCACCGAGCAGCCGGCGATGCGCTCGAGATCGGCGAGCTCGCCGCTAAACAGATAGAGTGGATGAAAGCCGCCGATCGCCGCGCCCTGAGCGCGCGCCGGCGCGAGCTGCTCGACCGGCGATGCGCCGCTGCAGTGCACGAGGGCCTGACCGTGGTGGCTTGCCGCGTTGCCTCCAAACCGGAGTGTGTGCGCTGTCGTACCGATGCTGTCATCGGGAACGGCTAAAAAAACGATATCGGCGGCTTCGACGACCTGTTGTGGATCATCGCAGGCCGCACAGTGTTCGATCTGGCTGGCGAGCCGGCGCGCGGAAGCGGCCGAGCGGCTCGCCACAGCGGTGACCGGATAGCCGGCGCGCGCAAACGCGAGCGCGAGACATCGCGCGAGCCGCCCCGCGCCGATGAAGCCGATGCGCGGCAAAGAAGACTGGGACATGGTCGCCTGCTCCGGACGGATCGTGTGAACGGGAAAGCAGCAGTATCGCGCATCCCGCGAACCGTGGGCGCGATCCGGCCCCTTGCAGGGTCGGACAGCTGTCGTCGGATGAGTTTGCGGTCGATATACCACCCGCGGTTGGTCATCGGGCGGCGCGACGCCGGTGGGTGCGAAAACTGTTCACAATCGTCGGTGTCAGGATCAGTGGTCGAATGAGCGGATTGTGTAGTTGCGGTTCCAACGTCGTTACTTCGTTTTCAGGCAGAAACTCGGGAGGGTCGAGATGAGTATTTTTTCTTACCGAAAGCACCTGCGATTCCTGACGCACGCCCAGCGCCGCCGCTGGTGGGATCAGAAAAAGCGCCTGACGCCGCGCGTGCGGATCAGCGGCGCCTACGTGCCGCCGAACGTGTCCCGCGAATTCGTGTACGTGAAGGTCGGCTAGACGCACGATCTTCACAGGCGAGAAATGCCCGGTTCGAAGCAATTCGCCGGGCATTTTTCATTGGGAAATTCCTTCCGGCTGTCAGGATTGAAGCGAATTTGTAATTAAAGATTACCGATTCGCGAACTCCCACGCGCGCGCTCGATCAGACATATGACGCGCGCCTCGACGGTCGCGCGCAAACCCTTGATTCCCGGCCCATTTCACCCACGTCGCGGCGGCGCGTCTGCCCGTGCCCGCGACGCTCGGCAAAACGCCTGCGCTCGCTCATTGCAATTTGCAACAAATGCGAACAGTTCGGCCGGGGCTTTTTAGATAGATTGACTCAACAGCATGCGAGGCATGCGCAGTCGGCGACCTTGGTTGGGCGCGCTAGGAGAATAGAAGTGAAAAAGATCGTTCCGTTTGTCGTTGCAGCCGGACTCGGCCTGGGGCTCGCCGGGGCTGCTCAGGCACATGTCTCTGTCGGTATCGGCATTGGGGTGCCGGTCGCGCCGGCTTATCCGGTCTATGCGGCGCCGCCGCCGGTCTATTACGCGCCGCCGCCTCCGCCCGTGTATGCGCCTCCGGTCGTGGTCGCGCCGGCTCCCGTGGTGGTCGGCGGCTACTACGGGTATGGCCGCCCGTACTATCGTGGCTACTACCACGGCTATCGCGGCTACTACGGACATCCTTACTATCGTCACTAAACGGGGGCGCGCATAAGATGCGCGGGTAGGTCGACGGCGTAACGCCGGCTCATGCCGGGTTACGCCGTCTTTATTTGTGCGGCCGGTTTCGCGCCTTCGCGCAAGCGTCGTTCCAAAGCATCGGCGAAGCTGGGAGAATGATCGCTTCGCCACCGCCTTAGGAGAGTTTCGCCGATGCAAGCGCTTCCCGCTCCCACCTTCGATGACGTCCTCGACGCCGCCGCGCGTCTCGAGGGCGTCGCGCACCGCACCCCCGTTCTGACGTCGAGCACGTTCAACGAGCGCACTGGCGCGTCGGTGTTCTTCAAGTGCGAAAACTTCCAGCGCATGGGCGCGTTCAAGTTCCGCGGCGCGTACAACGCGATTTCGCATTTCGACGCGGAGCAGCGCAAGGCGGGCGTGCTGACCTATTCGTCGGGCAATCACGCGCAGGCGATCGCGCTGTCGGCGCGGCTCGCCGGCATTCACGCAACGATCGTGATGCCGCACGACGCGCCCGAGGCCAAGGTCGCCGCGACCAAAGGCTACGGCGGCGAAGTGATCACCTACGACCGCTACAAGGAAAATCGCGAGGAAATCGGCCGCCGGCTCGCCGAAGAGCGTGGCATGACGCTGATCCCCCCGTACGACCATCCGCACGTGATCGCCGGGCAAGGCACCGCGGTCAAGGAGCTGATCGACGAAACCGGCCCGCTCGACATGCTGTTCGTGTGCCTCGGCGGCGGCGGCTTGATTAGCGGCAGCGCGTTGTCGGCGGCCGCGCTGAGCCCGGCTTGCACGGTGATCGGTATCGAGCCTGAAGCGGGCAACGACGGCCAGCAGTCGCTCGCGCGCGGCGAGATCGTGCATATCGCGGCGCCGCACACGATCGCCGACGGCGCCGCCTCGACGCATCTGGGCGACTACACGTTCGCGATCATCCGTCAGCTGGTCGCGCGAATCGAAACGGTCAGCGACGCGCAGCTGATCGAGACGATGCGGTTTTTCGCGCAGCGCATGAAGATCGTCGTCGAACCGACCGGTTGCCTCGCGGCGGCGGCGGTGCTGAACGGCATCGTGCCGGTGAAGGGCAAGCGTGTGGGCGTGGTGGTGAGTGGCGGCAACGTCGATCTGCCGAAGCTCGCGCAGTTCCTCGCCTGAGCGGTTCAAGCCAGGTCGCATGAAGGCAAAACGGCTCGCCGAGGCGAGCCGTTTTCTCGTTCGTCAGCCGCTTCAGCTTGCCACTTGCGTGGTGCTCTGCACGATCAGGTCGTGATACCCATTGACGATCACGCTGTACGAGAAATACGCGAACAGCAGCGCGGACAGAACGTGACACGCGCGCAGCAGACCGGCGCCGGCGCGCTTGCGGCCGTGGCTGCCGAGCCCGCAGATAAAGAGCGTCCAGCACAGGCCGCCGAGGAAAAAGCCGCCGAGGAAGATCAGCGCGGTCGCGGGGCTCGTTGCGCCGGCCTTCGCGATCAGCGCGCCGCCGACCGCCGCGAACCACAGAATCGCCGAGGGCGACGAGACCGCGAGCAGCACCCCGCGCAGAAACCCGCGCCAGGGCGACAGATGCGGCGCACTCGCGTCGCCTTCGCCGGCAACCGCGGGCGCCGTGGCAGGGAACATCGCTTCACGCGCCATCTTCCACGTGAGAAACAGCAGGATCACCGCGCCGCCGATCCACACGACCCAGCGCACCGACTCGAATTGCAGCAGCGCGGCCATGCCTGCGAGCGCGAGCGTCGCGTAAATGAGATCGCCGACGCACGAGCCGAGGCCGAGCCAGAAGCCCGGCCGGAAGCCGTGCGACAGCGTCAGCGAAATGATCGCGACGTTGACGAGACCGATATCGAGACAAAGCGACAAGGACAGAAAAAATCCGTCCGACATCATTGAAAAAGCGTGCATCCGGGCGAGCGCTCCATCCTTTATTGATTGTGTTGTCCGGCGAGCGTTACAGGCCGAGGCCCAACTCGTTCCACAAGTTATCGACACGTTGCTTGACCGCGTCGTCCATCACGATCGGGCGGCCCCATTCGCGGTCGGTTTCGCCCGGCCACTTGTTGGTCGCGTCGAGCCCCATTTTCGAGCCGAGGCCGGCCACCGGCGACGCGAAATCGAGATAGTCGATCGGCGTGCGGTCGACGAGCACCGTGTCGCGACTCGGGTCCACGCGCGTGGTGATCGCCCAGATCACTTCCTTCCAGTCGCGGATATTGACGTCCTCGTCGACGACGACGATGAACTTCGTATACATGAACTGCCGCAGGAAGCTCCACACCCCGAACATCACGCGCTTGGCATGGCCGGGGTAGCTCTTCTTCATTTGCACGATCGCCATGCGATAGCTGCAGCCTTCGGGCGGCAGGTAGAAGTCGGTGATCTCGGTGAACTGCTTTTGCAGCAACGGCACGAACACTTCGTTCAGCGCGACGCCGAGCACGGCGGGCTCGTCGGGCGGCTTGCCGGTGTAGGTGGAGTGATAGATCGCGTCGCGGCGCATCGTAATGCGCTCGACCGTGAAGACCGGGAACCACTCCTGTTCGTTGTAGTAGCCGGTGTGATCGCCATAGGGGCCTTCGAGCGCGTGTTCGTACATCGCCGAGGCACCCTTGGTCGGACGCGGCGGCGCGCCAGCCGGCGCGGGCGAGGGCGCGCCTTCCTGCGGATAGATGAAGCCTTCGAGCACGATCTCGGCGCGCGCGGGCACCTGCAGTGCGTCGACACCCGGCGTGATGCACCTGGCGAGCTCGGTGCGCCCGCCGCGCAGCAGCCCGGCGAACTGGTATTCGGACAGCGTGTCGGGTACCGGCGTGACCGCGCCGAGGATCGTCGCCGGGTCCGCGCCGAGCACCACGGCGACCGGATACGGTTTGCCGGGATTCTTCAGCGCGAACTCGCGGAAATCGAGCGCGCCGCCGCGGTGGGCGAGCCAGCGCATGATCAGTTTGTTACGCCCGATCAGTTGCTGACGATAGATACCCAAGTTCTGTCGGCTCTTGTTCGGCCCTTTCGTGACGGTCAGACCCCAAGTGATCAGCGGTCCGGCATCGCCGGGCCAGCAGGTCTGAATGGGCAGTCTGGCGAGGTCGACATCGTGGCCCTCCCAGACGATTTCCTGGCAGGGCGGTGCGCTGACGGTCTTCGGTGCCATGTCCCAGACCGCCTTCGCCAGCGACAACAGCTTGCCCGCGTCCTTGAGCCCTTTCGGCGGCTCCGGTTCCTTCAGCGCGGAGAGCAGTCGGCCGACGTCGCGCAGCGATTCGAGCGCCGCCTGGTCGCCCGCACCGGCCTCGGCATCGATGCCCATGCCGAGCGCGACCCGGCGTGGCGTGCCGAACAGATTGCCGAGCACCGGAAACGCATGCTGCTCAGTGTTCTCGAACAGCAGGGCCGGGCCGCCCGCGCGTAATACGCGGTCGCACACTTCGGTCATTTCGAGATTCGGCGACACCTTTTGCGAGATTCGGCGCAGTTCACCGATCGTCTCGAGGCGGCCGATGAAATCACGCAGGTCTTTGTATTTCATCTGTAACGGTTCAGGGGTCGCATGCACGGCGCATAGGACCGGGAGCACATCAGGACCAGCGGTAGCGTCGTCTGGCGTTGAAAGACAATTGTCGATTTTACCTGCGTTAGCCAACGCACGTAGATCAACTAAATGGGCTATTCCAGACAGTCAAGGCACGATCGCTGAAAACGCGCATAGAGCGCGGCTTTCGGGCGACTGAACACTGTTCATAATTACAAATAGTTATAGTTTTTGCATTCTATAGTGTTGACGATCTATAAAACGGTGCATAGAATCCGTCGACATTGGTTGTAGGGCGTTTACCTTTTTACCGTCGCCCCCGGTCCTTAGACGCAACGCGTCACCGTTTTACTTCCCTGCGGGTGGAACGGCCTTATTGAAGTCCCTCACCAGCGTCCACGAACGCTGGTTTTTCGCGTGGGAGCCGAGCCCGGCATGCATCGAGTATGCGGGCTATTTTAGATGGCTCCCCAGACGGTATTTGTTACCGTTTTCCCGACGTCGCTGCTGCCCAACCAGAGAGCACGCGATGTCGTGACTCCGCGAGCGCGCTGTACCGCCTGAGTTGCTCGGCGGAGTTCGCGGATCATGCAAGATGGGAGATCTGAATGAACGCCTGGTTATCGTGGCGTCCCGATGAGCGTATTGCGCAGCTTGTGCGCGGTGCGCTACGCCGCGGGACGCGATTGAGTCATCACCTGTTCAGCATCGTCGGCGGTATCGCGGTGGTGCTGGCTCTGGCACTGTGGCTGATGCCGACCTGGCGCGGCGCGCTTGCCGCGCGCATGATGCCGGTCATTTCCGCCGCCGTGCAGGCGGGTCCGGTGCGTCTGCTGCAAGGCAATCCGATGCCGGCCATTGGTCCGGCGAGAAACGCCAGCCCGTCCACCGACGAATCGCTGTCGGCCAATCCGACGAACACGCCGAGCCCCACCGATGGTTCGAGCGACGGCAGCATGACCCTCACCTCGGCCAGCACCAGCTTCGACGGCGCGTTCGACGGCTCCGGCGCGTCGGGCACCAGCGCCGCGGCGCTCAACGGCCTCGATCCGCACACGATGCAAGGCGTCAGCGCGCTCGCGCGTCTGATTCCTCAGCAGCGCGTGTCCGCCGATGCGCGCGATGACCGTGCGCTCGTCTCCAGCCGCGAACAGGACCTCGTCGCGTCGTACCTCGCGCGGCGTTATCGCGTCGCTCAGGAGCCCGTCGGCGAGCTCGTGAAGGCCGCGTTCGACACCGGCCGCGAAGTCGGCCTCGATCCGCTGCTGCTGCTGTCGGTGATGGCGATCGAATCGGGCTTCAATCCGTACGCCGAAAGCGGCGTCGGTGCGCAGGGCCTGATGCAGGTGATGTCGAAGGTGCATTCGGACAAATTCCAGTATTTCGGCGGCCAGAGCGCGGCGCTCGATCCGCTCGCGAACATCAAGGTCGGCGCGCTCGTGCTGAAGGATTGCATCGCGCGCGGCGGCTCGCTGCCGGGTGGTCTGCGTCTGTACGTCGGCTCGAGCACGCAGGAGGACGGCGGCTACGGTGCCAAGGTGATGGCCGAACGTGGTCGTCTGCGCGACGTCGCGCACGGCCGCAAGGTGCCGATCAATGCGCCGCAGGCGCCGGTGCTGACCGCGTCGGCCACGCCGGCCTCGGCCGCGGCGACGAGCGGTAGCAACGGCAAGCGCGTGCAAGTGACGCTGCAAGGCGGCCACGCGCTGAGTTCGGCGACGCCGGCGACGCACACGCCGCCGGCCGATCAGGACGACGCGAGCAGTGCGACGCGCCATGTGGCGTCGGCGTCGGAGATCGGCGCTTGAGTTAGATCTTGTCGCGCTGAATGAAAAAAGGACACCCGAGGGTGTCCTTTTTTTGTATCTGGCCGGTCGGTTTGCGCCGACTCAATCCATCAATGCCGCCCGAACAGCTTCGCGAGCCGCTCGACGGCCTCTTCGAGCTTCGGAAACGCGGTCGCATACGACAGCCGGATGTAGTCCTTCGGCGCGTGTGTGCCGAAGTCCATGCCGGGCACCAGCACGACGCCGGCATCGTGCAGCATCGCCTTCGTGAGTGCCGCGCTGTCGCCGGCGGCGGCATGCGCGACGCCGCGGCAGTCCGCATACACGTAGAACGCGCCGTCGGGCATCACCGGCACCGAAAAGCCGAGCGATTCGAGCGCCGGCGCGATGAAGTCGCGGCGTCGTTTGAATTCGAGGCGCCGTGCTTCGTAGATCGCGATCGTCTCCGGTTCGAAGCAGGCGAGCGCCGCGTGCTGCGCGAGCGCCGACGCGCAGATGAACAGGTTCTGCGCGAGCTTTTCGAACGCGCCGACCAGCGCGGGCGGTACGACGAGCCAGCCGAGGCGCCAGCCCGTCATGTTGAAGTACTTCGAGAAGCTGTTGACGGTCACCACGTCCTCGCCGAACGACAGGGCCGACACGGGCTTGGCGTCGTAGCTGAGCCCCTGGTAGATTTCGTCGACGATCGTGAAGCCGCCACGCGCGCGCACGGCCTTGACGATGCGCTCGAGCTCGGCCGGCTCGATCGACGTGCCGGTCGGATTCGACGGCGACGCGAGCAACACGCCGCGGGTGCGCTCGCCCCACAGGCGCTCGACGTCGGCGGCGGTCAATTGGAAACGCTCGGCCGGCCCGCTCGGCACCATCACCGGCTTGCCTTCGGCGGCGATCACGAAGTGGCGGTTGCACGGATAGCACGGGTCGGGCATCAGCACTTCGTCGTCGCGATCGACGAGCGCCGCGCACGCGAGCAGCAGCGCCGCCGACGCGCCGGCCGTGACCACGATCCGCGCCGGATCGACGTCGATGCCGTAAAACTCGGCGTAATGGGCGGAAATCGCGTCACGCAGCGCGTGCACGCCGAGCGCGTTCGTGTATTGGGTGACGCCGCGGCGCAACGCGCTCGCGGCTGCTTCGATGACCGGCTCGGGCGCGGTGAAATCCGGCTCGCCGATGCCCATGTGGATGATATCGCGCCCCTCGCGCTCGAGCAGCGCGGCCTCCTTGGCCAGTTCCATCACGTAGAAAGGCTGGATGGCATCGACGCGCGCGGCGAGCCGCACGAGAGGTTCGGTGACGGAGTTCATACGGTCAGATCCAGTTCAGAAGCAGGACGGCGCCCGCACACCGAATGATGCGCTCATCGATGTGCGCAGCGGCGTCCTTGCGGGCGATTCGATTGTTCGCCCTGTGCAGTGCAGTGCGGCTGGGGCCCGATGCATGGCAAGGCCCCCGCACGCCGCGCTCAGCCCTTGCGGGCTGCCTGCGTTTCGGTGGCGCGCATTTGCGCCGCGAGCTTGTCGAGCACGCCGTTCACGTACTTGTAGCCGTCCGAGCCACCGAACGTCTTGGTCAGCTCGACCGCTTCGTTGATGACCACGCGGTACGGAATGTCGACGTGATTCTTCAGTTCGAACGCGGCGACCAGCAGCACCGCGCGCTCGACAGGCGACAACTGCTCGATCGGACGATCGAGGCAGGGCGCGATTGCGGCGGAGAGCGCCTCGGAATCGCCCATCACGCCACGCAGGATCGCCTCCAGGTGCTCGTGGTCGGCCTTGTCGTACCCTTGCGCGCCGCGCAGTTGCGCGTCGATCTCACTGCCGGACGAGCCCGACAGCAGCCACTGGTAAAGCCCCTGCGTGGCCAGTTCGCGGGAGCGTCGGCGTGCGCTCTTCATGCCTCTTCCTCGTCGTCTTCATCTTCTTCGTCGTCGTCATCGCCGCCGAGCTGCTCGAGCGCGACCGCGAGGTTCGCCATTTCGACAGCCACGCGCGCGGCGTCGCGACCCTTCTCGGTCATGCGCGCGACGGCCTGCTCGTCGTTCTCGGTGGTCAGCACCGCATTCGCGACGGGGATGCCGAAGTCGAGGCCGATGCGCGTGATGCCCGCGCCGCTTTCGTTCGACACGAGTTCGAAGTGGTACGTCTCGCCGCGGATCACCGCGCCGAGTGCGATCAGCGCGTCGAATTGGGCGCTTTCCGCGAGCTTTTGCAGCGCCAGCGGGATTTCCAGCGCGCCCGGCACGGTGACGAGCAGCACGTCTTCGCCGGTCACGCCGAGGCGTTCGAGTTCTTCGATGCAGGAGTCCGCGAGGCCGTTGCAGACGGGTTCGTTAAAGCGCGCCTGGACGATGCCGATGCGCAGTCCGTCGCCGTCGAGATTCGGTTGGTATTGTCCGATTTCCATGTGAATTCCGTAGTGTTTGAGTGGGCGCGAGGCGCGTGAGTGGCCGGATCAGGCTTGCGGGGCTTGCGATTTGCTGCCGGGCATCGGAATGAAGCCCGTGACTTCGAGACCGTAACCCGACATGCTGCCGAGCTTGCGCGGGTTCGACAGCACCTGCATCTTGCCCACGCCGAGTTCGCGCAGAATCTGCGCGCCGATGCCGTAGGTCTTGAAGTCGACCGGACGGCGCTTCAGCGCGTCGGCTTTTTCCTTCGAGTCGAACGCCCTGAAGACGTCGATCAGATGGTCTTTCGAGTCGCCGCAATTGAGCAGCACGACCACGCCGAGATCGCGTTCGGCAATCTCTTTGATGGCCGCATCCAGCGTCCACGAATGGGTGGATTCGCCGACTTCGAGCAGATCCAGCACCGACAACGGCTCGTGCACGCGCACCGGGGTGTCGTGCTCGGGGCTCGGCGTGCCGCGCACCAGCGCGATATGCGGCTGGCCGCTCGGCTGGTCGAGATACATGACCGCGCGGAACGCGCCGTGCGCGGTTTGCATCGTGCGTTCGCAGATGCGCTCGACGATCGATTCGGTGCGGCTGCGATAGTGGATCAGATCGGCGATCGTGCCGATCTTCAGGCCATGCTCGTTGCCGAACTCGATCAGGTCGGGCAGGCGCGCCATCGTGCCGTCGTCCTTGATCACCTCGCAGATCACCGCGGCCGGCGTCAGGCCCGCGAGCCTCGTGAAGTCGCAGCCGGCCTCGGTATGGCCGGCGCGCACCAGCACGCCGCCCGGCTGGGCCATGATCGGGAAAATGTGACCCGGCTGCACGATGTGCTCGGCTTTGGCGTCCGGCGCGACCGCGGCGGCGATCGTGCGGGCGCGGTCGGCCGCCGAGATGCCGGTCGTCACGCCTTCGGCCGCTTCGATGCTGACCGTGAACGCGGTGCCGTACTGCGTGCCGTTGCGGTACGTCATCAGCGGCAGGTTCAGCTGCTTGCAGCGATCCTGGGTCAGCGTCAGACAGATCAGGCCACGGCCGTAGCGAGCCATGAAATTGATCGCTTCCGGGGTGACAAACTCGGCGGCGATCACGAGGTCGCCCTCGTTTTCGCGGTCTTCTTCGTCGACGAGGATCACCATCCGGCCGGCTTTCAGTTCGGCGATGATCTCTTGGGTGGAGGCGAGCGTCATGTTGGCGAGTTTTTCGGGAAAGCGCGTATTTTACGCCACGCGCGGGCCCAAGTCGCCTCCGCCAGACGACATAGGCCGTTTGGCCGACTGGCGATGAGCCGGGTGGGGTTGCTATGCTCGTCGAAACGGTGGGCGAGGGCGGCCGGCGGCGCGGTGCGCGGGGAGCGGTGGCTTCATATCGTGCGCCGGATGGAGGCTCGAATGAAACGTACCTGGACGATTATCGGCGTGCATGACGTGGCTCGCAGCTTCAGCTGGTATCAAACGCTGTTCGGCCAGCCGCCGGGTTCGCCCGCTCATGACGACTTCGGGCAGATCCTCGACGCGGACGGCACCGTGCTGCTGTGTCTGCATCAGTGGGGCGCTCATGAACATCCTTCGTTGATGAGCGCCGGCAACGGCCAGCCCGGCAATGGCCTGCTGCTGTTTTTCCGGGTCGACGATTTCGATCCGTGCGTCGTGCGGGCACGATCGCTCGTCGGCCGGTTCGAAGAAGAGCCGCGCATCAACTCGCACACGGGAACGATGGAGTTCGCGCTGCGCGATCCGGATGGCTACTACGTGATGGTCAGCGCGCTGTTCCGATGAATGCGCGCTCTCACTGCGTCCGCAAAGCTTGCCAGGGCGCCGGAGTCGTTCGAACTGGTCGCGCCCGGCACACGCTCGATGCTATCGACGAACAGTCCGCCCTGAAAATACCCCGGATTCACCCCAATACGATAAAGGCCGTAGCCCGAGCCTCCCGCGCGAAGTTTGTTGAAGCCTTTGCAGGAAATCGGCACCGAGGTTCGCGTTTGGCCGAGCACATCGGTCGCGCTTTCGAACTCCATGAAGCACGGATGCCCCTTCGCGTTCGATTGGGTCGGCATCGCCGAGACGACCAGGAGCTGATCCGTCTTGAGCTGACGGCCCAACCGGACGTCCGCCATTTCGCTTAGCGCCACCGAGCCGAAGATCGCGCCGAAAAGGAGCGCGGTCACAATTTGAGGCAAAGCAGCGGCAGCCAGCGCCTGTCTTTTCAGAAACGGACTCGCGCCAAGCAGCACACCACCCACGATCGCAACTGCAATGCCGATGGTGACAGGGGCAAAGCCGAACGGCGTGATCAGGCGCACGTCGCTGGTGAGGATGCCTGCACCGAAGAATGCCGCGTATCCGACAGCGCAGAACACGATGAGGGGCGCGGCAAGCCAGGAAAGGCTCGTTTCGGCGTTGATTTCCACAGGGTTCAACTGTTCGAGCCGCGACACGAAACGCAGCGCCGCCCGCGATGCCTCGTCCCGTGCTTCAGGCTGCCGGCCGGGAAATTGCGCGCGCAGCCGGTTGCCGCCGAGCGTGATACGCGACGCCTTGTTCGCGAATAGCGCGGCCACCGCGCTGCCGAATTCCGGATCGGCCTGGAGGCGTGCCAACGTGAGGTTGTCGGTCCCGTAGACGTCGATGTCGTCCCGGAAGCGCGATGCCTGCTGCAATCCGAGCGCCCGGGCGAGCCAGAACATCGGCCCCGAGCGGCGCGCGCGCATGAAGACGAGCGCGCCTCTAACGTTACATGGCGTGCTCAACGCCGTGTAACCCTTGCCCCTTCGAATCGAGACCTTCGACAGATCGAGGTCTTTCTGATTGAACAGATCCATGTTTTTCTTGGTCCGCCGACATTGTTTTTTGCGGATTTCGCCTGGGGCAAGTGTACTGCCGATAGCAGCCAGGACTATCGTCGCGCGTTGCGACCGGTCATGCACGCTTCGGACAACATGCTCTGCATGCATCGAAGCTTGACGCAGATCATGTTTGCGCCGCAAAAACAGTCTGTTTTTCAATGCCCGTCGTGCATGGTGCGATGCGAAATCCCCAGAAAGGCCGGGCTTTCTAGCCTCACCATACTCTGCAGGTATGAAATAGGACAGGAAAAGTATTGGACTGGCCAAACGGGCGAGGGGTATAAAAACATCCAATGAACTCACTTCTCGCAGCAGCCGCCATGACCCAAGCGACCATCGAACGTATCGAAACCCGCCTCGTCGATCTACCGACGATCCGCCCTCACAAGCTGTCGGTCGCCACGATGTACGGGCAGACGCTGATGCTCGTCAAGGTGTACTGCAGCGACGGCATCGTCGGCATCGGCGAAGGCACTACGATCGCCGGCATGGCCTACGGCCCGGAAAGCCCCGAAGCGATGAAGCTCGCGATCGACGCGTACTTCGCGCCGGCAATGATCGGCAAGGACGCGACCCGGATTCAGGCTTTGATGGCCCATCTCAGCAAGCTGGTCAAGGTCAATCATTTCTCGAAGAGCGCGCTCGAAACCGCGCTGCTCGACGCCCAGGGCAAGCGCCTCGGCGTACCGGTGAGCGAGCTGCTCGGCGGCCGCCGTCGTGAGCGTCTGCCGGTCGCGTGGACGCTCGCCTCGGGCGATACCGCGAAGGACATCGCCGAAGCCGAGCATATGCTCGAAGTGCGCCGCCACAAGGTCTTCAAGCTGAAGATCGGCGCGAAGGAACTGAAGACCGACATCAAGCACGTCGCCGACATCAAGAAGGCGGTCGGCGAGCGTGCCGCGGTGCGCGTCGACGTCAACATGGCGTGGAGCGAGACGCAGGCCGCGTGGGCGATTCCGGCGCTGGCCGAGGCAGGCTGCGATCTGGTCGAGCAGCCGGTCGCCTCCGCCGCGGCGCTCGCGCGCCTGATGCGCCGTTTCCCGGTCGCGCTGATGGCCGACGAGGTCCTGCAAGGCCCGGAAAGCGCGTTCGAGATCGCGAAGAACGGCGGCGCCGATGTGTTCGCGATCAAGATCGAACAGAGCGGTGGTCTGTTCGCCGCGCAGCGCGTGGCCGCGATCGCCGATGCCGCCGGCATCGAGCTGTACGGCGGCACGATGCTCGAAGGCGCGTTCAGCACGGTGGCGTCGGCGCATCTGTTCGCGAGCTTCGCGAATCTGCAATGGGGCACCGAGCTGTTCGGGCCGTTGCTGATCACCGAAGAGATTCTGACCACGCCGCTCGATTACAGCGACTTCGAGTTGACCGTGCCGAACGGCCCGGGTCTCGGCATCGAGCTCGACGAGGCGAAGGTCAAGCGATTCACCCGGGACGGGCTGATGAAGGTCACCCGCTAAACGGATTCTGATCAAGAGGATTCAACGATGCTTTTCCATGTACGAATGGACGTGCACCTGCCGGTCGACATGCCGGCCGAGGTGGCCAACGAAATCAAAACGCGCGAGAAGGCTTACTCGCAGGAACTCCAGCGTAGCGGCAAGTGGCGTCATATCTGGCGCCTCGTTGGCGAGTACGCGAATTACAGCATCTTCGATGTAGAGAGCAATGCCGAACTGCACGACATTCTGTCCGGCTTGCCTCTGTTCCCGTACATGAAGATTTCGGTGACGCCCCTGTGTCGTCACCCGTCGTCGATTCGGGACGACGACATCTGAGCCCAGGGGCCAGGCGCTCTTTGACGGCGAGCGCATCCAAAGCCATCTTTTCCCTACATACCAACTGGAGACAGTCATCGTGAGCGTCAAAGTATTTGAAACCAAAGAAGTGCAGGATCTGCTGAAAGCCGCTTCCAACGTCGATGCCGGCAACGGCGACGCACGTTTCCAGCAGATCGTTTTCCGTCTGCTGGGCGACCTGTTCAAGGCGATCGATGACCTCGACATCACGCCCGACGAAGTCTGGGCCGGTGTCAACTATCTGAACAAGCTGGGCCAGGACGGCGAAGCGGCGCTGCTCGCGGCCGGCCTCGGTCTCGAGAAGTATCTCGACATCCGCATGGACGCAGAGGACAAGAAGATCGGTCTCGAAGGCGGCACGCCGCGGACGATCGAAGGCCCGCTGTACGTCGCCGGCGCAACGGTGCGCGAGGGCGTGTCGAAGATCGACGTCAACGCGGACGAAGACGCGGGCCCGCTCGTGATCCGCGGCACGGTCAAGGATCTGGACGGCAAGCCGGTCGCGGGCGCGCTCGTCGAATGCTGGCACGCGAACTCGAAGGGCTTCTACTCGCACTTCGATCCGACCGGCGCGCAGAGCGAATTCAACCTGCGCGGCGCGGTGAAGACCGGCGCCGACGGCAAGTACGAGTTCCGCACGCTGATGCCGGTGGGCTACGGCTGCCCGCCGCACGGCTCGACGCAACAGCTGCTGAACGTGCTGGGCCGTCACGGCAACCGTCCGGCGCACGTGCACTTCTTCGTGAGCAGCGACGGCCATCGCAAGCTGACCACCCAGTTCAACATTGAAGGCGATCCGCTGATTTGGGACGACTTCGCCTACGCCACGCGCGAAGAACTGATTCCGCCTGTCGTCGAGAAAACCGGTGGCGCGGCGCTCGGCCTGAAGGGCGATGCGTACAAGGACATCGAGTTCAACTTCACGATCACGCCGCTGGTCCAGGGTAAGGACAACCAGCTCGTCCATCGTCCGCGCGCATCGGTCGAAGCGTAATCGCACGAGGCGGCGGCGTGGCGACACGACCGCCGCTTTTCGTTGTCAACGGCCGGCAGGTCTGCCGGTCGAATCCCGGAAGCGTTGAGGAGTTGACGGTGCCGAGCAAAACGCGTGAGCAGGCCGCGCACGATGTCGCGTGCGTGCTGCCGGATCGGGCCCACGATCTGGCGCGCCTGCAAATTCTGATCGACGACAGCGAACCGGTCGTCACCGTCGTCGGCAAGTACAACCACGGCAAGAGCAGCCTGCTCAACGAACTGTTGGGCCGCGATGCGTTCGCGGTGTCCGACCGGCGCGAAACGGTGCGCCTGTCCGATAGCGTGCATCAGGGTGTGTGCTGGCTCGACGCGCCGGGACTCGACGCCGACGTCGGCAGCGGCGACGACTTCGAAGCGTTGCGCGCCGCGTGGCTGAAGTCCGACATTCGCCTGTTCGTGCACGCCGCGAAAGAGGGCGAACTCGACGCGAAGGAACTGCTGCTGTTGACCGAACTCGACGCCGACCGCGTCAGGACCGGTCGGCAAACGCTGTTCGTGCTGTCGCAAGTCGACCAGCTCGCCGACGACGCCGCGTTGCAGAAGATCGGCGACGCGATCGACCGGCAAATGCCGGGCATCGCGTTGAACGCGGTGTCGTCGATGCGGCATCGCAAAGGCCTCGACGGTGGCAAGAAACTGCTGCTGGAAAAGAGCGGCATGCCCGCGCTGCAAGCGGCGCTGCACGCGGAACTCGCGCGGGTGCCGGATGCGCGCGCACGCGAAACCGCACTGCTGTTCGGCGAAATCCGCGACGAACTGCAACAGCTGCGCGCGGCGCGGCAAACGTCGCTGGACCTGCTGCGCAAAACACAGCAACAGCAAAAGCAGGACTTCGATCGGAGCCTCGCGGCCGTCATCGACAAGGTCAGCGGCGACATCGACGCGATGTTGAATGCGCTCGGCACCGATCACGCGATCGTGCCCGATACCGCAAAGGATGCCTATGCGATCACCGCGGGCAAACTCGAGCGCGCGCACATCCAGATCGCGTACTCGCGCGCCTGCATCGAGATCGACGCGATGCTGGCCGGACACGGCGTCATCGGTTTGCCGACGGAGCAGCACACCGCGGCGAAAAGCCTGAACTCGGTGATGATCGCGGTGATGGGCGTGTCCGTGAAATTTCGCAAGGACCTGCACCGGATGTTCTGCGAAGCGACAGGACGCGAGCGCATGCAACGCGAGTTCACGCACTACTACGAGCTGTCCGCCGACCGCAAGGCGCTGGCCGCGCAGATCGCGGACATGGAAGCGGCGATCGCCGCGTCGGACAACGCCGCGGCTGCGCTGCGGACACTGGAGACGCGAGCATGAAAGCGGACGTGAGCCACGAGCAACGCTTCATCGCCGAGGTCGATGCATTCGATTTCATCGCTCGGGATATCGACGCGCTGCTGCATGCGCTGAACGACTGGCTCGCGAAGCTGAACGCCGATCTGCAAACCGACGCGTTGAGGTGCGACGGCCTGCGCGAACACAGCGCACTGGCGCGTGAGGCCGGCGCGATCAACACGATGCTGCGCGATAGCGTGCGCGCATGGATGCAACAGTGGTCGAGCCTCGAAGCGGCTCAACACCTCGCCGATTATTTTGACGATCAGGCGTTGCTGCTCGTGTTCGGCAAGTTCAACGCGGGCAAAAGCTCGTTCTGCAATTTCCTCGCCGAGCGCTTCGCCGCGCACGACCGCAGCGTGCAGTTTTTCCATGTCGATGCGGGCCGCGTCGTCGAAACGTCGGAGCCGTTCACGGAAGGCGCGACGGAGACGACCTCGCGGCTGCAAGGCGTGCGGCTAGGCGCCAAGCTGGTGCTGCTCGACACCCCCGGACTGCATTCGGTGACACCGGAGAATGCCGCGTTGACGCAACGTTTCACCGATAGCGCCGACGGTGTGTTGTGGCTGACGAGCTCCACCTCGCCCGGCCAGGTGCAGGAGCTCGACGAGCTCGGCCGCGAGTTGCACAGGAACAAGCCTTTGCTGCCGGTCGTCACGCGCAGCGACGAATACGAGGAAGATGAAGTCGACGGCGAACTCGTCAAGTGTCTGCGCAACAAGAGCGCGCCGCGTCGTGACTTGCAGGAGCACGACGTCAAGTCGCGAGCCCAAGACAAGCTCGTGGCGATGGGCGTCGACGAGACGCTGCTGAAACCGCCGGTGTCGATTTCCGCGTATGTGGCGCGCGAAGCAGGGCAGACGGCGGCGGCCATGAGCGAGGCGGGCTTCGAGCGGCTCTACGCCGCGTTGTTCGATATCACCGGACCGGCACTCGCGTATAAGCGGCGCAAGCGGGCCGAGGTGCTGCTGCATCATCTGGAAGAAAACGTGCTCGGCAGCTTGCAAAGCGAGGTGCTGCCGCTGCTCGAGCAACTTGGCGACGCGTCGCAAGCGGCGCTCGCACAATTGGAACAACAACAGCAGCAGCTTGCCAACGCGGTGTGGCGCGGCATCGTGCCGACGCTGCCCGCGTTGCTCGATGCGCATGCGGCCACGCATGACGTGACGGGTCTGTGCAGCGCGCTGTCGCAATCGCTATTCGAACTGTTTGCTCGCGAGGCAGAGCGGCTGCTGGGCGACTATCTGATCGAGCCCGACGCTTCGCTCGCGCACATCAAGCTCGATGGCGAGATGGCTTTCGACGACATCGTCGTCGAGCGCACGGGTGCACATGGACCGGTGCGCGAGGTCGCGGGCGTCGACTACGGACGCCTTCACGCCGCGCTGACCCATGCGATTCGCGAATGCGTGCTGAGACTTTCCGGCCATGCCGCGCAACGGTGCCGCGCGTCGATCGCTCAGCTGATGAAGCTCGCTCGGCGTCTCGAAGTGTCGCTGGCGACGCATGAAGAAGGCTTGCTCGATCTGAAGTCGCAAGTGCGCTCGGAATCGCTCTGAAGCGCCTTTCAAATGCCCGGTCTGAGCGTGATCGTGAACGACCGTGGCGTCTCACCGTTTTGATCGTGCGGCATCGGATCGGAGCGCTTGACCGCTTCGACAGCGGCCTTGTCCCACGCCCGATCGCCGCTCGATCGAACGATCTTCACCGATTCGAGACTGCCTGACGATGTGCAATGCACTTCGACCAAGGTTTCCCGATGATCGCTCCTGCCATTCCAGACGATGTTGGGCTGCACGCGCTGCCGGACGAGGTCAGCGTAATCGATCACCTTCGGCGCGGAAGCGGGTTGTCGAGGCACTGTCGCAGTGAAGTTCTTCAGCGCCGTGATCAGCATCGCCGCCGAGCGTCGGCTGCTGTCGAGCTCCGCCAGCGTGACCCATTCGCGCGCGGGTTGCGGCGTTTTATCGAACGCCTGGCGGTACAGGCGCATCGCCTTGCACCACGCCTCAGGCGAAAGCTCCGCCTGGCGGCCGCTCGTCAACAGTCCGAGATCGTCGGCCTCGGAAGGGTCGCGATTCAACGCGTCCGCAATCGATGCCGACAGCGCCAGTTGTCCGCGCAGCCGTTGTCCTGGCGTGACCTGCGGCAGCGGCGTGGTTTGCGTCGACTGTTTGATCAGGTTGAACATCGCCTGCAATTGCGCCTGGAGTTCCGCGTCGCTTTCCGTTGCCATCGACAGATAGCGCGACGTGATCATCTGCAGATTCCTGAGGCCGCCGCAATCGGGCGGCGCGTTGTTCAGCGCGCGTGTCGTCAGACCCAGCAACTGTTCGCGATCTTCCTGCGAGATGCGCGCCATGCCGTCCAGCACGCCGAGCGCGCGGGCGAGCGCGGCGGGACCCGCCGTGGCCGGATCGTTATCGGACGACAAGTAATAACGCTGAATGTCCGGATCGGCTGTCAGCTTCTGCACCCAGTCCGCGAGCAGCTTCGCTTTGGATGAGTCGGCCGGGATGCCGTAGTGGTTGGCCAGCTCGGCGGCGTCTAGCGGTTTGCCGGGTTGCAACGGCAGCGCGGTCGAGAGCAGCGAAGGACCGGTCGCGGGCGACGCAATAGTCGGCGGATGGGCGGCGTCCGGGTTGCTCGCGGCTGTCGCGACGCTGGCGCTGGCGCTGGGACGAGCCGTGCCGTTATCGGCGTGCGGCTGGGTCGAATCGAAATTCGCTGTGATCGCGGCACTCGCGGGGCTCGCACAGGCGATGCCGGCGAGCACCAGCGTCACTGTGGTCGCGCGCACGGGCAAAGTATTCCAGCAACGGAGAAGGGGCGGCTTTTTCATTGTGTTGGTCGGTTCGGACCGTGCAGGCGGTCCAAGTCGCGCCATGTTCTGATGACGGGTGGTCAACGTTTGCCCGGCATGGTGACATACCTTCGTGCGCGGGGCTATACGACGTTTGCCATGCGTCGGAAGGCCGCTTCGAGTTGCCGGGCGAAGCGCGCGCCGTCCATCAGCGGGGAGCGCTCGAGCCGTCCGCGCAGTTCCTCGTGCAAGCTCTGCAGACGGGGCAGGTCGAGCGCGAGCGCGACGGCCGCCTCGACGAACCCCGTGTCGCTGTCGGCCGCGAGTGCAAGCAGATCGAGATTCGTCAGCTGGCTCAGACCACCTCGGCCGACCGCCGTTTGCCCCACGCGCGTGACGACCGGCACGCCCATCCACAGCGCGTCGAGCGTCGTGGTGTGGCCGTTGTACGGGAACGTGTCGAGCGCGATGTCGATCGCGTGATAAGACGCCAGATAGTCGGCGCGGCGCCGGAATGGCACGCACGTGACTCGCGTCACGTCGATACCGTGCGCACGCATCCGCTCGATCAGCCGGGTGCGCCCCGCCCCCTGCGGCGCCATCACGATCAGGCGCGCGTCGGGTAGTCGCGCGAACACGCCGGCCCAAAGCCGCAGCGTGCGGTCGGTCAGTTTGCATGGATTGTTCAGGCAGCCGAACGTGACGTGGCCCGCGGCAAGCGCCGGCGGCACGGCCACGGCGGGTTCGTCGGCGAGCGGGTCGTAGCACCAGAACGAGTCGGCGAGCCGGATCGAGCGCTCGCGGTAGAAGTGCTCATGTGCTGGCGGATCGAGATGCGGGTCGGTCACGCGGAAATCGATCGATGCCAGTCCCGTGGTGCCGGGATACGCGAGCCATGTCGCCTGAACCGGCGCGGGACGCCGTGCGAACAGCGCCGGCCTTCCATCTGCCATGTGCATCGTCAGATCCACGAGGACGTCGATTCCGTCGTCGCGGATTTGCCGGGCGAGTTGCGCATCGTCGAGGCCATGCACGTCGCGCCAATGCTCGGTGTAGCCCGCGAGCCGCCGTGTCAGGGCGTCGGGGCGCGCGACGCTCGCATAGCACGTGATCTCGAACGCCGTGCGATCGTGATGCGCGAGCAGCGGGACCAGAAAGAGCGCCTGGCAATGGTCGCGGAAGTCCGCGCCGACATAGCCGATGCGCAGGCGCTCGCCGCCCGCGCGCGGGCGCGCCGGTTGTGCGTCGGGGCACGCAGCGGTGACGCGCGTCTCATGCCGCGCTGACCAGTCGAGGGCTGCCGCGAGCACGACGTCGGCGCTCTCCGCCTGGAAATTCAGCGCGTAGACGAGATTGCTGTGCGCGAGCGCATTGTGCGGATCGCAGGCGATCGCCTGTCGGTAGCACGCGAGCGCATCGTCAAGGGCGCCGCTGTCCTTCAGCACGTTGCCGAGATTGTTGTGCGTGGCCGAGTGACGTGCATCGCGCACCAGCGCGTGATGCAGATGCGCGATGGCTTCATCGTAAAGGCCGAGCGAGCGCAGCAGGTTCGCGGCGTTGTTGTGGGCCGCGATGAAGCCGGGGCGCGCGCGCAGCGCGGCGTCGTAGGCGTGCGCGGCTGCGGCGCTCTCGCCGAGCAGCGTGCAGACGTTGCCGAGATTGTTGAACGCATCGGCATGACCGGGACTGAGCGCGGTCGCGCGACGGAACTGCGTCGCGGCGTCCGTGTGCCGGCCGAGGCCCTGCAGCGCGTTGCCAAGGTTGTAGGCGGCGTCGGCGTTCAATGGCGCGTGCGCGACCGCTTGCGCGAGCACGTGCGCGGCTTCTGCGAACGCGCGCCTCGCACACAGCGCGACGCCGAGGTTGATCAGCGCCGCCGGCGCGTGTGGATCGACGCGCACGGCTTCGCGCAGCAATGCGAGCGCTTCGTCGTGGCATCCCTGTTCGTCGAGCAGCGTGCCGAGCTGCGTGAGCGCGAGCGCATGCGCGGGTTGTGCGGCGAGGGCGGCCCGGTACGCGTGCTCGGCTGCGTGCAGCGCGCCCAGTTGCCGGTGGCTGTTGCCGAGATTGCTGGCGACGTCGGCGTTCGACGGATCGCGCGCGAGCGCCGACGCGTACGCGTCGATCGCGGCACGGTGATCGGCCTGCGCCTGCAGCGCATTGCCGAGCGCCGCATGGAGCGCCGCATCGCCCGGATCGAGCGCGATCGCTTCGCGCAGCGCCGCGGCGGCCTGTGCGAAGCGGCCGAGCGAGTGAAGCACGTGTGCGCGCATCGCGCGATGGCGCACGTCGGAAGGGGCGATCGCGATCGCACGATCGAGTTGCGCAAGCGCGCGGTCGCCGTCGCCGCACTGCAGTTCGAGTATGGCGAGGCGCAGCCGGAGGTCGGCGTTGTCGGGTTGTTCGGCGAGCACGGTTTCGTAGAGCGCGCGAGCGCCGGGCAGGTCGCCCGCGAGATGGCGCGCTTTGGCTTGGGCGAGGGGCGGCGATGTCATGAGCGATCCTGATAGAACCCGTGCTGGACGTCACGCGTGCGCGTCGAACGTGTCGTCCGTTAGTGTCGACAGGCTATCAAGGCAAGGGCAGGAACCAGACGGGAAATAGAACCGCAGTGCACCGTCTTTTCCCTGAAAAGAGCTTGCGGATCAGTTAGTTACCGAATGTTTCGGTATGCGCTCATTCAGCCGGGTGAAAGTCGGCATGCACGCCAACGTACTCGCCGGTACGCGTGCATGACCGCCTCATGGCAAGGATTGGAGCGGAGGGGAAATCGGAATGCGGCCGCAGAACGCGGCCGCGAAAGACGGTCAGATAGTGTCAGACGGGCGATTCGCCCAGAACGCAGTTACTTCGACGATTGATCGCCATCGCGCGGCGCGTTGAGCATCCGCTCCACATAGCGCGCAATCAGATCGATCTCCAGATTCACCCGCACCCCATCGCGCAGATGCTTGAGCGACGTCACCTGCACGGTATGCGGGATCAGATTGATCGAAAACTCGCAGCCATCGTCGCGATCGACGACGGAATTCACGGTCAGGCTCACCCCGTTGACGGTAATCGACCCCTTGTACGCGACATAGCGGCCAATCTCGCGCGGCGCCAGAATACGCAGCTCGTGCGATTCGCCGACCGGTGCGAAACGCGTGACGGTGCCGAGCCCATCGACGTGCCCGGAGACGATATGCCCGCCGAGCCGGTCATGCGCGCGCAGCGCTTTCTCGAGATTGACCTCGCCGGCTTCGCCGAGACCGGCCGTGCGGTTCAGACTCTCGCGCGACACATCGACCTCGAACGAATGAGCGGTCTTCGCGACCACCGTCATGCAGGCACCCTGGATCGTGATGCTGTCGCCGAGCTGCACGTCGGCGAGATCGAGACCACCCGCTTCCACGTTCAGGCGCACGCCGGCGTCGCCGCCGGTACCGAGCGGCTTGACTGATTCGATGCGGCCCACTGCCGCGACGATTCCTGTAAACATCGTGCTAGTCCTTGATCATTTCGAAACGGTGGGGGACACGGCGTCGGTCCCGGGTACGGCTGTCGACGCGAAGCGCGCGAGGATCCGCAGATCGTCGCCGATCCGCTCGACCGCGTGGAAATTCAGCTTCACGCGGTCTTCGAGCAGCTCGGGCGAGTCCAGGTTGAACATGCTCATCGAGTCCATGCCGAGCAGGCTCGGCGCGAGATAGACGAGCAGTTCATCGACGCAGCCTTCGCGCAGCAGCGAGCCGTTCAGCTTGTAGCCGGCCTCGACGTGCAACTCGTTGACGTTGCGCTCGCCGAGCACGCTCAGCATGCGCGGCAGATCGACCTTGCCGAACGCGTTCGGCAGCGGCACGATCTCGGCGCCGCGCTCGCGCAGCGCGCTCGCGCGTTCTTCGAGACGCGCATCGAGCTCGCCGCAGAAGATCAACGTCGGCGCGCCGGCGAGGATCTGCGCTTCGAGCGGCACTTCGAGCTGGCTGTCGATCAGCACACGGTGCGGCTGACGCGGCGTATCGATCGCGCGCACGGTCATGCGCGGATCGTCCTCGCGCACGGTGCCGATGCCGGTCAGGATCGCCGAAGCGCGCGCCCGCCAGGCGTGGCCGTCGGCGCGCGCGGCCGCGCCCGTGATCCACTGGCTTTCGCCCGACGGCAAACCGGTGCGCCCATCGAGCGACGCCGCCACTTTCATGCGCACCCACGGACGACCGCGCGTCATGCGCGACACGAAGCCGATGTTCAGCTCGCGCGCTTCGTTCGCGAGCAGCCCGCAGCGCACTTCGATACCGGCGTCGCGCAGCATCGCGAGACCGCGGCCGGAGACCTGCGGATTGGGATCTTCCATCGCCGCGATCACGCGGCCGATCTGCGCTTCGATCAGCGCGTTCGCGCACGGCGGCGTGCGGCCGAAATGGCTGCACGGTTCGAGCGTCACGTAGGCGGTTGCGCCGCGCAGGTCGTGACCGCGCGAGCGCGCGTCCTTCAGCGCGCGAATCTCGGCGTGATCCTGACCGGCCGGCTGCGTGAAGCCTTCGCCGATCACTTCGCCGTTTCTGACGAGCACGCAACCGACGCGCGGATTCGGGTCGGTCGTGTACATGCCGCGCTTCGCGAGCGCGAGCGCGCGTTCCATGTGGACGAAATCGGTTTGCGAGAACATCGGTGTCCGTTGGGGTGCGGTGTCTGGGTCGTGCGGTTTGCGGTCCGTGCTTCAGGCGAGGCGTTAGCCCTTCAGCGCTGCGAACGCGCCGCGCGCGGCTTCGATCGTCGCGTCGATCACCGCGTCGTCGTGCGCGCTCGACACGAAGCCCGCCTCATAGGCGGACGGCGCGAAGTACACGCCCGCGTCGAGCATCTTGTGGAAGAACGCGTTGAAGCGCGGCACGTCGCTCTGTGTGACCTCGGCGAAGCTCGTCGGGATCGATTCACGGAAATAGATGCCGAACATGCCGCCGAGCGCATCGGCCGCGAACGGCACGCCCGCTTCGCGTGCCGCCTGCGCGAGGCCTTGCGCGAGCCGCGTGGTGCGCGCGGCGAGCGTGTCGTAGAAGCCGGGTGCCTGGATCAGTTGCAGCGTCTTCAGGCCAGCCGCGACCGCGATCGGATTGCCCGACAGCGTGCCTGCCTGGTAGACGCCGCCGAGCGGCGCGAGATGAGCCATGATGTCGCGCCGCCCGCCGAACGCCGCCGCCGGCATGCCGCCGCCGATCACCTTGCCGAGGCAGGTGAGGTCCGGCGTGATGCCGTAGAGCTGCTGCGCGCCGCCGAGCGCGACGCGAAAGCCGCACATGACTTCATCGAAAATCAGCACCGAGCCGTACTCGGTGCACAGGCGCCGCAGCGCCTGCAGGAATTCGGGGGTTGCGCGCACGAGGTTCATGTTGCCGGCGACCGGCTCGACGATCACCGAGGCGATCTCGTTGCCGAACGCCTTGAACGCTTCTTCGAGTTCGGCGACGTTGTTGTATTCGAGCACGGTGGTGTGCTTGGCGATATCGACGGGCACGCCCGCCGAGGTCGGATTGCCGAAGGTCAACAGGCCCGAACCGGCTTTCACGAGCAGGCTGTCCGCGTGGCCGTGATAGCAGCCTTCGAACTTGACGATGCGGCTGCGGTTCGTGAAGCCGCGCGCGAGACGCAGCGCGCTCATGGTCGCCTCGGTGCCGCTCGACACCATGCGCACCTGTTCGATCGACGGCACCAGCTTGCAGATTTCCTCGGCGATCTCGACTTCCGATTCGGTCGGCGCGCCGAACGAGAAGCCCTTCGCGAGCACGCGCTGTACGGCTTCGAGCACTTCGGGATGAACGTGGCCGAGGATCATCGGCCCCCACGAGCCGATGTAATCCGTATAACGCTGGCCGTCCGCGTCCCAGAAATACGGCCCTTGCGCGCGCTCGATGAAGCGCGGCGTGCCGCCGACGGAACGGAAAGCGCGCACCGGCGAATTCACGCCGCCGGGGATCGTGCGTTGCGCGCGTTCGAAGAGGATTTCGTTTCTGGACATGGCGATGGCTGGAATAGGGAATACGGGTTGCGCTGCGGCGCACAGGGCCTTGGACGATTTCCGCGGACCCTTCGCGCGACGCTGGGATGGATCGAGAAATTGTACCGGAGTCGGCGGCGGCGGGCTGTGCGGGCGGGCGGTCGCGGCGGCGCGGGTTTCGCCTGACTGTTCGGTCAGGTTATCGGCGGCGGCTTGCGCTTGCCGGTCAATTCGGCCCAGCGTTTCTCCAGCGCGCCTTCGGCGATTGGTTTGATGATCGTGCCGGAGCTTTGCGCATCCCACGTCTGCACCGAGAACGGATGCACGCGCAGCTGATCGCGCGTGATGACCGGGGCGTGACGCGCATCGACGAGCCAGTCGTAGACGAAGTCGATGCACAGCCGGTAGCCGCGTTTGGTCGACGCGTCGGGGACTTCGTAGGGTGCGCGCGTCACGTAGCCCGAACCGAAGATGCCCTTCGGCTCCTGCGCGACGCGATGCAGGAACACGCGATCGCCGGGCAGAATGCCGCGCGCGAAGCCGCAGCCCCAGACGTCGGTCACCGCCTCGCCGGCAGTCACGCGTTTTGCGATGTCGGGCAACTCGGGCCACGGCCATTTCTTGGGGCTCCAGATCAGCAGGAAGGCGGTCATCGCGGGTTCGAACGGGGTCAGGGGAAGGGCAGGCGGCAGCTTAACCGATCGGCGGCGCACACGTTACGCGGCGTTGTCGCGCAATGGCCAGGCGCAGCATGGCTAGCGCAAGCGGCCGGTTAACCGTCGAGTACAATTGAGCCCGTCAGCTGTAGGCCATGCCCGCTTCACCCGTTCCGTTGCCGATGCCGGCGCGGCGTTCCATCCGGATTTCCCATGTCTCACGTCGTCAAACGCCGGCCCGATGGCCGGCTGATCCTGTTGCTTGGCGCGCTGGCCGCGTGCGGGCCGATTTCCATCGATATGTATCTGCCGAGCCTGCCGACCATCGCGCAGGCTTTCGCGGTCGGCACCGGCGCCGCGCAATCGACGCTCACCAGCTTCATGTTCGGCTTTTCGATCGGCATGCTGCTCTATGGTCCGTTGTCCGATACGTATGGCCGTCGGCCGATCCTGCTTGGCGGCATCATCCTGTATGCGCTCGCGAGCATCGCCTGCGCGCTGTCGTTCTCGATCGGCTCGCTGGTCGGCTTCCGCTTCCTGCAGGCGTTGGGCGCGGGCGCGGCATCGGTGCTCGCGCGGGCGATCGCGCGCGACGCGCACGAGCCGGGCGACGCGGCGCGCGTGCTGTCGATGATCGCGATCGTCACGTCGATCGGCCCGCTGCTCGCGCCGCTGATCGGCGGACAGTTGCTGCTGTTAGGCGGCTGGCGCACGGTGTTCGTCGCGCTGACGCTGTTCGGTTCCGTGTGCGCGGTGACCGCATTCCTGAAGGTGCCGGAGACGTGGCCGCGCGAGAAGCGCGCGCACTCGGCGCTGCTGAAGTCGTTCGGCGCGTATGGCACGTTGCTGCGCGATCCGGTCGCGTGGGGACACATGCTGTGCGGCGGCATGGCGTTCGCGTCGATGTTCGCGTACATCACAGCGACGCCGTTCGTGTACATCGAATATTTCCACGTGTCCGCGCAGCATTACGGCTTTCTGTTCGCGCTGAATATCGTCGGCATCATGTTCGGCAATTACCTGAACACGCGGCTCGTCGGCCGGCTCGGGCCGGTGCCGATCATCTCGTTCGCGGCGCTCGTGAGCTTCGTCGCGTCCCTGTTCGTGTGCATCGTGTCGCTGACCGGGTGGGGCGGTTTGTGGTCGATCGTGTTCGGTCTCTTCTTCGTCGTCAGCGTGGTGGGCGTGTTGTCGGCCAACTGCACGACCGATCTGATGCATCGTTACCCCGTCAACGCGGGCGCCGCAGCGGCCGTGTTCGGCGCGGTGCAGCTCGCGCTCGGCGCGTTGTCGAGCCTCGCGGTCGGACTGTGGCAGGACGGCACGCCGAAGGGCATGGGTATCGTGGTCGGCGTCGCGGGCTCCCTGTGCTTTGTCGGACGCAAGCTCGTGTTGCGCTGGCACGGGACCAAAACGCCGGTTGCGGTGTCGTGAGCGGTGTCCGGGTACTGCGCATGAGCACTGCGCGAGCGCTGTGAAAGCGGCGTGAAAACTGTGTGACGCTTGTGCTACCCCGGCTGCGTGCATTGGCCAAAGCGTGAGTTCGCCGGGCTCGTCTCCGGAAAACACCTGGTGTTGCGCGCGCACCACCGTGCGTCGCGGTTTGCATTGCTATGATGAAGTCACTGTTCCTCGGAGCGGCAGTGATGGCGATCAAAGACCTGATGAACGGCGAACGGCAACTTGCCGCATTCGCCGAAGCGCAACGGCTGGCCGACAGCGGCGCTTACTACGACTACACCGACATCGAATACGTCTTGCGCTTTGATCACGGTTTGACGGATGTATCGGCTTTGCTCGAAGGCCAGTTGATGCATCGCGATCTGAATCGTCGTTGTGCGGATGCGCGTGAGAAGCTCGAGATGGCGGACGCGTGATACGCCATGCGTCGTGCGCGGGTTTGCGCTGGATGAAGCACGGTGCATGGGCATGAACCGCTCCGAGATCTTCACTTCTGGAGTGGTTCATGACCGATAGCACGCACGCCCCACGTTTGCCGCACACCGACAACCCCGCCGCGCTGGCGAAACCCGGCGGTCACTATAGTCATGTCGCGATTGCGAATGGCTTCGTGTTCGTGTCCGGGCAATTGCCGATCAACGCGGAAGGTGAAAAGCTCGCCGATGCGTCATTCGACGCGCAGGCTGAACAGGTTCTGGCCAATGTGAAGGCCGCGCTCGAAGGTGTCGGCAGCAGCGTCGCGCAACTGGTGCAGGTGCGCGTGTATGTCGTCGATGTCGAACATTGGGCGAGCTTCAATCAGATCTACGCGCGCTGGGCCGGCGACGCGAAACCGGCACGCGCGGTCGTGCCGGTGCCGCAATTGCACTATGGGTTCAAGATCGAGGTTGAGGCGGTGGCGCTGGTTTAGCTTGTGATGGAGAAGCCGCAAAAGCAAAACCCCGTCGTTCGTGAGAATCGACGGGGTTGCAATGTCACAAGATCTGGCGGAGGCGGTGAGATTCGAACTCACGGAAGGATTGCTCCTTCGCCGGTTTTCAAGACCGGTGCCTTAAACCACTCGGCCACACCTCCAAGCCGCAAATTGTAACCTGGAAAGACTTCGCTGCCGAGTCCAGGCGACCCGCCATCACTGCGGATCCTTCAAAAACAGCGCCTGCAGGTCGTTCAGGAACGCCTGGCCCAGCGGCGTCGGCGCGATCCGTTCGTGGTCGCGGGTGATCAGCTTGCGCTGTTCCGCTTCCTGTAGCGCCGTTTCGATCGTCGTGATCGACAGGCCCGTGCGTTCGATGAACCGATGCACCGGAAACCCTTCCACGAGGCGTAGCGCATTCAGCATGAACTCGAACGGCAGATCGCGTGGCCCGACCTCGTGCTCTTCCTGCACGCTTGCGCCGGCCTTCGCCTGCTCGATAAACGCGGTCGGATGTTTGTAGCGCGCCTGGCGCACGATGCGATTCGGAAACGACAGCTTCGTATGTGCGCCCGCGCCGATGCCGAGATAGTCGCCGAAACGCCAGTAGTTCAGATTGTGTTTGCTTTGCCGATGCGGCCGCGCATACGCCGACACTTCGTAGCGCTCGTAGCCGGCCTCGGCGGTGCGCTGATGGATCCAGTCCTGCATGTCCGCGGATGCGTCGTCGTCGGGCAACGCGGGTGGGAATTTGGCGAACAGCGTGTTCGGTTCGAGCGTCAGGTGATACAGCGACAGATGCGGCGGCGCGAACGACAACGCCGTTTCCACGTCGGCCTGGCATTCGGCGAGCGTTTGCTTCGGCAGCGCGAACATCAGGTCGAGGTTGAAGTTGTCGAACGTGGTCGCGGCGACTTCGACCGCGTGGCGCGCCTGCGACGCGTCGTGAATGCGTCCGAGCGCCTTCAGATGCGTTTCGTTGAAACTCTGGATGCCCACCGACAAGCGGTTGACGCCGCTCGCGCGAAACTGCGCGAACTTGTCGGCTTCGAACGTGCCGGGATTGGCTTCGAGCGTGATTTCCGCGTCGGCGTCGAGCGGCAGCAGCGCGCGAATATCCGACAGCATGCGATCGAGCCCCGCCGCCGACAGCAGACTCGGCGTGCCCCCACCGATGAATACCGTATGCACCTGGCGGCCCCAGATCAGCGGCAGGGCCATTTCCAGGTCGGCGCGCAAGGCGTCGAGGTAGTCGTTCTCCGGGAACGTGTCGCCCTTCCACTCGTGTGAATTGAAATCGCAATACGGGCACTTGCGCACACACCAGGGAAAATGCACGTACAGCGCAAGCGGCGGCAGCGACGTCAAGCGGATGCTGCCCGGCGAGGTGAACGCCTTGACGACACCTGTGCCGATGTCCACCGGCGTCGGTCGGATCGGAATCACGCTTCCTCCGACAGACGCGCGAGCAGTTGCCGCAGCGCGATCGCGCGATGGCTGCTCGCGTTCTTGACGGCCGGCTCGAGTTCGGCGGCGCTCGCGTTCAGCGTCGGCAGATAGAAGTACGGGTCGTAACCGAAGCCATGCTCGCCGCGCGGGGCGTCGAGAATTTCGCCATGCCAGCGGCCTTCGGCGATCAGCGGTTCGGGATCGTCCGCGTGACGTACGAGTGCGAGCACGCAGTAGTAGTAGCCTCGGCGATCGCTCACGTCCCGCAGTTCGTCGACGAGGCGCGCGTTGTTCGCCGCGTCGCTTTTCTCGCCGCCGACGAGTTGCGCGAAGCGCGCCGAATAGACGCCCGGCGCGCCGCGCAGCGCGCGCACGCAAAGACCCGAGTCGTCGGCGAGCGCGGGCAGGCCGGTGAGCTTCGCCGCGTGACGCGCCTTGGTCAGCGCGTTTTCGACGAAGGTGGGATGCGGTTCCTCCGCTTCCGGCACGTTGAGCTCGCCTTGCGCGATCAACTCGATACCGGCCGCGCCGAGCAGCGCCGCGAATTCACGCAGCTTGCCCGCGTTGTTCGACGCGAGCACGACTTTCTTCAACGGCATGCCCGACGTGGCGCCGTGAGCGCCGTTCGCGCCGCCGTCCTGACGAACCTGATTCACTGCTGCACTCCCAGCGCCGCTTTCTGTTTCGCGATCAGCGTGCTGATGCCGTCGTTCGCGAGATCAAGCAGCGCATTCATTTCTTCGCGCGAGAACGGCACGCCTTCCGCGGTACCCTGAATTTCGACGAAGCCGCCCGCGCCGGTCATCACGACGTTCATGTCGGTGTCGCACTGCGAGTCTTCGTCGTAGTCGAGATCGAGCACCGGCACGCCGTCGTACACGCCGACCGAAATCGCGGCGACGTAATCGGTGATCGGCGAGCTTTCGAGACGGCCAGTGGCGAGCAGCTTTGCGACCGCATCGTGCGCGGCGACGAACGCGCCGGTGATGCTCGCGGTGCGCGTGCCGCCGTCGGCCTGGATCACGTCGCAGTCGAGATTGATCGTGCGTGCGCCGAGCTTCTCGAGATCGAACACCGAGCGCAGCGCCCGGCCGATCAACCGCTGGATTTCCTGCGTGCGGCCGGTCTGCTTGCCGCGCGCGGCTTCGCGGTCGCTGCGCGTATGCGTGGCGCGCGGCAGCATGCCGTATTCGGCGGTGAGCCAACCCTGGCCGCGATCGCGCAGAAACGGCGGCACGCTCTCGCTGACGCTCGCGGTGCAGATCACCTTGGTGTCGCCGAACTCGACCAGCACCGAGCCCTCCGCATGCTTCGTGTAGTGGCGCGTGATGCGCACGTCGCGCAACTGGTTGGGCTGGCGGCCGCTGGGGCGTTGGGTGTCGTTGGTCATGTCGGGGTGGGTCGGGATGGGTCGGAAGAGGGGCGGAGGAAAAACCATAATTTTACCGCCGATCGGATAGGGCGGTCGCCCATACGGCCGAGGCACGAACTTGTGGGCGACGCGCGCGGCGCGAGCACGCATGGGACATCTTGACGACGAGCGCCAATCCATAGCGCTCAAGCGACCGCGTGCCGGGCCGCATCCCTGCTCGCTCGCACGGAGATGCCGACGGCAAAAATGGGATAATGCCGGTTCCCCGCCCCGCGTCTCGTACACGCCGGGCGATCCGCTTCTCAGGCCATCGTCCAACGCATGGCCGCAATCGCGAGATATACGATGATCTACAGCATGACTGGCTATGCGAGCGCCACGCGCGAGCTCGTGGCGGCTTCGGGCACTGGCGGCGTCAGCGTATCGGTCGAACTGCGCACGGTGAACTCGCGCTTTCTCGATCTGAACTTCCGCATGCCGGAAGACGTGCGCGTCGTCGAACCGACGCTGCGCGAGATGCTGATGAACAAGCTGTCGCGCGGCAAGGTCGACATTCGCGTCAATTTGCAGCGCAGCGAGCAGTCGGCGAACGCGGGCGCGATCAATCGCGACGCGCTCGCGCAACTCGCCCAACTCGAACAGACGGTACTCGAGACGTTCCCTGAGTCCGGCCGTCTGCGCACCGGTGAAATCCTGCGCTGGCCGGGCGTGCTCGCCGAAAGCGGCATCGCGCCCGAGACGCTGCGCGACGCGGTGCTCGCATGCGGCAAGCAGGCGATCGCGGACCTGATCGACGTGCGCGCGCGCGAAGGCGCGCAACTCGCGACGATGCTGCTCGCCAACGTGACCGAAATGGAGGCGATCGTCACGAAGATCACGCCGCTCGTGCCGGAGCTGATCGCGCGGCATCAGCAGAAGATCGTCGAGCGTCTGCAGGAAGCGCTCGGCATCGCCGCGCCGGACGCGGCCGCGACGATCGTGTCGCGCGAAGAGATCAACGAGCGGATTCGCCAGGAAGTGACGATGTACGGCATTCGCATCGACATCGCCGAAGAGCTGTCGCGCCTCACCGCGCACTTGAACGAGACGCGTCACGTGATCGAGAAGGGCGGCAAGGTCGGCAAGCGGCTCGACTTCATGATGCAGGAGCTGAACCGCGAAGCGAACACGCTCGGCTCGAAGGCGGCGGCGAAGGAGCTCGCGGATTCGTCGATGACGCTGAAGCTGCTGATCGAACAGATGCGCGAACAGGTACAGAATCTCGAATAAGGCTGGAGCACTACACATCATGACCGACCACCACCCACGCGAAACCGGCGCGCCGCGCCATCCGTACGCCGGCGCTTATCCCGGCAATCTGTTCATGGTCGTCGCGCCGTCGGGCGCGGGCAAGTCGACGCTCGTGAACGCGCTGCTCGCGGGCGACGACGCGATCCGTCTGTCGATCTCGTACACGACGCGCCCGCCGCGTCCGAAGGAGCAGGACGGTGAGCACTATCACTTCACGAGCGTCGAAGATTTCATGCAGCGTCACGACGCGGGCGAGTTCCTCGAAAGCGCGGAAGTGCACGGTAATTACTACGGCACGTCACGCGTGTGGATCGAAGAGCAGATGAAAAACGGCCATGACGTGCTGCTCGAAATCGACTGGCAGGGCGCGCAGCAGGTGAAGAAGCAGTTCCACAACGCAGTGGAAATTTTCATTCTGCCGCCGTCGCTCGAAGCGCTCGAAGAGCGTCTGAAAAAGCGCGGCCAGGACGAGCCGAACGTAATCACGCGACGCCTGCTCGCGGCGGGCGGCGAGATGGCGCACGCGGCCGAAGCGGAGTACGTCGTGATCAACGAGAACTTCGATCGCGCGCTCGCCGAACTGCAGTGCCTCGTCGGTGCGACGCGCTCGCGCTTCGCGTCGCAGTACGCGCGTCACACGCAGCTTTTCATGCAGCTCGGCATCCACTTGCCGCACGCGTGAGCGCGGCGTGCTGTCAGGCACATAAGGTAGAATAAGCAACATACTGAGAAGGAACCCAACATGGCCCGCATTACCGTCGAAGACTGCCTCAAACAGATCCCGAACCGTTTCGAACTCGCGCTTGCCGCAACCTATCGCGCGCGTCAGCTCGCTCAAGGCCACACGCCGAAGATCGAAAGCCGCGACAAGCCCACCGTCCTCGCGCTGCGCGAAATCGCGTCGGGGCAGGTCGGCGTCGAAATGCTGAAGAAGGTGCCGGTCTAAGGCGCACGTTTTTCGTTTTCGACTTGTCCGGTATTCGCCACACCGGATTGCTCAACGTGCAGAACTGCGTCCAACCCTGACCGCTACCGGAGGCGACTATGAGTGCTATCCCGCCCACCGCCACGGAAGCGGAACACGACGCCGACTCACCTTCGTCTGCACGCAAGTACATCGACGCGGTTCTCGAGCAATCGTTTCGCCATCTGTTTGGGCCTACCGCCACGCCGGAGCAGCCGCGCCGGCATGACGTCGTCTCCATCGCCAATCTGACGTCCGCGCTGTCCGGCTATCTGCAGCCGGAAGAGATCAAGGACATCAAGGCGGCGTTTCACTTCAGCGACGAAGCCCACCTCGGCCAGTATCGCCAGAGCGGCGAGCCTTACATCACGCACCCGGTCGCCGTCGCGGAAATCTGCGCGGGCTGGAATCTCGACGCCCAGGCGATCATGGCGGCGCTCCTGCACGACGTGATGGAAGACCAGGGCGTGACCAAGGCGGAGCTCGCCGAGCGCTTCGGCGCGAAGGTGGCGGAACTGGTCGACGGGTTGTCCAAGCTGGACAAGATGGAGTTTCGCAATCGCGAGGAAGCGCAGGCGGAAAACTTCCGCAAGATGCTGCTCGCGATGGCGCGCGACGTGCGTGTGATCCTCGTGAAACTCGCCGACCGGCTGCACAACATGCGCACGCTCGGCGCGGTGCCGCCGGAGAAACGTCGCCGCGTCGCCCGCGAAACGCTCGACATTTACGCGCCGATCGCCCACCGGCTCGGGTTGAACAACACCTATCGCGAGCTGCAGGACCTCAGCTTCGCGAACTTCAACCCGCACCGATACGCGACGCTCGAAAAAGCTGTCAAGGCCGCGCGCGGCAATCGTCGCGAGGTGGTCGGCAAGATTCTCGAATCGGTGCAGCGCGCGATCGCGGACGCCAAGCTCGACGCCGAAGTCACCGGTCGCGAGAAAACCATCTTCAGCATCTACAAGAAGATGCGCGACAAGCAGTTGTCGTTCTCGCAGGTGCTCGACGTGTACGGTTTTCGCGTGGTCGTCGAGAGCGCGCTCGAGTGCTATACCTGCATCGGCGCGCTCCATGCGCTTTTCAAGCCAGTGCCGGGCAAATTCAAGGATTACATCGCGATCCCGAAGGTGAACGGCTATCAATCGCTGCACACCACGCTTGTCGGGCCGTTCGGTGCGCCGATCGAGTTTCAGGTGCGCACGCGCAAGATGCACGAGATCGCCGAGGCGGGTGTCGCCGCGCACTGGCTGTACAAGAACGGCAGCGCGGATCTGAACGACGTCCAGAAGCGCGCGCACCAGTGGCTGAAGTCGCTGCTCGACATTCAGAGCGAAGCGGGCGATTCGAGCGAATTCCTCGAGCACGTGAAGATCGACCTGTTCCCGGACGCGGTCTACGTGTTCACGCCGAAGTCGAAGATCATGGCGCTGCCGCGCGGTGCCACCGCGCTCGACTTCGCGTATTCGATCCACAGCGACCTCGGCAACCAGTGCGTCGCGGTGAAGATCAACAACGAGCTGTTGCCGTTGCGTACCGAGCTGAAGAGCGGCGACATCGTCGAAGTCATTACGGCGCCGTATTCGAAGCCGAACCCCGCATGGCTCGGCTTCGTGCGCAGCGGCAAGGCGCGCTCGGCGATCCGTCATTATCTGAAGACGATGCGGCTGAACGAGTCGGTGCAGCTAGGCGAGCGCCTCGTTGATCAGGCGTTGAAGGGCTATGGCCTCGCGCTATCGGACGTGACGCCGGAAGCGTGGGAAAAGCTCGTGCAGTGGACGGGCAACAAGAACCGTCAGGAAATTTTCGCGGACATCGGCCTCGGGCGGCGCGTCGCCGCGGTGATGGCCAAGCGCATCGAAGTGTTGATGAGCGGGCGCGCCGACGACGACGACGGTTCGCGCTCCGAGCACGGTTCGGCGCCGCATGCGCCGCCGGTCGTTATCACCGGCACCGAAGGCATGTCGGTGCAGCTGTCCGCGTGCTGCCGTCCGATTCCCGGCGACGACATCATGGGCTATATCGGCATTGGCCTCGGCATGGCGATCCATACCACCGACTGTCGCGTCGCGCAGCGTATCCATCGGCGTGATCCGGGTCGCTGGATCGACGTCGCGTGGGCACCGCAGCCGGGGCGTCTGTTCGATGTCGCGGTGAAGGTGCTGGTCAAGAACACCAAGGGCGTGTTTGCCCGCGTGGCGGCCGATATCACGTCGGCGGATGCGAACATCGTTCATATCGCGATGGACGAAGATCTGTCACAGGAATCCACGGTTCTGCGCTTCGTGATTCAGGTCAGCGACCGTGTGCATCTGGCCAATGTGATGCGCCGCGTACGTACGAATCCCGATGTGATGCGTATCGCGCGTGAGCGGCCGAGCGAAGAGGGGCATCACCGCCACGAAGGTGGGATGCGCATCGATCGCGAGCGCGCTGACTACTGAGCGGCTTCTGACTGGGCGTCGACGCGGTTTTGACCGGCGCATCGCGCCAGCCAGGCATCTTTCGTGCGGCTCAGGATACAACGGAAGGCAAGTCTCACCTGAACTTCAGGGAGAAACGCAGATGAACGTATCCGACCTCACTGGCGTGGCGCTCGATTACTGGGTGGCGCGCAGCCTGCACGAATTCGTGCGCGAAATCTACTTTACCGATAGTGGCGAGACCGTCTCGATCCGCGGCAACGATCGCGGTCGTCCGTGGGACGGCCGCTTCACGCCTTCCGTGTCATGGGAGACGGCTGCGGTCGTGCTCGAGCGTGCGCGGCGGCTCGACGTGCGCGAGCAGGACGAGGGCGGTGCGGTATGCGTCGCGGAGTTCGTCGGTGGGCATCGCGCCGTGGAAGGGCGGGGGGAGTCGCTTCGGATCGCCGTGCTGCGAGCCTTCGTCGCGAGCCATTTCGGCGACACCGTCGACGACGTGCTGCGCGAGCGCCAGGCACTGACCGGCATGCGGGCCGAGACGATCAGCGAGCAAACGGTGGACGGCGTCCTGGAGGACTTGCCGCACCCGGACGGACAGATTGGGGATATTCAGTCACCGCCGCGATGAGTTGCTCGCGCGCGGGCAGCGCAGAGTGCGTCCGAAAAGACAAAGGGCCTTCCGATTGGAAGGCCCTTCATGGGTGGTGCGGCTGGCAGGATTCGAACCCACGACCCCTTGGTTCGTAGCCAAGTACTCTATCCAACTGAGCTACAGCCGCACGCAAAACGGTGATGCTTACTGCAAAAACCGGTAAAAACCTGAGAACTCCCGGCAGGGAAACCCTCGAATAAGGTGGCGCGGCTGGCAGGATTCGAACCCACGACCCCTTGGTTCGTAGCCAAGTACTCTATCCAACTGAGCTACAGCCGCACACAGAAACGAGATTATAGCCAACAGATTTGAGAAATGGAAGCCCATCACGGCGATTTGTGTCGCGGGCCCGATCGTGTAACCTCTTATGAGGTTGTTGCTAGCTGCTGTTACTGGATCATTATGAACAAGGCCTTTGTCAAAGAGTCGAGCGAAGAGAGCGATGACGATCTCGACGTCGCTCAGCCCGACGTGCCCGCGGGCACCAAAAACTACATGACTCCCGCCGGTCATCGGCGTATGCGCGATGAGTTGTTGCATCTGATCGATGCCGAGCGGCCCGAGGTGGTCAAACTCGTGTCGTGGGCGGCCTCGAACGGCGACCGCTCGGAGAATGGCGACTACATCTACGGCAAACGCCGGCTGCGCGAAATCGACCGTCGCATCCGCTTTCTGACCAAGCGGCTGGATCTGGCCGAGGTTGTCGATAGCAGTCGGCAGGAAAACGTCGATCAGGTGTTCTTCGGCGCGACGGTCGACTACGCGACTGAGGATGGCGAAGAGCATAAGGTGACGATCGTCGGTATCGACGAGGTCGATCTGGACGTCGGACACGTGAGCTGGATCTCGCCGATTGCGCGCGCGCTGCTGAAGGCGAAAGTCGGAGATACGGTCACGCTATTCACGCCTGCCGGTCCGCAGCCGATCGATATTCTCGACGTCAAGTATCCGTCGCGCGATACCGGCGGTTGACCCACGGCGGATCGCAAGTCCCGGGTATAAAAAAGGCGCCGCGAGCGGCGCCTTTGCGACTGCTAATACTCTGCAGCGCTGTGAGCTTAGAAGCGGTGACGCAAACCTGCCGTCACGGCGACTTGCTTGTTGTTGCCCGAAGCGTTGCCCACGCCATTGATGTAGGCAGGGACGATCGAGTCTTCGTTTGCAGCCTGATACACGCCTTGCAGGTACACGTCGGTACGCTTGGACAATGCGTACGCGGTTTGCAGATCGACCTGGTTCCAGTGAATGTGCTGGCTGGACAGGTTCGCGCGGGTGTACGTGTACGCAGCGGCAATGCTGAGGGCCGGCGTCAGGGCGTAACGAGCGTTGCCCTCGAAGTTCTGGAACTGGGCGCTGTTGCTCGGGAGGCCGATGCCACCCGAGATGCCCGATGCGGCCTGGCTGATGCCGGCGAGGCCATGCAGGTTCGTCTGCGAATACACGAGGCCGACCGTTGCCGGGCCGAACGCGTAGTTGGCGCCTGCGCCCCACGTTTGCTGACGTTGCGCGAAGAACGTGTTGTCGCCCGATACCGCGCCGCCCGAATTGAATGCTGCGGCCGCGCTGGTCGAGCCGTTTGCGTTCAGTTGCATGTATGCGGCGGCGAGGTTCAGGCCGCCCCAGTTGTACGATGCGCCCGCACTGTATGCACGGTTGTTCGCGAAGCCGGCAGCCTGGTTCGAAAAGCCGTACAACGCGCCGAACTTGAAGCCGCCGTAGTTCGCGCTTTGGTACTTGGCCGAGTTGTTGATACGGAACGAGTTGTTCAGGTTGTCGTTGTCGAACGGGTGTGCGAATTGCGTGCCGCCGTACTGTGTGCCGGTCAGCGCCAACGGGGCGACGTAGTCGACCACGCTGTCATATTGACGGCCCAGCGTGACAGCGCCGAACTGGTCACTCGACAGACCGACGAACGCTTGCCGGCCGAACATACGGCTGTTCTGCTTGAGCGTGCCGTCGTTGATGCCGAAGCCGTTTTCCAACGTGAAGATGGCCTTCAGACCGCCACCGAGATCTTCAGCGCCACGCAGGCCCCAACGGCTGCCGTTCACCGAGCCACTGGTCATTGCCACGTTGGCGCCGTGCTGGGTGGCACTCACCCGTTGGTTATTCGTATAGGTGATGCCGGCGTCGATCAAGCCATACAACGTTACGCTGCTTTGCGCGTGCGCTGCCGTTACAAACACGCCCGACAGGGCTGCGACCATGAGTGTCTTCTTCATTGCTATAACTCCAGGAGCGAGAGAGGTATAAAACCCTGCTTAGGAGACCTTCACGCGATTGCTGCGAGAAGCGGATTCCGCGTGAGAAGCGCGCTGACCAGATTCGCGCCGGTTTCCGATTAGGCAGAGTGTAGAGAGACACTTCCAGGAGATGGCGTTCCGATTCGCGCAATAAAGTATTACGCGGCGAGAAACGATCGGTGAGGGCCATTCGAGCCTTATGTATAAAGGCTTTGCGTCCGAGTCGATGGATCAGTCGGTGGAATTTTCGTGACGTGCGTTGCTGATTCGCTACACAGAACGACGCGAAAAAACGACGGGGAAAAATGCGAAAAAGCGATTGTTGTTATTGCGGCAATAGACGATTGTTAATAATGTGAATAATTGAAATTGCATAAGGCCGCTATACTGTAGTTTCTGCTTTCCGAAGCAGACTTTTTCTTGACGAAAAAGATCTCCAAACCTTTGTCGGCGCGACCTTCCAGTCGCGCTTTTTTTATGTGCTGATGCCTCGTCGCGGATTGATCTAGTGAGCGGGCGCGGTACCTTCAGCGTCGTCCCAGTCCGCGGGGGCGGAGACGCTCCAGTCTTCCATCACGTAGCGGCGCGCATCCATCGGCGAGGAGAGCAGGTTCTGCCAGTGATCTCCGTGCCACATCGGATCGAAATCGAAAACGGGAGTTGAATCCGTGACTCGTGCGGGCTGATCGGGTACGACCTTTGCATGTGAATGAGTGAGCCAGGCGACGAGACGGCGAATTTCACGGAACAGCATGGCAACCTCCTGAAGCGCATCGCTACACCTGATCTGCATCATGCGAGGGGGGCTGTGCCGCAACAAGTCGGACAAACACTTACGCAAAGATAGATTTTGTTACATTCATGTTGCATGTGCCCGCAAATTTTCCCGTTATTCGATGCGAATTAATTCGTCCAGGTAAATTTGACGGACAAATCGATATCCCTACGATTTGACGTCTTATTCTTTTATACGCTAAACGCATATGAAAAGTTTACTTGACGGCCATTCTCCGTTCCCCGTATAACGGCAAAGCCGTATTTCACTGGCTGATTCTGGTTTTATCCATCTATCAGATATCGGCAACTGAATTCGGGGTTAGATCGATTCAGGGGCAATGCCCGCTTTGGGTAAATCACAGAGGGAAACAGGAAATGGAAACTGGTGTCGTCAAATGGTTCAACGATGCTAAGGGCTTTGGCTTCATCACGTCGGATACCGGCGGCGAGGATTTGTTCGCGCACTTTTCTGAGATTCGCAGTGAGGGCTTCAAGTCGCTGAAGGAAAACCAGCGCGTTTCCTTTGAAGTCAAGACCAGCCCTAAGGGCAAGCAGGCGGCCAACATTCAGCCGTTGTAAAGGCGCTGCGCCTGGCGTGTGTCGTTTGCGCGCTCAGGAAGGAACGACCCTCGCCGATGCGCGAGGGTTTTTTATTTCCGCTCGGCATATTTTTGCAGATTGAACTTCAGTAACTGCGTGGTTCAACGATCCGCATTATTGTCGGAAGATAATGCCTTTAATTGCGCTTAGTCGTTTGCCGATGAATTGTCCGCTTCAGGTGTCCGCAGGATATCGGCGCATGCTCCCGAGCTACCTCGACTCAATCTCCGCTTGCATACGCGGCGCAACCTGCATGCTCAACGCCCAACTGGTGCATACTTGCCGCAAATTCACGCGTCCGAATCCTTTGTCCCATGTCTGAACTGTTTTCGCTCGAACCGGCCCTCGATGTACCCATCGTATTCGTCGACCTCGAAACGACCGGCGGCTCCACGAGCGAGCATCGCATTACCGAGGTCGGCGTCGTCGAAGTCGGGCCGGCCGGTGTGTCGCGCTGGAGCAGTCTGATCGACCCGCAGCAGCCGATTCCATCGTTCATCCAGCAACTGACCGGCATTACCAACGACATGGTGCGCGGCGCCCCGACGTTCGAGTCGATCGCGCCCGCGCTGTTGGAGCGCCTGAATGGCAAGCTGTTCGTCGCGCACAACGCGAGTTTCGATCGCGGATTTCTGCGCAGCGAGTTTCGCCGCGCAGGGCTCGCGTTCGATCCGGACGTACTGTGCACGGTGCGGCTGTCGCGCGCGCTATTCCCCGGTGAAAAGCGCCACGGACTCGATGCGCTCGTGGAACGCCATGCACTGGTGCCGTCCGACCGCCACCGTGCGCTTGCCGATGCCGATCTGATCTGGCAGTTCTGGCAGCGACTGCCGACGCTCGTGCCGCTGGAGGCGCTGCGCGCGCAGATCGAGCGCACGACGCGGCGCTACCGGCTCGCCGGCGACATCACCGAGGATCTGCTCGACACTGCACCGGCGGGCTGTGGCGTCTACGCGTTCTACGGGGAGGGCGATGCGCCGCTGTACGTCGGCCGAAGCGTGCGCGTGCGTCAGCGGTTGCGCGCGCATCTGACCGGCGAGCGGCGCTCGTCGAAGGATATCCGGCTCGCGCAGCTGGTACGGCGCGTCGAATGGCGCGCGACTGGCGGCGAACTTGGCGCGATGCTCGCGGAGGCACAGTGGGTCGCAACGCTGCGGCCGGGCCACAACCGGTTGCCGCGCGTGACGAAGAGCGATCCGGCGGACGCGCCGTGGCCATTCGAAGGGCCTATCGTGTTCGAGGAGCGTGAGGAAGCGCAGCGCATCTTCCACGTGGTCGACCGTTGGCGCTATCTCGGACACGCGCCATCGCTCGCGCAGGCTGCGCAGTTGCATGCGTCGACGATGGCGGGAGCGTTCGAGCTCTCGACGTACCGTATCCTGCAAAGCCATCTGGCGCGTGGTCTGCGCGTGATGCCGTTGAGCGTGTCGCGCGACACGCCCGAGTCGAGCGTCGCCGCGTAACGCTTGTGGAGGCGCGCACGCGCCGTGGCGTTGCGGGAATCAGCCGGTCGCGCCGACACCTCCCGTCTCGCACACGTGACCGAGCGCCCGGGTCAACGCGCTCGAATGCGCAGAGTCATAGCGCGTCAGTGCCTTCCAGTTAGCCAGCGATTGCGCGACGCGCGATGGACAGTCGTCCGCCCCGCGCATGGGCTGCACACGCACGAGACCCGTCATCAGCGATTGCGTCAGCTTGTCGAGCTGCGGTCGCGTGCTCGTCGCGAGATCGGGTGCGGGACCTTGCGGTGGCTGGGTGTGGCGCCAGTTCTCGAAGAGCGCGTTCTGCACGTCCTTGCTTGCGTCGATCTGATCCTGGAAGAACGCGCGGGCGAATGCCGGGTCGACGTTTGCCGCCGCGGCGCGCTTTTCCACCTCGGCGAGCAGTGCGTTTTCACGCGGCGTATCGGTAATCGGCTGGTGGTTGGCCCACTTCCAGCGCGCGACCGGCTCCGCGAGCGCGAGACGCTGCGAAACCAGTGCGATCAGGTTCGTGAGCGCGGTGTCGTCGCCATCGGCCAGGGCCGGGACGGGTGCGAAGGCAAAGGTGGCTGCCAGGGTGAGCGCGCATGATGCGCCGAAGCGATGCAAACGATTCATGAGATGAACGTGGCCGGGCGGCCGCTAACGGAAAAACAGAAGAATAAATGATGCCCGGCGAACGGCACTACTAGCGCGCCAATTACCACGGGTTGTGAGGACGGGGAAGGTAGGTCTGGGCGCGAGAAGGCCGCGCAGATTCTCACGCTCGGGCCGCGTGGCCCAGCGCAGCTGCGCTGATCAGGCGAGCTGATCCAGAGTCGCGACGCAAGCGCCGGACGCGTTATGGGGGCGCGAGCACTCGCCGCGCGTGAATTCAACGAGCACGAATGCTGCGCCGCGCCAATAGTCCGTTACTTCGGATCGCACGATTTGCGTTGTTCGTCGAAGAAAGCGCGAACATGCTCAGGCAGTTCGGCTCCCAGAAACTCGACGGCCACGGGTTCCGGATCCGGGTAAAACACTTTGTCCGGGGTCGGAATCTTCGGTGGTTTGGCGTCCATGATCTTTCTCCTTTGCGAACCGATTATCGGCCTCGTTCCTCGCCTCGCACCAGCGTCCGATGCGAGTCATACACAGTCTGTTGCTTTAACGGCACAAGCCGACACATCAGCAGAGGGATTGAATAGAATTTATCGTCTGACTATCGCTCGGGTTTCGTGATCTGCTTAATCCCGCGCGAAATCATCTCTATCCCGCTCCCTCCGCTATTCCCTCCTGCGCCTTACCCTGACTGGGTTTCAGCACGATCGGTCGTTATAGTTGTGGGTCATGCCTAACGTGTTCATGTGAATAACACGTGACAATCTTGTGCGTCGCCGCATCGGCAGGATTTTCTCTTTTCCGAACTGAACGTTCGTAAATTGCCGATTGCTTAACATTCCGGCCTGATTCTTTGTAAACGGCACATTCGACGTCGGGTTGACCGCATAAAACACTATTTAAAGATTTTCGTCGTTATTAACTGGCTGTCCGTTGCCTCGCAAACTGAATTGCGCATTCCTGTGACAAAACAACATCGCCCAACGTGCGTTGGCAGACGGACGCGCGACGAGCGGCGCGGAGGATGACAGTCTTCGTGTTAGAGGAGGGGGCGCGATGGAAAACGCTGTCTACTGGAACGGACGTCAGGTCGGCATCGAATGCGCCGGCAGGATCTTGTGGTTCGCGTCGGCACCCGCGCACGCGATTGCCGCATACGGCGCGTCACACCAGCAGCCGGCCGCGCAGGCGGATACTGTCGTCGCGCGCAATCTCGCGATGCCGCCGTCTTACGATCCGCTCCGGGTTCCCGACTAGGCTCGCCGCGAACGACGGTTACCTGCGCCAAGCAACCCCGCCGGCTTTCTGGCGAGACCTTGCATGCAACGTCGTGTGTTGGCGCACACACCGTCTTACGGCGAACTAATACGATGCAATTGCCGTGTCGCAGTTTTCTTCTCACCCGTTGCCGGGTGAGAGGCGGAACACCACGCGCATCAGTCATTACAGAGCCGAGACCGCAAAGGCCGGCTCCGCGAGACGAGTAGGTCGGCCTCGCAACGTCGCTGCATCAACACAATATGCCGCCGGGAGCCGCGCATCGCGTGGCCACGCCTCGTTTGCGTGGCGCTGCGTCGTGCTCGCCTGCGTGATCGCCAGGGGAGCTTCAATGAAAAAGATCGACAACCTGACCGGACTACGTGCGTTCGCGGCATTGCTCGTCGTCGTCCATCACTTTGCCGACAACGAAGGGGTGATGCCGCTGGGCATCGTACAACTGGTCGATAACTGGGTTTGGGGTGTCGACATCTTTTTCGTGCTGAGCGGCTTCATTCTGGCCTATACCTACCTGCCATCGCGCGAGACTTCGTTCGACTGGACCGCCTATCGGTCGTTCATCGTCAAGCGGTTCGCGCGCGTCTATCCGATGCATCTGCTGACGTTTCTGGTGTTCGTTGGCCTTTGGTTCGTCGCGAAGCACATCGGCCATGAGTTCGCGCACAGTGACGTGGTGTACACCGCGCGCACCGCCGTCGAGAACGCGCTGCTCGTTCAGGCATGGGGGCTCGAAGGGAAGCTGAGCTGGAACTTCGTGTCCTGGTCGATCAGCGCTGAATGGTTCGCCTACCTGTTTCTGTTTCCGCTGTGCGCGAAAGTGCTGAGCCGGCTGTCGCGGGCGACCTGCGGTGTGCTCGTGCTCTTGTGCTGGCTGATGTTGTGCCTGTACTGCTTCCTGTACAACGACGGCGCTCTCGAACTGACCACGTTCGGCGCGTTGCGGATCGTGCCGCAGTTCCTCGCCGGATATTGGCTGTTCCGGCTCCTCAAGACGTGGAAGGTTGGCGAACTTGCGATGTGCGTCGGTCTCGTTGCGCTGATGATCCTGATGTGCGTGCCGACCACGTTGCCGGTCCTGCTGCTGCCGTTGATCCTGCTCGTGATCGCAGGTCTCGCGAATGGTGGCGTGATCGGCAGAGCGCTATTCGGCAATCGGGTTGCCGTTTTTCTCGGCGAGATTTCGTTTTCGATCTATCTGATTCACCCGATTCTGCAGATCGCCTGCAACCAGGTAGTCAGAAAGCTGCATGTGCCGCAAAACCCGATCATTGCGATGCTGATACTGCTCGTCGAATTGGGCGTGGTCGTGGCGGGCGGTGCGCTCGGTTACTACCTGGTCGAGGTGCCGGCGCGTCGTGCGATCGTCGCGAATGCGCAGGCATGGCGCCACAGGGGAGGGGAGGCAAAAGAAGCGGCGATGCCTATGGCGCCTGCCTCCTGAGCGACGCAGTGCCTCGCGCAACGGCCAAAACAAAAAGCCCAGTCACGAGGACTGGGCTTTTTGCTTGAAACTTGATGGTGCCGGAAAGAGGAATCGAACCCCCGACCTTCGCATTACGAATGCGCTGCTCTACCGTCTGAGCTATTCCGGCATCAGGAGAAGCGAGATTATAGGGAGTACTTCCGTGCTTTGGCAAGTCCCCCGCTGCATTTTTTTATATCGAGATCATTTTTTCCCTTCGAGGTGGTAACGGGTCACGCGATCGACCTCGTTCTTCGAGCCGAGGAATACCGCGACGCGCTCGTGCAGGCTCTTCGGCTGGATGTCGAGAATGCGCTTTTCGCCGTTGGTCGCGGCGCCGCCCGCCTGCTCGACGATGAACGCCATCGGATTGGCTTCGTACATCAGACGCAGCTTGCCCGGCTTGTCCGGCGTGCGCTTGTCGGCCGGGTACATGAAGATGCCGCCGCGATTCAGGATTCGATGCACGTCGGCGACCATCGACGCGATCCAGCGCATGTTGAAGTCGGACTGACGCGAACCTTCCTTGCCCGCTTTCAGTTCGCCGATGTACTGCTGAACCGGCGCATACCAGTGGCGTTCGTTCGACGCATTGATCGCATATTCGCGCGTTTCGACGGGAATGCGCATATCGCTTTGCGTGAGCACCCACGAGCCGAGCTCGCGATCGAGCGTGAAGCAGTTCACGCCGTTACCGGTGGTCAGCACGAGTACCGTTTGCGGACCGTACACCGCATAGCCCGCGGCGACTTGTTGCGTGCCCGGCTGCAGGAACGACTGCTCGGTGGCCTGGTGGCCGTCCGGGCAACGCAGCACCGAGAAGATCGTGCCGATCGACACGTTGACGTCGATGTTCGACGAGCCGTCGAGCGGATCGAACACAAGCAGGTATTCGCCCTTCGGATAATTGGCCGGAATCGGGAAGAACTGTTCCATTTCCTCGGAGGCCATGCCGGCGAGGTTGCCGCCCCATTCATTGGCCTCGAGCAGGATCTCGTTCGACAGGATGTCGAGCTTCTTCTGCACTTCGCCCTGGACATTTTCGCTGCCCGCCGAGCCGAGTGCATCGCCGAGTGCGCCTTTGCTGACGTGGTAGCTGATCGCCTTGCACGCGCGCGCGACGACTTCGATCAGCAGGCGCAGATCGGCGGGCAGGTTATTGGTTTCGCGCTGCTGCTCGATCAGGTACTTCGAGAGAGTGGTACGACGTTGCAAAGACATTGCTGTACTCCGGGAAGGCTAGAAGAATGTTGGGATTTTAACCGTTCGTTGTGTCGGCTCCGTGCTTTTGACCGTACTCGGGCGCATGACGCGAGAGGACGCCGCGCCGCGTTCAGGTCTTGCGGCGCGTCCTGGCCGAGACGGTGCCGCTGACGCTGGCCGCGAGCGCCGCGGCCCGGGCGTGTCCGGCGGGCACGCTCGGCAGTTTCGGACGCTCGGCGCGCGGCATCGGCTCGATTTCCCGTTCGATCTGCTCGCCGGCGGCGGCGGTGGCGACGCGCAGGTCGTAGGCGATTTGAAGGTTGAGCCAGAACTGCGCGCTGGCGCCGAAGTAGCGCTCGAGCCGCAGCGCGGTATCGGCGGAGATCGCGCGGCGGCCGCGCACCACGTCGTTGATGCGCGGCGCCGGTACCCGCAGCGCAAGCGCGAGCGCGTTGACGGACATGCCAAGCGGTTCGAGGAACTCGCTGCGCAGAATTTCGCCCGGATGGATCTCGGCAATCGCCTCGCCGGTGTCGATGTCCGAGAAATCGACGCTCTTCAGCGCGGAGCGTTTGATGACCATGTCGGTCTCCCAATAATCAGTGATAGTCGACGATCTCGACATTCAACGCGTCTTCGCCGACGAAATGAAAACAGATGCGCCACTGCGCATTGATGCGGATACTCCATTGCCCGCTGCGCTGACCTTGCAAGGCTTCGAGCCGGTTGCCGGGCGGCGCGTGCAGATTCGCGATGGAGCGCGCCGCGTCGATCATCAGTAACTTGCGATGCGCAAGCAGCTGGATTGAGTGAGGCAACGAATGCACGAACCTGCCCTGGAATATTCTTGCGGTGGCCTTGTCTGCGAATGTCGTGATCATCGAATGATATAACGCGTTGCGTTAAATGTAAACCGTTAAGAAAGTGCGTATACTCTCTTCCCGGCGACATCCGATGAACAGTCGGCCAAACGGCTAACGGCACGACGCGAGCGCGCGAACGCAGCGCGCACACGAAAAAAAGCCGGCAACGCGTGCCGGCTTTCCTGAGGCGAGTGAAGCGCTTAGCAACGCATCACGCCAACGCCTTCTCGACGATTTCGCGCACGTCGCGCGACTTGACCTGCGCGGCCACTTTCTCGAGTGCCGCGCGCATGCTGTCGCGCAGCGTTGGTGTGAAGCGGCGCCACAGTTCGAGCGAGCGCGCGAGGCGCGCGGCCACCTGCGGATTGAGCGCGTCGAGCGCGATCACCTGGTCGGCCCAGAATGCGTAGCCGGAGCCGTCTTCCGCGTGGAACTGCGCGGGGTTCGCCGCGCAGAAGCTGAAAATCAGCGAGCGCGCGCGGTTCGGGTTCTTCAGGTTGAAAGCAGGATGCGTCATCAGCTTGCGCACCGTGTCGATCACCGGATGCTGCGCGCCGCCGCGCTGGGTGGCCTGCAACGCGAACCATTTGTCGATGACGAGCGGCTCCTTCTCGAAGCGCCGATAGAAGTCGTCGAGCGCGTGTTGCGCCTCGGCGCTGCCGCCTTGCGGCGCGGCCGCGTTGAGCAGCGCCGACAGCGCGGCCGCGCGGTCGGTCATATTGTCGGCGGCTTCGTATTGCGCGGCCGCGAGACGCACGGCGTGCGCGGCATCGTCGAGCTCGGTCAGGTACGACAGCGCCAGATTCTTCAACGCGCGATGACCGGCCGCCTCGGGCGTCGCTTCATACGCGCCCGGCGTGCGATGCTGCTCGTAGACCTTGAGCCAGTCGTCGCGCAGCGCGTTGGCGAGGCGTTTGCGCACGAACTGCCGTGCCGCGTGGACCGCGGCCGGATTCGACTCGGCCATCTGCTCGGCCAGATACGCTTCGGACGGCAGCATCAGCGCGAGTTCGCGGAACGCCGGCGACAGCGTCTCGTCGGTCAGCACGCGCGCGAACGCGGCGACCACCGAGTCGTCGAGCTGCAACGCCGCGCCCGTGGCCGCACGCCCGGCGAGCGCGAGCAACTCGCGCGTCGCGAGCCGCTGGCCGGCTTCCCAGCGGTTGAACGGATCGCTGTCGTGGGCGAGCAGGAATGCGAGCTGATCGGCCGTGTAGTCGTACTCGACGATCACCGGCGCCGAAAAATTGCGCAGCAGCGACGGCAGCGGCTCCTCGCCGACGTTGACGAACGTGAAGGTCTGATCGGTCTGCGTGAATTCGAGTACGCGCGTGGTCGATGCCGATGCCTGCGCCTCGCCGTCGAGTTGCAGCGGCAGATCGCGGCCGTCCTTGCCGATCAGACCGATCGCGAACGGAATCAGCAGCGGTCCCTTCTGCGTTTCGCGCGCGGCCGGTACGCCATCGCCGTAGCCCTGCTTCAAGGTGACGCTGTAGCGCCGCTGCGCGGCGTCGTAGCGGGTGCGTACCGACACGCGCGGCGTGCCGGCCTGGCTATACCAGCGCTCGAACTGCGCGAGATCGCGGCCGTTGGCGTCGGCGAGCGCGTGACGGAAGTCGTCGCAGGTCACGGCCTGGCCGTCGTGACGCCTGAAATACAGGTCCATGCCCTTGCGAAAGCCGTCGCGGCCGAACAGCGTCTGATACATCCGCACGACTTCCGAACCCTTCTCGTAGACGGTCATCGTGTAGAAGTTGTTGATCTCGACGTAGCTCTCCGGGCGCACCGGATGCGCCATCGGGCCCGCGTCCTCGGCGAACTGCATCTGGCGCAGCACGCGCACGTCCTCGATGCGCTTGGTCGCGCGCGCGGCTTCGTCGGTGGCGCCGCCGGCCATGTCGGCCGAAAACTCCTGGTCGCGGAACACCGTGAGGCCTTCCTTCAGGCTCAGCTGGAACCAGTCGCGGCAGGTCACGCGGTTGCCGGTCCAGTTGTGGAAGTACTCGTGGCCGACCACCGCCTCGATGTTCGCGAAGTCGGTGTCGGTGGCCGTTTCGGGGTTTGCGAGCACGTACTTCGTGTTGAAGATGTTGAGCCCCTTGTTTTCCATCGCGCCCATGTTGAAGTCGCTGACCGCGACGATCATGAAGCGGTCCAGATCGAGCTCCAGCCCAAAGCGCTCTTCATCCCAGCGGATCGAGTGGATCAGCGAATCCATCGCGTGGCGGGTCTTGTCGAGATCGTGCGGCTCGACCCAGACCTGCAGCAGTTTTTCCTTGCCCGAGCCGGTCTTCACGCGTTCTTCGAGCGCGACGAGCTTGCCCGCGACGAGCGCGAACAGATAGCTCGGCTTCTTGAACGGATCTTCCCAGCGCGCGAAATGGCGGCCGTCGGGCAGGTCGCCTTCTTCGAGCAGATTGCCGTTCGACAGCAGCACCGGATAGTCGGCCTTGCTCGCGCGCAGCGTAACCGTGAAGCTCGCCATCACGTCGGGACGGTCGAGGAAGTAGGTGATGCGGCGAAACCCCTCGGCCTCGCACTGCGTGAAGAAGTTGCCGCTCGATACGTACAGGCCCGACAGCGTGGTGTTTTCCACGGGATTGCAGATGCTCGTGAGCGTAAGCTCGAAGCTGTCCGGCACGTTGTCGAGCAACAGGCCATGCTCGTGCGGATGCGCGTTCGGGAACGGCTTGCCGTCGATCACGGCGCTGACGAATTCGAGCTGCTCGCCCATCAGTTCGAGGTGCGCGGCACGCGACGCATCCGGGTTGCGGCGCACCCGCATCGTATTCCTGACGACCGTGCGTTCGGGGACCAGATCGAACTCCAGCGCGACGGTGTCGATCAGGAAGGCGGGCGGCGCGTAATCGGCGCGGCGGATCACATTGGGCGTTTCGGTATCGGCCATGGCGTTCTGTGGTGGAGTACTCGAGCGGTCGGGCGCACAAACGGCGCGCGAGCCGGGCTTGGTCGACTCATTGTACAAAGCCTCGGGCAATCGTGCGGGGGGAAGCCGGGGCGAGTTGGGGTGCCGGGGCAGAACCTTTTACCGGCTGGCAAGGTCAGCGTAATATCGGGCGCGGCGCGCGGTGGAGATCCGGAGCGGGCGTCCGGCCGGCGACACAGTCACGGAATAATCGCGCTCGATTCAAGGTTCTAACTACAGCACTTGAGAGAGAGACCACGAGGCAGATCATGAACATCGATCGATGGACCCGCCGCGTCGCGCTGCTGTTCGTCGCGCTGGCCCTGCAGTTGTCCGGCTGCACGACCTACGTGACGACGCAGGTCACGGCGTTCTCCGACTGGAGCGGTAGCGACGCGACCCGCACCTACGCGTTCACGCGGCGCGCGGATCAGCAGAACAATCTCGAACTGAGTGCGTACGAGCGGATCGTCGCGAACGAGCTCGCCGTGCACTCGTTCCGCGAAGTCGCCCGCGACGACGCGCGCTATCTGGTCGAGCTCGCCTACGGCATCCGCTCGGACATCGTGTCCGTCCCGCAGCCGGTCTACTACAACCCGTGGCCCGGCCCATACTGGGGCCGGCCGTTCGATCCGTGGGGACCTTGGGGGCCTTTCCCGGCGACGTATGTGACCGACACCTATCCGGTGTTCACGCATCTGCTCGGCATCCGGATCACCGAGCGCGTGAGCGGCCGGGAAGTCTACAACGTGACGGCGCGCAATTTCGGCGAGGAGTCGTCGCTGGTGCGGGCGATGCCTTATCTGGCGCGCAGCGCGCTGCTTGACTTCCCGCTGGCGAATGGCGCCGCGCATACCGTGAAGATCCCACTCGGCGGCGGTGGTGCGCAGGCGAACGAGGTGTCGCTGCCTGCGGGTGCGCCGCCCGCGCCCGCCGCGCCGGCATCGGCGCCGAAAGCGGCGCTGTAGGTCGGACGCCGACCCCGAACAACGCCAGCGCGCCGGGCAGGATCGCCGGCACGTTTGCGATCATCATGCCGAGCGTCGTGCCCGCCACCACGCCGAAGAAATCGTGAAAACGCGCGACGCGCGGCGTACCGTTCTGTAACACTTGGCCCGAAGGTAAAATGAAAGCTTTTTCGAGGCTTTCGCCGCCGCGCCGCCGCGCTTCGCCCCTGCGCGAAACCGCCGTCCAGCCTGACGCCGCGGGCAGCTCGGTCAAACAAGGTCAAATTCCGTTGCTTTAGAGGCGCGGATACAGATAGATACGTCTTTTGTGGCTGATTTAATCCAGAATATTCAGTATTATTTCGGCCACAAAAGGAGCCAGAGAGCCACAATCGACACCCCGATCGTCGGGGCGTCTAGTCGGGGCGCCCCTAAATAATCGGGCCCGATTGCCGATAATCCTGTATTCCCACGAAGAAGACTGGTCGATCCCGGCTGGAACCTCCCGATCCGCGCGGCGCCGCTCGCCGCGACGGCTGTGTATTCCGTCAGGCGCTTGAGCCCCTTCCCCGTTTCTACGCGCGAACACCGTATGCCCGATCTGCACTGGACCATTCCGGTCGGTCGCTGGTCTAGCTGGCCGGCTGCCGCATCTGCCGCACCCGATATCGGCTTTATCGAGCCGATCGTGCGGCGGCGTCTCAGCACGCTGTCCAAGGTGGCGCTCAAGGTCGCGCACGACTGCGTCGCCCAGGAGCCGGTGCGCGTCGTGTTCGCGTCGCGCCACGGGGAACTGCGGCGTACCACCGACATCCTGCGCAGCATCAGCGCGGGCGAGCCGGTGTCGCCGACGGCGTTCAGCCTGTCGGTGTTGAATGCGATGACCGGGGTGTTCGGGATTGCTCGCGGCGACCGTTCGGCCGCGAGCGCGGTGTCGGCCGGCGCGCAAACGCTCGGCTATGCGCTGCTCGAAGCGTACGCGCAATACGCGACCCAGCCCGATGCGCCGGTGTTGCTCGTGTATGCCGACGAGCCGGCCGATCTCGCGTACGGCACGATCGAGGACGAAGTGCAGGGCGGCGCGATCGCGGTGTTGCTGCAAAAAGAGGCGTCGGCCGGGCACATCGTTTGCTCGCTCAGCCGCGCGCACGAGGAGGCCGGCGACCCGCGGGACGCCAGCCGGAGCGCCGCGAGCGACGCCGCCAGCTTCCCGACCCAGAGCCAGGCACTGCTGCACTGCCTCGAGACCGGCCAGCCCGCGTGCTGGCAAGGTGCCGGCGCGCTGTGGCACTGGAGGTGGGATGATCGCGCGGCTTGATTACGCCTGGCGTTTCTCCGCGACCGGTCTCGCCTTTGTCGGGTTCGGCGTGTGCGGCGTGCTGTTTTCGGTGCTCGTGTTTCCGCTCGCGTGGCTGTGGCCGCATCGCGCGTCGCGGCAGCGCGCGGTGACCGCGGTGATCCACCGGTTTTTCCGCGCGCTCGTCGCGGTGCTGCGCGCGCTCGGCGTGATGCAGCTCGAGGTGTCCGGTGAAGAGGCGTTGCGCGCGGGGCGACCCGCGATCGTCGTCGCGAATCACCCGACTTACCTCGACGTGATGGTTCTGCTGTCGCTTGCGCCGCGCGCATGCTGCGTCGTGAAGAACGCGCACTGGCGCAATCCGTGTTTCTGGGGCATCGTGCGCGCGGCCGAATACGTGAGCAACGCGGACGCGATCGCGCTCGTCGAGGCGGGTGCGAAGCAGCTCGCGGCCGGCTATACGATGATCATTTTTCCGGAAGGCACGCGCAGCCCCGCGCCGAACCGGCTGCACGCGTTTTCGCGCGGTTTCGCGCATATGGCGCTCAAGGCCGGCGCGCCGATCGTGCCGGTGTTGATGGATTGCGATCCGCCCGCGTTCACGCGGCAGATGCGCTGGTACAACGTGCCGGCGCGCGCGTTCCGGATGCGCGTGAACGTGCTCGCGCCGCTTGGCGTCGCCGAGCTGGCCGCGCACGACACCACCACGGCCATCGCGGCGCGCAGCGTGACGAATGCCGTCGAAGCCCACATTACCCAGCACCTGTTCGATTATGGATTCTTTAAAACTGGAAATTAAAAAGCTTCTGATCGAGGCCCTCGATCTCGAAGACCTGAGCCCCGCCGATATCGACGACGACGCACCGTTGTTCGGTTCGGACGGCATCGGTCTCGATTCGATCGACGCGCTCGAGATTGGCATCGTGCTGCGCAAACAATACCAACTGACCATCGCGGCGAACGACGATCGCACGCGCGAGCACTTTCGCTCGATCAACACGCTCGCCGCGTTGGTCGAGAGTCAGCGCGAAGCGACGCACGCTGCGAACGAAACCACAAGGAAGGGGGATTAACCGTGTCTGAGACTGAGATTCTTGAGCGCATCCGCGCGATCTTCAAGGAGAACTTCGCGATCGAGCCGGAGCGCGTGACGCCCGACGCTCACCTGTTCGAAGACCTCGATCTCGACAGCATCGACGCGGTCGATCTCGCGATCAAGCTGCAGGAAATGACCGGTCGCCGCATCAAGCCCGAGGACTTCAAGACCGTGCGCACGGTCGGCGACGTGATCGGCGCGGTCGAATCGCTGCTCGCGGCGCAGGGCTGATGCCGGCCGCGCGCTCGCGCACGCAAATGTCAGAGCCACATCCCGCCGCCAGCGAATCCGGCTCGCGGCCTCACTGGAGCAGGACCGTCGTGCAGGTGCTGCTGAAACTCGCGTACCCCGCGCTGATTCTGTGCGCCTGGCACTGGGACGCGCCACGCCTCGTCGGCTGCTTGCTGCTCGTGACTTTGTGGCTGCAACGCTGGGTCGGCGGCGGTCCGGTCGCGATGCCGTTGCGGCAGTTTTCCGCGCTCGACTGGGCCGTGGTGGTGCTGCTCAGCGGCGCGTCGGTGGCGATCGTCGTCACCGATAGCGAGCTGCTGCTGCGCTTTTATCCGTCGCTCGTCAATCTTGGCCTGCTGATCGCGTTCGGTGCGACGCTCGTGCGCGGGCCGTCGATGATCGAAAAATTCGCGCGCCTCGGCAGTCCCGATCTGCCGCCGGGCGCGGTGCGCTATACGCGGCGCGTCACGCAGGTGTGGTGCGCGTTCTTCGTGCTGAACGGCGCGTTTTCCGCTTATACCGCGCTGTATTGGAGCCGTGCGAGCTGGTCGCTGTACAACGGCATCATCGCGTATGGGCTGATCGGCGTGCTGCTGGCGGCCGAGTACGTCTGGCGGCGCCTCATCGTGCTGCCGCGCGCGGCGCGGACGGGATCGGGGGCGGCATGATCGCGTTGCATGATCTGTTGTCGGCCGAGGCCGAGCTTGCCGCACCGGTGTGCCGCGACGGTGCCGTGCTACTCGATCGGGCGGCGTTTCGCGCGCGCGTCGTGGGCTTGATCGCGCTCGTGCAAACGCACGACGCGTCGCGCTGCGCACTGTGTATCGACGATCCGTTCGAGTTCGCGTGCGCCTTGTTCGCGCTGTTCGCGTGCGGCAAGGAGCCGGTGATTCCAGCCAACGCAACGCCGGGCTATCTCGCCGATCTCGCGGGCGCGTACGACTTCCTGCTGACGGATGCGGACCTGCCGCCGTTCGTCGCGGCGGGGCATGGGCACGCGCATGCCGCCATCCATACCGCTTACCCGATCGACCCGCACGCGCCGCTCACGCTCTACACGTCCGGCAGCAGCGGCACGCCGAAGCCGATCCGCAAGACGCTCGCGCAATTCAACGCCGAAGTCCACACGCTGGAACAGCAGTGGGGCGCCTTGATCGGCGACGCGACGATGCTCGCGAGCGTGCCGCATCACCATATCTACGGTCTGCTGTTTCGCCTGTTGTGGCCGCTCGCGGCCGGCCGCGCGTTCGATCGCGCGATCGGCATGGAGCCGTTGCAATTGCAGGCGCGCATCGCGCAATGCGGCGCGACGGCGATCGTCTCGACGCCCGCGCAACTGTCGCGCTGGCCTGCGTTGCCAGGCTTCGCCGCACTGATGCCCGCGCCGCGCGCGTTCTTTTCGTCGGGCGGTCCGCTCTCGGCCGATGCCGCGCAGCCCTATGCGCAGACCTTCGGTGCGGCGCCGCTCGAAATCTACGGCAGCACGGAAACCGGCGGCATCGCGTGGCGGCGCCAGGATCAGGGCGACGCGTGGCAGACGGTCGCCGGTGCCGAGGTAAGAGGCGACGACGATGGCGCGCTGTGCGTGCGCTCGCCGCATCTCGATCACGACGGCTGGCACCGCACGGGCGACCGCATCGCGTTCGATGCCGATGGGCGCTTCCGTTTGCAGGGGCGCCTCGATCGCGTGCTGAAGCTCGGCGGCAAACGTGTCTCGCTGCCCGAGCTCGAAGCGCGTCTCGCGCTGCATCCGTATGTTGCGCAGGCGGCGCTGGTGGCGCTCGAAGGCGCGTCGCGCGAACGCGTCGGCGCGGTGGTCGCGCTGACCGAAGCGGGCAGCACGGCGTTGCGCGACGAAGGCCGCGTGGCGCTCGCGAAAACGCTGCGGCGGCACCTGGCCAATTACTTCGATGCGGTCGTGCTGCCGCGTCACTGGCGTTTTCGCGTGAGCCTGCCGTTCGACGCGCGCGGCAAGCTGCCCGCGAGCGCGGTCGCAGCGGCGTTCGCGCCGCGCGCCGAGGGCATGGAGGTGCTGGCCGAAACGCGCGCAGGCGAGACGCTGCACTACGTGCTGCGCGTGCCGCTCTCGCTGGTGCATTTCGCCGGTCACTTTCCGGGCCTGCCGATTCTGCCGGGCGTCGTCCAGGTCGACTGGGCGGTGCGGCTCGCGGCCGGGCATTGGCCGCGGGTGCGTGAGGTGGCGTCGGTTGATCGGTTGAAGTTCATGGCGCCGGTGTCGCCCGGTGCGGTGCTCGAGCTCACACTCGCCTATGACGTCGCGCGCCGGCGCGTGCAGTTCGCGTACCGGCTCGACGGACGCGAATGCGCATCGGGCGTGCTGGTGCATCGGGAGGACGCCTGATGAAATTCGCGCCCTGCATCGTCATTCCGATCTACAACCACAAGGACGCGATCGGCGCGACCGTCGCGCATCTCGCGGTGCACGGCCTGCCGATCTTCGTCGTCGATGACGGCAGCGACGCGCCGACCCAGCAGGTGCTCGCCGCGCTCGCGCTGCAGTACGCGCGGCAGATGACGCTGTTGCGCCTGCCTGAAAACGGCGGCAAAGGCGCGGCGGTGATGGCGGGCCTACGCGCCGCGCGCGCCGCGGGCTACACCCACGCGCTGCAGATCGACGCCGACGGCCAGCACGACGCGACCGACGTGCCGCGCTTCATCGATGCCGCGCGTGCCGAACCGGGCGCGGTGATTCTCGGCCGTCCGGTCTATGACGACAGCGTACCGAAGGCACGTCTCTATGGCCGCTATCTGACCCACGTGTGGGTGTGGATCGAGACGCTGTCGCTGACGATCCGCGATTCGATGTGCGGCTTCCGGCTGTATCCGCTCGCGCTCGCCTGCGAGCTGATCGACAGCGTGCAATTGCCGACGCGCATGGACTTCGACATCGAGATCCTCGTGCGTCTCCACTGGCGGCGCGCCGCGTTCCGCTCGATCCCGACGCGCGTGACTTATGCTGCCGACGGCGTCTCGCATTTCGACGTGCTGTGGGACAACGTGCGCATCAGCCGCAGCCATACGCGGCTCGTGCTCGGGATGCTGTGGCGTCTGCCGATGCTGCTCGCGCACAAGGTGATGCCGCGCCGTGGCGTGGTGGATGAAACGGCGAATGAGCGCGCGGAAAAGCGCGCCGTCGAGCCACGCCCCGAAGCCTGGTGGCGCATCGCCGAGCGCGGCAGCCATCTCGGCATGAGCCTGCTCGCGCTGAGCTGCAAGCTGTTCGGGCGCGGCTTCACGGCGCTGTGGCTGCATCCGGTGGTCGCGTATTTCCTGCTGACGGGCCGCGCCGCGCGCGCCGCGTCGGACGACTACTTTACGCATCTGCACGCGGTCGCGCCGTCCGCGGATACGCCGCGGCCGGGCTGGCTGTCGGCGTATCGCCATATGCTCGCGTTCGCGCAATCGGGCTTCGACAAGCTCGCCGCGTGGACCGGCCGCGTCGACGACACCGACGTCACGTTCGACGATCCTTCGGCGTTCGAAGCATTGATCGCGAGCGGCAAGGGCGCGCTCGTGATCGGCGCGCACCTCGGCAATCTGGAGATGATGCGCGCGCTCGCCGTGCGGGGCGACCACGCGAAGGTCACGGCGGTCGTCTACACCGAGCACGCGCGCCGCTTCAATCAGGTGCTGGCGTCGTCGAATCGCGACTTCGCGCGGCATCTGCTCGAAGTCGGCGACTTCGGTCCCGAGACCGCGGTGCTGATGCAGCAGCGCATCGATGCGGGCGAACTGCTGGTGATCGTCGGCGACCGGGTGCCGGCGCGCGAAGTGGGACGCACCACCGACGCGCAGTTCCTCGGCGCGAGCGCGCCGTTCGCGCAAGGGCCCTATGTGCTCGCGCATGCGCTAGGCTGCCCGGTCTATCTGTTCTTCTGCCTGAAGGAACGCGACGGCTACCGGATGTATTTCGAGCCGTTCGCGGAGCGCATCGAACTGCCACGCCGCGAGCGCGCGCAGCATCTGGCTGCGTGGGCGCAACGCTACGCGCTGCGCCTCGAACACTATTGCCGCAAGGCTCCCTATCAATGGTTCAACTTCTTCGATTTCTGGGCCAGCTCCAAACGAGGCGCAAATGGCCGAACATGATCTGAACGATGCCCGGTATGCGGGCGTCGTGGCGAATACCGCCGGCGATGCCGACCTTGCGCCTGTGGTCTTCGGCGCGCGCCGGCTGACGATCGACGAGGTCGTCGCGATCGCGCGGCAGCGTGCGTGCGTCGCACTGAGCGACGACGCCGCGTGGCGTGCGCGCATCGAGCGCGGCGCGGCGTTCCTGCGCCGCCAGCTGGCCGCCGGCGCGACCGTGTACGGCGTCAACACCGGCTACGGCGACGCCTGCGTGGTCGACGTGCCGATGGCGCTCGTCGAGGCCTTGCCGCTGCAACTGACGCGTTATCACGGCTGCGGCATGGGCGCATATCTCGACGACATGCAAACCCTCGCGGTGATCGCTGCGCGTCTCAATTCGCTCGCGTATGGTTTTTCGGGCGTGCGTACGGTGCTGCTCGAACGCCTCGTGGACTTGATCAATCATCGCGTGTTGCCGCGCATTCCGTCCGAGGGCTCGGTCGGCGCGAGCGGCGATCTGACGCCGCTGTCGTATGTGGCGGCCGCGCTCGTGGGCGAGCGCGACGTGCAGTACGCCGGTGACTTGCGCGCGGCGCGCGACGTGTGGAGCGAGCTCGGTGTCGAGCCGCTGACGCTCGCGCCGAAGGAAGGCCTCGCGCTGATGAACGGCACGGCCGTGATGACCGGCCTCGCGTGTCTCGCGGTGGCGCGCGCCGAGCATCTGACGCGGCTTGCCGCGCGCTTGACCGCGCTGTCGACCGTCGCGCTCGACGGCCGTGCCGCGCACTTCGACGCCACGCTGTTCGAGGTCAAGCCGCACGCGGGCCAGGCCGAAGCGGCCGCATGGATCCGCGCCGATCTGGCCGGCCGCGCCGACACGCCGGGGCATCGTCTGCAGGACCGCTATTCGATTCGCTGCGCGCCGCACGTGATCGGCGTCGCGCGCGATGCGCTCGGCTGGGTGCGCCGCGACGTCGAAAACGAGCTGAACAGCGCGAACGACAATCCGCTCGTCGATCCCGACAACGAACGCATCTTGCACGGCGGCAACTTCTATGGCGGCCATATCGCGTTTGCGATGGACGCACTGAAGGTCGCCGTCGCCAATCTGGCGGATCTGATGGACCGGCAGCTCGCGTTGCTCGTCGACGTCAACTTCAACAACGGCTTGCCGCGCAACCTGTCGGGCGCGGCGCCCGCACGCGCGGCGATCAATCACGGCTTCAAGGCGGTGCAGATTTCGTCGTCCGCATGGACCGCCGAGGCGCTGAAGAACACGATGCCCGCGAGCGTGTTTTCGCGCTCGACCGAGGCGCACAATCAGGACAAGGTCAGCATGGGCACGATCGCCGCGCGCGACTGCCTGCGCGTGCTCGAATTGACGGAGCAGGTCGCCGCCGCGCACACGCTCGCGACGGTGCAGGCCGTGCGGCTGCGCTTGCGCATCGACGGCACGACGCCGGTGCCGGCGCCGCTGCGCGTATTCATCGACGAGGTGGGCACGCATTCGCCCTTCGTCGACGAGGACCGAGCGCTCGAAGGCGAACTGCGCGCGTTGTGCGCGCGCATTGCCGCGTGCGATCTGCTGGACATGGACGACGATCGTCAGGGAGCCGACGCATGAGCGAGCCCGCGAAAACTCAGCACGTGCTCGTCGCGAGCGCGATCGTCGAAGTGGCGTTTCACGACGTCGACGCGATGAACGTGTGCTGGCACGGCAATTATCTGAAGTACTTCGAGATGGGGCGCGCGGCGCTGTTGCGCGCGTTCGACTACGACTATCGCGAGATGCGGGCGTCCGGCTATGTGTGGCCGATCGTCGAGGCGCATCTGAAGTACGTGCGGCCGGCCGTGTACGGGCAGAAGCTCGAAGTGCGCGCGGAACTGCTCGAATACGAAAACCGCCTGAAAATAGGCTATGAAATCGTCGATTGCGCATCGGGCGCGCGGCTCACGAAGGGCTATACGATCCAGGTCGCCGTCGATGCCGCCACCGAGGAATTGCAGTTCGTGTCGCCGCCGGTCGTATTCGAAAAGCTGGAGCGCGTATGGGCACGATGAATCGGCGTGCGGCAACGGCGCTCGTGTCGCGGCTCGCGGTAGTGATCGGAGCGCTTGCATTGTCAACGGCATCGGTCGATGCGGCCACCGCAAGCAACGCGGCTGCTAGCACGAACAACGCCAACGCCAACGCCGCGCTCGTCTCGCAGATCGCCGCGCATCTCGCGCAGGCCAAGGGGGTGCGCTCGCAATTCACGCAGACCCAGACGCTCGCCGCGATGAAGCAGCCGCTCGTCAGCAACGGCACGTTGCTGTTCTTCCGCGAGCGCGGCGTGATCTGGCAGATCGACACACCGTACAAGGCCACCTACGTGATCACCGATGCGGGCGTCGCGCAGGTCGACGCCGGCGGCCATCGCGTGAGCACGCATGGCGCACAGGGCACGCGCGGCGTCGCCCAGGTCTCGAAGATGATGCGCGCGATGCTGGGCGGCGATCTATCGGCGCTGTACTCGCAGTTCGACGTGAGCGCCGAAGGCAGTGCCGCGCAATGGCGCCTGCGGCTCACGCCGAACCAGCCGCAGCTCGCGCAATCGATCAAGGGCCTCGACATGAGCGGCGGCGATTTTCTGCAAACCCTGCGCATCACGCTCGCGAACGGCGACGTGACGAAGCTCGAATTCGCCAACAGCACGGCCGTCGCCGAGCCGACGCCGGACGAGCGCAACCTGTTCGGAGCGCCGTGATGGACATGCTGCAGCAGCGATCCGCGAAATGCGCATGGGGCGTGCGTGCCGCATGGCTCGTGCTCGCGCTGCTGGCGGCGCTTTATTGCGGCTGGCGCTTCGCGGGAGCGTCGCCGCTCGAAACCAATCTGCTCGCGCTGCTGCCCGCGACCGAAGCGGACCCGGTCGCCGAAAAAGCGGTCGACACGCTCGCGAGCGCGCTCGGGGATCGCACCGTGCTGCTCGTCACGAGCCGCGACGATGCGCATGCGAAAGCGGCAGCGAAGCAACTGGGCGCGTCGTTGCAAAAGAGCGGGGCGTTCGCCTCGGTGACGACCGAGCTGCCGCCGTTCGATCTGTCGCAGATCGCGGCGCTGTACCAGCCGTATCGCTTCGGCCTGCTCGGACCGGCCGATCGCACTGCGCTCACGAACGCAAGCCCGACGACGCTGCACGACATGCTCGCGCAACGCATCTACAGCCCGCTGCAGGGCGGCCTGAGCACCCAGCTTGCCGACGATCCGTTCGGCTGGCTCGAACGCTGGCTCGGCAATCTGCCGCTCGCGACGTCGAATCTCGACGTCGAGGACAACCTGCTGGTGTCGCATCGTCACGACGCGCAGGGCGACACGACCAGCGTGCTGCTCGTCGCGACGCTGCCGGGCTCCGCCTACGAAACGAAGACGCAGCGCGCGGTGCACGCGGCGCTCGCCGACGCGGAAAGCGCGTTGCGCGAGGCGTTCCCTGATCTCGCCGTCGCGCGCGCCGGCGCCGTGTTCTACGCCGAGGCGGCGCGCAGCGCGTCCGAACGCGAGGTGCACGTGATCGGCATCGCCTCGCTCGCCGGCATCGCGTTGCTGATGATGTGGGTGTTCCGCTCGCCGCGTCTATTGCTGCTCGGTTTCGTCTCGACCGCGCTCGGCATCGTCTGTGCGCTCGCGGCGACGCTGCTGATCTTCGGCAAGCTGCATCTGCTGACGCTCGTGTTCGGCGCGAGCCTGATCGGCGAGGCCGTCGATTATTCGATCCAGTATTTCGTCGTCTATCTCGGCGCGGGCCGCGACTGGGATGCGCGGCGCGGCGCGCGCATGGTGCGGCCCGCGCTCGGCGTCGCGCTGACGACGAGCCTGCTCGGCTACGCAATCCTGATGTGGGTGCCTTTCCCGGCCTTGAAACAGATCGGGTGCTTCGCGATGGTGGGCATCGCGACCGCGTTCGCGTCGGTGCTGTGGCTGCTGCCCGCGTTGCTCACGCGCGCGCCGAAGCGCAACCCGCGACGCCTGTTCACGGGCGCGGCGTGGCTGCTCGCGCGCTGGCAGCATGCGCTCGGCGGCAAGCGCGCGTGGCTCGTCGCGGCGCTGCTGCTGATCGTCTGCGTGCCCGGCTGGCTACGTCTAACCAGCGACGACGACATCCATCTGCTGATCCAGCGCGACGCGTCGCTGGTCGCGCAGGAAGACACGGTGCGCGCGGCGGTCGGCGTCGATAACAGCGCGCAGTTTTTCGTCGTGCGCGGCGCGACCGAGGAAGCGGTGCTGCAACGCGCCGAAGCGCTCGGCGCCAAGCTCGATGCGTTGAACGGCACCGCGGATAGCGTCGGCGGCTATCAGTCGGTCGTGCAGTTCGTGCCGTCCGCGCAGCGCCAGAGCGAAGCTCGCGCGCTGCTCGCGCGGCAAGTGTTCAACGACCCCGCTGCCTTGCGCGCGACGCTGCTGCAGGCGGGCTTCAAGGATGAAGTGGCCGACGCGTGGCTCGGCGCTTTCGCGAAGCCGCCGGTGCCGTTCACCGTCGAGCGCTGGCTCGCGGCGCCCTGGTCGCAGCCGTATCGGCATTTGTGGCTCGGCGCGGTGGGATCGAGCGAAGCCAATGCAACGCAGGCTACAGGGTATGCGGCCGTCGTGATCCCGCAGGGCGTGACGCCGCGCAACGAGCCCGCGCTGATCGCGCTCGCGCACGGTCTGCCCGGCGTCGTGTTCGTCGACAAGGCCGCGAGTGTGTCGAAGCTGTTCGGCGAGTATCGCGTGGATACCGGCTGGTGGCTCGGCGGCACGCTCGCGCTCGTGTGCGTGCTGCTGATGCTGCGCTACGGGGCGCGCGGCGGCGTCGCCACGACCTTGCCCGTGCTGCTCGCGGTCGGCGTCGCGCTGGCGATCTTCGGCTACGCGGGTGCAACGCTCAATCTGTTCAACTGGCTCGCGCTGATGCTGGTGCTCGGCGTCGGCGCAAACTATGCGGTGTTTCTGCGCGAAGGCTGTGCGCGCGACGCTGCGGATCTCGGCGCGGTGTGGACCGGCGTGTTGTTGTCGGCGGCCACCGCGTTGTTGTCGTTCGGCATGCTCGGGATCAGCGCGATGCCCGCGCTGAAAAGCTTCGGCACGACGCTCGCGCTCGGCATCGCGGTCGCGGTGCTGCTCGCACCTATCGGGATGCCCACGGGCAAGTCATCGGGCAAGACCGCGGGCAAGACCGCGGGCAGGCCATCGGAATCACGGAGGGCGGCATGAAAGCGCCATCAGTTTATTTGCACGCACTCGGCATGATCAACGCACTCGGCGGCGACGTCGACGAGATCGTGCCGGCGCTCGCCGCCGCGCGCTCGCCCGGCATGGGTAACGTGCATACCGGCATCGGCGATGCGTTCGTCGGCAGCGTGCTTGCGCCGCTCGATCTCGCGCCGCGCGCCGATCTCGCCCGCTACGACTGTCGCAACAACCGCTTGCTGCTCGCCGCGCTCGCGCAGATCGCGCCCGCGCTCGAGGCCGCGCGCGAGCGCTACGGCCCGGAGCGCATCGGCGTCGTGCTCGGCACCAGCACGTCGGGCATCGAGGCGGCCGAAACCGCGTTCGTCTATCACGCCCAGGCCGGCGAGTTGCCGGGCAGCTTCAACTACCGGCAGATGGAAATCGGCACGGCCGCGCCGTTTGCGGCGGCCGCGCTCGGCGTGCAGGGCCCGGCCTTCACGATCTCGACCGCGTGCACCTCGAGCGCCAAGGCGTTCGCCTCGGCGCGCCGGCTGCTGCAATTGCAGTTGTGCGATGCCGTTGTGGTCGGTGGCGTCGATTCGTTGTGCGAGTTGACGGTGCAGGGCTTCGCCTCGCTCGAATCGACCAGTAACGCGCGCACCAATCCGATGAGCCGCAATCGCCGCGGTATCAACGTCGGCGAGGGCGCGGCCGTGTTCCTGATGAGCCGCGACGAAGCGGCGGTGCGGCTCGCGGGCCTCGGCGAATCGAGCGATGCGCACCATATCTCGTCGCCGGACCCGCAGGGCGTCGGCGGCGAAATGGCCTTGCGCGAGGCGCTGGCGGACGCGGGCATCGCGGCCTCGGCGGTCGGCTATGTGAATCTGCACGCGACCGCCACGCAGAAGAACGACGAAATGGAAGCGCATCTGATGTCGCGCGTGTTCCCCGACGGCGTCGCCGCGAGCGGCACCAAGCCGCTGACGGGCCACCAGCTCGGCGCGGCCGGCGCGACCGAACTCGGCTTCGCGTGGCTCACGCTAGCGCGCGAGAACTCGACGCTGCCGCCGCATCTGTGGGACGGCGAGGCCGATCCCGCGCTGCCCGCGCTCGATCTCGTGGATGGCGCGCGCGCTCTGCCGCGCGGCACGGGCACGCAGTACGTCATGAGCAATTCGTTCGCATTCGGCGGCAGCAATGTCAGCCTGATCCTCGCCCGGTGATGCGCATGACGACTGAGCCACTCACCGTCGAGCAACTCGTGCGGCAGCCGATCGAAGCGATCATCCCGCATCGCGGCAGCATGCTGCTGCTCGATGCGATCGATTCGTTCGCCGACACCACGTTGAGCGCCTTCGCCAACGTCGACCCGCACGCATGGTATGCCGACGCGGCCGGCGCGATGCCCGCGTGGATCGGCATCGAGCTGATGGCGCAGGCGATCGCCGCGCAAATCGCGCTGGTCGCGATGCGCGGCGGCGGTCAGGCGCGTCCCGGCGTGCTGCTCGGCTCGCGCAGCTATCAGGCGCTGCAGCCGGCGTTCCGCGGCGGCGCGCGTTTGCGCGTTCACGTGAGCGAGCTGCTGCGCAGCGAGGCAGGCCACGCCGCCTACGAATGCACGATCGACGATGGCGACACGCGCTGCGCCGAAGCCGTCGTCAAGGTATTTCAACCACCCGATTTCCAGTCATTCATCGAAGGGAGTGTCAGTTCATGAGCCGGCGAGTTCTCGTTACCGGCGCAAGCCGCGGCATCGGCCGCGCGATTGCGTACAAGTTGGCCGCCGACGGCTTTGCCGTGACCGTGCATTGCCGCACGGGACGCAGCGAAGCCGACGCGGTCGCGACGGGCATCGCCGCGCAGGGCGGCACGGCGCGCGTGCTGCAATTCGACGTGCGCGAGCGTGCCGCGTGCCGCGAGGCGCTCGAAGCGGACGTCGCCGCAAACGGTCCGTACTACGGCATCGTGTGCAGCGCGGGCGTCACGCGCGACGCCGCGTTTCCGGCGCTGACCGAAGAAGACTGGGACGTCGTGATCGAAACTGGCCTCGACGCGTTCTACAACGTCGTGCATCCGCTGACGATGCCGATGGTGCGCGCGCGCCAGGGCGGGCGCATCGTCACGATCGCGTCGGTGTCGGGGGTGATGGGCAATCGCGGCCAGGTCAACTACAGCGCGGCGAAGGCGGGACTGATCGGCGCGAGCAAGGCGCTCGCGGTCGAGCTCGCGTCGCGCAACATCACCGTCAACTGCGTCGCGCCGGGGCTGATCGAAACCGGCATGCTCGAACAGATGACGCTCGATCACGCGTTGAAGACCGTGCCGATGAACCGCGTCGGCCAGCCGGCCGAGGTCGCCTCGGTCGTGAGCTTTCTGATGTCGGATGGCGCGTCGTATGTGACGCGCCAGGTGATCGGCGTGAACGGCGGGATGATCTGATGAAGCGCGTCGTCATTACCGGCATGGGCGGCGTGACCGCATTCGGCGATAGCTGGGATGCGGTCGAGAAGCGCCTCGCACGCGGCGAGAACGCGGTGCGGCGCATGCCCGAGTGGGACTACTTCGAGTCGCTGCATACGCGCCTGGCTTGCCCCCTACCAGCGTTCGCGACGCCCGCGCACTATCCACGCAAGAAGGTCCGCTCGATGGGCCCCGTGTCGCTGTACTCGGTGCGCGCGAGCGAACTTGCGCTCGCCGACGCGGGGCTCGCGGACGACCCGAGCATCGCCGACGGCCGCATGGGCGTCGCGTACGGTTCGTCGTCGGGCTCCGTGCAGCCGATCCGCGCGTTCGGCACGATGCTCGAAACCGGCACGATGACCAACGTCACCTCGAACAGCTACGTGCAGATGATGCCGCACACGACGGCCGTCAACGTGAGCCTGTTCTGGGATCTGAAAGGCCGCATCATCCCGACCTCGTGCGCGTGCGCATCGGGCAGCCAGGCGATCGGCTACGCCTTCGAGGCGATCCAGGCCGGCAAGCAGACGCTGATGCTCGCGGGCGGCGCGGAAGAGTTGTCGGGCCCGGCGGTCGCCGTGTTCGACACACTGTACGCGACCAGCACGCGCAACGACGAGCCGCAGCTTACGCCGCGTCCGTTCGACGCCGCGCGCGACGGCCTCGTGGTCGGCGAGGGGGCGGCGACGCTCGTGCTCGAAGAGTACGAACACGCGCTCGCGCGCGGCGCGCGAATTCACGCCGAGGTGGTCGGCTTCGGCTGCAACTCGGACGGCGCGCACATGACGCAGCCGACCGCCGACACGATGGCGCTCGCGATGCAGCTCGCGCTGCGCGACGCGCAATTGCGGCCCGAGGCGATCGCCTATGTGAACGCGCACGGCACCTCGACCGATCGCGGCGACATCGCCGAAAGCCAGGCGACCGCGCAGACCTTCGGCGCGCGCATGCCGATCAGCTCGCTGAAAAGCTATGTCGGCCATACGCTCGGCGCGTGCGGCGCGATCGAGGCGTGGTGGACGATCGAGATGATGAAGCGCAACTGGTACGCGCCGACGCTGAATCTGGACCACATCGATCCGGCCTGTGCGCCGCTCGATTACATCGTCGGCGGCGCGCGCGAGATCGACGCCGAGTATGTGATGAGCAACAACTTCGCGTTCGGCGGCATCAACACGTCGCTGATTTTCCGGCGCGTTCGATGAGCGTCGGCCTGCAACGCGTGGTCGTGACCGGCATGGGCATCGTGTCGTGTCTCGGCAATACGCTCGACGAAGTGTCGGCTGCCTTGCGTGAAGGACGTTCGCGCGTCGAGCGTATCGATGCATGGCGCGAGCGCGGGTTCGCGTCGCAGGTCGCGGGCGTCGCGTCGGTTGCGCACGAGCCGCCGTTCGAGCGCAAGCTGGAACGCTTCATGGGCGACACCGCGCGCTTTGCGTGCCACGCGGCGAGACGTGCCATCGACGATGCGGGGCTCGCATTGGCAGCGCTGCAGTCGCCGCGCGCGGGCGTCGTGATCGGCTCGGGCGTCGGCACGATGGCGAGCTACGACGCGGCGCTGGCAATCGCGCAAACACGCGGCGTCGACAAGGTGCCCCCGTACACGGTGCCGCATGCGATGAGCAGCACCGCGTCGGCGAACGTCGCGCAGATGTTCGGGCTCGAAGGCGTCAGCTATTCGCCGTCGTCGGCATGCACGACCTCGGCACTCGCGATCGGGCAGGCGATGCAATTGATCCAGACCGGCCGTCAGCAGATCGTGCTGGCGGGCGGCAGCGAAGCGCTGCACGACAACATGACGCTGATGTTCGACGCGATGGGCGCGCTGTCGCGCCGTTTCAACGACACGCCGCACAGCGCCTCGCGTCCGTACGATACGCAGCGCGACGGCTTTGTGATCGCGTCGGGCGGCGGCGTGCTCGTGCTCGAAGCGCTCGATCACGCGCTCGCGCGCGGCGCGCGCATCCACGCGGAGCTGACGGGCTTCGGCGATTGCACCGATCGCGCGGGCATGGTCGCGCCGCGCGCGGCCGGCATCGCGCGCGCGATGCGCGGTGCGCTCGAAGCGGCGGGGCGCCGTCCCGACTACGTGAACACGCATGCGCCGTCCACACCGCTTGGCGATCTCGAAGAGCTGCAAGCGTTGCGCGACGTGTTCGGCGCATCGGCTGAGGGCGTGCCCGCGTTTTCGTCGACCAAGGGCATGACCGGGCATTCGCTCGGCGCATGCGGCGCGCACGAAGCGATCTATACGCTGTTGATGATGCGCGATGGTTTTATCGCCGGGACGGCCCAGCTCGATACGCCGGAGCCGCAGGTGCGCGACATGCCGCTCGTGCGCACCGCGCGCGCGGCGAGCATCGACACGGCGATGTCGGTTTCATTCGGCTTTGGCGGCAGTTGCGCAAGCCTGATGTTCGAAACGTGGCGAGGCGTTTGAGTCGGACGCGGCGGTTCGCCACGACACCTGGCCGCGCAACATGGAAGCGGCCGCTAATCCGCAAACAGGGAAGAGGATAAGAATGAAAAAGCTTGCTTTGGTGGCAGCGATGTCGGTGGTGGTCTTGACGCAGGCTGGCTGCGCCACGGAAGTGAAGTCGCTGCCGTTCGCGGCGTCGGGGGCCGAATCGCGCGGCGAGGTGCCGGTGTATTTCGGCGCTCAGAATCATCAGCCGGTGAAAACGCGGCTCGGCGAGGTCTCGTACTCGGTGCGGATCGCGCGCAAGGTGTCGGACCAGAATGAAGCGTGCCACCTGGCGCTCGCCGAAGCGGTCGGCAAGCTGCGCGCGGCGGCGCGCGAGCGTCATGCGAATGCGGTGATCGAGGTGTCGACGCGCTTTCATAGCACCGAAACGAACTCGTCGACCGACTTCACCTGCGGCGTGAGCCCGAGCGCGGCCGCGATCGCGGTGCGCGGCCAGTTGGTGGTGCTGGACGCGGGTTGAGGTTGCGCTAGGCTTCGTCGGTCTTCTTCACGGCCGCGACATTGACGAGCGTCTCGCGACGCTTGCCGGGTTGCGGCCGGTACAGGCCGAGCCGCTCGAGCAGACCGAAGTCTTTCGCGCGGCTCCACCACAGGTAGGGCAACGATACGTTGCGAGGAGCGAAGCTGAAGCCGCCCTGACGGATCATGTCGAGATAGCCGTCGGCGCTCTTCTGCACCTGCATCGGATGACGGAACAACAGCCGGATCACCCACGACTTGATGTACGCATCGGTCGATTCGGCGAACAGCAGCACACCGCCGGGTTTGAGCACGCGGCGGAACTCGGCGAGCGCGCGTTCCTGCTCGACGAGATGATGGAAGGTCTGATGGCAGAACACGATGTCGGCGCTCGCATCGGGCAACGGCAGTTGCGCGCAGTCGCCGTGCATCACTTCGATGTCGGCGACCGCATCGCGGCACGCTTGCGCGGCGCGGGCGGCGAGCGCCAGCGACGGCGCATGAAAATCGACGCCGACGATGCGGCGCGGCCTGAACGCAGCGGCGAGCAGGCGAAACGAAATACCTTGCCCGCAGCCGACATCGACGATGACCGGCGCGTCGGGCAAGGGCGCATCGATCAGGCGCTTCAGGTCATTGATCGCGACGCGCAACACGTGGTGCTCCCACGTGTGCGTGCGCAGGAACCAGATTCCAAAGGCCGTCTCCGGCACGAAGGGCACGCTGGGTTGTTCGGATGACGACACGCTGCACTCCCCGGCGAAACGTTGTTCTTGCTGTGGAGGCAGGATTGTAGCGACAAGACCGTGCATCGCGCGATGTTGCGTGCTGCATGAAACCCCGCATGCGTCGCAGCAACGCATGCAAACCGTTGGAGCAGTGAGTTGAATAGCGATTCTTCAAGACGGACCGTAGTCGACGTCGCGATCATCGGCGCGGGTCCGGCCGGCGCGGTGGCCGCCGCGCTGTTGCGCAAAGCCGGCCGCTCGGTGCTGGTGCTCGAGCGTCAGCACTTTCCGCGTTTTTCGATCGGCGAGAGCCTGTTGCCGCAAAGCATGGCCTATCTCGAAGAGGCCGGCATGTTGCAGGCCGTCGTCGAGGCGGGCTTCCAGTACAAGAACGGCGCGTGCTTCGTGTATCGCGATCAGTGCTCGTCGTTCGACTTTCGCGACAAACATTCGCCGGGCTGGGGCACGACCTATCAGGTCGAGCGCGCGTTGTTCGACGACGTGCTGATTCGCTGCGCGGCCGGGCAGGGCGCCGACGTGCGGTTTGGCCACACGGTGAGCGCAGTGCGGACGGGTGCGGCGCCGGTGCTCGACGTGGTTGACGAAAGCGCCAGCGCGTATCAGGTCGAAGCGCGTTTCGTGCTCGATGCGAGCGGTTTCGGGCGCGTGCTGCCGCGCCTGCTGAAGCTGGAAGCGCCGACCGGCATGCCGACGCGCGCCGCGCTCTTCACGCACGTGCGCGACGGCCTCGCGCTCGACGACATCGATCGCAACAAGATCTGCATCGCGACGCATCCCGAGCGTCGCGACGTGTGGTTCTGGATGATTCCGCTTGCGGGCGGCCGCTCGTCGGTCGGATGTGTCGCCGAGGCGAGCTTTCTCGATGTGCCGGAAGCGCAGCGCGAGGCGACGTTGCGCGCGCTGATCCAGCAGGAGCCGACGCTGAACCGGCTGATCGGGCAGGCGCCGTTCCTGATGCCGGTGCGGCAGATCGGTGGATACGCGGCGAACGTCGCGAGTCTGCATGGGCCGGGCTACGCGCTGCTCGGCAATGCGGGCGAGTTTCTCGATCCGGTGTTCTCATCGGGGGTGACGATTGCGCTGCGCTCCGCGCATCTGGCGGCGCGCGCGCTGAACCGCCAACTCGACGGCGAGACGGTCGACTGGTCAGCCGATTACGACGCGCCGTTGCGCAAGGGCATCGATACGTTCCGTGCGTTCGTCGAGCGCTGGTACACGGGCGAATTGCAGGACATCATCTATTACCCGGAGCAGACGCCGACGATCCGTCGCATGATCTGCGCGGTGCTCGCCGGTTATGCGTGGGACGAGTCGAATCCGTATGTCGCGGACCCGGTGCGGCGGCTCAACACGTTGTATGAGGTGTGCAAGCAGGGCTGAGGCGCGCCTCAGCCCCAACCAGCGTCACGCCGCGATCTTCGCGCGCCCCGGCACATGCTGGCGCGCGTCGTCGCGGCGATGCACGCGTTTGCCGGCCGCATACGTTTCGTACACCGCGCGATCGTCGCCGAGCAACGCGAACGCGAACAGCAACTCCTCCAGCGATTCGCGCCGCGCCGTGCGGCGCGCGAGCAGCGGCGTCGCCTGCGGATCGAGCACGACGAAGTCTGCTTCCGAGCCGTCTCTCAGCGTGCCGACCCGATCGGCGAGATCGAGTGCTTCGGCCGCGCCGGCTGTGGCGAGATAAAACATCCGCGTCGCCGTCAGATGATGACCGCCGAGGCGCGCGACCTTGTGCGCCTCGTTCATGGTCTGCAGCATCGAGAACGACGTGCCGCCGCCGACGTCGGTCGCGAGCGCGATCGGCATGCCGGCCGAGTCGGCCTTCTCGAAGTCGAACAGGCCGCTGCCGAGGAACAGGTTCGACGTCGGGCAGTGCGAGGCAAGCGCGCCGGTTTGGGCCATGCGCTTGCGGTCCTCGTCGTCGAGGTAGATGCAATGGCCGTACACCGCGCGACGGCGCAGCAAGCCGTAGTGATCGTAGATGTCGAGATAGCTGCGGTGGCCGGGGAACAGATCGGCGACCCATTTGACTTCGTCGGTGTTCTCCGCGACATGGCTCTGGATGAACACGTCCGGATGAAGTTGCGCAAGCGCGCCGCACGCTTCGAGTTGTGCTTCGGTCGAGGTCGGCGCGAAGCGCGGCGTGAGCGCGTACAGTTGCCGCCCGCGATTGTGCCAGCGGCCGATCAGCTCGGCGCTGTCGTCGTAGCCCGATTGCGCTGTGTCGCGCAGGAACTCGGGGCAGTGGCGATCCATCAGCACCTTGCCCGCGACCATGCGCAGATTGCGCGCTTCGCTCTCGGCGAAGAGGGCATCGGCCGATTCCTTGTGCACCGTGCAGTACACGAGCGCGGTCGTGGTGCCGCAGGCGAGCAGTTCGTCGACGAAGAAGCTCGCGGTGTCGCGCGCGTGCGCGGGATCGGCGAAGCGGCGCTCGGTCGGGAACGTGTAGGTGTCGAGCCACGGCAGCAGACCCGGCGCCGGCGAGGCGATCATGTCGGTCTGCGGATAGTGGATGTGCGTATCGATGAAGCCCGGCACGATCAGCTTGTCGCGCCGCTCCACGACCTGGGTGCCGGGCGCGAGTCGCGGCGCCAGCGCCGCGTACGCGTCCGCCGCGACGACGCGGCCGTTTTCGACGATCAGCAGACCGTCCTCGTGGAACACCGCGGCGTTCGGCGCATGCGCCGGGTCGCCGTTGAAAGTCAGCAGTTGCGCACGGAATGCCGTTTGCGCCGTTTGTGCCGCTGGCGCGCTATGAGCCGATTCAGTCATGGAAAAGCTGTCTCCGAATGTTAAAAGCTGGGCGACGAAGCCAGCGGCAACGGCTCGCCGGTTCGGGTCGTGGTCGAGGCCCGAACGAAGCGAAGCCGGCGGCCGACGACGTCAGTCGAGGCCCGTCAGTTGAAATCCGTCAGCGCGCGGCTTACTGCCGCCAATGCGCGTCGAGCTTGCCGATCAGCGTTGCGCGTTCCTCGGGCGTCACGAACGACGCCTCGAAGCCGTTGCGAATGATCGTGTAGACCTCGGCGTCGTCGAGCTTCAGCGCGTCGATCGTCGCCAGATAGTTCGCGTTCACGTAGCCGCCGAAATAGGCCGGATCGTCGGAATTGACGGTCACCGCGACGCCGTGATCGAGCAGGTCTTTCAGCGTGTGTTTGGTCAGGTCGTCGAACACGCACAGCTTCAGGTTCGACAGCGGGCACACGGTCAGCGCGACGCGTGTGTCGGCGAGGCGCGTGACCAACGCCGGGTCCTCGATGCTGCGCACGCCGTGATCGACGCGGTCGACCTTCAGCACGTCGAGCGCTTCATAGATATACGACGGCGGGCCTTCCTCGCCCGCATGCGCGACGAGCTTCAGACCGAGCGCGCGCGCCTTCGCGAACACGCGCTCGAACTTCGACGGCGGATGGCCGCGCTCCGACGAATCGAGACCGACGCCGATCAGCCGGTGCTTGTACTGCTCGAACAGCGGCAGCGCTTCGTCGAAGGTGGCGAGCGCATCGTCCTCGGACAGGTGGCGCAGGAAGCACAGGATCAGCTTGCTCGACATGCCGCGCTGTTCCGCGTCGGCGAGCGCGCGTTCGATGCCCGCCACCACGGTGGCGATCCGCACGCCGCGTTCGGTGTGCGTCTGCGGATCGAAGAAGATTTCGCTATGCACGACGTTGTCGGCGAGACAGCGCTCGACGTAGGCCATCGTCATGTCGTAGAAGTCCTGCTCGTGCAGCAGCACGCTCGCGCCCGCGTAGTAGATGTCGAGAAACGATTGCAGGTCGGTGAACGCATAGGCGGCGCGCAATGCTTCCACGGAGTCGTAGGCGAGCTTCACGCCGTTGCGCTGCGCGAGCGCGAAAATCAGCTCGGGTTCGAGCGAGCCTTCGATGTGGATATGCAGTTCGGCCTTCGGCGCGCGCGTGGTTTTGTCGGCGAGCGTGCTGGAAGAAACGGGGGTAGCGGTTGTCGTATTCATGGTGATTTGGAATTGTGTGTTTATTGGGGTAGCCGGGGTAGCCGGGGTAGCCGACCGGCACGAATCGCGTGTCAGAGCGCCTGGGTCGCGTGGCGCGCGCCCGCGTTCGCTTCGACGGCCTGCAGCACCTGCGCGGCCGCCGAGATCGCGATGATCTCGGGCGACTTGTCGACGATACCGTCGACGCCGAGCGGACACTTCATGCGCGCGATCCACGCCGGATCGATGCCGCGTGCGGCGAGCCGGTGCTCGAACTGCTTGCGCTTGGTGTGCGAGCCGATCATGCCGAAGAACGCGAAATCGCGGCGCCGCAGGATGCGCTCGGCCAGTTCGAGATCGCGCGCGTGGTTGTGCGTCATCACGACGAAGTACGTGTGCGGCGCGGCCTGATCGATCGCCTCGTCGGGCGCGTCGTTCGCGTCGATCGTCACGTTCGGCGCGTGCAGCGTATCGAGCGCCGGAAACTGCGCGTCGCGTTCGTCGACCCAGCGCACCGTGCACGGCAGTGTCGCAAGCACGCGCACGAGCGCCGCGCCGACGTGGCCCGCGCCGAACAGCACGACGGCGAACTCGCCCGGCGCGATCGTTTCGGTCAGGAGCGCGCTGCTGTCGTCGAAACCGGCGCCGTCCCACAGCAGGCAGTCGGCGGCGTCGATGCCGGGCTCGGGCTCGGACAGCATCACCGCATCCGGGGCGGGGCCGAATGATACGCTACGCACCGTCGATTGACCCGCCGCGAGGCGCTTGACGAGCGAGGTGATCCAGCCGAGATCGCCGACGTCGAGCCGCTCGAATGCGAGAACCACGGCGCCGCCGCAACACTGGCCGAGGCTCGGTCCCAGCGCGAAGCGTTCGAGCCGCCGCATGTGCGGCGCGCGCATGCCGTCGCGCAGCACCTGACGCGCGGTCTCGATCGCCTTCCATTCGAGATGGCCGCCGCCAATCGTATGTTTGGCCGCCTCGCGCGTGACGATCATCTTCGTGCCGGCTTCGCGCGGCGCCGAACCTTCGACGCGCGCGACCGTCACCAGCACGGCCGCGTCGCCGTGCGCGAGCAGATGTTGCAGGTCAGTGAGCCAGGCTTGCATCCGGCGATTCTCCATACGTGGCCGCTTGAGGTGCTGGTGCGGCGGGTTGCGTGCGGGTGTCGGCGCCTGGCAGGCGCGCGGCGGGCTCGGCCGGGTTGGCGTCGTGCAGCGCGTCCAGCGCATCGAGTATCGCCTCGGGCGTTGCCGGTGCGCGCAACGGCGGAGCATGTGGCGCGCCCGGCACCGCGGCCGCGATCGCGTCGCGAATCGCGAGAAACACCGAGAACGGCAGCAATAGCGGTGGCTCACCCACTGCCTTCGAGCGGAACACGGTCGGCTCCGCGTTGCTGTTCTCGTAGAGCCGCACGTGGAACGCGGCGGGTGTGTCGCTGACCGCGGGAATCTTGTAGGTCGACGGCGCGTGCGTCATCAGGCGGCCGTCGCGGTTCCACCATAGCTCTTCGCTCGTGAGCCAGCCCATGCCCTGAATGAAGCCGCCTTCGATCTGGCCGAGATCGATCGCCGGATTGATCGACTGGCCCGCGTCGTGCAACACGTCCGCGCGCACGAGTTTCCACTCGCCGGTCAGCGTATCGACGACGACCTCCGACACCGCCGCACCATAGGCGAAGTAATAGAACGGATGACCGGTCAGCGTTTTCGCGTCCCAATGCACTTTCGGCGTCGCGTAAAAGCCGTCCGACCACAGTTGCACGCGCGCGAGATACGCGGCGTTGACGAGCTGTTCGAACGGCAGCGCACCGCCGTTCACCGACACGCTGCCGTGCGCGAACCGCACCTCGTTCGCGGCGCCGCCGAGCTGGCGCGCCGCGAGTTCGGCGAGCCGCGCGCGGATCGTCCGCGCGGCGTCTTCGGCGGCCATGCCGTTCAGATCGCTGCCGGTCGAGGCCGCGGTCGCCGACGTGTTGGCGACTTTCGACGTATCGGCCGCGGTGACCCGCACGCGCGACAACGGCAAGCCGAACTGATTCGCGACCACCTGCGCGACCTTCGTGTTGAGCCCCTGGCCCATCTCGGTGCCGCCGTGATTGACGAGCACGGAGCCGTCCTTGTACACGTGCACGAGCGCGCCGGCCTGATTCAGGAACGGCACGTTGAACGAGATGCCGAACTTGACCGGCGAAAACGCGAGGCCGCGCTTGAGCACCGGGCTCGTCGCGTTGAATTCCGCGAGCGCCGCGCGACGTGCGCGATAGTCGCTCGAATCGAGCAGCGCGTCGGTCAGCGGCGCGATGACGTTGTCTTCGACGTGTTGTCCATAGGGCGTCGTATCGCGTTCGCCGACGCCGTAGTAATTCGCGAGCCGCACGTCGAGCGGATCGAGCCGCAACTCGCGCGCGACGCTGTCGAGCAGCACCTCCATTACGAGCGCGCCCTGCGGTCCGCCGAAGCCGCGAAACGCGGTGTTCGACTGCGTGTTGGTCTTGCAGCACAGCGCAACGATATCGACGTCGGACAGGTAGTACGCGTTGTCGAAGTGGCAGACCGCGCGCGTCGCGACCGCACCCGACAGATCGGCCGAATAGCCCGCACGCAAGGCGATTTCGACGCGCACGCCAAGCAGACGGCCCTGATCGTCGAAGCCCGCTTCGTATTCGTAGACCGCGTCGTGACGTTTGCCGGTGATCAGGAAGTCGTCGTCGCGATCGGCGCGCAGCTTGACCGGCCGACGCAAGCGTTGCGCGGCCAGCGCGGCCACACAAGCGAACAGCGCCGACTGCGATTCTTTGCCGCCGAAACCGCCACCCATGCGCCGGCATTCGCATACGACGTTGTGCGCGGGCCAGTCGAGCATATGCGCGACGACCTGCTGCATCTCGCTCGGATGCTGCGTCGAGCTATAGACGAGCATGCCGTCCATTTCCTTCGGCAGCGCATAGGCGATCTGGCCTTCGAGATAGAACTGCTCCTGGCCGCCGACCTCGAACGTGCCGGCGAGGCGATGGGGCGCCGCGGCGATCTTCGCGTCGGGATCGCCGCGCCGCAGATGCAGCGGCGGCAGCACGAACTGCCTGGCGGCTTTGGCGTCGGCGGCGGTGAGGATCGCCTCGAGCGGTTCGTAACGGATCACGTCGTCGCTTTTCGCGAGCGCGGCCGCGCGGCGGGCGAGCTCGTGAGTTTCGGCGATCACCGCGAAGACCGGCTGGCCAAGGTACAGCACTTCGCCGTCGGCGAGAATCGGATCGTCGTGCAGCACCGGGCCGCAATTGTTTTCGCCGGGGATATCGTCGGCGCTCAGCACCGCGATCACGCCGGGCGCGTTGCGCACCGCGTCGAGATCCATCGATACGATGCGCGCATGTGCATGGCGCGACAGGCCGAGCGCCGCGTGCAGCGTGCCGTGCAGCTCGGTGATGTCGTCGGTGTAGGTCGCTTCGCCGCTCACGTGCAGCGCGGCGGATTCGTGCGGCAGCGGCACGCCGATCGACGCGTCGCTCGTGGTGTCGTTCGGCGACGCTTGCTCGTCCGCGCGTTCGATAAAGGCATCGGTGCGGTTCATTACGGCGACTCCTTCGCGACGATGGCGTTGGCTTCGAAGGCGAACGCGTTCACGTCGCAGAGCGCGAGCGGCGCGTCGTCGCGCGTTTCGAGGTAGAAGCGCCACAGCAGATTGCGCGCGACCTTCAGCCGGTACGCGCTCGACGCGCGCATGTCGGTGAGCGGCTGGTAGTCGGCGGCGAGCGCGTCCATCGCGCGCAGGGCGGTCGCTTCGTTCCACGCCGCGTCGTTCAGTGCGGCTTCGGCGTGCGCGGCGCGCTTCGGCGTCGCCGCCATGCCGCCGAACGCGACGCGCGGCGCGCGGATCGTGCCATCTGCCGCGACGTGCAGCGCGAACGCCGCGCACACCGCCGAGATGTCCTGGTCGTAGCGCTTGGCGACCTTGTAGGTGCGAAACCGCAGCGCGCCGGCAGGGCGCGGCACGCGCAGCGCGCTTACGAATTCGCCGGCCGCGAGCGCGGTTTTCTGATAGCCGAGGTAGAACGCATCGAGCGGCAGCGTGCGGCTCGCGCGATCGTGGCGCAGCACGACCTCGGCACCGAGCGCGAGCAGTGCCGGCATCGAATCGCCGATCGGCGAGCCGTTCGCGACGTTGCCGCCGAGCGTGCCCGCGTTGCGGATCGGCAGCGAGGCGAAGCGCGTCCAGAGTTCGGCGAGCTCGGGGTAGTCGGCGGCGAGCGCAGCGTACGCGTCTTCGAGCGTGACCGCGGCGCCGATCGTCAGCGTTTGCGCATCGTGCGCGATCGTCTTCAGCTCCGCCACGTTGCCCGTGTAAAGCAGGTCGCCGAGATCGCGGAACTGCTTGGTGACCCACAAGCCGACGTCGGTGCTGCCCGCGACGATGCGTGCATCCGGGTGGCGCGCGCGCAGCGTCGCGAATGCGTCGAGTGTGAGCGGGGCGTGGAAGGTGGCCGAGCCGAACGCGGCGCCGCGTGCGTCGGGCGCGCTGTATTCGAAGGTGTCCTTGCGTTGCAGCGTGCGCAGCGTGGCCGCGATCGTCTCGCGATCGAGCGCGACACGCGGATGCTGCGCGTAGTCGAACATCTTTTGCGCGGCCTCGACGATCGGCCGGTAGCCCGTGCAGCGGCACAGATTGCCGGATAACGCGGCGTCGATTTGGTCGCGGGTCGGCAGGCCTGCGCCGGCGGGCTGGTTCTCGTAGAGCGCCCACATCGACATCACGAAGCCGGGCGTGCAAAAACCGCATTGCGATCCGTGGCAGTCGACCAGCGCCTGCTGCACCGGATGCAGCGCGCCGTTCGCGGCGCGCAGGTCTTCGACGGTGAAGAGGGCGCGGCCGTCGAGTGTCGGCAGGAACTGGATGCAGGCGTTGACGGCCTTCAACGCAAGGCCGCCGCGCGCGTCGAGTTCGCCGATCACGACCGTGCACGCGCCGCAATCGCCTTCCGCGCAGCCTTCCTTGGTGCCGGTGCAACGCAGGTCCTCGCGCAGGTGCTGCAGCACGGTGCGCGTCGCCGGTACGCCCGCAACCTCGCGGACGGACCCCTGGTGGTAGAAGCGGATGGTTTGCGTTGTCATGGCGAATCGAAAGACAGTGCGGACCGGGCGCGCGTTACGCAGGGGGTGCAAAAGCCGTCCTCGCGCACGTAGATCGCCATCCATACCCGAAGATAGCACTACGCCGCGCCGAAAAGATTTCCCGCGTCACATGAAGCTTATGCGACGGGGGTCATGATCCAGCTACGATTCGCGCGGCGGCGGGAAGTTGCGTGGATGGGCTCGCGACCGGAGAGGATGGCGCGTGATCGGCGGAACGCCGCGCAGAAAAAACGCCGGACTTCGGTCGTCCCCGCATGGGCGACGTGAAGTCCGGCGTGCCTGGTAGTCCGCGGTCGAGCGGTGTTCGCCACGCACGGGAGAGAGGCTTGAGCCCCGTCAGGCCACCCGACGGCGATTGCGCACGAGGCTCAGCACCAGCGCGACGAACGCGACGACGAATGCGACGCCCGACCACATCGGCAGCGTCAGACCGAGGATCGGCGGATACGCGGTTTCGCACAGGCCCGCGACCTTGAACACGCTCGGCAGCCACTTCGCGGGCGGCAGGCTATCGACCACCGGCTGCAGCGCGTCGAAGCCGCAACTGAAGCCCGGGTTCGCCTGGATGTACACGTGGCGTGCCGCGGTCACGATGCCGGCGAGCGCGGACAGCGCCGCCATCGCTTCGAGCAGGCGTACGCCGCGCCAGTTGTTGAAGCGCGCGCCGAGGAACGCGAAGATCGCGATCAGCAGGAAGAAATAGCGCTGGATGATGCACAGCGGGCACGGGTCTTCGCGCAGGCCGAACTGCAGGTACAACGCACCGCCCACGAGGGCGAGGCAGATCAGGCCGAGCAAAACCAGCAGGGTGCGCTCGCGGCGCAGCATCGCGGAGTCGTTATTCATGGATCTTCGTTTGTATGGAGACGAAAGGGTGCCCGCGATTCTAGCGCGAACCCCTTTCCCGCCGCTTGTCGCCTGACCAGTGCCGCGGGGCGGCAGCGGCCACGGCCACGGCCGGGCGGCGCGCCCCGCCGCGCGTTAGCGGATCGAGTTCAGCACTGCCTCGGCCGCGCGGCCGATCGCAAGCAGCGCGTCGTCGGCGTGCGGGGCGCCCGCCAGCGTCAGGCCGACCGGCGCGTCGCCGCGCAGATGGCACGGCAGCGACAGCGCGCAGCTATCGAGGAAGTTGAACGCGCTCGGGTTGCGCAGGATCAGCGCATTGGTGCGGCCGAACGTGTCGTCGTCATCGAGCAGGTCGGCGAGGCGCGGCGGCACGACCGGGACCGTCGGCGCGACGACCGCGTCGAAGCGCTGCCACAGCGTGCGCGCGGCTTCGTCGAGCATCGCCTCGCGCTCGGCGACCAAGTCCAGATAGTCAACCGCGCTGGCCGGCTGCCCCTTCATGATGCGCACGAGCACGCGCGGATCGTACTGCTCGCGATGCTTCTCGAGCAGCGGACGATGCCACGCATACGCCTCGATCGGCGAAAAGCCGAAGCGGTTGATCTCCGGCAGGCGGTCGAGCGGCGCGAAGCGCACCTCGCTGACGATCGCGCCGGCCGCCTCCAGATGCTTGAGCGCGGTATCGATCGCGCGCGCGACTTCGGGCTCGACGCCGTCGGTCACGTAGTTGGTCAGCACGCCGAGGCGCACGCCTTCGAGCGGGTGCGACGCCGGGATGCGCGGCTCGAGCCCGGCGAGCATCCGGTCGACCAGCGCACAGCACGCGACCGATACACCGATCGGCCCGAACGAATCGAGCGTCGACGACAGCGGCACGCCACCCTGCTTCGGGATGCGCGCGGCGGTCGGCTTGAAGCCGGTCAGCCCGCACAACGCGGCCGGAATGCGGATCGAGCCGCCGGTGTCGGTGCCGAGCGCGATCGCGGCCATGCCGTCGGCGACCGAGGCCGCCGCGCCCGAGGACGAGCCACCCGAAATCCGCTCGTCACCCTTCACGCCGCGCCGGTACGGCGACAACGGATGGCCGTAGTGCGGGTTCAGACCGAGCCCGGAAAACGCGAACTCGCTCATGTTGGTGCGCCCGACGATCACGGCGCCGGCCCGCTTCAGACGTGCCACTGCGACCGCGTCGGCCTTGGCGACGGGCGCGCCGGCGAGCGCGACCGAGCCCGCGCGGGTCACCTGGCCTTCGATGTCGAACAGGTCCTTGACCGAGACCGGAATGCCGGCGAGCGGCGACAGCACGGTGCCGGCCGCGCGCAGGCGGTCGTGCGCGTCGGCGGCGGCGCGCGCGGCGTCGGCGTCGACGTGCATGAAGACGGTCGCGCCCTGGCCGGCCGGGTCGGCGATCCGGTCGAGCGCGATTTCGACGAGCGCCCGGCTGGTGGTGCGCCCGGCGGCGAGATCGGCGGCAAGCTGGGTAAGCGGCGGGAAGGGGGCGAATTCGGTGGCCATGATGTCGGTAGGAATCCGGTAGAGCGCCGGTCGGGCGCATGAGCGGGGCAGTGTCGAGCCAACGGGAAAGGTCCGTCCGCATTGTAGAGCAAGGTTTTGCCTGGACGGATGGTGCCACGCCCTGTGCGAAAACCCTGCAAATCGCCCCTGTCCGTTTGTTACACTGCGCTTTCTGAGATTACTGTTTTGTAAGGAAAGCGCTTATGCACCACGGCATCAGCTTCATCCAGGATCTGGCCGTCGTGATGGCGCTGGCCGGCGTCGTCACCGTGCTGTTCCATCGTCTGAAGCAGCCGGTGGTGCTCGGTTATATCGCGGCTGGCGTGATCATCGGACCGTACACACCGCCCTTCCAGCTGATCCACGACGAACAGACGATCCAGACGCTCGGCGAGCTGGGCGTCGTGTTCCTGATGTTTTCGCTGGGTCTCGAATTCAGCCTGCGCAAGCTCTTCAAGGTCGGCGCGACGGCGATCGTCGCCGCGCTGTCCGAGATCGTGCTGATGCTGTGGATCGGCTACGAGATCGGCAGCGCGTTCGGCTGGAGTCCCATGGACTCGCTGTTCCTCGGCGCGATCCTCGCGATCTCGTCGACGACGATCATCGTGAAGGCCCTGTCCGACCTCGGGCTCAAGCGCGAAAGCTTTGCGCAGCTGGTGTTCGGCATCCTGATCGTCGAGGATATTCTCGGCATCGCGATGCTCGTGCTGCTGACCGGCATCGCGCAAACCGGGCAACTGTCCGCCGGGCTCGCGGCGATCACGCTCGGCAAACTGCTGCTGTTCATGACGGTGTCGCTGCTGGTCGGCGTGCTGCTGGTGCCGCGTGCGCTGAATTACGTCGCGCGCACCGGCAGCGACGAGATGCTGCTCGTCTCCGTCCTCGGGTTCTGCTTCGGCTTCTGTCTGCTGGTCGTCAAGCTCGACTACAGCATCGCGCTCGGCGCGTTCCTGATCGGCGCGATCATGGCCGAGTCGCGTCATCTGCATCGGATCGAGCATCTGATCGCGCCGCTGCGCGACGCCTTTTCCGCGATCTTCTTCGTGACGATCGGACTGATGCTGAACCCGTCCGTGATGCTCGACTACGCATGGCCGATCGCGTTGATCACGCTCGCGGTGATCGTCGGCAAGATCGTGTCGTGCGGGCTCGGCACGTTTCTGTCGGGCCAGGACGCGCGCACCTCGATGCGCGTCGGCATGACCGTGTCGCAGATCGGCGAGTTCTCGTTCATCATCGCGACGCTCGGCGTGACGCTGAAGGTGACGAGCGGGTTTCTGTATCCGATCGCGGTCGCCGTGTCGGCATTGACCACGCTGACGACGCCGTATCTGATTCGCGTCGCCGATCCGCTCACGCGCCGCATCGCGCGCGCGATGCCCGAGACGTTTTCCAACGCGTTCGGCATGTACGGGCAATGGCTGCGCAGCCTGATCGCGGCGCGCGGCGAGCCGACGCTGGTCGGCATGACGCGGCGCATCGTAGTGCAGATCGCGGTCAATCTCGCGCTCGTCGCGGCGATTTTTCTCGCCGTGTCGTATACCGCGCCGTATAGCGGCCGGCTGCTCGCCCACTGGCTCGCCGACGAGTCGCTGCAACGCGTCGTGCAATGGAGTGTCGCGCTCGTCGTGTCGCTGCCGTTCCTCGTGGCCGTGTATCGCAAGACCAAGTCGCTCGCGATGCTGCTCGCGGAAGTCAGCGTGCAGCCGACTACCGCCGGACGCTTCACTCGGGCGCTGCGTTACGCGATTGCTGACCTCGTGCCGATCGTCTCCATGATCGGCGTGTTTTTGCTGGTGGCGGCGCTCTCGGGCAGCATCCTGCCGCCGACGGGCCTGCTCGTCGCGGTGCTCGTGTGTGCGGCGCTGCTGCTCGCGCTCGTCTGGCGCTGGTGCGTGAAGATCCACGCGTCGATGCAGATCGCCTTGCGGGAAACTTTCGAAGAGCAGCCCGACCCCTGAGTCCCCTGAGTCAGCGGGATTGGTGTGGCGCTGCATAACAATGTGAGCAATTGTGTGCGGGTTTGCCGGGCCTGCCGCGCTGACGGATAATCAGGGCATATTCATTCGTTCGCGGGGAAGGCGCCTGTCCGACAGTCATGAGCGAAAACAAACCCGAAAACGCCGGCGCGACCGGCACTCCGCAGCCGGCTCCGTCCACGCCGGGCAGTGCGCCGGTCCAGCCGGTCGCGGCGCTTCCTCCTTCGCATGAAGACGCCATCCAGTCGGCCGCCAGAGACACGAGTCCGGCCGCCGAGGAGGCGACGGTGAGATCGTCGACCGACGATCCGCTCAGCGCATCGGCAGTCACCCCCGAAGATCCGCGCGCCGCGCGGCTGCGCGACGCGGCCGAGGCGCGCAGCGCCGCCGCCGAATCGACCGCGCGGCAGGAAGCGGCGGCGCACGAACGCGAAGCGCGACGCACCCGCGCGCCGACGCTGAAGCCCGAGCCGGTCGTGAAACCGACGGTGGCCGCCGGCGCGCCGCACGCAGGCACCATCGGCGCCGCGGAGCTCGCCACCGACGACGAAATCGCCACCGACGAAACCTCCGCGCCATCCAGGCGCGCGCCCGGCTCGCCGCCGCCCGGCTTCGGCGCGGCACCCGATTTCAGCGCCACCAATCCGCCGCCGCCCAACGCGCTTCCGCCTTCGCCGCCGCGCTATCTGCGCCAGAGCGATTCGGCGTGGAGCGTGTTCGGCCGCATCATCGCGGCGCGCGCGCGGCAGCTGTTCGATCGCGCGGGGCAGCGCATCACGCAGCGCACGCTGCGCATCGGCGTGTCGGCGCGCATCTTCCACCCGGAACCGGGCGCGAAGGGCTTGCGCGGCAAGACGCTGCAGTATCTGGAAGAGTCGGTCGCGCACTGGGTGATGTCGCGCGACGTGCTGGTGTTCATGATCCCGACCGTCGGCCATCAGGGCATGCTGCACCCGAGCAACATCCGTTTGCGCGACTACGCGAAGCATCTCGACGGCTTGCTGCTGCAAGGCGGCGCCGACCTGTCGCCGCAGTCGTACCAGGAAATCGCGTCGAGTCCCGAGTGGCCCGGCGACCGCGTGCGCGATATGTACGAGCTCGAGCTGCTGCACGAGTTCATCGAGTCGGGCAAGCCGGTGCTCGGCGTGTGCCGCGGCTGCCAGCTGATCAACGTCGCGTTCGGCGGCACGTTGTACCAGGACATCGCAACCGATGTGCCGACCGCCAACGCGCACGTCAACGAGGAATACGATCAGCACCGGCACGGCGTGCACTTTCCGGATGGCTCGACGCTGCTGAACATGTTCCCCGGGCGGCGCGACGCGATCGTCAATTCGATCCACCATCAGGCGGTCAAGACGCTGGGCCGCGATCTGAATATCGAGGCGGTGTCGGCGTCGGACGGCATCATCGAGGCCGTGCGCTACCGGCGCGCGCCGTTCGTGATGGGCGTGCAGTGGCATCCGGAGTTTCATCGCGCGGGCGGGCCGGAACTGCTCGACTGCACGCCGTTGCTCGATACGTTCCTGCGGGTCGCGCGGGAGACGCGGTTCTAGGCGTCGGCTGTTCCATCCCACTGATGCACTGCCGCGTCATGCGGCAGTGCATGTCTTAATTGCCGCGACCGTACGCCGAGTCCATACCGGGCGCCGCTGTGCTCAAGGCTTCAACCGATACACATAACGCAGCGCGGTGATGTCCACGCCGCCCATATAGTCGGGCTCCGCGCCGACGAACTGCCAGCCGTGCCGCTCGTAAAATCCGATCGCCGCGGTATTGCCCTCGAGCACATACAGATAGAGCTGCGTCTCGCCCAGCTCGCGCGCCCACTCGACGGCCGCGCGCATCAGCGTTTTGCCGACGCCGATCCCTTGATAACCGGGCAGCGCATGCAGGTTGTCGAGCAGCACGCCCCACGCGGACTCGGGCTGACGCTCGACGCACACGAAGCCGGTCGGCTCGGCGCCCAGCTCGGCGATCAGCACGATGCGGCGCTCGCCGCCCGGCGCGCCGAGACGCGCTGCCCAATAGGCCGCGCGCTCGCGCGTGACTTCGCCGTCGAGGAACGCGTCGGGCAGCAGGCCGCGATACGTGGCTTGCCAGCTGACGCTGTGGATCGACGCAATCAGCTCGGCGTCCTCGAGCGTGGCGGGGCGCAGGGAAAGCGCGGGGGTGGTTCGCATCGGAGTCATCAACTGAATGGCCTTGCGCGGACAGTCTACCGCGCCGCCCGCCGGCATCTGGCGCGCGTAAACAGACTGTATGCATTTCGCGTAGACGATATCAGCAGTAACATTACGTGGCTTGGGCTCCGCAACAAGCACAGCGTTTACCCTGATACCGGGTAAACGCCGTGTGCAGCAAAATGCGGCGCCCCCAGGCGCGCTACGTTTATAGCCGCGCGTCCGGCAGCGGCATCCGCTTGCCAACGCAGTGGATCGTTTCAACTGCCCGCTCGTCATCGTTCGCGTCGATCCGTCCGACAGGGCGACGGGCTTATCCGAGAGTGTCATGTCTACTGCGACCCACGCCGCTTCCACCACGGAAGAATCCAAGTTCAAGACAGTGTTCCGCGTCGTCAGCGGCAACTTTCTTGAAATGTACGACTTCATGGTCTACGGCTACTTTGCTTCGGCGATTGCCAAGGCCTACTTCCCGAGCGGCAGCGATTTCGCGTCGCTGATGCTGTCGCTGTCGGTGTTCGGCGCAGGCTTCCTGATGCGTCCGCTCGGCGCGATCGTGCTCGGCGCCTACATCGACCATCACGGCCGCCGCAAAGGCCTGATCCTCACGCTGGGCCTGATGGCGCTCGGCACGCTGACGGTCGCGGTAGTACCGACCTACGCGACCATCGGGCTCGTGGCACCGGTGCTGGTGCTGCTCGGCCGGCTGCTGCAAGGCTTCTCCGCCGGCGTAGAACTCGGCGGCGTCTCCGTGTATCTGTCGGAGATCGCAACGAAGGGCAACAAGGGCTTCTACTGCTCATGGCAGTCGGGCAGCCAGCAGGTCGCGGTGGTGTTCGCCGCGCTGATCGGCGTGATGCTCAACAAGCTGCTGCCTGCTGACCAGATGTTCGCGTGGGGCTGGCGTGTGCCGTTCCTGATCGGCTGTCTGATCGTGCCGTTCCTGTTCATCATCCGTCGCTCGCTGCAGGAAACCGAGGAGTTCACGAAGCGCAAGCATCGTCCGAGCATGGGCGAGATCATGAAGTCGATGCTCGCGAACTACCCGATCGTGCTGGGTGGCATGGGCATGGTCATCATGACGACCGTGTCGTTCTATATGATCACCGCCTACACGCCGACCTTCGGCAAGGAAGTGCTGAAGCTGTCGGCGATCGACACGCTCGTCGTCACCGTCTGCGTCGGTATCTCGAACCTGATCTGGTTGCCGTTGTCCGGCGCGCTGTCGGATCGCATCGGCCGCCGTCCAGTGCTGCTCGTATTCACGATCCTGACGATCCTCACCGCGTATCCGGCGCTGCAATGGCTCGTCGCCGAACCGTCGTTCGCGCGTCTGCTCGCCGTGCAGCTGTGGCTGTCGTTCCTGTACGGCAGCTACAACGGCGCGATGGTCGTCGCGCTGACCGAAGTGATGCCGGTCGAGGTGCGCACGGCAGGCTTCTCGCTCGCGTACAGTCTCGCGACGACGGTCGGCGGCTTCACCCCGGCTATCGCCACGCTGCTGATCCACGTGACCAGCAACAAGGCGGCGCCGGGTCTGGTGCTCGGCGTGGCGGCGATCTGCGGTCTGCTCGCGACGCTGTTCCTGTATCGCACGCCGGAGTCGCGCAATCAGTATCGGGCAGCCTGACGGCTCAGCCTCCTGTTGAAAACAAAAAGCCCCGCGAAAGCGGGGCTTTTTGTTGGTGGCGCGTGGCGCGTTGTGAGCGGTCGCTAAGCGTGCCGTAATTCGTTGGCGACCACCTCGACGACTTCCTCCCACGCGCCCGGCTGCGGCTGACGCACGAGCGTCGCGCCGGGATACCACGGACTGCGCGAATCGCCGTCGAACCAGCGCCAGTCGGCGGCGAACGGCAGCATCAGCCAGAGCGGCTTGCGCAGCGCGCCCGCGAGGTGCGCGATCGAGGTGTCGATCGACACCACCGCGTCGAGCCGTTCGACGATCGCCGCGGTATCGGCAAAGTCGCCGATGCGATCGTCGAAGCGATGGATCGTGGCCGCACGCGGATGCGTGTCGAGTGCCGCGCGTTCTTCGGCGGACAGATCGGGCTGCAATACGATCCAGTCGATGCCGTCGAGCGCGAACAGCGGTTCGAGCGCGGCGAGCGGCATCGTCCGGGTCTCGTTGCGCTGGATGCGCCCCGACCACGCGAGTCCGATCTTGCGCTTCGCCTGACCGCCGAGCGAGCCGCGCCATTTGCGGCTATAGGACGGCGGCACGTTCAGATACGGCGTGCGGGCGGCAATCGTTTCGTAGGTCGTGCCGAGCGCCAAGGGCAAGCTCAGCAGCGGAATCTGCAGATCGGCGGCGGGGCTCGGCTGGCCTTGCGCGATCAGCGATACACGCCACGCCTGCGCGACCGGCGCGATCAGCGGCAACAACTGCGGCTGCACTTCGAGCACGACGCGTGCGGCGCGAAGCGCTGCGAGCGGTACGAAGCGCACGAACTGCAGCGTGTCGCCGAGACCCTGTTCGGCATGGATCAGCAGCGTGTGCTTGTCGATCGATTCGCCGTGCCAGCGCGGCAGCGTCTGGATGGCCGGTTCCGCGACGGTTTGCAGGCGCCATTCGTATTCGGGCAGCCCGCGCTCGAAGTCGCGCATTGCCAGCCACGCGAGCGCACGGTTCATATGCGCGGACGCAAGATCGGGACGCAGCCGCAGCGCCTGATCGAGCGCGCGCACCGCGGCCGCGTGCGCGCCGAGCGCCTGATGCGCGGTGCCGAGCGCGAGCCATGCGAGCGCGAATTGCGGATCGAGCCCGACCGCGCGCTCGAGATAGGGCAGCGCCTGTTCGGCCCGGCCGATCGCCGCGAGCGCGTTGCCCATGCCGTAGATGGCGGGCGGCAGGTTCGGCTGCAGACGCAGCGCCGCTTCGAAGGACGCGACCGCTTGCGCATGGCGGCCGGTTGCATCGAACGTGTTCGCGAGATTGAAGTGCGCGGCGACGAAGCGCGGCTCGGCGGCGAGCGCGGCCTCGAAGCAGGGCATCGCCTCCTCCGGCCGATCGAGCGCGTTCAGCGACATGCCCATGTTGTTCAGCGCGCCCGCATGACCGGGGCGCAGTTCGAGCGCGCGCCGGAACGACGCGATCGCGTCCGCGTGACGGCCGAGCGCGTGCAGCGCGTTGCCGAGATTGTTGTGCGACGACGCGTCGTTCGGCTGCAGGCGCAGCGAGCGCTCGAACGCATCGGCGGCGTCTTCGTGACGGCCCATCGACGCGTACGCGTTGCCGAGGTTGTAGTGCGCCATCGGGAACGTCGGCGCGAGCGTCAGTGCGTTGCGGAACTGCTCGATCGCGGCGTCGATCTGGCCGAGCGCCTTCAGCGCATTGCCGAGGTTCAACTGCAGCGCGGCGTCTTCAGGGCGCAGGTCGACCGCGCGCCGCACCAGCGCTGCGGCTTCGGCGTGCTGGCCTTGCTGATGGCGCAGCACGCCGAGCAGATGCAGCGCATCGACGTGGCTGGGGTCGTGGTCGAGCGTGGCGCGGTAGTCGCGTTCGGCGTCGTCGAGGCGGCCGTCACGATGTGCCGCGAACGCGCGGTCAAATACAGGTTGCATGACGGGGAGGGCATTCGGATCAATCAGACTGAGGCCGCATTTTCCCACACTTGCGCAAGCGGCCCGGATTTGAGGGGATCGTGAGCCTGTCGTGAACGTCGGGCGTCACACCCGCGTGCGACTCTCCCGGCGCGCGATTGATGCAGCGCACCCGTGTGCCCATGAGCGGCGGCGTACACTAGAACGCATTGTTGCCTCCGGAGTTCCGCATGGACGCTGCCGCCTATGACGCGTCGCCGGTGCTGATCGTCGGGGCCGGTCCCACCGGACTTGCCGCAGCGATGAGTCTCGCGCGCGCCCATATCCCCGTGCGTCTGATCGACAAAGCGCCGCAGCCGAATCCGTACTCGCGCGCGATCGGCATCCAGGCGCGCACGCTCGAACTGCTCGAGCAGCATCGGCTGGTCGAACCGTTTCTGGAGCTCGGCCATCGCGCGCGCGTTGCGAATCTGTTTTCGAACGGCATGCGGCTTGCGCAACTCGATTTCGATCCGCTGCACACGCGCTATCCGTATCTGCTGTTTCTCGACCAGTCGGTGACCGAGCGGCTCCTGACCGAGCATCTGGCGACGCTCGGCGTGAAGGTCGAGCGCGGTGTCGAGCTGATGGCGTTCATGCAAGGCTCCGCGAGTATTCAAACGACGCTGCGCCGCGCGGACGGCCGCACGGAAGCCATGCGCCCGTCCTATCTGATCGCGGCCGACGGCGCGCACAGCTCGATTCGCCGTCGCCTCGGCCTGAACTTCGAGGGCAAGACCTTCGAGCAGACCTTCCTGCTCGCCGACCTGCACGCCGAAACCGACTGGCCCGACGACGAGTTCCATATCTTCGCCTCGGGCGACGGTCTAGTCGCGCTATTTCCAATGGGTCACGGCCGTCATCGTCTGATCGCCGATCATGCGCCCGAGCCCCCGCTGGACCCGGCGCCGGAGCCGTCGCTCGAGCAATGCAAGGCGCTGATCGCGCGACGCGTGCGCGAGCGCGTCGACGTGTCCGATCTCGCGTGGTCGTCGTATTTCCGCGTCAATAGCCGGATGGTCGATCGGCTGCGCGTGGGCCGCATCTTCCTCGCCGGCGACGCGGCGCACGTGCACAGCCCCGCCGGCGCGCAGGGCATGAACACCGGCATCCAGGAAGCGCTCAATCTCGGCTGGAAACTCGCGCGCGTGATCGGCGGCGCGGCGCCGGATCGCCTGCTCGATACGTATCACGCCGAACGGCATCCGATCGAGCGCGACGTGCTGCGCCAGACCGGCTTCATCACGCAGATGGCCGAGGCCGGTCACGGTCCGCTGAAGCTGCTGCGCGAGCGCGTGATGCCGGTGCTGGCCGCGCTCGGTCCGCTGCGCGACGCCGCGCGCGCGACGATCAGCGAACTGGCGATCCAGTACCGGCGCAGTCCGCTCACACTCGAACGCGTGCTCGACGGCGGCCCGCGCGCGGGCGAGCGCGCGCCGGACGCGCTCGTGCATGTGATCGACGGTCCGCTGGGGCGCGCACCCGGCGTCGGCTGCATTTTCGATCTGCACGATCCGGCGTTCTTCTCGTTGTTCCTGCTGGTGCCGCCGCTGCCCGTCGACGACACGCCGCTCGATCCCGCCGCGAAGCATGCGCCGCCGCCGGACCCGGAGGTCGAGAAACTCGCCGCCGAGGTCGAGCGGCTGCTGCCGAACGCGGTGCGTGTCTGGCGCATCACCGATACGAGCGGCGATGGCGGCCCGGCGCTGTCCGAATCGTATGGGCGCACGCGGCCGTCGTTTTATCTGGTGCGCCCGGACGGCTATATCAGCGCGCGCGGACGCACCGGCTCGGACCTGCACGGTCTCGTGAGGCACTGCGAGGCGTGGTTTGCGGTGGGGGGAGAGATACCGGAGCAGGCGACCTTGTGAGCAGCGCCGCCGCGCCGGGTTGATCGGGGGAAACGGCCCGAGCCTGAAGCTAAGCCGTCGACGCCTGCGCCGGCGTCAACTTCTCGCGATACCTGACGATCGCCTCGCGCGTGAAATCCGACAGCGCAATGCCATACGTGTCCGGCGCTTCGTCGAGCGTCGCGAGCAACGCGCGCCGCATGCGCGGCTCCCAGGAGCGGCGGATGTGTTCGGCGACGCCGGTCAGCGCTTCCTCGTGATCGGGCATCGACTCGAAGAAGTCGCCGATCCGGTTCGCCATGTCGATCAGATTCCGTTTATCCATCGCTCGCCTCACTTGCCCGCAGTGACGGCCGCGGCCGCATTGGCCAACTCGCCCTGCCTGAGCAGTTCGAGCTGTTCGCTGCTGAAGCGCGAATAGTCTTTCTGCCATTGCGAGGGCTGCTCGACCGGCATCACCTGCACCGCGGTCACTTTGTATTCGGGGCAGTTGGTCGCCCAGTCGGAGCTGTCGGTCGTGATCACGTTCGCGCCGGATTCGGGGAAGTGGAACGTCGTATAGACGACGCCCGGCTGCATGCGCTCGGTCACCTTCGCACGCAACACGGTCTGTCCCGCGCGCGATTCGATGCCGACCCAGTCGCCGGTTTTGATGCCGCGCTCCTCGGCGTCGTGCGGATGCAGTTCGAGCCGGTCCTCGTCATGCCAGCGCGAGTTTTCGGTGCGACGGGTCTGCGCGCCGACGTTGTACTGCGACAGGATGCGGCCGGTCGTCAGCAGCAGCGGATACTTGCGCGTCACTTTCTCCGGCGAGGCGATGAACTTCGTGATCACGAACTTGCCCTTGCCGCGCACGAAGGTATCGACGTGCATCGTCGGCGTGCCATCGGGCGCGTCTTCGTTGCAGGGCCACTGGATGCTGCCCATTTCGTCGAGCTTCTGATACGACACGCCGTGGAAGGTCGGGGTGAGCCGCGCGATCTCGTCCATGATTTCGGACGGATGCGTGTAGTCCATCTCGTAGCCGAGCGCGCGCGACAGCAGCAAGGTCACTTCCCAGTCCGCGTAGCCGCCGAGCGGCGGCATCACCTTGCGCACGCGCGAGATGCGTCGCTCGGCATTGGTGAACGTGCCGTCCTTTTCGAGGAACGACGAACCGGGCAGCAGCACGTGCGCGTACTTGGCGGTCTCGTTCAGGAAGATGTCCTGCACGACGATGCATTCCATCGACGACAGCGCCGCCGCCACATGATGCGTGTTCGGATCCGACTGCACGATGTCCTCGCCCTGGCAGTAGAGGCCCTTGAAGCTGCCGTGCAGCGCGGCGTCGAACATGTTCGGAATGCGCAGGCCCGGCTCCGGTTGCAGCGTGACATGCCATGCGTTTTCGAACTGGGTGCGCACGAGCGTGTCGCCGATGTGCCGATAGCCCGGCAACTCGTGCGGGAACGAGCCCATGTCGCACGAGCCTTGCACGTTGTTCTGGCCACGCAGCGGATTCACACCGACACCCTCGCGGCCGACGTTGCCGGTCGCCATCGCGAGGTTCGCGATGCCGATCACCATCGTCGAGCCTTGCGCGTGTTCGGTGACGCCGAGGCCGTAGTAGATTGCTGCGTTGCCTGCGCTCGCATAGAGGCGGGCGGCTTCGCGCACTTGTTGCGCGGGCACGCCGGTCGCTGCTTCGGTCGCTTCGGGCGAGTTTTCCGGCAGCACGACGAAATCGCGCCATTGCTCGAACGCGCGCGTTTCGCAGCGCTCGGCGACGAATGCTTCGTCGAGCAGGCCTTCCGTGACGATCACATGCGCGAGCGCGTTGACGATCGCGACGTTGGTGCCGGGCCGCAATTGCAGATGGTGCGAGGCCTTCACGTGCGGCGTATCGACGATATCGATCCGGCGCGGATCGACGACGATCAGCTTCGCACCCTCGCGCACGCGCCGCTTCAGACGCGAGCCGAACACCGGATGGCCGTCGGTCGGATTCGCGCCGATCACCATGATCACGTCGGCTTTGTCGACGGAGGCGAACGTCTGCGTGCCTGCCGATTCGCCGAGCGTCGTCTTCAGACCATAGCCGGTCGGCGAATGGCAGACGCGTGCGCAGGTGTCGACGTTGTTGTTGCCGAAGGCGGCGCGCACGAGCTTCTGCACGAGGTAGGTTTCCTCGTTCGTACAGCGCGACGACGTAATGCCGCCGATCGAGTCGCGCCCATGCTTCGCCTGAATGCGGCGGAATTCCGACGCCGCATACGAGATCGCTTCGTCCCAGCTGACTTCGCGCCACGGGTCGGTGATCTTCGCGCGGATCATCGGCTTCTTGATGCGGTCCTTGTGCGTCGCGTAGCCCCACGCGAAGCGGCCCTTCACGCACGCATGGCCTTCGTTGGCCTGGCCGTTCTTGTGCGGCACCATCCGCACGACCTGATTGCCCTTCATCTCGGCCTTGAACGAGCAGCCGACGCCGCAATACGCGCAGGTCGTGACGACCGAGTGCTCGGGCTGGCCGAGCATCACGATGGATTTCTCCTGCAGGGTCGCGGTCGGGCACGCGGCGACGCACGCGCCGCACGACACGCACTCCGAGTCCATGAACGGCTGGTTCTCGCTGGCCGCGACGCGCGATTCGAAGCCGCGTCCGGTGATCGTCAGCGCGAATGTGCCCTGGGTTTCCTCACAGGCGCGCACGCAGCGGTTGCAGACGATGCACTTCGAGGGGTCGTACGTGAAGTACGGATTCGATTCGTCCTTCCTGTCCTTCAGATGATTCGCGCCGTCGAAGCCATAGCGCACTTCGCGCAGGCCCGTCACGCCCGCCATGTCCTGCAGTTCGCAGTCGCCGTTGGCGGGGCAGGTCAGGCAATCGAGCGGATGGTCGGAGATGTACAGCTCCATCACATTGCGGCGCAGCGTCTGCAGACGGTCGGTCTGCGTGCGCACCTTCATGCCGGCTTCGACCGGCGTCGTGCAGGACGCCGGATAGCCGCGCCGTCCTTCGATTTCGACGAGGCACAGACGGCATGAGCCGAACGGTTCGAGCGAATCGGTCGCGCACAGCTTCGGAACGTTGACGCCGGCCTCGGCCGCCGCGCGCATCACCGACGTGCCGGCCGGGACCGTCACCGCCTGGCCGTCGATTTCGAGCGTCACGTCGACGTCCGAGTGACGGGCGGGGGTGCCGTAGTCGGTGTCGTCGAAGAATGGGTTGGCGGCGCGTGCCTGGGCTTGCGACTTGCACGCGCAGTTGCCTGAGCCGCATCCGCCCCCCAAGGGGACTTCCTTCGGGGCGCCGGCAGGAGAGTTGAAGTGATCGGACATGGTGAACTCCTGGAGTCAGGCCGCGGCCGCTTTGGTGGCGTGGTCGGCAGTGGAATCGGCGGCGAGACCGAAGTCTTCAGGGAAATGATCGAGCGCGGACAGCACCGGAAACGGCGTCATGCCGCCCATCGCGCACAGCGAGCCGGACACCATCGTGTCGCACAGATCGCGCAGCAGTTGCACCTGACGCGTCGACGTGTCGCCATCGCGAATCCGTGCGATCACCTCGACGCCGCGCGTCGAGCCGATCCGGCACGGCGTGCACTTGCCGCACGATTCGAGCGCGCAGAAGTGCATCGCGTATTGGGCGAGCTCGGCGAGATTCGAGGTGTTGTCATGCACGACGAGACCGCCGTGACCGATTACCGCGCCGACCGCCGCATACGCCTCGTAGTCCATCGGAATGTCCCACTGGCTTTGCGGCAGATAGGTGCCGAGCGGACCGCCGACCTGCACCGCACGCGCCGGGCGGCCGCTCGCGGTGCCGCCGCCGAAGTCGTCGAGCAGTTCGCGCAAGGTCACGCCGAACGCGAGTTCGACGAGGCCGCCTCGCTTGATGTTGCCAGCCAGCTGGAACGGCAGCGTGCCGCGCGAGCGGCCCATGCCGAAGTCTTTATAGAACGCCGCGCCGCGCGCGAAGATGATCGGCACGGTGGCGAGCGTGATCACGTTGTTGATCACGCTCGGCTGGCCGTAGAGACCCGCGAGCGCGGGCACCGGCGGCTTCGCGCGGACGATGCCGCGCTTGCCTTCGAGCGATTCGAGCAGCGCGGTTTCCTCGCCGCACACATACGAGCCCGCGCCTTTCGCGACGAACAGCTCGAAACGGTGCGCGCTCGACAGCACACTGTCGCCGAGCCAGCCGGCTGCACGCGCCCGGGCGATGGCCGCCTCAAGCGTCGCGATCGAGTGCGGATATTCGCTGCGCACATAGATATAGCCGACGGTCGCGCCGGTCACGACGCCCGCGATGATCATGCCCTCGATCAGCATGTACGGATCGCTTTCCATCACGAGACGATCGGAGAAGGTGCCCGAATCGCCTTCGTCGGCATTGCAGACGACGTATTTCTGTGCGGCCTTCGCGCCACGTACCGTGCGCCATTTGATGCCAGCCGGGAAGGCCGCCCCGCCGCGACCGCGCAGGCCCGATTCGATCAAGGCTTCGCAGGCGGCGTCGCCGTCGGTTTGCAGAGCGCGGCGTAGGCCTTCGAGGCCGCCGTGGGCGACGTAGTCGTCGATGGAAAGCGGGTCGGTGATGCCGATCCGCGCGAAGGTCAGGCGCTGCTGCTTCTTCAGATAAGGAATCTCGTCGACTACGCCGACGCGCCGCGCATGCTCGCCGCCGTCGACCAAGCCCGCATCGAACAAGGCGGCGACGTCTTCCACGTCGACATTCGCATAGCCGATGCGGCCTTCCGGTGTGGCGACTTCGACGAGCGGTTCGAGCCACAGCAAGCCACGCGAACCGTTGCGGATCAGTTCGATCGCCATGCCGCGGCGCGCGGCTTCGCTCGTGATGGCTTCAGCCAGTGCGTCGGCGCCGAGCGCCAGCGCCGACGAATCACGCGGAACATAGATGCGTGTCATGCCGGCACCTCCACGCATTTGCAAGCCGCGGCGAATAGCGTGTCGAACTTCTGCGGCGTCATGCGCGCGTGCAGCGTGCCGTTGAGCATCAGCGCCGGCGACAGCGCGCATTGTCCCAGGCAGTACACCGATTCAAGCTCGACCTTTGCGCCGTCCTCATGTCCGGCGTCGAAGCGGCAACCGGTGTGCCCCTCGATATGCCGCGCGAGCGCCTCGGTGCCCATGCTGCGGCACGCTTCGGCGCGGCAAAGCTGCACGGTGACGGACGCCGCCGGTGTGGTGCGGAAATGATGGTAGTAGGTGATGACGCCGTGCACTTCCGCGCGCGACAGGTTCAGCGCGCGGCCGAGCGGCTCGACCGTGGCGGGTGGCACATAGCCCAGTTCGTCCTGGATCGCGTGCAGGATCGCGATGAGCGAGCGGCCCGGCTGCGCGTGACGCTGCACGAGCTGATCCGGCGCCGTGGCGTGAGAATCGTCCAATGTGGGGCTCCTCCAAAGCGATATATGCACTTGTTATTCATAATACGTGCACGTATGCTTCGCTTATTCGATATGGTATGCCCGAAAGATAGGCGGGCCAACCGGCGCGTGCAATAGGAAACAACCAAACATATATGGTCAGGATCGAGTGTCAGGTGGAGCTGATGGTGAAGGGCGCCGACGGCCGCGAGGCCAGCCTGTCGGACGTGGTGCCGCTGCTCGCGCTCGTCGACCAATCTGGCAGCATTGCGCAGGCCGCGACGCTTAAGGGTTTGTCCTACCGGCATGCGTGGGGTTTGCTGCGCAGCATCGAGGAGCGGCTCGGCGGTCCGTTGATCTCGAAAGAGCGCGGGCGCGGCTCGGTGCTGTCCGAACTCGGTCACGCGGTGCTGCGCGGGCAGCGGCTCTGCGGCGAGCGGCTCGACGGCAATCTGCAGGCGCTCGCGAGCGAAGTGGCGAGCGAACTGAACCGCTGGCTCGCACGGCCCACCGACGACTTGCGCATCCACGCGTCACACGGTTATGCGGTGGCCGCGCTCGTGACCGCGCTGGTCGCCACCGATCTGCCGGTCGAAATCAAGTATCGCGACAGCGCGGATGCGGTCAGCGCGCTCGCTCGCGGCGAGTGCGATCTGGCGGGCTTTCATTTGCCGCTCAACGAGTTTCGCGCGACCTGCGCCAATACCTACCGGCGCTGGCTCGATCCGCAGCGCCATGTGCTCGTGCATCTGACGCGGCGCAAGCAGGGGCTGTTCATCGGCAAGGGCAATCCGAAGCGGATCATCGGGCTCGGCGATCTCGCGCGCGACGACATCCGTTTCGTCAACCGCCAGCCGGGCTCCGGTACGCGCATGCTGCTCGATCTCGCGTTGCGACAGTTGGGCGTAGACCCGGATCGCGTGAACGGCTATGCGTCGACCGAACTGACGCACTCGGCGATCGCGGCGTTCGTCGCGAGCGGCATGGCCGACGTGGGCTTCGGCGTGGAGCCGGCCGCGCATCATTTCGGGCTCGACTTCATTCCGATCGTCGACGAAGACTATTTCTTCGCGTGCGATCGCGCGTATCTGTCGCGCGCGCCGCTCGCGACGGTCATCGAGCTGCTGCGCGGCAGTGCGTTTCACCATCGCGTCGAACAGCTCGCCGGCTACGATCCGCGCTACTGCGGCAGGCTCGTCGACCTGGACGAGGGGCTCAGCGGCACGCTCGCGTAACGTCGGCGTAAGAGCCTGTAATCAGAAAAGCGCTGGCGCTCGGCGCACGCCGCTGCGCGGCGCGCCGGTTTCGGCTACTCTCTTGGCTTCGCTTCCGCCTTAACCGCGCGCCAAACCGCGCTGAACCGACATGAAAGCTCTTCTCCACGCATGTGCCGCCGCTGCCGCGGCTGGTGTGCTCTGCGCCACCGTCTCCGTCGCTTTCGCGCAAAATTCGCCTGGCGTGCCAGGCGGCATCCTGAACGACGAATTCCGCCTGAACGAGCATCCGCAGATGCCGTTCGCCGCATCCGCGCCGTCGGCCAAGTATCAGCACGGCCAACGTTCGGACGCGCGCAAGCGCGGGGACATGGGCGATCCGAACGGCTGTAATCTGCAGTGCCCGAAAGACGAATAAAGCTCCGCTCGAGCTTGCTCGAGCTTCGAGGTTTGACGCAACGCCGACCCTTGGGTCGGCGTTGTGCTTTACGGCGCCGAGATATGGTCTATTTCGGCCGGTTGGTTCGATTCCTCAAGGTCTGGCGATGTGCCAGATCTCCTTGAAGCCGTCTCCTTTTGTATCGCCCGTCTGCTTGTCGGCGGCGTAGCGATACAGCGGATGGCCCTTGTACGTCCATTGCTGCTTGCCGTCCGCGCTCGGGATCAGCGTCCAGTCGCCCGTCGGCTTGTCGGTCGGCGATGCCGTGGCCGCCGGCCAGTTGCTCATGCAGCCGCCCGTGCAGGCGCTGACGCCGGGCGTGGTGTCCTTGTCGAACGTGTAGAGCGTCATGCCGTCGGCGGTGACGAAGCGGCCGTCGGACAGTTTGGGCGGATCGGCGAAGGCGCTGGCGTGCAGCGCGGCCAGCGCGAGCGGGGCCACTAAGGCGATTGTCTTGCGCATGATGCGGGCTCCCTTGTTGACGGCGTGGTTGACGAGCGACGACGCGCTTCGAGTATAGGCAGGGGAGGCCGTTTTGCTGGTGGGGGTCGTGAGTGCGGCCGGGTGAAGGTGGCACTCGTCTCGTCCACGGGGCGTTGCGGACGACGCCAAAATAAAAAACCCCGGCAGCGCCAGCTGCCGGGGTTTCTTGGGGGCGTTCATCGCGAACGTCCCAAGTGTTTGGTGGAGGCGGCGGGAATCGAACCCGCGTCCAGAAGTCCTCTACGACCAGTTCTACATGTTTAGTTCTGTCTTTTGATTTAACCGCAGCGACGCGGACGAACACGCTGCACTACGGCGATTCACTAATTTTTCGACCCGGACGTCGTGACGCCGCCAAGGCTTAACTGACGTATATGACCTCTGTCGGTATTGCTACCGGTCTTGCGACACTAGCCCGTCAGTGAACTAGGCAGAGGACGGCGGCCCTTAGGCTGCCAGTGCGAACGTATCGTCGTTTGCAGTTACGTTTTTCCCATTGATTAACGAGGTGACGGGTCCTCGACATGCCCTAGCCGCTTCGCAACCCCTGTCGAAACCAGGTCGCCCCCGCGGTTCGTTGCTCAGATATCTATGAGCCAACGGGGATTTTACAATAGATCGACGGCTGCGTCGTGAGTCTTCGGTGGCCGTGGAATCATTTGAGTTGGTTAGAAGGTGCGGGACGCGCCTTTCAGCCGATGTCGCGCAGCAGCGTCAGTAACTCGGCAGGCGATTGCACGACGTGCTGAGCGTGCCACCGTGTCGGCGGAATGTCGTCGCCGCAATATCCATACGCCGCGGCGACGGTCTTCATGCCGGCGGCAAAACCCGCCTGCACATCGCGCAGATCGTCGCCGATATAGACGACACGCTCCGGCGGCACGTCCAGCTCACGCGCCGCGTGCAACAGCGGCGCAGGGTGCGGCTTCGAATGCGGGGTCGTGTCGCCGCTGACCACGCAGCCGGCGCGTTCCTCGAGCCCGAGCTGCGCGACGAGCGGCTCGGTGAGCCGCGCGACCTTGTTCGTGACGATGCCCCAGCGCACGTCGCGCGCGTCGAGTTCGTCGAGCACCTCCGCGATGCCCGGAAAGAGCGTCGTTTCAATGCACAGATCCGCTTCGTAGTTCGCGAGGAACTCCTCGCGCATCGACGCGAATTCGTGATGATCGGGCCCAATGCCGAACGCGCCGCCGATCAGTCCGCGCGCCCCCGCCGAAGCGAGCGGGCGCAGCTTTTCGAGCGGCACCATCTCGAGTCCGCGGTCATGGCGCATCTTGTTGACGGCGGCCGCAAGGTCCGGCGCCGTGTCGGCTAAGGTGCCATCGAGGTCGAAAAGCACGGCGAGGCAAAAGCCGAGTGCGTCGTCGTTGTCTTCGCGTTGGGGCAGGGGAGTCGGGTCGCTCATTGTTCGTGTCGGATGCGGGGGCGGGCGGTTTTGGCAGTTCAGGCGTCGCGGCGGCAGGCGAGCAGATAGTTGACGCTCGTGTCGGACGACAGCGCGAAATGCTTGCTGAGCGGGTTGTACACGATGCCCTTGATGTCGGCCGTGCGCAGGTCGGCGTCGCGCACAAAGCTGGCGAGTTCGGACGGGCGGATGAAGCGCGCGTAGTCGTGCGTGCCTTTCGGCAGCATGCGCGCGATGTATTCGGCGCCGATCACCGCGAAAAGATACGACTTCACGTTGCGGTTCAGCGTGGAGAAAAACACCCAGCCACCTGGCTTCACGAGGTTCTTGCAGGCCTCGACGATCGCGCCCGGCTGGGGTACGTGCTCGAGCATTTCCATGCAGGTGACCACGTCGTAGGTGCCCGGCTCGCGCGCGGCGAGCGCCTCGGCGGCGATTTCTTCGTAATCGACGGTTACACCGCTTTCAAGGCTGTGAAGATCGGCGACGCCCAATGCCTGCGTCGACAGGTCGATGCCCTTCACATGGGCACCCAAACCTGCCATGGATTCCGACAGAATGCCGCCGCCGCAGCCGATATCGAGCACCTTTTTGCCGGCCAGATGCGCGTGTGCGTCGATCCAGCTCAGCCGAATCGGATTCAGTTCGTGCAGCGGTTTGAATTCGGCGTTCGGGTCCCACCACCGATGTGCGAGGTCGCTGAATTTCTGTAGTTCGTGGGGATCGGCGTTGGTCATGGCGAAGGCTGCCTCGATGAAAGCGGTGAGCGGACGCTCGAGGATAAACCCTGAGTATATAGGGCGAGAGAAAGGGCGGCAAAAACGCGGCGGACAGCCGGCGCCGACGCAATCTGCGAGCGGCCATCGCGCGTCACGCATTCGACGCGGCGGCCGTGCATAAAAAAAGCCCCGCCGGAGCGGGGCTTTCGATTCTGCGGTAATTTGCAGCTTACTGCTTCGGCGTACCGACAACTTCGACTTCCACGCGACGGTCCGGTGCGAGGCAGGCGATGAGTTGCTTCTTGTTCTTCTGGTTGCAACCGGTGGTAACCGGGTTGCGACGACCCTTGCCTTCCGTGTAGATACGGTTGGCTTCGACGCCCTTGCTGACCAGGAAGGCCTTCACAGCTTGAGCACGACGCAGCGACAGACGGTCGTTGTAGGCGTCCGAACCGATGCGGTCGGTGTGGCCCGTTGCGACGACGACTTCGAGGTTGATCCCCTGGATCTTCGATGCCAGTTCGCTCAGGCGTTCCTTACCAGCCGGCTTCAGGATTGCCTTGTCGAAATCGAACAGCGCGTCAGCTTGATACGTAATCTTTTCGCTGGAGATAGCCGGAGGCGGAGCGACCGGAGCCGGCGGGGTCGGAGCCTGAGCAACCAGAGCGCCGTCGCACTTGGCGTTAGCCGTTGCGGGCGTCCAGAATGCATCGCGCCAGCAAAGCTCGTTCGTGCCGTTCATCCACACGTATTCGCCAGTACCATTCACCCAGTTGTCGTTGGTAGCTTGTCGCGACGCCGGCACCGACTGCGCCATGGCGGATGCAGCCATAACCGCGGTAGCTGCAATGAACGCGAGCTTTGAAAGTTTATTCATATTTCTCCTCTCGAAATTGAGATTACCGCAGGTTTACTGCGAGCCTGTTGACGAAGACAAGTCATACATTGCTCGGAGTATAACATTGGTGCGGAACAAAAACCGTCTGTGTAGACTTCGAGCAATGTCTGACTCTTTGTGCGTTGGCATTTTGCCATATCGTTCCCCTCCGACGAAAAAAAAATCTGTCCCCTATCAAATCCCCTTCCAATTGTGGTGCATGCGCAACAAATGTTTTCGGCTGAGCGGTCCGCCGGCTCTGGCTGAGCGGCGAATTGGCCCCACGCAGGAATCGAGCCTGATGGTGTGCAAAATGAGCGATTGGCGAGGTGTTGGCGGGTGCCCCTCTAATATGTATACGTAGCTCCGTCGGGGGCGGATGCGCGGCATGTTAGAATCGCGTGATGCGTTGCGCCTGCAATGCTTACGCGAAGATGCGGCGAACCTCCCGCCTTCGCACGTAAAAGATACGGATAATGGATCAATTCGCCAAAGAGACTCTGCCAATCTCCCTAGAGGAGGAAATGCGCCGTTCGTATCTCGATTACGCGATGAGCGTGATCGTAGGGCGAGCGCTTCCCGATGTCCGCGATGGCCTGAAGCCGGTGCACCGGCGCGTGCTGTACGCGATGCACGAGCTGAACAACGACTGGAATCGCGCGTACAAGAAGTCGGCGCGTATCGTCGGCGACGTCATCGGTAAATACCACCCGCACGGCGACACGGCCGTCTACGACACGATCGTCCGGATGGCGCAGGACTTCTCGCTGCGCTACATGCTCGTCGACGGCCAGGGCAACTTCGGTTCGGTCGACGGCGACAACGCCGCGGCGATGCGTTACACCGAAATCCGCATGGCGAAGATCGGCCACGAGCTGCTGGCCGACATCGACAAGGAAACGGTCGACTTCGTACCGAACTACGACGGCAGCGAAAACGAACCGGCCATCCTGCCCGCGCGCATCCCGAACCTGCTGATCAACGGCTCGTCCGGCATCGCGGTCGGCATGGCGACCAACATCCCGCCACACAACCTCAACGAAGTCGTCGACGCCTGTCAGCATTTGCTGAAGAACCCCGAGGCGACGATCGACGAGCTGATCGAGATCATCCCCGCGCCCGATTTCCCGACCGCCGGCATCATCTATGGCGTGGCCGGCGTGCGCGACGGCTATCGCACCGGTCGCGGGCGCGTCGTCATGCGCGCGCTCACGCACTTCGAGGAAATCGACCGCGGCCAGCGCATGGCGATCATCGTCGATGAGCTGCCGTATCAGGTGAACAAGCGCTCGCTGCTCGAGCGCATCGCCGAGCTCGTCAACGAGAAAAAGCTCGAAGGCATTTCCGACATTCGCGACGAGTCCGACAAGAGCGGCATGCGCGTCGTGATCGAGCTGAAGCGCGGCGAAGTGCCGGAAGTCGTACTGAACAATCTGTATAAGGCGACCCAGCTTCAGGACACCTTCGGCATGAACATGGTCGCGCTCGTCGACGGCCAGCCGAAGCTGCTGAATCTGAAGGAAATGCTGACGTGCTTCCTGTCGCATCGCCGGGAAGTGCTGACGCGGCGCACGGTCTACGAACTGCGCAAGGCGCGCGAACGCGGCCACGTGCTCGAAGGCCTCGCGGTCGCGCTCGCGAACATCGACGAGTTCATCGCGCTCATCAAGGCCGCGCCGACGCCGCCTATCGCCAAGCAGGAATTGATGGCGCGCGCGTGGGATTCGTCGCTCGTGCGCGAAATGCTGTCGCGTGCCGAGTCGGAGAATGCGACGGCAGGTGGTCGTGAAGCCTACCGTCCGGAGGGCCTGAATCCGTCGTTCGGCATGCAGGCCGACGGACTTTACCGTCTCTCCGACACCCAGGCGCAGGAAATCCTGCAGATGCGCCTGCAGCGCCTGACTGGTCTCGAGCAGGACAAGATCATCGGCGAATACCGCGAAGTGATGGCGCAAATCGCCGACCTGCTGGACATTCTGGCCCGCCCGGAACGCATTTCGGCGATCATCGTCGAGGAACTCACGTCGATCAAGTCGGAATTCGGCGATGCGCGCCGCTCGAAGATCGAGCTGAACGCCACCGAACTGAACACCGAAGACCTGATCACGCCGCAGGAAATGGTCGTGACGATGTCGCACGCGGGCTACGTAAAATCGCAGCCGTTGTCCGAATATCGGGCTCAGAAGCGCGGCGGTCGTGGCAAGCAGGCCACTTCCATGAAGGAAGACGACTGGATCGACACGCTGTTCATCGCCAATACGCACGACCACATCCTGTGCTTCTCGAACCGCGGCCGCGTGTACTGGGTCAAGGTCTACGAAGTGCCGCAGGGCTCGCGCAATTCGCGCGGCCGGCCGATCGTCAATATGTTCCCGTTGCTGGAAGGCGAAAAGATCACGGTCGTGCTGCCGGTCAAGGAATTCTCGGCCGACAAGTTCGTGTTCATGGCGACCGCGCTAGGAACGGTAAAAAAGACGCCGCTCGAAGCATTCAGCCGGCCGCTGCGCAAGGGTATTATTGCGGTCGGTCTCGATGAGGGTGATTACCTGATCGGCGCTGCGATCACCGACGGTCAGCACGACGTGATGCTGTTCTCGGATTCGGGCAAGGCAGTGCGCTTCGACGAGAACGACGTGCGTCCGATGGGCCGCGAGGCGCGCGGCGTGCGTGGCATGCAACTCGAGGACGGCCAGAACGTGATCGCGTTGCTGGTGGCCGGCGACGAGCAACAGTCGGTGCTCACTGCAACCGAAAACGGCTTCGGCAAGCGCACGCCGATCACCGAATACACCCGTCACGGCCGCGGCACCAAGGGCATGATCGCGATCCAGACCTCGGAGCGTAATGGCCGGGTGGTCGCCGCGACGCTGGTCGACCAGGAAGCGCAGATCATGCTGATTACCACGACGGGCGTGCTGATTCGCACGCGCGTGTCGGAAATTCGCGAAATGGGACGCGCAACGCAAGGTGTTACACTCATCAGCCTTGACGAAGGGACCAAGCTGTCTGGTCTGCAACAGGTTGCTGAGGCCGAGGGTGAGTCGGAAAGCGATTCCGACGGCTCCGCTGAAGGTGATAACGGCGGCGAGAGTGGCGGCGCGGCTTGATCCGTGCCTGCAGCTTTCAGTCTCAGTTAATTAGTTGAAGCTACGCTGCGGGTCACCGCGTATCGGGTCGGTACGCTTTCCCGTGCGGCGTGCAGTTCAAGTTAATTTCTCTTAGGGAGTAATGATGCAAAAACGATTCAAACAACTGATGTTGCTGGCTGCCATCGTGCCGACCTTCGCCATGGCTCAAGCGCTGCAGAACCAGGCGCCTGCAGCTCCGGCTGCCGCAGCAGCACCGGTTGATCCGGCCAAGCAGGCAGCCATCAAGGACCTGCTCGACGCCATCGACGCGCAGAAGCTGGTTGGTGCAATCGGCAACAGCGCGCAGATGCAGGCCAAGCAGCTCGTGCCGGCAATCCTGTCGGACGCGCTGACCGAGAACAAAACGATGACGGACAAGCAGAAGCAGGCGGCTGTCCCGACGTTGCAGAAGAACGCGGTACCGAAGCTGGTCGACGGCGCGGGCCAGGTGTTCGCGACCGACGCATTCCGTCAGGACGCGATGCAAGCTCAGTACGACGCGTACGCGAAGTACTACAGCACGTCGGAAATCAAGGATTTGACGGCGTTCTACAAGAGCCCGACCGGCCGCAAGTTCATCCAGGTGCAAGACCAGGTTGGCCGCGACGTCGTGAATGGCCTGATGCAGAAGTACATGCCGGAATCGATCAAGGCAACGCGTGACCAGGCCGACAAGGAAGTCGCATCGGTCAAGCCGGCTGCCAAGTAAATTCCGCTCGCGGGCTGCGCTGATTACAGCGAGCCTGCCGCCGCACCCACCGGGCCGCCCGGCGTGGCGGGTTGGCGGCGACAATGCGATAATGGTCGTTTGCGCACTGGCGCAGACGGCCATTTTCTTTTTTCGGCGAATTATTTCGCAACACTTTTCGCCGATTTTCGCGCGACTCCGTTTTCTCGCGCCCGCTTCCAGGAAATCACATGCGCGTCTTTAATTTCTCCGCCGGCCCGGCGGCCATGCCCGAAGAAGTGCTGCGCCAGGCAGCCGACGAGATGCTGAACTGGCATGGTAGCGGTATGAGCGTGATGGAAATGAGCCATCGCGGCAAGGAATTCATGTCGATTCACGAGGAAGCGCTGACCGACCTGCGCGAACTACTGCAGGTGCCGGCAAGCCACCGCATCCTGTTCCTGCAGGGCGGCGGCCTCGGTGAAAACGCGATCGTGCCGATGAATCTGCTCGGCTCGAAACCGCGCGCGGATTTCGTCGTGACCGGCTCGTGGTCCCAGAAGTCGTTCAAGGAAGCGGAGAAGTACGGCAGCGTGCATCTGGCCGCGACCGGCAAGACGGCCGAGGGCTATACCCGCGCCCCGGCGCACTCGGAATGGCAGCTCTCGGACGATCCGGCCTACGTGCACCTGTGCACGAACGAGACCATTCACGGCGTCGAAACGTTCGAGATTCCGGACCTCGGCGACATTCCGCTTGTCGCGGACGCGTCGTCGCATATCCTGTCGCGTCCGATGGACATCGCCAAATACGGTGTGCTGTTCGGCGGCGCGCAGAAGAATATCGGCATGGCCGGCGTCACGGTCGTGATCGTCCGTGAGGACATGCTCGACCGCGCCATGCCGATCTGCCCGTCGGCGTTCGAATGGAAGACCGTCGCCGAAAACAATTCGATGTACAACACGCCGCCCACCTATGCGATCTATATCGCCGGGCTCGTGTTCAAGTGGTTGAAGAAGCAGGGCGGCCTCACGGCGATCGAGGCGCGCAACCTCGAAAAATCGAAGCTGTTGTACGACACGATCGACGCGAGCAGCTTCTATCTGAACAAGGTCGAGCGTAGCTCGCGCTCGCGGATGAACGTGCCGTTCTTCCTCGCCGACGAGTCGCGCAACGAAGATTTCCTGTCCGGCGCGAAAGCGCGGGGCTTGGTGCAGCTAAAGGGCCACAAGTCCGTCGGCGGCATGCGGGCGTCGATTTATAACGCCGTCCCGCTCGAAGGCGTCAAAGCGCTCGTCGAATACATGAAGGAATTCGAGCAGCGCAGCGCCTGAGTCACACTGATCGGCAGGCGCGCGCATCTTTTCCAGCAGTTACCCGGCAGGGCCGTTTTCACGCATGGACGACGAACTCAATACACGACTCAAACCTCTGCGCGATCGTATCGACGCGCTCGACGCGCAGCTGATCGCGCTCCTGAACCAACGCGCGTCGGTTGCGCTGGAAGTGGGCGAGGTCAAGAAGCACTTCAACGCGCCAGTGTTCCGGCCCGAGCGCGAGATGCAGGTGATCGCGCGCCTGCAGGAAATGAGCGAGGGCCCCCTCGCGGACGAACACATCGGTGCGATCTGGCGCGAGATCATGGCGGCAAGCCGCGCGCTCGAAAGGACCATCAAGGCCGCGTACCTCGGACCCGTCGGCACCTATAGCGAGCAGGCGATGCACGAGTACTTCGGTCAGTCGATCGAAGGGCTGCCGTGTCCGTCGATCGACGAAGTGTTTCGTTCGGTCGAGGCGGGCGCCGCCGACTACGGCGTCGTGCCGGTCGAGAATTCGACCGAAGGCGCGGTGTCGCGCACCCTGGATTTGCTGCTGCAAACGCAACTGACCATCGGCGGCGAACTCGCGCTGCCGATCCATCACAATCTGCTCACGCAAAACGGGCTCGAGGGCGTCACGCGCGTGTGCGCGCATGCGCAGGCGCTCGCGCAGTGCCAGCGCTGGCTGTCGACCAACGCGCCGCATCTCGAGCGCCAGGCGGTGTCGAGCAATGCGGAAGCCGCGCGCATGGCGGCCGAAGATCCGAGCGTCGCGGCTATCGCGGGCGATCGCGCCGCGATCCATTACGGCTTGCAGGTCACCAACGCGCTGATCCAGGACGATCCGCACAACCGCACGCGCTTCGTGATGATCGGCAAAGAGCCGACCGGTCCGAGCGGCTACGACCAGACCTCGCTGATCGTGTCGGTCGTCAACGAGCCGGGCGCGATGGTCAAGCTGCTCGAGCCGCTCGCGCGCCACGGCGTGTCGATGACGCGTTTCGAATCGCGTCCGGCGCGTGTCGGCACGTGGGAGTACTACTTCTATATCGACGTCGAAGGCCATCGCGACGACCCGGCCGTGGCCGCCGCGCTCGCCGGACTCGGCGAGAAGGCCGCGTTCCTGAAGATACTCGGCTCATATCCGCGCGCCCGCTAGGGGCGGCTAGCGGAGTCCGGGCGGCACCGCGTGCTGCCCGAGCGCATATTTCACCATCCATCGTCGTTCGGAGATTTTTCATGACAGCGTCTTTCGGCCCCTCCCATGTGCGTGCGATTGCGCCGTACATTGCCGGCAAGCCGATTTCGGAAGTGGCCCGCGAGTTCGGTCTCGACGAGGCGAGCATCGTGAAGCTGGCATCGAACGAGAATCCGCTCGGCATGCCGGAGTCGGCGCAACGTGCGATGGCGCAGGCGATCGCCGATCTCGGCCGCTATCCGGACTCGAACGGCTTCGAGCTGAAGGCGGCGCTCGCCGCGCGCTACGGCGTGCCGGCCGCGTGGATCACGCTCGGCAACGGCAGCAATGACATCCTCGAACTCGCGGCGCATGCGTTCGTCGAGCAGGGTCAGGCGGTCGTGTTCTCGCAGTATTCGTTCGCGGTCTATGCGCTCGCGACGCAGGGCGTCGGCGCGCGCGCGATCGTCGTGCCGGCCGTGCGCTATGGTCATGACCTCGACGCGATGCTCGCCGCGATCGACGACGACACGCGTCTCGTGTTCGTCGCGAATCCGAACAATCCGACCGGCACGTTCATCGACGGTCCGACGCTCGAGGCGTTTCTCGCCAGGGTGCCGCCCCATGTGGTCGTCGTGCTCGACGAGGCGTACACCGAATATCTGTCGGCGGACAAGCGCTACGACTCGATTGACTGGGTGCGCCGCTATCCGAACCTGCTGGTGTCGCGCACGTTCTCGAAGGCGTTCGGCCTCGCGGGCCTGCGCATCGGCTTCGCGATCGCGCAGCCCGACCTGACCGATTTGCTGAATCGCCTGCGTCAGCCGTTCAACGTCAATACGCTCGCGCAAGCCGCGGCGATTGCGGCGCTCGACGACAGCGCGTTTCTCGAGAAGAGCGCGGCGCTGAACGCGCAAGGCTACAGGCTTCTGACCGAGGCGTTCGACAAGCTCGGCCTCGAATACGTGCCCTCCGAAGGTAACTTCGTGCTCGTGCGCGTCGGCGGCGACGACAAAGCCGGCGCCCGTGTGAACCTCGCGCTGCTCAAGCAGGCGGTGATCGTGCGACCGGTCGACAACTACGGCTTGCCGCAGTGGTTGCGCATCACGATCGGCCTGCCGGACGAAAACGAAGCATTCCTCGCGGCGCTCGAAAAGACGCTTGCCGAGACTGCCACAGCCTAAGCATTAATCCTTGACCCCGCGCGTCCGGCCGGCAGGAGCGGCGCGCATTTTGTGTGACCGACGTGGCCGCGTTTTCTTTTAACAAGCTGGTGATTTTCGGTGTCGGCCTGATCGGCGGATCGCTCGCGCGCGCGTTGCGTGAGCGCGGCGAGGCCGACGGCGCGCGCACTGTAATTGGCGTCGGACGGACCTCCGCGTCGAGCGAGCGCGCATTGGCGCTCGGCGTGATCGACGGGGCCGCGGCGCTCAACGACGAACTCGCGCTGCGCGACGCGCTCGCGGGCGCGGACCTCGTGCTGCTCGCGGCGCCGGTCGCGCAGACGCAGTCGCTGCTCGAACGCATCGCACATCATCTCGAGGCGAACACGATCGTCACCGACGCGGGCAGCACCAAGTCCGACGTGGTCGCCGCCGCGCGCGCGGCGCTCGGCGCGCGGATCGGTCAATTCGTGCCGGGCCATCCGATCGCGGGCCGCGAGTCGAGCGGCGTCGATGCCGCATTGCCCGATCTGTACGTGAACCGCAACGTCGTGTTGTGCCCGCTGCCGGAGAACCGGCCCGAAATGGTCCAGCGCGTCGCGGCGATGTGGCGCGCCACCGGCGCGCTGGTGCGGGACATGACGCCGCAGCAGCACGACCGCGTGTTCGCGTCGGTTAGTCATCTGCCTCACGTGTTGTCGTTCGCGCTCGTCGAACAGATTCTCAACTCGCCCGATGCCGCGTTGAAGTTCTCGTTCGCGGCGGGCGGCTTTCGCGACTTCACGCGCATTGCCGCGTCGAGTCCGGAGATGTGGCGCGACGTATGCGTCGCCAATCGTGTAGCGCTGCTCGACGAGCTCGACGCGTACACCGCAGTGCTCGCGCGCCTGCGCACGGCGATCGAAGCCGGCGACGGTGCCGCGCTCGAAGCCGTGTTCGCCCGCTCGCGGGTCGCCCGCAGTCAGTGGCAGGAGCAGCGCGCGGCCGGCGGGGCCGGCAGCGACGCGTCGAAATAACCGGAAAACTGGACTCATCATGGAATTCCTCGATCTCGGACCTTTTTCCCGTGCGTCTGGCACGGTTCGTCTGCCCGGCTCGAAGAGCATCTCGAACCGCGTGCTGCTGCTCGCCGCGCTCGCCGAAGGCGACACGACGATCACGAATCTGCTCGATTCGGACGACACCCGCGTGATGCTCGACGCGCTGGAAAAGCTCGGCGTGCGATTGAAGCGCGACGGCGATACCTGCGTCGTGACCGGCACGCGCGGCGCGTTCACCGCGCGCACGGCCGACCTGTTCCTCGGCAACGCGGGCACCGCGGTGCGGCCGCTGACCGCCGCGCTTGCCGTGAACGGCGGCGACTACCGGATCCACGGCGTGCCGCGTATGCATGAGCGGCCGATCGGCGATCTGGTCGACGGTCTGCGCCAGATCGGCGCGAGGATCGACTATGAGCAGAACGAAGGCTATCCGCCGCTGCGCATCCGCCCCGCACAGATCACGGCCGACGCGCCGATCCGCGTGCGCGGCGACGTGTCGAGCCAGTTCCTGACGTCGCTGCTGATGACGCTGCCGCTGCTGCGCACCGCAAGCGGCGTCACCACGGTGCAGGTCGACGGAGAGTTGATCTCGAAGCCGTACATCGAGATAACGATCAAGTTGATGGAGCGTTTCGGCATCAAGGTCGAGCGTCACGGCTGGCACCAGTTCGTCGTGCCGGCGGGGCAGCGCTACCAGTCGCCGGGCACGATCATGGTCGAGGGCGATGCGTCGTCCGCGTCGTACTTCCTCGCTGCGGGCGCGCTTGGCGGCGGCCCGCTGAAAGTGGAAGGCGTGGGCCGCGCGAGCATTCAGGGCGACGTCGGCTTTGCCGATGCGCTCATCAAGATGGGCGCCAACCTGCAGATGGGCGACGACTGGATCGAAGTGCGCGGGGTCGGCAACGATCACGGCAAGCTCGATCCGATCGACATGGACTTCAACCTGATCCCCGACGCCGCGATGACGATCGCCGTTGCCGCGCTGTTTGCGGACGGTACGACCACACTGCGCAACATCGCGAGCTGGCGCGTGAAGGAAACCGACCGCATCGCCGCGATGGCGACCGAGCTACGCAAGGTGGGCGCGAAGGTTCAGGAGGGCGAGGACTTTCTCGTCGTCACGCCGCCGGAAAAGCTGATCCCGAATGCCGCGATCGACACCTACGACGATCACCGCATGGCGATGTGCTTTTCGCTCGTGAGCCTGGGCGGTGTGCCGATCCGCATCAACGACCCGAAGTGCGTCGGCAAGACGTTCCCTGATTATTTCGAGCGCTTCACCGCGCTTGCGCAATCCTGATGCAACCCAGATTCGCGTGCGAATCGCCTGAAGTGCGACTTTTTCGATGAAACCGACCCGTCCCTTTCACCAGACGCCCGTCATTGCGATCGACGGCCCCAGCGCCTCCGGCAAAGGCACCGTGGCCGCGATGGTGGCCGCCAACCTCGGCTTTCACCTGCTCGACAGCGGCGCGCTGTACCGGCTCGCGGCGCTCGCGAGCCTGCGTTACGGCATTGCCGCGGATGACGTCGACGCACTTGTCAAATTGATCGACGACCTCCATATCACCTTCCGCGAGGGACTGGCGCAGCTCGACGGCGTCGATGTATCGACCGAAATTCGCGCCGAGGACGTGGGCAGCCGGGCCTCGGCGGTTGCCGTGCACGCGCCGGTGCGGGCCGCGCTGGTGGCGCGCCAACGGGCGTTTCGCAAGGAGCCGGGGCTCGTCGCCGACGGGCGCGACATGGGCACCGTGATCTTCCAGGATGCCGTGCTGAAGGTGTTCATGACCGCGAGCGTCGAGGCCCGCGCGACGCGCCGGCATAAGCAATTGATCCAAAAAGGATTTTCTGCTAATATAGATGACTTGCTCCGGGATTTGCGTGAGCGCGACGAGCGTGACAGTCAGCGCGCGGCCGCGCCGCTCAAGCCCGCGGCAGATGCAAAACTGCTTGATACCTCCGCATTGTCGGTCGACCAGGCGGTCGAGCAGGTGGTGCGATGGTATGAAGCGCTGGTCCAGCAGGCGTAACTGAACACAGTAACGCCGCAGTGGCCAGAGAGCGGCAGTTCCATTGCTGGTAGGTGCTTCGCGATGGTCGCGAAGCGTTGTTTTTAACCCTTTAACCACGCGTGGCATTCGCGTTCATGCCGAAGTTGCTGACCATTCCGGTGAGCCAGGCGCTGCGAAAACCATGCAAACTCTGATTTTTATGTCCGACCTGCAAACCTCTACCCCGAATACCGAATCTTTTGCGGCTCTGTTCGAAGAGTCGCTGACCAAGCAGGACATGCGCGCTGGCGAAGTGATCTCCGCCGAAGTCGTGCGTGTCGACCACAACTTCGTGGTCGTGAACGCTGGTCTGAAGTCCGAAGCCTACATCCCGCTCGAAGAGTTCCTGAATGACGCGGGCGAGGTAGAAGTGCAGGCGGGCGACTTCGTTTCCGTCGCGATCGACGCGCTGGAAAACGGCTATGGCGACACCATCCTGTCGCGTGACAAGGCGAAGCGTCTGGCTTCGTGGCTGTCGCTGGAAAAGGCGCTGGACAACAACGAACTCGTGACCGGCACGATCACGGGCAAGGTCAAGGGCGGCATGACCGTGATGGTCAACGGCATCCGCGCGTTCCTGCCGGGTTCGCTGGTCGATACGCGTCCGGTCAAGGACACGACCCCGTACGAAGGCAAGACCCTCGAATTCCGCGTCATCAAGCTCGACCGCAAGCGTAACAACGTCGTGCTGTCGCGCCGCGCTGTCATCGAGGCAACGCAAGGCGAAGAGCGCGCAAAGCTGCTCGAAACGCTGAAGGAAGGCGCGATCGTCGAAGGCGTGGTCAAGAACATCACCGACTACGGCGCATTCGTGGACCTCGGCGGTATCGACGGCCTGCTGCACATCACCGACATCGCATGGCGTCGCGTGCGTCACCCGAGCGAAGTTCTGTCGGTTGGCCAGGAAGTCACCGCGAAGATCCTCAAGTTCGACCAGGAAAAGAACCGCGTTTCGCTCGGTATCAAGCAACTGGGCGACGATCCGTGGGAAGGCATCTCGCGCCGTTACCCGTCGGGCACGCGTCTGTTCGGTAAGGTCACCAACATCACCGACTACGGCGCGTTCGTCGAAGTGGAATCGGGCATCGAAGGCCTCGTCCACGTGTCGGAAATGGACTGGACCAACAAGAACGTTGCTCCGTCGAAGGTTGTCCAGCTGGGCGACGAAGTCGAAGTCATGGTTCTCGAAATCGACGAAGACCGCCGCCGTATCAGCCTCGGCATGAAGCAGTGCAAGCCGAACCCGTGGGACGACTTCAGCCGCAACTTCAAGAAGGGCGACAAGATCAGCGGCGCCATCAAGTCGATCACCGACTTCGGCGTGTTCATCGGTCTGCCGGGCGGCATCGACGGTCTGGTTCACCTGTCGGATCTGTCGTGGAGCGAAACCGGCGAGGAAGCCGTTCGCAAGTACAAGAAGGGCGACGAAGTGGAAGCGATCGTTCTCGGCATCGACGTCGAGAAAGAACGTATTTCGCTGGGTATCAAGCAGCTCGAAGGCGACCCGTTCAGCAACTTCGTTGCAATGAACGACAAGGGCTCGATCGTCGACGGTACCGTCAAGTCGGTGGACGCGAAGGGTGCTGTGGTCCAGCTGTCGGGTGAAGTCGAAGGCTACCTGCGTGCTTCGGAAATCGCGCAAGACCGCGTGGAAGATGCTCGCAACGTGCTGAAGGAAGGCGACAAGGTCAACGCGATGATCATCAACATCGATCGCAAGTCGCGCGGCATCAACCTGTCGATCAAGGCGAAGGATTCGGCTGAGCAACAGGAAGCCATCCGCGGCCTCGCTGCTTCGGATTCGAGCGCAGCCGCTACCGGCACGACGAACCTCGGCGCGTTGCTGAAGGCCAAGCTCGACGGCCAGAACCAGTAAGCCTGAGAGGTCTGCTGCAGTATGACCAAATCGGAATTGGTCGCCCAACTGGCTGCGCGATTTCCGCAACTTGTTCTCAAAGATGCGGATTTCGCGGTGAAGACGATGCTCGATGCGATGTCGGAGGCGCTTGCCAAAGGCCATCGCATTGAAATTCGTGGCTTCGGCAGCTTCGGCCTCAACCGCCGTCCCTCCCGCGTCGGACGCAATCCGAAGTCGGGCGAGAAGGTGCTGGTACCTGAGAAGTACGTACCGCACTTCAAGCCGGGCAAGGAATTGCGCGAGCGGGTGGATAGTCGTGCGGGCGAGCCGCTGAAGGCCGAGGGGCCGGATGACGACCTTTAAAGAGTCCGCTGTGCGTCTTGCAGCGTGGCATAGCTAGCGTCAGCGGCCAAAGCCAGTCGGCAAAAGACCAGGAAAAGCGCCTTCGGGCGCTTTTTTTTCGTCCATGCTTCGGGGGCATGCCGCTGCGGCCGCTGCCTGTCGCGAATCGCCGGTAAGCGCCGTGTCCCGCCACTTGCTGCCCAGCCGCGAGGGCATCCATTACAATACGGGTCACTTCGGCGCGGGCAACACCGTGGCGCGACGCGTCATCAAGCCGGCGTCACCCCGCAACTGCCGTCAAGAGATCTATTCATGAAATTTATCGTCTGGCTGATCCGTGTGCTGGTGTTCGTGCTGCTGCTGGTGCTGGCGCTCTCCAACACGCAACCCGCTACGTTGAATTTCCTCGCCGGCTATGTCTGGTCGGCGCCCCTGATTCTGATTGGCCTGGCGTTTTTCGTAATCGGTTTGCTGGCAGGTCTCGTGTCGGCGATGCCGGCGGTCGTGCGTCTGCGTATGGAGAATGGCCGACTCAGGCGGGAGTTGCGCGTGGCGCGCGAGACCCCGGCCGTCGTCGAGCAGCCGCCGATGCCGCCGCTGATCTGACATGTCTTGCGCCGCGCGCTCTGAGCGCGGCTTTTCGTTTCCGCTTTCCCGCACATTTGCATTAATCGCATGGATCTAGACTTCTGGTGGCTGCTGGTCATACCCGTCGCGTTCGCGTTCGGCTGGATGGCAGCGCGCTACGACCTCAAGACGCTGCTGTCCGAAAGCGCCAACCTGCCGCGTTCGTATTTTCGCGGCCTGAACTTCCTGCTCAACGAGCAGCCCGACCAGGCGATCGACGCGTTCATCGAAGTCGTCAAGCTCGACCCTGAAACGGTCGAACTGCATTTCGCGCTCGGCAATCTGTTCCGCCGGCGTGGCGAAACCGACCGCGCGATCCGCGTGCATCAAAATCTGTTGAGCCGCGCGGACCTGCCAGTCAGCGAGCGAGACCATGCACTGTACGAGCTCGGCCAGGACTTCCTGAAAGCGGGTCTGCTCGACCGTGCCGAGGAAACTTTCCGCTCGCTGCAGGCCGGCGATTACGCACTGGGCGCCCAACGCGCGCTGCTGACGATCTACGAGATCGAGAAGGACTGGGTCAAGTCGATCGATACCGCACGCCATCTCGAAACGATGGGCGCCCCGTCGCTCGACAAGGAAATCGCGCAGTTCCATTGCGAACTTGCGCAGGAAGCGCTGCAGCAGAAGAAGCCCGACGAAGCGCGTCGTCAACTCGGTCTCGCGTTGAAGGCGAATCCGACCAACGTCCGCGCGACGATCCTGTTCGGCGATGTCGACGCGGCCGGCGCCGCGCCTGATGCGGCGATCGGGCAATGGCGCCGCGTCGAGGAGCAGAACCCCGCGTATCTGCCGCTCGTCGCCGAGAAGATCATGAAGGCGTACGAAGCACTCGGTCGCGCGCAGGAGGGTGCCGATCTGCTGACCACGTGGGTTGACCGTCATCCGAGCAACGATCTTCTCGACGTCGCGTATCAGCACGTCGCGTCACTGCGCGGTACCGATGCCGCGCATGCGCTCGCGCGCTCGCAGATGCAGAAGTCGCCGAATCTGGCCGGCATGACGCGCCTGCTCGAAGCGCAGCAGGCCGTCGCAGAGGAGCCACGGCGCAGCGAGCTCGAACTGATGCGCACGCTGATCCGTCAGCGCACCAAGAATCTGCCGCGCTATACGTGCCAGAATTGCGGTTTCAGGGCGCGGCTTTTCTACTGGCAGTGCCCGGGTTGCAGCGGCTGGGAAACCTATGCACCGCGCCGCATCGAGCCGATTACCGCGTCGAACTGACGCCGCACGGGCGGCGCTGGCCGCGTCGGTGTTCGTTGCCACGTAACCACCCGCCCGTGAATATCGCAACGAGTTTATCGCCGGTCTCATGAGCGGCATTCATCACCGGAACCATCTACCGGAAAGCGTATGAAAATCACCATTATCGGCACCGGCTATGTGGGCCTTGTCACCGGCGCATGTCTCGCCGAGATCGGCAACGACGTCTTCTGTCTCGACGTCGATCAGCGCAAGATCGACATCCTCAACAAAGGCGGCGTGCCGATTCACGAACCGGGCCTGCAGGAGATGATTGCCCGCACGCGCGCGGCTGGCCGCATCACGTTCTCGACCGATGTCGCGGCGAGCGTCGCGCACGGCGACGTGCAGTTCATCGCGGTCGGCACACCGCCCGACGAAGACGGCTCCGCCGATCTGCAATACGTGCTCGAGGCGGCGCGCAACATCGGCCGCACGATGAACGGCTTCAAGGTGATCGTCGACAAATCGACGGTGCCGGTCGGCACCGCGCAACGCGTGCGCGCGGTAGTCGACGAAGAACTCGCGAAGCGCGGGCTCGCCGGCAGCGCGCAGCATCGCTTCTCGGTCGTGTCGAACCCCGAGTTCCTGAAGGAAGGCGCCGCCGTCGACGATTTCATGCGTCCGGACCGCATCGTGATCGGCATCGACGAAGACGAACCGGGCATGCGCGCGCGCGAAATGATGAAACGCCTGTACGCGCCGTTCAACCGCAATCACGAACGCACGCTGTATATGGACGTGCGCTCGGCCGAGTTCACGAAGTACGCGGCCAACGCAATGCTCGCAACGCGCATCTCGTTCATGAACGAGATGTCGAATCTCGCGGACAAGGTCGGCGCCGATATCGAAGCCGTTCGCCGCGGCATCGGCTCCGATCCGCGCATCGGCTATCACTTCCTGTATGCGGGCTGCGGCTATGGCGGCTCGTGCTTCCCGAAGGACGTGCAGGCGCTGATCCGCACCGCGAGCGAGAGCGGCCACAATCTGCGCATTCTCGAAGCGGTCGAGGAAGTGAACCACCAGCAGAAGGACGTGCTCGTGAACAAGATCGCCGCGAAGCTCGGCGACGATCTGAGCGGCCGCACGTTCGCGGTGTGGGGGCTCGCGTTCAAGCCGAATACCGACGACATGCGCGAGGCGCCGAGCCGCCGCGTGATCGGCGAGCTGCTCGCGCGCGGCGCGAAGGTGCGCGCGTACGATCCGGTCGCCGTGACCGAGGCGCGTCGCGTGTTCGCAATGGATCTGCATGCGGCGCCCGAGCAGCTCGCGCGCCTCACGTTCACGGGCACTCAGGACGAAACGCTGACCGGCGCCGACGCGCTCGTGATCGTGACCGAATGGAAGGAGTTCAAGAGTCCTGATTTCGTGCATCTTAAATCGGTGCTGAAGACGCCGCTGATTTTCGACGGCCGCAATCTGTACGAACCGGACGCGATGACCGAGCTCGGTATCGACTATCACGCCATTGGACGCCCCTATGCCCAACCCTCTGAACTTCCGGCCGATGCCTGAGGTCAAGCCCGCGATGCCCGCCGCCACGCCGGGGCAGAAATTGACGGTCGTGCCGCGCGCCCAGCTTGGCGCGGCGCGCGTGCTGGTGGTCGGCGACGTGATGCTCGACCGTTACTGGTTCGGCGACGTGAACCGTATTTCGCCGGAAGCGCCGGTGCCGGTCGTGCACGTGCAGCGCCAGGAAGATCGCCTCGGCGGCGCGGCGAACGTCGCGCGCAACGCGGTCGCGCTCGGCGCGCAGGCGGGTCTCTTGTGCGTGGTCGGTCATGACGAGCCCGGCGAGCGCATCGTGCAACTGCTCGACGAAAGCGGTGTCACGCCACATCTCGAACGCGACCCGGCCTTGCTGACGACGATCAAGCTGCGCGTGCTGTCGCGGCAGCAGCAATTGCTGCGCGTCGACTTCGAAAACTCGCCGGCGCACGAGGTGCTGCTCGCGGGTCTTGCGCGTTTCGACGAACTGCTGCCGTCGCACGACGTGATCCTGATGTCCGACTACGCGAAGGGCGGCCTCACGCACGTCACGCAGATGATCGCGAAGGCGCACGCCGCGGGCAAGCCGGTGCTCGTCGATCCGAAGGGCGACGACTGGGAGCGCTATCGCGGCGCGACGCTGATCACGCCGAATCGCGCCGAATTGCGCGAGGTCGTCGGCCAATGGAAGTCCGAGGAAGATCTGATCGCGCGCGTGACGAAGCTGCGCGCCGAACTGCAGTTCAAGGCGCTGCTGCTGACGCGCTCGGAAGAGGGCATGACACTGTTCTCGGACGACGGCATCCTGCACGCATCGGCCGTTGCACGCGAAGTGTATGATGTGTCGGGCGCGGGCGACACCGTGATCGCGACACTCGCCGCGATGCTCGGCGCGGGTCTTTCGCTCGTCGACGCGGTCGGGCTCGCGAATCGCGCGGCCGGCATCGTGGTCGGCAAGCTCGGCACCGCCACCGTCGACTACGACGAACTCTTTTCCTGATGCAGCCCGCGGGCCCCGTCGTCCTGACGGACCAGCGGCCCCCGCGCGGCGTTGATCGAACGAAGCTCATTACAAAGCTCACTACGGCAGGATCATCATGACCGTCATCGTCACCGGCGCGGCCGGTTTTATCGGCAGCAATCTCGTGAAGGCGCTCAACGAGCGCGGCGAACAACGCATCATCGCCGTCGATAACCTCACACGAGCGGACAAGTTCAAGAACCTGGTCGACTGCGAGATCGACGACTATCTCGACAAAACCGAATTCGTCGAGCGCTTCAGGCGCGGCGACTTCGGCAAAGTGCGCGCGATCTTCCACGAAGGCGCCTGCTCGGACACGATGGAAACCGACGGCCGCTACATGATGGACAACAACTACCGCTATAGCCGCGACGTGCTCGACGTCTGCCTCGCGCAGAACATCCAGTTCCTGTACGCGTCGTCGGCGGCGACGTATGGCGGCTCGAGCCGCTTCGTCGAGGAGCGCGAGGTCGAGCAGCCGCTCAACGTGTACGGCTATTCGAAGTTCCTGTTCGACCAGGTGATTCGCCGTGTGCTGCCGGGCGCGAAGAGCCAGATCGCGGGCTTTCGCTATTTCAACGTGTACGGGCCGCGCGAAACGCACAAGGCGCGCATGGCGTCGGTCGCGTTTCACAACTTCAACCAGTTCCGGGCCGAGGGCAAGGTCAAGCTGTTCGGCGAGTACAACGGCTATGCGGCCGGCGAGCAGACGCGCGATTTCATCTCGGTCGAAGACGTCGTCAAGGTCAACCTGTTCTTCTTCGATCACCCGGAGAAATCGGGCATTTTCAATCTCGGCACCGGCCGCGCGCAGCCGTTCAACGACATCGCGAGCACCGTGGTCAACACGCTGCGCGCACTGAACAACGAGCCGGCGCTGTCGCTCGCGGATCAGGTGCAGCGCGGGCTGATCGAATACATCCCGTTCCCGGACGCGCTGCGCGGCAAGTACCAGTGCTTCACGCAGGCCGATCAGTCGAAGCTGCGCGCCGCCGGCTACGATGCGCCGTTCCTGAGCGTGCAGGAAGGGGTCGATCGTTACGTGCGCTGGCTGTTCGGCCAGGTGTGATTAGTACGGCATCCTCTTTAAACTGGAATCTCCTGGCCGGTGATGGTCGCCGGCCAGTGGCAACAGGGAGATTCCAATATGTTTCGAAAAGTACTGGTTACCGCGGCGATGCTCGCCGCTTTCGGCCACGCGTATGCGGCGGTCGACGTCAACACGGCTAACGAAGACGCGCTGCGCAGTATCAAGGGCATCGGCGCGGCAAAAGCCAAGGCGATTCTCGACGAACGCAACGCGCACGGCCCATTCAAGGATGCGGGCGATCTCGGCAAGCGCGTCAAGGGCATGGGCGGGCATACCGTCGAGCGCCTGCAGGCGGAGGGTCTCGCTGTCGGACCGGCTGGCGCGGCTGCTAGCACGCAAGTTGCGGCAACTGCATCGAACAGGGAGCCGGCCGCTGCGGCCGCTGCCGCCGCCACGCAGAAAAGCGCTCCCGCCGTGGCGGTGAAGAAATAAGCCGTCGCGAACCTTGCGTGTGCGACGCCCACGGGCGGCTTGCGGCGCGCGGGGCTCGCGAACGCTCCACTACCTCGATGGGTACACACGAGTTCCCGCGGCTCGCAGCCGCGGGTTTTCTGCGTTCCAAGCCGCCTGCATCCATGCGAACAGAAGGGCTGCAGGGCAGCGCCGGACATCGTGGTTTAGAATCGATAGATTGAAGACACTCATTCGCGCATCGATCGATAGACCCGATATGGCATACAAAACGATTGAAGACACAGTCGGCAATACGCCGCTCGTGCAACTCGTCCGGCTTCCCGACGACGAGATCCGCAGCCGCAACAACGTGATCCTCGCCAAGCTCGAGGGCAACAATCCGGCGGGGTCGGTGAAGGACCGTCCGGCATTGTCGATGATCAAGAAGGCGGAAGCGCGCGGACGCATCAAGCCGGGCGACACGCTGATCGAATCGACCAGCGGCAACACCGGCATCGCGCTCGCGATGGCCGCCGCGATCCGCGGCTACAGGATGGTGCTGATCATGCCGGAGGATCTGTCGGTCGAGCGCCGTCAGAGCATGGCCGCCTACGGCGCGGAAATCGTTCTGACGCCGGTTAAGGGCGGCATGGAGTACGCGCGCGATCTGGCCGAGCAGATGCAGCGCGAAGGCAAGGGCATCATCCTCGATCAGTTCGCGAACCCGGACAATCCGGCCGCACATATCGAAGGCACGGGACCGGAAATCTGGCGCGACACCGAAGGGCGCATCACGCACTTCGTGTCGTCGATGGGCACGACCGGCACGATCATGGGCGTGTCGACGTACCTGAAAACGCAGAACCAGCAAATCGAAATCATCGGCGCGCAGCCGGAAGAGGGCTCGCGTATTCCGGGCATCCGCAAATGGCCGGAAGCGTATCTGCCGAAGATTTTCGATCGCAGCCGCGTCGACCGCGTGGAGAACGTCAGTCAAGCCGCGGCCGAGGCGATGGCGCGCCGCATGGCATCGGTCGAAGGCATCTTCGCGGGCATTTCGTCGGGCGGCGCGTGTGAAGTCGCCATGCGCATCGCGCGTCAGGTCGAGAACGCAACGATCGTGTTCGTCGTCTGCGATCGCGGGGATCGTTATCTGTCCACCGGAGTGTTTCCCGCGTAAGCGGCTCGCCGGGCGCCTTCGCAGGCGCGCGAATCAAAAAAGCGCCGGTGCTGTTCAGAGCCGGCGCTTTTTTACTTCATTCACCGCGAGGCGCGCACAGCGACTCGCGGCGTGACTCACTGCGAATCAGAGTTCGACTGATCCGCCTGACCTTGCGACGCACCGCCGTTGTTGGCCGCCTTTGCGGCATCGATCGCTTCCATCTGCGCCTTGACCTTCTGACCGAGCTGGTACACCGCGAGCGCATAGAAGAAGCTGCGGTTGTAGCGCGTGAGCACATAGAAATTCTTCAGGCCGAGCACGAACTCGGTGCCGCGTCCCGGCGACGGCAGATCGACCACCGTGACGGGCGTGCCCGCTTCGGCAGCAATGTCGACGTTCGGTTCGTTCAGCACCAGCCCGGCGCGCAGCAACTGATCGAGCGGCCAGTGCGGCTCCGGCTCACCATTGGCCGCCGCCTGCGCGACACCGAGGCTGCCCGCGTCCGAGCCGATGCGCCACACCACGGGCCGGCCGCTTTCCCAGCCGTTCTGCCGCAGATAGTTCGCGACGCTGCCGATCGCATCGGCCTCGCTCGTGCGCAGATCGATGCGCTTGTTGCCTTCGTAGTCGACCGCGTATTGCACGATGCTGCTCGGCAGGAACTGCGGAATGCCGATCGCGCCGGTGTATGAGCCTAGCACCGAGGTCGGATCGATCTGCGCGTCGCGCGTCCACACCAGGTAGTCTTCGAGATTCTTGCGGAACGTGGCCTGGCGGTCCGCGCGATTCGCGGTGTTCGGATAATCGAAGCTCAGCGTGGTCAGCGCATCGAGCACGCGGAAGTTGCCCATGTAGCGGCCGTAGATCGTCTCGACGCCGATAATGCCGACGATCATCTCGGGCGGCACGCCGAACTCCTGATACGCGCGCTGCAGCGTGGCCCGGTTTTCACGCCAGAACTGCACGCCGGCATTGATGCGCACCGGGTCCAGGAAGCGTGCCTGATACGAGCGCCAGTTCTTGATCGACGGCGTCGGCGACGGCGTGACGAGCTTCACCGCGGTCGCCGAGTAGCTGACGCGGGCGAACAGCGCGTGCAGCGACGCTTCGTCGAAATCGTAGCGCGCGACCATCTCGTTGATGAACGCATCGACGTTCGCGTTGTTCGCGTAGCGCTGCGGAATGATCTCTTCCTCAAACGTTTGCCCTTGCGGCACCGGCTGCTGCGGCTGGCTCTGCGCGACCAGCAGCGGCGCTTTCTTCGTGGCGCTTTGGGCGCTCGCGGGACTTGCTGCGATGAACATGCACGATGCGACGGTCAGTGAGGCGGCGAGGGTGCCGAGGTAAAGCCGGTTGCGTGGGGATCGTGCGGACAGAGCAAGCTTGACGGTCATAGTGAGCAGTGAGCGCGATGCGTGAAAGGCTGGAAGCAGTCGGAAAGCGGCAGGAACGAAACGGCGAGTAACGGGTCGGGGAAGTATACCCGACGGCTTTCGCAAAACCGTGCCGAATCAGCGACAGTGGCGTCGTGTGGTAACTTGACGAATGTGGGCGCGCCAGGGCGCGCGCCGCTCGACGGAGACACGCCGCGCGCGCAGTCCATGCGCCGCGCCGAAGACGAGACGCACAATACGAACTATGGCAACAGGCTTCTATTCCCACCCCGACTGTCTGCTGCACGACATGGGGCAGTGGCATCCCGAATGTCCCGCGCGCCTGCAGGCGATCGAGGATCAACTGATCGCGAGCCGCATCGACGCGCTGATCGAGCGCGAATCGCCGCCGCTCGCCGACGAGGCCGCGCTGCTGCGCGTGCATACGCAGGCGCATGTCGACTACATCCGCGGCCGCGCGCCCGTCGAGGGCACCGCCGAAATCGATCCGGACACGACGATGAACCCGCACACGTGGCAGGCCGCCTTGCGTGCGGCGGGCGCGGCGGTCGCCGCCACCGACGCGGTGATCGAAGGCCGCTACGACAACGCGTTCTGCAGCGTGCGCCCGCCGGGTCACCACGCGGAGCCGGCCCGCGCGATGGGCTTTTGCTTTTTCAACAACGTGGCGATCGCCGCGCGCCACGCGCTCGAGGCGCACGGCCTCGCGCGCGTGGCGATCATCGACTTCGACGTGCATCACGGCAACGGCACCGAGGCCGCGTTCTCGGGCGACCCGCGCGTGCTGATGTGCAGCATCTTCCAGCATCCGTTCTATCCGTTCACGGGCGCCGACAACCAGGCGCCCAACATGTGCAACGTGCCGATGCCGGCGCGCTCGAACGGCATGGCCGTGCGCGAGGCGGTCGATATGCTGTGGTTGCCGCGTCTGCACGAGTTCCGGCCGGAGATGCTGTTCATCTCGGCGGGCTTCGATGCGCATCGCGAGGACGACCTCGGCAACCTGGGGCTCGTCGAAGACGATTACGCGTGGATCACCGACCAGATGCGCGAGATCGCGCGACGCTATGCGCGCGGGCGCATCGTCAGTTGTCTCGAGGGTGGCTACAACCTGTCGGCGCTCGGGCGCAGCGTGGTCGCGCACGTGCGGTCACTGGCCGGGATTTGAGGTCGAGGAGCGAGCAAACCATGAGCGCCACCCCTGCCAACACCGGCGCCGCGTCGCTAGTTACGGTCGAACCCGACGCGTATCGCGTGCCGGGCGTCGTGCGCGTCACGATGAACCGGCCCGATGCGTTCAACGCGTTGTCCGAAGCGCTGCTCGACGAACTGCAGCAGACCCTGACCGATCTCGCGAAGACCGCTGCGCGTGTGGTCGTCATTGCCGGCGCGGGTCGCGCGTTCTGTGCGGGACACGATCTCAAGGAAATGCGCGCGGCGCCGTCGCTCGCGTATTACCAGCAGCTATTCGCGCGCTGCACGAAGCTGATGATGACGATCCAGCGCATGCCGCAGCCGGTGATCGCGCGCGTGCATGGCATCGCCACGGCGGCCGGCTGCCAGCTCGTCGCGATGTGCGATCTCGCCGTTGCCGCCGATACCGCGCGCTTCGCCGTGTCGGGCGTGAACCTGGGATTGTTCTGCGCGACGCCGTCGGTGCCGCTGTCGCGCAACCTGTCGCGCAAGGCCGCGCTCGAAATGCTGCTGACCGGCGATTTCATCGACGCCGCCGAAGCGCGCAAGCAGGGGCTCGTGAACCGCGTTACTCCAGCCGATGCGCTCGACGACGAAGTCGCGCGGCTCGCCGCGAGCATCTGCGCGAAGCCGGTCGAAGCGGTCAGCGCGGGCAAGGGCCTGTTCTACCGGCAGCTCGAAATGGGCATCGAGGCCGCATACCAGCTCGCCGGTCAGACGATGGCGTGCAACATGATGGACGACTCGGCGCTCGAAGGCGTGCAGGCCTTTATCGACAAACGCGCGCCGGAGTGGAAGCGGTAGCGGGCGGCTGCCCGCTCTGTGCCCTTCACTGAGTCCCTAACTGCGTCCCAGCGCCCGTTTTTCGATCCACTCGACCAATGCCTCGATCACCCGATCCCGATCGAGATCGTTCATCGTCTCGTGATAGCTGCCCTCGTGCAGCGTGAGCGTCTTGTCCGGCGAGCCCGCGTGCTTGCCGAACTCGCGGCTGCCGTCGGGCTCGGTCAGTTTGTCGGCGGTGCCATGAAACACGAGCAGCGGCATGCGCAGCCCCGCGCGACCGCGTTCGATGCGCGCCATCGCGAGCAGCAGCTCGGCGCCGGTGCGCGCCGGAATCGCGTCGTGATGCACGAGCGGATCGTTGCGGTTGGCATTGACCACCGGCTGCACGCGCGAGAGCAGCGCGGGGTCGATCTTCATCGCCGGGAAGCCGGGGTAGAGGCGGCTGATCACCTGGCTTAGCGCGAGCATCCACTTCGGCACGTCCCGGCCCGGCGCGAGCGCGGGGCTCGACAGGATCAGGCCGCTCAGGCGCCGGCCGCTCGCGTCGAGACGCTCGATCGCATACAGCGCGGCCACCGCGCCACCCATGCTGTGACCCATCAGGAAGAGCGGCGCGCAGCTTTGCGCGGCGGCGTCGAGCAGCGCTTGCGCATCGAGCAGGTAGTCGTCGAAGCGTTTCACATAGGCGCGCTTGCCTGGCGCGTGGCCGTGGCCCCGCAGATCGATCGCGACGAGCTCGATGCCCGCCGCGTTGAGCCGGCCCGCCACCGCGGCGTAACGGCCGGCGTGCTCGGCGAGCCCGTGCAGCAGCGCGACCGTCGCGCGTGTCGGCCCGCTCGGCCGCCAGCGGTAGAGCGGCAACGAAATGCCATCGGCGGTCGTGACCGAGGCGAGCTGCGGTGCGTCCTTGTTGAGACTGCCGGCGCTCGCGCGCACGGTGTGGCCCGGGGAAGTCTGCATGGCGGCGGTCTGTGCGCTAGGAAGGTGGCCCGATCATAGTCGTAGCGGCGCGAGGCGCGTGAGCTTTGCTCACAAGGGATGCCTCTAATGCCCTCAGGTTATGAAAAGATCGGAATTGATTATTAAAGGGTATGTCGCCGCTGCGGTAGAATGGCGACCTCAAATCCCAATAAAAGAAACGGCGGCCGCTTGTCGGGAGCATCATGCTCGCCGGCAGCCTCCGCCGTTTTTGTTTGTCCATGATCGAAATACGCAATGTTTCCCAGCGCTTCGCCGGACCTCGGGGCTGGGTCGAGGCGCTGCACAACGTCAATCTGTCGATTCCGGCCGGCGAGGTGTTCGGCATCATCGGCCGCAGCGGCGCGGGCAAGAGCACGCTGGTTCGCACGATCAATCTGCTGACGCGTCCGTCCGAGGGCAACATCCTCGTCAACGGCCGCGATCTGACGACGCTGCCCACCGCGCAATTGCGCGACGCGCGTCGCGAGATCGGCATGATCTTCCAGCACTTCAATCTGCTGTCCTCGCGCACCGTGTACGAGAACGTCGCGCTGCCGCTCGAACTGGCGGGCATGAAGCGCGACGAAATCGAGGCGAACGTGCTGCCGCTGCTCGAACTCGTCGGCCTGTCGGCGCAGAAGGACCGCTATCCGGCGCAGATCAGCGGCGGCCAGAAGCAGCGCGTCGGCATCGCCCGCGCGCTTGCGAGCAAGCCGAAGGTGCTGCTCTCGGACGAGGCGACCTCCGCGCTCGATCCCGAAACCACCCGCGCCATTCTTGATCTGCTCAAGCGCATCAATCGCGAACTGAACCTGACGATCGTGCTGATCACGCACCAGATGGACGTGATCAAGCAGGTCTGCGATCGCGTCGCGGTGCTCGACGCGGGCCGCGTCGTCGAAGAGGGCAAGGTGATCGACGTGTTCCTGCAGCCGCGCCATGAAGTCACGCGCGCGCTGATCGGCGACGTGATCGCGCAGGAGCTGCCGCCCGCCATGAAGGCGCGCGTCGCGCAGCGCCTGAAGACCGGCAACGGCCATCTGTTGCGCCTCGCGTTCACCGGTTCGGGCGTCGATCAGCCGATCCTGTCGGAAACGATTCGCCGCTACGAGCTCGATTTCAACATCCTGCACGGCCAGATCGACGAGATCCAGGGCCAGGCGTTCGGCTCGCTCGCGGTGCTCGCGGGCGGCGATCCGGCACAGGTCGCGCAGGCGATCACGTTTCTGCGCGAGCAGGGTGTCGTGGTAGAGGAGCTCTCGCATGTTGAGTGAAATGTTCGATATGTTCGTCCAGTCGTTCTGGGAGACGCTCATCATGGTGGGCATCTCCGGACTGATTGGCGCTGTGGTCGGCGTGCCGCTCGGTGTGCTGCTGTATCTGACTGACCGCCAGGGCGTGCTCGAAAACGTCGCGGTGAATCGCGTGATGGGCGTGATCGTCAATGCGGTGCGCTCGACGCCGTTCATCATCCTGCTGGTCGCGGTGATTCCGTTTACGCGGCTCGTCGTCGGTTCGTCGATCGGTACCGCGGCGGCGATCGTGCCGTTGACGATCGCCGCCGCGCCGTTCATCGCGCGTCTGGTCGAGACGGCGCTGCGCGAGGTCGATCGCGGGCTCATCGAAGCCGCTCAGGCGATGGGCGCGACCACCAGCCAGATCGTTTTCAAGGTGCTGTTGCCGGAATCGCTGCCGGGTGTGATCGCCGGTTTGACGATCACGTTCGTGTCGCTGGTCGGCTATTCGGCGATGGCCGGCGCGATCGGCGGCGGCGGTCTGGGTGACCTCGGCATCCGCTACGGCTATCAGCGCTTCCTGCCGGAAGTGATGCTCGCGGTCGTGCTGATCCTGATCGTGTTCGTGCAACTGGTGCAGTCGTTCGGGGATTGGCTCGTGCGTCGTTTGAGCCACAAATAAACAAGGGCGATCGGAAGCCCGCTCATAGAGATTCGGAAAAGGTCCACCATGCAACGTCGCTTCATTCTCAAGCTGGCCGCCGCGCTTGGCGCGGCAACGCTCTTCGCCACCACTGCGGCGCATGCCGAAGACACGATCAAGGTCGGCGTGACAGGCGGCCCGCATGCGCAGATCATGGACGTCGTGAAGACGGTTGCCGCAAAGAACGGTCTCAACATCAAGATCGTCGAATTCTCCGACTACGTGCAGCCGAACGCGGCGCTCGCAAGCGGCGACCTGGACGCGAACAGCTACCAGCACGACCCGTACTTGCAGGCGCAGGTGAAGGATCGCGGCTACAAGCTGATCCGTATTGCCGACACGGTCACGTACCCGATGGGCATCTATTCGAAGAAGGTGAAGTCGCTCGCCGAGTTGCAGCCGGGCGCGAAGATCGCGGTGCCCAACGACCCGACCAACGGCGGCCGCGCGCTTCTGCTGCTGCAGAAGCTGGGCTTGCTGAAGCTGCGCGCCGATGCGGGCCTGAAGGCGACGCCGCTCGACATCGTCGACAATCCGCGCAAGCTGAAGATCGTCGAGCTCGACGCGGCGCAGATTCCGCGTTCGCTCGGCGATGTCGACGCCGCCGCGATCAACACCAACTTCGCGATGGAAGCGGGCCTGAAGCCGAAGCAGGATGCCATCGCGATCGAAGACCCGAAAGGTCCGTACGTGAACATCATCGCGATTCGCGAGGCGGACAGGAATAAGCCTTGGGTCGCGAAGCTCGTCGCGGCGTACCACTCGCCGGAAGTGAAGCAGTTCATCGACAGCAAATTCGGCGGCTCGGTGATCACCGCCTGGTGAGGCAAGGGCCCACGGACCTCGCAGAACACGACGGCAATGCGAAATTAGAGGTCTGAGTCGGAACCCGGGGTTGTCTCCCGGGTTTTTTCGAGATTAAAATAGAACGATCGTTCGATATTGCCGTCACGCCGCTGAGGAGCGATATCCTCCCGCAAAGCGCCCGCGACAGGGCTGTCACGAGGGCAGTCGCTATAATGTTCGTCGGGTTGACGTATTCGTAACTTTGGAGCGTGTGCATGAAAATTCTGGTGCCAGTGAAAAGAGTGGTCGACTACAACGTGAAGGTCCGCGTGAAATCGGACGGCACGGGCGTCGACATCGCCAACGTGAAGATGTCGATGAATCCGTTCGACGAAATCGCGGTTGAAGAAGCCGTGCGTCTGAGGGAAGCGGGCGTCGCGACCGAAGTGATCGCCGTGTCGGCGGGTGTGACGCAGGCGCAGGAAACGCTGCGCACCGCGCTGGCAATCGGCGCGGATCGCGCGATCCTGATCGAATCGGGTGAAGATCTGCAGCCGCTGGCGGTCGCGAAGCTGTTGAAAGCGCTGGTCGATAAGGAGCAGCCGCAACTGGTGATCCTCGGCAAGCAGGCCATCGACGACGACTCCAATCAGACTGGCCAGATGCTCGCGGCTTTGGCTAACCTGCCGCAGGCGACGTTTGCTTCGAAGGTCGTTGTTGCTGACGGCAAGGCGACGGTGTCGCGTGAAGTGGACGGCGGCGCGGAAACGCTGTCGCTGACGCTGCCGGCTGTCGTCACGACCGATCTGCGCCTCAATGAGCCGCGCTACGTGACGCTGCCGAACATCATGAAGGCGAAGAAAAAGCCGCTGGAAACGATCAAGCCTGAAGACCTCGGCGTCGATGTCACGCCGCGTCTGAAGACGCTGAAAGTGGTCGAGCCGCCGAAGCGCTCCGCCGGTGTGAAGGTGCCGGACGTGAAGACGCTGGTCGAGAAGCTGAAGACCGAAGCGAAGGTGCTTTAAGTAGAACGCGGAGACAGAGCAAATGACGAACCTGGTAATTGCAGAACACGACAACGCCTCGATCAAGGCCGCGACGCTGAACACGATCGCAGCGGCACAGAAGATCGGCGGTGACATTCACGTGCTGGTCGCGGGTCACAACGCGCAGGCCGCGGCCGATGCCGCAGCGAAGATCGCTGGCGTGAGCAAGGTACTGCTCGCGGACGCGCCGCAGCTCGAAGCGGGCCTTGCGGAAAACGTCGAAGCCACGGTGCTGAACATCGCGAAGAACTACACGCACATCCTCGCGCCGGCGACCGCCTACGGCAAGAACATCGCGCCGCGGATCGCCGCGAAGCTCGACGTCGCGCAGATCAGCGACATCACCGCAGTGGATTCCGCCGACACGTTCGAGCGTCCGATCTACGCGGGCAACGCGATCGCGACGGTTCAATCTCAAGATCCGATCAAGGTCATCACGGTGCGCTCGACGGGCTTCGACGCGGTAGCGGCCGAAGGCGGCAGCGCAGCGGTCGAAAAGATCGAAGCGGCAGCGGATGCCGGCATCTCGCAGTTCGTGAGCCGCGAAGTGACGAAGCTCGATCGTCCGGAACTGACGAGCGCAAAGATCATCGTGTCGGGTGGCCGTGGTCTGGGCAATGGCGAAAACTACACGAAGGTGCTCGAGCCACTGGCCGACAAGCTGAACGCGGCGCTGGGCGCATCGCGCGCGGCCGTCGACGCGGGCTTCGTGCCGAACGACTATCAGGTCGGCCAGACCGGCAAGATCGTCGCACCGCAACTGTACGTGGCGGTCGGCATTTCCGGCGCGATCCAGCACCTCGCCGGCATGAAGGACTCGAAGGTCATCGTCGCGATCAACAAGGATCCGGAAGCGCCGATTTTCAGCGTGGCGGACTACGGCCTCGTCGGTGATCTGTTTGCCGTCGTGCCGGAGCTCGTGAGCGAACTCGGCTAAGCGCCGCGGCGGCTCGCAGAAGTCGCCGACAGCAAGCGAAGGGCGCAGGACCGACCAAGTCCCGCGCCCTTTTTTTATATCAAGGGAGGAGAACGGAAATGAGCTACACGGCACCCATCAAGGACATGCTGTTCGTGATGAAAGAACTGGCCGGACTCGAAGACATCGCGAAGCTGCCCGGCTTCGAAGACGCGAACCTCGACACCGCGCAAGCCGTGCTCGACGAGTCGGCGAAACTCTGCGGCGAAGTGCTCGCGCCGCTGAACGTCGACGGCGATCGCAATCCGAGCAGCTGGAAGGATGGCGTCGTCACCGCGACGCCCGGTTTCAAGGACGCGTTCCGCCAGTTCGCCGAGGGCGGCTGGCAAGGCGTGCAGCATCCGCTCGACTACGAAGGGCAGGGGCTGCCGAAGCTGATCGCGACGGCGTGCATCGAGATGCTGAACGCGTCGAACCTGTCGTTCGCGTTGTGTCCGCTGCTGACGGATGGCGCGATCGAGGCGCTGCTCACGGCCGGCAGCGAAACGCAGAAACAAACCTTCGTGCCGAAGCTGATCTCGGGCGAATGGACCGGCACGATGAACCTGACCGAGCCGCAAGCGGGCTCCGATCTCGCGCTCGTGCGCACGCGCGCCGAGCCGCAGGGCGACGGTTCGTTCAAGCTGTTCGGCACGAAGATCTTCATCACCTGGGGCGAGCACGACATGGCGAAGAACATCGTCCATCTCGTCCTTGCGCGCACACCGAACGCGCCCGAAGGCGTGAAGGGCATTTCGCTGTTCCTCGTGCCGAAGTTCCTCGTCAACGAGGACGGCTCGCTCGGTGAGCGCAACGACGTGCATTGCGTGTCGATCGAGCACAAGCTCGGTATCAAGGCGAGCCCGACCGCGGTGCTGCAGTTCGGCGATCACGGCGGCGCGATCGGTCAGTTGATCGGCGAAGAAAATCGCGGCCTCGAGTACATGTTCATCATGATGAACGCCGCGCGTTTCGCGGTCGGCATGCAAGGTGTCGCGATCTCGGATCGCGCGTATCAGAAGGCGGTCGCGTATGCGAAGGAGCGCGTGCAGAGCCGTCCAGTGGATGGCTCCGCGAAGCAGTCGGTCGCGATCATCCAGCACCCGGACGTGCGCCGCATGCTGTCGACGATGCGCAGCCTCACCGAGGCGTCGCGCGCGCTCGCGTATGTCGCGGCTTCGCATTGCGACCTCGCGCATCGTCATCCGGACGAGGCGACGCGCGCGCGGCATCAGGCGATCTACGAATACCTGGTGCCGATCGTGAAAGGCTGGAGCACGGAGCTGTCGATCGACGTGACGAGCCTCGGCGTGCAGGTGCACGGCGGCATGGGCTTCATCGAGGAAACCGGCGCCGCGCAGTACTACCGCGACGCGCGCATTCTGTCGATCTACGAAGGCACGACCGCGATCCAGGCCAACGACCTGATCGGCCGCAAGACGCTGCGCGACGGCGGCAAGGTCGCGAAGGAACTGCTTGCCGGTATCGCCGAAACGGTCGAGGCGCTTGGCGCGCAGCAGGGCGCGGCGTTCGCGTCGATGAAGACGCAGCTCGCGCAGGGCCAACGCGCGCTCGGCGCGGTCGTCGATTTCGTTGTCGCCAATGCGAAGGGCGATCCGAACGCGGTGTTCGCGGGCAGCGTGCCTTATCTGAAGCTCGCGGGTATCGTGCTCGGCGGCTGGCAGATGGCACGTGCGCAGCTTGCCGCGGCCGCCCGGCGCGACGAGGATCCCGCGTTCCACGACGCAAAGATCGCGACCGCGCGGTTTTACGCCGAGCACGTGCTGCCGCAGGCGGCGGCGCTCGAAGTGGCGATCGTCAACGCGAAGGGCGGCGAGGGCGTGCTGGCCTTGTCGGAGGATCAGTTCTGAGCGTGCCGTGATGCTGCAATTGCGGCATCACGCTTGGAGAATGATTCGCCATTGAAATGCAAACGGCGCCTCACTGAAATGAACCCCAAAAGTTGGACACCCGTCCATGCTTTTGGGGTTTTTTTCTGTGACAACAA
>NZ_LRBG01000012.1 GCF_001580545.1 Paraburkholderia monticola
AAAGTTGGTAGGAGAGGCAAATCCGCAGTGCCGAGGATTCGGTGCAGATCGCGGGCGCTTACGAAGTGCACGGTTTACGCATGGTCGATCTGACCTTCGACGAACTCTCGAAGCAGCACATCCGCTACATGGTCGGCGGCCGCTCGCCGCTCGCGCACGATGAGCGTCTGTTCCGCTTCGAGTTTCCGGAGCGCCCGGGCGCGCTGATGAAATTCCTGTCGTCGATGGCGCCGAACTGGAACATCAGTCTGTTCCACTATCGCAACCAGGGCGCGGACTACAGTTCGATCCTGGTCGGCATTCAGGTGCCGGAGAGCGACCATGCGGCCTTCGAGCGCTTTATCGAAACGCTCGGCTATCCGTGCTGGGAAGAAACGAAGAATCCTGTCTACCAGTTGTTCCTTGGCTAGTTGAACCTCGTTCAGCGGATTGGGGTTTACCTGAGGACGCGCCACATCGGTCTAGCAATGGGCTCGATCGTCCTAATCCTCGGAGAGCCCCGTCAGCCAAGCGTTCTCGGCCAGCAAAGCCACTGAGCATTTGTTCTCGCCTCGGACCCTCTATCGCGTAGCGCGATACGGCCTATGCGCCATATCGCGTTGCGGGATAGGTGCAGCGATCGTCACACTGGGCGCAAATTTCATCGCCGCATTCAGGAGACATCTATGCGCACTCAAGTCGGCATCATTGGTGCCGGGCCCGCCGGCCTGCTTCTTTCCCATCTGCTTCATCTGCGCGGTATCGACTCGGTCGTGCTCGAAACGCGCACGCGCGATCAGATCGAATCGACGATTCGCGCCGGCGTGCTCGAGCAGGGCACGATGGACCTGCTGACCCAAACCGGTGTCGGCGAACGCATGAAAGCCGAAGGCGCGTTGCATCATGGTTTCGAACTCGCGTTCGAAGGCAAGCGCCGTCGTATCGATCTGACGGCCCTCACCGGTCACGCAATCACGGTTTATGCCCAGCACGAAGTGATCAAGGATCTCGTCGCGGCGCGCGTCGCCGCCAGCGCCGAGCTGCGCTTCGGCGTGTCGGACACGTCGGTGCACGGCATCGATACCGACAAGCCCTCGATCCGCTATCGCCACGAAGGCGCGGAGCACGAGTTGCAATGCGACTTCGTGATCGGCTGCGACGGCTCACAAGGCGTGTCGCGTCAGGCGATTCCGCAGGCGCTGCGCAAGGATTTCGAGCGCGTCTATCCGTTTGGCTGGTTCGGCATTCTGTGCGAAGGCCCGCCCTCGTCGGACGAGTTGATCTATGCGCGCCACGAGCGCGGCTTCGCGCTGATCAGCACGCGCTCGCCGAACGTGCAGCGCATGTATTTCCAGTGCGATCCGAAGGACTCGGTCGAGAACTGGTCCGACGATCGCATCTGGGCCGAGCTGCATGCACGCGCGGATTCGGACGAAGGTCACAAGATCATCGACGGCAAGATCTTCCAGAAGAACATCGTCGGTATGCGCAGCTTCGTGTCGACGACGATGCAGCACGGCCGGCTCTTCCTCGCTGGCGACGCCGCGCATATCGTGCCGCCGACCGGCGCGAAGGGCATGAACCTCGCAGTTGCCGACGTGAACGTGCTGAGCAAGGCGCTCGATGCGTTCTACAAGGAAAACCGCACCGATCTGCTCGACCGTTACAGCGAAACCGCGCTCAAGCGCATCTGGCGCGCGGAGCACTTCTCGTACTGGATGACCAGCATGATGCATCGCGTCGAGGGCGCTTCGGCGTTCGAGCAGCAACTGCAGGTGGCCGAGCTCGAGTACGTGACGACGTCGCGCACGGCCGCGACGGTGCTGGCGGAGAACTACGTCGGCATCGCCGGCGCGCAGATGCAGGCGCATCTGTAGTTGAGACGGTAGCCGCGCGACAGGATCAGGATCGCTAATTGATCGACAGGTCCCGATGCGCGGCCGCCTGAAATTCCTTGGGTGTGACGCCGGTCTGCTTGCGGAAATAGCGGCTGAAATAGGCCGCATCTTCAAAACCGAGCGCATGCGCGATCTGTTTGATGCTCGAGCCCGAGTACACGAGATCGCGCTGCGCCTCGCGTATCAACTGGTCGTTGACGAGCGACAGCGGTGAATGGCCGAGCTCCTCACGACAGATGCGGCCCAATTGCGCCGCGGTTACCCCAAGCTTTTCCGCGTAATAATCGATCGGCTGATGCTCACGCACGTGCGCGGCGATCAACTCGCGTAGCCGTTTGATCTGCGCGGCGCGCCGGTCATTGACGGTCGCGCTCGCGCTCGATGCGGCATCGGTCAAACGCGCGACTTGCACAAAAAGTGCAATCATTAGCGACATGCCCGCAGCGATATGGCCGCGCGCGCTGCCGCGAAATTCCTGCTCCAGCAAACCGAACAACGGCATCAACGTGCGCTCGCCGATGGCGGGCCTCACGGGAATCAGCGCGGGCCTTTGCAGCACCGGCACGAGGCCCGGCGACACCGCTTTCGAAATCGACTCCAGCGCGCGCTGCGCCGCGGTAATCACGAGCCCGTCGATCTCCGGCGAAAACACGAAACCGTGCACCGTTTGCGCTGGCAACAGGATCAGGCATGGCGCTTCGATCGTGAGCTTTTCGCTTTCGATCAGCACGTGGCCCGAACCGCTGCGGATATAGAGAATCTGCAACAACGCATCGTGCCGGTGGGCGGCGATCTGCCAGTGGTTCGGACGGCTGCGCTCGACGATCCATTCGAAATTGAACGCGTCGTACCACGGCGGCCGCGCGGACTCTCCATACAAATCGTAGTTAGGGATATTCCTCATGCGGTTTTGTCTCCTATGTTCGAATTGTCCTGCGATGCGCTGCCTTTGTCCAATTTCCAATCGAACCGCGTGGCTATACTTTTTTCCATCGAAGACGCGGTCGAATAACACAACTGGATGAAGCCAGCTAAACGGAATTCGCCGCGATTGTGAACATCGGGATTCGGAGGACTAAGCAAATGAATCAGCAACGAGATCGACGCGACGCACGCGGCCACACGCAACACTGGCTCGGACTCGAAGGCCGCGTCTGCGTGGTGAGCGGCGCGGCGGGCGGCATCGGCAGTGCGATCGCTCAGGTGTTAGGCGCCACCGGCGCACGCGTCGCGTTACTCGATCGCGATGAGGGCAAGTGCCGTGACGTCGCTCAAACGCTGAATGCGAGCGGTATCGAGGCGCTGGCGCTCGCCTGCGATATCGGTGACATCGATAGCGTGCGCGGCGCGGTGGGTGAGGTCGAAGCGCGCCTGGGTGTCGCCGATGTGCTGGTCAACAACGCGGGCCTGTTGCGCCCGGGCGGCATCGAGGAGATTGGGCTCGATGCATGGAACGCGATGCTGCGCGTGAATCTGACCGGCTACATGCTGTGCTCGCAGCAATTCGGTCAGGGCATGTTAAAGCGCGGCGCGGGGTCGATCGTGCATGTCGCTTCGGTGGCCGCGCATCATCCGCAAACCTATAGCGGCGCCTATAGCGCGGGCAAGGCCGGCGTGACGATGCTGTCGAAGCAGATCGCGGCGGAGTGGGGTGCGCGCGGCATTCGCAGCAATACCGTTTGTCCCGGCATGATCCGCACGCCGCTGTCCGCGGCGTTCTACGAGCACGGTGATATCGAACGTCGGCGCAGTGCGATGACGGCTAGCCGCCGGATCGGCGAGCCAAACGATATCGCCGACGTCGTCGCGTTTCTCGCGAGCGAACGTGCCGCGTATGTTAACGGCGCGGAAGTCGTGGTCGACGGCGGTCTCGAAAGCATGCTGATGGACCTCGTGCCGCGTCCCGGCTTCGAAGCCAACCAGGCTGCGCAAGCGAGCCGCCAGGACCGCACTTAAGGAGGCCATCATGACTCATGCAACACGCGGCACGACACTCACGTGTGACGTGCTCGTCATCGGTTCGGGCGCGGGCGGTCTGTCGACTGCGATCACCGCGCGCAAGCACGGCCTCGATGTCGTCGTCATCGAGAAGGAAGCGTTTTTCGGCGGCACGACTGCGTTTTCGGGCGGTGTGCTGTGGATTCCGGGCAACCGCCACGCGAAGAGCCATGGCGTCAGCGATACGCGCGAAGCGGCGCTGACCTATATGCGCAACGAAACCGGCGCGTTCTTCGATGCCGCCGCCGTCGACGCGTTCCTCGACACGGGCCCGGAAATGCTCGACTTCTTCGAACGCGAGACCACCGTCAAATTCGTGCCGACCTTGTATCCGGACTATCACCCGGACGTCGGCGGTGGCGTCGACGTTGGCCGCTCGGTGGTGGCCGCGCCGTTCGATGCGCGCGCGCTCGGCAAGGACATGACGCGATTGCGTGCGCCGCTGAAGACGATCACGTTCATCGGCATGATGTTCAACTCGTCGAACGCGGACCTCAAGCACTTCTTCAATGCGACGCGCTCGCTCACGTCCGCGCTATATGTCGCCAGACGGCTCGCGAGCCATCTGAAGGATCTCGCGCTGTACCGGCGCGGCGTGCAGATCACGAGCGGCAACGCGCTCGCCGCGCGGCTCGCGAAGTCCGCGCTCAATCTGGGCATTCCGATCCATACGAACACGGCCGCTCGCGAGCTGACCGTGGCGAACGGCAGCGTGAGCGGCGCACTCGTCGCGGGACCGCAAGGCGAAATGCGCATCGTCGCGCGACGTGGCGTGGTGCTCGCGTGCGGCGGCTTCTCGCATGACGTCGCGCGGATCGCTCGCGCGTATCCGCATCTGCGACGTGGCGGCGAACACGTGTCGCCGGTGCCGCGCGGCAATACCGGCGACGGCGTCGGCATGGCCGAACGTCTCGGCGCGCAGGTGGCGATCCGCTATCCGCAGCCGGCCGCATGGATGCCGGTGTCGCGCGTGCCGATGCGCGACGGCAGCGTCGGCGTGTTTCCGCATCTGGTGGATCGCTACAAGCCTGGCGTGCTCGGCGTGACGCGCGCGGGCAAGCGCTTCACCAACGAAGCGAACTCGTATCACGACGTGGGCGCCGCGATGATCGAGGCCTGCGCGAGCGAACGCGAAACCGCGATGTGGCTGATCTGCGATCACGCGACGATCCGCAAATACGGGCTCGGTTATGCGAAGCCGGCGCCCGTGCCGCTCGGTCCGCTGCTGCGCAACGGCTATCTGAGCACGGGCCGCACGCTCGCGGAACTCGCGCGCAACGCGGGTCTCGACGGCGCGGCGCTCGAAGCGACCGTCGAGCGCTACAACGCGGACGCGCTGCGCGGCGAAGATCGCGAGTTCGGCCGCGGCACGACGTCGTTCAACCGCTATCTCGCGGACCCGGAGCACAAGCCGAATCCGTGCGTCGCGCCGATCGGCGACGGTCCGTACTACGCGCTCAAGGTGGTGATGGGCGATCTCGGCACCTTCGACGGCATCACGACGAACGTCAGCGGCGAAGTGCTCGATGCGAAAGGCGCGCCGATCGCGGGCCTGTACGCGGTCGGCAACGATCGCGCGAGCGTGATGGGCGGCAACTATCCGGGCGCGGGTATCACGCTCGGGCCGATCATGACGTTCGGCTATATCACCGGGCGCCATCTCGCGGGCGTCGACGTGAAGAGCACACAGAGCGCAACCAACCCGAACGACGCGGACACCCGCGCATCCGCAACCGTATTGAGGACGGGAACATGAGTCAGGGCAAACCTTTCGTCGATCATCGCATCTACACGATCCGTCCGCGCGGCATGGCGGAATTCATCGACGTCTTCGACCGGCTCGCGATGCCGATTCAGCTCAAATACCTGGGCGCGCCCGTCGGCTTCTATATGAGCGATATCGGCGCGCTGAACCAGGTCGTGCATCTGTGGGGCTACGAGAGCATCGCCGATTACGATCAGCGCCGCACCGCGCGCGATGCCGATCCGGAGTGGCCCGCCTATCTGCAGGCGTCCGCGCATCTGATCGTCGCACAGGAGAGCCGCATCATCAGGCGCGTCGAGTTCAGCACGCTGGCGAGGCTGCGCTAGCCGCGGCTTCGAGGGGGAGACAGAGATGAACGAACCGGCAGCACGCGTGGCCATCGTCACGGGTGGCGCGAACGGCATCGGCTGGGCTTGCGCGCAGCGTTTCGCGCGCGACGGCTACTGCGTGGTCATCGCCGATCTGAACGCTCAGCGCTCGTGCGAGCGCGCCCACGAGTTGGGCCCGGCGCATCTTGGCGTGGGCGCGGACGTCGCCGTCGAAGCCGACGTTCGCGCGTTGATCGACGCATGCGTCGAGCGCTATGGGCGAGTGGACGTGCTCGTCAACAACGCGGGCAATAGCGATCAGCCGCACCCGACCGTCGAGCAGAACGTCGACGCTTTCGACCGGCTGCTCGGCATACATCTGCGCGGGACCTTCGTCGCGTGTCGCGAAGCGGGCCGCGTGATGCTCGTGCAGCGCAGTGGCGCGATCGTCAACCTCGGATCGATCGCGGGACTTGCCGGTATTCCGGCGCGCAATGCGTACGGCGCGGCCAAGGCCGGGATCGCCGCGATGACGCGTTCACTCGCCTGCGAATGGGCACGCGACGGCATTCGCGTGAACGCAGTCGCGCCCGGCTATGTGGCGACCGAACTCGTCGAAACGCTCAAACGCAATGGCCAGATGAACGTGCGGTCGATCGAGAAGCGCACGCCGATGGGACGCCTCGCGCGTCCCGAAGAAATCGCCAACGCGATCGGCTTTCTCGCCTCCGACGCGGCGAGCTATATCACCGGCACGGTGCTGAGCGTCGATGGCGGCTGGCACGCCTATGGCGCGGCCGACGACCAGGCACGCATGGACTGAGCAATTCGAACAAGAAGAAAAAACCCCTCGTCACTTCAAGGAGACATCGCAATGAACCAGCTGAAAGGAGCCCGCCCATGAGCCGCTCCGAACGCAATATCGATGTGCAGGCCTTTATCGACGGGCAGCGCTTTTCGCCCTTTCAATGGACGATTCTCGTGCTGTGCTTCCTCGTCGTCGCGGCCGATGGTTTCGACACCGCCGCGGTCGGCTTCATCGCGCCGTCGCTCGTGCAGCAGTGGGGGATCGCGCGCAGCGCGCTCGGCCCGGTCATGAGCGCGGCGCTGGTGGGACTCGGCATCGGCGCGCTCGCCGCGGGACCGTGCGCGGACCGGCTCGGCCGCAAGACGGTGCTGGTGCTGTCGGTGTTCTTTTTCGGACTGTGGAGCCTCGCGGCAGCGCGTGCCACCTCGATCGAATCGCTGACCTTGCTGCGCTTTTTCACCGGCCTCGGTCTCGGCGCGGCGATGCCCAACGCGGTCACGTTGATGTCCGAGTACGCGCCCGCCCGAATTCGCGCGGTCGCGGTCAATGCGATGTTCTGCGGCTTCTCAGGCGGTCTCGCGATCGGCGGCCTCGCGTCCGCGTGGCTGATTCCGCATTTCGGCTGGCCGAGCGTGCTGGTGGCGGGCGGTGCCGGTCCGCTCGTGTTGACCGCGCTGCTGATCCTTCTGCTGCCGGAATCGGCGCAATTTCTCGCGGTGCGCAAGCGGGCCGATCAACGGATCGCGCGGATTCTGCAACGCATCGCGCCCGCCGAGCGCTTCGAGGGCTGCCGCTTTTTCGCGGTCGACGTGCGCCGCGATACGGGTGACAGCCGCGCGCAGTCGGCGCTTGCGATCGTGCTGTCGGCGCGTTACCGCTTCGGCACGCTGATGCTGTGGCTCGCCTATTTCATGGGACTGCTGATTTATTACCTGTTGACCAACTGGTTGCCAACGCTGTTCAAGGACACCGGTTTCTCGGGCGAAAAAGCCGCGTTGATGACCTCGCTGTTTCCGCTCGGCGGCATCCTCGGGAATCTGTGCGTCGGCTGGGTGATGGATCGCTTCGCCGGACATCGCGTAATCGCGTTCACGTACATGGCGGTCGGCGCGCTCGTGTTGCTCGTGGGGCAGGGCGTCGGCCATCAGGTCTGGCTCGGCACGCTGATTTTCCTCACCGGCACGGTTGCGACCAGCGCGGTCACCTCGATGTCGCCGCTCGCGGCGAGCTTCTACCCGACCCGGGCGCGCGCGACAGGCGTTGCGTGGATGCTGGGGATCGGCCGCATCGGCGGCGTGGCGGGCGCGCTCGTCGGCGCCGCGTTGATGGGGCTCGGCTGGCAGTTCGGCGCGGTGTTCAGCCTGCTCGCGGTGCCAGCTGTGATCGCGGCGGGCGGCGTGGTGCTGACGATGCGGCGCGCACCGCTCGAGCAAACATCAGCCGATGAAAAGGTCGGCGCCGTCGCGATCGAATGAGCGCTCAACGCTACATCCGGATGCGCCGGCGCGCGGTGAAAACGCGCGACGACTCACGACGACTCACGACGTCCGAAGCAACGTCATTTCGTTGTGCAGCAGCGCGAGCAATTCGTCGTCGGATGGCCGGGTGCCCCAATGGCGCGCGCCGGCCACCGACGCGATCGCCATCCACGAATGCGGGGGAAACCATTCACGCAGCAGCGTGCCGTCCTGGCGCAGGCACAACTGGCCGGTCAGCTCGCTGTATTCGGCGCAGATCTGCGCGCCGTCGACTTGCGCCGTTACTCGTCTCGGATCATTGCGTAGCACGTCGTCGCTCCTGTCGAAGGGGTGGCGCGATTGCCTGCGCGACACGGTGGCGTCGACGACGCCACCTGGGGTCGATCAATGGTCATGCCCGTGATCGTCATGCCCATGACCGTGCCAGCCATTGTCGTGCCAGTCGCCGTGCGGGCCGCGCCCTTCACGCGCCTCGCGCCAATCGTCGTGATGACGTTCCCACTCGCGACGTTCCCAATAGCGGTGACCATCGTAGTAGCGCTCGCCGTACCAGCCCGGCGCGACCACGACCGCGGGCGGCGGCGCATACACGGGTGCGGGCTGCACGTAGACGGGCGGCGGAGCCTCGACCACGGCGGGCGCGACCGCAATGCCCGGCAGGCCGATGTTCACGCCGACATCGACGTGCGCGAAAGCGGCCGATGATGCGCCGATCGCGAGACCCGCGATCAGCGTCGACGATAGCCAGCGGTTGCGTGAATGACTCATGATTGTTCTCTGTGTGGATGTCTGTAGTGGAATGAAGAGCCGTGCGCTTATCGCTCGCTATGACCCGTTCAATAACGTTCGTAGTAATGGTCGTGATGCGGATGATCGTCCGGGACGACGATGCAACCGCTCAACGCGCCGCCGAGCGTGGCGGCAAGAATGACTAGTGCGAGAATTTTTTTCATGGTGTTGCTCCCTGGAATCTCTGATGCGAGTGCCTGTCGTGCGAAGCGTTCATGTGAACCGCTTTCGTTTGAACCGAACTCTACTGACCAGCGCGATTACCGGTGTGTTTGTGTGTAACAGGACGTGTCGATTGGAACTCGCGTCGATACATGGATGCGAGCGCGTCGGAGGAAGAGGAGGGGCGCCGGGTGTTGCGAGTCGAAATGCCGGGCGAGTGTCGTGTGCGAGGGCAAACCCTTGAACGCGCTATGAAAAAAAACACCTTCAAAGGCGAGCGATGCGTCGATGCAAAGCGTAGGTTCGGCGCATCGATTGCTCAAAAAAGCAGCGAATCGAATTTCGCCTTGGGTATGCCGCACAGATACATTCGGTTGCAGACTGAGCGATGAGGCACGTGATGCGCTCGCGCGAGCATGATGGAAAGACGCTACAGCAGTAGCGTCATCAGCTTCTCTTAAGCTTCGATCAGGTAGGTAAAGCGCATTGCGCGCGCACCACTTACTGCGCGGGCGCGGGCTCCGGCGCGGTTGCTTCGCGGTAGCCAAGCCGGGTCGAAATCGCGAGCCCCGCCTCTTTGAGCAGCGCGACGTAATGCTGCTTCGTGTCGGCGCCGCAGCGCATCGTCGGAAACGAAATCGACAGACCGGCGATCACGCGGCCGAAGCGATCGAACACCGGCACCGCGATGCATTGCAGGCCTTCTTCCTGCTCCTCGTTGTCCTCGCCGTAACCCTGCTCGCGCACGCGCGGCAGGATGCTCAGCACCGCTTCCTTGCAGGTCAAGGTTTTTTGCGTCGAGCGACGGAATTCGATGTGCGAGAGCACGTCACGCGCGTCGGCCGGCTCCATCCACGCGAGTAGTACCTTGCCGATCGCGGTGCTATGGAGCGGATTGCGACGGCCGATTCGCGACTGCATGCGCAGCCCGTAGTCAGCGTCGATCTTGTGGATATAGATGATCGCGTCGTCGTCGAACGCGCCGAGGTGAACCGCTTCGCGCGTCATCTGGCCGATGCGGCGCATGTCGACGTCGGCTTCGCGTACGAGGTCGACACTTTCGAGCGCTTTCGCGCCGAGTTCGAACAGGCGGATCGTGAGGCGGTAGCGTTCGGTTTCGACTTCCTGCGTGACGTAGCCGAGCGCCTTCAGTGTTTGAATGACGCGATGCACGGTCGTCTTCGACATGCCGAGCCGCTGCGACAGCTCGCTGATGCCGATCTGTCCGGTATCGCCGATCGCGCCGAGAATCGCGAACACGCGGCCGATCGACGACGCCGATTCGCCGCGCTCAGCGCCGTCCGCATCGGGCGAGGTCGTGTCGGCGGACTCCTTGCGCGTCTTGCCTGGTGCCTTGCCTCGCGCGTCATCGTGCGCCATGTTCTTAAGTGTTCCCGTTGCCGCCATGTCCGTCATTCCCTGTCTGTGCGAACCCGTGCCGCCGCTGCATCCAGCCGATGCGCGCCGGCGCGAGAGCTTAGCGCGTTGCGCGCGGCGATGCCCAGCTTCTACCGAACCTAGCGCGCAAGCCAGCCGCCATCCACCGCCAGTGTATGCCCATGCACGTAGTCCGAGGCCGACGACGCGAGAAAAACCACCGGCCCGGCGAGATCGTCGGGCACGCCCCAGCGGCCGGCTGGAATGCGGCCGAGAATCTCAACATTGCGCTGCGCGTCGTCGCGCAATGCGGCGGTGTTCGCGGTTGCCATATAGCCGGGCGCGATCGCGTTCACGTTGATGCGGTGCGCGGCCCATTCATTCGCGAGCAGCCGGGTGAGACCGAGCACGCCGCTTTTCGAGGCCGTGTACGAGGCGACGCGAATGCCGCCCTGGAACGACAGCATCGACGCGACGTTGATGATCTTGCCGCCGCTTTGCTGCCGCACGAACTGGCGCGCCGCCGCCTGCGACAGAAAGAACAGGCTCTTCAGGTTCACGTCCATCACGGCGTCCCAGGCGTCCTCGCCGAACTCGAGCGCGTCTTCGCGGCGGATGATGCCCGCGTTGTTGACGAGTACGTCGAGGCGGCCGAACGGTTCGAGCGCGGCGCGCACGATGTCCTCGACCGGCGCGATCGATGCGAGATCCGCGCGCACATCCGCGAAGCGGCGCCCGAGCGCTTCGACACGCGCGGCGGTCGTGCCCGCGTCCGCTCGACTCACGCCGACGATATCGCACCCGGCCGCGGCAAGCGCGACCGCCATGCCGGCGCCGAGGCCGGTGTTGCTGCCGGTCACGATGGCGACCTTACCGGTCAGATCGAAAGTGTTCACTGGGTTCGCACTCATGTTCGCTCAGCGCAGCTCCCGGACCGCGAGATGATCCATATCGCCGAACACCTGGTTCTCGCCGACCATGCCCCAGATGAACGTGTACGCGCGCGTGCCGACGCCCGAATGGATCGACCAGCTCGGTGAGATCACCGCCTGCTCGTTGCGCACGACGATATGCCGCGTTTCGTGCGGCTCGCCCATCATGTGGAAGACCGCGGCATCGTCGGCGACGTTGAAGTAGAAATACACCTCCATGCGGCGCTCGTGCGTGTGGCACGGCATCGTGTTCCACAGGCTGCCCGGTTCGAGCTTCGTCATGCCCATCGACAACTGGCAGGTCGGCAGCACGTCGGGCACGATGAACTTGTAGATGGTGCGACGGTTGCTCGTGGCCGGATCACCGAGCGTTTCGGGCGAGGCCTGCGCGAGCGAGATCGTGCGGGTCGGGTAGGTCGTGTGCGCGGGCGCGCAGTTCAGATAGAACTTCGCCGCGTGAGCGACGTTGGTGGCGTCGGCACTGCCGAACGTGACCGAGCGCGCGCCCTTGCCGATATAGATCGCCTCGTCGCGGCGCACCGTGTAACCCGTGCCGTCGACGTCGACCCAGCCGTCGCCGCCGATGTTGATCGCGCCGAGCTCGCGCCGCTCGAGCAGATAGTCGACGCCGATCGCCTGGCCGAGCGAGCCCGGCACTTCGACGGCGCGCTCGACCGGCCACACCCCGCCGACGATGATCCGGTCGATATGGCTGTACGTGAGCTTGAGCGCATCGCGCTCGAAGATGTGCTCGACCAGAAACTCCCGGCGCAATCCGGTGGTGTCGAGCGTCTTCGCGTATTCGCTGTTGATGGCCTGTCTCACGTCCATTGATCGCTCTCCTGTCGGCATACGGGCGGGCGCTGGCGCGCCTTGTGCCCGAAACTGTAACGCAGAATCGCAATTTCGGAACACTGGTCCGAAAATGTTGCGACGTTCGACCCACGGCTGCAACGCGTAGCGCGAACGGCCGGGTAAACGATAGTCAGGTTTCGCAGCATAAGACGGAACAGCGTTCCTTTCAGAGTGCTATATTGCGCCGGACAGGGAGAGCCCGGCGCAGAACGGGACATCACCGCGGGTCAAGCGCCCGTCAACGGGACGTCACCGTCCATGGAGGAGGCATGAAAATCAAGAAGGCCATCGACCGCATTCCTGGCGGTCTGATGCTGGTGCCGCTATTGCTTGGCGCCTGTGTGCATACGTTCGCGCCGGGCGCGGGCAAATACTTCGGCTCGTTCACCAACGGCCTGATTACCGGCACCGTGCCGATCCTCGCGGTGTGGTTCTTCTGCATGGGCGCGACGATCGATCTGCGCGCGACCGGCACCGTGCTGCGCAAGTCCGGCACACTGCTCGCCACCAAGATGCTGGTCGCGTGGATCGTCACGCTGATCGCGGCACGCTTCATTCCGATCGACGGCATCAAGACCGGGCTCTTCGCGGGGCTGTCGGTCCTCGCGATCACGACGTCGATGGACATGACCAACGGCGGTCTCTACGCGGCCGTGATGCAACAGTACGGCACCAAGGAAGAGGCCGGCGCGTTCGTGCTGATGTCGGTCGAATCGGGGCCGCTGATCAGCATGCTCATTCTCGGCGCGACGGGCGTCGCGTTCTTCGAGCCGCGCCTGTTCGTCGGCGCGGTGCTGCCGTTCCTGATCGGCTTCGCGCTCGGCAATTTCGATAGCGAGTTGCGCGAGCTGTTCGGCCGCTGCGTGCATCCGCTGATTCCGTTTTTCGGTTTTGCGCTCGGCAACGGCATCGATCTGAACGTGATCGTCACGAGCGGCTTGCCGGGTATCGTGCTGGGGCTGGGCGTGATCGTCGTGACCGGTGTTCCGCTGATCCTCGCGGACCGCTGGATCGCCGGCGGCAATGGCGCGGCGGGGCTCGCGGCGTCGTCGACGGCGGGGGCGGCGGTCGCGAATCCGGCGATCATCGCCGACATGATTCCGAGCTTCAAGCCGCTGGTGCCGGCGGCGACCGCGATGGTTGCCACCGCCTGCCTCGTGACCGCGATTCTGGTGCCGATTCTGACCGCCGTGTGGGTGCGCCGGCATCATGCTCGCGACGCGCTGCGCGGCGAGTTCGCGACGGCGACGCAGGGGGCGCCGCTCAATGAGCAGCGCGACGCGCACGTCTGAATGAGAAAGCAGTAGGGCGTTGGCGCGCCGCTCAGCGCGCCAGCTTCGCTTCGAGCATCGCCTTCATCGCCGGCCATTCGTCGTCGATGATGCTAAAGCGCACCGAGTTGCGCTTGCGTCCGTCCGGCATGATCCGCTCGTGCCGCACGATGCCTTCCTGTTTCGCGCCGATGCGCAGGATCGCCGCGCGCGATTTCTCGTTGAGTTCGTCGGTCGTGAACTGCACGCGCACGCAGTGCATGACGTCGAACGCGTGGCACAGCAGCAGATACTTCGCCTCGGTGTTCACGGCCGAGCGCTGCGCCGAGGCGCTCAACCACGTGTGGCCGATTTCGAGCTTGCGATTCGCGCGATCGATCTTCCAGAACCGCGTGCTGCCGACGATCCGGCCAGCGCCGGCATCCTTGTCGTCCGCGGCGCGCCGCACGATCACGAATGGCATCACGGTGCCGGCCGCGCGACCGGCGAGCGCCCTGGCAATATAGGCGTCGATCGTCGCCGCGCCCGGCACGACGGTCAGCTTCATGTCCCACAACTGCCCGTCGGCGGCGGCCTCGACGAGCGCCTGCGCGTGGTCCTCGCGCAGCGGCCGCAACTCGACGATCGAGCCGCTCAAGGTGGGTTGCATCGATTCGGAAGAGATATCGTTCATGGCAATAAAAAAGGTCCGCGAGCGGCAAACTCGTGGACCTGGCAGATCGTTCGATCCGTGGAGCGGAACGACGCGAGCGGCCAAGCCGCCACGCCGTTCCTGAAGCGCCTGATTAAACCGCCATCACCGTGACTGCCTTGGTGACGAGGTAGGCTTCCATTGCCTCCGGGCCGCCTTCCGAACCGTAGCCGGAATCCTTCACGCCGCCGAACGGCATTTCCGGCGTCGGCGTGGCCGGCTGGTTGATCCACAGCATGCCGACTTCCATGCGCTGCGACAGCAGATGCACGTTGGCGAACGACTTCGTATAAGCGTAGCCGGCGAGGCCGAACGGCAGACGGTTCGCTTCGGTGATCGCTTCTTCGAGCTTGTCGAAGCCGCGGATCGCGGCGATCGGGCCGAACGGCTCGTTGTTGAACACGTCGGCTTCGAGCGGCACGTCGGTCAGCACGGTTGCGGCGAAGAAGTTGCCTTCCGAGCCGACGCGCTCGCCGCCCGTCGCGACCTTCGCGCCGGTCTTGCGGGCGTCTTCGACGACCTTGGCCATCGCGCTCAGACGACGCGCGTTGGCGAGCGGCCCGAGCGTCGTGCCTTCGGCGAGACCATCGCCGAGCTTCAGGCTTTCGGCGTGCTTGACGAGCGCCGCGGCGAACTCTTCGCGGATGCTGTTGTGCACGAGGAAACGCGTCGGCGAGATGCAGACCTGGCCCGCGTTGCGGAACTTCGCGGCACCGGCTGCCTTGACGGCGAGCGCGACGTCGGCGTCTTCCGCGACGATCACCGGCGCGTGGCCGCCCAGTTCCATCGTGGCGCGCTTCATGTGCGAGCCGGCGAGGGCGGCGAGCTGCTTGCCGACCGGCGTCGAGCCGGTGAACGTGACCTTGCGGATCACCGGATGCGGGATCAGGTAGCTCGAAATTTCAGCCGGATCGCCGAACACGAGGCCGACCGTGCCGGCGGGCACGCCGGCTTCGACGAACGCCTGCAGCAGGGCCGCCGGCGATGCCGGGGTTTCTTCCGGCGCCTTCACGAGGAACGAGCAGCCGCAGGCGAGCGCGGCCGACAGCTTGCGCACGACCTGGTTGACCGGGAAGTTCCACGGCGTGAACGCCGCGACCGGGCCGATCGGCTCCTTCAGCACCTGCGACTGCTGGGCGAGGTTGCGCGACGGCACGATCCGGCCGTACACACGGCGGCCTTCGTCCGCGAACCATTCGATGATGTCCGCGGCCGCCAGCACTTCGACGCGCGCTTCGGCGAACGGCTTGCCTTGTTCCTGGGTCATCAGGCGGCCGATGTCAGAGGCGCGCTCGCGCACGAGGGCAGCGGCTTTGCGCATGATGGTCGCGCGCTCGTTGGCGGGCAGCTTGCGCCAGGCTTCGAAGCCGCGCTGGGCGGCTTCGAGCGCGCGGTCCAGATCGGCGATGCCGGCATGCGCAACCTTGCCGATGGCCTGGCCGGTGGCGGGGTTGATCACGTCGAGGGTCTTGCCGCTGGCGGCGTCGCACCATTCGCCGTTGATTAGAAGACGGGTATCGGTATAGCTCGAGATGGCCATGCTGGGTTCCTGTGAGAGGGAAAAACAACTGGCCGCGCGGTCGTGCGGCACGAGGCGACAGACCTGCGCGGCCATGAATGAATTGCCGATACCAATTATCTTATCTGATTGCGCGCAATCGCACCGGGCGCCGGGGCGCCGGGGCGCCGGCCGCGGGCCGCACCCGCGCGGCCACGGCACGCCGTTTGCTGAGCGTTTGGCATTGGGCCGACGCCGCGGGTCGGCCCAGGGTGCCGGGTTTGTGCCACGCGACAAACCTGCACGATCAGGCGCATTATTCAGTCACCGCTACTTCAGCGCATCACGAGGACATCGACATGCCTACCGGAACAGTGAAATGGTTCAACGACGCTAAGGGCTTCGGCTTCATCACCCCCGATGACGGCGGCGAAGACCTGTTCGCCCATTTTTCGGAGATTCGATCCGAGGGCTTCAAGTCGTTGCAGGAAAACCAGAAAGTCAGCTTCGAAATCAAGCAGGGGCCGAAAGGCAAACAGGCGGCCGACATCAAACCGGTGTGAGGCCCCCGGCGCGGCGCGCAACCGCGTGCGAGGTTTCCGATGGATAAGGACGCCGCCTACGCGGAGATCGAGCGCAATGGCGGCGCCCCCTATGCGAAACAGTTCGCCGGGCGCTTTCCCGACGATCCGCTGACACCGTTCTGTCATCGCTATCTGTTCGAAGCGACGCAGCGCGCCGAAACGGAGCACGACGCGGCGGCGGCCACGCACGACGACGAGCGCGGCTTTGCGCTGCGGTCGTTGGCGCGCATGGAGGCGTCGTCGCACATCGCGCAGGCGGCGGCGAGCGCGTCGCGCGATGCAGCGACGGCCGCCCATACGTCGGCGCGCTCGGCCCGCCGCTCGGCCTTCTGGACCATGATCGCCGCGCTCGCGTCGGCGCTTGGCGTAGTGGTAAACGCGGCCCTCAATCTCGGCTGGCTCGAGTGGGCGAGGCATATCGCGCGATAAGGATCCCGTAAGACTGCGCGTGCGTGCGCGCGGATCGGGCCTGAATGGGCGTCCTGAATTGGGCTCGCCAGCACGCCACGCCACGGCTTATCCGATACCACACCAATACGACATCGATGCGTCACGGCTTCGCGATCGGGTCGACCGCAACAAATCGTGCCATCAGAGCATGCCGCGCGCGCTCTGAACGCAGTATTATTCTTCAGGTTTCCTTCAGCTTTGCTCCGTACTATTTGCGCCACTGCCCGTGGCCTTTCCGGACCGCGGCCACCGCTACGTGCAAGTCGAGCGCAGGCTTTCTCGACCTGCATTCGGGCAATGGATCAGATAGCTTCCCTACTGAAAACCGAAAGCGCCTATAAAGGCTTGCTGGAGCATCCATGAAAACCCTGTTCTTGCAGGCGCCGTCGTTCGACGGCTTCGATGGTGGCGCGGGTTCGCGCTATCAGGCCAAGCGTGAAGTCCGCTCGTTCTGGTATCCGACGTGGCTCGCGCAACCCGCCGCACTCGTGCCCGACAGCCGCGTGCTCGACGCCACCGCAGATGGCGTGTCAGTCGAAGCCGCACTCGACATCGCCACGCAATACGAGCTGGTGGTGATTCACACCAGCACGCCGTCTTTTCCGACCGACGCCCATTTCGCCGAGATGCTCAAGGAGCGCAAGCCCTCGGTGCTGGTCGGCATGGTCGGCGCGAAGGTCGCGGTCGATCCGCATAACTCGCTGATCGCCACCGAGGCCATCGACTTCGTGTGCCGCGAGGAATTCGATTACACCTGCAAGGAAATTGCCGAGGGTAAGCCGCTCGCGCAGATCCTTGGTTTGAGCTATCGCGCCCCCGACGGCTCGATCGAGCACAACGAAGCGCGCCCGATCCTCGAGAACATGGACGAGTTGCCGTTCGTCGCGCCGGTCTACAAGCGCGATCTGACGATCAAGAACTACTTCAACGGCTACCTGAAGCATCCGTACATCTCGCTCTACACGGGCCGCGGCTGCCGCTCGAAGTGCACGTTCTGCCTGTGGCCGCATACCGTCGGCGGCCATCGCTATCGGGTGCGTTCGGTCGAGAACGTCCTCGAGGAAGTCAAGTGGATTCGCGACAACATGCCTGAAGTCAAGGAGATCATGTTCGACGACGACACGTTCACCGACTTCAAGCCGCGCGCGGAAGAAATCGCGCGAGGCATGGGCAAGCTGGGTGTCACGTGGTCCTGCAACGCGAAGGCGAACGTGCCTTACTCGACGCTGAAGATCATGAAGGAAAACGGCCTGCGCCTGCTGCTGGTCGGCTACGAATCCGGCGACGACCAGATCCTGCTGAACGTCAAGAAAGGCCTGCGTACGGACATCGCGAGGCGCTTTGCGCAGGACTGCCGCACACTCGGTATCAAGGTGCACGGCACGTTCATTATCGGCTTGCCGGGCGAAACGCCGGAAACGATCCAGAAGACCATCGAGTACGCGAAGGAAATCAACCCGCTGACGATCCAGGTGTCGCTCGCCGCGCCGTATCCGGGTACGAGGCTCTACAACCAGGCGGTCGAGAACGGCTGGCTCGAGGAGAACAAGGTCATCAATCTCGTGAGCAAGTCAGGCGTGCAGCTGGCGACGATCGACTACCCACATCTGTCGCGCGACGAGATGTATCACCAGCTCGAAAACTTCTATAAACGCTTTTATTTCCGGCCGTCGAAGATCTGGGAGATCCTGCGCGAAATGCTGACGAGCTGGGACATGATGAAACGGCGCCTGCGCGAAGGCGTCGAGTTTTTCCGCTTCCTGCGCGCGCACGAGGCGTGAGCGCCGTACACCTCGTCGCCGTCACGCTCGCGTATGCGTGCGCGGCGGCGACCGTTGTCGGCATCGGCTATACCGTGCTCGCGAGCGCGCTGATCGGGCGTTTCTTCGCGGGGACGGTGGCCGTTCCCTCCAGCTTTCCACCCATTACGGTTATCAAACCACTGCATGGCAACGAGTGGGCGTTGCTCGACAATCTGTCGAGCTTCTGCGCCCAGGACTATCCCGGGCCCGTGCAATTCCTGTTCGGCGTGCATGACTCGGCCGACACCGCGCTGCAAACCGTCGACGAATTGCGGCGTCTGCATCCGCAGGCGGACATCACCGTGGTCGCCGACGCGCGTCTGTACGGCCCGAACCGCAAGATCAGCAATATCCTCAACATGCTGCCGCAGGCGCGCCACGACGTGCTCGTGTTCGCCGACAGCGACGTGTGTGTCGGCCCCGACTATCTGCGCAACGTGGTCGGCGAACTGGAGAAGCCGGGCGTCGGGCTCGTCACCTGCGCGTATCGCGGTCAGCCCGATCCGGGTTTCTGGCCGCGGCTGTCGGCGATCGCCACCAACTATCAGTTCCTGCCAGGCGTCGTCACCGGACTCGCGCTCGGGCTCGCGCGGCCGTGCTTCGGCCAGACCATCGCGATGCGCCGCGACACCTATGAGCGGATCGGCGGCTTCAAGCCGTTCGTGCGGCATCTGGCCGAGGACTACGAGATCGGCGCGGCGGTGCGCGCGGCGGGGGAGCAGGTCGTGATTCCGCCGTTCGCGATTGCGCATGCGTGTGTCGAAGCGAGCGCGACGCAACTCGTGACGCACGAGCTGCGCTGGAGCCGCACGATTCGCCGCATCGATCCGCTTGGGCACCTCGGCACGGCGCTCGTGCATCCGTTCGCGTTCGCGCTGCTCGCGCTGGCGTGCTCGGGCGGCGCGCTGTGGGCATGGCTGCTCGCGGCGGTGGCGATCGTCGCGCGTCTTGGGTTGAAGTGGCGCGCGGATCGGGCGCTGCGCCAGCGGTGCCGCGATCTGTGGCTGCTGCCGTTATGGGATATCGTATCGTTTGCGATTTTCGTCGCGAGCTTCCGCTCGTCGCGGGTGATCTGGCGGGGCTTCAGCTTCAAGGTCGACGGCGACGGGCTGTTGTCGGCGGCGCAGGACGAATGACGAACGAACGGCAGATTGGGTAGGCAATGATCGAAGAAGTGTTGAGTGGGCGAACCAGGAGCGCCCCGCAGGCGAAAGCGAATGCGAACGCCGAGGCGCAACGGGCAGCGACGCGCACGCTGACACAGCCGGTGGCACGCGCCGTGCGGCACCGCATGTGTATCGAGTTCGCGTGCGAGGTGCCGGCATGATGAAGCATCTGGGCCGCGCGGCTGCGCTCGCGGGTTTGCTCGTTTCTCTGTGGCTCGTCTGGCGCGAGGATCCGCGCGCCGTGCTCAGCGCGTTGCGCGTGGCTGGCGGCGGTCTCGTGGTGGCCGCGCTGGCGCACGTGCTGACCATAATCGCCAACGCCTGCGACTGGCGCTCGCTGATTCGCGGCGCGAACCGCCCGAGCTTCGCGAGGATGATGCACCTCGTGTGGGTGCGCGAATCGGTCAACAGCATGCTGCCGGTCGCGCGGATCGGCGGCGAACTCGTATCGTTCCGCATGTTCAGGCGCTGGGGCGTCAGGTCATCGACAGCAGTCGCCAGCACGATCGTCGACATGCAGCTGACCTTGATCAGCCAGCTCATGTTCACGATGGTCGGCATCGGTTTTCTGTTCGCCAATGCGCAATCGGGCGCGCTGCGGCTCGCCGGACAGCTCGCGTGGGGCGTGCTCGCGTTGACGCCGGTGCTGCTGTTGTTCGGCCTCGTGCAGCACGCGAATCCGTTCCAGCGCATCACGAGCGCGCTCAATCATATGACGAGCGGCAAGCTCACCACGCTGGTCGGCCAGTCCGCGCAGATCGATCAATCGATCAAGCTGATCTGGCGCCGCCGCGCGGTCGTGCTGCGCTATCTGTTCTTCTGGCAGCCGCTGCAGTGCCTCGCGACTTCGCTCCAGATCTGGCTCGCGCTCTATTTCCTCGGCGCGCGCGTGACGCTGGTCGAAGCGGTGGTGATCGAATCGCTGATCCAGGCGATCAGCAGCGCCGCGTTCTTCGTGCCGGGCGGCCTCGGCGTGCAGGAGGGGGCTTTCGTGTTGATCGGCGGCGCACTGGGGCTCGACCCTGCCACCAGTCTCGCGCTTGCGGCCTCGCGGCGCATTCGCGATGTGCTGGTGTTCGTGCCGGGTCTGATCGCGTGGCAGTTCTTCGAGGCCTCCGGCGGCACCCGTTCGCAGGCCGCGCCGCACGGCGCGCGCGCCGGACTGGCTGGGCAGCGTTCGAGCCTCGGTGAGGCGCACCAGCGCCGCGAGCAGCGCTGAGTGGTCGGCGCGCCGGTTTTCCGCTTGCCCCTTGCCACTGAATGACTTATGCGCGCCACGTAATCGAGGCGCGCCCTAAACGCATTCAGCGTGTCGCGGCCGCGCGATTGGCCGGAAACGATACCCGGACCGCCAGCCCACGCTCGCCGATCCCGGCGCCCAACTGCAGGCTCGCGCCGAAATGCTCGGCGATCCGCGCAACGATCGACAGACCCAGCCCGCTACCGGTCGCCTGATTGCCGGTCGCGCGGAAAAAGCGGTGGGTGAGCCGCTCGAGATCGTCGGGCGCGACACCGGGGCCGTCGTCGCGCACGCTCACCTGTACATGCTCGTCGTCCTGACGCACCGCGACTTCGACGAGACCGCCCATGCGTCCGTACTTGATCGCGTTATCGAGCAGATTGTCGAGCAGGATGCCGATCAGCACCGGCTCCGCTTCGATCTCGGCGAGCATGTCGCCAACCAGCATCACGTTGATGTGCTTCTGCTGCGCATTGCGTCGGTTCGCGAGCAGCGTGTCTTTGGCGATCACCGCCGGCTTCAGCGGTTCGGTCGGCAGCTTCTCCTGCACGTCGAGCCGCGCGAGCAGCAGCAACTGCTCGGCGAGCCGCGCGCTGCGATCGACGCCTTGCACGACGCGCTCCATCGCGAGCCGCTGCAACGCGATGTCTGGCTCGGCGAGCGCGACCTGCGCCTGCACCTTGATCGCGGCGAGCGGCGTCTTCAGTTCGTGCGCGGCGTCGGCGGTGAAGGCGCGCTCGAGTTCGAGCGCATGGTGCAGACGCGCGAGCACCTGGTTGATCGCATCGACGAGCGGGCGCACCTCGAGCGGCGTGCGACCGATGCCGACCGGCTCCATGCGGTTGATGTCGCGCGAACGGAGCACCGCCGACAACTCCCTGAGCGGCGCGAGACTCCAGCCGATGCTGAACCACACGAGCAGCGCGAGCACCGGCAGCCCGATCAGCGTGGGCCGCGCGATGCGGCTCGCGACACCGCTCACGAGGTCGCTGCGCGTGTTGGCGAGCTCGAACACCCGCACGCTGTGGCCGAGCAGGGTTTCGCGTAACGTGAACGAGTGATAGAGCTGACCGCCGAGCGTGACGTCGTGCGCACCGCTCGCAGGCGGAAACGGTAGATCCCATGCAGCGAGCGCCCGCAATTCGGGGCTGCCCGCCAGAATTTCGCCGTCGATCCCGCGTACCTGAAACAGCGCGTCGCGCGGCAGCGTGTCGTCGTCGTCGAGGTCGCTCGCACCGGGCTCGCCGCCTCTCTCTTCTTCGCGCACGTCGATGCGCGCGTTCGCGAGCGTGGTGAGGTTGACCGGATCGAGCAGCGCGAGAATCTGCGCGAGTTCGGCGAGGCGCGCTTCTTCCCACTCGGCGACTTCGCGCGTCGCCTGCCGGTAGCTCGTCACGAGCGCGATGCCCCAGACGATCACGATGCTCGCGAGCACGAGCAGCACGAGGCGTCGTCGAATCGACGGCCCGATCATTCCTTCTCCATCACGTAGCCGATGTTGCGCACGGTCTTGATCAGGCTTGCGCCGAGCTTCTTGCGCAGGTTCGACACGTGCACCTCGATCGCATTGCTTTCGATTTCTTCCTGCCAGCCGTACAGGCTCTCTTCGAGCCGCGAGCGCGACTGCGGAATGCCGAGATTGGTCAGCAGTTGCAGCAGAATCGCCCATTCGCGCGACGTGAGCGGCACGCGCGTCGTGTCGACCTGCACCGTTTGCGCGGCCGGATTCACTGTCAGATTCTGGTAACGAATCAGATCGATACTGCGACCTTGTGCGCGGCGCAGCAGCGCGTGGCACCGCGCGACGAGCTCGGTCAGATCGAACGGCTTGCCGAGGTAATCGTCGGCGCCCGCCGCGAGACCGCCGACGCGATCCACGACCGTGCCTTTCGCGGTCAGCACCAGCACCGGCACGTCATTACCGGCGTCGCGCAGGCGTTTGAGCAACTCCATGCCGCTCACGCGCGGCAGCCCGAGGTCGAGTACCACCAATGCATATTGAGTCGTGTCGAGCGCAAGTTCGGCCTTGTGGCCGTCGCGTGCCCAGTCGACGGTGAAGCCGGCCTGGCGCAGGCCCGCTTCGACACCGCAGCCGATGAGCTCGTCGTCTTCTACGAGGAGTAAACGCATGTGGAAAATATTCTATGGTGGGGTGTTATTGCATAACGTCCGGCGTTTTTATGCAAGCGACATTGGTGTAAAAGCACGAACAATCTGGCGCGTTCCGAAGTGTAACCACGCCGTTCGTTAGCCGCTCCATGCCATGTGCGTGCTTAAGGTTTCCTTCAGCTTGAATCGATACCATCGACGCGCTATAAAATGGTCGTCGCAGATCGTGATGCATGCGCGAGACCATGCCGCTGTCAGACCATCGCAACCTGATCGTAAGGACTTCGATGGAGTGATGCGCGAGGCATTCTTTATGCTCGTCGATGACGTCGATGACGTCGATCAACGGCGTCGACGAGTCCCGCCGTTCGCCAAGCATCCGGTCAGGCCGCAAGGCCATGCACGAGGCACGTTATGAAGCCAGTCACCATCGACATGCTGCGAGCCCATTTGCTGGTCGCGTCTCTGACGGCCGCGGGGGCCGAAGTGTTGCTCTGTATTGCGCTGCCGGTGCTGCCGTTTTCCGACGCTTTTTTCGCTTCGACATCGTTCAGGCTATTCGCGCTTGCGGTGATCGTCGGCGGGGTGGTGATCGCGCGCGAATTTGCCGAGGTCGCCTACGAGGTGGCGGTGCGGCGCGACTATGCGATTCGCGGCGCGAGTGATTGGCCAGCCGCGATCGCGTCGAATTGTCCGCGCCGCTGGCTCGTCGTGCTCCATCTCCGGCTGACGGGGCAACCGTTCGTGCTCGCCGAGCACTGACGGACACGGACGGCACACAATGACGGCGCACGCGTTGATTGTCTGCCAATGGCTTCTGTTAGCCGGCTGCATTAGCGCTTCGATCTACACGGTAGCCGCCGCGCTCGCCATGCCGTTTTTCACCGCGCGGCACAAATCGAATCATCATGGCGGCAGGACCGTCAATCACCCGCATCGCCGGTCGCTTTGGGGGGCGCTCGATGCTTCGGCCGATCCGTTCGCGCAGGTCGGTGTCAGCGTGCTGAAGCCGCTGTGCGGCGCCGAGCCGCGCCTCTACGAAAATCTGCGTACCTTCTGCGAGCAGCGCCATCAGCATTTTCAGCTGGTACTGGGCGTCTCGTCGCCGCACGATCCCGCCATTGCGGTGGTACGCCGGTTGCAGGCCGCCTATCCGACGCGCGACATCGAGCTCGCGATCGACACGCGGGTGCACGGCAGCAATCTGAAAGTCAGCAACCTGATCAACATGGCCGCGCGCGCGCGTCACGAGGTGATCGTGATCGCCGACAGCGACATCGCGGTCGACGCCGATTATCTCGACAGCGTCGCCGCGCCGCTCGCGGACCCGGGCGTCGGCGTGGTCACGTGCCTGTACGTCGCGCGCGGTGTCGGCGGTTTCTGGCCGCGCGTCGGTGCGCTGTTCATCAACGAATGGTTCGCACCCTCGGTGCGGGTTGCGCACGCGATGGGCTCGCGCCGCTTCGGCTTCGGCGCGACGCTCGCGTTGCGGCGCGAGACGCTCGAGCGCATCGGCGGCTTCGACGCGCTGAAGAACTGCCTCGCCGACGACTACTGGCTCGCCGAACACGTGCGCGAACTTGGTCTGCAAACGGTGCTCTCGCGCGTGATGGTCGCCACCGACGTGATCGAGCCGACTTTCGCCGCGCTGTGGCAGCGCGAAACGCGCTGGCTGCGAACGATCCGTTCGGTCAATCCGCCGGGTTTCGTGTCGCTGCTGATCACTTTCCCGACGCCGTGGCTGTTGACGAGCGGCTGGCTGACCGTGTCGCTCGCGACGCGCAGCGCTCACGCACCGCTCGCGGCGGTGATCGCGGGCGCGTCGGCCACCGCGCTATGCGTTGGCGCGCGCCTGCTGCTGCATCTGCGCGCCGCGCGGCGCTCGCGCACCTTCTGGCGCGATCTGCCGCTCGTGCCGCTGCGCGATACGTTGCTCGCGCTTCAGTGGCTCGTCAGCGCATTCGGTTCGCACGTCGTATGGCGCGGCGCGCGCATGCAGGTCGGCCGGCCGGCGGCCGAGCGCAGCGGGCAACTGGACAGCCTGACGTGATGCAGAACGCTAAGCTTGCCCACTCACGCGGGCTGATCATCACCGCCGACGATTTCGGCCTGCATCAGCGCGTCAATTTCGCGGTCGAGCGCGCGCATCGCAGCGGCGTGCTGCGCGCCGCGAGTCTGATGGTCGGCGCGCCGGCCGCGAAAGACGCCGTCGCGCGCGCGCGTGCGCTGCCGGAACTGCGCGTGGGGCTGCATCTGGTGCTGGCCGATGGCGCCGCGCTCGCGCCGCGTGAACAGATCGCCGCGCTTCTCGACGAGAATGGCCGCTTCGGCAGCAACATGGTGCGCGACGGCGTGCGCTTCTTCTTTCTGCCGCACGTGCGCCGGCAACTCGCCCACGAAATTCGCGCGCAGTTCGAAGCGTTCGCCGCGACGGGCCTCACGCTCGACCACGTGAACACCCACAAGCATTTTCATCTGCATCCGACCGTGCTCGGCCTGATCCTCGAGATCGGCCGCGATTACGGCATGAAGGCGATGCGGCTGCCGTTCGAAGCCAACGCGCCGCTGTGGTTGCGGCCGTGGATCGCGCACGTGAAGACGCGGCTCGAGCGCGCGGGCATCGCGCACAACGACTATGTGGTCGGCATCGCGGCGAGCGGGCGCATGGACGAGGCGACGTGGCTCGCCGCGCTCGCGGATCTGCCGCACGGCGTCGGCGAAATCTATTGTCATCCGGCGCTGGCCGGCGACGCCTTGAGCGACGGCATGCACGACTACCGGCATGCCGACGAGTTGCAGGCGCTGCTGTCGCCCAGGGTGGCCGCCGCGATCCGCGCGCTCGGCGCGCGGGTCGGCGGGTTCGCGGATGTGCTGGCGTAGCGCAAGCGTGCCCCGCGAGCGGTGATTCGCGAAAGTTGCGATGCGAAGGGCACGCTCACACGGGCTGCTTTTTCATCAACAGCTTCAGCAACGCCGGCAACAGCAACAGCACGAGCGGCAACTGCACGATCAGGCCCGAGATGATCGCGATCGCGAGCGGTTGCTGCATCGCCGAGCCTTGCCCCAGCGCGAACGCGAGCGGCAACAGCGCGAGGATCGCGGCGATCGTCGTCATCGCGATCGGCCGCAGGCGGTTGCGGCCGGCAGCCTGTAACGCGTCGTCGAACGGCATCTCGTCGTCGCGCACCAGCGCCTGCAATTCCGACACATAGAAGATCGCCACCTCGGTCACGATACCGACGATCATCGTCATGCCCATCATCGCGGAGATGTTCAGCTCGATGCCGGTGATCCACAGCCCGATGAACACCGCGCCGGCCGCAAGCAGCGGCATCGCCAGCACCGCGAGCGCGACGCGCAGGCGTTCGTAGAGAAACAGCAGCAGGCCGAACACGAGCGCGATCGCGGCGCCGAATACGGTCAGCAGACCCTTGAAGGCGATCTGCTGTTGCTGGTACAGACCGCCGAGCTCGTAATAGACGCCCGAGGGCAGCAGGTTCGCGTCGCCCAGGGCCTTCTGCACGTCGGCGATCGTCGAGCCGAGATCGCGCCCGTCGATGCGCGCGGTGACCGCAACCATCCGCTTCAGGTTCGAACGGCTGATCTCGGGCTGACCGGTCACGCTCACGCGATCGGCGACACGCTTCAGCGCGAACAGATGTCCGTCCGGCGCGCGTATCTGTAACTGCCCAAGTTGCGTATCGGTGAGCTGGCGCGCGCCGTTCACGCGCACGCGGACACCAACCGTTTTCGGGCCGCTCTGGAACTGCGTCGCGACATTGCCTTCGAGCAGGTCGGTGACGGCCTGCGCGATCGCTTGCGGGTCCATGCCTTCGGCCGCGGCAGCGGCGGGCAGGATGTGCAGCTCGATGGCGTCGCCGGCCGGGTTGATGCCGTCGTTCACGTCGACGATGCCCTGGATCTGGCCGATGCGCGCCGCGACCTTGCGCGCGGTCGTGTCGAGCGTGGCCGGATCGTCGGAGAAGATCTTGATCTGGACGGGCTGCGGCACCGCGGTCAGATCGCCGATCAGGTCTTCCATCAGCTGCGCGAGTTCGATGCTGACGCCCGGCACCTGCGCGTCGATCTGCGAGCGGATCTCTTCCATCACGGTGTCGATCGGCTCGCGCTTGCCGGACTTCAGCCGCACGAAGAAGTCGCCCTTGTTGGGTTCGTTCAGATCGCCGCCGAGTCCCGCGCCGGTGCGGCGCGAGTAGGTGGCAACATTCGGATTCGCGCGCACGATCTGCTCGATCTGCTTCATGAGCCGGTCCGTTTCGGTGATCGAGGTGCCGGGCTGCGTGTGATAGTCGAGCACGAAGCCACCTTCGTCCATGCTCGGCATGAAGCCGCTGCCGACGCGCGTGAACGCGAACGCCCCGACCACGATCAACGGCACGACCCCCAGCAGCACGAGCGGCGGCCGCGCGATCACCCGGCCGACCGTGCCCGCATAGCGCCGGTTCAGCCAGGCCGCGAAGCGCGTTTCCTCGTGCTCGTCGGCGTCCTTGGGTTTCAACCAGTGGTCGCACAGGATCGGCACCGCGAGCCACGTCACGAGGAACGAGATGAACAGCGCACTCGCCATCGTCAGCGACAGCGCCTTGAAAAAGGCCCCCGTCACGCCCGACAGAAACGCGAGCGGCACGAAGATGATCAGCGTCGCCGCCGAGGACCCTGCGAGCGGCCGCGTGAATTCGAGAGCCGCCGCCATCACGCGGCCGTGGAACGCGCGTGCGCCGGCCTCGCGCATGCGTCGCACGATGTGCTCGATCATGACGATCGCGTCGTCGATGACGAGGCCGACCGCGGCGGCCATGCCGCCCAGCGTCATGATGTTGAAGCCCATGCCGAACACGTCGAGCAGCAGGATCGTCGCGGCCATCACGACTGGCACCAGCGCGACGGCGATCGCGGTGATCTTCCGGTTGCGCAGGAACACGAACAACGTCAAGGCCGCGAGCACCACGCCGATCATGATCGCGTCGCGCACGCTGGTGGCCGACGCGATCACCAGTTCGCTCTGGTCGTACCAGTTCGACAGATGCACGCCCGCGGGCATCTGCGGCTCGAACGCGGCGAGCCTCGCGCGGATCGCGCGCGCCATCGCGACGCTGTTCGCGCCGGGCTGCTGGTACACGTTCAGCAGGACGGCATCCTGACCATCGGCGGTGACACGCATCCACTGCGGCACGACGCCCTGGCTCACCGTCGCGACGTCGCCGAGGCGGATCTGCGCGCCGTTCGCGTTGCCGTTGGCGGACACGACCACGTTGCGCAGTTCGTCGAGCTCGGTGATCGTCGAGTTGGTGACGACGAGGTACAGCTTGTCGTGATCCTCGATGCGGCCGTTCGCCATCAGCACGTTGCTCGCGCCGATTGCCTTCGAGATGTCCGAAAGCGATAGCTTGTAGGCGGCGAGGCGAACCGGGTCGACCGCGACTTCGAACTCGTCCTGCGCGCCGCCGGTCACCTCGACGCGCGCCACGCCTTCCACCGACGACAGTAGCGGCCGCATCTGGAACTGCGCGAGATCGCGCAGCGCGGAGAGCGACTGCCGCGTCGACGTGAGGCTATACGCGAGCACCGGAAACACGGTCGGGTCCATGCGCCGCACCTGCATCGTCGTGCCGGCAGGCAGCGTCGCGAGAATTTCGCTGATCGCCGATTGCGCCTGCAACGTCGCCTGGGCCATGTCGGTGCCCCAGTCGAAGTTCAGCGAGATCTCCGCGGCGCCGCGGCTCGTCGTCGATTCGACTTCGCGTACGTTCGGCACGCGGCGCAGTGCTTCTTCGACCGGCATCGTGACGAGCGTCGTCATCTGTTCGGCGGGGCGGTCGCCCGCGTCGAGCGAGACGACCGCGCGCGGAAACGCGACGTTCGGAAACAGCGAGATCGGCAGACGGAACGCGCTCAGCGCGCCGGCGATCGCGAGCAAGGCGATCACGAACAGCAGCGAGCGACGATGCGTCTGCATCCATTGACCGAAATTCATCGCGCGCGATCTCCTGCGGCGCGTACCGCCATGCCGTCTTTCAGCTCGTAGTTGCCGCTCGTCACGACGCCGAGCGCGGGATCGAGCGGACCGTCGACGCCGTAGCGCTCGCCGTTCTCGACCGCGATCGTGACGGCGACGCGGCGCGCCCTGTTTTGCGGCGTGATCTGGAACACGTACGCGCTCTGGCCATCCCGCAGCACGGCCGCGCGCGGCACGATCCAGTGCGTGCCGGTGCGCGTCGCGATGTCGGCGGCGACGCGCGTGCCGGGGATGAACGGCGTTTGCGCGAGCGGGACCGTCGCGCCGATGTTGACGAGTTGGGATTGCTGATCGATGGCGGCGCCGACCAGCACCACGCGGCCTTCGACCGCCGTCTTCGCGAGTGCCGCGGACAGGCCGTGCAGGGTCAGCGCATCGCCGGGATGAATCGCCGCGGCGTCGGTGGGCTCGACGCCGAGCGTCACGTTGGAGCGCGCGTCGGTGCTCGCGCCGCTCGCGAGTTGCAGGATCGCCGCGCCGGCCTGCAACTGGTCGCCTTGCGCCGCCGATATCTGCAGCACCACGCCATCGAAGGGCGCGGTCACGACCTTGTTGCCGCTCGCGATGCCGGTCTGATTCTGCGCGGCGAGCGCGTCGCGCGCATCGTCGACGGCCTTGCTCGCGCTGGCCAGCTGCGATTGCGTCGCGAGTCCCTGGTCGTACAGCGAGCGGGTCCGCGCGAGTTCGCCTTGCGCGAGCGTCAGCGCGCTTCTCGCTTGCGCGGCGGCAAGCACGGCAGCGGGATCGGCCTGCACGACCAGCAGCGGCGTGCCGCGTTTGACCGTCTGGCCCGCCTGCACGCGCAGCTGCACGATACGCGCGACATAGGGCAGATTGATCGTCGTCAGGTTCGACGCGGTGGCCGCGACGATCCCGAAGCCGCGCACCGGCTGCGCGATCGCGGCGCGCTGCACGCGCACGGTCTGCACCGCGACCGAGGGTTGCGCTTCGGAGGCGGCATGATCGTCCGCGTGGACCGGCTGGACCGATGCATACAACAGGACCGCGCCAACCAGCGGCGCGGCGACGGCCACAACACGCGGCCACGCGGGTCGCGATGAAAACAGGCTATTTCGCATGAGAGTCGATGAAAGTCTGGGCGGAAGGGAAAGCGTCGGGGATCGCGCTGCCGAGCAGCGCCTGCAAGCCGACACGTTGTTCGTCGAGCGCTTCGCGCAGCGTCGCGACGTCGATGCGTTTCGCGAGTGCAGCGCTTTGCGCGTCGGTGTATGCGCCAAGCACGAGGTTGTGGTCGGCGTAGGCCGCCGCGGCTTCGCGCGCGCCCCGTTCGACCTCCGGCAGCGCCGCTTCGGTCTGCTGCAACTGGCGCGCGAGAATCGCGCTGTCCTCGCGTAGTCGCGCAACTTCCGCATACGCCGCGTTCAGGCGCGTCTGGTATTCGTCGCGCAGCCGCTGACGGGTCGCTTTTTCGATTGCGACATTGCCCTGGTTGCGGTTGAAGATCGGCAGGCTCAGGTTGATCTGAAAGCCGCTCGTGTAGATGTTCGAGGTGTCGCGCGCGCGCACGAAACCGACCGAAAGGCTCGGGAACTGGCTCAGAATCGCCGCGCGATATTTCTGCTCCTGCGCTTCGTAACCGGCCTGTAGCGCGATCAGGTCGGGGCGGCGGCGGGCGAGATCGGCGAGCGCCGCGTCGAGCGTGGTGTCGGAGAGCGGCACGAGGTCATCGTCGCTGCCCGCCTGCAATCGCAATTGCACCTCGGGTGCGAGGCCTAGCAAGGCATTCAGATCGTGATGCGTTTGCGCGGCCGCGCGCTCGGCGTCGGCGTATTGCTTGCGCGCGTCGCTATAGGCGAGGAGCGCGGCGGCGAGCGTGTCGTCGGTCAGATTGCCGTTGGCGCGCGCCGCGGCCATGCGCTCGTAGCGCGTGCGCGCGAGCTCGCGTTGTTGCTGCAGCAGCGGCAGCGTGCGCTGTTGGAAGCCGGTCTTCACGAACAGTTGCCGCGCTTGCGCGACGACCTGCCATTCCTGCCACAGCAGCCCGAGATCGGTCTTCGCGACCGTCGCATCGGCGGACTTCTGGTTCGCGCTGCGCAGCACGATCGCCATCACGTCGATGCTCAGGCCATAATTGAACGCGCGGGTGGTGCCGGCCGCGCCCGGATAATCGCTCGACACGCTCAGCTGCGGATCGGGCAACAGACCCGCCGAATAAGCCTGCGCGCGGGCGATGCCGAGATCGTCGCGGGCCAGCCTGAGATCGGGATTGTTGGCGACCGCGAGCATGGCGACTTCATCGATGTCGAGCCCGTCGGCGGGATCGAAGCGATGCGCGACCAACTCGGGCAGCGGCATGCTGGCGGGATCGATGCGGATGCGTTCGAGCGAACGCGCGGACGTCGAGGTGTCCTGCGGGGCGAGCGGCTCGCGGTGGTAAGCCGCGCAGCCGCCGAAGAGGAGCGCGCACAACGGCACGAGGGCGCGCCGACGCAGCGCCGCAGCGGCATTGAAAACAGGCAAATCCGGCTCCTGCGAATCGGATGAAGGGACGCGTGCCTCGCGAACGAGGTCTCGCAACGGGAGCCGATTTTGCGAAGTGCCCGCTTAAGACAGGCTTAACGTGCAACCTCGCGGCACCTGCTAAGCGAAATCGGCACGTGATCCGTCACCCGTAAGGATTCGTTAAGCCGCCGAGGCCGATAATGCGGCGGCCAAACCGCAAGAAGGAGGGCAGAGGCCATGCGCCTGCTACTGGTCGAAGACGACGACATGATCGCGGAATCGGTGTTGGGCGCGATGCGCCGCGCCGGCTACGCGATCGACTGGGCCGAGGACGGCCGCGCGGCGGAACTGTCGCTCGATAACGGCGTGTACGACCTCGTGCTGCTCGACCTCGGCCTGCCGAAAAAGGACGGCATCGACGTACTGAACGCGTATCGCCGCAACGGCGGCGCGGCGCCGGTGATCATCCTGACCGCGCGCGACGCGGTCGACGAACGCATCCGCGGTCTCGACGCCGGCGCCGACGACTACCTGATCAAGCCGTTCGATCTCGACGAGCTGGCGGCGCGGATTCGCGCGCTGCTGCGCCGGCGCACCGGCCAGAAGCAGCCGGTCTACAGCCACGGCGAACTGACGCTCGACCCCGCCGCGCACGAAGTCACCAAGGACGGCGAGCCGCTGCCGCTGGTGCCGCGCGAATTCGCGTTGCTGCAGGCGCTGATCGAGGAGCCGACGCGCGTGTTCACGAAGGCCGAGCTCGAAGAAAAGCTGTACGGCTGGGGCGAGGAAGTGGGCAGCAACACGATCGAAGTGCATGTGCACAGTCTGCGCCGCAAGATCGGCGCGGACCAGGTCGTGACCGTGCGCGGCGTCGGCTATCGGCTGAAGAGGTGCGGATGACGTCGATTCGCCGCTGGCTGCTCGGCTGGCTGATCTTCGGCATGCTGGCGGCGTCGGGGGTTGCGGGATTCGCGATCTTTCATACCGCGCGACGCGAGGCGAGTGAGCTGTTCGACTACGAGTTGCGTGCGGTCGCGCTGTCATTGCCGTCGACGCTGAGCGGCACAAGCAGCGGCGAGCGGCATGACCCCGACCTCGGTGCGCTCGCCGACGACCGCATCGTGATCGAGATCTGGAACAGCAGCGGGGTGCTCGTCTATCACTCGGCGCAGGCGCCGGTGTTCGAGCGTCTGCTGCCGGGCTTCAACACGGTGCCGCGCGGCGACAATCACTGGCGCACCTTCGGCATCGCGCAGAAAGACCGCTACGTGCAGGTCGCCCAGCCGGTTTCGGTGCGCGAAGACCTCGCGTTGCAGCTCGCGCTGCACACGCTGTGGCCGCTCGGCGTACTGCTGCCGGTGACGATCGGGCTCGTGCTGCTGGTGGTCGCGCGCGGGCTCGCGCCGATCGGCGGCTTGTCGCGCGCGCTCGCGACGCGTTCGATCGATTCGCTCGAACCGCTGCGGCTCGACGGCAACGTGCCCGTCGAGATCCGGCCACTCGTCGAAGCGCTGAACGATCTGCTGCAACGGCTGCATACGGCGTCGCAGGCGCAGCGCACGTTTATCGCCGATGCCGCGCACGAGCTGCGCTCGCCGCTCGCGGCGCTGAAGCTGCAACTGCAGGCGGCCTCGCGCGATGGCTCGCTCAAGGGCGACGGGCAGACGCTCGAGCGCGTCGAGCATCGCGTGAACCGGATCATCCACCTCGTGCAGCAACTGCTGACGCTCGCGCGCGAAGACGCGCAGCCGGTTACCTCGACGGTGCCGGTCAGCCTGCGCCGTATCGGCGAGCAGGCGGTCAGCGATTGTTCCCTGCTCGCGGAGCTGCACGAGATCGATCTCGGCCTCGAGTGCGAACACGCGCGTACGCCGAACGACACCTATACGGTGCTCGCCGAGCCGCACAGCATCAGCGTGCTATTAGGAAACCTGATCAACAATGCGATTCGTCATACGCCGCCGGGTGGCCGCGTCGATGTGGTGCTGCGACGCACGGGCGAGCGGGTCGGCTTCGAGGTCGTCGATAGCGGCTCGGGGATTCCGGAGGCGGAACTCGAACGCGTGTTCGACCGCTTCTACCGCGGCGAGGACTCGAGGGGCGAGGGCAGCGGGCTCGGACTCGCGATCGTCGCGCGCATCGCCGAGCGGCATCAGCTTGGCCTGTCGCTGCGCAATAACGTCGGCGGGCCCGGTTTGCGGGTATCGGTCACGGGGCTGCGCGCACACGATGCTGACACGCCCGTCGCGGCCGCGCATTGACATTCGTCACTCCCCGCTCGGGTTGTCACAAGCACGTGGGCGCACGCTGCTACAATCTCACTTTTCAAGATCGACCGATTGGTTGTGCACTATGGGTTTCGAACAACTCGCTGAACTGAAGAAGCAACTGGCCGCGGCGCGCGCCGCCGCCGAGTCCGCCGGCAAGCCCGATCGCAAATCGGCCGCACGGCCTGCTTCGAAGTCCGCTGGCAAGCCCGCTTCACATCCAGGCTCGCACCCCGAACGCGGCGCCAACCCGGGCACGAGGCCCGGTGGCCGGCCCGCTGCGAACCCGGCCGCGAAGGCCGGTGCTCGCCCGGACGGCAAGCCGGGCAAGCGGCCGGGCCGCCCGCAGCCCCCGCGTCACGCGGCGCCCGCTGGTGCGGCGAGCGCGAAGCCGGCGGTGGACGCGAAGCCGGTCGACCCGGTGGTGCGCTCGATCGGCCGTCTGCAAAAGCATTTCCCGGTCGCTTTCCCGAAGAATCCGGCGCCGAAGCTGCCGCTGAAGATCGGCATTTTCGAAGACCTCGTCGTGCATGCGAAGGAGCTGTCGCTCACCGAAGCCGAGTTGCGCGACGCGATCAAGACCTGGTGCCGCGGCGGGCGCTACTGGAAGAGCCTCGTCGAAGGCGCGGCGCGCGTCGATCTGGCGGGCGTCGAAGCCGGCAAGGTCACCGCGCAGGAAGCCGCGGGCGCGCAGCGCCTGCTCGCGCATCGCGCGGCGAAGGGCGCGCAGAAGGCCGCCGAAGCGACGGCGGGCGCGAATGCGCCGGCCGATGCAGGCGAGGGCGCGGCCGCTGACAAGCCGCAAGCGGAAGCAGCATCCGCGGGGCTCGAACCGGCGGCCCCGCAAGCGGACACCGCTGCCGCGGCCGTGGCGCCGGAATCCGCACCGGAATCCGCAGCGGCGAATAATGCTGAAAACGCGGATGCTCCCGCGCAGGCCCCCGCGCAGGCCACCACTCCCGCCTCCACCCCCTCCCAGGCCTGACCCAGGCCTCACCCGTCATGGCCTCGATCACGAGGCCATGACGGGCCGCGCAGCCGTCAGCCGGCTGCGCACGAATCCCACATGCTCGCGCAGCACATAAAACGCATCCGCGTAGGCGAGCGGCATGCGCAGGTGGTTCAGCGCCGCCTCGATCTCGTCGAGCTGCCCTAGCAGCCGGGTGCGTTCTTCGTCGGTCGCGCCGGCGAGCGCGTGCCGTTCGATCGCGATCAGCAAACCGTAATACCGATAGATGCGCGAGCGCACCCGCCACCGGTACAGCGCCGGAATGATCCGCATGGCGGGCACCAACAGCACGGCGACCGGCAACAGCAAGACCAGCGTGCGATCGCCGATGCTCGCGAGCCAGAACGGCAGCGTCCGATACAGAAAGCCTTTGCCGGTCCGGTAATAGCGCTGCGCGTCCTCGCTGATCGGGTACTCGTGCTCGACCGGGCTCGGAAACTGGCCGGCACGCTGCAACAGGCCCGCGGCGCCGTGCACTTCCTGCGCCGCCTCGATCAGCAGATCCGAGATCGCGGGATGCAGCGAACTGCGCGCGACGATCTCGACCATCGGGCTGATCAGGTGGACGGTCTCGGGCGGAATGCGGCGCTTCAGATCGAGCACGCCAGGCGGCAGGTCGATCTGGTCGAGAAACGGAAAGACCCGTGTATAGGCGCTCGCCTCGTCGAAATTCATCACCGAAATACCGGGCACGCGCAACAGCCGCAGCATCAGGCCGCGCGTCGCCGAGTCGCCGCTCAGGATCGCCGCGTCGACCTCGCCGGACACCAGTTGCGTGGCGGCCTGCAGGCCGTCGCTCGGCATCAGCGTGGTGGCGCCGCCGGGCTCGATGCCGTTGGCCTGGAGTAATTGCAGCGCGAGCAGCCGCGTGCCGCTGCCTTCGCGACCGATCGCGATCCGCTTGCCTTCGAGCTGGCCCAATTCCGTGAGCCCCGAGCCGCGATAGAACACGATGACCGGCACATAGGACACGCTGCCGAGCGACACCAGCGACGAGGTGTCCATCCCTTCGCCCACGCCGCCTTGCACGAGCGCGATATCGACGTGCTGCTTCGGATCCAGCAGCCGCTGCAGGTTCTGCACGGAGCCATCGGATTCGAGCACGTTCAGGCGGATGCCGTTGCGCGCGAGGATCTTGCGGTACTGATTCGCGGTGATGGCAAATGTGCTGTCGGGCGGCCCGGCGCTGATCGTGATCGTGCGCGGTGGCGCCGGATTGGCGATCCAGACGATCAGCACGATCGCGAACGCCACCAGCAGCGCCGTGATGAAGTAGGGCAGCAGGTGATCGCGCCATTCGGCGCGCGTGGGTTCGCCGGGAAAGTGCGGAGGACGCGGACGCTGCGCTTTCATGAAGACTCCGTGCCGAAAAGCCGGGATCAGGCATTGTCGCCCGCGCGGGGCGGCTTTGCCGTTGGCAGTTTGCTCTATTGACCGGGCGCGCCGCGGGACATTGAAGCACGCCGCCCGCAGCCGAAAAAAACGAAGTGCGTGGCATAATTTGCCGCAAATCGCAGTCTGGCAGTTGTGGACAATAATCGCGCTGCGTGGCGTAGGGCACATGTTCAATCGTTGGCATCGGAAGATCGGCAGTTGGCTTGGATTGCTCGCGATCCTGATGACGACGCTCGCGCCGAGCATCTCGCAGACGCTCGCCGCCCATCGTCACGCCGATGCGATGATGGGCGAGCATTGCGAGATGGCGTCGATGGGCGACATGGCGTCAATGCCGGGCATGCCGATGCAGGACATGCAGGTGCAGGACGACGGGCCCGATCCCACCCAGGCCGCCGCCGACGCGCCAGCCCCGTCCGACGCCGCCGCCAACCCCGCCGGCAATGCCGCCGAAAAGCACGCCCAGATGTCCGGCGATGCCTGCGGCTATTGCAGCCTGCTCGCGCATCTGCCGGTGATGCCGAGCGTCGGCATGCTGTTCGTCGCCGCGGTCCGCGCGCGCCAGCACGTCGCCGCGACGCGTTTCGACAGCGTGCGCCGCGTCGAACCGCTCACCTTCGCGCAGCCGCGCGCCCCGCCTTTCGCTTCCTGATCCGCATCACCTGCGACGCGATGCGCCGAGCCGCATCGCGCATGCCTGCGCGTGTCCATTCGACGGCGCGCGCCGGCCTCGTCACGACCGATCAGACAGGATGCACTCATGCACACACCAGCAACGCGCGGCGGCCGTCCCCCGCGCGCGGCGCCGCTCGTCGCGGCCGCCACTTATGTCGCCTACAGCGCCTATGCCGCATGCGGCCTGGCAGGCCTATGCGCCGCGCCGTCCATCGCGCAGGCCCACGCGATCGCGGGCGACCGCGTATTTCCGTCGACGCTCGCCGTCGATGACCCCGGCGTCGGCGACGAAGCCAACTTCGAGTACGGCCATCAGCGCGTGCCCGGCGACAACGGCGACCAGAGCATCAACACCTTCAGCTTCGAGTACGACAAGCTGATCACGCCGCGCCTCGCGGTATCGATCGACGGCGGGTACGTGATGCAGAACAACCCGCGCGCGGCCGGCTTCGACAACTTCGGCGTCGGCCTCAAGTACCTGCTGTACGTGAACGAACCGCACGAGCTGATGACGTCGATCGGCGTCAACGCGGAGCTCGGCGGCACCGGCAGCCGCGCGATCGCCGACAACTTCTCGACGATCTCGCCGACCGTCTTCGTCGGCAAGGGCATGGGCGACCTGCCCGATTCGCTCGCGTATCTGCGGCCGATCGCGATCACGGCGGAAGCGGGCCCCGCGCTCAGCACCGGCGCGGGTCAGCCGAACGCGTTCAACTACGGCTTCACCGTGCAGTACAGCCTGCCGTATCTGCAGCAGCACGTGCACGACGCGGGTCTGCCGCAGCCGATCGCGAGCCTGATTCCGCTCGTCGAGATTCCGCTGTCGCGCAGTCAGGGGCAGACGACCGGCACGGTCAATCCGGGCTTCATCTGGATGAATCGCTACGGACAGTTCGGCGTCGAGGCGCAGATTCCGATCAACCGCGCGAGCGGCTCGCACGTCGGCATCCTGGTGCAGGCGCATCTGTTCTTCGATGACATCGCGCCCACCACGCTCGGCAAGCCGCTGTTCCAGTAAGGACCATGACGATGAACACGATCTTCAGAACTCACGCGATGCGCGCGGCGGCGTTCCTCGCCGGCCTCACGCTCGCGAGCGCGGCCCTCGCGCATGTGTTTCCGCAGAAGCAGGAGCCGGGCGCGGGCACTTCGGTGAGCGCGCCCACGCAGGTCAAGGTGACGTTCGACGGGCCGCTCGAACCGGCGTTCAGCTCGCTCACCGTCAGCGATGCGAGCGGCAAGCAGGTCAGCACGCAGAAGTCCTCGGTCGATGCGCGTGAGCCCGCGGTGATGACGGTGCCGCTGCCGACGCTCGCGGCCGGGCATTACGTGGTGCATTGGGTGGCGGTGGCGTCGGACGGGCATCGAACGCATGGGGATTATGGCTTCGATGTGAAGTAGGGGAGAGGCAGATGCGGCGTCGCCGGTTCGTGCGCGGATCGGTGACGCGGCGTGTCGCCAGGCTCGCCGGAACACCACGCCAGCGCCACGCCAGCGCCACGCCAACGCCGCTCAGACCCGCTTGAACAACTGCCGTGCGAGCGAGCACATCAGCGTGGTCGCGGGCGATTCGTCCTGCAAGCGCCGGCTCATGATGATCGGCGAGGCCGCGTTGGCCGACGGAATCGGCCGGTACGCGACGCCATGCGCGCGCAAGCCTTCGACGCTCTCCGGCACGAGACAGACGCCGACCTGCGCGGCGACCAGACCCAGTGCGGTCTGCAACTCCCGCACTTCGTGGATCGCCTTCGGCTCCAGCGCCTGATCGTGCATCGCCGAGATCTGCTGGTCCGCATAGCTCGGCCGCGGCGTGCTCGGATAGACGATCAGCGTTTCCTCGGCGAGCGCCGCGAGCGTGAGCGGCTTCTTTTGCCGCGCGAGCGGATGGTCCTGCGGCAAAGCCGCGATCATCCGTTCCTCGACCAGCACTTCGCGCGCAAGCTGCGCATCGTCGAAGCGCAGTCTGCCGAAGCCGACGTCGATGCGGCCGCCCTTCAGCGCGGCCAGTTGCTCGATCGTGAACATCTCGATCAGCGAGAGCTCGATATGCGGAGCGGCCTCGCGAAACGCGCGAATCACGGCGGGCAGCGCGCCATACAGCGTCGACGGCACGAAGCCGATCACGATGCGCTCCGCGAGTTGCGCGAGCCGCCGCGTGAGCGGCGCGAGCTCGTCGGCTTCATCGATCAGACGTTTCGCCTGCGTGTAGAAAATGCGGCCGGCTTCGGTGAGCCGCAACGGCCGCGAGCCGCGCTCGAACAGCGGCAGGCCGACGCTTTCCTCGATCTGCTGGATCTGCCGCGACAGCGGCGGCTGCGTCATGTGCAGACGGTTGGCCGCCCGCGTGATGTTCATCTCCTCGGCGACCGCGATGAAGTAGCGAAGTTGGCGAAATTCCATGCAGGCCCCTGAGGTGTGATGCGTCGGCAATCGGTGTTGCGTCGGTCCGGTACGGTGCTCCCCCTGCGGCGCTCGGCGAGGGCAACGAATGATAGCAACAGCGCTGTCAAATGGCCGCCAGATGGCGCACGAGCGCCTTCTCCGCGCGCGGTAGCGCATTCAGCTCGCGCATGCAGATGAGCAGGCGCCGCGTGGCCCACGGGTCGCTCAGCTCGACCGTGCGCAGGCCCGGCGTGCCGCGATAGCGCTTCGCCGCGGTGGCCGGCACGATGCCGATGCCCGCGCCCTGTTCGACCATGCGGCAGATGCCGTCGAAGCTACGTACGTTCGCGCGGAAGCTCAGCGGCTGGCCGGCGAGCAGCGCGCGCTCGCCGAGATAGGTTTGCAGCGCGCTGTCCGCGGCGAGGCCGATGAATTCGCGCTGCGTGACTTCGGCGAGCGCGACGCGCCGGCGCGCGCCGAGCGCATCGTCGCGACTCGTGACGAGCACGAGCTTGTCGATTGCGAACGGCAGCGTCTGCAACGCGCCATGGTCGAGCGCATCGGAGACGATGCCGATATCCGCCGCGCCGGTGAGCACCGCCTTGACCGTCTCGCTGCTCTGGCGTTCCTTCAGATCCACCTGCACGTTCGGGTGATCGCGCAGAAACGCGCCGATCGCCGTCGGCAGGAACTCGGTGAGCGCCGCGGTGTTGGTCCATAAACGGATGCAGGCCTTGCGGCCCTGCTGAAGCTCGCCGAGTTCGTCCTGCATCCTGTCGATCTGGCCGAGCACGAGCCGCGCATGGTGCGCGAGCGTGTCGCCGGTCGGGGTCGACTCGACGCCGCGCCGGCCGCGTTCGAGGAGCGGCATGCCCAACGCTTCCTCCATGCCGCGCAGTCGCGCGCTCGCCGACGGTAGCGACATGTTCGCGCGCGCGGCGCCGTGCGTGATGCTGCCGGTGTCGAGAATATGCAGAAAGAGGCGTAGATCGATGAGGTCGAAGCGCATGAGGGTTCGCAGGCGGGGCGGATCGCCAAGGGCACGTTGATCGGACATTGTGCCTTAGGCCGAAGCTAAGTCACGCTACGCATCTTACGCATTGTGAAGCGCGGGGCGGCGCAGCAGAATCGCCGGCATCGTTTCAACGGATGCCGTCCCGATGATCTCTTCGTTTTCCATGCCGCTTTCGCTTCCGGCGCCCTTGCTTGCGCACATTGGCGTGGTGGCCGCCACGTTCGCCGTGGCCGGCTTCGTCAAGGGCGTGACCGGCATGGGCCTGCCGACCGTCGCGATGGCGGTGCTCGGCACGCTGATGCTGCCCGCGCAGGCGGCCGCGCTGCTGCTGTTGCCGTCGTTCGTCACCAACGTGTGGCAGCTATTCGCGGGGTCCGGTGTGCGCGCGCTCGTCGTGCGCTTGTGGCCGATGCTGGCGGGCATCGTCGGCGGCACGCTCGTTGCCGCGCCGTTCATTGCAGGGGGCGGCGTCTGGGCGGTCGCGGGTCTCGGCGCCGCGCTCACGCTGTATGCGGCGGCCGGGCTGCGCGCGTGGCGCCTGCCGGTGCCCGTGCGGCACGAGCGCTGGCTGTCGCCGGCGATCGGCACCGTGACCGGCCTCGTCACGGGCGTCACCGGCGTGTTCGTCGTGCCGGCAGTCCCGTATCTGCAGGGGCTCGAGTTGACAAAGGAGGACCTGGTTCAGGCGCTCGGGCTGTCGTTCACGGTATCGACGATCGCGCTCGCGATCGGCCTCGCCGGCGCGCATGCGTTCGCGCTCGATGGTCTGCGCGAGTCGTTCGCCGCCGTGCTGCCCGCGCTCGCCGGCATGTGGCTCGGTCAGCGTGTGCGCGGACGTATCAGTGCGGCGAGTTTTCGTCGCTGGTTCTTCATCTGTCTGCTCGGACTCGGTTTGGAATTAATGGCGCGTGCGTTCGTTTAACGAAGACATGATGGCGGTGCAGACCAAAGGAGGGAGATCGTGTGGCCCATTATTCTCGACACGGTCGGCGCGCTCGCGGTGCTCGCGAGCGTGGCCGCGCAGATCGCGCTGCTGCGAAAGCAGTGAATGGCGCTAGCGTTGAACGCGGGGGGGCCTTGAGGTCAGACCCGCGTTTCATTTGTTAAAGCGCGCGCCGAAGCAGATCGACACCACCCGACCTGAAAAGCGGCGGTGGGACCCAAGCCGAATCCAATCTCGTAAGCATCCCGTAAACGGACCGTCCGAATCCGCTGCGAACCGATTGTTCGTCGGAAGCGGCGTATCAATTCGTCTCGAGCCGCTTTATCCGGCCTCTCGTGATGCCTAAATTAACGTCCAGTGACAGCGCCACTGCAGTTCCAGCTTCAGCAGCATGGACCGCGCGACTTCTCGCGAGGCATGCCGGCGCGAACTCTTTCAAGGACACGATCATGAGCAAGCTCACAGGCAAGGTAGCGGTTGTAACGGGCGCATCGAAAGGCATCGGTGCGGCGATTGCGAAGGGATTGGCGGCGCAAGGCGCGTCGGTCGTGGTGAACTATGCGTCGAGCCGTGCCGGCGCCGACAAGGTGGTCGCCGATATCACTGCGGCCGGCGGCAAGGCCGTCGCGGTCGGCGGCGACGTCTCGAAGGCCGCGGACGCGAAGGGCATCATCGATACGGCGATCGAGACCTATGGCCGGCTGGACGTACTGGTCAACAACTCGGGTGTCTATGAATTCGCGGCGCTCGACGAGATCACCGAAGCGCATTTCCATAAGCACTTCGATGTCAACGTGCTCGGGCTGCTGCTCGTGACGCAGGCGGCGGCCAGGCATCTGGGCGAGGGTGGCAGCATCGTCAACATCAGCTCGGTCGCGAGCCGCATCACGCCGCCGACCACCGCGGTCTACACGGCGACCAAAGGCGCGGTCGATGCGATCACCGGCGTGCTCGCGAAGGAACTCGGTCCGCGCAAGATCCGCGTGAATTCGGTGAATCCGGGGATGGTCGAGACCGAGGGCACTCACACCGCCGGTGTGATCGGCTCGGATTTCGAAACGTGGGCGGTCAGCACGACGCCGCTCGGCCGTATCGGCCAACCTGACGATATCGCGGACGTCGTCACGTTCCTCGCCTCGGACGATGCGCGCTGGTTGACGGGCGAAAGCCTGATCGCGAGCGGCGGTTCGCGTTGAGTTCGACAGGGTTGCCAATGCATGCGGCAACCCGCGTAACAGCGCGAGCGCGCTAGCAGGCGGCGCGGCCGGTTGCACCACGGCCGCGCCAAACACCGACGGCGCAGCGACGTGGCGGAAGCTACGCGCGCTGCTCGCCGTCGCGCGCCGCCCCGGTTTCCGCCCCGGGCAACTCCACCGCAAAAAACGCATCCAGCAGATTCGAACCCGGCCGCTCGGCGAGCCGCGTCAACGATTCGATCATCTGCACCCGGCAATCGACGAGCGGGACCATCTTCGCGCGCCGCGATTCCTTGAACTCCGCCCGCGCGATCACGCCGACCCCCATCCCTTGCGCGACCGCTTCCTCGAGCGCCTCGCGGCCATCCACGTACATGACCGGCTCGACCTGCAACGACTCGCGCACGAGCTCGATTTCGAGCAGTTGTTGGGTGACCGACTGCGGCTCGCGGAAAATCATCGGCTGCTTGACGAGCTCCGTGTAGCTGAGCCGGCGCTTCTTCGCGGCCGGGTAGCTGGTCGGCACCATCGCGACCAGCGGATCCCGCCGCAGCACGCGCGACTGCAAGCGGCTATGCACCTGCGGCGCGGCGGTGATGGCCGCGTCGACCGCGCTCGACAGCACGCGCTGCATGCACTCGGCCGCATTGGCGATCGACAGCGTGACCACGATGCCTGGATGCCGCTGGCGAAACGCGCCGATCAGCGCGACGGCGAGATCGGGCGCATCGGCCGCGAGCGATAGCGAACCCGACTCCAGCCCGCCCGCCGATTCGAGCAGCTGACGCGCCTCGCGCTCGCAGCTGAGCATATGCCGCGTCACGCTGAACAGGCGCAGGCCGAGCTCGGTCGTCGCGACGCCGCGCGGCCCGCGCTCGAACAGCTTGACGCCGTAGTCCTGTTCGAGCCGCCGTACATGATCCGACACCGCCGGCTGCGTCAGCGACAACGCCTGCGCCGCTTTCGAAAAGCCGCCATATTCAGCGACCGCATGAAACGCCCGCAATTGCGCGTATTGCACGTGTGCCTCGTTGGTAAATAAGTTTTTCCGATAGGGTCATCGATTATATCGATTTTACCGATAGACAGCCTTTCTGTAACGTGTCAGGTATCGACATAGCGATATCGGAGTTCCAGACATGCAAAGCGCGATCGGCGGTTCGGCGGCGGCATCGGCCGTAACAGCCGCGGCAACATCGGACACCCGCTGCACGACACCCTGCGCCGCGCCGGCTGGCGGCGAGCCTTATCTGCTGACACCTGGCCCGCTGACCACGGCCCTGTCGACCAAGCAGGCGATGCTGCGCGACTGGGGCTCGTGGGACGGCGACTTCCGCGCGATGACCGCCGAGATGCGCGCGAGCCTGCTCGACATCGCCGGCGACACCACCGGCGAGTATGACTGCGTGCCGCTGCAGGGCAGCGGCAGCTACTGCGTCGAAGCGATGCTCGGCAGCCTGATTCCGCGCGACGGCCACGCGCTCGTGCTCGCCAACGGCGCATACGGCAAGCGTGCCGCGACGACGCTCAGCTACCTCGGCCGCGCCTGCACGCTGCTCGACAAGGGCGACTACCTGCCGCCGCGCGGCGTCGAAGTGGAGCGCCTGCTCGCCGCCGATGCGTCGATCACGCACGTGGTCGCGATCCATTGCGAAACGAGCTCGGGCATCCTCAATCCGCTCGAGGAAATCGCCGCCGCGGTCGCGAAGCACGGTCGCAAGCTGCTGATCGATTCGATGAGCGCGTTCGGCGCAGTGCCGCTCGACGTCCGGCAGATCGAGTGCGAGGCGTTCGTGTCGTCGGCGAACAAATGCATCGAGGGCGTGCCCGGTTTCGGTTTCGTGATCGCGCGCAAGAGCGCGCTCGCCGAAGCGAAGGGCCGCAGCCATTCGCTCGCGCTCGACCTGTACGATCAATGGGACGTGATGAATCGCACGGGCCAGTGGCGCTTCACGCCGCCCACGCATACGGTGGCCGCGTTCATCGAGGCGCTGCGCCTGTTCAAGCTCGAAGGCGGCCAACCGGCCCGGCTTGCACGTTATGCGAACAATCGCGACGTGCTGGTGGCCGGCATGCAGGCACTCGGCTTCGAGCCATTGCTGGGCGCGCACTGGCGCTCGCCGATCATCGTGACGTTTTTCTCGCCGGCGCATCCGTCGTTCGAGTTCGCGCGCTTCTATGAACTGATGAAGGAGCAGGGCTTCGTCATCTATCCGGGCAAGCTGACGGTGGTCGACAGTTTCCGCATCGGCTGCATTGGTCAGGTCGACGAGCACGTGATGCGCCGCGTCGTCGAGGCCTGCGAGCAAGCGTTGCGCACGATGGGCGTCACCCACGCGGCGCCGCCGGCCGCCGCGCTCGACGAACGCAAAGCGCTCGCCGAAGCCGCCTGAGCCGCCTGAGCCGCGGCACCAGACCCAACAGATTCGAATTCCACAGGATTGAAGCAGATGAAACACGTGAAGGCAGTGATTTTCGATTGGGCCGGCACGGTGGTCGACTACGGTTCACGCGCACCGATGGGCGCGTTCGTCGAGACCTTCGAGCAGTTCGGCGTGCCGATCACGATCGACGAGGCGCGTGGCCCGATGGGCATGGCCAAGCGTCCGCATATCGCGGCGCTGATGGCGCTGCCGCGCGTCGCGCGGGCGTGGGCCGAGCGCCATGGCCACGCGCCGACCGACGCCGATATCGACGCCGTGTACGACGTGTTCGTGCCGAAGAACATCGCGGTCGCGGCGAGCTATAGCGCGGTGATCCCGGGCGTCGCCGAAGTCGCCAGCGCGTTACGTCAGGACGACATCCGCATCGGTACGACGACCGGCTATACCCGCGAGATCATCGACCAGATCGTGCCGGGCGCGGCCGCACAGGGCTTTTCGCCCGACAGTATCGTGTGCACGGGCGACACGCCGGAAGGGCGGCCGTCGCCCTACATGATCTACCGGACGCTGCCGCAGCTCGGCGTGTGGCGCGCGAAAGACGCGATCAAGGTCGACGACACCGAGGTCGGCATCGAAGAGGGCATCAACGGTGGCACGTGGACGGTGGGCGTCGCGGTGAGCGGCAACGCGTTCGGCCTGAGCGAGGCCGAGGTGAAAGCGTTGCCGGCCGACGAATTCGCCGCGCGTCGCGAGGTCGCGACGGCGAGGCTGAAGGCGGCGGGCGCGCATTACGTGATCGATAGCGTCGCGGATCTGATGCCGGTCGTCTACGACATCGACGCACGGCTCGCGCGCGGCGAGCGGCCCTGACGCGGCATCACTTGAAGAAACCGACTGCGAGATCGATGAACTCGCGCACCTTGCGTGGCACGAACTCGCGGCTCGGATACACCAGCGATACCGCTACGTCGCCATTGAGCACCGAGTAGCCGTCGAGCACGCGCACCAGCGTGCCGGCGCGCAATTCGTCCTCGACCATTTCGAGCGGCAGCAGCGCGATGCCCATTGCACCGAGCGCGGCCTGCTTCTGCATGATCATGCTGTTGACCGTGAACGATGCATCGATCGCGATGCTCTCGGCGCCGTCCTCGCTCGCGCTGTCGGCGTCGCCTTTGTGGAAGATCCACATCGGGCCGGTCGTATCGAACGGCGCGGCAATCAGCCGATGCGCCGTCAGATCGGCGGGCGTTTGCGGACGACCCGCCTGCGCGAGATACGCGGCCGCCGCCACCGGCACCGCGTGCGAGTTGATCAGACGCCGCACCACCAGCGACTCCGAGCGGATCATATGCTCGGTCACGATGCCGACATCGAAGCCGCCTTCGAGCAGATCGACGCGTTTTTCCGTCAGCGTGACGCGCAGGTTCACCTGCGGAAAGCGCGTGTGATATTCGGCGAACAGTGGCGTCAGCCGAAACAGCGAAAAACTGCCGAGCGCGACGACGCGCAGATCGCCCGCCACTTCGCGCGACGCGGTCGTCGCGCGCGACTCCACTTCCTCCAGCTCGGCGAGCAGCATGCGGCAACCGTCCGCGTATTGCGCGCCCGCTTCGGTCAGCACGACCTTGCGCGTGGTGCGCTGAAACAGGCGAATGCCGAGATGCTGTTCGAGGCTCGACACATGCCGCGTGACGACCGAGGTCGACACGTTCAATTGCGCGGCGGCCTGCGCGAAGCTGCCGACATCGGCGACCTTGACGAAGGCCTGCATGGCCTGAAAAAGATTGATCATCTGAGTGCGAAAAACAGCTTGGTTGTTGCGTCCGACGTGGCCCCGCACGTTGCGCGCGCGTCGCGTCGCGCCGGCTTCACCCGAGCGCTGGCCACGGCACGGCTGAACGCGTTCCTGATGGCATCCTGAGCTACCCCGCGAGCAGCGCACCGTCGCGTGCGACGACGCGGCCATTCGCGATCACCAGCTTGCGCGCCGGCCGCGCGACGAGCGCCTGCGCGAGCGTGTCGGCGTCGACCAGCACGAGATCGGCGCGCGCGCCCGGCTGCAAGCCGTAGGCGTCGAAGCCGCAGGCGCGCGCGGCGACGCCGCTCACGCAATCGAAGGCGAGCGCGAGATCGTCGTCGCGGCGCAGGCCGTAGCGCATCGCGATCAGCATTGCGCGTTCCAGCATGTCGGGCGAGCCGTAGGGCGTCCACGTGTCGCGAATCCCGTCGTTGCCGCCGAACAGCGTGACGCCGTGCGCGCGACACGCGGTGAGCGACGGCACCGGCACCGACGGCGGCGCGGTGGTCAGCAGCGCGACGCGCAGCTCCGCGAGACGCGCGAGCAGCGCATCGCGTTCGCGCTCGGGCAGTGCGCCGAGACAGAAAGCGTGACTGACCACCACTTGCCCCTGCATGCCGTGCGCCGCGACGCGATCGAGCAGCAATCCGAGCGTGAACGCACCGATTTCGCCGGGCTCGTGCAGATGGATGTCGATCGGCTTGCGGTGACGCTCGGCAAGGGCGAAGGTCAGATCGAGCGACTTCACCGGATCGCCGTCGATCAGCGCGGGATCCAGCGCCCCGAGCACGTCGGCGCCCGCGGCCAGCGCGCGATCGAGCAGCGTGTCGGTGCCCGGCCGGCCGAGCAGCCCCGATTGCGGAAACGCGACGATCTGCAGGTCCAGCACGCCGCGCAGCGTCTCGCGCGTGGCTAGCACGCCATCGAGATGGCGCAGGCCTGCATCGGTGTCGATATCGACGTGCGTGCGCAAGCGCGTCGTGCCCGCCGCCAGAAACGCGCGCGCGAGCGCGAGCGATTGCGCGCCCGCGTCGTGGCCGCTTTCGGCGCGCCAGCGCCGTTCGTTTTCGATGCGGTCGGTCAGCTTCGGCCCCCCCTCGTTGCGATACCAGCGCAGCCCCCAGTTCGTCTTGTCCAGATGCGTATGCCCTTCGACGAAACCGGGCAAGAGCAGCGCGTCGCCGCCGTCTTCGACCGGCACACCGGGCTCGCGCGGCAGATTGGCGCCGAGCGCGGCGATCCGACCGTCAGCGATCGATACGTCGACGCGAGTGCCATCGGCCAGGCGCACGTTGGTGATCTGTGAGGCGTGGGTAGTGCGGAGCGGGGCGGTCGTGGTCATGGGCGGCAGGCGAGGAGGTGAACGGGATGGTGAACTGTGTCACCGGCGCGGCACTCGGGCAACGCGCGATGTTACGCGTAGACGATAATAAATCCGTCCCCGTTCCGGCAAATAGCGCGCGAATTAATCCGGGAATCAGACGCACGGCACTCGCGGAGCAAGGCCGCGCCCGCCCGCAAAATCCAAGGCCGGACGGCGGTTCACGGTATACTCCCGCGTAACTTGCCTAATCGCCAGGCTTGCCCGATACTCTGCTGTTACCCTCAAATCTCCCCGTACGTCGAGTTTAACGCTACTGCTTATGAGCACAATTCTTGAAAGTCTTCCGATCGGCCAGAAGGTCGGTATCGCGTTTTCCGGTGGCCTCGACACCAGCGCCGCGCTGCACTGGATGCGCAAGAAGGGCGCCGTGCCGTACGCCTACACGGCCAACCTCGGTCAGCCCGACGAAGACGATTACGATTCGATTCCGCGTCGCGCCACGCAATACGGCGCCGAAGGCGCGCGCCTGATCGACTGCCGCGCGCAACTGGTCGCCGAAGGCATCGCGGCGCTGCAGTGCGGTGCGTTCCATATCTCGACGGCGGGCGTCACCTACTTCAACACGACGCCGATCGGCCGCGCCGTGACGGGCACGATGCTCGTCGCCGCGATGAAGGAAGACGGCGTCAACATCTGGGGCGACGGCAGCACGTACAAGGGCAACGACATCGAGCGCTTCTACCGCTACGGTCTGCTCGTCAATCCGGACCTGAAGATCTACAAGCCGTGGCTCGACCAGCTGTTCATCGACGAACTCGGCGGCCGCTCGGAAATGTCGGAGTTCATGCGCCAGTCGGGCTTCGACTACAAGATGTCGGCTGAAAAGGCGTATTCGACCGACTCGAACCTGCTCGGCGCGACCCACGAAGCGAAAGATCTCGAAAGCCTGGAGTCGGGCATCCGGATCGTGAACCCGATCATGGGCGTCGCGTTCTGGCGCGACGACGTGCAAATCGCGAAGGAAGAAGTCACGATCCGCTTCGAGGAAGGCCAGCCGGTCGCGCTGAACGGCAAGACGTTCCCGAACGCGGTCGAGCTGCTGCTCGAAGCGAACCGTATCGGCGGGCGTCACGGTCTCGGCATGAGCGACCAGATCGAGAACCGCATCATCGAGGCGAAGAGCCGCGGCATCTACGAAGCCCCGGGCCTCGCGCTGCTCAATATCGCTTACGAGCGTCTCGTCACCGGCATCCACAACGAAGACACGATCGAGCAGTTCCGCGAGAACGGCCGCCGCCTCGGTCGTCTGCTGTACCAGGGCCGCTGGTTCGATCCGCAGGCCATCATGCTGCGTGAAACCGCGCAGCGCTGGGTCGCGCGCGCGATCACCGGCGAAGTGAGCGTCGAGCTGCGCCGCGGCAACGACTACTCGATCCTCAGCACGAAGTCGCCGAACCTCACGTATCAGCCCGAGCGTCTGTCGATGGAGAAGGTCGCCTCGACGTTCTCGCCGCGCGACCGTATCGGTCAGCTGACGATGCGCAACCTCGACATCACCGACACGCGCGACAAGCTGCGCATCTACTCGCAGGTGGGTCTGCTGTCGTCGAACGACACGGCCGCGCTGCCGCAGCTGAAGGGCGATAAGGAGTAAGGCTGCGGGTCTGTCGACCCAAACCTCGCATCGATCGATGGGCCGGCTCGCGAGAGCCGGCCCATTTTCTTTGGGCCGCCGGATGCGCTCCGGCACCGTCACGCGATCCCACATTTTGCGCTCAAGTTTCGCTCGCCTATGCCGTTGACATGAGCTAATCCCATCCTGGAACCCCGCCGTGCAACTCGCTTACAGTAACGATCGCCTCGCCAGCCGGATGCCCGTCGACACGCCCGTCAGCGGCGAACCCGAGGTGGAGTCGTCGGTGATCGAGTGGCTGTTGCACGACGACCAGGTGATGCGCGAGTGCTTCACGCACGCGGCGGAGATTCTGAAGAGCGTGACCGGCGCGGCGATCACGGCGATCGTGCTGCTCGACGAAGAGCATCAGCACTACCGCGCCGAGGTCGGCATGGCGATGCCGCTCGTCACGCGTGCGCGCTCGCTCGCCGACTATGCGGTGCGCGACGCCGATCTGTTCGTGATCGAGGATGCGCATAACGACAGCCGCTTCGGCGAATGCATGCTGGTCAAGCGTCATCCGTTCGTACGCTTTTACGCGGCGATCGCGCTGCGCGCGCCGAACGGCGAGATCGTCGGCGCGCTGTGTGCGATGGACCCGGCGCCGGGCCGGCTCGACGCGGGCCAGCGCGGCGTGTTCTACCACCTGCGCGCGATGATCGAAAACGATCTGAAGATGCGCACGGCCACCGCGATCGATCCGCTCACGCAGCTCTACAACCGGCGCTTTCTGCTCGAAACCATCGCGCGTCGCTGGAAGGAGGCGCGCGACGGCGACGTGATGGGCTCGGTGGTCGTCGACGTCGACTGGTTCAAGCAGTACAACGACACCTACGGTCATCAGGCCGGCGATCATTGTCTGCGTCTCGTCGCCTCCGTGATGCAGACCGCCGCCGCCGACAGCGAGCGCATCGTGGTCGGGCGCATGGGCGGCGAGGAGTTCGGGCTGCTGGTGCTCGAGGCGCAGGCCTCGACGCTCGAAGACACGCTCGAAACGCTGCGCCAGGGCGTGGCGGACCTCGCGATCGAGCATCGCGCGTCGCCGCTGGGGGTGGTGACGGTCAGCGTCGGCGCGTCGCTGACACGGATCAGCGAGCTGTCGCGGCCCGCGCATCGCGATGGTTTCCTGAGCGCGGACCGTGCGTTGTATCGCTCGAAGCACAATGGGCGCAATCGCGTCACGCTGGCGTAGCGGGCGTTGGTGCGGCGCTGGTTGCGCCTTGGCCTATAGGACCATCGTCCCATTTTCAACCGTTGTGATCGTGGCAATATCGAAGCGCGTAGGGAATGTCGACGCACTCACCGGGTGCAGCAGCAGGACTCTTTACCATGCGCATCATTCAAACGTTGCTGGTCATCGCGGCGTTCTGCTCAGGCATGACGGTCGGCCCTGCGACGTGTCTCGCCGCCCCAGCTCCTGCTGCGCAGCCAGTCGCCTCATTGCCCCCTGCGGCAACCCCATCCGCCCCGGCGTCGGCTCCCGCAGCGCGCCATATCGATCTCACCAATAAACCGTGGACCGGCGATTTCGACGCGATGCTCGACCGGCGCCTGATCCGCGTGCTGGTTCCCTATAGCCGGACACTCTATGTGAATGACCAGGGTCACGAGCGGGGGCTGACCGCCGGACTCGTGCGGGACTTCGAGCGCTACGTCAACAAGAAATATCAATCGACGCTCGGCAATCGTCCGCTCACCGTGGTCATTATTCCGACAACCCGCGACCAATTGCTCCCGAGACTGATAGCAGGCAAGGGCGACATCGCCGCGGGCAATCTGACGGCCACGGAGTCCCGCCTGAAGCAGGTCGATTTCGTTGCGCCGCATGACCGCACACCCGTGCGCGAAGTGGTCGTCACCGGGCCGAAGTCGCCAGTCCTCGCGAAGCTCGACGATCTCAGCGGAAAGACGGTTCACGTACGACCCAGCAGCAGCTATTACGAGAGCCTGAACGCGCTGAACGCGCGGTTCAGCAAGGAAGGCAAAGCCCCGGTGAAGCTCGTGCTGCTGCCCGACGCCCTCGAAGACGAGGACGCCATGGAGATGCTCAATGCCGGACTGGTACAGATCCTCGTCGTAGACGACTGGAAGGCGAAAGTATGGGCCCCCATACTGCCCAAAATCGTCGTGCACGACGACATTGCGGTGCGCGACGCAGGTTACGTCGGCTGGGCGATCCGGGTGAAGAGCCCGAAGCTCCAGGCCGCGATCGACGACTTCTACCTGAACTATGTGAAGAAGCAGAGCGTCGCGGAAGTCCGTCTCCAGCAGGAAATGAAGCGCATCAAACAGATCTCCGACAATACGGAGGCAAACGACCTGAAGCGGTTCAATGAGACGATCGCCCTGTTCAAGAAATACGGCGCGACGTACCGATTCGATCCACTTTTGCTGGCGGCTCAGGGATATCAGGAATCGCAACTCAACCAGAATGCGCGTAGTCACGTTGGCGCAATCGGGATCATGCAGCTCATGCCCGCCACAGGGAAAGAACTCGCGGTTGGCGACATCCGGGTGACCGATGCGAACATCCACGCGGCAGCGAAATATCTCGATCGCCTGATGTCCCGTTACTTTACCGACGCCCACTTCTCGGACAGGGACCGTTCGCTGTTCGCGTTCGCAAGCTACAACGCAGGGCCTGCGAACATTGCCAAAATGCGCAAGGAAGCGGTGGCGCGCGGCCTCGATCCGGACAAGTGGTTCAACAATGTCGAGATTGTCGTCGCCGAGAAAATTGGCATCGAGACGACGACCTATGTGCGCAATATCTTCAAGTATTACGTCGCCTACCGGCTCGTACAGGATGCCGAGGCCGCACGCGATCGCGCTATCGGGCAAATGCGCAAGCAGGGTGGCGGGTGAGGGAAAGGGGGCAGCTGCATCGTGAAGCGCCGTGATCTGATGAGGTGGCTTACGGCTGCCCCGCTGTTTTCCTCTTTTTGGCCATTGGCTCGACTCAATGCCGCTCACGCCGCCGAGCTCCCGCGACGAGTTCGACCGGGCGAACCGGGATGGCCGTCGCCTTCGGACTGGGCGCGACTGCAAGACGAGGTGAACGGCTATCTGATCAGACCGGAGTCACCGCTGACCGTCTGTCGCGATTCTTCCGACGACGCCAGCTGCCTCGCGCTCTTTCGTGAGCTCAAGAATCCGTACTTCATCGGCGACAGTCCCGTTCTGACCCAAACCTGCGAGTGGGTGGGCGCCTGGAAAGCCGAACCCAGCGCCTACGTCGTTGCCGCGAGAAAGGTCGAGCATGTCGCCGCGGCCGTCAACTTCGCTCGCGAACGCAATCTTCGCCTCGTCATACGCGGCGGAGGGCATTCCTATCTCGGCACCTCGAACGCACCGGATTCCCTGATGATCTGGACGCGCGCCATGAACGACATCACGAATCATGACGCATTCGTTCCGAGCGGCTGCGAGGGTGTCGTTGCACCCGCACCCGCAGTCAGCGTGGGGGCAGGCGCGATCTGGATGCATACCTACGAAGCCGTTACCGGAGGTGCGGGCCGATATGTGCAAGGCGGCGGTTGCGGAACAGTCGGCGTCGCCGGACTGATTCAAGGCGGAGGTTATGGAACGCACTCCAAACAATTCGGCATTGCATCGGCTTCACTGCTCGAAGCGGAGGTGGTCACGGCGGACGGCGTGATCAGGGTTGTCAACGCCCGCAATGAACCCGATCTTTTCTGGGCCTTGAAAGGCGGGGGCGCAGGCACCTTCGGCGTGGTCAGCCGTCTGACTTTGCGTACGCACGAACTACCCGCTGTGTTTGGCCTTGTATTCGCCACGATCGAAGCGCGCTCGGCGCTCGCCTACAAGCGGTTGCTGGGCCGTTTCGTCGGCTTTTACGCTGAAGGCCTATGCAATCGACACTGGGGTGAACTCGTGACGCTGCTGCCCGACAATCGCGTGCGCATCGCCATGAGCTTTCAGGGACTCACGAGAGACGCGGTCGCAACGCTCTGGAAGCCGTTCTGGGACTGGGTGGCATTGCAGGACGACATGATCTTGACGGCGGCACCGTCGATCATCGCCGGTCCGGGGAGGATGCGTTGGGACGGCAGGGCGCTCGCGCGGTACGTGCCCGGGTCGGTCCTGTTCGACGATCGACCCGGTGCGCCCGATGCCAATTTCTTCTGGGCGGCCAATCTTGCCGAGGCCGGTCATGTCATCCACGGCTTCGAGTCGCTGTGGTTGCCCGCATCATTGCTGGCGAAGCCGCGCCAACCCGAACTCGTCGATGCGCTGATGGGCGCGACCCGCCATTGGCTCGTCGAACTGCATTTCCAGAAAGGGCTCGCCGGCGCCCCTGCCGAAGTGATCGCCGCCGGCTTGCAAACGCCCGTCAATCCGGTCGTGGCGGAGTCCTTCGCGTTGGCGATTGTCGCGAGCGAAGGGCCGCCGGCATTCGACGGACTGAGGGGCCACGAGCCGGACGTTGTGAAGGCAAAACGCGACGCCACGCTGATCGGTCTGGCGATGAACGAACTGAGGAAGATTGCCCCGGCAGACGGTGCCTACGTCGCTGAGAGCAGCTATTTTAAGAACGACTGGCAAGCCGCGTATTGGGGTGCCAACTATGCGCGTTTGCTGTCGATCAAACAGCGTTACGACCCGCAGGGTGTTTTCTTCGTGCGCCACGGTGTCGGCTCGGAAGACTGGAGCGACGACGGCTTCACCCGCCTGGCCGATGCCGGCTTGCGGAACCCATGAGGTCCCGCCGCCGGTTCGAGAACATCAGAAGTAGTGCCGCAGCCCAACCCGGGTCACGAACTGTTTATCGGTCGACGATGGCCCCATCGTGGCAATCGATGCGACCGTGCCCGTTGCTCCGCCCGCTTTCTGTCCAGCGAGTTCGAGATAGACATCGGTCCGCTTCGACAACAGATGGTCGGCAGCCAGGTTCAGCGAATACCAGTGCGAATCCTCCAGCTTGTCGTAAGACACCTTGGCGGAAAGCGCGACATCGGGGATCGGCCGATAGTCGCCGCCGACGTGCACGACCTGGTCGGTGGCCGAATGGCCGTTCAGCTTCAGCTGGGTGTTCGTATAGATTGCCGACGCGCGCCAGTTGCCGAACGCGTACATGCCCGCGGCACCGAGAATGCGCTGATTGTCGACCACCAGCACCGTCGCGGGCGTGAGCCGCTGGCCCAACAGATCGGGCGCACCCGTGAGGCCTGCGTACACCGGTGCCTTGTTGATGTCGGTCAGCACGATCGCCCCCGAAAACGGTCCGTAGCTATATTGAACATTGCCGCTATACGCCCGCCCGATATTGGTCGACGACGTTCCCGCGTTCTGACCAAACGAATACATCGTGCCGAACGTCAATCCGCCGAAACTCGCGCTGTTGAATTGCACAGCGTTATTCAGGCGCTCACCCGAGGTGCGGTCGAGGTCCGCGTTCTGGAACAGCATGATGCCGGTATTGAGGAACGGTGCCATGTACCGTTCCAATTGCAGCGTGTAGTCATACTGACGACCGAGCAACACATCGCCGACGCTCGACTTGCCGAGGCCGACGTAGGCCTGCTTGCCGAAGATCAGGCCTTGACTCATGGCGCCCGTGTTCAGCGAGAAGCCGTTCTCGAGTTTGAAGACCGAACGCCAGCCGCCGCCAAGATCTTCGGTGCCGGTGAAACCAAGCGCATTGGCCTTGTTGATGCCGTCCTGCATCTTGACCACCGAGTGCCCGCCGACGTTATTGATGTAGCTGATGCCGTTGTCGACGCTACCGTAGATCGTGACTGACGATTGGGCGTAGGCGCCGACGCCGATGGACTGCAGCATCAACATGGCGGCGATGTGGTGTCTCTTCATTTTATTTTCCTGGCAACGTTCGAGAATTCAAAAAAACAGCTTCCCCCGGCGGGCGATCGGCCCGCTGGTTTTCCTCGTGGGGTTGGGATGTCTGTGCGGCCGGCGGGTCAGGCGTCGATATCGCGGTTCCGCGTTTCCGGCAGCAGGCTCATGGCGACGAGGCTGATCACGCTGGTGGCCACCACGTAATAAGCGGGGGCGAGGGCGCTATGGGTCACGGCGATGATCCACGTGACGGCAAGCTGGGTAGTACCGCCGAAGATCGCTGTTCCCACGCCATACGTGATGGCGATGCCGGTACTGCGGAAGCGCGCGGGCATCAGTTCCGGGATGGCGACCAGCCCCGCGGCGGCACTCGCCGCGGTCAGCGAGGCGAGCACGGCCGTTGCGGCCAGCAGGCTTGCCGCGCTGGGCGCCGTGCTGAGCCACCAGAACATCGGCACGATCAGCACGGCCAGCGCGACTCGCGGCACGATCATCGCGACCTTGCGCCCCCATGCATCGCAAATGACCCCGCCGACCAGCCCGAACACGAAGGTCAGCGCGCCACCGATCAGCACGCTCATCTGCGCCAGCGTGGGGGGCAACTTCAAGACCTGAATCGCGAAGGTCGTCATGTAGTTGCCGACCTGCGACGAAACGGCACCGGCCAGCAGAACCACTGTGCCGAGCACGACATAGCGCAGGTTGCCGGACAGGCGGCTGCCGTCGTTTCGCTCGGCCTCTGGCTCACGCGTCTCATCGAGCGTTTCCGGAATATTGCGGCGAATGTAGGTCGCCACAGGAACGAGCAACAGGCTGAACAGGAACGGAATCCGCCATCCCCAGCTCGCGAGCTGTGACGTGGTGAGCAGCAGCGAAACGGTGACGCCGATCGTGCCGCCGACAGTCACGGCGATCCCCTGGCTCGCCAGCTGCCAGCTCGTGTAGAGACCCCTGCGATGAGCGGGCGCAGCTTCGACGAGCAACGCGGTCGACGGGCCGACCTCACCGCCGAGCGCGAAACCCTGCACGAGGCGGCAGATCACGACGATGACCGGCGCGGCTGCACCGATGATCGAGTAGGCCGGAGTCGCGGCGAGACCCAGGGTGCCGATCGTGATCAGCACGACCGTGAGGATCATCGCGGGCTTGCGTCCCGCCCGATCCGCGAAGCGGCCGATCAGGACAGCGCCCAGCGGACGCATCAGAAAGCCGACGCCGAACGTGGCCATCGATGCCAGCAGGCTGCCGAACTCTCCGCCCGCAGGAAAGAACGCGCGGCCGATATACACGGCGAAAAAAGCGTAGATGACGAAGTCATAGAATTCGAGCGCATTGCCGGCGACGGCTCCGGCGACCGCTGTGCGGCTGATCGCGGGGCGCGTCTGGCGCACGCTGCTGCCATCCTGAAGGCAGGCGTCGAGTGCACTTGAAGTGGTCATTTCTTGGGTCTCCTTATGGGTGCCCTTGTTCGCGTCGCGACATCGCGACTGGCTGCAAGGGACGACTACTGGGCACCGCTTCTTCGCAGGCCATTGAGCGACTGCAGATACACCTCGCGTCCCTGGATCCAGACGGCAAGTTTCCAGTCGTCGCCTGATGGGTAGAACGCGCGCTTGAATGCGGCCTTGATCGAATCGTGCTTCGGCGTGTCCTGGCAGCCATAGCGGTGCAGCCAGTGCTCGGATCGCATCGCGAGAATGACGTCCTCTAGAGGATAGGTGCCGAATTCGAGGCACACATTCGTCTGCGTGGCGTGCGGCAGTTCCTGTGCGAGCGCCGTCTGGATGGGGCCGGTCAGCGCGATGCTGGTCGACGTTCCGGTGCTCACGCGGGTCAGGTTGTCGCCCCACCACTGTCGCGAGCGCAGCAGCGTGGCGCAATCGTCGGGCGCCGCGAAAATGCGCTCGCCCACGCCGTACGGGCCAAGACCGGTGTGAATGTCGATGGAGCCGATATGGCGGCTGGCCGCCCCGTATTTGCGCAAGATCGACCGGAACGTCGTGTTGCTCCAGGTCGGCACGACGCCGCCGAAATGCAGCCCGTCCGCGAACGCGTACTGCCCCAGCGCGACTGCGCGCTGGAAGCCACGCGCGCCGACGCGCTGCTGGAACGCGTTCAGACGCGCTTCGGTTTCAGGGCGCGGCGGCCACTCGGGTGGCAACAGCAGATCGTGGATTTCCGCGTAGTCGCGGTTCTCGGGAAGCGGCGCGGAAAAATCGACGAAATTGCGGTTCAGGTCGACGTTTTCGTGCGTGGCCCGGCGGTTATGCGAAAAGCCATACGGATTGACGGCGTGGATGTGCAGCACGGCCGTGTCGTCGGCGTCGCCTGCCGCCACGTTCGGACCGAGTTCGAGCAGGCCGGTCTGGATCGCGGAGCCGCAATAACCTTCGACGCCATGGCATCCACTGATGACGATCAGCAAGTTCGATGCTCCGGCGGGTCCGTCGAGCACCACGTCGGTTGCGAGCGTCTCGCCATCGGCGCCACGTAACGGTAGTTCGTACGAGTCGACACTCAGCGCGCGACGGGCCGCCGCGGCGAGGAATTTCTCACGCGCCTCGGCATAGCTGTCGCTAAAGAGCGGGTTGAATTGGGTGTGTGTCACGGTTAGATAGAGCGAGTCAGATGTGATGGCGGGATTGCAGGCGCTGCTGTTGGCGAAGCCGGCAGGCATCGCCAAAGGCGCTGAAGATTGCCCGCGCAAACGGACTGTCGGAGACCCGCATCTCGGGGTGCCACTGCACCCCCAGCGTGAACTGCGGCGCCGCTTCGACCGAGATGGCTTCGATCAGGCCATCCGGCGCCGTCGCCTCGACGGTGAGGCCGCGGCCCAATCTGTCGATACCCTGATGGTGCAACGAGTTGACCATCGCGTTGGTCTCGCCCGATAGCTTGGCGAGGCGGCCGCCGGGCACGATCTGGATCGCGTGGCGGTCCTCGTACCAACCCGTGAGCGGCCGGTCGTGATCGCCCTCGCGATGATCGAGGCGACCCGGCTGGTCATGGACCGCACGCTCCAGGCTGCCGCCAAACGCGACATTGAGTTCCTGGAAGCCGCGACAGATGCCGAGAAACGGCACGCCGGCGTCGACCATACTGGGCAACAGGCGCAAGGAGACCGCGTCGCGAGCCGGGTCGACGGTCGTCGAGGCCGGCAGCGGCGCCGCGCCGTAGCGCTCGGCCGCGACGTTGGAGGGGCTGCCGGTCAGCACGAAACCGTCGATCGTGTCGATCAGCGTGGCCGCGTCGATCCCTTCGTCATGAGCCGGCACGATCAGCGGGAGCACCTGCGCCACGTCCGCGAGGGCGCGCACGTAGCCGTCGAGCACCGCATGGGCGGCATGCTTCTGTCGTTCGAAGAGGTCGGCCACTACGGCGACGACCGGCCTGCGAGGAAGGGGATGAGTCATGTCGATTACACATTTCGGGATTGTCAGGCCCAGTCTAGTGAGCCTCAGTATTTGTGTAAATTGCATATAATTGTTGTTTGTCATGCATTCTTTGCAAGTGGTAGATCGCCATGAACACGAGACAGCTTCATCACTTCCTGGCGCTGTTGAGCGAGGGGACATTGAGTGCCGCCGCGCAAAGCGTTCACCTGAGCCAACCGGCGCTGTCGCGAAGCGTGCGGGCGTTGGAGGAGTCGCTGGGCGCGCCGTTGTTCGACCGGACCGATCGCCGGCTGCAACCCACTCCGTATGCGTTCACCTTCGCCGAACGGGCGAGGCGGATCGTCTTCGAAGAGAAAGAAGGTTTGCGGGCCATCGAGTTCATGCGCGCCGGCGGCGCGGGAACCCTGACGTTTGGAATGGGCTCGTCGCTCGCCGGCACGTTGCTCAAACCGATGTTGCTTCAGTCGCTGACCGCGTCGCCGCAGGTCAAGCTGCGCTCCGTCATCGAAACGTCGGACCAGTTGATGCGCTTGTTGCTCGAGGAAAAACTCGACTTCTTCATTGGCGACATCCGGGTTGCGGCATGTCATCCCGATGTCGCGATTGAACCGATCTACCGATGCCGGTTCGGCTGGTACGCGCGGATTGGTCATCCTCTGTCGGAGTTACCGGCGGTCACGCTGAGCGCCTTGAGGCAGTTTCCGTTGATTGCCACCGGTTATCTGGAAGAGACGCTCGCTCGTCGCTTCATGGAGCTGTACGGTCTGAGCGGCCCATTCGCCGATCACTTCGCGGTGATCGCCAGCGATCTTCCAACCGTCTATGACCTCGTGGCGTCGAGTGACGCGATCGTGACATCGACCGATTTTGCGATGCTTGGGGCCCTGCGAAACAACGAGATGCAAGCGCTCGATGTGACGCCGCAGCCGGACATGGAACTGACGCTCGGGATCGTCCGCCTCAAAGGACGAACGCTCATTCCCGCCGCTGAGCAAGCCTTTGCGATCGTGCGCGAGCGCCTCGGCGCCATTGTGTGAGCGAAGCTCGCGAACGCCGAGCGCTGCTAGCCGCTCGCCGACGCAAGCTCCGTCCGCTTGCTCTGCAGGAACCGGCGCACGGCCGGATCGCGCTCGAGGCCGATCGCCAGATCGTACGCGTCGAGTGCTTGCGCCCTGGCGCCGGCACGCGCGAGCAGATTGGCGCGCGCGGCCCAGTAGGGCTGGTAGTCGGCCAACCGCGGATCGTCCGCATAGGGCGCCAGCGCGTCGAGGGCCGCCTGTGGGCCGTCGCGTTCCGCCACAGCGAGCGCGCGGTTCACCGCGACCACCGGCGATGCTGCAATCGCGAGCAGCCCATCGTAGAGCTGCACGACCTCATCCCAGTTCGGGCGACGCGTGCGGCAGCGATGCACGTGCGCCGACTGCAGCGCGGCCTCGAGCTGAAAGCGTCCGATTGCGTTGAGCGCGTTCGCGCGCCGCAGCAGTGCGTTCGCCGCGTCGATCATCGGCGCGTTCCATGTCGCCGGGTCCTGAGCCGATAGCGGCACGTAGTCGCCGGCCGCATCGCGTCGCGCGTCTCGCCGCGCCTGCGCGAACAGCATCAGCGCGAGCAGACCCAGCGTCTCGGGTTCCTCGGGAAGCAATTCGACGAGCAATTGCGCGAGATACAGCGCCTCGCCGGCGAGCTCGCGCCTTTCGGTATCGCCGCCGACCGGGTCGGTCCAGCCTTCCGCGTACGTCGCATAGACCGCTTCGAGCACGGCGGCGAGCCGGCCAGGCAGCTCCTCGCGCTCGGGTACGCTGAACGGAATGCCCGCTTCGCGGATCTTGGTCTTCGCCCGCACGAGGCGTTTGCTCATCGCGGCGGGCGACATCAGGAACGCGGACGCGATCGTCTTCGCTTCCAGTCCCAACACGACTTGCAGCATCAGCGGGGTGCGAATCGCGGCTTCGAGCGCAGGGTGCGTGCACGCGAACAACAGCGCAAGCCGCCGGTCGGGCAGCGCGCCCGCTTCGTACTCGTCGATCTCGTCGGCGAGGATCACGAGCTGGTTCGTGACCTCGTCGCCGACCAGGCGATGGCGCGCGCCGTCGATCGCCCGACGCCGCGCCACCGTCATCAGCCACGCTTCCGGACTCGCGGGGCAGCCGTGCTGCGGCCAGTCCGCGAGCGCCGCCGCGAAGGCGTCGGCGAGCGCGTCCTCGGCCGCGGCGACGTCGCGCGTGCGCATCGCCAGCAGCGCGACGAGCTTGCCGTAGCTGCGGCGCGCGACCGCCTCGGCCATCGAACGCGCGCTGTCGTCACCGTCGCGCGCGCCGCCGGACGAACTCATGCAGAGGGCGCTTCGTACGGCGCGGTCCAGACCGGGCGCACCTCCATCACGCCGTGCGCCGCGCCGGGACAACGTGACGCCCACGCCATCGCCGCGTCCAGGTTGGGCACATCGATCAGGTAGTAGCCGGCGAGCTGCTCCTTCGAATCGGAGTAGGGTCCGTCGAGTACCTGCGGCTTGCCGTCGACGAGCCGCACCGTGGTGGCCGTGCTCGTATGCTGCAGCCGGTTCGCGCCCACCAGCGCGCCCGCTTTTTTCAACGATTCGGTGTATGCGTGATAGGCGGCGACGCCTTGCTGCCGCTCGCTGTCGGTCATCTTGTTCCAGCCGTTTTCTTCCGAGTAGATCATCAACAGGTATTCCATTTGAGCCTCCGTCATGGGGTTGAGGCGGATGAATTGCATCGGCCGCCATCACAATGACGCGCGGGCCGCTGGCTGACGGACAGGTGGCGTCAAAAAAAGCGCGGACCCGTTCGACGGTGTTTCGCAAGGCATTGTCGGGCGGGCGACGCGCGTTGTCGATGCGCAACCTCGTGCCGGCGCGCTACCCGCTAGAGACTGTCCGGGACGAAGGCCGGCCCGCGATCGGCTGTCAGGATCTCCGAAACGAACTCGATAAAGACGCGGGTCTTGCTCGGCAAGCGCCTGCCGGCAGCATGAACGGCATGGATGGGCAACGGCGCCGGCGCGAAATCGGCCAACACGCTAATGACCGCGCCGCTCGCGATTTCCGCTGCAAAGAGCCATGCGGGCGCCTGAACCAGGCCCATATGAGCGAGTACGGCAGCGCGAATCTGTTCCGCGTCGCCAGTGTGAAAATTGCCGGACGGCACATGCAAGCCCGGGCCGTCGGCGTTGTCGAAGCGCCAGGCTCGCGGCTCGCGTCTGGGCGCGAAGACGACGCAGATATGCCGGTCGAGATCCTGTGGTCGCTCAGGGCGCCCGTGCTTTTCGAAGTACTCGGGTGTGGCGACGACCACGACTGGACTCGCGGCCAGATGCCTCGCGATCATCGAAGAATCGGCAAGCGGCCCGCTTCTGATCGACAGGTCGAAGCCTTCCTCGATCAGATTGACTTTTCTCTCCGTGGCCGACAGATCCACCGACACATGGGGATACCTGGAGAAAAATGCCGGCAGGTGCGGCACGACATACAGCCGGCCAAAAACCGGCGCCACGGTGACCCGGATCAGACCGGCCGGGGATAGCTGGCCATGCCCGACGGACGACTCGAGCTCGTTGAAGTCTCCAACGATGCGCAAAGCCGCTTCATAGACCGATTGCCCAGTCTCGGTCAGCGTCATGCTGCGCGACGTGCGCCTGACCAGTTGAGCGCCGAGATGGCGTTCGAGCGACGCGATCTGCTTGCTGACCGCGGGCTGACCCACGCCGATTTCGCGCGCCGCGGCGGCGAAACTGCCGCCCTCGACGATGCGGATGAAGAGTTTGAGCGCGTCCAGCCGGTCCATCCTCGGTCTCCCGAAACTTCCAGAATGGAATGGATTGTATTCCGGCAAGCGTTCTTCTGGATGCGATCTGGAATCGATATCGTCTAGCTCATCGACAACGTGCGCATGCACCGAAGGAGCCATGATGAGCGACGTACAGCAGACGAACCTGATCGAAACGCGGCACCCCTTGAACGAGGCCGACCGTGAGGCGGTGACATCGGTGCTCGACCGTACCCAGCGGCTGTTTGCGCAGTCCGCTGGAACCCTGCGCGAGGCGTACGACGCGATGACCGCACAGACACCCGTGGCGGATGGCGTCGACCTTGAGAGAGTCGAAGGCGCAGACGTAAAGGGTTGGTGGGTGAGGCCCGCCTCTGCGTTGCCCGACCGCGCGATCCTGTTTCTGCACGGCGGCGCGTTCGTCTTGGGGTCCGCTACGGGTTATCGCGGCTTCGCGAGCCAGATCGCTGTGCGCGCCGGCATCGACACCTTCGTTCTCGACTATCCGCTGGCGCCCGAGCATCCGTTTCCCGCGGCACACGACGCTGCGATTGACGCGCTGCGGTGGTTGTCCAAGTCAGGCCTTCGCGACATCGCGCTGGTTGGCGACTCGGCAGGCGCGAGCCTTGCGCTCGCGGCCTTGGGGGCGGACGGGGGGCGGTCGTTGAACGTCGCGTGTGTCGTCGCTTTCTCGCCGTGGGTCGATCTTGCGTTGACGGGGCCGTCGGCGCGCAATGAAGAGACGCGCGACCCGGTTCTGACCCGACCCATACTCACCGATGCCGCCGCCGCGTATCTTGGGGCCGCCGATCCCGCGGACCGGCGCGCGTCGCCGCTGTATGACGTCCCCGAGCATCTGCCGCCGATCGCAATTCAGGTCGGAACGGAAGAACTGCTGCTCGACGACGCGCTCCGCTACGCGAACGCCGCCGCGCAGCGTGGAAACGCGGTGCAGCTGGAGATCTACGAGGGACTCCATCATGTGTTCCAGCGATCCACGCGTGAGCTGGCAAGCGCGCGATACGCATTGGATCAGATCGCGGGGTTTATCTTGCGGTCCCGGAACTGAGCGGCTGGATCTGGTCGCGAAAGGCCTTAGCCGCCGATCAGCTTCAACCCCACCGGCAGCGATTCGCCGAACACACGACCTTCGTCGGCATCATCGAGCGCGACGACTTCGCTGACCATCGCGATCCACGCGCGCGGCGCATTGGTCGCTTCGAGGCGTCGCACGACGCTCGCGCGCAACGCGTCGGGCAGATCGCGCGAACGGTCGCCGGTCATGCGGGCGATCTGCACGGCCGCGAACGCGGCGGGGTCGACCTTTTTCCAATCGAGCGCGAGGATCGCGTCGAGCCACGGCGCGGCGACCTCGGGTGGCACGACGCTATGCGCGCTGCCGTAAAACGGCTGCCGTGCGCCGATCCGTCCGATCGCCCACCAGCTTTGATGGTTTTCCGCGGGCTTTTTCAGACGCGTGAGCACCGCCTCGCCGAGTTCGATCTTGCGTTCGGCCGGAATCCGTTCGAGCGAGGCGGCGAGGCGCACCATGTCGGCGAAGCCGGTCTTCGCGACGTCGAACGGCAGCTTGTGACGCGATTGCGCGGCCTTCTGCAAATAGTCCATCGCGTCGAGCACGCGCAGTTGCGCGTCTTCGCCAAGACCACCGGCCGCCCGACGCCACAGCGTCCACCATTCGGACCAGACCTGGCTGTCCGTCACGTACTGGATGCCGTCGTCGAACAGCGTCCACAGTTGCTCGACGCGCCATTCGTCGAGCGGATAGCCGAAGCCGGGCCGCACGCAATAGCCCGCCAGATTCAGCCACAGCCGCTCGTGATCGGCCGAGCGGCGCCGGCGGCGCGCGCGCTCCCATAGCGCGCCGAACAGTTCGCGCAGCAGCGCGCTGTTCCAGCTATCGCGCGGGCCGAGCAGATGTTCGAGCTGCGCGCGCAGCCGTTTGATTTCCTTCGGATCGACCTTTTGCGCGCGGGAGCCAAAACAGCGGTCGATCAGTTCGAGCGCGCGATCGAGCGCAGGATGGCGCTGCTGCGCGCCAGCGGCGGCCAGATTCACGTGCGCGTCTTCGCCGCGCAACTGGAATTCGAGCAGCCAGCGTTGCGACGGATCGTCGAGCTCGATGCAATGCACGTCGAGCGTGCCGACTTCGGTCAGCGACGTCGCGATGCGCACCGCAGTTTCGCGCGCGGCGGGGTGGCCGTCGCGCGGCTGCACGATCGTCGCGATCGGCGGCAGGCGCACGAAATCGCCGCGCGTGAGATCGACCAGTTCGCCAGGCTGATACGCCGTGTCCGAGCTCGATGACACCAGATGAAACCGCACCGGATGCCCGAGCCGCAGCGCGAACGTGCGCTCGGCGATCAGGATTTCGTGACCTTCCTCGGTGCCGCGCGGCAGCACGCAGATGCCGCGTTGCGCCGGAGCCGCGTCCGGCTCGGCCTCGTCTTTGCCGCCGGGCGTTTCGTCGAGCACCAGAAAATAGCTGCGCGGCGAACCGCCGCCGATCTTCGGGGCGAAGCCCGCGCGCGCGAGCGTATAGGCGACCGCGCCGCGCGCGACCGCGACGTCGGGGTTGTCGTTGTGCAGTACGTTCAGTGGTGCGCCGCGCCAGTCGCCCAGCGTGTCGGCGAGACGCCGCGACAGCGCGTCGGCGCGAAACACGCCGCCGTTCAGCAGGAGCGTGTCGGGAACGGGCAGGGTGGCCGTGGCGGGTGTGTCGTTCGCGCTGGCATCCGTGCCCAGCGCCTTGCGCGATTGCGCGGCGAAGCGTTCGAGAAACGCCGCGATATGCCGCGTGACCGCCGCATCGGTTGCGTACGGCAGGCCGAATTCGACGATCGCGCCGCGCGGGCGTCCCGGCCGCTCATGCGCGGCCACGCGCGGAAAGAAACCATCGACGATGATCTTCTCGACCTCGTCGCGCGTGACCTGCGCGCTGCGCGCGCCGCCGATCAGCTTCGAGCCCGCGCCGAGCAGCGTGACCGATGCCGATTCGGGCGCCTGTGCGCCAAGCAGTTGTTCCTTCGCGACCCGGCACCGTTCGACCAGCTGCGACAGGCTCGCCGCCGACAGCCGCTGCGGCGCCTCGCCACCGGCACCCGCATCGCCCAACAAGCGCGGCTCGGCCAGATGCGCGAGCGCGAGGTCCATGTTGTCGCCGCCGAGCATCAGGTGATTGCCGACGCCGACGCGTGTGAGAAGCGGCTCGCCGTCATCGCTGAGGCCGACTTCGATCAGCGTCAGATCGGTCGTGCCGCCGCCGACGTCGCAGATCAGCACGAGCCGGGTTGCGGCCAGCTCGTCGGCAAGCTTGTCGCGATGCTGGAACAGCCAGTCGTAGAACGCGGCTTGCGGCTCCTCGAGCAACCGCAGCGACGGCAGCCCGGCCAGGCGCGCGGCTTCGACGGTCAACGCGCGCGCGCCTTCGTCGAACGAGGCGGGGACGGTTAGCACCACGTCCTGCTGTTCGAGCGGTGCCTTCGGGAACTGCTGGTTCCACGCGGCGCGCACGTGCGCGAGGTAGCTCGCGCTCGCCTCGACCGGCGAGATCTTGCGGACGTCGTCCGACGCGCCCCACGGCAGGATCGGCGCGACGCGATCGACCGAGCCATGCGACAGCCAGCTTTTCGCGCTCGCGACGAGCCGCCCCGGCACCTGAGCGCCGAGCAGCCGCGCAAGCCGGCCGACCACGACCGGTTGCGCCGCGTCCTTGCCTTGCGCCGTGCTAGTACCTGCGTTTGCGCCTGCGCCGGACCACGGCAGTTGCAGATCCGCTGCGCTCAGCTCGCCATCGGCCGCCTGATAGCGCACCGACGGCAACAGCGGCCGCGCGGCAACCTCGCCGGGGCTCACCAGCTGCTCGATCTCGAACACGCGGATCTGCTGCGATCCGGCTTCCGCATACGCGAGCACCGTGTTGCTGGTGCCGAGATCGATGCCGACGCTGTACCGCTTCATCTCAGTCATGCATTCGCGTTGCCGCGCACGTCGAATTCGACCTTCCAGCGTTCGTCGGAGCCGCGCGGAATCGCTTCGAGTTCGAGCGTGCCCGCTTCGGTCACGCGCGCGTGCAGCTTGACCGGCACGACTTCACCGGCGGTGCGGCCGGCCGCGGGCAGCGTCGCCTGAATTTCCTCGAGCTCCTGCAGCTCCTCGGGGCCCCAGTAGTCGAGCAGCGTGCCGACCTGATCCTGACGACGCACCGATGAGCCGAAGAAACGGAAATGCACCGGTTCGCCGACGACCAGCCCGAACTCCTGCGCGGGCAGCTCGGCGTCGGTGCCTTCTTCCATGCCGAACGGCGCGACGCACAGCGCCTGCACCGGCGGTTCGAGCCCGGGCACGGCCGGCATCGCCGATTCGATCGCGATGTAGTAGGCGCGCGCGGTGCCGCCGCGAATCCGCACGCCACGGCCGCGTCGCACGTAGCCGTAGTAGGCCGCGCCGCGCGCGACCGCCAGATCGAGGTCCGCGCCTTCGAGCAGGCGCGCGGGGGCCGCGCCTTCGGCCGCGAGCCAGCCGTTCAGCGTGCCCATGATGCGCTCGACCAGCAGTTCCGACTTGAACACGCCGCCGTTGAACAGCACCGCGGTCGGATGCAGGAAGCTCGCGTTTTGCGCGACATGCTCGCGCAGTCCTTCGAGTTCGGTGAGCGCGCCGACCTGACGGCCGAGGAACGCCGCCAGATGCCGCGTGATGCCGGCGTCCTGCGCATACGGCAGACCGAGCTGCGTCAGACCCACGCGCGCGCGGCTCACCGGACGCGCGGCGCTGTCGACCTGCGGGAAGAAGCCGTCGAGGATCGTCTGTGTGAGTTCGGCCCGCGTCAGCTCGGTGCGGATCGAGCCGCCGATCAGCTTCGAGCCGCGACTCGGCACGACGAGCGGCACGGTGTCGGTGGCGGAGTCGGACAGCAGCGTCTCCTTCGCCGCGCGGCACGCGTAGGTGAGCGCGCGCAGCTGCCACGCGTCGGCCTGGGTGCCTTGCGCCGCGAGCTTGCGCGCGACCACGTGCGCGAGCGCGAGGTCCATGTTGTCGCCGCCGAGCAGGATGTGATCGCCGACCGCGACGCGATGCAGTTCGAGATTGCCGTCGCGCTCGATCACCGCGATCAGCGACAGGTCGGTCGTGCCGCCGCCCACGTCGACGACGAGGATGATGTCGCCGACCTTGACCTGCTTGCGCCACTGGCCGCCGCTCTTCTGGATCCAGCTATAGAGCGCCGCCTGCGGCTCTTCGAGCAACGTCATACGCGTGAAGCCGGCGACCTCGGCCGCTTCGGCGGTCAGCTCGCGCGCGGCGGGGTCGAACGAGGCGGGGATCGTCACGGTGACGTCCTGCTCGCCGAACGGCGCATCCGGATGCACGTGGTCCCATGCTTCGCGCAGGTGCGTCAGATAGCGCACCGAGCTTTCGAGCGGCGACACGCGCGCGACTTCGGGCGGCGCGTCGTTCGGCAGAATGCCCGCGCGTCGGTCGACGCCGGGATGGCACAGCCAGCTTTTCGCGCTCGACACGAGCCGGATCGGCGTGCCGGCGCCGCGGTTGCGCGCGAATTCGCCGACCGCGAATTCGCGCTGGCCGGTCCACGGCAGGTAGAGATCGCCGGAAGCCAGTTCGTCGGGGTGGGGCAGGTACAGGAACGACGGCAACAGCGGCAGATTGTCGATTGCGCCGGGGCCCGTGAGCTGCGCGATCGGCAGCACGTCCTGGGTGGTTTTCTCGCCGTCGCTCGCGTGCGTGTCCACGTAGGACAGCGCGCAGTGAGTGGTGCCGAGATCGATGCCGATCGAATAGCGTGCGTCGCTCATAGCTCCACCTCCGCCGGTGCGATCACTTTCGCGTTATGGCCGTCCGCGAGCTTCGGCAGACGCACGTCGTCGACGCGCCAGCCGCGATGGCTGATGCTGCCGTTAAACGGCGCGCTGCCGACCACATTGCCGGTCAGACGCACCGAGCTCGCGTCGAAGCCTGCGGGCAGCGTCACGCGGCTGCCTTCGGCTTCGTCGCGTACCGGGCGGATCGTGAAATGCTCGCGCAGCGTCGCGCGGCAGCCTTCGTGCACGAGGCGCGCGGCCGCGCCGATGTCGGCGTCGCTATAGCCCTTGATGTCTTCCTCGACGAAATCGATGAAGCGCGCATCGCGCTGCAGCAGGCCGAGCAGTTGCAGCGCGGCGTCGGGGGTGGCCTCCTTCAGCACCGGCGCGGGTTGCGGCTTCGGTTGTGGAGCGGGGGCGGGTGCCGGCGCCGTGGGCGCTGGGGCTGCGCCGACTTTTTCGCCGTTACGCAGGCGCAGCACGTCGGCGGCGAACTCGCCATTGCCGAGAATGCTGAAAAACGTGCCCACGGCCAGGGAAATCCGGCCGAGGAAGGATGGGTTCGAATCGCTCATAAAGGCTCCTGATCTGCTCTGTTAGGGACGAGCGGTCCTTGCCGCGCGCGTGCGCCGGGCAGCGAAGCCGACGGGACGGGCGGGGCGGTGGTGTTGCGGGTCGGCGCGCGGCCGGGGCGCGGCCGGGGCGTCTACCCGGGCCAATGCCAGCGCCGAGCCGCTCGACGGCGACGCTCGAGGACGCAAGCGCGACCCGGTGCGGCCACGCGTGCGGCGCGCGCAAAACCCGTATTTTGCCTTGCGGCGCGCCCGGACGCGGACAAAGCCGGCAATTCTAGCGGGCAATGGGGTGGGATTGGCGGGGACTTGGGGGCGGAGGGCGGCCGATGAAGGCCGGGATGGTGAGCCGAGCGGCTCCTGGCCGTGAGTCGGGGGAAAGTGACGGGAAGAGGCCGGAGTGCGGCGCGTTGGCCGGTATGTGGCTCTTCCCGTTTGGCTTTGCCGCATACGCGATCAAGCGCAGGGCGGCCGCGTTATGACTTCTTCGGATCCTTCGATGCCGACTTCGCCACTGGCGCCGGCGCGGGCCGCGCCGGGGCGGCCGCGCGCATGTCGGCTCGCGGCGGCTGACCGTGCGCGGCCATCGCGGGCGCGGGGCCACCCGGACGCCCGAGCGGCGGATGTGCGCCGCCTGGCCGCTCGCCGCCGAACGCATGATCCGGCAGACGACCGTCGTGGCTCGCCATCACGTGATGCAGTTCCTCACGACGATGAAAAACCTCCGCCCGATGATCGCCATGCGCATAGAACTGACGATGCCGGACGCCGTCCGGGCCGACGGCCCAGATATACGTATCGCCACCGACGATCACGACATCGCGGTCGACCACGTTGGCGACGTACACATCGGTCGGCATCGGTTGATAGACGGGCTCGACGACGACCGGTACCGGAGGCGGCGGCGTCAGCGCGCTCACGATCACTTCGTTCACCTTGTCCGGGTCGATGACGAGTTGGCCTTGCGAGTTGGTGGCGCAGCCCGCAAGAAAGGACGCGCACGCGGCCGACGCCAGCAGCGCCTTGGTGATGGTTTTCAACTTCATTCCCCAGTTTGTATTGATTATTTGTCGAACGACGTTTTATTAACGGACGGTCTTTTGGGTTCTTGATATGCGAATCAAAGATTAGGGAATTGTGACGTTTACGTTGTATTACAGGCGGGTAATGGGATTTGAATTGCAAATGGCGTGGATTTATGCAATTCGAATAAACAAATTCCCGCCAATGCGCACGCTATTCAAACGGAAATGGCAGGGACAACTGAAGCCAATGCACGATTGCACATGGCCTTGTTGTCTGATTTCATTGAAAAAAATAACTGGAGTCACGCACGAAATCGCGGCGAATTTGACACGCCTGATCCGCGTTTAATTGCCGCCGGCATTGCCTTCCTTCGACTTCGCGCCGCCCCCACATCCGATTCCGACTAACGGTCTCGGTATGCTTCGCGTCGTTCCCGGTGTGCAGGCAAACTTTGGTCGTATCGAGTAAAACGTGATCGCCTTCGGCGCAGTTCAGGCGCCACGAAAGGCGTTCGTCTGAGAAGAAAACAGTGTCCGCTCTGTTGCGGACGGAACGCGAAACCCTATCACACAGTCGGCTGTGCGGGGCGCAAAACAGGCGAGCGCGCTCAAGCTTCGACCCAGCGTCGGTCGATCGGCATACAGTAGAGAGATGCCGCGCGCTCGCGGCCCGCTATAGGGCCCGTTATAGTCGCCCTCTATGGCTGGCATTGCCGGATTCGAATTCTATTGAACTTTGTGCTGGCCTATATTCGAATAGGAGTGGCGTGCCGGCCGGAGTCACCTGTCATGTAGAACCGGTCGCGTTCCCCCCGACCTTGATTTCGACTCGTTGAATCGCAGCAACGGTCATCAACGCCTCTGAGTGCACTGCTGAGTCATTCGGCTGGCTGGCGGGTTTTCCGGATCGTCAAATTGCCACGGAAGCCTGACAGCATGACGAACGCATAACAAGTACCTTGCATGGGATTGGAGAGAGTGCAACGGCACCGACTCCGATCGACAACGGAGACATCCTCCAAAGGAGAGAACGCATGTCAAGCGAAGCAAAGTGCCCGTTCATCCACACCGCCGGCGGCGGGACAACCAACCGAGACTGGTGGCCGAAGCAGTTGCGCCTCGACCTGCTAAACCAGCATTCGAACCGCTCCAACCCGCTAGACAAGGACTTCAACTATGCCGAGGCATTCAAGAGCCTCGACTACGACGCGCTCAAGAAAGACCTCGCTGCGCTGATGACCGATTCGCAGCCCTGGTGGCCCGCCGACTTCGGTCACTATGGCCCGCTGTTCATCCGTATGGCATGGCATGCCGCCGGCACGTACCGCATCGGCGACGGCCGTGGCGGCGCAGGGCGCGGCCAGCAGCGGTTCGCGCCGCTCAATAGCTGGCCGGACAACGTGAGCCTCGACAAGGCGCGCCGGCTGCTATGGCCGATCAAGCAGAAATACGGCCAGAAAATTTCGTGGGCCGACCTGCTGGTCCTGACCGGTAACGTCGCGCTCGAAACGATGGGCTTCAAGACGTTCGGTTTCGGCGCTGGCCGCGAGGACACGTGGGAACCGGATCAGGACGTCTACTGGGGCAATGAAAAGACCTGGCTCGGTGGCGACGTGCGCTATGGCAAGGGCGCGGCCGGCAAGGAAGACGACGAAGGCGTGATCGTCGCCGACCCGGAACTGCACGGTGAGGAGGAGAGCCGCACCGATTCGCCCGGGCGCAACCTCGAAAATCCGCTCGGCGCGGTGCAGATGGGCCTGATCTACGTGAACCCCGAAGGCCCGGACGGCAACCCCGATCCGCTCGCCGCGGCGGTCGACATCCGCGAAACCTTCGCCCGCATGGCCATGAACGACGAGGAAACCGTCGCGCTGATCGCCGGTGGCCACACGTTCGGCAAGACGCACGGCGCGGGTCCGGCCGATAACGTCGGACCGGAGCCGGAAGGTGCGGGGCTCGAAGCCCAGGGGCTCGGCTGGCGCAACAGCTTCGGCACCGGCAGGGGCGGCGACACGATCACGAGCGGTATCGAAGTCACGTGGTCCGCGACGCCGACGCAGTGGGGCATGGGCTTCTTCCAGAACCTGTTCGGTCACGAGTGGGAACTGACGAAGAGCCCGGCGGGCGCCAACCAGTGGGTCGCGAAAGGCGCGCAGCCGACGATCCCGCACGCGCATGATCCGTCGAAAAAACTGCTGCCGACGATGCTGACGACCGACCTGTCGCTGCGCCTCGATCCGGTCTATGAAAAGATCTCGCGGCGCTTCATGGCCAACCCCGACGAGTTCGCCGACGCCTTCGCGCGTGCGTGGTTCAAGTTGACGCACCGCGACATGGGTCCGCGTGCCCGCTATCTGGGCCCGGAAGTGCCGAGCGAGCAACTGCTGTGGCAGGACCCGATTCCGGCCGTCGATCATCCGCTCGTCGACGACAAGGATGTCGCCGCGCTCAAGCAGAAGGTCCTCGCGTCCGGGCTGTCGGTGTCGCAACTGGTGACGACCGCGTGGGCGTCGGCTTCGACGTTCCGTGGCTCCGACAAGCGCGGCGGCGCCAACGGCGCGCGCATCCGGCTCGCGCCGCAGAAGGACTGGGACGTGAACCAGCCCGCCGAGCTCGCGAAGGTGCTGAAGGTGCTCGAAGGCATCCAGAGCGAGTTCAACGGTGGGGCGGGCGGCAAGAAGATTTCGCTCGCCGACCTGATCGTGCTGGCAGGCGGCGCCGCCATCGAGCAGGCCGCGAAGAACGCCGGTCAGCAGATCACGGTGCCGTTTTCGCCGGGTCGCATGGATGCGTCGCAGGATCAGACCGACGTCGAATCGGTCGGGATGCTCGAGCCGGTCCACGACGGCTTCCGCAACTATCTGAAGGGCAAGTTCCCGGTGGTGGCCGAGAAGCTGCTGATCGACAAGGCGCAACTGCTGACGTTGACGGCGCCGGAGATGACGGTGCTGATCGGCGGCCTGCGCGTGCTGAAGGTAGGCGCGGGCAGCGACTCGCACGGTGTCCTGACCGACAAGCCGGAAACGCTCACCAACGACTTCTTCCGCAATCTGCTCGACATGGGCACGGAATGGACGCCGATCTCGCCCGCCGCGGAAACGTTCGAAGGCTGCGACTCGAAGACTGGCGCGGTCAAGTGGACGGGTACGCGCGTCGACCTGGTGTTCGGCTCGAACTCGGTGCTGCGCGCCTTGGGCGAGGTCTACGCGAGCCAGGATGGCAAGGAGAAGTTCACACGCGACTTCGTAGCCGCGTGGGTCAAGGTGATGAACCTGGATCGCTTCGAGCTGGCTTGAGTGAAGCCGATGCGGCGAGCGATCAGCTTTTGCTCGCCGCGGATCGTTTCGTTTTAAGGCTCGTTTTGCAACGCGCGGTGCGATCGTCGGGAAACCGGGGATCGCACCGTTTCTTTATGCGCGTGAATCGCGTGAATCGTCGGCCTGTTCGGGTCAAGCCGTCTTCAACACCACCCTGAAGCGCGCATGACCGCTCATCATGCGGTCGAAGGCTTTTGCCGCGTCGGCGAGCGGATATTCCTCGATCATCGGCTTCACGCCGCTTAGCGCGCTGAATGCGAGCGTGTCCTGCGAATCGGCCGAGGTGCCCGAGGGCCAGCCTTGCACCGAGTTGCGTCCCATGATGAATGGCGTGATCGGCACTTCGACCGGTTCTTCGGAAACGCCGACCATCACGAGCTTGCCGTTCAGGCCGAGACCGCCGAGCACAGCGCTCATCGCCTTGCCGCTCGTCACCGTGGCGAGGATCAGCTTCGCGCCGCCGAGTGCCTGCAGCGCCTCGGCGACGTTTTCCGTTTTGCTGTCGATGTAATGATGCGCGCCCAGTTGCTGCGCGAGCGGGGCCTTGTCCTGACCGCGTGCGATCGCCACCGTGCGAAAGCCCATCTTGCGCGCGAACTGCACGCCGAGATGCCCGAGGCCGCCGATACCGAGAATCGCGACCACGTCGCCGGCGCGCGCGCCGCTGTTGCGTATCGCGTTGAAGGTCGTGATGCCCGCGCAGAGCAGCGGCGCGGCATCGACGTCGGACAGATCGTCGGGAATGCGCGCCAACGCTTCGACCGGGGCCACCATGTATTCGGCGTAGCCGCCGTCGTAGCTGATGCCGGGGATCAGCGCGAACTTGCACAGCACGAAGTCGCCACGGCGGCAGTGTTCGCATTTGCCGCAATGCCCGCCGTGCCAGCCGACCCCGACACGCTGCCCCGCTTGCCAGCCCTCGACACCCGCGCCGAGCGCATCGATCACGCCCGCGATCTCGTGCCCGGGCACACGCGGATAGGAGAGGCCGGGCCACAGACCTTCCTTGGTCATCACATCGCTATGGCAGATGCCGCAAGCCTGAATCCTGATGCGCACATGACCCGCACCCGGTTCGGGCACGTCGCGCTCGACCAGTTCGAGTGGGCCGCCGGCCTGTTTCACTTCGACTGCTTTCATTCGGGGCATGATGTTCTTCCTTTCCAGTGATGAACGGGACAAGAGGGGAACAAACCCGAACATGATAGTCCGCGCCCAATGTGCTCGCCAGAAGGAAGCGTTATCCGACGGCAAATGAGCCTGGACGAAGGTTTTGAGGCAGCGGAAGCTCAAAATCATCCATCGCCCATTTCCTGTCCCTGTAGTTGCCGGCAAGCTTGGCAGTCCTTCAACAGCTACAGAGGAATCTGGAATGTCGTATCAGCAGGATTCGGGCAGCGTGCGAGTGGTGCTCAGTGCGCCGCAACTGGCGGCGGTACTGACCCGTCAGTCGATCAGCCCCACGGAGATGCTTTCCAACCGGCTATGGGGCGGGTTGCAACTGGTCGGCGGTCTGTTGGAAATGGTCGGAGCCGGGGCGCTGTGTGTGATGCCAGAACCGACGATGGCGAGCAAGGCCGGGTGTATCGTCTTCGGCGCACACGCCTCTGACACGGCCGCGGCGGGTCTGCGTCAGGTCTGGACGGGACAGGATACAGCCACGCTGACCCAGCAGGGCACGACGAAGCTCGCCAAGGCGATGAATGCCGATCCTCACATAGCAGAGCGAGCCATTTCCGAAGTAATGCAGAAAAATTCAACGAAAATAAGCTGTTGGTCGAAGTCTGCCAGAGGAGGCGGGAAGCTCGTTCTTGTTGATGACGTCGCCGGGGAGATTGGCTATGGCGTTGTCCGAGAAACAAATCACAAGATTTCCTTGAATAAGATAAGGATGATCTTGAAGTGTGAATCATACAACGGCATGCCGTATTATGTTCTCACGGCTTATTTGATTAAATAGCGGAAGTTGCTGAAATGAATGTCATAGCAGAAATTCTTGCAGAACGATCCCCCTGCGACCTTAGGGCGTCTGTTGTTATTGACTATTCGAATAATTTGTCAATAGCCCTTCAAAAATTTGGGTTGAAACCTGATGCAAACGAGCTATCAGAGCGGGACAGGGATGGAGCAATATCTATCCTGACAAATTTGCTATGGAAAGGTCAAGCATATGACTGCGAATGCATGCCGGAAGAACGGGCCCGATTTTTTGCCAAAAAAATTATTGAAGAAAATGAGTGTGAAAATAGTCGTTATTTCTCAAATGGAAGCTTGGTCATACAGGGTTCATGGTATCCGTTCACCGATTCGACTTTTGACTCAGGAATCGTGATATCGAATGGGGATGGCCGATATTTTTGTATCTGGTTTGAGGACGAGGATTAAACCAGGAGTCCATCTTTCAGATCGTCATGATCGGCGCGCTCCCGTCTCGGACGTTTTTTGCCGTCCGGTGCGTGCATGCATGGCGATGTTCGCATTTCCTCCGCGGCGTTTGCACTTCTGGTTGCTTACGTGTTCGCACGCTCCGCCGCCAAGGCAAGCCAGTGGTGGGTCGCGTGAAATGCGCTACCGGGTGCGAAAAGCTTTGTGAGGTATTGGCTGGCGATATTCGTGAGCTTTCGCGTCCGCATTTCTAATATTCGCGGGAAGGCCTCGCGCCGCCAATCTACCGCTTTTCCAGCCTCTGGCGGCACCCGCGCAGCACTCCATTCACGCGCGGCCGTCTGCGTCAGTGCTGCGGGCGATGACATCCGATGTAATTGGCGGGCTGCGGGCCCTCCACTAATCTCCAACTACCGCGTCGTCGATCCGATGCCGCACACGTCAAGGAGATACCATCATGTCCACCTATCCCGTTCACACGATCGAATCCGCTCCCGAGCAATCGAAACCCGTGCTCCAGAAACTGCAACAGGCGTTCGGCGTGATTCCGAACATCGCCGCCAAGATGGCCGCTTCGCCGGTGCTGATCAACGGCTTCATCGGTCTGTTCGAACGCGTGCATGCGAGCAGTCTGACGGAGCCGCAAATCCAGACGCTGCTGCTCACCAACGCCGTCACGAACGCCAGCGAATGGGCGGTCGCGTTTCATACCGCGCTCGGCTTGCAGGCGGGCTTGCCTCATGCCGATGTCGAGTCGATCCGCCACGGCGGCGTGCCCGGCGACGCGAAGTTGGCGGCGCTGTCGACGCTCGCGCGCACGCTGATCGAACAGCGCGGGCACCTCACCGGCGAGGATCGGCAACGCTTCCTCGCGGCAGGCTTCAGCGCGGAGCAGGTGCTCGAGGTGGTGGCGGTAGTCGCCGCTTCGACGATCACGAACTACACCGGAAGCGTGACCGAGCCGCCGCTCGAAGCCCAGTTCGAGGAATTCGCGTGGCATGCGCCCGCGCGCCGAAGCGCATCTGTTCAGCCGTCCTGACGAAGGAAAGATGATGAACGTCACGAGTCACGATCAGAAACCGCAGGCCGGTGATCTCGGCAGTCTGTTGCGCTATTGGCGTGACGTGCGTGGCGTGAGTCAGCTCGATCTGTCGCTCGAGGCCGGCTATTCGCAGCGGCAGATCAGTTTTATCGAAAGCGGGCGCAGCGTGCCGGGCCGCGACACGCTGCTGACGCTTGCGCAGACGCTCGACGTCCCGCTGCGCGAGCGCAATGCGCTGCTGCTGGCCGCCGGTTACGCGCCGATCTATTCGGAAGCGCCATGGAATGCGCAGGAAATGCACAGCGTGGTTCGCGCGCTCGAACGCGTTGTGCGTCAGCATGAACCGTTTCCCGCGCTCGTGATGGACCGCGACTGGAACGTGCTGATGAGCAACGACGCGGCGCCGCGTTTTTTCGACTGTTTCATCGACATGGCCGCGCGTGAAGGCCCGCGCAACATGCTGCATCTGATCTTCGATCCGCTCGGCATGCGTCCGTTCGTCGCCGATTGGGATGAGGTGGCGCGCAGCCTGCTGCAACGCGTGTATCGCGAGTCGGTGGGGCACGTGATCGGCGACAGCACGAAGCGTCTGCTCGACGAACTGCTCGCGTATCCCGACGTGCCGCGCGACTGGAGAACGCATCACGGGGCGTCCACCACGCACGCCACGCTGCCGATGATTCCACTAAGCTTCGTCAGCGAAGGCGTGGTGCTGCGCTATTTCTCGATGGTCACGACCGTGGGCACACCGCAAAACGTGGCCGCGCAGGAATTGCGCGTCGAATGCATGTTCCCCGCCGACGATGCCACCGAGGCGCGTCATCAGCAGCTGCTTGCCGCGCATGCGTCGCGGCGACCTCCAATATCGGCAAACCGTACGCCGTGATATATCGGGGCCGCCGTTTTTAGGCGATCATCCGACCCACTCAGGTTGCGTAATCCGTCGTTATTCCTACTCTCCATGGACAACGGGCTTCTACTGTTTCCGGTCGCGGCGCTTCACGTCGAAGCAGCCGACGAGCCACTCTGGTTCCGGCGCGCGCTCAATTCGCACGCGGCCGTCATTTCCGATTTCGGCGACGTGACCGACGTGCTCGAGCGTTTACCGGAATCGTGGTGCGTCGTCCCCGACGCGCAACTCGAAGGTTTGCACGACGACGAGGACATCACCAGCGCCGACCCGCGTTTCAACGGCGAACTTCCGCGTCACCACTTCGCGGTGATTCGTCATACGGACCGCCGCATCAACGTCGCACTGCTGTTGATTAACGCCGCCGAAGCCGTGTTGCTGCCCACGCGCCTGTTCGGCTCGCGCAATCAATTCGAAGCCTGCGTGCCGGGTCTCGAACAGGCGCTTTGCAAAGAAACCGGCTGGGACGACTGATCCGCCACCCGCTCGACCACGGCTCGCGCATACGGGTCATCCCCGCTATTCACCGCCGCAGAAAAATGCCTCGCACGCGTTCGTAAGCCGGTTATTGGGTTCGTAATAAAGACGTAATAAATCTATCTATCGTTTGCCGATTTGGGAGCTGTTTCCGCAATTCTCACCAGTTACTTTTCCGCAATGCCATAACGAATGTTTTTGCGGAGAAGAGATGCAAAGAAAACGGAGATGGGCGCTGCTGATGTTGAGCAGCGTCGCCATGGCGACCCAGGTACTCGCAACCGAAAAGGCCGAAGACCTGACGATCGCGAAGATGCCGGCGTACAGCCCGCATCAGCTGTACGTCATGGACGTGAACTTCAGCTCGATGACGGACGCGCGCACTTACGTGATCGACGCCGACAAGGACCGCCTGCTCGGCCAGATCGATGCCGGCTTCGCGCCGGGTCTCGCGATCAGCCCCGATCACAAGACCAGCTACGTCGCGACGACTTACTTCGCACGCGGCTCGCACGGCACGCGTACCGACGTCGTCGAAACGACCGACAACACCACGTTGCAGATCACCGGTGAAGTGGTGATTCCGGCGAAGCACGCGCAAAGCGTGCCGTCGCCGTACAACACCTCGATGTCGAAGGACGGCAAGTGGCTGTACGTATCGAACATCACGCCCGCGACGTCGGTCACCGTGATCAATACGGCCACGCATCAGGTCGCTGGCGAGATCGATACGGACGGCTGCGTGCTCGCCTATCCGTCGGGTAACGACCGCTTCACGTCGCTGTGCGAAAGCGGCAAGGCACTGACCGTCGTGCTCGGCCCGAACGGCAAGGAGAAAAGCCGTAAATTGTCCGACGCGTTCATCGACGTCGACAAGGATCCGGCGTTCGTCAACGCGTCGCGCAGCGGCAATACGTACTGGTTCGCGACGTTCAACGGCAACGTGCGCACCGCCGACTTCAGCGGCGCCGCGCCGGTGTTCGGCGCGCCGTGGGCGCTCGTCACGCCGGACGAGGCGAAGGCGGGCTGGCGTCCGGGCGGGCTGCAGCAAACCGCGCTGCACGTGCCGACGCAGCGTCTGTTCGTGGCGATGCATCAGGGCAACGTGGATACGCACAAGGACCCCGCTAGCGAAGTCTGGGTGTTCGACCTGAAGACGCACAAGCGCATCGCGCGCTGGAAGCTCGCGGACCAGAAGATCGACCCGCTGCTGTCGATTCAGGTCAGCGAGGACGCGCATCCGCTGTTCTATGGCATCACGACGAACTCGGACGTGATCGTCGCCGACGCGGCGACGGGCAAGCTCAAACACGTTCACAAGCAGATCGGCGCGACCGCGTCGCTGCTGATCAATCCGTAACGAGGTGCATGCAATGAATCCAGGCCTCGTCATCGATCCGGTCGTCTCGAGCGTCGCGCTCGCCGCGACATCGATCATCACGCTGTCGCTCGCGTTGCCGAAGGTGGCGCGCCAGGACGACCAGCAACGGGTCGTCGCCGGTTTCGATCTGTTGCCGCACGCACTGGTCGCGCCGTTCGCGTTTGTGCTGCCGCTCGTCGAAATCGCCGCCGCGCTCGCAAGCCTCGTACCGGCGACGCGCAGCTTCGGCGCCGCCGCGCTCGCCGCGCTGTTCGTGCTGTTCGCGCTCGCGCTCGGTATCAATGTGGCGCGCGGGCGCACCGACATCGATTGCGGCTGCAATGGCTTTCGCCAGCCGGGAGTGGCCGTGCCGCACTCGATCGGCTGGGCGCATGTCGCCCGCACGCTGCTCTTGGCGGTGCTCGCCGCGCTGGTGTGCATGCCGCAAAGCGCACGCGTGGTGGTCTGGTTCGACTACCTGAGCGTGCTCGCCGCGACGCTCGTCGCCGTGGCCGCCTTCTTTACCCTGGACGTGCTGCTCGCCAACCGTCCGAAGCTGAATCACCTGAGGAACTCGTAATGGAAAACGCACTGTTGATCTCCAATGTTTTGCTGTGGCTGGGCGTGCTGGCGCTCGGCGCCATCTCACTCGCGCTCGTGCGCCAGATCGGCGTGCTGTACGAACGCCTGATGCCCGTCGGCGCGCTGATGATCGACAAGGGGCCGGCGGTCGGCACCGTGGGTCCGTCGTTCGAACTCAACGCGCTCGACGGCCGTCAGGTCAAGGTGGGCGGCATCTCGGCCAAGGGCCGCAGCACCCTGGTGTTCTTCCTGTCGCCGAGCTGCCCGGTGTGCAAGAAGCTGCTGCCGCTGCTGCCGTCGATCCAGGCGCGCGAAACGGCCACCGACATCGTCCTGGCGAGCGACGGCGACACCACCGAGCACGCGGCGTTCTACAAGAAGCTGGGCTTAGGCCAGTACCCGTACGTGCTCTCGCAGGAGTTGGGGCTCGCGTATCAGATCGGCAAGCTGCCCTACGCACTGCTGATCGATGAAACGGGCAAGGTCCGCGCGAAGGGTCTCGTGAATTCGCGCGAGCACCTCGAAAGCCTGTTCGAGGCGAAGGAACGCGGCGTGGCCTCGCTGCAGGAGTTCGTCCACGGCGAGCACGCCGATCATGCCGATCACGCCGAGCATGCGGACCACGCGCAGCACGCCTGAGCACGTCACCACACACCAGAACGACAGGACGACAAGCATGAAATGGTTCGACTCTTTCTTCGAGTTGAAGGCGCGCAGCGTCGCGCAGCGCAGCTCGCGGCGCAGTGCGATGGCCACGCTCGGCCGCGCGCTGGTCGGCTCGGCGCTCGTGCCGCTGCTGCCGGTGGACCGCACGTTTGCGGCGGACAACGCCGCGGCGGCTAGTGCCGCAAGCGCACCGGGCGCGGGCAAAACGGATGACCCGTATAGCTGCGATTACTGGCGCTATTGCGCGATCGACGGCTGGCTGTGCAGTTGCTGCGGCGGCACCTCGAGCAGCTGCCCGCCGGGCACGTCACCGTCGCCGATCACGTGGATCGGCACCTGCCGCAATCCGCACGACGGCACCGACTACATCGTGTCGTACAACGACTGCTGCGGCAAAACCTCGTGCGGCCGCTGCTTCTGCAACCGCAACGAACGCGAGAAGCCGCTCTACAAGCTCTCGCTCGATAACGACATCAACTGGTGCATGGCGAGCGGCAACGCGAACTATCACTGCTCAGTATCTGCCTTGCTCGGAGTGGCGCAGCAATGACAACGACGATTTCCAGCCGGCGCCTCGCGAAGTGGGCCGTGAGCTTGTGCGTGACGGGCGCTGCGTTGAGCGCGGGCGCAGCGTCGGCACAAAACGTTCAGTACGCGCCGGGCAAGGCGTTCTTCGACGCCAAGTGCGCGGTCTGCCACCAGGCGGGCGGCAAGGGGCAGGACGGTCTCGCGCCGCCGCTCACCGATCTGCCGGGCCGCTACGCGGCGAACGCAGAGGGGCGCACGCAGCTCGGTCTGACCGTGCTCAACGGCATGTTCGGCACGATCGCGATCAAGGACAAGAGCTACAACTTCAAGATGCCGAGCTTTCGCGTCGAGTCCGACGAGGACCTCGCGAACGTGCTGAATTACCTCGTGTTCGACGTGAACGCGAAGCATGCGGGCGCGAAGCCGTTCACCGCGGCTGAAGTGAAGGCGCTGCGCGCGACGCAGATGGACGGCGCCCAGGTGCGCGCGCACCGCGACGTCGCGCTCAAGAGTATCGGGCTATGAAGACGACGCGTGCACGCCAACTGTATGCCGCGTTGCTCGCCGTGAGCGCGGCGGTGTCGGGTGCGGCCGTGCACGCAGAGGAGCGCGGCTACGACGTCGCGGCCGCGCGGCAGGCATGGGTCCTCAACTGCATGGGCTGTCACACCGGCGACGCGCACGCCATCGCAGGCAAGGTGCCTCCGCTCACGGGCGAGCTCGGACACTTCGTGCGCGTCCCCGAGGGACGCGAGTTCGTGATGCGCGTGCCGGGCGCATCGAACTCGTCGTTGAGCGACGCGGAACTCGCGAACGTTCTGAACTGGCTCATCGACACGAGGAATGCAGACACGAGGCCCGCGGATTTCAGGCCTTATACCGCGCAGGAAGTCGCCGCGAAGCGGCGGCCCGCGCTCACCGACGTCGCTAAACATCGCAAGGCTCTGATCGAGAGTCTGCGCAGGAATGGCGATACGGCGGTGGCAGACCAGTACTAAGTGGCCGCAGCGACGGCCGGGCGATTCAACAGGTATCGGGAGACGAGACGATGAAAGGCAAGACGCAGGTAATGGCAATGTGTTCGGCAGCGGTGCTGGCCGCCGTGCTGGGAACACTCGCGAGTAGCGCGCTGGCGGATACCGCCGGCATGGAGAAGGGCGCGAGCGCCGACGGCAAGGTTCCCGCGTACGCGGGTCCGCAGGCGTCGCCCGCGGACTGGTCGTTCGGCAAGGTGCGCGGCGACTTCTGGAAGCACAAGGGCGAAAAGCCGCTGTACTCGATCGACGCGAGCAACGTCGACAAGTACGCGGACAATCTGACGCCCGGCCAGATCGAGCTGATCAAGCAGAAGAAGGGCTACCGGATGGACATCTATCCGACGCACCGCGAATGCGGCGCGCCCGACTTCGTGCAGGCCAACACGACGTTGAACGCGAGCCAGGCGAAGATGGATTCGACCGGCGAGAATCTGCAGAGCGCGAGCCTGCCGGGCATGCCGTTCCCCGCGCCGAAGACCGGCGCCGAAGCGATGTGGGATCACCTCGCGCGCTATCGCGGCATCGGCGCCGAATGGCAGAAGGCGGTGACGGCGGCCTCGCCGCGCCCGGGCAGCAGCGAGTGGATCAAGGCCGAGTCGAAGCAGACGCTGTTCTTCCCGTGGGGCAAGAAGGGCGCGACCTCGCCGCAGCAGGCCGGCATGCTCTACGCGATCTATTTCGCCTATGAGACGCCCGCCGCGCTGGCCGGACAGGGTCTCGTGCAACGCGATTACTTCGACAAGGGCAACGACACGTTCTACTACTTCACCGGTCAGCGCCGCGTGCGCCGCATGCCGGCGTACTCGTACGACGCGCCGCAGATCGGCTTCGAGAACCAGTACACGGTCGACGAGCCGTGGCTCTTCAATGGCCAGCTCGACCGCTTCAACTGGAAGCTCGCCGGCAAGAAGGAAATCTATATCCCTTACGACGACTTCGGGATGTACAACTTCAAGGACAAGTTCGAGGACGTCTTCAAGCCGGACGGCGTGAACCCCGACGCGCGCCGCTACGAGATGCACCGTGTCTACGTGGTCGAGGCGACCCTGAAGTCGGGCGTGCGTCACGTGGCCTCGAAGAAGGTCTTCTACATCGACGAGGACAGCGGCCTTGCGGTGGCAGGCGAAGACTACGATGCCCAGGGCAAGCTGTGGAAGGTCAAGGAAGCGTATCCGATCCCCGTGTATGAGTTGCACGGCGCCTGCGATGTCGAGCCGTTCGTCCAGTACGACCTCAACAACGGCCGCTACGTGACCGACCAGTCGACCATCGGTACCAACACCGACATCCGCTGGTACGAAGATTCGAACGATGCGCGTTTCAAGGACGACTTCTATTCGTCCGAGAATCTGCGCACGGTGAGCGAGCGATAACGTAGCGTCAGGCAGTGGCGGCGCATACGCAGCATTGCGCCGCCACTCTTCATATACGACCTGGAAGAAAGCAGGCAGGGGAAGAGCGTGATATCGAAAACAAAGATCAGCGCAGCAGTTTCATTAGTTCTGCTGATGGCGGCACAGGGCGCCTCGGCATACGAGTTCACCCTCGATGACGGCGCCGTCAACGGTTCGTGGGTCACGAACCTGACCGCGGGCGGCGGCATCCGGGTCAAGAACCCGAGCTGCTCGCTGACCGGCGACCCGAACGCCAACGGTTGCGGCGCGGGCGCGAACACCGCGCAGTGGTCCAACGGCGACGACGGCAACCTCAATTACCGGAAGGGGCAGCCGTTCAGCACGTACGTCAGTGCGACGAGCGAGCTGTTGCTGGCGATGCCGAGCCAGGGCGTCAAGTTCATGGTGCGCGGCACCGGCATGTACGACTTTCTGGCGAAAGACACCAACCGTACGCCGCTGTCGAGCACCGCGAGCGCGCAGATCGTCTATCCGGTCGATCTGCTCGATCTGTGGGTTCAGAAGGACTTCACGCTCAACGACCACACGGCGCACGTGCGGCTCGGTAACCAGGTCATCAACTGGGGCGAGAGCTACTTCGCGACCAACGGCATCAACGCGACCAACCCGGTCGATATCCAGAAGCTGTTGATCCCGGGCACGCAGTTGAAGCAGGCGTTGCTGCCCGAGCCGATGATCAGCTTCGCGAGCGGCATCACGGCGGGACTCAGCACCGAGGCCTACTACCAGTTCAGTTGGAAAAGCAACCGCTATCCGCCGGTCGGCTCGTACTGGTCGGTCGGCGACATCTTCGGACGCGGTTCCGGTCCGGCGAGCGTGAGCACGCTCAATGGCAACGTGGGCGGCCTGGACCCAGGGGCCATCGCGGGTCCGAACGCGGGTAACGCCGAAGTGCTGGGCGGCATCACCAACGGGCTCGTCAACGGTCAGTTTGCGGGGCCGCCGTTCAACTCGATCGGCGTGCCGACCGCGACCGAATTGCCGAACAAATACCGTCCGCAGTTCGGTATCAAGTTCAACTACAAGCCGAAGAGCGTCGACGTCAACTTCGGCTTCTACTACGAGAACTACACCGACAAGGCCCCGGTCGTCGCGGGACAACCGAACGGCACGATGCAGTTCCAGTACCTGAACAACCGGCAACTGTTCGGCGCGAGCGCGAACTTCGGCATCGGCGACTGGGCGATCGGCACCGAGCTGTCGTACCGTCCGCACGATGCGGTCGCGCTGTCCGGCTGCTTCGGCGCGGGCGGTCCGCTGGACTTCAACACCAACGCCGTGTCGGGCATCACCTGCCAGCAGTGGGAAGACCGCAAGAAACTGCAGTACCTGATCAACGGCCAGCTGAGTCTCACGCAAAGCGACTATCCGTTCCTGAAGCTGATTCACGCCGACATGGCGTTGCTGACGATGGAACTCGCGTGGATCTACTATCCGGGCCTCAATTCGAACGGCCTCACGCGCACGGTCGACGGTCAGCAGGTTACGCAGGCGCCCGCCGCCGGCTACTTCACGTGGCTGAACAACAACTCGGGCTTCGGCTATCCGATTACGGCCGCGCAAGGCACGTCGAGTTCGGTCGGGGCGACCGTCGACTTCAACTGGACCTATGACGGCACGATCATCCCGGGCTGGCAGGTCACGCCGGGTGTGACGTTCACCGACGCGCTGTACGGCTACACGCCGACCTTCACCGCGAATTACATGCAAGGCGCGAAGTCGGTCAACGTGTATGTGCTGTTCAACCAGAACCCCACGGTCTGGCAGGCCGGCATCAACTTCACGGCGTTCTTCGGCGGTCACAACACCGTCGGTAACCCGTACGCCGACCGCAACTTCGTCGGCATGTTCGCAACACGCAATTTTTAAGCAGCAGGTTTTCAGGCAGGTAGGTGCGCGCCCGTCCCGGGCGCGCACCGTGGATCAGCAGCAGACTTTGAGGGGCGCAATGTGTTGAATCGTCTGGTAAGCAAGCTCGAGGCGTTCCTGTTCGGGCATCGCGCGATCACCTTGGGTGTGATCGCCGTCTTTACGGTCGTGATGGCCGTATTCGCATTGCAATTGCGCATGGACGCGGGATTCGACAAGCAGATTCCAACCCAGCACGAATACGTGAAAACGTTCCGGCAATACGGCAACGATCTGCTCGGCGCGAACCGGGTCACGGTCGTGCTGAAGGCGCGCAAGGGCACGATCTGGACACGCGAGGGCCTGACGCGCCTCTACCAGATCACGCAGGCCGTCGGTTATTTGCCGGATGTCGATCGCGGCGGCGTGCAGTCGCTCTGGACGCCTAATTCCTTCGTCAACGAAATCACCGAAGACGGTTTTCGCGCGGACCCGCTGATCGACGGCACGATCACGCCGGAGAGTCTGACGCCGGAGAAGATCGACTCGATTCGCCAGTCGACCTCGGCGGGCGGCTACGTCGGCGTGCTCGTCTCGCGCGACCAGACGAGCGCGATGGTCACGGCCGAGCTGAACGAGCGCGATGCGAACGGCAACGCGCTCGACTATGTGGCCTTTAACCATCTGCTCGAACAGAAGCTGCGCCAGCCGTATGAAAACGGTGACTTTCAGGTGCAGATCATCGGCTTTGCCAAGCAGATCGGCGACATCGCCGATGGCGCATCCGGCGTGCTGGTGTTCTGCGCGCTCGCGCTGGTGCTGACGGCCGGCGCCGTCTACTGGTATAGCCGCTCGCTGCGCTTCACGATCCTGCCGATCGTGTGCTCGCTCACCTCGCTCGTCTGGCAGTTCGGCACGCTGCGCATCCTCGGTTTCGGGCTCGATCCGCTCGCGGTGCTGGTGCCGTTTCTGGTGTTCGCAATCGGCGTGTCGCACGGCATCCAGCAGATCAACTTCATCGTGCGCGAACTGTCGCACGGACGCACGCCGATGGAGGCCGCGCGCCACAGCTTCAGCGGCCTGCTGATTCCGGGCACGCTCGCGCTCGTCACCGCGCTGGTGTCGTTCGTGACGCTGCTGCTGATTCCGATTCCGATGGTGCGCGAGCTCGCGATCACGGCATCGCTCGGCGTCGGCTACAAGATCGTGACGAACCTCGTGATGCTGCCGGTCGTCGCATCGTGCCTGCATTTCACGAAGGAATACGCGGACCGCGCGCTCGCCGCGCGCAAGCGGCGCGCTCACTGGCTGAGGCTGCTTGCGCGCCTCGCCGAACCGCGCAACGCGGCGATCACGCTGGCGGTGACGGCGCTGGTATTCGGCATGGCGGTGTGGCAAAGCCGCGATCGCGTGGTCGGCACGTTGCAGCCGGGGGCGCCCGAGTTGCGCGCCGATTCGCGCTTCAACGAAGACGCGGTGGCGATCTCCAGCAGCTACGACGTCGGCCTCGACTGGCTCACGGTCGTGTTCGAAGCGCCGAATTCGGGCGATTGCACCGATCCGCGCCTCGGCCTGTTCGAGGACGACTTCGTCGGGTCGGTGAGTCGCGTGCCGGGCGTCGTCTCGGTCAGCTCGTATCCGCAGATGCTGCGCACCTACAACGAGGGCTACAACGAAGGCAATCCGAAGATGTTCGTCGTGCCGATCGATCCGACCAACTATGCGGCACTGAGCGCGGAGATCAACCGCGTGCACGGCTACATGACGAAGGATTGCCGCATGAGCGCGGTGCATCTGTTCCTGTCGGATCACAAGGCCTCGACGATCAATCGTGTGATCGACGCGGTGAAGACCTATCGCACGGAGAACCATCTGGACGGCGTGACGATCCGCCTCGCCGCCGGCAACGCGGGCGTGCTGGCCGCGACCAACGACGAAGTGGCGCGCAGCGAACTGCCGATGATGCTCTACGTGTACGCGGCGATCATCGTGCTCGTGCTGCTCGCGTATCGCGACTTCCGTGCGGTGATCGCGTGCTGCCTGCCGCTGACCGTGGCGACCTTCATCGGCTACTGGTTCATGAAGCAACTGCAGATCGGCCTGACGGTCGCAACGCTGCCGGTGATGGTGCTCGCGGTCGGCATCGGCGTCGACTACGCGTTCTATATCTACAACCGCCTGCAGGAGCATCTCTCGCATGACATGCCGATCGTGAAGGCGGTCGAGCAGGCGATTCTCGAAGTCGGCGTGGCGACGATCTTCACGGCGATCACGCTCGCGGTGGGTGTGGCGACATGGAGCTTCTCGGCGCTGAAGTTCCAGGCGGACATGGGCAAGCTGCTCGCGTTCATGTTCATCGTCAATCTCGTGATGGCGATGACGGCGCTGCCCGCGCTCGCGGTCTGGCTCACGCGGCTCTTTCCGCGCCGCTCGGCGGTCAAGAGCTCGAGCTTCTTCACTCACTAGCGCGCCATCGGGACTACCTAAGGACAACGCATCATGCAAAAGACAAAGAGCCTGAAGAGCGCCTGCGCGGCAGCGCTCGCCGTGCTGGCAGCGCTTTGCTGCGCACACGACGCGCTCGCGGGCGCCGCGCCCGACACCAAGGTCGCGCTCACGGCCGCGAAACATCGCGACGGCGCGGAGCGCTCGATGATGCTCGGCGCGACGCTCGCCGGCAGCCGCATCGTCGCGGTCGGCGAACGGGGCGTGATTCTGCTGTCGGACGACAACGGCGCGCATTTCCGCCAGGCGCACGACGTGCCGGCCAATGCGACGCTGACCTCGGTCGCCTTCGCCGATGCGCAGCACGGCTGGGCGGCCGGGCACTGGGGCGTCGTGCTGCGCACCGACGACGGCGGCGAGAACTGGCGCGTGCAACGCTCCGATACCAGTGTCGACCAGCCGCTGTTCTCGATCGCGTTCCGCGACGAGCGTCACGGCTGGGCCGTGGGCCTGTGGTCGCTGCTCGTCACGACCGACGACGGCGGCGCCACCTGGAAGACCCAACCGCTTGGCCAGAGCGCGGGCGGAGGCGACGCCAAAAGCGGACTGAATCTGTTCTCGGTGTTCGCGGGCCAGGGCAAGGACGTCTATATCGCGGCCGAGCAGGGCACCGTCTACCGCTCCAACGATGACGGCGCGAGCTGGCAGGCGCTGCACACGGGCTACAAGGGCACGCTGTGGAGCGGCGTGGTGGCGTCCGATCGGACGATCTACGTGGGCGGACTGCGCGGCAATCTGTTCGCGAGCAGCGACAACGGCGCGACGTGGCAGCCGGTGGCGTCCGGCGCCAGCGGTTCGATCACCGATCTCGTCGCGAACGCGCACGGCGTGGCCGCCGTGGCACTAGATGGCTCCGTGACGGTAAGACAGCCGGGCGCGCGCGAATTCGTGGCGAAGCAATTGCCGGGCCGCGACGCGCTGACCGCGCTGGTATTGAGCAACGACGGCTCGCCCGTGCTGTTTTCGAAAGACGGCGTGATCGCCCGCTAAACCAGATCAACCAGACTAACCCGATCAACCGGATCAACGAGATCAATCAGGAGCAGACATGAATATCGACGCATTGCTTGCGAACCTCCACACCCAGATGATCGTGGGTGGCCATGCCACCGCCGCGCGCAGCGGCAAGACCTTCGCGGTCTATGACCCGGCCACCGGCCGTGAAATCGCGCAGGTGCCCGACGGCGACGCCGAGGACGTCGCGGCCGCCGTCGCCGTCGCGAAGAGCGCGTTCGAATCGAACGAATGGCGCCGCATGCCGCCGGCCGCGCGTGAACGTCTGCTGCTCAAGCTCGCCGATCTGGTCGAGCAGCATGGCGACGAACTCGCCGCGCTCGAAACCCTGAACCAGGGCAAGCTGCTCGGCTTCTCGCGCATGCTCGAAGTGGGCGGCAGCGCGCAGTGGTTGCGCTATATGGCCGGCTGGGCGACCAAGATCGAGGGCAGCACGGTCGATCTGTCGCTGAGCTTTCCGCCGGGCGTGCAGTATCGCGCGTCGACGCAGCGCGTGCCGGCCGGCGTGGTCGCCGCGATCGTGCCGTGGAATTTCCCGTTGCTGATGGCGGTCTGGAAGATCGCGCCGGCGCTCGCCTGCGGCTGCACCGTGGTGCTCAAGCCCGCCGAGGAAACGCCGCTGACCGCGATCCGCCTCGCCGAGCTCGCGCTCGAAGCCGGCTTCCCGGCGGGCGTGCTGAACGTCGTCACCGGCCGCGGCGAAACCGCGGGCGCGGCGCTGGTGCGCCATCCCGACGTCGACAAGGTGACGTTCACCGGCTCGACCGAAGTGGGCCGTCTGATCGGCGCGCAATGCGGCCGTGATATCCGCCGCGTGTCGCTCGAACTGGGCGGCAAGAGCCCGGTGATCGTGCTCGACGACTGCGATCCGCGCAAGGCGATCGAAGGCGCGGCGGGCGCGATCTTCTTCAATCACGGCCAGGTGTGCACGGCGGGCTCGCGCCTCTATGTGCCGCGCAAGATGTACGGGCAGATCGTCGAAGGCATCGCGCAGGTCGCCAACAGCCTCGTGCTCGGTTCCGGTTTCGACGAGAAGACGCAGATGGGTCCGCTCGTGTCGTCGCGTCATCGCGACAAGGTCGTCGGCATGATCGCGGAGGGCCGCGCGCAGGGCGGTGAAATCCTCGCGGGTGGCGCGGCGCACGACGGCGCCGGCTATTTCGTGCGCCCGACCGTGGTCGCCAACGAAGCGCGCCGGCCGCTTTCGCTCGTCAACGAGGAAGTGTTCGGCCCGGTGCTGGTCGCGATGCCTTACGACGATCTGGAGGAAGCGATCAGCGCCGCGAATTCGAGCGAGTACGGCCTGGGCGCGAGCGTCTGGACCAACCAGCTCGACAAGGCGCTGCGCGTGGTCGATCGCATGGAGGCCGGCACGGTGTGGGTCAATTCGCACAACATGGTCGATCCGGCTTTGCCGTTCGGCGGCTTCAAGTCGTCGGGCGTCGGTCGCGAGCACGGGCGCGCGATCATCGATGCGTACACCGAGACGAAATCGGTCTGCTTCGCCTACTGAAGCCTACACTCAAGGGTCAATGCACCATGGATACGTCAACAGTCGAACTGCAGGACAGCGGCATGCGCGAACAGACGGATTCGAGTTCCCGGGCGCGCCTGTGGGTAGCGATACTCGCGGGCGTGGTCGGGCCGGAGGTGTTCATCGTCCAGCCGGCGGTCGTCGAGGGCTTCGTCAAGTATCTCGGCTTCGACGCGGTGGCGGCGGGCTACGCGGCGTCGATCGAGGTGTGGGGCATTGCCCTCAGCTCGATCCTGCTGCCGCTTGTCGCGAAACGCGTGAACTGGCGCACGGTGAGCGTGCTGTCGATCCTGCTGATGGCGGCCGGCAACGCGGCTTCCGCGTTCACGCCCGCGCATGACGTCTTTCTGGTGTTGCGATTCCTCGTCGGCATCGGCGCGGGCGGCCTGATCTCGCTGAGCTTCGCGGCGGTCGGGCTGACCGCGAATCCGGACCGCAACTTCGGCTACCTGATCATGTGGGTGATGATCTATGGCGCGCTGGGGTTGTGGCTCGTGCCGAGCGCGTTCGCGCTCGGCGGCATCCGGCTGCTGCTGTTTTTCTTCGCCGCGTTTCCGTTGCTGGTGCTGCCGTTCGTGCGCTTTTTGCCGCGCGGCGGCGAGAGCGCGCCGCATTCCGACGCGAATGCGATCGAACTGCCCACGCCCGCGAAGGCGTCCGCGTTACTGGCGATGCTGCTGTACTTCGTCGCGCAGGGCATCGTGTGGGCGTATCTGTTCCTGATCGGCACCAACGACGGCCTCGACGAGCAGCAGGTCGCCAACGCGCTGACGCTGTCGCAGTTCATGGGCGTGCTCGGCGCATGGGCGTTCGGTGCGTGCGGCGCGCGCATCGGCCGCTCGCGCGCGCTCACGGCGAGCGTGCTCGGCGGTTCGTTGTGCCTGCTTCTGCTGACCGCGCACACGACGTTCGCGATCTTCGCGCTCGTCGTGTGCATCTACAACTTTTTCTGGAACGTGGCCCAGCCGGCCTTGCTGTCGGCGATGGCCGTGTTCGACCGGCGCGGGCGGATGGTCCTCGCGGCGACCGCGATGCAGATGATCGGCCTCGCGGCCGGCCCCGCGTTCGCGGCCTTCGTCATGACGTCGGGCACCTATTCGACCGTCATCGGTTCCGGCGTCGCGCTGTTCGTCGCGAGCTGGTTCCTCATCTATTTTCCGGTGCGCCGTCATGCGTCCATGCTGCGCGAGGCCAGCGCGAACGCCAACGCCGCTCCACTCACGGAGACGCCTCATGCCTGATCAGGATCTGCTGCAACGCCGCTACCGCGTACTCGGCAAACGCGCGCCGCTGTTCTACGACGAGCCGTTGCATCTGGTGCGCGGCGAGGGCGTCTGGCTGTACGACGCCGAAGGCAGGCGCTATCTCGACGCGTACAACAATGTGCCGCATGTCGGGCACTGCCATCCGCGCATCAGCGACGCGATCGCGCGGCAGGCTTCGCAGCTGAACACGAGCACGCGGTATCTGCACGAGAACATCGTTGCGTATGGCGAGCGGCTCGTGTCGACCTTCGACGCGTCGCTGCCGATGGTGATGTTCTGCTGCACCGGCAGCGAGGCGAACGAACTCGCGTTGCGCATCGCGCGCGAATGCACCGGCAACATGGGCATCATCTGCACCGCGCATTCGTATCACGGCAACACGGCGGCGGTCGTGCAGGTCAGCTCGTTTCTGTCGACGGCCGAGCAGCGGGGGCGCTACGTCCGCACGATTCCGGTCATCGACCCGTATCGCGAACGCGGCGACATGAGCGAGGACGAACTGGCGACGCGCTACGCCGACGAAGTGCAGAAGGCGATCGACGCCTTCGAAGCCGACGGCGTGCGCGTCGCCGGCCTGCTGATGTGCTCGGGGCTGTCGTGCGAGGGTTTGCCGGACGTGCCCGCGGGTTACCTCGCGCGCGCCGTGGAGAAGGTGCGTCGCGCGGGCGGCGTCTATATCTCGGACGAAGTGCAGGGCGGCTTCGCGCGTTTCGGCTCGCATTTCTGGGGTCACCAGAAGCTCGGCGTGACGCCCGACATCGTCACGATGGGCAAGCCGATGGGCAACGGCCATCCGCTCGCCGGCGTGGTGGCGCGCCGCGAGCTGATGGAAGACTTCGCCGAGCGCAATCCGATGTACTTCAACACGTTCGCGGGCAACCCCGTTTCATGCGCGGCGGGCATGGCCGTGCTCGACGTGATCGCCGACGAAGGGCTGCAAGGCAATGCGCAGACCGTGGGCCGCTACGTGCTCGACATGCTGCGCGGACTCGCCGACAAGCATGCGGCGATCGGCGACGTGCGCGGCAGCGGTCTGTTCTTCGCGGTCGAGATGGTCGAAGACCGGGTCGCGAAGACACCGGCCGGCGGCGTGGCGCGTCGCGTCGTCAATGCGATGCGCGAGCGTGGTGTGCTGATCAGCCGGATCGGCGTGCACGACAACATCCTCAAGATCCGTCCGCCGATGCCGTTCTCGACCGCTCACGCCGATCAGCTGATCGACACGCTCGACGCCGTGCTCTGCTCCCTCTGAGGACCGCCATGACCCGTACAGAAGACGCGCGCGCGTCGGAGGACGCGTTCGCGCTGCAATCTCTCGCCTCGCAGGCGCTGGAGCTCTGGGACCTCGACCGCCCGACGCTCGAGCCGATCAAGATCCGCGAGAACGCCGTGTTTCGCGTCGATACGCGGGACGGGCGCCGTGCCGTGCTGCGCATTCACCGGCTCGGCTATCACGACGACGCGGCGCTTCACTCCGAATTCGAATGGATGCGCGCACTCGCCGGCGCAGGCATCGAAGTGCCGCAGGTGGTGAGCTCGCGCGAAGGGCGGCCGTTCGAGCGCGTGCACAGCGACGCGCTACCCGCGGGCCGCCAGATCGACGTGCTCGAATGGGTCGACGGGCGGCAGCTCGGCGCGCTCGAATCGGGCCTCGACGGCGGCGAGGGCGACATCGCGCAGCGCTACCACACGCTGGGCGGCATCGCGGCGCGCATGCACAACCATACGAGCGCGTGGCGCGCGCCCGACGGCTTCCAGCGACATAGCTGGTGCGAACAGGGGCTGGCGGGCGACGAGCCGCTGTGGGGCCGCTACTGGGAGCTGGAGCAGCTGGACGCGTCGCAGCGGCGTCTGTTCGAGCGCGCGCGCGAGGCGATCTGGGCCGACCTGAACGCCTATGGCAAGGATGCCGAACGGTTCGGCCTGATCCACGCCGATCTCGTGCCGGAGAACGTGCTGGTGGACGGCGAGCGCGTGCGCGTGATCGATTTCGACGATGCGGGCTTTGGCTGGCACCTGTTCGACGTGGCGACGTCGTTGTACTTCATTCGCGGCGAGCCGTACTTCGATGCGGCCAGGCAGGCCTTCGTGACCGGCTATCGCGTGCATCGAGCGCTTTCCGACGAGCAGTTGCGGCAATTGCCGCTGTTCATGGCGGCGCGCAGCACGACCTACCTGGGCTGGGTGCACAGAAGAAAGCATACGGAGACCGCGAAGACGCTGACGCCGGTGCTGATCGACTATGCGACGTCGGCTGTCGAAGACTACCTGGGAGGCAGATAAGCGAAAAGCCGGGGCGTGCCCCGGCTTTCCACGGTCGAACAGGTTGGGTTATCGCGGGCGATTGTCGGACGGCATCGCGTCGAACAGTTCGCGATAGTCCTGCGTGAAGTGTCCCGAGTGAAAAAAGCCCCACCGTTGCGCGGCGTCACGCACGGTCAGATCGACCGATGGCGCCGTGCGCAGCATCTGGCGCACGTGGTTCAGGCGGATCGCGCGCATATATTCGACCGGCGATTTGCCGGTCACGAGGCGAAAGCTCGTTTGCACCGTGCGCCGGCTGATCCGCAGCGCTTCGCACAGCTCCTGCACGGTCACGGGCTCCAGCGGACGCGCGAGGATCATCTCGTGCGCGCGCGCCACCACGTCGCTATGCGACATCCACGTGATATCGGCTCTTTCGTCGCGGATGCCGCTCTCGACCAGCGCATCGAGCATGTCGAGAATCTGCGCGGTGACGCGGCGTTGTGCGAGGTCCGACTGCGCAAACGCGTTCAGCGCGAACACCTCGTCGGTCACGTAGCGCCAGAGCGCGATGAACTGCTCGCGCGCACCGGGGGCGAGCGGAATCACCGGGTTCTTGTTGGACATGCTGCTTTCGAGCCGCGCGGCCAGCTCCGGGTGCCGCTCGAGCAACGGCAGCTTCACGCCGAGGCCGAGGAGTGCGGTTTCGCCCGGAAAATGCATGAAAAATTCGCGGTTCGCGCGTGCGCAGATGATCGAATCGGTGGTGACGGAACGGTCCGCGAAGGTGACCGGCGAATTCGAGTCGAGCACGATGCCGAATACGAGCATGTCGCTCGGCGTACTGCCCTGTTGCACGATGCGGCGATTCACCGATTCGTAGAACACGTGGATGCCGTCCGCGCCGACCTGCTGGAGTCGACCATGGAAGGGCCCGCAATCGAGCTGGAAATACTGCTGTTCCCAGCCGGAAAGCAGCGCGGCGTGTTCGCCGGCGTCGGTAAAGGTGTGATTCTCGAGCTGCATGCGGGTTACGGACAATTCGTGGGCCAATCGGTGAATGGGGACCCTGGTTATCTATCACCGACCGATGGGTCGGTTAATTCGTAGCGAAGAATGCAGGCAGGACGGTCTCCTGACAAGCCCGGGATGGCCCTGGGTTGCCGGTTTCAGCCCTCTGCGGGCGACATTCGGACGGAAGGTCGTGCTTTTTGAACCGAGGATACGGCGACTCAGCCGATCGGACAAATCGATAGAAAATGCTGTTCCGAATAAATGGCGCTTATATCTGGTGAACCGGAAATCGCTGGCTGCGTCAGGGCGTCGACGCTGCTCACGTTCCGACTCGCTGATCGGGAGCGTCGCTGAAAATCCGACTCGTGAGTGGCACACTCCCTCGCAGGACCTGCGCTATGCGCCGCGGTTTCCGCCTGCACGCACCGGGGTCAATTCTTTGTGAACGGCGTAGAACATCGTGTCTCGCGTGCTATTTTCGCACTCGCGTTAGCGTGGCTGAATTCGCTGCAATCCGGGCAGGCAATCGGCGCGAACCATACAAGGAGCCCTCGTCATGCAGAATGAACCGAAAGATGGTATCGATCGACGCGACTTCATGAAGACGGCCATGGCACTGGTCGGCGCATCATCCGCGCTCGTCACGCAGGCTGGCACCGCGTACGCGCAGAACGCGAATGCCCCGGCCGCCGCCGCGGCAACGGGTATGGCGCGGGGTACGGTCTACACCGGCGACGTGATCGACGGCAAGAAGGTGATCAGCGCGCTCGACGTCGACGACTTGCCGCGCGGCGCGACGCACAAGTTCTATTTTCAGGGCGTGCAGATGCCGACGGGGCAGCACTGGTACGTGACGGTGATCGTCGTGCGCGGCGCGCAGCCGGGCAAGCGCGTCGCCCTGATCAGCGGCGTGCATGGCGATGAGATCAGCCCCATACACACGATACAGACCGTCGTGAGCCAGCTCGATCCGGCCCGGATGTCGGGCACGGTGCTCGCGGTGCTCGACGTCTCGCGTCCCGCCCTCGAGGCGATGGAGCGCCGCTGGCCGAATTCTGGGCGGGGCATCGACCTCATCGACATCAATCGCGAATGGCCGGGCAACGAGAATGGCCCGAGCGCGCCGAGCCGTCACGCCGGACTGCTGTTCAACCGGTTGCTGCGGCCGAACGCGGACTACGCGCTCGACTTTCACACCGGCACGACCGGCATGGACCTGACCTCGTTCAACCTCGCTCGAATGGAATTGCCCGAAGCCCGCGCGATGGCGGAGCTGTTTCCGATCGCGCAGATCTTCGACAATCCCGCGTATCCGACGCTGCTCGCGAATGCGCTGATCAACGTCGGCATACCGGCGATCACACCGGAAATGGGCGACGCGCGCGTGCTCGATCACACCATGATTCCGCTGTTCGTCGAAGGCACGATGAACGTGCTGAAACGCTATGGCGTGATATCCGGCCCGATGGGTCGCACCGGGCGCGACGTGGGCATCTTCGTCGGCAATAGCGGGCACACGGTGCTCTCGACGCATGGCGGCTTCGTCGAACTGCTGGTCAAGCTGAACGACAAGGTCACGGCGGGGCAGAAAGTGGCGGTCCAGCGCAATACGTTTGGCGAGGTGGTGGCTGAATATACGAGCGGGGTTGCGGGCGAAGTGACCGGGCGCCGTACCGATGCGACGGCGGAGCCTGGGATTCCTCTCGTGATGATTCTTTATCAGAGTGCGGGGCGGGAGAATCCGGAGGATTACGCCGAGTGACCCGCCATGGATACTGACCTGTCGCCGCCGCACCGCTCTCTGCTCGCGCGCGCCATCGAAGTTTTCTGCGTCTTTCTGAAACTCGGGCTGACCAGCTTCGGCGGCCCGATCGCTCACCTCGGCTACTTCCGCCGTGAGTTCGTCGAGCGCCGGCGCTGGCTCGACGATGAAGCCTTCACCGATCTGATTGGACTGTGTCAATTTCTGCCGGGCCCGGCGAGCAGCCAGGCAGGATTCTCGATTGGTCTGTTGCGGGCAGGGTGGGCTGGGGGCGTGGCCGCCTCGTGCGGCTTCACGCTGCCGTCGATCTTCTTGATGGTGGCCTTTGCCGCGATTGCCCCGGACCTGAGCGGCGTGCCCGGCACGGGCGTGATTCACGGCCTGAAACTCGTCGCGGTGGCCGTCGTCGCGCAGGCCGTCTGGGAGATGGCGCGGCGTCTCTGTCCGGACCGTCGCCGCGCGGCGATCGCCCTGGCGTCGCTCGTCCTGCTGAGTTTGCTGAGCACCGTCTACGCGCAACTGATCGTGATCGTCGCGGGCGCCTTGCTCGGTATCGCGCTATGCCGGACGACCCCGGCGCAAGCGCCCCGTGCCCTTGCGCGACGGCCCGGCGACTTTCAGGTGTCGCGCAGGCTCGGCATAGTCGCACTGGTGGTCTTCTGCGCGCTGCTGTTCGCGTTGCCGTTATGGGCGGCCAGCGAGGGCTCGCCAGGCATCCGCGTATTCGCTGCGTTCTATCGCTCCGGTGCGCTCGTGTTCGGCGGCGGACACGTGGTGCTGCCGTTGTTGCAGCGTGAAACGGTCGCGACCGGCTGGGTCGCGCCGAACGACTTCCTGGCCGGCTATGGCGCGGCCCAGGCCGTGCCCGGACCGCTGTTCACGTTCGCGGCGTTTCTCGGCTGGATGATGGCCTTGCCACCCCGGCATTGGAGCGGCGCGCTGCTGGCGACCCTGGGCATCTTTCTGCCGGGGTTGCTGCTGGTCCTCGCGGCCTTGCCGTGGTGGCAGGCGCTGCGCGCGCGTGCGGCGATGGCGGCGGCGCTTGCCGGCGTCAATGCCGCGGTGGTCGGGCTGTTGGCTGCCGCGCTTTATTCGCCGGTGTGGACGAGTGCGGTTCTGTCGCCGGCGGATTTCGCCATCGCGTGCATCGGTTTTTTCCTGTTGATGCGCTGGAAGGTGCCGCCGCTTGCGGTCGTCGCATTCTGCGTGGCGGCCGGTGTGGCGCAAGCGCTGCTGCACCAGGGGCTGACAGGCTGATAGCGATCCCCGGATGCCGGCGCCCGGTGGCAAGCCGCGTCACGTCTTTCGCAAGCACTGATCTGCATCAAGCTGCTCAGCCGGGTGTCGGTTACGCTGCTACGGATGATCGCGCGGCCAGCGTGCGTTGACGGCACCGGGACGGTATCGCGCGAACCCCGACAGGCCGCAAGCCATTCGCGCGATGACAGACAAGCTAATCGACCACGGTCTTTCCGGCTACGGGCTGGGCGGCATCGGCACGAACGACAACCCACGGGCCGTGCGCGCGTGGCGCCATCTGCGCTGGGCGCTATGCGCGCTCAGTTTCCTCGCGATTCCCGCCTTCTACATCGAACTGGCAGTGCCCACCCCGACAGCGCTGACCGTGTCGCGGACACTGTATCTGTGCATGTTCGCCGGCTTCGGCTTGTCGCTCACCTGGTTGGCCCATCTGAGCAGCCAGCCGAAGACGCTGCTCGCGAACAACTGGCTCGACCTGATCGTCGCCTTCGGAGCGGCCTTCAGCATCGGCTTCGGCACACCGCCCTGGCCGCCCGTCGAATGGCTGCTGCGATTGTCGTTCATGGGTGTCGTGGCATTGCGCATCGTGCTGTCGCTGCGCGGCTTCGTTGCACCTAACCGTCTGATGTGGCTGCTGCTCGCCGGCGCGCTCGTGCTCGCGATGGCCGGCGGCGGTTTCTACTGGCTCGAACCGCGCGTCCATTCGTATGCCGAAGGGCTGTGGCTCGCGTTCGAAAGCAGCGCGACCGTCGGCTATGGCGATATCGCGCCGACGACGCCCGCATCGCGCGTGTTCGCGGCATTCGTCGTGCTGCTCGGCTACGGCATGTTGTCGCTCGTCTTCGCGAGCATCGCCGCGGCGTTCATCGGCAAGGAGGAGCGGGCGTTGCGGCGCGAGATGCATCGGGACATCAAGCATCTGAACGACGAGATCGTGCGCATGCATGCCGAACTGAAGGCGTTGCGCCAGTCGATCGACGGCACCTCGCACCGCCGCGACGCGAACTCAGGTTCCGCGACGCGCGCGGGCCAATGAACATGCCCGCCCATCAGCGCGCGGCAAACGATACTCCAAGCCGGCGACGTGGGACGCCGCCTTGACGTACGTCAAGTTCGCCATCACTCACCTGGCTAAGCTGGAGACGTCGCGGCGCGTCCGCTAGCCGGCAGGCGCCGATGCTTCGCTTCATGCCCGTAGGGGAGTTCGCCATGCCTATTTCCTTTCCATCCTGCGTGCCCGAATACTGCGCCCGCGATCTGGTGCTGGCGTTTCCGGCGCTCGTCGACGATCGGCCCGTGCAGTGCGCGATCACCGCCGAAGCGCTCGAAGATCATTTCGGCGCGCGCTCGTTGCGGGAAGACGATCTGGTCAATGCGTTCCTCGCGCATCGCTTTCAGATCGAACAGGCCGCCCGGCTTCTGCTTGGCGAGGTCGGCGCTAAACCGGTGCTCTTGCACAGCGGCTTTTTCAGGTTTTGCACGTGAGTTCGGTGCGGCGGACGCGCTTGACGTGGATCAACGACGCGACCTCACGCCCGGCTACGCTGAAGGCATGGTGAGCCGAGCTCGGCTCGTTCGATTGCTCGATGCTGCCGGCTCAGGACAACGAACTTGCGTCGATGAAGATCGACGTGACGGAAAGCGAAGGCGCCTATTCGGTGAAAGCCGAACTGCCCGGCGTCGAGAAGAAAGATATCGACGTGCAGATCGACGGGCGCGTCGTTTCGATCAACGCGAAGGTCGAGCGCAACAAGGAGGAAAAGGAAGGCGAGCGCGTGATTCGCCGCGAGCGCTATTCGGGGACGTTCAGCCGCTCGTTCGCGCTCGGCGCCGAAGTCGACGAGGCGAGCGCGAAAGCCGAATACAAGGACGGCGTGCTGTCGCTGAGCTTGCCGAAAAAGTCGACGGGCGATCGCAAGCGCCTGAGCGTCGAGTGATACCCGGATACCAGGGCACGGCGCGGCACGATCCGTCGCATGGACACCGCGAGGAGACAGGTGATGAAAACCGACGGCCAACTGAAGCAGGAAGTCGAGGATGAGTTCGAGTGGGATCCGGCGGTCACCGCGACCGATATCGGCGTGGAGGTGATGAACGGCGTGGTCACGCTGTCCGGCCATCCGCCGAGCCTCGCCGAAAAACTCGCCGCCGAAAAGGCTGCGCAGCGCGTGGCCGGCGTGAAGGCCGTCGTGGTGGACATGGAAGTCCGCTTGCCGAAGCCGGATCAACACAGCGACGAGGACGTGGCCGCCGCGGTCCATGCGGTTCTGTACTGGAGCGTCGCCGTGCCCCACGATGCGGTCAAGATCCAGGTTGAAAAAGGCTGGGTCACGCTGACGGGCGAGGTCGACTGGGCCTACCAGCGCCATATCGCCGCGCGCGCCGTCGGCCAGATGCGCGGCATACGCGGGCTGACCAACGCGATCGAGGTGCGCCCGACGGTCGCGTCGAACGAGATCGGCAAGCACATCGAAGAGGCGATGCGGCGGCACGCCGAGCGCGAAGTCAGGCACATCGGCATCGCCGTGAAGGACGGCACCGTGACGCTGACGGGCAAGGTGGGCTCCTACGCGGAACGCAAGATCGCGCGCGGCGTAGCGTGGAGCACGCCCGGCGTATGCGCGGTGGTCGACGATCTCGTCGTCGAATGACGGGCCGCTTTACAGTTCCCCGAGTTCCACGCTTTGACCATCGACCGGCACCTCGCAGGGCCAGCCGAACTTCTCCGCGATGCGCCGCCGCATCGCATCGGCCGCCGCGGGCTCGCCGTGCGTGACGAACGTGCGGGTCGGCGCGTCGGTCAGACTCGAGAGCCAATCCAGCATCTCGCGGTAATCGGCATGCGCGGATAGCGACGGGATCGATTCGACGCTCGCGCGCACCCGCACGTATTCGCCGAACAGTTTGATGGACGGCTCATGCGCCGCCAGCGCGGCGCCGCGCGTGCCCGCCGCCTGATAGCCGACGAGTGCGATCGTATTGCGCGGATCGGACGCGTACAGGCGCAGATGATGCAGCACGCGCCCGCCGGTCGCCATGCCGCTGCCGGCGATGATCACCATCGGCCCGTTATGCGAGGCGATCGCCTTGGACTGCTCGACGCTTCTGACCATGATCGCGGCCTTGTCGAGTGCATTCGCATCGGAGATCGTCAACCGATGTTCGGCGAGATGCTTGCGATAGACCTCCGTCACGTTGGTCGCCATCGGGCTGTCCAGATAGACGGGCACGCGCGCCATGCGCCCGGTTTCTCGCAGCTTGGCGATGTAGTAGAGGATCTCCTGCGCGCGTCCGACCGCGAAGCACGGCATCACCACCACGCCGCCTTTGGCGAAGGTCCGGCTGAAGAGCCGCTCGAGGTCGTCCTGCGGATTCGTGTCCGGGTGCAGGCGGTTGCCATAGGTCGATTCGACGACGAGGTAATCGGCGTGCGCGAGCGGCGTGGGCGCGCGCATGATCGGATCGTCGGCGCGGCCGACGTCGCCGGAAAACGCCAGCACCTTGTGATTGCGGCACAGGATGACGCTCGCCGCCCCGAGGATGTGCCCCGAGGGCAGGAAGCGAAAGCAAAGCCCATGCGGCAACGCGACCGGCGTGTCGAAGCGCCGTGGGTCGAGCAGATCCAGCGCTCGCTGCGCGTCGTCCAGAGTGTAGAGCGGCAGCGCCGGCCGATGCTTCGAGAAGCCGTGCCGGTTCGCGAAATCCGCTTCCTCTTCCTGCAGCTTTGCGCTGTCGGGCAACATGATCCCGCACAGCGCGGCGGTGCCCGGCGTGCAATAGACGGGACCGCGAAAGCCGTTTCGCACGAGCAACGGCAGATAGCCGCTGTGATCGAGATGGGCGTGAGTCAGGATCACCGCGTCGATCGAATCGGCGGGCACCGGCAGCGGGGCCCAGTTGCGCAGCCGCAGGTTCTTCAAGCCCTGAAACAGCCCGCAATCGACGAGGATGCGCAAGCCGGGTTCTTCGAGCAGATACTTCGAACCGGTGACGGTCTCGCTTGCGCCGAGAAAGGTCAGCTTCATGGTTGCTCCATTGCGTCCAGACGAGGTGTCGCATGGCACCATTTCAACCGATACAGGCGGCTGCCCATTGATCTGGATCATGGGCCGCGCAGCGCTCGCGCGAGCTGCCAGCCGATGATTTACGCGTCGCCGGCTTTTCCGGGCAGCATGCGCTTGAGCACGTCATCACGCAGGACGAAGTGATGAAACAGCGCGGCGGCCGCATGACCCGCGGCGATCACGATGATCGTCCAGCCAATGAAATCATGCGCCTCGCCAATCGCATGATGCGTGGCCTTGTCGGTCGGGGCAAACGGGGAGGGGATCAGCAGGCCGAAAAAACTCATCGATTCGTTGCCGGACCATCGCAGCACGAAACCCAGCACGGCTTCGCTGACGAGCAGCGCATACAGCAGGTAGTGGACCCCCTTCGCGGCTCGCTCGATCCAACCCACGGCAGCGGCGGGACTTTCGTGCCCGGGTAGCAGGCGCCAGCCAATGCGAACGATCAATACGGCCGACAGCAGGATGCCAAACGACATGTGAGAGACGATCATCAGGTGGCGCGTGGGTTTCGGCGCAAACCCCCAGGTTTGGGCGAGACCGAACTGCGCCAACACCAGAATCACCGTAATCCAATGCAGCAGGATCGAGAAAGAGTCGTACTGGGTGCGGTCGTCGCCTGCCGCGATTCGCGTGGCTTGCGCGACCATGGGTGAATGTTTGAGATGGGTCATCGGATTGAGCGAACAGAATGGAAACGATGGCGTGCAACGAAACAGGGATGCCGCGACGCCTGGGTCAGCATGAAGAGTGCCAGCGCCAGATGACGCGGTGAGGTCGCCGCGCTCGCGACATCCTAAGTACGCGCCCCGTTGGCACCTACTCAGCGTATCAGTACCTGCTGAACAATTCCTTAAGGGGCGGCCTGCCCAAACCATGCTTGTTAGCCAACGCCAACCGGCATACACTGAGTTTCAGGAGATGGCATTCCTCCGCAAACCGCCCGAACGGGCTGATGATGCCTACACGCCTGGGAACAGGCAGGTAGGCGCACGAATTCTTCGGGCTAGCTTTCTCTCTGCCCCGTTTGCCTACGCTGCACTCGCAGCCTTTCCCAGCCTTTTTCGATGATGCGCGGCCCATGCCGGGCGTCGGCGCCATGTTGTGCCGCAAGGCATCGCGCGCGCGAAAAAAAAGAGGAAAGCGATGGCATTCCACAGCATCCTGTTCGAGTCACCCGAGGACGGTCCGCCGCGCGGCACCGTCGTTGCGCCCGAGTTCTTCGGCGATCTGAATCTCGACCAGGTCGTCGGTGACATCGTGCGCGGTTACGACGAATACGACCTCGTGCCGTTCTTTCGCACCGAACTGAAAAGCGAACGCGCGGTGACGTACCGTCATGATGTCATGCGCGATCTCGACCGCAGCGAGATCTCCGCCGAGATACAGAGCTTCACGCTTGCGATGCGCAAAATGCGAGCTTCTCTCGAGCAGGCAGAGCAACTCCATTATCCGAAGCAAAAGCAGTGGTGGTTTCTGGAAGCCGCCTCGCAGTATTGTCTGGCAACGCGGGCCCTCTGTAGCGCTTTAGATCAGGCGGCCTTGAAATCCCGTGGGCTCGTCGAGTTCGTCGAATGGCTTCGCGGTTATCTCGGCAGCGCATCGTTCGACACGCTTCAGCGCGACGTCGAAGCCGCCAGGACGGCACTCGATGCCGTCCGTTACTGCCTCCGCGTCAACGGCAGCGTCGTCACCGTGTTCAACGACAGCGGCGAGACCGACTTCGGCGCACACGTGCTGGGACTTTTCGAGCGCTTCCGGCAGGGCGACGTCAAGGACCGCCATGTCGAGCTGAAAGACTGGCCCGAGATGAATCACGTCGAGGCGCGGGTTCTCGACTGCGCCGCCGAACTGGATCCGCAGCCTTTTGCGCGGCTGTCGGACTTCGTCGCGAAGCACGCGGATTTTCTCGACCCGACCGTCGCAACGTTCGACCGGGAAATCCAGTTTTACGTCGCGTATCGAGGCTACATTCAGCCATGCCGTGAAGCGGGACTGGCGTTCGCCTATCCGTCGGTCTCATCGGTCAACAAAAGCATCCGCTGCGACGATACGTTCGACCTCGCGCTCGCGTCGAAACTTTGCGCGCAGGGCTCGCCGGTGATTTGCAACGATCTGTACCTCGAAGGCCCGGAGCGCATTTTCGTCGTATCCGGGCCCAACAATGGCGGTAAAACGACGTTCGCGCGAACCTTCGGTCAGCTCCATTACCTCGGCCGGCTCGGCTGTCCGGTACCCGGCACACGCGCCAGTCTGTTTCTGTACGACCGTCTGTTCGCCCACTTCGAGCGTGAAGAAAACACCGCCGATTTGCGGGGCAAACTGCAGGACGACCTGATGCGCATGCGCGACATCCTCGCCCGTGCGACGCCTCGCAGCATCATTCTGATGAACGAGATCTTCAGTTCGACGACGCTCGCCGATGCGATGTTCCTGTGCCGCAGCATGGTCGGCCGCATCATCGATCTCGATGCGCTCGGTGTATGCGTGACCTTCATCGAGGAGCTTGCACGGCTCGGCCCGCAGACGGTCAGCATGGTCAGCGAAATCGCCCCTGGTGATCCGTCGGCGCGCACGTTGCGCGTGCGCAGGCGGCCCGCCGATGGCCGCGCGTACGCGGTGTCGATCGCCGAACAATACGGGCTGACCTATGAACGCCTGAAGGAGCGGCTCGCATCATGAAAGCGCATCTGCTCTATGACGCGCGCGACTTCGATTGGAGCCGCGACGCGCGGTGGAACGAACAGACCCTGAATCAGGACCTCGAACTCGATATCGTGTATCGCGCGATGGCCGCGGGCGACAACTTTCTGTACGACATCGCGAGGAAAGTCGTTCCTGAGAGCCTCACCGAGCTCGACACCATTCTGTACCGGCAAGCCGTTCTGCAGGATTGCATCGATCACGAGTCGGCCGTCCGGCAACTCTATGTGATCGCGGTTCAAGCCGTCGAGGCGGAGCGCAAGAGCTTCTATTGGGGGCTGACTGCATCGGCGAGCAGCGTCCTGCATTCGGCCCGCGATCTGGTGCAGGCCTTCATCCCGGTGCTGCGCAAGCTGCGCGACACCGTCGACCAGCAGGGCAGCGTGTTTCGATCCGCTGGCTTGCAACGCTTTTGCGCGATGATCCGCGAAGCGTTGAGCGACGATTACTTTGCCGCGATCACGGTCTGTCTGAAGGAACTGAAGTTCCGCCACGGCGTGCTGATCAGCGCGCAACTGGGGCGCGGCAACAAGGGCACGCGTTACGTGCTGCGCAAGCCGCATGAGCGCGAGCCGAATCTGTTGCGCCGGCTCTTTGCGAAGCGTTCGCCGTCGCGGACCTTCCGCATCGCCGATCGCGACGAAAGCGGCGCGCGCGCACTATCCGAGCTGGAGGCGCGCGGCATCGACCATGTGGCGAACGCGCTTGCGCAATCGGGCGACCACATCAAAAGCTTTTTCTCGATGCTGCGCGCGGAGCTGGGCTTCTACCTCGGATGCCTGAACCTGCGCGCGGATCTGATCGCGCGCGGCGTGCCGCTGTGCATGCCGGTGTGCCGCCTGAGCGCCGAGCGGCAACATCGGTTCGAGGCGCTCCATGACGTGAGCCTGGCGTTGCGTATGAATCGCGCGCCGGTCGGCAACGACGCTGACGCGAATGGCAAGGATCTGATCGTCGTCACCGGTGCGAACCAGGGCGGCAAATCCACCTTCCTGCGTAGCATCGGCATGGCCCAGGTGATGATGCAGGCGGGCATGCCAGTCGGCGCGGCGTCGTTCGACGCGAACATCGCGAGCGGGATCTTCACGCATTACAAACGCGAGGAAGACCCGTCGATGCGCGGCGGCAAGTTCGACGAGGAGTTGAGGCGCATGAGCGAAATCGTCGATCATCTGCAGGAGAATGCGCTCCTGCTGTCCAATGAATCATTCGCCTCGACCAATGAACGCGAGGGCTCGGCGATCGGCCGGCAGATCGTCGATGCGCTGCTGGAGAAGCGCGTGAAGATCTGTCTGGTGACACATCTGTTCACGCTCGCGAGCGGGCTGCACGAGAACGGCACGTTCCCGTCGCTGTTCCTGCGCGCACAACGGCTTGAAGGCGGCGAACGCACTTTCCGGCTGATCGAGGCGAGGCCGCTGCAGACCAGCTTCGGGGAGGATGTGTACCGGCGCATTTTCGGCGCACATGAGGGCGATGCCGACGAGGCCCCGCCCTCGGCCGAAGCGCTGTCGGGGGTAAAGTAGCCGAGTGTCGGTTTTCATCCGGCCTCGCATCATGTCGCGGCGCTGCGCAAACAACGGAGGCGCGCATGAACGGCAGCCAATTGACCCTGTACGCGGCCAATCAAAGTCATCGCGTCCGGCGCATGACCGTCGTCGACTGGATACTCGACGAAGTCAGGCGCGCGGGGATCGTCGGCGCGACGGTCACCGAAATCGCCGAGGGTGTCGGCGCAACGGGCAGATTCCATGCGGCGCGCTTTTTCGAACTGGCCGATCAACCGGTCGCGGTGACGGTGATTGCGAGCGATGCGCACATCGATGCGCTGCTTGCAAAATTGCACGGCAGCGGAGTTCGGCTCTTCTATACCCGCGTGCCGATCGAATACGACACCCTTGGAACACCCGCGGCCGACTGACGTCGGCGCGACCGTCGCCGCCGCTCGTGACGCGCTGCAATATCCCGCGCGCTGCTCGATTGCACTAGACTTTGCCGATGAAGATCCATCGCATGGCCGTTGCTACGGCAGGCCGCCGCGATGTGGGTGGTGCCGATCGACGGAGGCAGACATGAACGGCTACCAGCTGACGTTTTACACCGAGCAGAATCGTCGCCACGGCCACCATACGGTCACCGAATGGCTGCTGCACGAGGCGAAGCAACTCGGCATTCATGGCGCCACCGTCATCAACTGCGCGGAAGGAACGGGGCACGCGGGCGCTCATCATGCGGCGCATGCGCTGAGGCTTGCGGATCAGCCCGTGCAGATCATTCTGGCGGTGACCGAGGACGAGGCGCAGCGCATGCTCGAGGTCGTCAGACTGCAGCAGGTGCACGTGTTTTACACGCGCACGCCGGTCGAGTTTGGCGTGCTGGGCGAAGAGGGGCACGACGCCGCGGCCAAAAAGCATTTCTCGCTTTTTGGCCGGCGACCGCACGATTAGTGGTGTGCGAACAGGCTTTGGCGCGGCACCAAGGTAGCACGGCTCCCCGCTTGCGACAGTCCGGAGGCCGCACCGCCATACGCCTGTTCCCTGCCAGTGTCCGCGCGTTCAGCGCCGATGGTTCGCAGGCTGGGAGCGCTTTGCGCTGCCGGTGCGCCAACCGAAGGCTCGTAGACGGGGGCCGGTCCATAGCCGCTGGCGAACGCGGGTGCGGCGGCAGACGCGAAAACTGCGGCCAGCAGTGCAAAGAAAACGTTGGTCTTCATGATGGGTATTCCCGAAATAATGTTTAGTGACGGGCACGTGTCCCAGCGGGACGCACGTGCCCTGCCGGGTTACTGCGTGACGATGTTCGTAACGATCTCGATATTGCCGCGCACAGACTTCGAGTACGGGCAGATCTGATGGGCCAGGTGCGCGATTTTCTCAACGACCTCCTTTTCCACACCCGGAACGCGGATGTCGAAATTGGCGCCGAGGAACCATGCGCTGCCGGTCTGGCCGATGTTCACCTTGATGTCCACGGAATAGTCGGGCGGCAGCGTGACCTTCTTCAGCTGCGCGGCCATCCCGAACACCGTGGTGTAACAGGCCGACCAGGCGCCTGCAAACAGCTGCTCGGCTCGCGGGTGGGGATCGGTGCCGATGAATTCGACGTTTTCAAGGCCGGGTGCTGTCAGCTTGAGGTCGTAGGCGCCAAACTCGCCGGGCTGGACATTAGGGTCTCGGTTGACGGTGGCGTGGGAGTTGCCTGAGGCGAGGACTTTTTCGATCTTTTCCATGATGGATTCCTATCTCTACAAAGATAATCAGTGTGTTTAAACTCATGCGATATAATCGCATGCGATGTAAATGTTATGCCGTGACGATGTTCAGGCCGACCTCGATGTTGCCGTGCACAGCCTTCGAGTAGGGGCAGATCTGATGGGCGCGGTTCGCGATTGCCTCGACGACGTCCGCTGCAAGACCCGGCGCACGAATGGTGAACTCGGCGCCGAGACAGAACCCGTTACCGACCGTCCCGACACTAACCGCGATGTCCACAGAATAGTCAGACGGCAGCGTGACCTTCCTCATCGAGGCCGCAATCTCGAATGCGCTGATGTAACAGGCCGACCACGCGCCCGCAAACAGCTGCTCGGCTCGCGGGTGGAGCTCGGTCGCAATGAAATCGCGGCTTTCGCCGTTGAGCGCGGATAGCTTGAGGTCGAGCACGCCGTGCTCACCACGCTGGACATCGGGATCGTGATTGACTGCGGCATTGGAGTTGCCCGAAAAGAGGACTTGATCGATCCTGGTCATGATGAATTCCTGTGTAAATAAGGGGGAGAGTGCTTTAAATCGTATGCGATGTAATCGCATGCGTTGCATGATGGGGAAAGACACTCGCAATGTCAATCGAAATAATTTCAATCGCATGCGAGTTGCCGATAGGACGAGTAAAGATCCCACGGCAGCCGGAGTGACTTCGCCTGACCCAATGCCGCGACCGGAACGTAGCCCAACAAGCTATTGAGCTGCTCAGGTGGGCGTCGACGATGAAGCAGTTCATCCTCTCCACGATCTTCTGCAACGTGCTGACACTGCCGTGGGGCCGTATTCCGCTAAGATCGATCCGCGCTTCACCGACCGAAAAGACCGCAGCACCGCCCAAACCCACCCCGAGACCCAACACGCCATGGACCGCATCGATGCCATGAAGGTATTCGTCGCCACGCTCGACGAGGGAAGTCTCGCGGGCGCAGGCCGCCGGCTCGGCCGCTCGCCCGCCGCGGTGAGCCGGGCCATCGCGTTTCTGGAGACGCACACGGGCACACCGTTGCTCCACCGGACTACCCGCACGATCCGGCTCAGCGAGGCAGGGGAGCGCTATGCGCTGGCGTGCCGGCGCATCCTCGCCGATCTCGAGGAAGCGGACCTGCTCGCGGCCGACGAGCGCTCCGCGCCGCGCGGCCTGCTCGGCGTGACGGCGGCGGTGGCCGTGGGCGAGGCGGTACTGCGCCCGATCGTCGACGCGTTTCTCGATCGCCATCCGCAGGCATCGATCCGCCTGCACCTGCTCGACCGGCCCGTGAGCCTCATCGACGAGGGACTCGACGTGGCGTTGCGCATTGCGCATCTGCAGGACTCGACGCTCGTCGCCATTCCGGTGGGCGAGGTGAGAAGGGTGGTGGTCGCTTCGCCCGACTATCTCGCCACGCATCCGGCCATCGTCACGCCGGCCGATCTCGCCAGCCATCCGATCATTTCGATGACGCATTTCGGCCTCGACTCGTGGAGCTTTCCGGCGGCGCGGCAGGCGGCCCTGCCGCAAGTCGTGCGGTTCACGCCGCGTGTCATCGTCAACACGATCCGCGCGGCGCTGGCTTCGGCCGTGGAGGGGCATGGCGTCACGCGGCTCTTTTCCTACCATGTGGCCGAGCAGGTCAAGTCCGGTGCGCTGAAGATCGTGTTGCGCGACAGCGAGCACATGCCGCTGCCCGCGAATCTGGTGACGCCGCACGGGCGCCTGGCCGTGCCCAAGGTACGCAGCTTCGTCGATTTCGCCGCGCCGCTGCTGCGAGAGTATTTCGAACGGGCGCAGCAAATCACCGACGCCGATTGACTCCGATTGACGCCGATTCGTTCGCCGCGCGGAAGAATGACTTACGCGACGCGGCGATTCTCCCGGAACGCGAGCCGAACTAGACTGACTTCCATCTTCATCAGGTGCTTAACAGCATCGGTCCAGGGGAGTCGTCATGCAGCAAGCCGTCTCGAATCCGGCCGCTCCGGCCGGCTACAACGTCTGGCGGGGCACGCTCGCCGGGGCTAGCGCGAGCCTCATCGGCATCGGTCTCGCGCGTTTTGCCTATACGCCGCTGTTACCGGCGATCATCGGCGCGCACTGGTTTCCCGCCTCGACCGCCGCCTATCTCGGCGCGGCGAACCTCGGCGGCTATCTCGCCGGCGCGCTGCTGGCCGGCGCGATGGTGCGGGTGGCCAAGCCCGCCACCGTGTTGCGCGCGATGATGCTGCTCGCGACCCTCGCCTTCGTGGCCTGCGCGGCGCCCGTGTCGTTCCTGTGGTTTTTCGTCTGGCGGCTGGCCTCGGGCCTCTCGGGCGGCGCGCTGATGGTGCTCGCCGCGCCGACCATCCTGGCGCACGTGCCGGCCGCGCGCCGCGGTTTCGCGAGCGGCGGGATCTTCACCGGTATCGGCCTCGGCATCGCGGCCTCGGGGACGATCGTGCCGATCCTGTTGCATCAGGGGCTCACGGCCACGTGGCTCGGGCTCGCGACCGTTTCGCTGCTGCTCACGGTCGTGGCGTGGAACGGCTGGCCCGAGCACGCCGCGCCCGTTCACGCTGATCCGCACTCGCGCTTCGAAAAAGCGCCAGCCTATCCTCGCGCCGGTCTGCGCGCGCTCTACGTCGAATATGGTCTGAACGCGGTGGGGCTCGTCCCGCACATGCTGTTTCTCGTCGATTTCGTCGCGCGCGGGCTCGGGCGCGGCGTGGAGGCGGGGGCCGAATTCTGGGTGTTGTACGGCATCGGCGCGATCGTCGGGCCGCTCGCGGCGGGGCATCTTGCCGATCGCGCGGGCTTTGGTCCGGCGCTGCGCGTCGCGTTTCTGGTGCAGGCCGCGGCGGTCGCGATCCCGGCCGCGGGTCTGTTCGGGTCGGCGGGACTGATGGTTTCCGCCCTGGTCGTGGGCGCCTTCACACCGGGCATCGTGCCGCTCGCGCTCGGCCGCGTGAACGAGTTGCTCGCGCATCATCCGTCGGCCGTCAAGCCGGCGTGGAGCCGTGCAACGACGAGCTTCGCCGTGATGCAGGCGCTGGCCGCCTACGGTCTTTCGTTCGTGTTTTCGTCGAGCGGCGGCAATTATCGGATGCTGTACGTGATTGGCGCGGGCGCGCTTGTGCTCGCACTCGCTGTCGAGCTTTTTTCCGCGCGGAGAGCGAAATGAGTTCGACGGTTTCCACCACACCGACAGCGCTCGGGCAACCCCATGCGCAGCCGCGTGGCTACGCCGAGCGCAACGTCCAGTACTGGCGGCGCAATCTCGTCGTCTGCGTGTTCGGCTCGTTCACGACGCTCGTCAGCCTGAGCATGCTGCTGCCGTTCCTGCCACTCTATGTCCGGCAGCTCGGCGTCACTTCGCAGTCCGCCGTGATCCAGTGGTCGGGCATCGCGTTCGGCGCGACCTTCCTCGGCACCGCGCTCACCGCGCCGCTGTGGGGGCGCCTCGCCGACCGCTTCGGCCGCAAGCCGATGCTCGTTCGCGCGGCGATCGGCATGGCTGTGGTCATGTCGTTGATCGGCGTGGCGCACAATGTGTACGAACTGGTCGCGCTACGGCTCGTCGCCGGTCTGGTCGGGGGTTATGCGTCGGCGTCAACGGTGATGGTGGGCACCCAGGCGCCGCGCGAACGTGCGGGCTGGGCACTCGGCATCCTGTCGACGGGCGCGCTCGCGGGCAACCTCGTCGGGCCGCTGGTCGGCGGCGTGCTGCCTGACTGGATCGGCATTCGCGGCACGTTCTTCGCGGGCGGCGCGATGATCGCCGCGGCGGCGCTCCTGACGATCTTCGTCGTGAAGGAAGAATTTCACCCGGCCAGCGACGCGCAAGCCCACGCGCGCGACGCGGCGGGCACGCCCGTGCGCCGCGTCAATTACGTGGTGGTGGCCGCGCTGCTCGTCACGGCAATGATGGTGCTGCTCGCCAATATGTCGATCGAGCCGATCATCACCGTATATATCGGCGGACTTGGCGTGGGCGCGGCGCATCTCGCGCGCGTGGCGGGCGTGGTTATGGCATGCTCGGCGCTCGGGAGCATGCTGACGGCCGCGCGCCTCGGCGCGCTCGCCGACCGGTTCGGGAGCTGGCGCGTGATCATCGCCTGCCTCGTGCTCACCGGGCTCGCGATGGTGCCGCAAGCGTTCGTGACGCACTGGTGGCAACTCGCGGCGCTGCGCATGCTGATGGGCATGACCCTCGCGGGTCTGTTGCCGTCGATCGGCAAGCTGGCGCGGCAATCGGTGGACGAAAGCAGGACCGGTCGCATGCTCGGCTATCTGCAGTCGGCGCAATTCAGCGGCCAGGTGGTGGGCCCGGTGATCGGCGGCGTGATCGGCGTTCATCTCGGGCTGCACGCGGTGTTCTTCGTGACCGGCGCACTGCTGATCGCTTGCGGCGGCCTCGCGCATTGGGCGCAGCGCCGCGCTGGAGTCTGACCAGCGCACCGGCTGGCAGACACATTGAACTTGCTTACGCATCGGGTGGAAAACGACCATGAGCACTCAAACGGACAATCGCGCGTTGCTGCGCTCGCTCGGCATCCAGAAGCCGATCATTCAGGCGCCCATGGCGGGCGTCACCACGCCGGCGCTGGCCGCCGCGGTGTCGAACGCGGGCGGCCTCGGCTCGCTCGGCGTGGCCGCGATGAGCGCGGAGAACGCGCGCCGCGCGATCCACCAGACCCGCGAGCTGACGACGCGGCCGTTCAACGTCAACGTGTTCTGCCATCGCCCGGCCACGCCCGATGCCGCCGTCGAGCGCGCCTGGCTCGACTGGCTCGAACCCGTGTTCCGGCAATACGGCGCGACGCCGCCGGCGTCGCTCGCCGAGATATACACGAGCTTCGTCGTCGACACAGCGATGCAAGCGATGCTGCTCGCGGAAAAACCGGCCGTGGTGAGCTTCCATTTCGGCTTGCCGCCCGATGCGGTGATCGCGCAGCTGAAGCACGCGGGCATCCGGTTGCTGGCGAGCGCCACCCATCTCGACGAAGCGGCAGCGGCCGTCGAGGCCGGTGTCGACGCGATCGTCGCCCAGGGCATCGAAGCGGGCGGCCATCGCGGCGTGTTCGACACGACCGGGCGCGACGAGCGCCTCGGCACCTTCGCGCTCACGCGCCTGCTGGTCAGCGAGTTCGACGTGCCCGTGATCGCGGCGGGCGGCATCATGGACGGCGCGGGCATCGCGGCCGCGCTCGCGCTGGGCGCGCAGGCGGCGCAACTGGGCACGGCGTTCGTCGCGTGTCCTGAGACCTCGATCGACGACGGTTACCGCCGCGCGTTGCTCAGCGATGCGGCGCGCTCGACGACCTTCACGTCGGCCATTTCGGGGCGCCTCGCGCGCAGCATCGTCAATCGCTTCACCGCGCTCGGCGAGGACCCGCGGGCGCCGCGCACGCCGTCCTATCCGATCACCTACGACGCGGGCAAAGCGCTCAATGCGGCGGCCAAGGCCAAGGGGGAGTTCGGCTACGGCGCGCAATGGGCGGGCCAGGCCGCGCCGCTTGCGCGCTCGTTGCCGGCGGGCGAACTGATGGCGCAGCTCGAACGCGAAACGCGGGAAAGCATCGCGCGGCTGCATGCGGCGTGGAACTGAGCAGTCTGAGTTCCATGCTTCCAGCGCGGCCGGGATCGACAGGTCGATGAGCCAAACGACAAAGGCGAACTGGCATGCAACGCAAATTCGACGATCTGCTGCTCGGCAGCATCGAGCTTTTCTGCCTCGCGGCGGAGCTGGGAAGCTTCACGCTGGCGGCCAACGCCGCGAGCGTCACCCCGGCGGCCGTGAGCCGGTCGGTGGCGCGGCTCGAGGAGCGGCTCGGCGTGCGCCTGTTCGTGCGCACCACGCGCCAGATCCGCCTGACCGACGCGGGGCGGCGCTACTTCGAGCAATGCCGTGAGGCCCTGTCGCAACTCGCGGACGCCGAGCGTGAAGTGACGGGCGAGCAGACCACGCCGGCCGGCGTGCTGCGCATCAGCATGCCGACGCCCTATGGGCACTATCGTGTCTTGCCGCTGCTGCCGGCCTTTCGCGAGCGCTATCCGCAAGTGCAGGTCGAGACGCACCTGAGCAACCGCAATATCGACTTCGCGGACGAAGGTTTCGATCTCGCGATACGCGGACGCGCGCCGGCCGATTCGAATCTCGTGGCACGCAAGCTCGAAGATGCGGAAATGGTCGTGGTGGCGACACCCGCCTATCTGAAGCGCAAGGGCGTGCCCAAAACCGTGGCGGACCTGCAGGCGCATGAATGCATCCAGTTCGAACTGCCAAGCAGCGGACGCCATCTCCCCTGGACCTTCGAAGACCCGCACGACGATGGTGACGTGCCGACGAGGGGCAGTTATGCCACCTCCGGCGACGCGCTTGCCGGCGTGACGCTTGCGCGTGCCGGCGCGGGCCTGTTTCAGACGTATCGCTTCGTGGTGGCGGACGACCTGCGTGAAGGCAGGCTCGTGGAGGTGTTGCGCGAAGCGGGCGGACGCACGCGGCCGTTCATCCTGCTCTATCCGCACGCGCGCTACCTGACTTCGCGCGTGCGGGCTTTCGTCGATTTTCTCGTCGAGCAGTTGGCGACACCCACGGCCCCAGCGGCGCCCACTCGCGCGCGCTGAGCTGCGCGCGCTTCGCTCAGTGGCCCGCGCTCTGGCCGCCGTCCACGTGCAGGATCTCGCCGGTCACGAACGGCGCCGAGTCGAGATAGAGAATCGCGTTGACGATGTCGCTCATCTCGCCCATATGACCCATTGGATGCAGTGCGCCGAGCGCCGCATAGGTTTCGGGCGCATGCATCGGTGACTTGATGATGCCGGGCGAAACCGCGTTGACGCGAATGCCGCGCTTCGCATACTCGATCGCGAGCGAGCGCGTCGCCGCGGCGAGGCCGCCCTTGGTCAGCGAGGCCAGCACCGACGGAACGCCTTCGACCGCGTGATCGACGAGGGTGGTCGTGATGTTGACCACGTGTCCGCGCTCACGCTTTTCCATCTCGGCAATCGCGAGCTGCGTGATATGGAAGAATCCCGCGAGATTGATGCCCGTGACCGTCGCGTAGTCTTCGGCGGTGTATTGGGTGAACGGCTTGGCCAGGAAAATGCCCGCATTGTTGACGAGCGTATCGACACGTCCGAAACGCGCGATGGCCGTCTCGATGACCCGTCGAGCGGTGGCCGGATCGGCGATGTCGCCGGCCACCGTGACGAGGTCAGGATCATCGGATGGTTTGATGCTGCGCGATGTCGCGACCACCTGATGGCCGAGCTTGCGAAATGCGTCGACTGTTTCGGCGCCGATGCCTTGCGATGCACCGGTGACCACGATGACTTTGGAAGCGTGACTCATGATGAACCTCGAAGTAAGTTGAACCTGCTAGTTGCGATCGGGCTAAAGGCTCCGATGGGTTCAATGTATGCGGCCGCGCTTCGCTTTTGAACACAAGCCATGGACAAACACTTGTGAGCCACAGGAACAAAAGGCGAGGGACTACACCTGTCCAGACATGAGTCGGCGACGTTCAGGACGCCTGCGTGCGTGGGTCGTGGTCGAACTCGAGTCTGATCCCGCCCGGTTCGTACACCATCGTATGGCGTTTGGGCCCGGGGCCGAGGTCTTCGGGCGCGAATTCGACTTTCACACCGGGCCACGCGGACACGCGCGAGAAGATCTCGTCGAGCGCTTGCTCGCTACCGACGCGCAACGCAAGATGATGCAGTCCGACATGGACCTTGCGATCGAATTCGACGAGACGGCTTGGGTCGGTGACTTGCCAGAGCGTCAACACGACGTGTCCGTCCGACACGAATGCCGCCGGGTAAGCGGGCCTTTCGCCGACCTGCTTCCAGCCCAGACACTGCACGAAGAAGTCGCGCGTGAGGTTCAGATCACGGACGGTGAGTCCGAGGTGGTCGATACCCAGCGTAAGCGGTGCGTCAGTCATCGTGGTTTCCTCCTGAAGAGAGAGTAGGCAGCGGTCGAGCCCGTGCCCGGAACAATATAGCCCCAAAAAATCGCGGCGATTGTTGCCAGCGGCTGAACTCAGTTTTGACGCGGTGGATCGCAGACGGCCAGGAAACCCGCTTGCATAAATCTGCATTGTCAAATATAGTCAAGTCAGATATCGAGGAGGTGAGCGATGGACGATTCCGTCAACGAAGACTTCGAGCGCACGCAGAAGCTGATGTCCGTGCTAGGTCAGGCACGTCAGCTGATTGCAGGCGAACTGAGGGCAGGGCTCGCGGATGCGGGACTGAATCTGCAGGAGCGCGCCGTCCTGCTCACGCTGGCGCACGGTAGCGTGAGAACGCCGGCGGCGTTGTCGAAGCTGGCCGGCGTCCATCCCGCCCGGATGACGCGCGTGCTGGACAAGCTCGAAAGTAACGGCCTGATCGAGCGCGCCCGCAACGGTCGGGATCGCCGCCTCGTGGATGTTTCGTTGACGCGGGAAGGGCAGGCCGTCGCCGCCCGCAACGCACGGGTTGCACTGGGTGCATGGAGCGAGCGGCTCTCACACTTCTCGAAGTCGGACTTCGATACGTTGAGCGCGCTGCTTTCACGACTGATTGGCCACTGAGGTGGCATTTTTTTTACCGATTTATCTGACAGATCAGATAAATGCCCGTTGCGGACGGGCGCTTCGAACCGAGACGAGGACGTGACATGAATCCATCGAGCAACCCAGCCGCGCCGGCCCAGCTGAGCGGCGCGAAGTTTGCGATCGGCACGTTTGCCGTGGCGCTCGCCACTTTTATGAATGTGCTGGATTCGTCGATCGCCAATGTCGCGATTCCGACGCTCTCCGGCAACCTCGGCGTATCGATCGACGAGGGGACGTGGGTCATCACACTGTTTGCCGCGGCCAACGCGGTGTCGATTCCGTTGACAGGGTGGCTTACGCAGCGCATCGGCCAGGTCAAGCTGTTCGTCTGGGCGATCCTGCTGTTCGTGCTGTCGTCGGCGGCGTGCGGCATGGCGCCCAATCTGCTGACGCTGCTCGCCGCCCGCGTCGTGCAGGGCGCCGTGGCGGGGCCGCTGGTGCCGTTGTCGCAGGCCTTGCTGCTCGGGTCGTTTCCCAAGGAAAAGAGTTCGAACGCGCTGGCGCTGTGGGCCATGACCGCGACGGTCGGGCCCATCGCGGGGCCGGCGCTGGGCGGCTGGATTACCGACAGCTACAGCTGGTCGTGGATTTTCTACATCAACGTGCCGGTGGGCCTCTTTGCCGCCGGCGCGATCTGGGCCATCTATCGCGATCGCGAGACGCCGACCCGCAAAATCCCGATCGACAAGGTCGGACTGATCTCGCTGATCGCGTGGGTCGCACCGCTGCAGATCATGCTCGACAAGGGCCGCGACCTCGACTGGTTCAGCTCGCCCGTGATCTGGGCACTGACGATCGTCGCCGTGGTCAGCTTCCTGTTCTTCCTGATCTGGGAATTGACTGAGGAAAAGCCGATCGTCAACTTGCGGCTTTTCGCCAGACGTAACTTCCTCGGCGGCACGATTGCGATTTCGGTCGCCTACGCGATCTTTTTCGCCAACCTCGTGATCCTGCCGCAGTGGATTCAGGGCTTTCTGGGCTACCGGGCGGTGGACGCCGGGCTCGTGACCGCGCCGCTCGGCATTTTTGCCGTGATCCTCGCCCCAGTGATGGGCAAGATCATGCCGCGCTCCGACATGCGGGTGCTTGCCACGCTGGCGTTCGCGGGATTCGCCGCGGTGTTCTTCATGCGCTCGAACTACACCACCGGCGTCGATGCATGGACGCTGGTTTTGCCGACGCTGCTGCAAGGCATTCCGACCGCGCTGTTCTTCACGCCGCTCACCGCGATCATCCTGTCGGGTCTGTCGCCGGAGGAGATTCCGGCGGCAGCGGGCCTGTCGAACTTCGCGCGCATTCTTGCCGGCGCGGTGGGCACGTCGTTGATGAGCAACGCGTGGAACGACCGCACGATCCTTCACCACGCGCGCCTCGCCGAGCAAACGAGCGTGGACGACCCAGGGTTCACCGGCGCGATCGCGCATCTGCAGGCGGCGCTGGACGCAGGCGTTCCCAAGGCCACCGCCTTTTACGAAGCCTCGCTCAACGCGCAGGCCACGATGCTGGGCCTGAACGACATCTTCTGGATCTCGGCGGTGATCTTTATCGTGATCATCCCGCTGATCTGGATCACGAAGCCGACCAAAGGTGGTGCCGCGGGCGCGGCAGGCGCCGGCGGACATTGAACCCGATTGGGAAACCCGGTCCGGATGGCAAATGAACGCCGCAAATTCCTCCTTGACATTATCTGATAATGCAGATATTGTTCAAATCAACAAGGAGAGCACCGCCATGGACCACTACACGACGAAGAATTTCATGCTGACAGACAGTATCGGTTTCAGGCTCGTCAAGGCACGCAACGTGGTCGTTGCGGAAATGGACGCGGCGCTCAAGGACCTCGACATCAACGGCCAGCAGATGGGCATCCTGCTTTCCCTCAAGCAGGGTGTGGCGAGCACGCCTTTCGAGCTGTCGAAACTGCTCGGAATCGACACCGGCCTGATGACGCGGATGCTGGACAAGCTGGAATCCAAGGGACTGCTGGAACGATCGCGCGACCCGGAAGATCGCCGCGTGGTCAATCTGACGTTGACCGCGGCGGGGCTGAAAACCGCCGCGCGGATTCCGGAAATCGCCCCGCATGTGTTGAACGCCCGCTTGCGCAAATTCACGAAGGCCGAGTTTGCCGAGCTGAACCGCCTGCTTCGCAAGTTGACAGACGACTGAGCGGCGCGGCCGTGTGCCGCGCTTTTTTTCACCCATTAATCTGATTTGTCAGAAAATGAAAACGCAGACTTCTCAAGCAAACACCGTCGCCCGTTCGCTGAAGCTCGGTGTTTCGGTGATCTCCTTCGCAGTGCTGTCGGCATGCGCAAACTATGCGGGCATCCACAGCGACAAGCAGATCGACCCACCCCAACAGCTGGAAACGACGCAGAGCCTCCCGCAGGAGCAGGGGCACTGGCCGTCCGTCGACTGGGTCGACCAGTTCGGCGATGCGCAACTGAAAGCGTTGATCGCCGAGGCGCTGCAAGGCAGCCCGACGCTCGACCAGGCGCGCGCGCGAGTCGAGCAGGCGCAAGCCTATCGCGAAACGGCGAGGGCGAGCACGCTGCCGCACGTCAACGCCGACTACTCGCTGACACGCCAGCAGTTCAGCAGTACCGCCTTGATTCCGCCGCCCTATGCCGGCTCCTGGCAGACGGAGAACAAGGGGCTCCTGAGCGCTTCCTACGATCTCGACCTGTGGGGCAAGAACCGCGAGGCGTTGCGGGCGGCCGTGTCGGAGCAGGCCGCGAGCGAGGCTGATGAAGAGGTCGTCAAGCTCACGCTCGATACCTCGATCGCCCGCAGTTACAACGAGCTGGCGCGGCTCTACGCACTGCGCGACATCGCGCAGCAGGAAGTCGCGCGGCGCGAGCAGATCGACCGCATCACCGCGGGCCGGATCGCAACGGGCCTCGATACCGAAGTGGAACGCAAGACGGCCGAGGCGAATCTGTCGACGAGTCGCGCGAACGTGAGCGCGCTCGACGGCAGCATCCTGACCACTCGCTATCAATTGGCGGCGCTGCTCGGCAAGGGTCCGGACCGCGGCCTCTCGATCACGCGGCCGGCGCTCGGCGTCGGCGACGACGTACGTCTGCCGGACAACCTGCCTGCCGACCTGCTGAGCCGGCGGCCCGACATCGTTGCGGCGCGCTGGCGTGTTGACGCGATCACGCACGAGGTGAAGGAAGCGAAGGCCGAGTTCTATCCCGACATCAACCTGAGCGCCGCGATCGGGCTCGACGCGTTCGGCTTCGGCCGCTTCCTGAGCGCCGCGAGCCGCACCGCCTCGGTGGGTCCGGCGATCCATCTGCCGATCTTCGACGCGGGCGAGCTGCGCGCCCAGTTGAAGGGCCGCTACGCCGAGTTCGACTACGCGGTGGCGACCTACAACCAGACGTTGATCGGCGCGCTGAGCGGTGTGGCAACGCAGCTCGCGCAGATCCGTTCGAGCGACGCGCAGCTCGGCGACGCGCAAGCCGCGCAGCAGGCCGCGCGCGAGGCCGATCAACTGGCGACCACGCAATACAAGGCCGGTCTCACCAATCAACTGACGGTACTCAATGCCGACGTCACGGCGCTGAATGCCGACGAAGCGGTCGCCAACCTGAAGATGAACCGCCGCGACCAGCAGATCGAGCTCGCATCGTCGCTTGGCGGCGGCTATGTCGATGCGTCGGCCGATACCGACCATCACACGGATGTCGCCGCCTTATCCACCAGTCAAGTCAATCCCGGCGCGACCGCCCGCTCAACAGCACGTTGAACGGCACGTCAGGAACCCTATCAGGAGAACTGCAATGAGCGATTCGATCACGACCGACCGCGAACTGGCGGATCAGGACGACGACCATCAGGCCCCCGGTGCGCAAGCACCTGGCGCTTCCCAGACCGACAACCCGGCCACGCCGCCGTCGCGCCGCAAGCGCCTGATCGCGCTGCTCGGCGCCGCGGTCGTGGTCGCGAGCGCGGCCTACGGCGCGTACTACTTCACCGAGGGCCGCTATCACCAGGACACCGACGACGCGTACGTCAGCGGCAATCTCGTGCAACTGACGCCGCAAGTGACCGGCACGGTGATCGCCGTCAACACCGACGACACGCAGATCGTCAAGGAAGGCGATCCCGTCGTCACGCTCGATCCGGCCGATGCGAAGCTGGCGCTCGCCGATGCCGAAGCGCAGCTTGGCCAGACCGTGCGGCGCGTCAGCGGCCTCTATGTGAACAACGACTTCTACGCGGCGAACGTCGCGCAGCGCGAAGCCGATCTGTCGCGCGCCCGCGACGATCTTCGCCGTCGCGCGGCGGTCGCCGACACCGGTGCCGTGTCCGCCGAAGACATCGCGCACGCCCGCGACGCGGTGAGCGTCGCTCAGGCCGCGCTCGATGCCGCGCGCCAGCAGGGCGAGGCCAACCACGCGCTGACCGACCGCACCACGGTCCAACAGCATCCGGACGTGCAGGCCGCCGCCGCGAAAGTGCGCACCGCGTGGCTCGCCTATGCACGCGATACCTTGCCGGCGCCGGTGACCGGCTATGTCGCCCAGCGCCGGGTTCAGGTGGGTCAGCGCGTGGCGCCCGGCACGCCGCTGATGGCAATCGTGCCGCTCGACGGTGTCTGGGTCGACGCGAACTTCAAGGAAGTGCAGCTCAAGCATATGCGGATTGGCCAGCCGGTCACGCTGACCTCAGACGTCTACGGTCGAGGTGCCCGCTATCACGGGCGTATCGAGGGCTTCTCGGCGGGCACGGGCAGCGCGTTCGCGACGCTGCCGGCGCAGAACGCCACGGGCAACTGGATCAAGATCGTGCAACGGCTGCCCGTGCGCATCGCGCTCGATCCGGCCGAACTGGCCGCGCATCCGCTGCGCATCGGCCTTTCGATGACGGTCGATACCGACACGCGCGACGAATCCGGTTCGCAGCTCGGCGCGGCGCAGAACACGCGCTATCAGACCGATGTTTTCGCGCAGTACGACAAGCAAGCCGACGCCGAAATCGACAAGATCATCCAGCAGAACGAAATGGTTTCACGCGCGACTGCCGCGCAGTCTCAACCGCAAACTGAACGCGTGGCGTCGCACGAGCGCAAGGCAAAGGCGGGTTGAAGCGAGGCTGGCGCAGGCTGTCGCGACACGGCGCGAAGCCGCCGGTTATTGGGGCGGGGCTCAGCGAGCGAGCACCGCCTCACCCCCGGCCAATGCTTTCAGTACACGCACCGCAGCTTTCTACAACTGCAAGCGAATCTGTTCGACAAACCGGCGGATGACGTCTTCGTTGCGCGAGAGAAATATCCATTGCCCGGCTCGCCTGGGAACCAGAAGCCCCGCTTCGACGAGTACCGCGATATGCGCCGAAACGGTCGACTGGGACAGCCCGCTGCGCGCGTGGATGGCTTGCACTGGAACGCCGCGCCCAAAGTCCGCATAGCCGTCCGGAAAGGTCTCGGCGGGGGCTCTCAACCACAAGAGGATGTCGCGCCGCAGCGGATTCGCGAGCGCCTTATGAATCAGGTTCGTGTCTATCATCAGGTGTTCCGTGTCCGTGCGGCGCTTCGAGGCGGCAGCGTCGAGAACGCCGCGCCAATCGCTCCGGCCGCGTGTTCGCCGAGGTCTTCCCGCACGAGTGCCAGGGCGAGGGGAATGCCGGCACGCGCGCCGCCCGACGAGTACAGGTTGCCATCCTTCAGACACCCCGGATTCGACATCACGTGCACGCGCGGATAGTCGGCGGCGAGGCGCCGGGCGTCGCGCCAGTGCGTGGTCAGGCAGCGACCATCGACGAGACCGGCCTGCGCCAGCAAAAACGCGCCGTTGGAAATGCAGGCGAGCCGCCGTGTGTTGGGCCCCGCCTCGCGCAACCAGTCGACGAGCTCGCGATGCTCGCGCGCCGAACCGACCACCGGCGAGCCTGGCACCACGACGATGTCGAACGGCGGGAGCGTATCGAACAGACACGCCGTGGCCCCCACCACGGTCCCGTTCGATGACAACACCGGCCCCGGCGATGGCCCGATCAAATGCGCTTCATAGAGGACGCCGCCATACAGACGGTTGGCCTGATGAAACACCTCCATCGGGCCGCTGACCTCGAGCAACTGAAATCCCGCATAGAGCATCATCGCGACACGCATGCGCGTTCAGCCGGTGAACGCACGCGAGACGAGCGCGGATTGCGTCGCCACATGCGCCGAATGCGATCCGGGTGCGGTCGATGCGGACGCGTCGGGCCCTGCGTACAGCAACTTCGTGCCGGGAAGCGCAAGCTCGCGTAGCAGCGGCTCGACGAAATGCCATGCGCCCTGGTTGCGCGCTTCCTCCTGACACCAGACCACGGTATCGAGCTTCGGAAAGCCTGCGAGTTCGGCAGCCAGCTGTTCGCCCGGAAACGGATAGAGCTGCTCGATGCGAATGATCGCGGTGTCGGCCGCTCCGGACTTGCGACGATGGTCGAGCAGGTCGAAGTAGACCTTGCCGCTCGCCAGAATCACACGCTCGACACGCGCGGCGCGCGACGCGTCGATCTGTGCGTCCGGCAGAAGCTCGCGGAATTCGCCGGAGCTCAAGTCGTCGAGCGTGCTGGTCGCTTCGGGGTGGCGCAGCAGTGACTTTGGCGTCATCACGACGAGCGGGCGCTGATCTGAATCACGTGCCTGCGTCAGCAGCAGATGGAACAGTTGCGCGGGCGTGGTCGGTTGCGTCACGCGCATATTGTTTTGCGCGCTCAATTGCAGGTAGCGCTCGAGTCTCGCCGACGCGTGCTCGGGGCCCTGGCCTTCCTGCCCGTGAGGCAGGAACAGCGTAAGGCCGCTGCGTTGTCCCCACTTTGCCGCGCCCGCGGCGATGAACTGGTCGATCACCACCTGCGCGCCATTGGCGAAGTCGCCGAACTGCGCCTCCCAGATCACCAACGCATTGCGATTCACGGTCGAATAACCGTACTCGAATGCCAGCACGGCGGCCTCGGAGAGGATCGAGTTCGTGACGGTGAAGCGGCCCTGCGTCGGGCCGATATGATCGAGCGGAACGAACACCCCATCCGGACGATGAACCCGTGTCTGATCATGCAGAACGGCGTGACGGTGATTGAAGGTCCCGCGCGCGCTGTCCTGGCCGCTCAATCGAACACTGGTCCCGGCCGCGAGCAACGACGCGAAGGCCAGATGCTCGCCCATGCCCCAATCGAGCCGGCGTTGTCCCGCGGCCATCTCCTGCCGGCCGCTGATCATCTTCCTGACGAGCGGATGAAGCACGAAGCCCTCGGGGACGGTCGAGATCCGCTGCGCGAAGCCGCGCAGTTCTTCGGCCGACGGGGCGACGGAGGAGGGGCCTGTCGGCGCGTCCAGCCGTGACCGGTCACCGGCGTCCTCGTGCAACGGCGACGCATCGGAACCGTCGGTTTCGTGCGCGCGCTCGAGCAGATCGCGGCGCGCGCTGACGTAGCGTTGCGCCGCGTCGGCGCTCAGCACACCCTGCTGGATCAGCTTGTTTGCGTAGATCGCTCTGACACCCGTATGACTCGCAATGGCGCGATACATCAGCGGCTGGGTGATGCCGGGCGTGTCCTGTTCCTGGTGCCCGTACTTGCGAAAGCAGACGAGATCGATGACGACGCTTCGTTTGAAGGTCGTGCGATAGTCGAGCGCGAGCCGCACCGCCATGGCGACCGCTTCGGGGTCGTCGCCGTTGACGTGCAGGATCGGCGCCTCGATCATCTTCGCGACGTCGGTCGTATGGAACGACGAGCGCGTGTCGCGCGGATCGGAAGTCGTGAAGCCGATCTGGTTGTTGACGACGACGTGGACGGTGCCGCCCGTGCCGTGTCCGCGCGTATAGGACAGGCTCAGCGTTTCCATCACGACACCCTGTCCGCTGATCGCCGCGTCACCGTGAATTTCGACCGGCAGCACGTCGTCGCCGTCGGCGCTGGCGGCCATGTCGGCCTTCGCGCGCGCCATGCCTTGCACGACCGGATTCACGATTTCCAGATGCGACGGATTGAACGCGAGCACGACTTCAACCGGACCGGCGTCGGTCTCGACCGTACTGGTATAGCCCTTGTGATACTTGACATCGACCGCCTGGAATTGCTCGGCATCCTTGCCGTCGAATTCGTCGAAAAGCGCGCGCAGCGGTTTGCCCACGATATTCACGAGCACGTTCAGACGGCCGCGATGCGCCATGCCCAACACCAGCGTGCGCAGTTTCTTCGACGCGCCATAGCGGATCAGTTCATCGAGTAGCACGATCAACGATTCGCCGCCTTCGAGCGAGAATCGCGTCTGCCCGACATAGCGTGCATGCAGGTATTTTTCGAGCCCTTCGGCCGCGCTCAGGCGTTCCAGCAGACGTCGCTTCTCCACAGCCTGCAGCGCTGGCATCGCGCGCGTGGATTCGAGCCGCATCTGCCACCAGCGCCGCTGCTGCGCGTCGGCGAGGTGCATGAACTCGGCGCCCAGTGTGCCCGTGTAGGTTTGCTCGAGCGCGGCGACGATGTCGTTCAGCGTTGCGTCGTCGTCGAACAGAAATGTGTCGGCGGTGCTGAACGTGGTCGCCATGTCGGCGGCCGACAGGCCGTAGTACGCCGGTGTCAATTCGGCGTAGGCGCGCGGCGGCGTCCACGCGAGCGGGTCGAGATCGGCGCGGCGCGCGCCGATCATCCGGTAAGCGGCGATCAGCGTCTGCACGGCCACCTGCTTTCTCGCGAGGGCCAGCGCGTCGGTCGCGCCATCAGCAGCGGCGATGACGGCACGGGGCGGCCGCTTCGCCATTTCGACGAAACTGGAGATGACGGGTGCGTGCGGCTCGTCGTCACGATCGCTGCCATCGATCGCCGGGGTGTCGCGCAATGCGTCGAACCACGCGCGCCACTCGCTCGTGACCGCATCCGGGTCGGCCAGGTAAAGCTCATATTGCGCTTCGACATAGGGCGCGTTGCCCCCGAACAGGAAAGAGCTCTGATGTTCCTTCAACATGATGAATCTGCCTTTGATCGCTGTGCGGTCGTGAGTGGCCGCAGTCGTGTACACAGTCTAGGTAGTCGATGCCCTGGCGGAAACGTGCCGATGGTGCGCTTGCCTGCCAATCAGTGGAGGTTTTGGGCCATCCGGGTGGGCCTGCCGCGTCCCGCGCCGGGTGCCGTTTTCAGCGGGTGATTTGTTACGTGCAGACACAAGACTTTTTCCAGGCACTGACGACACGTGCGGCTGACGATGCGATAAGCTGCCGCACGGCTTCGTTGGGATGCCCCAACGCAAACAGAGTCATCACCACGAAGGTCACGGTATGAAAGTCGCCATTGTTGTATTCGATGGTGTGCAAGCACTGGATGTAGCTGGCCCACTCGATGTGTTCGCCGAGGCGAATACGTTCCTTGCCGGGCATCAACGCTACGAGGTCACACTGGTCGGACGGGAGGCGGGCACCGTCACCTGCTCGAACGGCATGCAGCTGGCGGTTTCGTTCGGCTATGCCGACCGTGACATTCAATGGGATCTGCTGCTGGTCGCCGGAGGACCGCAGTTGCCCGATGCGCAGCCGTCGCATGAATTCCTGACATGGCTGCAGAATCAGGCGCGCGGCGCGAGCCGCTTCGGTTCCGTGTGCAATGGCGCCTTCGTGCTCGCCCATGCGGGGCTGCTCGACGGCAAGGACGTCACGACGCACTGGTCGGACGCGCAGCGGCTCTCCAATGAGTTTCCGCACGCCAACGTGCAGCCGGACAGGATCTTCGTTCGCGACGGGCGGCTCTTCACGTCGGCCGGCGTGACCGCAGGCATCGACCTGTGTCTGTCGCTGGTCGCCGAGGACTGGGGGCACGAGCTGGCGGTGCGGGTCGCGAAGCGTCTGGTCGTGTATATCCAGCGCGAAGGCGGCCAGTCCCAGTACAGCCCGTATATCGGCGCGGGCAAGGACGAGGATCCGATACTGACCAAGGTCTATCGCTACGTCAGCGAACACATCACCGATACGCTGTCGATCGAGGCACTGGCGAGCGCGGCCGCGGTGAGCCGTCGCACGCTGTCGCGGGTATTCGCACGGCATGCGAAGGTCACGCCCTCGGTATTCGTCGAGCAGGTGCGCGTCGACACGGCGAGGAAGCTGCTCGAGGATACCGATGCGCCACTGAAGACCGTCGCGTTCAAATGCGGCTTTCACAACGCCACGCATATGCGCACGACGTTCTCTCGGCGGCTGAACGTCACGCCGAAGCAATACCGGATGCGCTTCAGAGGCGAGGCGAGTGCGCAAGCATGACGCCATCGCGCAGCCGACGGGCGTGTCATCGGTGACGCACGACGATTCGGCGCAATCGCTGCCCGACATTGTTCAGCCCGGCCTGTCGATCCTTTTCTGCGGCATCAACCCCGGCTTGCAGGCGGCGTCGACGGGGCACCACTTCGCTGGCAGGGGCAACCGGTTCTGGAAGGTTCTCCATCGCGCCGGTTTCACGAACGACGAGTTTCGCCCCGAGAACGACCGGCAATTGTTGATCCATGGATATGGTCTGACCGCGGCCGTCGCACGTCCCACGGCACGTGCGGACCAATTGTCGAAGGCGGAGATTCAGGCGGCCGCCGCGCAATTCGAACTGAAGATACGACACTACGCGCCGCGCTTCATCGCGTTTCTCGGCAAGATGGCGCTCGCCGAAATGACCGGCCAGCGCGATATCGAATGGGGCTTGCAAGCCCGCGATTTCGGCGGGGCACGCGCATGGGTTCTGCCCAATCCGAGCGGCCTGAACCGTTCATTCAGCCTCGATGCCCTCGTGAGCGCCTATCGCGAACTCCGTCTTGCGACGGAGTCGTCGACGCAGACCGGCCTGGCAAGATTCTCGTAGTGGATGGCCCAAAACCGGCCGAGCAAAAACTTCAAAAAGATCGCTGTATCTCTGACAATTAAGCAATCGATGAACAGCAAGAAGGCGTGGCGAGTCAATGGCTCACCACCCTCATCGAGCAGCAGACCTAACTAAACGAGAGCAGTTGAAATCTTATCCGCAAGCAATAGCCGGCTCGATATGAGTCGCTGATCCCTATGAATGCGAACCCTATGACGACTGAAACGCAAGCGCCGCGTGTCCCGCTAGCGCTGGAGCGCGATGTCACGCGCGTGCAAACGCCACCGGCCCAACCGGCTGCCGCGCAGGTAACGTTGACGATGCGCATTGCGCTCGGGCTCGTCGGCATGTTGTTCGCATCGTTGCTGGCGATCCTCAACGAGCAGGTCACCGCGGCCGCGATGGCCGATATCCAGGGCGCGTTCCTGATCGGCCATGACGATGGCACGTGGCTCACCGCGCTGTTCGAAGCCGCGAACGTCGCGACGATGGTGTTTGCGCCGTGGTTCGGCATCACGTTCACGCTGAAGCGATTCACGATTGGCGCGGTGCGCGCGTCGATGTTGTTCGGCTTGCTGTGTCCGTTTGCGCCGAATCTGCCGACGCTTTACACATTGCGCATCCTGCAGGGCATCGCGGGCGGCTGCCTTCCGCCGATGCTGATCATCGTGGCACTGCGCTATCTGCCGCCCAATCTGAAGCTGTATGGGCTCGCCGGCTATGCGCTGACGGCGACGTTCGGGCCGGCCCTCGGCACGCCGCTCGCGGCGTTGTGGACCGAGTTCGTCGACTGGCGCATGGCGTTCTGGCAGATCATTCCGCTCGGCGTGCTGTGCTGCTTCGCGATCCAGCAGGGGCTTCCCGCGGATCCGCTGAAGCTGGAGCGGTTTCGCTCGTTCAACTGGATCGGTTTCGTGACCGGCTTTCCCGCCGTCGCGATGCTGGTGATCGGTCTTTTGCAAGGTGATCGTCTCGACTGGTTCGATTCGGCATTGATTCGCGTGATGTTCTGCGCGGGAGCGCTGCTGCTCGTCGCATTTCTGGTCAACGAATGGTTTCACCCCGTGCCGTTTTTCAAGCTGCCACTGTTGGCGCGCCGAAATTTCACGCACGGACTCTCGACCTTGCTTGGCACCGTGATCCTGCTGGTGGGCATCGCGGCCATCCCGGCCCGGTATCTCGCGGGAGTGCATGCATACAGGCCGCTGCAGAGCGCGCCGCTGTCGTTGTGGCTCGCCGTCCCGCTGTTGATCATGCTACCGCTGACGGCCGCCTTGCTGAATACGCGCCGCGCCGATCACCGCTGGGTGATCGCCACGGGGCTCGCGCTGATGGTCGCGACGTGCGCGCTCGGCAGCTTCATGACGTCCGAGTGGATTCGCGACAACTTCTACCTGCTGCAATCGATGCAGATCGTCGCGCAACCGATGGTGATCATGTCGATCCTGATGGGCGTGACGACGGGTTTGCCGCCCACCGAAGGGCCGTTCGCTTCGGCGATGTTCAATACCGTCAAGACATTCTCCGCGGCTGTGGCAACCGGGCTCATCGAAGGCGTGGGGACCGCGCGGGAGCATTTCCATTCGAGCATGCTGGTCGACCAGTTGGGAAATCGCGCGCTAGTGGCGAATCAGGCTGTCGCCGCGGACGGTCTCGGTCAGCTCGCGCACCGGCTCCACGAGCAGGCCGTGGTTCTGACTAGCGCCGATCTCTATCGCGTGATGGCCTGCGTCGCCGTTGCGCTTCTTCTACTGGTTCTCGTGCTGCCTGTGCGCATCTATCCGCCGTGGAGCACCACGCCGCCTTCTTCGCATTGAGGAGCGATTCCCATGTCATCGACCCTGCCATTCCCTTTGAAGATCTTTCGTGTTGCCGCTGTGAGCGTCGTCGTCGGCGTGGCCGCATGGGCCGGCACGAGGCTGTTGGCCAGCCCGACCACGGAATCCACGAACGACGCCTACGTCACCGCGGACTTCACGCTCGTCGCGCCGCGCGTCGCGGGCCAGATCACGGACGTCCTCGTCAACGACAACGAGGACGTGAAGGCGGGCCAGCTGCTCGTGCGCATCGATGACCGCGACTTTCGGGCGGCATTGCAGAGCGCCGAAGCGGAAGTGGCCGCCGCGAAGGCGTCGGTTGCGAACTTCGATGCCGAGATCGCGCGTCAGCCGTCGCTGGTCGGCGAGGCACGCGCCACGCTGCGCGCCGACGACGCGTCGCTCGGATTTGCGCGGGCCAACGCGTCGCGCTATCAGAACCTTTCGGACGCCGGCGCAGGGACCGCGCAGGAACAGCAACGGGCTTCGAGCACGCTCGCGCAACAGCTCGCGCAGCAGTCGCACGACGAGGCGGCGTTGACGGCCACCGAGCAGAATCTGGACGTGCTGCGCACGCAGCGCGACAAGGCCGCGGGCGCGCTGGCGCACGCCGAGGCGGCGCTCGGGCAGGCGCAGCTCAACCTTTCCTATACGGAGATTCGCGCGCCCGTCGACGGCAAGGTGGGTCGCCGTTCGGCGCGGGTAGGCGCATTCGTGACGCCCGGCGCGCCGGTGCTGGCGATCGTGCCGCTGGCGGATGCGTATGTGGTCGCCAATTTTCAGGAAAGCCAGATCACCCGCATGCGACCGGGTGAAAGCGTGCGGGTAACGGTGGACAGCCTGCCCGGCGTGGTGATCCGCGGCCGTATCGATAGCCTCGCGCCTGCCACCGGCGTGAGCTTCGCGCCGATCGCACCCGACAACGCAACGGGCAACTTCACGAAGGTCGTGCAGCGGGTGCCGGTCAAGATCGCGATCGATCGCGCGCAGGCGGGGGCATCGGCATTGAGCGTGGGGTTGTCGGTCGAAGCGGACGTCGCGGTGGGGCGCGGCGGCGAAGCGAGCGCCGAGGGAGCGGAAACGAAATGAATGCGAGTGAATACGCCATGCGCGCGATCATCGCGGCGGTCCTTACTTGCGTCGCATTGACGGGGTGCACGGTCGGCCCGAACTTCGAACGTCCGCAGACGGCCACGCCCGAGGTGTTCGATCGAACGCAAACCGCGCAGTCGCCGAGCAGACCCGTGCAAGCCGGGTTGGCGCCAGAGTGGTGGACCCTCTTCGACGATCCGGTATTGAACGATCTGGAAAAGCAACTGGCGGACGCCAACCTCGACGTGGCAGCGGCCTCGGCGCGCCTGTTGCAGAGCCGGGCCGAGCGCCGCGTCGCCGGCGCCGCGCAATATCCGACGCTCGATGGCGCCGCCTCGTACAACCGCGAGCGCGGCAGCGAAAACGGCATCCTGTCGCTGCTCGGCGTCACGCCGACGCAGAGCCAGCCGCAGTCGGCCTCCGGCAGCGCGCCGCTCGGCGTGGCGGCGTTGCCGGGCTCGTCGGGCTCGCCCGCCTACAACCTCTATCAGGCCGGCTTCGATGCATCGTGGGAGGTCGATCTGTGGGGGCACGTGCGCCGCAGCGTAGAAGCGGCGAGCGCGCTGTCCGAGGCCTCATACGAGGACCGCAACGCGGTGCTGTTGAGCGCCCGTGCGGAGCTGGCGCGCGACTATGTCGAGTTGCGCGACACGCAGGATCTGCTTGGGATCGCGAGACAGAACCTCGCGATCGCCAACGATGTGCTGAAGCTGACCCAGGTTCGCGCGCATGAAGGCGTCACGACGGATCTCGATGTGTCGAACGCGTCGGCGCAAGTGGAGAACATCGAAAGTCTGATTCCGACGCTCGAATCGCACAGCGAGACGACGATCAACGCAATCGGGCTGCTGCTTGGCCAGCAACCCGGTGCGCTGCGACAGACGCTGGGCGAGGAGCGGGAGGTGCCGGCGTTGCCCGCGCAGGTGCCGATCGGCTTTCCGTCCGAGCTCGTGCAGCGCCGCCCCGATATCCGCAAGGCGGAGGCGGACCTGCACGCGGCGACCGCGACCGTCGGCGTCGCGAAGGCCGATTTCTATCCACGCATCACACTGAACGGCAGCGCGGGCCTGCAGAGTCTGCAATTGTCGAGTCTCGGCAGCTGGGCGTCCGGGCAGTTCGTCGTCGGGCCGTCGATTACGTTGCCGATATTCGAAGGCGGCCGGCTGAAGGGCACGCTGCAACTGCGTGAGGCACAGCAACAGGAAGCCGCGATCGTCTACCGGCAAACGGTGCTGCGGGCGTGGCGGGAAGTCGACGACGCGCTCGTCACCTACGATGCCGAGCAACGCCGCCGCGACCGGCTCGCCACTGCCGTCAGCATGAACGAGCGCGCGCTCGTGGTCGCGCGGGAACGCTACAAGGCGGGCGCGCTCGACTATCTCGACGTGCTGAACGTACAGCGGCAATTGCTCGACGCGCAGAGCAATCTCCAGAAGAGCAAAGCCACCGCCGCGACGAACCTCATCACACTGTGCAAAGCGCTGGGAGGAGGGTGGGAGTCGACCTACGGCGCGGGATCGTAGATAGCGTGGATTCGCGGCGCGCTCAGGCCGCGCCCGCGCCGCGCAGTTCGCCCGAGATGCGCGCGTTCAGCCGCGGCGTCGCGAAGTCGAGGAACGCGCGCAGCTTCAAAGGCAGCGGCGTTTGCCCCGCATGCACGAGATGGACCGGCAGCGGCGCCGATTCGAACGCTTCGAGCACGATACGCAGTTCGTCCGCGCGGATCGCGTCGGCCACCTGGTAGGACAGCACGCGAATCAGTCCGACGCCGAGCGTCGCGGCGGCGATTGCGGCGTCCGCCGTATTCACGGCGAGGCGCGAGCGGACCGGCACCGACAGCGACGACTTGCCCGAGCCGAACGTCCACGCGCGCATCGACTCGAGCGCCTCGAACGTGATGCAACGATGGGCGCCGAGATCCGCCGGTTCGGCCGGCGCGCCCTTCGCGTCGAGGTAGGCGGGACTGCCGCAGATGACCCGGCGCACCGTGCCCACTCTGCGCGCGACGAGGCTGCTATCAGGCAATTCGCCGATCCGGATCGCGACGTCGGCGTGCTCGTCGATCAGATGCACGACGCGGTCCGTCAACACGAGATCGATGTCGATGTCCGGATAGTGCGCCAGAAAATCCGCAATCACCGGTACGACGTGCAGCCGGCCGAACACGATCGGCGCGCTCACCACGAGCTCGCCCTTGGGTGTCGCGTATTCGCCGGTCGCGGCGCGCTCGGCTTCGCCGATCTCTTCGAGGATGCGCCGGCATGCGGCGACGTATGCGGCGCCGGCTTCGGTCAACGATAGCTTACGCGTGGTGCGTTGGAGCAAACGCGTCTTCAGATGCGCTTCCAGTTCTCCCACCTTGCGGCTGACCGTGGCGAGCGGCATGTCGAGGTGGCGCGCGGCAGCCGACAGACTGCCTGCATCGACGACCGCGACGAGGATGGACATCGCTTCGAGGCGATTCATGATCCTATCAATTGGTGGAAGGATGAATCTCGATCGTGATGGATTCTCCTGGTGAATGCAAGAGCGTAACGTTCGAAGCTGGATCCCGGGTGACGGCATGTCGCCGCCATCGCCGGAGCGAACGAACCAACAAGGAGCTTGCCGTGCGCGAGTCAACCACCTCGACCGACCGTCCCGCTGCACCCGCATTCGCATCGCGCGGCAAGATCGTCATGATGGCGATCATCGCCGGCGCGGTGATCACCAACATCTACTGCACGCAGCCGATCCTGCCGCTGATCGCCGCGAGCCTGCGCGTCGACGTGACGACGGTCGATCTCGTCGCCGCCGCCGCGCTGCTCGGTTTTTCTAGCGGGCTCGCGTTGCTGTTGCCGCTCGGCGACCGCTTCGACCGCCGCAAGCTCGTGCTGATCCAGATCGCGCTCGCGCTCGTGTTCGGCGTGGCGGCGGCCGTTGCGCCCGGCATCTGGGCGCTCGTTGCGGCGTCGTTCGGCCTGGGTATCGTCAGCTGCGTGCCGCAGCAACTGGTGCCGTTCGCCGCCGTCATGTCGTTGCCGAGCGAGCGCGGGCGCAACGTCGGGACCGTCGTGAGCGGGATCATGGTCGGCATCCTCGCCGGCCGCACGATCGCGGGCGTGATTGGCGCGGCGTATGGCTGGCGCGCGGTGTATGGCGCCGAAGCGGCCTTCATGGTGCCGGTCTGGTTTGCGGCCGCGGCGCTGCTGCCGCGCGGCGTGCCGTCGACGAATCTTTCCTATGGGCGCCTGCTCGCTTCGCTGTGGCCGCTCGCGCGCGACAATCGTCCGATCCGCGAATCGATGCTGATCCAGGCGTTGCTGTGGGCCTGCTTCAACGCGTTCTGGGTCAACCTCGCCGCGCTGCTCGCGAGCGGTCCGTGGCATCTCGGCAGTGCGTGGGCCGGTGGCTTCGGCATGATCGGCGCGGCCGGCGCGTTCGCCGCCTCACTGGGCGGCAATGCGACCGATCGCGTCGGCTTTCGCAAGGTGATCGGCGCCAGTATCGGCATCGTCACGCTCGCGTACCTGCTTCTGTCGGGGGCGGCGAACTCGCTGACTCTGTTGATCGTGGGCGTGATCGTGCTCGATATCGGCGTGCAGTCGGGTCTCGTATCCAACCAGACGCGCGCGTTTTCGGTCGATCCGAAAGCGCAGGGCCGTATCAATAGTCTCTATATGACGGCGACGTTTTTCGGTGGCGCGGTCGGGGCGACCGTCAGCGGTTGGTTGATGACGCGCTTTGGCTGGACGGGCATCGTCGCGTTCGGTGTCGCGCTCGGCATTCTGGCTGCCGCGATTCATTGGGCCGGCGCGCCTCGCAAGACGGCGCTGCGGGTCGAGGCGAACCCCGAGTGACGTGATCCTGATGAACATCTGGCGATTCGAGTCGGCATGAACTCGACCGTCGCTGACTGGAGGTGAAAAGTGAAATTCTCGATGAAAACTGAAATCCGCGCGGACGATCTCCCGACGATCGAGCATGCGATGAAGTCGGTGGATCCGGACGCGAAAATCGCAGTCGACGTCGGTACGCAAAGCGTCAGCGTCGACTCGTGGTTGATGCCCGAGGAGTTTCTCGTCGCGTTTCACGACGAAAACTATGACGTCGGTATCGCCGAGTGGTGACACGCGCGAGTCGCGTCGACTGTCATCGGAATCCCAAGGACTGGTTTCGACGATCGCGTCGCGGGTGGCCATCCGCACGCGTTTGCCCCGCGAGCGCGCTACGGTCAAGCAGGCAGGATCTGAGCGATGACGGCGATGACCACCGCGGCGTTGGCCGGCAACTGGCTATGCGAGAACGCCGTACGCGCGTGTCCCGCTTTCTCGCCGAGCACGGCGGCGAACAGATCGGAAGCGCCGTCGACCACGGCAGGCTGATCGTAGAACCCATCGGCACTGCTGACGTGCCCCTCGACACGAACGATGTGATGCAGGCGCTCGAAGCCACCGAGATGCCGCGAGATCTGCGCGAGCGTGTTGAGCGCGGCGAGTTGGGCAGCCTTGCGGCCCTGTTCGAGCGTCAAGCTCTCGCCGACACGCCCCGTATAGGCCATACGGCCCTCGGAAAGCGGCACCTGACCTGAAACGAACAGCAGGTTTCCGGCTTCGCTGACTGCCGTATAGCTGCCGAGGGGTTGCGGCGGAGTAGGCAGTTCGAGACCGAGTTCGGCGAGTTTCTGTGGGACGGACATGATGGGCTCCTTGAGCGTGATGTCCCGCGCGTGAATCACCTCGTGCGCGGAATGCGGCGTGTGCTTGATTCGGCCTGCCGGCCGTTCGAATCGATGGACCCGATGCAGCGCACTGTAGACGCATGCGCCGCCAATTCGAACACACACCGTGGACAAAGAGTCTTGCGTCGCGAGAACAAATCTCGTGGAACTGCCGATTGATTGGCGATCCGGAGCAATCGCCGCCGGTGGCTAAAGCCAGCGCCAGATGCCCGCGGGCCAACCGGTGAGCGGGATATGCGCCCAGGTCGCCACCAGCCAGACGACGATGCCACCCGCCAGCGCATGCATGCCGAACCCACCTAGCCGCGCACGGCCGGCGGCGATCGCTGCGAACGGCAAAAAGCTCGTCTTCGATTCCCATGCGGGCCAGAGATCGGGCTGCAGCCGCCGCTTCTTGCGGTCCTGCAACGCGGCACCGACAAGCGCGAGGACGATGATGGCTGTGGCAAGTACGATGTTCCGGGTGACCGGGAACACGGCGATATGGCACAGTCCCCAAAGCGCGAACGACCACATCATCGGATGACGCGTCACCGCGTAGACGCCGCGCGCCGCGTCGGGCAACGCAGCGGGCCGGCCGCCGGTGGGCAGCGCCGGGTTGCGGATCAGCGAGCCCATCAGAAGGATCGATGCGATCAGCATGAGCACCGTCACAAGCGCCCACAGCGCGTCGCCCGCCGGCCATAGCGGCGTGGAGACGGGCGTCCTGTCATAAGCCATGACCATCCAGCCGAATGTCAGTATCGCAATCAGCGAATAGACACCCATGGCGCCCCGTTCGCCGATTGCATGGACCATCCCGGCTCGCAGCGGATGGGACAGCAGAAAGTGGCTGCCGACAAAGGCGATTGCCGCCACGACGAGTGTGTCGATGCTTCCCATTGGCCCGGCTCCTCAAGTCAGAACATCGGTCGACTGCGTGCCCTGGAGAATACTCCTTCGTGCGTCACGACGAATGCAGCGATCGCTTCGCGGCATCAATTGCCGTGCGCTCGATCGGTTTGCGCCAATGCATCGACAAGGTGAGTTAAACACCTCATGTATTGGGTCAATAGGAAAGCGAAGGATCGCATTGTGTGAAGGTAAACCCGCTGAGCACATAGAGTTCGAGGTGGCTATGATAGTAATGTCCTATTTCACTGATGCTGACAATATGGTCGCTTCCGAAATTCGGGTCATCCTGGCTGATGACCACCCCATGATGCTGATCGGTATCGAACACGAGTTTGCAGATGTGAACTCGATCCGGCTGGTAGGAACAGCCCGAAACTCGACCGAACTGATCGCGCTTCTCACCAGTACGCAATGCGACGTTCTCGTCTCCGATTACGCAATGCCTGCGGGCGATTACGGCGATGGGATTGCTCTGTTTTCGCTGATAAAGCGCCGGTATCCTGGCATCAAGATCGTTGTGCTAACGATGCTGGACAACCCCGCAGTCATACGTGCGCTCGTGACGCAAGGTGTAACGTGCATCGTGAGCAAGTCCGACGCCGCTACCCATCTTATCCCCGCCGTGCATGCCGTCCATCACGGCGGCAAGTATTATTCGCCCACCATCAACGAGATCGTTCAGTCGATCGACTGGAACCGCCGTGGCAGGGGTTCTTCGGACGTACTGAGTCAGCGCGAATCTGAAGTTGTGCGTCTCTTTGCATCGGGTCTGACGGTAAACGAGATTGCCGAGCGGCTAAGTCGCAGCAAGAAAACCATCAGTACCCAGAAAATGAAAGCGATGGAAAAGCTCGGCATTGAGCGAGAAATCGACCTGTTCCGGTATGCACTGGATAACGGAATGGTGACTTCGTCGCAGAAGACATCGGACACGCCTCCTTCCACAGAATGAACACAGGAAGCGATCCTGGGCTTTCCGAAGACTTACAGATTCAGAACGCTCATCGAATGCCTGCGTATTCGCGGTCCTGCCATCCCCATTGTTGACCCGGACATAAATTGCTGACGGGCCTTCTTTGTGCAAAAGCCGAAGCGAGTTACCGGGTGGTAACTCGCTTCGGCCTCTCTGAAATATCCACTGTGTGCCCACGAGAGCAGTCTGGGGATCGTGAAGAAGCGGGAGAGGGCACACCTGCCCGTTCCCGCCAACCGCTTACCACTGATACGAGGCACCAATCCCGGCAGTCGTACCACCCTGGGACATCCCAACACCTGCTTTCACCTTGATGTTGTCGGTGATGCGAGCCGTGCCGCCCATTGCGATCGCCTGGTAACCGTTATAGGTCGCTGCTCCCATACCGAACGACAGTTTCTTGCCTTGATCGACTTCCGGAATCATGGTCAGCGCGGTGGCTGCGGCGATTCCCGAGTAGGCGTTCTTGGCGAGATTGTTGACCGCCTGGTTGGTCGCGTTGATACGCTGGTCGGTGTAGTTGTTGGCCTGCTGAACGCCCTGTGCGACCGAGCTGTTCATCTGACCGACATTGACTGCATCCGTGTTCGCCGTACCCGGCATCGCTGCATTCGCCACTGCACCATTGCCGCTGTTCGACGACGAAGCATTTGAGGCATTGAGGTCCTCGATGCCGGCCTGGACGTTGGACATCTGGGAACCGAGATCCGTCACCTGGCCGTTCAAACCCGTCACCTGGTCCTGCAGGGCCGACAACTGGCCGAAGTTCACCGCGTCGTACTGGCTCGTGCCGTTCGCCACGTTGGTCAGGATCACCGGAGCTGCGCTCTGGCTTCCGCCCAGCGTCACCGAACCGAAGTTCACCGAACCGTCGATGTTACGGTCATACTGCACCGCGCCCGACAGTTGCGTGCCGACATCGCCCACCTGGGTCTGGAGCTTCGTGATGTCCGTGGTGTTCGCCGTCACCCGGTCATCGAGGTTGGTGACCGCGTCGCCCACGCTATAGCTCGGCGCAGTAATCGCACCCGTAGCCGGGTTATAGGTCGAGCCTCCACCCAGCGCCGCGGCGGTGCTGGCACCAGTCAGATTGGACTTTGCTGCTTCCGACTGCAACTGGCTGACGTTCACCGCGTCCGTCGCAGCCGAACCGGCTGCCACGTTCGTCACACGACGTTCCTTGCCAGCCGAACCCACCGACACTTCGCCATTCGCCACCGACGCCGTGCCCGACAGGGGGCTCGAACCCGCGTTATAAGCCGCTGCGGCCAGGTTCGCCGTCGTGGTCGAGCCCGCGCCCAGCGCTACCGAATTAGCCGCTGACGCAGAGCTTTCCGAACCCAGCGCTACGGAATCGGCCCCTGCCACAAAGCTGTTAGCTCCGAGCGCGACGGAATTGACCGCACCCGCAAGGGCATACTGTCCCGCCGCAAGGGCACCGTCAGCTATTGCGAATGCCGTGCCCACTGCAACAGAATAATCACCTTGTGCAATCGAGTTACGGCCCAATGCAATCGAACTCTCCCCCTCCGCGGCACTGTGGTTGCCGATGGCTATCGCATACGCGTTGGTCGCAGAGCTGTCAGCGCCCAAGGCGGTAGCACCAATGGCGGTGGCCGAGGCGTTAGCACCGAAGGCCGCAGTGCCTTCGCCGGTGGCATGGGCACTATTACCGACAGCCGTGGCAGCCGAGATGGTTTCAGCAGTGGTGCCACTAGCGACCGCGCTCTGACCGATTGCAACGTCGTTGGCTGCAGTGGCGGTTGGGACTTTGGTGCCGGTGGCACCGCTCACACCGATCGAGATACCCGCGCCAGTTCCGTTGAAAGCGCCGGCCGCAAATACGTCGCCAGATGCTGCCACAGCGATCGAAACCAGCGCAGTCGCCACAACTGCAGAAACCTTTGCCTTGCTACGCTTGCCTCGCGCAACCGTGTTTTCGGAGGCCGCTACCCACGAGCCAAGAGCTTCATTCCAGACGCTGACGTATGACTTGTTCATGACATCGTTCCTTTTAAGGTTTTGAGAAGCGTAGTTCTGCGAATTATCTAGAGATCGACGTTGCCATTTTTCGCTGCTCGATATCAGGCGCAAAAGCAGAGGCGATAACGTTTCCGCAAGCTCATGGCCGCAGTAAGAACCGGCGAGATTCCGCCTGGTCAATCGAGGCCTGGCCTTTGGCAAATCTCTTTAACTGGGTTCAGTTTATATTTTTGAGATGGGCCAAAAATAGGCCGGGTCCGAATCCGCGTCGGCGGGAATTTGGGCCCCTGCAGCGCTTGAGATGGGCGGTACTGCCTGTTATTGCGGAAAGCGTGGCAACGCCTGCAATGCGACGGGGCGACAGATAGTAGAAGTCCGTATGACTCCCGTTCGGCAAGGCTGGCAGCCGCGCGGTTATGAGCGGGGGCTAGCATGGCTGCCAGAGCCGCATTGGGTGGAGACAGAGCCGCCACTCGGCGGTCAGTTTTCGGACGCGGACTATGGAAGCCCACAGCATCCTGTACGTATGACTGGATGTCCGCAAGGATTCGATCCTGGTTGCATACGCGATCGGCGTGGGCGACGTGGAACGGTGGCGATCTCAAGCAGACACGTTGCCGGTTGAAATCGTTGCTGCTCTCGCATGGCGTGGATTACCTCGGCCGGCCTGCGTGAAGGCCACTTGTGGCCCCAGGGACGTGGAGCCGCTCCACTCGCGAACCGGGCGCCTTTATCTGGGACATCGATCCATGAGGAATGGCCATGGCAACACCAGACCAGCAGATACCAGGGCAGGCGCGAACCGCAACGGCTACGCGTCACAGGCCAACCGATCGACGTCAAACACGCAACGAGTCGGAATCGCCGTATTATTCCGAAAGCACGGATTCCAGCCGGCATGAACGCGTGCTTCACGCGCCCAACGGCGATTCACGCGTTGATGAGCCGGGCAGGCAGAACCGCGATCAGCGGATGCCCATCAAGGGGACGCGAGCGCTTGCAACTGGCCTGTAGCAGGTCTTGCAGCCAGGGCAGAACGGACGATTACACTTGTCTCAGTGAGAGGTCGGGACAGCCAGAACGGATACCGCGAGAGAAAGGCGAGAACAACCTTACGATGCTGAAAGTCCCTCTCTTTTTTCGCTGGATGCAAGGCAATCATGCCATCGCAGATCGGAAAATCTGATAAGCACGGCGGTGCGCTCCGGGCGCCCACAGGCCAGCCAGGAGATCACGAGCCCGGTGTTCTGAGTCGCCATCAGCGCACGTTTTTCTACAGCGCTGGCATTGCGATTTCGTTGATTATCGCGCTGCTTACCGGCGTGATGCTGTACTCGATGGTCAACGACTACATCGAGCATCGCTATACCGACTTCGCCGTTCGGAGGACGCGCCTTCAACAGGAGATCCTCGAAGTCGAAACGCTGCTACGGACCTTCGTCCGGCACACGGAAGAGAGCTGGGATGCGAATCCCGCCGCGCCAGACGGGCTCGTCGACAGGTTTTTCGCGCAACATGGACGTATCGTTCTGCAACTGAGGCGGGGGGCCGACTCGGTGCTGGTATTGGGCGATATTACGCAACCGCCGCCTGACCCGGAAGTTGACCGGTTTCTGGCGCTTGGCATCGAGTTGAATCCCCGCGTTAGCGCCTTCGCCAAGGTGCAGCCGATTGGTGCCTCAGGCTATGTCTATACGCCTGATCGCCGCTTCATTGCCATCTTTCCGGTCCCAGGCGTTGACGACTCGCTCAAATCGAATGGCGTGAAAAATGTCGATGAACTCGTGCGCCGCATCGCGCCCGACATTGGCGATCTGTCAGACCCGGCCGTTGCGGCCAGATGGTTTGCCAACCGTGATCCAGTGTGGTTCCCGCCGGCAGCGCATCCGTTCGGCCGGGAAGCCGCGGTCAGAGTGGTGATGCCCGCGTTTTCGAAGGGAAGGCCATTTATCGTTGTCGTTCGCGACGTTCCCGTGAGTGTGCTGCGCGAAGAGCTTGCCTCGACACGCCATGACGAAGCCTCGATGATCGTCGACCCAGCAGGCAAGGTGATCCTCCTCGACACCGGCCCGACGGGCGGCACCCGCGGGCTGACGGACCGGATTCTCAGCGTGGAACAACAGACCCCGCAATCCACGCGAGTGACTCGGCAATATCTGAGAGGTCTCTTCATTGCAAGTGGTCCAGTGACGAGCGGGGGCTGGAAGCTCGTCTACGGCTTTACCTGGCGCACGATGCTGGTCGACCTTTGGCCAGGTCTGCTGGGCTACTCGGCGGCGATGTTGCTGGTGACGGCGTTCTTGTGGACACTCCTGCTCCTGCTCGATCACAGGATATTCACCCCAGGCTATGTGCGCTCGCAGCGGGTGTTCGAAAGCGAGAACCTGAATCGCACCATGGTGGCCGCGGCGCCTTCTGGATTTGCACTGCTTTCGTTCGAGCGCGGTGACGTGCTGTTGCAGAACGACTTGATGCGCAGCTACGAATCGAATACGCATCCCGATGACCCGAGGTTGCACGCGCGCCTGCTCAGTCTCTATGACCGCAGCGCCGGCGCACCCGCGTGGCAGTCCGATCTGGAGATGTCGCTCAGGCTTGCCGACGGCCGCGTCGACGATCTGCTCGTGAGTATGGTGCGGACCAGGTATCGAGGACAAGACGTGCTGCTTTGCAGTTTCTCAGACGTGACGACGCTGAAGAACACCGAGCGCAAGCTCGACGAGGCGCGTGCGGCAGCGGACGCCGCCAACGAGGCGAAATCGGCGTTCCTCGCGATGATGAGCCACGAAATACGGACCCCGCTCAATGCCATTCTCGGCAATCTCGAGTTGCTCGGACGCTCGGCGCTGTCATCGTCGCAGCAGGAGCGGGTAGGGGTGGTTACGTCGTCGTCCACCGCGCTGCTCGGGATCATCAACGACCTTCTCGATTTTTCGAAGGTCGAGTCCGGGCAGATGACGCTCGAGTCGATCAGCTTCGATCTCGGGGATGTCATTCGCCAGGTGGCCGCGATGTTCGAACCGGTCGCCCACGCCAAAGGACTCGAATTCGACTGCATGATCGACGATGCGCTCGCGCCGCATTATCTGGGTGACCCAACCAGAATCCGGCAGATCGCGATCAACCTGGTCAGTAACGCGATCAAATTCACTGCCACCGGCGAGGTCCTGCTCGAGGTCTATCTCAAGGACGACACGGCCGACGATTCGCCGATCGTGATAGGTGTGAGCGACACCGGTATCGGCATGACGCCCCAGCAGCAGGAGACGCTATTTCACGCATTTACCCAGGCTGATTCCTCGATTGCGCGGCGCTATGGCGGAACAGGGCTCGGACTCGCGCTCTGTCTCCGACTGACCGAACTGATGCATGGCACGATCCTGGTGAAGAGTGAGTTGAATGAAGGCAGCACCTTCGTCGTAACGTTGCCCATTCCGGCGAGTGCGGGCACACCGGCCAGCGCTTCAGGAGCGGGCAAAACCGAATGGGAGTCCGCCGGGATCGACGCACACGCCGTTCATATTCTCGTGGTCGACGATCAGCTTGCAAACCGGGAGTTGATCGTCGCGCAACTCGCCACGCTAGGTTTTGAGGCCGATATGGCCGATAGCGGTGGCGCAGCGTTGCGGCGCTTCAACGAGCGCCACTACGATCTCGTGTTGACGGACATCAATATGCCGGGGATGGACGGTTACGCGCTCGCGCGGTGCCTGCGCGATCAACGCGCGACGGTGCCGATCATCGCCATTACTGCGCAGGTGGCGGCAGAAGAGCGTGCGCGATGCACGCGAGCCGGAATCGACGAGGTGCTGCTCAAGCCCGTTCTGCTCGGCACGATGGATGCGACGGTACGGCGGTTGGTCACCGAGGCTAGCAAGCGCCCCGCAATCGACACCGCAGCGAAGCTCGACATCTCGCAAGGGCCATTGCCCGAGCCCATCCATCATGCGATCAGCCAGGGGCTGAAGGAATCGCTCGAGGCGCTGTATGCCGCCATTGAACTGGGCGATCTAAAAGCGGTTCTTGCCCATCTCCACGCGCTGCGCGGCTCGTTCGCGATGATTCAGGAAACCGAAGTGGCGAATGCGTGTGCACAGATGGAGCAGCAAGCCAGAAACGACGACGTTCGTGGCGTCAAGGATGGCCTCGGTCGTCTCGAGCCGCTCGCCTATGCGACGCTCGCGCGGCGCGTGATGCATGCAGCGTCATAGTCATCAGCTTTAGCCCTCGGTCGAATCCGCGGGCTCCTGCCGCGAGCCGACATATCGCCCGATATCGACATCGTCCAGTTGTTCGGCAGCCATGAACCGCTCGGCATAGGTCCGGTATGCGCCGGACGTCAGAAACAGTTCGAACACATCCGGATCGATCTGTCCTTGCTGTTTCATCGAGGCCATGATCTGCACCGTTTCGGACAGCGTCTTCGCTTTCCTGTACGGGCGATCCTTCGCGGTCAAGGCTTCGAACACGTCGGCCACGGCCAGCATGCGGGCAAGGGTGCTCATTTCCTGTTTTCTCAATCGTCTCGGATAACCCGTACCGTCCATGGTCTCGTGGTGATTGCCGGCAATCTCCGGTACGGGGCGCAGATACTTGGGAAAGCTCAGGCGCGACAGCATGATCTGGGTTTGGACGATGTGATCCTCGATCTTGTAGCGTTCCTCCCTGCTCAAGGTGCCTCGTCCGACACACAGGTTGTAGAGCTCTCCACGGTTGTAAAGCAGGTCGGGCTCGTCGCGCAGGAAGCCCCAGGGGTTGTCGGGCTGTATCCGGTCCGATGGGCACCTTTCGATGCAGTGTTCCGGCTTGTCCGCGAGCAGTGACTCGAGCGCTGGCAACCCCGCCGGCGCGGTGCGCTGTTTGCGCGCGAACTCCTCCTGCGAGATACCGATGCGGTCATCGAGTGTGCGCAGCCAGGTCCGCGACGCAATCGATTTCAGTCGATCGAGATGCGTCTGCTCCATGGACTCGGCGCCGCGGTTGCATGCCGCGACGAAGGCAAACTCGTCGTCGAGTTGCCGGAGTTCGGCGTCGCGCTTCGCTGTCGCAGTCGCTTCATCTTCGCCAGCAAGCCTTTCGTGCAGGCATCGAATTTCGGCGTCCCGTTTGAGCACCTCGAAGCGCATGCGGATCTCGTGGATACGGTCGGACAGTGTTTCGAGCTTGGTGCCCTTGTCGATGATGTACTCGGGGGTCGTCACCTTGCCGCAGTCATGCAACCACGCCGCGACGTGCAGCACTTCCCAGTCGGACGCACTCATCGCGAAGTCGGCGAAAGGCCCATTGCGCGCCTCGCAACCGGCCTGGGCAATCAGTTTCACCACTTCGGGCACTCGCGTGCAGTGCCCGCCCGTGTGCGGACTCTTGGCATCGATCGCACCGGCAATCATTCGAATGAACGCGTCGAAGAGTTCGCGCTGTGTCTTCAGCAACTCCCGTAGCTCGATGGAATTGCCGAGCAGTCCAGCCAGCGCACTGATAAAGCCCTGCTCGGGGCCCTCGAAAGGCGTGCCACGTAGCAACAGCATCACGGCGACGAGCTCGCGCTCCCGATTGATCAGCGGGACGATCACGACATGGGATGCGTTGTCCGAGACCAGCGGACGGAGTTTCTCCGGCAACACCGCGGAATCCGCCAGCGCACGCGAAAAAACCACGCCATCTGTAATGGCCCGACGCACAGCCGGCGGCGCAGCACCCAGGGGGATATCCTGTAACGCGGATGTGACGTCCCCCGTATCGCCGCTCCAGCCGTACACCGGATCCATCGTCTCGTCACGCATGAAGTAGAGCGCACCGGCCGGGCTGCCGACTATCTCCATGATCCGCTTCATCAGTATCGGCAGCAGACGGTCCAGATCCGGTGCGGAGGCGACCTCGCGCATGATGTCGAGAAACCTTCGGATAGCCAACCGCATCTCGTCCATCGCACGCGACAGACCATTCACCTCGGCGACTCGCGAGCGGATGACGAAAGTCTCATCGAACTCCAGCTTGCGGATGGCCCCGGCCTGACCGGCCAGAACCTGAAGGGGACGGGAGATGGCGCGAGCGAAGAGCCACGTGACCGGAATCGCGGCCAGCAGGACGAGGATCGTCAGCCCGAGTGCCGCCTCCGCCTGTCGGGTCGCCCCCGTCAGCAGTTCGTCCTCGGGTATGGCCAATACCAGGAAATATGGCTTGCCGCCACCGGTTGCGAGGCGTTCGACCCACGTGTACCAGTCCCGGCCGTCGATCCTTGCAACCTCGTGCATTTGCGTTGCGGCGCCGAGCGTAGCGGCTCGCGACGCCAGATCCGTGAGAATGGGTATGCCGAACTCGCTGGCCGGTCGTAGCAGTGCGCTGCCTTGTGCGACGTGCGCACCCGAGCGCCCGCCGATGGCCGAGCCGGAGGCCAGCAAGTGGCCGTTGGCGTCGAGCAGGGCGATCAGCGTGTGTTCCGTGCGTCTCATGCGAGAAAGCATCTGTCCCAGCATGTCCAACCGGATGTCCCCGCCTACGACAGCCGTCTTGTTGCTGCCGGGAATCGCGAGCGTCGCGCCTGCGCCCTTGTCCGTAAAGAAAACGTACGGCGCGGTCCGGATGAGGCCGCCCGCCGAGGCAGCCTCGATGTACCAGGGGCGTGTTCTGGGATCGTATTGCATCGCGAAGGACGCCGCGTCCGTTGTCTGGATCGGCGTCAATGCTGCGTCCAGATAGATGTTTCGTCCTTCCGGGCCTTGCGCGCCCCGGATCACGCTTTGCACCAGATAGGCCGCGCTCTGCGGTGCGCTGAACATCGCCCGAACTGCGTCATCCTGGAGACGCCTCACATAGAAGAAGTCTCCGCTCGCGTAGCCCACGTACAGCGACTGCAATACCGGTGTGGCGTCCAGCGCGTCGCGCAGCAGCGCAAGGCGCGTCATTCTCGCATCGAGCGTCTGGGCATCCGCCAGGCTGCTGTGGCTGATCAGCGTGACGGCCATTTCTGCCGGCGCGACATATCCTTGAACGTCTTCCAGCATTTCGCGGCCGATACGCCGGGCGGAATCGCTAGCTGCGGACTGAAGCGTATCCCTCGTGATCAGGTAGCCAGCACCTGCGATCGAGCCCCCCACGACCAGAAGCAGAAACGCGAACACGAACCAGATCAGGAAATGAAGCGGGAAGACTCGGGGTCCATTCATTTCTACCTCCGTGACGAGGTGAGCACGCTTCCCGCCGAGCGCGCCAGCCCGGGGTGGCCGGCCGCTTCATGGCAGTGACCTATTCATAATATTGATTCCGGCGGTGGATGGCGATGCCTATTCTTTTTCGAGGACGTCGGTTGCTCGTTCACATCGCGGCAGCTAGTCATCTTCCGGCGGTAGCGGCGCACACCCCGCCCATTTGTCCGCCCGACCGTACTCCACCGCTTCGCGAAGCATTTCGTTTTCGGCGATCGTCCTGCCGAGCAATCGTTGCAGTTTGCGGACCTGCCTGAGCGCATCGGTCAGTGCCGATGCCGGCACGACACGCTGCCCGGACTCTGACGGCGACAGACTGCCGTCCCTATAGCGCTTACGCCAACGGAACAGCTGACTCGAACTCACGCCGTGCCGACGCGCAACCGTCGCGACCGATTGCCCCGGAGCGAAACTCTCCCGCACGATCGCCAGCCGCTGCTGCGCCGACCAGCGCCTGCGGCGCCGCGTGCCTGTCAATGCGTCCATAGTTTCCCGTGTCGATCAGGCGTAAGCACTCATCTCGCAAGCCCAAGCATGTCGCGCGCTTCACGGGCGGACGCCAGTTCCCCGCCCAGCGACGTGACGATTTCGCGGGCTCGCGACACCAGCACCGCATTGCTCTCGGCAAGCACACCCTTCGACAGGTAGATGTTGTCCTCGAGGCCGACGCGTATGTGTCCGCCCGCGAGCCACGATTGCGCAACGACCGGAAACTCGGCGCGCCCGATTCCGAACGCCGCCCACGTCGCACCCGGCGGCAGCAGATTGCGCGCATAGAGAAGCGTTTCGGGCGAGGCCGCGAAGCCGTACTTCACGCCGAGCACGAAGGTCCACAAGCCGGGGCCGTCGAGCACGCCCGATTCGATCAGATGACGCGCGAGATGGACGTCGCCCGAATCGAAGATCTCGAGTTCGGGCTTCACGCCTGCTTCGCGGATCACCGCCGCCATGCGCGTCACTGATTTCGGCGTATTGATGACCACGTCATTGCCGGAGTTCATCGTGTTCAGGTCGAGGCTGCAAATGTCCGGCCGCAGCGCGAGGATGTGCTCGACGCGGCGCTCGGGCGCCATCAGCGTGGTACCGGCGGCGGCGAGCTTCGGCTCGTGATCGTCCGGAATGAAGCGGCCGCCGGGCCCGGTGGTCAGGTTGATGATCAACTCGGCATCCACCGCCCGGATGCGCTCCATCACCTCGCGATACAGCGCGAGATCCATCGACGGCCGGCCGGTCCGCGGATCGCGCACGTGAATGTGAACGACCGCCGCGCCGGCCTGGGCCGCGTCGAGGCAGGCGCTCGCGATCTGCTGGGGCGTGATGGGCAGTCCCGGATGCTGTTCCGGCTTCGTGAGGTTGCCGGTGACCGCGCAGGTAAGAATCGTTTTATTCGATTGCATATCGGTTCAGAAGGGAAGGGAATACGACGACGATGAGCCGCGGCGAATGCCGGGGCCGACGGAAACTTCGCGCGGGCGGCGGGGACGCCTACGCCTACACGCCCAAATAGGTCTGCAAACGATTGATGTCCTGCCGCAAAGCCGTCGAATCGCCCTGCCAGGCAACGCGCCCTTTGTCGACGATGTAGTGATGGTCGCCAAGCGTCAGCATCGGCGCGAGGTTCTTGTCGATGCACAGGATCGACAGGCCGCCCGTTTTCAACTGGGCCAGACACTGCCAGATTTCGCTGCGAATCAATGGCGCGAGACCTTCGGTCGCTTCGTCGAGGATCAGCAGTTTGGGATTGGTCATCAGCGCGCGGCCGATCGCGACCATCTGCTGTTCGCCGCCCGACAGATTGCTGGTGAGGTGCTTCTCGCGCTCCTTCAGACGCGGAAACAGCGCGTAGACACGCGGCAGCGTCCAGGGCTCGCCCGCGCCGCGGCGATTGACCGCCGTCGCAAGCAGATTCTCGCGCACGGTCAGTCGCGGAAACACCTGGCGGCCTTCGGGCACGAGGCCGAGCCCCGCCTTCGCAATCCGATGCGACGGCAGCGCGTGCACGGCGTTGCCGTCGAACCGGATGGCGCCGCTCGCGCAACGCACGAGCCCGGTGATCGCCTTGACGGTGGTCGATTTGCCCATGCCGTTGCGCCCCAGCAGCGTGACGAATGCGCCCGGCTCGATGTCGAGCGACATGCCGAATAGCGCCTGACTCGCGCCATAGAACGCATTCACGTTGGATAAGGACAGCAGCGGATTCATCGCGCGGCTCCGGTCGTTTCGTTGCAGCGCTCGTCGCCGAGATAGGCGTCGCGCACCTCGGCGTTGGCGCGGATGGCGTCGGCCGTTCCGCAGGCGAGCGCGCGGCCGTTGACGAGCACCGTGATGCGATCGGCCAGCGCGAACACGGCGTCCATGTCGTGCTCGACCAGCACGATCGCGTGCTCGCCCTTCAGATCGGCGAGCAGTTCGGTCATCTGCGCCGATTCCGCCTGACTCATGCCCGCCATCGGTTCATCGAGCAGCAGCAGTCGAGGCTGGCCCGCCAGCGCCATCGCCAGTTCCAGTTGCCGGTGTTCGCCATGCGCGAGCGCCGCGGCCTCCACGTGCATCCGACCCGCGAGTCCCACCCGCGCGAGCAGCGCCTTCGCGGGTTCGCGCAGCGCGGCGTCGCTGGCGGCCGCGCGCCAGAAGCGAAAGCTGTGTCCCTGCAGCGACTGGCAGGCGAGTGCCACGTTCTCGAGCGCCGTGAACTCGGGGAAGACCGACGTGATCTGGTACGAGCGCGCCAGCCCGGCGTGCACGCGCTGCTCGATCGACATCGACGTGATGTCGAAACCGTCGAGATGAATCGTGCCTTCGTCGGCCTCCAGTTCGCCGGCGAGCAGCCCGATCAGCGTGCTCTTGCCGGCGCCGTTCGGGCCGATGATCGCGTGCAGTTCGCCCGCCTGCACCTCGACGCAGAAATGATCGGTGGCGCAGAGACCGCCATACCGTTTGACCAGCCGGTCGACGCGCAACAGACTCATGCCTTGCTCTCCACTTGAAGCGCACGGCGCGCGCGCCGCACTTCCAGATCGCCCAGCAGCCCGTAGAGCCCGCGGCGCGACAACAGCACGGTGACGACGATCAGCGGTCCGAACACGATCATCCAGTGTTCGGTGTAGCCCTTGAGCAGTTCTTCGAGCAGCAGCATCGCCGCGCTGCCGATCACTGGCCCGACGAGCGAGCCCAGCCCGCCCAGCACGACCATCGCGATCAGGTCGCCCGAGGCCGTCCACGCCATGTTGGCCGGCGAAGCGAAGTGGGTCAGGTTGGCATTCAGCATGCCGGCCACGCCGCACACCATCGCGCTGATCACATAGGCGGCCAGCTTGTAGCGCAGCGTTGCGAAACCGAGCGCGCGCATGCGCCGGTCGTTCTGACGGCTGCCGCGCAGCACCATGCCGAAGCGCGCGTTCACCATGCGAGCGCCGGCCCACAGGCACACGCACAGCACCGCGAAGGCGACGTAGTAGAGGACGTTGGGGTTGTCGAGCGTCACGCCGCCGAAATGGCTGCCCGAGGCGATCGGCAGGCCTTCGTCGCCGCCGAACCGCTTCAGGCTCACCGCGAGGAAATAGAACATCTGCGCGAAGGCGAGCGTGATCATGATGAACGCGACCCCCGACGTGCGCAGCGAAATCAGGCCCGTGACGAGACCCACCGCAGCGCACAGCGCCAACGTGACGGCCAGATGGGCGAAGCCGTTGTCGATGCCGACATAGCCCATGATGCCGACCACATACGCGCCGAGCCCGAGGAACAGCGCGTGGCCGAAACTCACCATGCCGCCATAGCCGATCAGCAGATCGAGCGAGACGGCCGCGATCGCGAAGATGACGATGCGACCGAACAGCGTCAGATAGAACGGTTGCTGCGTCAGCCACGCGTACAGCGGAACGAGCGCCAATGCCGCGAGCAACAGCGCGGGCACGAACGTGCGAAGGGAAAACTTCATAGGTGCCATCACCCGTGCCGGACCGGAAACAGACCTTGCGGGCGAATCGCCAGCACGGCCGCCATCATCAGATAGATCAGCATCGACGCGAGCGCGGGGCCGGCGGTGTCGGCCGTGCTCCGTTCGAGGAGGCCGCGCAGTAACGCCGGCAGCAACGTGCGGCCGACGGTATCGACGACGCCGACGATCAACGCGGCCAGAAACGCGCCGCGCACCGAGCCGATACCGCCAATCACGATCACCACCATCGTCAGGATCAGGATCGGCTCGCCCATGCCGGGCTGCACCGACAGCAGCGGGCCGGCCATCAGCCCGGCGATACCGGCGAGCACTGCGCCGAGCCCGAACAGCAGCGCGTTCAGCAACACGATGTTCACGCCGAGCGCGCCGACCGTGGCGCGATGCGTCGAGCCCGCGCGAATCCGCATGCCGAAGCGCGTCTTGTGGATCAGCAGATAGCAGCCCGCCGCCACCGCGAGGCCCACCACGATGATCGCGAAGCGGTAGGCCGGATACGTGATGCCGAATAGCTCGACGGTGCCCGAGAGCGCGTCCGGCACTTCCATGTAGTACGGCGACGCGCCCCAGATCATGCGCGCCAGTTCGTTGAAGAACAGGATCAGGCCGAACGTGGCGAGCACCTGATCGAGGTGATCGCGCTCGTAGAGCTTTCTGAACACGACGAATTCGACGACGAGCCCGAGCAACAGCATCGCTGGAATGAGCAGCAACGCCGCGAGCGCGAACGAGCCGGTGTGGTTATAGATGGTCGCCGCGATGAACGCGCCCATCATGTAAAGCGAGCCGTGCGCGAGATTCACGAAGTTCATGATGCCGAACACGAGCGTGAGGCCGGCCGCCATCAGGAACAACAGCACGCCCAGTTGCAGGCCGTTCAGGCACTGCATGATGAAGAGTGCAGGTGTCATGCTGCCCTTGTCAGGTAGGTTGTCGGGGTAGCGGCGCAAAATCGCGCGCGCTCCGTCGAAAGAACGGGCCGCCGGCGGAGCGTTCCCCGCCGGCGGACGACATTACCCTGCGGGCCGGATGTTCTGGTTACGGTTGAAGAAGTTCTCCGGGTCGTAGGACGCCTTGATGCTCTGCATGCGCCGGTACTTTTTGTCGCCGAAGGCCGCGCGGATATCGTCTTCGGTGGTGTCGGAGGCCATGTAGTTGGTATAGGCGCCGCCGGCGTTGAACGGCGCCAGCGCCGCCGCGAAGCGTTTGACCCAGTCGTGGTTGGCTTCGTCGTCGGCCACGTCCTTCCATTCCCCGACGATCATCGCGTTGTACGGCGCATGGCGGAAATTGATCGCCGCGCTGTCCGGGTCGATGCGGCTGATCTGGCCGGCGAGCCGTTCGATCACGATCTTGCCGAGCGGCGACGGGCTGGTTTCGACGAAATGAACCACGGCTTCGACCACTTCGTCATGCATCCCGTTCAGCGTCTGCGTCTTCCAGTAGTGCCGGTCGTCCCACGGCGCCTTCGGGTCGAGCAGGCGCTGGGCCTGGCAGTAGGGCAGCTCGACCGCCATGTCGGCGATCGGCGTGCCGCACGCGCGAATCCGCTTGAGCGTCGGCTCGGCCGCGGCCATGTCGCCCATGAAGCGCACCATGATGCCCAACTGCGTGCGACCCTCCTTGTTGCGGCCGAAATTGAATTCGGTCGCGCAGGCGTCGGGCAGCTCCGGCGCGATCCGCCGGAAATTGGCGATCACCTTCACGGCTTCGTCGAACGAGAAGTAGATCGGCCCGGTGACCGTCTGCGTGCCGACCGCGTGCACGTTGAATTCGAACGAGGTGACGATACCGAAATTGCTCGCGCCGCCATGCAACGCCCAGAACAGATCCGGCTCGCGGTTTGCGTCGGCGGTCACGATGCTGCCGTCGGCCAGCACGACTTCGGCGGAGCGCAGGTTATCGCAGGCGAGGCCGAACAGACCGCGCAGCGCGCCGATCCCGCCGCCCAGCGTCAGACCCGCCACACCGGTCGACGACACCACGCCGCCGGGGCTCGCAAGGCCATGCAACTGGGTCGCCGCGTCGTACACGCCCCACGTCGTGCCCGGACCGCAGCGGGTGCGCCGAAGTGTCGGATCGACCTGCACGTCGCGCATATTGCGCATATCGAGCACGATGCCGTCCTGACACAGCGCGAAGCCGAACGCGTTGTGACCGCCGCCGCGCACCGACAGCGGTACGCCAACCGCACGCGCGGCCCGGATCGCGGCCACCACGTCCTGGGTGCTCTCGCACAGGATCACGCCGAGCGGCACCGGATGCGCGGGCGCGGCCGAAAAGCCGTACAGGCGCGTTGCCTCGCGAAACGCCGGGCTGCCCGCCAGGTGCAGTGGGCGGCGAGTGATCTGTTCGATTTCCTTGACAACACTGCTGTTCATTTTTATTCCTCGAAGCAACGCGTCCGTGGACGCAATTCAGAAATTGGCGGGTGATTCAGACATCGCCGGCGCGAGCCGGCCTCAGTTGCGCGGCGGCCCGAAATCGGGCTCGCCCAGTGCCGGCGTGCTCAGCAGATAAATGCCCGTGTTGCCGAAAGCCCAGATGAGCTTGCGGTCCCATTCGATGAACACGTTCTCCATCGGCGTCGCGTAGGAGTGGGTGTCGGCGAAGTCGCCGGTCATGCGCGGCACGAAGTACGCGGCAATGCTCGCGTGCGCCGGATCGCGAATGTCGAACACCTGGATGCCGGCATTCATGAACGGATAAATCGCGACGCCGGGATGCGCGCGGCCGGGCTGAAAGTAGTAGCCGGGACGCTTCGGGCCGAACTTGCCCCGCCGCAGCACGAAGTCGGTGTACGGCGCATCGGCGGGCGGGGTGGGGCGCGGCAGCACGCCGACGATGGCCGGGTGCGCCGGGTCCTTCACGTCGATCACGAAGATGTCCTTGTACGGCTCGTAGCCGTCCTCGTTCATCGGATAGCCGTTGACCAGCACGATCCCGAGGTCGCCGGCGCGCGACGCATCGACGTTGTCGCCCTCCACGCCGCCGACGTTCAGCGGTAGATCGAGACTGCCGACGGTCACCGGATTGGCCGGGTCCGCGAGGTCGATGACGTGAAAGCCGAGCCCGCCCATCACCGTGTAACCGTACCGGCCGCCCTGTTCGAGCGGCGGGTCGACGGCGATCGGCATGCGCGCGCCGAGCCACGAGGTGCGATTGCCGTGCTGGCGCAGCGCGCGGTAGGCGGCGTCCTCGCCGAGACGCTGGCCCGGCACCCACCACGCCGAGACGAGGCGGGGATTGCACGGATCTTCGAGGTCGTAGATCAGCTGACCCGGCGAATAGACGTAGTTCGGATATTCCTGGTTGACGAAGGTGTTGTCCGGCGCCGCGGCGATGAACGCGTAGCGGCCGCCGTGATAGGTCGGCACGTCGAGCGCGCCGGAGCCCTGTTGCACGCGAGCGTGCGGATGCAGCGCGTCGGTGCTGACTTCCGCCAGCAGATGCCACTCGGTCGGGCTCGTCAACTCGAAGACGCGAAAGCCGCGAAACATCGGCTTGGCCATCAGCTCGGCCACCCGGCCGGGTTCGGCGTATTTGCCGCCGTCGCCCATGACGTTCAGGCCGCGCGGCACTTCGGCCGACTGCAGCATGATCCACTTGCCGAGCTTCGCGTTGAAGGCGATCGTCGACGCGCCGAACGATTCGCCGGGCGCAAACGTCCGCTCCACCAGCACCTTCAGCTCGCGCGGATCGGTGATGTCGTAGATGTTCAGGCGCGTCTTGAAGTAGTTGTACATATAGCGCCGGCCACCCCAGTCGACGATCTGCTGCCAGCAGACCGACGGACTCACGACGATCGGCCAGTGTGCCTGCACGGTCATGTTGTGGCGGTACTCGCGATCCTCGAGGTAGTCGAGACTCCCCGCGACCGGGCGCGCATGAGGGTGGAACGGCGAGGCCTCGGGGTGAACGAATTGTCCCGTCGCCGCGTCGATGCCGTAGCTCGACGGGGATACGTGCGACGGTTCGTTGACGCCTCGAACGTGGGCCGGTTCAGACATGGTGCTGCCTCCTCCATAAAGCTTGTCGATCTCCAGCGCGGGCCGCGCGCTGGCACATCACGGTACGGAACGGCGATTAGTTTTTGCAACCGATTGCATTATCGATAGCGGATTTATTACTGTCAAATAGTTTTCTCGACAAGCGCGGCGGAACGGGGCAAACGCTGCATAAAGCCAACCTGCCGCCACCGGGCATCCGCTCGCGAACGCCCCTGTCCATGCGGAAATGCCTTGCTGCATGCGGGTTTCTTCGGGGTTTTCCCGCAGTTGTCGCGTGATTGGCAGCGGGCCGCTAGAACCCGCCCTGGCAACAAGTGCTTGACGTCGACTTTCTTGCTCGCTAGGATGCAATCGATTGCACGAATATTGCGGAGATGAAGATGGCAGCGCATGGTTTGATTAGCGACGAACGTTCCTTGACCGAAGCGGTCATCAAGGCCTTCGAAGACACCGAAGACGAGCGTCTGAAGACGCTGATGGCGGCCTTGGTGAGGCATGCGCACGCATTCGTGCGCGAGGTGAACCTGACCGAACGGGAGCTCGAAGTCGCGCTCGACTTTCTGGTCGGCATCGGCCGGGCCACCCACGACAGTCACAATGAAGCGGTGCTCGCCGCGGACGTGCTGGGCATTTCGACGCTGGTGTCGTTGCGCTGCAATCCGGCCGCGCAAGGTCAGACGGCGGCGGCCTTGCTGGGGCCGTTCTGGCGCGCCGAGGCTCCGATATGCGAGCCCGGCGAGAACATTGCGCGCGCGCCCATCGACGCCGCGCCGCTATTCGTGGCCGGCCGCGTCATCGATGCCGACGGACAGCCGGTCGCCGGCGCGGTAGTCGACGTCTGGCAGGCCTCGCCGCATGGTCTCTACGAGAACCAGGACGAGATGCAGCCCGACATGAACCTGCGCGGCCGTTTCATCACCGACGCAGCGGGCCGTTACCGGTTCCGCACCGTGCGTCCGCGCGGCTACCCGGTGCCCACGCATGGGCCGGTGGGCGATCTGCTCGCGCGGCAGCGGCGCCATCCGTACCGGCCGGCGCATCTCCATTTCATGCTGTCCTGCGAAGGCAGAAAGACGCTGGTCACGCAGATTTTCGCGGACGACGCGGAGTACCTCGATAGCGACGTGGTGTTCGGCGCAACGCAAAGCACCGTAGGCCAGCTGGTCCATCATGCGGCCGACGCGGACCTGCCGGCGCGCTACACGCTCGACTACGACTTCGTGCTGCAACCCGGCACGCGCACCTTTCCCAAACCGCCCATCAAATGAGCATCGCAATCCGATGAATACGTCCACCCACGCACCCAATCCCGCCGCTCCTCTCGATGGCCAGGTGGCCGTCGTGCTCGGCGGCAACGGCGGCATCGGCCTCGCCGCCGCACGGCATCTCGCGGCCTCCGGCGCGACGATCGCGCTCGTGACGTTCCGGCATGACTCGAGCGCCGAAGCCGCGTTGCAAAGCTTGCCGGGGCAAGGTCACAAGATCTTCCAGGCGGACCTCACCGACAGCGCTTCGCTGGTCCGGCTCGCCGCCGACGTCGCGAGCACATGGCAACGCGCCGACATCCTCGTGAACGCGGCGGGCAAGACCTACGCGGTGCCGCACGCCGACCTCGACGGTCTCAGCGACGCGATGATCGACGAGATCTTCGCGATCAACTATCGCGGCGCGTTCGCCGCGGTGCGCGCATTCGCGCCGCTGCTGCGCGAAGGCGAGGGCGGTCTCGTGGTGAATGTTTCGTCGATCGCGGCGACCACCGGTGTGGGCAGCAACATCGCCTATTGCTCGGCGAAGGCCGCGCTCGACACCATGACCCGCGCGCTCGGCCGCGCACTCGCGCCGCATATTCGCGTGCTGGGCGTGAGTCCCGGCGTCGTCGACACGGGCTTCGTGCCGGGACGCAGCGCCGACTTCAACGAACAGGTCGGCGCACGCACGCCGCTCGGGCGCATCGGCAGCCCCGACGACGTCGCCGCCGCGATCGAGGCGTGCGCGACACGGCTGCGCTTCTCGACCGGGGTGACCATCGTGGTCGACGGTGGCCGGCAGTTGTAATTGCCGATGCGGCCCGCGACCAGCGCACCGCACGAATATTCTTTGAAGGAAAACGCTGCATGAAGGCATTGAAACTTTACCAGGCCGTGGACGCGGTCGACGCCCTGCAACTCGAACTGACCGAAAGCGCGCCACCGGCGCTCGGCGCCGGCCAGATGTTGATCGAAGTGCATAGCGCCGCGGTCAATCCGAGCGACGTGAAGGCTGCGTTGGGCCTGATGCCGCAGGCGGTATGGCCGCGCGTGCCGGGCCGCGACTATGCCGGCACCGTGCTCGAGGGGCCGACCGCGTGGCTCGGCAAAGAGGTGTGGGGCAGCGGCGGCGAGTTGGGCATCCGGCGCGACGGCAGCCACGGCAGGTATCTGGTGGTCGACGCCGCGGGCGTGCGCGAGAAGCCCGCCGCGGTGCCGCTGCTCGCCGCCGGCGGAATCGGCGTGCCGTTCGTGACGGCGTATGAAGGCCTGAGTCGCGCGCGCTTCACGGAAGGCAAAAAGAGCGTGCTCGTACTCGGCGCCAACGGCAAGGTCGGACAGGCCGCGATTCAACTCGCGACCGCGCAGGGATTGCAGGCGATCGCCGTCACGCGCAACGGCGAACCCTATCAGGGCCACGCGAACGCTGCAGTCGAAACGATCGACGCCAGCACCACGCCGGTGGCCGAGCGGGTACGCGAATGCACGGACGGACGCGGCGTCGACATCGTGTTGAACACGGTCGGCAGCCCCTATTTCGAGGCGGGCAACGCGTCGATGGCGAAAGGCGCGACGCAGGTGTTCATCTCCACGCTCGCGCGCAGCGTGCCGTTCGACATCTTCACCTTCTACCGCGGACAGCACACGTACGTGGGCATCGATACGCTCGCGCTCGATCACGTCGAATGCGCATCGATCTTCGATGCGCTGGCCGACGGCTTCGCGGGCGAGGTATTGCGGCCGTTCCCGGTCAAGCCCGAGTTCGTCTATACGCTTGCGCAGGCGCACCACGCCTATCGGGAAGTCGCGGCGGGCGCGCGCGAACGGGTGCTGTTGACGCCATGAAAGTGACGCGGTACACCGATATGCCGTCGTACGAAGCGGCGCATCACGACGGCATGCACTGTCGCCGCGTGCAGGGGCATGATGTGTCGCCCGCGCAACTGGGCTGGCAGGGGCTGTCCTGGTTGTTGCCCGGTGGGCGCACCTCGCTCGCCGCCTCGACGGTGGAGAAGCTGTATCTGGTGCTCGCCGGAGAGGTGACGATCGGCGACGGTCGCGAAGAAGCCGTGCTGCGCCCGTACGACAGCTGTTATCTGGCGCCCGGCGAGGCGCGGCAGTTACGCAACGACAGCGCGCTGCCCGCCGCGATCCTGCTGACGATGCCTTACGAACCCAAGCCTGCGCGCGGCGCGTAATGCGGCCATGAAGCTGCGGCCGTGAAGCTGCGGCCGTGAAGCTGCTGCCACGAAGCGCGACGACGCGAACCCGATGACGATAACGCAACGAGTCTTTACCTGGAGATGACTGTGGCCATGAGTATGCGAACGACCTGTATCAAGCTGGTGCTGCTCGGTGCCGCATTGGCGGCCGCCAATGCGAGCGCGCAAGTGAAGATCGGTTTTCTTGGAACCCTCTCGGGCCCCGGTGGCGCGCTCGGTCAGGATCAGTACGACGCCTTCATGCTGGCGGTCGCGCAAAAGGACAACAAGCTCGGCGGCGTGCCCGTGCAACTGGTCAAGGCCGACGACCAGCTGAGTCCCGACGTCGCGGTGCAGGCCGCCCGCAAGCTGGTCGAGGAAGACAAGGTTTCGATCATCACCGGCATGACGTACGGCAACGTGATGATGGCGGTCGCCAAGCCGATCACCTCGGCCGGCGTCGTGCTGCTCAGTTCGAACGCGAGCCCCGCGCCGCTCGCCGGCAACGGCTGCGCGCCGCTGCTGTTTTCGGTTTCCTCCGGCACGATGAACCAGATCAACGAGTCGGGCGGCCAGCTCACCCAGGACCTCGGCTACAAGCGCGTGTACGTGATGGCGCCGAACTACCAGGCCGGGCGCGACGCGGTCGACGGATTCAAGCGCACGTATAAGCAACAGCCGGTCGACGAGGTCTATACGCCGCTCAACCAGCTCGATTTTTCCGCTGAAATCGCGCAGTTGCAGGCCGCCAATCCCGACGCGGTCTATGTGTTCTATCCGGGCGGGCAGGCGGTCAACTTCGTGAAGCAGTATCGCCAGGCCGGGCTGCTCGGCAAGCTGCCGTTGATCTCCGTGGCCACGGTCGACGGCACGACGCTGCCCGCGCTTCACGAGACGGCGGTCGGCGCGATTACCGCCTCGGCGTACTCGCCCGATCTCGACAATCCGCAGAACCGGCAGTTCGTCGCCGCGTTCAAGGCGAAGTACGGCCGCCTGCCGTCGATGTACGCGGCCGCCTCGTACGACGCCGCGCAATTGCTCGACGCCGCGCTGCGCAAGGTCGGCGGCAACGTCACCGACAAGAACGCGTTGCGCGCGGCGCTCAGGACGGCGGATTTCAAGTCGGTGCGCGGCAATTTCAGGTTCGATACCAACCAGTTCGGCCTGGTCGATTTTTATCGCGTCGACGTCGTCAAGGGGAGCGCCGGAGCCGAACTGGCCACCCGCTCGAAAATCAAGGTCGACTATCGCGATCACCTGGTCGACCAGTGCGCGATGAAGTAAGCAGCCGATGGGACCGCACCAACGCGCGGCTCCGGATGGCAAATGGCAAATTGAATTTACTTTTCTCAAGCGAGTCGCGATTCATGAATCGGAAAACCCTCCACGTGATTGCCTTGTCGGGCAGCCTGCGCAAAGCCTCGACCAATACCGCGCTGTTGCGCGCCGCCCAGCAGCTCGCCCCGCAGGGCATGGTGCTGGAGATCGTCGAGCTCGGCGATCTGCCGTTCTATAACGAAGACGTCGAGCGGGCCGGCATGCCCGCCGCGGTGGCCGCGCTGAGCGACAAGGTTCGTCGCGCCGACGCCGTGCTGCTCGCCACGCCCGAATATAATTTTTCGTTCTCGGGCGTGCTGAAAAATGCGCTGGACTGGCTCTCCCGTCCGACCAGCGCATCGCCGCTCGCGGGCAAGCCGGCGGGGATCGTCGGTGCCGGCGCGGGGTTCGGCACGGCGCGCGCGCAGGCGCATCTGCGCCAGGTCTGCCAGGCCCTCGACATGCTGACGCTCAACAAGCCCGAGGTGCTGGTCACGCAAACCTGGACGCGCTTCGACGCCCAGGGACAGCTGACCGACGCGCCGACGCGCGAGGTGCTGAGCGGTTTCATGAACCGCTTCGGCGAATGGATCGAACGCCACGCACAAGCCAATCAACTCAAGGAGGTCGAGGCATGACGCATCAACGCAGCTACATCAAGCGCGACAACGCACAGGCACGCGCCTACTCGCCGGCGGTCATCACGCAAGGCGGGCGCATCGTGTGGCTGGCCGGTCAAACCGTGGTGGCCGATCGCGAAGGCCGCTCGCTCGCCGGCAATTTCGAAGGCCAGGTGCGCGAGATATTCGCGCTGATCGGCGGCACGCTCGAGCAGGCCGGCGGCACGCTCGCGAGCCTCGTCACGATGACGGTCTCAATCACCGACGCACGCTTCGGCGACACCTTCACGCAACTGCGCAAGGAGATCTTCGGCGATAACTTTCCGGCCAGCGCGCTGATTACGGTGGCGGGTCTCGCGAGACCTGAAATGCTGGTGGAAGTGCAGGGTATCGCGGTCGTCGATTGAGCGTCTGCGCGCCGTATGCCGGGCACTTGCGCGCGGCGGCATACGGCCATGATCACGTAAGCGTCCTGTAGCGCATCAAGGATAGAATACGGCGTCACGTTTACTGGCGTAGCCCGGAATTGACTGAATGTCGACCATGAAGATCACGTTGCGCGATCTGGCGAAGAAACTTGGCGTCCATCCTTCGACGGTATCGCGCGTCATCAATCCGAAAACCCGCCATCTGGTTGGCGAGAAAGTGGCCGCGCAGGTGCTCGCCGCGGCGCGCGATCTCGGCTATCGCCCGAACAGCATCGCCGCTTCGCTGCGCACCAAGCGCTCGAACCTGATCGGCGTGCTGCTGCCGGACATCACCAACCCGATGTTTCCGCTGATCCTGCTCGGTATCGAGGAAGCGCTGAGCCCAGCCGGCTATACCGCGCTGGTGGTCAACGCGGGGAGCGACTACGTCAAGCAGCAACATATCGTCGAGCAGATGCAGGGGCGCCAGATCGACGGGCTCATCGTGGCTTCCGTCGAGCGCGACGACCCGTTGATTTCGTACTGCCTCGCGCAGGAACTGCCCGTCGTCACGGTCAATCGCTCGGAAGAGCGGGGGCGCGTGTCCTGCGTCGTGAACGACGACGTGCTGAGCATTCGCCTTGCCGTCGACCATCTGGTCGCGCTCGGTCATACCCAGATCGGTCATGTGCTCGGGCCGCTCAACGTATCGACCAGCTACCACCGCCATCTCGGGTTCCAGACCGCGCTGATCGCGCAGGGCCTGCCGTTCGACGAGCACATGGAAGTCGAGAGCACCGCCTATACGCGCGAGGCCGGCGCGCGCGCGTGCGAGACGTTGCTGACGCAATTCGAAGACGTCACCGCCGTGATCGCCGGCAACGATCTGATTGCGATCGGCTGTCTCGATGTCTTTCGCCGACGCGGTATCGCGTGCCCGGCGGATATCTCGCTCGTCGGTCACAACGACACGCCGCTTACCGACGTCATCGATCCTCCGTTGACGACGGTTCGGATCAAGCAGCGCGAACTCGGCGTCCAGTCGGCCAGGATTCTGCTGAGCACGATCGACGAACCGGCGAGCGAACCGCTCGAAGTACGCCTGAAGCCGGAACTCGTGGTGCGCGCATCCACCGCGCCGCCGCGCCGTACGGCGCACGCAAGGACAGCCCAGAGCAGGAAAAAGAAGGCCTGACTCACCGCGGCAAGCAGCGCGCGTACCTTCGCGCCGGCGGCCATGCCGACGCGACGCGCGCGACGATTCCATTCATCAGATACCGGCCCGGCATTTGCCGAGGCCGGCCTTGGGGGTGCCTGTCATGAATTCGGTTCCTGCATCGACGCCTGCCGCCCTGCAGCCCGCGGACCCGTCCAACGTTTCGACTCGCACCGACGGACTCGAACCGTTGGCGCTGCTCTGTTTCGAGGGCGCCTTCAATCTGCCGGTATGGATCGCGCAGCAGCGCGGCTTCTTCGAAGAGCAGGGCGTAACGGTGAGCATGAGTTACACCAAGGGCTCGGTCGACATGATCAACCGATTGCAGGAAGGCACCGCGCAGTTGGCGCTGACCAGCATCGACAACGTGTTCGCGTACACGAGAGGGCAAGGAGAAACCCGCGACGGCCGGATGAGCGACCTCATGGCCTTCATGGGCGGCGACGCGGGTTTCCTGTCGCTCGTGGCCCGGCCCGGACTCGCGTCGGTCGACGCGCTGCGGGGGCGGACGCTCTCCGTTGACGCGATGTCGACCGGCTTCGCGTTCGTCTTGCGCGACATGCTCGCGCATCACGCCGTCGCGCAGGACGAGGTCACGTTCGTCGCGGCCGGTGGCACCGGCAACCGTTATCGCGAGCTGATCGCGGGGCGCCACGACGCGACGCTGGTGCGTTCGCCGTTCGACACGCTTGCGCAGCAGCAAGGCTTCGTTGCGCTACGCCGCTCGCGAGACCACTATCCGGCGTATCTCGGTACCGTCGGGGCTGTGCGGCAGACGTGGGCGGACGCCCATCCGGACGCGCTGCAAGGTTTTCTGCTGGGCTACCGCCGTGCGCTGAACTGGATCTTCGACACGGCCAACGCGGCGGCTTGCGCCGAGGTGCTGAGGTCCGAGTTTGCCGGTCTCGATCCGGCCGCGGCGCAAGCGGTGTATCGGGAGTTGATCGACCCGGCGCACGGCTTGATTCGCGACATGGACATCCCCGAAGCAGCGGCGCGCCAGGTGCTTCGCTTGCGGGACCACTACACGTCGCATCCGCCCGGCGATGATGCGCTTCCTCCCTGCATCGATCTACGGTATGTGCAGCGGGCGCGCCAGCATGCCGCGTGGCAGGACGTGCGATAACGCGAAGGCAATCGCGGCGACAACCACGAAGCAGGGAAGCGGAAACAGGAAAGGGGAAGGGGAAAAGGAAGCGGCCAGACGGCCGCTTCCTTTTACGCTTTAGAAGTAATGCCGCAGGCCGACCCGGAATGACGCCTGACGGCTGGTGGCGGACGGCGTGAGGCCGTCGATCGAAGCGACCGCGGACTGGTTCAGCGAGTCCGTCCCGCTGGCCGTCTGGAACACGGCAATGCCATAGACGACAGTGCGCTTGGACAATGCGTAGTCGGCGCCGGCCGAGTACTGGTTGTAGGTCGCGCCGTTGGCGTAGTTGGCCCGCTTCAGGTGCGTGTAGTTGTAGGCCGCGCCGAGTCGCAGTGCCGGCGACACCTGATACTGGATGTTCACCTCGGGGCTGTCGAACACCGCGCTGCCGCTGTAGTTGTATGGGTTCGGTCCCGACGTCGCGGTGTCGCCGAGGCTGTCGAAACGGGTATTCGTATAGTTCACCCCGAGCGTGAAATTGCCGATACCGTAGGTCGTGGCCACCCCGAAAATCTGCATCGTATGAGCCGATGCGAAGCCCGCATAGACCGGGTTGTACTGCGCCGCCGTGGCGCTGCCGGCGAACCCCATGTTGTTGCCGGTCGGACTGGTCGACGAGTTCGGGTTCGTGCCGAAGTAAGAGAGGTTCGGATTGCGCGCATTCACGTAGGCGCTGCCGAACCCGAACGGCCCGTTCGCATAGCTCATACCGACCGACCAGAACTGATTGCGCCCAGGTGCGCCGGCGATCCCGCCGATGCTGTACAGGCCGCCGAACGTAAAGCCCTTGAATTTCGGGCTCGTGTACTTGATCACGTTGTTCAGACGACGCGAATCGGCGAGATTGTCGAGGTCGTCCGGACGTGCGCCAATCACGCCGCTCAGTTGGCCGGTGGCGGCATAGCTTTGCACGAAGTCGCGCATAGAATCGTACTGACGGCCGAAGGTCACCGTACCCGGACTTCCCGACAGCCCCACGAACGCCTGACGGCCGAACATCGCGCCACCCTGGCCCAGCGACCCATTGTTGATGTTCATGCCCGATTCGAGCTGGAACAGCGCTTTCCAGCCGCCACCGAGATCTTCGGTGCCCTTGAGGCCCCATCGGCTGCCGCTGATGCCGCCGAGCCCGCCGTCGAGCATCGCGAACTGGGAGCCGCCGACCGGCGCGCCATTGGCGGGCTTCGAGGTCTGGACATTGGTGGTGTAGTTCACGCCCGCATCGATCAAGCCATACAGCGTGACGTTGCTTTGCGCGCGCGCCATGCCCGTAAGCGCGCACGTCCCCGCGACCGCGACCAGCATCTTCTTCATGACATCTCTCCATCCTCGATCGGCACGCCGCGCGTCGTTGTCGGGCGAGGTCACACCAATCCATTTTCTTGTATGTATGTCGGCCAGAAGACGGATTCTCTACAGCGACGAGTCGTCCGGTCGACTGCTTAATTGCATGCTGCCTGTTCCGGTCCCGGTACCTCATGTGCGCCAGACAGAACGAGGAAAGCGAGATATTTATGCAATCGATTGCAAAGTACGGTGCCGATATCTTCCAGTCAAGCCATTTTTCATAAAAACGTGGTCATGTTCGGGAATGCGTGGATTTTTTCCACGAAGATTCGGGTGGCGCAGGTAAGACTGGTGAGCCTTTCATAAGGAGTTGGGTGCAATCGGTTGCTTTTGTGAGCGAAGCCTCGCAAGCCGGTTGCCGAAGAACGCGACTTAATGAATGCGTGCAAACAAGCGACCTGTGTGCGAATCGACGCGCCTGTCGCTCTCGATCGTGACGCGCGAGCCGCCGGCGAGGTCAGGGTGTTCGACGTCGATGGCGTTCATGGTTCGAGGGCGGCGCCTCAGAGTCCACCGCGAGGTCATGGCTGCCGCAGATCGCAAACGACCTGCAAGCAGCCGATCTTTAATTTGACATAAGACAAATTATCAACATATTTGATGTGAGAGCGAAGCGTACTAATGTCGTGTATCAGATACATGTGTGTCCCGTTTCCTATCGCCTCATGTCTTGTTCAATCCCAGCGAGCGCGCATGCGGAACTCCAATCAGCCCGTAGCTCCGTCGCCCCGTGGCGCAATCGATACGCCGACGCTCAGCGGCTCGTTGCTCGCGCTGCTTTTCTGGTGGCAGTCACTGACGCCAACGATGATCCCGCGCTCGTGGGCAACGCAAACTGTGATCAGCGCGATCTGCGTGGCCATTGGCTATGGGCTCGGCACCCTGGCCGGATATGGCGCGCATCGACTCGTGGCGCGCTGGGGCCGCTTGCCGCGCAACGAGATCCGCCGGCGTAGCTGGATCGCTCTGGTGGTGGTCTGGCTCATTGCGCTGGTCCTCGGCGCGAAGCTATGGCTCGGCTGGCAGAACGAACAGCGCAGCTTCATGGGGATGGCATCTCTCGTCTGGTCGGACGGCGTGCTGGTGGGCGTGATCTCGCCGTTCGCCGCAGCGCTGCTGGTGGTCGTCGCGCGAGTCGTGGCCCGCGGTGTCGCCGCCGTGAGGCGGTTGATTCAACGCCACGTGCCGTCGATCGTATCGGTGCCGGCAACAGCATTGCTCATCATCCTGATTGGCATCGCGCTCGGTCGTGGAGTGGTACTTCCCGCCCTCACCTCGGCCGTCAACTTCGTCCACTCGCGGGCGAACGAGGACACGACCGAGGGAACCGTGGCACCCGAGTCGTCAGCGGTGTCCGGCGGCAGCGAATCGTTCGTCGCATGGGACAGTTTGGGACGCATGGGCCGCGACTTCGTGGCGGCCGTCACCAGCACGCAGCGTCTTGCGCTGTTCCACGGGGCTGATGCCAGCCTCGTCGAGCCAGTCAGAGTGTACGTAGGCGTGCGTTCCGCGGACACGCTCGAAGAGCGCGCGCAGCTCGCGGTCCGCGAGCTCGAGCGCGCGGGCGGCTTCGATCGGAAACTGCTGGTCGTCTGGATACCCACCGGCACGGGATGGATCGTCCCCAACGCCGCCGCTTCGCTTGAGCAGCTGTACCGTGGCGACACGGCGATCGTAGCGATTCAATATTCTTTCCTGCCCAGCCGGTACGCGATCTTTATGGACGCTGGGCTCGCGAACGAGGCGGGTATCACGCTCTTCGACGCCGTTCGTGCCCGGTGGTCGCAGCTCCCGCCGCAACGGCGGCCAAAGCTTGTTCTGTTCGGCAAGAGCCTCGGTGCCGCGGGGGTGGAAGCACCTTTCGTGGCAGCGCACGCTTCTTCCTCGGTAGCCAACATGGTGGCCCGCACCGATGGCGTTCTCATTGCCGGCGCCAAACAGAGCAATCCTATCCATGCGCAACTCACGCGCGAGCGCGATCGCGGATCGCCCTTCTGGCAGCCGATCTTCGACGGGGGCCGCACCGTACGGTTCCAGAACCGCGATCCGCATCAAGTGGCATTGGACGCCGCCTGGCCTTCCCCGCGAATCGTCTATCTGCAGCATCCGGCCGATCCGGCCGTGTTCTGGAGTGTCGAGGCGTTCTGGCGGCCGCCGGAATGGTTGGCGCGCCCCCGCGGCTTTGACATGCCTGACGCAATGCGTTGGTTTCCGCTCGTTTCGGGCGTGCAGGCAGTGGCCGACGTGATCCACCAGCTCGGCGTGCCGCAGGGCTTCGGGCACAACTACTCGGCGGAGGACTACATCAGGGGTTGGGCCAGCGTTGTGCCTCCCGAGGGCTGGACTGACGCCGACACCCACCGGCTGGCCCGGTTTCTCGACGAAATCCCTGGCGACGAATCAGAGCCGTGACCGGGCTGTACCAGCGTACCGCCCACGCGAACCTCGAAAAGTGGCTAAAAAGTGGCTACCTCGAATTCCATGGAACCGGTTATTTCGCCAAACCAGTCGAGCGTCTAATCTGATCTCACGTTAAACCCACCGCAAGGACGGACAACATGAAGATCATGCACGTCGACGCTAGCGCAAAGCGCGAGCGATCCAATTCCCGCGCGCTGAGTCGCTATTTTCTCGAGCGTCTTCGCGACGAGCGCGTCGAGTTCGAGCTCGACTACCTGGACGTGACGCTCGACACGCCACCGCACGTGACCGAAGCGTTCGCCATCGCGACCTACAAGGCCGCGCACGAGCGCACGCCGGCGATGCGGGCGACGCTGGCACCGTCGGATGCATTGTGCGCACGCCTGCTCGCCGCCGACGCACTCGTCTTCGCGATGCCGATGTACAACTGGTCGATGCCCTCGGCGTTCAAGGCGTTCATCGATAGCGTCACGCGCACCGGTGTCACCTACGTGCACGCCGAGGACGGCAGCATCGTCGGGCAGCTCGGACGCCAGAAGGTGCTGTTCATCACCAGCCGCGGCGCGGATTTGCGCGCGGGCTCGCCGTATGAATCGATGGATGCGTTGACCCCGGCGCTCAGGGCGGCATTCGGCTTTCTGGGCGTCGCCCGGCCGACTTTCGTCGATGCGCAGCCGTTGCAGTTCGCGGACCCGGAAGCGCGGGCCGCGGCGCTCGAACGAGCGCGTGGCGAATTGGCCGAGGTCGCGGCGCAGTGGGCAAAAGACGCCCACGTGACCGAGCGCGCGGCCGACGCGCTGTGTCAGGCCGACGCGGAGTGACGCCATGAACCTGCTCCGCACTTTATTCGCGTCGGCATTGCTCGCCGGCGTCGCAGCCACGGGCGCGTTGCAGTGCGCGTCCGCGCATGCCGCCGACAGCGCCGAGGCGAGCGCCGCCCCGCACGAAACCATCACGCCCGCCTTCGCCGAACCGATCGCGAATGTGCCCGGCAAGACGATGACCGCGCTCGTCGTCGACTATCCGCCGGGCGGCAAATCGGCGCCCCATCGGCATGGTCAGGCGTTCGTGGTGGGATATGTGCTGTCGGGCGCGATCCGCAGCCGTGTCGATCACGGCGCCGAGCGCGTCTACCATGCGGGCGAATCGTGGACCGAGAAGCCCGGCGCGCATCACATGGTCAGCGAGAACGCGAGCACGACCGAGCCGGCCAGACTGCTCGCGATTTTCGTCGCGGATACGAACGACCAGCATCTGGTCACATTCGATAAAAAGTAATCGTCATAGGGCGGCGGCGTTGGCCGCCCGCCCACATCGATGCACGTGCAACGAGCCGCGCTGCCTCAGAACCGCGGATGGCACTCGAAATTGACCGACGACCCGTGCTCGGTCATCACGCCGATACCGCTGACGGTCTCCATATTCACGCTGCTTTGCATGCCGCGACGCTCGCAGTAATCGCGCGCTTCGTTCGTCGCGAGTTGGTGCGCGTGCGCCCAGGCCATGCGACCACCGGTCGCACTGGCGGCGACCGTGAAGGTGCCGGGCTTGTCGCTCGCCACCACATCCGTGCTCGACGCGCATCCGACCAGACTCGCGCACGCGAGCGTCGCGGCGGCGACACCGCGCAGGCGCGTGAGCAGCGGCGCCCTCTTCTTTTCCGTGCTTGCCGCTCGCGCGCCGGCAAGACTGTCCGAACCCTGTTTCGACATCGTGGAACACCTGCATTTTTAACCGAATAGTCAGGCAGCAATTATCCGCAAACGTTCTCACGAGATCAGCCGCTACAACTGAAAACACTGTTGCGCGAGTCTTAACAATGGACCCCAGCGTCACGCGGACCCGACCTCGGCAATGAGCGGACCGTTTGGTTAAGAAAAGAACTTCCGGAATCGCCATCGACCGTCTAGTCTGTAACGATGCCTTTTCGACGGAGAGGCATATCGAAGTGCAAACAGACCCCACAACATGGCGGCATGCACCGGTGATCGAACCGGAGGAGACATCAATGGATCTCGAGGCACGTACCCTTCATCGCGTCACGATTCGGCTCATCCCGTTTCTGATGCTCTGCTATTTCATCGCCTATCTCGATCGTGTGAACGTGGGCTTCGCGGCCTTGCAGATGAACAAGGCGCTCGATCTGTCCGCGAGCGCGTTCGGCTTCGGCGCGGGCGTGTTCTTCATCGCTTACTTCTTCTTCGAAGTGCCGTCGAACCTGCTGCTCGAACGCTTCGGCGCGCGCCGCTGGATCGCGCGGATCATGTTCACCTGGGGTATTCTCGCCGGTGCGATGGCGTTCATCCCGGACATCGCGCGCTTTACCGGGCTGTCGGCCGCACACGTGTTTTTCGGCTTGCGCATTCTGCTGGGCATCGCCGAAGCCGGCTTTTTCCCGGGCATCATCTTTCTGCTGACCTTGTGGTTCCCGGCCGCCTATCGCGGGCGCGTGGTCGGCTATTTCATGGCGGCGATTCCGCTGTCGACGGTGATCGGCGGTCCGATCTCCGGCGCGCTGCTGTCGCTCGACGGCCGCGGCGGACTCGGCGGCTGGCAGTGGCTCTATCTGATCGAGGCGATGCCGGCCGTGCTGCTGTCGGTCGCGGTGCTGTTCTATCTGACCGACAAGCCCGCCGATGCCACCTGGCTCAGCAAGGACGAACGGGATTGGCTGATGGCGCGCCAGAAACAGGAGCGTGAGCATCGCGAGGCCGTGCGCCACTTCAGCGTGAAGGAGGCACTGATCAATCCGCGCGTGCTCGCCATCGCGCTGATCTATTTCGGCGCCAACGCAACCAATTACGGCCTGAGTTTCTTCCTGCCGCAGATCGTGAAGTCGTTCGGCCTCACCAATCTGCAGACGGGTTTCGTGACCTCGCTGCCGTACGTGGTCGGCCTCGCCAGCATGATTTTGTGGGGACGGCATTCGGATCGCCGGCTCGAACGCCGCTGGCATGTCGCGATTGCGCTGTTCGTCGCGGCCGCCGGCATCGCCGCTTCGGCCGGACTGGACAATCCGGTGCAGAAGATGATCGCGCTATCGATCGCCGGGTTCGGCATCTTCGGTTGCCTGCCCGTGATCTGGACCTTGCCGGCCGCGTTCCTGTCGGGCGCGGCGGCCGCGGGCGGCATCGCCGCGATCAACTCGCTCGGCAACCTGGCGGGCTTCTTCGGGCCGTTCGCGATGGGCTGGATCAAGGACAGCACCGGGGGCTTCGGCGCCGGGCTGCTGTGCCTCTCGGGCGCGGGGCTGGTCGGCATGGCGGCGGTGCTGCTGCTGCATCACGATACGTCGCTCGAGACGACGCACGGCAATCCGCATGCGCGGTCGCCGGGTGAACCGGGGGTCGCCAGGTCCTAGCGGGCCGCCCGGGTCACCTTCAGTTCGCCCCGCTGCCGTTATTCGACCCTTCTGCGCCCTGCCCCCCGGCATCGGACGGCACCACGTCGTCCGGCGTCGGGGTTGGCGCGAGCGCCGCCGCACCGGCGCCATGCGTTTCGCCGTCGACGGTATTGCCCAGCGCCGGCGCGGGGACCGCTTCCGGGCCCGGCGCTGGCAGCAACGGCGGTAACGCGCGCGCTTCACCCTGCACCGCGGACGCACCCGCTGCCTCTGACGCCGTCGGCGCTACGGCAGGCGCCACCGGCGCCACTGGTGCCACCGGCGCGCGCCGCACCGGAGCATGCGCGACGACCTGCTTGTCCGGCCGCGCCGGCGTGTGCGTGAACAGATGCCCGAACCACTCACGCAGGCGCTCGGCGCGCTGCGCGAACCAGCCGGGCTGCTGCTCGGTGTCGAACTTCAGGTGGCTGTCGACGAGCCGCGAGCGCTGCGCGCGCTGGAAGAAATCGCCGACGATCGGCAGCGCGCTATGCGCGCCCTGCCCCCAGTAATCGCTGCGCAGCGTCACACGGCTGTCGTTGAAGCCGACCCACGCGCCCGCCACCAGTTGCGGCTGAATCAGGATGAACCAGCCGTCGGCGTTGCCCTGGGTCGTGCCGGTCTTGCCCGCGACGTCGCCGCGCACGCCGAAGCGCGTCCGGATGCTCGCGCCGGTGCCGCGGCTCACCACGTCGCGCATCACGTCGACGAGCGTGCGCGCGGTGTCGGCGGGCAGTTCGCGCTGCGGCGCGGCCGGCTGGAATTCCGCGAGCACGTTGCCGTTGCGGTCCTCGATGCGGGTGACCATCAGCGGCTCGACATAGCTGCCGAGGTTCGCGATCGTGCCGTAGGCCGAGACCATTTCCTTCAGCGTCACCGGGCTCGTGCCGAGCGCGAGCGACGGCACGGCCTCGAGCTGGCTGTCGCGCACGCCCATCGCCCGCGCGAGCTTCGCGACCTTGTTCGGGCCGACCGACTCCATCACCTGCGCGGTGATGCGGTTGCGCGAATACGCGAGCGCGTCGCGCAGGCTGATCATGCGGCCGCTCGGTTCGTCCTCGTCGCTCGGCTTCCAGACTTCGCCGCCGGCCAGCTCGATCTGCACCGGGTTGTCGGGCAGTTTGTCGTCCGGTTTCGCGCCGGCCTCGAAGGCCGCCGCGTACACGAACGGCTTGAAGGTCGAACCCGGCTGACGGCGCGCCTGCTGCACGTGATCGAACGGGTCTTCGGTAAAGTCGCGGCTACCGACCCACGCCTTGATCTCGCCGCTGCGCGGATCCATCGCGAGGAAGTCGGCCTGCACGCGCGTTTTCGTGTCGCACACGCTCTGCACGAGCTTGCGATCGGCGAGGAGGCGTTTGAGGGCGTCGTCGTCGGAGAGACCGCTGTCTTTTGCCGCGCGGAAGTCAGGCGTTTCGCGCAGGAACGTGCGCAGCAGATCCTTGTCCGCCGAGCAGCCCGCGCGCGTGCCCCATGCCGAGTTCGCGATGCCTTGCAACTGGTTGCCCTGCAGCGTGACCGCCTGGGTCGCCATCGTCTGCAGACGCGAATCGATCGTCGTGCGCACCACGAGTCCATCGGAATAGATGTTGTAGTCGTTGCGATCGGCCCACGCGACGAGCCACTTGCGCAGCTGCTGCGTGAAGTGCGGCGCGGGTCCGGGCGGCTCGATCTGGCGCTCGAACTCCAGGTGCAGCGGTTTGCGGCTCAGGAAGTCGTACTGGGCGGGCGTCAGCTTGCCGTACTTGACCATCTGCCCGAGCACCGTATTACGCCGCTGCAACGCGCGCTCCGGATTGATCACCGGGTTGTAGTACGCGTTGCCCTTCAGCATGCCGGTCAGCGTCGCCGCTTCGAGCACGTTCAGCTCGGAGGCGGACTTGTCGAAATAGGTGCGCGCGGCCATCTCGATGCCGTACGCGTTGTACAGGAACGGCACCGTGTTCAGGTAGGTTTCGAGGATTTCGTCCTTGGTGTAGAACGCCTCGATTTTCAGCGCGGTGATCGCTTCCTTCAGCTTGCGCGTCAGCGTCGGCGCGCGACCAATCTCGTCGGGATACAGATTGCGCGCGAGCTGCTGCGTGATCGTCGAGCCGCCCTGGCGGTCGCCCGAAAACGTGTGCAACGCGGCCGACGCGGTGCGCCGCCAGTCGAGCCCGAAATGCTGGTAGAAGCGATGATCCTCGGTCGCGATCAGCGCGTTCACCACGGTCGGCGAGATGTCCTTCAGCTTGACCCACTCGCGGTTCGAGGGCTTGAACTCGGCGAGCAGCTTGCCGTCGGCCGACAGGATCTGCGCCGGCTGCTCGATCTTCGCCTTGCGGATGTCGCCGATGCTCGGCGTGAACGGAATCAGCAGCAGCACGTACAGCACGAATAGCACCGGTAGCGCGGCGAGCCCCCACGCGAACGTGCGGCGAGTCGGGTGGCGCAGGTGCCACGCGGCCTTCGCGAATAGCGGGTTCGCGAGGGTCAGCCCTTTGTCGAGGGCCGCCAGGAAGGAGGAAAAGAGGCGCTTCACGTGCTGTCGTCGGCTGGGAAAGGCGCAATCGTACCAAGATGTGGGGGGTGCGCCGATTTTTGCTTCGTTCTCAGGGGGGCGTGCGGCCGCGGCGGGGCCACTATAATGTCGCCAATTCCGACAAGAGGTGCTTCATGATCATCAAACCGCGTGTGCGTGGCTTCATCTGTGTATCGACCCATCCGACCGGCTGCGCAGCCAACGTCAAGGAACAGATCGAGTATGTGAAGGCACGCGGCCCCATCGCGAACGGCCCGAAGAAGGTGCTCGTGATCGGCGCGTCGACCGGCTACGGCCTCGCCGCGCGCATCAGCGCCGCGTTCGGCTCGGGCGCGGCGACCCTCGGCGTGTTCTTCGAGCGCGCCGGCAGCGAAACCAAGGCTGGCACGGCCGGCTGGTACAACACCGCCGCGTTCGAGCAGTTCGCCACGGCCGAAGGCCTGTACGCGACCAGCATCAACGGCGATGCGTTCTCCGACGAAGTGAAGGCGCGCACGATCGAAGTGATCAAACGCGATCTCGGCCAGGTCGATCTGGTCGTCTATAGCCTTGCGGCGCCGAAGCGCCAGCATCCGAAGACGGGCGAGGTGTTCAGTTCGGTGCTCAAGCCGATCGGCAAGGCCGTCAACCTGCGCGGCATCGACACCGACAAGGAAGTGATCAAGGAAACCGTGCTCGAACCGGCCACGCCGGAAGAAATCGCGCACACCGTCGCGGTGATGGGCGGCGAGGACTGGCAGATGTGGATGGACGCGCTTGGCGAAGCGGGCGTGCTCGCCGACGGCGCCAAGACCACCGCGTTCACCTACCTCGGCGAGAAGATCACCCACGACATCTACTGGAACGGCTCGATCGGCGCGGCCAAGAAGGATCTCGACCAGAAAGTGCTCGGCATCCGCGAAAAGCTCGCGGCCAAGGGCGGCGACGCGCGCGTCGCGGTGCTGAAGGCGGTCGTCACCCAGGCCAGTTCGGCGATTCCGATGATGCCGCTCTATCTGTCGCTGCTGTTCAAGGTGATGAAGGAGCAAGGCACGCACGAGGGCTGCATCGAGCAGGTGTACGGCCTGTACAAGGACAGCCTCTACGGCAGCCAGCCGCATCTCGACGACGAAGGCCGTCTGCGCGCCGACTACAAGGAGCTCGCTCCCCAGGTGCAAGGCCGCGTGCAGGAACTGTGGAACCAGGTGACCAACGACAACATCTACGAGCTCACCGATTTCGCCGGTTACAAGACCGATTTTCTGCGTCTGTTCGGCTTTGAAATGAAGGGCGTCGATTACGAAGCGGACGTCAATCCGGACGTGCAGATCCCGAATCTCGTGCAGGTTTGATGCTGCGGGGCGGGCTCGCCTTGCGAGTTCGCCCTTTCCCTACTCTCTCCCCTCCCCGCCCCGCTTTCCCGGCGCGAGCGCGCCACCTGCCCTCACTACCTCAGCACGGATACGCGCCCTGCAGCACGCGAAGAATCGCGAGGCCGATCGGGAAATCGTCGGAAATGCCCGGGTGATTCGCGAAGAACGCGTCGAGCATCGGATAAACCGTCTGATTGCCGATCGCGAGCGTTTCCGGCGGACAGAACAGCGGCTTCAATTTCCGCGACACCAGATCGCCGTTCGCCCACCCGTACGCGTTGATCGTGCCGGTGATGTATGCCGCGTAGACCGAGCTGTTGTCGGCGTGCGCCCATTGCTTGTATTGGGCGGCCGTCATCTCGGCGCTCGCGTTCAGAGTGAAGCACGCCGTCAACAAAGCCAGCGCGAATTTCGTTACCCGCATCGTTGGACCTTCAATATCGCTAAATGGCCGCCATTGTAGGCGACCCGCCATGCCCTGCGCAGCAGCGGTTGCGCGAAGCAATTTGCAAGCTTTGACGACGGCTTTCTGTAATCACGGCGTGCCGTTACGACAATACCGGCGATACCCGTCGCGCTCGGCCAGCCGCGCCATATACGCGGCCAGCGCCGGAAAATCATCGTGCTGCTGCGGCGTTTCGAGCCAGCGGTTCGCGGACAGCGCGATCGGAATATCGGCGAGCGAGAACGCCTCGCCCGCGATATACGCGCCGGTGCGCGCGAGCTGCTGCTCGACGATCGCCATATGCTTCGACCAGTTCGCGCACGACGCCGCGATCTGCCGCGGATCCTGATGCTCGGGCGAGCGCCGCACGAGCCCGAGAAACGCGTAGCTCCACGAGCGGTTCAATTCGCTCGCCTGCCAGTCGATCCATTGATCGCAGCGCGCGCGCCTGAGCGGATCGGCCGGATACAGGTGCTCGCCGCGATAGCGGTTGGCGAGATAGCGGATGATCGTGTTCGACTCCCACAGCACGAACTCGCCATCGCGAACCACGGGCACCATCGCGTTGGGATTGAGCGCGCGGAATTCGGCGACATCGGTCGAGCGAAAGCCCGAGCCCCAGTCTTCCTGTTCGAACGAAAGCCCCAGTTCCGCGCAGGTCCATAGCACCTTGCGCACGTTGATCGAAGTGGTCTTGCCGAGTATCTGCAGCATGAGCGGGTGGTCGTTTGGGTGGGTGGGTGGGTGAGCGGCTCGAACGAACGAAACGCCGAAGCGAGCCAGTTTGCCTTGCGCATCGCGCGCCGTCATCCGGTTTTGAGCGTCGCCTGCTCGCGGATCATGTCGTACAGCGCCTGGGCGGCCGGCGACAGCTGCGCGGTCTTGCGCGCGACCAGCACCAGCGTGCGCGACACGGTGGGCTGCGTGAGCTCGACGGTACGCACGGTCGGATACGCGCCCTTCTGCAGCGCGAGCGCCGGCACGACGGCCGCGCCGACCCGTTGCGCGACGAGCCCGACCGCGGTCGAGCTGCGCTGGACCTCGTAGAACCAACGCAGCGCGAGCTCGCGCGATTCCAGCGCGACGTCGAGCAGCGCGCGGTTGCCGCTGACCTCGCCGGCGAAAATCAGCGGGACCGCCTGCAGCTGCCGCCACGCGATGCGCCGCCGCTTCGCGAGCGGATGATCCTCGTGGCAGATCAGCACGTAGCGGTCTTCGGTGAGCGGCACGGTGGCGAGATCGGGATGATGCTCGCGCGCGAAGTTGATGCCGAACTCGACCTCCCGCCTCAACACGGCCTCCTCCACCGCCGAGGACGCGTGATCGAGAATCTTGATGCGGTTGTGCGGATAGCGCGCCGAATACGCCTGCAGGATGCGCGGCAGATACTGCACGCCGACGGTCGGCACGCACGCGATCGACACGTCGCCGCGCCGCGCGATGCCCGTTTCGCGGATCTCGACGAGCGCGTCGGCCAGCTCGCCGAGCAGCCGGCGCGCCTGCGGCAGAAAATTGCGGCCGATTTCGGTGAGCGCCATCGACCGCGTGGTGCGCTCGATCAGCGTGACGCCGAGATAGGTTTCGAGCTTGCGCAGACGCTGCGTGATCGCCGTTTGGGTCACGTGCAGCGAATCCGCCGCGCTCTGGAAGCTGCCGCGATCGGCAATCGCGACGAAGGCCTGCACGCCGAGGGTGTCGATTTTCATTAGAAAAATGAAGTAATCGGAATCATAAATTCATTTTACTCGGGGCAGCGGGCGACCGAGAATGGCCGCACCGAACCCCACCAAGGAGCAAACGATGACCGACCACACCACCAACGAGCACAGCGATTGGCAGGCGAAGCAGTACGTGATGTTCGAGAACGAGCGCACGCGCCCGGTGCGCGATCTGCTCGCGGCGGTGCCGTTGGACGGGGCACGGCTCGCGGTCGACATCGGCTGCGGGCCGGGCAATTCGACCGAGGTGCTGGCCGCGCGCGTGCCGGGCGCGACGGTCAGCGGCATCGACAGCTCCGCCGACATGATCGCGGCGGCCCGCGCGCGTCTGCCGCAATTTCGCTTCGACATCGGCGACGTCTCGACGTGGGACGCGCGCGGCCCCTACGACGTGATCCTCGCGAACGCGGTGCTGCAATGGGTCCCGGACCACGAGCGGCTGTTCCCCGCGCTGGTGGCGAAGCTGGCCACCGGCGGCAGCCTCGCCGTGCAGATGCCCGTCAATCTCGACGAGCCCGCGCACCGGCTGCTGCGCGAAATCGCCGTCGACGGACCCTGGGCGCCGAAGCTGAAGGGCGTCGAGCGCACGATGCGTCACGACGCGAACTGGTACTACGCGCTGCTCAAGCCGCTGTGCGCGCGCGTCGACGTGTGGCGCACGGTCTACCACCACCCGCTCGCGGGCGCGGACGCGGTGGTCGAGTGGTTCAAGGGCAGCGCGCTGCGGCCGTTTCTCGCCGCGCTCGACGACGCCGAACGCAGCGCGTTCCTGCAGCGCTATCGCGACGAAATCGCCAAAGCCTATCCGGCGCTCGGGGACGGCACGGTGCTGCTGCCGTTTCCGCGGCTTTTCATCGTCGCGACGCGCGGCGAACGCTGAGGCCGCGCCGGCAGGCGGTTCGCGGGTCGTCCGGCGCTTTCGGGCGCCTCGCTGAGCGCTCGCCCGAAGTCCGCCTGTTGCGACGCCGCACGCCAGGGTAGGTCGGGAATTGCCGCCCGGGAATTCCGCATGCTAATGTTTGTAAAAAGCGGAGACCGGCGCCCGCCGGCCTCACCGGGAAGCCATCTACTGCAGCGAGCGTCGCCATGAGTGATGTACGCCAACATCTGAGTCCCCGTGACCGTCTGGAGCTGTTGTGCTGGCTCACATGCGGAAGCCTCGGCGCTTATTATCTGAACGAAGACTGGCCCGACGCGGCGTTTCACGTGCAGTCCGCGCACAAGTGGCTCGACCGCCGCGCGCGCGAGGCCGACTGGCTGTGCATCGCGAAGCTGACGGCCACCGCGGTCGAAATCGCGCGGCGCCACGCACGCTTCGTCGACACCGATTGGGCGCGCGACGCGGTGGAGGAAATTCTCGATACCGACGAACTCGACCCGCAAGCGCGGCTCGTCCGACAGGTTCTCGCCGACTGTCAGAACGCGCTGGCCGACAAGCGGATCGCCGACTAGCCGCTAACGCGCTTTCCTTCCTGCATTTCTTCCCTGTTTGCTGCGGTTAGGGGGCCTATTGTTGGCCCCTTTTGTATTGCCTCGCGCTTCCCGGACGGACGGCCGCAAGTCGGTAAAATGTTCGGCTTCGCCGTCGCGCGCACCTTTCGTCCGAATACCTTGAAACGCAAAATGCCGGCGCTCAACGCGCTGAAAGCCTTCGAAGTGGCAGGCCGCACCGGCAGCTTCACGCGCGCCGCGGAGCTTCTGAACGTCACCCAAAGCGCGGTGAGCCGCCAGGTGCGGCAGCTCGAGGCGCAGCTCGGCGAGACGCTGCTGCTTCGTCACCATCATCATCTGGAGCTGTCGCCGGCCGGCCGCATCCTGCTGCAGGCGCTGCAGCAGTCGTTCGACCGCATCGAGCTGACGGTGCGCGGCCTGCAGGAGAAGACCCACCGCAACCGCCTGCGCCTGAATGCGCCGCCCACTTTCACGAGCCGCTGGTTGATGCCGCGCCTCGGGCGGCTGCGCGACGCGCATCCTCATCTAGAACTGAGCCTGTCGACGCGGCTCGACGACAAGCTCGCCGAGTCCGGCGTGCTCGATTGCGCGATCCGTTTCGGCAACGGCGAATGGGATGGCGTCGACAATCAGCTGCTGATGAATGAGCGGCACATCGCCGTCTGCTCGCCCGCGCTGCTTGCGCGCGAAACCGGCCGCGCCGGCATCGATCTGAACCGCTTCACGCTGCTGCACGTGCTCGCAAGCGCCGACCAGCGCTATCTCACCTGGCAGCACTGGCTGAAGGCGGCCGGCATCGAAAACGTCGATACGCGCGGCGGATATGAATTCGACCTGCTCGATCACGCGATTCGCGCGGCCATCGACGGGCTCGGCGTGACGATCGCCGATCGCCACATGATCGCGCACGAACTCGCGACGGGGCAGCTCGTGCAGGTGTTGAACGTACACGTCGACGGACACCAGTCGTACTGGTTCGTCACCCGCGACAAGCAGGATCCGCTGCCGCACGTCGCGCTGTTTCGCGACTGGCTGCAGCAGGAGATCTGGTTGAGCACGCGGGCGCTCGATGCGTCGGAGGCCGCGACGCTGGGCGAAGCGCAGTGAGTTGGCTCGCCGCCGTCAAGCCGCGGCGGCGAACTCGGCCGGCGTCGCCGCCTGCGCGGCTTCGGCCTGCGCGTCTTCGAGAATCATTTCGGCGCCCTTCTCCGCGACCATCATCGTCGGCGCGTTGATGTTGCCCGACGTGATGTTCGGGAAGATCGACGCATCGACCACGCGCAGGCCGGCGATGCCATGCACGCGCAAACGCGCATCGACGACCGACGTCCGCGGATCGTCGCCCATCGCGCACGACCCGCACAGGTGATAGATCGAACCCGACTGCTCGCGGAAATAGCGCAGAAAAGCCTCACGCGTGTCGACCTGCGGCCCCGGCGAGATTTCCTCGACGGTCATCGCCTGCAACGCCGGGGACGCCATGATCTTGCGCACCAGCTCGCAGCCCTGAATGACTTCGTCGAGATCCTTCTGCGTGGTCAATGCGTTGATACGGATTTTCGCGGCATCTTCGGCGCGATTCGATGCGATCTCGATCGAGCCGCGGCTGGTCGGCCGGCACGGGTTGAAGGCCAGCAGGAAGCCCGAATACGGCTCGGGTTCGAGACTCGCCTTGCTGCTTTTAGGAATTCGATACGAAAGCGGATTGAAGTAAAGCTGCAGATTCGGGAGCGCTTCCTGATCGTTGCCCTTGAAGAAGCCGCCCGCCTGGTTCACGCTCATCGCGAGCGGTCCCTTGCGGGTCAACAGATATTGCAGGCCGAGCTTCAGCTTGCCGAGTAGCGGCCGCATCTCGTCGTTCAGCGTCTTCACGTTCGAGCGGTAGTAGAAACTCACGCACAGGTGGTCCTGGAGATTCTGTCCGACCGCCGGCAATTCCTTCACGAGCGCAATGCGATGCTTCGCTAGCAGCTCGCTCGCGCCGACGCCCGACAGCTGCAGCAGTTTGGGGGAATCGACCGCGCCGGCGGCGAGGATCACTTCGCGATTCGCCATGAACTGCCGCGCGATGCCGTTCTGCAGGACGCTGACGCCGATCGCGCGCTGCTGCCCGTCGAACAGCACGCGCCGGGCGAGGACGCCATGTTCGATGCGCAAATTGCGCCGCGATAACGCCGGGTGCAGATACTCGAAGCTGCTCGACGAACGCCTGCCATTGCGGGTGTTGACGTCGTAGATGCCGGCACCTTCGAACTGCGCGCCGTTGAAGTCGTCACTGCGCGCGTAGCCGGCCTGCTCGCAGCCCGTCAGGAACACACGGCAGATCGGATGCGCCGCGTCTTTCATCGGCGAAATGCGGATCGGGCCGTCCGCGCCGTGCTGTTCGGTGTTGCCGAGCGGATGCGATTCGAGCTTGCGGAAATACGGCAGGACGTCGCGATACGACCAGCCCACGTTGCCGGCGGCGGCCCAATCGTCGAAATCCCGCTGCTGCCCCCGCACGAAGATCATCGCGTTGATCGAACCCGAGCCGCCCTGGACCTTGCCGCGTGGGCAATAGAGCGAGCGGTGGTCGAGTTCCTTTTCGGGCTCGCTGTAGTACATCCAGTTGTAGGTTTCGTTGTAGTAGGTTTTCGTGAAACCCACCGGAATCCGGAACCAGAACGAGTCGTCCTTGCCGCCCGCTTCGAGCAGCAGCACCGAATGCTGGCCAGACGCCGACAGGCGATTCGCGAGAATGCAGCCCGCCGAACCGGCGCCGACGATGATGTAGTCGTAATTCATGCTGTGTGTCGCCTGACGGCGCTCAATCGATTGAATATCGGCTCGTGCTTCAGCCCCTGGCCGGCGCGAGATCCTTGACGTCGGCCGGTTGCGCGGCCATCTGCAGATGCAGACGCTCGCCCGTGTACGGCGTGTGCTGCCTGAGCACGTCCATGTTCAGCTCGACGCCGAGCCCCGGCTCGCGCGACGGAATGATGTAGCCGTCTTCCCATTGAATCGGCTTCTTCAGCACGGCCGCATGAAAACCGTCCCACGTGCCGATGCTTTCCTGAATCAGGAAATTCGGCGTGCAGGCCGCGAGCTGGATGCTGGCCGCCGCGCCAATGGGCCCGTTGTACAGGTGCGGCGCGATCTGCGCGTAGTAGACCTCGGCGAGCGCGGCCACTTTCTTCGCTTCGAGCAGCCCGCCGACACGCGCGACGTTCAGCTGCAGGATCGACGCGGCGCCCGCTTCGAGCAACTTGAAGAATTCGTACTTGGTGGTCAGACGCTCACCGGCCGCAACCGGAATGCTGGTGTGCCGGGCGACCTGCGCCATCGCGCCTTCCTGGCCCGGCGGCACCGGTTCTTCGAACCACAGCGGATCGTATTTCTCGAGCCGCTTCGCGAGCCGGATCGCGGACGACGGCACCATTTGCCCGTGCGTGCCGAACAGAAGATCGGCCTTGCTGCCGACCGCTTCGCGCACGCGGCGGCAGAACGTCTCGCAGCGGTCGAGCACTTCCAGTGAAAGCTGATGTCCCGAATACGCGGTGTAGGGACCCGCCGGATCGAACTTCACGGCCGTGAAGCCGCGCTTCACGTTTTGCGCCGCGCACTCTGCGGCGAGATCGGGATCGTCGTAGTCGTATTCGCCGCGGCTGTTCTTCGGATACAGATACGTGTACGAACGCAGACGCGGATTCACGATGCCGCCGAGCAGCTCGTAGACCGGCTTGCCCGCGGCCTTCCCGATGATGTCCCAGCACGCCATTTCGAGGCCGCTGACGACGCCCATCATCGTCAGATCGGGACGCTGCGTGAAGCCGCTCGAATACGTTTCGCGCCACAGCCGCTCGATATGATGCGGATCGCGATCGAGCAGATAGCGGCTGAAGACGTCGTCGATGATGTGGACCATCGCTTTCGGATGGAACGTCGCCGAATAGATTTCGCCGACGCCTTCGATACCGCAATCGGTCTTCAGCGTGACGAAGATCCAGTACATGCCGCCGAGATGCGGCGGCGGTACGGCGACGATATGCGTTTCAAGCGAGACGACTTTCATTCAGGCAACCCCTTTTCGTTTGAGCATGTTTCCAAGTGCGAGTCCGGCGAAGCCCCCCGCCGCCGCCATCGCGGCCACATAGCCGAAGTACAGCTGGTAGCCGAAGACGCCGGGGAACGTCTGCGTCAGATAACCGTTGATCAGCGGCAGGAATACGTCGGGCGAGTAGCCGAGCACCGAGATCAGGCCGATCGCGAGCCCCATCGTCGCGCTCGGGATGTTGCAGCGATCGAGCAGCGACCAGTACAGGCCGCGGATCGCGTAAGTCAGGATGCCGATGAACAGCACCAGAAACACCAGCAGCACATGACTCGCAATACGCGGCGCGGCCATCAGACCGACGAGCGAGAGCGCGGCGAGAAACAGCGCGATCACGAGCACCGAGACCTTCGAATAGCGGTCGCCGAGAAAGCCGCCGCCGATGCCGCCGATCGGCCGCATCCATAGCTTTAGCGTCGTGATCGTGCCGGCCATCACGACCGTCAGACCCACTTCGCCTTCGTGCAGATAGGCCGAAAAGCTGTAGGTCGCCCAGAACACCTGATAGCCGCAGAACACGATCGCCGCGACGAGCCACAGCTCGGGAATCCTCGCGAGCGTCGCGAGATCGGAGAGCACGTTGCCACGGCGCGCTCGATCGGCTGAGCTGGCATCGCTTGCGGCATCGCGCGCGGCTTGCGGGTCCTTGACGAGCGCGAGCAGCACGCCGAGCGCGATGCACAGAAACGCGTACAGGTAGACCACCATCCTGAAGCCGACCGCGACGGACTCGCCGCGCGTCTGCGTGATCCATGCGAATAGCGTGATCGCGATCGTCGCCAGCATCGCCTCGATCAGACCGCGCCCGCCGTCGAGCAGCCCGAAGAAACGGCCCTGCTCTTCAGGTCCCGCGATCATGTTGACGCGCTTGATCACGGCGGCCCAGAACGTCAGACCGGTGGACAGCCCCCAGCCGCCGAAGATCAGCATCAGCGTGTTGAACGACGGCGCGGTCGAATACCAGAGCCCGAGTACACCGGTCGCGATCAGCGAGAAGCAGATCAACAGACGCGGCGCGATGCGATCGGCGAGCCAGCCGCTCGGCAGGTAACTGAGCAGAAAGATCGTGCCGAGCGACGAATACAGATAGCCGAGCTGGCTATCGGTGATGTGGAAAACCTCGAGCATCGTCGGCTGATAGACCTGCCGCAGATAGAGGATCGGATAGATCGCGCCGGCCGCGATCACGAGCAGCGCGAGTTGCAGGTAGCGCCGGCCGTTACTGGCTTGCGCGGCGGTGGTGACAGCGGCGTCGTTCAACGGAAGCGACGCGGCGGTTCGAACGGGCTGGGATGACACGTGAGCGCTCCTTGGAGACGCGCCAACGGTCCGTTCGACCGCCGGGTCTCCGTCATGTTGTTATGGATTTGCTGGGTGAAATTGCGCGGCGGGTGGCGCCGCGCGAGAGTTCAGTACTTCATGACCACGAGGCGGGTCTGCGTGAATTCGAGCATGCCGTGCTTGCCGTCGTCGCCGCCGAGACCGGAACGCTTCCAGCCTGCGTGAAAGCCCTGATAGGGATCGGCCGGCGTGCGGTTCACGTACAGCTCGCCCGCCTCGATGCCGTTGGCGACCTTCATGGCGGCGCGATAGTTCTCGGTGTACAGCACCGACGACAAACCGAACTGATGATCGTTGGCCATCTCGAGCGCTTCGTCGAGCGTGCGATATTTGACGACCGGCATGATCGGCCCGAACGTCTCTTCCTGGATGATCTCCATGTCCTGGCGGCAGTTCGCGAGCAGCGTGGCCGGATAGAAAAAGCCGTCGCCGGCGGGCACTGTGCCGCCCGTTTCGAGCGTGGCGCCGGCTTCGATGGCACGTTCGACCATCGCATGAATCGAGGCGCGCGACGCATCGCTCACGAGCGGCCCCATCAATGAAGCCTGCTTGCTGCGATCGCCGAACTCGACCGCGCTCATGTGTTTTTTCAGGAGTGCGACGAACCGGTCATGCACGCTTTCCTGCACATACACGCGCTCGATCGCGGTGCACAACTGGCCGCAATGCGTGGTCTTCGACGCAACCAGTTCGCGCGCGGCCTTCTCGAGATCGGCGTCGGCCTCGATGATCGCCGGCGTCTTGCCGCCGAGTTCGAGCGATGGCTTCGCGATGTTTGCCTTGCAGTAGTCCAGCACCTTGCGGCCCGCGGCGACACTGCCCGTCAACGTGATCATGCCGACCTTCGGATGCGTGCAGAGCGATTCGGCGCTCGCGTGGTTCATCGCCAGAACGTTGACGACGCCCACGGGCAGGCGGGCCTTTTCGATGGCTCTCGCGATTTCGAATGCGGAACTCGGCGTGTTGTTGCTCGGCCGCACGACCACGGTGTTGCCCGCGATCAGCGCGGGCGCGACCTTGCGCATGAACGTATAGACCGGGTAGTTGAACGGAATCAGGCACGCGACCACGCCGATCGGCTCGCGATGCAGCACGAGGTTTTCGTCGGCCGAATCGCTCGGAATCACTTCCCCTTCGATGCGCCGCGCCCACTCCGCGTGGTAGCGCGTGATCTGGCCGGCGTAGATCGCTTCGTTCGTCGCGTCGGCGACGCTCTTGCCCGACTCGAGCGCGAGTGCCGCGCCGATGGCCGGTGCGCATGCGTCGAGCGCATCGGCGAGCTTGTGCAGATACGCGGCGCGTTCCACCGCCGGCAGCTTGCGCCACGCCTTTTGCGCCTGCGCCGCGGCGTCGACGGCGGCAAGCGCTTCGGCCTCGGTCGCGCCGCTCACCTGCGCGATGACCGCGCCGGTGGCCGGATTACGCACGGCGATCAGTTCGGCGCTGGCAGCCTCGATGAAGCGGCCGTTAGCAAAGTTGCGATCGAGTCGCATGGTCGTCTCCTGAATGCGTAACGCGAAAGCCGCAGATGCGCCGGCTATCGCGGGGATGCCAAAGTTGCATGAACGGAATTTTTGTCCGCGTCCCGGATGGCCACAAGCGAGTAATTCGCCGGACAAACATTCGAAAAAATCATGTTTAACCAGGGATCAGCCTTATACGCGAGACCCATCTCGAATTGCAGAATCCGGCCTTTTCGCCAACACGCCGGAGCATCGAATGAAAAGAAAACGCCTCGCCACCGCTGTCGCCTTCACCACGTTCAGCGCGCTCGCCGCCTTCACGGCACCTCGCGCGTTCGCGCAAAGCAGCGTGACGCTCTACGGCGTGCTCGACGAGGGCATCGACTACACGAACAACGCGGGTGGCGGCGCGGTCTGGGAAATGGCGAGCGGCTATGCGCAGGGCAGCCGCTGGGGCCTGAGGGGCGCCGAAGATCTGGGCGGCGGCACCCGGGCGGTGTTCCAGCTCGAAAACGGCTTCGACGTCAGCTCGGGACGGCTCGGTCAAGGCGGCCGCATGTTCGGCCGCCAGGCGTTCGTGGGTCTGTCCAGCGACAGCTACGGCACGCTGACGCTTGGCCGTCAGTACGACTCGGTCGTCGACTACCTCGCGCAGACCACGGCCAACGGCAACTGGGCGGGCTACCTTTTCGCGCACCCGTACGACAACGACAACACCGACAACTCGTTTCGCCTCGGCAATAGCGTCAAATACGCGAGCCCGAACCTCGCAGGCCTGCAATTCGGCGGCGTGTACAGCTTCAGCAACGACACGAACTTCGCGAATAACCGCGCCTACAGCTTCGGCGGCCAGTATCAGAACGGCGGCCTGCTGATCGCGGCGGCGTATCTGCAGGCGAACAATCCGGGGGCGGGCTCGGTCGGCGCGATCACCGCGAACGACGCGAGCTTCATCGCGGGACGCATGCGCATTTTCGGCGGCGGCATCAACTACACGTTCGGCTCGGCGACCGCGGGCTTCGCGTATACGAACTCGAACTACCGGAACCCGACCGGCAACGGCTATATCGGCCTGCCGCTCGCGGCGCCCGGCGTGCGGCTCGATACGCTGAAGTATCAGAACTTCGAAATCAACGGCAAATACCAGTTCACGCCGGCATGCTTCGTCGGCGCGCAGTATGTGTACACGATGATGAATTACGACGCCTCGTCAGGCAGCGTGACGCCGAAGATTCACTCGGCCGGTCTGATGGCGGACTACAACTTGAGCAAGCGCACCGACGTGTATGTGCAAGGCGAGTATCAACGCGTGAGCGGCGGCTCGACGCAGTCAATTCTCGACCATGCGTTCATTCCGGGGACGCAGGCGCCGTCGTCGACGGGCACGCAGGTCGCCGTGCGGGTCGCGTTGCGGCACAAGTTCTGATGAGGCGTGGCGCGGCATCGCTGGAGCGCCGCGCCCTTCACTCCTCGACCATCGTCTTCAACCTCAGCAGCGCCTGATCCCACTGCCGTGAAATGGCATCGAGCGCGCGGCGCGCCGCGTCGAGGTGCGTGGGCTCGAATGCCCACAGGCGTTCGCGTCCGACCTTCAGGTCGTGCACGAGACCCGCATCGGCCAGCACCTGCAAATGCTGCGTGACCGACTGCCGTGTGATGTCGGTGCCGGCCGTCAGTTGCGCGATCGACATCGCACTGCCCGCGCACAACGCCGCGACGAGACGCAAACGCGTCTCGTCACCGAGCGCCGCGAACACCGCCGCCGAACTGCGCAATGTCGCCGCCCTCAGGCCCACCTTCGGCGACGCTGCCTTAGCTCGCGCCGACATATCGTTCGATGTTGACCATCTGCTGCCCCCAGCCGCCGTCGTTCAGCCGGAACGCTTCCTCGCGGCGCCCGATCGGCAATTGATCGAAGCCCGATTCGACGACGCGCAGCAGCGTGCCCGACTCGACCTCGGTCAGATCGAACTCCACGAGCGTGGTCGGCTCCGGCGTGTAGTCGATCGTGATATCGATCGCGGCCGGATGCCAGCGAAACGACAGATGATGCTCGGGTTCGACACGCTCGACCTGCACGTTCATCAACAGATGCTCATAGCCCGGATAGGTGATGTGCCCCTGCGTGGATTGCCCCGCGACGAACTGCTGGCCGGTCAGATTCACGCCGAACCATTTGCCGAATTCCTCGGCGTCGGACAGCGCGCGCCAGACCCGCGAGCGCGGCGCCTTCAACAGAATCTGCTTTTCGATGCGATCGGTCGATGGGTTCATATGCCGCCTCCTGGCTGCATATTAGAAACAGCGCCGACAATATGCAAGCATTCGACTGCGCTTTTTTTCAGCGCATGGTGGGTGCGGCGCCACAACGAGTTTACGCCGCACACCTCGCCTTACTCGGTCGCATGCGCATGCATGACGCCGGTTTGCATCGACCACGCCATCCACGGCCGGCGCAGCGCGACGATTGCGAGGAACGCGCAGGCGGCCAGCGTGCCGAACGTCGCAAAGCCCATCTGGTAGCTGCCGGTGCTCTCCTTCGCGATGCCCATCACGACCGGCAGATAGAAGCCGCCGATGCCGCCCGCCGCGCCGACGATGCCCGACATCAACCCGGTGCGGCCCGCCCAGCGATGCGGCACCAGTTGGAACGTCGCGCCATTGCCGAGACCGAACGCGACATACATGCACAGCAGCAGCGCGATGCCTCCCGCGAACGACGGCATCGCGGAGGCGAACAGAAAATCGCAGACCGCGATGATCGCCAGCAATACGGTCAGCGCGCGCACGCCCGAGACGCGGTCGGCGATCAGCCCGCCGAGCGGGCGCACCATGGCGCCGGTCGCGGCGAGCAGCGCCATGAACAGACCCGCATCGATTTTCGACAGCTGATACAGATTGGTCAGCAGCAGCGACACATACGAGGACATGCCGACGAAACCGCCGAACGTGATGCTATAGACGAGCATGATGACCCACGTGTCGCGCTCGGCGAGCACCGAGCGGTAGCGCTTGGGCAGCACCGCGATCGCCAGCAGCGCGCCGATCACCGGCAACAGCAGCACGCCGGTATTGCCCGCGCCGAACAGCCCTGCCTCGACCAGCAGCACGAGCACGATCAGACCGACGAGCGTCGTCGCGAAGCTGCCGAAGGCGCGCAGCACGCTGCCCGTCTTGACGCCCGCGTCGTTGGCCCAGAAGTACAGCGTGATTGCGGCGATAGCGAGCAGCGGCAGTGCACCGCCGGCCGCGACTTGCCAGCCGTAGCGCGTCGCGAGTTGCGGGAACAGGAAGCCGTCGAGCACCGCGCCGATATTGCCGGCTGCCGCGAGCCCCAACACGAGGCCCTGCACTTTCGGCGGATAGTTGCTGCCGGCCATCGGCAGCGCGACCGCGAAGCTCGCACCGCCGACGCCGAGAAATACGCCGAGCACCAGCAGCATTTCATACGACGGCACCGCTTGCAGCAACGGCAGCACGATCGTCGGCACCGCCGACAGCAACACGCCCATCAACGCAATCCGTTTGCCATGCGCGGACTGATACAGATTGCCGAGCGTCACGCGCAGAATCGCCGCCGACAACACCGGTACCGCGACGAGCAGACCCTGCTGCGCGGGTGTCATCGCGATGCTCTTGCTGATGAACGGCGCGAGCGGCCCATACAGCACCCAGACGGTGAAGCCCGTGTCGAAATACAGAAAGCAGGCGACGAGCGCGCGCCAGTCACCGCTTCGCAGAGAGTGCATCACGTTTTTCATCAGAGATCCTCAGTAAATAAGTTGCCTGGTAATCCGGTCGTTGCGTTACTGATCTTTTGCGCCGGCATGTCGCCCAGAGTTTTTCATCGGGATTGAACATGCAATCGCCATGCCATCACGGCGCCTGTCAGCGCGCCTTCTACTCAATAAACGTCGCGTGCATAACGCTTTTCGCGCGTCAGACGACTCACGTATTCGAGGGCTTTCTCTTCGCTCATGCCGCCGTGTGTCGCGATCACGTCCTTCAGCGCCGCATCGACATCGCGCGCCATCCGGTTCGCGTCACCGCATACGTAGAAATGCGCACCGTCTTCGAGCCATGCCCATAGTTGCGCACCGTGTTCGCGCATGCGGTCCTGCACGTAGATCTTGTCCGCCTGGTCGCGCGAAAACGCGACGTCGAGCCGGGTCAAGAGACCGCTCGCGCGCATCGTCTCGAGTTCGTCGCGATAGTAGAAGTCGGTCGCGGCATGCTGTTCGCCGAAGAACAGCCAGTTGCGTCCGCGCTCGCCGCGCGCCTGCCGTTCGTGCAGAAAGCCGCGAAACGGCGCGATACCGGTGCCCGGCCCGACCATGATCATCGGCGTGTCCGCTTGATGAGGAGGACGAAAGTGCGCGGACTTCTGCACGAACACGGGCACCTCGGCGTCGTTCGCGCGATCCGCGAGAAACGTCGACGACACGCCCTTGCGGTGCCTGCGCCCATTGTTGTAACGCACCGCCGATACCGTCAGATGCACTTCGCCCGGATGCGCCTTCGGGCTCGATGCGATCGAATACAGACGCGGCTGCATGCGCTTCAATAGGCCGGTCAGCTCGGCGGCCGTGAGGCTCACCGGATATTCGTGCAAGACATCGGCGAGCTGCTGTCCCCACAGCCATTGCTTCAGATCGGCCTTGCGTTCGGGCACGAGCAGATCGCGCAGCGCGCCATTGCCGCTGCGCGCGGCCACGAATGCGAGCGCCTCGGCGCTCGGTCGCGCGATCTCGTAGTGCTTGCCGAGCGCATCGGCGAGCCGCATCTCGCCGATACCGGCGACCTGCACCGCTGTCTCCGCTTGCAGACCGCTCAGCGTGATCAGTTCGTCGACGAGCTCGGGGCAATTGCTCGGCCATACGCCGAGCGCGTCGCCGGCTTCGTATTCGAGGTTCGTCTCGCCCGTTTGCAGCGAGACGTAGCGCGTATCCTTCGCGGCGCCCTGCCGGTTCAGCCGAAGGTTGCCGACCACCCGCGACGCGGCCGGCCGCGCCTTGGTCGGCACCGCGCCCACCACCGCGTTGATCATGCCGCCCGGCGGTACCGCATGCAACGCGGCATCCGCCTGCTTGATGCACACGATCACCCGTTCGAGCCAGGCGTCGGCGCCCGACTGATATTCGCTATCGCAATCGACCCGCTCGGTCAGACGCAGCGCGCCCTGGGCGGCGAGCCGCTCGTCGAGGCGGCGACCGTGACCGCAGAACTGATCGTAGTTGCGATCGCCCAATGCCAGCACCGCGAAGCGCACGCCATCGAGGCGCGGTGCGCTATCTGCGCTCAGGTGCGTCCAGAAGTCCTGAGCGTTGTCGGGCGCATCGCCGTCGCCGAACGTGCTCGTCATCAGCAGCACGTATTGCGCTTTGGCGAGCGTCGCGAACGGATAGTCGGCCATGCACGCGGTGCGGATTTCGAAGCCCGATTCCATCAGACGGGTCGCGTAACGCTCGGTCAGCGATTCGGTGTTGCCGGTTTGCGAGGCCCACAATAGCGTGACCTTCGGCCGCGCGCGCACGATCCGCACACCGGATTCGCGCGACTCGTCCGCTTGCGCCGGCTTCGGCTCCGCGGCGCTCGCCGTCGTGGCGCTACGGCTATACAGTCCCGCCAGCAGACCATCCACATACAGGCGCTTCACCGCATCGAACGGCGCGCTGTGCGGCAGTACCGGCACGCTGGTGAGGCCTTGAGCTTCGGCGGAACGCAAGCCGTTGACGAAGCCCGCCAGATACGCCCGTTCCGCATCGCTGAGCGACGGCGCCAGCACGGGCTCGGGCGGCAATTGCAGCAAGGTCGTGAGGGCTTCGATACGGGGCATAGGTTGATCCTTGGCGCCGAGCGCTAATACCGCTGCGTCGGCAGATGTGGAGAGCCCGTCGTCATCGGGTGTCAGTGCAACGTCGCCAGTCGTGACCGGACTCAGCGAGACCGCGCAGACTTTCAGTTCGGGCTGCTGGGAAATGGGATCGATCGCGTCGTTGGTCACCGCGTTGATGCACAGGTCGTCGCCGAACACGTCGTTCCAATGCATCGGCGCGAAGCACTGCCCCGCGTTCACACGATCGGTGACGACCGCGGGCAGGATCGCGCGGCCGCGGCGCGAACGGATCTCGACCGCGTCTTTCGCGCGAATGCCGAGCTCGGCCGCGTCGTCGGGATGAATCTCGACGAACGGCCCCGGGTTCAGCTTGTTCAGCATCGCGACCTTGCCGGTCTTGGTCATCGTGTGCCATTGATGCTGCAGGCGGCCCGTGTTCAACACGATCGGGAACTCGCGATCGGGCAACTCGGCGGCAGGCGCATACTCGCGCGCGAAAAACTTCGCGCGGCCGCTGGCGGTCGGAAACGCAATGCGTGGGAGGCTGCCGTCGTCCGACTCCCTCAGCGTCTGGCTCACGCCGTCATTCAGATAGCGGACCGGATTGCGCTCGGATGACCCGGCCGAGGCGACCGGCCACTGCAGCGGCGAGTCCTTCAGCCGACGGTGGCTCGCACCACGCAGGTCGTAGCCCGTCGCCGGGTTGGCCGCGCGCGTGAGTTCGGCGAACACTTCGTCGGCGCTCGCGTAGCTGAACGCCTCGGCAAAGCCCATTTCACAGGCGATGCGCGCGATGATCTGCCAGTCGGGCAACGCCGCGCCGGGCGGTTCGATGGCCTGCTGCATCAGCGTGAGATTGCGCTCGGAATTGACCATTACGCCTTCGGCTTCCGCCCACAGCGCGCCGGGCAATAGCACGTCGGCGTAGCGATTCGTTTCGGTGTCGAGGAACGCATCCTGCGCGATCACGAGCTCGGCCGCGCGCAAACCGGCGATCGCGGTTTGCCGGTTCGCGACGGTCGCGACCGGATTCGTGCAGATGATCCAGCACGCTTTGATCTCGCCCGCGGCCATGCGCTCGAACAGGTCGATCGTGCCGTTGCCCACCTCTGCTTTCAGCGTGCCCGGTGCGATGCCCCACAGCTCTTCGACGAACGCGCGGTCCGCGGCGACCAGCGCGGAACGCTGCCCCGGCAAACCCGCTCCCATATAGCCCATTTCGCGGCCGCCCATCGCGTTCGGCTGACCCGTCAGCGAGAACGGTCCGCTGCCGCGCCGGCAGATGCGACCCGTCGCCAGATGCAGATTGCACAGCGCATTGGTGTGCCACGTGCCGTGCGTGCTCTGGTTCAGGCCCATGGTCCAGCAGCTCATCCAGTCCTGGGCCGAGGCGATCATCTGCGCGGCGCGGCGGATGTCGTCGGCGGCGAGACCCGTGATGCGGGCGACGTGCTCCGGCGTGTACTGCGCGAGAAACGCGGGCATCGCGTCCCAGCCTTCGGTGTGCGCGGCGATAAATGCCGCATCCGTGGCGCCGTTTTCGTGCAGCAGATGCAGCAGGCCATTGAGCAGCGCGAGATCGGTGCCGGGTTTGATCTGCAGGAACAGGTCGGCTTTCTCGGCGGTCGTGTTGCGGCGCGGATCGACCACGATCAGCTTCGCGCCCGCTTTCACGCGATCCATCATGCGCAGGAACAGGATCGGATGACAGTCGGCCATATTCGCACCGCTGACGAAAAACAGGTCCGCGTGATCGAAGTCTTCGTACGAGCCCGGCGGCCCGTCCGCGCCGAGCGACAGCTTGTAGCCGCTCGCCGCGCTCGCCATGCACAGGCGCGAATTCGCTTCGATATTGTTGGTGCCGATGAATCCCTTCGCGAGCTTGTTGATCAGATACTGCGCTTCCAGCGACATCTGCCCCGACACATAAAACGACAGCGCATCCGGACCATGCTCGTCGAGCAGTTGCCGCAGACGCGCCGCAGTGCTGCTCAACGCTTGCGCCATCGGCAGCGGCACCGGGTCTTCGTCGCGCGCATGACGCACGAACGCGCCTTCGAGACGGCCCGACTTGCGCAGCGCGACGTGGGCCGACTGCCCCTTCGTGCAGAGCCGGCCGAAGTTGGCCGGATGCTCCTTGTCGCCGGCGATCTTCACGACCTGGCCGTCCTCGACGTGCAGCACCATGCCGCAGCCGACGCCGCAATACGGACACACGCTTTTTACGCTGGTAGCAGACATGCGCGAATGATCTGGGTAGAAATGCGAACGATGAAGCGAAGTCGTGACGTCAAACCGCGACGAACACCTGGCCGTTTTCGACGCGCGTGGCAAACGCGCTGACCGAATACGACGGCGTTTCGAGGCATTCGCCGGTGCGCAGATCGAAGTGATGCTTGTAGATCGGCGAGGCGACCACGACGCGCTCGCCAAGACTGCCGACGAGACCGCGCGAGAGCACCGCCGCATGCGAGCCCGGATCGAAGTTTTCGATGGCGTAGACCGTGGGCGCGGCAGGCGACTGCGTTGCGCCGCCGTCCACGTGGAAGACGGCGACCTGTTCGCCGTTCACCAGCGCGCAAACGCCGGTATTCGGCACGATCTCGTCGAGCGGACAGATCGCGGTCCACGTGCGGGGCAAGCGTTCGTTCTTCATGACTGGGCTCCTTGATCAGTAAGTAAGCGGGAATCGGGTGAGATCAAACCGTCTCGACGGCAATAGGAATCGTGATGTGCCGCAACTGCCGCTCGTCGGGCGTGGCCGGCCGGATCTGTCCGCGCTCCTCGACGAACGCGACGTTGCTGTCGGACTCGCCGCTGTTGACGAAATGACGGAAGCGCTTGCGCGTTTCGGGATCGGTGACGGCCTTCTTCCATTCGCACTCGTACGTGTCGACCACGTGCCGCATCTCCGCTTCGAGATCCGCGGCGACGCCCAGCCGGTCGTTGACGACCACGTCGATCAGATACTCGAGCCCGCCTTCGAGGTTGTCGCGCCACACGCTGGTGCGTTGCAGGCGGTCGGCGGTGCGCACGTAGAACATCAGGAAGCGATCGATATAGCGCACCAGCGTGGCCTTATCGAGGTCCGCGGCGAGCAGCTCCGCGTGACGCGGCTTCATGCCGCCGTTGCCGCACACGTACAGATTCCAGCCTTTCTCGGTGGCGATCACGCCGACGTCCTTGCCCTGCGCCTCCGCGCATTCGCGGGTGCAGCCCGACACGCCGAACTTGATCTTGTGCGGCGTACGCAGCCCCTTGTAGCGATTTTCGAGTTCGACCGCGAGGCCGACCGAATCGCCGACGCCATAGCGGCACCACGTCGAGCCGACGCACGACTTCACCGTGCGCAGCGATTTGCCATACGCGTGGCCCGATTCGAAACCGGCCGCGATCAGCTCTTCCCAGATGAACGGCAACTGCTCGACGCGCGCGCCGAACAGATCGACGCGTTGACCGCCCGTGATCTTCGTATAGAGGCCGTATTTCTTCGCGACCTGCGCGACCGCGATCAGGCCGTCGGGCGTCACCTCGCCGCCCGCCATGCGCGGCACGACCGAATAGGTGCCGTCGCGCTGGATGTTCGCGAGGTAGTAGTCATTGGTGTCCTGCAACGACGCGTGCTCCTTCTTCAGCACGAATTCGTTCCAGCACGACGCCAGAATGCTCGCGACCGCCGGTTTGCAGATATCGCAACCGAGCCCGCGGCCATGCTTTGCGAGCAGTGCGCCGAAACTGCGCAGCCCTTCGACGCGGACGAGGTGATACAGCTCCTGGCGCGAATAGGGAAAGTGCTCGCAGACGTGGTTGTTGACCGCGAGTCCCTGCTTTTTCATCTCCGCCTTCATCACTTGCGTGACGAGCGGCACGCAGCCGCCGCACGAGGTGCCGGCACCGGTCGCGCTCTTCAACGCGCCGATGTCGGTCGCGCCTGCGCAGACGGCCGCGCACAGCGCACCCTTCGACACGTTGTTGCACGAGCAGATCTGCGCGGCCGCGGGCAACGCTTCGACGCCGAGCGCGGGTTTCGCTTGACCGTCCGCTTGCGGCAGGATCAGGAATTCGGGGGACTCGGGCAGCTCGATGCGGTTCAGCATCATCTGCAGCAGCGTGCCGTATTCGCTCGCGTCGCCGACCATCACGCCGCCGAGCAGATACTTGCCGCAGTCGGAGACGACGAGCTTCTTGTAGACCTGCTTGCGTTCGTCGCTGAACTGATAGGTGCGCGCACCGGGCGTGTTGCCGTGCGCGTCGCCGATACTCGCGACGTCGACGCCCATCAGCTTCAGCTTGGTGCTCATGTCGGCACCCGTGAAGGCGGCCGTGTCGCCACGCAGTTGCTTCGCGACCACGCGCGCCATCTCGTAGCCAGGCGCCACCAGGCCGAACAGCTGACCCTGCCACAGCGCGCATTCGCCGATCGCATAGATGTGCGCATCGCTGGTGCGGCAGGCGTCGTCTACCACGATGCCGCCGCGCGCGCCGAGTTCGAGCCCGCAGGCACGCGCGAGATCGTCGCGCGGACGGATGCCCGCGGAGAACACGATCATGTCGGTGTCGAGATGGCTGCCGTCGGCGAACTGCATGCGGTGCGTGCCGGCTTCGCCGTCGACGATCGCCGTGGTGTTCTTCTGCGTGTGCACGGTCACGCCGAGATCCTCGATCCGGCGGCGCAATACGCGGCCGCCGCCGTCGTCGACCTGCACGGCCATCAGGCGCGGCGCGAACTCGACCACGTGCGTTTGCAGGCCCATGTCGCGCAGCGCCTTCGCGCATTCGAGGCCGAGCAGGCCGCCGCCGACGACCGTGCCCGTTCTCGCGCGGGCACCGCATTCGCGCATCGCTTCGAGATCGTCGATAGTTCGGTAGACGAAGCAATCGCCCCGCTCGCGGCCCGGCACCGGCGGCACGAACGGATACGAGCCGGTCGCGAAGACGAGCTTGTCGTACGGCAATGTTTCGCCGCTCGCAACCGTCACCGTGCGCGCATCGCGATCGACCGCGACGGCCCGAGCGTTCAGCTTCAGTTGCACGCCGTGACGCTCGAAGTAGCCGGGCTCGACGAGCGACAGATCGTCGGCGGTCTTGCCCGCGAAGAACTCGGACAGGTGCACGCGATCGTAGGCCGGTCGCGATTCTTCACACAACACCGTGATGTCGAGATCGTGCGCGGCCTCTTGGACCTCTTGCGCCAGGCATTCGACCAGCTTATGGCCGACCATCCCGTGACCGATAACGATGAGTTTCATGAGCGCGCTGTCCTCTGGTGTCTGGCGAAAGCGGTTGCGGAAATAAAAACGGCGTCCCGCGAATCCAGCCGAGGGCTGAATTCAGGGGACGCCGTTGTCCTGTTCGGTGCTACTGGGCGCGTGCAGTTGTGCTGCATGCGCGACGAACCGCCGTTGGTCCGATGGCAATGCATAACGCAAAGGCTGTGCCAATTGCAGGAAATACGCCGGAAAGCGCGGCGCGGCGGGGATTTACGGCAGATCGCGCGGTCTCACGCCACACGGCGCGCACGACACGTTTTGATGCGGCAAGGCACAGGGATGGTGCGACGCAGCACTCCCGACGTGCGCAACGAGGGCGCTCGCAGGCGCTGACGAGACCGGGTTTTGCGCGTGAATCGCGGCGTGCGGCAACGGATTGCGAGCGTTCGTTCGATCGATGGCGCGGACCTTGCATTGACCCAGCACAACGTCATCGCGGCAACGTCGTCGCGATGTGCGGACTCAACGCTTCATACGCTTCATACGCGTCAACAAGCAGTGCAATGGACAACGGCGTCCCCTCGTGATCACCACGAGCGGACGCCGTTTTCGTTACAAGGACACGAACATGAACACCACCACCGGCAAGGTCACGCTGCTGAGCGCAGGCCCTGGCGACGTCGATCTGCTGACGCTGAAGGCCGTCAAGGCGCTCGCGGCCGCCGACGTCGTGCTGCTCGACGACCTCGCGAATCCCGACATCGTCACGCTCGCGCCCCAGGCACGCGTGATTCGCGTTGGCAAGCGCGGCGGCTGCCGTTCGACGCCGCAGGCATTCATCGAGCGGCTGATGCGGCGCTATGCGCTAAAGGGCCTGCACGTGGTGCGCGTCAAAGGTGGCGAAGCGCTGTTGTTCGGCCGCGCGGGCGAGGAACTCGCGACGCTGCGCGAGGCCGGCATCGCGGTCGATATCGTCAATGGCATCTCGTCGGGTTTCGCGGCCGCGGCGGGGCTCGGCATGTCGCTCACGCATCGGCGGCATTGCCACGGCGTGAGCTTCGTCACCGCGCACACCGAAGATCACGGCGAGCCGGACTGGGCCGCGCTCGCCGCGACGCGCACGACGCTCGCGATCTATATGGGGATGCGGCGCATCGACAGTATTGCCGCCGCGCTGCTCGCGCATCTGCCGGCCGCGACGCCGGCCGCGGTCGTGCAATGGGCGGGCGGCAGCGACGAGCGGCGCCTGTTGACACGGCTCGACCGGCTGGCCGCCGATGCGCTCGGCGCGGGCTTCGGGAGTCCCGCGGTGATTCTGGTGGGCGATGCGGTTGGCGAAAGCGCCGAAGCGCCCTGGTGGGAACGTGAAAATCGCGGCGAGCAAGGCCGGGACAGCTTGCCCGCGCCAGTGATTGCGCGGGCGGCCTGAGCGCTTCAGTCGCCGAAGCCCAGCTCCGCGTCCACCTCCTGCCCGACCCGCAGCCACGCCCCCGCCCCACTCGCGACCAGCGCGTTGTTGCCGAACGTGACCGCGCCGTCGAAACGTTCGCTCACGCGATAGCCGAGCATCGTGTCGGTCGGCTCGTTCGGCCAGTCGGGATCGGGTGCGCCGCGCGCCTGATCGATGGTCGGCATCGGGCAGCGCGAGCACAGCTTGACGAGACGCAGCTCGACACGCGAGCTCGCGCCCGCGTCCGCATCTGCGTCGACGGCGAGCGTCTCGACATAGTCCTCTTCATAGGCGTCGAGGCCTTCGAGCACGATGTTGGGCCTGAAGCGATCGATCCTGATCGACGGCGCGCCCTTGCCGTTCAGGCGCGCGTTCAGATCGTCGAGCGAAGCCTGGCCGACCACTAGCAGCGGAAAGCCGTCGGCAAAAAACGTCGTGGCGCCGCCGGTGCTGTCCGTATAGTCGGGATCGACGACGCGTTCGCGCTCGGGATCGAAGCGCAGCAAGCGCGCGGGCAGACCGAGGAACTCCGTGAACCAGGCGGCGGTTTCTTCGCCGGTATCGAGCCCATAGGCCGCGTCGCGCCAGACCGCCGTATCGACCCGCGGGGCCGCCGCGAGCCGCGCGGCATCGAGCGGCGTGCGCAGCTCACGCATGCCCGGCGCGCGCACGATCAGATCCCGCTCGCCGAGTTCGACACGGATCAAGGCCATGCGCGGATACGCGCGCTGCGTGAACATCGCGCCGTGCGGGTCGGTGATCATCCAGTTGCGGTCATATTCGAGGCCCGTCGCCAGCAGGCGCGCCTCGCCCAGCGTGATGCCCGCGCAGGATTTGATCGGATAGACGAACAGCTCGCTGATGGTGGTCATGGTCTGAGGTTTCGCTCGGAACGTGGTTTTCTGGTCAACACGCATTGTAAAGCGCCCGGCGTGCGCGGTTCCAGCAGCGGCTTCGCGTCCTGCGCCGAGGGCCGCCCAGGGAAGCCGCCGTTTTGCCCTCGGGACGCCTGGAAGTAGAATCGTCGGATCAGCCAGGCGCCAGGGCGCCGCATCACCGGTTACTGATAGAAGCTGTAGAAGCCTCCCTCCCATCACCGAGACAGGAAATTGACCATGCTGAGCAAACCCGTGTTGACCGTCACCGAGACGACCCGCATTCTCGATGCTGCCCGCGCGGAAGCCGAGAAGAACAAGTGGGCCGTCGCGATCGTGCTCGCGGACGACGGCGGCCATCCGCTCGCGCTGCTGCGTCTCGATGGCGCCGCGCCGTCGACCGCCTACATCGCCACCGAAAAGGCCCGCACCGCGGCACTCGGCCGGCGCGAAACCAAGGTCTATGAAGACATGATCAACAACGGCCGCACCGCGTTCCTCAGCGCGCCGTTGCAGAGCACGCTCGAAGGCGGCGTGCCGGTGATCGTCGACGGCCAGGTGGTCGGCGCGGTCGGCGTGTCGGGCGTCAAGTCGGAGCAGGATGCGCAGATCGCGAAAGCCGCCATTCAGGCGCTCGGCGCTTAAGGCGCCAGGCGCACAAGCCATCCCTTGGCACAACGAGGACCGATGCCCCCCTCATCGGTCCCATAACAGATGGAGCAGTCGATGACTCAGATGAACCCGCGCGGCGGACTGCAGGTCGCCGCCAATCTCGACCAGTTCGTCGAAACCGAAGCCCTGCCCGGAACCGGAATCGACAGCGCCGCCTTCTGGTCGGGTTTCGACGCCCTCGTGCACGAGCTGGCGCCCAAAAACCGTGCGTTGCTCGCCGAGCGCGACCGCCTGCAAAGCGAACTCGACACATGGCATCGGGCCAATCCCGGCCCGGTGCGCGACCTGCGCGCGTACCGGGCGTTTCTCGAAGGCATCGGCTATATCGTGCCCGTGCCCGCCGGCGTCAAAGCCACGACCGACCACGTGGACAGCGAAATCGCCGAGCAGGCCGGCCCGCAGCTCGTCGTGCCACTGTCGAACCAGCGCTACGCGCTGAACGCCGCGAACGCGCGCTGGGGCAGCCTGTACGACGCGCTGTACGGCACCGACGCGATCCCCGAAAGCGATGGCGCGGAAAAGCAGAAAGGCTTCAACCCGGTGCGCGGCGCCGCGGTCATCGCGTATGCGCGCAAGTTCCTCGATCAGGCCGCGCCGCTCGCGAACGGCTCGCACGCGGAAGCGACGCGCTATAGCGTCGAAAACGGCCAGCTCGTTGTCGCGCTGAAAAGCGGCACGAGCGCATTGCAAACGCCCGCGCAGTTCGTCGGCTATCAGGGCGACGCGAGCGCGCCGTCGGCGGTGCTCGTCAAGCACAACGGCCTGCACGTCGAGATCCAGATCGATGCGAACGATTCGATCGGCAAGACCGATGCCGCGCATGTGAAGGACGTCGTCGTCGAAGCGGCGGTCAGCACGATCATCGATTGCGAGGATTCGGTCGCGGCCGTCGACGCCGACGACAAGGTGCTGCTCTATCGCAACTGGCTCGGCCTCATGAACGGCGACCTGACGGAAGAGGTCACCAAGGGCGGCAAGACCTTCACGCGCCGGCTCAACGCCGATCGCGAGTACACCGGCGCCGACGGCAAGTCGCAGGTCAAGCTGCACGGGCGCTCGCTGCTGTTCGTGCGCAACGTCGGCCATCTGATGACGAACCCGGCCGTGCTGACGAAAGACGGCCACGAAATTCCCGAAGGCATTCTCGATGCGGTGATCACGACGCTGTGCGCGCTGCGCGACCGCCAGAACAAGCTGAACTCGCGTACCGGCTCGATCTATATCGTCAAGCCGAAGATGCACGGCCCGGCCGAAGTCGCGTTCGCGAGCGAGTTGTTCGCGCGCGTCGAAGATCTGCTGAAGCTGCCGCGCAACACGATCAAGATGGGCATCATGGACGAGGAGCGCCGCACCAGCGTGAATCTGCTCGCCTGTATCGCGGAAGCATCGGCGCGCGTCGCGTTCATCAACACCGGCTTCCTCGATCGCACCGGCGACGAGATGCACTCGGCGATGGAAGCGGGCCCGATGATGCGCAAGGGCGACATGAAGTCGAGCAAGTGGATCACCTCGTACGAGCGCAGCAACGTGCTGGTCGGCTTGAGCGCGGGCTTGCGCGGCCGCTCGCAGATCGGCAAGGGCATGTGGGCGATGCCCGATCTGATGCACGCGATGCTCGAGCAGAAGATCGCGCATCCGAAGGCTGGCGCGAACACCGCGTGGGTGCCCTCGCCGACCGCCGCGACGCTGCACGCGCTGCACTATCACCAGGTCGACGTGCAGGCGGTCCAGCAGGAGCTCGAACGCACCGACTACGCCAAGGCGCGCGACGAACTGCTCGACGGCCTGCTGACGATTCCTGTCGTCGAAAAGGCGCAATGGAGCGACGACGAAATCCGCGCCGAGGTCGACAACAACACGCAGGGCATTCTCGGCTACGTGGTGCGCTGGATCGACCAGGGTGTCGGCTGCTCGAAGGTGCCGGACATTCACAACGTCGGCCTGATGGAAGACCGCGCGACGCTGCGTATTTCGAGCCAGCACATTGCGAACTGGCTGTATCACGGCGTGATCCAACGCGAGCTCGTCGAGGAGACGTTCAAGCGCATGGCCAAGGTCGTCGATGGGCAGAACGCGGGCGACCCGCTCTACCAGCCGATGGCGCCCGGCTTCGACGGAATCGCATTCAAGGCCGCGCAGGCACTCGTATTCGAGGGGCGTCAGCAGCCGAGCGGTTATACCGAACCGCTGCTGCACAAGTTCCGGCTCGAGGTGAAGAAGCAGGCGTAAGGCCGCCCAGGTCTAGCTGAAACGACAACGGGCGCCGCGTGATGCGGCGCCCGTTTTTTTTCAGGGCCTTGTCAGTTCATGCGGCTTCGGCCGTCAATTGCCCGGCCTCGCCGGCTTGCACTTCGTTCTGCATATACGCCTGCAGATACGCCTCGAAGTCCGCCTTCACCTCGGGATGACGCAGCGCGAATTCGACGGTCGCCTTCAGGTAACCGAGCTTGCTGCCGCAATCGAAGCGCGTGCCGAAGTAACGGTACGCGAGCACCTGCTCTTCGGTCAGCAGCGACTGCACCGCGTCGGTCAGCTGTAACTCGCCGCCCGCGCCAGGCTGCAGCGCGCGGATATGCTTGAAGATCGTCGGCATCAGCACGTAGCGGCCCACCACGCCGAGATTCGACGGTGCGTTGTCCGGGGCCGGCTTCTCGACGATGCCCGACAGCTTGATCACGTTGTCTTCCCACTCGCGGCCGTCGACGACGCCGTACGAGCGGCTGTCCTCGCGCGCGATCGTTTCGACGCCGATCACCGAGCTGTGATAGTGGTTGAACGTATCGACGAGCTGGCTCATCACCGGCTTTGAGCTATGCAGCAGGTCGTCGGCGAGAATCACCGCGAACGGGCTGTCGCCCACCAGTTTCTCGGCGCACAGCACCGCATGGCCCAGACCGAGCGCTTCGGCCTGGCGCACGTAAAAGCAGTCGACGTTGGCAGGCTTGATGCTGCGCACCAGATCGAGCAGCTTCTGCTTATTGCGCGCTTCGAGCTCGGATTCGATTTCATAGGATTTGTCGAAGTGATCTTCGATCGCGCGTTTGCTGCGGCCCGTCACGAAGATCATCTCGGTGATACCGGCGGCGATCGCTTCTTCGACTGCGTACTGGATCAGCGGCTTGTCGACGATCGGCAGCATTTCCTTCGGACTTGCTTTGGTAGCCGGCAGGAATCGTGTCCCGAGGCCCGCTACGGGAAACACGGCTTTGGTGACTTTCAGCATGGTAGACATTCCCACATCGGTTAGAGGTTGGTGTGTTCGCGGACCTGGCGGCCAATCGATGTCGGCGCAAGACTAGCAGAAAACTCTGCGAGGTTCAGGCAAGCGTATTCTCCGATTTAATCCAGATAATTCGGCACATTAATCGATATGCCATATCGCGAAAAATTAGCGGCAATTATTACGCTATTCGTTAATGAAAAATCAATAAAATCCGAAAGTCTTACCTTTCGGACGAACGCCGGCGCGCCTGCCGTGGTAATCGAACGGCCGACTCCGGCAGCGCGTCATTGCTGTTCGTCGACCGGCGGCTGCTTGCCCGGATTCATGCGATAGCGCCGGATTGGCTCGTTGCGCAACGCATCGCGATAGGCGGAGGCGGCTACCAGAATCAGCAGCACGGCCGCGCCGGCGAGTAAATGCAGGTTCATGACTTCACCTCGTGTCAGAAAATCCTTGCTTTAAATTAGCACGACAAAAGCGGCAAATAATTCGACCTCGGATACACCGACCAGTCATTACAATTCGTCACAAAATCAATGTTCCAATTAATTTGCAATGCAATTTTTTATTCATTTTTTAGCATTGCGGTGCTCTAGCATGGATGCATCGCGGGTGCGCGAGGCACCCGGTCGAATGGCGATTGCGCCTCCTCTTTTCCCATTTCCGCTTCAGACAAGGACCGCGTATGAGCGACCCAGCACTGGATGCCGCCGGCTCATCCCTGCCCCTCCCGCCACTGCCGCGCACGCAGAACACACCGGCCGTGGCGCACTCGCGCAGCGCTGCGCGTATCGATGGCGCCGGCAAGGAGTACGTGATCGACGCGCTGCGTGGCTTCGCCGCGCTGCTGGTCGCGTATTTTCATTGCCGCCAGATCGTGTGGGTCGGCATGCAGGCGTTTCATCAGAGCGTCGGACATGCGCTGAGCCCGAGCACGCTTGCCGCGTATCTGACGTTTCCGATTGCATGGGGCTCGGCCGGCGTGCCGCTGTTCTTCGTGATCAGCGGCTACTGCATTCATCGCGGCGGCGCGCTGCGGCTCGCCGACAATCCCGCCTACCGGCTCGATGCGGGCAACTTCTGGCTGCGGCGCTTCGCGCGTATCTATCCGGTGCTGCTCGCGGCGCTCGTGCTGACCTTCGCGCTCGATTCGGCGAGCCTGCAATTGCCGCCCGTCAGTCACAAGATTCGCGACATCGGTTGGCAGCCGTTTCTGGTCAACCTGTTCTCGCTGCAGGGTGTAGCGGGCAAAACGTATGGTTCGAACGGCGCGTTGTGGACGCTGTCGCTCGAAGTGCAGTTCTATGCGATCTATCCGTTGCTGTTCGCGCTGCGGCGACGCATCGGCATGAATGCCGCGCTCGGGCTCGTCGCCGCGATCAACCTCGCGTCTGCGTACGTTCTCGAACGTCACGATCTGCAGTTCTTCACGTCGTACTGGTTCTCGTGGATGCTCGGCGCGTGGATCGCCGACGCGAAAGCGCGCAGCGCGCGCGAGGCGCGGGCGCCCGCGGTGCTCTATGTGCTGGCGGCGGCGTTGATCGCGGCCGGCTGCGTCGCGTTTCATTTCGGCCAATACGGTGCGTTCCAGATCTGGGCGCTCGGGTTCGCGTGCTATCTGTATAAGGCGCTCGATGGGCGCAATGGCTCACCTCGTGAAGCGCGGGGCGTGCGTCCGCTGCTTCGTACCTGGGCGCGCGCGGTGTCGCGTTTGCTGTCGCGCTTCGGCGACTTCAGCTTCTCGCTCTATCTGATCCATCTGCCGATCTTCGTGCTGCTGTCGTCGTGGCTGTTTCGCTCGTCGCTGCAGATGTCGATCTGGCCGTCGTTTGGCTATATGGTGGTCGCCGTGCCGGCTGCCTATGTGTTTTATCGGCTGGTCGAACTGCCCGCGATGAGGTGGTCGGCGAGCCTGAGGCCTAAAAGGCGGTAACAGGACCTGGACATCGAGTCATGCCCACCGTATCCGTGCCGGCATGGCGAGACGACAAATCAGCAACGAATTATGGGTGGCGCTGGAGCCGTCGATTTGGGTGTTCACGCCGTCGCCCAGAGGGGATTGTCCTCGTACAAGGCTGACGAGCGCACAGCACTGAACGGCATCCTGTATGTCCTGCAAACCGACGCTTGCCTGCGTGGCCTAGCTTTCGGGGCGCCGCCGAAGCAGGGCCTAGTTACTATGTTTACGGGTTGGTAGGCGGGTCAGGTGGCCAAAGCCTTGGATCGTCGCACATCCATTCGCAGCTACCCCGACAAATCGGAGTTAATTCGATCTCGATTTGCCGAACAGCAAGTTCGCCGTCAGGGCGCTTCGTCACATAACTGTCCGTCATAGTTACAGGTTCGACATAAATGTTTTTACTTAGAATTCCAAGTTTTCTCAGATACGTTTTCACCACCTCCCCACGGCGGCCCTGCAAGATATCCAGATCACGTTCGCCAATATATGCGCCGGCGATTACGATTGCCTGAATATCCACATCGGGCCATTTTTTTGCCACCTTCACAGCATTTTCAATTAACTGCCGATTTTCCTTCGAAAGCGCAGTCGTGTTGAATGGCAACTCCAAATACACGCTTTTCAGGAATCGGCATGTGGCGGATGGCTTACTGACTACCACGCTATCCATCGAGTGGCCTGCGTAAGCCAGTCCACAAAAACCAGTAAATAAGGTTAGTGCAGCGACCAGTGCGCAGCGCCAAGATCTCATCCTCTCGCTCATCATGATATTACTTTGTCGAACGTTGCTATATATCCGGTTATGCTATCCGCATTTTCAATCGCCTCATCTGGATGATTATTCGCCCATATCCGCAGCCCTGATTCCCTATCGCCATACACGATGTCGCGCGAATTAAAAGTATCTGTAAAGTGTGTACATTCGTGGATCATCGTCTTTATCTTGCACGCGTCCCGCAGTAAGCCAAATGGACTCTTGCAAAAATCCGTATGAATAACGATAATCCGCTTTTCCGAATCAGGCCTGCATACGGAGGCTTGAGTATCTCGGGAAGTTGGTTTGAGGCCACATGAAAGCGCCTTGCCTGTTTTACTGTCCCATCGAATGATTTTTTCGGGCACCAGTTCCTGCATTGCTGTGACCAATCGTGACAGACCACTACTGAGTACTCTTCTTGTGGATTCATCCGCGCGTGCGAAAAAGGTTGTAACGCGCTCCTGCTCTGTCACGTCCCAGCGTGCCAGACCTTCAATGCGTCTCTTGACTAACTCAACACCGACATCGCGTGCACGCATGACCTCTTTTCTAAACTCTTTATTTGTCATGTTCGAGCAAATTGGCCGGGTATTAATTGTCACTTCCACAAGTGATCCAGGGTTCGTATTAGTCACCGCACCATGATGAACGAGGACCCACTCGTCATCTTCATCCTCGGTGGGGGATCTAAACCCGTACTGACTGTCGTTCATATGTTATCTCTCCACTTCTAGCATCACAAATTTCAGCCCCTGCGTTACAACCCGCTCTGTCAGTCCGGCTGAATCTGTCATGCCGGTACAAATTTGCTTGCCGTTAGCGAAGATGCGATAGCGCACATTCGCGACTGGACTACCTTCATCATCTTTTACGATGAACCGCTCATCGAAACGACCCGCAGGTCGATCGCGACAGAGGCATTCCCCGCCATGCCCTAAAGCCTGGTTCATCTCGTAACCCGATGGGAGAGCCATGATCGAATTAATCGGAATCTGTTCTCCGGCTTGCACGTTCATCGACGTTCCGTGAGACACATCCGGGAAGCCCTTGTATATCTGGAATGTCAAGCAACAACTGAAACAGTCAAGCCCGTCTGATCCCTCAAATAGATCTGCAAAACGAGCCTTCATTTCAGCAACGATCTCCGCTGCCGGACGCATCCTCATATGCACCCCCATCCGTTGATTCGTGCACGCAACCCCATCAGGTCATTTAGCCAGCACTGCAACATGTGATGCGGCAAATGGCACTGCTCCTTGGCTTCACTGCCCTTCTGGTTCTGCTGCTCCATTCGTCCACTTCTTTTCTACCAGACAACACCCGACGAATTAACCATCTAAGCGGATCGTAGTCAACAGCTTTAATTTGGGATAGATCCAGTATTGACAAACATTGACGATTCTTAAATTCTTGCCAATGTTTGTCAAACCCGTCATATCTCAAATTGAAGTTGTTCGCTGCGACTCGTTTAAATGGTTAATTCGCCTGATATCTCTGAATATTCAGAAAATGTCCAGTCGAGCCGCAGAAACGGGAAGGTAACGGGGCGCCTGCGGCAAGCTAGAAGAATTGACTGATTTGCCATGTCACATATTTGATTTTTCATCACGTCCTGGCACGCATATGCTACGTGCCACAACTTCATTTCTTATGTTTTCGTTTTATCGCCCACAATTTTTGGCAACCCAATATACTCTGACGAATTTTATTATTCAAAAGTACATCTTCATAAAACTTCCTTTTCCGGAAAAGACCGACTCTGAAACACAAAGTCGTTTCAAAATAGACTCATTGAACACGGAGGATTTTTGGCAATACTCTCATTTTTACTTTGAAAAGGCCAACGACATCCTAACCAACCGGGTACCGTTGATTTACGCGAATCTCCAAAAGAACGATGCGGATTTGAAGTCGAATGGAGAACGACCAGCTCTATCTTATTTCGAGACGGCTCAGCAACATTGGAAAACGGTTCGCGATAATGAGTGTTACTCTGATACGTACTTACTAGGCCCGGCGTCAATCCGTTATATGGTATTTTTGGACTGTATGACCCGAATAACAAAAAACAGACTTGATGAGCTCACCAGGCATGATGCAGACGAATAACAGCAAAAAAAACGGAGCGAAGGTCATTCGACCTTCGCTCCGTCACGCCATGCAAGGACCGGCCAAGCCCTCGGTCTCCCCCGCGTAAAAGCGACCGCCTTACCGCCCCGCCACACCCTTCAGAATCCCCGCCACCCCATCCACATAGCTGCGCGTACCAAAGCGCTCCTGCGCGGTCCGATAACCATTGGTGACCAGCTTGTCGCGCAACGCATCGTTCGAGCGCAATTCGGCAAGCGTATCGGCGAGCGCATGCGCATCGCCCGGCGTACACAGCACACCGTTCTCGTAGTCATCGATGATTTCGAGCACCCCGCCCGCGCGCGACGCGACGACGGGCCGCTGCGCGAGCATCCCCTCGACGATCACGCGACCGAACGGCTCCGGCGTAATCGACGTGTGCACGACCGCGTCGACCGCACACATGCAGGCCGCGATATCGTGCTGAAAGCCCAGAAAATGCACGCGCGAGCCAAGCTGGTGCGCGGCGACGAACGCACGCAGTTCGAGCTCGTACTGGTCTTCCCCAAACAGCGCCGCGCCGACCAGCACCGCATGCATCTGCGGGTTGAGCACCATCGCTTCGAGCAGCACATGCTGCCCTTTCCAGCGCGCGAGGCGGCTGAACGAGCCGGCGAGGAACGCGTCGCGCGGCAGATTGAGGCGCTCGCGCAACACCGCTTGCGGCACCGTGCGCAACGCGTCGAACGGCTCCGCGGCAATCCCGTTGAACACGACGTCGATGCGGCTGCTATCGAATCGCGTCAGCTTGGCGAACGCTTGCGCCGACGCGGCGGAATTGGCGATCACATGCGTGAGACCGAGCCGCGCGCACCACTTGATGATCGCGAGCTGCTTGCCGCCGAAATGCTCGGCGCTGACGATGTCGCGCAGATGCCAGACCACCGGCCGTCTCGCGAGCTTGCCGGCCAGTGCGCCGATCACCATCGCTCGCTGCGTGTTCGCATAGATCACGTCCATCTTGTGCGCGCGTTTCGCGGTTTCGCGCACGAGCGATAGCAGCCCTTTCAACGCCTGGCCTTTCGGCATCGAACCGCCCTGCTTGCGCACGTTTTTCAGCACACCCGCATCGAGTACGCTGACTTCGACGCCGGTCTTCGCGAGCGCGGTGTGGAACGGCCCATCGTCGAACAGCACGACCTCGATGCGCGAGCGCAGCGCCTTGACGATCTCCAGCAGCGACAGCTCGGCCCCGCCGAGCACGCCGCTCTGGTCGACCGCGAGAATGCGCGGCACGTTCGCGACGTCTTGCGTATCCGGCCGATACGGCTGGTACGCGGGCAGCGTCGCCGTGCGCAACGCGGGCACCGCCGCGCGCACCTGCGCGAAGAAGCGCTCGCGGAACTGCGCGGCCGAAAACTGCTCGGCGTTGCCGCGACAGTTTTCGGGCAGGAACCGGTGCGCGAGCCCGTCGAAGCGATTGACCGCCGCGACGATCGATTCCGTATCCTGTTCATCGAAGAACATGCCGGTCGGTTCAGGCTCCGACACATCGCGCACGGTTTCGAGCGCCCCGCCCTTGCCGTACGCAATCACCGGCGTACCGCAGGCCTGCGCCTCGACCACCGAAATGCCGAAGTCCTCTTCGGCCGCAAACACGAATGCCTTCGCGCGGCTCATGCGGTCCTTCAGCACCTTGAACGGCTGATAGCCCATGATCTCGACATTCGGCCCCGCCTTCGCGCGAATCTTCGCCATGTCGGGTCCGTCGCCGATCACGACGAGCTTGCGCTCGGGCATCTGCGCGAACGCCTCGACGATCAGATCGATCTTCTTGTACGGCACCATGCGCGAGGCGGTCAGATAGAAATCCTCCTTCTGCGTGCACAGTGTGAAGGCCTCGATGTCGACCGGCGGAAAGATCACCTGCGCCTCGCGCTGATAGACCTTCTTGATGCGTCGCGCGATGAACGCCGAGTTCGCCACGAAGCCGTCGACCGAATTCGAGGTGCGGATATCCCAGTTGCGGATGTAATGCAGAATCAGCCGCGCGAGCGCCGACTTCGGGCCGTTGGTCAGCTTCGATTGCTGTAGATACTGGTGCTGCAAATCCCACGCATAGCGGATCGGCGAATGCACGTAGCTGATATGCACCTGGTCGGGGCCGGTCAGAATGCCCTTCGCGACCGCATGGCTGCTCGAGATCACGACGTCGTACGCGGACACGTCGAGCTGCTCGATCGCGAGCGGCATCAGCGGCAGATACGAGCGGTATTTGCTGCGCGCGAGCGGCAGCTTCTGGATGAACGAGGTCGTCACCGGCTTGCCGCGCAGGAAGCTGCGATCGTCGAGAAAATCCACGAGGCTGAACAGGTCCGCATCCGGAAAGCACGCGATGATCTGCTCGAGCACTTTCTCGGCGCCCGCGTAGGTCACGAGCCAGTCGTGCACGATGGCGATGCGCACGTTCCTGTTCGCGCGCGGCGCGCTGCGGCGCGTTGCGGGCTGCACGCCGGGCGCGCTCGTGAGTTCGTCGAGCGCGCTGCGTGTCGCAGGCCTCAACAGGTTGTCTTCAAGGACGTCTTGATTCATGCGCTTTTCCTCGGATTCAGTCGCAATAGCAGTGAACGCGCAAGATTGCGCAAGGCGGGCGTCATCGTGATCGACCACGCGACGTTCGCGCCGACCATCAACATGCCGGCGGCGATCGCGAGCGCGAGGCTCGGCAGGAAGCTCGCGAGCCACAGGCTGGCGAGCAGAAAGGCGAGATGGGCGAGCATGTCGAGCGCGATCTGGCGCGCGCGGATCGCGGCGAAATGCAGCAGCACCGCGTAGTCGAATAGCGCGCGAACGCCGACCGCCACGGCCGCGCCGGTCAGCCCGAAATGCGTGATGCCGAGCCACAAGCCGCCCGCGAACAGCGGCAGCTCGACGAGACCGACGCGCGCGGCGGTAGCGGGATTGACCTGCGACTGGATCAGGATGCGCGTCACGTTCGCCTGGCCAACGAGCCACACGGCGACGATCATGATGCGACCCACGGGTGCCGCGACCGTCGCGATTTCGTTGCCGACCCACAGATGCAGAAACGGCTCCAGCACCAGCATCGCGACGAGCGCGACCGGCGTGAACACGCCGTTGAGAAATTCGAGCGACTGCTGCGTGATCGTGTCGGCATCGGCGCGGCCGACCGCGGACAGGCGCGGAAACAGCGTGCGCACCAGCGCCGTCGGCACGATATTCAGACGCGTGACGAGATTCTGCGGCACCGTGTAGTACGTGACGAAACGCGCGCCGAGCCGCGAGCCGAGCATCACGCGATCGAGCGAATCGGCGACCATCGTCGTCACGCTCGCGATCAGCATCCAGCCGCCGAAGTTGAACAGCCCCTTCGCGACGCCGAGCTGCGGCGGCAGAATGCTGCGTATTTCAAGCACTTTCAGCGCGGAGCGGCCGAGCAGCACGGCCGCGAGAATCCGCGCGACCACGGCCGCGGCGAGCACGTTCTGCAAGGTCGCGCCGAGCCACAGCGCGGCACCGAGCGGCAGCAACTGGAACAGGAACGTGCCGATCGTCTGGTTCGTGTTGTAGACGCCGAAGCGTTCCGCGCCGTTGATCGCACCGGCGAAGACCCACGAGACGTTCGCGATCGGAATCGCGACCGCGAGCCACGGCAGCGCCATATAGACCTCGTGCTGCAACTCGGGCGATACCTTCGTGAAATACGCGGTGTACAGGAACGCGCCGAAGTAGATGATCAGACCGCCGATCACGCCCGTCGTCAGATTGAGCCACGTCGCGCTCCAGAACACGCGCGCGCTTTCGTGCTGATCGCCCGAGGCTCGCGCTTTCGAAATGTGGTTCTGCGCGGCCATGCTCATGCCGAGATCGAGAATCCCGAAGTAGCCGATCAAGGTCCACACGAGACTGATCACGCCGTAGCGCTCGACGCCGAGCAGCCGGATATACGACGGCACGGTCACGAGCGACACGAAGGTCGGCAGCACGAGCCCGAAGAAATTGATCGCTACGTTTCTGAGAATGCCCTTATCCATCGAATCCCTTGGGTTTTGCGGTTAGATTGCGCGCGGCTGCATCGGTGAGCTCGGCGGACCTCAGGGCTTCCATCGGTACATCAGCACCTTGCCGCGCGCGTCTTCCTCGACGAACACGAGGTACTCGCCGTCATTGCGCTTTGCCGCGCTGATACCGTTCGGCACGTCGACCCAGCCCGAGGCGCGTCCCACTTCGGGGCCCGGCCGGATCACGCCGAGTTCCTTGCCCGTGTCCTTGTCCCACACGTGCACCGCGCCGACCGGCTCGACGCCGAACACGTATTGCCCCTCGACGGTGAGGCCGATGATCGTCGCGATCGGCTTGCTCTGCGTCTGCCACGGCAAGGCAATCGCATAGCGCTGCACCGGCTTGCCGCTCGACCACTTGTCGTAGCGCACGAGCACTCGTCCCACCTCCTTCCAGAAACCCTGCTCGGTCGGCATATCGGCCGTATAGCCGCTCACGTACATCGTGTCGGTAGCGGGTTCGTAGATCGCGCGATGCAGTTCGGTGAATGGTACCGGCACCGGGTATTGCGTCAGGTTCGAATACGAGTAGACTGGGTTACCCTTCGCGTCGAGTCCGCCGAAACGGAACCGGTAGATGCCCTTCGTGTCGCGCGTGCGCCAGATGTCGCCGGCCGTATCGACCCACCAGCCCCAGCCGCCCGCGAGCTTCGTGCCGCTCGTGTTCGGCGTGAATTCGTCGCGATCGAAGCGGCCGTCGCCATTCGCATCGCGCCAGATCCAGTCGCCACCCGGCGGCGCATTCGGCACCTTCGCGACCGCGCGTTCGCGCCCGGCGATAAAGCCCGACGGAATCGCGGTCTCGCCGTCGTGCTGCGGATCGAAGCGGTAGATCTTCAGATGGTCCGCGTACATATCGGTCAGAAAGAGGAACGTGTGCCCCTTCAACCGACGCGCGATCGGCAGGCCCGGATACTGGTCGGTGTGAAACACCGGATCGTCCGGGTACTTGAAACGGTTCGACAGGAAACCGGCGTATTTCCAGTCCTGTCCGGCCGGCTTCGACAGATCGAGTTCGAAGCGCTTGTTGCCGGTATAGACGCTGTCGGGTCTCGCCGGATCGATCCATGCGCCGTCGACGAACAGCAGCCCCTCGACCTGCCAGTTGCGCTTGCCGCTCGGCGCATAGCTTTCGAGCGTCGCCCCGAGACCCGCGCCGATCGGCTCGTAGCGCGGACCTACGCCGTTGGTCGACACGTAGACGTTACCGCGCGCATCGATGCCGACGCCGGTCAGCCCGTTGAAACGCGACGGCCCCGGCTGCCCCGCGACGCCGCTGAAAATGCCGCCGCGCTCGCCGAGCGTGCCCGACTCCGTGTAGCGGCCGTCGCGCTTCGAGAAGAACAGCACCTGCTGGCGCGGGCCGTTGTCGGCGATCAGCACGCGGCCTTGCGCATCGACGGCGACATCGACCGCGACGGTATCGGACGGCAGCGTGAAGCTCTCGTCGATCCGCTGCCCGGTCGCCGTATAGTGCTCGATGACGGGCGCGCGATCGCTGCGTGTGCCGCTCAGCACCCACAACGTGCCGTCGGGCGCGAGCGCAATACGCCCAGGCTCGTGCACGCTCCACGTCGCCTTCTGCTGCATCGACTCGGCATCGTAGACTTCGATGCGGTTGCGCGCGGTATTGGCCGCGAACACTGTCGTGTCGTTTGCGGCGAGCCCGCCGATCTCCGCGTTCGTGCCGGTGGGCACTTCGTTCATCATCAGAAAGCCGGCCGCGAGTTGCGCATGCGGGTCGGCAGTTTTCGCGGCGGGCTGAAATGGTGCGACCCGTTTCGGATCGTCGATCAGGCGCCGCGAAATGCCGAACCATTGCTTGCCCTTCTCCGGCCATACGCCCGGCTCGACCAGATGCCCTTTCTCATTGCCTACCGCGATCGCGACGAACGCGTACTTGCGGTTCAGCGCGATCGCATTGCCACCGGCGTTGCCCCAGCCATGCGTGCCGCCCGCGAAGCCGAGCATCTTGCCGTCCTGGTAGACGCTCGCTTCGGCGCCGCTTTCGTCCCATGGCGCGTTCGTATACACCTTGCCATCGGGCGTGACCGCGAGCGCGGTGATGTTGATCTGCGTCCATGTGCCATCGCCAAAGCCGAAGCTATTGCCGATCCATGAGGTTCTCGCGTTCAACGCGGTTTCGGCGTCGGCGGGCATGCAGGCCGACGCCGCGATGACGCCGGCAAAGCAGGCCGTCAGCGCGAACCGGCGATTGAACGCGAAACAGGGCAAGGTGGATCCTCCAATCGATGTCCGGTCGACGCAATGCATGCGGACCTGCGCCCGCGTGGGGCGAAATTCGGTGATGTGGCGAAGCGAAACGACGCGCAAGCGAGGCAAGCGCAGCGCCTGAAGGCAGTCGTCCGCACGACTAAGTTAATCGGAAAAAATCCGGCGACGAAAATAGAAAATAATTCAAAAATATTCGCCAACTTAAATGCATGGAAAGAAACGGATTTATAAATCGACAAAAAGCTCGCTTGCGATCAACGCCGACGCCTCGCGTGACGATTCGCCTTTCTTACCGATGCGATATCACGCAATGCGCATTTATTACGGGGCGCACTGATGCTCAGATACAAACATATAAATCCATCTGGAATGGCTAAAGAAATAACCTGTTTCAATCTGATTCATTTAGCCAATTGCCAGCAGTTTTTTCGCGATTTTCTTTTCCCTAGAATCGATCGCAGCTAACACCCTGGACGGTTCATGACAGCCAGCGCATTGCCCCTCGCGCCCTCCCACTCCCGCATCGTGCAGCTCGACGGTCTGCGTGCGATCGCCGTGCTCGCGGTATTCGCGCAGCACGCGCTGAAAGCGCCGCTATGGATGGGCGTCGATCTGTTTTTCGTGTTGAGCGGCTTTCTGATCAGCGGGATCCTGCTCGATCGCAAGTCGCGGCAGCAGTCGTATTTCAGCTATTTCTATGCGCGGCGCGCGCGCCGCATCCTGCCGCCCTACCTGCTGCTGATGGCCGTGTCGTCGGTGCTGTTCGGCCTCGCCTGGGCGCAGCATTGGTACTGGTATGCGTTTTTCGCCACCAATATCGGCGATGCGCTGAATCAGAGCGGTCACGACAGCCTCAACGTGCTGTGGTCGCTCGCGGTCGAAGAGCAGTTCTATATCTTCTGGCCGTTCGTGATCCTGCTCGTGCCCGAGCGTCTGCTCGGGCTGGTGGCGGCCGCGCTGATCGTGCTGGTGCCGGTGCTGCGCGCCGTCGCGACCCCGTGGTTCGACACGTTCTGGCCGATCTATTACCTCACGCCGTTCCGCATGGATCTGCTCGCGGCCGGCGCACTGCTCGCGGTGGCCGTGCGGCGCGATCGCGACGCGCTCGAACCGTTCAAGGCACTCGCGGTGCTCGGCGCGCTGGCCGCGCTCGCGGTGCTGGCGTGGCTGCATCTGCACTTCCCGCGTTTTCGCGCGGCCAATACACCGTTGTCGAATGCGGGGCTCTATAGCGTGTCGCTGGTGCTGTGCACGTCGATCGTCGTGATCGCGCTGCAGAGCAAGGGCATCGTGAAGCGGCTCCTCTGCAATCCCGTGCTCGTTTATATCGGCACGATCAGCTACACGATCTATCTGATCCACCTGAGCGTGCTGTACATGGTCTGGCCACTGCATCTGAATCGCTATCTGAGCGCCGCGATCGCGCTCGCAATCACGCTCGTGTACGCGAGCATCACGTGGTTCGCCTTCGAGAAGCGCCTGATTTTCGGCGCGCGCGGCGCGAGAACGACGGCCAGCACCGGTGCCAACGTTGCGCGGCAAGCGCCGCAAACGCGCGCATGAGTCGCCGCGCCGGTATGGCTGCGGGTGTGTCGGGCGTCGTCACGGCGCTGACGCTGCTCGCGCCCGCAACGAGCGCGGCCGTCGCGCCATCGCCCACGCCCGTGCTGATCGAAGCCTATGGCGATTCGACGACGCTCGGCATCACCTGCGCCGACGGCCACTGCGGTCCGCAAGCGCGCAACGCCGTGACCGGGTTGCAGCAGGCCTTGCAGGCGCACGACGGCGAACGCGTGCAGGTCATGAACTACGGCGTCGGCGGCACGATGGCCGCGCAGTTGCGCGACGGCACCGGCAATCGCCGCGCGGGCCCGACGGCGGGCTTGCCGTGGCGCGAACGCCTCACGGCCTCGCCCGCCCGGATCGTGCTGATCAACTACGGCATCAACGAGGTGATGCAAAACCAGACGCCCGCGCAGTTCTACGCGGCCGAAACGACGCTCGTGCAGATCGCACGCGAACTCGGCAAGGAGCCGGTTTTGCAGACCTCGAACCCGATGCCCGACAAGCGGCTCAACGCGAAGCTGGCGGAGATGGTCGCGATGACGCGCCGCGTCGCCGCCGAGCAGCGCGTGCCGCTCGTCGATCAGTATGCCTATGTGAGCAGCCTGCCGGACTGGAAGGCGCTGATGTCGGACGGCGCGCATCCGAAGCCGGAGCTCTACCGGCTCAAGGCCGAACAGGATTATCGGGTCGTCGAACCGCTGGTGCGACGGCTGCTCGACGACACACCGTGAGCAAATTTTTTCGGACGTTGTGCTTTATTTCATTCACAAACTAGAAGGCAAGCTATGAGCCAACCACGCAAAGCGATCATCACCGGCGTCTCCGGACAGGACGGCGCCTATCTGACCCGGCTGCTGCTCGACAAGGGCTATCACGTGACGGGCACCTACCGGCGCACGAGTTCGGTCAACTTCTGGCGCATGCTCGAGCTTGGCGTGCTCGATCATCCGAATCTGCGTCTGGTCGAACACGACCTCACCGACCTCGGCTCGACGCTGCGCCTGCTCGGCAGCAGCCAGCCCGACGAGCTGTACAACCTCGCCGCGCAGAGCTTCGTCGGCGTGTCGTTCGACCAGCCCGTGACGACCGCCGAAGTGACCGGCATCGGCGCGCTGAATCTGCTCGAAGGGCTGCGCATCCTGAGCCCGAAGACGCGCTTCTATCAGGCGTCGACCTCCGAGATGTTCGGCCTCGTGCAGGCGGTGCCGCAACGCGAGAACACGCCGTTCTATCCGCGCAGTCCGTATGGTGTCGCCAAGGTGTTCGCGCACTGGTCGACGATCAACTATCGCGAGTCGTACAACCTGTTCGCGAGCAGCGGCATTCTGTTCAATCACGAATCGCCGCTGCGTGGCCGCGAATTCGTCACGCGCAAGATCAGCGACACGGTCGCGAAGATCAAGCTCGGCAAACAGGAGGTGCTCGAACTCGGCAACCTGAGCGCGCAGCGCGACTGGGGCTTCGCGCTCGAATACGTCGAGGGTATGTGGCGCATGTTGCAGGTCGACACGCCCGACACCTTCGTGCTCGCGACCGGCCGCACCGAGACGGTTCGCGATTTCGTGCGCATGGCGTTCACGGCGGCGGGCTTCCAGCTCGAATGGTCGGGCAAGGATGAACGCGAGATCGGCATCGACGTCGCGACCGGCAAGACGCTCGTGCGCGTGAATCCGAAGTTCTATCGGCCGGCCGAAGTGGACCTGCTGATCGGCTGCGCGGACAAGGCGCGCGACACGCTCGGCTGGCAACCGCAGACCACGCTCGAACAGTTGTGCCAGATGATGGTGCAGGCGGACATCGCGCGCAACGAGCAGCACGAGACGTTCTGAGGCGGCGGCCGTGGGCGGCGGCTCTCGCCGCGCACGGCTGCTCAGCCCGCGAGCTTTCTGAACGTCTCCAGCACCGCATCGCCCTTGAACGGCTTGACGATCCAGCCCTTCACGCCGGCGGCTTTGCCGCGCTCTTTCATGGCCGGGCTGCTTTCGGTCGTCAGCATGATCACGTTGACGCTCTTGTTCGCGAGCTCGCCGCGGATTTTTTCGACCATCGTCAGGCCGTCCATGTTCGGCATGTTCACGTCGCTGACGATCAGGCGGATACCCGAATCCGTCTTCAGCTTGGCAAGCCCATCCTTGCCGTCGATGGCCGTCGCGACATCGAGACCGTTTTTCGTCAGAAAGCCCGCGACTTCATCGCGTACCGTGCTCGAATCGTCCACCACCAGAATCTTTGCCATAGCCATTCCCTTGCGTCACCGACGCGTTGTATCAAAACAGATCCAGTTCGCCGGACTCGACGAGATCGTCGACATCCACCGTGTTTTCAGAAAAATCTTCGGGTGACCAGCTCAGATTGAAAACGAAGCGCTGGTCGATCGCCACCGACTGTCCGCTCGCCTCGTCGGTCAATCGATATTCGAACCGCAGCTGCGGATTGTCCGAACCGAACGAGATGTAGCGATGCTTGTGATTGACGAGTAGCGGCACCTGCACCTGACTCGCTTCGCGAGCGTGCCGCTCGCCAAGGAAGCGGTCCTTGAACGCCCCCCAGATCAGATTGGTCAGTTCGCCGAGCACGTTGTTCAGATCGCGAAAGCCCGCTTGCGCCGGGCCGACGCCGACCTGCCGTGCCGCGCGATCGCGTTCGATCATGCCGAGCAGCGGCTCCTCTTCGGCCTGCATCAACATATAACCGCGGCACCAGGTGCCTTCGAGCGGAATCAGGCTGAACACCTCGCCGAAGATGATCCGATCCCGCACGATGCTCGGCGTGTCCCGTCGCACCGTGACGTCATCGAACAACGTGGCGAGCCGCGCTTCCGTGATCTCCGCGATACCGCGCACGAGCGCATTCGGGAAGTCGAGGCTGAAGATGTATCGATCGACGGCCGCGCGCAAGGCCGTCATGTCGGCGCCATCGAAACTCGCGCACGCGGCGCTCGTCAACGCGCGGGGAAGCTGGTCGGGCGGCACGTCGCCGCTCGAGCGCAGGATCACCGGCAGTTCGGGCCGCACCGTATTGATCCGCGCGGCGGCCGTTGCGGCCTGCTCGACCGAGCCACCGTAATCGTGCGCGAGCAGAACGCCGCCGAGATCGATATTGGTGGCCAGTACCGAGCCGAGCCGGCTGCTGTCACGCACTTTCAGTGCAATCAGGTTGTGTTCGTCGAAAAAGTGCTTCAGCGCTTGCGCGTGGGCTGGACAATCGTCGAGCACGAGCACCTTGCTGACGGGCTTGCTGGTATTCATGGTGTTTCAGTCTGCGAATGCAAGTGTTGCTAGAAGAGTTCGAGTTCGCCTTCGGCCTCGTCGGCCACGGCAAACTCGGCTTTGAAATCGAGCGGCGCCTGAGCGCACAGGCAAAGCGTGACACCAAGGCGCACCGCTGCGCCGATCGTCAGCTCGTAGGTCCAGACCTGATCGGGTCGCAACTCGTCGAGATACTCGACACAGGCGCTATTCAATTCATACGGCGTCGACATGCCGAGATCGGGGAAGTGCGTGACCAGTTGCTGGTTCATGTAGCCGCAGCACAGATTGCCGAGTTCCATCAGCGTCTCCGACAGCGAACGGGTCGTGTCGCCGCTCGCGTAGTAGGCGCGCGTCGCGTCGTCCTTGCCGAAGTGCAGCACGAACAGCAGCCGGAAGCCGATCGACGAGATCGTCAACGCCATCGCGTAAGGACCAGCGGGATGCTCGCGATCCCACCTCGGCACCGCGGTGATCTCGCACGGGTCGCCCGGCGTCGCGGGCAATCTCGCGCGAGCCGCGTGACAGAAGATGTCCGCGATGCTTTGCTTCGCCTGATCGCTAATCACGCTGCGGCCTGCTCGAGCCGGGATTGAAACTGGTTCGCGAGCACCTCGACGCCGCCGAGCGACGCGGTGATCATCTTGCCGCCGGCCTGAATGTCCTGAAACGTCGCGGCCGTCGTCAGGTCATTGCGATGCAGACTCTCGCGATAGCTCTTCGACAACTCTTGCGAGCGCGACGCCAGCGAGCGCACTTCACCCGCGACGATGGAAAAGCCACGGCCCGCGGTGCCGGCGCGCGCCGCTTCGATCGACGCGTTCAGCGACACGATCAGCACGTGCTGCACGATCGACGACAGCTCCTGGTTCTTCTTGTGCATGTCGCGGTTCTGCGACATCAGCGAAATCATCTGCTCGTGCCAACGCTCGAACGTGATGGTCAAGGCCTTCAGGCGGGCGGCCTCCTGCGCGATCTTCGCGGCATGTTGCAGCCATTCGTCGCTGTGCGCGGCGGCGGCGTCGAGGGACGCCTGCAACGCATCGCGCTCGTGCGCCCACTGCCCGGCCTGCGCGCGCAGATCGGCGAGCATCGCCTCCAACGCGGCGCGCTCGCGGCTCGCCTGCTCGACGAGCCCGTTCGCTTCATGCAACTGTTGTTCGACGGCCTGCCGCGCGAGCGCGTCGACACGCTGCGCGTTCACGACAGCGCGAAGCTTGCGACGATAAAAAATTCCCGCGGCGAGTGCTGCGACGATACCGCCCACGCCCGCCGCCAGAAGATAGCTTTCAAACACGCCCTGCTCCCATCGCTTCGGTCAATCCATCAGGCCGCGTGCCCGCTACCGCATCCACGTCACGCTGCCGCGCCTCCTCGGCGGATGCGTCGAGACTGTCCACCGCCCAGTCCTCGGGGAACGACACGACGGTCTGGAAGCGGCGATAGTCCGCGCCGCGACGATCGTCGGTGAAGCGCAATTCGATGCGGCCCTGCTCGCGCCGCACGAAATCGCGCACGGCATCCATGCCGACCCCGCGCCCTGAAATCTCGCTGACGCTCTGCGCGGTCGAGAAGCCGGAACGGAAGATCAACTCGGCAATCGTTTCGTCGCTGAGTGCGGCATCGGCGTCGATCCAGCCGCGTTCGATCGCGGCCGCCCGGATTTTCGCGAGCGCGAGACCGCGACCGTCGTCGCTGATCGTGATCTGCAACGCGTGATGATCGACGCCCACTTCCAGTTCGATGACGCCGGCCGCATCCTTGCCGAGCGCGACACGCTCGGCGGCGGACTCGATGCCGTGGTCGACCGAATTGCGCAGCAGGTGCGTGAATACATTGCGCAGCGTGCCGCTGACCTCGCTGCGCACGCGGTAGCCGTTGTTGTCGATGCTGACCACCGGCGCCTCTTTGCCGAGTTCCGCAGCCAGAGACGGCAGCGATTCGAGCACGCCCGCGAGCGCCTCGAAGATCGATTCGGTGCCGAGCAACCGCAACTCGCGCTGCAACGAGTCGCGCATCGATACGAGGGCCTGCGGGTCGGCCGGATCGGCGCTTTCGACGAGCGCCAACTGCCGCTGGATCAACTCGCGATCGACCATCAGGAAGCGGTCCACCGCACCGCGCTGGCCCGGACCCTTGCGGCCGAGGCTCACTTCGTTGATCGTCGCGTAGGTTTCGAGCGCCGCCTTGACCCGCTGCAGGTCCTCGATCAGAAGCTGCTGGTCCCACGCTTCGGTGGTCTCCGCGCGACGCAGCGCGTCGTAGCGCTGCTCGGTTTCGTGCACGATGCCGGTCAGATGCTGAAGGCTGTACGTGCGTGCATTGCCCTTGACCGTATGCATGTTGCGGAACAACTCTGCGACGGCTTCGTGACTCGGCGCGTGATGCTGACGGATGATCCGCTCGTTTTCGCTGATAAAGCCCGTCGCGCTTTCGACGAAGTGATGGAACTTCTCCTGGCTGACCGCGAGGATTTCGCCGATCATTTCCAGCCGGCGTTTCTGCTCGCCGGCCTCGGCGGCGAGCGCGCGCAGTTCGGTCACGTCGCGCACGCACAGCATCAGGCGCAGCACCACGTCATGTTCGTCGGTGATGGCCGACCAGCTCAGATCGAGCGTCTTCACGCGGCCATCGGCCATCGGCTTCGCGATCTCGTTGACGAGCAGATGCTGGTTGAACGCGAAGTTCATGCTGTCTTCGCCGATGCAGGCCTGCAGCGCCGCTTCGATCTGCGCGAGCGTGTCGCTGCTGATATCGGTGCCGCCGAACACGAGATCGAGCAACGGTCGGCCCGCGATGTCGCGCGTCTCGAAGATCGCTTCGAGATAGGCGGAGTACTCCGGATGCACGATCACGCCTTCGACCACCGTCAGAATGCCCTGCTGCATGTTCTGCAGCATCGCCTGGATATCGGCGGTCTTCTGTTTCAGTTGCAGCGAGCTGTGCTGGATCTGCTCGATCATGCCGTTGAACGCGACGATCGAATGACCGATCTCGTCCATGCGGCCGACCGGCACGCGGCGCGTGAAGTCCTGGCTCGTCGCGATCTCGCTCATCTCCGCCTGCATCCGGCTCAGCGGACGCGTGATCTGGCGATACAGCAGCGCGCTGATCAGCACCAGCAGGACGATGGCAGCGCCCGTGGCCGCGCCGATCGCCGTCGTCGTCGTGGCGAGCGCGCTGTTCAGCGCGTCGATCGCGGCGTCCTTCTGACGGTTCTTTTCGATGCGCAGCGTCTCCACGATGCCTTCGAGCTCATCGCGGTATTGCGCGACGTTCGCGAACAGATAGGCCTGTGCCAGCTCGTTCTTGCCGTCGGCCTTCATCTTCGCGGTGTCGTTGACCGCGTTGAAATAGTTCGCGAGGCTCTCGCGCGCCTGGCTCACGAGGCCGGTTTGCGCCTGACCTCGTGCGGCCTTGGCCTGCACGTCGAGCGCCGCCTGCAACGAGGCTTCCTTGCTCTTCAGTAGCGCCTGAGCCTGCGCGACCATATTCGCGTCGGGCGCATAGACGAGCGTCATCATCGCGAGCTGAACGTCCTTGACCTGCGACACGAGGTCGGCCGACGCGAGCGCGCTCGGCACCACGCCCTGGGTAACCTGCCTGACGTCGGCGGCGCTGTTGCGGGTCTGAAGCACCGCGTATCCCCCAATGGCGGATAGCGCGACCAGCATCAGAATGACGAGAAGCGTAATGCGGTGACGGATGGTCATCTGAGAATCCCCGAGATCTTGAAATACATGGTCTCCCGCTTCTAGCGGGACGCCCGTGTGTTTTTGTGCTTTCGGGCGCGGGGATTATCGTCGCGGATGTGTGACGCGAACGTGACGGAATGCACGCAAATCGCGACGTTTCAAGGATTTGAAAGATAACGCGGAAAAATCGCGTCCGGGGGCTGATCCGGCCTCAAGTTCAAAGCGAAAGTGCCGTTATTTAAGGCCCATTTCTTCGGCTCTTCGCGGATTTCCGGGGAAGCGTTCTGTTCGACCCGTTGCCTTCGGTCGCGCTGTCAGGCTTTCGACGGAGGGGTATCGTCGAGCAATGGCATTGCCCCAGCTCGTGTTATTTGACCCGGGGCCTCACGACCGGCTGCACGCCGACGCGCTCGATCACCCGCCGGATGTTCGCGAGCAGCCCATCCTCCACGAAGCGCGGGTCGCTTTCGAACCGGCCGGCGACACGCTCGTAGGCATTGCGCAGACTGTCCATGGTGGACTTGCACTCGTCCTCGCGCAAACCCAGGCGGCGGCCGTACTCCAAGAGGACTTGCGGGATCGGAAACACCGTGGACTTATTGAGCTTGAGCGCCAACTTGCCGTCGAGCTCCGGATAGATGTCCGTGCACACGACGTCGAACACGGGCGCGAGGCGGCGCGGCCCGGTCGGGTCCTCGTAGAGGATGCCGATGTTCTTCATGTGCGCGTCGCCATCGCGCAATAGACACGACAAGGCGACCCGCTCGAAGAGGCGCACACTCTGCTGATAGTCGGAGCCCGTGTAGATGTCGACGGCCTTCGCAATCATCTCGTAACTGCCCTCGTACTTGGACTTGCCGGTGAGCACGCCCATGTCCTCGAAGCCCAACGGTGAGCCGTCCGGGTGCCGGTCAAAGCGCGCCATCACAAACAGCTTGCCGTCATCGGAAAGCCAGAACTGGGGAACTTCCAGCCCCGCCTCCTTCGCGACGGACATACAGAAGAACTCGTTGCGCGCGATGCCCGGAAAGTCGTCGCCCTCAGCCTTCACGATGACCGAATTGAGGGGCAGCGCGGTGTGCTCGTCGAGCGCGCGTGGGCTTTCCTGCGCGATCGGCACCACGGTTTTGGGCTGGACACCCGAAATACCGGAGCCGAGCGCGTACTGGTCGACGAGGCGCGCAAAGAGTTTGCCGGACGGAGAGGACAGCAGTTCCTCGAGGTGTTCGCCTTCGTGCTCGGGCACCCGTTCCCCCGGCATGGAGTACGTCAGCCGCCCAATCTGGTTACACCCGGCAAGGAACAGCAGGAACAGGTCGCTTGGCGTGCCGAGGCGCGCAAGCCGGTCCTCGATGATGTGCCGCAGATAACCTTCGGGGCGGTTCATCGCGAAGACACCCATCAGATCGCCTCTGGCGTAGCTTTCCCGGCGCACCGGCATGGTCAGCGATACCGCCGCGGCGTCGGACACCTGTGCGTAGTTGAACGAGTAGCGGCTCTCCTTGGCCAGCAGGCCGCTCGTCCCTTGGGGCGTGTGCACTTCAAGGGTGCGGATTTTGCCGAACAGCCGCTCGAGGTCCCATGTCCTGGCGTCGCTCATCATTCATCGTCCTGGAAGATGGCGTCGAGCTCGTCCAGCACCACGGTGTCGCGCGGGCGCAGAACCAGCTCGTAGCCAAGCGCGCTAACGAGGCGGCACCACTCCTGGATGCCCACGTTCCCGGCGCCTTCGGCATTGGTGATCGTACGGCGCGCGACGCCCGCGCGCTCGGCGAGCGCCTGCTGGGTCAGCTTGCGTTCACGCCGGGTAGCCCGCAGGCTGGCCGCGAGGCGCTCAACGCTGGTGATCGGAGAGGGAGAGGTCTTTTTGCGCATCATAGTGCGCAGTATAGTTCAAATTCGTAATTTTGCGCACGATAATGCTCATTGTCACGTTTGAGCTGTTGCCCGATTGCTGCACTGATTTTGCGCACCATCTTACGCACTGCACTGAATCAGACGCGTTTTGCGCACGATATTGCGCAATAGCGACGCGAAGGCGAGGCCCGCTTGCAACGCTCGGCGCCTCGCCTCTTTCCGCTTCGCTCGCCCCGCTGCCGCGACGCTTCAATGCAGCGCGTCCCCCGCAAGCGCCTCGGCATAGACCGCGGCGACACGTTTCGCGATCACCGCATTGTCGAAGTGCTCGCGCGCATAGCGGCGGCACGCGTCGGCATCGGGCAGCTTCAGCGTGCCGTTCAACGCGCTGGCGAGTCCCGCGGCGATCGCCTGCGCGCCGATTTCCGGCAGAACCAGATCGGGCGACAAGCCCGCCACCGCCTCCGGCAATCCGCCGACCGGCGTCACCAGCACCGGCGTGCCCGACGCCAGCGATTCGACCGTGATGAGCCCGAAGCCTTCCAGTGCGACGGTCGGCACGACACTGAGGTTGGCCGCACGATACAGCGCCGCCAGATGTTGATCGGGCACGAAGCCGAGCAGCTTCACGTTGTGCTCGAGCCCCGCGTCGGCGATGCGTGCCTGGAGCTCGCTTTCGAGCCGCCCCTTGCCGGCGATCAGCAGCAGCACGTCGGGCGCGCTGCGTTTGACCAGCTTCACCGCGTCGATCAGATCTTCCAGACCCATGCGCCGCACGAGGCGCCGCACCGCGAGCACGATCGGCCGATCCTGCGGCAATTGCAGCCGCAGACGCGCCTCGGCCTGCGTGATCGGCAGATTGAACTGCTCGACATCGACGCAGCCCGGCACCACGCGCACGCGTTCCGGCGAGATGCCGTAGCGCGTCGTGAGAATCTTGCCGAACGCATCGGACAGCACGATCAGCCGCGACGATCGCGCGTACACCGACTGCTCCAGATAACGCTTCGCGCGCTGACCGAGCGAATCGGCACCTTCGACGTGACTCTCGTCGGCCCACGGCCCCTGAAAATGCGACACCTGCGGAATACCGCGCGTGACGTCGAGACCCGGAAACGTATAGAGCGCGAAGTGCGAGGAAATCACGTCGGGCCGCGACGTGCGGATCTCATGGCGCAGCGCGCGACGTGCCGCCATCAGCCGCAGCGGCAGCGATTGCGCGGCGGAGCCGAAACCGTTGATCGCGCCACCGGTATCGGCGGCGACTTTCGGCGAGCCGGCGACGACGCCGCGCACCGCGACGCCCGCGCCCGGCAGCGCGCCGACCAGCGAGTAGTACATGCGGTCGAGGCCGCCCGCGCGTTCGGGAAACCAGTGCATCCCGATCTGCAGTGATTTGATTGAGTCAGTCGTCATGAAGATGTGCCCCTGTGTGTTGCTTGCTGTTGCTTGCGGTTGCTTGCTGCTGCTTGCGCAGTGTCGTGATATCGATGCGTGGATCGCGCGGTCTGCGCGCTCATTCCACGCTCTTTTGTCCGGCGAGATGGTTCAGCGTCAGCGCATCGCTCTGCGCGACGACCGTCGCTTCCGTCTGGCTGCGCCGGCGGTTTTCCTGCTGCCCGGCCAGTTGCCGGTACAGCGCGATGTATTGCGCGGCCATGCGCGCCCAGCCGAAGCCGGTCGCGAGCTGGCTCGCGGCTTCGCCCATCGCACGGCGCGCGGTATCGTCGCCGGCGAGTTGCGCGACCGCGCGAGCGAGCGCCTGCGGGTCGTCGGGATCGTCGAGCACGATGCCGCACTCGGGCGTGATGATCTCGGCGCCGCCCGCGGTGCGCGCGGTCACGACCGGCAGCCCCGCCGCCATCGCTTCGAGCAGCGAGAGGCTCATCGCTTCGTAGCGCGACGGAAACACGAACGCGTCGACCGAATGCATCAGCACCGGCATCTCCTTCACGAGCCCGAGAAAATGCACGCGATGCGCGATGCCGAGCGCCTTCGCCTGTTCCGGATACGGGCTGCCCGGCAGAAAGCCGGCCACCGCGATCTGCACGTGCTCGGGCAGGTGTTTCAACGCGGCGAGCACGGTGCCGAGATTCTTGCGCGGCGTGCGCAAATCGCCGACGAACAGCAGCAGGAACGCATCGTCCGGCAGGCGGAACCTCGTGCGGTCGCCACTCGCCGCGGCGAAGCCCTGGGTGTCGACGCCGTTGTAGATCACGTCCACGCGGTTGCGCGGCGTGAGGCCAATCGCGCGGATTTCGTCGGCGACCTTCTGCGACACCGCGGTGATCACCTTCGAGCGCCGGTACGCCCAGCGCTCCAGCAGCGCGTTGCAGCGCGTGTAGACCGACTGGTAGGCGGACCACACGCCCTTGGTGAGGCCGAACGGGTAGTACTTGCTCGCGAACCAGCCGCTATGCACGAAATGCGAGGTATTGACGTCGGCGCGCATCCACGTGATGAAGCCGTTGACGTGCAGCACGTCGTAGTCGCGGCGATGCGCGCGCAGCCACAGCGCGCTCTTGAGCGCGAACACCTGCTGGCGCAGCAGATTGGTCGGCCACCAGCGGCCGATCTTCACCGGCGCCCAGCGCACGTTCGGATGCGCGAGCAGCTCGGGTGCCACGTGCGAGGCGACCAGCGTCACGCGAATGTTCTCGTCGAGCGCCGCGCGTGCGATCTCGTGGTTGACGCGCCCCTGGCCGTCGTTATGGCGCACTACGTGCGTGACAATGGCGACTCTCAATGCGTGCCTCCGTGGAAAAATAGCGTGCGTGCGCGGTTCATTTTTTCGTAGTGGACCGCGGAAAGTATCGAAAAGGCGCTCATGAACAGCAGCAGGCCCCCGGTGCCGACCAGCGAGTTCGTGAACACGAGCATCGCGAAGGTCGCCAGACACAGGCTCAGGCAGGCGGAGACGAACTTGTCGTCGCGCAGCCTGAACGAGGCGAGCACCGCGCGCGTCAGCAGCCAGACGATGCCGGACATGTAGAGCAGCGTGCCGGGCCAGCCGAGCACGAACGGAATGTTCATCACGCCGCTGTCGAAGTTGCCGTACTGGCCGAGCTGGCCGCCGTCGTTGGAGAGTTTCGTCGAGGTGCCGGTCGCGCCCATGCCTTCGCCGGAGACGTCGGTAAACGCGGTCTTCGCGAAGGTCGCGTAGAACTCGTTACGCGCCGCGTAGCTCTGGTCGTCGTGCAGATTGACGATCGTGGTGAGACGCGCCTGCATCCGTTCGGCCACCGGCCCGACCGCGAGGAGCGGCACGCAGAAGCCGGCGAGCAACACCGCGCTGCCGACGATGCGCACCCGCACCTTGTTGTTCGACTTGACGAGCTGGATCAGGAGCGCGATGACCCAGCCGCCCCACGTCGAGCGCACGAGGCTCAGTGCGAACGAGAAGAAGCCGAGCCCGGCGGCGATCCAGCGCACGCGATGCTGCGCGGCCATCACGAACACCATCGCGCCCATCATCGCGAACGCGAACGGTCCCGACGAATTCATCGTGCTGAACACGCGCACGCCCATCGGCACTGGGTCGCCCTGCGAGTTCATCTGCGAGCCGAGCATCCACAGCGCGTCCCACGGCGGCATGATGAAAAACTGGATCAGGCCGTAGCCGCCCATCACCAGCATGCCCCAGATGAACGTGTTCACGATCGTGTCGCGATACTGCGGATACTGGCGCGTGTGCGCCATGATGTGAAAGCCGATCAGGATCGGGTAGAGCCAGTTCGCGAGGTCGTAGGTGGCCGCGAGCGGGCCGCTCGACATCACGCCGATCAGGAACGCGTAGATCAGGCCGAGCAGGATCAGCAGCACCGGCAAACCGCGGCGCTGCCCGAGCAACCGGTAGTAACGCAGCAGCGACAGGCCGCTGATCATCGTGACCGCGAGCGGCGCGACCTGAATCAGGCTCGTCGGCGTGAACGCGCCCTTCGACCAGTCAGCCAGCCGCCGCACTTCCGGGCTCAGGAACCACAGCCACCACATGAAGCCGAGATAGCGCGCCGGGCTCTTTAAGTAGAGCCACAGGCCGGTCAGGACCGCGAGCACCGGAAACGCGAGCGTGAGCACCGTGCCCTGATGCGCGACGATCAGCACCGCGGTGATCAGCCACAGCAGGAGCGGCGGCAGCCATTCCTGGCGGCCACCGGAGAGTGGTCCGCCCGCCGATTTTTGGGCGCGGCCGGCATCGGCGTGGCCGGCATCGGCGGGGCCGCCAGGCGGCAACGGGCCCGTGCGTGGAATCGTCGACATGGCTTACAGGCCTCCGCGGGATTCGCGCGCCCGGGCCTGCGCGGCCGGTTGCGGGTGCGAGGACACGCTGGCGTGCGCGCTCGCCTGCCCCCGCGCGTTCAGCATCTCGCGCGTGATCCGCACGTGTTGCATCGCATAGTGCTCGGTGGTCAGATCGCGCGCGAGCAGACCGGCCGCGGCCGCCTGCGCCTGGCGCAGCGCTTCGTGCGGCGCGGCGGCGAACCGGTCGACCGCGTCGCGCAGCGCCTGCGGTTCGAACGGCGGCACGTAGGCGGCTTCGTCGGCGGGAAAATAGTCCCGCAGCGCGCCCACGTCGGTCGCGACCATCGGCTTGCCGACCGCCGCCGCCTCGAGCATCACCGTGATGCCCGAGGCGTGCGAGTTCGGCCGCAACGGCACGACGATCACGTCGGCCCAGTCATACAGCTCGTGCTGCTTCCGGATGCCCGAGAACAGCGCGATCTCGACATTCGACGCGCGCAGCGACGCGGGAATGCGCCGCCGCGTCGCGAGCTTCACCGTGTAGCGCGGATCGTTGCCGAACGCCTTGATCAGCGTCTCCCAGTCACGGTCGCGATCGTTGCCGATCGCCGCGATGCGCAGCGGCGTGCGCGGCGTCCAGTGCGTCGGCGGCACGACCGGGAAGTCGCGCGTGTTCAGGCCGTACAGCAGCGGCGTCGCATCGCGCTGGAAATAGTCCTGGCACAGCCCGGCGTTCTCGCTCGCGAGCGTGGTCAGCCGATCCGCGCGCGTCATCAGCTTGCGATACAGCCAGCTGCGCACGATGCCGTACGACGGCCACTTGTCGATCAGCCACACGCTCTGCGCGAGCAGCAGCGGCGACGCGCCCCGCCCCGCCTTGCGGCCGCACAGCAGCAGCATCAGCGCGGCGGCCAGCCACTCCTGCTCGGTATGCGTCCAGATCACGTCCGAGCGCAGCATCTCGGCGCGATTGCGCCACGTATGGATCAGATCGAAGCCGAGCGCGGCCTTCAGCGCACGGCGCAGGAGCCGCACGGGCCGGCTTTCGCGCGCGTCCTGCGAATAGGTCAGCGCAAATGCTTCGGACTGCGCATGGTGATAGCCGTACAGGCAGCCGATGTCGTCGCCCTTGCGATAAAAGCGCGGATCGGCGCCGTAAAACAGATGAACATGAACCTTGGTACTCATGCAGACACTCCGCGTTGCGGGTGGAAAGAGGCCTCGTGGCGCATACGCGTCACGACACCGCGCGACGCGCCTCGTGCGCGCCGTCGCGCACCGCGCGCCAGCGCGACAGCCGCAATGGCGCCTGCTTCGAGAGCAGCGCGAGCGCCGCATGCGTGAGGCCCGGATAGAGCCGCGTGCCGACCAGCGTCCACCACCACCATGCGGTTTCGCGGCGCAGCGGCGGCAACTGGTCGCGCAGGATCAGATGGAAGTTGAACGCGGCGTTGCGCAGCGCGGCCATCGTCTGCGCGTCGCGTCTGTCGTCGTCGAAACGTTCGGCCGGGAAATGATCGACCGCGACCTGCGGGTCGTACACGAGCTTCCAGCCCGCGTTTTTGACCGCGAGACTGAACGCCATGTCGTTGTGCACCTGCGCGCCCGCGCCACGCAGACGCGCATCGAAGCGGATCGTGCGCACCGCGTCGCGCCGGTAGCTCATGTTGGCGCCCTTCAGGATGTCGACCTCGCGCGCGGCCCCCACGCCCAGATGGTGATTGCCGATGATCTTGCCGTGCGCGGTCACCTTGCCGACCAGCGGCCGCTCGCCGTCGAGCACGCGGCCTTTTTCGTGGACCCAGTCGCGCCCGCCCAGCGCGCCGAGGCGCGCGTCGGCCTCGAACCAGGCCGCGATCCGCTCGACCCAGTCGCGGCGCGGCGCGGCGTCGTCGTCGGTGATCGCGATCACGTCGCCGCTGGCGGCATCGAGCCCGCGATTCAGCGCCGCGACCTGGCCGGGCACGTCGACCGGCGCGATCACGAGCGGCAGGCGGCCGCGGATGGACGGATCGCGCAGGCACGCATGGGTCGCCTCGTCGTCGACACGCGCGACCACGATCACTTCGTCGGGCGCGCGCGCTTGCCGCTCGAGCGCGGCGAGGCAGCGCGCGAGATCGGCCGGGCGGCGATAAGTCGGTACCAGTACCGTCACTTTCATCGTCATGTCCTCTCTGTTCGTCTCGTGCAGGGGTGCGCCGCTCATGTCACGCGCTCAGGTATTCCTGGGTTGCCGCATAGCCGCGGTCGTAGCCGACCCGCGAGCGCGCAGGCATGCCGTTGAAGATGCCGCCCTGCACGTGGACGCCCGCCGCGCGCAGCCGCTTCAGCGCATCGGCGATCTCGACCTCGCTGTGCATGCCCGAGCGCATCACGAAGAAGGTCGACCCCGCATACGCGCCGATGATCGACGCATCGGTCACGGCGAGCACCGGCGGCGTATCGATCAGGATCACGTCGTAGCGTTTCGCGAGGCCGTCGAGGTACTGCGGCAGACGCGGCGACATCAGCAGCTCGGACGGATTCGGCGGACGGCGCCCGCACGAGATGAAGCTCAGGCCCTCGATGTTCGAGCCGCGAATCGCTTCCTCCAGCGAGATCTGGCCGCTCAGCAGCTCGGACAGGCCGTTGTCCTGCACGCCGCCGACCTGACGTTCGAGCGCGCCGCGCCGCATGTCGCCGTCGATCAGCAGCACGCGCTTGCCCGAATGCGCGAGCAGCATCGCGAGATTCACACTGAGGAAGCTCTTGCCGACACCGGCCATCGGGCCCGTCAGCATCACGATGCGGTTGCGCGCGTCCATCAGCGTGAACTGCATCGCGGTGCGCAGGCTGCGCAGACTTTCGATCGTCACGTCCTTCGGCCGCGCATTCGCGAGTACCGGACGCAGCCTTTCGCCGCCGCGCACGTAGCTGTTTTCGAGCTGCATCTGCTCGACGCTTTGCGGCACCAGACCGAACACCGGCAGATGGAACGCGCGCTCGACGTGATCGGGGTCGTCGATGCCCTTGAACAGATTGCGGCGCAGGAACACGAAGCCGGTACCCGCGATCAGCCCGAGAATCACGGCCGCCGAGATGATCAGCATCTTCTTCGGCTTGACCGGCGCGCCGGGGCGCAGCGCCGCATCGACGATATGCACGTTGCCGCCCGTGCCGGCCTTCTGCACCGAGAGCTCCTGCACGCGATTGAGCAGCAGCACGTAGATGTCTTCGGCGACCTTCGCGTCGCGCTGCAACTGCACGGCCTTCACTTCGGTGGCCGGCAGATCGCGGAAACGGTCCGCGTATTTGGCGCGCTGCGCCTGCAGCTCGGCCATCTGCTCGCGCGCGGCGACGAGTGTCGGATGGTCGTCGCCGTAGCGCTCGGCGAGCTGCGTCATCTGCAGACGCAAGGCGGCGATCTGCTGCTCGTATTGCACGCTGCCTTCGAGGTAGACCTTCGCCTCGTCGCTCGCGTTGATCGAGCCGGACTGACGCTGATAGGCGGTCAGCGCGGCTTCCGCGCGTTCGAGGTCGGCCTTCAGGCGCGGCTCCTCGCTCTTCAGGAAGTCGAGCATCTTGATTGCGTCGGCCTGCTTGTTCGACACGTGCTGGCGCAGATACGACTGCGCGAGCGCATTGGCGACGAGCGCCGCATGCTCGGGGCTCTTGTCCTCCAGCGAGATCTGGATCACGCCGGTCTGCTTGCCCTGCTCCTGCACCGTGATGGCCGACTGGAACGCGGTGATCGCGTCGAGATCGTTCGACCGCACGACGGTGAACTCCTGGCCGGGGCGCGCGAGAAGCGTGCTGACGAGCATCGTCACGCCGCCGCCTTGCGCCTGCTGGCCGACCTGGCCGCGCAGCAACAGCGAGCCATTCGGCGCGAGCAGCTCGTAGTGCTGCGCATCGACCACCCGCAGCAGCAGCTTCTCGCCTTCGAGCGACGGCGTCACGTCGATCGAATCGACCTCGACGTTTTCGCCGCCCCAGGCAAACGCCGTGAGCCCCAGCCACGGCCGCGCGGGCTGGCCCGGCGTCGCGAGGCGCGCGGCGATGTTGCCGAGCAGCGGAATCGTGCGCGGCGTGACGCTGAAGTTCAGCTTCAGCTGCTGCACGACCGGGCCGACCACGCCGCGGCTCTTGATGATTTCGATCTCGGCGTCGGTCGGCAGCGAGGTCGAGCCGCTCGTGATCGCGGCGCCGGTCTGCGTCTGCGTGAGCGCCTGCGAGGTGTTGTCGGACTGCTCGACGCGCACGTGCGCGTCGGCCGAATAGATCGGCTTGGCGAGGTAGCAGTACGCGACCGCCATCGCGACGATGATCGCGGTGATCGCGAGCAGCCACCAGATGTCGTCGAGGATCACCTGCAGCAGTTGTCCGAGGACGATGTCTTCTTCTTCGGTCTTGATCGGACCAGCCATGTGTGGAGAGAGTTGATTGCTCACAGTTCGATCCCGTGTCGTTGGCTTCAGCGGTACTTCTGCATGTGCTTCAGCGGTACTTCTGCTTTCCTTCCGCTTTCCTTCTACTATCCGCGCCGCCCAAAGATCAGCGGCGCGGGACGCGCTACAACCCAAACCTTCAGCGCGTCAGCTGCTTCAGATAGAACAGCGTCTGCACGCTCGGCAGCACCTGCTCCAGCACGCGGTTGAAGGTGGTCGACGCGGCGGTGCCCACGTACACGACGTCGAGCGGCTGCAACTGGAACTGCGAGGACAGCATGATCGAGTCCGGTTGCGTCATGTCGAGGCGGAACACTTCGGGCGTGGTCGGATGCTCGCGCATGCCGCGCATCACGTAGATCTGCCGCGGATTGGCGTCGGTGTTCAGGATGCCGCCGCCTTGCGTGAGCGCGTCGGCGATCGTCATGCGGCCGCGCACGATCGGCACCTGAATCGGCGTCTTCACTTCGCCCATCACGAAGATGCGGCTATCGGTGCGGTCCGGCACGTTGACCACGTCGCCGTTCTGCAGCATCACGTTCTGGGTCGTGTCGCCCTGATCGAGCATGCGATCGGCGTCGAGCACGTAGAGCTTGTGATTGCGCGTGAGGCGTACGCGCTGGATGTCGGCGTCCGTGTTCGTGCCGCCCGAGCGCGTGATCGCGTCGACCAGCGTGAGCGGCACGTCGCTGATCGCAAGCGGTCCCGGCTGCTTCACTTCGCCCGTGATCTGCACTTTCTTGCCGCGATACGACAGCACGCGCACGTCGACCTGCGGATTGCGGATATAGCGCACGAGGCCGGTGGCGAGCTGATCGCGCAGCTCGGTCGTGGTTTTGCCCGCGGCCTGGATACGGCCGACGAACGGGAAAAAGATCGTGCCGTCGGCCGCGATGGTCTGCCCGTACGGATCGGCCTGGCCCGGCAGCGCGGCCGTATACGGCTGCTGCAACGCGCCCGCGATCGTCTGGGTGGTGTTGCCGCCCGAGGACAACGTACTGCCTTGCGGCGTGGTCAGCTCGGGGTGATCCCACACGGTGATGCCGAGGATGTCCTGGGGCGCCAGGTGGTACACGTACTGCGACGGATCGCTGAGTGTCGACGGCGGCAGCGGCTGCGGTTTTTCGGCGACGGCTTGCGCCTGCGCCATGATCAGCTTCGCATCGATCAGATGCACCGGATAGGTCTCGCTCGACGCCTGATCGTTGTCTTTGAGCCGCGACGTGTCGAGATAATTGCCCGGTGCGGTCGCGCAGGCCGACAGAAAAGACGTCAGCAAAAGCGAGCCGGCGAGCTTTGCGCGCAGGCTCGCGAATGAATGTGCGTTGCGGGGTTTCTTCAGCATATTTTCTTCAGCCATCCCATGACCAGATGTTCGATGAGCACGAGACTCTCCCTGTATTCGTCGTCCGCGCCGCCGTGCGGATCGGCGACGTCCGAATCGGCTTCCCACTTGCCGAGCGGATAGACCTTGCCGCGCGCGGCCGGATCGAGCGCCTCGACCTCGCTGACCTGCGCGCGCTCGCTGACCAGCACGAGATCGGCCGCGCGCACGAGCGAGCGCTCAAGTCGCCGCGCATGGTGCAGGCCCGCGGCGACGCCGCGCTCTTCGAGCAGGCGCCGCATCACCGGGTCCATGCCGTGGCCGTTCACCGCGCGAATGCCCGCCGAATGAAACGCGATCGGCGCGGTGCGAGCGCGCGGCGCGCGCCCCTGGCGAGCCTTGAACAGCATCTCGGCGGCGGGCGAGCGGCACACGTTGGCGTGGCACACGATCAGAACGTTGTCGAACATGGCGGGCTCCTGTCTGGCGCGGCGAGCGCGGTGGCCTCAGCGGCCCGCCGCGTCGGCTGCGGCCACAGCGGCCACGACCGCCGGCGTCGCAGCGTGCGCGCCCACGCGCGCCGGCGCATGGCGCAACGCGTGGCGCCGGCCGATCGCGTGATATTCGATGCCGAGTTCGAGCAGCACGTCCGGCTCGTACAGATTGCGGCCGTCGAAAATCAGCGGCGTTTTCAGCACACGCTTGAGCGCATCGAAGTCGGGACTCTTGAAGACCTTCCACTCGGTCAGGATCACCAGCGCATCGACACCGCTCGCCGCTTCCATCTCGTCGTTCACGAACGACAGGCGCGCATGCTGCTGCGGCACGTCCTGCAGATCGAGCGCGAACACGCGCTTCGCTTCGTCGATCGAAACCGGGTCGTAGGCCTTCACGCGCGCGCCGCGGCGCAGCAGCGCGGCGATCAGCTCGCGGCTCGGCGCCGCGCGCATGTCGTCGGTGTTCGGCTTGAACGCGAGGCCCCACACGCCGAACGTGCGGTCCGACAGATCCTCGCCAAGACGCGCGACGATCTTCTGCGCGAGGATCTGCTTCTGCGCGTCGTTGACCGCTTCCACCGCTTCGAGAATGCGCAGGTTCGCGCCCCGATCGGCCGCGGTGCGGATCAGCGCCTGCACGTCCTTCGGAAAGCACGAGCCGCCATAGCCGCAACCCGCGTACAGGAAGTCGTAGCCGATGCGCGGATCGGAACCGATTCCGCGACGCACCGCCTCGATATCCGCGCCGACGCGGTCGGCCAGATTCGCGAGCTCGTTCATGTACGAGATGCGTGTCGCGAGCATCGCGTTGGCCGCGTACTTCGTGAACTCGGCGGAACGCACGTCCATATGCAGCGTGCGCTCGCGATTGCGGTTGAACGGGGCATACAGGCGCTTCATCAGCTCGCGCGCCTTTTCGCCGGGCACGTCGTCGTCGCAGCCGAGCACGATGCGATCGGGCCGCGTGAAGTCCTCGACGGCCGCGCCCTCCTTCAGGAACTCCGGATTCGACACGACCGAGAACATCTGCTCGACCCCGCGCGCGGCCAGCTCGGCGGCGACCACGTCGCGCACGCGCGAGGCGGTGCCGACCGGCACCGTCGATTTGTCGACGATCACCTTGAAGCCGTTCATATGGCGGCCGATGTTGCGCGCGGCCGCGAGCACGTATTGCAGATCGGCGGAGCCGTCTTCGTCGGCGGGCGTGCCGACCGCGATGAACTGGATGTCGCCGTGTGCGACCGCGGCCTCGACGTCGGTGGAGAACGTCAGGCGTTTCGCGCGGCGATTGCGCGCGATGATCTCCTGCAGACCCGGCTCGTGAATCGGCACGCCACCGTTGTTGAGCACGTCGATCTTGCGCGCGTCGACGTCGAGACAGAACACGTCGTGGCCGATGTCGGCCAGACACGCGCCGGTCACGAGGCCGACATAGCCGCTACCGATGATCGTCAGGTTCATGGATTGCACCTCGATAAATGGAGTTGATTCAGGAATGCGCTCGCGCGACGCGTGGCATCGGCGAGCTCCGGCGTTCGATGGTCAATAGGCGTTGCTGCCCGCGAAGCCCTTCCACAGCGTCAGCACGACGATCTTGATGTCGAGCCAGAAGGTCCAGTGCTGCATGTAGTACAGATCGAGCTTCACGCGGCCCATCATCTTTTCGATGCGATCGGTTTCGCCGCGATAGCCGTTGATCTGCGCCCAGCCGGTGATGCCCGGCTTGATCCGGTAGCGGTGCATGTAGCCCTTGACCAGATCCTTGTAGATGTCGTCGTGCTCGAGCGCGTGCGGACGGGGACCCACCACCGACATCTCGCCGCGCAGCACGTTGATGAACTGCGGCAGCTCGTCGAGGCTGGTGCGGCGCAGGAACGCGCCGACCGCGGTGATGCGCGGATCGCGGCGCGTGGCCTGGGTGACCTTGCCGGCCGTTTCCGTGTGCAGCTTCATCGAGCGGAACTTGAAGATCTCGAACTCGCGGCCGTCGATGCCCTTGCGTCGCTGGCGGAACAACACCGGCCCCGGCGAGCTGAGCTTCACCATCAGCGCGATCACGAGCATCAGCGGCGCGAGCGCGGTCAGCGCGCCGAGCGCGAACAGCCTGTCGAAGACGCGCTTGGGCAGCACGCGCAGGTCGGTGATCGGCGAGGCGGCCAGATTGATCGCCGGCACGCCGAGCAGTTCGACCATCGGCTGGTTGAACAGCGTCAGGCTGCCGACGTCCGGGATGAAGCGGATGTTCACGAAGTCGTTGCGCAGATCCGTCACGAAGCGATGGATCGCCTTCTCCTTCGAGATCGGCAGCGCGAGCCACAGCTCGCGGATCGCGCGCTGCCGCACCAGCTGGATCATGCGCTGATAGTCGCGCTCGACCGGCACGCCCGCGATCGCGTGCGGGGCATCCGGGTCTTCATAGGGATTGATGGTGCCGTCCTCGTCGAACACGACGACGGGTGTGAAGCCCGCTTCCGGGCGGCCGTGCATCTGGTCGATCAGAAAGCGCCCGTACGGCGCGCCACCGACGATCGCGACCGCACGCTGATTGAAACCCTCGCGGCGGAGCCCGCGCAGGATCGAATAGACGATCGCCTTGCTGACGACCAGCAGCACGATCGACGCGAGCGCCCAGTACACGAGCCACAGCCGCGACAGGCTGTCGGAGCGGTGCACGCTGAAGCTGATCAGCACGCCGACCACTTCGACCATCAGCCAGCCGCCCGTCACACGCGAGAGCAGATCGTAGAGCGGCTTGCCGCGCCACGACTGATAGATGCCGAGCGCCGGGAAGAACACCACCACGAGCAGGCAGCCGAACGCGAGCGACATGCTCTGCATATCGTCGAGCCAGACTATCGTGCCGCTGTGCACGGCCGCCGCCAGCACCGCGGCGAGCGCGACCATGGCGATGTCGATGATTCTCGCTAGAACGCTCAGCATGCGCCGCCCCTCTGTTCGTCAGTCAAAGTGCGATCCGTCGGTTGGTTGAAATCGATGTTGCGTGCGGGTTTCGTCATCGGGCTTTTGATTGGCTATCCGCGTCGCGCCTGAATGGGCACGAATGAGCTGACCGGAAAAACGAGTCAGCATGAGTGAATACCCCGGTACATATATCAATAAAGCGGTATTAAAATTCGCAGGACAAGACTGCAAAATATCTCAAATTGTATCGGTCAGAATTTCGACATTATTTTTGCTTTTTGTGCGGTAATTGTTGCCGCCATGCGAGTCGATAGATGCGTCCGGACGCTCGATTCGGGCCCTTCGCCAAGGTAGCTTTCGCTTCATGCAAGCTTCGGCCGCAACCCTTGGGTGGCGGACGCGCCGCCATTCTTGCCGATCATTAAGCGTAAAAAAATGCCAGCCGATTTTTTTGGGATATTTTTTGTTTTCGAATAAACCCGGCGCGCATTTTTTCCTGCTTTTCGAATAAATCAGATGCGCTTTTTATCCATATTGTATTTAACGCGCTTTTATTGATTCGGAACTTCGTGATAAAACTCGACGCACTCATCCAGTCTCGAGGAGATCACCATGACAGCTCCGGCTCCGGTCACGCCCACCGGCACCCGGCCCACCCCCGCCAACTCGCCCAAGTCCGCAACCAGCGTCAAGCTCAAGGTTCATCCCGTGATTCTCGCGGGCGGTTCGGGCACCCGTCTGTGGCCGATGTCGCGCGAGCAGCATCCCAAGCAGCTGATCGGCCTGCTCGGCGAAGAGTCGCTGCTGCAATCGACGACCCACCGTCTCGACCGGCTCGAAGCCGGTTATCCGCTCGCCGGCCAACTGACGGTCGTGGCCAACGAAGAGCAACGCTTTACGACCGCCGAGCAGTTGCGCACGAGCGGCAAGACGAGCCGCTTGATACTCGAACCCGTGGGCCGTGACACCGCGCCCGCGTTGACGGTGGCCGCGTTGTCCGTCGCCGCGCAGGACGAAGACGGCATCATGGTCGTGATGCCCGCCGATCACGCGGTCGCCGACAGCCAAGGCTTTCGCGCGGCGGTGGCCGCCGGCGTGCAGCATGCGGCGGCCGGCCATATCGTCACGATGGGTATCGTGCCGACGCGTCCCGAGACCGGCTATGGCTATATCCGTATCGGCGCGCCGCTCGGTCGTGATGACGCGCGCAATGCTCCGGACGCCGAAGCATCGAGCGGCATCGTCGCGCATCGGCTCGACCGTTTCGTCGAAAAGCCGCATCTGGAGCTCGCGCAGCGCTATGTCGAATCGCGCGAATACTGGTGGAACAGCGGCATTTTCATCGTGCGCGCATCGACGTGGCTCAAGGCGATCCGCCATTTCCAGCCGGCCATTCACGAAGCGTGCGAAGCGGCTTTCGCGGGCGGCAAGTCGGACGGCGACTTCTTCCGGCTGCAACGCGACGCGTTCAGCGCATCGCCGTCGAATTCGATCGACTACGCGGTGATGGAGCAGCTTGGCGGCGACCAGAGCATCACAAGCGGCGTGGTCGTGCCACTCGAGGCCGGCTGGTCCGACGTCGGCTCGTGGGATGCGATCTGGGACATCTCGGAGAAAGACGCGGATCGCAACGTGAGCCGTGGCCGGGTGATGTTCGAAGGCGCGAACTCGACTTTCGCGCATTCCGAAGGACGCCTGATCGCGTGCGTCGGCACCCAGGATCTGGTCGTCGTCGAGACCGCGGATGCGATTCTCGTCGCCGACAAGTCACGCGTGCAGGACGTCAAGAAGATCGTCAACCGGATTCGCGCGGACGGCGGCGCCGAAGCGGCCAATCATCGCAAGGTGCATCGGCCGTGGGGCAACTACGATTCCGTCGATACCGGCGAGCGCTTTCAGGTCAAGCGCATCGTCGTCAAACCGGGGGCGCGGCTGTCGTTGCAGATGCATCATCATCGCGCGGAGCACTGGATCGTCGTGCGCGGCACCGCCCTCGTCACGCGTGGCGACGAGCGCTTCATCGTGTCCGAAAACGAGTCGGCCTATATTCCGCTCGGCGTCACCCATCGCCTCGAAAACCCCGGCAAGATGCCGCTCGAAATGATCGAGGTGCAGTCGGGCTCATATCTGGGTGAAGACGATATCGTGCGCTTCGACGATACGTACGGACGGCAGTGACCTTCGATAGACAGTCATGACGAAGCGGGAACCTGCGGCGGCGTCGAGCGCGGCCGCGGGGACCGCCGGGCTCATCCCACGTGCGAGATGAGTTCCAGATAGGCCGCCGAGAAGCGCTCCGTGGCGCCGCTATCGGTCGTGACCGCGGGTGTGCTGGCCACGCCCGAGCTCGCGCAGTCGGACGGATAGCGGCGCAGCGGTCCGCGCAATGCATTCAGAGGCGGCTTGATCGGCCCGTGCAACGGCGCGCCATGCGTTCCCGCGGCATTCGCCGGGCCATTGACCGAGGTGGGTTCCGGCACATGACGCAGCCCGGATGACGGACGCCCCGCCAGGCGCTGCGCAGGGTTGGCCGATGCGGGTGCCGATGCGGGTGCTGATGAGGGTGCCAAGGCAGGCCCGGGGGTAGCCTCGGCCATCGTCGCGGCTGCGGCATCGGTGGCGCATTCACGATCGATCCACTGCCGCGCCCAGTCGAGCGCGAACTGCTGCGCGTGCCGGCCATCCGCGAAACGCGGGCCGACGAGCCCCGAGCGCTCGACGCGCTTGCCGTCCCTGATGATCTCCGCCCACCCGCGATACATCGCGCCCGGCACTTCTTCGACCACCACATAGATCAGATAGCCGCGCGAATCGGCGACCTGCATGCCGCTTGGCGCAAGGCTCATCGATAGCGACGCACGCGATTCATCCGCCGCGGCTGACGCGTTCGCCGCGTCAGGCGTGGATTGCGCGACATTCGCCACGCTCATCGTATCCGCCTGCCCCGCAGCCGCTTCGGCATGCGTCATCGCCGTCGCCGCGAACGGCGCGAACGCGGAGGTCGCCAGTGCGCCAGCCGATGCCGCCTGAGGCCCGGCCAATTGACGCGTGATATCGCCGATCGGATCGGCCATGCGCCATTGGGTCGACGCGCTCGCGACGCCGGGCGCCTGCCACGACTCGGGACTCTTCCACGACACGCCGCGCAGACCATTGTCTTCGCGCGGGCTCGGGGTTTGCACGACCGGTGCCGCGGGTCTGACCGTAATGGGCGGCGCCGGTTGGGGAATGTACGCGAAGGTGCGGCCGCCCTGTGACAACAGGCGGACCATCTCGAGCAGCGTGCCGTTCAGTTGCCACTCCTCGAAGCGGCGGCGGCAGGTGGGACCGGACGGATAGCGGCCCGGCAGCTTCGACCACGGCTCGCCGGTGGTCAGAATCCACAGCACGGCATTCGTCACGATGCGCGGTTCGGCGCGCGGCCGGCCGCGCCGGTTCAGACGGACGGCCGGCTCGTCAGAGACAAGGGGCGCGAGCAGCGCCCATTCGTCGTTGCTTAGTTCATCGAAAAACATCGGATTTTCTCCACGCAGCCTGGCCTGGCTGCGGCGTTGGGCCTGCCACGGATTCTCAGCGTTCACGACCCGTGTGCGGCCCTCGGTTGCACAAATTTGTTTTGTCCGTTTGGCTGACTGGGACATGGCGCCCACACATGGTGCGGCTCGTCCCTATTGCGAAGCACAAAACGCGGTCTCACTCGTGCACGGGAAAATTTGTGCACGAAGCATACCATTCCAACCTTTGCATGAATACGGTTGAGACAAGTGTTACGGATAGAAACAATCTTGTCCGTTTCGCTGCGTCGATTCACGTATTGCTGTAACAGAGGCGGCTGCTTATCTCGCATCGACTTAGTGTATTGCAAAGCACAATGTCGCGTGATCTAGAGCAATGGCATTTAGAAATACGATTACCCAGCCAGCATGCATTTCAATGCGTTTTGAGGAGCGGCGATATCGCGTATCGGCAGACGGACGGCGACGCACATGCGCGGTGCCATGAAGGCAACGGAAGGCGCGCATGCGCGGGTTGCGCATGCGCGAAGTTCGGGGCGTCGATGCTACGACGAAGTCGCTTCGAGCGACGTTATGCGCGCACCGGTTTCGCTGCGTGCTCGCCGACTACCGTGGTCCATTCGCGCACACGCCAAGCCTTGACGAGTCCGGATAGCACGTAGGGATCGGCCTTGGCAAAGGCTTCCGCGACGGCCGGCGAGCTGCCGGTAAACAGCAGCACCGCACCGTCCGTCGGGTCGGCGAGCGCGCCGGCCAGCAGAAGTTCGCCCCGCCCGGCGGCGGCCCATGCGAGCTTCAGATGCGCGTCGCGGTACTCGCCGCGCCGCTCCAGATAGTCGGGGACCAACTCGTACATCAACAGGTAATGCATGGTAAGTTTCCTCGCGAGGATAAAGATCGACGCGCATCGGCATGTATCCCATCGCCGTTTCGCATCACGTTGAACGTCGAATTTAACGCCTATTTTTTATTCATATGCATTCGCAGCAGAGTAGACATATTCAATGCCTTTTAGTCGTATTCCCATATGATGAACCTGGTAATTTCGTTTCGATACATTTGAAATAATCGCGGCGATTAATCTGCATTGCATATCAATATTGGCGGGTTTGGTTCATTCGATCGTTTCAAACGCCGCATGCCCGGATGCTGCGTCCACTCAGGGAAAACGAGCGCGCAGCGCTGTCAACCAGAATGCGTTTTGGTCCGTTCTCGCAGACGGCATTTGCCATAATGGATGCGCCGAGGGGCTCCGGGATGCCATCGTCGCCCGCGCGCATGAACGACCAAAAACGTTTTCATCACCACCGATGGAGTGTCCCATGAAAATTCAATCCGCTATCGCTACGCTGGTGCTGGGCGCGGTACTCGTCTCGCCGGCGTTCGCGGCGAACAGCCAGCAGACCAAAATGGCCGACTGCAACAAGCAGGCGGGCGACAAGAAAGGCGACGATCGCAAGGCGTTCATGCAAACCTGCCTGTCCGCGAAGCCTGCCGCCGCCTCCGCCCCGATGAGCCAGCAGGACAAGATGAAGGTATGCAACAAGCAGGCGGCCGACAAGAAGGGCGACGACCGCAAGGCCTTCATGAAGACCTGTCTGTCGTCGGCGCCGGCTAACTGAGCACGGTAGCCATCCCCCACGTCGGCGCCATCCGGTCACCGCGGCGCCGGCGCATCGTTGTCCCCACGATGCGCATCGGCCGGATCCCCCTCCTTCGCAGTCCACCCGCCGGAACGCGCCGTTTTCTTCTATGATGGCTGCGGAGACGGCCCACCCTCACAGACAGAATCAATCAATTACGCGGGCCGCCATCTTGTCGTTGGTGCTACTGAGCATCGATTGGAGGCAAGGATGGTATCGAAGCGCAAAAACCGCTGGTTAAGGCGGTGGTTGCTGGTCATCATATTCTGGGCCGTGCCCGTGGCGATCGTCGCGGTCAACGAGATCCGCGAGGAAATGTCGTATAACGGGGTCGATCTCGACCGCGCGCTGACCACCTGGAATTTCACCGACGCGCAGCGCGCCGCCGGCGCACCCGCGCATTGCCACGGCAAGCCCGACGAGGCCAAAGCCGCCGGCTGCCCGGCCGATGTGCTGGCCGCCAACGCGCCGCGCCAGCAGGATGCGATCAACGAATACAGCGTGCGCCGCTCGACACTGTTCGCCTATCTGTGGCACGCCTTCGTCGGCTATTGGGTCGTGCCGGCGGCGATCTTGTTCGTGATCGGCGCGATCATCGGCATGGTGCGCCGCGCGCTGCGGCGCCCGCCCGCGGTCAAGAGTCCTGCGAATCACGGCTGATTCAACGGTTGAGTCCACGGCCGAGTCGCGGCACACCGTTTGCTATCTGTTGCAAATCACTGCATCGAAGCGACACTGTCAACTCCATGTCGATGGCCCGCAGGACGACGCGAAAATCGGTAAAAACCGGCGCACCGCGCAAACGCGTCGCACCGTTCCCACTTTCACCGCGGCTTGGGCGCTCTTCACCTTCGCTCCCTCCAAAGCTCGCTCGCCGGGTACTTCGAGGTCGTGCCGCCAGCCGGTCAAAGTTACTGGCCCGCCGCTTACGATCAGCCCCAAACCCTTGTCCCGTAAGGCTTTTCACGTTGGCGCGCGACGCGCCTTTTACACTGGCCTGTGTTATAACCCAAAGGCAACCAGGCGACACCACGACGGTTGCGCCCCGGATCCATGACGGAGAAAAACGATGCAAAGACGACACTTCATGTTGAAGACGACCGCTGCGCTTGCTTTCGGAGGCCTTGCACTCGCCGGCTGCACGACGACGGGTAACACGCCGGACAATCCCCACGTCGACGCCTCGAAACGACAGTCGATCGACGCGAGCGTCGACGGCACGATGTCCAAGCTGTTCACGACCGTGCCGGGCTCGCGCGAGCTGGTGTCGAAGGCGCGCGGCGTACTGGTGTTCCCATCGGTGCTGCAGGCGGGCTTCATCGTCGGCGGCCAGTATGGCGAAGGCGCACTGCGGGTGGGCGGCGCGACGGTCGGCTACTACAGCACCGTGTCGGGCTCGTTCGGCCTGCAGGCCGGTGCGCAGTCGAAGGCGCTGATCTTCCTGTTCATGACGCAGGATTCGCTCGACAAATTCCGCAACGCGGACGGCTGGTCGGCCGGCGTCGATGCATCGGTCGCGCTCGTGAAGGTCGGCGCGAACGGCGCGGTCGACACGAACACGGCCACCGCGCCGGTGCAAGTGTTCGTGCTGACCAACGCGGGCCTGATGGGCGACGTGTCGCTGCAAGGCACGAAGGTCTCGCGGCTGAAGATCTGAACGCGCTCGTCAGCACCCGTAGCTGAATACTGGAGCGCGCATCACAACGCGTACGTCAGTGTCGTATCGGGATCGCATCGCGGCCGAGGCCGCGCGAATCGCCCTTCAATGGTGTTCGCGCGGCCTTTTTGTTGAGCTGCTGCTCACGCACGAATGAAAACGGCGCTGCGCTTCGCGCAACGCCGTCCTGGTTCGAAATGCTGCAATGATGCCGCGTCAACCGCCCGACGAGTCGACCACCTTGAACCGCGAGCGCTTCTGCGCGCGAATCACCATCTGATACGCCTCCACATACTCCCGCGCCATCCGGTGCGACGTGAAGCGCTCCTCGAAACGCCGCCGCACGCCCGCGCGCGGCACCTTGTGCAGCCGGTTCACGGCCGCCACCGCGCCGATCTCGTCCTCGACGATAAACCCGGTCAGCCCCTCTTCGAGCACTTCAGGCACCGAGCCGCGGTTGAATGCGATCACCGGCGTTCCGCACGCCATCGCCTCGATCATCACGAGACCGAACGGCTCCGGCCAGTCGATCGGAAACAGCAGCGCATGCGCGCCCGACAGAAATTCGGCCTTCTGATCATCGGCAATCTCGCCGATGTACTCCACGTACGGCAGGTCGAGCAAGGGCCGGATATCGCGCTCGAAGTATTCGCGGTCGGCCGAATCGACCTTGGCGGCAATGCGAATCGGCAAGCCGCAGCGGCCCGCGATGCGGATCGCCGTATCGACGCGTTTTTCCGGCGAAATCCGGCCGAGAAACGCGAGGTACCGCTGCTCGACCGGTTGCGGCGTGTACAGCTGCTCCGGCAACCCGTGATAGACCGTGGTCAGCCAGCGCGCCTGCGGCAGCGGATGACGCTGCGCATTCGAAATGGAGATCACCGGCGCGGTGTTGAACGTGTCGAACACCGGCTGCTGCTCGGGCAGATCGAGCCGGCCGTGCATCGTCGTGACGAACGGCGTGTCCTGGCGCTTGAATACCGAGAACGAGTAGTAGTCGAGGTGAAAATGCAGCACGTCGAACTCGTCGGCCTGGCGGCGCACGAGTTCCATCAGCAGCATATGCGGCGCGATGCGGTCGCGAATGCCCGGATCGAGGCGCAGCGCGCGCGGCCAGACCGCTTCGAGCTTGGCGCTGGTGACGGAGTCGCCGCTCGCGAACAGCGTCACGTCATGGCCCTGCTCGACCAGCGCCTCGGTGATGTACGACACGACGCGCTCCGTGCCGCCATAGAGCTTCGGCGGCACCGATTCGGTCAGCGGGGCGATCTGAGCAATCTTCATATTTGTGTCTCCGTAAGCCAGCGGCTGGCGCGCCAAACGCGGCGCCGCGGCGACGCCGAGTATGACAGCGCCATGACGTCGGATCAATGCACGCCGCGCATATCAGCGTCGCGAGCATCATCGTAGGGGGCATTATTCCCTGGCAGCCGCGGAAAAGCCGCCGGTCTTGCAATTGCTCGGTGCTGTTACAAACGGCTTACATCCCGTGACAGGCGCTCACGCGCCGGCCTGGGACGACTGCGCCCCCTCACTTGTAGCCGCCGCCCTCGCCCGTCTTGTGCAGCGGCATGCTGCGCAAATCGCTGAGGAAAGTGTCGCGCCACACGCCGAGATCGTTCTTGCGCAGCGCCGCCATGTCGCTCTCGTGCCGTCGCTGACGCGCCTCGAGCGGCATCTGCAGCGCGCGTTGCAGGGCTTCGCACATGCCGATCGCGTCGTGCGGATTGACGAGCAGCGCGCCGGAGAGTTCGGCGGCCGCGCCCGCGAAAATCGACAGCACGAGCACGCCGGGATCGTCGGGATTCTGCGCGGCGACATACTCCTTCGCGACGAGGTTCATGCCGTCATGCAGCGGCGTGACGAAGCCGATCTGCGACTCGCGAAACAGCGACATCAGCTTCCAGCGGTCGTATTGCTGGTTCAGGTAGCGGATCGGCGTGTAATCGAGCCCCGAGTAGCGGCCGTTGATGCGCCCGGCTTCGTATTCGAGATCCTGGCGGATCTTCTGGTAGGTCGCGACGTCGGAGCGCGTCGGCGGCGCGATCTGCACGAGCGTGACGTTGCCGCGCCATTCGGGTGAGCGTTCGAGCAGCAGTTCGAACGCGCGAAACCGCTCGACCAGTCCCTTCGAATAATCGAGCCGGTCGACGCTCATGATCAGCTTGCGCCCCTCGAGACTCTGCTTCAGGTCGAGCACGTGCTGGCGGCTTTCGTAGCGCTTCGCCTGCTCGGCGATTTCGTCGGGGAATACGCCGATCCGGTAGACGCCGGTGCGCAGCGTGCGGCCGAACGCCTCGACTTCGCCGTCCGCGCTGACGGTGCCGCGCGCATGACGGGTCACGTAGTCGTGGAACGCCTGCTGGTCGGTGGCGGTCTGGAACCCGAGCAGGTCGTAGCACGACAGCGACTTCGCGAGTTCTTCGTGAGGCGGAATGTTGAGCAGGATCTGCGGCGCGGGAAACGGAATATGCAGGAAGAAACCGATGCGGTTCGTCACGCCCTCGTTGCGCAGCGCCTCGGCGAACGGGATCAGATGGTAGTCGTGAATCCAGATGATGTCGTCGGGTTCCAGCAGCTTGACCAGCTTGTGCGCGAGCCACGCATTGACGCGCCGGTAGCCCGCGTATTCGTCGCGCTCGTAGCGCGCGAGATCGTTGCGATAGTGGAACACCGGCCACAGCGTCGCGTTCGAGAAACCGCGGTAGTACTGGTCGTAGTCCTTGCGCGTGAGGCCCACGGTCGCGAAGGTCACCGAGCCGTCCTGCTCGAGCGTCGGCCCGGCATTGGCGACCGTCTCGCTGACCACGTCGCCGCTCCAGCCGAACCAGACGCCGCCCGCATCCTTGAGCGCGCCGAACACGCCCACAGCCAGTCCGCCTGCCGATCCCTTGGTCTCCGTCGGCGTCGCAACCCGATTCGACACGACGATCAATCGGCCCATCTTTGGATGTCCTCCGTAGTTCTTGCCAGACGCCGCGCCGCCTGAATGAGCGTGGCGCGCCGTATGGCAGCAAACCGCATGCCCGCGCATGCCCACGCACGGTTTCGCGCGAGCGCGCGCACGCAGTTTGGCGTTCGCGATTCTCGACCCGCAGCTAAGCCTGCTCCTTTGCCTTGTGCGGGGCCTCGGCCACGCCAGGGCGGCCGATGCGGGTCGCCACTGGATCGGCTTCGGTATGCGCCGCCGTGCTGCCAGCCGGCGTCTGGCGACTGCGCGGCGCCCAGTCGAGCGGGCCCTCGCCGCCTGTCTCCAGCTCCGCCGATACCTCGGCGCGCGCCCGCGGCAGGTATTCCGGGTAATGCCGGTGAATAAAATCGAGCAAGCCTTCGCGCACGCGGCAACGCAGGTCCCACGCGAGGCCGGAATCGGGCGCGCTGACGAGCGCGCGCAGTTGCATCGCGCGCTCGGTGCAGTCCGTCACCTGCAGCACCTGCACGCGGCGGTCCCACTCGGGCGCGCTCTCGACGATGCGCGCGAGCTCCTCGCGCAGCGGCGCGAGCGGCATGCGGTAATCGACGAACAGGAACACGGTGCCGATGATCTGCGAACTGCTGCGTGTCCAGTTGGAGAACGGATTCTCGATAAACCATTGCAGCGGCACGATCAGCCGGCGCTGATCCCACAGCCGCACCGACACGTAAGTGCCGGTGATCTCCTCGATGCGCCCCCACTCGTTCTGGATCACGACGACGTCGTCGAGGCGGATCGGTTGAGACAGCGCGATCTGCAGACCGGCGATCAGATTGCCGAGCACCGGCCGCGCCGCAATACCGGCAACCAGACCGGCGACACCCGCCGACGCCAGCAGGCTCGCGCCGATCTGCCGCACGTTCGGCAAGGTCATCAGCGCGCCGCCCACGCCGACGATCACGATCACGATCATCACCGAGCGCGCGAGCACGCGCGCCTGCGTATGGATGCGGCGCGCATGCAGGTTATCGGCGGTATCGAGCGGATGGGCGCGGATGATCGCTTCGCCGATCGCCGCGGCCGAGCGCACCGACAGCCACGTGAGCGCGGCGATCAGCGCGATGCCGGTGACGTCGCGCACCGGTTCGATGAAGTTGAGGGTATCGGGCGCCTCGGACCAGACCCACGCGAACACGACGATCACGAGGGTGAACAGCGAGGGCTTGTCGATATAGCGCAGCACGACGCTCGTCACCGCATGCGGCAGCGCGAGGCGCATCACGATCCGCGCGCCGAAGCGGTGAATGCCGATGGCCACGATCGTTACGATGGCCGTCACGATCAGCGTGCCAAGCCATGTATGCAGCGGCGAGGCGGCCACGCGGTAGAAGTCGTCGATAGTAGGCATAACGGGCATCTTCCTCCGGGCTCGATGAGCGGCGGCGCGCCTGCGGGACTACTGACTGCTGACTGCTGACTGCTGACATCTGAAGTCGTCGCCACAATGGGGGCGGTGACTCGACGCCCGGCGCACGCGATGGCGCCAGGGCGTTACAACGGGTTCTACGCGGCCCGGCGGTGGCCGATCAGCCGCCGCCCTTGCACGGAAACGCCTTGCCGAGACCCAGCGAAATCGCCGTGCTCGCGTTGTAGCCCACGGCGTTCGGCGTCTCGGCGATGTACTTGCGCACCGCGTCGGTCAGCTGCGCCGAGCGCGCATCCGGCGGCAGACAGAAGTACTGGCCGACGCGCGGACCGGTGGTGCCGCCGATCGCGTCGATGGTGTTGAAGATACCGTCGGCCGCGCCCTCGATGTAGGCCGCGCAGGCACTACGCGAAGCCACGTCGGTCTTGGTGCACAGCTTGTTGAGGTCGCCCCCCGTAAATGCGGCTGCCGAAAGCGGCAAGGCAAGCGCGCCGGCGAAAATCAAAGCCCGCAGCATGGTGTTCCTTTCCAGGGTTGTTTATCACGCGGTCTTTCTGCCGCATCCGGACGGCGCGCCAGACGGCGCGCCGAAGTCGTCATTCTGCACTGTTTTATGCGGCGGCAGCAGGCTCGCTGCCGCGCGGGTCGGACAAAACCGCTGCGAATCAACTATGAAGCGGCTATGAATCCGCTACGAATCGGCCGCCAGGCGGCTAAGCAACGGTGTGCCCGCCGGCAGGGTCACTGCTTCGGCTGCTGCGTCTGTTGCATGCGCGCTGTGAGGCCTTCGACGACGTCCGGCTCCTTGTACGTCTTGGCGAAATCGAGCGCGGTCATGCCGATCTGGTTTTTCACGGACAGGTCCGCGCCATTGTCGAGCAGCAGCTTGACGGTCGACACGTGGCCGCCGCGCGCGGCCATCATCAGCGGCGTGGTGCCGTTGGGCGAGCCCGCGTCGACGTAGGCCGAGTGGTCGAGCAGCACCTTGACGATGTCGTCGTGGCCGTTCGCGGCCGCATAGTGCAGCGGCGCCCAGCCCTTCTTGTTGACCTCGGCGTCCTTAGAGATCAGCAGGTTCACCATATTCAGGTCGCCGACCAGCGACGCCATCATCAGCGCGTTTTCGCCCGCCTTGTCCTGAATCTCGATATCGGTCTTCGGATTCGCGAGCAGCGCGGCCGCGACCTTGTCCGATTTCTCCCGCGCGGCGATCACCAGCAGCGGCATGCCCTGATTGTCGATGCTGTTCGGGTCCATGCCCTTCGCGAGCAGCTTGTTGACGCCGTCGACGTCGTCGAACTTGACCGCCTTGATCAGCGTGTCGATCGGCGCCGCATGCGCGGGCAGCGCGACCAGCGCGGCACACGCGAGCGCGGCGGCGCACGCGAGACGGCGCGCAGGTGCCAGCGCGCGGGCGGCCCCCGCACGGGCGGCCCCACCAGAGGAAGCCGGATGGAAAGCAGCGTTCGACGTCGAAATATTTTTCATATAGTACTTTAGGAAACTTCCCTATCCCTTTGATGTTGCTGAGCTTTCTTGCTCAAGCGCCGGCCGGTTCAGCAATCCCGAACAGCCTGAAGAAATTTTGCGTGGTCGCGGCGGCGAGCGCCTCGTCCGGCATCTCACGTTGCTGCGCGATGAAGCGTCCGACATAACTGACGTACGCAGGTTCATTCGGCTTGCCGCGATACGGCACCGGCGCCAGATACGGCGAGTCGGTTTCGATCAGCAAACGCTCGAGCGGCACCCGGCGCGCGACGTCCTGCACATCGGTCGCGCTCTTGAACGTGACGATGCCCGACAGCGAAATGTAAAAATTCTGCGCGAGCGCCTGCTCGGCGACAGTCCACGGTTCGGTGAAGCAATGCATGACCCCACCGGGCACGCCCGCGCGCTCCTCGGCCATGATGCGCAGCGTATCTTCCGACGACGAGCGCGTGTGGATGATCAGGGGCTTGCCGGTCGCGTGCGCGGCGCGGATGTGGGTGCGAAAGCGCTCGCGCTGCCACTCCATGTCGGCGATCGAGCGTCCTTCGAGACGGTAGTAGTCGAGCCCGGTCTCGCCGATCGCGACCACCTTCGGGTGCTCGGCGAGCTCGACCAGTTCGGCGACGCTCGGCTCGCGCATGTCCTCGTGATCGGGATGCACGCCGACCGACGCGTACACGTTCTCATAGCGGCTGGCGATGTCCAGCACCGACGGCAGCGTTTCGAGATCCACCGACACGCACAGCGCGTGCGAGACCGAATGGCTGCGCATGTTTTCGAGCACTTGCGGCAGACGGTCCGCGAGTCCTTCGAAGTTGATATGGCAGTGCGAATCGACAAACATGGTCAGGTCCTGCGAAAAATGGGCTAGCGGCCGGGCGATCGATGGGCCGGGGGCGCCTGGGACATCAGGTAGCCTGGCTCAGCTGGCGTGCGCGAGGCGCTTGCCGAGAATCACCAGATCGCGCTCGACGCCGTCCAGCACCGCGACGCGCGGCAGCGTGCCCCACGCCTCGAAGCCGAAACCGCGGAACAGCCGCACGCTCGCGTCATTGTGGCCGAACACGAAGCCGAGCACCGTGTCGATGCCGAGGCCGGGTGCCGCGTCGAGCGAAGCGGCCAGCAACTGCTTGCCGAGGCCCTGGCCGCGCGCGCTTTCGTCGAGATAGATGCTGACTTCGGCGGTGCGCTGGTAGGCCGGGCGGCCGTAGAAATCGGAAAAGCTGAGCCACGCGATCACGCGCCCCGCCTGTTGCGGATCTTCGACCACCCACAGCGGCCGCTTCTGCGGGCCGTGTGCATGAAACCACGCGTGCCGGCTCTCGATGCTGACCGGCTCGAGGTCCGCAGTGACCTGGCGCGACGGAATAGTCGAATTGTAGATGGCGACGATCGCGGGCAGATCGTCGAGCGTGGCGTCGCGGTAGGAAAGGCTCATGGTGGGTTGGTTTGAATGGAAAAAAACGGAAGGCTTCCTGACAGCAGGCTCACGCGAACAGTGCGCGGTAGCCGATGAACAGTTCCTCGAACACGAGCCGCGCGTTCAATGGATGGTTCTCGACGGCGCGCTGGCGCGTGACGGTGCGCAGAAAACGCGCGAAGGCATTGGCGTCGGCCTGCGCGGCGCAGCGCGTGAGCGCGGCCGATGCCTGCGGGAAATACCGCGGCGCGCCGGCGGTGCGCTCGGCGAGCAGATCATACATCCAGCGCTGCAGCCAGCCGAGCACGAGCGGCACCGGCAGCTTCTGCAGCGCCTCGCCGCAGGCGAAGGCGTCGCATCCGGCGCCGGCCGCGAGCTGCTTGAGCGTCCAGTCGCGCAGCGGGCGGTTTTCGTCGCTGGCGAGCGCCAGCGCGGCGAGCGGCGCGCCGCCCGCTTCGGCGAGCAGCGCGGGGGCGTCGTCGAGCCCTTGCGCCGCCAGCCATTGCGTGGCTGCCTGCGGCGCCGGCACGCTCATCGGCCACTGACGGCAGCGGCTGATGATGGTCGGCAGCAAGCGGTCGATGCGCGCCGACACCATCAGGAACACGACGCCCGCGGGCGGCTCTTCGAGCGTCTTCAGCAATGCATTGGCGGCCGCGACGTTCAGCGCCTCGGCCGGATACAGCACGACCACGCGCGCGCCGCCGCGATGCGAACCGACGCCGACGAAGTCGAGCAACCCGCGGATCTGCTCGATCTTGATTTCCTTGCTCGGCGTACGGGTCTTTTTGCCTTCGTCGCCATCGGCCTTCTCGGCTTTGTCGTCGGCGCCGTTCGCGGCGTTCGCGAAACCGGCTTCGGCGGCGAGCGCCTCCGGCAAGACGATGCGGTAATCGGGATGATTGCCCTGCACGAACCAGTTACAGGCCACGCACGCACCGCACGGCTCGCCGTTCGGCTGCGGCGCCTCGCACAGCAGCCCTTGCGCGAGGTGCTGCGCGAAGCGCAGCTTGCCGATGCCCGCCTGACCGTGCAGCAGCAATGCGTGCGGCCAGTGGTCGCGCAACTGCTGCAGGCGGTTCCAGTCATCGGCTTGCCACGGATAGATCATCGTTTGTTTTATCGAATCAAAAGGTTATAAGCGCTATTTCAGGCATCGCAAGAACTCTGCGCAGCGCTATAAACGCAAATTATATTGATTTAAAATCAGAGTGTTGTGATCAATTCTTCAAGCTGCTTCTGAATTCGCACGACGCTTTGCGAAGAGTCGATGATAGCGAATCGATACGGCGCTTCTTCGGCCCGGCGCATGTACTCGGCTCGCGTGCGTTCGAAAAACGCCACCGACTCGCTCTCGAAACGATCCGGGTTGCGCGCGGCGCTGCGCCGCTCATTGGCGATCGCGGGCGGCAAGTCGAACAGCACAGTCAAATCGGGCTGGAAACCGCCCTGCACCCAGCGCTCGAGCGCCTCCAGCTTGTCGCGCGGCAAGCCGCGGCCGCCGCCCTGGTAGGCAAAGGTCGCGTCGGTGAAACGGTCGGACAGTACCCAGTCGCCGCGCGCGAGCGCCGGTTCGATCACCTCGGCCAGATGCTGGCGGCGCAGCGCGAACATCAGCAGCGCCTCGGTTTCGAGGTCCATCTTCTGATGCAGCACGATCTCGCGGATCTGCTCGCCGAGCGGCGTGCCGCCCGGCTCGCGCGTCATCACGACCGAGCGGCCGCTTGGCGCGAGCTTCGCCTCGAGCCGTTCGCGGAACCAGCCCAGATGCGTGGTCTTGCCCGCACCGTCGATGCCCTCAAACGTAATGAATTTGCCGCGCGCCATCATTGCCCTCGAATGTATTTGTCCACGGCCTTGTTGTGATCGCCGAGGGTGTCAGAAAAGATGCTGCTGCCGTCGCCGCGCGACACGAAGTACAGCGCGGTGCTTTGCGCCGGGTTCAGCGCCGCCTGCAGCGAGGCGACGCTCGGCAGCGAAATCGGCGTCGGCGGCAGACCCATGCGGGTGTAGGTATTGTAAGGAGTGTCGGTCTGCAGGTCTTTCTTCCTGATGTGGCCGGCGTAGCTGTCGCCCATCCCGTAGATCACGGTCGGGTCGGTCTGCAGCGGCATGCCCGCGCGCAGACGGTTGGCGAACACCGCCGCGACGAGCGGCCGGTCGGACGGCTTGCCGGTTTCCTTCTCGATGATCGACGCCATCGTCAGCGCGTCGTACGGCGTCTTGTACGGCAGGTTTGACGCGCGGGCGAGCCACGCCTCGTCGAGACGCACGCGCATCAGCCGGTACGCGCGACGATAGATGTCGAGGTCGCTCGTACCTTTGTCGAACAGATAGGTATCGGGGAAGAACAGCCCTTCGCCGTTGCCGATCGACGCCTCCGGCGCGCCGATCGCGCTCATCAGATCGGCGTCGCTCATGCCGGCCGTATCGTGCTTGAGCGCGGGATTCGTGTCGAGCTCGGCGCGCATGTGCTTGAAGGTCCAGCCTTCGATGATGGTCGCCACATATTCGTTGACGTCGCCGCGCGCGATTTTCTGCAGCACCTCGTACGGCGTGATGCCGCTCTTGAACTCGTAATTGCCGGACTTCAGCTCGCTTTGCAGGCCGAGCAGCCGGGTCATCACGATGAACAGCTCGGGCTCGACCGGCACGCCGCCGCGATTGAGCTGCAGCGCGACGCTGCGCAGGCTGCTGTGCGGTTTGACGGTAACGTCGAGTTGCGCCGGGGTCAGTTCGAGCGGGCGGGTGGCCCAGTAGTATCCAGCGGCGATGGCCGCCGCGGCCAGCACGACGACAAGCGCGCCGGCGGTGAAACATTTCTTCAGAAGGGACATGCGAAACGTAGCAGGGTTGGACTGAATATAATAACTGTTTGCCCTAGCCAAAGTCAGAATTGACTGTTCCCGGAATCCATGAACACACCGATCGTTAGTGCATCTGGTCACGCCTCAGCTCATGCTCCCGTCGCGGCGCCCGCGGCATTGCCGGTGCTGCCGCGCCCGTCGGCCGAGGAATTCGCCGCCGTGCTCGAACAGGGACATGGCGCCTACATGCCGTTGCCGCAGTTCGGCGTGATCGACACGACCGGCGACGACGCGGCGAGCTTCCTGCATGCCCAACTGACCAACGACGTCCAGCATCTCGACGCCGCGAACGCGCGCCTCGCCGGCTACTGCTCGGCGAAAGGCCGGCTGCTCGCGTCGTTCCTCAGTTGGCGCAGCGGCGACACGATCCGCCTGCTGGTGTCGAAGGACCTGCAGGCCGCGGTGCAAAAGCGTCTGTCGATGTTCGTGCTGCGCGCCAAGGCGAAGCTCGTGGACGCGAGCGGCGAGCTCGGGGTGATCGGCCTCGCGGGCGACGTGCGCGGCGCGCTCTCCGGCGTGTTCGACGCGCTGCCCGACGGTGTGCACGTGCAGGTCGACGGCGCGGCCGGCACGCTGATCCGCGTGCCGGATGCGTTGGGACACCTGCGCTATCTGTGGATCGGGCCGAAGGCGCAGGTCGAAGCGCTGCTGCCGTCGCTCGACGGCAAACTGAAGCGCGTCTCGCCGGCGGTGTGGGACTGGCTCGATATCCGTGCGGGCGAGGCGCGCATCACGCAGCCGGTCGTCGAGCAATTTGTGCCCCAAATGGTCAACTTCGACGTGCTCGGCGCGGTCAATTTCCGCAAGGGCTGCTATCCGGGTCAGGAAGTGGTCGCGCGCAGCCAGTATCGCGGCACGATCAAGCGGCGCACCTCGCTCGCCAACGTCGCCGGCGAGCTTGAAACGGTGCGCCCCGGCACCGAGCTATTCCACTCGGACGATCCGGGTCAGCCGTGCGGGATGATCGTCAACGCGGCATCGGCCCAGGCGGGCGGCGTCGATCTGCTGGTCGAGCTCAAGCTCGCGGCGCTCGAGAGCGGCACGGTGCATCTCGGCGCGGCCGACGGACCCGCGCTGCGCTTCCTGACACTGCCCTATGGATTGCCGGCCGAGGTGTGAGCGCCGGAGAGGACGAAAAGCGGCGCGAAAAGCGGCGCAATCTGGCGCCGTTTTTTATTGGCTGCTTTATTCTCGTCCGATTTTTGCGGATTTCTGCTTTTGCCTGACATCCGCTGCCTGCCATTGGCTGCCTCAGACGGCCGCTCCATGCTCTGACCGGGAGACGCTCCCCGATGTGCCTGATCGTTTTCGACTGGCGACCTGATGCGGTCGATGGTCCGCTGTTCACGCTCGCCGCGAATCGCGACGAGTTCTTCCGCCGCACCGCCGAGCCGATCGGCTGGTGGCGCGACGCGCCGGGCGTGCTGGCGGGCCGCGACCTCGTGGGCGGCGGCACGTGGCTCGGCCTGTCGCGCGACGGCCGCTTCGCCGCGCTGACCAACTACCGCGCGCCGGGCGAAATGCGCGCCGATGCGCCGACCCGCGGCACGCTCGTCAGCGACTGGCTGACCAGCGCCGCGCGCGACGCCGACGGCAATCCGCACGAGACGCCGCTCGCGTATCTGCAGCACGTCGCGCAAACCGGCGACATCTATAACGGCTTCAATCTGCTGGTCGGCGACTGGACGCGTCGCGAGCTGGCGTGGTACTGCAATCGCGGCGCGGTCGACGCACACAGCGGCCCCGCGCTGCTCGCGCCGGGCACGCACGGCATCTCGAACGCGGTGCTCGATACCGCGTGGCCGAAACTCGTCAGAAAGCGCGCGGAGCTCGGCACGCTGCTCGCGCGCGATGCAATGCCGCCGCTCGAACGATTGATCGACCTGATGCGCGATCCGCGCCTCGCGCGCGACGACGAGTTGCCGTCGACCGGCATTCCGCTCGAGCGCGAGCGCGTGCTGTCGGCGGCGTTCATCGAATCGCCCGAGTACGGCACGCGCAGCACCACGGGGTTGCGCGTCGCCGCGTATGGCGACGTGATCGGCGTCGCGGTCGCCGAGCGCAGCGACGACAACGGCTCGCACCGGATCGTGCGACCCGGCGATTACGAGCGCAGCTTCGCGTTCAATGTCGAGCGCGACCGGCTGAGCGTCGCGTGATCGTCTAACGACCGGCGTGCCGCTCAGCGCGGCGCGGAAGTCACCTTCACCCGAGTCACCCTCACCCGCTGCGCCCTCACCCGATGCCGAATGCCGCGCGCAACGCCGCCGCGGCCTCCGCATGCGCCTCTCCGACTTCGGGCACGAACCCGCCCATCTTGAAGAATTCGTGGATCATGCCCGCGTAGCGGTTGAGCGTGACCGGATTGCCGAGCGCGCGCAGTTTCTCCGCATAGGCATCGCCCTCGTCGCTCAGCGGATCGTATTCGGCCGTCGCAATCCACGCGGGCGCGACGCCATGAAAATCGGGCGCGCCGCGCTCGCCGTCGAGCGGCGCGAAACGCCAGTCGTCCCGATCGCCGCTGTCGCGCACGTACTGCTCGAAGAACCATTGGATCGTGTCGCCCGACAGCAGGAAACCGCTGGCGAGGCGCGAGTGCGAATCGGTCTGCTGATGAGCGGTCGTGCCCGGATAGATCAGCAATTGCAGCGCGAGCGCGATGCCGGCGTCGCGCGCGAGCACCGCGCAGACCGTCGCGAGCGTGCCGCCCGCGCTATCGCCGCCCACCGCGAGCCGCGCGCCGTCAATGCCGAATTCGGCCGCGTGCGCGTGTAGCCAACTCAGGGCGTCAAAGGCGTCGTCGACGGCGGTCGGGAACTTGTGCTCGGGCGCGAGCCTGTAATCGACCGACAGCACCGCGCACTGGCCGTCGCGCGCGAACATGCGGCACAGCGCATCGTGCGTGTCGACGCTGCCGACCGTGAAACCGCCGCCGTGGTAGTACACGAGCGCCGGCATCGGCTCGGCCCAGTTCGGCTCGACCGGGAAATAGAGGCGCGCGCGGATCGTCGCGCCGTCGCGCGTCGGCACGCGCAGGTCTTCGACGGAGAACATCGGCGCGCTCGCGATCTCGAGGATCGGCGCGCTTTTCTCGTACGACGCGCGCGCCGCTTGCGCGCTCATCTGGTGATACTGCGGGCGTTTGGCCCGCGCGATCATGTCGAGCACCTGCTCGATCGTGGGATTCAGCGGCATGGTTTCGGCAACGTGACGCGCGGCGCGCATCGGGCGGCGCGGGTACACCAATGATTGATGGGGGCCGGGGCATCAGCCATATGAGCGGCCACAAGAGCGGCCACAGCAGCGGCCGTACGACCGATCACGAAGGCGGCCCGCTACTCCGCGCTCTTCACCTCGGGCTTCAGCGACATCGGATCGGACGGTTCGCGCAACTGCTCGATATCCTCGTGACGCAGCTTCACGGTCGCCATGATGCCCGGATGCGTGATGATATAGAAACGCCGCACGGCGATGGCCTCGAACGTGAGATCGGCGACATCGGCGGCATTGAGCTTGCCCGCCTGCACCGCGCGCTGCAACTGCTTGCCGGCCGCGATCTGCGAGCGCGTCGGCCGGCTCGCGTTGCGCAGATCATCAGGACGCGCGCGCTCGGCATCCGCGATGCCGGTCGGCACGAAGGCGGGACACAGCAGCGAACAGCCGACCTCGCCGCCTGTGCCGGCCTGCGCGAGCTTCAGGTCGTGATAGAGCGTCTCGGTCAGTGCCACCACCGCATGCTTCGATGCGTTGTAGATGCCCATCGCCGGCGGCGCCAGCAGCCCCGCCACCGACGCCGTATTGACGATATGCGCGGGCTCGTTCTGCGCGAGCATGATCGGCGCGAACACACGCACGCCGTGCGCGACGCCCATCACGTTGACGCCGAACACCCACGACCAGTCGTTCGCCGAGCTTTCCCACAGGAAGCCGCCGGTGCCGACGCCCGCGTTGTTGAACAGCAGGTGCACCTTGCCGAACGCGGCGAGCGCCGCCTGCGCGAGCGCCTCGACCTGTGCCGGGTTCGCGACGTCGGTCGGCACGCCGATCGCGTCGGCGCCGGCTTCGCGCAATGCGTCGACGGTTTGCGCGAGTGGGTCGGCGTTGACGTCGGCGAGGACGAGCTTCATGCCGAGCGCGGCGCCCTTGTGCGCGAACGCGCGGCCGAAGCCGCTGCCCGCGCCGGTGATCACCGCCACCTTGCCTGCGAATTCGAACATCCTGTGACTTCCTGGTTGCACGGCGGCTTGCCGTTGGGACATGCTCAGATCAGCTTGACGAGTTGCTTGCCGAAGTTGCGGCCCTTCAGCAAACCGATGAACGCTTCGGGCGCGGCTTCGATGCCTTGCGCGATCGTCTCGCGATACTGCAGCTTCTTCTGCGCGACGAGCGTGCCGAGCTGCTTGAGCGCTTCGGGCCACACCTCCATATGTTCACTGACGATAAAGCCCTGCACGAGCAAACGCTGCGTCAACATCAGCGACGGATTCTTCAGCGGCAGCGGCTGGCCGTCATAGCCGGCGATGAAGCCGCACAACGCGATGCGCCCGAACGCGTTCATGCGCGCGAGCGTCACATCGAGCATCTCGCCGCCAACATTTTCGAAGTAGCCATCGACACCATCGGGCGTGACGGCCTTCAGGTCCTTGTACAGATTGCCGGCCTTGTAGTCGACGCACGCGTCGAAGCCGAGCGTCTCGACCACATAGCGGCACTTGTCGGCGCCGCCCGCGATACCGACCGCGCGTGCGCCCGCCGCCTTCGCCAGCTGCCCGACCACGCTGCCCACCGCGCCGCTCGCCGCGCTGACCACCACCGTCTCGCCCGCCTTCGGCGCGATGATGCGGTTCAGCCCATACCATGCGGTGACGCCCGGCATGCCGACCGGGCCCAGATACGCCGACAGCGGCACGTGCGTGTCGTCGACCTTCTGCATGCCCGCGCCGTTCGAGGTGCCGTACTCCTGCCAGCCGAACATCGCGACGACCTTGTCGCCGACCGCGAACTTCGGGTTGCGCGTCTCGACGACCTCGCCGACCGTGCCGCCGATCATCACTTCGTTCAGCGGCTGCGGCGCCGCGTACGACTTGCTGTCGTTCATGCGTCCGCGCATATACGGATCGAGCGACAGATAGTGGTTGCGCACCCGCACTTCGCCGTCGGCGAGCGGCGCGAGCGGCGTTTCGACGAGCTTGAAGTTATCGGGCGTGGCTTCGCCTTGGGGGCGCGAAACCAGCAGCAATTGGCGGTTGATCTGGGCCATGAGGTCGTCTCCTTGGGTTGGTGCATTGACCTGCATCCTTCGGATCCAGGCCTGATGTTGAATCTGATGCCCGCTCAGCCGTCGCTTGGACCGGGCTTCGCGGTCGGATCGCTGCGCAGACGTTGTCGCGTGACATCGCGGCCCACCGCGAGGCGGCGCATATATTTGAAGGTGCCGAGCGCCTTCGCGACGAAGTGCCCTTCGCTGTCGCGGATCTCGCCTTCGCAATAGGCCATCGTCGTCGAGCGATGCAGCACGCGGCCGGTCGCGCGCAACTCGCCGCGGCCGGGTTGCATGAAGTTGACCTTCATCTCGACGGTGACGACGCCAATGCCATCGCCCGCGAGACTGCGCGCGGCCATCGCGAGCGCGACGTCGGCGAGTGTCATCGTGACGCCGCCGTGCGCGACGTCCCACGTGTTCATATGATCGGGCTGCAACGGCAGCACGACTTCGCTGACGCCATCGGCGGCGGATCGCAGCTGCGCGCCGAGACGATCGACGAAGGGACTTTCGGGCAGCGAAGGCGTGCCCGGTGTGGCGGAAGGGGTTGGCTCGGTCATGGCGGTCATCGGAGTGCGTGCGAAGTGCGTATAGGTGCAGCTCGTGCGTGGTACGTCCTGCTGGCGACCGACTCGGGTCGAGGCGCGCGGGAGCAGTCCATCGAAGCGATGCATTTTATCTCCGGCCCGCGTTCGGGCTCGTTTAATCTGCCACCCCCGGCAGGTTCGACCGCTAGAATGCAGAACGAAGCCCGGATGTTTTCTGTTTTCGTTTCATCCTCTTCCCGCTTTTCCGCTTTCCCGCTTTCTTTCGAGGTGCCGGCCATGTCCTCTCTTGCGTCATTCCGCCGTGCGCTGCGGTTCGCTCGCCGCTCGGCCCTGTCGCGGCTTTTCGTGCTCGCGTTGTGCGGCGTGTTCGCGGCCTCGATCCTCGACGGTTGCGCGGGCATGCTCGGTGGCGATGCGTTGCGCGTCAGCGTCGCCGGCATCGAGCCGCTGGCGGGCGAAGGACTCGAGATGCGCTTCAATCTGAAGCTGCGCGTGCAGAATCCGAACGACAGCGCCGTGAGCTTCAGCGGTATCTCGCTCGACCTCGAACTGAACGGCAAGCCGTTCGCGAGCGGTGTCAGCGATCAGAGCGGCACCGTGCCACGTTTCGGCGAAACCGTCGTCAGCGTCCCGCTGACCGTGCCCGCGTTCGCCGCGGTGCGCCAGGCGCTCGGCCTCATGGGCGCGGCACAGTCCGGGCAGGTCCCGTACCGGCTGCAAGGCAAGCTGGCCGGCGGCCTGACCGGCACGACGCGCTTCACCGATCAAGGCACGTTGACGATGCCGGGCATGGCTTCGCAGTAGCGACGAACGCGGTGGATAGAGACCGCGCTCGCGCCTCGCTCACGCGATCTCGAACAGACCCGCCGCGCCCTGCCCGCCGCCGATGCACATCGTCACGACGACGAACTTTACGCCGCGGCGCTTGCCTTCGATCAGCGCATGGCCGACGAGCCGCGCACCCGACACGCCATACGGATGGCCGACCGCGATCGCGCCGCCGTTCACGTTCAGGCGGTCTTGCGCAATGCCGAGCTTGTCCGCGCAATACAGCACCTGCACCGCGAACGCTTCGTTCAGTTCCCACAGGCCGATGTCCTCGACCTTGAGACCGGCCTTCTTCAACAGCTTCGGCACCGCGAACACCGGGCCGATGCCCATCTCGTCCGGTTCGCAGCCGGCCACCGCGAAGCCGCGGAAAATGCCGAGCGGCTGCAGCCCTTCGCGTTCGGCCAGTGTCGCGTTCATGACGACGCAAGCCGAGGCGCCGTCCGAGAACTGGCTCGCATTGCCCGCGGTGATCACGCCGCCCGGCAGCGCGGTCCGAATCTTCGACACGCCTTCGAGCGTGGTGTCGGCGCGAATGCCTTCGTCGGCGCTGACGGTCACTTCCTTCGTGTAGAGACGGCCGCTCGCCTTGTCGGCGACGCCCGCGAGCACCGTCAACGGCACGATCTCGTCCTTGAACTTACCCGCTTCGAGCGCGGCCGCCGCGCGCTGCTGCGAGCGCACGCCGTATTCGTCCTGACGCTCCTTCGAGATCGAATAACGCTTCGCGACGTTCTCGGCGGTTTGCAGCATCGACCAGTAGATTTCCGGCTTGTGCTCGTTGAGCCAGCCATCGGTCATCATGTGGCGGTTCATCTCGTTCTGCACGCACGAGATCGATTCGACGCCACCGGCGACGTACACTTCGCCCTCACCGGCGATCACGCGTTGCGATGCAAGTGCGATCGTCTGCAAGCCTGATGAACAGAAACGGTTCACGGTCATGCCCGGCACGCTGACCGGCAGACCCGCACGCAGCGCGATCTGCCGCGCGATATTGCCACCGGTCGCGCCTTCCGGATTCGCGCAACCCATGATCACGTCCTCGACGCGCGCCGGGTCGAGCTTCGCGCGCTCGACCGCGGCTTGCGTGACGTGGCCGCCGAGCGTCGCGCCGTGCGTCATGTTGAAACCGCCGCGCCACGATTTGGCGAGGCCCGTGCGGGCGGTGGATACGATTACGGCGTCAGTCATGGGTGTCTCCAATTGCAAAGTCGAGAGCGGCGCGCCGGCTCGCTGCCGGGCGCTTCAACGCGCGTCACCGCGCCGCCTCTGTCATTTCATGCGAGCGATGCGAGCCGAACCCGCACCGCTCAGTCCGTGCACTGAGCGCAACCGCTCTCAGCCGTTGAATCCGCGCCCAACGGCTGCCAGCTTCGCGATGCCCGGCGCGAGTTGCCACGCGTCGCCGTTCGCCCGCGCCGCATAGTTGCGAATCGCGCGCTCGACGTTGTAGAGCCCGACCGTGTCCGCGTACAGCATCGGGCCGCCGCGATGGAGAGGGAAGCCGTAGCCGGTCAGATAGACCATGTCGATATCCGATGCCTTCGACGCGATGCCTTCCTCGAGAATCTTCGCGCCTTCGTTGACGAGCGCGAACACCAGACGCTCGACGATTTCCTCGTCGCTGATCTTGCGGCGCTCGGTGTTGGTTTCCTTCGAGTACTCGCCGATCATCTCGTTGACGACGCCCGACGGATACGCGGTGCGGTCGCCCGACTTGTAGTCGTACCAGCCGCCGCCGGTCTTCTGGCCGAAGCGGCCCATCTCGCACAGACGGTCGGCGATCTTCGAGTAATGCATGTCCGGACGTTCCAGATAGCGACGCTTGCGGATCGCCCAGCCGATGTCGTTGCCGGCGAGGTCGCTCATCCGGAACGGGCCCATCGCGAAGCCGAACTTCTCCATCGCGCGGTCGACCTGCGCGGGCAGCGCGCCCTCTTCGAGCATGAAGAGCGCCTGGCGCACGTACTGCTCGATCATCCGGTTGCCGATAAAGCCATCGCACACGCCCGACACCACCGCCGTCTTTTTGATCTTTTTCGCGAGCTTCATCACGGTGGCGAGCACGTCTTTCGCGGTCTCCTTGCCGCGCACGACTTCCAGCAGCTTCATCACGTTGGCCGGGCTGAAGAAGTGCATGCCGACCACATCCTGCGGACGCTTCGTGAACGCGGCGATCCTGTCGACGTCGAGTGTCGAGGTGTTCGACGCGAGGATCGCGCCGGGCTTCGCGACTTCGTCGAGCCGGCGGAACACCTGCTCCTTCACGCCCAGCTCTTCGAACACGGCCTCGACGATCATGTCGGCATGCTTCAGGTCGTCGTAGGAGAGCGTCGGGCTCAGCAGCGCGAGCCGCTCTTCCATCACCTCGGGCTTGAGCTTGCCCTTCTTGACGGTCGCCTCGTAGTTCTTGCGGATCGTCGCGACACCGCGCTCGAGCGCTTCCTGCTTCGTCTCGAGCAGCGTGACCGGAATGCCCGCGTTGAGGAAGTTCATCGCGATGCCACCGCCCATCGTGCCCGCGCCGATCACGGCCACCTGGTTGATGTCGCGCACCGACGTATCGGACGGCACGTCGGGAATCTTGCTTGCCGCGCGTTCGCCGAAGAACGCATGACGCAGCGCGCGGCTCTCCGGCGTCTGCACGAGCGCCATGAAGCATTCGCGCTCGAAGGCGAGGCCCTTGTCGAAGCCATCGTTCACGCCGGCTTCGACCGCATCGATGCATTTGTGCGGCGCCGGGAAATTCTTCGCGATGGCCGCGACGCTATTGCGCGCGAACTGGATGAAACCGGCCGCGTTCGGATGCTCGATCTTGCGATCGCGCACCTTCGGATGCGGGCCGGCTTGCGCGCCGACCTTGCGCGCGAACGCGAGCGCGGCTTCGGCCAACCCGGAGGGATTCGCGACGAGCTGGTCGAACAGACCCGAATCGGCGAGCTTTTCGGAGAGTACCGGCGCCCCGGACACGATCATGTTCAGCGACGCTTCGAGGCCGATCGCGCGCGGCAGACGCTGCGTGCCGCCCGCGCCCGGCAGGATGCCGAGCTTCACTTCGGGCAGCGCGATCTGCGCGCCGGCCGCGGCCACGCGGTAATGCGCGCCGAGCGCGAGTTCGAGGCCGCCGCCCATCGCGACGCTGTGGATGGCCGCGACGACTGGCTTCGCGCTGCCTTCGACGGCCTTGATGACGGTCGCGAGCGTCGGCTCCTGGGTCGCCTTCGGCGTGTTGAATTCGGTGATGTCGGCGCCGCCCGAAAAGGCCTTGCCCGCGCCGGTCAATACGATCGCCTTGATGGCCGGATCGTTCTGCGCGCGCTCGAGCCCTTCGACGATACCCGCTCGCGTCGACAGTCCGAGCCCGTTGACGGGCGGATTGTTCAGCGTGAGGACGGCCACGCCGTCATGAGTTGTGTAGTCCACTGCCATCTGCGTGCCTCCGTGCGATCCATGCAATGAGGCGGCGCCTGATGCGCCGCCTGTCCGGTCCGTCGAGCCTGTTCATTGTCAGGCTTTTTCAGACGAGGGATCCGGGTCAGCAGGCAGAATACACTAAAAAAGCACGAACGTTCAATTTATTAACGAACGGGGTTTCCCCTAGGCTTCGGGTGTCAGCGGACAGTTGCGGCTGTCTTCCAGCGCCGATGGCAGCACGTGTTCGCGAAACAGATCGCGCAGCTTCAGCTTCTGCAGCTTGCCGGTCGCCGTGTGCGGCAGTTCGTCGACGAACACGACGTCGTCGGGAATCCACCACTTCGCGACCTTGCCTTCGTAGAACGCGAGCAGTTCGTCGCGCGTGAGTTCGTGCCCCGCACGTTTGACGACCACGAGCAGCGGCCGCTCGGTCCACTTCGGATGCGCGCACGCGATGCATGCGGCTTCGGCGACCGCCGGATGCGCGACCGCGACGTTCTCGACCTCGATCGAGCTGATCCATTCGCCGCCCGACTTGATCACGTCCTTCGAGCGGTCGGTGATGTGCAGGAAGCTGTCGGGGTCGATCGTCGCGACGTCGCCGGTCGGGAACCAGCCGTCGACGAGCGGCGAATCGTCCTTGCGGAAATACCGGTCGATGACCCACGGCCCGCGCACGTGCAGATCGCCGAACGCGACGCCGTCCCACGGCAGCGCGCGGCCGTCCTCGCCGACGATCTTCATGTCGACGCCGAAGATCACATGGCCCTGCTTTTCGAGCAGCTTACGTTGCTCGGCGAGCGGCCGCTGGCTCTGCTCCCACGTCAGTTTCGACAAGGTACCGAGCGGCGACATCTCCGTCATGCCCCACGCATGGATCACCTGGATGCCGTAGTCGTCCTCGAGGATGCGCAGCATCGCGGGCGGACACGCGGAGCCGCCGATCACCGTGCGCTCGAGCGACGAAAACTTCACGCCCGCCTCGCGCAGATAGTTCAGCAGACCGAGCCACACGGTCGGCACACCGGCCGAACACGTGACGCGTTCGCTTTCCATCAGCTCGTACAGCGACTTGCCGTCGAGGTCCTTGCCGGGGAACACGAGCTTCGCGCCGGCGAGCGGCGTCGCATGCGGGAGTCCCCATGCGTTCACGTGGAACATCGGCACGACGGGCAGCACCGAGTCGCGCGCGGACAGGCTCATCGCATCGGGCAACGCCGCGCCGAACGCGTGCAGCACCGTCGAGCGATGCGAGTACAGCGCGCCCTTCGGATTGCCGGTCGTGCCCGAGGTGTAGCACAGGTAGGACGCCTGGCGCTCGTCGAGCGCGGGCCAGTCGAAGCGGCCGTCCTGCCCGTCCATCAGCGTTTCGTAGCACAGCACCTCGGTTTGCATCGGCGGCCGATGCGCTTCATCGCACAGTGCGATCCAGCCGCGCACGCGTGGGCACTGCGGCGCGAGCGTGTCGACCAGCGCGGCGAACGTGATGTCGAACAGCACGTACGCGTCGTCGGCGTGATTGATGATGTAGGCGATCTGGTCGGGGAAGAGCCGCGGGTTGATCGTGTGACACACGGCGCCGAAGCCGGTGGTGCCGTAATACGCTTCGAGATGCCGGTAGCCGTTCCATGCGAGCGTCCCGACCCGGTCGCCCGCTTCGACGCCGAGCGCGAGCAGCGCCTGCGCGAGCTGCTTCGCGCGCTTCTCGCAATCGCGATAAGTGTAGCGATGCAGATCGCCTTCGATGCGCCGTGACACGATCTCGGTGCTGCCGAAATGCCGCGCGGCGTGCGCGAGCAGCGATGACACGGTGAGCGGCACGTCCATCATCTGGCCCAGCAGCGGCGTCGTCATAAGGCGGAGTCTCCTCGGCTCGTGAGTGTCGATGGTTGTAGTTGGGTCCGGCTGGATACGTGATCGTGAAACGGATGACGCGCCAGGCAGCGCGAGGCGGAAGATCGTGGCGGCGTCGAAAGCAGCGGCATGGTCCGAACGATGAAGGCGGCCGGCCAGCACCGCCGCGGGCGCGGAATTACAATATCGGTTAATCCAGAGGCGCTCAACATGTCGTTTTCCCCAAGCATTGCAGGCCCATCCGCAGCTTTGACGGATCTTTCCAACACCCTCGCCACTCCCCCAGCCAACGCGTTCGCGCGGCTCGGCGGCACGTTTCTGACGCGCCTGCCCGCCGCGCCGCTCGATGCGCCCTACCTCGTCGGCTTCTCGGCCGAGGCCGCCGCGCAGCTCGGGCTGCCCGAGGGCATCGAGCGGGATCCGGGCTTCGTCGAGCTGTTCTGCGGCAACGCGACACGCGACTGGCCCGCCGACGCGCTGCCTTATGCGTCGGTGTACTCGGGCCATCAGTTCGGTGTGTGGGCCGGCCAGCTCGGCGACGGTCGCGCGCTCGTTCTCGGCGAGCTCGAACACGGCGGCGAGCGCTTCGAACTGCAACTCAAAGGCGCGGGCCGCACGCCCTATTCGCGCATGGGCGACGGCCGCGCGGTGCTGCGCTCGTCGATCCGCGAATATCTGTGCTCCGAGGCGATGCATCATCTCGGCATTCCGACCACGCGCGCGTTGTGCGTGATCGGCTCCGACCAGCCGGTGCGGCGCGAAACGATCGAAACCGCGGCGGTGCTCACGCGCGTCGCGCCGAGCTTCGTGCGCTTCGGCCACTTCGAGCACTTCTATGCGAACGATCGCGTCGACGCGCTGCGCGCACTGGCCGACCACGTGATCGAGCGCTTCTATCCGCATTGCAAGGAAGCCGACGATCCGTATCTGGCGCTGCTCGCCGAAGCGGTGCGCTCCACCGCAGATCTGATGGTCGACTGGCAGGCGGTCGGTTTCTGTCACGGCGTGATGAATACCGACAACATGTCGATCCTCGGTCTGACGATCGACTACGGCCCGTTCGGTTTCATGGATGGCTTCGACGCCGGCCACATCTGCAATCACTCCGACACGCAGGGGCGTTATGCGTATCGGCTGCAACCGCAAATCGGCTACTGGAACCTCTTCTGCCTCGCGCAAGGACTGCTGCCGCTGTTCGGCGCACGGCACGACGAAAGCGTGCGCGCCGAGAAGTCGGTCGAAGATGCGCAGCACGTGCTCGCCGGCTTCAAGGAACGCTTCGCGCCGGCGCTCGAAAACCGCATGCGCGCGAAGCTCGGCCTCGAACAGGCACGCGACGGCGACGACGCGCTCGTCAACCGGCTGTTCGAAGTGATGCACGCGAACCGCGCCGATTTCACGCTGACGTTCCGCCACCTCGCGCGCCTGTCGAAACACGATGCGAGCGGCGATGCGCCGGCGCGCGACCTGTTCCTCGATCGCGCCGCCTTCGACGCATGGGCGAACGACTACCGCGCGCGGCTGGCCGTTGAGTCGCGCGACGACGCCGCGCGCGCCATTGCAATGAACCGCGTGAACCCCAAATTCGTACTTCGCAACCATCTGGCGGAAACCGCGATCCAGCGCGCGAAGGAGAAGGATTTCTCCGAGGTGGAACGGCTTGCGGCCGTGCTGCGTCACCCGTTCGACGAACAGCCCGAATACGCGGCCTATGCGGGCCTGCCGCCGGACTGGGCAAGTTCGCTGGAAGTGAGCTGTTCGTCCTGACGCGTCGCCAGAAAACACCGAGACAAACCCGAGACAGGAACCCGACCATGAGCAACCCCGACGATCTCAAGCATGACACCCCCGCCGTGCAGAAAACCGACGCCGAATGGCGCGAGCAGCTGTCCGACATCGAATATCAGGTGACGCGCCACGCGGCCACCGAACGCCCGTTCACGGGCCGCTATAGCGATCACTGGGATCGCGGCGTCTACGACTGCGTGTGCTGCGGCACGCCGCTGTTCGAATCGGACACCAAGTTCGACGCCGGCTGCGGCTGGCCGAGCTACTTCCGGCCGATCAACGGCGAGGTGATCGCCGAGAAGACCGACCGCTCGCACGGCATGCTGCGTATCGAGGTGCAGTGCAAGAACTGCGGCGCGCATCTGGGCCACGTGTTCGAGGACGGGCCGGCGCCGACCGGTCTGCGTTACTGCATCAATTCGGCTGCGTTACAATTCGAGCCCAAGTAACGCGGCGCGGCAGCGGGCCTGCCGGCTTCGGGCGCCGCGGCGCGAATCGCGCGCGGCGCCTTTCTCATGCGGCTCGCCTTCGCCGGCGGGCACCGCGCGCACCATGCGGGCGCTTTTCACCGTTCGACCCACTCTCCGACTTCCCGACCAGATAATGAAATTCCTGTTCGATCTGTTCCCGATCATCCTGTTCTTCGTCGCCTTCAAGATCTGGGGCATTTTCACGGCGACGGCAGTGGCGATCGTCGCCACGCTGGTACAGATCGCGTGGGTGGCGTTCCGCCACCGCAAGGTCGATCCGATGCTGTGGGTGAGCCTTGGCGTCGTCGTCGTATTTGGCGGCGCGACGCTCGTGCTGCACAACGACACCTTCATCAAATGGAAGCCGACCGTGCTGTACTGGGCGTTTTCCGTCGCGCTAGTCGTCTCTCAGTTCGGCTTCAACAAGAACCTGATCGAAGCGATGATGGGCAAGCAGATCGCGCTGCCGCACGCGATCTGGGGCAAGCTGAACCTGATCTGGGCGGTGTTTTTCGTGCTGCTCGGCCTCCTGAACCTGTTCGTCGCGTATCACTTCACGACCGATCAGTGGGTCAATTTCAAGCTGTTCGGCGCAACGGGCTGCCTGCTCGTGTTCATCGTCGGACAGAGCCTGTGGCTGTCAAAGTACATGAAAGAGGAATGACATGAGCGACCTGTTCATGCACGCGAGCACCGCCGAGCGCGCCGCGCTGATCGAGGCGCGTCTCACGGCCGCGCTCGCGCCCGTCGAAACGATCCGCATCACCGACGACAGCGCGCAGCACGCGGGACACGCCGGCGCCGCCGCCGGCGGTCATTTCAGTGTCACGATCGTGGCCGTCGCATTTGCCGGCAAGCCCCGCGTGGCGCGGCATCGCATGGTGTATGATGCGCTGGCCGATGCCATGCAGCGCGGCATTCATGCCCTTGCCATCACGGCGTATACGCCCGAAGAATTTGCTTTGTTGCCCCGCTAGGAACCTTTCGATGACCTTGAAGAAAACCCGCCTCTGGGTATTGCTGGCTGCGTTTGCGGCCGCACCTGCATTCGCACAGAACATCGCCGTCGTGAACGGTACGCCGATTCCGAAGTCGCGCGCCGATGCATTGATCGAACAACTGGTTCACCAGGGCCAGCAAGACACGCCGCAGTTGCAGCAGGCCGTGCGCGAAGAGCTCGTGAATCGCGAAATCCTGATGCAGGAAGCCATTCGTCGCGGTCTGCCGAACCGTCCGGACGTCAAGGCGCAAATCGCGGTCGCGCAACAAACCGTCGTGCTGCGCGCGCTGATCGAAGACTTCGTGAAGAACAACCAGCCGACCGACGCGGAAGTCACCGCGCGCTACAACGCGCTGGTCAAGGACGCGGGCGGCAAGGAATATCACCTGCACCATATCCTCGTCGACAACGAGCAGCAGGCGAAGGACCTGATCGCGAAGATCAAGGCCGGCGCAAGCTTCGAAGATCTGGCCAAGCAGTACTCGAAGGACCCGGGATCGGGCAAGAACGGCGGCGACCTCGACTGGTCGGACCCGAAGGCCTACGTGCCTGAATTCGCGGACGCGGCCACGCATCTGCAGAAAGGCCAGATGACCGACACGCCGGTGCATACGCAATTCGGCTGGCACATCATCCGTGTCGACGACGTGCGTGCCGTCACGCCGCCGCCGCTCGAGCAGGTGCGCGCGCAGATCGTCCAGCAGATCCAGCAGGAAAAGCTGCAGGCGTTCGAAGAGAACCTGCGCAAGAACGCGAAGATTCAGTGAATCTCAGCGGGCGGATCGTCTTCGGATAGCCCGCCTGCCGCTGAAGCCTGAATGTAAAAAAGCCGCCCGTGGGCGGCTTTTTTGTTGCTGCGAGGTGCGGAGCCGCCGCACGTGGCGGCAGCCCCTTGACCCATCAACCGAGCCAGCGGCGCGCGTTCTGGAACACGCGCAGCCACGGGCTCGCGTCCGTGCCGATCTCGCCCCAGCCCTGCGGATGCCAGCTCATCTGCACCGCGCGATGCACGCGCTCCGTGTGCGGCATCAGCACCGAGAAGCGGCCGTCGGCCGTCGTGACCGAGGTGATGCCCTCGGGCGAGCCGTTCGGGTTGAACGGATACTGCTCGGTTGCCTGACCGCGGTGATCGACATAGCGCATCGCGACCGCGACCTTCGACTTGTCACCCTGCTGCGAGAAGTCCGCATAGCCTTCGCCGTGCGCAACCGCGACCGGGATGCGCGAGCCTTCCATGCCAGCGAAGAAGATCGACGGCGATGCCTGCACCTCGACGAGCGAGAAACGCGCCTCGAATTTCTCCGACTTGTTGCGCGTGAACTTCGGCCACGCCTCGGCACCGGGGATCATCGACGCGAGGCTGCTCATCATCTGGCAACCGTTGCAGATGCCGAGCGCGAACGTGTCCTCGCGACCGAAGAACGCGGCGAACATGTCGGCCAGTTGCGCATTGAAGCGGATCGTCTTCGCCCAGCCTTCGCCGGCGCCCAGCGTATCGCCGTACGAGAAGCCGCCGCATGCGACCGCGCCCGCGAAATCGGCCAGGTTCGCGCGACCCGCGAGCAGATCGCTCATGTGCACGTCGTGCGCATCGAAACCGGCGCGATCGAATGCATAGGCCGTCTCCAGATGCGAGTTCACGCCCTGCTCGCGCAGGATCGCGACGCGCGGACGCGCGCCCTTGCCGATGAACGGTGCGGCGACGTCGTCGGCCGGATCAAAGCTCAGCACTGGCGTGATGCCGGGGTCGGCCGCGTCGAGCAAGGCGTCGTATTCGGCGTCGGCGCAAGCCGGGTTGTCGCGCAGACGCGCGATGCGCCAGCTCACTTCGCTCCACGTGCGATGCAGTTCGGCACGCGGTGCTTCGTAGACCTTCTTCGCATCGCGATAGATCTCGATCACATCGCGCTCGTTGGTCTTGCCGATCACGTGCGAGCACGCCGACAGACCTTGCTCGCGCAGCGCGGCGAGCACCGCGTCGCGATCGGCCGCACGCACCTGCACGACGGCGCCGAGCTCTTCGTTGAAGAGCGCGCGCAGCGTGCGGTCTTCGCGACGGCCGCTGGTCTGCTTCGCCCAATCCTTCGCGTCGCCATAATCGGATTCGTGGTGCTCGTCGAGCACCAGCATGTCGACGTTCAGCGACACGCCCGCGTGACCCGCGAACGCCATTTCGCAAACCGTTGCCCACAGGCCGCCGTCCGAGCGGTCGTGGTACGCGAGCAGCTTACCGTCGCGATTGAGCGCCTGGATCGCGTTGAAGAAGCGCTTCAGATCTTCCGGATCGTCGACATCGGGCACCGTGTCGCCGACCTGCTGCGTGACCTGCGCGAGGATGCTGCCGCCAAGACGATGCTTGCCGCGGCCGAGATCGATCGCGATCAGCACCGACTCGCCGACTTCGCTCACGCGACGCAATTGCGGCGTCAGGTGGCGGCGCACGTCTTCGACCGGTGCGAATGCCGAGATGATCAGCGACACCGGCGCGACCACTTCTTTCGCGACGCCGCTTTCTTCCCAGCGCGTGCGCATCGACAGCGAATCCTTGCCGACCGGAATGCCGATGCCGAGCGCCGGGCACAGTTCCATGCCGATCGCCTTGACGGTGTCGTAGAGCGCCGCGTCTTCGCCCGGCGCGCCGCACGCGGCCATCCAGTTGGCCGACAGCTTCAGCTTGTCGAGCGACGCGATCGGCGCCGCCGCGATGTTCGTGATCGCTTCGCCGACCGCCATGCGGCCCGAGGCCGGCGCATTGATGACGGCGAGCGGCGTGCGCTCGGACATCGTCATTGCTTCGCCGCTGAAGCCCGCGTAATCCATCGTCGTGATCGCGACGTCGGCGACCGGTACCTGCCACGGGCCGACCATCTGGTCGCGCGCGGTCGTGCCGCCGACCGAACGGTCGCCGATCGTGATCAGGAACGACTTGCTCGCGACCGTCGGATGACGCAGCACGCTCTGCGCGACCTCTTGCAGCGCGAGGCCGGTCACGTCGACCGGTTCGAGCTTGCGTTCGACGCGCTTCACGTCGCGATGCATGCGCGGCGGCTTGCCGAGCAGCACTTCCATCGGCATGTCGACCGGCTGATGCGCACCTGCCTGCAGTTCGGCATCGATCAGCTTCAGCTGACGCTCGGCGGTGGCCGTGCCGATCACCGCGAACGGGCAGCGCTCGCGCTCGCACATCCCTTCGAACGCCGGCAGATCGGCCGGCGCAATGGCCAGCACGTAGCGCTCCTGTGCTTCGTTCGACCAGATTTCGCGCGGCGACAGCCCGCTCTCTTCGAGCTGGATCTTGCGCAGTTCGAACAGCGCGCCCTTACCCGCGCCATCGACGACTTCGGGGAACGCGTTCGACAGACCGCCCGCGCCGACGTCGTGAATGCTGAGAATCGGGTTCCGGTCGCCGAGCTGCCAGCATGCGTTGATCACTTCCTGCGCGCGCCGCTCGATTTCCGGGTTGCCGCGCTGCACCGAGTCGAAGTCGAGCTCGGCGGTGTTGGTGCCGGTCGCCATCGAGCTCGCGGCGCCGCCGCCCATGCCGATGCGCATGCCCGGGCCGCCGATCTGGATCAGCAGCGACCCTTCCGGCAGATCGTGCTTGTGGGTGTGCTGGTCGGAGATATTGCCGATGCCGCCCGCGATCATGATCGGCTTGTGATAGCCGCGCACGAGACCCGCGACGTTCTGCTCGTAGGCACGGAAGTAGCCGCCCAGGTTCGGACGGCCGAATTCGTTGTTGAACGCGGCGCCGCCGAGCGGGCCGTCGATCATGATCTGCAGCGGCGAGGCGATGCGATCCGGGCGGCCGTACGCTCCGTGGTGGTCGGCCGGGTTGCGCTGGGCGAGCGGCTGGGCGTTGTCGCGCGCGTTTTCCCACACCTCGACGGCCTCCGGCAGTTCGAGGTTCGACACCGTGAAGCCGCTCAGACCCGCCTTCGGACGCGCGCCGCGGCCGGTCGCGCCTTCGTCGCGGATTTCACCGCCGGCGCCGGTCGCGGCGCCCGGGAACGGCGAGATCGCGGTCGGGTGGTTGTGCGTTTCGACCTTCATCAGCGTGTGCGTAAGCTCGACGCTGCGACCGTAATGCTCGGGCAATTCGCTTGCGCCGAGCTCGGCCGGCGTACGCGGGAACCAGCGCTCGGCCATGCCGCCGACCATGATCGCCGAGTTGTCCGAATACGCGACGATCGTGCCCTGCGGGTTCAGCTTCTCGGTGTTGCGGATCATGTTGAACAGCGACATGTCCTGCTTCTCGCCGTCGATCGTCCAGTCCGCGTTGAAGATCTTGTGGCGGCAGTGCTCGCTGTTGGCCTGCGCGAACATCATCAGTTCGACGTCGGTCGGGTTGCGGCCGAGCTTCGTGAAGGCGTCGACGAGGTAGTCGATTTCGTCGTCGGCGAGCGCGAGGCCGAGCTCCGCGTTGGCGGTCTCGAGCGCGACGCGGCCGTTCGCGAGGACGTCGACGGTTTGCAGCGGCTTGGCCGGCAGTTCGTCGAACAGATGCTGTGCATGGTCGCGCGACGGCGCGACACTCTCGGTCATGCGGTCGTGCAGCACCGCGGCGACGGCCGCGCGCGCTTCGTCGGAGAGCGCCTTCTTGCCGCCGAGCAGCCCGCTTTTCAGCGTGACCGTGTACTCGACGCCGCGTTCGATGCGCCGCACCTGCGTGAGGCCGCAATGATGCGCGATGTCGGTTGCCTTGCTGGCCCACGGCGAGACGGTGCCAAAGCGCGGCACGACGAGGAAGGTCTCGACGGCGCCACGTTCCTTGCCGGCTTCGAACGGATCGCCGTAGTGCATCAGCGCCTCGACCTTCGCGCTGTCTTCAGCGGACAGTTCGGTCTGGGCGTTGACGAAGTGCAGATATTGCCCGCGCACGCCGGTGATATTCGGGTCGATGCGCGTGAGCGTGTCGAGCAGGCGGGTTTGACGGAAATCGGAAAGGGCCGAAGCGCCGGGGAAACACGAGAAGTGGGCCATGGGACTTGACGTTGCGTCGCTCAATGATGCCGGAGAGTCGCGCATGCAGGCGACGTGAGGCGGAAAGGAAGTCCGGGATTATACCCCGGGAACGGGTCTCCGACGGGCTCCGGGGTGGGTGGGCAGCGGCCCGCGCGGTGCCGCGCGAGCCCTCGCCGCGCTGCTCGTGGCGTCGCCGCGCGGGTGCTTTGACTGCTATCATTCGCGTTTCACCAGATCGGCACGTGCAACCCGGGCAACACCCGGCGGCGCGCCGCATGTCACACCCAACGGGAACGCGCGCGAGCCGCCCGTCGGCATATCGAATCAGAGCATGGATGTCATCGTCATTGGCGGCGGGATAGCGGGCGTCGCCACCGCTTATCACCTGCGCGCGGCCGGCCACCGGGTATGCGTCGTCGAGCGTCACGCGACCGTCGCGCAAGGCGCCACCTATGGACAAGGCGGCACCGTGCTGCCCACGCCCCTCGACGTCTGGTTCGGCCCGACCTTTATGGCGAGCCGCTACAACGCAAAGAACGGCGTGATCAGCAAGACCGGCTTCAACGGCGCCGCGCGGCAGTTCGTCAAGCAGCTCGCAGAATGGCAGGAGCCCGAGGCGTTCGCGCGCCAGTATGCGCTGTTGCGGCCGCTGATCGAATCGTCGCGCGAGGCGATGGCCGACGTCGAAGCCCGCTTCGGCCTCGAATTCGAACAGGCGAGCGGCCTCCTGTACCTCGTGCGCGCCGCGCACGAATGGGAGCTGAGCACGCCTGCGCTCGATCTGCTGGGCCGCTTCGAGGTGCCCCATCACGTGCTGAGCCCGGCCGAATGCGCGGCGTTCGAGCATGCGGTGCCGACCGATCCCGAATTCGCCGGCGGCGTACTGTTCGAGCATGAGCGCACCGCGAACTGTCCGCTGTTCACGAAGCTCGTCAAACAGGTGCTCGATACGCTGGGCGGCGTGCAGTTCATGCCGAACTGCGAGGTGACCGGCATTCGGCTCGAAAACGAGCGCGCGGCGGTCGAACTGGCGCCACGCGATAACGCGCCGCGCTCGCGCGAAATCGACGTGGTGCACGCCGACGCGGTCGTGGTCGCGGCCGGCTACGGCAGCCTCGCGCTGCTCGAGCGCGCGGGGCTCAGGCTGCCGCTCTATCCGCTGCGGCTGCATTCGCTGGTCGCGCCGATCGCGCACGAGGAATGCGCGCCGCACGTCGCGATCGTCGATGCGGTCAAGCGCATCGGTGTCAGCCGGATGAACCATCGGCTGCGGATCGCGGGCGGCGCGGTGCTGCAAAGTGCGAGCCAGATCGACAAGCCGCTCGGCGAAGCGCTGACCAAAGAGGCGCTCGCGCTGCTCGGCCAGGCGACGCACGACTGGATTCCGGGCGCCGCGCGCATTTCGGCGGCGCTGCCGTGGGAAGGTGTGAAGCTGTTGTCGCCCGATGGCTTGCCGGTGATCGGCAACGCGTTGCATCCGCGGCTGTTCGTCAACGTCGGGCATGGGCCGGCCGGCTGGGGCCTTGCCTGCGGCGCGGGCAAGCTCGTTGCCGAGCTGATGTCGGGCCAGACGCCGACGCTGCCGCCGGACACGCTCGCGGCGATGCGGCCGGAGCGGTTCCAGTAACGGTTCGCGCTCCTTCTGGGGGTGTGGCGGCTGACCGCCCGCTCCCGACACCTCCGCGCTCATCGCGCCATTGCGCCGGCACACACCGAAACAGCCGCACGTCGCGTGCCTATCGGCACTACCATAGCGATTCCAAAGTCTGCCCGCCGCGCCGCGGGCGCACCGCCCGGTTTCGCCATGACAGACGCAAACAATTCGCTGCCCACCCTGTTCGACCCGCTGACCGATCCGCGAATCGACTCGCTGACCGACTCGCCGCCGCGCGCGTGGTCGCTGCTCACGCTGACCGACTTGCGAATCGCCGAATCCCAGGCCGCCGCTGCGTTGCCCGAGCACACGCTGATGGCGCGCGCCGGCCATGCGGCTGCCCGCTGGCTGCTCGAACGCATCGCCGCGGATTCGTCGATGACGAAATCGCAGCAGCGCGCGTGGCTGGTCGCGGGTCCTGGCAACAACGGCGGCGACGCGCTGGTCGTCGCAACGGAGCTGCACAAGGCCGGCATCGCCGTCGAGGTCTGCATGCCGGTTGAAGTGAAGCCCGCCGATGCGCGCTGGGCGCTCGACGCCGCGCGCGCCGCGGGCGTGCCGATCGATACCGCGCCGCCCGCCTCGCTCGATGGCTACGGCTGGCTCGTCGACGGCATGTTCGGCATCGGCCTCGCGCGGCCGCTCGACGGCGTGTTTGCGGCGGTGGCGCGATTGCTGTCGCAGCGCACGAAGACGCGTGCGACACAAGGCGCCGTGCTCGCGCTCGACGTGCCGAGCGGGCTCGACAGCGACACCGGCGCGGTGATCGGCGGCAACGGCGCGGCGGCGGTCCACGCGACCCACACCATCACGTTCATCGGCGCGAAGCCGGGGCTTTTCACCGCGCAGGGCCGCGACCTTGCCGGCCGGGTGACGGTCGCACCGATCGGGCTCGCAGCGGGAATCAACGGCGACGCCGACGCAGGCGTCGCGAGCGTCCCGCGTGCCGCGATCCAGCTCAGTGCCCCCGAGCTCTTCGGCCCCTTCATGCCCGCGCGCGACTTCGCGACCAACAAGGGCACCTTCGGCAGTCTCGCGGTGGTCGGCGGCGACACCGGCATGTGCGGCGCGCCGATCCTCGCGGCGCGCGCGGCGCTCTACACCGGCGCGGGCAAGGTCCACGTCGCGCTGCTCGGCGAAGGCGCCCCGCCCTACGATCCGCCGCACCCGGAACTGATGCTGCATCCGATCGACACGCTGCCGCTCGACGCGATGGACGCACTGGCGATCGGCTGCGGTATGGGCCACGGCGAACGCGCGACGCGGGTCCTGCACGACGTGTTGCAACTCGACGTGCCGAAGCTGTTCGATGCCGACGCGCTGAACCTGATCGCGCAAGACACCGCGCTCGCCGCGAACGTCACCGCGCGCGGCGTGCAAGGCGATCCGTGCATCCTGACGCCGCATCCGCTCGAAGCGGCGCGTCTCCTCGGCAGCGATGCGGCGAGCGTGCAGCGCGACCGGCTCGCGGCCGCGCGCGCGCTCGCGGCGCGCTTTGCGAGCGTCGTCGTGCTGAAGGGCGTCGGCACGATCATCGCGGCGCCCGACGGCCGCCTCGCACTGAACCCGACCGGCAACGCCGCGCTCGCGACGGGCGGCACCGGCGACGTGCTCGGCGGCATCATCGGTGCGCTGCTCGCGCAGCATCTGCCGCGCTTCGAGGCAGCGCTCGCGGGCGTTTATCTGCACGGCCTCGCCGCCGATACGTTGAGCGCGCAAGGCCACGGCCCCGCGGGTCTGACAGCCGGCGAACTGGCGCCGATGGTGCGCACCTTGTTGAACCGGCTGTTCTATCCAACGACCGTTGCCTGACGCGCGCGTCGCGCGCAACGCCCTGCTCCCCGTCACGCATCCCCGCTATACTGGTTGTCTGCGCCGCATCATTTCTCGGCCGCGCTTCATGCGCGCGCCTTCCTTCGTGCCCCCTTGGTTAGACGGACGCTATGACCCAGAACTCGCTCCCCTCCTGGTCCTCGTTGCAGACGCATTACGACACGATTCGCGATGCACATCTGCGCGACTGGTTCGCCCCCGAGAACGATCCCGCTCCCACGCGCGCCGAACGCTTCACGTTCGCGGGCGGCGGTCTCGCAGCCGATTTCTCGAAGCACCGCATCACCGACGAAACCCTCCAGCTGCTCGTGCAACTCGCGCGTGAAGCGGGCGTCGAGAAGCGCCGCGACGCGATGTTCGCGGGCGAAGTCGTCAATCCGACCGAAGGCCGCGCCGCGCTGCACACCGCCTTGCGCGCAACGGACCCGAACGCGCCGTTCTTCGCCGAAGTGCAGGCCGAGCGCAAGAAAATGGCCGCATTTGCCGAGCAGATTCGCAGCGGCGCCTGGACCGGCTACACCGGCAAGCGGATTCGTCATATCGTGAACATCGGCATCGGCGGCTCGGATCTCGGGCCGAAGATGGTCGTGCACGCGCTGCATCATCTCGCCACGCCTGAGATCTCGACGCACTTCGTGTCGAACGTCGACGGCGCCGATCTGTACAACGTGATGCAGCAGATCGATCCCGAAGAAACGCTCGCGATCATCGTCTCGAAGACCTTCACGACGCTCGAAACGATGACCAATGCGCGCTCGTTGCGCGACTTTTTCATCCACAAGGGTTGCCCGGAAGATGCGCTCGCGAAGCACTTCGTCGGTGTGTCGGCGAATCCGGCCGAAGTCGTGAAGTTCGGCATCGCGAAAGAGAACGTGTTCGAGATGTGGGACTGGGTCGGCGGGCGCTATTCGCTGTGGTCGGCCGTCGGTCTGTCGATCATGATCGCGATCGGTCCGCAGCAGTTCAACGAGCTGCTTGCCGGCGCCAACGAGATGGACCAGCATTTCCGCACCGCGCCGCTCGAGAAGAACCTGCCGGTGCTGCTCGGCATGATCGGCATCTGGTATCGCAACTTCTTCGGCTCGCAGAGCTATCTGGTCGCGCCGTATTCGCAGGCGCTGCATTTTCTGCCGTCGTATCTGCAGCAGCTCGAAATGGAAAGCAACGGCAAGTCCGCGCGCCTCGACGGTGCGATGGTCGACTATGCGACCTCCGCGGTCACGTGGGGTGAACCGGGCACAAACGGCCAGCATGCGTTCTTCCAGATGCTGCACCAGGGCCCGACGATCGTGCCGATCGATTTCATCGCGGTGCTGACTCCCGAGCATCCGCTCGTGAGCCATCATCCGAAGCTGCTCGCGAACTGCTTCGCGCAGAGCGAAGCGCTGATGCTGGGCCGCACGCTGGAGGAAGCGAAGAAGGTGGCCGGTCCCGACAAGCCCGAACTCGCGCCGCACCTCACGTTCCCCGGCAATCGCCCGACTGCGACGCTGCTGCTCGACGCGCTGACCGCCCGCACGCTCGGCGCGCTGATCGCGCTTTATGAGCACAAGGTGCTGGTGCAGGCGTCGGTGTGGAACATCAACCCGTTCGATCAATGGGGTGTCGAACTCGGCAAGATCCTCGGCAAGGTGGTCGAGGCCGATCTCGGTGCGGCAACTGCCGATGTGAAGAAGCATGACTCGTCCACGTCGACGTTGATCGCGCGGGCGCGGGCCGCATTGAAGCGCTGAGTTGGATGTTTGAAGTGCGGATCGGCGTGCAATGACACGCTCTAACGCGCAATAAACAAAGCGGGCTACGGCCCGCTTTGTTTTTGCTTTGACGACGACTCGCCTGCAATGCGCGAGCGCAAGTCCGCGATCCGTCAGCGCATCACGCGAGGCGCCCCGCGTCGATCGTCACCGTCGTATCGCACCGGCGCGCGAGTTCGATGTCGTGTGTGACGAGCACGAGCGTCGCGCCATGCGCACGATTCATCTCGAACATCAGATCGATGACCGCGTGACCGGTGGCCGCGTCGAGACTGCCCGTCGGTTCGTCGGCGAACAGGATCGCCGGGCGCGTGACGAACGCACGCGCGAGCGCAACGCGCTGTTGCTCACCGCCTGACAGCAGCTTCGGATAGTGACCGGTACGCTGCCCGAGCCCGACCTGTTCGAGCAGCTCGCGTGCACGCGCGGCGGCCTCGCGGGTGCTGATGCCGCCTTGCAGTTCGAGCGGCAACGTGACGTTTTCGAGCGCGGTCAGATGCGGCATCAATTGAAACGACTGGAACACGAAGCCCACCGCGCCGCTGCGCAGCGCGGCGCGCCCGTCTTCGTCGAGCTCGCCGAGTTCGCGGCCAAGCAGCCGAACCGAGCCCGCGCTCGCGCTGTCCAATCCGGCGAGCAAGCCGAGCAGCGTAGACTTGCCCGACCCGGATGCACCGACGATCGCCACGCTACTGCCGGCATCGATGGCAAGATCGATGTCGTCGAGAATCGTCAGTTCGCCCGTTGCATCCTTAACCCTCTTGCACAAACCCCGCACTGCAATGACTGGATCAGTTCTGTTTGGCATGGTGAAGCGTAGGTTGAAAGTGGGCGCCATCGCCCCTCGCGCCGCGGCGCTGACCGCGGCATTCGGCGCCACGATGATGGCCGCCGCGCTGGTTTCGTTACCGTTGCGGGCTCATGCGGCGAATGCGCCAGAACCCGCGAAGCCGGTGATCGTCGTGCTCGGCGACAGCATCTCCGCCGAGTATGGCCTGCCCCGCGATACGGGCTGGGTCGCCTTGATGCGTCAGCGTCTCGCCGAGGAGCGCATCGATTATAGCGTCGCCAATGCGAGCATTAGCGGCGACACGACGAGCGGCGGACGCGCGCGCCTGCCCGCACTGATGGAACGGCTCAAGCCGAGCATCGTGATCGTCGAGCTCGGCGCGAACGACGCCTTGCGCGGCGTGCCGCTCTCCACGACCGAGGACAATCTGCGCACGATCATCGAACAGGCACAGCAAGGTCACGCGAAAGTCGTGCTCGTCGGCATGTACGTGCCGCCCAATTACGGCCCCGACTATACGCAAAAGTTCCACGGCCTCTATGGGCAGCTGTCGAAAGAATTCCATCTGCCGCTCGTGCCGTTTTTGCTCGCCGGCATCGCCGACAAACCCGACATGTTCCAGGCCGACCAGATCCACCCGACGCAGCAGGCACAGCCCGTGCTGCTCAACAACGTGTGGCCCGCTGTGAAGCCACTCCTTCGCACAAGTTCGCCGCACTGAAAAGCCTGCCAACGACTTGTTTCCGGAACTTGGGGAGCACGGAACGCCAAGCCGTACGACACATGCGCGATCCCTGCCACCCGGCTCATTCTTGAGCGACTTCTGAGGAGATAACGTGAAATATTTACCGTTAATCGCTTTGACTGTTGCTATCTCGGCCTGCGCGGCTCAACCGCCGGCCGGCGTTCAATCGGTCGGTCAAAGCCAGCAGCCGCCTCCCGCCGTCGCCACCTGTATTGGGCAGAAATGGGCGGATAGCTCGCAACAACAGGTGGTCTCGCAAAATATCCTCGCCAACGGTCGGGCGATGGACGTCTACGTCCCGGGTCAGCAGCCGCCTAACGGCGCGGCCGCGGTGGTCCGCCCGTCGTATAGCGGCAATGGCTCGTGGGTCGGCTTCCGCGCTGGCGGCGCTGGTAGTAGTGACGCCACTAGTGCGATCAGTGGCTGTCTGTAAAGCCGTCGCGCATGTGACATGAAAAAAGCCCCGCATCTTGCGGGGCTTTTTTTGTCGGCAGGCAGGTAATGCTTACAGCGGCTTACTGGTCGGCCGTTTGCGCGGCGTTATCGAGCGAGCCGTAGAACTTCACGGTCGAGCGCTCGCGCAGCGCCTTCAGATACGCTTCGGCCTGCGCCTGCGCATCCACCTGAGCAACCTGCTGCTGCGCGGCGGCGAGATGCTGCGCGTCGGTGGCCGCGGGCGGCACGATCTGGTTCACGCGATAAATCGCATAGCCGTCGTCGCCGAGATCGACACCGACATAAGCCGGCAGCTTTTGCGCATCGACCTTGTAGATTGCACTCAGTGCGGCAGGCGGTACGCCTTGCGGGTCATTGCGCGACACCTTCAGCGGCGACGAGAATCCGGCAGTCGACTTCGACTTCTCGAACTCGGCCAGCTTCGCGGCTCCGTCCTTTTGCGCCGCTTCGTTCGACTGCTCGGCGATCACCTTCTGACGCACCGCGTCCTTCACCGCGTCGAATGCGGGGACGGCGGCGGGCTTGTAGTCGGCGACGCGCGCGGCGATCAGCGTGTTGTTGCCGACGTCGATGGCCTGCGTATTGTTGTGCGCCGACACCGAGTCGTTCGCGAACACAGCCGCGAGCAACTTCGGGTTGTTCAGTGGGCTGTCGGGCGGCAGCTTCGGATCCGGCTGCGGCGTGACCGTCGCGGTCTGGATCTGCAGCTTGAACTTGTCCGCGGCCGGCTGCAGGGTCTTCGACTTTTCATAGACGAGCGACGTGAAACCTTCCGAGCTGTCGGTGAACGCCTTGGTCGCCAATTGCGTCTTCAGCTCCTTGGCAATCTGGTCCTTCACTTCGTCGAACGACTTCGTGACCGTCGGCTTCACATCGGTGACCTTGATGATGTGGAAACCAAAGTCGGTCTGCACGATGCCGCTGATTTCGTCCTTCTTCAGCGCGAACACCGCGTCGTCGAACGTCTGGCCGCCCGCGATCATGCCGCGGCCGAAGTAACCGAGATCGCCTCCCTTCGCTGCCGAACCCGGGTCCTGCGAGTTCTGCTGCGCGATCTGGGCGAACTGGTCCGGATGCGCCTTGATCTGTGCGAGCAACTCCTCGGCCTTCTGCTTCGCCTTGGCCTTGTCGGCCGCGCTCGCGTCCTTCGGTGCCGCGATCAGGATGTGGCTCGCGCGCACTTCGCCTTCGGTGCGGAAGTGCGCGATGTTGTCGTCGTAGTACTTCTTCAGGTCCGCGTCGCTCGGCTGCACCGATGCGCTCAGCGTGGCCGGCGACATCACCAGATACTGGATCGTCGCGGTGGCGGGCGTCGCGAAGTCGTTGCGATGCGCGTCGTAATACGCTTGCAGTTGCGCATCGGTCGGCTGCATCTTCGCCGCGTAGTCGTGCGGATGGAACGCAATGCCCTGCACTTCACGCTGCTGCTCGGCGAGCTCGGTCAGGTGCTGGGCAAGTGTCTTCGACGTGAACGCGCTCGCCACGATGCTCGCGGGCAGCTGTTGCATCGCGAGGTTGTAGCGCACACGCTCGTCGTACTGATCGGGCGTCATGCCCTGCATCGCGAGCAACTGCTTGTAGCGATCGAGGTCGATCGAACCGTCGGGATTCTTCAGCGACGAGATCACCGGATCGGACATCAGCGTGCGGCGCACCGCGTCGTCCGATGCGGTCAGATGCAGACGCTGCGTTTCGTCGGCGAGCACACGCTGCTCGATCATGCCGTCGAGCATCTGGCGACGGCGCTCCGGCGTGTCGAACGACTTCATGTCGAACTGCGCGCCGAGCATCTGACGGCCGCGATCGATCTGCTGGCGCATCGCGTCGTCGTACTCGACGCGGGTGATCTTGTGACCGTTGACACTCGCGACGTTTGCACTTTCGTCAAAGAAGCCGCGGAAGCCCTGGATACCCACGAAACCCAACCCCGGCAAAATGACGAGGATGAGCATGAACATCATCAGGCGTTGGTGATTGCGGAAAAAATCGAGCATGCGTGAGGGGTGCCAAAAACAGAACGCCCGATCTTACAACAGCGGGCAACAAAAAAGGCGAACCGGAGTTCGCCTTTCGTGGATACTGGCGGAGTGGACGGGACTCGAACCCGCGACCCCCGGCGTGACAGGCCGGTATTCTAACCGACTGAACTACCACTCCTTATACTGCGCTTACCGCTGAAAACACGGTGACCGAATCTGAAACTGGTGGGTGCTGAGAGGCTCGAACTCCCGACCTACGCCTTGTAAGGGCGCCGCTCTACCAACTGAGCTAAGCACCCGTTTCGTGATTCAGTGCTTGTGTGTTTCCTGCCTTGCTACCGCTTTCGCTGCGGATCGCGCAAACATCCGCGTCGCAACTCATCAAGCAGCAAGCCCATTAGTTTAGCGCATCCTTCAGCGCTTTGCCAGGCCTAAATTTAGGGACTTTCGCCGCCTTGATTTTGATCGCGGCGCCCGTGCGCGGATTGCGTCCGGTACGCGCGGTGCGCTTGCCGACCGCGAACGTGCCGAAGCCAACCAACGTAACCGACCCGCCTTTCTTCAACGTGCTTTTGACACCGGCGATCACTGCGTCGAGTGCACGGCCGGCCGCAGCCTTCGAAATGTCGGCTTGCTCTGCGATGTGATCGATCAATTCCGTCTTATTCATTCAAACCCCCGTGAATGTTTATTGGCAATCGTGACAGTGCTTTCCAGCACCTCGTGCCACGCGACCGGCGGCTACGCCAGGCCGCCCCATTAGAAGCGGTCGAAACCCTTGTGTCAACCGGGGTTGAGCCTGATCGGGGCGGTTTTAGAGGAGTGCTTTCATCACCGCGTATTGCAGCGGAAAGACTGGCGATGCGCCCTTGCGGCGAGATCGTGCGGGCAATAAAAAACCCGCGGCCTTGACCGCGGGTTTTCTGGTTCAGCGAGCAACTGCGCCGCTGGATGTTTTGGAGTCAGCGCATTCTCATGCGCTTCGGGCCTTAGTGCTTGACGACGTCCGTCGCGGCATCCTTGCCCGGCTCAGCCCCAACCGGTGCTGCAGGCTTCGGCTCTTCTTCCGGCAACGCTTGCGGCACACGTTCGAGCGCAAGTTCGAGCACCTTGTCGATCCAGCGGACCGGCACGATTTCGATCGCGTTCTTCACGTTGTCCGGGATCTCCGTCAAGTCCTTGACGTTCTCTTCCGGAATCAGCACGAGCTTGATGCCACCGCGATGCGCCGCGAGCAGCTTCTCCTTCAGACCGCCGATCGGCAGAACTTCGCCACGCAACGTGATTTCACCCGTCATCGCGACGTCGGCGCGCACCGGGATACCGGTCAACACCGACACCAGCGCGGTCGTCATCGCGATACCGGCCGAAGGACCATCTTTCGGCGTCGCGCCTTCCGGCACGTGAATGTGAATGTCCTGCTTGTCGAACGCTTCGTCCTTGATGCCAAGACGACGCGAACGCGAACGCACGACCGAGCGCGCCGCTTCGACGGACTCCTTCATCACGTCGCCGAGCGAGCCCGTGCGGATCACATTGCCCTTGCCCGGCATCACCGCGGCTTCGATGGTCAGCAGATCGCCGCCCACTTCCGTCCACGCAAGACCGGTGACCTGGCCCACCTGATTTTCCTTCGCGGCCAGACCGAAGTCGTACTTGCGCACGCCGAGGAAGGTGTCGAGATTGCTACCGTCGACCTTCACCGCGCCCGCAGCCTTCTTCAGCAGAAGCATCTTCACGACCTTGCGGCAGATCTTCGACACTTCACGCTCGAGCGAGCGCACGCCCGCTTCACGCGTGTAGTAACGAATGATGTCGCGAATCGCGGTTTCCGCCACGTCGATCTCGCCATCCTTGAGACCGTTGTTCTTCTTCTGCTTCGGCAACAGATAACGCTGCGCGATGCTGACCTTCTCGTCTTCCGTGTAGCCCGACAGACGGATCACTTCCATCCGGTCAAGCAGCGGCGGCGGAATGTTCAGCGAGTTCGACGTCGCCACGAACATCACGTCCGACAGATCGAAGTCAACTTCGACATAGTGATCGGCGAACGTATGGTTCTGTTCCGGATCGAGCACTTCAAGCAGCGCCGACGACGGATCGCCGCGGAAATCCTGGCCCATCTTGTCGACTTCGTCGAGCAGGAACAGCGGATTGCGCACGCCGACCTTGGTCAGGCTTTGCAGGATCTTGCCCGGCATCGAGCCGATATACGTACGACGGTGACCGCGAATCTCGGCTTCGTCACGCACGCCGCCCAACGCCATGCGCACGAACTTACGGTTCGTCGCGCGCGCGATCGACTGACCCAGCGAGGTCTTACCGACACCCGGAGGCCCAACGAGGCACAGGATCGGCGCCTTGACCTTGTCGACACGTTGCTGGACCGCGAGATACTCGAGAATCCGTTCCTTCACCTTCTCGAGACCGAAGTGGTCTTCGTCGAGCACGCGCTCCGCATTCGAGAGGTCGTTGTTGACCTTGCTCTTCTTGCGCCACGGCAGGCCGATCAGCGTGTCGATGTAGTTGCGCACGACCGTCGCTTCCGCCGACATCGGCGACATCAGCTTGAGCTTCTTCAGCTCGGAGTCGGCTTTCTTCTTCGCTTCCTTCGGCATGCGGGCGGCCGTGATGCGCTTCTCGAGTTCTTCGAGATCCGCACCTTCCTCGCCTTCGCCGAGTTCCTTCTGGATCGCCTTGACCTGTTCGTTCAGGTAGTACTCGCGCTGGCTCTTCTCCATCTGACGCTTCACGCGCCCACGGATGCGCTTTTCGACCTGCAGGATGTCGATCTCGGCTTCGAGTTGCGCGAGCAGATGCTCGAGCCGCTCGATCACCGGGAACATCTCGAGGATGTGCTGCTTCTGGTCCAGCTTGAGCGGCAGGTGCGCCGCGATCGTGTCGGCAAGACGCCCGGCCTCGTCGATGCCCGACAGCGAGGTCAGGATCTCCGGCGGGATCTTCTTGTTCAGCTTCACATACTGGTCGAACTGCGACACGATCGCGCGACGCAGCGCTTCGGTTTCAGCGCTGTCGGCGTGGTCGGGTTCGAGCGGCATGACTTCGCACGAGAACTGCGTTTCCTGTTCTTCGATGGAAAGCGTCTTGGCGCGCTGCAAGCCTTCGACGAGCACCTTCACGGTACCGTCGGGCAACTTCAGCATCTGCAGGATGTTGGCGATACACCCTACTTCGTACATGTCCTTTTCGGTCGGCTCATCTTTCGCAGCCGTTTTCTGGGCGACGAGCATGATGTGCTTGCCGCCTTCCATCGCTGCTTCGAGAGCCTTGATCGACTTCGGGCGGCCTACGAAGAGCGGAATCACCATGTGCGGGAAAACGACTACGTCGCGCAGCGGGAGCAGCGGCAGCGTAATGCGTTCCGGCGGGAGGAGTTGGGTTCCTGACATTTCATTTCCCCATGAGTGGAATCAGTTCGTTCGATAGGTAAGGCCAGCAGAAAATATTGCAAGCCTTCGCGTGTGGGAAAAGTTCAGTGACTCCGAAGGTTCAGTGACTCCATAGTGAGAACAACCAGCCTGACCACACGATAAACGAAAAAGCCGTTCACGTCGCCATGAACGGCTTTTTTGCAGAACTCGAAAGCCGATCAGTTCGAACCCGCGACCTTCGGCGCGTCTTCGTAGATCAGCAGTGGCTTGCCGTCGCCGTCGATGACGTTGTCGTCGATGATGACCTTACTGACGCCTTTCATTTGCGGCAGGTCGTACATCACTTCGAGCAACGCCTGTTCCAGAATCGAACGCAGGCCCCGCGCGCCCGTCTTACGGCGGATCGCCTTGCGCGCCACGGCCTGCAAGGCGGCCGGACGGATCTCGAGCTCGACGCGCTCCATGCTGAAGAGCTTGTGATACTGCTTGACCAGCGCATTCTTCGGTTCGACGAGAATCTTCATCAGCGCCGCTTCGTCGAGCTTGCCGAGCGTCGCGACCACCGGCAGACGGCCGATCAGTTCCGGAATCAGGCCGAACTTGATCAGATCTTCCGGTTCCACTTCGCGCAGCACTTCGCCGGCGTCGCGGTCCTGCTTGCTCTTCACGCTCGCACCGAAACCGATGCCCGTCTTCTCGGTACGATCGACGATGACCTTCTCGAGGCCGTCGAACGCGCCACCGCAGATGAACAGGATGTTGGTCGTATCGACCTGGATGAAGTCCTGGTTCGGATGCTTACGACCACCTTGCGGCGGCACCGACGCCATCGTGCCTTCGACCAGCTTCAGCAGAGCCTGCTGCACGCCCTCGCCCGATACGTCGCGGGTGATGGACGGGTTGTCGGACTTGCGGCTGATCTTATCGATTTCGTCGATGTAGACGATGCCGCGCTGGGCCTTGTCCACTTCGTAATTGCAATTCTGCAACAGCTTCTGAATGATGTTCTCGACGTCTTCACCGACATAGCCGGCTTCCGTCAGCGTGGTCGCGTCCGCGATCACGAACGGCACGTTCAGAAGGCGCGCGAGCGTCTGCGCGAGCAGCGTCTTGCCAGAGCCGGTCGGGCCGATCAGCAGGATGTTGCTCTTCGACAGCTCGATTTCGTCTTTCTTGTCGAGATGCTTGAGACGCTTGTAGTGGTTGTAGACCGCGACCGCGAGGATCTTCTTCGCGCGTTCCTGACCGATCACGTACTGGTCGAGAATTTCACGGATTTCCTGCGGAGTCGGCAGGTCGGACTTCGACAAGCCCGCCTCGATGCCCGCGCCTGCAGCCTCGTCACGAATGATTTCGTTGCACAGGTCGATACATTCATCGCAGATGAACACCGACGGGCCAGCAATCAGTTTCTTGACCTCATGCTGACTCTTGCCGCAAAACGAGCAATACAACAGCTTTTCGCTGTTAGAACCTTTCTTGTCCGCCATAGATGTATGAGCCTCCGGACAGTGAATTACATAATACGCCGTTTGCCCCCGCCACGCAGTTTGGGCGCGCCGGGGCTAGTGAGCAGGATAACGGCGCTTGCCGCGGACGCCCGGACGGAAGTTGATCATTCACAACCGACCCGATGACGGTTTTGCCGCAACGGTGGGCAAAACAGCGGGGCAAAACCGTACCAGATCAGGGACGCTTGTGCGCCACCTGGTCAACGAGGCCGTACGCTTGCGCGTCATCGCCGGACATGAAATTGTCGCGGTCGGTGTCGCGCGCGATACGTTCGACGGGTTGACCGGTGTGGTGCGCGAGCAGATGATTCAGCCGCTCCTTCAGGTACAGGATTTCGCGCGCCTGGATTTCAATGTCAGATGCCTGGCCGCGCGCGCCGCCGAGCGGCTGGTGAATCATCACGCGCGAATTCGGCAGCGCGAAACGCTTGCCCTTCGCGCCGGCCGCGAGCAGGAACGCGCCCATGCTCGCCGCGAGCCCCATGCACAGCGTCGAGACGTCCGGCTTGATGAACTGCATCGTATCGTAGATCGCCATACCTGCCGACACGGAGCCGCCCGGGCTGTTGATGTAGAAGTAGATGTCCTTGTCCGGATTTTCGCTTTCCAGAAACAGCATCTGCGCGACCACCAGATTGGCCGTCTGGTCGTTCACTTCGCCCACGAGGAACACGATGCGTTCCTTCAGCAGACGCGAATAAATATCATACGAGCGCTCGCCCCGGCCGCTCGTTTCCACGACGATCGGCACCAGACCGAGTGCCTGCGCTTCGAGATCCCGGGACGACTGGGAGGTCAACGTGTCCAGCATTTGGGCGCGAAAGGTCATGCAATGGATCCTTGTCTGGAAATAATCTGAATATTAGCTGCTGGACACAGGTTGGTGCGGCGAGCCCGTATTCAAGTACCGGTTTCTGTGTGCGCCGCACGACCTGATCCGGTACCTCACACATTTTCACGGCACAAAAAAACGGCGTGCGGGCCGTCGGTCGCTCCGACAGCCGGCACGCCGTTGCAGCGACGCTTACGCCTGCGCCGTTGCGCTTGCCAGTTCTTCGAAGCTCACTTCCTTGTCCGTCACCTTCGCCTTGCTGAGGACGAAGTCGACGACGTTGGCTTCAACGACGTACGCTTCCATTTCAGCAAGACGTTGCTGGTTCGAATAATACCAGCGCACGACTTCCTTCGGGTCCTCATAGCTTTTCGCGAATTCGTCCACTTCGGCACGGATCTGTTCCGGCTTCGCTTGCAGTTCGTTCGCCTTCACCAGTTCGGCCAGCACGAGGCCCAGCTTGACGCGACGCTCGGCCTGCTCCTTGAACATCGCCGCCGGGATCGGCGCGTCTTTCGCGTTCGGCACGCCACGCTGCTCCAGATCCTGACGAGCCATCGCGACGAGGCGTTCCTGATCCTGTTCGATCAGCGCGTTCGGCACGTCGAGTTCCGAGATCTTGAGCAGTGCGTCCATCACCTGGTTCTTGACGATGGCTTGCGTGCGGCGCTTGGCTTCACGCTCGAGGTTGTCCTTGATTTCGGCGCGCATCTTGGTCAGATCGCCGTCTTCGATGCCGAGCGACTTCGCGAACTCGCCGTCCACTTCCGGCAGATGCGGCCATTCGATCTTCTTCATCGTGATCGTGAATTGTGCCGTCTTGCCCGCCACTTCCTTGCCGTGGTAGTCGTCCGGGAACTTCAGGTCGAATTCCTTCGCTTCGCCGACCTTCAGGCCGAGCGCCGCCTTTTCGAATTCCGGCAGCATGCGGCCTTCGCCGAGGATGAACCCGAAGTCTTCGGCGCTACCGCCCTGGAATGCTTCACCGTCGAGCTTGCCGAGGAAGTCGACCGTCACGCGATCGCCGTCTTTCGCGGCCGTATCCGCGCCGCCGTCGCCGTGCTCGCCGGATTCACCGCGAGCGTGGAAATGCACGCGCTGCTTGCGCAGGATGTCCAGTGTGCGGTCGATTTCCGCTTCGCTGATGGTGGTCGTAGTGCGCTCGATTTCAGCCGCGGCGACGTCGCCCAGCTTCACTTCCGGGTACACCTCGAAGGTCGCGTCGAACGCATAGTTGCCTTCAGCGGCGTCGGCCTTCGGCGCGAAGCTCGGCTGGCCTGCGACACGCAGGTTTTCGGTGCGGCTGATGTCGAAGAATTCCTTGCCGACCTTGTCGCTCAGCACTTCGGCTTCCACCTGGCCCGAATACTGTTGCGTCACCATCTTGAGCGGCACCTTGCCCGGGCGGAAACCCGGCATGCGCACGTTCTTCGCGAGTTGACGGATACGCGAATCCACTTCCTTCTGCACGGCATCCTTCGGCAGGGAAATCGTCACGCGGCGTTCGAGCTTGCCGAGGTTTTCAACAACGTTAGCCATGGCTTCAATCGTCCTAAAATTATTCGAGCGAATCAGTTATCTTCTCCGTGCCGCCTGTCGATGTCGCTTCGCATCGATTTGCGCCGGTTGCATCGATCAGGCGCCTGCGCCGCGGGCTTGCAGGCCGCCGGCAGCACGGTTGAGTCCAAAGAGCCAAATATTTTAGCAAACTATTTGCGCGCCTAGCCGGGATTCGATGGTTGCACCGACTTTTCTCTGTATCCTGGCGTTTTGCGGGCACTTTTCGGGTTGTTTCGACACGGGCAGCGCGTTTTGTCGCCGACGTCACGATCCGGCCACGCACCGTGGATTGTTCCGGCGCTTGCCCGTCATGCGGCAAAGGCTTCACGCCACCGCTCGCGCCCACCCCCTACCGACCCATCGCCGCGGCGATCCCGCCTATGCCGTTCGACATATTCAGCCTGCGCCCCCATGCTGATAAGCTAACGCACTCGGTCGGGCCATCGCCCACCACCGGTCGCCCGCAACCGGTCTCCTCACCCGCTCCGGCAACCGTTTACAACGACTCAAACCTCTCAGAGACACCATGTCGAATTCGTCGCCCTCGCCTGTCGTCGTCATCGCTCCCGATTCATTCAAAGGCTCGCTCAGCGCGGAACAGGTCGCGCAGGCGATCGCCTCTGGCATTCAGCGCGCGCGTCCCGACGCCAGCGTACGTATCTGCCCGATGGCCGATGGTGGCGAAGGCACGCTCGACGCGATGCTCACGAGCGGCGGCGAACGCCGCACGCTCCGCGTGCGCGGCGCGGCCGGTCCGACGCGCGAAGCGCTGACCGGCCTGCTCGCGGACGGCAGCGCGATCATCGAAACGGCGGAGATCGTCGGCATTACGGACCCGGTCGGCATGGGCGTTCCGGTCGAGGCGCGCAGCACACGCGGCATGGGCGAGGCGATTCGCGCCCTGCTCAACGCCGGCGTGCGGCGCTTTTTCGTGGCGCTCGGCGGCAGCAGCACGAACGATGGGGGCGCTGGCCTGCTCACCGGCCTCGGCCTGCAACTGTTCGACGCGCAAGGTAACCCGCTCGAAGGCACGCCCGAACAGCTCGCGCGGGTCGCACGGGTCGACGCATCGCTGCTCGACGCCCGGCTTGCCGACACGCAATTTGTCGGCATGTCGGACGTCGACAATCCGCTCACCGGCGATCACGGCGCGACCGCGATCTTCGGCCCGCAAAAAGGCGTGAAGCCAGAACAGGTCGCGCCGATCGACGCGGCGCTCGCACACTTCGCCGATCTGCTCGAGGCCGCGCTTGGCCGCACCGCGCGCGACCAACCGGGCGCGGGCGCGGCGGGCGGTCTCGGCTTCGCGCTGCACATGCTCGGCGCGCAGTTCGAGCCGGGCGCGGAAACGGTCGCCCGCCAGATCGGTCTCGACGCCGCGCTCACCGGCGCTGACTGGCTGATCACCGGCGAAGGTCGCTCGGACGTGCAGACGCTGCACGGCAAGGCACCGTTCATCGCGTGCGCGCATGCACGGGCCGCGGGTGTGCCCGCCACGCTGCTGTCCGGCGCGGTCGACTCCGCCGCGCTGCCGCGTCTTGCCGAACACTTCAGCGGTTGCTTTTCGCCGGCGCCAGGACCGATCACGCTCGACGTCGCGATTCGCGACGCGGCGCGCCTGCTCGCCAACGAGGCGGAGCAGTTGACGCGCCTGAAATACGGCGTGCGTTGACCCGCGAAACGGTGGCGGCAACAATCACAGCGCCACGACCGTTCCACTCATCATGGGGTAACCATGAAGGACTCCGCCAAAGCCGGGCTCGAGCAGTTCCTCACGTATCGTCTGCATGTGCTGAACAAACTGGCCGAGCGCGGCATCAGCGCGCGCTACGCGGCAAAGCTCGACGTGACGCTGCCTGAAGCGCGGGTGATCGCGTCGGTGGGGTCGTTCGGGCCGTTCTCGATCATGGAGCTGGCGCGCCATGCCAATCTCGACAAAAGCCAGGCAAGCCGCGCGGCTGAAGCGCTGATCCGGCAGGGACTCGTGCAGCGCGAGACGAGCGCGGCGGACGGCCGCGTCGTGCTGGTTTCGCTAACGCCGGAGGGCCGCGCGCTGTATCGCAAGGTGATGCCGATCGCGCGCAAGTGGAACGGCGATATGTTCGACTGTCTCGACGAGAAAGAGAAGGCCGCGCTCGGCGCGGCGCTCGACAAGGTGATCAACACGATGAGCACGCGGGGGGAGTGAGACCGCGCGGCGCGAGCCGGCCGTGTTCGAAAAGCAGCGCTTCATGGCAATGGGCGGCGCGTGTCAAAATCGAGGATTGGCCAACGCGCCTTCATCCTCTTTTTCATCCAGGGACGTTTCAGTGGACATCAACAAACAGCTCGCGGCACTCACCGCGTCAGAGCTTCAGACCGCCGGCGCGAGCCAGGCGACCGCGATCGCGCTCAGCGTTGTGCTACGTCATCTTCGTTCGCCGGAGCTGGCGAAACTGCTGTCGTCGGCATTTGAAAATCATCAGGCGGTGATGTTGCAAACGCCGTGGCCGGACCAGATGCTGCAGTCGTTCGATTCGACGCGCCGTTTCCTCGAAGGCGCCGCGCAGACGGAATTGCCGGGCTCGCAGCAAGCGTCGGGAACGCCGGACGTCTGAGTCGCGCGTTCGCGATGCAAGGCCGCGGCCTTGCAGAAACCGCGCAAAAAAGAAAAAACCCCGTCGGTCCGAAGACTTGACGGGGTTTTTCTCGACTACTTATGACTGGTGCGAGGGAGGGGACTCGAACCCCTACACCCTTGCGGGCGTCAGGACCTAAACCTGGTGCGTCTACCAATTTCGCCACCCTCGCAGCCGGGTACGCCGCGATGCGTCGCGCCCGATTGTCCTGTGCACTCTCAAGCGCGCCAAATAACGCGCCGAAAAGCGTAAGCGCGAGATTCTAACCGATTGATTCGCGCTTGTCTGCACCCGCTGGCATCTGCATGCGCAGTGCCGATGCTACAATTTTCGGCTCGACGAACGAGGCGCCGCGACAGACTTCGGCGCCTCGCTCGACAGCCCTTCCCCACACACCCATCCCGTGAATTTCGACGACTATTGCCAGCAGAAAGCGGCACCTCCAGGATCGAGCACCTACTATGCGCTTCGCCAGGCGCGCACAGCCAGTCAGCCGCTGCTGACGGCGTTATTCGCGCTTCGTCGCGAGTTCGAGGAAACGGTCAAGGAAACCAGCGATCCCGCCGTGGGTCGCACGAAGCTCGCATGGTGGCAAAAAGAAATCGCCGCGCTCGCCGCGGGCTCGCCGTCGCATCCGGTGTCCAAGGCGCTCGCGGCCTATCTGCCCGATGCGCAGGCCGAATATCCCGCGATGCAGGAACTGCTCGCCGGCTTCGAGATGGATCTCGATCAGGCGCGCTATCTCGACTTTCCAAACCTGCGGCGCTATGTGCGCGGCGTCGGCGGCAATTTTGCGTCGCTGGTATCGCGCGCCGCGGCAAATGGATCGGGCGACGATGCCGCGCAAGCATCGGAGTGGGCCGCACCGCTCGGCGAGGCGCTGATGCTCGCGCAGTTCGTCGTCGAAACCGGCAACGATGCGCGGCACGGCCGTATCTATGTCCCGATCGACGAGATGCAGCGCTACAACGTCACCGCCGCCGATCTGGTCAACCGCAAATACACCGACGCGTTCACCGAACTGATGCGCTTCGAGACGCATCGCGCGCGCGATGCTGTGCAGACTGCGCTCGCGTCGGTACCCGCCAGCGCGCGGCGCGCGCAGCGCACGCTGCTCGCGCTGGCGGCGCTCGCGTTGGCGTTGCTCGATGAAATCGAGCGCGACGGTTATCACGTGCTGCATCAACGCATCGCGCTGACGCCGATCCGCAAGCTGTGGATCGCATGGCGCGCGAGGTAGCCTGACAGGCACGCGCTGACTCGAACTCGAGCGCTCAAGCGCTCAAGCGTTCAAACACTCAAGCCCGCAGCAACGGCAGCGGCTCGAACTGCCGCTGCAGGATCGCCGACGCGTCGAGCCCCCACCAAGGCCCGAGCACCGTCGCATAGAGCTGGCGAAAATCCACGCCGACGGGCAGGTTGCCATTCCCATCGAGCCGCGCGAGCACCGGCGCCGCGCCATACAAACCGCCCTGCACACGACCGCCGGCCACGAAGTGAGGTGCCACCGTGCCGTGATCGGTGCCGTTGCTCTGGTTCTCGCGCGGACGGCGCCCGAACTCCGCATACGTCATCACGAGCGTCTCGTTCCAGCGGCCCAGCTCGACGAGCGCTGCCTGCATCGCCACCATCCCTTGCGCGAACTGTCCGAGCAACGCGGCCTGCTGTCCGGGCTGGTTCTGATGCGTATCGAAGCCGTTCAGAGTCAGCCGAAGCACGGCCACGCCCTGGCCGCTCGACGGTTGCCCTCGTGGCGCGCGAGCGGCGGCGGCGACCTTCAGGGAATCCGAAGCGGCCAGCACCTGCATCGCCGTTTTGATCGAGCTGCCGAACGCGCCGCCGGGAAACACCGTCTTCAACTGCGGCTGCCCCTGGGCCGGCCGCAGCCGATCGGCCGCCTTCACGATGTCGTTTTCGACGTCGAGAATATGCGCGAGCGCCGGATTGCGCTCGTGCAAGGACACCGGCGTCGCGAGCCGTGAGGCCTTGACGAACTGCGCGGGATTGACGAGCGCGATCGCACGCGCGCCGTTCGCGAGCGGCCCCATCTCGGCGCTGCCGATCACGACGCCGTCCGCTGCGAAACCAGCGGGCACCGGTCTCATCGCAAACGCGCGCGAGAGCCAGCCTTCGCGCAGATACTGATCGGAGCGCGACGCGGTGTCCCAGATCTCGATCGAGCGGAAATGCGACAGGTTCGGCTGCGCGTAGCTCACGCCCTGCACGATCGCGAGCTGCCGGCTGCGCCAAAGCGGCATCAGTGGCTGCAATGCGGGATGCAGCGCGGTGCGCTCGTCGAGCTGGATCACCTGGTCGCGTTTGATCCCGATGTTCTTGCGCAGCGCGTAGTACGTCGGGTCGGCGAACGGAATCACGGTGTTCAAGCCGTCGTTGCCGCCTTTCAGTTCGATCAGAATCAGCAGGTTGTCGTAGCCGCGCGCCGGCACGACCGGCGCATTCGCCGCATCCCGCCACGGCGCCTCCATCGTGTCGCCCGCGCCGAACGCGCGAGGCAACCACAGCGACGCGCCGGCAGCCGCGCTCATCGAAAGAAAGCTGCGTCGTTTCATGCTGCACCTCGTCGTGATGATGCTGGCGCGTGTCGAGCCGCCGCTGGCGCTCCGCCGGTTGCAATGACTGCCACTATGTCGACTACTTCAACTGGTACGCCGGATCCATCAGCAAGGCTTCGAGGTACGCACTCGCGGTGGAATCGGTGGCGATCGCATCGACCGGCGTGAACGGCAGCACCGCGTGCTGCAACTGCAATTCGATCGACAGCCCCGGCTTCGCGGCCGGCGAAGTGTTGTAGTGCGCAAGCCAGTTCGCGATGTCAAAGCGTACGCCACCCTGGCCCGTGCGCGCCATGACGCGCTGCAGCGGCGGGCTCGTCCGACTCGCGGCGAGTGCCGGCGCCGCGCCGCTCGCCACGCGCTTCGCGGCCTCCGCGCTGGCCGCGCCGTTCATGCGCGGCGCCCCCGCACCCTCGGTCGCGCGAAACAGCTGCTCGACGAACTGCTTGCGCGCGAGCAGCGTCGAGCTGTTGATCCACGACGCGCCGCCCGGCCATCCTTTGACGTTCGGCGGATAGAACAGGTTCTGGCCTAGCGCGCGAATCTGCGCGGCGAACGGCGCGGTGTCGTCGTAGCCGACATCGAATGCGCGCAGCGCGCCGATCACGAACTCGACCGGCGACTTCACCAGCACGCCGCGGTTGTCGTCGCTCCAGAATGCATCGCTGAGAAAGAGTCCGTGCAGCGCCACCTTGATGTCATAGCCGCTCGCGCGAAACCGTGTGGCGATCGGCTCGATGCGCTCCGGGTCCGGCGTGTCGGAGATGAACTCGCGCCAAAGCTTCGTCGTGACGAACGTGGCGGTTTCGGGTCGGGCGAGCAGGATATCGAGCACCTGGTCGCCATCGAACGCGCCGGTTTGCCCTAGCACGGTCTTCTCGCCATCGTCATGCTGGTTGGCGCGCCACACGTAGACCTGCGTGTCGGGATCGAGACTCCAGCCGGTGTAGGCGCGCGCGGCCTCGGCGACGTCGCGCTGCGTGTAATGTCCCTCGCCGAGCGTGAACAGCTCCATCACCTCGCGCGCGAAATTTTCGTTGGGCTTGCCTTTGCGATTGCTCGCACCGTCGAGGTACAGCAGCATCGCCGGATCTTTCGCGACGTCGTGCAATAGCTCGCCGAGGTTGCCGAGCGCGTGCTGCCGCAACAGCAGATTTTGCCGCGCCATCAACTGGGGGTACTGGACCTTGTCCTGCCCCGAGGTGAAGTGGCTGTGCCAGAAAAGCGTCATGCGTTCGGTGAGCGGCGAAGCTGTGTTCAGCATCTCGCGCACCCACCAGGCACGTAATAGTTCGTAACGCGCTCCGAGCAGCTTTTGTTGCTCGCGACGCTGGTCCGGCGTCCATGCGTTGCGCTCGGCGCGCGTCGGAATCGCATCGAACAGCCACTCGGGAGGCGGCGTGATGGCTTCGCCGCGCGCGCTCGCGAGTATTTTGTCGACCGCCTGAGCGCGCGTGAGTCCCGCATATTGCAACAGCTCCGCGTTATCGGGCGCGAAGCCGATGCGGGTCAGCAAGAAGCGCGCGTCGTCGATGTCGAGCAGGGTTGGGTCGCCGTCTGTCGCGAGCGACGACGCGCGATGCCCACTGTGCAGCTCACCATTCACATGCTGAAGAAGCTTCATCGTCGCTGATCCGTTTGGCGTGACATTGCGCACCGAGGCACGCACCTGCGCAAACATGCGCCGGTGCTGGCGACTCAACGGAACAGCGGATCAGAACGTTGACGCAGCAGATGCAACAGGATTTTTCAGGCGAAGATGCGCGTGCAACAGAGACCGACGCGGGAGTCAGAAAAGAGAAAGTGACCGCGCGCACTGCGCTGCGCACGCAATGAGGAGACTAACGCTTGTACAACTCGCGCACGGCGTCTTCGATATGCTGGCGCAATAACCGACGCTCTTCGGGCGTCATATGTCCGTCGCGGCGACGTTGATCGAGATCGGGGGGAACCGCGGTACGCAAGATCACGTCAGAGGCAGGGTGATCGATGCTCGGGTTATGGTGATTGGCTCTGCCACTGCTAGAGTGGGGCGCATGGTCGCTCGCCGCTCTATCCGCGGACGGCTGCGCATGGGCGAGCGTCGGGCTCAGCGTGCCTGCGAGCGTACTGGCTACCGCCAGTGCAATCACGCTCAGGCGCACATTTGGCCAAACCCCTCCCTTCATGTTGTTCCCTTCGTGGCGCGGCAACCGGCTACCTCAGATGCGTATACAAACCCCGGTAACGGCCGGGTACGAAAGTTTTTGTCGAGTGAAGTATCCACCGAACAGCCGCATTCAGTAAAGGAGTCTAAACGCGCATACTTTACGTCGTGCCACACCGCGGGTAAATTTTGTAACCGACTGTAACCCCGGAAATGGTGTAACCGCGCACCACTTTCTAATCGCGCTAAGATGCCGACCATGGAAACCAAAAACCCTTCGAAAATCCTCGTCGTCGACGACGATCCACGCCTGCGCGATCTTTTGCGCCGCTACCTCGGCGAGCAGGGCTTCAACGTCTACGTCGCCGAAAATGCGCCGTCAATGAACAAGCTCTGGGTGCGCGAGCGTTTCGATCTGCTCGTGCTCGATCTGATGCTGCCCGGCGAGGACGGCCTGTCGATCTGCCGGCGTCTGCGCGGCAGCAACGATCGCACGCCGATCATCATGCTGACGGCCAAGGGTGAGGACGTCGATCGCATCGTTGGTCTGGAGATGGGCGCCGACGACTATCTGCCCAAGCCGTTCAATCCGCGCGAACTGGTCGCGCGCATTCACGCGGTGCTGCGTCGTCAGTCGCCGTCCGAATTGCCGGGCGCGCCGTCCGAGACCACCGAGGTATTCGAGTTCGGCGAGTTCGCGCTGAATCTCGCCACCCGCACGCTGACCAAGGCCGGCCAGGAAATTCCGCTCACCACCGGCGAGTTCTCGGTGCTCAAGGTGTTCGCGCGCCATCCGCGTCAGCCGCTGTCGCGCGAAAAGCTGATGGAGCTTGCACGCGGCCGCGAATACGAAGTCTTCGACCGCAGCCTCGACGTGCAGATCTCGCGTCTGCGCAAGCTGATCGAACCCGATCCGGGCAGCCCGCGCTTCATTCAGACCGTGTGGGGCCTCGGCTACGTGTTCATCCCCGACGGTGCAGCCTGAGTTTGTGCTCCAGCTCCATGTCGACCAGAGTTGGCCCTTCAGGGCTGACTCCGGTCCCATGCAAAATAGCTTCCGTCTTTGACTTCACATAAGAAGGGCCCATGCGGATCGACCGGCGCCTCCTGACGCTCGCGTTCGGCGGCCTTTTCTGGCGAACGTTTCTGCTGATCGCGCTGTTGATCGCAGTGAGTCTCGCCGCGTGGTTCCAGAGCTTTCGCGTGATCGAGCGGGAGCCGCGCGCGCAGCGCGTGGCGCTGCAACTCGTCGCGATCGTCAAGCTCACGCGCACCGCACTCCTCTATTCCGATCCCGACCTGCGGCGCGCGCTGCTGCAGGATCTGGAGAGCAATGAAGGGGTGCGCGTGTACCCGCGCGAAGCCACCGACAAATACAAACTCCAGCCCGACGAATCGCTGAATCGCCTGATCGAGCACGACATCCGCGGCCGTCTCGGCGACGACACCGTGATCGCGCAGAGCGTGAACGACATCAACGGCGTGTGGATCAGCTTCAAGATCGACGACGACGATTATTGGGTCGCGCTCGACCGCGATCAGCTCGACAACGCGACCGGGCTGCAATGGGCCGGCTGGGGGGTGTTCGCGCTCGCGCTGTCCCTATTCGGCGCGGCGTTCATCACGAGCCTGGTGAACCGGCCATTCGCGCGTCTCGCTATGGCCGCGCGCCGGGTCGGCTCGGGCCAGTCACCCGAGCCGCTACCCGAGCGCGGCATGGGCGTCGCCGCCGAAACCAACCGAAGCTTCAACCAGATGGTGCGCGACCTCGAACAGCTCGAGGCCGACCGCGCGCTGATGCTCGCGGGCATCTCGCACGATCTGCGCACGCCGCTCGCGCGGCTGCGGCTCGAAACCGAAATGAGCCCGTCCGACCAGTCCACCAAGGACGCGATGGTCGACGACATCGAGCAGATGGACATGATCATCGGCCGCTTCCTCGACTACGCGCGTCCGGTGCAGCGCGTGCCGGAGCCGGTCGACCTCTCGGTGATCGCGGGCGAACTCGCCGCGCGCATGCAAAGCGAGGACAGCATGCGGCTGATCACGCGGCTCGCTCCCTCCGCGGTGATCGAAGCCGATGAGACCGACATGCGACGCGTGGTCGGCAATCTGCTCGAAAACGCGCGCAAGTACGGGGGTAGCGAAGGCGACGGCGTGCCGCACGTGATTCTCGAAACGCGCGTGTCGCATTCGCGCGTCGAACTCTCGGTGGTCGACGAAGGCCCCGGCATTCCCGAAGATCAGCTCGCGCTCGTCACGCGGCCGTTCTATCGTGTGAATTCGGCGCGCACCCAGGCCAATGGCACGGGCCTCGGCATGGCGATCGTGCAGCGGCTCGTCGCGCGTTATCGTGGTGCGCTGCGTCTGCGCAACCGCTCGCCGGGACCTGGGCTCGAAGTGACGATCGAGTTTCCGCTCGCCAAAGGCGCGTGAACCGACGACGCCCGGCGCGAGGCACGGCCGTCATACGAGCCATGCCGTTGTTGCGACTTCCGAAGGAGCGCTTGCATGAAAACCGTTGGCGACAAACTCGAAGCGTTCACCGTCATCGCCGCGAGGCCGGGCTTCAACCATCCCGAGGAACACGGCGTCTCGGCGTTCGAATACATTACCGACCAGTCGTTTCCGCGCAAGTGGAAAATCATCTACTTCTATCCGAAGGATTTTTCGCTGATCTGCCCGACGGAAATCGTCGAGTTCAGCAGACTGGTCAAGGAATTCGAGGACCGGGAGGCGGTGCTGCTCGGCGGCAGCGTCGACAATGAATACGTGAAGCTCGCGTGGCGCCGCGAGAACAAGGAGCTCGACCGGCTCAACCACTACTCGTTCGGCGACGTGAAAGGCGAGCTGATCGACCAGCTCGGTGTGCGCGACAAGGAAGCGGGCGTCGCGCTGCGCGCGACCTATATCATCGATCCGGACAACACGATCCAGCATGTGTCGGTCAACAATCTGTACGTGGGCCGCAATCCCGAAGAAGTGCTGCGCATCCTCGACGGCCTGCAAACGGAAGAGCTGTGTCCAGCCAATCGGGCGATCGGCGGTGCGACGCTGTAAGCGCGACCGTCAATCACCCCAGGAAAACACCCAGAACCCGCTCAACCCTTGACCAGCAACACCGCGGCCTGGGCCTCGATGCCCTCGCCGCGGCCGAGATAGCCGAGCTTCTCGTTCGTCTTCGCCTTGACGTTCACGCGCTCGATCGGCAGACCGAGGTCCGCCGCGATATTCGCGCGCATACCTTCGATATGAGGCGCGAGCTTCGGCGCCTGCGCGATCACGCTGCTATCGACGTTGCCGATTGCAAACCCCGCCGCCTTCACGCGCGCCACGCATTCGCGCAGCAGCACGCGGCTGTCCGCGCCGGCGAACTTCGCGTCGGTATCGGAGAAGTGCCGGCCGATGTCGCCCAACGCGGCCGCGCCGAACAGCGCGTCGGTGATCGCGTGCAGCAGCACGTCCGCGTCCGAGTGACCGAGCAGCCCGCGCTCGTACGGAATCGTCACGCCACCGATGATCAACGCGCGTCCCGGCACCAGCGCATGCACGTCGTAGCCTTGCCCAATTCTGAAATCCATGTGCGTCACGTCCTCAAGTGCAGAAGCGCTTAGCGCTTCTTTAAAGCCTTCCAAATCGTTTGAATGTCCGACGGACCGGCGTCACGAACCGGCAGCGCGGCTCAGAATCGCCTCGGCCAGATCGAAATCTTCCGGATACGTGACCTTGAAGTTGCGCAGGCTGCCCTGCACGAGCTTCGGGGCATGCCCGGACCATTCGATCGCGCTCGCCTCGTCGGTCAGATCGTGGCCGTCGGCCTGGGCGCGCAGGATCGCCTCGCGCAGCATGCCGATGCGGAACATCTGCGGCGTCTGCGCCTGCCACAAGCCGTCGCGCGGCTCGGTGCGGGCAATCCGGCCATCGGCCGAGGCGCGGTCGATCCGCTTCAAGGTATCGGCCACCGGCAACGCCATGATGCCGCCGACCGCATCGTCCTTCAGCGATCCGACCAAGGTGCGGATCAGCGCCGGCGTGATGCCGGGGCGCGCGGCGTCGTGCACGAGCACCCAGTCGTCGTCGCGGGCGCCGAATTCGGCGAGCGCATGCAGTCCATTGAGCACCGACGCCTGGCGCGACGCGCCGCCCACGCGCCGCACCGCGTAGCGCAGATTGCCGAAGCGGCGCGCGTCGAAGTGCTGGTCGTCGGGCGCGATCACGACGAGCGTCTGCGCGAATTCGCTGCAGGCGTCGAACGCGGCGAGCGAGTAATGCAGCATATCGCGACCGGCGACAGTGCGGTATTGCTTGGGCATCGCGGCACCGGAACGGCTGCCGGTGCCTGCGCACGGAATCAGGGCAAAGAGACGGGAAGTCACGAGTGCGGATGCCGCCAGGTCAAAGTAAAGGACGGATTTTATAATAGGTCCTTCGCATCCACGCCCGTAGACGCGTAAACTTGGCCGTCGCGTGAGCCCCGAGCCGCTTTTTCTCCTTTATGCCAGACATCGCCGCATCCTCGCAGTCCTCCTCGCCCGTCGCGCTCGTCAAGGCCGGCCAGCGTTTCGCCTTCGACGGCACGCGCGGTTCGTCCGACGCGCTGCTGATCGCCCGCTACCATCTTGCGTATCGCGAGAAGATGCCGCTGCTGGCGGTGGTCTGCGAAAGCGCGGTCGACGCGCAGCGGCTGTCGCAGGAAATCGGCTTCTTCGCACCCGAGGCGCGCGTGCGTCTGCTGCCCGACTGGGAGACGCTGCCTTACGACACCTTTTCGCCGCACCAGGATCTCGTGTCCGAGCGTCTCGCGACGCTGCACGATCTCGGCGAAGGCCGCTGCGACATCCTGCTGGTGCCGGCCACGACGGCCTTGTACCGGATGCCGCCCGCGTCGTTTCTGGCCGCCTACACGTTCTCGTTCTCGCAAGGCGAGCGGCTCGACGAGGCGAAGCTGAAGGCGCAGCTGACGCTCGCCGGCTACGAGCACGTGAGCCAGGTGGTGCGTCCCGGCGAATACTGCGTGCGCGGCTCGCTGCTCGATCTGTTCCCGATGGGCTCCCCGTTGCCTTACCGGATCGACCTGTTCGACGACCAGGTCGACTCGATTCGCGCGTTCGACCCCGACACGCAGCGCAGCCTCTATCCGGTCAAGGACGTGCGCCTCCTGCCTGGCCGCGAATTCCCGTTCGACGAAGCCGCGCGCACCGCATTCCGCAGCCGCTGGCGCGAGACTTTCGAGGGCGATCCGAGCCGCGCGTCGATCTATAAGGACATCGGCAACGGCGTGCCGTCGGCGGGCATCGAATACTATCTGCCGCTGTTCTTCGAGGAGACGGCCACCCTCTTCCACTATCTGCCCGAGGGCTCGCAGCTCGCCTTCGTTGGCGATCTGGACGCGGCGATCCGGCGCTTCACCAACGACACGAAGCAGCGCTTCAACTTCCTGTCGCACGACCGCGACCGGCCGATTCTCGAACCGCAGAAGCTGTTCCTGTCGGATCAGGACTTCTTCACGTTCGCTAAACCGTTCGCGCGGCTCGCGCTGCCGGCCAACACCGACGGCGCCTGGTCGCTGGCGCTGCCGAATCTCGCGATCGACCGTCACGCCGACGATCCCGTCTCGGCCTTGCGCGCGTATCTGAGCACGACGCCGAACCGGGTGCTGTTCGCCGCCGAATCGGCGGGCCGCCGCGAGACGCTGCTGCAACTGCTCGCCGACAACCACCTGAAGCCCGCCTCGGCCGACAGCTTCGCCAGCTGGCTCAAGAGCGACGCGCCTTTCTCGCTCGGCGTCGCGCCGCTCGCGAACGGCTTCGCGTTGCCGGGCGACGGCATCGCGATCATCACCGAAACCGAGCTGTACGGGCCGCTCGCGCGCCGCGCGGGACGGCGCCGCCAGGAACAGGCGAGCAACGTCGATTCGATGGTGCGCGATCTGTCCGAGCTGAAGGTGGGCGACCCGGTCGTGCATTCGCAGCACGGCATCGGCCGCTACATGGGTCTCGTGACGATGGACCTCGGCGAAGGCGAGACCGAGTTCCTGCACCTCGAATATGCGGGCGAGAGCAAGCTCTACGTGCCGGTCGCGCAACTGCATGTCATTTCGCGCTATAGCGGCGCCGATCCCGACAGCGCCCCGTTGCACTCGCTCGGTTCGGGCCAGTGGGAAAAGGCCAAGCGCAAGGCCGCGCAACAGATTCGCGACACCGCCGCCGAGCTGCTCAATCTGTACGCGCGCCGTGCCGCGCGCGAGGGCCATGCGTTCGCGCTCGAACCGAAGGACTATGTGAAGTTCGCCGAGAGCTTCGGCTTCGAGGAAACCCCGGACCAGGCCGCCGCGATCGCGGCCGTGATCGGCGACATGACGAGCGGCAAGCCGATGGACCGCCTCGTGTGCGGCGACGTCGGTTTCGGCAAGACCGAGGTCGCGCTGCGGGCGGCGTTCATCGCGGTGATGGGTGGCAAGCAGGTCGCGCTGCTGTCGCCGACCACGCTGCTGGCCGAACAGCACACGCAAACCTTCAGCGACCGTTTCTCCGACTGGCCGGTGCGCATCGCCGAGCTGTCGCGCTTCAAGTCGACCAAGGAGGTGGGCGCGGCGATCCAGCAGATCAACGATGGCTCGGTCGACATCGTGATCGGCACGCACAAGCTGCTGTCGTCGGATGTGCAGTTCAAGCAGCTCGGGCTCGTCATAATCGACGAAGAGCACCGTTTCGGCGTGCGCCAGAAGGAGGCGCTCAAGGCGCTGCGCGCCGAAGTCGACGTGCTGACGCTGACCGCGACGCCGATCCCGCGCACGCTCGGCATGGCGCTCGAAGGTCTGCGCGATTTCTCGGTGATCGCGACCGCGCCGCAGAAGCGCCTCGCGATCAAGACCTTCGTGCGGCGCGAGGAAGATGGCGTGATTCGCGAGGCGATGCTGCGCGAGCTGAAGCGCGGCGGCCAGGTCTACTTCCTGCACAACGAAGTCGAGACGATCGAGAACCGCCGGCAGATGCTCGAGGAGCTCGTGCCCGAAGCGCGCATCGCGGTCGCGCATGGACAGATGCACGAGCGCGAACTCGAGCGCGTGATGCGCGATTTCGTGGCGCAGCGCGCGAACGTGCTGCTGTGCACGACGATCATCGAAACCGGCATCGACGTGCCGAGCGCGAACACGATCCTGATCCACCGATCCGACAAGTTCGGTCTCGCGCAATTGCATCAGCTGCGTGGCCGGGTCGGACGCTCGCATCACCAGGCGTACTCGTATCTGCTCGTGCACGATCCGCAAGGGCTCACCAAACAGGCGCAACGGCGGCTCGAAGCGATCCAGCAGATGGAGGAGCTCGGCTCGGGCTTCTATCTCGCGATGCACGACCTCGAGATTCGCGGCACCGGCGAGGTGCTCGGCGACAAGCAGTCGGGCGAGATCCAGGAGATCGGCTTCCAGCTCTATACCGACATGCTCAACGACGCGGTGAAGGCGCTCAAGAACGGCAAGGAGCCGGACCTCACCGCGCCGCTCGCCGCGACCACCGAGATCAACCTGCATACGCCGGCGATCCTGCCGTCGGATTATTGCGGCGACGTGCAGGAGCGTCTGTCGCTCTACAAGCGGCTCGCGAACTGCGAACACAACGATTCGATCGACGGCATTCAGGAAGAGCTGATCGACCGCTTCGGCAAGCTGCCGCCGCAGGCGCATGCGCTGGTGGAGACGCATCGTCTGCGGCTCGCCGCGAAGCCGCTCGGCATCTCGAAGATCGATGCGGGCGAAGCCGTGATCGGCCTGCAGTTCATCCCCAATCCGCCGGTCGACGCGATGCGGATCATCGAGATGGTGCAGAAGCACAAGCACATCAAGCTCGCGGGCCAGGACAAGCTGCGAATCGAAACGCGCAGCCCCGATTTCGCCGTGCGCGTCGCGACCGTCAAGGAGACCTTGCGCGCGCTCGGCTCGCCCAGCCGCGGCACGGCGGCCGCGGCGGCGCGCTGAACGCAAAGGCTTGCGGAAACTGCAGAAAACGGGGGGATGTCCCCCGTTTTTCGTATCGATGCTGCGCTGCGCCAAGGCGCTGCCGGCTGACGGAAGTCCTTACGAAAATGCAATTTGGGATATGATCGATAGACTCAAATGCTGGAGTCATGTCATGTCTCACGTCGCTGAAACAGCGCAATCGTCGCAGTCATCCGCCTCCCCTGCTTCTTCCGCATCGCCGGTATCGCTCCCCTGGGTCACCCGTCTCGTGTCGATGGACACGGTGAGCCGCAATCCGAATCTCGGCCTGATCGAAACGGTGCGCGACGAACTGCGCGCGCTCGGCATCGACGCGACCCTCACGCACGGCAAGGGCGGCCAATGGGCGAACCTGTTCGCGACGCTTCCCGCGCACGATGGCGAAACGAACGGCGGCGTGGTGCTGTCGGGCCACACGGACGTCGTGCCGGTGGACGGCCAGCAATGGGACAGCGATCCGTTCAAGCCCGAGGTTCGCGGCGACAAGCTGTACGGGCGCGGCACCTGCGACATGAAGGGCTTCATCGGCGCGGCGCTCGCGCTCGTGCCGGATATGCAGCGCGTGAAGCTCGCGAAGCCGATCCACTTCGCGCTGTCGTACGACGAGGAAGTCGGCTGCGTCGGCGCGCCGCTCCTGATCGCCGATCTGATGAAGCGCGGCGTGAAGCCGGACGGCTGCATCGTCGGCGAGCCGACCAGCATGCGCCCGATCATCGCGCACAAGGGCATCAATGCGTATCAGTGCTGCGTGCGCGGCCAGGCCGCGCATTCGTCGCTGACGCCGAATGGCTTGAACGCGATCGAATACGCGGCGCGCCTGATCTGCTACATCCGCGACATGGCCGACCAGTTCCGCGAGCAAGGCCCGTTCGACGAACTGTACGACGTGCCGTTCAGCACCGCGCAGACCAGCACGATCGCGGGCGGCAACGCGATCAACACGGTGCCGGCCGAGTGCCAGTTCCAGTTCGAATTCCGCAATCTGCCGACGCTCGATCCCGAGCAGATCTTCGCCCGCATCGATAGTTACGCGCGCGAAACGCTGCTGCCGAAAATGCTGCGCGAGCATCCGTCGGCCGCGATCGAGATCACAAAGATCGCCGCGGCGCCCGGACTCGATTCGTCTGAGCAGGCCGCGATCACGCAGCTCGTGCGCGCCTTGACGGCCGATCAGGACAAGCGCAAGGTCGCCTACGGCACCGAGGCGGGCCTGTTTTCGAACGCGGGGATCCCGAGCATCGTCTGCGGCCCCGGCGACATCCAGCAGGCGCACAAGGCGAACGAATTCGTCGAGCTCGGGCAGCTCGTCGCGTGCGAGCGCTTTTTGCGCAAGTTCATCCACAGCATGTCGGTCGAGGCCGCCTAGCCTGTTTCGTTGCGGCGGCGCGCAGCCGCACTGAACCTGCGCGTCGCGCAACCGGTCTCAACGATATCGACGACTCCGGAGTTCTCGCCATGTCCAGCGCCATGCCGCAGCACACGGATCACACGATCGACGGCGAGCCGATCCCCTCGCTCGACGACATCGCCGCACAGCATTTTGCGTTGATGCCATGGGTCGCGCGCACGCCGGTGTTCGACCGGCCCGACTTCGCGTCGCTCAGCGGCACCGTCGTCAATTTCAAGTTCGAGCTGCTGCAGGTGGGGGGCAGCTTCAAGGCACGCGGCGCGTTCACGAACCTGCTCGCGCTCGACGACGTGCAAAAGAGCGCGGGCGTCACCTGCGTGTCGGGCGGCAATCACGCGGTGGCGGTCGCCTATGCGGCGATGCGGCTCGGAATCAGCGCGAAAGTCGTGCTGTTCAGCGCGGCGAATCCCGCGCGCGTCGCGCTGTGCCGCGAGTACGGCGCCGACATCGTCTATGCGGAAGATCTCGCCGAAGCGTTCGAACTGGTGCGCCGCGTCGAGGCCGAGGAAGGCCGCTATTTCGTGCATCCGTTCAACGGCTATCGCACGGTGCTCGGCTCGGCGACGCTCGGCTACGAATGGGCGACGCAAACGCCGGACCTCGAAGCAGTGATCGTGCCGATCGGCGGTGGCGGACTCGCGGCCGGGGTCTCCACCGCGCTGCGGCTCGCCAATCCGAACGTGCACGTGTACGGCGTCGAACCCGAAGGCTCGGATGCGATGAGTAAGAGTTTTGCCGCCAACCATACGGTCAGAATGGGCCATATGCACAGCATCGCCGATTCGCTGATGTCGCCGCATACCGAGCAATACAGCTACGAGTTGTGCCGCCGCCATATCGATCGGCTCGTGACGGTGTCCGACGACCAGTTGCGCGAGGCGATGCTGATCCTGTTCGGCCAGTTGAAGCTCGCGGTCGAGCCGGCTTGCGCGGCCGCCACCGCCGCGCTGCTCGGACCTTTGCGCGAGCCGTTGCAGGGCAAACGCGTGGGCGTGCTGCTGTGCGGCACCAATACCGACCCAGTCAGTTTTGCCGCGCACCTGGAGCGCGCGCGTCATAGCGAGTCACAGTTTCCTCATTAGCCACGCGCGGCACATACACGTGTTGCGTTGCGGCTAAAGCACTAGCCTATCTGTTTCAGATTGGTATTATTCCGCTATTCATATCTGGGGAGGTGCTTGTATGAGCATGATCAAGGAATTCAAAGAATTTGCTCTCAAAGGCAATGTGATGGATCTGGCGGTCGGTGTGATTATCGGCGGCGCGTTTTCCACCATTGTCAATTCCGTGGTTAAAGACCTGATCATGCCGGTTGTCGGGCTCGCTACCGGCGGGCTCGATTTCTCCAATATGTTCATTCGCCTCGGCCATATTCCGGCGACTTACAAAGGCAGCCCGGAATCGTATAAAGACCTGCAGACGGCGGGCGTGGCGGTAATCGGCTACGGTTCGTTCATTACCGTGTTGATCAACTTCATCATTCTCGCGTTCATCATTTTCCTGATGGTCAAGTTCATCAACAATCTGCGCAAGGAACCGGAAGCCGCGCCGGCGGAGCCGCCGCCCACGCCCGAAGACGTGCTGCTGCTGCGCGAGATCCGCGATACGCTGAAGAACCAGCAGCGCTAATTGTCAAATATCGCTTCGGTTCAACGACCTGAGCCAGTGAAATAAAAAGGCCTGTTGCGATCGACGTCGCAACAGGCCTTTGTGTTTTCCGCCCTACTTTCAGCGCCGCGGATTATCGAGCCTTACAGTCCCTTTCGCGCCTTCGCTTGGGCCGCGCTGTCGATCATCGATTCGAGCTGGCCGAAATTGATCGGCTTCGTCAGATGCGACGTGAAGCCCGCGCTCAGACAACGTCGCACGTCCTCGTCGGTGCCGAAGCCGGTCAGCGCGACGGCCGGCACGTCCGAATGCTCGCGAAACGCCTTGATGAAATCGAGGCCAGTGCCATCGGGCAAACCGACGTCGCTGACGACCAGATCGAATGTCTGCAATTGCGTCGCCGCGAACGCATCGCCGATGCGCCCGACCACCGTCACGTCATGACCGAGGCCGCGCATCAACTGCGCCAACACGTCGGCGGTATCGATGTGATCTTCGATCAGCAGCACCGTCAGCGAACTCGCCGGCTGCGCCGCGCTCGGGGCAATGACCGGCGGCGCGGCGGCCGGTGCGGCCGCCGTGGGCAGCGTGATCGTGAAGGTCGCGCCGCAATGCGGACCGGGGCTGTACGCGGTCACGATGCCGCCGTGCATGTCGGTCAAGGCCTTCGTGATCGCGAGACCCAGACCGAGGCCGCCAAACTGCCGCGTCATGCTCTGGTCGCCCTGCTCGAACGCGTTGAACAGCTTGTCGATCTGGTCCGGCTCGATGCCGATGCCGGTGTCTTCGACCGAGATCTGCACTTGCATGCGCTCGTCGCGCGTACGCACATAGATATGGCCGCCGTCCGGCGTGAACTTCGCGGCGTTGCGAATCAGGTTCCACAGCATCTGTTGCAGGCGCGCGCGATCGGCCAGCACGTAGTGATGCGTCGCGCGCTTCTCGACGTGCACGTCCTGCTGCTTGACCTGAATCTCGCTGCGAAAGAGTTCGAGCACGCTGTCGATCACCTCGTGCACATCGACGGTCTCGAGCGACAGCCGCAGCTTGCCGTTCGCCACGCGCGTCAGATCGAGCAGATCGTCGATCAGCCGCGCCTCCAGCTCGACGTTGCGGCGGATCATACGCACGCTCGCGCGCGCCTGCTCGGGCAGATCGTGGAACATCTCGAGCACGCTCGCGCCCGCGAGCACCGGGGTGAGCGGCGTGCGCAATTCGTGCGACAGCATCGCGAGAAAACGGTCTTTCGCGCGATTCGCTTCTTCGGCGGCCTGGCGCGCGGCCTGCTCGGACGCGAGCAGCCGCTCGCGCTCCTCGATCGCCTCGCGCTGCGCGTGGATGTCGGTACAGGTGCCGAACCATTTGCTGACGTTACCCTCGGCGTCGCGCATCGCGACCACGCGCAGGTCGAACCAGCGGTACTCGCCGTCGTGGCGGCGGATCCGCACGTCATGCCGATAGTCGTCGCCGCGGCTCGCAACCGCCTTCAGCCAGCTGCGGCGGACCGGTTCGCGATCGTCGGGATGCACCGCGTCGAGCCACGCGAGACCGTGCGAGGCCTGCTCGGGCAAGCCGGTGTAGTCGTACCACTGCTTCGAGAGGAAGTCGCAATCGCCGGCGGCGTCGCAAGTCAGCACCAGATGCGGCAGCGCCTCCGACAGCGTGCGGTAATGCAGCTCGCGATCGCGCAGCAAGAGCGCTTCGTCGGACGCGCGTTGTAGTCGTTCCTGCGACAGCACGCGCTCCACCGCCTCCGGCAGATAGTCGAGATAGTCGCCGGACTTCGGCACCACGTCGGATACGCCCGCGCGCAGCGCTTCGATCACGCGGGATTCGTCGGTGAAACCGGTCACGAGGATCGCCGGAACGCGCACGCCCTCCGCGCGCAGTCGCCGGAAGAAATCGAGTCCGGTCTCCGGACCGCTCAACTGATAGTCGAGCACGAGCAGGTCGGGGCCGCCGCTCACGAGGCGCTCGCGGGCCGTCTCGATGCGCGAGCAGATCGCCACCCGGCAGCCGGCGCGTTCGAGCGATTTGCGCGCGAGTCGCAGAATGCCTTCGTCGTCATCGACGACGAGCACATACGCGGCGTGCGGTGTGGACACTTCTTCGGTCATGCAGGAGTTCTCTGGCTGGGTTCGGTGCTTATGGTGTCATGAACGGCTTTCGGACAGCTTCAGCGCGGCGCGAGCCGATGCCCCGGCGGCAGCTTGACCACTTGGAGGAAAAAGCCGAGCCGGCGCACGGCCTCGATGAACGCATCGTATTCGACCGGCTTGCAGATATAGACGTTGCAGCCGAGTTCGTAGCAGCGTGAAATTTCGCGCGGGTCGTCGGTGGTGGTCAGCACGATCACCGGCACCGCCGCGGTCTCGGGCGCTTCCTTCAGACGCCGCAACACCTCGAAGCCGTCGACGCGCGGCATCTTCAGATCGAGCAGCACGACGAAATTCGCGAGATTCTCGCGCGGCGGATACGGATGGCCGTCGGCGTCGGTCAACGGTTCCCGCGGCGCCGGGCCGAAGAAATAGTCGAGCGCCTGCTGGCCGTCGCGAAAGCGCACGAAACCGTTCGATATACCGGCGCGGCGCAGATTACGCTCGACGAGCGTCGCGTGGCCGTCGTCGTCTTCGATCAGAACGATGCTGACCGTTTGCGCGTGATTCATGGCTCTCCGTCCTAACGATTCGTGATCCATGCGCCCCGCGCATGGCCGCGCCGATACTCGCGCAGGCTCGTGCCGCGCTCAGAGCCGCACCGGCGTCTCGGGCAGCACGACGAAAAAGGTCGACCCCGCGCCTTCGGCCGACTCGACCCAGACGCGCCCGCCGTGCCGCTCGACCGTGCGGCGCACCACCGCGAGACCGATCCCCTCGCCACTCGCGACATCGACATGCAGACGCTGGAACGCGCGAAACACCTTCGACAGATACGGCGCCGGAATACCGAGCCCATTATCGCGGACGTAGTAGGTGCGCATCCGAACCGCGCGCGGCTCGCTTTCGTCGACGGGTTCGGGCTCCAGCGCGCCGACCTCGATGCGCCCGGCGCGGGCCGGATCGAGAAAAGTCAGCGCATTGCCGATCAGGCTGCTGAAGATCTGCTCGACCGCCGCGGGGTCGCCCCAGGCGGGCGGCAGCTCGCGCACCGTGACGCTCGCCGCGCGCTGGTCGATCGTGCGTTGCAGCGCATCGACGACCCGCGCCACCGCGCGACCGACGCTGACCCGCTGCCACTGGTATTCGAGCCGTCCCGCGCGCGAGATCCGCAGCAGCGCGTCGATGATCGCCGCCGCGCGCGCGACCGCGGCGCGCAAATAGTGGAGCGACTCGCGCACGTCGCCATCGAGGATCTGCGTCATGCGCCGCGCTTCGTTCTCGGGCAGGCGAGCCTCGCCGACGATGCCGTCGAGCTCGTCGCACGACACGTGCAGCTCCTTCGAAAACCCCTGCAGATTGACGAGCGGCGAGCGCAAATCGTGGGACACGCTGTAGATGAACATCTCGTTGTCCTGCGTTTCCTGGCGCAATTCCTCATTGACGGCCGCCAGTTCGCGCGCGCGGATTTCGAGTTCCGTCTTCAGGGTCTCCTGCTCCGCCTCCGCCTCGCGCAGACGCGCATCGGTCTGATGCAGCACCGTGTCGAGTTCGGCGATTTCGTCGCTGCCGGACAACGGCGCCGCGAGCGGCCGCCCGCTACCCAGCCGCTCGGCGTTATCGGTCAGTACTTCGAGGCGTTGGCCGATGCCGCGCGTGAACACGAACGCGGTGACCGCCCAGATCAGCATCGAGCCGAACACGGCGGCGATCAGCGCACGCTGCTGAAGCTCGCGCCGTTCCGCGAGCGCGGTCGAGCGCTCGACGTCGAGCTCCGCCGCCGCCTCGCCGAACTGGGCCAGCTCGTCGCGGAACACCTCGATCTGCTGCGGCAACGCGCCGGTTTCGAGCGCGATATAGGGGTGCAGACTGCGCCCCTCGTGCAACGCCTGGGAGATCGCGACGCTTTCTTCGCGATATGCGTCGATCGCGCGCCGCATCGTGCGAACGCGCTCGGCCTGGGCGGGCGTCGCGGCGACGAGCGCATCGAGCTTGGCGAGCCGGTCGTTCAGGTCGACCCACACCGCGTGACGGTCGATCAAAGACGCGTCGCCCGTCACCATGGCCGTGCGCACGCGCGCGGCCTGACGCAGCAGCGGGTCGACGATGGCCGACGACTGATAGAGGACCTGCTTGCTGTTGTCCACCCACTGCGCGGCCTGCGCGGTCTGCTCCTGGGTATCGAAGACGAACCCGAGCAGCGCGAGCTCGACCACGCTCGGTACAGCGATCAGCAGCAGACCTTTGGTGAATAGTTTCATGGTTCCGTTAGGGCGTTCAGGCTGTGATTCAGGCTGTCACTCGAACGGCGAGGCTCGCGCACCCCCGTCGCGCCCGGTGAGACGGGCGTGGCGCGGCCGGACGGGCCATTATCGACGTGAATTCGAGATATTTCAACGGCGCGCCAGCAAGCGCTCGACCACACAAAAATGACTTTTTTATTGGGATGGGATGTTTTTTCGGCGCCGGCTGCGTCTATGATGGAGACAAGGTGTGCTGGGATGCGAATGCGCGCGGCGAGGCGGTTCGGCATGATTCGTGCGGGAGGCGGTGGGGCGATGCGGTCGCGTCGAATCATCGTGAATCCAGCCTTGTCGTATGCTATAAAAGATCGACGTGCGGCGCGCGAAAGCCGGGAGTGGTCGCATGAGGACGCAGCGTTTCTTGCAATTCTTTTTCAGGCGAATTTTTATGTCCTTCCCGAAAAAGCGTAGACGCGCGAAGGTGGACGGCGACGAGTCGTTCCTCGCGGTTCTGCGGCATTTCAAGCCGTTCAGTCAGCTCGACACCAAAATTGCCCGCGCCCGCGCGCAGGACGAACCCGTGCTCTATGCACACGTGCTGCCCGGACTCGACGTGCTGCTATGCAGTGTGCGCGGCGCGCAGCCACCCTACCCGGCCCCGGCCGAATTGCGGCGGCGCTGCATCGAATCTATTACCAATGCGCTGGAGCAGCCACTCGACGGTCTCGAGAACGGAGGCTACTGGTACGAGGCGGATGGCTTTGGCTTCCTCGTATTCGCGAGCCGTGCGCGCGGCAAGATTCTGACGGAGTTCGGCGCGACGCGAATCGGTACCCGCCGCGGCGTGCGTCGCCAGGATGCTGCCGGCGATGCAACACCGCGCTCACTCCGATAGGCTGAGCCTGATCAGACGCCCTGAAGTTCAGGGCTACTGAGCTTCATTGAAACCCCGCCGTGACGGCAACCGCGCGCGCTTGAGCGCGCGGCATCATGCCATCCATTCGCCCATCGCATCTTCGACGTTGACGCGCCCGCGCGCGGACGGCACGCTGAACAGCCACGGAAAGTTCACGCACAGGCCACCGCCTACGCTCCAGCTCACCCAGCCAGCAGGCCATCCCGACAGCATCAGCTACCCTTGTATTCGGCCGCGCTCGCCGGCGACAGCGTCGCGGGCTTGCGATCCGCGCCGGTCGGCGACGACGCGCCGCCCGAGGACTTATTGAGCGGCACACCGTCGAGCGAGAGCGGCGCCTTCGACTGTTGTTTCACGCCCGGCGGCGGCGCCGTCGGTGCCTGCCGGACCTGCGCGAGCAATTCGGCGCACGGTAGCGGCTTGTTGTTGCTCGGCGCGAGCAGTGGGATCAGCGCCGCGAACGGATTGATCAAGCCGAGGCCGACCACCGCGCCGCCACGCAGCGCGAGCGCGGCCGCATTGACGCCGACGTGCGGATTCTTGAACGTGCCCTTCACGTACAGCGGCGAGCGTAGCGAAAACACCCGGAAGCCCTTCGTATGCGGATGCACGCCGAGGTCCAGGGTCTCGTCGCGCAGATTGATGTGGCCGTCGATGTTGATGACCGCGTCGTCGGTATCGAGCGCGAACACGCGCGGTTCGAGCACGCCATCGGTCGCGACGAAGTCCGCGGCCGCGCAATTGATCTTCACGTCGCGATTGCCGAACAGCTTTTCATAGACGACGTTCGCGACGTTGAGCCCCGCCGCTTCCATCAGCAGACGGCTGACGGTGCCGTCGGTCACGAGCGCCTTCAGCTCGCCATTCGATGTCGCCGCGAGCGCCGCCGGCGAATTGCCGGTCGCGGAGAGCGACGCATCACCGTTGATCTCGCCGAGCGCGTTCTGCATCGTCTTGAAGTTCGGGAACAACTGCTTGAGCTTCAGATGCCGCGCCGACATCGCGAAGCGCCCCTTCAGCGGCGCCCCGCTGCCATCGAGATGGATGTCCGACGCGAGCGAGCCACCCGCGACGCCGAACTTCAGCGGCACGAGCGACAGCACGCCGTCGGTCATCACGACGTGTGTGTAGAGATCCGTGATCGGCAGGTTCGAGTTCTTGACGATGCGCCGGCCGGTGAACTTGACGTCCGCGTCGATCGCCTTCCAGCGGTCGGTGCGGAATTCCTCGACCGGCAGCACGCGATCGCTCGGCTGGCGGGTCGTGTCGCCGCGTTGCGCCTTGCTCGCGTTCGAATCGGCGCCGATCACCGGCGCGAGATCCGAGAACTGCAGCACGTGCGATTCGAGCGCCCCCTGCAGCAGCGGACGAGGCTCGCGCGCCGTATAGGTCAAGGAACCGTTCAGATCGCTGCCGCCGACCCGGCCAGTAAAGTTTTCGTAAGTGAACACGCTGCCGCTCGGCTTGAACTGACCGATCAGATGGCCCTCGGTCGCGTACGGCGGGGTCTCGGGCAAGGTCACGCCCGTCAGCGAATACAGGCGCGCCAGGCTGTTGCCCTGCAGCCAGAGACGCAGATCGAGCGCCGCGAGATGCGTCGGATCGGTGATCGTGCCGACGAAGGCGATATGCAGGTCGCCGCCTTTGACGTCGGCCTGCACCGGGAACGGCCGGGTCGCGTCCTGCAACGCGAGCACGCCGCCGAGCTTGCCGCTGCCCGACACCGGCGTGCGGTTATACGTGCCTTTGACGGTCCACGCGATCGCATAGGTCGGCGACGCGCGCGACGGGGCAGGCGCCGCGGCGCCGCTCGTCGCGAGCGCGCCGGAACTGGCGGTAGCGGCTGACGTTGCGGCCGTCCCCGATGCTGCCGACGCCTGCTCGGCGGCCGCCGCTTCGGACGCCGCTTTCGCCTCCGAGGCCGCCTGCGCCTCGACCTGGGCGGCGAGCTTGCTCGCGCCCGCACGACCGACTGCCTGCGCCGACGCGCTGCGCGAGGCCGCCTCCTGCTGCTTCAGCGCGTCGCCGATGGGAATCGGCTGCCCGAGCGTATCGACGACCATCTGCATCTCGACCTTCTTCTGCTGATCTGACAGCGAGATATTGCCCTTGGCGAACGCGATATCGTGCAGATCGAGCTTCCATTCCGACGGCCCGCTCGACGACGCCAGCTTGAAGGTCCAGTTATCGCGCCCGTCGGCCAGACGCTCGAGATCGACGGACGGGTTCACGAGGTTGACCGCCGGAATCACGATGTCATGCGCGAGCAGCGGCAACACCTCGACCTCGAAGTCGATTTCGTCGAGCGTCGCGAACTGCGGCTGTTTGGCCCAGTCGGGATTGCCGATCGTGATGTTGGCCGCCGAGAAGCGCGGCCAGGGCACCCAGCCGCGCCAGCCGGTCTCGCCGACCGGATGACCCCAGCCGACCTTCAGGTCGCCGTTGATCGCGAACGGCCGGCCGATCGCCTGGCTGACCTTGTCGTCGATGTAAGGCCGCGCGCGGTTCCAGTCGAAGGCCAGGATGAAGATGACGAGCGCGATGATCAGAATCACGAGCGTCGCCAGCAGCCATGCAAAGTTTTTTCCGATCCGTCGTCCGATGCTGCTCGACCCTGCCATTGAAAAGCTCCACGTGTTGTTCTACGTCGTGCAGCGCGCAGCACTTATCGTGCCCGGCGCGCTGTTGCGTGTTGTTGCGCTTCGTCGTTTTATCATGGCGCACGCTTTGCCGACAGACCGCCGCATTGACGCGAGCGCGCCGGCATCGAAAAATCATGGCCGGTAAAGTCCTGTCGCCGGCATCTCCTCCCCACGACCATTCAACCATGACCGATGTTCCCTTCGTCCTCGCCGACGGCATCTCGCGGCGCGATGCGCAGCGTGGCCAGACGCTGCTGCAGCCGACCACCTTCGCGCTGCGCGCCGGTGAGCGCGTCGCGATCACCGGACCGTCCGGCTCCGGCAAGAGCGTGTTTCTGCGCGCGCTCGCGCTGCTCGATCCGCTCGATGCGGGGCGCATCCTGTGGCATGGCGCGCCGGTCGAGCGCACGGCGATTCCACGCTACCGGCGCAACGTCGCGTATATCCGGCAGCGGCCCGCGCTGATCGACGGCAGCGTCGAGGACAATCTGCGCTATCCGTTCGAGCTGCGCGCGTATCGCGACGTACGCTTCGATCGCGCGCGCGCGGCTCGGCTTGCCGTGCAGGCCGGCCGTGGCGAGGACTTTCTCGGCAAGCGCGCGAGCGAGCTGTCGGGCGGCGAAGCGCAGATCGCCGCGCTGATTCGCGTGCTGCAACTCGCGCCCGAAGTGCTGTTGCTCGACGAGCCGACCGCATCGCTCGACCCGGCCTCCTCGCGTGCGATCGAAGCGCTCGTCGAGGCGTGGTTCGATGCCGCGCCGGGCGCTCATGCGTCGATGTGGGTGTCGCACGATCTGGAGCAGGCGGCACGCATGAGCGAGCGCCATCTGACGATGCACGCCGGCGTGCTCGCCGAAGCAAGCGCACCGCACGGCGACACGCAGCCGCGCGTGACGGCGGACCTGCCTCGGGAGCCGCGCCAATGAGCCTGCAAAATCTGAGCTTGTGGGACGTCGCGATCGCGACGCTGCTGATCGTCGTCAATGGTGCCGTCTCGGTCGCGCTAAAGCTCGATCTCGAGCGCAAGCTCGCATGGGCGGCGGTGCGCACTGTCGTCCAGCTGCTCGCGATCGGCTATGTGCTCGGCTGGGTGTTCAGTTTCGACCGCTGGTACGTCGTGCTGCCGCTGATGATCCTGATGACGCTGATCGCGGGTTTCGCCGGCGCGCAGCGCGGCAGCCGCACCTATGCTGGACAGCGCGCCGACAGCGTGCTGTCGATCTGGGTCAGTTCGTGGCTCGTGGCCGCGGTGGGACTGTTCGTCGTGATCCGCATTCACCCGTGGTACGAGCCGCAGTATGCGATTCCGATTCTCGGCATGATCCTCGGCAACACGCTGACCGGGGTGTCGCTTGGCATCGAGCGGATGACCGAGGAGCTGACCGCGCGGCGCGACCGCGTCGAGATGGCGCTCGCGCTCGGCGCGACGCGCTGGGAAGCCGCGCAGGCGCCGGCGCGCCAGGCGGTGCGCGCGGGCATGATGCCCACCTTGAACCAGATGGCGGTGGTCGGCGTCGTGAGCTTGCCGGGCATGATGACGGGTCAGGTGCTGGCCGGGCAGTCGCCCTTGCAGGCGGTGCGCTATCAGATCGTCATCATGTTTCTGATCGCGGCGGCGTCTGCGCTCGGCACCGTGGGCGCGGTGCTGCTCACGTACCGGCGGCTCTTTTCGGCCGGGCATCAGTTCTTGCCGGCGCGACTGATCGAGCGTGAGGTCAATAAAGGCTGACGCGCGTCCGACCGCTCAGCGCTTCGCGGTCACCGCCACCTCGGTGCCGTCGCTCAGCGTCAGCGTTTTCGTCGTGCCATTGACTGGCATCGTGAAACGCACGATCTGACTCACGCGCACATCGTTCGGACACTTGAGCGTCTTGCCGCCGCTCGTCACGGTTTTCACGCCATGCGGCGTCTGCGCCTGGAAGCTCAGCTGAACGGTCGCGGTGCCATTGCTCGACACCACCGGCGCGAAGCGGATCTGCGTCTGACGGATCATTGCGCCATTCTCGTCGACCGGCAGCGCCCCGTAGTCCGGGCACGCGTCGGTGCCGGGGACCGGGCCGCCTGGCGGCACGGTCTTCCACGTGAAGTCGTCCGATTCGCCGGAGCGGATCGTGCGGGTTTCCTGGGAATTGCCGAACTGTTTCGACGTGACGCGAACGGTGTAGCGGATCGGGCCGTCGAGTGCGGCCTGGTTGGTCACCGTGATCGGCGTGGCTGCGCGCGCTACCGGCACGAGCGCGCAGGCGAGAGAAGCGACAACGGAAACGGCGGAGAGTTTGAAGCTGATGCTCATACTGTCACCTCGTTGTTGTGCCGCTGCGCGCTCGCGTCGGTGCGACTGCCGGTGCACTGTTCGCGCACTGCCCGGGTCGGGCCGGTTCATACCGGCTCGCCCCGCCGCAAGACACGCAACCGTTTTGGCATGCTGCGTCGTCAGTCTACCGCCAAGCGCGATGCCGCGCGTGTCGTGTCGGCTCGGGTGTTAACCCGCTTGCGGCGACGCGCTTTCTGCGCGTCGGTCTCGTTTCAAAAGCCGGTCAGCACGAGCTTGCCGATCGCGCGCCCTTCCTCGAGCAGCCGATGCGCGCGGCGCAGATTCTCCGCGTTGATGCGGCCGAGATTCTCGCCGAGCGTCGTGCGCAACGTTCCGGCATCGACGAGGCGCGCGACCTCGGTCAGCAGCTTGTGCTGCTCGATCATGTCGGGCGTGCCGAACATCGAGCGCGTGAACATGAACTCCCAGTGAAACGCCGCGCTCTTCGCCTTCAGCAATTCGACCGGCACCGCGGCGCTGTTCTCGACGATCGTGCAGATGCTGCCTTGCGGCTTGATCACTTGCGCGGCAGCCGGAAAGTTGCGGTCGGTGTCGTTGAAGATCAGCACGTAGTCGACCTGCTCGATGCCGATCTCCTTCATCTGCGCGGGCAGATCGCCGAAATGATTGACGACATGGTCCGCGCCGAGCTCCTGCGCCCATTGCGCCGATTCGGGCCGCGATGCGGTCGCGATCACCTTCAGCTTGCCGAGCTGCTTCGCGAGCTGGATGCCGATCGAGCCGACCCCGCCCGCGCCGCCGAAAATCAGCACGGTGCGACCTGCGTCGGCGCCTTGCGGCGACACGCCGAGGCGGTCGAACAACGCCTCCCACGCGGTGATCGCGGTCAACGGCAGCGCGGCCGCGTGCGTGAAATCGAACGACGCCGGCTTGTGTCCGACGATCCGTTCGTCGACCAGATGAAACTCGCTATTGGCGCCCGGCCGCGTAATGCTGCCCGCATAGAACACCGGATCGCCGACCTTGAACAGCGTGACCTCGGGCCCGACCGCGACGACGGTACCGGCCGCGTCCCAGCCGAGCACGCGCGGCGTCTTCTCGACGGTGTCTTTCGGCGCGCGCACCTTGGTGTCGACCGGGTTCACGGAAATGGCTTCCACCTTGACCAGCAGATCGCGCCCGCTCGCTTCGGGTTTCGGAATCTCGACGTCGACGAGCGCTTCGGCGTGATCGATCGGCAGATAACGGTAGAGTCCGACGGCTTTCATGGCTGTTCCTTGTTCGTTCGGTTGATGTGCTCACATAGTAGGATGATTTTTATTCTGCTAAAACAGTCATAATCACTGAAACATTTTTTTGGTTTTTCAGAAAATCTTTCAGAATAATGAACTGTACAAACCCGGCCGACCGGTCCCTCTCCAGCGAGCGCGAACGGCTCGATCTGCTCGACGTCGCGCTTTTCGTGCGCGCTGCGCTGCTCGCCAACGTATCGGCGGCCGGGCGCGAGTTCGGTGTGTCGGCGGCGGTCGCGAGCGCGCGGATCGCGCAACTCGAAAAGCTGCTCGGCGCACGGCTGTTGCATCGGACCACGCGCCGCATCAGCCTCACCCAGGACGGTGAAGTATTCATGACGCGCGCCGAGGCACTGCTCGATGCGGCGGCCGCCGCGCGCGCGTCGGTCGGGCGCGCGCAGGCCGAGCCGCAGGGGCGGCTGCGCGTGTCGATGCCGTCGTCGTTCGGGCGGCAGCATGTGTCGCCGGTGATCTGCGAATTTCTGCGCCGCTATCCGGGCGTCAGCGTCGATCTACGCCTGACCGATCAAGTGGTCGATCTGGTCGACGCGGGAATCGATGTCGCGATTCGCGTTGGGGTCCTGAAGGATTCGTCACTGGTCGCGCGGCGCCTTGCGGTCAACCGCCGCGTGCTGTGCGCGTCACCGGCCTATCTCGCGGCGCGCGGCACGCCGCACCATCCGTCCGATCTCGCGCGACACGAGTGCATCGTTCTGTCGGAGCAGCGCGACTGGCGCTTCGTGACGCCGGCCGGCCCGCTCAATGTGCGCGTGAGCGGCCGCCTCGTCACCGACAACGGCGAGGTGATCCGCGACGCGCTGCTCGCGGGTTTCGGCATCGCGCTGAAATCGACGTGGGACGTCGGGCCTTATTTGCGCAGCGGCGCGCTCGTCAGCGTGCTCGACAGCTATCCGCTCGACGACGCCGTCGCACTCTGGGCCGTGTACCCGAGCCGCGCGTTCGTGCCGCCGAAGACGCTCGCCTTCATCGACTTCGTCGCCGCCCATATCGGCGATCCGCCGTATTGGGACCGGGAGCCGGTGGGACTGGCGGGCGCGTAGGCGCCTCGCCTGTCAGCGGGTGTCAGCGCTTGCCGCGCTTCGTACCGCTCTTCGTACCGCCCTGCTTGCGATCCGAGTTCACGTCGGTATGCGAGTCGTTCTGCGTGCGTTGCTGATACTCGTCGCCGCCGCGGCGGTCGGTATCCTGCAGTCCATGCGAGACATCCTCATGGGCCTGCTTGCCGACGTGGCGCGGTTGGTCCTCGTGCTGCGACTCCGGATCCTGGTCGGTTTCATGCGGCAGCGGCACACCGGCTTCCTGCATCGAACGCGGATGTTTCGCGTGCGGGTCGGCTTGCGGCTTCGCTTGCTGGTCGCCATCTGTCGTTTGCGGCGAGGTCTTCATGTCATTGCTCCTTCGCGAATCGCGTTCGCGCTGAGTGCGGACGATCGCTGATCACGCGTCGGTCAGCCGTTTTTTCATCGCCGCGGTGATGCGCTGACGGGTCTTCGGATAGTCCGCCCACGGGTCGCTCCTGAGCGTGTCCACGCGCTCACGCACGTTGCGGATGGTCCATTGATCGCCGCTCGACGTGCTGTCGAGTTCGTCCCACGCTAGCGGCACCGAGACGCCGAGACCCGGCCGCGCGCGCGCCGAGAATGCGGCCACGGTGCTCGAGCCGCGGTTGTTGCGCAGATAGTCGATGAAGATCTTCTTCTTGCGATTCTGTGCGCCCATCTTCGCGCTGAAGTACTGCGGCAGCGTGGTCGCCATATGCTGCGCGAGCGCCTGCGAGAAATCCTTCACGTCGTCCCAGCCGGCCTGCTTCGCGAGCGGCACGACCACGTGCAAGCCCTTGCCGCCGCTCGTCTTGCAGAACGACTTCAGGCCCAGTTCGTCGAGCAGCGAGCGCGTCAGTTGCGCGGCCTCGATCATGCGCTCCCAACCGAGCGACGCGTCGGGGTCGAGATCGAACACCACGCGATCGGGCTTTTCGATATTCGACGCGACCGCATTCCACGTATGAAATTCGACGGTGCCCATCTGCGCGGCGCCGACCAGCGCGGCGAGCGTGTCGATCGTGATCAGCGGCGGATGGCCCGGATCGAGTCCCTCGTGCTGCGTGACATGCGGAATCGACAGCTTCTGGCTGTGCTTCTGGAAGAACAGTTCGCCGCCGATATCCTCCGGCGCGCGCACGAGTGCGACGGGCCGCTCGCGCAGATGAGGCAGCATCCATTCGGCCATCGATGCGTAGTACTGCACCAGGTCGAGCTTGCTGGCACCGCTCGTCTTGTCGATCACGCGATCGGGATGCGAGATGCGCACGCCGGCGATTTCGCTCTGCGTGCGCGAACGGGTTGCCGTGGTTCGGGCGGGCGCGTTTTTCTTGGCAGCGGACGTGGCGGTCTTTTTGGCCGCGCGCTTTTTCGGTGCGCTTTTTTGCGGCGTATCGTCGGAGGCGGTTTCGGTTTGCTGTTGCACGTCGGCTCCTTGTCGGGTGGTTTCCCTGACGATCTGGCGCGCCGGCTTGTCGTCACGCAAGCTGACGAACGACGCCTGGCGCACGATGCCGTCGCTCGTCCATTCGGCGAAGTTGCATTCGGCGACGAGCGCCGGCTCGACCCAATGCACGGGGGTGCGGCTGCGCTCGCGGGGTGCGCTCGCGAACGGCATACGCTTGCTCGCGTGCGCGTCGAGCGCCTGTTTGACCGAGCGCAGCAGCGCGGCATCGAAGCCGGTGCCGACGCGCCCCGCGTATTGCAAGCGGCCGTCGCCGTCGTAGACGCCGAGCAGCAGCGCGCCGAACGCCGCGCGGCTGCCGCTCGGCTCCGAATACCCGCCGATCACGAACTCCTGGCGGCGCCGGCACTTCAGCTTGATCCACGACGACGCGCGGCCCGACACATAGCGGCTGTCACGCCGCTTGCCGATGATGCCTTCGAGCGCCATATCGCATGCGCTCTTCAGGAGCGCCTCGGCGCTGAACGCGAAGTCGTTTGAAAAGCGCAGCACGCGATCGTCGACGCCTTCGAGCAGCGCGCGCAGGATCGCGCGACGCTGCTCGAGCGGTACGCCGCGCAGATCGTAGCCGTTCAGAAACGGTAGATCGAACAGATAGATGACGATGTCTTGCGGGCGATGCGCGTCGAACGCGTTTTGCAGCAACTGGAAGCTCGGCACGTCGCGTTCGTCGAGCACGACCGCTTCGCCGTCGAGCCACGCGCTTTGCAGGTCCAGCTCCGCGAAGGCCTCGATCTGCTTGCTGAACTTTGCGCTCCAGTCGTTGCCGTTGCGCGTGAAAATGCCGACCGCACCGCCCTTTGCCTTCGATGCATGGTCGATACGCGCTAGCACGCGGTAGCCGTCGAACTTGATTTCGTAGAGCCAATCGTCGCCCGGCGGCGCGCTATCGACGAGCGTGGCCAGTTGCGGCTTCAAACTGGCGGGCAACCTGGCTTTGACGGCACCTTCTATCGATGGTGACGCGGCAAGCTCGCGAAGCGACTGCGCGCTGCGCGTCGCGACGATGTCGGGGCGTTTGGGGTCGGCGGCGCGCCGCGAGGAGGCGGATTTCGCCGGCTTGCTTACGGCTTTGCCGTCGCGCGATATTTTTGCCGTCGAGTCCGCTGTCGATTGCTTCGTTCGCCTACCTCGCGATGTCCCATCCGCCAGCACGCTGCCTGGCTGCTTCTTCAGCACGTCGTATTCGCTTTCGTCGCGCGCCGCCTCGTCGCGCTCCTTGATCAGCAGCCATTGCTCCTTGTCGCCGCTGCCACGCATATGACTGCGCACCAGCGTCCAGCCGCCGTGCAGCTTCTCGCCGTGCAACTGAAACTTGAGCTTGCCGGCCGCGTAGGCGCGCGCGGCTTCGGCCGCGCCGCCCGCTGGCTCCCACGTGCCGCGATCCCACACGATCACCGTACCCGCGCCGTAATTGCCGGGCGGAATCTCGCCCTCGAACGTACCGTATTCGACCGGATGATCCTCGACGCGCACGGCGAGCCGTTTGACCGACGGGTCGAGGCTCGGCCCTTTCGGCACCGCCCACGACAGCAGCGCGCCGTTCAGTTCGAGCCGGAAGTCGTAGTGCAGACGCCGCGCGTCGTGCTCCTGGATCACGTAGGACAACGTCTGGGGCACGACACGCGTTGCGCTTCTGCGGGTCTTGCTCGCCGCGCGTTTGCGCGTCGTCGCGGCGGCCGGCTCGGGCGTGTCCTCGAAGCGGCGCTTGCGGTGATAGAGGTCGAGTCGGTCGTTCATGGCGATGACTTCGATGCGTTCGATGCGTTCGATACGATAAGCCGGTCGGCCGCGCGCTCAGGCCGCCGCGCGTCGTTTGCGGGCCGCAGCCGTGGTCTTCGAGGCGGCGCGGGCGCTGCTCCCCCCACTGCCACTACGGCTACGCGGCGTGCTCGCTGCGCGTGGCTTTTTGCGCGCGGGCGCGGCCGCCTCTTCATCGGCCCCGGCATCGCTGTCGGTCTGCTCGTCGTCCTCGTCGGCGGCGCGCTTGCGGCCCGCGGCCGCCGGCTTGCCCTTGCCGCGGCCGAGGCTGCGTCTGAGCATATCGGAGAGGTCGAGAATGTCGGCGGATTTGCGCGACTCGTGCGGCGTTTCGACTTCGGTGACCTCCTCGGTCTTGCCCGCGCGAATCTTGCGCTCAACGAGCGCCATGATGTCGTCGCGAAACGTATCGTGATACTGCGTCGGGTCCCACGTCTCGCTCATGTCGTCGATCAGCTTTTTCGCCATGTCGAGTTCCTTCGCCGACACGCCGGCGGCCTTCATGCCTTCGGGCGGCAGCTTGAACTGGTCGAGTCCGCGCACCTCGTTGGCCCAGCGCAGCGTCTTCAACGCCAGCACGGGACCGAGCGGAATCAGCGCCGCCAGATGCTGCTTGTTGTGCAGAACGACGCTCGCGACGCCGATCTTGCCCGACGCCGTCATCGCCTCGCGCAGCAGCGCATAGACTTTCTCGCCCTTGCGGTCGGGCGTCAGGAAATACGGCGTGTCGAGATAGAGGAACGAGATGTCGGGGGCGTCGACGAACGCGAGGATGTCGACCGTCTGCGTCGACTCGGGATTCGCCGCGCGGATTTCTTCGTCCGACAGCACCACGTAACGGTCCTTCTCGTACTCGAAGCCGCGCACGATGTTCTCGCGGGTCACGTCCTTGCCGGTGCGCTTGTTGATCTGCTTGTAGCCGATCGGGTCGATCGTGCGCCTGTCGAGCAGATTGAAGCCGACCTTCTCCGACTGCGTCGCCGGATAAAGCTGCACCGGGACGTGGACCAGCCCGAAGCTGATTGCGCCCTTCCAGATCATGTGTGCCATCGCGCGCTCCCGTGTCCCATGGGCGTGAGATATCAAGCGAAGCAGCAAGCGTGCCACGGATTTCCGGGCATTTTGTGGCGCTGCCACGTGCGCGGCGCGGCCCGGCCTGTACAGCGCCGTACTGTCATGGGGCTGTAAGTCTTGCGATGCGGCGGCAAAACCTACGGCTTTTTCCCGCTGCGCGGTGCAGTCAGCGCGCAGCTCGCATCAAGGCTCGAGCAGGACCGGCACCGCCGCGAAGCCGCGAAACCGCACGCGCCCGCCGCGCGTCGGCTCGCCATCGAGGCGATAGGCCGGGAAGCGCTGCACGAAGCGCCCGATCGCAATGCGCGCCTCCAGCCGCGCCAGCGACAAGCCCGCGCACTGGTGAATCCCGAACCCGAACGCGAGATGCCGGTTCGGGTCGCGGCGGATGTTGAAGCGGTCCGGCTCCGCGAACTGCTCGGGGTCGCGATTGGCCGCGCCGATACACAGCGTGACCGGCGTGCCGCGCGCGACCGCGACGCCGCCGATGTCGGTATCGACGGTGGCCATCCGGTTGCCGAGCTGATTCGAACTTTCGAAGCGCAAACACTCTTCGACCGCGGTGCCGATCAGCTCCGGCTCGCGTCGCAGGGCGGCGCGCTCGTCGGGCCATTGGGTCAGCGTGACGAGCCCGTTGCCGATCAGGTTCGTGGTCGTCTCATGCCCGGCGTTGAGGATGAAAATGCAGTTCTGCAGCAGTTCCGCTTCCGACAACTGCTCGTTCGGCCCCTCGCCCTGAATCAGGCGCGTCAGCACGTCGTGCTGCGGATCGCCCGGTTCGCGGCGACGGCGCGCGACGAGGCCGCGCAGATAGTCGACGAATTCGCTGACCGCGCGATTGCCGCGCTCGAGCTGCGCGTCGGTCAGCGACGGCTCGAGCGCGCCGAGTATCGCGAGCGACCAGTCGCGCAGCGGCGCGCGTTCGTCGTGCGGCACATCGAGCAGATTGCCGATGACCTCGACCGGAATCGCCGAGGCGAACTCGCCGATCAGATCGATACGCCCGCGTTGCGCGGCCGCCTCGAGCAGGCTGTCGACGAGCCGGATCAGCGCGGGCTCCATCGCCGCGATCGCGCGCGCGGTCAGCGCGCCGGCGATCAGCTTGCGCACGCGCGTGTGGCGCGGTGGATCGTTGAACACGAGGCTCGTCGTGTGATGCGCGTAGAGCGGCGAGTCGCCGTACTTCGGCCGGAACTCGACGGTCTTGTCGGAACTGAAGGTCTTCGGGTCGCGATAGACGGCCTGCACGTCGCGAAAGCGCGTCAGAAAAAGCGAGCCGTCGGGCATGCGCCTGATGGGCTCATGGGTGCGCAGTGCGTGATAGACCGGATAGGGATCGGCGTAGAACGCCGGGCTCAGCTGACGCAGATCGAAGTCGCGGGCAAGGGAGGATGTGTCGCTGGCGGTCGCCGGGGGCATACGTTGTCTCCGTGGGGCGTCTTGTTGCGCCTCGTTGGGGGTGGCCGGGTTGCGGCGCACGGAACCGATACAATAGCGGGATTTTCCGCGCGCCACGCGCCTCTTTCTTTCCGCGTCACTGGTCGTCCATGAACCTCGTCATTCAAAGCGCCGCCCCCCTTTCCGCCGACCACCACAAAACGCTCGTCGCGCTCGCGCGCGGCTCGCAAGCCGCGGTCATCGACGCGAACGCCATTCGCATCGCCGACGCGAACGTCGCGCAACGCGCCGACGTCGAAGCGTATTGCTACACGCATCAGCTCGATTACGCGTTTGTCGAAACCGGCCGCCAGTTGCGCGACTTTGGACTCGTCGCGATGGACATGGACTCGACGCTGATCACGATCGAATGCATCGACGAAATCGCCGATTTCTGCGGGCTCAAAACCGAAGTCGCAGCGATTACCGAAGCTGCGATGCGCGGCGAGATCAAGGACTTCAACGAAAGCCTCACGCGTCGCGTCGCGTTGCTCAAGGGCCTCGACGCCAGCGCACTCGAGCGCGTGTACGAAGAGCGGCTGCAGTTGTCGCCGGGCGCCGAACGGATGCTCGCCGGCGCGAAACAGGCGGGCCTGAAGACGTTGCTCGTGTCGGGAGGCTTCACGTTCTTCACCGAAAAGCTGAAGGCGCGCCTCGGCCTCGATTTCACGCGTGCGAACACGCTCGAAATCGTCGACGGCAAGCTGACCGGCAAGGTGGTCGGCGAGATCGTCAATGCGGACGTGAAAGCGCGCACGCTGCGCGAAACCTGCACGACGCTCGGCATCGAGCCCTCGCGCGCGATCGCGATGGGCGACGGCTCGAACGACCTGAAGATGATGGCCGAAGCCAGCCTCTCCGTTGCGTTCCGCGCGAAACCGGTGGTGCGCGAAGCAGCCAGCGTGTCGTTCAATTTCGTTGGGCTGGACGGCTTGCTGCGATTGTTTTGAGGCTGGAGGCTTGAGGGATTCGTTATCGCGCCGGTAGCACGACCGCCGCGATAGCGAACCGCGTGAAGTGAGGCGTTATCTGTTGAAAATGCCGGGCAGGAACAGGGCGAACATGCAGATGCCGATCACAATATGGGCGATCAACACGCCCTTCATGATGCGGTCGTAATTTTTGCCTATTTCCAAAGACAGGATAAATTGTTTCATAAGCTCCTCCGCGAGACAGACCAAGTATAAGAGCTGCACGATCCCAAAAAGAGCTAATTCAGGTGGATGTGCAAAGCCGCGGATAGAGTCGCTGCAAGGCAAATCGAAATAATCGACATGGCGACCACCCCACGCGAAAACGTGCCGACCACACGCCCGGTCTGCCTGTCACCGATAGCGGCGCCCGAGCCGTCCTGCCGCACTCTGAGCAAGCCCGCCGTCACGGCGATGGAACAGGCGAACGCCAGCCCGCAAAACCCGACAATCCCAAGCGCAAGCAGTGACGTCTCCCGACTGCCCTGCTCCAACGCCGTCACCGCCTCATAAATCGCGGCAGCACACAGTCCAATCGCACACCAGAACAATTGCCCGTCCTTCACCGACGCCGCAATCATCGTCCTGGCAACGCGCCATCCAAACGCGGGCGCGACGAGCGCAAGCGTAAAGACCGGTCCGGCAATTGGCACCGCAAGATTCAGCAACATCCAGAAGAAAAGATTCATCGAGGCTACCCGGCAGCGCTGGCAACGTGAGTCTGATTGCACCTCATCGTAGCGTCGCGACACGCCATCGAACACTCAGCCAAACGGTCAGGTCTGCCTGGTACTCCGGGCCACAAAAAAGCCCGCCGGAAACACATCCCGGCGGGCTTCTCGACCAGCGTATCGATCCAGGCTAACGCGCGTTAAGCCAGCGCCGCCAGACTCCGTTCGATATCCGCGCGCAGATCCGCCTCGTCCTCGAGACCGATATAGAAGCGCACCAGCGTGCCGCGATGCGGCCACTGCGCCGCGGTGCGCATCGACGCGATGTCGTACGGCATCGCGAGGCTATGCGCGCCACCCCAACTCCAGCCCAGCGAAAACAGTTCGAGCGATTCGCAGAACGTGTCGATCTGCGCCGCGCTGTAACGCTCGTCGAACACGACCGAGAACAGGCCTCCCGCGCCGGTGAAATCGCGCTTGTACACTTCGTGCCCCGGACAGTCGGCGAGCGCCGGATGCAGCACCGCGACGATTTCCGGCCGGGTCTTCAACCACATCGCGAGCGACAGCGCCGCGCGGTCGTGCTGCGCGAAACGCAGCTGCATGCTCGGCAGGCTGCGCAGGATCAGCGAGCAATCGTCCGACGACACGCCGATACCCATGCGCATGCGCGCGGCCTTCAGCTTCACGTGTACTTCACGGTCGACCGTGATGGTCGCGCCCATCAGCACGTCGCCGCCGCCCGACTGGTATTTGGTCAGCGCCTGCACCGAGATGTCGATGCCGTGGTCGAACGGCCGGAACGCGAGGCCCGCGGACCACGTGTTGTCGATCGCGGTGAAGACCTTGCGCGCGCGCGCCGCCGCGGTGATGGCTGGCACGTCGGGCACCTCCATCGTCACCGAGCCGGGCGCCTCGATCCAGATCAGGCGCGTGTTCGGTTGGATCAAATCGGCGATGCCCGCGCCGATCAGCGGATCGTAGTAGCGCGCCGTGATGCCGAAATCGCGCGCGAGCCAGTCGCCGTGATCGCGGTTGGGCGAATAGACGTTATCGGGGATCAGCACGTCGTCGCCGGCCTTCACGAGGCCGAAGTAGACGTTCGAGATCGACGACAGCCCCGACGGCTGCAACAACGCATGCTTGCCACCCTCGATCGCGGCGAGACGCTGCGCGAGCGCGATCTGCGTAGGTGTGGCATGCAGGCCGTAGCGCCATTGCGCGTCGTTCTTCCAGTCGAGCGCGCGCATCGCGGCGAGATCGGGGAACACCACCGTCGAGGCGCGCGTGACCGGCGTCGAGAAAGATTCGAAGCCCGGCGTGATCTGGTCCTCGGCCCGCACGATGCGGGTCTGCAGACCGTGTTTGAATTTGGATTCAGTCATGTGATGCTCGATGAAAAGCACAGGGAAGCGGGACTGACACATCGGCCGCGCAGCGCGATGGCGGATGCGCGGTGCTCATACGCATCAGTCGCCGGTTTGCAGGTTGCTGACGCCGCCCACCGGGTGTCCACCGGCGGCGGGCGCCGGCGCGGGCGCCGCGGCAGCTGGCTGCGGTGCTGGGGCCGCGCCCTTGGCCGCGCCAGCGCCGGCCGAGCCGGCCGCCGGCACCGCCTGCCCCGCCGCCAGCGGCTTCAGGTTGAACTCCTGCGGGTTGGAATCGTCGACGTTCATCCGGTCGCCTTCGAGCGAGCCATCCGCCGCGAACTTGCCGACCCAGTTGCCAGTGATATGCGTGCCGTCGTTCGATTCCTCGACTTCGAGCGTATCGCCGTCGCGATCGCCGGCGATCAGGATCACCTCGCCGGTATCGCTGTACTGATACTCGCCGTGCACGCCGGAGGGATCGTCGGTCTTCGCCCCAAGCCGCAGCACGATCGGCCGCGCGCCGAGCGTGCCGACGTAGCGCGGAAACTTCGCGAACTCGGGGCTCGGCTTCAGCGGCAACTGGATCGGCGGCGGCGCCGCCAGCTCCTTGACCGCGGCGCTTTCCGCCCACGCCTGCGACGGCATCCACAGCGCCGTGCCCGCGCACAGCAGCGCGGCGGCGCTCGCCACCACGCCGGCGCGCTGGCGCCACGCGCGCGTTGCCGAACCCTTCGTCACTTTCGCTTCCTGCATCTGTCCATCCCTGTTACTGGTTCCTGCTTGCGACCCGAACCGCGCCGCCCTGCCGTGCGCTGTCAGAGGCGCTCGAAAACCGCCGCGATGCCCTGGCCGCCGCCGATGCACATCGTAACCAGCGCATAACGCCCGCCGATGCGTTGCAGTTCATACAGCGCCTTCACCGTGATCAGCGCGCCGGTCGCGCCGATCGGATGGCCCAGCGAAATGCCCGAGCCATTCGGATTGACCTTGGCCGGATCGAAGCCGAGCTCCTTGCTGACCGCGCAGGCCTGCGCGGCAAATGCCTCGTTGGCTTCGATCACGTCGAGATCGGCGACCGTCAGACCCGCGCGCTCGAGCGCCTTGCGGCTCGCCGGCACCGGTCCGATACCCATGTACGCCGGATCGACGCCGGCATGCGCGTACGACACGAGCCGCGCCAACGGCTTCACGCCGCGTCGCTCGGCAACGCCGCGCTCCATCAGCACGACGGCCGCGGCCGCATCGTTGATGCCGGACGCGTTGCCCGCCGTCACCGTGCCGTTGTCCTTCACGAACACGGGCTTCAGCTTCGCGAAGTCTTCCGCCGTAGCGTTCATGCGCGCGTGCTCGTCGGTGTCGAACACGACGTCGCCTTTCTTCGAGGCAAGCGTGATCGGCAGAATCTGTTCCTTGAAGTAGCCACTCGTGATCGCGTGGGCCGCGCGGCGATGCGACTCAAGTGCGAGCGCGTCCTGCGCGTCGCGCGAGATTTCGTACTTGCGCGCGACGTTCTCGGCGGTCACGCCCATGTGAATCGACTGGAACGGATCGTTGAGCGCGCCGACCATCATGTCGACGAGACGCGCATCGCCCATGCGCTGACCGAAACGCGCGGCCGGCATCGAATAAGGCGCGCGGCTCATGTTTTCCGCACCGCCGCCGATCGCGATATCGGCGTCGCCGAGCAGCACGCTTTGCGCGGCCGACACGATTGCCTGCAAGCCCGAGCCGCACAAACGGTTCACGGTCAGCGCGGGCGCGTGCTGGGCGACCCCGCCGTTGATCGCGGCGACGCGCGCGAGATACATGTCCTTCGGCTCAGTGTGCACGACGTTGCCGAACACGACGTGCCCGACTTCGTCGCCCGAGACGCTCGCGCGTTCGAGCACCTCGCGCACGACGCGCGCGCCGAGATCGGTCGGCGCGAAATCCTTCAGGCTACCGCCGAACGTGCCGATTGCCGTACGCACACCGCTTACCACTACGACGTCCCGTTGCATCGCTTACTCCTCCTGTTGTCTCTCCAGTCTGGCTGGATGATGATGCCGACGCGGGCCATGCTGCGCCGCGCGCGGCTTGAATAATAACTATCCCGCCAGCACCCGCTCGACTGTCTCGCGCGACGGAATCGGGGCGACCGCGCCATAGCCTTGCGTCGACAGCGCGGCGGCGACGTTCGCGTAACGCGCGGCGGCAAACGGATCGTCGCCCGCGACGATGCGCGCGATGAAGGCGCCGCCGAAGCAGTCGCCGGCGCCGGTCGCATCGACCGCATCGACGACGTGGCCCGGCACGACGCGGCGCTCATGCGGCGTCGCGATATACGAGCCGTCCTTGCCGAGCTTCAGCGCGACGACGCTCGGCCCATGCGACAGCAGATAATCGACGATCTCGTCGCGGCCCGTCAGCCCCGTCAGTTCGGTGACGTCATCCCAGCTCGGCAGGCAGATATCGGTCTGGCGGATCGCCTCGAGCATCACCGCGCGCGCCCGCGCGAGCGGCCACAGCTTCAGACGCAGATTGGTGTCGAAGCTCACGCGCACGCCGTTGGCGCGCGCATGCGCGATCGCTTCGAGCGCGGCGTCGCAGGCGCTCACGCTGATCGCGAGACTGATGCCGGACAGATGGATGACCTTCGCCGCCGCGAGCGCGTCGCGCGGCAGATCGGCCGGCGCATAGCGGCTCGCCGCCGAGCCCGCGCGCAGATAGTCGAACGCGTGGCCGTTGGGGCCGTGAGAGACGAAATAGACGCCGGTCGGCGCTTGCGGATCGACGCGCACAAATGACGTGTCGACCTGCTCGCGTTCCCACAGATCGACGAGCAGGCGTCCGAAATGATCGGCACCGACCGCGGACACGAAGCCGGTCTTCGCACCCTGGCGCGCGGCCGCGATGCAGAAGTTCGACGTGTCGCCGCCGAAGCCTTGCAGATAGTTCGGCTGATCTTTCGCCGACTGGTTGAATTCGATCATCGCCTCGCCGAGTGCGAGGATCTCGGGCGTTTGCGCCTCAGGCCGTGCGGCCGCGTTCAGCGTCATGGCTTAGACCTCGCCCCACAGATCGTGGCCGTCCGCGCCGGTAATCTTCACGGACACGAAGTCGCCGACCTTGTAGCGCTTCGACGCCTTGGTGGACGGCGCAATATAGACGACGCCATCGATCTCCGGCGCATCCGCCGCGGTGCGGCCGATGCCGCCGTCCGCATTGATTTCGTCGACCAGCACCTTCAGCGTCTTGCCGACCTTCTTCGCGATGCGTTTCGCCGACACCTGCTCGGCCACTTCCATGAAGCGCGCGCGACGTTCCTCGCGCACTTCGTCGGGCAGCGCGCCGTCGAGCTCGTTCGCGCTCGCGCCTTCGACCGGCGAATACGCAAAGCAACCGACGCGATCGAGCTCCGCCTCGCGGATGAAATCGAGCAGTGTTTCGAACTGCTCTTCGGTCTCGCCCGGGAAGCCGGCGATGAACGTGCTGCGGATCGTCAGATCCGGACAGATCTCGCGCCACGCCTTCACGCGCTCCATCACCTTCTCGGCGTTGGCCGGACGCTTCATGCGCTTCAACACTTCCGGATGCGCGTGCTGGAACGGCACGTCGAGATACGGCAGCACGTGGCCCTTGTACGGACCTTCGGCCATCATCGGAATCACTTCGTCGACGCTCGGATACGGATACACGTAATGCAGACGCACCCACGCGCCGTATTGCGCGGCGAGTTCGCCGAGCGCGGCGACCAGATCCGTCATCCGGGTCTTGATCGGCTTGCCGTTCCAGAAGCCGGTGCGGTATTTGACGTCGACGCCGTACGCGCTGGTGTCCTGCGAAATCACCAGCAGTTCCTTCACGCCGGACTTGAACAGGTTCTCCGCTTCGAGCATCACTTCGGCGACCGGGCGCGACACGAGATCGCCGCGCATCGACGGGATGATGCAGAACGTGCAGCGGTGATTGCAGCCCTCGGAAATCTTCAGGTACGCGTAGTGGCGCGGCGTGAGTTTCACGCCCGCGGCGGGCACCAGATCGACGAACGGATCGTGCGGCTTCGGCAGATGATTGTGCACTGCCTGCATCACCTCGCCGACCGCGTGCGGGCCGGTCACGGCGAGCACCTTCGGATGCACTTCCTCGATCAGCCCCGTGCCGCTCGCGCTCTTCTTCGCGCCGAGGCAGCCGGTGACGATCACCTTGCCGTTTTCGCTGAGCGCTTCGCCGATCGCGTCGAGGCTTTCCTGGACGGCTTCGTCGATGAAACCGCAGGTGTTGACGACGACGAGGTCCGCGCCGTCATAGGTGCCGGAGATCTCGTAGCCTTCGGCGCGCAGCTGGGTGATGATCTGCTCGGAATCGACGAGGGCCTTGGGGCAGCCAAGGGAAACGAAGCCGACTTTCGGCGTGACGCCCGGCACGGCCGGAGCGTTCGAGGGGGTGGAAGACATGGGGAACCGCTTGAAGACGTTAAACCCTGAATTGTAGCGGTTCGCCACCGCCACCGCTCGTAAGTCTTTGAATTCTAGTCTTCAAACGGCGATTGGTTCGGCCGGTTCGGGCTGCTTCAGCGCGTCATTGCCATCGCCGGAAGCGTGCTGACGGGTCGGCGCCGACGCGCCCGCGGCCGCCAGCGCCTGGCCGATTACCGTAAGAATTTCGTCAGAGTCCTGCACACGACGGATCGCCGCATGCAATTCGGCCGCTTGCGGCCAGGTCCGTTGCAGGTAGCTGAGCCACTTCTTGACGCGGCCATGCTCGTGGGTCAGCGTGCCGTGGGAGCGCAGCTTGTGCATGTAGTCGACGATCGAACGCAGCACCTGCTGCCATTCGTCGGCCGACGGACATGGGTCCGTCAACCCGCGGATGCGCTGCGCGAGGAACGGATCCGACACGGCGCCGCGCCCGATCATCACGTCCGCGCAGCCGCTGACCGCGCGGCAACGCTCCCAGTCCGCCACGGTCCAGACCTCGCCATTCGCGATGACCGGCACCCCGACGGCGTCGTCGATGCGCGCGATCCACTCCCAGTGGGCAGGCGGCCGATAGCGGTCGTCCCGCGTGCGCGCATGCACGACGAGCGAGGCCGCTCCGCCGTCCGCGAGCGCCTGCGCGCATTCGATCGCGCGCGACGTGTCGGACACGCCGAGGCGCATTTTTGCCGTGACCGCAATATTGGCCGGCACCGCAGCGCGCACGGCCGACACGATCCGGTTCAGCAGCGGCGGGTTCGCGAGCAGCATCGCGCCGCCGCCATGCTGATTGACGACTTTGGCGGGACAGCCGAAGTTCAGGTCGATCCCATAGGGCGACAGCGTGGCCGCATAGGCGGCATTGCGCGCCATCCATTCGGGATCGCTGCCGAGCAACTGGATCACCATCGGCGTGCCGCTGGCGGTCACGCTCGCGTGCAGGATTTCTGGTGCCTCGCGCTCATAGACGCGCGTCGGCAGCAGCGAGCCTGTGATGCGGATGAACTCGGACACGCAGCCGTCGAAAGCGCCCGCGCTCGTCAGCACGTCGCGCAGCACATAGTCCGCGAGCCCTTCCATCGGGGCGAGAAACAACCGGCTCATAAGGGTGTGGGAAACAACGGGTCAGCGCAGATGGATTCGTGCGGCCTTCGAAACCAAAGGCATGGACACGGTCAGGGGGACGATCTGAAACATAGGGGGAGTCCAGCGGAAGGGAAACGGTGGCGGTGCGGTGGCGGCGCAAGCGCGGCCGCCATTGTAGCGCGTCGACGGCTACACACCTCGGCGAGCCGCGCCGGTACATCGACAACGAGGCTGGGATGCAAACGGATGCAAACGGATGCAAACGGATGCGAACGGATGCAAGCGGATGCAAACGCTACGTCGGCGACGCGCTGCTGGCGCCGCCCGTGCCCAGGTCGTGGCATGCGCAGTGGTCGTGAAGGTCGGCGTCGCGTCCGCTGGCTGCCCCGAAAGCCCGCGTCGACCCGAGCAGACCTCGCCGCCGCTCACGCCCTCACTTCTTCTCCGCCTCGGGATTGTCCTGGGGCGTCGCCGGCGCATTGCTCGCGTTGCTCGCATTGACCGGGGCGCCCGGTGTAAACGGGAACGTGGCGAACATCGTCTTCGCCTGGTTCTGCATCTGCTCCTGCATCTGCACGAACATGTTCTTCGATTGCTCGATATAGCTGGTCATCATGCCCTGCATCATCGGCGCCTGCATGTTCATGAACTGCGACCAGACTTCGGGATTCATCGCCTTGCCTTCATAGAGATTCTTCGACTGGTCGGCGAGCTTCGCCTGAATGTCGATGAAGGCCTGGATATTCTTTTCCAGATACGTGCCCATCATGCCTTGCATCGCATGACCGTAGAACCGGATGATCTGCGAGAGCATCGACGACGAGAACATCGGCAGGCCGCCGCTCTCCTCCTCGAGAATGATCTGCAGCAGGATCGAACGCGTCAGGTCCTCGTTGCTCTTGGCATCGATCACCTTGAAGTCTTCCTGATCGAGCACGAGTTGCTTTACATCGGTGAGCGTGATGTAGGTGCTCGTCTCGGTGTCGTAGAGCCGACGATTCGGATATTTCTTGATCAGTCGTTCGGCCGTTTTCTTTGTAGTAGTAGTCATGTAACGCCTTTAAGCTCGAGTTTAGCAAACGCGGAAACGGCGTCCGGGCTGTGCAATCGGACCCATTGCGCAACCGGGACGCCGGTGAAACCATCTGAGCCGAAGCGCACCGCCTTCCGGGTCGGCGCGCCGGTGGCTCAGCCCATATGCAAGCCGCCGTTCAGCGAAAAATCGGCGCCGGTCGCGAAACCCGATTCTTCCGATGCGAGCCACGCGACGATCGAGCCGATTTCGTCCGGCTGACCAAGGCGGCGCACCGGAATCGTCGCGACGATTTTTTCCAGCACGTCCGGGCGGATCGCCTTGACCATGTCGGTGCCGATATAGCCCGGCGAGACAGTGTTGACCGTCACGCCCTTGGTCGCCACTTCCTGCGCGAGCGACATCGAAAAGCCGTGAATGCCGGCCTTCGCGGTCGAGTAGTTGGTCTGGCCGAACTGGCCCTTCTGGCCATTCACCGACGAAATGTTGATCACGCGGCCAAAGCCACGCTCGACCATGCCGTCGATCACCTGCTTGGTGACGTTGAACAGGCTGGTCAGGTTGGTGTCGATCACCGCCGTCCAGTCTTCGTGCGTCATCTTGCGGAATACGACATCGCGCGTGATGCCGGCATTGTTGACCAGCACGTCGATCTCACCGACTTCGGCCTTGACCTTGTCGAACGCGGCCTTGGTCGATTCCCAGTCGCCGACGTTGCCCTCGGAGGCGACGAAATCGTAGCCGAGCGCCTTCTGTTCTTCCAGCCACTTCACACGGCGCGGCGAATTCGGGCCGCAGCCCGCGACCACCTTGAAGCCCTCTTTGTGCAGACGCTGGCAGATGCTGGTGCCGATGCCGCCCATGCCGCCCGTTACGTACGCAATTCGCTGTGTCATAAACCACACTCCGTTATCGTTGTCGAGGCGCCTGCTGGCCGCCCCTTGCCTCGCCTGATGCTGGTTCCCGTTGCCGCCGGGTGACCGACAGGCAACGCGCACGGCCGGCGTGAGTCACCTGTAACAGCGCGCCGCAGCGCCGATTGGCGTGCGGCGCGGCCAGATGCCTCCTACCGGCACAAGACTGCGCGCAATCGGTCGCGAATGCGCGCAGCGTACCCAGCGTACTTTAAATGCGCTCGAGCGCGAGCGCGACACCCATGCCGCCGCCGATACACAGCGACGCCAGACCCTTCTTCGCATCGCGCTTCTGCATTTCGTGCAGCAGCGTGACGAGAATCCGGCAGCCGGACGCGCCGATCGGGTGGCCGATCGCAATCGCGCCGCCGTTGACGTTGATCTTCGACGTATCCCAGCCCATCTGCTTGTGCACGGCGAGCGCCTGCGCGGCAAACGCTTCGTTGATTTCCATCAGGTCGAGGTCGGCCGGCGTCCAACCCGCGCGCTCGAGACAGCGGCGCGAAGCCGGCACCGGGCCCATGCCCATCACCTTCGGATCGACGCCGGCGTTCGCGTACGCCTTGATGCGTGCGAGCGGCGTGAGGCCGAGCGCTTCCGCCTTCTTCAGCGACATCACGAGCACCGCGGCCGCGCCGTCGTTCAGACCCGATGCGTTCGCCGCCGTGACCGTGCCTTCCTTCGAGAACGCCGGCTTCAGGCCCGCCAGCGCTTCGGCCGTCACACCGTGGCGCACGAATTCGTCGGTGGCGAAGCGCAGCGGTTCGCCCTTGCGCTGCGGGATCTCGACCGGCACGATTTCGTCGTTGAAACGCCCTGCCTTCTGCGCGGCTTCCGCCTTGTTCTGCGACAGCGCCGCGAACGCGTCCTGCTGCTCGCGCGTGATGCCGTATTCCTTCGCGACGTTCTCAGCCGTCACGCCCATGTGGTACTGGTTGTAGACGTCCCACAGGCCGTCGACGATCATCGAGTCGATCAGCTTCGCGTCGCCCATGCGGAAACCGTCGCGCGAACCCGGCAGCACGTGCGGCGCGGCGCTCATGTTTTCCTGCCCGCCTGCCACGACGATGTCCGCGTCACCAGCGATGATCGCGTTGGCCGCGAGCATCACGGCCTTCAGACCGGAACCGCAGACCTTGTTGATCGTCATGCCCGGCACGGCCGACGGCAAGCCCGCCTTGATCAGCGCCTGACGCGCGGGGTTCTGACCGGAGCCCGCCGTCAGCACCTGACCCAGAATCACCTCGCTCACCTGCTCCGGCTTCACGCCTGCCCGTTCGAGCACGGCGCGCACCGCCACCGCACCGAGTTCAGGCGCGGCAATCTTGGCCAGCGACCCACCAAACTTGCCCACTGCAGTACGAGCGGCCGATACGATCACAACATCAGTCATTTCCATATCCTCCGGGCATCCCGGCCAACTGCGCCGCAGCCCGTTACGTTAAAAATTGCGTTGCAACTTGCGTTGCCCACACGCCTTCATCAACCAGACGCTCATTCACCAGCCAAACATCAATGCTCTTGCCGACCGCGCACGCCAGCCAACCTCGACAGCAACGTCGAACGCGCGCGACCAGCCTGTACGTTAAACCTATTCGCGCTGCCGCACGTAGCGGCCCGGCGCCGGCTCGATGACCGGGAATTCGTCGGAGCCCAGCGTGGCGCGCGGCTTCACTTTCTTGCCACCGTACTGATCGAGCCACTCGGTCCATTCGGGCCACCAGCTGCCCGGCACTTCGGTCGACGCGCCGAACCATTCGTCCGCGCTTTCGGGCAGCGTCTTCGCGTCGGTCTCGAGCTTCCAGAAGCTGCGCTTTTTCTTCGCGGGCGGATTGATCACACCGGCGATATGACCCGATGCGCCGAGCACGAACTTCAGCGGCCCGCTGAGCAGCGGCACCGACGCATACGCGGTTTGCCACGGCACGATATGGTCTTCGCGCGAACCATAAATGAAAGTCGGCACGTCGATCTTCGACAGATCGACCGGCTCGCCGCAGGTGGTCAGCGCACCCGGCTCGCGCAGCTTGTTCTCCAGATACGTATTGCGCAGATACCAGACGTACATCGGACCCGGCACGCTGGTCGAATCGCTGTTCCAGTACAGCAGGTCGAACGGCACCGGCGTGCGGCCCTTCAGGTAGTTGTCGACGACGTAGTTCCACACGAGATCGTTCGGGCGCAGGAACGAGAACGTGTTCGCGAACTCGATACCGCGCATCAGCCCCGGCGGCGTACCGTTCTTGCCGCCGATGGTCTGCTCGCGCATCTGCACATGCGCCTCGTCGACGAACACGTCGAGCACGCCGGTGTCGCAGAAGTCGAGCATCGCGGTGAGCAGCGTCATCGAAGCGGCCGGATGTTCGCCGCGCGCCGCGGCCACTGCGAGCGCGGTGGCGAGGATCGTGCCGCCGATACAGAAGCCGAGCGTATTGATCTGCTCGCGGCCGCTGATCTTGCGCACGGTGTCGATCGCGGCGAGCACGCCGTCGCCGATGTAGTCGTCCCACGTCTTGTGCGCGATCGACTGATCCGCGTTGCGCCAGGAAATCAGGAACACTTGATGGCCCGAGTCGAGCCCGTGCGCGACGAGCGAGTTTTCCGGCTGCAGGTCGAGAATGTAGTACTTGTTGATGCACGGCGGCACGATCAGAAGCGGCCGCTCGCGCACGGTCGGCGTGCGCGGCTTGTACTGGATCAGCTGCAGCAGATCGTTCTCGAACACGACCGAGCCTTCGGTGTTCGCGAGGTTCTCGCCGACCGCGAAACGCGATTCGTCGGTCTGGGAAATCTTGCCGCGCTGCATGTCGCCGAGCAGGTTCATCACGCCCTGGCGCAGGCTCTCGCCCTTGCTGTCGAGCAGCGTTTTCTGGGCTTCGGGATTCAGTGCGAAGAAGTTGCTCGGGGAGGCCGCCGCGGTCCACTGCTGAATCGCGAAGCGAATGCGCTCGCGAGTTTTCGGCGCGGTGTCGAGCGCGTCGACCATCTGCTGCAGATACCGCGCGTTCAGCAGATACCATGCGGCCGTGAACGCATAGGCCGGCGCCGCGCTCCAGGCGTCCGCGCTAAAGCGCCGGTCCTTGAGCTCGGGCGCCTTGATGGCCGACGTGGTGGCCTGCTGGATCAGATCCATCGCCTCGCGCGAATAGTCGGTCTGCAGCTTCTGCAAACGCTCGGGCGGAATCGCGGCGGTGGGAATGTTCAGCCCGGACAACGACGGCAGCGACGGTAGCGCGCCAGCGGCCAGCTTGCTGAAGTCGGGCATGCCGGGGAACGACGGCATTTGCGGGAAGCCCGCCGCCATCTGCGCGAGGTCCGGCATCTGCGGTATTGAGGGCACCTGGAACGCTGCGCCGTCGGGCGGCACACCGAACGAACGCCATGCGTTCATCCAGGCGTCGAGAAATTGCTGCATGCCTGCGGCCGACGTTGCGCCGCTGGTACCGGCCTGCTGCGTTTGCTCCTTCGAGGAGTCCGTGCTGGGGGAAGCTGAGGAATGAGATGCTGCCATGCCTGCTTTTGACCGGTAAGTCCTTGCGGACGGGTTGAGAGGCAGGATCGTGCGCACGTAGCGGTTGCTTGCGACTTCGTCACGCCCTGTCCCATGTACGAGAGGAGCTTGGGAGGAACATTCTTGCTCCCCATCACAAGGCATGTCAATGCTTGTTCCCGATTTTGCCGCAGTGCGATAGTTTTTTAATTATCGTTTTCCCTGTATCGCAATTCGTGCTTTTACGAGTCAAATGATTCGTACTGCAAGCAAATCAAAAACTCCCATCATGCATGGGATTTAAGCATATTTATTGGTTGGGCCGCCCACAGTGCCGGCGGCCGATTCAGGCTATGAACGGGGCTTCCGGCAGCGCAACAAAAAAATTGCCGGGAAGGCCAGCGGACAAGCGTCCGACGCCCTACCCGGCTTGCGCTCCAAAAATCGCGAAACGGCGCTTATACGCTCAAAATAAAACCACCGTTCGATTTTTAAACGTCTGACGAGATGCGATCGCGCGCGATGCCGAATTAATCGGCCATGGTTTGCGCCTGTTGATCGATCCAGATCAACGCGGCCATGCGACCGGTTTCGCGATCACGGCGATATGAATAAAAACGCTCGCGCAGCGTGACCGTGCACAAATCCCCGCCGCTGATATGCGCGAGGCCGAGCCGCTGCAGGCGCAAGCGGGCGAGCGCGGGCAGATCGGCGAGATATTTGGCGGCATTGCCGGGATGCGCGACGAACGCACGGGCGGTCGCATCGCGTTGTGCGTCGTCGACAGTCGTCATGAACGCGTCACGCACGTCTGGTCCGACCTCGAAGGTGCTGGGGCCGATCGACGGTCCGAGGTACGCATGCAGTTCGCTCGCCTGCACGCCCGCCAGGGCCGCGACGCGCGCGGCGGTCTGCTCGACGATGCCCGCCGCGAGTCCGCGCCAGCCGGCGTGCGCGGCGCCGACCGCCCGCCCCGCTTCGTCGCACAACAGCACCGGCATGCAATCGGCGACCATCACGACGCAGGCGATGCCCGCGCGATCGGTGACGCTCGCGTCGGCGCGCGCCGGCGTGCCGTGCTCGCGCGCGTGCGCGAGCGCGTCCTCGGCGCGCACGATGCCAGCGCCATGGATCTGTTCGAGCCATGCGGCCTCTCGAACCCCGGCGAGCGCGAGGAGCCGTGCGCGATTGCTCGCGACCGCGGCGGGGTCGTCGCCGGTTTTCATGCCCAGATTCAGACCGCCGGGCTGGTCAGCGCCGTCGCGCCAACGGCCGAACGGCGCGTCGCTGACGCCGCCATCGCGCGTGGTCACGAGCGCGCGCACGCGCGGCGACACGTTCCATGCGGGTTGCACGACATCGGCAAAACCCAGCTCCGGCAGATTCGTGCTCATGCCTGATCGTCCTCGTCGTGGTCGTCGTGGTCGTCGTGGTCGCTGCCTTCATCGTAGGCGGCGTCGTCGAACGATGCATCGTAGTCCTCATCCTCGCCGTACCCGTCGTCGAACTCGCCCGTGTCGTCGCGCCCCAGACCGAGCGCCGCCGACAACGCCTCGATATCGGCCGGCACGTCGGCGCGCCATTGCATCGAGCGGCCGGTCTTCGGATGGATCAGCCCGAGCCGCCACGCATGCAGCGCCTGGCGCGCGAAGCCGTCCGGCAGCGGCGTGACCGAGCGCTTGCCGCGCGCGCGTCCATACACGGGATCGCCGAGCAGCGGATGGCCGATATGCGCGCAATGCACGCGAATCTGATGCGTGCGCCCCGTCTCCAGATCGCAGTGAATCGCGGTAACCGGCTGCCGCTGCCAGATCGCCGAGGCGACGCGCCGGAAATGCGTGCGCGCCGGCTTGCCGGCCGCGCCCGTCACCACGGCCATGCGCGTGCGCTCGCGCGGATCGCGGCCGACCGGCGCGTCGATCGTGCCTTCGTCGGGCATGTTGCCCCACACGAGCGCGAGATAGCGGCGCTTCACCGTGCGCGCCTGCAACTGCCGCACGAGGTCGGTCTGCGCCTCGAGCGTGCGCGCGACCACCATCAGCCCCGAGGTCTCCTTGTCGAGCCGATGCACGATGCCCGCGCGCGGCAGACCGGCCGCCGCCTCGCCGTAGCGGTGCAGCAGACCGTTCAGCACGGTGCCGCTCCAGTTGCCGGCGGCCGGATGCACGACCATGCCGGCCGGCTTGTTGATGACGACGAGCGTGTCGTCCTCGTAGACGATGTCGAGCGGTACCGGCTCGGGCGTGAAGGCGAGCTGCTCGGGCAGCAGATCCGGCACGAGCTCGATCGTGGCGCCAAGCGGCACCGGCTGGCGGATCTTCGCGGGCTTGCCGTCGACCCGCACCCGCTGCGCCTCGATCCAGCTTTGCAGACGGCTGCGCGAGAACTCCGGGAATACCTTCGCGAGCACCTTGTCGAGCCGCTCGCCGGCAAGTTCGTCGGGTACGACGACGCTGCGCGGCGTTTCGTCGGCCGGGCGCACGGGCACGGGCGCCGTCTGGGCCGCAGAGCCTTGCGGACTGCCTGCGGCGAGCGCGTCGCCGGCGAAATCGTCGTCGAGGGAATCGACGCCCGACGCGTCGGCGGGATCGGCGCTTACGCTATAATCTTCGTTGCTATTCCCGGCGCCTGCGGTGCCTGGATTATTTGAGCGGGTCATTGAGTCTGGGTCACCTGGACGTAAAGCTAGACTGGAAAATGCGAGCCTTGAACACCATCACTGAAGCGGCGATCAATTTGGCGGCCATCAAGAAGGCGGCCCGGAAAGTGGCCGGATACGTTGCGTGCGCCGCGGCCGTCGTCGCTGTTGCGGCTTGCCACGGCCTGCCGGAGAAGACCGACGAAACGGCCACGTGGGCCAACAACAAATTATATACGGAGGCGAACGACGCCCTGACCGGTGGTGACTGGGGCAAGTGCGCGAAGTATTTCGAGCAGCTCGAGGGCCGCGACCCGTTCGGCCACTTCGCCCAGCAGGCGCAGATCAACGTCGCGTACTGCAACTGGAAAGACAACGAAGACGCCGCCGCCGACCAGGCCATCGACCGCTTCATCCAGCTGCACCCGGATCACCCGGACATCGCCTACGCGTACTACCTGAAGGGCATGATCCACTTCAACGACGACCTCGGTCTGTTCGGCCGCTTCTCGGGCCAGGACATGAGCGAGCGCGATCCGAAGTCGCTGCGCGAGTCGTATGACGCGTTCAAGGTCGTGGTGGACCGCTTCCCGAACAGCAAGTACGCACCGGACGCCGCGCAGCGCATGCGCTACATCGTCAACGCGCTCGCGTCGCACGAAGTCCACACCGCGGACTACTACTATCGCCGCGGCGCCTATGTCGCCGCGATCAACCGCGCGCAGCTCGCCTTGCGCGAGTACAAGAACGCGCCGGCCATCGAAGACGCGCTGCACATCATGATCCTGTCGTACGAAAGGCTGGGCAACCAGCAACTCGCCGACGACGCACGTCGCGTGCTGGCCGGCACCTTCCCCGACAGCCCGTACGTCACCGGCCGCGCACGGCCCGGCACGCAGAAGTCGTGGTGGCAGTTCTGACGCCCCACGCGCCGACGGCACGCTGAGCGTCGTCTGAAAACAAAAACGCCACGACCTCGGTCGTGGCGTTTTTGTTTATGCGCGCCGCGAGACTCAGTCGCGCTCGAACAGCGCAATCGATTCCACGTGCGACGTATGCGGGAACATGTTGACGACGCCCGCGCCCACCAGCCGATAGCCGGCCTCGTGCACGAGCAGGCCGGCATCGCGGGCAAGCGTGGCCGGCGCGCACGACACATAGACGATACGTTTGGGCAGCGGCCCGTTGCCGCTCTGCGCGATCTCCGCGAGCGCCTTGGCGATCGCGAGCGCGCCTTCGCGCGGCGGGTCCACGAGGAACTTGTCGAAGTGGCCGAGCGCGCGCAGGTCGTCGGCGGTGACTTCGAACAGGTTGCGGCACGCGAACGAGGTATGCCCCGCGACGCCGTTCAGTTCCGCGTTCGCGAGCGCTCGCTGGGTCAGCACTTCGCTGCCCTCGATGCCAACGACTTCCCGCGAGACCCGCGCGAGCGGCAGCGTGAAGTTGCCGATCCCGCAGAACAGGTCGAGCACGCGGTCGGTGCGCGCCGGCGCAAGCAGGCGCAATGCGCGGCTCACCAGCACGCGGTTGATCGCGTGATTGACCTGCGTGAAATCAGTCGGCTTGAACGGCATGCGGATGCCGTATTCGGGCAGCGTGTAGTCGAGCTCTACGTCGAGAGGATAAAACGGCGTGACCGTGTCGGGACCGCCCGGCTGGATCCAGAACTGCACCTTGTGCTCGTCGGCGAACTCGCGCAGCACCTGCTCGTCCCCGGCTGTCAGCGGTTCGAGGTTGCGCACGACGAGCGCCGTGACCGACGAGCCGACCGCGAGCTCGAGCTGCGGCATGCGGTCGTAGATCGACAGCTTGCGGACCATGAAGCGCAGCGGCATCAGCATCGCCGACACATGCGGCGGCAACACCTCGCAGGTCTTCATGTCGGCGATATAGCTGCTCTTCTTCTCATGAAAGCCGATGCGCATGCCGCCGCGCTCAGGCAGAAAGCGCACCGCAAGCCGGGCGCGATAGCGATAGCCCCACGACGGCCCGTGAATCGGCCGGAACACCGTTTCGGGGCGCAGCTTCGCCAGATGCTGCAAGTTGTCCTCGAGCACGCGCTGCTTGACCGCCACCTGTGCGCGCATGTCGAGGTGCTGCATCGAGCAGCCGCCGCAGATATCGAAGTAAGTGCATTTCGGCGTCGTGCGGATCACGCTTTCGCGGAACACCTGGACGACCTCGGCCTGCTCGTATTTCGGCTTGCTGCGATGCGTCGAGTAGCTGACGAGTTCACCCGGCAGCGCGCCTTCGACGAACACGACCTTGCCGGGCGTGCCGTCTTCGCTCGCGGTGCGGCCGACGCCGCGCGCTTCCATGTCGAGCGAAACGATTTCGATGACCGGCTCGTTGCCGGTAATGACGGGGGCCGGCGCCGGGGCGTGCGCCCTGGCATGCTTCGATGAGCGCCGCGGCGAGCGACGTTGGGGGGCAGTTCGGGACACCTGCGGACTTCCTGACAAACTGTGGGGAAAGGCGAGATTGTAGACGAAGCGATTACTGCTCGAATGCGGCCAGATATTCGGCCCACTGCGGCGCCGTTTCCAGCGCGAGCGCGTTCTTCACGAGGTTGATCTCGTCAGCATACTCCGACGGCGAAAACCCGCCGCGCATCAACTGGAAGCGGCAATACAGCAGGTACGTGTTGACCACGTCGGTTTCGCAGTAATTGCGGATTTCCTCGATGCGCCCTTGCTGGAACGCCTGCCACACCTGGCTGCCGTCCATGCCCATCTTGCCCGGAAAGCCGCACATTTTCGCGAGCGCGTCGAGCGGCGCGTTCGCGCGTGCCTGGTACATCGCGAGCACGTCCATCAGGTCAGTGTGACGCGCGTGGTAGCGGCTGATGTAGTTGTTCCACTTGAAGTCGCGGTCGTCCTCGCCGAGATCCCAGAACCGGTAGGCGGGGATCCCGTTGACGAGCGCGCGATAGTTGAGCACCGGCAGATCGAAACCGCCGCCGTTCCATGACACGAGCTGCGGCGTGTACTTTTCGATCACGCGATAGAACGACTGCACGAGCGTCGCCTCGCCGTCCTCGGGGGTGCCGAGCGAGCGCACGCGAAAGCCGTTGTTGTCACGGAACACACAGGAAATCGCCGCGACCCGTTGCAGGTGATGTGGCAGAAAATCGCTGCCGGTTTTTTCGCGGCGCGCGGCGAACGCGTGCTCGGCGACTTCGGCGTCGCTCATCGACGCGGGCAAATCTTCAAGACGGCGGATGCCGGCGACATCGGGAATCGTCTCGATGTCAAAAACTAGAATCGGTGTCATCAGGTCAGAGTACGGCGTCTTTGCGGACACCATTTGAGGCGAAGAAGCGCTTGAGTCGCACGAGCGCTTCCTGTTGGATCTGGCGCACACGCTCGCGCGTGAGGCCCATTTCGTCGGCCAGCTCCTCGAGCGTGGCGGGCTCGATGTGATTCAGACCGAAGCGACGCTCGATCACATGGCGGTGCTTGTCCGACAAACGCGCCAGCCACGCGCGCGTCAGCGTTTCGAGTTCGCGATGCTGCACCTCGGCGTCAGGCGACTGGCTCTGGTCGTCGGACAGCAGATCGAGCAGGCTGCTCGCCGGATCGAGGTCGAGCGGCGCATCGAGCGATGCGGTGTGCTCGTTCAGCGCGAGGATGTCGGTGACTTCGTCGGTGGTCTTGCCGGTCAGGTAGGCGATGTCGTCGATGCTGGCGTCGCGCCGCTCGGCGGCCTCGCCGGAATTCATCGAGTTCTTTTCCAGATGACGCTTCGCGCGCAACACCTGGTTGAGCTCACGAATCACGTGCACCGGCAACCGCACGGTGCGCGCCTGGTTCATGATCGCGCGCTCGATGCTCTGGCGGATCCACCACGTCGCATAAGTCGAAAAGCGAAAGCCGCGCGTCGGATCGAATTTTTCGATCGCGTGCATCAGGCCGAGATTGCCCTCCTCGATCAGATCGAGCAATGGCACGCCGCGATTCAGATAACCCTTGGCAATGCTGACGACCAGCCGCAGATTGCGCTCGATCATTACCTGGCGCGCTTCGAACTCGCCGGCCTTGGCAAGGCGCGAATATTTCTGCTCTTCCTCGACGGTGAGCAGCGGCTTTACGCTTATGCGATTTAGATAATGCTGAATTGTGTCGGCCGTGAGTTCGGCCTGCAGCAGCGCGCGGAAATCGTCGGCGTCGGGCGCCACTTCGCTGGCGCCTTCGCGCGCGTCGGCGCCCTCGCTCTCGTCGAGGCCGCTCTGGCGTTCGTCGAGATCGCGCTCCTCGACGATCTCTTCTTCCACTTCCGAAGCGCCGCTGTCGTCCACCGCTGCAGCGGACGTGACTTCGCTGATCTTCTGAGACTCGGCTTGTGGCGGGCGGCGCTTCGATTTCGGCATGGTCGTATCGCTTATTGCGGCGGCAAATACTTCAGTGGGTCGACTGGTTTACCCTGTCGGCGAACTTCGAAATGCAACATCACGCGGTCGGAATCGCTATTGCCCATCTCAGCGATCTTCTGCCCCTTCGTTACCGCGTCCCCCTCTTTTACCATCAAAGCGCGGTTGTGTGCATACGCGGTGAGATAAGTTGCATCATGCTTGATGATAATGAGATTGCCGTAACCACGCAGCCCATTTCCGGCATAGACGACGCGACCATCCGCCGACGCTTTGACCGGGTCGCCGGCGGACCCGCCGATATTGACGCCCTTGTTGGTCGAGTCGTTGAACGTGTTGAGCAGCGGACCACGCACCGGCCATGCGAACGCGACGTTACCCGTCGCCGCGCTTGCCGTGTCGGCGCCCGCAGAAGGATTGGCCGGCGGCGCAGCGACCGCACCATTCGCGGGCGCGCCGTTCGTCGCCCCACCGTAGAGCGGCGGCATCGCGGCGCCGACCACGGCCGGCGCGTTGTTGTTCAGCGGTGCGCTTTGCACCGCGCCCGTGCTGCCGATCGGCGCGCTCGACACGCCCGGCGTCATGGCCGCGGTATTCGCACCCGGCGGCACGACGCGCAGCAACTGGTCGACTTCGATCTGATTAGGGTTAGTCAGGTTGTTCCACGCGGAGATGTCGCGGTAATTCTGGCCGTTCTCGAGCGCAATGCGGTACAGCGTGTCGCCCGGCTTCACGCGATAGTAGCCAGGGGGCGGCGGGCCGAGCGGCACGGCCGGTTGCGCCGCGCCCTGCGCGGTGGCGAGCGCGCCCCCGCCGGAGCGGTCGACGACCGGTGCCTGATCGAGCCGGGATGCACAGGCCGTCATCAACAGGGACAAGGCGAGCACGCACACGCTGCGCTGGGTTACGGTCAGGGGGGTATTCGGGGTGGTTCTCTGCATCGTGTGCAACATACTCATCGGTGTCAAATCACTCCGGATTTTAAGGGTACAAAGAAAACGCGATCAAGCCGCGACTCGCGCCATTGCGCGGGCCCGAGGCGCTCGACCAGCGTCAGCACCTGGCTCTGTCCTTCCTGCGAGCCGACCGGCGCAACCAGACGTCCGCCGATCGCCAGCTGCTCGAGCAGCGCCTGCGGCACGTCCAACCCGGCCGCCGCGATCACGATCGCGTCGAACGGCGCCGCCGACGGCAAGCCAAGCCGTCCGTCGCCGTAATGCAGCCGGATATTCGGAATGCGTAGCGGACGCAGATTCGTCTTCGCGCGTTCGGACAGCGGCCTGATGCGTTCAATCGAATAAACCTCGCGCGCGACCTGGCTCAGCACCGCCGCCTGATAGCCGCAACCTGTGCCGATTTCGAGCACGGTGTTCAGCGCGCGCCCGGCTGCCGCCAGCTCGATCATCCGTGCGACCACCGACGGCTTCGAGATGGTCTGGTGATGACCGATCGGCAGCGCGGCATCTTCGTAAGCCTGGGCCGCGAGCCCCGGATCGACGAACATGTGACGCGGCACCGCCGCCATCGCGTTCAGCACACGCTGATCGCTGACGCCATTGGCTCGCAGGCGTTCGACCATCCGTTCGCGAACCCGTTCCGATGTCAGCGCCAACGCGTTGTTCGTCGCGCCGCTACTCGCGCCACTGAGCGCGCCGCTCAGTGCGCCGGCAAGCGCGACGTTCGATGCCGGCTTCACGGCTTGATGCGCTGACGGCTGCAGAGGTGACGACGTCGCGCGTGCGCCATGGCCTGGCCCATGCGTCGAGCTTTTGACGGACTTGACCGACGACTTCGCCGCTTGCTTGACCGGCTGTCCCGGCAACGCACCGGCCAACGGGTTCGCCGTTGTCCGCGCGACTGGCGCGGCCTGCGGCCTCGGCGGCATCGCACCGGCCGGTGCCGTTGCCGTGCCCAACGAAGCGCTTGGCGTTTTTGCCTGGGGAATGACCTGGGGTCGCGTCGCCTGCGCAGGTTGCCCGGCGGCGGGCGCCCTCGCCTGCGCTCGTGCGGCCGCGCCGCCCTGGGTCGGCTTCGGCGACTGCTGCCGCGCATTCAACGCCGCGCTCGCCGCGAGCGCCGCCGCGCGCATCTCGCCGGGCCGTCCCTCGGGACGGCGCGGTTCGCGGACCAGGTCCTCGAGACCCAGCGGAAAGCGCTTCGCGCGCTCGCCGGTCATGAAGCGCCGCTGCCGGCGCGCAGCCAGTCGCGCGCCGCGGGCAGCATTTGCGTGTAGGTCAGATCGAGCTGCAGCGGCGTGATCGACACGGCGCCATGGGCAACCGCATGGAAGTCCGTGCCTTCGCTCGCGTCGCGCGCCTCGCCCGAGGCGCCGATCCAATAGATCGGTTCGCCGCGCGGATTGGCTTGGCGGATCACCGGCTGCGACGGATGACGTTTGCCGAGGCGCGTGATCTGCCAGTCGCGCAACTGATCGTAAGGCAGGTTAGGAATGTTGACGTTCAACAGCGGATGGCCCGGCAACGGCCGCTCGAGATAGTGCGCGACGATTTCGGCGGCCACGCGCGCCGCGTCTTCGAGATGCGCCCAGTCTTTGTCGACCAGCGAAAACGCGATGGCCGGCACGCCGAACATGATGCCTTCGGTGGCGGCCGCGACGGTGCCCGAATAGAGCGTGTCGTCGCCCATGTTCTGGCCGTTGTTGATGCCCGATACGACCAGGTCGGGCGTATGGTCGAGCATGCCGGTCAGCGCGATATGCACCGAATCGGTCGGCGTGCCGTTCACGTAGTAGAAGCCGTTCGCCGAACGCAGAACCGACAACGGGCGCCATAGCGTCAGGGAATTCGACGCGGCGCTACAGTTCTGTTCGGGAGCCATCACGGTGACGTCGGCGATCGGCTTCAGCGCTTCGTAAAGCGCGGTGAGGCCCGGCGCCAGGTAGCCGTCGTCGTTGCTGAGTAGGATTCGCATGCGGCGATTGTAACCGAGGAAAGATGGCAGGCGAACGACATGGCAGGCGTGTCCCCGCAGCACGCGCCATGCTTGCGCGAGGCCGTGTTTTTCACGCACATCGATGCTTGCGTCGGCCGCAAAGATGTTGCTTTGCACGGAGCGCGATGCGGTGCACGATAGTCGCCGGATCAGCACTCTGTGCGTGCTTCGCGGTGTGCAATGCAATACGGCTTGCGCAACGCATCACATCCGCACCTCGCAACCTGCAGCCCAATAAATCGCACGGTCGTGCGCTTTGCTTTACACTCGAAAACATTGCGAACCCTGAACGAGATGGAGACACGATGCGCGCGATTCGCTGCAAGCAGTACGGGCCGCCCGAGAGCCTGCTCGTCGAGAACCTGGCCGATCTCGAAGCGCCGCCCGGCCACGTCGTCATCGACGTGAAGGCCGCGGCCGTCAATTTTCCCGACGTGTTGATCATCGAGAACAAATATCAGTTCAAGCCACCGCTGCCGTTCACGCCAGGTTCGGAAGCCGCGGGCATCGTGCGCGCGGTGGGCGAAGGCGTCACGCAGTTCCGGCCGGGCTCGCGGGTGGCCGCGTTCACGGGCTCGGGCGGTTTCGCCGAGCAGGCGCTTGCGCCCGCTGCGGCCTGCGTGCCGCTCGACGACGACGTGTCGTTCGAACTCGCGGCCGCCTTCACGCTCGCGTACGGCACCTCGCATCACGCCGTGGTCGATCGCGGCACGCTGCAGGCTGGCGAGACAATGCTCGTACTCGGTGCGGCCGGTGGCGTCGGACTCGCGGCGGTCGAAATCGGCAAGGCGCTCGGCGCGCGCGTGATCGCGGCGGCATCGAGCGACGAGAAGCTCGCGACCTGCGTGAAGCACGGCGCCGATGCGACGATCAACTACAGCACCGAGGATCTGCGCGAGCGCATCAAGGCGCTGACCGACGGCAAAGGCCCGGACGTGATCTACGACCCGGTCGGCGGCGTGTATGCGGAGCCGGCATTTCGCAGCATCGGCTGGCGCGGGCGTTATCTCGTGGTCGGCTTCGCGAACGGCGAGATACCGAAGCTGCCGCTGAACCTGATGTTGCTCAAGGGCGCGAGCGTGGTCGGCGTGTTTTGGGGCGACTTCGCCAAGCGTGAGCCGCAGCGCAACCGCGCGGCCTTCGAGCAGATGACCGGCTGGATTCGCGAGGGCAAGCTCAAGCCCTACGTGTCCGCCCGCTATTCGCTCGACGACACCGGCCGTGCCTTGCGCGACATGGCCGAGCGTCGCGTGATCGGCAAGGTCGTGATTACGCCTTGACGCAACACAGAAAGCAGTATGAAAAACGGCGCGGCGGCGAGTGCCGCGCCGCCTACCCATCGACACTCACAGCTTCTCGGTATCCCCCGTGCGAGGCTGCCACTTCATCAAACGCCGCTCCGCCATCCCGACGATCGCATCGAGAACCAGCGCGAACGCGGTCAGCACCAGAATCCCCGCGAACACCGTGTTGATATCGAAGGTCCCTTCGGCCTGCAGGATCAGATAGCCGACGCCGCGCGCCGAGCCCAGATACTCGCCCACCACCGAGCCGACGAACGCGAGCCCGACCGACGTGTGCAGGCTCGAAAACACCCAGCTCATCGCGCTCGGCAGATAGACGAAGCGCAGCAACTGTTTGCGGTTCGCGCCGAGCATGCGCGCGTTCGCGAGCACGACCGGGCTCACTTCCTTCACGCCCTGATAGACGTTGAAGAACACGATGAAAAACACCAGCGTGACGCCAAGGGCGACCTTCGACCAGATGCCGAGCCCGAACCACACGCCGAAGATCGGCGCGAGAATCACGCGCGGCATCGAGTTCGCGGCCTTCACGTACGGATCGAACAGCGCGCTCGCGGTCGGCGCGAGCGCGAGCCACAGACCGACGCCGAGCCCGATCGCGGTGCCGAACACGAACGCGAGCACCGTCTCGACGAGCGTGATCCACAGATGCAGATAGATCTCGCCGCCCGTGAACCATTCCCAGATCCGCTGCAGCACTATCTGCGGCTCGCCGAAGAAGAACGCCGCCTTGTTCGGATCGTCGAAATAGAAAGGCGGCAGCAGCGTCGGGCTCGTCAGCACGTACCAGAGCACGAAGCACAGCACGAGCAGCAGCCACTGCCAGATCACCAGATTCGCCCGGCTCGGGCGCAACGTCTTCCACATGACTTGGTTTGCCTTGGACGATTATTGAACGCGTCTTCTTTTTTAATGCGCATGCAAGGATGCGCGGCACGCTTAAACGGCGGTCAGTTGCTGCTGATAGCCCTTGAGCACTTCATCGCGCAGCACACCCCAGATCTGCGCATGCAACTCGACGAAACGCGGATGCGAGCGGATTTCGGCGACATCGCGCGGCCGCGGCAGATCGATCCGGAACTCGCCGATCGGATGCGTGCCGGGCCCGGCCGACAGCACCACCACGCGATCCGACATCGCGATCGCTTCGTCGAGGTCGTGCGTGATGAACAGCACCGCCTTGCGCTTGGCGGCCCATAGATCGAGCAGTTCGTTTTCCATCAACTGGCGCGTTTGAATGTCCAGCGCGGAAAACGGCTCGTCCATCAGAATGATGTCGGGGTCGAGGATCAACGTCTGCGCCATCGCGACACGCTTGCGCATCCCGCCCGACAGCTGATGCGGATAGCGGTCGCCAAAGCCGCCGAGACCGACGCGCTTCAACCACTCGTCGGCCTTCGCGCGCGCTTCGGACACCGGCACGCCGCGAAACGTCAGGCCGGCCATTACGTTGTCGAGCGCCGAGCGCCACGGCATCAGCGCATCGGCCTGGAACATGTAGCCGGCGCGGCGATTCAGGCCAGCGAGCTTCTCGCCGAACACGCTGACTGTGCCCGTCGACGGTTGCAGCAGCCCGGCGCCGATGTTCAGCAGCGTGGACTTGCCGCAGCCGGTCGGCCCGACCACCGACACGAACTCGCCCGGCTCGATACGCAGCGTCGTGTCCTTGACCGCCGTGTAGCGCTGCGCGCGGTTCTCGCGCGCAGCGAACGTGCAGGTGATGTTTTCGAGCGCCAGGGCAGCAACGGTCATCGTTCGGCTCGCTTCGGGGATCGGGTTGCGGGGGAGTGTCGCGGCGGCACCGTTGGCGATGAGCGCGCACACGGCGAGTCGCCCTGTGCGCATCGTGCTCAAGAGGCGTGCCGCGTCGTTTATGCCTTGACGGTGGTCAGCGCCTTCTTCACGAAGTCGTTGGTCCACGTCTTCGACAGATCGATCTGCGCGTTCTGGATCAACGGCTCGAACGCCTTGAGCGTCTTCAGCGACGTCGCGGGACCGTCGGCGGGCATCAGACCGTCGGGCGACATCGCTTCGCGCACATGCTGCCACGCGTCGAGATAGAGCGCGCGGTCGCCGAGCAGATAGCTCTCCGGCACCGTGTTGATCAGTTCGCTGCCGCTCGCGTTCTGCAGCCACTTGAGCGCGCGCACCATCGCATTGGTCAGCGCCTGCGTGGTGTTCGGGTTCTTCGTGATGAACGACTGCGAGGCGTACAGGCATCCTGCCGGCATGTCGCCGCCGAACACGGTGTGGGTGTCGGCGAGCGTGCGCGTGTCCGACACGACGCGCACGTCGCCCGCGCGCTCGAGGCGCGTGACGACCGGATCGAGATTGGCGATCGCGTCGATCTGCCCGGACTGCAGCGCGGCGATCGCGCCGGCACCCGCGCCCACCCCGATGAACGCGACGTCCTTGGGACTGAGCCCCGCTTTCGCGAGCACGAAGCTCGCCATGATCGACGTCGACGAACCCGGCGCGGTCACGCCGATCTTCTTGCCTTTCAGATCGGCGATCGACTTGTAGTCCGGCATCGTCTTCTTCGACACCGCGAGCACGATCTGCGGCGCGCGGCCCTGCAACACGAATTCGCGGAACATCTGCTTTTGCGCCTGCAGCAGCAGCGTGTGTTCGAACGCGCCGGAGACCACGTCCGCGCTGCCGCCGACCGCCGCCTTCAGCGCCTGCGAGCCGCCCGCGAAGTCGGAAATCTCGACGTCGAGTCCTTCGTCCTTGAAGTAGTTGCGGCGCTCGGCGATCGTGAGCGGCAGGTAATAGAACAGATTCTTGCCGCCGACCGCGATCGCGACCCTGGTGGTCTCGGGTTTGCCCTGCGCGAAAGCGAACGGTGTGGCCGCGAGCGAGGCGCCAGCGAGCGCCGCACCGCCGGCGAGGAAGGTTCTGCGTTGCATGGTCTGCTGTCTCCAGATTTTTGTTGTCCGGCCTTTGACCACTTGAGCACGGCGTTTGGCTGGCCGGTCGCGCGGCGCGAAGCGTGCGTCAGCGCCGCGCTTTTACGCGCTTTTCTATATGGATTGCGATGTGCGCCTCAGACGACCTGTTGCGCCCGCAACCTTGCGATGCCGTCAGCATCATAACCTAGCGATTGCAGCACTTCATCGGTATGTTCACCCAGTTCCGGCCCCAGCCAGCGGGTCTCGCCAGGGGTCGCCGACAGCTTCGGCGTCACCGTGGGCAGCGTGATTTCCTTGCCGTCCTGCCACTTGAAGCGCTGGATCATCTGCCGCGCGATGAACTGCGGATCGGTGAACATATCGGCGACGCTGTAGATGCGGCCCACCGGCACGTCGGCCGCGTTCAGCACCTCGAGCGCTTCGTCGATCGTGCGCGTGGACAGCCACGCGGCGATTGCGGCATCGATTTCCTGGGTGCGCGGCACGCGGCCGTCGTTATGCGCGAGCGCCGGATCGTTCGCGAGATCGTCGCGCTCGATCGCGATCATCAGACGCCTGAAGATCGGATCGCTGTTGCCACCGATCACGATGCTGCCGTCGCGGCACGGATAGGTATTGGACGGCACGATGCCCGGCAGCGAAGCGCCGGTACGCTCGCGCACCATGCCGTAGACGCCGTACTCGGGCACCACGCTTTCCATCATGTTGAAGACCGCCTCGTACAGCGCGACGTCGACGACCTGCCCCTTGCCGCCGTTCACCTGCTTGTGATGCAGCGCCATCAGCGCACCGATCACGCCGTGCAACGCGGCGATCGAATCGCCGATCGAAATGCCGATGCGCGGCGGTGGCAGATCCGGATAGCCGGTGATGTGACGCAGGCCGCCCATCGATTCGGCGATCGCGCCAAAGCCGGGCCGGTCGCGATACGGGCCCGTCTGGCCGTAGCCCGACAGACGCACCATCACGAGACCGGGGTTCTCGGCCGACAGCACGTCGTAGTCGAGGCCGAGCTTTTCGAGCAGACCGGGCCGGAAATTCTCGACGACGATATCGGCCTCTTTCGCGAGGCGCCGCACGATTTCCTTGCCCTCGTCGGCTTTCAGGTTGATCGTGACGGACTTTTTGTTGCGCGCCTGCACGGCCCACCACAGCGACGTGCCGCCGACTTCCGGATACAGCTTGCGCCATTTGCGCAGCGGGTCGCCGCCTTTGGGGTCTTCGATCTTGATCACGTCGGCGCCGAATTCGCCGAGAAAACGCGCGGCGAACGGCCCGGCGATCAGCGTGCCGAGCTCCAGCACCTTGACGCCGGCGAGCGGGCCGCGTGCGTCTTGCGATGCGGCGCTCGCGCCTGATTCGGGGGTGGCGCTCATGAGTCTCCTTGGTTCTGCTACATCGAGCGGCGGTCGAGCATCGCGCGCGCGATCGTGCCCGCGTCGACGTACTCGAGCTCGCCGCCCACCGGCACGCCGCGCGCGAGGCGCGTCACGGCCAGTCCGCGCGCCTTCAGCGTCTGGCCCAGGTAATGCGCGGTCGCCTCGCCTTCGTTGGTGAAATTGGTGGCCAGCACGACTTCCTTGACGACGCCATTCGAGGCGCGCTTCACGAGCCGGTCGAAATGGATTTCCTTCGGGCCGATACCGTCGAGCGGACTGAGTCGCCCCATCAGCACGAAATACAGGCCGCGATAGGTCATCGTCTGTTCGAGCATGATCTGGTCGGCCGGCGTTTCGACGACGCACAGCAGCGACGGATCGCGCTCCTCATCGAGACAGACCTCGCAGATCTGCGCTTCGGTAAACGTGTTGCACTTTTCGCAGTGACGCAGATGCTCGGTCGCGAACAGCAGCGAGCGGCCGAGTTTTTCGGCGCCTTCGCGATCGTGCTGCATCAGGTGATATGCCATGCGTTGCGCGGACTTCGGCCCGACACCGGGCAGCGCGCGCAGCGCTTCGACGAGCGCCGACAGGGCGGAAGGTTGTTTCATGCGGATCGGCGTCGACGTGGGTGGTGCCCTGTTGGGCAAGTTGTGATGCGGGGGTACTGCTCGAACCGCGCTGTGCTTGCGCGCTGTGCTTGCGCGCTGTGCTTGCGCGCAGTAGTGGCGCTGTCACGCGCGGCTGTAGTCGGGATGGTTCCAGCCTGCGCGCGGCACGCGGCCGGCGAGCGTCTGCGCGCGCACCACGGCGATCGATCGCCGCGGCGCTCGCCCGCTTGAGCCCGCCAGACCGCGGTGGCTCTTAGAACGGCAGCTTGAAGCCCGGCGGCAGCGGCAGACCGGCGGTCATGCCGCCCATCTTCTCCTGCGCGGTTGCCTCGGCCTTGCGCACGGCGTCGTTGAACGCGGCGGCGACGAGGTCTTCCAGCATGTCCTTGTCGTCGGCGAGCAGGCTCGGGTCGATCGACACGCGGCGCACGTCGTTCTTGCAGGTCATCGTCACCTTGACGAGACCGGCACCCGACTGCCCCTCGACTTCGATCTGCGCGAGTTGCTCCTGCATCTTCTTCATGTTTTCCTGCATCTGCTGGGCTTGCTTCATCAGCCCGGCGAGTTGGCCTTTCATCATGGACATGCTCCTTCTTCATAGCGTGGAATCTGGCATTCCGGCGCCGCGCTGCGACGACGCCGCGAACGATGGATCAGTGGGCCGGCGACGCGCCGTTCGCGGCGGCGTCCGGGGTAAGCGGGCGGATCGAGCCCGGCACGATGCTCGCGCCGAACTCGCGAATCAACGACTGCACGAACGGATCGGTGCTGATCTCGCGCTCGGCTTCCTGCTGGCGCTGCGCGCGCTGCGCCGCGTCGTGCGCGGCGGCCGTGCGGCGCGCCGCGCCGACTTCGACCTGCACGTCGACGTTCTGGCCGAGCCGCTCGACGAGCGCTGCCTTCAGTTTAGCGACCTGCGACGCTTCCGCGTACTGCGGCACCGGCACATTCAGCTTCAGCGTGCTGCCTTCGAGCGCCATCAGTTCGCTGTTGAAGGCCAACTGGTACGAGATGCCCTTCAATGGCAGATCGACGGCGAGCGCTGGCCAGTCACCGGAGAAACCCAGCGCATCGAGCGGCACGGCGGGCGGCAGCGGGCGCGCATCGACGATGGACGCGGGCGCGGCGGCCTGCGCGGCCGGGCCGTCCATGCGAACGTCGTCGGGGCCGCGGTCGAACACCGGCACGAAGTTGTCGTCCGGCGGGAGGAAGTAGGCGTCGTCCGCGGCTGACAGCGGCATGTAGTCATCGGGCGGCATGTCGTCCCAGGGTGGGCTCGACGGGCTGTTCTGTTGCGCGTTGCTGCTTGTGCCGCTGTTGGCGTTGCGGGTGGGCACAGCCTGCCCGGCAGGGTCCTGCGACGCGCGGCGCGGCGCGCCCGGCGTCGGCACCGGCACGACCACGCGCGGTGCGGCCGGCTTCGGCGCGGCGGTCGCGGCCGGTTTGGCGGCCGTGGCCGGGTTCGCGCGGCCACGGTCCGACGATACTTTCATGCCGGCGTTACGCAGCACGTCGAGTGCCGCGCTGGCGCCGCCCGCACGGCGCGGTGCTGGGTCGGCCGCGGTCGGTTCCGTTTCCGCCGCGGCGGGTGCCGCCCATTCCTGTTGCGGCTGGGGCCGGGGCTCCGACGCTGCGGTTTCCTCCACGCGCGCAAGCGCGGCGCTAGCAAGCGCGCTCGGTGCGGAGACTTCGTTCGAGACCGGCCCGGTCGAACTGGCCATGACGGCGCCGTCGTTCGTAGGCGCGTCTTCCCACGGAGCCAGCGGACGCGCAGTGGCAACAGGCGACGCGTCGGTCAGGCGTGCGGCATCTGGATCTAGGGACTGCGCCGCTGGTTTGTCTCGCGAGGCGTCGGCTACGGGCTTCGCGATCGGCTTTGCAACCGGCGCGGCCGGTTTCATCGCCTCGCCCCGCTCCTCTCCGACAACGCCAGCCGTCGCTTCACGAGCCGGTGCGGCGGACGTCATGGCTGTCGCGGACGAAGGCGACAGCGCGCGCAGCGCCGCAACCGTCGGCGTAGCCGAGCGCTTCGCACCGGCGCCAGCGGCACCGGTCTGCGTGAGCGCGGCACCCGTCGCGCCACCACCGCCGCCTGTCCGCGCCGGCTCGAATGCGAGCATGCGCAGCAGCGTCATCGTGAAGCCCGCGTATTCGTCGGGCGCGAGACCGAGTTCGCTTCGGCCGATCGTCGCGATCTGATAGAACAACTGCACCTGCTCGGCGCTCAACGCATCGGCGAAGCGGCGCAGATCGGCCGCCTCCGGCCATTCGTCGAGCACCGACGACGGCGCGAACTGCGCCCACGCGATCCGATGCAGCAGACTCGCCAGATCCTGCAGCGCCGTCGAGAACGACAGGCTGCGCAACGCCATCTCGTCGGCGACCGCCAGCACGGCCCCGCCGTCGCCCTGCGCGAGCGCGTCGAGCAAGCGGATCAGATAGCTTTGGTCGAGCGCGCCGAGCATGCCGCGCACCGCGTCTTCGCTGACCTGGTTCGCGGAATAGGCGATCGCCTGATCGGTCAGCGACAGCGCGTCGCGCATCGAGCCGTCGGCCGCGCGCGCGAGCAGGCGCAGCGCCTGCGCCTCGTGCGGCACGTTCTCTTCGCCGAGAATGCGCTCGAGGTGCGAAACGATATGCCCGGCAGGCATCTGCTTCAGATTGAACTGCAGACAGCGCGACAGCACGGTGACCGGAATCTTCTGCGGATCGGTGGTCGCGAGGATGAACTTGACGTGGGGAGGCGGCTCTTCGAGCGTCTTCAGCATCGCGTTGAACGCGTGGTTCGTCAGCATGTGCACTTCGTCGATCATGTAGACCTTGAAGCGCGCATCGACGGGCGCGTACACGGCACGCTCGAGCAGCGCGGCCATTTCATCGACGCCGCGATTACTCGCCGCGTCCATCTCGACGTAATCGACGAAGCGCCCTTCGTCGATCTCACGACACGCGCGGCACACGCCGCACGGCGTCGAAGTCACGCCGGTCTCGCAATTGAGCGCCTTCGCGAAGATGCGCGACAGTGTCGTCTTGCCAACGCCTCGCGTACCTGTAAACAAATAGGCATGGTGCAGACGGCCGCCGTCCAGCGCATGGGTGAGCGCGCGCACCACGTGCTCCTGTCCGACGAGCGAAGCGAAATCCTTCGGCCGCCATTTGCGTGCGAGAACTTGATAGGTCATCCGGAAATTGTATCAGTAACAATGGCGCGCAAAACCGATTCGGGAAGACGCCCGAACGCGCGACACGGCCACGACGACGCTTCACCGGAACACGGCGAACGATCAATACCGAAGCTGGGAATGACGAGGAGGAAACTGCGGAGAATCCGTGAAAACGGCCGCGAAGAAGAAAGCAAAAGGAAGGTGACGAGCCCGACCCTCGGCACTGGTGGAAAACGGCTGTGGCTGCTTCGTTCCCGACCTGACCAGATTGACCATCCCTCCATGCGAGGAGGCCCGTCACGAAAGATTCTATCATTGCCGCGCGCATTGTGCGACTGTTAATACGAGCAAAACGCGAACGACGCGCCGGTTCGGACGGCTTCGCGCCGTTTGCGCTTGCGTGGTGCGCGCTGCCTGAAGCGTTCCTGGTAACCGTGACGACGCCCCCGCCTGCCCCCCTTGAGTTCCCCACGCGCGCCACCATTTAGATTGCAACGCGGTATCCGTGAGCCGCAGAAACGGGCTGACGCTATGGCGGCGGCCCATTAGCCCCACTGCCCGAATGAGTACTATCGCCATCGGCAACGCATAGCGAATTAAGCTACACTGCCAGTTGAAAGACCCGCAATCGCGAATCTTTCCGCGCATTCCGTGAAAATCCGGCGTTTTTTCAGACGGTTTTCTGATTTTCACAGGGCATGCGTGGCAAGGCTGCGGATGCGGCAAAGCGAACGGAAATTTTCCCGGTTTTTGACGTATCGTGGCGAGCAATTCAGGCGGGCCTCGAACCGACAGAGGTATTCATAAATGAGCGAACAAATCAAGCATATTAGCGACGCATCGTTCGAACAGGACGTCGTGAAATCCGATAAACCCGTGCTGCTCGATTTCTGGGCCGAATGGTGCGGTCCGTGCAAGATGATCGCGCCGATCCTCGACGAAGTCGCGAAGGATTACGCGGATCGCCTGCAAGTCGCGAAGATCAATGTCGACGAACATCAGTCCACGCCGGTCAAGTTCGGCGTGCGCGGCATCCCCACCCTGATCCTGTTCAAGAACGGCGCGGTCGCCGCTCAGAAGGTCGGCGCTCTGTCGAAGTCGCAACTCACCGCGTTCCTCGACGGCAACCTGTAAAGCAGAAGCACGCCGCGGCGCTCGCGAATGTATCGCGCGCCGCAAGCGATTCTGACAGGGCGTGTTGTCGGCTGGCAACACGCTCCACGATAAAGATGCCACGCCGCCGCACTGGCGGAAATTGGCGTGTGCTATGCTAGAATCCACAAAACGTCGAAAAGACGTGTAAGTCTTTGAGCGGTTCCGCTCACCCTCCTCCCAGATTTCATTTCGTCGCACCTTCTCCTGCGGGTTCTCCGTATGCATTTATCCGAGCTTAAGACTCTGCACGTGTCCCAATTGATCGAGATGGCCAATGGCCTCGAGATCGAAAGCGCGAACCGCCTGCGCAAGCAGGAACTGATGTTCGCCATTCTAAAAAAACGCGCCAAAGCGGGCGACACGATCTTCGGCGACGGCACCCTCGAAGTGCTGCCGGACGGTTTCGGCTTCCTGCGTTCGCCGGAAACTTCCTACCTCGCCAGCACGGATGACATCTACATCAGCCCGTCGCAGATCCGCCGCTTCAACCTGCATACGGGCGACACGATCGAAGGCGAAGTCCGCACGCCGAAAGACGGCGAGCGCTATTTTGCGCTGGTGAAGGTGGACAAGGTCAACGGCCAGCCGCCGGAGGCCTCGAAGCACAAGATCATGTTCGAAAACCTGACGCCGCTGCACCCGAACAAGGTGCTGCTGCTCGAACGTGAAATGCGCGGCGAAGAGAATGTGACGGGCCGCATCATCGACATGATCGCGCCGATCGGCAAGGGCCAGCGCGGCCTGCTCGTCGCCTCGCCGAAGTCGGGCAAGACCGTGATGCTTCAGCACATCGCGCACGCGATCAAGCAGAACCATCCCGACGTCGTGCTGTTCGTGCTGCTGATCGACGAGCGTCCGGAAGAAGTGACGGAAATGCAACGTTCGGTGGCCGGCGAAGTGATCGCCTCCACGTTCGACGAACCCGCCGCACGTCACGTGCAGGTCGCCGAAATGGTGATCGAGAAAGCCAAGCGCCTCGTCGAAATGAAGAACGACGTCGTGATTCTGCTCGACTCGATCACGCGTCTCGCGCGCGCCTACAACACCGTCGTGCCGGCTTCGGGCAAGGTGCTGACGGGCGGTGTCGACGCCAACGCGCTGCAGCGTCCGAAGCGCTTCTTCGGCGCGGCGCGCAACATCGAGGAAGGCGGCTCGCTGACCATCATCGGCACGGCGCTGATCGAAACCGGCAGCCGCATGGACGACGTGATCTACGAAGAGTTCAAGGGCACCGGCAACATGGAAGTGCACCTCGAGCGTCGTCTCGCCGAGAAGCGCGTCTACCCGTCGATCAACCTGAACAAGTCGGGCACGCGCCGCGAAGAGCTGCTGATCAAGCCCGAAGTGCTGCAGAAGATCTGGGTACTGCGCAAGTTCATTCACGACATGGACGAAGTCGAGTCGATGGAATTTCTGCTCGACAAGATCCGCCAGACGAAGAGCAACTCCGAGTTCTTCGACATGATGCGCCGTGGTGGCGGCAGCTAACGCGTAACGCACGTGCCGGCCATATCGGCCGGCAACCGCATCGCATGAAAAACCGCTCGCAATTCGCGAGCGGTTTTTTTTCGTCCATCGCTCGCCCGGTCGATGCGGCGTCTCAACATGAACGTGAACGTACACGTTGCAGTACAATGCCGAGACTCCCGCCCCTCCCGGTCACCGTCATGTCGAAGGACTCCCCCGCGCTATTGACCGTGCGCGACGCCGCCGAACGCCTCGGCGTCACGCCGCGCACACTGAAGTATTACGAGGAACGAGGCCTCGTATCACCGACCCGCAGCGAAGGCCGCTACCGCCTGTACGACGAGGAAGATCTGAAACGCTTCGCGCGCATCCTGCGTTTGCGTTCGCTCGGATTCTCGCTACACAGCATCACCGAAATGCTGAAGCGTCCGCTCGAACCGGTCGAAGGTGGGCATCGTTTTTCGACGGAATCGCTGCAGCAGATTCGCGACGCGATCGCCCAGCAGGTCGAAGCGCTCGACGCCCGCATCGAAGCGGTGCGCCGCGAACTGAAGGAAGCCCAGGCCCTGCGCGCCGAACTGGTTCCCGACCTCGACTATCTGGAGCGGCGTCTCGCCGGCGAGAACGCCGACCAACTGCTCGAACAGCGTCGTCACGCGCAAGCCAAAGCGGCGAGCGCCGCTGAAAAAGCCGCCGATACGCCCAGCAGACGCACAGGCAAATCCCGCACCGGCAAACCCGGCTCCGACACCCCGGCCAAATCGTCATGAGCCCCGCTTCATCCCGCGCCGCGTGGTTCAGCGTCGAGAAGCTGCGCGGCGATTTTTTCCCGTGGGTGCTCGCGGTCGTCACCGGCCTCGACTATTTCGACAATGCGATCTTCTCGTTCTTCGCCAGCTATATCGCCGGCGGCGTCAATGCATCGCCAGATGAACTCGTGTGGGCGTCGAGCGCCTATGCGGTCGCGGCGGTGCTCGGCATCCTGCAGCAGGAATGGTGGGTCGAGCGCTTCGGTTACCGGCGCTATGTGGCCGGCTGCATGCTGCTCTATTCGGCGGGCGCGGCCGCGGCGGCACTCAGCGAATCGTCGGTCGAGCTCGCGTTCGCGCGCGGCTTTCAGGGCTACTTCATCGGCCCGATGATGGGCACCTGCCGCATCCTGATCCAGATGAGTTTCACGCCCCAGCAGCGGCCCGCGGCGACACGCGCATTCCTGCTTCTGATCGTGCTCGCGAGCGCGCTTGCGCCGCTCGTCGGTGGGCAATGGGTCGCGCATTTCGACTGGCGCGCATTGTTCGCGTGCACGGTGCCGGCCGGCGTGCTGTTCGCCGCGCTTGCGCTGCTCGCGCTGCCCGATGCCGGCAACCGCCTGCCCGATCAGCGCGGTTCCGCGCATTTCTGGCCGTACCTGATCTTCGCGTTCGCCCAGGGCGCGCTGCAAATCGTGATGCAGCAAGTGCGCTTCCAGCTGTTCAGCGCGTCGCCGGGACTGATCCTGCTGACCGCCGCGGGCTTCGCCGCGCTCGGCTGGTTCGTCTATCACCAGTGGCATCACCCGGCGCCGCTCGTGCGCCTGCATGCCTTGCGCGAAAAGGTCTTCCAGGTCGGCATCGTCCTGTACATGTTCTATTTCTACATGACGACGGTGTTCAGCTATCTGATCTCGCGCTTTCTCGAAAGCGGCCTCGGCTATCCGGTCGAGAACACCGGGCGGCTCGTCGGCGTCACGTCGCTGATCTCGGCGAGCGCGCTGTTCGTCTATTTGCGTTACGCGAAGCTGCTCACGCGCAAGAAGTGGATCATCGTGCCGGGCTTCGCGATCGCCGCGTTCGCCGCCGCGTGGATGACGCGCATGTCGGCGGACGTCGGCGAGGCGGCGCTCGTCGTGCCGCTGTTGCTGCGCGGCCTGCTGTTGCTGTTCATCGTGTTGCCGGTCGCCAATCTGACGTTTCGCATCTTCGCGATCGAGGAGTTCACGCATGGCTATCGGCTGAAAAACATCGTGCGGCAATTGACGATCTCGTTCGCGACCGCCTCGGTGATCATCATCGAGCAGCACAGGCTCGCACTGCACCAAAGTCGCCTCGCGGAGTCCGTGAGTCCGTACAATCCAGTGTTCCAGAACACGCTCGCGGCGCTGACCCGCGGCTTCACCGCTGCGGGCCACGCGGCGGGCGAGGCGCACGCGCTCGCGATCGCGTCGATCAGCCGATCGGTCGCGCAGCAGGCCAGCTTCCTCGCGTCGCTCGACGGCTTCTATTTTCTGATCGGCGTGGCGGTAATCGGCGGCCTGTTCGCCGCGTGGCAAAAACAGATCGACTAGAGGTGGGCTCAAGCATGTTGTCGAAACTCACGAACTGGTTGGACACGCGACGCCGCGAGCGCGCGCTGCGCGACTACGCGATCGACGATGCCTTGTGGCAGGCGACGCTCGCCGGTCTGCCATTTCTCACGCATCTGGAAGCGCCCGAACTCGCGCGGCTGCGCGAACTGACCAGTCTCTTCATCGCGCAGAAGGAGTTCTCGACCGCGCACGAACTCGAGCTGACCGACGCGATGACGGTCGCCATCGCCGCCCAGGCCTGCCTGCCCGTGCTGAACCTGAGCCTCGACCTGTATCGCGGCTGGGTCGGCGTGATCATCTATCCGGGCGAGTTCGTGATCCGCAAGACCGTCGAGGACGAAGACGGCGTCGTGCACGAGATCGAACACGACGCCAGCGGCGAGGCATGGGAAGGCGGGCCGGTGGTGCTGTCGTGGGAAGACGCGCAGATGACCGACGGCAGCGACGCCTACAACGTCGTGATTCACGAGTTCGCGCACAAGATCGACATGCGGAACGGCGAAGCGGACGGCCACCCGCCGCTGATGCGCCGCTGGCACGCGCCGCTCGATGCACAGGCCTGGGCGGACGTGTTCGACCACGCATACGATCACTTCTGCGCGAAGGTCGACGCGGTGCCCGAGCGTCGCTGGGCGCGATTCGAGCGTGACTCGCTGATCGATCCGTACGCGGCGGACCATCCGTCGGAATTTTTCGCCGTATGCAGCGAGGCGCTCTTTGTCCAACCGCACGCGTTCGAGGCGGAGTATCCCGAGCTGTACCGGCTGCTCGCGCGCTACTACCGGCAAGACCCGGCGCGCGTGGGATTGACGTTCGCGCCGGCTTGAATGGCCGGGGACGGCGCCCTGCTCGTACTGCAATAGAATCCGCTGGCAGAAAAATCGTCAAGCGACTGATTTTCTGGCATAATTGCGGCTTTTCGACCGTAGGCAAGTGGCTCGCGCCTGAAGGCAGTCCAATTTTAGACTGCACGCGGGTTGGCTACCGCCAGATTAAAGGAAAGACCATGAAAGAAGGCATTCACCCGAATTACCGCGAAGTCCTGTTCGTCGACATGTCGAACGACTTCAAGTTCGTGACGCGCTCGACCATCCAGACGCGCGAAACCGCGGAATTCAACGGCCAGACCTACCCGCTCGCGAAGATCGAAGTGTCGGCGGAATCGCACCCGTTCTACACCGGCCAGCAAAAGATCATGGACACGGCCGGCCGCGTCGAGAAGTTCAACAAGAAGTTCGGCACGCGCGCTTCGGGCAAGGCAGTGAAGTAATACCGCATCGGTGCCGGCTTCCGGCCGGCAACGCAGCAAAGAAAGGGCAGCGCGAGCTGCCCTTTTTTGTCGCCTGTGCAGGTGCCTCTCCGTGCTTGCACGACATCGTGTTACAGCTTGCCCATTCACGTTGCCGGGCGTTACCGGCGTGACGCGCGGCGCACGGCACGACTACAATGCCGCATGCTCGAGACGGGCCCTGCCGCCCTGACCCGCCGGCCCGCTCCGGCCACATCGCTTATCCTGACTCCACACACCGCATGAGACCTGTCGTTCGCCTCACTGCCTCTGCGACCAGTGCGTTGCCGCGCTGGCTGCTGCTGGCCATCTGTATCGTCTACGCATCGTTTGGCCTGTTTGGCCGCGATCCGTGGAAGAACGAGGACGCAGCCGGCTTCGGTGTCATGTGGACGATGGCCAACGGCGGCGCACACGACTGGCTGCTGCCAAATCTCGTCGGCAAGTATCTGACCGAGGACGGCCCGCTCGGCTACTGGCTCGGCGCGAGCGCGATCCGCGTCCTCTCGCCGTGGGTCGACGCGAGCAACGCGTCGCGCGTGTTCACGGGCCTGCTGTTCTGCGCGGGCTGCGCGTTCGTCTGGTATGCAGCGTATCTGCTCGGGCGGCGTGCCGAAGTGCAGCCGTTCAAATATGCGTTCGGCGGCGAGCCGGAACCGCGCGACTACGGCCGCACGCTCGCCGATGGCGCGCTGCTGATCCTGCTCGCATGCTTCGGCCTCGCCGAGCGCGGCCACGAAACCACGCCGCAACTCGTGCAGTTCGTCTGCATCGCGATGCTCGTGTACGGCCTCGTGCGCATGATCGACAAGCCGATCCAGGGCGCGCTGATCTGGGGTCTCGCGATCGGCCTCGTCACGCTCGCGAGCAGTCCGGTGCTGGTCGCCGCGCTGCTGCTCGGCACGCTCGCGATGACGCTGATCGTGCGCGAAACCCGTTCGCGCTGGCTGCTGCTCGCGGGTCTGCCCGTCGCGCTCGTGCTCGCGGTGTCGTGGCCGATCATCGCGCTCGCCGCCTTTCCCGACGACGCCGTCTGGTATCTGAATCAGTGGCTGCACGTGAGCCTGAACTCATTCGCGGGGCCGCCCGGCTCGGTCGCCGCCTATGCGCTGAAAAACCTGCCGCTGTTCACGTGGCCCGCCTGGCCGCTCGCGCTGTGGTCGTGGTTCAGCTGGAAGGGGCTGCGGCGCGCGCCGCACGTCGCGATTCCGCTGTCGGTGATCGGGCCGCTGTTCGTGCTCGTCGTGCTGCAAAGCCATCAGTCGAACCGGCTCTACATGCTGCTGCTCCCGCCGCTCGCGGTGCTCGCCACGTTCGCGCTGCCGACGCTCAAGCGCGGTGCGATCAACGCAATCGACTGGTTCGCGCTGCTGAGCTTCACGATTCTCGGCAGCTTCGTGTGGCTCGTGTATGTGGCCAGTCTTACCGGCTTCCCGCATCCGCTCGCGCGCAACCTCGCCCGGCTCGCACCGGGCTACGTGCCGCAGTTCAAGATTCTGTCGTTCGTCTGCGCGGTCGCGGTGACGGTGTGCTGGTTCCTGCTGGTGCGCTGGCGCCTCGCGCGTCATCCGAAGGTGCTATGGCGCAGCGTCGTGCTATCGAGTGCCGGCACGACGCTGATGTGGGTGCTGCTGATGACGCTGTGGCTGCCGGTCGTCAACTACAGCCGGACCTATCGCGACGTCGCGCAACAGATCGCCAACCACCTGCCCGATGACTACACATGCATCTCGCCGGTGCGCCTCGGCAATGCGCAGATCGCGACGTTCGCGTATTTCGGCGACATGCATTTCTCGTTCGACGACGACTGCGACGTGATCCTGCGTCAGGATTCGCAGGACTACGGCGACCCGAGCGCGCTGCCCGACTACATCTGGAAGCTCGTGTGGGAAGGCCGCCGCGCCGCCGACCGCGACGAGCGCTTCCGCCTGTACGTGCGCATCGACCGTCCCAAGCCGCCTCCCGGCAAGCGTCGCAACTGGCCCAAGAAGCTCAATTGACCATGTTCGCCGACGTACGGAAAATCGCCGCGCTCGCGTGGCCCGTATTGATCGGCCAACTGGCCATCATCGCCTTCGGCGTGATCGATACGGCGATGGTCGGGCGCTACTCGGCCATCGATCTGGCTGCGCTCGGCCTTGGCTCATCGATCTACATCTCGGTCTATATTGGCCTGACCGGCATCCTGACCGCACTGCAGCCGATCACCGCGCAACTGTACGGCGCGCGCCGCTATGGCGAGATCGGCGAAGAGGTGCGCCAGTCCTGGTGGCTCGCGGCCGCGCTGACGGTGGTCGGCTTTCTGATCCTGTTCTTTCCCGGACCGTTGCTCGCGTTGTCGCGCGTGCCCGACGCGCTGCACGAGCGCACGCTCGCGTATCTACGGATTCTCGCGTTCGGGCTACCCGCCGGCCTCGCGTTTCGTGTCTACAGTTCGGTCGCCAATGCGCTCGGCAAACCGCGGCTCGTGATGTTCCTGCAGATCGGCGCGTTGCTGCTGAAAATTCCGCTCAATACCTGGTTCATCTTCGGCGGCCTCGGCGTGCCGGCCCTCGGCGGTCCGGGCTGCGCGCTCGCGAGCACGCTACTCAACTGGGCGCTCGCGACGCTCGGCATGCTGCTGCTCGCGCGCGTCGACGATTTCAAGGCGCTCGGTATCTTCACCAAGTTCTGCTGGCCGGTCTGGAAGCGACAGGCCGCGCAGCTGCGGCTCGGTATTCCAATGGGCCTGTCGTATCTGATCGAGGTCACGTCGTACACGTTCATGGCGCTTTTCATCGCGCGCTTCGGCACGACGACGCTCGCCGGCCATCAGATCGCCGGCAACATCGGCGCGGTGCTCTATATGACGCCACTGTCGATCGGCATCGCGTCGTCCACGCTGGTCGCCCAGGCGCTCGGCGCGCATCGGCCGCAGGCGGCGCGCACGCTGTCGCGTCACGGCATCGCGATGGCGGTTGCGCTCGCCTGCTGCTACGGCGCGCTGGTGCTGGTGCTGCGGCCGTATATCGTCGACGGCTACACGACGGACGCGCAGGTCGCGGCGAAGGCGTTGCCGCTGGTGCTGATCGTCGCCTGCTACCACCTGTTCGACGCGTTGCAGATCTCGACCGCATTCGTGCTGCGCGCCTACAAGGTGGCGGTCGTGCCCACGGTCATCTACGCGGTGGCGCTGTGGGGCGTCGGGCTCGGCGGCGGCTATGCGCTCGGCTTCGATACGACCGGCCTCACGCCGCCGTGGCTGACTGGTGCGCGCGGCTTCTGGGTCGCCAATACCGCGAGTCTCGCGATTGCCGGGGTCGGGCTCCTCGTGTACTGGAGAGTCGTGAGCCAGCGGTATTTGCGCGAGGATGCGGGCGTAGCGGTGGATTCGACGATCTGACGGGATGGGACACTGGGACCGGCTCACGCCGCGCACGCGGCTTCTGCCGCACGATCCCTGCGCTCGAAAATTTCCCGCGCCGCGAACAGCGCATTGAGCGCGGCCGGAAAGCCCGCATAAAGCGCCATCTGCATGAACACTTCGACGATCTCCTCGCGCGTGCAGCCCACGTTCAACGCTGCCTCGATATGCACCTTCAGCTGCGGCTGCGCGCAGCCGAGCGTCGCGAGCGACGCGATCGTCGCAATCTCACGCGTGCGCAGATCGAGCTGCGGCCGGCTGTAGATGTCGCCGAAGCCGAATTCGATCAACAGCCGTCCGAACTCCGGCGCGACCGGCGCGAGCGCGGCGATTACCTGCTCGCCCGCCGAGCCGTCGATTTCCCTGAGCTTGTTCCATCCGCGCGCGTAGCGCTCGTCGTGTGCGTAGTCCATTGCGAGTCCTGATTGGCGTGTGAGGGCGACGAGGTCTCGTCGTCCTGCCGTGCCGGATCGGGCTCAACCGCGCCGCTCGTGGCCGCCTCGTAGTACGCGATCTTGTCGTCGATCGCGCCGAGGTTGCTCTGCAGATCGGCGATCCGCGCGATCAGCGCGTCACGATGCGCAACCAGCAGGTCGCGGCGCGCGCGCATCGTCGGATGGCCTTGCGCGCGCAACGCGGCGATCTGCTGCATGCCGGCGATCGGCATGCCCGTTGCCTTCAGACGCATCACGAAGCGCAACCAGTCGAGATCGGCCGGCGAGTACAGCCGGTGCCCCGCCTGCGTGCGCCCGACCGGCCGGATCAGCCCGGCCTGTTCGTAATAGCGCAGCGTGTGCGTGGATACGCCGATCGTTTCGGCGACCTGACCGATGGTGAGCGCGGTTGAGTGTTTCGGCATGACGGACTCAGGTTAGGACTTCGAGTGCACTCTAAGTCAAGCGTCGAGCGCTGTCATTCGTCTGCGTTGCCCGTTTTAATCGCAGACGATTGATGGCGCACGATATCGGTCGAAAACTGCATACCCACTGCACCAACCGGTAAAAGTTTTAAATATTGTCCGGCCTGATTTACTTGTCATCATTCGATCGGTATAAATCGTCCGCGATCCCAATTCGGCCCTGCGATTTGTTCTATGCTTAAACGCAGCGCCCGCTCACAGAATGCGCCGTCCGTTCCCGGCTAACGTTTTTGCCCTCAATGGAGTGTTTGCCATGCTGAAGAAGCTTTTCATGCTTTGCGTCGCTGTGGTTCTGTCGCTGTCGGCCGGATTTGCCGCGGCCGTCGAAGTGAATACCGCCGATCAGGCCGCACTCGAATCGGTCAAGGGCATCGGCCCCGTGCATGCGAAAGCGATCCTCGACGAACGCGCCAAGAACGGCCCGTTCAAGAACGCCGACGATCTCGTCGCGCGCGTGAAGGGCATCGGGCCGAAATCGATCGAGAACCTCGAGGCGGCCGGGCTGACGGTCAACGGTTCGTCGGCGCCGCCGACCGGCGCGAAGCCGTCGACGAAATCGGCCGGCACGGCGGCTTCGAAGATGGCCCCGGCGGCGCCTGCGGCCACGCCGGCCACGCCCGCGCCGGCCGCGACCACCGCACCGGCCGCGGCCGCTCCCGCCTCGGCCGCAAAGACCTCGAAGTCGAAGAAGAAGGGCAAGACCGCCGCGTCCGACGCGACAGCCGCTTCAGCACCGGCGGCCGCTGCGGCTAGCGCGCCAGCCGAAGCGTCCGGCGCCAAGGCTTCGAAGAAGGCGAAGAAGAGCAAGGCGGCATCCGCCGCGGCTGCGTCAGGCACCTGATGCCGACGGGTTGCCGCCTTGCGTTTCACCGCGGCGCGCAACCGCGCGTCGCCGTCAACCGCCCGGCCGTCCCGCACGTGCCGGCATTCAAGAGAGACCGTCATGAGCCTACTCGATACCATCGGTTCCCTGCTTGGCAAATCGCCAGAAGGCGGAGGTCAGCAAGCGCTGGTCGCAGCCGCGCTCGAATTCGTCAACAACCAGCCGGGCGGCCTGAACGGCCTGGTCCAGCGTTTCCAGGAAAAGGGGCTCGGCGACGTTGTGTCGTCGTGGATCAGCAATGGCGAAAATCAGCCGATCGCGCCCGACGCGCTGCATGGCGTGCTCGGCTCGCAAGCCGTGACCGACCTCGCCGCAAAAGCCGGCGTCCAGCCCGATCAGGTGACGGGTCTGCTGTCGCAGCTGCTGCCGCACGTCGTCAACGCGGCCACGCCGGATGGCGAAGTGCCGGCCGAGGGCAAGCTGAACGCGACCACGGTGCTCGGCGCGCTCGGCGGCCTGTCTTCGCTGCTCGGCAACAAGGGCAACGCCTGACGACGTGGTGCAGCCATCGCCGGCGGCGGCAGAAGCCACCGGCCTGAAAATCGGCGGACAAAAAGAAAACCGGCAATGAAGTGACCTTCATTGCCGGTTTTTATCATTGGCGGGAACGGCTCGACTGCCACCGTCCCGTCGCGTCAAGCCGCGATCGCGCTCAGTGCACGACGCGTTCGAACACGAGCTGGCCGTCGTCCACTTCGACCGGGATCACATCCTTCGGACCGAACTTGCCAGCGAGGATCAGCTTCGCGATCGGGTTCTCGATCTCCTGCTGAATCGCGCGCTTCAACGGCCGCGCACCGAACAGCGGATCGTAGCCGACCTTGCCGATGTGTTCGAGCGCCGCGTCCGACACCACCAGTTGCATGTCGAGCTTCGCAAGCCGCTCGTGCAGACGCTGCAACTGGATCCGCGCGATCGACTGAATGTTCGAGCGATCGAGCGCATGGAACACGACGACGTCGTCGATCCGGTTCAGGAACTCGGGCCGGAAGTGCAGCTTCACCTCTTCCCACACCGCGTCCTTCACCGCTTCCTGCGGCTCGCCGACCATCGCCTGGATCACCTGCGAACCGAGGTTCGACGTCATCACGATCACCGTGTTCTTGAAGTCGACGGTGCGGCCCTGGCCATCGGTCATGCGGCCGTCGTCGAGCACCTGCAGCAGCACGTTGAACACGTCCGGGTGCGCCTTTTCGATTTCGTCGAGCAGGATCACGCTATACGGCTTGCGGCGCACGGCCTCGGTCAGATAACCGCCCTCCTCGTAGCCGACGTATCCCGGCGGCGCGCCGATCAGACGCGCGACGCTGTGCTTCTCCATGAACTCGCTCATGTCGATGCGGATCAGATGGTCTTCCGAGTCGAACAGGAACGACGCCAACGCCTTGCACAGCTCCGTCTTGCCGACGCCGGTCGGTCCGAGGAACAGGAACGAACCGTAGGGACGGTTCGGATCCGACAAACCCGCGCGCGAGCGGCGGATCGCATCGGCGACCGCGTTGATCGCCTCATCCTGACCGACCACGCGGTCGTGCAGTTTGGACTCGATCTGCAGCAGCTTCTCACGCTCGCCCTGCATCATCCGCGACACCGGGATGCCCGTCGAACGCGACACGACCTCGGCGATCTCTTCCGCACCGACCTGGGTGCGCAACAGACGCGGACGCTTCGGACTGTTCTGTTCCTCGGCTTCGGCGCGCGTGACTTCCTTCAGCTGCCGCTCGAGACCCGGCAGCTTGCCGTATTGCAATTCGGCGACCTTCTCGAGCTTGCCCTCGCGCTGCAGCCGCGTGATTTCCGCGCGGGTTTTCTCGATCTCTTCCTTCAACTGGGCGCTGCCCTGCACCGCCGCCTTTTCCGCGGTCCAGATTTCATCGAGGTCCGAATATTCGCGATTGAGCCGCTCGATTTCCTCCTCGATCAGCTGCAGACGCTTCTGCGACGCCTCGTCCTTCTCCTTCTTCACCGCTTCGCGCTCGATCTTCAGCTGGATCAGACGACGATCGAGCCGGTCCATCTCCTCGGGCTTCGAATCGATTTCCATCTTGATCTTCGAGGCGGCTTCGTCGATCAGATCGATCGCCTTGTCCGGCAGAAAGCGGTCCGTGATGTAGCGATGCGAGAGCTCCGCGGCCGCGACGATCGCCGGGTCGGTGATGTCGACGCCGTGGTGCAGCTCATAGCGCTCCTGCAAACCGCGCAGGATCGCAATGGTCGCCTCGACCGACGGTTCGTCCACCAGCACCTTCTGGAAGCGGCGCTCGAGCGCGGCATCCTTCTCGATGTATTTACGGTATTCGTCGAGCGTGGTCGCGCCGACGCAATGCAGCTCGCCGCGCGAGAGCGCCGGTTTCAGCATGTTGCCCGCGTCCATCGCGCCCTCGGCCTTGCCGGCGCCGACCATCGTGTGAATTTCGTCGATGAAGACGATGGTCTGCCCTTCGTCCTTCGCGATGTCGTTGAGCACGGCCTTCAGGCGCTCCTCGAACTCGCCGCGATATTTGGCGCCCGCGAGCAGCGCGGCCATGTCGAGCGACAGCACGCGCTTGTTCTTCAGCGTTTCCGGCACTTCGCCATTGACGATGCGCTGCGCGAGCCCTTCGACGATCGCGGTCTTGCCGACGCCCGGCTCGCCGATCAGCACCGGGTTGTTCTTGGTGCGGCGCTGCAGGATCTGGATGGAACGGCGGATTTCGTCGTCGCGGCCGATCACGGGATCGAGCTTGCCGGCGCGGGCGCGCTCGGTCAGATCGATCGTGTATTTCTTCAGCGCTTCGCGCTGGCTTTCGGCGTCCTGGCTATGCACCTGCGAGCCGCCGCGCACCGCGGCGATCGCGGTCTCGAGGGCCTTGCGCGACAGTCCGTGCTCGCGCGCGAGACGGCCGGCATCGCCCTTGTCGTCGGCGACCGCGAGCAGGAACATCTCGCTCGCGATGAACGTGTCGTTGAGCTTCTGCGCTTCCTTGTCGGCCTGGTTCAACAGACCGGTCAATTCGCGGCCGATCTGCACGTTGCCGTCGGTGCCCCGCACTTGCGGCAGCCGCGTGATGGCGTCGTTCAGTGCGGTTTGCAGCGGCTGCACATGCACGCCGGCGCGCGATAGCAGCGAGCGCGACGAGCCGTCCTGCTGCGCGACGAGCGCCGCCAGCACGTGGACCGGTTCGATGTACTGATTGTCGCGGCCAACCGCCAGACTTTGGGCGTCAGCCAGTGCTTCCTGGAATTTAGTGGTGAGTTTGTCGATTCTCATCAAGAGACCTCCAATTTCGATTACCACCAAAATGAGGCGTTTTATTAGGGTTTCAAGCGCTTTTTTGGCCTCGGTCGCAACTATTTAACATTTGAGCGCAAGAACTGCCGCGATCCTTCCCCCAGTGCCGCGGCTGGTCGAGTCTGCGCTGCTCGAACCGGCGGGATCTTCTAGTCTTTCTGGCCCAGCGCCACCGGGCTGCCGGCGCGCGTGCTGTCGGGAGCGAGCGGAATCGGCAGCGGCACCGTCTGAATAATGGGGCCCAGCCCAAGCAATGCCGCGAGCGGACTTTGTGGCTGCGCGACTTCGCTGATCGTATAGCGATCGAGTTCGGCCAGAAAAGCAAGGCTCGCTGCCTGCAGCGCGCCACGCAACCGGCACTGCGGACTGATCACGCAGGGCCGCTGGACGCCCTGCCGGTCCGGCAGACAGGCGACGAGAGCAAAGTCGCTTTCCGTCTGGCGCACCACGTCGCCGACAGTCAAGCCGAGCGACTGCGGGCTGAGCCGCAGCCCGCCATTGCGGCCGCGCACGGTTTCGACCCAGCCAAGCTCGCCGAGTTGCTGCACGACCTTCATCAGATGGTTCTTCGAGATGCCGTAAGCCTGCGAAACGTCCTGAATCGTCGATAATCCGTCGCCCCGCACCGCGAGGTACAGCAGCACGCGCAGCGCGTAATCCGTGTAGTCGGTCAGTCTCATAGGTCCTGGTGTAGCGTAAAAGGCCGCGCGCAACCGCCTTGAATGCGCCGATAGCCGGATCGACTCAAGGCTTGCCGTGAACGAGCGCCGCGCCCTAACATGACTGGCTGGCGGCGTCGTTCTGCTAGTCGCTTTGCATAGCTGTGCCGGATAGCAATAGTAACTTTTTCGCGTCAAACCGTTTGTTAGAAATGGGGGGGTCGAGGCTCCGCTCTGGGAGTTCGCCTCCGGTGAAGCGGCCCCGGACCGTTTTGCGGCAAGCGCAGCCGCTGGTCCGACGCTCGCGCCAGGGCTGAGGCGCCGCCATCGACCCGCCGCCATCGCAAGCGCATTTTTTCTGGAATCCGCATGAATCCGTCTTTTCCCGCCGCGCCGCCGGTCGAGCGCGCGGCCGAACCCACCGAGGCGAATATCCGCGATCTCGTCTACGGTTTTTACGATCGCGTGCGCGCCGATGCGCTGCTCGGTCCGGTTTTCGAGGCGAAGCTCGAAGGTCGCTGGGACGACCATCTGCCGAAGATGTGCACGTTCTGGGGTAGCCTCGTGCTCGGCGCGAAGCAGTATCGCGGCAACGTGCAGCAGGCGCATCAGCCGCTCGAAGGCGTCGAGCCGCAGCATTTCAGCCGCTGGCTGTACCTGTTCCTCGACACGGTCGAGTCGCGCTATCAGCCGGCCGCGGCGGTCCGCTTCATGGAGCCGGCGCTGCGGATCGCGCAGAGTCTGCAGTTGAGCCGTTTCGGATGGGATTACAAGATTCCGCCGGAGCAGCAGGCGCTGCTCGAGCGGGTCGCGCCGAAGCGTCGGCCGCGCGACGGCGACGGCGACGACGGCGAAGCACCCTCGCGACCGGCTGGGGAGCCGTTTCCGGTGCCGATCATCGGACGGTCAGAGGAGAAGTGAACGCCGGCGGGACCGACGCGGGCCGCCCTTGCGCCCCCGTTGGGCCCCCGTTGGGCCCCAGTTACCCGCGGCTGGCTTACTCCGCCGTCCGGTTTCCCGACTCGATGCCCCAGCGCGCGAGCGCCGCATCGTCGGTCACGCGCGCGTCGACCCAGCGCTCGCCCGCTTCGGTTTTCTCCTTCTTCCAGAACGGCGCTTCGGTCTTCAGATAGTCCATCACGAATTCGCACGACGCAAACGCGTCGCCACGGTGCGCGGCCGTCGTCGCAACGAGCACGATCTGATCGAGCGGCAACAGTTTGCCGACCCGATGCACGATCAGCACCTCGATGCCGGGCCAGCGTCCGCGCGCACGCTCGACGATCGCCTCGAGTGACTTCTCGGTCATGCCCGGATAGTGCTCGAGCTCCATCGTCTGAACCGAACTGCCCTCGTTGAGGTCTCGCACGGTGCCGACGAAGCACGCGACCGCGCCGATCTTCGGATTGCGTGCGCGCAGCGCGGCGACCTCGGCACTGAGGTCGAAGTCTTCGGTCTGGACGCGAACGGGCATGGAAGGCTCCTGAGGGCTTCTATCGACGGCGTGATCGTGATGCGCGCGAGCGCGGCTCAGCCGCCGGTGACGGGCGGAAAAAACGCGACCTCGCAGCCCTCGGAGAGGCGGGTGCCCGGGTCGGTCATCACGTGGTTGCAGGCCATGCGCAGCGCGCGGCCTTCGGCGAGCGTCTCGGCCCAGACGCCGCCGCGCACGCGCAACCACGCACGCACGTCGCCGACGGTCGCGATGCCATCGGGCACGTCGACGGTTTCGTCGGACGTGTTGAGCGCTTCACGCACGCTCGCAAAGTATCGGAGTTCAATCTTCATCGGGATACCGCCGGTCTGCGCCGCCTCTGCCGCGGCTGACCGGCCTCAGTTCAGCAGTTCGGAAAACGGAATGAAGCGCACGGTTTCGCCGGCACTGATCGCGTGGTTCGGCGGATTGTCGATCAGGCCGTCGGCCCAGACGGTCGACGTCAACACAGCCGAACTCTGGTTCGCAAACAGATCGAGCCCCCCCGCCGCGTTGACGCGCGCGCGCAGGAACTCGTTGCGGCGATCGGCCTTGCCCTGCGTGAAGTCCGCGCGCAGCGACAGCGCGCGCGGCGCGACCGCCTGCACGCCAGCCAGACGCAGCACGAACGGACGCACGAACAGCAGGAAGGTCGCGAAGCTCGACACCGGATTGCCGGGCAGACCGATGAAGAACGTTTCGGCCGGCTCGCCCCCACCCTCGCCACCCGCGCCACCCGCGCTACGGCGCACCGCGCCGAAGGCGAGCGGCTTGCCCGGCTTCATCGCGATCTGCCACATCGACAGACGCCCTTCGGCCTCGACCGCTGGCTTCACGTGATCCTCCTCGCCGACCGATACGCCGCCGCAGGTGAGAATCAGATCGTGCGCGTGGGCGGCCTCGCGCAGCGTCGCGCGGGTTGCCTCGAGTTGATCGGCGACGATGCCGTAGTCGGTCACTTCGCAGCCGAGCCTCTCGAGCAGGCCGCGCAGCGTGAAGCGATTCGAGTTGTAGATCGCACCGGGCTTCAACGGCTCGCCGGGCATCGTCAGTTCGTCGCCGGTGAAGAATACGGCGACCTTCACGCGCCGACGCACCTCGAGCCGCGCGCATCCGACCGACGCGGCAAGCCCCAACGCCTGCGGCGTGAGCCGCGTGCCGGCCGGCAGGATCACCGAGCCCGCGCGAATATCGGCGCCCTGCGCGGTGATCCATTCGCCCGCCTGCGGACGATGCACGATCGTGACTTCGTCGCCGGCCACCTCGGTCTGCTCCTGCATCACGACCGCGTCCGCGCCTGCGGGCACCGTCGCGCCCGTAAAGATGCGCGCCGCGCTGCCGGGCGCGAGCGGCGTCGGCGCATGGCCGGCCGGAATGCGTTGCGAGACCGGCAGGCGGCTGCCGTGCGCGAGATCGGCGATGCGAACCGCGTAGCCGTCCATCGCGCTCGTGTTCATCGGCGGGACGTCGAGCGGCGAGGTGACGTCGGTGGCGAGCACGCGGTTGAGCGCGTCGAGCGTCGGCAGCGTTTCCAGACCGTCGATCGGGCGCGCGGCGTCGAGCAGGATCGCCAACGCATCGGCAGTGGCGAGCATCGGAGCGCGGTGCGTGGGAGTGGACATCGGGAGTGTCGAAGCCGCAGGTTAAAAGAACATTGTAGCGGCCGATGCCGTCAGCCTGGGTGGCCGGGCGTTATGGGGAGCTTTTTGTGATTTTCGATGCGAGGCCGCGGAGGGTGCGGCCAGCGCTTGTGCAGGCGCAGGCGCGGGCGTGGGCGTGGGCAACCCGAATCGGCGCGGCACTCGGGGATGCCGCGCGAGCCGTCCAGCGGCTCACGCGGCTCAGTCGCCCGTATTTGGCCTTATTTGCCTTTATTCGCCGGTATTCGCGACGATAAAGTCCTTCACGCGCTGGGCATCCGCGGGTACGACCTCGAAGCGCTGTGGCAGCGACTCGAGCCCCGAGAACGCCGCCGGCCGCTCCGGCTCGCGCAGCAGCGCCTCGCGGATCGTCTCGCCGAATTTGATCGGCTGAGCGGTCTCGAGCACGATCATCGGCACGCCCGGCTGCAGATGCTCGCGCGCGACCTTCACGCCGTCGGCCGTATGCGTGTCGATCATCGTGTCGTAACGCTCGAACACGTCGCGAATCGTCTCGACGCGGGTGTCGTGGCTGCTGCTGCCCGACACGAAGCCGAACGCCTGCACGCGCGCGAAGTCGCCGCTCGCCGCGAGGTCGAAGCCGCCCTTCTCCTCGACGTCGCGGAACAGCTGCAACACGCGCGCCGGATCACGGCCGAGCAGGTCATACACGAAGCGCTCGAAATTCGATGCCTTCGAGATGTCCATGCTCGGGCTGCTGGTGTGGTAGGTCTCGGCCGCCTTGCGCACGCGGTAGATGCCGGTACGGAAGAATTCGTCGAGCACGTCGTTTTCGTTGGTCGCGACGACGAGCTTCTCGATCGGCAAACCCATCATGCGGGCGATATGGCCCGCGCACACGTTGCCGAAGTTGCCCGACGGCACCGTGAACGACACGCGCTCGTCGTTCGACTTCGTCGCGGCAAAGTAACCCTTGAAGTAATAGACGACCTGCGCGACGACCCGCGCCCAGTTGATCGAGTTGACCGTGCCGATCTTGTACTTCGCCTTGAACGCGTGATCGTTCGACACCGCCTTCACGATGTCCTGCGCGTCGTCGAACACGCCTTCCACCGCGAGGTTGAAGATGTTCGGATCTTGCAGGCTATACATCTGCGCGGTCTGGAACGCGCTCATTTTCTTGTGCGGCGACAGCATGAACACACGGATGCCCTGCTTGCCGCGCATCGCGTATTCGGCGGCGCTGCCGGTGTCGCCCGAGGTCGCGCCGAGAATGTTCAGCGTTTCGCCGTGCTTCGCGAGCGCGTACTCGAACAGGTTGCCGATCAGCTGCATCGCCATGTCCTTGAACGCGAGCGTCGGCCCGTTCGACAGTTCGAGCAGCGACAGCGGCGCACCGTCTTCGACGCCGAGCGTCTTCAGCGGCGTGATCTGCGCGGCGCTTTCGTCGTCGCGCACGTTGCAGTAGGTCGCGGCCGTGTAGGTCTTGCGCGTCAGCGCGCGCAGATCGTCGGCGGGGATGTCGTCGCAGAACTTCGACAGGATCTCGAACGCGAGATCCGCGTACGGCAGCGCGCGCCAGCGCGCCAGTTCATCCGGCGTGACGCGCGGATAGTCGGCCGGCAGATACAGGCCGCCGTCTTTCGCGAGACCGCCGAGCAGGATGTCGGAGAAGGTATGGCGCTCGCCGGCTCCGGCGCCGCGCGTGGAGAGGTAGTTCATAGTTCGGCCTAGTTCAGCGCTTCCATGCGCAGCTTCGTGACTTGCGAGACGACGGTCTTCAGCGCCTCGATCGACTTGATCGCGGCGTTGACCTGCTTTTCGACCGTCTCGTGCGTGATCAGGAGGATGTCGGTTTCGCCCTTGCCATTCGCGTCGACGAGCTCGGACTCCTTTTGCAGCAGCGCGTCGATCGAAATGCCGGTGTCCGCCAGAATGCGCGTGATGTCGGCGAGCACGCCGGTCACGTCGGCGACGCGCAGGCGCAGGTAGTAGCCGCTGCGGACTTCGTCGATCGGCAGGATCGGGGTGCTCGACAGGCTGTCCGGCTGGAATGCCAGATGCGGCACGCGGTGCTCGGGGTCGGCCGTGTGCAGGCGCGTCACGTCGACCAGATCGGCGACTACGGCCGAAGCCGTCGGCTCCGCGCCGGCGCCCTTGCCGTAGTAAAGCGTCGTGCCGACCGCGTCGCCGTGCACGACGACCGCGTTCATCGCGCCTTCCACATTGGCGAGCAGGCGTTTTTCCGGAATCAACGTGGGATGCACGCGCAGCTCGATGCCTTGGTCGGTGCGGCGCGTGATGCCGAGCAGCTTGATGCGGTAGCCGAGCTCCTCGGCGTATTTGATGTCGATCGCGGCGAGCTTGCTGATGCCCTCGACGTACGCGCGGTCGAACTGCACCGGCACGCCGAACGCGATCGCGCTCATGATCGTCGCCTTGTGCGCGGCGTCGACGCCTTCGATGTCGAAGGTCGGGTCCGCTTCCGCGTAGCCGAGCTCCTGCGCGGCCTTCAGCGCGGTCGCGAAATCGAGGCCGCGGTCACGCATCTCCGACAGGATGTAGTTCGTCGTCCCGTTGATAATGCCCGCGATGTACTGGATGCGGTTCGCGGTCAGCCCTTCGCGCAGCGCCTTGATGATCGGAATGCCGCCCGCCACCGCCGCCTCGAACGCGACCATCACGCCGTTCGCGTGCGCCGCCTCGAAAATCTCCGTGCCATGCACCGCGAGCAGCGCCTTGTTGGCCGTGACCACGTGCTTGCCGTTGTTGATCGCGCGCAGCACGAGCTCGCGCGCGATGCCCGTGCCGCCGATCATTTCCGCGACGATCGCGATCGACGGATCGTCCACGACCGCGTTGAAATCATCGGTCAGCGCCACGCTGCCGGCTTCGCCGCCAAGCGCCGCGGTTGCCTTGGCCGGATTGCGCACGGCAATGCGCGCAATCTCGATGCCGCGGCCCGCGCGACGTTTGATTTCTTCCTGATTGCGGCGCAGTACCGTGAAGGTGCCGCTGCCTACCGTGCCGAAGCCCAGCAGTCCAACTTTGATCGGTTCCATGCAGCGTGAGTTTCTAATAGAGGTTTGAAAAGGGTGTCGAGGGTGGCACGAGCGGCGCGCCTCGCGCGCCACATCGTACGCGAGGCCGGCTCAGGCCGTATGACGTTTGCGGTAGCCATCGAGGAAACGCGCGATCCGGTTGATCGAATCCGCGAGGTCGTCGACGTTCGGCAGGAACACGACGCGGAAGTGATCCGGCGTCTTCCAGTTGAAGCCGGTGCCCTGCACGAGCAGCACGCGCTCTTCGAGCAGCAGGTCGAGGATGAACTGCTGGTCGTTCTGGATCGGATACACCTTCGGGTCGAGCCGCGGAAACATGTACAGCGCCGCCTCGGGCTTCACGCAGCTCACGCCGGGGATCGCCGTCAGCATGTCGTACGCGAGCTCACGCTGCCTGTAGAGCCGCCCGCCCGGCGCGATCAGGTCGTTGATGCTCTGATAGCCGCCGAGCGCGGTCTGGATCGCGTACTGGCCGGGCACGTTCGGGCACAGCCGCATCGACGCGAGGATGCCGAGCCCT
>NZ_LRBG01000013.1 GCF_001580545.1 Paraburkholderia monticola
GTTAGTGAGTAATTTGATATATATTCGCTATAGTGTTGTAGACTAATACAGGACAGTTTTATGCACACGGTTGAGATCAGTGTTGTGCCTGAAACAACACAACCCCAGACAACGAATCCTTTACGCTTCTTCCAGATTGGCTGTGGCGCACACCCTGCGACGCAGCAACCAGTCATGCCTGATGACCATAGCGAGTCGGTCCCACCCCTTCCCATCCCGAACAGGACCGTGAAACGACTCCACGCCGATGATAGTGCGGATTGCCCGTGTGAAAGTAGGTAATCGTCAGGCTCCTCACCCCGTCAGAAACCCCACCCCCTCAAGGGTGGGGTTTTTGCGTTTACGCGACCGTTATCGAAGGAGATGACGTTCTCGTGACAATCCAGCCCCCACAGTTCGACAATACGACGCCTGAAAACGCGCGCGTCAATTTTCTTTCAATGGGTCAAGCTATGCTCACGTATCCCTTTCGGAAACGCTGGCATTGAACGACCTATGAAATCTGATCTGCTATTGCAGACCTACGGCGCGGATTCGTCGGGCATGGTCTGCGGCTTCCGGTTTTCGCCGGCGCGGTCCGGGCAGCCCATCGACGCGGACGAAGTCGTCGACTGGTTCCGCGAGTGCAAGGACGACGCCGCCACGGCCGCAAAGGACGCCGGCGAGTTTCTGTGGCTCCATTTCAACCTCGCGCATAGCGCAAGCGAGCGCTGGATGCGAGCGCAACTCGATCTGCCCGAAACGTTTTTCGACGCCTTGCGCGAAGGCTCGCATTCGACGCGGATCGAACATGCGGACGGCGCGCTGCGCGCGGTCGTCAATGACGTCATGTTCAACCTCGAATTCATCCCGTCCGATATCGCGACGTTGTGGATCTACGCACATAAGCGGTTCATCGTCACGGCGCGGCTGAAGCCGCTGCGCTCGGTCGACCGTTTGCGCGCGTCGGTGCGCGAAGGGGAGATATTCAGGTCACCCGCCGAATTGCTCGTGCATCTGATGCGCGACCAGGCCGACCTGCTCGTTCAAATCGTGCGCCGAACCAGTGCCGACGTCGATCGAATCGAGGATCGCTTTCTGTCGCAACGACCGACGCAAAACCGGCTCGACCTCGGCGCGATTCGCCGCACGCTGACCCGCCTGCAGCGTATGCTTGCGCCGGAGCCCGGCGCGATCTTCCGTTTGCTGGCGAGGCCGCCACGTTGGCTTCATCCGGAAGACGTGCAGGATCTGCGTGAATCGACCGAGGAGTTTTCGGTCGTGCTGTCGGATGTGGCGGGATTGATCGAGCGGGTCAGGCTGCTGCAGGAAGAAATCACGTCGCGCCTCGAAGAGCAGAACAACCGTACGCTCTTCACGTTGACGCTCGTCACGGTGCTGGCGATGCCGATCAATATCGTCGCCGGTTTCTTCGGCATGAACGTCGGCGGCATTCCGCTCGCCGAGAACAAGCATGGCTTCTGGGTGATGGTCTTGCTGGTCGCCGGCTTTACCGGGCTGACAGGCTGGTGGGCGTTTCGCCGCAGAAGGGAGCGCTAGAACGCGCGGCAGTTTTGGCCTGTCTTTACGCGGCCAGACCCACCGGCGTGATTGAAACGGGAAAGCATGTCCGTCTTCGAACCCGAGTTGCAACGGTTCGAAGAGGGCAAATACTCGTCGTGACCCGAGCCGTTATTCGAGCGCGGCAGCCGGCCCGAAGAACTCGTAACGGCTCTGCGATTCCGGCACGCCAATCGCCTTCAGGCCTTTCTTGATCGCCTTCATGAACGCGACCGGTCCGAGGAAATACACGTCGACATCACGTGTTTCCGGCAACCACTTCTTCAGATTCGCCTCGTCGACATAGCCGACCGCGTGGGCATCGGCATCGCCCGCACGACGCTGCTCATAGCAGTAGAAGCGCTTCAGTTGCGGATGACGCGCGGCCAACGCATCGATCGCGTCGCGGAATGCATGCACGCCACCATGACGGGCCGCGTGAATGAAATGCACCGGACGATTCGTCTTCAGCGCGGCTTGCAGCATCGCCATCGTCGGCGTAATGCCGACGCCGCCGCTGATCAGCACCAGCGGCTTGTCGCCAGGCTGCAGCGTAAATTCGCCGGCCGGCGCGAACAGCTCGAGCGTGTCGTTCTCTTCGATCCGCTCATGCAAATACTTCGACACGGTGCCATTCGGTTCGCGCTTTACGCTGATGCGATATTCGCGGCCATCGCTGATTGCGGACAGCGAATAGTTGCGGCGCACTTCTTCGCCGTCGATCGAGAGACGCACGCCGATGTACTGCCCCGGCTGAAACGCGAGCAATCGGCCGCCGTCGTCCGGACGCAGATAGAACGACGTGATCTCGTCGCTTTCCCGCACTTTGCGCGCGACGCGGAACAGCCGCGTGCCGCGCCAGCCGCCCGGCGCGGCTTCGCTTTCGGCGTAGATCTTCTCTTCGAGGCCGATCAGCAGATCGGCAAGTTGTTGATACGCGGCGGCCCACGCTTCGATCACCGCATCGGTCGCGACCTCGGCGCCGAGTACTTCGCGAATCGCACGCAGCAGGCACTTGCCGACGATCGGATAATGCTCGGGCTGCACGTTCAGCGACACGTGCTTGTTGATGATTTGCGCGACGAGCCCGCCCAGTTGCTCGAGCTGATCGATATGACGCGCGTACATCAGCACGCCGTTGGCCAGCGCCCGCGGTTGCGCACCGCTCGCCTGATTGGCCTGATTGAACATCGGACGCACTTCCGGATGCTCGCTGAGCATCAGGTTGTAGAAGTGCGTGGTGAGCGCCTCGCCGCCGCTTTCCAGGAGCGGCACGGTTGCTTTGATGATGGCGCGGTGTTCGGCGGATAGCATGTTTGGGTTCCTGATGAGAGTCTGGTTGAGCGTCTGTCTATCAGCGGGGTGTCGCAGCCGGTATCGGCAGACCCCATTCACTATCCACGATTCGTGCCAGGTATAAAATGCATTTAGATCAACGATCTGGCAATTAAGATGGTTCATTCGACTCTAGTCGAAAAGACTGCCTCGGCAGTCAATTTGACTGCCGAGGCAGTCCTCGATGTTCTGACTCCGCTGATTCTCGACCTGTCGCGCGAGTTGTCCGAGCGAGAGCGTTATCGGCGCCTGCTCAGCGCGCTGCGCACGCTGTTTCCGGGCGATGCGGCCGCGCTGCTGCGCCTCGAAGGCGACACGCTCGTGCCACTCGCGATCGACGGTTTGAGCAGCGATACGCTCGGACGGCGCTTTCGCGTCACCGAGCATCCGCGCTTTCAGCAGCTGCTGGCCCAGCCTGGGCCGACACGCTTTGCCGCGGACTCCGATCTGCCCGACCCGTACGACGGCCTCGTGCAAGGCATGGCGGCCGGTCACCTCGAAGTGCACGACTGTCTGGGGTGCCCCTTGTTCATCCGCGGCGAGCCTTGGGGCTTGCTCACGCTCGATGCCCTCGACCCGGCGCGCTTCGATGCGATCGACATGGCCTCGCTGCAGGCGTTTCTCGGTCTCGCGGCCGCGACCGTCAGCGTCGTCGAGCGCATCGATGCGTTGGCGCGCAATGGCGAGGAGGCGCAGCGCCGCGCGGAAGCGTATCGACTGGCGAGCAGCGAGAGCCGGCGCGAGCTGATCGGCAGCAGCGACGCGCATCGCCGCATGATCAAGGAGATCGAGGTGGTGGCCGGTAGCGATCTGACCGTGCTCGTCACCGGCGAGACCGGCGTCGGCAAGGAGCTGGTCGCCAACGCGATTCACGCGCTCTCGCCGCGCGCGAGCAAGCCGCTCGTCAGCCTGAACTGCGCGGCGTTGCCCGATACGCTTGTCGAGAGCGAGCTGTTCGGGCACGTGCGTGGCTCGTTTTCGGGGGCGTCGGCGGATCGGCGCGGCAAGTTCGAACTCGCCGACGGGGGCACCATTTTCCTCGACGAAGTCGGTGAGCTGCCGCTCGCCGTCCAGGCGAAGCTGTTGCGTGTGCTGCAGAACGGCCAGTTGCAACGCGTCGGCTCGGACCATGAACACCGGGTCGACGTGCGGCTGATCGCTGCAACCAATCGCGACCTCGCCGAAGAAGTGCGCGCGGGCCGCTTTCGCGCCGACCTCTATCATCGCCTCAGCGTCTACCCGTTGCGCGTACCACCGTTGCGCGAGCGCGGCCGCGACGTGCTGCTGCTCGCTGGCTTCTTCCTTGAAGACAATCGTTCGCGGCTCGGCCTGCTGAGTTTGCGTCTCGCGGCGGACGCGCAGGCCGCGCTGCTGCACTACGCATGGCCCGGCAACGTGCGCGAACTCGAACATCTGATTGGCCGGAGCGCGCTGAAGGCGTTGGCGGTCAATCGTGAGCGTCGGCGTATTCTGACGCTGACGGCCGCGGACCTTGCCCTGTCCGATGCAAAGGATGACGAAGCAAATCAAACCGTCACGCAGAGCGAGGAAAGCGAGACGAAAGACTTTCGCAGCGCGGTCACCGAGTTCGAACGCAACCTCGTTCTCGAAGCGTTGGCGCGCAACCGGCAGAACTGGGCGGCGGTTGCGCGCGAGTTGAGTCTCGACCGGGCGAATCTGAACCGGCTGGCCAAACGGCTCGGACTCAAATAAGCGGGCAGGTGCAGGAGCATCGTGGCATGTTGGGGCAATGACCACGTCAGGGCGCATCGAATCGTTCATCGCGCTGAAAGCGGATTGTCAGCGTCGCGCATTGGGCCTAACGTCTTAACCAAAGCCAAAGACCCGCTTCGAAAATTCGAACTTCGCGCAGCGCAACGCGTCGGTCATAGTAGGGGCCAACAAAGGACCAACACCTGTATCTGGAGACTCCGCTATGTCCGCTTCCTCAGAGAAACTCGACGACTGGCTCGACAAGCAGGCAGTGGCCGAAGACGACATCACCGCGTTTCCGCTGACCGCACTCGCTGCCACGCTCGATCGCGAGGAAAGCGGTAACACCGTGCCGCCGTTGTGGCACTGGCTGTACTTTCTGCCTGTTGCGCCGCTATCCGAAGTCGGCCCCGACGGTCATCCGAAGCGTGGCGGCTTCCTGCCGCCGGTGCCGCTGCCGCGCCGCATGTGGGCCGGCGGCCGGCTCACGTTTCATGCGCCGCTGAAAATCGGCGAGCACGCAAGGCGCACCTCGACGATCGCCAACATCGAAGACAAGACCGGCCGTTCGGGCCGCCTCGTGTTCGTCACGGTGCAACATACGATCGAAGTCGATGGCGAACTGAAGCTCGAAGAGGAGCACGACATCGTCTATCGCGACGCGCCGCAGGAAGGCGCGCGTCCGCAGCAACCGGCGCCCGCGCCCGAAGGCGAAACGTGGCGCCGCACGATCGATGCCGATGCCGTCATGCTATTCCGCTACTCGGCGCTGACCTTCAACGGCCATCGCATTCATTACGACCATCCCTACGTCACGCAGGTCGAAGGTTATCCTGGCCTCGTCGTGCACGGTCCGTTGATCGCCACGCTGCTCGTCGATCTCGTGCGGCGCGAACTGCCGCAAGCGACGCTGCAAAGCTTCGCGTTTCGCGCGCATCGTCCCACGTTCGCGGACCAGCCGTTCACGGTATGCGGCAGGCCCGCCGCCGACGGCAAGACCATCGACCTATGGGCCAAGGACCACCAAGGCTATCTGACCATGCGCGCAACCGCCGCGCTCGCCTGAATTCCACGAGATTCGACTATGCAAACCACGCAATCCGATTCGTTTCAGGACATTCGCGAGGCCGTGCGCGATCTGTGCCAGCAGTTTTCCGGCGAGTACTTTCGCAAGATCGACGAAGCGCGTGGCTATCCGGAAGAGTTCGTCGATGCGCTGACGAAGGCCGGCTGGCTCGCGGCGCTGATTCCGCAGGACTTCGGCGGCTCGGGGCTCGGGCTCACGGAAGCGTCGGTGATCATGGAGGAGATCAATCGTGCGGGCGGCAACTCGGGCGCGTGCCACGGGCAGATGTACAACATGGGCACGTTGTTGCGGCATGGTTCGCAAGAACAGAAGCGCAAATATCTGCCGAAGATCGCGAGCGGCGACCTGCGTCTGCAATCGATGGGCGTGACCGAGCCGAGCACCGGCACGGATACGACGAAGATCAAGACCACCGCCGAACGGCGCGGCGACCGTTACGTGATCAACGGCCAGAAGGTGTGGATCTCGCGCGTGCAGCATTCGGACCTGATGATCCTGCTCGCGCGCACCACGCCGCTCGCGGACGTGAAGAAGAAATCGGAGGGCATGTCGATCTTCATCGTCGATCTGCGCGAAGCGATCGGACATGGTATGACCGTGCAGCCGATTCTGAACATGGTCAACCATGAGACCAACGAGCTCTTTTTCGACAACCTTGAAATTCCCGCCGAGAATCTGATCGGTGAAGAAGGGCAGGGCTTCAAATACATCCTCGATGGCCTGAACGCCGAGCGCACGCTGATCGCCGCGGAATGCATCGGCGACGGCTACTGGTTCGTCGATAAAGTCACCGAGTACGCGAAGGAGCGCGTCGTGTTCGGTCGGCCGATCGGACAGAACCAGGGTGTGCAGTTTCCGATCGCGCGCTCGTTCATCAACGTCGAGGCAGCGAGCCTGATGCGCTTCGAGGCGGCACGCCGTTTCGATGCGCATCAAGCTTGCGGCGCGCAGGCGAACATGGCCAAGCTGCTCGCGGCGGATGCATCGTGGGAGGCGGCCAATGCATGCCTGCAATTTCACGGCGGCTTCGGCTTCGCGTGCGAATACGACGTCGAGCGCAAGTTTCGCGAGACGCGCCTGTATCAGGTCGCACCGATCTCGACCAATCTGATCCTCTCGTACGTGGCCGAGCATATCCTCGGGCTGCCCCGTTCGTTCTGACTCGCTGGCGGACATCATGAGACCACTCGACGGCATCAAGGTCATCACGCTCGAACATGCGATCGCCGCGCCGTTCTGCACGCGTCAACTCGCCGATCTCGGCGCGCGCGTGATCAAGATCGAACGGCCGGGCGTCGGCGATTTCGCGCGCGGCTACGACGAACGCGTGCATGGGCTGTCGTCGCATTTCGTCTGGACCAACCGCTCGAAAGAAAGTCTTTCGCTCGATCTGAAGCAACCCGCGGCCGCGGAGATTCTCGGCGCGTTGGTTGCCGATGCGGACGTGCTCGTGCAGAACCTGGCGCCAGGCTCGGCCGAACGGCTCGGCCTCGGTTACGGCACATTGAGCGGGAAGTATCCGAGCTTGATCGTCTGCGATATTTCCGGCTACGGCGTGGATGGTCCGTATCGCGACAAGAAAGCGTATGACCTGTTGATCCAGAGCGAGTCCGGCTTCCTGTCGATCACCGGTTCGCCCGGCGCACCGGCGAAGGCGGGCTGCTCGATCGCGGATATCGCGGCGGGCATGTACGCGTATTCGAACATCCTGAGCGCGCTGTTGCAGCGTGGACGCACGGGGCGCGGTTGCCGAATCGACGTATCGATGCTCGAAAGCATGGTCGAGTGGATGGGCTATCCGCTCTACTACGCGATCGACGGTCAGCCGCCGCCCGCGCTCGCGGGCGCCGCGCACGCGACGATCTATCCCTACGGACCCTTTCCCGCAGGCGATGGCAAGACGGTCATGCTCGGCCTGCAGAACGAACGCGAATGGAAGCTGTTCTGCGAGCGTGTGCTCGAACAGCCGGAACTCGCGATCGACGAACGCTTCGCTTCGAACTCGAAACGCACTGCGGCGCGCGACGCATTGCGCGAGGTGATCGTTGCGGCGTTCGCGAAGCTGAGCGCGGCGCAGGTGATCGAGCGACTCGACGAGGCTGGCATCGCGAACGCGCAGATGAATACGCTCGCCGATGTGTGGGCGCATCCGCAACTGAAGGCGCGCGAGCGCTGGCAGGAAGTCGGCACCGCGGCGGGCGCGATACCGGCATTGCGCCCGCCGGGCCTGCCTTCCGACATCGAGCCGCGCATGGATCCGGTGCCCGCGCTGGGTCAACATACCGACGCAATTCTGCACGAGCTTGGCTACGACGACGCGCGTATCGACGCGCTGCGTGCGGCCGGCACGATCTGATTCCTGGCCCAACACGGCGCACGTCACTCATGAACGACCATCCCAGTCTCACGCTTGCCACTTTCGCCGCGCAACTCGACTTCGAGAGCATCCCGCGCGAGGTCGTCGAGCGCACCGTCAACCTGTACGTCGATTGGCTCGGCTCGGCGCTGGCCGGCAAGGGCGCGCGGCCGGTCGAGACGATCGCGCGTTTCGCCCGCGCGGCAGCCGGTGCGAAGCAAGACGGCCCTTGCGAAGTGTTGATCGACCGCAGTCGCACCACGCCGTACTTTGCCGCGATGATCAACGGTGCGGCGTCGCATTTCGCCGAACAGGACGACGTGCACAACGGCTCGGTGTTTCATCCGGCGACCGTGGTGTTTCCGGTTGCACTCGCATTGGCGCAGGCAAAGCGAGCGTCGGGGCGCGACTTGATCACGGCGGCGGTGGCGGGCTACGAGGTCGGCATTCGCATCGGTGAGTTTCTTGGGCGTTCGCACTACAAGGTATTTCACACCACCGGCACGGCCGGCACGGTCGCGGCCGCGGCAACCGCGGGTCGATTGCTGGGTCTGTCGCCGTCGCAGATGCTCGACGCGTTCGGCTCGGCGGGCACGCAGGCGAGCGGCCTGTGGGAGTTCCTGCGCGACGCCGCCGACTCGAAGCAGCTGCATACCGCGATGGCCGCCGCGAACGGCCTGATGGCCGCGCAACTCGCCGCCGACGGCTTCAAGGGCGCGACACGCATTCTCGAAGGCGCGCAGGGCATGGCGGCGGGCATGTCGAGCGACGCCGATCCGGCGCGCCTCGTCGACCGGCTTGGCAGCCGCTGGGCGACCGCGGAGACGTCGTTCAAGTATCACGCGGCGTGCCGCCATACGCATCCGGCCGCCGATGCGTTGCTTGCCGTCGTGCAGACGCATCGTCTCGCGCCGCGCGACATCGCGAAGGTCGTCGCGCACGTGCATCAAGGCGCGATCGATGTGCTCGGTTCCGTGCTCACGCCGCGCACCGTGCATCAGGCGAAGTTCAACATGGGCACGGTACTGGGGCTCGTCGCGCATCACGGCTATGCGGGCGTGACCGAATTCGAACAGGGCTTCGACGCGAGCGAGATCGCGTCGTTCCGTGACAAGGTCACGATGGCGCTCGACGCCGAGGTCGACGCCGCCTATCCCGCGCGCTGGATCGGCAAGGTCACGGTAACGACGACCGACGGCCGGGTGCTCGATGGGCGTGTCGATGAACCTAAGGGCGATCCGGGGAATACGTTGTCGCGCGAGGAGATTGCGACGAAGCTGCGTCGGCTGGCCGCGTTTTCAGGGGCGGCTAGTGAAGAGGAGGTGGCGCAACTGCTTGGCAACGCCTGGGGTGTTGCCGAACACACGCAGATCGGTTCGATCTTCGAAGCCACGTCGCGCACAACGGTGGTGGCATGAGCGGGTTGCCCCGGTCGTATCTGTTCGTACCTGGCAATCGGCCTGAACGGTTTGACAAGGCCTTTGCGGCCGGCGCGGATGCAGTGATTCTCGATCTGGAAGATGCGGTGCAGCCAGACGAGAAGGTGACGGCGCGTGCGACGGTATTGGCTGCGGTGTCGACTAATGCATCGCGGGCCGCGTGGGTGCGTATCAATGGTTCGGATACCGCATGGTTTGACGATGATGTTGCGGCGCTCGTTGGCCAGGCTGGCGTTGCGGGAATCGTACTGCCGAAGGCCGAGACTCGGGCGCAAATCTGCGCGGTGCTGGCGAACGCGCATCCGGCGTTGAGTGTCCTGCCGATTGTGGAGACCGCGCGCGGATTTGCGAATCTTGCGGAGCTATGTGGCTCGCCGCGCGTGCCGCGCATTGTGTTCGGCACGCTGGATTTCCAGCTCGATCTCGGGATCGATGGAGACGGCGAGGAGTTGCATCTGTTCCGCTCGCAGATCGTGCTTGCGTCGCGGCTTGCAGGCATTGGCGCGCCGGTGGATGGCGTGTCGACGACGATTACCGATGCCGATGCGGTGGAGGCCGATGCGCGGCGCGGGCGGCGGTTTGGCTTCGGCGGCAAGCTTTGCATTCATCCGAACCAGATCGAGGCGGTGCATCGCGCGTATGCGTGGCGTGACGGCGAGGTGGAGTGGGCGCGGCGGGTACTTGCGGCTGTCGAGGCGAGTCATGGCGCCGCGGTTGCCGTCGATGGAAAGATGGTCGATATGCCGGTGATCCTGAAGGCGCGAAGAGTGTTGGCGGGGCGATGACGCGGATCTCGCCGCTGGCGGGGTCCTCGATCGCGAAGCGCTTAAGCACGCGAACGTGCTGCGAGAGTCAAAGCATTTTCCGAACGTCGAACCCCACCGCGCGGAGTTGGACGCGTTCGCCGAACGGGGCGCGGGGACCAGGGAGATTGGCTTCTACGAGTTCGCGCGTCGCTGTCCAATAGGGGGCACGAGGTTTTATTCGAAACCGAAAAATTCGATGGGGTTGTCGACCAGCAGCAAGCGGCGCTGACCTTCGTCCGGCACGATCTCCGCGATCAGATCAGTGAGATCGCCATCGTCGGGCATCGGGCCGTGCAGGTTCACGTGTGGCCAGTCGCTTCCCCACAGAACGCGCTGCGGCGCATGCACCGCAAGACTGCGCGCGATCGGCAACGTGTCGTGAAAGGGCGCGCCAGTCTTCGACAACCGGTCGGTGCCACTCAGCTTCACCCATACGCGGCCGCCGTCCATCAGGCGGCGCAGTGCCATGATCGCGGCGCCGTCCGGACCGCTCGCAAGATCCGGCCGCGCCATGTGATCGATCACGACAGGTACCTCGAGCGACTGGATAAACGGCGCGTACTCGACGATATCGTTGCCCGCCACGTGAATCGCCACATGCCAGCCGAATGGCTTGATCCTCGCAACCACGTCGCGGATCCTGGCCAGATCCGGGCGACCGCCAAGATGGGCCAGAAAGTTAAAGCGCGCGCCGCACACGCCGGCTGAATCGAACTCGGCAATCTGCGCGTCGGAGTCGATCGGCCGCACGAGCGCTACGCCCTTGTAACGTCCCTTGCCGCCGCGCAGCGCGTCGAGCAGCGGCCGATGATCAAAACCATGTCCCTGACTCTGAACGATGACGGCACGCGCGAAGCCGAACCGGTCGTGCCACGTACGCAACGCGGTTTCGGGCGCAAGCGCGGGAGTGAAGCTGCGATCGTCTGGAAGAGGATAGCGGTCGAACGGACCAAAGAGATGGCAATGGGCATCGCAACTGCCAGGCGGAAGCTGCAGCGCCGGCGTGCGCGGATGCGCGAGCGGTGCTTCGGAGGTGTTCAGCGACTTGTTCATCATGTTCTCCTCAGCCACAGCGCACGGTCATGCCGCCGTCGACGATCACCTCGGTACCCGTCACGAAACGCGCTTCGTCCGATGCCAGGTACAACGCAGCATTCGCGGTATCGCGACCGTCACCCATGAAGCCAAGCGGAATCCGCGCAAGGCGCTGCTTCAGCAAGACGTCGACGTCACCGCCCGCCCGCTGCCCGGCGAGCCGCGCTTCGACCATGGGGGTGTGCAGTTGCCCCGGCACTACCGTGTTCACGCGAATACCCTTGCCTGCATATTCGACCGCGACGACACGCGACAACTGGATGACCCCGGCCTTCGACGCCGCGTAAGCCACCTGCGCCGCCCCGGTCCAGCGAATGCCGGAGGTCGACGCCGTATTCACGATTGCGCCGGCTCCCTGAGCCTCCATCACCGGTAGCACATGCTTGCACGTCAGGTACACGCTTTTCAGATTCAGTGCGATCTGTGCATCCCAGTTCTCTTCATCGAGTGCGACTGGACCGCCTGCTGCTGAACCGCCCACGTTGTTGACAAGGATGTCCACGCGTCCATAGTGCTGCCTGCATCCTTCGACCATCCGGGCTACCGCCTCGCTATCGGTCACGTCGCACACCACGCCGGTCACGTCTCCCCCCAGCGCGCGCACGCGTTCCAGCGTTTCCTGCATCGCTTCAAGATTGCGATCTATCGCGTAGATCTTCGCGCCTTCCTCCGCAAAACGCACCGCCACGGCGCGCCCATTGCCCCAACCAGGCCCGATGCAGCCTGCGCCGGTCACGATAGCGACCTTGCCTTCGAGTCGTTTGCTCATACGGTTCACGCTCCGAGTTCGTTCGGCACGCCGGCAGGCTGTGCCACCTGAAAGACGTTGATCGTCATCGAGATCAATGTGTAGTAGCCGGCCAGGCCGACGAGATCGACGACACCTGCTTCGCCCAGCCGCTCGACGGCCTCGGCATAAACCGCATCCGATACCTTGCGGTCGCGATGCAGATCCGTCAGAAAGGTGTGGATCACCGCTTCGTCGGCCTGCGCAAAAACCGGTTCGGCATTCGTGCGAATCGCTTCGACCACATCAGGACTCACGCCGGCCTCAAGGGCGATCGGCTTGTGCGCGTACCATTCATACTCCGAGCCCCACACACGGGCCAGCGTGAGAATCGCCAGCTCCGAAAGGCGCGGCGGCAGCGCTGTCTCATAGCGGCAATAGCGGCCTAGTGCCTGGGCGTTCTGCGCCAGCTCCGGCCGGTGCAGCCACACAGCGAGGGGACCACGAACGCCTTTGCGTGGACCACTGGCGATGGCATCGTAGACGTCACGCTGGGCTGGGGTCATCTGAGCGGGATCAAGATCGGCTATGCGTTTCATCGAAATTCCTTGGGGTGCCTGAAGTTGTGGCAAGTTATTTCGTGGATTACTTGTTCGAGGCCAACGCCGGTGGACGCCTTGCGGGCTCCGTGTCCGCATCATCCACTCGCGGCTCATGAACGGGCTTGGATACAGGCTGAACAAGCAGTTCGGAACCCGACGCCTGATAGGCGCGGAAGGTGTCGATGTCGAACGCCCCTTCCCATTTCGCCAAAGCGAGGACAGCGACCGCGTTGCCGATCATGTTGGTAAGTGCGGTAGCCGTCGCCATCAGACGATCGATGCCGAACAACAGCCCGAGTCCACCCAGAGGCAACACGCGAACCGATTCCATGGTCGCGGCGAGCTTGATGAACGCGCCGCCCGCGACGGTCGTCCCCCCCTTTGAAGTCAGCATCAGCACACCGAGGAGCGCGATCTGCTGGCCGATCGAGAACGGTGTATCGGTGGCCTGGGCGATGAACCCGACCGCCATCGCCATATAGATACCCGTGCCGTCGAGATTGAAGCTGTAGCCCGCCGGCAGCACGAAGCCAACCACCATTTCGTCGCAGCCTGCCTGTTGAAGCTTCTGCACGAGACGCGGAAACGCGACTTCGCCCGAGGCAGTGCCGAATACGAGCAGCAGTTCCTCACGGATCATCCGCAGCAGCGCGAAAATCGATACGCCACATGATGCGGTGATCCCGCCGAACACGATCAGCACGAAGCCTATCGAGCCTGCCCAATAGAGCAACACGAGTTTCATCAGATACAGCAGCGTGGCGCCGCCATAGCTGCCAACCGCGTTGGCCATTGCGCCGAATGCACCGATCGGCGCAAGGCGCATGATGAATCCGAGGATCGTGAACAGCACACGCTGCCCTTCGCCAATGCCTTTCAGCAGGATCGAATCGCGGCCGACCGCCAGGTTCAGCGCGATACCCGCCAGGATCGCGATGAACAGCACCTGCAGGATGTTGCCCGTCGCGAACGCGCCGACGAGCGTAGTCGGCACGATGCCGAGCAGAAAATCGGCGACCGACAGATGCGCGGCCGATTCCGCGAACTGCGCGATCTTGCCGCTGCTTTCGAGGTGCACCGCATGCATGCCGGCGCCGGGCTTGAACACGTTGACGAGCACGAGGCCCACGAACAGCCCGAGCGTGCTGACCACCTCGAAGTAGATCAGCGTCTTTGCGCCGAGCCGGCCCAGCTTGCGCATGTCCTGCACGTGCGACATGCCGTGCACGACGGTGCAGAACACGATCGGCGCGAGCAGCATGCGCAGCAGGCCGATGAAGACGTCGCCGAGCGGTTTCATCGCGATGGCAAAAGTCGGCGCGAAGATCCCGACCAGCACCGCGAGAATCAGCGCAAGCAGCACTTGTATGTGCAGCTTCTTGAGTTGAGCCATCACTGTCTCCGATATCGTTATATATTTCAGGTCACTGCATGCTGCAATTGTCTCAGTAACAACTGCGCCGATAAGGAACGTAAAGGTTGAAGGTCATGACCGCTGATCCGCGCGGTCGGCCAATTTCCCCGGCGAGCGCCGATGCCGTTACCGACGCGTCAAAAGCCGCGATCAGCCAGAGTGTTTTGCCATCCTCAACGAATGCGCGCAGTTGCAGCAGATCGTCGCGTGCGGCGAGCGATTCGCGTACCGCGGCAGCGATCGCTTCCGCCGAAGGCCCGCCGGCGATCAGCGGCACGCTCATCGCAAGCAACCGGCTGATGCCAGACGGCGCGTGTTGCGTTTCGTCTTGCCCATCAAGGGCCACGGCTGCGACCCGCGAGCGGCCCACCGTACGCGGCAGCAAGCGCCGGCTCCACGGCGTCGAATGCGCGCCGGACACGTTGCGATACGCATCACTATTCAACACGTCAATTGAAGTGAGATCGTAGAGCGCCAGCCAGCGCGGCCAGCCGTCTATGCAGACCCAGCGCGACGCCGCCACGAATCCCGGCAACGCGGTGCGTTGCGGAAAATGCTCAGTGTCGTACCAGTCGTTGAATTCGTCCTCAAGCGTCGCGGGTGGCTCCATTGACACCATAAGCAACGCAGGCTTGCCAGTCGCGCTCATCGGCGGCTCCTGTCGATAAAGGCATGAATTTTTTCGGCCACTTCGGCCGGTCGCTGCACGGCCATCAGATGGCCGGCCGCCACCGTATCAAACACGCTGCCCGGCACGAGTGCGGCTTGCGCGGCCACCCGCTCAGGCGGGCGCTGCAAGTCGTACTGTCCCGCCAGCAGCAGACACGGACAACGCAGCGTCGGTAACTCGGTACTCAAATCGATCTCGCCAAGCGCATGGTTCGCCAGCGCATAGCTCACCGGATCGTTGGCCAGCAGCCGCGAGCGATAATCCTCGAACGACTGCCGATCGCCGCGCAGCACAGGCGGCCATGACTGATCGAGCGTACGGTCGACGATGGGGCGCATGCCCTCTTGGCGGGCCCGCTCCGCGCGCTCCTGCAGATAGGCACGACGCTGTGGGTCGATATCCAGCGCGGGCGCACACATCACGATTCCAGCGACGCGTGCCGGAAACCTCGCGGCAAATACCACCGCGATTGCCGCGCCAGCGGCCGCCGCGATCAGCCAGCACGGCCCGTCTATCGCGAGCGCGTCAAGCAGCGCCCGCAGATCATCGACGTGATCGGCAAGCGAGAACCGTACGCGGACTTTTTCCGAACTGCCATGCCCGCGCTGATCGTAGGTCAGCACCCGCAAGGATGCGCGCAGCGTCGGTGCAACGGCGTCCCAGCTGGCGATAGTCCCCCCCAGCTCATGAATCATCACGGCCGTGCCGGCTTCACCCGTCCCTGACAGTACGTAGCACAAGTTGACACCGCAGGCATCGATCCATGCCGGATTGCTATCCTTCGTCAAAGGACGCCTGATGTTGTCGGAAAATGAGTTCAAGAAAGGAAGTCTCCGTTTTCAACACTGTGCGCCAGGCGTCAGCTATTGACAAAAACCTTTTTACGATGGGAAGCTATGCGCCCAAAGCATAGCTGGCGCCCGGGCACGCTGCGCAACAGGAGACCATCATCGAAATCAAGGAACTGCGTTCGTTCGTGCATATCGCGCGAGTGGGAAGTTTCAGCCGGGCGGCTGCGGAGTTGTACGTTGCGCAGCCGGCGCTGAGCCGGCAAGTCGCGAAGCTTGAAGAGGAACTTGGCACACCGCTGTTCGTTCGTCACGGGCGCGGTGTGCGCCTGACCAGTGGCGGTGCGCAACTGCTCGAACGAGCGGAAATGATCATCAACTTCGTAGCGCAGACAGGCGAACAGGTTCGCGCATCGACCGACCGTCTGAGCGGTCATATCGCGCTCGGTCTGCCACCGGCCGTGGGCGTTCAGGTGTCGGTGCCCATCGTCGAAGCGTTCCGCGAACGCTGGCCCGCCGTCGGACTGCATCTGCGTGAAGGGCTTAGCAGTTCGCTGCAGGAATGGCTGCTCGACCGGCGCGTGGATCTCGCGATCGTCTATAACCAGCCTCCACTGGAAGCGTTCGACGTGTTGCCCTTGTGCAGCGAAGCGATGGTGGTCGTCGGGCCGCCGGGCGATACCGTGATCGAACGGCGCGGTGGCGAGCCGCTGCGTATCCGCGATCTCGCCGATTTGCCATTGCTCGTGCCAGGCTTTCCCCATGCAACCCGCCGCGTGCTCGAGCAGGCGGCCGTGCAGCACGGCGTACACCTGCGCGTCGTCCTCGAGGTGGAAAGCGTGACGCTCACTAAAGCGCTCGTGCGGCGTGGCTTGGGCTATTCGCTGCTGACCTACACCGCGATTCAGGAGGACGTGGCACGTGGCGATCTGCAGGCGCTGCCCATCGAGCGCCCATCGATCCGTTCAATCGTGTCGCTTGCGACACTGCGCGAACAACGTGCATCCCGGCTCGTGCGGACGATGTCGGACGTAGTGAGGGAAAACCTGCGCGAGCTGGTCGTAGAAGGCGCCTGGAAGGGCCACACCACATGGCTCGGCGATGGCGGGCACGCTACGACGCGCGCGACATCCGGGTTCGCGGACGAATAGCACACCGCTGCGGCGGGCACGATCAACGGGCTGGCGACTCACTGGCTCGCGGTCGTGGCAAGCTATCCGCCCCGAGCATGGCTTTCCATCGCAAAACGGTCTTGGTCAATCGCGAGCGATACCGTCAAAGTTCAAGCAACGCAGAGCGTGTTCTTGCGTGAGCCCCGCCGATCGCGTCCGACAGATGCGTTGCCAACCAACAAAATAATGGTCAGGAGATCTTCCATGAGTCCGGTATTTCGGCGCCTGCTGTTCCTGTGCGCTACGTTGACCGCGATACCCGTATTAGCGAATGAAAGTGCGATACCGGTTGAGCATGAAATCGTCTCACGCGGCGACGTGCAGCTTGAAGTGTTCGCTCAGGGACGTGGCCCTGTGATCGTGATGTTGCCCTCGCTCGGGCGTTCAGGCCGCGACTATGACGTCGTCTCCGCGAATCTGGCAGCCGATGGATTCCGCGTGATTCGCCCTGAGCCACGCGGCGTGGGACTCAGCAAAGGCCCGCTGGACAACCTGAGCATTCACGATTTTGCCGCGGACGTGGCGGCCGTCGTCGAACACGAGAACAAGGGGCCGGTCGTGGTGGTGGGCCATGCGTGGGGCAACTTTGTGGCCCGTATGCTGGCGACAGATCGGCCTGACCTTGTTAAAGGCGTCGTCCTTGCTGCGGCGTCGGCCGGCAAGGTTCCAGCCGGGTCGAAGGAGATGCCGATCAGCGTGGCAATGCGCAACGCGATTGACGGCGCTGGCGACCTTTCTCTATCCGAGGCCCAACGATTAGACGACCTCCGCATCGCTTTCTTTGCGCCCGGCAACGACCCGAGGGTTTGGCTCAATGGCTGGTTTCCTCAGGCAAACGAAGCGGAGTCGCACGCCCGGAATATAACGCCCGTGGACGCGTATTTCGCCGCGGGACGGGCCCCCATTCTCGATCTCCAGGCCGAGGATGACGCGGTCTCGCCGCGTCGCTTCTCGAACGTTTTTAAATCGATGCTCGGCGACCGGGTCACTGTCGTGGTCATTCCCCACGCAGGTCATGCATTGGCTCCCGAACAGCCTGAAGCCATGAGTCGCGCTATTGCGACGTTCGCGAAGCGGGTCTACGCCGGGGTCTAACCGATTTCGACTGGTCCTTCAATCCGAAAGTAGCTCGTGGGGGGGCTGCTTCGAGCTACACGCCTTGAAGTCATGGTTCGCTTCGACAAAAGTATTGCGCGCTCAATTAATCATCCTGGTGTGTTCGACCTGGGGCCCGATAAGCCGTCATCCGGAGGCAGAACATCGACAGAGTAGGTCGTAGTCTGATTGTTGGAAAGAAGTTATTCCGGGAGGGTGGCGCATGCGAATGGCATCACTTACATCCTGTTAACGAAACCAGAACGCCCACCTCCAAAAAGCCCAATTCCCACCCCACGTCACCTGTCGCACTCTTGAAGTCAAACGGCGCACGCGATCCACCCACCCGCGCGCGGCCGATAAAGACAGGAGACAAAACTTGGCAACTCCCATCAACTCCGGCGCTCGCCTCGACCGCCTCCCCATCACCCGCTTTCACTGGAACATCCTCGGCCTGATCGGCGCGGGCGCCTTCCTCGACGCTTTCGACATCTATCTCGCCAACGGCGCGCTCGCGGCGATGGTCAAAACCGGCTTCACGGATCTGCGGCTCGGCTCGTTCTTCATCTCCGCGACCTTCATGGGCATGATGATCGGCGCGGGCCTGTCAGGCTATCTCGGCGACCGCTTCGGTCGACGCTATTCGTATCAGGCCAATCTCGCGATCTTCGGCATCGCGTCGCTCGCCGCCTGCTTCGCGCCGGACATCTACTGGCTGATCCTGCTGCGCTTCATCATGGGCATCGGCCTCGGCGCCGAACTCGTGGTCGCGGCCGGCACGCTGTGCGAGTTCGTGCCGCCCGCCACGCGCGGCCGCTGGACTGCGCTGCTCGCGCTGATCATCAACTCCGGTCTGCTCGGTGCGACCGCGATCGGCTATTGGGTGATTCCGCATCTCGGCTGGCGCTACATGTTCGCGATCGCGGGCGGCGGTGCGCTCATCGTGTGGTTCCTGCGCCATCGGATGCCGGAGTCGCCGCGCTGGCTCGAAACGGTCGGCCGGCTCGAAGAGGCTGAGGCGACGGTCACGGCGATCGAGCGACAGGTCGAGGCGCGCGTCGGCAAGCTGCCGCCGGTCGCGCGCGTGGTCAGTCACGAGGTGCCGGCCGCGCCGTTCTCGGCGTTGTTCGCACGCGGCATGATCGGCCGCACGCTGGTCGCCGCGCTGACCTGCATGGCGATCAACATGTCGCTGTACGGCTTCGTCGCGTGGCTGCCGACGTTCTTCGTCAAGGAAGGCCTGACCATCGTGCAGTCGCTCGGCTTCGTGCTGCTGATGTCGTTCGGCGCGCCGGCGGGTGCGGTCGTCGGTTATCTCGTGACGGACCGCCTCGGGCGACGCAACGGCATCGTGCTGTTCTCGCTGGCAACGATCGTACTCGGCTTCGTCTACGTGCAGATGCGCGCGCCGGTGCCGATCGCGGTGGTCGGCTTCGCGCTCGTGACGACGATCTACACGGTGTGCACGCTCGGTCTGTTCGGCTACATCCCCGAGCTGTTTCCGACCGCGCATCGCTTGCGCGGCACCGGCGTGGCTGGCACCTGCGGACGCGCGGCATCGATGTCGACGCCGTATGTCGCGCTGCTGCTCTACACGCAATTCGGCGTGACGGGTGTGCTGACGATGGTCGGCGGCGTGTTGTTGTTGCTGAGCGTCGCGATCCTCGCTCTGCGTATCGAAACGAGCCGGCAGACGCTCGAAGAAATTTCACCCGATGCCGAACTGATGCCGCAAGCTGAATTGATAAGAGAATCGGCTTAGCCCATACACATTGATTCGGAGCTTTCCCCGGTCCAATTTCCTCGCACCCGGTTAAGATGAAAGTTTGTTCTGCGCACTCTCTGCCGGCAGCTTTCATCATGCACTTCGATTTCGTCGATTTACGCCTGCTCCTGCACATCGCCGACACGCGCAACCTCGCGCGCGCCGCGGAGCGTTCGCATCTGTCGGCACCCGCCGCCAGCAACCGGGTCAAGAATCTCGAGGAGCAGCTCGGTTTCAAGCTGCTCTATCGCACCAGCCAGGGCGTGACACCGACACCCGCGGGCGAGGCCTTCGTGCATCACGCGCGGCTCGTGCTCGAACGCGTCGAGCATCTGGCCGGCGACATGCAGGAGTACGGCGAGGGCATCAAGGGCCATGTGCGCATCTGGGCCAACACCACTGCGATCAGCGAGTTCATGCCGGCCGTGCTGAGCCGTTTCCTACGCGATCATCCGGACGTCAACATCGATCTGCGCGAAGTGCTGAGCGGCGAGATCGTCAAGGGCGTCGCCGATAGCGCGACCGACATCGGCATCGTCGCGGGCAACGTGCACGCCGAGCATCTGGAGATGCTGCCGTATCGCGACGATCGGCTCGTGCTCGTCACGGCCTGCGATCATCCGTTCGCGAGGCAAGCGTCGGTCGATTTCTCGCAGGTGCTGAGCGCGAACTTCGTCAGCCTGCCGACATCGAGCGCGATTCATGCGTTCATCACGAGTGCGGCCGATGCGCTCGGCGCGCGTCTCAAACTTCGCATCCAGGTCGGCAACTTCGAGGCCGCGTGCCGGATGATCGAGGCGGGCGTTGGCATCGGCATCGTGCCGGAGTCGGTCGCGCTGCGCCATAGAAAGACGATGCGGATTGCGATCGTCGGCCTGAACGATCCGTGGGCCGAACGCAAGCTGAAGATCTGCGTGCGGAGTCTGAAGGACTTGCCGCCGTTCGCGCGCGTGCTGGTCGACCGCTTGATGGCCGTGGCGGAGGACGAGGGCGCGGTAGAGGCTTGACGGCCGAGGTTTGACGACCGGGCAGCGGCTACCCGCCGAAGTGTCGCGAAGTTTCCTTCTGGAAACACCGCGGCCCTTTGTCAACCGGTATTTCACTCGGCAAGCATCTGCTTGCCGCCGTAAAAACCCGCGTGTATAGTTTCCGAACTTACTCTTGTTTCGTATCGGAAATTAAAGGGGTTCACATGGACGCGTCAATCATCCTCGCCGATCTCGGCATTGCCCACGTCGCGCAAGCCGGCGATCTCGCGGTTCATTCGCCGGTTACCGGCGAGCTCATCGGCCGTGTGGCCAGCCAGACGACGGCGGAGGTCGACGCGGCGCTCGGACAGGCCAAAGACGCGTTCGCCGTGTGGCGCAACGTGCCGGCGCCGCGCCGCGGCGAGCTGGTGCGGCTGCTCGGCAATCGGCTGCGCGAACAGAAGCACGCGCTCGGCAGTCTCGTTTCGCTGGAGACCGGCAAGATCCTGCAGGAAGGCATGGGCGAAGTGCAGGAAATGATCGACATCTGCGATTTCGCGGTCGGTTTGTCGCGCCAGCTCTACGGTTTGACGATCGCGTCCGAGCGTCCCGGTCACCGGATGGCGGAGTCGTGGCATCCGCTCGGCACCTGTGTCGTGATTTCGGCGTTCAATTTTCCGGTCGCGGTGTGGTCGTGGAACGCGGCGCTCGCGCTCGTGTGCGGCAACGCGGTGATCTGGAAGCCGTCGGAAAAGACGCCGCTCTCGGCGCTCGCCGTCAACAAGATTCTCCAGGACGCGCTGAAGGAATTCGGCGACGCACCGGCCGGCCTGAGCGCGTTGATCATCGGCGGTCGCGACGTCGGTGAAAAGCTCGTGGCCGATCCGCGCGCCTCGATCGTCAGCGCGACGGGCAGCACCGAAATGGGTCGCAAGGTGGGCGTCGAAGTGGCGAAGCGCTTCGGCCGCTCGCTGCTCGAACTCGGCGGCAATAACGCGGGCATCGTCACGCAAACCGCTGATCATGAACTCGCGATGCGCGGCATTCTGTTCTCGGCGGTCGGCACGGCTGGTCAGCGCTGCACGTCGTTGCGGCGTCTGTTCGTGCACGACAGCGTGTACGAGAAGACCGTCGAGCGTCTGAAGCAGTTGTATAGCCGCGTGCCGATCGGCAATCCGCTCGAGAAGGGCACGCTGATGGGACCGCTGATCGACCGTCAATCGTTCGATCGCATGCAGGAAGCGCTGCAGCAGGCGAAGGCCGAGGGCGGCAAGGTGTTCGGCGGCGAGCGCGTCGAAGTGAAGGGTCATGAGGGCGGCTACTACGTGCGTCCGGCCATCGTCGAGATGCCGTCGCAAACGCCGGTCGTGCTGAAGGAAACCTTCGCGCCGATTCTGTACGTGCTGCGCTATGCCGAGTTCGCCGATGCGGTCGAGGCGAACAATGCCGCGCACCACGGTCTGTCGTCGTGTGTGTTCACGAGCGATCTGCGCGAAGCGGAGCGCTTCCTGTCCGCGTCGGGCAGCGACTGCGGCATCGCCAACGTCAACATCGGGCCGAGCGGCGCGGAGATCGGCGGCGCGTTCGGCGGCGAGAAGGAAACCGGCGGCGGGCGCGAATCGGGTTCGGATGCGTGGAAGGCTTATATGCGCCGCGCGACCAATACCGTGAACTACTCGTCGGCGTTGCCGCTTGCGCAGGGTATCGACTTCAATCTCGACTGAACGCGCGAGCGTCAAGCCCAGCCGCGCGCCGACCCGCGCGCGCGTTAGCAATCCGTTTGCGCCGCCCGGCGTTCCGGAGCGGCCACGTTACTCGTGGAGTTAGGCGTGAGTTCCAAAGTCGTGATCGTCGGCGGTGGGGTGATCGGCAGCTCGGTTGCGTATTTCTTGCGGCTGTCGGATCCGACGGTCGGTGTCACGGTGATCGAACGCGATCCGACCTATGCGCGTTCGTCGTCGGCGTTGTCGGCGGCGTCGATCCGGCAGCAGTTCTCGACGCCGCTTTCGATTCAGATGTCGCTGTTCGGCATCGAGTTTCTGCGCTCGATCGGCGAGCGGCTCGAAGTGGCCGGCACGCGGCCCTCGATCGACTTGCACGAAGGCGGCTATCTGTTTCTGGCGACGCGCGCCGGTGTTGCGACGCTGCGCGAGAATCAGGCGCTGCAAAAAAGTCTCGGCGCGGATATCAGCCTGCTCGACACGCACGACTTGCAAGCGCGCTTTCCCTGGCTCAATACCGACGACCTCGTCGCCGGCGCTTATGGCGAAAGCGGCGAAGGCTGGTTCGACGGCTATGGTCTCGTGCAAGCGCTGCGCAAGAAGGCGCAGGCGCTCGGTGCGCGCTATGTCGCCGCCGATGTGACCGCGCTCGATCGCGACGGCGAGCGCGTCACGCGGGTCCGAACCGCGGACGGCGAGGCCCATGCGTGCGACGTCGTCGTCAACGCGGCCGGCGCGTGGGCGCGCAAGATTGCGCAGATGCTCGGCATCGACCTGCCGGTCTACGCGCGGCGCCGCAGTATCTTCAATGTGACCTCGCCGGCGAAGCTCGAACGCTGTCCGCTGTTGATCGATCCGAGCGGCGTGTATTTCCGGCCCGAGGGCAATTCGTATCTTTGCGGCACCTCGCCATCGGCCGATAACGACCCCGACGATCTGCCGCTCGACGAAGTCGATCACGCGCTGTTCGACGACGTGATCTGGCCGACGCTCGCGAATCGCGTGCCGCAATTCGAAGCGCTGCGCGTGCAGACCTGCTGGTCCGGCTACTACGAATACAACGTGCTCGATCAGAACGCGATCATTGGGCATCACCCGGACGTCACTAACTGCATCTTCGCGAACGGTTTCAGCGGGCACGGTTTGCAGCAAGGGCCGGCGACCGGGCGAGGCATCAGCGAACTGATTCTGCATGGCCGCTATACGACGCTCGACCTGAGTTCGCTGAGCTTTACGCGTGTGCTCGAAAACCGGCCGATCGTCGAGAAGAACGTGGTGTAGCCATCGGTGTGGCGGGCTAAGGGGTCATGCGGAAAACGCAATAAGTAGTGCATAGATATCGTTTGCCGCTGGTCCCGCCGATGGCCACAATCGACGCCGATCGTCTCTGACATCTCCATCGATATCACGCGAAAAACAGGCGGCCGTCACCATGTACTCATTCAATCCCGCATTCGAAGCGCCGAGCGGCTCGCCGATTCGCGAGCTGTTCAAATACCTCGCGCAGCCCGGCATGATTTCGTTCGCCGGCGGCTATCCGGCGAGCGATCTGTTCGACCGGGAGGGACTCGATGCCGCGGCCGCGCGCGCATCGCAACAGCCGGCGCTGTGCCTGCAATACGGCCCGACCGATGGCATCGCGATCCTCAAGGAACAGCTCGCGCAGTTGATGACACGGCGCGGCACGCCATGCGCGCCCCAGGACCTGCTGGTGACGACCGGCTCGCAACAAGGCTTCGATCTGCTGCTGCGCGTGATGGTCGCGGCCGGCGATGTCGTGCTCGTGGAGCAGCCCGCGTATCCGGCCACGTTGCAGGCGCTGAAGCTGCAACAGGCCGACGTGGTCACGGTGCCCGTCGATCAGCACGGCCTCGACGTCGCGAAGCTCGCCGAATTGTTCGAAACGGGCAAGCTGCCCCGCACGCCGAAGCTGCTGTACACGGTGCCGACGTTCGCGAATCCGACCGGTGCGACGTTGTCGCTCGAACGTCGAATCGCTTTGTTGAAACTGGCGGCGCGCTATCGGTTCGTGATCGTCGAAGACGACCCGTATGGCGACTTGCGTTTCGAGGGCACCGCATTGCCTTCGCTTTTCGCCTTGAGCGAGCAGGTGCCCGGTTCGCGCGACTGGGTCGTGCATTTTTCGAGTCTGTCGAAGATCGTCGCACCGGGCTTGCGCGTCGGCTGGATGATCGCGCACGCGGAAATCGTGCGGCGTTGCGTGGTCGCGAAGCAAACCGTCGATCTGTGCAGCTCGCCGTGGACCCAGGCGATTGCTGCCGAATACCTTGCAAGCGGCGCGTTGGAGCGGCATCTGCCGCGCATCATCGATGCGTATGCCGTGAAATGCCGCGCGCTGTGCGATGCGCTCGACGCGAATCTCGCGCGGCACATCGCGTTTCATCGTCCGGCGGGCGGCATGTTCGTATGGGCGCGTCTGAACGCGGCGCGCGATGCGTCCGACTATCTGCGCGTTTGCATCGAGCAGAACGTGATGTTCGTGCCGGGCATCGCGTTTTATCGGGACGCGGTCGATAGGGCGGCGCTGCGTCTATCGTTTGCCGCGCCGGGTGTCGAGGATATTGAAACGGGTGTGTGCCGAATGAAGCGCGCGCTCGAGCGGTACTTCGAGGGGCAATAAAGCCTTAATCGCATCGACACGGCCAGTCGAATGCGACCGATTACCCGGCGTGCATCTAATGTGCGGCGGGGTTTTCCGCGCGCAGCGCTATCGGCTGAGCCGCACGCAGTGGTGTGGCATTCGCGGCGGCGTGACCGGCTCCGCGCTCGGTTACGGCGTGCGCACGTTGATGTATGCGCTGATGTGCGTCGTCACGCTTGGTCAGATGACGCCGTGGGTATCGATGCGTCTGATGGAGCGCTGCATCAATGCGAGCAGCTTCGGTAGTCTGATGTTTCGCTTCAAGGGGCGCGTGCGGGCCGTCTACGGTCTGTTCCTCGTGACGTTCGTCGGGGTGGTCGTGCTGTTCGCCGTTCTGTTCATGGTGTTTTTGAAGGAAGCTCTCGCATCGGTGCATCTCGGCCAAGCGCCGGAGGCGGGTACGGCGCCGCCGCTCGCCGCGCTCGGATCGCGATTGCGCTTCGGCAATAGCATCAGCGTGGTGCGTCTGCTCGGCTTGCAATGCGGCAATCTTGCGATCATCGTGTTCACGCTCGGCCTGGGGGCGCCGATCGTGCTGCATCGGCTGATGCGCTTTGTCGCGGACACACTTCAGGTGTGCGGCTACCTCGACCCGCACATGCTGGGTCAAAGCTTCTGAGATCGATGGGACGTCGCGAGCACCGTGCGACGCTCGGCTCCAACGTCGGCGGGCGATGTGCGGCAAGCCGTAGCACATGCGACACATCGAAGGCGCAGGCACGAAAGCCAATACGCTCAATGAGTTAGCGCAGTCATGCGCAGGTTGTCCACAAGCTTGTTCCCAAATTCTGTGGACAACCGGGCAAGAGCGAAGCCGAGAGCTCACACGCGTAAAGCAGCGCGTGAAAGGTACAGCAGAAAGCAAACAGCGGGATGCACCGTCGACCGGTTCATCCCGCTGCTTGTGTACGTTGGGTGGGGTGGCTTGCCGTGCAGCGCGCACGACAAGCATGCCAGGCGCTTATCGGTCGAGGAACGACTTCAGGCGGTCCGCGCGGCTCGGATGCATGAGCTTGCGCATTGCCTTGCTCTCGATCTGACGGATCCGCTCGCGCGTCACGTCGAACTGCTTGCCCACTTCTTCGAGCGTGTGATCCGACTTCGTGTTGATGCCGTAGCGCATGCGCAGCACCTTCGCTTCGCGCGGCGACAGCGAGTCGAGGGCATCGTCGATCGCGGCGCGCAGGTCGGCCTGCATCGCGGCATCCGCCGGCGACGACACGGCCGCGTCTTCGATCATGTCGCCCAGCGTCGCATCGCCGTCGTCACCGACCGGCGTCTCCAGCGACACCGGCTGCTTCGCGATCTTCAGAATGCCACGCACCTTCTCTTCCGACAGCTCCATGCGCTCCGCGAGCACCGCCGGATGCGCTTCCTGGCCGGTCTGCTGCAGGATCTCACGCGAAATGCGGTTCAGCTTGTTGATCGTTTCGATCATGTGCACCGGCACGCGGATCGTGCGCGCCTGATCGGCGAGCGAACGCGTGACAGCCTGACGAACCCACCACGTCGCGTACGTCGAAAACTTCCAGCCACGGCGGTATTCGAACTTGTCCACGGCCTTCATCAGACCGATGTTGCCTTCCTGGATCAGGTCGAGGAACAGCATGCCGCGGTTCACGTACTTCTTCGCGATCGAGATCACGAGACGCAGGTTCGCTTCGATCATCTCGCTCTTGGCCTTGCGCATCTTCGATTCGGCCGCGACCATCTGGCGATTGATCTCTTTCAGATGCTTGAGCGGCAGCGACACCGTCGCTTCGATATCGATCAGCTTCTGCTGCTCGGACTGGATCGCCGGCAGGTGACGCTCGAGCGCCGCGCCATAGGTCGACGCGCCCGTGCGTGCCGCGCGCTCGGTCCAGCCGAGGTCGGCCTCGCTACCCGCGAACGTTTCGATGAACTTCTCGCGCGGCATGCCGGCCTTCGAGACGACGATCTGCAAAATGTTGCGCTCGATCGCGCGCACTTGCGCGACCTGGTGCTGCACGTCGCCGCACAGACGGTCGATCGTGCGTGCGGTGAAGCGGATCTTCGCGAGGTGCTGTTGAATGTCTTCGCGTGCGCGCAGATAGGCCTTCGAGGTGACGTCGCCGCGCGTGTGCGACGCGTTCATCTGGTCGTACAGAATGCCGACCTGGGCGAAGATTTCGAGGCAGTCGCTCGTGAGCTGCTTCAGGCGAGCTTCGTCCGCCGCCGACGAATCGGCCGGGCTCACGTCGTCGTCATCTTCGTCTTCGCTTTCTTCGTCGGCGTCGGTGACTTCTTCGGCATCCGCATCGGCGCTCGCGACTTCTTCCGCGGCGGCCGTCTCTTCATTCAGACCGTCGACGAGTTCGTCGATGCGCAGCTCGCCGTCAGCGACCTGTTGCGCACTCGCGAGGATCGCGGAGATCGCGAGCGGGCACGCGGCGATCGCCTGGACCATTTCGTGCAGGCCGTCTTCGATGCGCTTCGCAATCGCGATTTCGCCTGCGCGCGTGAGCAGCTCGGTCGCGCCCATTTCGCGCATGTACATACGTACGGGGTCGGTGGTGCGGCCGAACTCGGAGTCGACGGTCGACAGCGCGACTTCGGTTTCTTCGTCCGCCTGGTCGTCCGACACGACGGCCGGGGCATTCGAGTTGAGCAGCAGCGTTTCCGCATCCGGCGCCTGCTCGTAGACTTGCACGCCCATGTCGCTGAACGCGCTGACGATGCTGTCGATCGCGGCGGTCGCCGTGAAGTTGTCGGGCAGGTGGTCGTTGATCTGCGCGTGGGTCAGGTAGCCTTGCTCTTTGCCCAGCTGGATCAGTGCGCGCATCAGGCGCTGGCGTTCTTCGGCTTGTTGCGGCAGCAGCTCGGCTGCCACGGGGATCGCTTTGCCGGCGCCCTTGCCTTTGGCCGAGCGGCCGGACGGAGCTTTGGCAGTGAAGGCGGCGGTGTCGTGTTGCGAATCTTCGCGATCAAAAGGGTTCACGTAATTTCCTCTAGAGGCTTCGCTATGAGACGCAAGACGCTACCGTCAGGCGTTTCGAGCAGGGCTCAGCATCACCTGATGTGACTCAACGCGGTTGTTGGGCTGTGCTCTGGGGAGCAAAAAAGATGAGCCCGCTCGAAGCGGGCCGATGGATATGCGAAATTTTGCGCGGCTCGCATTATATACGAGCTTGCGGGTTCGCGCTCATGGGTCCACATCAAATCATCGTGGCTGTTGTTGTCGCATGCATGCTGAGGCTGCCTTGGTGCGTGGTCCGTGCATGCGCGCCACGGTCTGGACATGGGGGCGCGTTGCTCCTGGCACAAGGGGGCTCGATGCCCTTTCTATATATATGGAGCCGTAACGTCGCACGCTGTCCTCGAAAGAAATTCGCAGAAGGGGCTTGACGTGTTGTCGATCGCTCTCCATAATCTCGTTTCTCTGCTGCAGACGCAGCGACGCAAACGAAGCGGTGCCGGGTAGTCAGGTGCTGCGCAGTGCGCGGATCGATCTTTAAAAACTAACAGCCGATAAGTGTGGGCGCTTGATGCGGAATGCAGCGGCGGATTCTCCGGAATCTGCTGTCAAGCAAAAGTATCAGAAGCCTCACACAGTAATGAAAGGAAGGTTTTTCCATCGAGAGATGGTTGAACACTTCGTCAGTACGTTGAGTGAGCGACCGGTTCGAAAGAACCGAAAACAGTAACAGGTTTGAACTGAAACGATTGATGATGGATTAGATTGAACGGTGGCTGCATTGCTTAGACATTCAAATCGAAGGGCAGCCGGGGCACGAACCTGTTG
>NZ_LRBG01000014.1 GCF_001580545.1 Paraburkholderia monticola
CCTGCCTTTACCTCTCGACCCACCGCCGAATCATTGAGTAACCGAGTTCATGCCGCCTGCCCAACTCCTTGAAACCGGCCTCACCAGACAGATACTGCTTTACAACTTCCAGCTTGAATTGCTCGCTGTGTTTGCTCATGAAAAAACCCCAAAAGCATGGACGGGTGTCCAACTTTTGGGGTTCATTTCACAGGGACGCCGCTTTTTTTTGCCTCTCATGCGGCGTCCGGCTCACCGGTTTGCCGCGCGCAAAAAAAAAGGTGCCGCGAACGGCACCTTTTTGTACTACAGGCAGCTTCTGCTGAAGCTTAGAAGCGGTGACGCAGACCGACCGTAGCAGCCGTCTGGTTCTTCGACGACGAGGTCGGAACCGTGTTGTCGCCGCTGTAGATCGAAGCCACGCCGCCGTCGCCCATTGCGTGCTGGTACACAGCCTGAGCGTAGACGTCGGTGCGACGCGACAGCGAGTAGTCAGCCTGCAGGCCGATCTGGTGGTAACGGGTCTTCTGGTCGTTACCGTCGGCGTTGATGCCGTAGCCGCGTGCGTCGGTGAACGTGTACGCGACGCCGAGAGCCATCGCAGGGGTCACGTTGTACTTGCCGTTGATTTCGTAGTTGTTGGTATGGCCTTGACGCTGGCCAGGTGCTGCGCCAACCAGGTTGTCGATACGCGATTGCGTCCAGGCCACGCCGACCAGCGCCGGGCCGAAGCCGTACGAAGCGCCTGCGCCGAACTGACGTTGACGGAAGTTACCGTCGATCGGGCCAGCGATGTTAGCGACGACGCCGTCCGATGCGCCGCTCGTGTTGGCAGCCGGGTTGTTTTGCTGAGCGTAGGCAGCACCGAGGTGCAGGCCTTGCCACTGGTATGCGGCGCCCAAGCTGTACTGACGGTTGTTGGCAAAGCCACCAGCCTGGTTCGAGAAGCCATACGTGCCGCCGAACGTGAAGCCAGCGTAGTTAGCGCTCGAGTACTTGACCGAGTTATTGACCGACAGACCACCGTTGGTGTTCAGGTTGTCGTTGTTGAACGGGTGCGCGAAGTACGTGCCGCCCCAGCTGCCCGTTGCGGTCAGCGGTGCGAGGTAGTCCTGCGCTGCGTCGTACTGGCGACCCAGCGTGACCGTACCGAATTGCGCGCTCGACAGACCGACGAACGCTTGACGGTTGAACATGCCGTTGTTGTTAGCGAACTTGCCGTTGTTGACGTTGAAGCCGCTTTCCAACGTGAAGATTGCCTTCAGACCGCCGCCCAGATCTTCCGAACCACGCAGGCCGAACATGCTCTGGTTGATACCGCCGCTACCTGCTGCCCACTTGGAGTTGCCACCAACGTTACTGGTGTACGTCAGACCTGCGTCGAGCAGACCGTACAGGGTCACGCTGCTTTGTGCGTGAGCGACCGAAGCGAACGATGCGGCAGCCGCAACGACGATGAGACTCTTTTTCATGGGAACTCCAATTCGAAAAATTTAGAGGGGAGCGAGGCCTGCCTCAGCGGTCGATGCGTTGCATCAGCCGCCGCCCGGTTGACCGATCCGTGGGGATCGACCGGGCACCCTTGAAGCGAAGCGTGAGTGTAGGGGGACACCCTGGCAGTGGCGCCGATAATTCACGCAACAGGATTTTTCGAAATTCGCAACAATGTTGGAGCGGATGTGGATAACTTCTTGTTTTTCCGACGTTTATTGCAAGATCAGAGCGTCAGCTCAACTGCTCCAATCGAAACAAATTTGCAACGCGTCAATATTCGAAGTTGTACGTTTGCAACATTGTTTTAATACCCCTGACGTAATCGGGTCGGAGCAAAGTGACGAATGGATCTTGTGATTATTTGTAACTAGAGGCGTGGAAGTGAGGGCTTTCCGCTTCATCTCAAATTTATTTTAAGAGCGGGGAACTTTAACGGTGTTGATACAGTCTTTTTCGCGAAGCCGGTGATAATGGGCCCGTTCTCGCCGATTAATTCGCCGTAAATATTACGGCGGATTAATCACGGAACTTTCTATTCGCTGAAGTATGTAACGGCTATCGCCCCTTGGCAGCACAATGGTCCTAGCCTGCCGCAGCGAATCAACATCACAAATAAAAACAGCCATTGCGGCGGTCTTCCGGGCTCTCGCTTTTGCGAGTCTCTCACTCGCATCTTTATTAGATACGCACGCAACGCGAAGAAGCCTTCAGCACGGGCGTTGCCCGGAGGTGAATTGCGGCGCCGCCCGCCGCGTGACAAAACCCGTGTTGAAAGCGGTTGGCGTGCATCAACAATGCCTTCCATATTCAATTAACGGCGGGGCCACGGCCTCCTGGACACGGAGTTTCCCTGATTACGCGCGATCACCGCTTATGGCTGACGCGGAGCACGCTTGGGCGCCTCCTCGTCCTCGGGCTCGCCGTTGGATTCCTCGAACGGCGCCGCTTGTACAAATTGCGCTGACCCGAAACGAAACTTGCAACGCCCGACGCTTCAGTGACGGTCGACGCGCGAGTCCGCCGCATCGTCGGGTGATGCCGTGAGAAACGGCTCGAGCCCGAATAGCCATGCGAAGCAGAACGCCACCCGCGTCAACGCTCGCACCGGAGGCTGCGGCAGGGCGTCGCTGGTATCGTCGAGCGACGCGCCCGGCAGGGCTTGAGGTTGGGCTAACTCGGCGGTGGTCTGGTCGGTGCGCATGATAGTTCTCGTTATTAGATAGGGTGTGGAAGCCGACCTCTCGCAAGCGACATGCCACTATCGCAAGACGATTCCGTCCAGACTTGAAACGAGGGTACTGGCCCGTTGACGCCTCTTCTGTGCGTTGGGCCGCCAACAGCAGGCAGGTTGACGACGCGCCGACGAATCCTTCTACGCTGCGCGCCAAAACAAAAAGGGTTCCGAAATTCGGAACCCTTCTCTCGATACTTTGGTGGGCCGGGTGGGGTTCGAACCCACGATGTCCTTTCGGAGGTGGATTATGAGTCCACTGCCTGCAACCAACACGGCGTCCAGCCCAAGAAAAAAGACCCGGTCGTGAAGGCCGGGCCCGTTGCGTCGATTGGCCGACATACTACACGAAAAAGGGGCCTCCGCAACCGCTTCGCTGCAGCGAAACGACCGGGAGGCCCCTTTGATCACATCATTTGCGGCCAGCCTCGGCCGCCGCGATCAATTCCCTTCGAGGAAGGACTTCAGCTTGTCCGAACGGCTCGGATGACGCAGCTTGCGCAGCGCCTTCGCCTCGATCTGACGAATCCGCTCGCGCGTCACGTCGAACTGCTTGCCGACTTCTTCGAGCGTGTGATCCGTGCTCATCTCGATACCGAAACGCATGCGCAGCACCTTCGCTTCGCGCGGCGTCAGCGAGTCGAGCACGTCCTTTACGACGTCGCGCATGCTCGCATGCAACGCGGCATCCGCCGGCGCGACCGTGTTCGTATCTTCGATGAAGTCGCCCAGATGAGAATCGTCGTCGTCGCCGATCGGCGTTTCCATCGAGATCGGCTCCTTCGCGATCTTCATGATCTTGCGGATCTTGTCTTCCGGCATCTCCATCTTCTCGGCCAGCGTCGCCGGATCCGGCTCGAGGCCGGTTTCCTGCAGGATCTGACGCGAGATGCGGTTCATCTTGTTGATCGTTTCGATCATATGAACCGGAATCCGGATCGTGCGCGCCTGGTCGGCGATCGAACGCGTAATGGCCTGGCGAATCCACCACGTCGCATACGTGGAGAACTTGTAGCCACGACGATATTCGAACTTGTCCACCGCCTTCATCAGGCCGATGTTGCCTTCCTGAATCAGGTCGAGGAATTGCAGACCGCGGTTCGTGTACTTCTTCGCAATCGAGATCACGAGACGCAGGTTCGCCTCGGTCATCTCACGCTTCGCCTGACGCGCCTTCAGCTCACCCGCCGCCATCTGGCGGTTGGTTTCCTTCAGATCCTTCAGCGGCAGCACCACGCGCGCCTGCAGATCGAGCAGACGCTGCTGCTGCTCGCGGATCGCCGGAATGTTGCGCGTGAGGATTGCGCTATACGCATGACCTTCGGCGACGATCTTGTCGGCCCATTCGAGGTCCGTCTCGCTGCCCGGGAAACGTGCGATGAATTCCGCACGCGGCATGCCGCACTTGTCGACGACCGTATGCAGAATCTGACGCTCGACCTGGCGAACTTCATCCACCTGCGCCCGCAACGTGTCGCACAGACGCTCGACGGTACGCGCGGTGAAGCGGATCGTCATCAGCTCGTTCTGGATCGTTTCCTGCGCCTTCAGATAGGACTTGGACTTGTAGCCTTCCTTCTCGAACGCACGACGCATCTTGTCGAACCATTCGCTGATCGACGCGAATTTTTCGAGCGACGCACGCCGCAGCGCCTCGAGCTGCGCGGCGTTGGCCGTGGCTTGCGCCGCGCCATCGTCTTCTTCCTCGTCCTCTTCGTCCTCTTCCTCGGCTTCCTCGTCTTCGTTCTCGATCGCTTCCGCTTCCTGCGCGGAGAAGCCGTCGGCGTCTTCCGCGTCGGCGTCGATCAGACCGTCGACCAGTTCGTCGATCCGCACTTCGTCATTGGCGACGCGCTCGGCCATCGCGAGGATGTCGGCGATCGTGGTCGGGCACGCGGAGATGGCCATCACCATGTGCTTCAAGCCGTCTTCGATGCGCTTGGCGATTTCGATTTCGCCTTCACGCGTGAGCAGCTCGACCGTGCCCATTTCGCGCATGTACATCCGCACGGGATCGGTGGTGCGGCCAAATTCGGAGTCGACGGTGGACAGCGCGACTTCGGCTTCCTCTTCGACTTCGTCGTCCGACGAAGCCGCGGGCGCGTTGTCGTTGAGCAGCAGCGTTTCAGCGTCCGGGGCCTGTTCGTAGACCGCGACGCCCATGTCGTTGAACGTGCTGATGATGCCTTCGATCGCCTCGGTCTCGGTGAAGTTGTCCGGCAGGTGATCGTTGATTTCAGCGTAGGTGAGGAAGCCGCGCTCCTTGCCGAGCTTGATCAGCGCGCGCAGCTTGGACCGGCGCTCTTCGAGTTCCTCGACGGTGCCCGGCTGCGACGACGCGAATGCATCCTTCAGCAGCGCCTTTTCCTTTGCACGACGGTCGCGAGCCTTGACCTTCTCCACCTTGCCCGGTGCGGCGGCAGCGGTTTCTTCGGTCTGGGTTGCATCGTCATCGACGGGTACTTCATTCAGCTTTTTCGTCATGGAGTTCGCCGTACCGGCTGTAGTCTCGACCCCCGGCTGCTGGATGACAGCCGGTTGGACCGTGGATACTGAAGTCACGCGAGCTGCCGCCTCGTCCTGAACGGCAGCCGCTTCCCTTGCACTTCTGACACCTGGCTGCCTGGCAGCCGGCGCTGCTACAGCTTTCGCCGCCCGGACCGATGCCGCCTGCGCGGCCGCAGTGGTCGACGACTTCTTCCCGGCTGCCGATGCAACGCTGACAGCAGACGTCCTTCTGGCGGATGTACTCAGCTCGGCTTCGGTAACTTTCCCTGTGCGCTCTTTAGCGCGTGAGCCTGTTGTCTGATTTCCGCCTGTCGTCTTTGCCATCGCATCGCCTTTCGCCTTTGCTAGGAAAACCCTTGAAAAAACAAACCGCTAGAAACTTTTTATTATACCACCCGAGGTTTCGGCAGCCCGGTTACAGCCCGAGTTGACGCTTCATGTCGGCCCGTTTCCGGTTGAGCTCCGAGAACTCGGCAAATTCTTCAGGTGTATGCCGTGATTGTCGCGAAAGCTGCTCGAGACGATCGCAATAAGCGTCGTATCGCATCTTCAGAATCGCCGCCTTCAACTCCTCGCCGACAATCCGTTCCTGCTCGCGCCGCTCCTCGATGACGGCCGCGTCATGCGGGTCTTTCAGCAGCAAATCCCGGACGTTTTCATCATAGTCTAGAATTTTGCGAAAGATTTCCTCGAAAGTTGGGGCGTTCGCGCCATTTCGCAAGAGATCGGACAACAACTGGAACGCCGCCGAATCGCCGAGCGCGCGCGCGTGCGTCGTCACTTCCGCAAACAGTTCCCCGTGCCGTGTCACCGTGAGCAGCGCCTCTTCGGCCTCTTCGTCGAGCATCGCGACCGTGCGCGGATACATCACGAGATTGCGCAGCGTCTTTTCCTCGATGCCCGTCACGCTGCGGCGGTCCTTACGGGCCGGCGCCTCGCGCGCCGCCGCTGCGATTCGCGCGTCGACCTCGCAGAGCGCCGCGACCTCGGCGAACGGCACATCGAGCCGGTCCGCGAACATATGCATGATCTGCGCGCGCAGCGCATTAGCCGGCAAGGCCTGCAGCAGCGGTTTCGCGTCGAACAGCGCACGCGCCTTGCCTTCGGGCTGATCGAGCTCCTTGCCGGTCAGCACCTCGTTGAGCATGAATTGCGACAACGGCATTGCGCGTTCGACCTGCTCGGCGAACGCCTCGGTGCCGAACTCGCGCACGTAGCTGTCGGGGTCGTGCTCGGCCGGCAGGAACAGGAAGCGGATCGTCCGGTTGTCGGCCGCGTGCGGCAGGCACGCATCGAGCGCGCGACGCGCGGCGCGCCGGCCGGCCGAATCGCCGTCGAAACTGAAGATGACCGTATCGGTCTGGCGCATCAGTTTCTGCACATGAATCGGCGTGCATGCCGTGCCGAGGGTCGCAACCGCATTCTGGAAGCCCAATTGGGCCAGCGCGACCACGTCCATATACCCTTCGACGACCAGCACGTAATGCTGCTCCCGAATCGCGAGACGCGCCTCGAACAGGCCGTATAGCTCGCTGCCCTTGTTAAATAGCGGCGTTTCGGGCGAATTCAAATACTTCGGCTCGCCGCCGTCGAGCACGCGTCCGCCAAAGCCGATCACCTGCCCTTTGACATTGCGAATCGGGAACATGATCCGCTCGCGGAAGCGGTCGTAGCGACGCTGCTGGCCCTGCGCGTCGGACTTTTCGCTGACGATGACGAGACCCGCTTCGACCAGCGCATCGTCGCGGTAGTTTGGGAACGCCGTCTCGAGGTTCTGCCAGCCCTCCGGCGCATAACCGAGACCGAAGCGCGCGGCGATTTCGCCGGTCAGACCGCGCTTCTTCAGATACTGGATCGCGCCCGGCGCGCCGCGCAGCTGCTTGCGGTAGTAGTCGCAGGCGATCTGCATGAGGTCGGACAGCGCGGTGGTGACGGCCCTGGATGCCGCCGGCGCATAGCCGCCCGTGCCGCCCCCGGTCCCGCCATATCCGGGCGAAGGCTCGTGCGGCACGGTGAGGCCCACCGATTGCGCGAGCTCGTTGACCGCTTCAGGAAACGACGCGCCCACGTGTTCCATCAGGAAACCGATGGCCGTGCCATGCGCACCGCAACCGAAGCAGTGATAAAACTGTTTAGTCGGACTAACCGTAAACGAGGGGCTCTTCTCGTTGTGAAACGGGCACAGCCCCATGAAGTTCGCGCCGCCCTTTTTCAACTGCACATACCGGCCGACCACGTCGACGATATCGACGCGGTTGAGCAGGTCCTGCAGGAATGACGGTGGGATCACAGTAAATGACGCTGCCAGGAAAGCTTCAAAATCCAAGCCCGGAGTTCGGGCTCGACACCGCGACCGGGCACCGCGCCCCGCCTTCGACGAGGCGTGCGCGACCCGGACAAACCGACGGAATTACTTCGCGAGCGCGGCTTTGACCTGCGCCGAGACGGCGGTCATGTCGGCGCGACCGGCCAGCTTCGGCTTCAGCACGCCCATCACCTTGCCCATGTCCTGCGGGCCCGCCGCGCCGGTCTGCGCGACTGCCGCCTGCACTTCGGCCACGATTTCCGCTTCGGACATCTGCTCAGGCATGTACGCGGAAAGAATGGCCAGCTCGGCCTTTTCCTTGTCTGCGAGATCCGTGCGTCCGGCAGCCTCGAACTGGCTGATCGAATCCTTGCGCTGCTTGATCATCTTGTCGACGACGGCGGTGATGCCCGCGTCGTCGAGCGTGATCCGCTCATCGACTTCACGCTGTTTGATCGCGGCGAGCAGCAGGCGGACCGCGCCGAGACGCTCGGTCTCGCGCGCCCGCATGGCAGCTTTCATATCGTCGTTGATCCGGTCCTTGAGACTCATCACTCACCTGAATTGCGTTGAAATGTTGAAAAACCGGCCGATCTACAGCGGCCATACAGCCGCATCAGCACGAAAGCCCGCTTGGGACTTCTTCCTCAAGCGGGTTGGCGAAATATGCGTAGTGGATGCAACCTTGCCGGCTGGCCCGATGGGCCGGGTTTTCCGTGATGGCACGTGTGGTGCCGCCATCGGTTTGGATGGCCGCCGCGCCGCGTGTGAAATGGAGCACGGCAACGCCAGAATTAGTAGAGCTTCTTTGGCAGCATCTGGCCACGCAGACGCTTGAAATGACGCTTCACCGCCGCTGCTTTCTTGCGCTTGCGCTCGGCCGTGGGCTTTTCGTAAAACTCGCGAGCGCGAAGTTCCGTCAGTAAGCCGTTTTTCTCCATGGTGCGCTTGAAACGACGCATGGCAACTTCGAACGGCTCATTGTCTTTTACGCGGATGGTCGTCATTTTTCAATAACGGAACTTTGTAAAGGTTCAGGAGTATAGCAGAGCTTTCTCACAAAGCCATGGCGCCGTCAAGCCCCCCGTGCATAGTCGGCGGCGGCCTCGCCCGCCGCTACACCGGAGGCCCACGCCCATTGAAAATTGTAGCCGCCGAGCCAGCCGGTCACGTCGACCGCCTCGCCGATGAAGTAGAGGCCGGGCACGCGCGAGCTCATCATCGTCGTCGACGACAAACCGCGCGTATCGACGCCGCCACGCGTCACTTCAGCCTTGCGATAACCCTCGGTGCCGTTCGGGGTGAGCGTCCAGCGCGACAGCGCCTCGCCGATACGGCGCAGCGTCCTGTCCGGCAGATCGGCCACGCGTGCCTCGGCGGACACCTGATGGGTATCGAGCCACACGTGCGCGAGCCGCTGCGGCACCCATTCCGACAGCAGATTGGCGATCTGCCGCTTCGTGCCGTTTTTCGCCTCGATGAGCGCGGCCGCGGCGTCGCGGTCCGGCAGCAGATTGATGTGGATCGGCTCACCGGGCTGCCAGTAGCTCGATATCTGCAGCACACCCGGGCCCGACAGGCCGCGGTGCGTCAGCAGCAGATCTTCGCTGAACTCGGCGCCGGTCTTCTTATTGCCCGTCGACAGTTGCACTTCGAGCGACACGCCCGACAAAGCCGCGAACGGCTCCCAGTCGGCCGGCGCGAAGGTCAGCGGCACGAGCGCGGGACGCGTGTCGATCAACTTGTGGCCGAACTGTTTGGCGATCCGGTACGCGAAATCGGTCGCGCCGATCTTCGGAATCGACAGCCCGCCGGTCGCGATCACGAGCGCACGCGCGGCAATCGTGCCCGCCGTCGAGCCGAGCAGAAACCGCCCCTCGGCGTCCTGGCGCACCTCTTCGACGGACAGCGGCGTGCGCCATGCGACGCCGCCCGAGTCGCACTCGCTCTTCAACACGTCGATGACCGCATCGCTCGACTGGTCGCAGAACAGCTGGCCTCTGTGCTTCTCGTGCCACGTCACGCGATGCTGCTTCAGTAACGCCATAAAGTCGCGCGGCGTATAGCGCGCGAGCGCCGAGCGGCAAAAATGCGGATTCGCCGACAGATAGTTGGCCGGCCCCGCGTATAGATTCGTGAAGTTGCAGCGCCCGCCGCCGGAGATGCGGATTTTCTCCGCGAGACGCTGCGAATGGTCGATCAGCGCCACCCGGCGGCCGAGCTGCCCAGCCACGGCCGCGGCCATCATGCCGGCCGCGCCGGCGCCGATCACGGCGATATCGAAGGATTCCATGGGGCCGCATTGTACCTGCGGGGCCGGCGGGGCCGCGGGCCGCCTGCGAGCGGCTGGCCGCGCTGCTATACTTTCAGGCTTACCTTTCACTTTCGGGCGCACGTTGCGTACGCCCGTCTCAAGCGATTCATCATGCTCGTTCTCGGCATCGAAAGCTCCTGCGACGAAACCGGTCTCGCGCTCTACGACACGAAGCGCGGCCTGCTCGCGCACGCACTGCATTCGCAGATCGCGATGCATCGGGAGTACGGCGGGGTCGTGCCGGAGCTGGCGTCGCGCGACCACATCCGCCGCGCGCTGCCGCTGCTCGAGGAAGTGATGGAGCGCGCTAACGTTGCGCGCGGTGACATCGACGCGATCGCTTACACGCAGGGGCCCGGCCTCGCGGGCGCGCTGCTGGTCGGCGCGAGCGTCGCCAATTCGCTGGCGATGGCGTGGAACAAGCCGACCGTCGGCATTCATCATCTCGAAGGGCACCTGCTGTCGCCGCTGCTCGTCGACGAGCCGCCGCCGTTCCCGTTCGTCGCGCTGCTGGTATCGGGCGGCCACACGCAGTTGATGCGCGTGACGGACGTCGGCGTCTACGAGACGCTCGGCGAAACGCTCGACGACGCCGCCGGCGAAGCCTTCGACAAAACCGCCAAGCTGCTCGGCCTCGGCTATCCGGGCGGCCCGGAAGTCTCGCGTATGGCGGAGTTCGGCACCCCCGGCGCGGTCGTGCTGCCGCGCCCCATGCTGCATTCAGGCGACCTCGATTTCAGCTTCAGCGGTCTGAAGACCGCCGTGCTCACGCACGCCAACCGACTCGGCGGCGCGAACATCTGCGAGCAGGCGAAGGCCGACCTCGCGCGCGGTTTCGTCGATGCGGCCGTCGAAGTGTTGGCCGCGAAGTCGCTCGCCGCGCTCAAGCGCACGAAACTGAACCGGCTGGTGGTCGCGGGCGGCGTGGGCGCGAACCGGCAGTTGCGCGAAGCGCTATCGGCGGCCGCGCAGAAGCGCAATTTCTATGTGCACTACCCTGACTTGTCGCTGTGCACGGACAACGGCGCGATGATCGCGCTGGCCGGCGCGCTGCGCCTGCAGCGCTGGCCCGAACAGGCCGGCAACGACTACGCGTTCACCGTGAAGCCGCGCTGGGATTTGACCTCGCTCGCGCATTAAGCCAGCGTCGCCAGACAATAAAAAAGCCGCTTTGAAAGCGGCTTTTTTTGCTTTGATGCACCAGCAACGAAACGGCGTGGATCACCCAAGAACGTCTCAAGCGATACGCTTGTCCCGCTCGATCACCGCATACGCGCTGTGATTGTGAATCGACTCGAAGTTCTCGGCTTCGAGCACATAGGCGACGACGCGCTCGTCGGCATTCAGACGTTGGGCAACGTCGCGCACGAGATCTTCGACGAACTTCGGATTCTCATACGCGCGCTCGGTGACGAACTTCTCGTCCGGGCGCTTGAGCAGGCCCCACAGCTCGCACGACGCTTCTTCTTCAGCGATGAGGATCAATTCTTCGACAGCGACGTCGCCGCTCAGCTCGGCGTCGATCGTCACGTGCGAGCGCTGGTTGTGCGCGCCATACTGCGAAATCTTCTTCGAGCACGGGCACAAGCTCGTGACCGGCACCAGCACCTTCAGGAACAGCCGCGTTGCGCCATTGCGGGTCTCGCCCGCCAGCGTGACTTCATAGTCGAGCAGGCTCTGCACGCCCGACACCGGCGCGGTCTTGTTCACGAAATACGGGAACGACACTTCGATGCGACCCGCCTCGGCCTCGAGCTTTTCCAGCATTGCCGCGAGCATCGTGCGAAACGCTGCCGGCTCGAGCGGCGCCTTGTTCTCTTCGAGCAACGCGACGAAACGCGACATATGCGTGCCCTTCTGCTCGGCCGGCAGATGCACGTCGAGATTCCACGTGCCGACCGTCGGCTGCACTTCGCCGCCTTGCGTGCGAACCGTCAACGGATGACGCACGCCCTTCACGCCGACCCGCTGGATCGGAATCTGGCGCGTATCGGGTGTGCTTTGCACGTCGGGCATCACGAAGGCGGGATTCATCTGATTCATTCTTTTGTCCTTTCTGGAAAGCGCCGGGACGCGCCGAGGTTTCGCTGCGTCGGGGGACCGTCGCACAGCGAGGTCGAAACGCCCGGCGGCCGTGCGGATCAGCACGCGCAACGGCGAACGCCGGCTCGAGCCGGCGTTGGGTGACGGGCCGCAACGCCCGTCGTTTCAAACTGGAGATTGCCGAAGCCGCCGTCGCAAGACGGCGGCAAGTCTGGCGACAGCGCCTTACGCGACGCGCTTCACCGACGACTGACCGCCAACCGCGCCGCTCGCGAGGAAGCGTTCGCGAATCGAGCGGGCGATGCCGGCGGCGTCGAGACCGCACGCGGCGAGCAGCTTGGCCGGGTCCCCGTGATCGATGAACCGATCGGGGAGGCCCAATTGTAGTACGGGTCGCATAACCCCATTGGCGAGCAGGGCTTCGACGCAGGCCGAACCCGCGCCACCCATGATGCAGCCTTCTTCGACGGTGACGATGGCGTCGTGCGTCTCGGCCAGCTTGCGCACGAGTTCGGTGTCGAGCGGCTTCACGAAGCGCATGTTCGCGACGGTGGCGTCGAGTTGCTCGGCCGCCGCGAGCGACGGCGCGACCATCGTGCCGAACGCGAGAATCGCGATACGCTTGCCGGCTGGCGCCGAGGTCTCGCGACGCACTTCGCCCTTGCCGAGCGGCAGCGCGGTCATCTGTTTGACGGTGGCGACACCGGTACCCGCGCCGCGCGGATAGCGCACAGCAGTGGGATGCGACTGCTGCAACGCGGTGTAGAGCATCTGCCGGCACTCGTTTTCATCCGACGGCGCCATCACGGTCATGTTCGGGACACAGCGCATAAACGCGAGGTCGTACGCACCCGCGTGCGTCGCGCCGTCAGCGCCGACGAGACCCGCGCGATCGATCGCGAACACGACCGGCAGGTTTTGCAGCGCGACGTCGTGGATCAACTGGTCGTACGCGCGTTGCAGGAACGTCGAATAGATCGCGACGACCGGCTTCATGCCGTCCGCGGCGAGACCGCCCGCGAACGTCACCGCGTGCTGCTCGGCGATGCCGACGTCGAAGTAACGATCCGGGAAGCGCTTTTCGAACTCGACCATGCCCGAGCCTTCACGCATCGCCGGCGTGATGCCGACCACGCGCGAGTCGAGCTCGGCCGCGTCGCACAGCCATTCGCCGAACACCTGCGTGTAGGTCTTCTTCGACGGCGTCGCAGCCGGCTTGATGCCCTCGGCCGGGTTGAACTTGCCCGGGCCGTGGTACAGCACCGGATCGGCCTCGGCCAGCTTGTAGCCCTGGCCCTTCTTCGTGACGACGTGCAGGAATTGCGGACCGCGCAGTTCCTTGATGTTTTGCAGTGTCGGGATCAACGAGTCGAGATCGTGACCGTCGATCGGCCCGATGTAGTTGAAGCCGAATTCCTCGAACAGCGTGGCCGGCACGATCATGCCCTTCGCGTGCTCCTCGAGCTTGCGCGCGAGATCGAGCACCGGCGGCGCGACGCGCAACACGCGTTCGACGCCCGCGCGCGCGGCCGCATAGAAGCGCCCCGACATCAAACGCGCGAGGTGGCGATTCAGCGCGCCGACCGGCGGCGAGATCGACATGTCGTTGTCGTTGAGGATCACGAGCAGCGGCACGTCGTCTTCGACGCCTGCGTTGTTCATTGCCTCGAAGGCCATGCCGGCCGTCATCGCGCCATCGCCGATCACGGCGATGCCCATGCGGTTGTCGCCCTGCAGCTTGCTCGCGACCGCCATGCCGAGCGCGGCCGAAATCGACGTGCTCGAATGCGCGGTGCCGAAGGTGTCGTATTCCGATTCGTCGCGTTTCGGGAAGCCCGAGATGCCGCCCAACTGACGCAGCGTGTGCATCTGGTCGCGACGACCGGTCAGGATCTTGTGCGGGTAGGTCTGATGGCCCACGTCCCAGACGATCCGGTCGTGCGGCGTATCGAACACGTAATGCAGCGCGATGGTCAACTCGACCGTGCCGAGGTTGGACGAGAGATGGCCGCCCGTCTGCGATACGCTGTCGAGCACAAAGGCACGCAACTCGTCGGCAAGCGGTTGCAATTGGCGGCGATCGAGGCGGCGCAGGGCTGCCGGGTCGTCGATGGTTTTCAGCAAGTCGTACATCGTCGTTCCATTGTAGGAAAACTTACGCGCCCGCACTTCATACATGCACCCCGGGGATGGAGGGTGCGCGGCGGCGGGCTTTCGCGTTCAGCTGACCCGGTTCACCACCAGATCGGCCAGTTCGGCAAGGCGCTGCGCGCGTGCGCCGAACGGCGCAAGCGCGGCATGCGCATCGCCGCGCAGTTGCGCCGCGAGCGCGCGCGACGCGTCGAGCCCGATAATCGACACGTAGGTCGGCTTGCCGTCCTTCGCGTCCTTGCCGGCGGTCTTGCCGAGCGTTGCGGAGTCGGTCGTGACGTCGAGAATGTCGTCGACGACCTGAAACGCCAGGCCGACCGCGGCGGCGTAGGCGTCGAGCGAAGCCAGAGCCTGCGCATCCGGCGCCTCGCCGGCCAGTGCGCCCATCCGCACGGCCGCGCGCAATAGCGCGCCGGTCTTCATGCGATGCATGGTCTCGAGCTGCGGGCGGGTCAGCGTGTGGCCGACGCTCGCCAGATCGATGGCCTGGCCGCCGCACATACCGATCGAGCCGCTCGCGAGCGCGAGCTCGCGCACGAGCGAGGCCTGCTGCTGCACGCCCAGCACTGCGGACGTGAGCGCGACGAATGCCTGCGACTGCAGCGCATCGCCGACCAGCAGCGCGGTTGCTTCGTCATACTTGACGTGGACCGTCGGCTTGCCGCGGCGCAGCGCATCGTCGTCCATGCACGGCATGTCGTCGTGCACGAGCGAATACACGTGGATCATTTCCAGCGCCGCTGCCGCCGCATCGAGGCATTCGGCGCGCGCACCGGTCAGCTCGCCGGCCGCGTGGCACAGGAGCGGGCGCACCCGCTTGCCGCCGCCGAGTACCGCATAGCGCATCGCCTCGTGCAGCTTCGCGGGTTCGGTCGTCTCGGCCGGCAGATAGTGTTCCAGAGCCGTTTCGACGCGTTCGAGCACCGAGCGCGTCCATTGTTCGAATGTCATAGGTCGTCCCCGCTCTCAGTCGCGGCTGTGCCTGCGCTATTCATGGGCAGCGGCTTGAGTGTCTCGCCGTCGAGTACGCGCACCTGCTGCTCGACCTTTTCGAGCTGCTGTTGACAGAATGCGACAAGTGCCGCTCCGCGGCGGTACGCGGCCAGCGATTCCTCGAGGCTCAGGCTCCCGCCTTCCATGCGCGCGACGAGCTCTTCCAGCTCAGCCTGCGCGGCCTCGTAGTTCTCCGGCAACGGCGCGCTATCGCCGCTTTCGGCTGGCGCGGCGGCGGAATCTCTCGATGCGGTCTTCGCCATGAATAGTCGCAAAATTAAAACAAGTCGGACATTCTACGGCAAAAGCGACATCTTCGATCCGCTCGGCCGCCCGCGCCCTGCCTTGCCGCCTCGCTTCGAGCCCGTCTCATGCCCGCCTTTGCCCCGCTTCGACCCTGAAGTCTCGCAGAAAAAAAGCCCGAGGTCTGCGGCGAAAATGCCGAACTTTCTTGACATTTTTAACCCAAATCAGGGACTTAAGTGCCCCTGTCACGGGGAAACGGGTATAATCGCGGGCTCCCTAAATCGAATCTTCGATGGTTGGGTTGTTCACTGCTTTCACGTCTTCATCGGGAGTGGGAATGTCCAATCTGAGCAATGCATTGCAGTTGCGGTCTGTCCACAGCCAGCTGCCAGTCACGGCTTACTTTGACGAAGCGCTTCTTACGCGCGAAATCGACACCCTTTTCAAGAAAGGTCCTCGCTACATCGGCCACGATCTCATGGTGCCCGAAGCGGGGGATTATTTTGCCTTGCCCAGCGAACGCGAGGGGCGGGTGCTCGTCCGTAACCAGCAGTCGCAAGTCGAGTTGCTGTCGAACGTGTGCCGCCACCGTCAAGCCATCATGCTCAACGGCCGCGGCCAGACGCTGAACATCGTCTGTCCGCTGCATCGCTGGACGTACGACCTGAAGGGCGAGCTGCTCGGCGCGCCCCATTTCGCCGACAACCCGTGCCTGAATCTCGGCGCCACGCCGCTGCAGAACTGGCAAGGGCTGCTGTTCGAGGCGCAGGGACGCGACGTCGCGAAAGATCTGGCACGCCTCGGCACCAAGCGCCACTTCGACTTCTCGGGCTTCATGTTCGATCACGTCGAAGTCCACGAGTGCAACTACAACTGGAAGACCTTCATCGAGGTCTATCTGGAGGACTATCACGTCGCGCCGTTCCATCCTGGGCTCGGCAGCTTCGTCAATTGCGACGATCTGACGTGGGAGTTCGGCGACTGGTACAGCGTGCAGACGGTCGGCGTGCACAAGGCGCTCGAGCAGCCGGGCAGCCCGACGTACCGCAAGTGGCACGACGAAGTGCTGCGCTTCCGCGACGGCAATCCGCCCGAGTTCGGCGCGATCTGGATGGTGTACTACCCCGGCATCATGATCGAGTGGTACCCGCACGTGCTGGTCGTGTCGTGGCTGATTCCGCGCGGTCCGCAGAAAACCACCAACGTGGTGGAGTTCTATTACCCCGAAGAAATCGCGCTGTTCGAACGCGACTTCGTCGAAGCCGAGCGTGCCGCCTATATGGAGACGGCCCGCGAAGACGACGAGATCGCCGAGCGCATGGACGCCGGCCGCCTCGCGCTGATGGAGCGCGGCGAATCGCAGGTCGGTCCGTACCAGAGCCCGATGGAAGACGGCATGCAGCACTTCCACGAGTTTCTGCGGCGCGAACTCGGCACGATCTGATCCGCGCCACCTGGCGCCTCGATCGACTCAAGGAAAGACGGGCTTCGACCCGTCTTTTTTTGTTTAGACTAGCTACATAGACCGGCCATGCGCCAGCCGCTTGAATGACGCGGCCCGCAGCCGCCATCGCCCGTATCGAGGAGACGCTCATGCCCCACACTCATTACACCACCCTGATCTCCGCGACCAACCTTGCCGAGCGGCTCACGGCCGCGCCGGGCAGCGTGTTCGTGATCGACTGCCGGTTCGACCTCGCCGATACCGAAGCGGGTGAGAAAGCCTGGCTGGCCGGCCATCTGCCCGGCGCGCACTATCTGCATCTCGATCGCGATCTGTCCGGGCCCAAGAACGGCTCGAACGGCCGGCATCCGCTGCCCGATCGCGCGCGGCTCGTCGAGACGCTGGAGTCGCGCGGGCTGAAGCAAGGCCAACAGGTCGTCGCGTATGACGCGCAGGGCGGCATGTACGCGGCGCGCGTCTGGTGGCTGTTGCGCTGGCTCGGACACGACGCGGTCGCGCTGCTCGACGGCGGCTTGCAGGCGTGGGAAGCGGCCGGCCAAGCGCTGACGCAGGACGTGCCCGCGCAGAACACCGGCGACTTCAAGGCGGCCGCGCCGCTCGCCGTGACCATCGATGTCCAGGCGGTCGAGCGCAACCTCGGCTCGAAGGAGCGGATCGTCGTCGATGCACGCGCGGCCGATCGCTATCGCGGCGAAAACGAGACGCTGGATCGCGTCGGCGGCCATATCCCGGGCGCGCTGAACCGCTTCTACAAGGACAACCTGACTGCCGACGGCCGCTTCAAGCCGGCACACACACTGCGCGAGGAATTCCACGCACTGCTCGGCGACACCCCGCCGGAACATGTGGTGCTGCAATGCGGCTCGGGCGTGACCGCCTGCGTGAATTCGCTCGCGATGGAGGTTGCCGGCCTGCATGGCTCGGCGTTGTACGCGGGGTCGTGGAGCGAATGGAGTTCCGATCCCAAACGGCCAGTAGCGACCGGGGCAAACCCCTGAGCGCGAGCCGCGCCTGGTCTTGACAGACAAAAAGGCCGTTGCCGCTTCGAAGCGGCAACGGC
>NZ_LRBG01000015.1 GCF_001580545.1 Paraburkholderia monticola
GTCCCCGCAACGGTAAGCGAAATGCGGTTCCGGCTTGATGGCCGGGCGCCGCGGTGCCGGCTTCGATGTCCTCGCGCAAGGCCGCGTCGACATATCACCACTGGACGAGAAACCACTCGCCCGGGAAGGGGAAGCGGCGCTTTCGCCAGCCCGGATACCGGCCCGAAGAAGCAGAACGAACGCCGCGGGGATGCGGCGGCACGTTCATGACCTCAGTTCCGCTTTCAGTGTTTCCGTTGTCGCGGCCATGCCGTCGTTCGTCCCCGTGTTCTGTGCCTGGTGGCAGCGGTGCGCTTGCTTGAATCGTTCCATTCGCCAGCCCAGGCCGACAGACGCGCGAATCGTCCGGCACGCCGATGCAACGCCTACGGATGGACCTCACGATGCAAACTCAATTGCGCAAGATTCCCGTCACGATCGTCACGGGCTTTCTCGGCAGCGGCAAAACCACGCTGCTGCGGCACATTCTTCAGCATGCGGGCGGCAAACGCATTGCGGTGATCGTCAACGAGTTCGGCGAACTCGGCATCGATGGGGAAATCCTCAAAGGCTGCGGCATCGGCTGCGATGAAAACGGCGTCGAGACCGAAGGGCAATTGTATGAACTCGCGAACGGCTGTCTGTGCTGCACCGTCCAGGAAGAGTTTTTCCCGGTGATGGAAAAACTCGCTGAACGACGCGACGAACTCGATCACGTGCTGATCGAGACCTCGGGGCTCGCATTGCCGAAGCCGCTCGTGCAGGCGTTCAACTGGCCGCAGATCCGCAACGGCTTCACGGTCGACGCGGTGGTGACGGTGGTGGACGGCCCGGCCGCCGCGAGCGGCCAGTTCGCGGACAACCCGGTCGCCGTCGATGCGCAGCGCAAGGCCGATCCGAATCTCGATCACGACTCGCCGCTGCACGAGTTGTTCGAAGACCAGTTGTCCTCGGCCGATCTGGTGATCCTCAACAAGACCGATCTGATCGACGACGCTCAGCAGCGTGAAGTGGAAGCGGCGATCCGCGAAGAAATTCCGCCGCAGGTGAAGATCGTGCGCGCGCATCAGGGCCAGCTCGATCTGCATACGCTGCTGGGTCTTGAAGCGGCGTCGGAAGAGACGATCCATCTGCGTCACGATCACCACGGTTCCGCCGACGACCCGGATCACCACCACGACGAATTCGATTCGGTGGTCGTGCAGGCCGTGGTGCCGTCGCGCGACGCGGCGCTCGCCGCATTGCAGACGCTCGTCGAAAACCACACCATTTACCGTGTCAAAGGCTTCGCCGTGTTGCCGGGCGCGGCGATGCGCCTCGTGATCCAGGGCGTGGGGCGGCGCTTCGATAGCTACTTCGATCGGCGCTGGCAGGCCGGCGAGAACGGCGAAGGCGCCGCAGGCGCGTCGAGCCGCTTCGTGCTGATCGGCGAGGACCTCGATCAGCACGCATTGCAACAGGCGTTCGACGCGGCGCTGGGCGCGACGTCGGCCGCGACGGCATAACGGGCGCACCAGCATGCATCTGCTGCGCACGACGCCCGGCGGCTTCGTCGACGATACGCAGGGCGTGATCCGCATCGATCAGCAGCCCGCCGATATCGTCGTGCTCAGTTCCGCCGACACCACGCTGTCGCTGCTCGCGAGCGTCGTGCCGCGCCTCGGCGACGGCTTTCCGAGCGTGCGGCTCGCGAACGTCACCTATCTGCGTCAGCCGGCCTCGGTCGATTTCTATATCGACGACGTGTTGCAGCATGCGCGCGTCGTCGTGGTCGATCATCTGGGCGGCGAAGCGTATTGGCCATACGGCATCGAGCAGGTCGTCGCGCTCGCGCAGCGCAGGCGGCAAACGCTCGCGATGTTTTCCGGCGATCTGCAGGAAGACCCGAACCTGCTCGCGCGCAGCACCGCGAGCCCCGAGTTGTGCCAGCAACTTTGGCGCTATCTGCGCGAAGGCGGACCGCAGAACGCCGAGTCGTTCCTGCGCTGCATCGCCTATCGCGCGTTCGACTGGGGACGCGAACCCGAGCCGCCGCGCGCGTTGCCGGCCGCGTCGCTGTATCACCCCGAGCGCGATACGCCTACCATCGCCGACTGGCAGGCGCGCTGGCGGCAGGACGCGCCGGTCGTCGCGATCCTGTTCTACAAGGCGCATCTGCAGGCCGCCAATACCGCGGTGTTCGATGCGCTGATCGACGCGCTCGAAACGCAAGGGCTCAATGCGCTGCCGCTCGCGATCACGTCGTTGAAGGATGCGATGAGCCGCGATGTCGTGCAGTCGCTGTGCGCGCAACATGGCGTCGCGCTCGTGCTGAATACGACCGCGTTCGCGGCGTCCGCGATCGACGACCCCGAGCCGCTCGCGCTCGCCGGCGACGCGCCGGTGTTCCAGGTGATCCTGAGCGGCGGCAATCGCGAAGACTGGTTGAAGGACAACCACGGCCTCAATTCGCGCGACATTGCGATGCATATCGCGCTGCCCGAAGTGGACGGGCGCATCATCACGCGCGCGATCAGTTTCAAGGGGCTCGCGTATCGCTGTGCGCATACCCAGGTCGACGTGGTCCGCTATCAGCCCGATCTCGAACGGGTGCGTTTTCTTGCCGAGCTGAGCCGTCGCTGGTGCCGCCTGCGTTCGCTCGATAACGCCGACAAGAAAGTCGCGCTGATCCTCGCGAACTATCCCATGAGCGAAGGACGCATCGGCAATGGCGTGGGGCTCGATACGCCGGCGTCGGTGGTCGGCATTCTGTCGATGCTGCGCGATGAGGGCTATCGTGTCGGCGCATTGCCCGACAACGGCGACGCGCTGTTGCACAAGCTCACCGAAGGCGTGACGAACGATCCGGTCGTGCGCGATCTGCGTCCGGCCCTGCAAAGCCTCGCACTCGACGACTACCTCGCACATTTCAACGCATTGCCGACGAGCGTGCGCGACGCGTTGAACGCGCGCTGGGGCAAGCCCGAACAGGACCCGACGCTGCGTCGGGGCCGCTTCATGATCGCCGGCTGGCGCTGCGGCCAGGTGTTCGTCGGCATTCAGCCGTCGCGTTCGCGCGAGCAAGGCGATTACGCGAGCTATCACGACGCCGAGCTCGTGCCGCCGCATGCGTATCTCGCGTTCTATTTCTGGCTGCGCCATCAGTTCGGCATCGACGCGGTCGTGCATGTCGGCAAGCACGGCAACCTGGAATGGCTGCCGGGAAAAAGCGTCGCGTTGAGCGATGCGTGCTGGCCCGATCTGATTCTCGGGCCGACGCCGCATCTGTATCCGTTCATCGTCAACGATCCGGGCGAGGGCAGTCAGGCGAAGCGGCGCGCGCAGGCGGTCATCGTCGATCATCTGATGCCGCCGCTTACCCGCGCCGAAAGCTATGGGCCGCTGCAGGACCTCGAACGCCAGGTCGACGAATACTACGAAGCATTGATGGTCGATCCGCGCCGCGCGAAGCTGCTGCGTCGCACGATTCTGGCGACGATCGTCGAGCATCGGCTGCACGAAGAGCTGAGCCTCGCGGTGCCGACCGGTCAGGACGATGAAGACGCGCTGCTCACGCGCGTCGATGCGTGGCTGTGCGAGCTGAAGGAAGCGCAGATCCGCGACGGCTTGCATACGTTCGGGCAGTCGCCGCGCGGCGTGCAGCGGCGCGATACGTTGCTCGCGCTCGGACGCTTTCCGATCGGCGATGGACAGGGCGGCAAGGCGGGGCTCATCGACGCGCTGGCGCGCGATCTGCGCATCGATCATCTGTTCGATCCGTTGAGCGTCGATTGGGCGGCCGCGTGGGACGGCCCGCGTCCCGACGTATTGCAGCGGGTCAGCGATGCGCCGTGGCGGCACTACGGCGATACGCGCGAGCGGTTGGAACTGCTCGCGGGCGAGTTGTTGCGCCCCGTGTGCGGTGACGATTGCGATGATGCGGATCGTCCGCAAGCCGTGCCGGTCGCCGACGGAAGTCTGCCGCAAGCGGCACAGGTGATCGCACGCCTGCGCGACGACGTGCTGCCGCGCCTCGACGCCTGCGGCCCGCAGGAAATGAGGCAACTGAAGCGCGGCCTCGCAGGACGCTTCGTGCCACCGGGCCCGAGCGGCTCGCCGTCGCGCGGACGACCCGACGTGCTGCCCACCGGCCGCAACTTCTATTCGGTCGACACGCGCGCGGTGCCGACGCAGGCCGCGTGGGCGCTCGGCCTGAAATCCGCGCAGCAGCTGATCGAGCGGCATCTGCAGGAGCACGGCGATTATCCGCGCGCGATCGGCCTGTCGGTGTGGGGCACCGCGACGATGCGCACCGGTGGCGACGATATCGCCCAGGCGCTCGCGTTGCTCGGCGTGCGGCCGAAGTGGGCACCGGGCAGCCATCGCGTGACGGACTTCGAGATCATGCCGATCGAAGCGTTCGATCGGCCGCGTATCGACGTCACGTTGCGCGTATCCGGTTTCTTCCGCGATGCGTTCGCGAACGTGATGCATCTGTTCGATGCGGCCGTGCAAGCGGTTGCCGAACTCGACGAGCCGGCCGAACTGAACCCGATTCGCGCGCGCGTGCAGCGCGAACGCGACGTGTTGATCGAGCGCGGCATGGACCCGCTCGAAGCGCGCAAGCGCGCCGGCTGGCGGGTGTTCGGCGCGCGGCCCGGCGCCTATGGCGCGGGGCTGCAGGAGATGATCGACTCGCGCCAATGGCAGACCGACGCCGATCTCGCGAACGCGTATCAGGCGTGGGGCGGTTACGCATACGCACAGAAGAGCGCGGGCGAGGAAGCGCAGCACGCGTTTGGCGCGCGCCTCGCCGCGCTGGACGTCGTCTTGCAGAACCAGGACAACCGCGAGCACGACGTGCTCGATTCGAACGACTACTACCAGTTCCAGGGCGGCATGGTCGCGGCGGTGCGGCATCTGGCCGGTCAGCAGCCGAGCGTCTATCACGCTGACCACAGCAATCCGGCCGCGCCGCGCGTGCGGACGTTGCAGGAGGAGATCGCGCGCGTGATCCGCTCGCGCGTGGTCAATCCGAAATGGCTCGATGGCGTGAAGCGCCACGGCTACAAGGGCGCGGCCGAGATCGCCGCGACCGTCGACTATCTCTATGGTTACGATGCCACCGCGCGTGTGATCGCGGATCATCAATACGCGCTCGTCGCCGATGCGTATCTGAACGACGCCGATACCCGCGCGTTCATGCAACGGCACAATCCGCATGCGTTGCACTCGATCTGCGAGCGTTTGCTCGAAGCGATGCAGCGCGGCCTGTGGCAGCAACCGGGCGACTATCGCGCGCAGGTGGAAGCGCATCTGCTCACGAGCGAACAGCAGATCGAAGGAAGGCAAACATGAATGGCGCGACGCGAGAAACGGACGGCTTGAATGGCGCCGGGTTGGCGACGGGAGCGGGCGTTCGGCCGGTTTTTCCGTTCGCCGCGCTGATCGGTCAGACCCCGTTGCAGCAGGCGCTGTTGCTGGCGGTGATCGATCCCGGCCTCGGCGGCGTACTGATCAGCGGGCCACGCGGGACGGCGAAGACGACCGCCGCGCGCGCGCTTGCCGAGTTGCTGCCGGAAGGGCAATTCGTGAATCTGCCGCTTGGCGCGAGCGAGGATCGTCTGATCGGCACGCTCGATATCGAAACCGTGCTGCGCGACGGCTCGGTGCGCTTCTCCCCGGGTTTGCTCGCGAAGGCGCATCGCGGCGTGCTGTATGTCGACGAAGTCAATCTGCTGCCCGATGCGCTCGTCGATGCGTTGCTCGATGCGGCGGCGAGCGGCGTGAATACGGTCGAACGCGATGGCGTGTCGCATAGTCATGACGCGAGCTTCGTGCTGATCGGCACGATGAATCCCGAGGAGGGCGAGTTGCGGCCGCAATTGATCGATCGCTTCGGTCTGATGGTCGAGCTGCAGAACGCGTTCGAGCCCCAGGTGCGGCAGGCGATCGTCAAGGCGCGGCTCGGGTTCGATCACGATCCCGCTGGTTTTCGTGCCGCGTATGCGCAGCAGCAGGCTTCGTACGTGCAGCGAATCCACGCGGCGCGCGCGGCGCTGCCGCTGCTGGGGTTCGACGACGCCGTCCACGCGCAGGTGAGCGCGCTATGTATCGACGCGGCCGTCGACGGCCTGCGCGCCGACCTCGTGATGCTGCGCGCGGCCCGCGCGCTGGCCGCATTCGAACAGGCGGACGCCGTGACGGTGCGGCACGTGGAGCGCGTTGCCGACGCGGTGCTGTTGCATCGGCGACGTCAGCATGATTCGCCAGATGCGGATCGGCGCCGGCAGGAAGGCGAGCCGAGGCCCCCGGGTGCCGCAGACAGTGCGTCGAACGATCCGGTTGCCACGACGACCACTTCCACCGACACCGATTGGGGTTACCTGCCGCCCGAGCCGACCGCGACTGTGCCTGTCAAAGGCGTCATTCCGCTCGACGCAAAAAAACGCTGAGCCATCGGAAAGGCGCCGCCGCTGACTCGCGCAGCGGTTTTCGATGGCGGGAAGGCGTGGCGGCGGGTTCGCGCGACACGTCGGGTGGCGAACCGGGCAGGCGCATTGCGTGGCTACCGACGCTCGCGGCGATGCGCGAGGGCACGCTGCGTCGGGAGCATTTGCGCTTCGCGCGCGAAATGCCGCGCGGCGGGGTGCTGCATTGCTTCGTGCTCGATTGTTCCGGGTCCATGCTGGCGGGCCAACGTCTCGCGCTCGCGAAGGGGTTGCTGGTCAACCTGTTCGACCGGGCGAGCGCGATGCGCGCCCAGGCCGCGCTGATCTGCTTCGGCGGTGCGGGCGCGGACCTGCGCTTCGGTCCCGCCGTGCCGCGCTGGTGGAACGAGCGATGGCTCGCGCCGGTGGGCGCAGGCGGCGGCTCGCCGCTCGCGTCGGGTGTGCATAGCGCCGCCCGGTTGCTCGAGCGCAGCGCGCGGCGGCGGCCGGCGCAGCAGCGCTGGTTATGGATTCTGACCGACGGCCGCACGCGCGACGAACCGGCGCGTCCGGCCGATGCCGATGAAGTTGTATTCGTCGATTTCGAGCGCGGTGCGATACGGCTCGGCCGTTGTGAGCTGTTAGCCGATGCGTGGGGCGCGCGCCGGTTGACCCCGGAGGAGTTGATCGGCTGAAAGATGCGCGCACGGCGAGGTCGGGCGGCCGCGTGCGCACGCGCGGTGCTTTTCAGCCGTGCCGCTCATTTCAAGCCGTTGGACCAGTGCTGGATATCTTCCTGGCGATCGAACACGAAGACTTTCATCGCCATCTGTTGAGCGGCATCGAGCTGATCCAGTTCGAGCCCATGCATGGTTGGCTCGCCGGGTGTCTTGCCTTTCTGAAGGTTGCGGATCACCGCCGTGGTCTCGATCGCCGTATCGTGTTCGGCGGATTTCAGCCGGAACGCGATGCGCAGCCGCTCGCCTACCTCGCCGAGCGTCCACGACGCGCTCAACGACATGCCGAGTGCGCTGATGCCTTTGGCGAGTCCAAGACCCTCATAGTGGTCGCCGGTTTCGCCGATGCCGATTCGCACCGGCAGGTGCGCATGGACGCGGATCGACTTGCGCTCGCGCAGTCGGCGGATCCCGCCCGGCTTCGACAGCACCACATAGTCGAACGGCAGGCGGCAGACTGTCTCGACCGTGCAGACGAAACGAAACACCGCCTGACTCGCGATCGCGACGAGTTCGACGTTTTCGCCGGGCGCGAGCGGTAGCGCTCGACCTTGCTGCATCGGCGGCGTGACGAACAGCGCGTGATTCGGCGCGAAACCGATGATGCGGCACGGATGCATCGGCGCGCCGCTGCCGAGCTGCGAACGCATGCCGATCAACGCGCCGATTTCGAGGTGCATGTCCTTGAGCGTCAGCTCATCGGTGTGATCGGGCGAAGCCGCGGGCGCCGGCGGCTGTTGCGCGCCGGGTTCGAGCAGGTCGCCGCGGTGCGGGTGGAAGTGTTGGAACAGGAAGGCGCGTTCGTCGGTGGTCGCGAGGGTCGTCGCGCTCGCAAAGAGCAGCGTGCCATCGGCATCGACGATCGGCCATGGAAGCGGCGTGCCTACCGGCACCGCATCAAGCTCGAGCGCCGACGATGCGGCGGCGGGCGGGGTTTCCTCGACGTGTGCGTCGACGGGGGTATCCATGGTCGGCAGCAAATTCAAGTGGCGGGATAATCTGGTTAACGGCGGGGAAGGGGTGAAACTTTAGCTTGGGGGCGGCGGTGGGTTGGGTCGGTCGGTCGGTTAGTGCGGTGCTCTCTCTGGGTTGCTTTTTCGGTTTTTTGGTCCCGGCCATTTAAAACGGATGACTAACTATTTCTTCTGGTTTCCGATTCGGTCTGGGTCGACTTCTTGAGAAGTGGGCGGCAACGTGGTGGAGAGGACAGTCTCTGCTCCGAAAATAATTTGCGAAAAGGGTATTGACGGAACGCAGACCGCTCTCCATAATCTCGCCTCTCTGCTGCTGATGCAGCGACGCAAACGAAGCAGTGCCGGGTAGTCAGGTACTGCGCAGTGCGCGGATCGATCTTTAAAAACTAACAGCCGATAAGTGTGGGCGCTTGATGCGGAATGCAGC
>NZ_LRBG01000016.1 GCF_001580545.1 Paraburkholderia monticola
ATACGTGAACCCATGGACAGCACTATGCACACACATAGCAAATACTCGAAGTCGACAGCACCAGCACACACCAAAGCCACCGCAACCGCCACCGCCACGCCCGCCGCCGCCTCACCAGCAGCAACCACAACCCCAGCAACCACGACCGCCACAGCAACCGCCACCACCGCCGCCGCCCCCGCCACCACCACCACCACCGCCACCACCGCCACCACCGCCTCCACCGCCTCCACCGCCACCGCCGCCACTCCCACCGCCACTCCCACCGCCGCTACTTCCACCACCGCTATTTCCCTTACCGCCTGCGCCCGAACCACCGCTGCTCCCACTCCCTGAACCTGCCGCCCCGGCGCCGCTGTTGCCGCTTGCGCCCGCACCGCTATTGCCCGAACCCGCCGCGCCGCCTCCGCCGTTGCCATTGCCACTGCCGCCACCGAGCCGGCCGCAGTCCGGCGAGCCGAGCCCGCCGCAGCCGGCCGGCGCGAACACCGAGGCGGCATCGTCGGCGGCTGTCGGAGTGCCGGCTTCGACGCCCGTCGCCGCACCGTCGTTCTGCGCGAGCAGCATCGGCGCGGACTCGCCGGATGGCGCTCGCGACGTGTCGGCGAGCACCATCCAGCTTGGGATCACCTCCGTCGATGCCGCATGCGCGACTTCGCCCGTCAGCGCCGCCACTCCCGCGAGGACCGCCGCCCGGCCCATCATTGCCCAGCAGTACTGATTGAATGTTCTGGTCTGCATCGCGCTTCTCCCCAGCGAAGGGCGGTACCTCGCCGCCGCCTTGACGAGCTGCGGCGGCGCCCGACCTGTCTGCACGCGGGTCTTGTCGCACCCCGAGTCCGTTGTGTCGAAGTGGTCCGTGCGTCGCTGCCGTGCTGATCGCGCGATGTCGCGGCCTCGCGTGAGGACGCTCGTCGTGCGGATATGCGCGGCCTTGCGCGCCCGGTTGGGCTTCGAATCTCTGGCCGCTAATTTAGCGATATCCATGCCACGCTTCGCAGAGCCTTGAAGCGGCGCGGGCGGCATCGGGATGTGCGATGGACACGTCAGAAAAAAACCAGAAAACGTTTCGACGATGAAACGCGTGGACGAAAAAGCGTGTTTCGGCGCGCGATACGTTAAGGTGGGCCGCGTGACGCACGAGGTGGCGTCGGCGAAGCGGATTGGTGTCGAGCCGAGGCTAGCTGGCGTTGCGAGACGCGTCGTCGGAGTCGCTGCCGTTCGTCGGGTCGCGGGCGTCGTCGTGGCGCGGCTCCCGTTGCAGCGCGCGCAACGTGGCCACGGGAATATGACAGCGAATCCGATGCGCGGCAGGCGGGTCCGCGTCGCCGCCTGCTTCGACGAAAGGCGGATCCTGCTGCTCGCAGATCGCGCCGAGCTTGCGCGGACAGCGCGTGTGAAATACGCAGCCCGATGGCATTGCGCCCGGCTCCGGCAGCTCGCCCGCGAGACGGATGCGCGCGCGCCGACCTGGCTCTCCGGACGCGCCGTCGCCCGGCAGCGTCGGCACGGCGGACAGCAGCGCCTCGGTATAGGGATGCTGCGGCCCGTCGAACACGGCCGCCGCCGGCCCGATTTCGAGCAGCCGCCCGAGATACAGCACCGCGATGCGATCCGAGACATAGCGCACCACGTGCAGATCGTGCGAGATGAACACGTAGCTGACGCCGCGCTCGCGCTGCAGATCGGCGAGCAGGTTCAGGATCGCGGCCTGTACCGACACGTCGAGCGATGAAGTCGGCTCGTCGCACACGACGACCCGTGGCTCGCCGGCGAACGCGCGCGCAATCGCGACGCGCTGCTTGAGCCCACCCGATAGCTGGCGCGAGCGCGCATCGAGATAGCGCTCGGGCAGCCGCACGGCGTCCGTCAGCGTGACGAGCCGTTCGTCGATCGCGGGCCCGCGCAGCGCCGTGAAGCGCGCGAGCGCACGGCCGATCAACCGCTTGACCGAATGCGCGCGATTGAGCGCGGAGTCGGGATTCTGGAACACGATCTGCAGCGACTTGAGCTGCTCGTCGCTGCGGCGCGTGACGCGTGCGGCGAGCGGCGCGCCGTCGAGTTCGAGCGCGCCGCCCGCATCGGGCGAGAGCAGGCCGAGCATCAGCCGCGCGAGCGTCGTCTTGCCGCTGCCCGATTCGCCGACGAGGCCGAGCGTCTCGCCGCTCGCGAGTTCGAGCGAGACGTCGTCGACCGCGCGCAGTGGCGCGCCCGACACGTGGAATGTTTTCGCCAGGTTGCGCGCGCGCAGAACCGGCGACGAGGACCCGCGCGACGGCGCACCGGCCGACGTGGCAAGCGAAGGCGCCGGGCTCGTTGCCGCATGCGGGAGTTCGATCGCGCGCTCGTGATAGTGGCAGCGCGCCATCTGATCGCCATGCGGGGCGCCGAGCCGATAGGGCGGCGGCGCCTCGCGGCGGCACCGCTCGTCGGCCAGACGGCAGCGCTCCGCGTAGACGCAGCCCTGCGTGATCGAGCCAGGCAACGGCAGAGCGCCCGCGATCGTATCGAGCCGCTCGCTGTCCTTGTTGCGTGCCGCCGTCGGGAGGCAGCGCAGCAGCCCGACCGTGTACGGATGACGCGGCCGGGCGAACACGTCCTGGGTCGCGCCTTCCTCGACCAGCTTGCCCGCGTATAGCACACCGACGCGTTCGCACATGCGGCCGATCACAGCGAGGTTGTGGCTGATGAACAGCACCGCGGTGCCGAGTTCCGCGCGCAACTGCGCGACGAGATCGAGCACTTCCGCTTCGACGGTCGCGTCGAGTCCGGTGGTCGGTTCGTCGAGAATCAGCAGCGCGGGGTTCGACGCGAGCGCCATCGCGATGACGACGCGCTGCTGCATGCCGCCCGACAATTGATGCGGATAGCTGTCCATCACGCGTTCGGGTGCCGCGATGCGCACGCGCTTCAACATCTCGAGCGTGCGATGCAGCGCTTCGTCGCGCGCGAGCCCGGTTGCTTCGAATGCTTCGGAGACCTGACGGGCAATCGTCAGCGACGGATTCAGCGCACGCCCCGGGTCCTGGTAGACCATCGACACAGTGGTCGCACGCATGCTGCGCAGCGCATCGGCGCCGAGCTTGTGAACCTCCTCACCGGCGATCACGATCTTGCCGGCCTTCACCTTGCCATTGCGCGGCAGATAGCGCAGCGTCGCCATCGCCACGGTCGACTTGCCGCAACCGGATTCACCGACGAGCCCATATGCCTCGCCGCGTCGCACGCGAAACGACACGTCCTGCAGCACTTCGCGATCGCGTCCGCGGATCCGGTAGGTGACCGTCAGGCCGACCACGGTCAGCGCGTCGGTGCGATCGCTCTTCGACACGTCGAACGCGGCGAACGAGGAGGACGGCGGCCCGTTCATCGGTCGAGCACTCCCTGCACGGCGTCGGCGATCAGATTGACGCCGACCACCAGCGAGGCGATCGCGCCCGCCGAGAACACGACGGTCCACCACGCGCCGCCCGCCATCAGCGTGTACGACTCCGACAACGCGAGCCCCCAGTCGGCCGACGGCGGCTGGATGCCGAAGCCGAGAAACGAGAGCGTCGCGACCGCGAAGATCGCATAGCCGAGCCGCACGGTCGCCTCGACGACGATCGGCGGCAGCACGTTCGGCAGGATCTCCACGAACATGATGTACGGCGCGCGCTCGCCGCGCAGCTGCGCGGCGGCCACGTAGTCGAGATTGCGCTCGGCGAACACGGCGGCGCGCACGGTGCGCGCGGTGATCGGCGTGAACGTGATGCCGATCACGAGAATCACCGTGAAGTTCGATGCGCCGACCGCAGCGAGCGCGAGCAGCGCGACGATCACGAGCGGGAGCGCGAGCACCGCATCGATCACGCGGCCGATCACGTCGTCGACCCAACCGTCGAAGTAGCCCACCAGCAGGCCAAGCGCGGTGCCCGCCGCGGTGCCGAGCAGCGTCGCGAGCGGCGCGATGGTCAGGATGTCGCGCGCGCCGACGATCACGCGCGAGAACACGTCGCGGCCGAGCTGATCGGTGCCGAACCAGTGCGTGCGATCGGGCGGGGTCAGCGAATTGAGCGGATCGGACGCGTAGGGGTCGAGGTGCACGAACCACGGCCCGGCGATCGCGCAGACGATCCACCATCCGACGATCAGCGCGCCCACGATTAAGGTCGGCGAGCTGAGCAGCAGGAGCAGGCCCGGGAAGCGTGGTTCGGCGGCCGCGCGCGGCGCGGGAGAGCCCGAGGGCGTGGATGGAGCCGGCGGCAGGGTCGTATTCATTCGGCGCTCCTCACCCGCAGCCGCGGATTGAGCAGCACGTGCAGCGCATCGGCGACCAGATTCGCGAGCGTGTAGACGACGCCGATCGTCAGCACGCCTGCTTCGAGCATGGGAAAGTCCTTCGCCTTGGCGGCGTTGTAGATCAGCGAGCCGATACCCTGGTAGTGGAACAGCGTCTCGACCACCACGAGTCCGCCGATCATATAGCCGAGCTGGGTGGCGGCGACGGTGATCGTCGGCAGCAGCGCGTTGCGCAGTACGTGCCGCCAGATCACGACGTGGCGCGGCAAGCCCTTGAGGATCGCGGTGCGTGTGTAGTCGGCGTCGAGCGCTTCGACGGTGCCCGCGCGCGCCATCCGCGCGATATAGCCGAAGAACACGAGCACGAGCGGCAGCACGGGAAGAACGAGATGACGCAACTGTTCGAGCACGCTCGCCTCGGGCGGATAGGAGGCCTCGATCGGCAGCCAGCGCAGCCACACGCCGAACACCAGAATCAGCACGATCGACGACACGAACTCCGGCACCACGGTCGCCGACAAACCGACAATGCTGATCGTGCGATCGAGCCAGCGTCCCGCATGCATCGCCGACCACACGCCACCCGCGATGCCGAGCGGCACGACGACGATGAACGCGAGCAAGCCGAGCTTCGCCGAATGCGCGAGCGCATCGGCGATGAACGGCCCGACCGGTTCACGATACGCGTACGACAGCCCCATGTCGCCGCGCACGAAATGCGTGATCCAGTCGAGGTACTGCGTGAGCAGCGGACGGTCGGCGCCGAGCTGATGATCGAGCGCGGCGACCGCGCGTGCATCGGCGAGCGGCCCGAGCACCGCGCGGCCGATATCGCCGGGCAGCAACTGGCCACCGGCGAACACGATCAGCGACAGCAGCCACAGCGTAATCAGCGAAAGACCCGCGCGCGTGGCCAGAAAACGCGCGACGCGGCTCGCGTTGCCGTGCGTCGCGCGTGGCAAGCGCGCTTGATTCGATGCGGGAGAGGGCGCCGGAGCCGACATCGTGAGTTCTCCTGCGAAAGTGAGGCAGCGAGCGAGATGCTTACGCGCTCAGCGTCGCGCGATCGAAATACAGTTGCGCGAGCGCGGTGAAGCGCACCCCGTTCACCCCCTTGCGCATCGCGATCAGCTGATCGTAGAAGAACGGGATGATGAGCGGCGTTTCGTCGAGCAGGAGTGTCTGGATCTGCCCGGAGATTTTCCTTTGCGTGGCGAGATCGATTGCCGCGACGAACTGCGCGACCAGTTGATCGTATTGCGGATTCTTGAAGTGCGCGGCGTTCCACGTGCCGTTGCTCGTCAGCGGCGCGTTGAGGAACACGTTCGGCACGCCGCGATGGCCGTAGTCGGTGATGCCGAGCGGCGCGTCGAGCCAGTCGGATTTGCCCGGCGTGCCCGCGCCGTAGTAGAGCGATTGGCTCTCGACCTTCAGGTTGATGCGCACGCCAATCGCCTTCGCGGCGTTCTGCACGACGACCGCGAGGTCGGGAATCTCCATGTATTTCTCGGTGGTCAACGTCACATCGAAGCCGTTCGGCACGCCGGCCTGCGCGAGTAGCTGCTTCGCCTTCGCCACGTCGATCCTGCGTTGCGGCACGCCCGCATCGGACGATGGAAACACCGGCGCGAAGGGGCTGTCGTTACCAAGTTGCGCGCGGCCCTTAAAGAGGCCGCGCACGAGCACGTCGCGATCGAGCGACAACGCGAGGGCCTGGCGCACGCGCTTGTCCTTGAACAGCGGACTGTCGTTGCGCATGTGAATCTGCCGATGCGCGCTCGACTTCACGCCGACCGCCTTGTAGTCCGGATTGTTCAGGATGGCCGCGCCACCCTGCACGGTGAAGGTGCCCATCACGTCGGCCTGATGGCCTTGCAACGCGAGCAGTTGCGCCTGTTCGTCGGCGTAGAACGAAAACTGGACGCGTTGCGGTAACGCTTTGTCGCCCCAGTAGTCTGGATTGCGTACGAACGACGCACCGACCTTCGGTTGATACTTTTCGAGTTTGAACGGACCGGTGCCGATGAAACTCTTTTCGTAATTGCCTGCGAAATTCGCGGGCAGGATCACCGCGTTGTAATTATCCGAGGAAACGTAGTACGGGAAATTGCCGATCGGCGCATCGAGATGAAACGCCACCGTGTGTTCGTCGACGACCTTCGCGCCGCCTTTCGACAGCACGCCCTTTAGCACCGACAGTGCGGCCGAGCCGCTCGCGGGGTCGGCGAGACGGTCGAAGGTGGCGACGACGTCCTTGGCGCCGAAACTTTGGCCATCGTGGAATTTGACGTTGGGGCGCAGTTGGAAGGTCCACACGTCGCCCTTGTCGTTCGGCTTCCACGACAGCGCGAGTGCCGGCTTCAGCATCAGCTTTTCGCCGTCGTCGATCAGGAATTCGCCGGTCTGGTTCAGCAGCGCGAGACTTGCGGCATCGGTGACCGTCAGCGGATCGACGGCGCCGGCCGGCGTCAGATGTGCGACGCGGATCGTCTGGTTCGACGTGGCCGGCGCACCTTGTGCCCGCGCCCGCGGCGTGCCGAGCAAGCCCCCGCTCGCGAGCGACAGACCGATCACGCTCGCATGGCGCAGCAGTTCGCGGCGCGTGATGCGGCCGGCGAGGAACTCGTCGAGGGCGTGGTTGCCGTAGGCGTCGGCGGTGAGGCGAGCTGCGCTCAGTGCGTTGGGTGCGAGAAATCGGTCCGCTGGTGTTTTCATCGTTGGCGTGTCCAGTCCGTTCTGTTGCTGGTTCGGAGGCGTCGCGCGAGCCACGCGACGACGCGCAGAGCAGTCTCAGTGTAAGCGATTGCTCGCGGCTCTGGCGGATCGAGGGCGCGCCACGCTAGTCGATCGACCGATAAATGACGCGCGATGTGTCGTCGTCACAACGGTTACCGAACGCGTGCTCGCAAGAGGCGGCGGTCATTGTGGACGGATTGGCGGAACTGCCCAGGGCGAGATGCGTCTTCGAACTCCTCAGGTGGGACTCTTAAAGAAACGCACGGTATAGATCAGTCTCCCCGTAGACCAGGCCGAGCGAGAGAAAGCCGATGTCCTCGGCGCGCTCGTCGGCCATTCTCGAGCCGCTGCGGATTCGCAAGCAAGGAAGACATTTAACTGCGAAGCGCCAGCCGAACGGTTCGAGAAGGCTATTGCATCCACCGGTTTAATGCGGCCTCACTGACAGGACCTCGCGCATCGCCGACCATGGAAAGTGCCGGCAATGCGAGTCAAGTCAGGCGCACTTTACGGAAGGTCAAAGGTGAAGTCTCGGGGGAAGCTCAAGTTTCGCCGCAACTAACTCTTCTACTCCCAGGGTAGTTCAACGGGATATCAACTCCAGAAATTTTTCGGACATTTCTGAGTAGACCGCGGGTGATTGCCCCGCTGATTTCCCAGTCAAACATCGTTTTCGTTCCCGTCCTAATGGAAAACGGATCGGTCCAGTTTCGTCTTCCGGCGTACTTATCAAAAATGCACATAGATAAAACCGGCGTCGGCCGGGTCACGATTTCCCATCCATATGCTGGCCAGCTGGGCCAGCGCGCCCACTCCAAATGAAAGGATTATTACTGTGAGTACCAGTTCAGTGAAGCTGGCCGTTATCGACGGCAGCACGATCAAGCAGACGGTCGAATTACGCGATTCCGCGCAAGGCGCACCCGTTCATATCCACGCCATCAAGGGTGGCAAGTTCATTCTGGCCCAGAGCGATACTGGGCATGCCCCTCAAAACATTACCGTGCGCCGTTCCGGTAAAAAGCTTCTAGTCAGTCTGGAAGGGACGGAGCTCGACCAGCCGCAGCTGATCATTGAAGACTTTTACGGCAATGAAGGCGAACTGATCGGCTTGGGCGAAGACGGGGCGTATCACGAATATATCGCTGCCGACGGCGAGAGTGACCATGAAGCCGCTTTCCTTGCGGACGGCACCGACTCGCCTCTGGTGCTGGGCGCGCAGCAACTGAACGGGTTCAGCGCAAATGCCGCCGCCGCGTCTGGTGTGGGCTTGGCTGGTCTTGGCTTTTTGGGTCTGGGTGCGCTTGCAGCGCTGGGTGCAGGGATTGCTGCCGCCGCCGGCGGTAAGAGTGGTGGCTCAGGTGGCGTAGATCCGATTGAGGATGCACAGACGCCATCGGATGAGCAAGACGATTCGGATGCCGATGCTGACGCCGATGCCGATGCCGATGCGGATGCGGATGCGGATGCGGATGCTGACGCGGATGCCGATGCCGATGCTGACGCTGACGCTGACGCTGACGCTGACGCTGACGCTGACGCGGATGCTGATGCTGACGCCGATGCGGACGCGGACGCGGATGCTGACGCTGATGCTGACGCTGACGCTGATGCTGATGCTGACGCTGACGCTGATGCTGACGCTGATGCTGATGCTGATGCTGACGCGGATGCGGACGCCGATGCGGATGCGGATGCTGACGCCGATGCGGATGCTGATGCTGATGCCGATGCTGATGCCGATGCCGATGCCGA
>NZ_LRBG01000017.1 GCF_001580545.1 Paraburkholderia monticola
GGGTGGTGAGGAGTTCTGTCTTCTGAGGATCATCGCGCAACCCCGCATGTTCACGTAAGCACTCGTCGGCAGCGTCAGATGTGTATAAGAGACAGTCGTCGGCTAGTATTACCTGGCCGTCCAACTTTGCGGGGTCACTTCACCTGGGGACGCCGCTTTGCCGTGATGATTCAGCCGTTCAGAAAATCGTCCGCAGACCGAGCGCAACGCCGGTCTGGTTGTCGCGGCCCGGCAGTTCGACCGAGGCCGCGCCCGACACCTTGTTGAAATCGACGGTGCCGTACACCTCGGTGCGCTTCGACAGCGCGTACTCGGCCAGTGCGACGAACGTGTAGCGATAGCCGCTGCCGAGCTGACCGTCGCCGATCGCCGCGTTCGACATGTGGTCGTAGTACGCGGCGCCCGTCAGCGTCAGCGCACGCGTGGTCTGCCACGTGACGCCGGCAAACGGCCCGTTGTCGATGCGGCCCGAGCCCTTGACGATATCGACGCCCGGCACCAGCGTCTGCTGCGCGAGCGCGCTGTCGACGAAACCGGTGTCGTCCTTCGAATGCAGATAGCCGACGTACAGCTTCGTCGAGCTGAACGCATAGACCGCGTTCGCGTTGAAGATGGTCTGCTTGTGATTGCTGTTGTCGCTGTTCTGCTGCACGCCGGCCGCGACCGACAGCGGCCCCGTCACGTACGACAGCGTGAAGCCGTACATATTGCCCGCGCCGAGGTGGCCCGGTATCTGGCCCGAGAAGCCGTCCTCGCCGGTCGATTCCGAGTTCGTACCGAACGAGTACATCGCGGCCACCGTCAGGCCGTTGAACGTGCCGGTGTACTTGACCGCATTGTCCGCGTACAGCCCCGCGCCGAGCGCGCCCGGCAGCCACGAGTTCTCGTTGTAGTTGCCGACCGTGAGCGGGTCGTAGGTGTCGCCGAGCAGGTCGAACAGCGGCGTTTTCTGGCGACCGAGCGTCAGCGTGCCGTACGGGCTGCTGACGCCGACGTAGGCATTGCGATTGAAGATGCGCTGGCTGTCCGTTGCCGAGCCGTTCTGCAGATTGATCCCGCTTTCCAGATCGAAAATCGCCTTCAGTCCGCCGCCGAGATCTTCCGAGCCACGCAGACCCCAACGGCTATTGGTGATCGCGCCGTTGGTCATGTACAGGCGATTGTCGTTCTGGGCGTTCGAATTCGTCAGGTAGCGCACGCTGACGTCGGCGACGCCGTACAGCGTAATAGAGCTTTGCGCCGAAGCGTGTTCGGAAGTCACGGCAAGAGCGGCGCTGCCGACGAGCGCCGCCGTCTTGATATAGCGGATGGGTCTCAATGGATGTCCTGCGGGTGGAGAGAGCTTTTTCTGGTTCAGACGCGGCGCACGCCGAGGGGCGGCGGCGCCGGGCGCGCCGATGATAGACCACGGTCCACCTGGCTTCCTCCGCGCTTTGACGCAATAACCTATTGCCATTTTTGACAATTGCGTCGGTCTGGCTGACAAAAGTTCACTTTCACCCAGGCAAGCTTCGAGTAGTCTCGAATGCTTAGACGAATCGACCTGACTTTCGCAGCGACGCCTGAACCCGTTGTGCGCGTGAGCGCTTTCCGGCATGAATAGCCCATCTTCCCAATCGATCGCGACCTGGCCGGTCGTTCCGGACTTGACCGACGAGCAATGGCAGCGCGTCGCGCCGCTGTTGCCTGAAGCGTTGAGCGACAGACCGCGCCGTGGTCGTCCGCCAATCGACATTCGCCTCGTGCTCAACAGCGTGATGTGGGTGTTGCACACGCGCGCGCCGTGGAGCGCGATGCCCGAGCACTGCGCGCCGTACCAGACTGCGCATCGCTACTATCTGCGGTGGAAAAGATCGGGCGTGTTGAGCGCGATCATGCTCGCGCTGTTCAAAACCGACGACGCTGTAGCAACGCGCGCGACGCGCAGGGCGGCGCGCGCACGGGGTAGCTCAAGCCAGTCGCGCCGCTAGATCTGCTCACGCCCGTAAGCAGAGAGGCGCTCGAGATCGAGCACGTCGATCTGGTTGTACGACAGACGCAAAATCCGCAGCTTCTCGAGGTTCTGCAGCGCCTGATTGATCCGCTGCCGCGACACCCCGGCGAGCAAGCCGACTTCTTCCTGCGAAATGGCCAGCGTGCGGCCCGTGTCGGGGTACAGATCCGGGTTGAACAACTGCGCGAGCGATTGCGCGACACGCGCGTCCACATCGAGCAGCCGGCTGTTCTGGATCGATGCGATGAATTCCCCCATCCGGTTGTTCAGTTGGCGGATCACGAAGCCCGTGAACGGCAGGCTCGATTCGAGCAGCGCATGGAAAGTCTCGGACGGCACGAACATCACCAGCGACGGCTGGATCGCGGCCACGTCGTATTTGCGCAGTTCGCGTTTGATCACGCTGCCTTCGCCGAACCAGCCGCCCGGCGGCACGCCCGACAGCGTGCAGCTGCGTCCCGACGCGTTGTAGATAGCCAGCTTGATGAGCCCGGAGTGCACGCCGATCCAATAGTCGGACGGTTCCTGGCGACGCGCGATCCACGCGCCGCCTTCGAGACGCTCGGCGTGCGCGCTGGCGAGCACCATCGCCTGATGGTCGGCGGCGAGCGCGCGAAACCATGCGCACGTCGCGAACAGCCGCGCAAGTTCGGCGGTCGCGACACGTTGGGGTGGGCGGGTGTCGCCGCGGTCGGTGAGCGGAGCGTCGTTCATCGGCGATAAAGGGGCCTGGAAGCAGTTCCGGCTGAGCCGGGTCAAGGCGAGGCGCCAGCCGCGCCACTCTGTCATTTGAATGACAGACAGTTCGTGACGACAATTGCTAGGCTAGCCCCTGATTCATCCATCAGAACACGATCACGACAATCGGCGGCGCGGCTGGCGCCTCAGGAGACGAAGCAATGACACAGCACATGTTCGACGAAGGCCTCGGGCGGCGCGAAGCCAATTACGTCCCGTTGACGCCGATCGATTTCCTCGTGCGCGCAGCGCAAGTGTATGGCGAGCGGCTCGCGATCGTCCATGGGGAGATTCGCCGCAACTGGCGCGAGACTTACGAGCGCGCACGGCGGCTGGCGAGCGCGCTGCGGCAAGCCGGCATCGGCCGAGGCGATACGGTCGCCGCGCTACTGCCGAATATCCCGCCGATGGTCGAAGCGCACTTCGGCGTGCCGATGGCGGGTGCCGTGCTCAACACGCTGAACACGCGGCTCGACGTCGCGACACTGCTGTTCATGCTGCGCCACGGCGAGGCGAAGGCGCTGATCGTCGATACCGAATACGGCGAGTTCGCGCATCGCGCGGCGCTCGAATTCCCGGACCTCCGCGTGATCAGCGTGGCCGACGCACAGCCCGCCGACGCCGCGCAATTCATCCGCGCGACGGACTACGAGCAGTTCCTGCAAAGCGGCGATCCGTCCTTCGACTGGACCGCGCCCGCCGACGAATGGGACGCGATCGCGCTGAACTACACGTCGGGCACGACCGGCGATCCGAAGGGCGTGGTCTACCATCACCGCGGCGCGTATCTGAACGCGCTCAGCAACATTCTCGAATGGGACATGCCGAAGCACGCGGTCTATCTGTGGACGCTGCCGCTGTTTCATTGCAACGGCTGGTGCTTTCCATGGACCGTGGCCGCGCGAGCGGGCGTCAACGTCTGCTTGCGCAAATTCGATGCGAAGACCGTGTTCGAGCTGATCCGCCGCGAGCGCGTCACGCATTACTGCGGCGCGCCGATCGTGCAGAGTTCGCTCGCGAATGCACCGGCCGAATGGCGCGAGGGCATCACGCATCGTGTGTCGACGATGGTCGCGGGCGCCGCGCCGCCGTCCGCGGTGATCGCGAAGATGAAGCAGATCGGCTTCGATCTGACGCATGTCTACGGACTCACCGAAACCTACGGGCCGGCGGCCGTCTGCGCGAAGCAGGAAGAATGGGACGCGCTCGACGATCAAACCCGCGCCGAGCTGACCGCGCGCCAGGGCGTGCGCTATCACCTGCAGGCGGCGGTCGCGGTGCTCGATCCCGACACGCTCGCGCCGGTGCCGGACGACGGCGAGACGATCGGCGAGATCATGTTCCGCGGCAACATCTGCATGAAGGGCTATCTGAAGAACGAACGCGCGACCGACGCGGCGTTCAATGGCGGCTGGTTCCACACCGGCGACCTCGGCGTGCGCACGGCCGACGGTTATATCCGCATCCGCGATCGCAGCAAGGACATCATCATTTCAGGCGGCGAGAACATTTCGAGCATCGAGGTCGAGGACACGCTGTATCGGCATCCGGCGGTGTCGGTGGCGGCGGTCGTCGCGATGGCCGATCCGAAGTGGGGCGAGGTGCCGTGTGCGTTCATCGAGCTGAAGGAAGGCGCACAGGTGACTGAGGAGGAGATCATCGCGCACTGCCGGCTGTTTCTCGCCGGCTTCAAGTTGCCGAAGGCGGTGCGCTTTGGCGAGTTGCCGAAGACGTCGACGGGAAAGATCCAGAAGTTCGAGTTGCGCGCGCGGATCAAGGCGGAGGGAAAGGGATAACGCACGACGGTTGTCAGCGTTTTACGGTGGCGCGCTTCGACTCACGACGTTGCGCGCCGCCTCATGTTGCCGTCAAATCCCCACCTTGTGCGCGTTCAGAATCAGCCGCAAGCCCAGCGCGGTCACAGCGCCCGCGGCGATGCGATCGATCCAAGCCTTCCAGCGCAGATAGATTTCGCGCGGCCGTTGGCTCGAAAAGCACAGCGCGACGATCGTGTACCAGCCCGCTTCGATCGCGAAGATCGCCGGCGGCAGCGCGAAATAGCACCACAGCGGCGGATGCTGCGGCAGCAGCGCGGCGAAGATACTGCCGTAATAGACGGCCGTCTTCGGATTGCTGAGCTGCGTGCTCAAGCCGATCCAGAACGATTTGCGCGGATTGCCGCCGCTGCCGGTTTGCGTCTCGCTGAACGCGAGCGGCTTCGCGGCGCCACGCCAGATCTTCGACGCGAGATACACGAGGTAGACGCCGCCGGCCACTTTCAGCCCGACGTAGAGCCATTCGACCGTCGCGAGCAGCGTATAGAGCCCGAGCAGCGCGATGCCGCTAAAAAACACGCCGCCGATCCCCATGCCGAGCGCCGTCGCGAGACCGTCGCCGCGCGACAGGCCGATCGCGTTGCGCGCGACGATGACGAAGCTCGGCCCCGGGCTCATCGCGCCTAGCAGCAGCGCGGCGAGGATCGTGAGGATGGCGGTTGAAGCGGGCATGGTCGTGTCTCCTGATGGCGGGCCGATATCGGACCTTCTGGCGAGAATCGAGTCTCGCATTGTCCGTCAATTGCGAGGCGGAGGCCACGATTACTGAAGAGTCGACATTCCCGCAATAAATACAATTGGAAAAAGTTCTTTGCTGCGACCAAAATTCGTCGAATGCTAGAATGACTTTCCATACGCCGAAGCTCCCTCGCAACAACGAGGCGACCCATCAGGCGAAACACGGGCGCAATTCGAGCCACGTCGATTCTTCGAGTAGCCGATTCGCTTGATCCCAGCGCTTCAACTCAGGCGCTTAAATTCAGGATTTGACAGGCATCATTTGCGAATGCGGGTTTCCACGCATTTGCAAGGATCGCGTGAATTCGTCGAATTGCTTCCGTTCAAATTGAATTACGCACAGGCTTCGCGTTGTATTGCGAGAAGCCTGTTTGTCTAATGCCAGCAAGAGCTGCGACACCAATACGTTATGAAAGAACGAGAAACGCAACAACGACTGTTCGAACGCGATGAGAACCTGCGCGAGCGCATGATCGCGTGGATCCGCCGACGCATGGACGACCACAACATCACGATGGAAGCGCTGGCCGAATCGCTCGAAGCCGATGCGAATGCGGTGGCCGCGGTGCGGTATCGCGACGCATTCGGTAACACATGGGACGGTCGCGGTGATAAACCGGCCTGGCTCGCGCGCGCGATTCACGCGGGACAAAGCATCGATCACTTCCGCTGCTGAGCACGCGCGCCAGGACCAGCACGCGCGCCCCACGTGCGAAAAAAAAGCCCGCACAAGGCGGGCTCAATATTTACTGCTTGGAGTTTCGCGATCCAGTCGCGTAACGGATCATGCGCACTTTATGTGAAAGCGATATGAAAGTAAAAAACAATCGCTTCACATCCGCGTATGACCCGATCGCGCATTACAGGTCGAAAAACACGGTTTCCTTATCGCCCTGCATGTGGATGTCGAAGCGATACACGTTAGCCGTGCCGGAAACGCGGCGCGCGATCAGCGTGTCGCGCCGCTCGGCCGGCACCGACGCCAGCACGGCGTCCTGCCCGTTCGCCTGCGCTTCGTCCTCGAAATAGATGCGCGTGAACGTGTGCAGCAGCATGCCGCGCATCGTCAGGATCACGTCGATGTGCGGCGCGTCGCCGGGGCTCGCGCGGCCCGGCTTCACCGTCTCGACGATAAAGCGCTTGTGCGCGTCCGTGCCGGTGCCGACGCGTGCGAAGCCGTGAAAGCCGGTCTTCAGGATTTCCTCGCGCGATTCCGGATAGTGGCCGTTCGAGTCGACTTGCGACATTTCGATCATCGCGTCGCCGACGACCTTGCCGTCGCCGTCGAACACCTGACCGACGATCGTGATGTGCTCGCCGGCCGCTTCCCTATCCGCCAGAACGTTCGTGAACAGGCTCTTGTAGTCGAAGTCGTATTGCTGCGGGCAAAGACCGTAGGCGAAGTAGGGACCAACGGTTTGCGAAGGCGTTTGCTTGAGGGTCGTCATGGCTTAGCGCTCCATCGGGGTTTCGTTCGGGCCGCGCAGCACGATGTCGAAATCGTAGCCGAGCGCATAGGCCTCTTGCGTAATGTCGAGCGAGAACTTCGAGATCATGCGCTCACGTGCATCGGCCGGCGTGCCCTGGTAGATCGGATCGAACGCGAGCAGCGGGTCGCCGGGGAAGTACATCTGCGTGACGAGACGCGAGCCGAAGTGGTCGCCGAACAGCGAGAAGTGGATGTGCTGCGGACGCCATGCGTTCGGATGGTTGCCCCACGGATACGCGCCCGGCTTGATGGTCAGGAAGCGGTAACGGCCTTCGTTGTCGGTGATGCAGCGGCCCGCGCCGAGGAAGTTCGGGTCGAGCGGCGCGTCGTGCTGGTCGGCCTTGTGCACATAGCGGCCGGCCGCGTTGGCCTGCCAGACTTCCACGAGCGTGTTGCGCACCGGGCGGCCGCCTTCGTCGAGCACGCGGCCCGTCACGATGATGCGTTCGCCGAGCGGTTCGCCATTGCGCGCCGCGTTGCGGGTCAGATCGTTGTCGAGCGGATCGAGGTCGTCGGTGCCATAGACCGGCACGCGCTGGTCGCGCAGCCGTTCCTTCAGCGGAATCAGCGGACGCGTCGGGCCGCGTTTGACCGACGAACCGTACGGCGGGTAGATGTACTCGGGATGGGACGCGAAGTCTCGCGGGGAGAGAATTGAATCTTCCATGAGGTGTCTCCGTTGGAGGAATCGTGGGATGCGACGTTATGACTCGCACTTTATACAAAGCGTGCGGTTATGCAAAATGACGTTTTTGCCCGTTTCGTATAACCTTCCGTTATGCAACGAAGTCTCGCGGATAGCCGCGTCAAATTCCGTCATCTCCAGTGCTTTCTGGCCGTCGCGCAGTTCGGCAGCGTCCAGCGGGCGGCTGACAGCTTGTCCATCACGCAGCCGGCGGTATCGAAGACGGTCGCCGAGCTGGAGACCATTCTCGGCGTGAAGCTGTTCGAGCGCGGCCGTCACGGCGCGGTGCCGACGCGCGAGGGGCAGCTTTTCATGCCGCACGCGAGCGCTTGTGTGAGCGCGCTGCGTCAGGGCGTCGATCTGCTTGCGCACGGCGGGGGCGCGGCCGCCGCGACGCTCGAAGTCGGCGTGCTGCCGACCGTCGCCGCGGTGCTGATACCGCCCGTGCTCAGGGAGTTCGCGACGCAATGGCCGCGCGTGATCGTGCGCCTCGCCACCGGCGCGAATCCCGAATTGCTCGAACGCCTGAAAGCGGGCTCGATCGAATTCGCGATCGGCCGCCTCGCGGACCCCGAGCGCATGGTCGGCCTGAGCTTCGAGCAGCTCTTTACCGAGCCGCTGATCACGGTCGTGCGGGCCGGACATCCGCTCGCGCAAGGGGCGGCTTTGCCGGCGACGTCGCTGGAGGCATTTCCGATCGTGCTACCGCCGTTCGGCACGCTGATTCGCCAGTCGGCCGAGAGCCTGCTTGCCGCGTGGGGCGTGCCGCCTTTGTCCGCGTTCGTCGAGGTGTTGTCGGTATCGACCGGGCGCGCGCTGACGCTGGAGAACGGCGCGGTGTGGTTCGTGCCGCAAAGCGCGGTGGAATACGAGCTCGCACATGGCTTGCTGGTGCGTTTGCCGCTGCCCTTCGCAGGCACCGGCGAGCCGGTGGGGCTGATTCGGCGCTCGGATACCCAGCCGTCGGCGGTGGGGCACGCGTTCATCGAGGCGGTGCGCGAGGTTGCGCGGGCCAGAATGTCAGCCGTCTCGGGTAAGGAGGCGGGCAAAAGCATCGGCAAAACCGCAGGCAAATCGGCGCACAAAGGCAGTCCAGGCGACGCGCCGCTCGATTGAGACGGCACGCCGTTCGAGTGATGAACGAACCGGTACAAAAGGACGGTTGCGAACGCCCCGCGACCCGGTGTAAAAACACGGTGCGAAAGCCGCCGAACCCCGGAAACACCGGCCACCGCATCGAAAGACCGTACAAGGAGATTGCCATGCCCAGCGACTTGCCCACTCCCGAGGCCGCGCAGCGCGCCGTGTTGGCACCCGAGCACAATCCGCTCGGCACCGCCGGCCTCGAGTTCGTGGAGTTCGCCGCAAGCGATCCAAAGGCGCTCGGCGAGACCTTCACGCGGCTCGGCTTCAAGGCGATCGCGCGCCATATCAGCAAGGATGTGACACTCTATCGTCAGGGCGAGATGAATTTCCTGATCAACGCGGAGCCCGATTCGTTCGCGTCGCGCTACGCGGAGGAATACGGGGTCGGCATCTGCGCGATCGGGATTCGCGTCGCCGACGCGCAGCGCGCGTTCGAGCGCGCGGTGGAACTCGGCGCGTGGGAGTTCGAGGGCGAGCGCCTCGGCGCGGGCGAGTTGCTGATTCCGGCGATTCAGGGCATCGGCGATTCGCACATCTATTTCGTCGATCGCTGGCGCGGGCGCGGCGGTCAGCGCGGTGGCCTCGGTGATATCTCGATCTTCGACATCGACTTCCGGCCGATCGAAATCGACACGGCCGAAGCCGATCTGAATCACACGGGCAGCGGCCTGAGCGCGGTGGACCATCTGACGCAAACCGTCGGCGAAGGCCGCATGCAGGAGTGGATCGACTTCTATCGCGACCTGCTGAATTTCCGCGAGATTCACGAGCTGCACGCGAACTGGCACGTGTCGGCGGAATCACGCGTGATGGTGTCGCCGTGCGGCGCGATCCGCGTGCCGCTCTACGAGGAAGGCACGCGCCGGACCAACCTGATGCACGAATATCTGCCCGATCATCCGGGCGAAGGTGTGCAGCACATCGCGCTCGCCACCGACGACATCTTCGCGTGCGTCGAGCATCTGCTGGCGAACGGCGTCGAATTCGTCGAGCCCCCGCCGCGCTACTACGATCAACTCGATGCGCGTTTGCCGGGCCATGGTCTGGATGTCGAGCGGCTGCGTCGCACGCATGTGCTCGTGGATGGCGAGGTCGGCGCGGACGGCGTGCCGCTGCTGTTTTTCCAGACTTTCGTGCGCCGCCGCGCCGGCGAGATCTTCTTCGAGATCGTGCAGCGCCGGGGGCATCATGGCTTCGGCGAAGGCAATCTCGCCGCCCTCGCGCAGGCGCGCACGGGCAGCTGAATTTCACGCCCCGTCGGGCCGCTGAGCCAACTCCGGATAAATCGCGCCATACGCGCTCGCTTCGCGCAGCAGCCACTCGCGGAAACTCGCGAGTGGTTTGCCGTGACTCAACTCGGTCGGATACACGAGGTAGTACGCGGCATCGGCGACGGCGGGTGTGTCGAGCGGAATCACGAGGCCGAACTGCTGCAACTGCGTGTCGACGAAAAAGCGTGGCACCAGCGCAATGCCGAGTCCGGCGGCGGCCGCGCTGATCAGCATCGTGTGCAATTCGTAGCGCACGCCCTGCATCGTGCGGTTGTCGTCGACGCCGAGATTGGCGAACCAGCTCGCCCAGCCGTCGGGTCGGGTCGTCGAATGCAGCAGCGGATAGTTGAGTAGTTCGGCGGCGTTGCGGACTCGACGCTTCAGCAGGCTCGCCGCGCACACCGGCACCACGTCCTCGCGGAACAGAAAATCCGCCGACGTACCGGGCCATGTCGGCTTGCCGTAGTGAATCGCCGCTTCGAAAGGCGTGTCGGCGAATGGGAATGTCCCGGTGCGCACGCCCATGTTCACGCGCACGTCCGGGTATTGCTCGTTGAACGAGGCCATGCGCGGAATCAGCCATTGCGATGCGAAAGTCGGCAACACCGCGAGTTCCAGATAACCGCCGCCGCTGCCGTGCGCGATGATCGACAGCGTGTCGCGATCGAGCTGTTCGAGCGAGCGCCGCACCTGCGCGCTGTACACCTTGCCCGCGCGCGTCAGCACCACGCGTTGCTTGACGCGCACGAACAGTCGCACGCCGAGATTGCTTTCGAGTGTATTGATCTGTCGCGACACCGCGCTTTCGGTGAGGAACAGCTCGCGCGCCGCATGCGTGAAGCTCTCGTGCCGCGCGGCGGCTTCGAACGCGAGCAGCGCGCCCATGTTGGGAATCTTGAACTTTCGCACGTTAATTCCAAAAACGCATCAAGTGGCGATTTTATCTCGCTTTACGGGGACGCAGCGGGTTTTGAATAATCTCGCCCGTGATGAGGCGCCCGTGCGGGTGCTCAACGGATAGCGCGGAGATGCCGGATGCGAAACCTGAACAATGCGAACGTCGAACAACTGCTGCTGAAGCTGCTGGGCGCGGAGAAAACCGCGCGGCTTTTCGCGACGCTGAATCATCCTCATGTGTTGAACGAGTGGGAAAGCGGCAGCGTGACGCGCGCCGAACTCGCCCAGGCGCTGAACATGGCGCTGTTCGACGACCTGCTCGCGCGCTCGCAGAACGGCCGTCGCTATACGGACGAAACGGTCGCCGCCGGCGGCAGCGTGTATTTCGATCATGGCGCGCTGCGTACCGTGCGCTGGCCGCACAGCGGCGCGCTGCCGCCCGGCGAGGCCGCGTTCGCGCGCATCCTGCGGCCGCTCGGCTTTCGCATCAACGGCCGCTATCCGCTCGATCGTCTCGGCATGACCGGCCGCGCCTGGGCGCATGAAGACGCGCCCGACGAGATCGCGCAGTTCTTCGTCAGCGAACTGCATCCGGAGCGTTTTTCGGCGGCGTTCCAGCAGGCGGTGACGAACGTGATCGGCGCGTCGCGCGATCCGCTGACGCCGCGCGCGAGCGGCCAATTATGGGAGCTCGAACGCGACGGCGTGCTGCCGCTCGACGCGGCGCACGAGTTGCTACCCGTGATCGTCGGTGCGTTCGCGCGTCAGCACGAGATGCCCCGCGAAGCCGATTACGAAGTATTGTTGAAGGAATCGGCGGAAATGGCGTGGATCGCGACCGAAGGCAACGCGTTCAACCACGCGACCGATCGCGTGGCGGACGTGTTCAAGCTGTCGGACGAAGAAAAGGCGAAGGGTCGTCCGATGAAGCCGGAAGTCGAGCATTCGCGTTCCGGGCGCGTGTTCCAGACCGCGTATCGCGCGGATATCGTGCGGCGCGAATTTCGCGCGGCCGACGGCAGCGTGGTCACGCGCGACGTGCCGGGCTCGTTCTATGAATTCATCACCCGCAAGCGCAGTTTCGATCAGGACGCGCGCCGCTGGGAAACGGACCTGCGTTTCGACGCGGGCAACGCACAGGGCATCTTCCGGATGACCGCAAGCCAGGCGGCCTGAGCGCACACGGCGGCGCGGGCGCCGGCATCGCAGACGAGGTGCGCAGTGGGGACGTCATTGTCATCGGATGAAGCGCGGCGCGTTGGTGCGCAGGGAGGCGTCGCGGACGAGCGCGGCGCATCGGATGAACCGCGCGTCGCCACGCCTTTCGTAGGCAGCGCCGCGCTGTTGCAGGCGCTCGAAAGCGACCTGCGCCGCCATGTGCGCGGCGAAGTGCGATTCGATCAGGGCTCCAAGGCGTTGTATGCATCGGATGCGTCGAACTATCGGCAAGTGCCGCTCGGTGTCGTGGTGCCCGCCGATATCGACGATCTGCTCGCGACGCTCGCCGCATGCCGGCGCCACGACGTGCCGTTTCTCGCGCGCGGCGGCGGCACCTCGCAGAACGGCCAGTGCGTGAACGTCGCGGTCGTGACCGACGCGAGCAAGTATGTGAACCGCGTCGTCTCGATCGATCCGCGTGCGGGCGTGGCGATCGTCGAACCGGGCGTCGTGTGCGATACCTTGCGCAATGCCGCCGAACAGCACGGCCTCACATTCGCGCCCGATCCGGCCACGCATAGCCGCTGCACACTCGGCGGCATGATCGCGAACAACTCGTGCGGCGCGCATTCCGTGATGGCCGGCAAGACGGTCGAAAACATCGAGGCGCTCGAAATCGCGACCTTCGACGGCGCGCGCTTCTGGGTCGGCCCGACATCCGAACCGGAACTCGAACGCATCATCGCCGCGGGCGGCCGGCAAGGCGAAATCTACGCGGCGCTCAAGCAACTGCGCGATACCTACGCGGAACAGATTCGCGCGAAATATCCGCGGATCAAGCGGCGCGTGTCGGGCTTCAATCTCGATCAACTGCTGCCGGAAAGCGGCTTCAACGTCGCGCGTGCGCTGGTCGGCAGCGAGGGCACGTGCGCGGTGACGTTGCAGGCGAAAGTGCGTCTCGTGAAGAGTCCGGCGAGGCGCGTGATCGTCGTGGTCGGCTTCACCGACATCTACACGGCGGCGGACGCCGTGCCGCATTTCACGCGCTGGGGACCGATTGCGATCGAGGGACTCGACCGCGCGATCATTCGCGGCTTGCAGGCGCGCGGCCTGAAGAAGGAAGAGATCGCGCTATTGCCCGAGGGCGATGCATGGGTCGTGCTCGAGTTCGGCGCGGATACCCAGGACGAGGTGCTGCAACAGGCCCGGGCCGCCGCCACGTATTTTCAGTCGGGCGCGGCGGGGCCGGAGATCTCGACGATGCTCGTCGAAGAGCGCGCGTTGCAGGCGAAGGTGTGGTCGATTCGCGAGACGGGTGCGTCGGCGGTGGCGTTGTCGGTGGATCGCGACAAGCCGGATCCGGTGGTCGGCTGGGAAGACGCGGCGGTCGATCCGCTGCGGCTCGGCGATTATCTGCGCGCATTTCAGGCGCTCGTCGACCGCCATGGCTACGAGACGAGCCTGTATGGCCATTTCGGCGACGGCTGCGTGCACGCGCGCATCACGTTCGATCTGCGCAGCGCGGAAGGTATCGCGACGTGGCGCCGGTTCTTGCGCGAAGCAGCGGAACTGGTGGTCGAATTCGGCGGCTCGCTGTCGGGCGAACACGGCGATGGCCAGGCGAAGGCCGAGTTTCTGCCGATCATGTACGGCCCCGAACTGATGCAGGCGATGGAACAGTTCAAAGCGATCTGGGACCCGGCGAATCGCTTGAATCCGGGCAAGGTCGTGCACGCGTATCGCGCCGACGAAAACCTGCGCATCGGGCCCGCCTACAAGCCGGTGACGCTGCACACGAAGCTTGCGTTCGCGAGCCAGGAAGGCGATGGTTTTCAGCGTGCGATCGAACGCTGCATCGGCATGGGCAAATGCCGCTCGCTCGAAGGCGGCACGATGTGCCCGAGCTATCGCGCGACGCGCGAAGAAAAGTACTCGACGCGCGGACGTGCGCATCTGTTCTGGGAAATGCTGCAAGGCGACGTGATCGCCGATGGCTGGAACAGTCGCGAGGTGAAAGAAGCGCTCGACACGTGCCTCGCGTGCAAGGGCTGCAAGTCCGATTGCCCGACGCATACGGATATGGCGTCGTATAAAGCGGAGTTTCTCGCGCACTACTATGAGAACAATCGTCGGCCGCGTCAGGCGCTGTTCATGGGGCGGATCGGCGAATGGGCGCCGTGGGCCGCGCGTTTTCCGCGTGTGACGAACTTTCTGACGACGGCGCCCGGTTTGTCCGCGCTCGGCAAATGGATGGCGGGCGTAGCGCAAACTCGCGCGTTGCCACGCTTTGCCGCCAGGACTTATAGACAGAGCGCGTCGTCGCAAGCATCCGCGATTCACGCGCGTGGCGACGACGTTAAGAAAGTGATCTTGTGGGTGGACACGTTCAACGACCACTTCACGCCCGAGATCGCCCAGGCCGCAGCTGAGGTGCTCACGCAACTCGGCTGGCATGTCGTGCTGCCGAACAAGCGTCTGTGCTGCGGGCGCCCGCTGTACGACTTCGGCCTGCTCGAACGCGCGCGCGAACTGCTCACGCATATCGTCGATGACCTCGCGGACGACATCGCCGCCGGCGTGCCGCTGGTCGGTCTGGAACCGGGCTGTCTATCGGTCTTCAAGGACGAGTTGCTGAAGCAACTCCCCGATCACGCGCTGGCGAAGAAGCTGTCGGCGCAAACGTATCTGTTTTCCGATTTCGTCGCGCGTCAGCCGTTCGAGTGGCCGACGCTCGCCGCCGATGTAATCGTGCACGGCCATTGTCATCAGAAGGCGTTGTTCGGCATGCAGGGCGATACGGCGTTGCTGAACAAGCTCGGCGTCAAATGGAAGCTGCTCGATACCGGCTGCTGCGGGATGGCGGGGTCGTTTGGCTTCAACGTCGAGCATCACGCGATGTCGGAAAAGATCGGCGAGGACAGGCTGTTTCCGGCGGTGCGCGAGGCCACCGCGGCGAATGCGGCAACGATCGTGCTGACCAACGGCTTCAGTTGCCGCGAGCAGATCGTGCACGGCACGGGACGACACGCGCTGCATATCGCGCAACTGGCACAACGGGCGCTGGCGGCGCGCTGAGTGCGGGCGCGTCGCGGCCGCCGCAGGCCGATCATTGCCTGTCCGCTGTGGACGGTAGCTTACGCGTTCAGTCACGGGTATCGTCGACCTCTTTGCGGACTGTTCTCTCTCCCCATGGCAGTCATTTGGAACTGAACAAACGTGCGCACAACAGAAGCTCTATCACAAAGCCTTCAGGAGAGCTTCTCGCGCAACCGTACAAGCCACCAGCGCCACATCGGTACCTGAATTGGAGGTCGGTGAGTCGTATCCGTCACGCAGGTTGCGATCTCCACGTATTTTCCGGACACCATCCCGAAGCTTGTCTTCGGAGTTTCATCGCTGTTCCACTGGCACAACCAACTGTTTGTGTCATGAACTGCGCAGAACGAAAGCTCACGTCGCATACCCGGATCACCCATCGTCCAATACCACACGGAATGTTGGTCAACCGACACCTTGTACGTGAAAGGCGGGTACGTTTTATCCTTGCCGTAGCAGACACCGTCGACCGGTTCTCCGTCACAAGACAACATGTAGACCGTCACTTCATTTTCGAGCGGAGTACGCATGGATGTCGCGACGGCAAGGAAGGCAAATGCCATCGCGACCAGCAAGTGACCCGTTAGCCGTTTCATGCTCGCGGAGCGGCCACCAGGATGCGTGGCAACGACGTTTGCAGCCTCTATAGAACCGTGAAGCCGGTAAGCGTGCGGCTTCAGACGTGACGATAGGACGGAGTGCATATCAATCCACCTTCAATTCGTCACGCGATACGGCCGCATCATCTCATTGTCTTCATGCGTGAGGACATGACAGTGCCACACGTAATATCCCTGCGTCGGGTCGAACTCGTACAGGTTTTGTCCCGCGTCGGATTGGTTGGCAGTTAGAGGAACGCTCGAAGGCGTCCATCGCACGAGAATTCTGAGCACCTGTCCTGAATGTGCATCCGCCGTGTCCTTCCATCCCGATTCCCCAGACGTTGGGGGGATGGTGGCGCCTTCCAGGTAGCCACTGAAGGGAAGATTGCCGCCAAGCGCACCGTCTTTATTGGGCGTTGAGTAGTCGAGCGGAGGGCCATAGTCGGCGCAGTACGTGCCGGCCGTGCATCCCGCCGGCAGAGGCGTTGGGCTGCTTCCTGCCGCACCGAATGCTTTGGTCCAGTCCGACAGATATTGCGCTGTATTGACGGCCTGACGATTGAGCACCTGGAACTGCGTCAGATGGAGATGAACCGGATGGCTGGCCCCAGGCATCGTCGACAGATAGAGGATTTCCCACATTTCCGTCGAACCCACGCGTGGCAGTTCGCTGATGCCATCGCTCGGGAAATCGTGGGCGATGGCGACCGACTCCAGACCGTTCCACGTGGTGTTATTGACATACTCTTTGATTTCCGTGGGGACGGGGCCACCAGACGTCTCGACGTGGTCGTAAAGGACCAACTGCCTGACACGATCGACTTTCACTCCGGATGGTACGTTGCCGTTTCCGTCGGTCAGACGAACGATCGGAATTTTCCTCGCGCAAAGCCCGGACGCCGCGTCCGGGTTTGCGGGATCACAACTGGTATCAGGCGTCGATGTCGACGCCGCAACCCGGAATTGCATGATGTCGGGCAGTTGAACGTCCTGGCCGCGCTGCGAATTCGTCATTTCGATCGTCTGGCCGGCAAAGTTGGAGAAGTCGACGATGATGTCGGCCCGCTCTCCTGGCGATACAGGTAGCCCCCCGGACGTACCATCCGAAGAAGCCGTAAGCGGAACAGGCTTGTCGAAATAGTTGTCATCCGCTCCGACCAGATAAACGGGCACCTTGCCAAAGACGAATGTATATCCGCGGTTCAGACTGCCGTTCAGGATATGCAGGCGATAACGTCGCGGCTCGACGTTCAGGTAAGGGAAGGCGGCCCCGTTCACGACTGCGACATCGCCCTCGAAAATCGGACTCCAGAATGGGTGATTAAGGGAAGGCTGCTGGGTTGGCAGGTACTGCTGACCATGCGTGTCGAACATGTGGTCCTGTACCGCCATTTCAATTTCGTCGGGACCGCTGGGATAGCCTTGCGGCTCCGTGTTGGGGTCCTTGAGAAAATAGAATCCCGCGAGCCCCGCGTAGACGTTCAGACGCGTGACGCCCAGAGCATGATCATGGAACCATAGCGTGCCTGGTTCCTGCGAATTTGGATATCGATAGATCGCCGTGCCGGGAGCGGGGCTGCCGATCGTGTGGAAGTCCGCGCCTTTCAGTCCGTTTGGCGTGAACCACGATTCCGGATCGCCGTCGTAGGCGGCGGGAATTTCAGCACCATGCAAGTGGACAACAGCGGGAACCGGTCCGATGTAATTCTGCTTGCATGGCGCACTGACGCCAGTGCTCTGCATCGCCATCCCGCAACCGCCCTTCAACGGATCGGCCCAGTGCACGGTTTGGTCGAATGGCAGTTCTCCTTGAACCAGCCCAGGGCCGCTGGGGTTCGCCGGATCAAAGCTCGGCAGTTTGTTGACGTAGGTGGCCTGAGTCGGGACGCCGCGCTGGGCCACGATGGTGACCGCCGGCCAGTGGGCTGGACCCAGCACCGTGCCTGTGCCGGAATCGGTGGTCTGGTATGTCCACACGCGTGTCGGACCCAACGTGACGCCCGAGCCGCATTGCGGGTAGGAACCTTGAGGCAGCACCTGCTGACTGGTCTCCATCATGGTGACGGTCAGATTGGGGTGAGCAGCGGCATCCACGCGCGGTATTGAGCCGGCCGGTCCGAACACCGGCAGGCTGACCACGAACTTCGGAAGGCACGTTCCATCCAGTTTCGTCTGCACAACGACAGTGGGAGGGCTATCAATGTCGCTCTGGCAGCCATGCGCGAAAAAGATCGACGACACGACAGCAACGGTCAAGGCGATCATCCCTGGTCGAGACCTTGTTGGCGGTTTCCGATGTTCTGCCGCATCTTGGGACATGGCATCTCTCCTTCATTTACTGCCTGCTTTATTGCGGATGACTAAGGTCTGAAGTTCGCCTTTTTGGGTTTGATGCCCTGCGCCAATTGCCGTCGCCCACTTCGCAAACCGTGCAATTCGAGGCATGGCCTTAACTCAGTGGAGATCAAACAAAGTGTGTAAGATTGAGCGCACTTTGGCATCACCAGAAATGGTGATGGTCGCGTTGAATGGCCTCCACACACGGAGCCTCCCTTGCAACGTAACGAACTCCTGGAAGCTGTCGATCTGATCTATGCTGCCGCGCTCAACGAAGGTGCGAGCTGGCAGGATGTGGGTGACAAACTGATGGCGCTTATGCAGGCACAACGTGCGACGTTGTGGTTCGCGGACGAGGGTGGCATGCCGGGCAACCTTCTGATGCGGCATGATTCGTATGACGAAGAATACGCGTCGAGGTATGTTCTTCTTGATCCCTATCGTGCATCCGCGCGCGAGGTGAGTGTCGAGGAAACCGTGCGCCGGCGGGGGGACGTCCGGCTCGGTCACGAGATTGTTCCGGACGCCAGCTATGTGAAAAGCGAGTTCTACGGCGACTTCGGTCGCAAGAGCTCGCGACGCTACATGATCGGCGGCCTGATCAGTGTATCGAAGGTCATTCCGCTTGGATTGCACCGGGATGCCGCATCGCGGCCATTTAGTGAAGAGGACAAACGTACTCTCTCCCAGTTGCTTCCGCATTTGCAGCGCGGGCTTCAGATGCGCGCCCGGCTAGTGCCCACCACATCAAGCCTTGGCGCTGGCGCGCTCGATGCCCTTCCGATTGGCGTCATTGTCGTCGACAGGGAAATGCGGATCCTTTACAACAACGCGGAAGCCGCAGCGTTGCTAAGCGATTCGCAATCTGGGCTCTCTTCAGGACGGCCTCGGCCCGGAACCGTCACGAGCGCATTCCGACTTTTCGCGCGGCATCCCGACGACGATGCGCAGCTTTGCCGCCTGGTGGCCGCCGCCTCCCGAGGCGGTGCCGGTGGCGGCATGCAAATCCACGCGCGTCCAGGCGTGTCGCCAGGCGATTCCACCATGCTGTCGGCTTTGGTGTGCCCCGCTCTGCGACACCTGTCTTCGTCAACGCAGCCGAATATGGGCACGGGCGTCGTCCACGGCGCGGCGACCGTGCTCACGCGCCATCTGCTCAGGCCGTCATCGCCGCCCGTCGGGCTGCTCATCGATCTGTTCGGACTCACTCGCGCTGAAGCGGAAGTCGCGGTCGCCCTGGCGGGCGGCGTAACGGCTGAAGACGTCGCGCGTACCCGACGCGTATCGCTCGACACGGTACGCAGCCAGATTCGCACCGTTCTGAGAAAAACGGGGGCTTCTGGACTACGCGATTTCGAACGTCTTATCGCTTTGAGCTCGACAATGCATACGTCGGGTTCGCTTTACGTTCGATGCCCCGAGGACGACAGTTTTCGAGCGCGGAGTTGATCTGCATGCGAATGGAGCCGCGCGAACTGTCTTTGATGAGCGCGGGCATGGTGGAAAGGAAACTGTCCGGATAGCACGTTGACGTTGCGTTTTCCGGGCATCTGAAGATCGCAGGACACTGACGGCAGTGGGGCGAACAGAGCCCTCCCCCGGGAATTCCGCGAAAAACCTATTTCTTCGCCGATTCGTTCCCAGTCGGCGGCGTGTGCGGCAGGTCCGCGTTGGTCGCCATCCACAACACTTCGGCGTCTTCCTCGCTGGTCGACACCGCCGCGTGCCCGGTACGGCTGTCGAAATAGAGGCTGTCGCCCGCATTCAGATGCGTCGGCGCATACAGCTCTGAATAGAGACATACGCTGCCGCTGATCACGTAGAGAAACTCCTCGCCCTCGTGGCGGCCCCAGTCGTCGAAGGCGTCGAGCGTGTGCGCCGAGATGCGGATCCGAAACGGCAGCATCGCCTTGTGCGCGAGGTCGGTGGCGAGCAACTCCATCTGATAGCCGCGATAGGCGTGACGCTGGCCTTCGTTCTTGCGCGTCAGCGCGCGCCGGCCGCTCGCGCTGACTTTCGGCGTCGAGCCGAATAGTTCGCCGATTTCGATCTTCAGGCCCAGCACGATTTTTTGCAGCACGTCGAAAGTGGGGGACATCAGGCCGTTTTCGACTTTCGACAGCGTCGAGCGCGAGACCCCGCACAGGCGGCTCGCGGTTTCGAGCGTCAGATCCTGCGCCTGACGGGCGGCGCGCACGCGCCGGCCGAGATCGGTGGAAGACGCGTCGGCGGATTTGGTGAGGTGGGTGTCCATGAGGCTTGCTGCTGTGCGGGTGCGCGCTGGATCGGAGCGAATAATGTTTCCGATCATAACATTTGGCGCGGCGGGTGCTTTGGTACGCCCATTCAGGCGTTCGTGCGGCTTTCTCATCGGAAACGCCAGAGCTTTGCGGCGAACTCGACACGTCGTCCGAACGCCTGTCGCGCAACAGCGAAGCGTCTATTTGACGGCCGCGATGCAATCGATCTCGATGTCGAAAGGCCCGAACCAGGCGGGCACGCTGACGAAAATCCGGGCCGGCGGATCGACCGGGAAATAGCGCTTGTAGACCGCGTTGACCGCGGCGAATTTCTCGACCGACGTGCAATAGACGTTGCACTTGAGCACGTGATCGAGCGACGAGCCGGCTGTCTCCAGACACAGCTTCATCTGTTCGAGCACGAGTTCGGTCTGCCGCTCGATCGGCGCGTTGACCACTTCACCGGTCTCGGGATCGAACGGCGGAAAACCCGACACGTAGACCGTATCGCCGTGACGCGTGACGGCGGAGGTCGGCGCTTTCAATTTTTCGAGGTAAGTCGACAACGGTTCGACGCGGATGATTTCGCGAGGCATGGCGCTCTCCTGCTATAGAGACAAGGTTTCGGGTGGTCGCAACGCTTCACGCATCGCGGTTGAAAAGCGCGTTGAGCTGGGTCCCGGCCGCCGCGCCCGTGAAGTCGAAGCGGCCATCGGCCAGCGCCTGAGCAGCGTGCATGAAGCCACCCCACGCCGCGCGCGCGAGGCCGCCGCCGACGCTGATGCGCCGCACGCCGAGCGCGGCCACGTCCTGCAGCGTCAGGTCCGACGTCGAGCCGATCAGCAGATTGACGGGCTTCGGCGCGACGGCGGCAACCACCGCTTCGATCTGCTCGCGCGTCTGAATGCCGGGCGCGTACAGGCAGTCGGCGCCCGCCGCCGCATAGGCCTTCAGACGCGCGATCGCATCGTCGAGATCGGGCTTGCCCGCGAAGAAGTTCTCTGCGCGCCCGATCAGCAACGTGTCGCCGCCGGTCTGATCGATCGCGCGCCGCGCCGCGCTGAGCCGCTGCACGGCGACGTCGACCGCAAAGAGCGGCGCGGCGTGGTCGCCGGTCGAGTCCTCGATCGACAGACCCGCGACACCCGTTGCCACCGCCAGCGTCACACTTTCGGCAACTTCTTCCGGATCGCGGCCGAAGCCGTTTTCGAAGTCGGCGTTGACCGGCAGGTCGGTCGCGTCGACGATCGCGCGCAGGTGCGCGAGGATCGTTTCGCGCGGCAGTGCGTTGTCGGCATGCCCGGTCGACCACGCAAAACCGGAACTCGTGGTGGCGAGCGCCTTGAAGCCGAGCGTGTGCAGATAGCGGGCGCTGCCCGCGTCCCACGGATTGGGCAGCACGAAACATCCGGACGAGTGCAGCGCGCGGAAGGCGGCGCGTTTTTCAGCGGCGGTGCGGGGCATCGCATTTCTCCATGAAGTGAGAGAGCAAATCGGCATTCACCAGGGGAAAGTCTATGTCCGTATCGAATGCACGGTCGATGAAAATAGTGGCGAGTTTCGCCGGCGTTTCGAATAATTCAAGAGTTGCTTGACCGCGAGGAGACAGGAAATGAATATCGCGACGCAGATGCGGTCGATTCTTGCCGCGTTGGTGCTTACGCTCGTTGGCTGTGCCGCGGGCGGCGGGAATGGCGGCACGCAAACACATCTCAGTGCAACGCAATGCCGCGACCTGACCGATCTCAAGAACAAGGCACCCGCCACGCACGAGCGGAGCATGAGCGAACTGTCGGCGCTGCAGCAGGCGGGCTACCACCCGGAACGACGCTTCGATCCCGACTATCCGGCGAGTCTCGAACGCGCGCAGCGACAGGTGGAGATCTGGTATCAGGCGGAATGTCCGCAGGCGCGCTCTGGCTGAGTCGGCTCTCGCGGCACGATCTCGCTTGCCGTATGAACGCAAAAAAGCGAGCGCATGCCCGAAAGCATGGCTCGCTTCGTGTCGATCGAAATGGCGAAAGCCGCAAAGGCGGAAAGGGCCAAAGGATGGAAAAGGTCGAAAGGGCCCTTAACTCACGTTATGGTTCGCAACGCCTCACTGACCGTCAGGATTGACCCACATCGGATGTTGACCGGATTGCGACGTTCCGCCCGTCGACGATCCGTATCCCGACGTGTCGCCTTGGCCCTTCATCGCGGAGACGCGCGCCTCGGCCGCCTGAATGTCCGCGGGATACTGGGGATCGCGCGCGGTGGCCGGGTTGTAGCCCGCCTGTTCGAGTTGCTGGACCTCTGCCTTGACTTCGGCGCGCGTGATCGGCTGATCCGATTGCGCGAATGCCGCTGCCGGTGCGGCGATCACGACCGCAAGCGCAACGGCCTGGATAAGCGATTTCATGATATTTCCCTCCCTAGTTGTCTATCCGGCACCGCAGCAATACGGATGCCATAGACGCAGTCTAGGAGTGAGTGCATTCGGGGAAAACCACTAGTCGGCTAATTCAGTATTGCAGAGAACAACCAGTCGGCGAGCTGTAATCTCGCTCCGGTCACACGCCTTTGCGCACATCGACGCGGTAAGTCGTGATTTGCCGGTAAGTATCACCGGGTCGCACGATCACGGCGTCCTGTCCGGTCATATTCACCTCGTTCGGAAAGCCGCCCGCCTCGAGGCACAACCCTGCATGCCGTTGATAGCGAACGCCGCCGCGTCCCGCATTGCCGTTCAGCGCGTTGCCCGTATAGAACTGCAGGCCCCGCTGATCGGTCGCGACGGTCAGCTCGCGTCCGCTGCCAGGATCGTAGGCGCAGGCTACTTCGCGCAACCGCGGCGCGTTGCCGTCGTTGCCGTGTGCCGCGTTTGCCGCGCTTGCCGGTGCCTCGCGCAACACGTAGCAATGATCGAAGCCGCCGGCGCGTGCGAGCTGCGCGTGCGGCCAGTCGAGCCGCCCGCCGATCGGTGCGCTCTGCCGGAAGTCGAACGCGTTGCCCGCGACGTCGGCGAGCTTGCACGGAATCATCGTCGCGTCGACCTCGAAGAAACGCTCGGCATCGATCGACAGCACGTGACCGCGAATGTCGCTGCCCGCGCGTCCGGTCAGATTGAAGTACGGATGGCTGGTCAGATTGAGCGGCGTCGGCGCGTCGGTGATCGCTTCGTAGCCGATCGTCAGCGTGCCGTCGTCGTCGAGCGAATAGCGCACTTGCACGGTCACGTTGCCCGGAAAGCCGGCATCGCCTTCAGGCGACTCGAGCCGCATCAGCAATGCGCCCTCGTCCTCGCTGACGTCCCACAGCGCGCGATGAAAACCGACCGTGCCGCCATGCAGCAGGTTCGGACCTTCGTTGCGATCGAGCGTGTACTCGATCCCATCGAGCGAAAAGCGCGCGTCCGCAATGCGATTCGCCCAGCGGCCGATCAATCCGCCCATGTAGGTCGTGACCGCGACGTATTCGGCGGGCGTGTCGTGGCCGAGCAGAATATCGCCGAGACGTCCCGAGCGATCCGGTGCATGCCACGAGACCAGCGTCGCGCCGAGGTCGCTGATGGTGACTTTCATGCCGTGCGCATTGCGCAGCGTGTAGAGCCGGACGCGATCGCCGCCCTGCAGCGTGCCCCATGGCTCGGAAGAGAGTTGTGCGATGCTGATCATGTGGTCAGTGCGAAGAAAAATAGAAGTGCATGCTCAGCCAGCGGTTTTTGCCTTCGGGCCCACGCGCTCCTGGTATTCGCGCGGCGTGCAGCCGAGTTCGCGGCGAAACACCGCGTACATGTATTGCAACGACGTGAAGCCGCAACGAATCGCGACTTCCGCGCTCGACGCATCGCGCTTCGCGAGCAGCGACTTCGCGACGTCGAGCTTGTGGCGCAGGATCTCCTGATGCACAGTGCATTGGCGCTCGCGCCGGAAGTACTCTTCGAGCGACGAACGCGACACGCCCACATAGTCGGCCACCTGCTCGGTACGGATGCCCTGGCACGCGTACTGGCGAATGAAATGGCGCGCGCGCATCACGTAGGGACTCGCGAGCGGTTGATGCCGCGTCGATTCGAGCACGTTGATGCCGACCGGGGGCACCAGAATGCGGCGCCCCGGAAAGCGTGCGCCATGCAGCATCTGATGCAGGATGTGCGCGGCGGTGCGCCCCATTTCCTCGGTACCCTGGATCACCGACGACAACGGAATGCGCGTCAACGTACGCGTGAGCGGATCGTTGTCGATGCCGATGATCGCCACTTCCTCGGGCACCGGAATGCCGGCGATCAAGCAGGCCTGCAGCAAATGCCGCGCCCGCGCGTCGGTCACCGCGATGATGCCGACCGGCTTCGGCAATTGCCGCAGCCATGCGGTGAGCTGTTCGATCGCCTGGTTCCATGACGTCGCGCTCGTCGACAGACCGCGATAGATCTCGCTATCGATCTGCGCGGCACTGCGTCCGTCCGCGCTGCGCAGATGCGCGAACGCGAGTTCGCGCTGCTGCGCCCAGCGGTTTTCCTGCGCCTGCGGCAGGCTGTACAGCGCGAAGTTTTCGAGACCCGAGCCGATCAGATGCGTGTACGCGAGCGAGACGAGCTTGCTGTTGTCGGTCGCGATATAGGGTAAATCCGGGGGGTACTGCGTCGGATCCTCATACGACGAGCCGACGGCGACCACCGGCAGTGGGCAGTCGCGCAGGGCTTCGTCGACGGCGGGGTCGTCGAAGTCGGCGATGATGCCGTCACCGTCGAAGCGCTGGATACCCGCGAGCCGGCAACGGAAATCTTCTTCGAGGAACAGGTCCCACGCGACGCGTGTGGACAGCAGGTAGTTGCCGATGCCGGTGATGATCTCGCGATCGTAGACCTTGTTCGCGTTGAACAGCAGCGCGATCCGATGGGTCGTCTGAGGTGCTTGCGGACGGGTCATGGCGGTAAGCGGCGGGTGGATCGATGGATCACGCGCCTTTGTCTCCATTGTGTCGGGGTTGGGTTGACCGCCCCGTTTTTAAGCGTCTGGTTATTCTAGGCGCCGAATTACGAGACAGCAGTAAACAAACGCGCGGGCGGTAAGAAACATCAAGCCCGCTGCGAAATTTCGCAATTGCCGCCACCTCGTGCAAGCGGCAGCATGGCGTCACCTCGTCGGCCGTCACGGCCACGCCGCGCGGGTTGCGGTGCAACAATACGTGGAGACGCCGATGTCCTACTTCGAACATATTCCCGAGATCCGTTATGAAGGCCCGCAATCGGACAACCCGCTTGCGTACCGTCACTACGACAAGAGCCGGAAGGTGCTCGGCAAGACGCTCGAAGAACATCTGCGTATCGCCGTGTGCTACTGGCACACGTTCGTGTGGCCCGGTGTCGATATCTTCGGTCAGGGCACGTTCCGGCGGTCGTGGCAGCAACCCGGCGACGCGATGGAGCGAGCGCTGCAAAAGGCCGACGCCGCGTTCGAATTCTTCTCGAAGCTCGGCACCCCCTACTACACGTTCCACGATACCGACGTCGCCCCCGAAGGCGCGAGCGTGAAGGAATACAGCGAGAACTTCCTGCGCGTGGCCGACTACCTCGGGCGCAAGCAGCAGGATACCGGTATCAGGCTGCTGTGGGGCACCGCGAATCTGTTTTCGCATCCGCGTTACGCGGCCGGCGCCGCGACCAATCCGAATCCGGAGATCTTCGCGTTCGCCGCGACCCAGGTGCGTCATGCGCTCGACGCGACGCTGCGCCTCGGCGGCGAAAACTACGTGTTGTGGGGCGGCCGCGAAGGCTACGACACGCTGCTCAACACCAACCTGGTCCGTGAGCGCGAGCAGCTTGCGCGCTTTCTGCACATGGTGGTCGACCACAAGCACAAGATCGGCTTCAAGGGCGCGCTGCTGATCGAGCCCAAGCCGCAGGAGCCGACCAAGCATCAATACGATTACGACGTCGCGACCGTGCACGGCTTCCTGCTGCAGCATGGTCTCGACAAGGAGATTCGCGTGAACATCGAGGCGAATCACGCGACGCTCGCGGGCCACTCGTTCCATCACGAGATTGCGACCGCGTTTGCGCTCGGCATCTTCGGCAGTGTCGATGCCAATCGCGGCGATCCGCAAAACGGCTGGGACACCGATCAATTCCCCAATAGCGTCGAGGAACTGACGCTCGCGTTCTACGAGATTCTGTGCCACGGCGGCTTCACGACCGGCGGCATGAACTTCGATTCGAAGGTGCGGCGCCAGAGCGTCGATGCCGAAGACCTGTTTCACGGCCACATCGGCGCGATCGACAACCTCGCGCTCGGTCTCGAACGCGCGGCGGTGCTGGTCGAGAACGAGCGCCTCGAGCAGTTCAAGCGGCAACGCTACGCGGGCTGGGATGGCGAGTTCGGCCGCAAGATCCTGTCCGGCGACTATTCGCTCTCCGCACTCGCGGCGGACACGCTCTCGCGCGATCTGAATCCGCAGCATGTGAGCGGCCAGCAGGAACACATGGAAAACATCGTCAATCAGGCGATTTATAGCGGACGTTGAATAACGATCGCGCGGCCACGTCGACCGCGCGCACCAGCAAGCTGTGGGTTTTGCTTGTCCGAGTCTGCGGCTCGCAGCGCAGACCGATAGACCCGGTATTCCGGATATCACTACACGAAGGAGACAGAAATGAAGTTCGCAATGCGCCGTAACGTACTGGGTTCGCTGCTATGCGGCGCGGTACTCGCCAGCCTGTCGCTCGCCGCGCCGCTCGCGCACGCCAGCAAGGATCATCCGGAAATTGGCTTCTGTATCGACGATCTGCGCGTCGAACGCTGGTCGCGCGATCGCGACTATTTCGTCGCCGCGGCGGAAAAGCTCGGCGCGAAGGTATCGGTGCAATCGGCCGATGCGAGCGAGGAGCGTCAGATCTCGCAGATCGAAAACCTGATCTCGCGCGGCGTCGACGTCATCGTGATCGTGCCGTTCAACTCGAAGACGCTCGGCAACGTGGTCGCCGAAGCACGCAAGGCGGGCATCAAGGTCGTGTCGTATGACCGCCTGATTCTCGATGCCGATATCGACGCCTATATCTCGTTCGACAACGAGAAGGTCGGTGAAATGCAGGCGCAGGGCGTCTACGACGTGCGGCCGAAGGGCAACTACTTCCTGCTCGGCGGCGCGCCGACCGACAACAACGCCAAGATGCTGCGCCAGGGCCAGCTGAAGGTCCTGCAACCGGCGATCGACAAGGGTGACATCAAGGTGGTCGGCCAGCAGTGGGTGCCGGAGTGGAGCGCATCGACGGCGCTGCGCATCATGGAAGACGCGCTGACCGCGAACAACAACAAGATCGACGCCGTCGTCGCGTCGAATGACGGCACCGCCGGCGGCGCGATCCAGGCGCTCGCCGCACAGGGCCTCGCCGGCAAGGTACCGATCTCGGGTCAGGATGCCGACCTCGCAGCCGTCAAGCGCGTCGCGGCAGGCACGCAGACCATGACGGTCTACAAGCCGCTGAAGCTGATCGCGGGTGAAGCCGCGAAGCTGTCGGTCGCGCTCGCCAAGGGTGAGAAGCCGGCGTTCAACGCGCAATACGACAACGGCAAGAAGAAGGTCGATACGGTGCTGCTGCAGCCGACCAAGCTGACCAAGGCCAACCTCGACATCGTCGTGAAGGACGGCTTCTACACGCAGGATCAGCTCGCGAGCAAATAACACGGAGACGGGCTTGATGTGAACGCCACGCTCCCGGGTCATCGCGCCCGGGAGCGTGGACGTACATCGGCTCACCTCGCAGCGAGGCATAGCGAATGACGCAACCTCTTCTGACGATGCGCGGCATCGTCAAAGCATTTTCCGGCGTGAAGGCGCTCGACGGCATCGATCTGACCGTATCGCCGGGCGAATGCGTGGGCCTGTGCGGCGAAAACGGCGCAGGCAAATCGACGCTGATGAAAGTGCTGTCCGGCGTGTATCCGCACGGTACCTGGGATGGCGAAATAACGTGGGAAGGCGAGACGCTGAAGGCCGCGAGCGTGCGCGACACGGAGCGCGCGGGCATCATCATCATCCACCAGGAACTGATGCTCGTGCCGGAGCTGTCGGTCGCGGAGAACATCTTTCTCGGCAATGAAATCACGTTGCCGGGTGGGCGCATGAATTACGCGGCGATGTATCAGCGCGCCGACGAACTGCTGCGCGAACTCGGCATCAGCGGCATCAACGCCGCGCAGCCGGTGATGAACTACGGCGGTGGCCATCAGCAGTTGATCGAAATCGCAAAGGCGCTGAACAAGCGCGCGAAGCTGCTGATTCTCGACGAGCCGTCGTCGTCGCTGACCGCCTCCGAAATCGCGATTCTGCTCGACATCGTGCGCGATCTGAAGCGGCGCGGCATCGCTTGCGTGTACATCTCGCACAAGCTCGACGAAGTCGCGGCGGTCTGCGACACGATCAGCGTGATTCGCGACGGCCGCCATGTCGCGACCGAGCCGATGCACGCGTTGACGACCGACCGCATCATCTCGCTGATGGTCGGCCGCGAGATCAAGAACCTGTTTCCGCGTGAGCCGCATCCGATCGGCGACGTGATCTTCGAAGCACGCAACGTCACCTGTTTCGACGTGACGAATCCGCGCCGCAAGCGCGTCGACGATGTCTCGTTCACGTTGCGGCGCGGCGAAATTCTCGGCGTCGCCGGGCTGGTCGGCGCGGGCCGCACCGAGCTGATGCAGGCGATTTTCGGCGCTTATGCGGGTATCAGCGAGGCGAGCGTCGTGCTTGACGGCAAGCCGTTGAAGATTCGCGCACCGATCGACGCGATTCGCGCCGGCATCGCGATGGTGCCCGAGGACCGCAAGCGTCACGGCATCGTGCCGGGCTTGAGCGTCGGCCATAACATCACGCTTGCCGTGTTGCAGCGTTTCGCATCGGGCGGACGCATCGATTCGGCGGCCGAACTCGACACGATTCATACGGAAATGAAGCGACTGTCGGTGCGCGCCGCGAATCCGATGCTGTCGATTGCCAGTCTGTCGGGCGGTAATCAGCAGAAAGCGGTGCTCACGCGCATGCTGCTGACCAACCCGACGGTGCTGATCCTCGACGAACCGACACGCGGTGTCGACGTCGGCGCGAAATACGAAATCTACAAGCTGATCTTTCAGCTGGCGCAGCGTGGCATGTCGATCGTGATGGTGTCGTCCGAATTGCCGGAAGTGCTCGGCATCAGCGACCGTGTGCTCGTGATCGGCGAGGGCGAGTTGCGCGGCGACTTCGCCAACGACGGTCTCACGCAGGAAGACATACTCGGCGCCGCGATCCGTCCCGTGCACCTATCTTCGAACCCAACCGCAGCGAGTGCCGCATGACTCCCGACGTAACTTCCCAACGCACCGACAACGCCGCGCCGCGAGGCGCGTTCGGCGGCACGCAACGGATCCAGCAACTGTTCGCGCGCTACAAGATTCTGGCGCTGCTCATTGCCGTTGCGGTGATCTGGATTTTCTTTTCGGCGCTCACGCACGGCGCGTTCGTCACGCCGCGCAATCTGTCGAATCTGCTGCGGCAGATGTCGATTACCGGCATGCTCGCGTGCGGCATGGTGTTCGTGATCATCGCGGGCGAGATCGATCTGTCGGTCGGTTCGCTGCTCGGTCTGCTCGGCGGCGTCGCGGCGATTCTCGACGTGAACCGGCACTGGCCGATCGGCGTGACGATTCCGATCGTGTTGCTGCTCGGCATCGCGGTCGGCATGTTCAACGGCTGGTGGTCGACCTATCGGCGCGTGCCTTCGTTTATCGTCGGGCTCGGCGGCATGCTCGCGTATCGCGGCATCCTGCTCGGCATTACAGGCGGGTCGACGATCGCGCCGGTGTCGGACAGCTTCGTGTTCGTCGGCCAGGGCTATCTGCCCCGGCTCGCCGGTGACACGCTCGCCGTCGTGCTGTTCGTGCTGTTGGCGTTCCTGACGATCCGCCAGCGCGCGAATCGGCAGCGCTATCAGCTGCGCGTCGTGCCGTTCTGGCAGGACGTCGCGAAGGTGATCGGCGCGGGCGCGATTCTCGCCGGCTTCGTTGCGATGCTCGACAACTACGGTGGTATTCCGGTGCCGGTGTTGCTGCTGCTCGCGCTGCTCGGCATCTTCACGTGGATCGCGACGCAGACCGTGTTCGGACGCCGCATCTACGCGGTCGGCTCGAACCTCGAAGCGACGCGGCTCTCGGGTGTCAACACCGACCGGGTGAAGCTCGCGATCTTCGCGCTGATGGGGCTGATGTGCGCATTCGCCGGCATCGTCAACACCGCGCGACTCGCGGCCGGTTCGCCGTCGGCGGGCTCGATGGGCGAACTCGACGCGATCGCCGCCTGCTTTATCGGCGGCACCTCGATGCGTGGCGGCTCCGGCACCGTGTACGGCGCGCTGATCGGCGCGCTCGTGATGGCGAGCCTCGACAACGGCATGTCGATGCTCGACGTCGACGCGTACTGGCAGATGATCGTGAAGGGCGGCATCCTCGTGCTGGCGGTGTGGATCGACGTGGTGTCGGGTTCGAACCGCCGTTGATCTGATCGATCGCCTGATCGATTCGGGCGCAAGCGCTGTGTGCCGGCGGTGACTCCCGCCGGCGCACAGCTGGCCCCGCACCGCCGGTCGCGCCGCCGGCCGCGTTCCCGGCAGTTAATGAAGCACCCCACGGCTTTCCCCCGCTGCATTCCCTCCCCGTCTTTCCTCGCCGCACGGCCGCTTGAGCGTCGCGCGCGCATTTAAGTCTCCCGCTCGGCTATCCGTCTTATTACTATTCGCAGACAAAGACGGATGCATCGGCGCTGTCGCCGCTTTCCAATAATCGAGCCAGCCGTGCGAGCCATGCCATGTTGACGCGCAGAACCTTCCTGCTTGGCGGCGCCAGCGCATTGGGCGGGCTGCTGGTCGGCTGGGCCGTGGTGCCGCCGCGGCAACGCCTGACCACCTCGACGCCGCTGCCGACGCAAGGCTCGGAGATTGCGCTGAACGGCTGGGTCAAGATCGACGCCGACAACCACGTGACGATCATGATGCCCAAGGCCGAAATGGGCCAGGGCATCCACACCGGTCTCGCGATGGTGCTCGCCGAAGAGCTCGACGCCGACTGGTCGCAGGTGCGAGTCGAAGAGTCGCCGATCGACCGGATCTACAACGCCGTGCAGAGCGTCACGGACGATCTGCCGTTTCGCCCCGACGACGACAGCTACGTCAAGCAAGGCATCGTGTGGATCACGCGCAAGGCGGTGCGCGAGGTCGGCACGATGATGACGGGCGGTTCGTCGAGCATGAACGACCTGTGGGTGCCGATGCGCGAGGCCGGTGCGTCGGCGCGCGTGATGCTGATCGGCGCGGCGGCCGAGCGCTGGGATGTGCCGGTCCGCGAATGCCGCGCGGAAAAGGGCTATGTGGTGCATCCATGGGGGCACAAGGCGTCGTTCGGCGAGTTGTCGTCGATGGCGGCACGCCAGCCGCTGCCGCGCAGCGTCGTGCTGAAGCAGGCCGGCGACTTCAAGCTGATCGGCCAGCCCGTGCGGCGCATCGAGGCCGCGTCGAAAATCGACGGCGCGGCGCGCTTCGGCATCGACGTGCTGCCCAACGGTTTGCTGTATGCGGGCGTGGTGATGTGCCCGACGCTCGGCGGCACGGTCGCGCATTTCGACGCGACGCCCGCGCAGAAAATGCCGGGTTTCATCAAGGCGTTCGCCGTGCCGCCGTATGCGGGCGGCACCGGCGGGGTGGCCGTGATCGCGGACAACGCGTTTCGCGCGATGAACGCCGTCGAGGCGATCAAGGTGATCTGGCACGACGGCGCGGCCGCGAAGGTGAGGAGCACGGACGTGGACCGCCAGCTCGTCGACGCGCTCGACGACACCGACGGTCACGTGTATTACCACGTCGGCAACGTCGACAACGCGATGAGCCGCGCGAAGAGCAGGATCGAATCGGTGTATCACGCGCCTTATCTCGCGCATGGCGCGGTCGAGCCGCTGAACTGCACGGTGCAATTCGCGGACGGCGCGGCGACCGTGTGGGTATCGACGCAAATGCCGGCGCTGGCGCGGCACCATGCGGCGAAAGCACTTGGCATCGACACGGATCTCGTCGACGTGCAGACGCAGTTGTTGGGCGGCGCGTTCGGGCGTCGCCTCGAACTCGATTTCATCGCGCAGGCCGCGGCGATCGCGCGCGAGGCCGATGGCCGTCCGGTGCAAACGATCTGGTCGCGCGCGCAGGACTTCACCCACGATTTCTACCGGCCCGCTTGCGTGGCGTGGCTGCAAGCCGGCTTCGACGAGCACGGCAAGCTGGTCGCGTGGCACGCGAAGTCGGCGGGGCAGGCGATCGTGCCGGACGCGCTGGCGCGGTACTACGGCGTACCGCACATCCCGATCGACAAGACCACCTGCGAAGGCGCGTTCGATCAACCGTACGAGTGGCCGGCCGCGCGCGTGTCGCACAAGATCGTCGAATTGCCGGTGCCAATCGGCTTCTGGCGTTCGGTGGGTCACTCGCATCAGGCATTCTTCACCGAGAGCTTCACCGATGAAGCGGCCGTGGCGGCAGGTCAGGACCCGATCGCGTTTCGGGCGATGCTGCTCGCGCAGCATCCGCGGCATCTGGCGGTTCTGAAGCGGGTCGAGGCCATCTCGGAGTGGGGGCGCCCGCTCAAACCCGCCGCCGATGGCGCGCGTTGCGCGCGTGGCGTCGCGTTGCACGAGGCGTTCGGCAGCGTCGTCGCGCAGGTCGCGGAGGTGTCGATCGGGGCGAACAAGCAGATTCGCGTGCATCGCGTCGTGTGCGTGATCGATTGCGGCTTGCCGGTGAATCCGAACCTGATCCGTCAGCAGATGGAAGGCGGCATCGTGTTCGGGCTGTCCAGCGCATTGCAGAACGAGATCACGATCTGCAATGGCCAGGTGCAACAGAAGAACTTCGTGGATTTTCCGGTCGTGCGGATGAACGTGTGCCCGGCCATCGAAGTCGACATCATGCCGAGCCAGCTGCATCCGCAAGGCGTCGGCGAACCGGGCGTGCCGCCGGTTGCGCCGGCGGTGGCCAATGCGGTGTTCGCGCTGACGGGGCAACGTTTGAAGACGCTGCCGCTGCGGCTCGCATGAGGGCTGGCGCGACGATTCAGGAGGCAGGCATGGCGGTACTGAATATCAACGGACGCAAGGTGCAGGTCGACGCCGAGCCGGACATGCCGCTGCTATGGGTGCTGCGCTGCGACCTCGGCATGACCGGCACGAAGTTCGGCTGCGGCGTGGGCATTTGCGGCGCGTGCACGATCAATCTCGATGACGCCGCGGCCTTTGCCTGTCAGACGCTGATGTCGAGCCTGCATACGCAGAAGATTACGACGATCGAGGGCTTGCAGGGACGCGAGGCGCAGGCGCTGAAGGCCGCGTGGATCGAACTCGATGTGGTGCAGTGCGGTTATTGCCAGAGCGCGCAATTGATGGCGGCTTGCGCACTGCTGAAGCACAAGCCAGATCCTACCGATGCTGATATAGACGAAGCGATGACGCCAGTGGTGTGCCGTTGCGGCACGTACCCGCGGGTGCGGGCGGCGATACATCTGGCGGCGGCAAAGGCCCGGAAGAGCTGAGCGAGTCTTCCGGGCCGCCGTCAGTCCAACTCAATTCGCAAACATTTCGATCACCGCAATCAGGACCGTGAAGATACCGATGCATCCGCCCAACGTGACTGCACCCTGCATGAATGGCGACATACGAGACCCCGTAGCGTGTAGTGGTGTCACGTATTTAACCTGAGCAGAAAGCAAAAAGAAAGCTTCTCAAAAATAATTTGTAAGGCTCGTCGATCACCGCACGATCACGGTGATTTGGCAGTCCCGGCCGTCGATGCTCCCGGCTTCGCTGTCGTCCTGTCAGCGACTGGCGTCGCCTTCAGTTGTGGGTGCGTTTCGCCCGGCGTGGCCTGTCCGCCAACTTCCCAGCCACCGCCAAGCGACAGGAACAGATTGACCTGATCCACCGCCACCTGGCCCTCCGCCGTCGCAAGCTGCGACTTCGCGGCCGTCAGCGTGCGCGTCGCGTCGAGGTCGGAGATGAACGACTCGCGGCCCGCGAGATAGAGCCGATGCGTTTCATCGGCCGATTGCGCCGCCGACTTCAGCGCCGCCCGCAGCGAGTCGGCACGTGCGTAGTCGGACGCATAGGTCGCGAGATTGGTCTCGGTTTCGCGCAGCGCGGTCAGCACGACGCCGTCGAACTTCGCGAGCGCAGCCTGGCTCGACGCCTCCGCTTCATGCACCCTTTGGCGGGCGCCGTTGGTCGGGAAGTTCCAGTTGATCAGCGGACCGAAGGCCCAACGCGCGGTCGGTATCGTGGGAATGTCTTCGAGAACGCCGGTGTAGCCCGCCGATGCGCCGATGCTGATGCTCGGGTAGAGCGCCCCGGTCGCGACGCCGATGCGCGCCGTCGACGCCGCCAGCTGACGCTCGGCTTCGTGCACGTCGGGGCGGCGGCGCAGCAGCGCGGCGCCGTCGCCGATCGGAATCGGCTGGTGGATTTGCGGCAGGCGGTCGCAGGCCAGCACGGCCGGCGGCAGTTGCGACGGCGATTCTGCGAGCAGCATCGCGAGACGGTATTGCGCGATCTTGCGGCGCGCGGTGTAGCGCGGAATGTCGGCCGTCAGGGTCTCGACCTGGGTCTGGCCGCTCGTGACCGCGGTCTGATTGCCGCGGCCGGCGTCGCGCAGACGGCGCGACACGTCCACTCGCTCCTTCTGCAACGCGAGCGATTGCTGCGCGATACGCAACTCGTCGGCCGCCGAGCATTGCTCGACGTACGAGCGCACCACGTCCGCCACGACGGTGATGCGCGCGAGGTCGGCCGCGGCTTCCACGGCCTCGGTGTCCGCCGCCGCCGCTTCGACGCCGCGGCGCAGCTTGCCGAACAGATCGAATTCGTACGAGACGTTGATGCCCATGTCACCGAGGTTGGCGACCGGTATTTTCTCGAACAGCAGGAACTGCTCGGCCGATTCCTGTGCGCGCTCGATCGACACCGACGCGTTGCCCGAGAAACCGCCCTGCGCTTGCGCTACGCCTAGCGCCTCGCGCGAGCGCGCGAGATTCGCGGCCGCGACGCGCAGGTCGGTATTCGATTTCAGCGCCTGGTCGACCAGACTATTCAGCACCGGATCGTCGTACAGCTTCCACCAGACGGTCGGAAGGTTGAGTGTCGACGTTAGCCTGGGATCGGCGCCCTCGAGCGGTCCGTTCGCCAGTGGCGCGTTGACGATCGCCTGCTTCGGCAGCGTGTAGTTCGGGCCGACGTTGATACAAGCGTTCAGCGCGACGGTGAGCGGCAACAACGGCAGCAGTGGCAGCAGCGGCAAGCGCGGCGCCAGTGCGGACAGGGTACGCACGAACTTCATTGCGATGCGCCCGACGCTGCGGCAGCCGAAGCCACGGATGAACCCGGCGCCACCGGCGCGGCCGAAGCCGGAACCGTGCCCGACGCCGCGCCCGTACCCGACACGGCCCGCGTCCTGACCGGCGACAGATCACGCACCGCCACCGTCGCGGTACGTCCCGCGATCAGGCGGAAGTCAGCGGGCACTTCATCGAGCGCGACACGCACTGGAATGCGCTGCGCGAGCCGCACCCAGCTGAACGCCGGATTCACGTTCGGCAGCAGATTCGCGCTCTGCGTGCGGTCGCGGTCTTCGATACCGGCGACGATGCTCTGCACGTGCCCGCGCAGCGGCTTCGGCTCGCCCATCACGGTGATATCGACCGGCTGGCCGATGTCGATGCCGCGCAGCTTGGTTTCCTCGAAGTAGCCGTCGACGCGGAACGAATGCATGTCGACCACCGCCACCACCGCGCGGCCGGCCGCAACGAATTCGCCGGCGCGCGGCGCGCGGTCGTTCAGATAGCCGTCGACCGGGCTTTTGATCGTCGAGCGCTCGAGGTTCAGCTTCGCGGTATCGATCGCAACGTTCGCATCGGCGAGCGCCGCTTCGCCGGCTTCGACGCGCGAGCGGCTTTCTTCGAGCACTTCGGCAGCGACGAGGTTGCCGAGCTGACGGTTGCGCGCGTACTCGCGACGCGCCTGATCGAGCGTGGCGCGGCGCTGTTGCGCGGTTGCCTCGGCCTGACGCAATGCGAGCGTGTAGCGCGCCTGGTCGATCTCGAACAGCACCTGGCCCTGCTTGACCTGCTGGTTGTCCACGACCTCGACCGAGGAAATCAGTCCGGACACATCGGGTGCAACCTGGATCACGTCGGCGCGCACGTGCCCGTCGCGGGTCCACGGCGCGAACATGTAGTAGTCGACGAGTTTCCACAGCACCACTGCTGCGACCGCCACGACGATCAGGGTCAGCAGGATCTGACCGACGGAGAACCAGGTTTTTTTCACGTTATTAGTCTGTGCGAAACGACAACGACAAGGCCCAGCACCAGCACATAGATGCCGAGATCGAAGATGGAGCGATGCCAGACGAAGCGGTAAAAGCCGACGTAGTCCAGCACGGTGCGAATGCCGAGGTTGATCAGATACGCGATCAACATCAGGACCAGCACGGCCGGCACGAACACGCCGAAGATATCGATTTCACCGATCATCGCGGGAACTGGGCAAGGGGTGGAACGGGTTGCGGAAACGGGCGCACGAACGGATACATCATGCGGCGGCCTCCGGTTCGGTCGGCGTCGGTTTCGTGAGGGTCGCCGGAAACAGCGAAAGACGCAAGCCGACCAGCGCGTGCAGCGCATCGCGCAACTGGCGCGCCGAAGTCTGCGACGTCTCCGTGGGGGCCGCGGCGTTGGCGAGGCCCTGCGCGGTGATGCGCGCGACCGCCACGTCGATCAACGACATCAGGCTGTCCGGCACCGGCTCGCGGCGGCGTCGGGCGACGCAGCTCTCGTAGTATGTATGCACTCCATCGAGCACCGGGTCGATCGCGGCGGGCGCTTCGCCGCCGAGCTTGCGCGTGAGGCGGCGCAGATCGAGCGCGTTGAACGCGATGCGCAGGTCGCGGAAGCTCTCGATCGACGGATGGCGGTGATCGTCGGTGGCGGCGAGGCGCGGGATCAACTGCATCAGCCGGTCGAGCATGCGCGCGGCGAGGTTGCGCGGGTCTTCGATCGGCCGCGTCGAGGCAGTCAGCGCGACGTCGGCCCAGCTCGAGCGCAACAGGCGCGCCGCGGCGAGCTCGGCGCCGAACGGACGTGTCACGCGGGTCCACAGGTACGCGTACAACAGACCCGAGAGGCCCGCGAGATTGGCGTTCATGAAGGTCAGGAAGTTCGCGTCGTACGCGTCCTGAATGCTGATGAAAGTGGCCGTGTTCACCGCGACCAGCACCGTCACCATGTTGAACTGCGGGCGCGGAATCAGCGTGCCGACCAGAATGAACGGCGCCGAGAACAGGATGACCAGCATCGGGAAGTCGTGCACCTTCGGCAGCACGACGAACAGGTAGAGACCCGCGGCCACCACGGCGACGGCAGTCGCGACGAAGAAGCGGAACACGAATGGCGCGGGCTCGTCGAGCGCGGCGAAGAAGCAGCAGGCGACCGCCGCGAGCGTGACCGCGCTCGCGCCGTCGTTCCAGCCCGAGCTGATCCACAGCACGCACGCGAGCACCACGGCGAGGCCCGCCGACATGGTCGCGAACAGCATCATGCCGCGATCGTAGAAGCGCTCCGTGCCGCCGAGCCGCCAGTGACGAAAATGTGGCCGCCACGACCCTTCTTCGCGCGTGATGATGATGCGCAGCGAGCGGCAGTCCTGCCACACGTCGATCACTTGCCCCAGGCGCCACAGCGCATTCGACAGCAGCGCGCCGTCCCAATGCGTGAGTGCGGCGGCGGGCGGGCGCATCGCGGCGATGCGCGCGCGCAGCGCGTTGGCGGTTTCGTCCGCGTGGTAGCCCTCGCGCGGCGCGGGGAGGGGCTGGTTGAACCACTTGATCGCGTCGTCGATCAGCGTCTGGAGTCCCTCGGGCCAGTGTTGGGGGCCGTTGTTGTAGAGCGCGACCAGCGGATCGGCGAGCGACGACATGATCGGCAGCAGCAACTGCATGCGGCCGCGTAGTTCGTGCGCGCGCCCGAGTACGTCGGGCCGCGTGTGATCGTAGGCGAGCTGGCTCAGCAGCAGTTCGAGACCATTGATCGTGATCGCGAGCCGTTGCCGCGCGCCGGAAATCGCCGCGCTGGCCATGCGGCCCGACAGCGTTTCGGTCGCGTAGAACGCGGCGTCGCGAAACCATGCGTCGGTGCGCTCGATGATCGTCGGCGCGAGCCGGCTCGGAAACACCGCGCTGCCGACGACGCTCGCGCAGATGATGCCGAGCAGGATCTCCTCGGTCCGGCTCACGGCGAGATCGAAGATGCCGGTCGGATTCGTCACCGATGGCAGCGCGATGATCGGCATCGTATAGGCGGCCAGCATGAACACGTAGCTGCGCGCGGTGCGGTCCGCTACCGCGAGATAGAGCATCGTGCCGGTCCACGTCGCGACGATCACGCTGAACAGGTAAGGCGATTCGACGAACGGCGGCACCAGCAGCACCGCGCCCGACGCGCCGAGCACGGTACCCAGCGCACGATAGATCGCCTTCGAGCGGGTCGCGCCGACGAACGGATTCGACACGATGTAGACGGTGGCCATCGCCCAATAGGGCCGCTGCAGTTCGCCTGCGAGGCCAATGTAAAGCGCGAGCATGGCCGCGGCGAACGTCTTGACGGAGAACAGCCAGTCGCGGAGAGTGGGGTAGACCATAAACCGTTAAGCGGAATCGGCGTTGCGCGGCGAAGTGGCTCGCGCGCCGCGTTTGGTGGACTTGCGCGCCTTGACGGTGCCTCGCGGTTTGCTGGCTGCTTTAGTCGCGGTCTTGCCGCTCGCCGGTTTGACTTTGCTTGCAGGCGCCGCGCGTTTGGCGGGTTCTCGCTTCGCCGGCGAAGTGCGCTTGGTCGGCGCGCGTCTGGGGGATTCCGGGCGCGCCGGCTGGGCGCGCTCTCCCGCTTCTTCGCGTTCGGCGGCATCGGTCGTGAATGCGTCGAGCACGCGCAGCGCGGCTTCGAGATCGTCGCGCGATACGCCTTTGAGCGCCTGCGCGCGCAGCGTGACCAGTTCCTCTTCCATCTTCGCGGTGACGGCGCGGCCCTCGTCGGTCAGTGCGACGGTTTTCGCGCGACGGTCCTCGGGATCTTCGTCACGGCGCATCAGGCCGGCCGCGCACAACTGATCGAGCAGCCGCACGAGCGATGGCCCCTCGATGCCGATGTGATCGGCGAGCGTGACCTGGCGCACCGCCGAGCCGAGCCGGCTCGCGGTTAGAAGCGGCGTCGCGCACGCTTCGGAGACGTTGAAGGCCGCGAGCACGCCATGACTCGTGCGCCGCCACTTTCTGGCGGCGACGACCAGCGTGCTGCTGACGGTGCGGCGCAGGGCATCGAGATTCGACATGGCCGGTATTGTATTTCCAAAATATTCGTTAGCAAACTATTGATTTGGAAATTCTTGCCGAACCGGTGGAGTCTGCGGCGCGAATGCGACAGTGGCGTTAAAGCGGCGGTGAGGTGAGCTTACAGATCCGTTGCAGGTGCGATGCGCCGCGTTTCAAGAGGTGTTTTGATGCGCTTTGTCTACCTGATTCACTCGATTTACGCGACCAGCCCGATTCGCACCGTGCGCGCCAGATCGTCGAGCTGGAACGGCTTGCGCAGGATCGTGCAATGCTCGACCGCGAGATCGGCAATGTCGACGTCCGCATAACCGGTCGCGAGGATCACCGGCAGATCGGCGCGCAGCTTGCGCGCCGCGGCGATCACGTCGATGCCGTTCATGCCCGGCATCGCGAAGTCGACCATCAGCAGATCGGGGTGGTCGTCGGCCAAACGGTCGAGGCCGGCCTGGCCGTCGGCGGCCTCGGTCACCGTATAGCCGAGCATACGCAACGATTCAACGAGCATCGCGCGCACTTCGCTGTCGTCCTCGACAACGAGCACGCGCTTGTCGCCGACCGCGTTCGCCTCCGCGTCGGTCTCGGCTTCGCCGCGCGTCGCCACGCGCTCGCGCAACGGCAGCCAGATCTGCACCTTGGTGCCGGCACCTTCTTCGCTGAAGATGCGCGCGGCGCCGCCCGCCTGCCTCGCGATGCCGTACACCTGGCTCAGACCGAGCCCCGTGCCCTTGCCGACCGGCTTGGTCGTGAAGAACGGATCGAAGACGCGCGACACGATGTCGTGCGGAATGCCCTCACCGGTATCGGCGACTTCGATCACGACGTAGCGGCCGTGCGTCAGGGTCGGGTCGGGCGCATCGCGGGCGCTCACGTGAATGTCGAGGCGGCCGCCGGTCGGCATCGCGTCGCGGGCGTTGATCGCCAGATTGAGCACCGCGAGCTCGAGCTGGTTCGCGTCGGCCTGGGTCCACATTTCGTTACGCTCGAAGTCGTTGTCATAGCGGATGCCCGAGCCGAGCGACACCGCGATGATGTCGCGCATCCCTTGCAGCAGGGCGACCACGTCGATCGCTTTCAGATTCGGGTTGCTGTTGCGCGAAAAGGTCAGCAACTGGCCGGTCAGTTTCGCGCCGCGCTCGGTCGCGCGCTTGACGGTCGCCGCCATGCCACGCAGGCGCTCGTCGCCGCTCACGCGCGCGATCAGCTCCGCGTTGACCATGATCACGTTCAGCAGGTTGTTGAAGTCGTGCGCGATGCCGCCCGTCAGCTGCCCGAGCGCTTCCATCTTCTGCGCTTGCACGAGCACGGCCTGCACCTTCGCGCGTTCGTGGATCTCGGCCATCAGCCGGTCGTTGGCCGACGCGAGTTCATACGTGCGCGCCGCGATGCGACTCTCCAGCGAATCGTTCAGCTGCTCCAGCGCGTTCTGCGCCTCGATGCGCTCGGCAAGCAGCCGGCGCGATTCGTACTGCCGCCCGCGAGCCCGCAACGACGACGCGACCGCGCGCCGCAACGTGTCCGAATTGAGCGGGCGTTCGAGCACCACCACGTTGCCGAGCCGTTCGAGCACGTCGAGCCCGCGCGCGGATCGATGACCGATGCTGCGCGCGGCGAGCAGGATGAACGGGAAGTCGGACCATGCGGGCTGGCGGGCGAGCCATGCAAAGAGACCCGAGCCGTGGCCGTTCGCGAGCGCTTCCTCGGTCAGCAGCGCGGTGCCCGCGCCGACGTCGAGCTCGGTGGTGAGCGCGTCGGCATCGACGCACCTCACGCAGGCGCGCGCGTCGTTGTGCAGCACAGCGGTGATCACTTCGGCGTCGCGGCCGAACGGTGCGAGGATGAGGACACGCTGCTCCATCGCTCACCGTCCTGACGTATCGATCAGACTGTTCGTCGAGCCGAGCATCGCGGTATTGCCCCGATACGCGGGCAGGCCCGACAACACGCCTTCGAAGTCACGCAGCGCTTCGCCGATCTCGAGACCTTCGGCGCCGAGGCGGAACTGGCGGATCGTGCGTTCATGGTCGTTCGCGCGGCTCTTCACGGCGGTCACCGCGGTCAGCACTTCGCCGTGATGCTCGAAATAGCGGTACAGCACGACCACGTCGCTGAGATAACTGATGTCGACCTCGGTTTGCACTTCGCCGATGATGCCGTGTTGCCCGAGGACGAGCATCGTCACCACGCCCTGTTGATTCAGATAGCCGAGCAGCTCGTGCATGTGCAGCAGCAGATAGCGCTCGCCGGGCATGGCCTGCAGATAGGCGTTCAGGCTGTCCACCGCGATGTAGCGCACGCCTTCGTTTTCGACTGCATTGCGTACATCGCTCGACAGTTCACCCGGCGAGATTTCCGCGGGATCGATCTGGCGCAGCGTCAGCAGACCGCTTTCGAGGTGCGGCGCGAGATCCATGCCGAGCGTCGCGCAGCGCGTGATCAGCGTGCTGAGCGTTTCGTCGAATACGTAGTACGCGCAACGCTCGCCGCGTTCGAGCGCGGCAAGCAGGCACGACACGACGGTGGTGGTTTTGCCGACACCAGACGGGCCGATGATCAGCGAATTCGTGCCGGGGACGAGGCCACCGCCGAGCAGCGCGTCGAGACCTGGGGTGCCGGTGCTTCTGGGCTTCGTGTCGAATACGCGGTGATGCTCGGCGGCGACCAGACGTGGATAGACGCGCAGCCCGCCGGTATTCAGCGTGAAGTCGTGATAGCCCTCGCGGAACTTGATGCCGCGCATCTTCGCGATGCGCAGACGGCGGCGGTTGCCGCCGAAATCGTGGGCGATGTTGTCGAGGCTGATCACGCCGTGCACGATGCTGTGAAGCTGAATGCCGGAGGCGCCGGCCGATGTGTCGTCGAGCAGCAGCACCGTGCACTCGCGCGTGGAGAAATGATGCTTGAGCGCGAGAATCTGCCGACGGTAGCGCAACGGGTTCTCCGCCAGCAAACGCAGTTCGGACAGGCTGTCGAGCACGACGCGCGCGGGCTTCAGTTCGTCGACGTGCTGGATCACGTTGCGCACGCTTTCGCCGAGTTCGACTTCGGCCGGGTGCAGCACGGTCTGTTCGTATTGCGGATCGAGCCCTTCTTCGGGCAACTGTTCGAGTATCGTGAAACGGCTCAGATCCCAGCCGTGGCTCGCCCCGATCGCCAGCAGTTCAGCGCGTGTTTCCGACAACGCGATGTAGAGGCCGGTCTGCCCATCTTCGAGACCGTCGAGTAAGAATTGCAACGCCAGGGTGGTTTTGCCCGTGCCCGGCTCACCCTCCACGAGATACATGCGGTTCGGCGTGAGACCGCCACCGAGGATGTCGTCGATTCCTTCGATGCCCGACGACAGGCGGGCGGGAGTAGGGGCGGCGGTAGTGGTCGACATGATGTTTGAAATGACGTCGGCAGGGGTTTTCATCGGAAAGGGCGCGATATAGCGGCAGATACGGCGCCACGCAATTTGTGTGCCGCTCTGGGTCGCCCGAGTGCTCGCTGATTGCGCGCATGGGCATGAAGCGTGCTGTTGGATGCAAAGCTTGCTGCGAGCTTTTTCGGTAGAACTTTGAGAGCTTCATCACCCACGACATGACTACCTATCGACTCTCCGCTATCGCGCTGGCCGCGGCGTCGCTCGTTGCGCTGCTGCCGGGCAGCGCATCCGCCGACGATAGCCCCCGACCTTGCGCCGCGCTCAAACGGATCGTGGCCGCGGCGCCGGACGGCTTTACCTCTCTCACACCCGACGACGCCAAAGGCGTCGCGCAGCCCTATGGCGACGATGCGCAATGTTCAGCCGCGCATCGCAGTTTCCAGTGCACATGGACGCCGCATCAGGCGGCGGGCTCGAACGTGGATGCAGTGGAAGCGGTCGCGGCCGACATCGCGTCGTGCCTTCCCGATGCGACGCACGACCAGAATTCGCCGGGACGGCAGCACTTTTATCTCGGCGCGAAGGATCGGCGGACCGAGATCACGCTGACGCCGGACGGGGCCAATCGCTTGCGGCTCGTGGTGTCGGGCAGGTAGGCGGCCGTTCCAGTCAGACGGTGGCGGCCGGCCACCATGTCCAGCCGCGTCGCGAGTGGCGTAATTCGACGACCGACAGCGGTGCGATCTCGATGCGGCAGAACACGGCTGGCGATGCGCCGAGCGCATGGACGATCGCCGCTCGCAGCAGCGGCGCGTGGGTAATGGCGACGATGCTTCGACCGTGCGCCGGGGCTCCGAAGGTGGCTTCGTTGACGGCATTGCATGAATGCGCGTTGGCCTGCTGCGCGTCGAGCCAGTCTCCAATGCGTCGAACCAGTTCACCGAATGATTCGCCGCCGGGCGGCGCGGCGTCGGGCTCGCGTGTCCAGGCGGCGAGTTGGTGGGGCGCCTGGTCGGCGATCTCCGCGAGGCGCTGGCCGCGCCACTGGCCGTAGTCGATATCGGCCAAGGCGTCGGCCGGTGTTGCGCTCAGGCCTAGCGCCGCCGCGGTCTCGCGCGCGCAGACCGCAGGGCTGGTGAACACGGTGGCGTCGGCCGGGAGCGCGAGACGCGTGCGCGCCGCTTCGGCTTCGGCGCGGCCGCGCGCGTCGAGCGGATCGTCGGCGGGGAAGCGGCCCGCACGCTGCGCGGCCGTTGCCGCATGGCTCACCAGTAATAGTCGCGTATCCATTCCTTGCCTTTGCGCCGTAGCCCTCGGCGCTACGGAAGCCGCAGTTTAGCGCGTAGAATAACGGGGCTGCGAAGCACGGAAGCCGGTGAGAGCCCGGCGCGGTCGCGCCACTGTAATCGGCATTGCAATCTACAAAAGCCGAAAGCCAGACCTGAGCTTCGCACTATTCCTCTGCAATCGACTATCGGGGCGCGTTACCCCAGGAGATGTCCATCATGACCGAAGCTGTCTTCGATCCCGCCGCGCAACCCGCGGCCCAGCCCACTCCCATTCCTTTGCGCGAACTGCTGCCGTGGGTCGTGTTCGGCGGTTTGTTGCTGTTGCTCGCGCTTTACTTCGTTGGTGCGGAACAGGGCGCCACGTCGCTCGTGCCCGGCATGTACGTGCATGAGTTTGTGCACGACGGCCGCCATCTGCTCGGCTTCCCCTGCCACTGACGGAGTTCGACATGGTTGGCAAATTGTTGGTGCGCGGGATGCTCGCGGGCATCGTCGCGGGCTTGCTCACGTTCGCGTTCGCGCGAATCGTCGGCGAACCGCACGTCGATCAGGCCATTTCATTCGAAGAAAAGGCGGCCGCCGCGCGCGGCGAAGCACCCGAGCCGGAAATCGTGAGCCGCGAGACGCAGGCGGGCCTCGGCCTGCTGACGGGCGTGGTCGCCTATGGCGCGGCATTCGGCGGTCTGTTCTCGCTGGTGTTTGCGTATGCCTATGGACGCGCGGGCGCATTGAGCGTGCGCGCATTGTCCGCGTGGCTCGCGCTCGGCGCTTTCATCGCGCTCGTGATCGTGCCGAATCTCAAGTATCCGGCCAATCCGCCATCGGTCGGCGATCCGGAGACGATCGGCGCGCGCACGGGCCTGTTCTTTCTGATGATCGCGATCTCGCTTGCGACGATGGTGTTTTCGCTGAAGGTACGCCGTCGCGCGGTGGCGAAGCTGGGCGCGTGGAACGGTTCGATCGTCGCGGCACTCGTGTACGTCGCGATCATCGCGGCAGTGCAACTGTCGATGCCGGTCATCAACGAAGTGCCGGCTGCGTTCCCGGCCGTGCTGCTGTGGAAGTTCCGCGTCGCGGCGATCGGCATGCAGGTGATCATGTGGACGACGATCGGGCTGCTGTTCGGCGCGATGGTCGAGCGCAGCGCTTTTCTGCGTACGAATGCGCGTGTGACGATGAAGTCCGCCTGAATATGAGGGGTACGTGCGGCCGCGCAAGCGGCCGCGTTTCGCGCGCAACGCGCGAGAACGGTTTTGTATCAAGTACTTGGCGCGGTTGTGGAGCAGTTATCCACAGGCTTGCGAACATTTTCTGTGGAAAAGATGCTGGGTTCTCGATCGGCTCGACGAGTGGGCGAGTTCCATCGGAGGACTAACTAATTGAAGTTGGTGCACGTCGGTGCTCAATTTTTAAGCTCTTCAACTTTTTAGAATAAATTGCGAAAAGGGTGTTGACGGAACGCAGGCGGCTCTCCATAATCTCGTTTCTCTGCTGCAGACGCAGCGACGCAAACGAAGCGGTGCCGGGTAGTCAGGTGCTGCGCAGTGCGCGGATCGATCTTTAAAAACTAACAGCCGATAAGTGTGGGCGCTTGATGCGGAATGCAGCGGCGGATTCTCCGGAATCTGTCGTCAAGCAAAAGTATCAGAAGCCTCACACAGTAATGAAAGGAAGGTTTTTCCATCGAGAGATGGTTGAACACTTCGTCAGTACGTTGAGTGAGCGACCGGTTCGAAAGAACCGAAAACAGTAACAGGTTTGAACTGAAGAGTTTGATCCTGGCTCAGATTGAACGCTGGCGGCATGCCTTACACATGCAAGTCGAACGGCAGC
>NZ_LRBG01000018.1 GCF_001580545.1 Paraburkholderia monticola
TTCGCTTGACCCTATAACGGGTATGTCTCACTGCAACTCCCGAAGGAGCCGCACTTCAACTTGCCGCTACAGGTTGAGTATTCGTGTTGCGCCGTATTCCAAAGCAATCTTTCGATCACCTTTAAAATACATCGATACAATCACAACCCTGATTCACCTACTCGCACACCCATCTCTAAGTATGCTTTCGTGAATCTCTTTACTACTTCTTCCTGATTGTTAAAGAACGACAGCCGATATCACAACGAATTGTGTACCGCTCTGACTGGCTCAATCGCCAATGCGTAACGCTCTGTGTGTTTTTACACAGAACACTGCGCATTGAGGATTGGTGGAGGATGACGGGATCGAACCGACGACCCCCTGCTTGCAAAGCAGGTGCTCTCCCAGCTGAGCTAATCCCCCAGTCACACACTACTCAAGGGACGCCCTGTCAGCACCACAGACAAGACAGTGGTGGGTCTGGATGGATTCGAACCATCGACCCCCGCCTTATCAAGACGGTGCTCTAACCGACTGAGCTACAGACCCCTGAGTCTGTCTGCGTTACTTCTCTTAACCACAGCCGATAAGCGTGAGCACTTGAATGCAATGAATGCATCGCTCTGGAAAGGAGGTGATCCAGCCGCACCTTCCGATACGGCTACCTTGTTACGACTTCACCCCAGTCATGAATCTGTCTCTTATACACATCTTACGCTACCGACCACCCCTCAT
>NZ_LRBG01000019.1 GCF_001580545.1 Paraburkholderia monticola
TTGTTATGTACTGATCGAGTGTAAGAACGTGATGTACAAGATAGGGGTCTGCGGAATCTGTAGCTGTGTATAAGAGACAGGCGGTAGCCTGCGAAAAGCGGTGGGGAGCTGGCAAACGAGCTTTGATCCACCGATATCCGAATGGGGAAACCCACTCCTTATGGAGTATCCGTAGCTGAATACATAGGCTACGTGAAGCGAACGCGGTGAACTGAAACATCTAAGTAACCGCAGGAAAAGAAATCAACCGAGATTCCCAGAGTAGTGGCGAGCGAAATGGGACCAGCCTGTACTCTTTATCTGTACTGTTAGTCGAATGCTCTGGAAAGTGCAGCCATAGCAGGTGATAGCCCTGTAGACGAAAACAGCATGGAAGAACTAGGTGTACGACAAGTAGGGCGGGACACGTGAAATCCTGTCTGAAGATGGGGGGACCATCCTCCAAGGCTAAATACTCGTGATCGACCGATAGTGAACCAGTACCGTGAGGGAAAGGCGAAAAGAACCCCGGGAGGGGAGTGAAACAGATCCTGAAACCGCATGCATACAAACAGTCGGAGCCTCGCAAGGGGTGACGGCGTACCTTTTGTATAATGGGTCAGCGACTTACATTCAGTGGCAAGCTTAACCGATTAGGGCAGGCGTAGCGAAAGCGAGTCCGAACAGGGCGATCAGTCGCTGGGTGTAGACCCGAAACCAGGTGATCTATCCATGGCCAGGTTGAAGGCACGGTAACACGTGCTGGAGGACCGAACCCACTAACGTTGAAAAGTTAGGGGATGAGCTGTGGATAGGGGTGAAAGGCTAAACAAACCTGGAAATAGCTGGTTCTCTCCGAAAACTATTTAGGTAGTGCCTCGTGTATCACCTTCGGGGGTAGAGCACTGTCATGGTTGTGGGGTCCATTGCGGATTACTACGCCATAGCAAACTCCGAATACCGAAGAGTGCAATCACGGGAGACAGACATCGGGTGCTAACGTCCGGTGTCAAGAGGGAAACAACCCAGACCGCCAGCTAAGGTCCCCAAATATGGCTAAGTGGGAAACGAAGTGGGAAGGCTAAAACAGTCAGGAGGTTGGCTTAGAAGCAGCCATCCTTTAAAGAAAGCGTAATAGCTCACTGATCGAGTCGTCCTGCGCGGAAGATGTAACGGGGCTAAGCCATATACCGAAGCTGCGGATGCGAGCTAGTCTCGCATGGTAGGAGAGCGTTCCGTAAGCCTGCGAAGGTGCACTGGAAAGTGTGCTGGAGGTATCGGAAGTGCGAATGCTGACATGAGTAGCGATAAAGGGGGTGAAAGGCCCCCTCGCCGTAAGCCCAAGGTTTCCTACGCAACGTTCATCGGCGTAGGGTGAGTCGGCCCCTAAGGCGAGGCAGAAATGCGTAGCTGATGGGAAGCAGATTAATATTTCTGCACCATTGTGAAATGCGATGGGGGGACGGATCGCGGAAGGTTGTCCGGGTGTTGGAAGTCCCGGTCGCTGCATTGAAGAGGGTGCTTTGGCAAATCCGGGCACAGGACTCAAGGGTGTGGCGCGAGCTTCTTCGGAAGCGAAGCAACTGGAAGGGGTTCCAGGAAAAGCCTCTAAGCTTCAGTTTCACAGTGACCGTACCGCAAACCGACACAGGTGGGCGAGATGAGTATTCTAAGGCGCTTGAGAGAACTCGGGAGAAGGAACTCGGCAAATTGGTACCGTAACTTCGGGATAAGGTACGCCCCTGTAGCTTGATGCGCCTGCGCGCAAAGGGTGAAGGGGTTGCAATAAACTGGTGGCTGCGACTGTTTAATAAAAACACAGCACTCTGCAAACACGAAAGTGGACGTATAGGGTGTGACGCCTGCCCGGTGCCGGAAGATTAAATGATGGGGTGCAAGCTCTTGATTGAAGTCCCGGTAAACGGCGGCCGTAACTATAACGGTCCTAAGGTAGCGAAATTCCTTGTCGGGTAAGTTCCGACCTGCACGAATGGCGTAACGATGGCCACACTGTCTCCTCCCGAGACTCAGCGAAGTTGAAGTGTTTGTGATGATGCAATCTCCCCGCGGCTAGACGGAAAGACCCCATGAACCTTTACTGTAGCTTTGCATTGGACTTTGAACCGGTCTGTGTAGGATAGGTGGGAGGCTGTGAAGCGGGAACGCTAGTTTCCGTGGAGCCGTCCTTGAAATACCACCCTGATCTGTTTGAGGTTCTAACCTTGGTCCGTAATCCGGATCGGGGACAGTGCATGGTAGGCAGTTTGACTGGGGCGGTCTCCTCCCAAAGTGTAACGGAGGAGTACGAAGGTACGCTAGGTACGGTCGGAAATCGTGCTGATAGTGCAATGGCATAAGCGTGCTTGACTGTGAGACTGACAAGTCGAACAGGTGCGAAAGCAGGTCATAGTGATCCGGTGGTTCTGTATGGAAGGGCCATCGCTCAACGGATAAAAGGTACTCTGGGGATAACAGGCTGATACCGCCCAAGAGTTCATATCGACGGCGGTGTTTGGCACCTCGATGTCGGCTCATCTCATCCTGGGGCTGTAGCCGGTCCCAAGGGTATGGCTGTTCGCCATTTAAAGAGGTACGTGAGCTGGGTTTAAAACGTCGTGAGACAGTTTGGTCCCTATCTGCCGTGGGCGCTGGATATTTGAAGGGGGCTGCTCCTAGTACGAGAGGACCGGAGTGGACGAACCTCTGGTGTACCGGTTGTCACGCCAGTGGCATCGCCGGGTAGCTATGTTCGGAAGAGATAACCGCTGAAAGCATCTAAGCGGGAAACTCGCCTTAAGATGAGATATCCCCGGGGCTTCGAGCCCCTTGAAGGGTCGTTCAAGACCAGGACGTTGATAGGTCAGGTGTGCACGTACAGTAATGTACTGAGCTAACTGATACTAATTGCCCGTAAGGCTTGATCCTATAACAGGTGTGTTTTATGCACACGGTTGAGATCCTGTCTCTTATACACATCTGACGCTGCCGACGACGCTCTTCATGTCCACCTCACGGCGTCTCGCCTCCTTAAAACTAATCGCATCTCAA
>NZ_LRBG01000020.1 GCF_001580545.1 Paraburkholderia monticola
CCGTTCTTCAACAACTACCGTCCGCAGTTCTACTTCCGTACGACGGACGTGACGGGCTCGATCGAGCTGCCGAAGGACAAGGAAATGGTGATGCCGGGCGACAACGTGTCGATCACGGTGAAGCTGATCAACCCGATCGCGATGGAAGAAGGCCTGCGTTTCGCAATTCGCGAAGGTGGCCGTACGGTCGGCGCTGGTGTCGTCGCCAAGATCATCGAGTAACGCCAGACAGTTCTCGGTAATTGGTTGCATCGGGGTTGGCGGTGTCGTCAGCCCCAAATGGTTTAGGGGCATAGCTCAACTGGCAGAGCGTCGGTCTCCAAAACCGAAGGTTGGGGGTTCGATTCCCTCTGCCCCTGCCAACTATCGCGCCGTAGTGGCGCTTCGTTAAGGTGTTATGGCGAATCCTTCAGTCGAAACTGTAAATACATCTGGCGACAAGATGATGCTGATCGCAGGTGTGTTGCTGGTCTTGGCCGGGTTCGTGGGGTTCTTCTGGCTAAGTGGCCAGGAATGGTACATCCGCGGAGCCGCGTTGGCTGTTGGGGCGATCGCGGGTGTCGCAGTCGGTCTTCTCTCAGCGCCAGGCAAGGGTTTCATCGCTTTTGCCAAAGACTCGTACAAAGAAGTCCGTAAGGTTGTTTGGCCGACTCGCAAAGAGGCAAGTCAGACTACGCTGGTGGTGTTCGGCTTCGTAGTCGTGATGGCCATCTTTCTCTGGATTTGTGACAAATCCATTGAATGGACAATTTTCTCGGTGATTCTGGGTTGGAAATGATATGAGCGATATTCCGGCATCCCCGAGCGGCAAACGTTGGTACGTGGTGCACGCCTACTCCGGCATGGAGAAAAGCGTGCAGCGGGCGCTTCAGGAGCGCATCGAGCGTGCTGGCATGCAAGACCAATTTGGCCAGATCCTCGTTCCGACGGAAGAGGTTGTCGAGGTGAAGGGCGGTCACAAATCAGTGACGGAACGTCGTTTCTTTCCCGGCTACGTGTTGGTCGAAATGGAAATGACGGACGAAACGTGGCACCTCGTTAAAAACACGGCGAAGGTGACTGGTTTCGTCGGCGGTGCGCGTAATCGCCCAAGCCCGATTTCCCCTCGGGAAGTTGAGAAAATCATGTCGCAGATGCAGGAGGGTGTGGAGAAGCCACGTCCGAAGACCCTGTTCGAAGTAGGCGAGATGGTGCGGGTGAAGGAAGGTCCGTTCACTGATTTCAACGGCAGCGTCGAAGAAGTGAACTACGAAAAGTCGCGAGTCCGTGTTTCCGTTACAATTTTCGGCCGCGCAACGCCGGTCGAGCTGGAATTCGGCCAAGTCGAAAAGTTGTAATCCAGAATTTACGGAACGCACCGCAAGGTGCGTTCCGTGTTTCGCGCTTACGGTCCGCGTAATGGCCGTTGAGGAGCGTAACTAGCCAGCTTGGCTGGCGAACACGCGTTACTACTCACCGAACGTCCGTATGTAAGGCGACGTTCCAAAGAGGTTCTTGAAATGGCAAAGAAAATCATCGGCTTTATCAAGCTGCAGATCCCTGCAGGTAAAGCCAACCCGTCGCCGCCTGTCGGTCCGGCACTCGGCCAGCGCGGCCTGAACATCATGGAGTTCTGCAAGGCGTTCAACGCGCAGACCCAGGCGATGGAACCGGGCCTGCCGATTCCTGTCGTGATTACAGCATTCGCGGACAAGAGCTTCACGTTCGTTCTGAAGACGCCGCCTGCGACGGTTCTGATCAAAAAGGCGGCGAAGCTGGACAAGGGTTCGAGCAAGCCGCATACCGACAAGGTCGGCAAGATCACCCGCGCTCAAGCTGAAGATATCGCCAAGACCAAGATGCCCGATCTGACGGCTGCTGATCTGGACGCAGCGGTTCGTACGATCGCTGGTAGCGCCCGCTCGATGGGCATCACCGTGGAGGGCGTGTAAATGGCTAAGCTTTCGAAACGTCTGCAAGCATTTGCAGCCAAGGTGGATCGTCAGAAGCTGTACGCGATCGAAGATGCTCTGTCGCTCGTGAAGGAATGCGCAAGCGCGAAGTTCGACGAATCGATCGACGTCGCCGTGCAACTCGGCATTGACGCCAAGAAGTCGGATCAAGTGGTTCGTGGCTCGGTCGTGCTGCCGGCTGGTACGGGTAAGTCGGTGCGCGTCGCCGTGTTCGCACAGGGCGAAAAGGCTGAGCAGGCTCGTGCCGCTGGTGCTGACGTCGTCGGCATGGAAGACCTGGCAGAACAGGTCAAGGCCGGAAACCTGAACTTTGACATCGTGATCGCTTCGCCGGACACGATGCGTATCGTCGGTACGCTCGGCCAGATTCTTGGCCCGCGCGGCCTGATGCCGAACCCGAAGGTCGGCACGGTGACGCCCGATGTCGCGACCGCGGTCAAGAACGCCAAGGCTGGTCAGGTGCAGTTCCGTGTCGACAAGGCCGGTATCATCCATGCGACCATCGGTCGTGCTTCGTTCGAACCCGCTGCTCTGCGCAACAACCTGAACGCGCTGATCGAAGCGCTGCAAAAGGCGAAGCCGGCAACGAGCAAGGGCGTGTACCTGCGCAAGGTTGCTCTGTCGAGCACGATGGGTGTTGGCGTTCGCGTCGATCAGACGTCGATCGCTGCACAGTAATGAATTGAGCTGCTCCGGCTCGAGCCGGGGTGGCTTTTAAGGGCTTTGGGCGGTTGCGAGGTGGCAGTCTGCATCGCGTAACCGGTTGTCAAAGACCGTTGGTGGGCGCGCAGCAGGTAGGCGGGTCCTTAATGTAAAGCCAACGCAGATGGCGAACCCGAAAAAGTTTTGAAGTGATGAAGCCCTCAGAGTCTGTAGCAATACGGACTCTGAGCGGTTGAAATACTCCTGACTGGTCGGACGCCGTTATTGAACGCGGTACACAAGGCGCACGCTGCGTGTATCGAATCTGGAGGTTAACCGTGCCACTCAACAAAGAAAGCAAGCAGGCCGTCGTCGCTGAGGTTGCCGCGCAAGTCGCGAAAGCTCAGACCGTGGTTCTGGCTGAGTATCGTGGAATCGCGGTTGGCGATCTGACCAAGCTGCGCGCGAAAGCGCGTGAGCAACAGGTATACCTTCGCGTGTTGAAGAACACGCTGGCGCGTCGCGCTGTTGAAGGTACCCCGTTTGCTCCGCTGGCAGAGCAGATGACTGGCCCCCTGATCTACGGCATCTCGGAAGATGCAATTGCTGCTGCTAAGGTCGTCAATGACTTCAGCAAGAGCAATGACAAGTTGGTCATCAAGGCTGGTTCCTACGAAGGCAAGGTGATGGACAAGGCTGGCGTGCAAGCGCTGGCGAGCATCCCGAGCCGCGAAGAACTGCTCTCCAAGCTGTTGTACGTTATGCAGGCACCTGTTTCTGGCTTCGCGCGCGCTCTGGCCGCGCTGGCAGAGAAGAAACAAGGCGAAGAAGCCGCTGCGTAATGCACTTCAGTAGAGCGTGATTGATCGCTGGCTGTATCCGAATTCAATTTAGGAGTATTTCAAATGGCAATCGCAAAAGAAGACATCCTCGAAGCCGTAAGCTCGATGTCGGTTCTGGAACTGAACGAACTGGTCAAGGCGTTCGAAGAAAAATTTGGCGTGTCGGCAGCTGCTGTTGCAGTGGCAGGCCCGGCAGGCGGCGGCGCTGCTGCTGCTGCTGAAGAGCAAACCGAATTCACGGTCAACCTGACGGAAGTCGGCGCGAACAAGGTTTCGGTCATTAAGGCTGTTCGTGAACTGACGGGTCTCGGCCTGAAGGAAGCGAAGGACCTGGTCGACGGTGCACCGAAGCCTGTTAAGGAAGCGGTACCGAAGGCTGCTGCTGAAGAAGCCAAGAAGAAGCTGGAAGAAGCCGGCGCGAAGGCTGAAATCAAGTAAGTTTCAGCGCGCTGTGCGAGGGCTGGCGGTTTTCCACCGCCGGCCTTTTTGTGCTTTGTGGGAGCCGCGTTTGTGCCAGTCTGTTCTGGCAGGAACGTGACTTCCAGAAGCCAAAGAAAATCGCCAATCGGCAACATTGACCGGCGCTTCTCTTTGTCTTCTGAAGCGACTGCAGAAGGCAAGTTTGGTCGGGTAGCGGGCAACACAGGCATCCGCTGCCGTCAGCCAGCGGTTGGTAGCGGCCAACCACCAAGCTTCTAGGCTCGTTCAAGCCATCGGACGGCCATCGGGTCTCAGTCGGTGAACACTCGGGTTGTCTCATCAAGGTATCCTGCCTCGACAACAATGCCCGCCGTGATTCGGAGATCGTATGCAATATTCCTTCACCGAGAAGAAGCGTATTCGCAAGAGTTTTGCGAAGCGCCCCATCGTTCACCAAGTACCTTTCCTGCTGGCTACCCAGCTTGAATCATTCAGCACGTTTCTGCAAGCAGATACGTCGTCTACACAACGCAAGCCGGAAGGCCTGCAGGCAGCGTTTACTTCCGTTTTCCCAATCGTTTCGCACAATGGCTTCGCGCGTCTCGAGTTCGTCAGCTACATGCTGTCGCCGCCGGCATTCAACATCAAGGAATGTCAGCAGCGCGGTCTGACGTACTGTTCGGCGCTGCGCGCCAAGGTGCGTCTGGTGCTGCTCGACAAGGAATCGCCGAGCAAGCCGGTCGTCAAGGAAGTGAAGGAACAGGAAGTGTACATGGGCGAAATTCCGCTCATGACCCCCACCGGTTCGTTCGTCATCAACGGCACGGAACGTGTGATCGTCTCGCAGCTGCACCGTTCCCCGGGCGTGTTCTTCGAACACGACAAGGGCAAGACGCACAGCTCAGGCAAGTTGCTGTTCTCGGCACGTATCATTCCTTACCGCGGCTCGTGGCTCGACTTCGAGTTCGACCCGAAGGACGTGCTGTATTTCCGCGTCGACCGTCGCCGCAAGATGCCGGTCACGATCCTGCTCAAGGCAATTGGCCTCACGCCGGAACAGATCCTCGCAAACTTCTTCGTGTTCGACAATTTCACGCTGATGCCGGAAGGCGCGCAGATGGAATTCGTGCCGGAGCGTCTGCGTGGCGAAGTCGCGCGCTTTGACATCACGGACCGCGACGGCAACGTGATCGTCCAGAAGGACAAGCGGATCAACGCCAAGCACATTCGCGACCTCGATAACGCGAAGACCAAGTTCATCTCGGTACCGGAAGACTATCTGCTCGGCCGCGTGCTCGCGAAGAACGTGATCGACGGCGATACCGGCGAAGTCATCGCGAACGCGAACGACGAGATCACCGAGTCCGTGCTCGAGAAATTGCGCGAAGCGAAGATCAAGGACATCCAGACGCTCTACACGAACGATCTGGATCAGGGTCCGTATATCTCGTCGACGCTGCGTATCGACGAAACGGCCGACAAGATGGCCGCGCGCATCGCGATTTACCGCATGATGCGTCCGGGCGAGCCGCCGACCGAAGAAGCGGTCGAGGCGCTGTTTAACCGCCTGTTCTACAGCGAAGAAGCGTACGACCTGTCCAAGGTGGGTCGTATGAAGTTCAATCGCCGAGTCGGCCGTGATGAAATCGTCGGTCCGATGACGCTGCAGGACGACGACATCCTCGCGACGATCAAGATCCTGGTCGAACTGCGCAACGGCAAGGGCGAAGTGGATGACATCGACCACCTCGGCAACCGTCGTGTGCGTTGCGTCGGCGAGCTCGCGGAGAACCAGTTCCGCGCGGGTCTCGTGCGTGTCGAACGTGCTGTCAAGGAACGCCTCGGCCAGGCCGAAAGCGAAAACCTGATGCCGCACGACCTGATCAACTCGAAGCCGATTTCGTCGGCGATTCGCGAGTTCTTCGGTTCGTCGCAGTTGTCGCAGTTCATGGACCAGACCAACCCGCTCTCGGAAATCACGCACAAGCGCCGCGTTTCCGCACTGGGACCGGGCGGTCTGACGCGCGAACGCGCAGGCTTCGAAGTCCGCGACGTGCACCCGACCCACTACGGCCGCGTGTGCCCGATCGAGACGCCGGAAGGCCCGAACATCGGTCTGATCAACTCGCTCGCGTTGTATGCGCACCTGAACGAATACGGCTTCCTCGAAACGCCGTATCGCAAGGTCGCGGACGGCAAGGTGACCGACCAGATCGACTACCTGTCGGCCATCGAAGAAGGCCGTTACGTGATCGCTCAGGCGAACGCGGCGGTGGCCGTCGACGGCACGCTGACCGACGAACTCGTGTCGTCGCGTGAAGCGGGCGAAACGCTGATGGTCACGCCGGATCGTATCCAGTACATGGACGTGGCACCGTCGCAGATCGTGTCGGTCGCAGCTTCGCTGATTCCGTTCCTTGAGCACGACGACGCGAACCGCGCGTTGATGGGCTCGAACATGCAGCGTCAGGCTGTGCCGTGTCTGCGCCCGGAAAAGCCGGTCGTCGGTACGGGCATCGAGCGCACCGTGGCGGTCGACTCGGGCACGACGGTTCAGGCACTGCGTGGCGGTGTGGTGGATTACGTCGACGCGGGCCGTATTGTGATTCGCGTGAACGACGACGAAGCGGTCGCGGGTGAAGTCGGTGTCGACATCTACAACCTGATCAAGTACACGCGTTCGAACCAGAACACGAACATCAACCAGCGTCCGATCGTGAAGATGGGCGACAAGGTTGCGCGTGGCGACGTGCTGGCTGACGGCGCATCGACCGATCTGGGCGAGCTCGCGCTCGGCCAGAACATGCTGATCGCGTTCATGCCGTGGAACGGCTACAACTTCGAAGACTCGATCCTGATCTCGGAGAAGGTCGTTGCGGACGACCGTTACACGTCGATTCACATCGAAGAACTGAACGTCGTTGCACGCGACACGAAGCTCGGACCGGAAGAAATCACGCGCGACATTTCGAACCTCGCGGAAGTGCAGCTTGGCCGTCTCGACGAGTCGGGCATCGTGTACATCGGCGCGGAAGTCGAAGCGGGCGACGTGCTGGTCGGCAAGGTCACGCCCAAGGGCGAAACCCAGCTGACGCCGGAAGAAAAGCTGCTGCGCGCGATCTTCGGTGAGAAGGCTTCGGACGTGAAGGACACGTCGCTGCGCGTGCCCTCGGGCATGAGCGGTACCGTGATCGACGTCCAGGTGTTCACGCGTGAAGGTATCCAGCGTGACAAGCGCGCGCAACAGATCATCGACGATGAACTGAAGCGCTATCGCCTCGACCTGAACGACCAGTTGCGGATCGTGGAAGGCGATGCGTTCCAGCGTCTCGCGCGCATGCTCGAAGGCAAGGTCGCGAACGGCGGTCCGAAGAAGCTCGCGAAGGGCACGAAGATCGAGCGCGCGTACCTCGAAGATCTGGACCACTATCACTGGTTCGACATCCGCCTCGCGGACGAAGAAGCAGCGGCCCAGCTCGAAGCGATCAAGAACTCGATCGAAGAGAAGCGTCACCAGTTCGACCTGGCGTTCGAAGAGAAGCGCAAGAAGCTCACGCAAGGCGACGAACTGCCGCCGGGCGTGCTGAAGATGGTCAAGGTGTATCTGGCGGTGAAGCGCCGTCTGCAGCCTGGCGACAAGATGGCAGGCCGTCACGGCAACAAGGGTGTCGTGTCGAAGATCGTGCCGATCGAAGACATGCCGTACATGGCCGACGGCCGTCCGGCTGACGTCGTTCTGAACCCGCTCGGCGTGCCGTCGCGGATGAACGTGGGTCAGGTTCTCGAAGTACATCTGGGTTGGGCCGCGAAGGGTCTCGGCTGGCGTATCGGCGAAATGCTGCAGCGTCAGGCGAAGATCGCTGAACTGCGCGAATTCCTGATCAAGATCTACAACGAATCGGGCCGCGCCGAAGAGCTGGACAGCTTTAGCGACGACGAAATCCTGGAACTCGCGAAGAACCTGCGCGAAGGCGTGCCGTTCGCAACGCCGGTCTTCGACGGTGCGACCGAAGAAGAAATGTCGCGCGCGCTGGATCTGGCGTTCCCGGACGAAATCGCTGAAAACCTCGGCATGACGCCGTCGAAGAACCAGGTGCGTCTGTACGACGGCCGCACGGGCGAGATGTTCGAACGTACGGTGACGGTCGGCTACATGCACTACCTGAAGCTGCACCACCTGGTCGACGACAAGATGCACGCGCGTTCCACGGGCCCGTACTCGCTCGTGACGCAGCAGCCGTTGGGCGGTAAGGCGCAGTTCGGTGGCCAGCGTTTCGGTGAAATGGAAGTGTGGGCGCTCGAAGCGTACGGCGCATCGTACGTGCTGCAGGAAATGCTGACGGTGAAGTCGGACGACGTGACGGGCCGGACCAAGGTTTACGAGAACCTGGTCAAGGGCGATCACGTGATCGATGCCGGCATGCCTGAGTCGTTCAACGTGTTGGTGAAGGAAATCCGGTCGCTCGGTATCGACATCGACCTGGACCGGAACTAATCGGACTACTGGAGAGAAGCGATGAAAGCTTTGCTCGATCTATTCAAGCAAGTCCAACAACCTGAAGTTTTTGACGCGATCAAGATCGGTCTGGCCTCGCCGGACAAGATCCGTTCGTGGTCGTTCGGTGAAGTCAAGAAGCCGGAAACCATCAACTACCGCACGTTCAAGCCGGAGCGCGATGGTCTGTTCTGCGCGAAGATTTTCGGTCCGATCAAGGACTACGAATGCCTTTGCGGCAAGTACAAGCGCCTGAAGCACCGTGGCGTGATCTGCGAGAAGTGCGGCGTCGAAGTGACGCTCGCGAAGGTGCGTCGTGAGCGGATGGGCCACATTGAGCTGGCCTCGCCGGTCGCGCACATCTGGTTCCTGAAGTCGCTGCCGTCGCGTCTGGGCATGGTGCTCGACATGACGCTGCGCGACATCGAGCGCGTGCTGTACTTTGAAGCCTATGTGGTGATCGATCCGGGCATGACGCCGCTCAAAGCGCGGCAGATCATGACCGAAGAGGATTACTACAATAAGGTCGAGGAATACGGCGACGAATTCCGTGCCGAAATGGGCGCGGAAGGTATTCGCGAACTGCTGCGCGCAATCAACATCGACGAGCAGGTCGAGTTGCTGCGCACGGAACTCAAGAACACCGGCTCCGAAGCGAAGATCAAGAAGTACGCGAAGCGCCTGAAGGTGCTCGAGGCGTTCCAGCGTTCGGGCATCAAGCCGGACTGGATGGTCCTCGAAGTGCTGCCGGTGCTGCCGCCGGAACTGCGTCCGCTCGTGCCGCTCGACGGCGGCCGTTTCGCGACGTCGGACCTGAACGACCTGTATCGCCGCGTGATCAACCGTAATAACCGGTTGAAGCGTTTGCTCGAGCTGAAGGCGCCTGAAATCATCGTCCGCAACGAAAAGCGGATGCTGCAGGAAGCCGTCGACTCGCTGCTCGACAACGGCCGTCGCGGCAAGGCGATGACCGGCGCGAACAAGCGTCCGCTGAAGTCGCTCGCCGATATGATCAAGGGTAAGGGCGGTCGCTTCCGTCAGAACCTGCTCGGTAAGCGCGTCGACTACTCGGGCCGTTCGGTGATCGTGGTCGGTCCGACGCTGAAGCTGCATCAGTGCGGTCTGCCGAAGCTGATGGCGCTCGAACTGTTCAAGCCGTTCATCTTCAACAAGCTCGAAGTGATGGGTGTCGCTACCACCATCAAGGCTGCGAAGAAGGAAGTCGAGAACCAGACGCCGGTCGTGTGGGACATCCTCGAAGAGGTGATCCGCGAACATCCGGTTATGCTGAACCGTGCACCGACGCTGCACCGTCTCGGTATCCAGGCTTTCGAGCCGGTGCTGATCGAAGGTAAGGCAATCCAACTGCACCCGCTCGTTTGCGCGGCGTTCAACGCCGACTTCGACGGTGACCAGATGGCCGTTCACGTGCCGCTGTCGCTCGAAGCGCAGATGGAAGCGCGCACGCTGATGCTCGCGTCGAACAACGTGCTGTTCCCGGCTAACGGCGATCCGTCGATCGTGCCGTCGCAGGATATCGTGCTGGGTCTGTACTACGCGACGCGCGAAGCGGTGAACGGCAAGGGCGAAGGCCTGACGTTCACGGGCGTGTCGGAAGTGCTGCGTGCTTACGAGAACAAGGAAGTCGAGCTGGCCTCGCGCGTCAACGTGCGGATCACCGAAATGGTCCACAACGAAGACAAGTCGGAAGGCGCGCCGGCGTTCGTGCCGAAGATCACGCTGTACGCAACCACGGTCGGTCGCTCGATCCTGTCGGAAATTCTGCCGCCGGGTCTGCCGTTCTCGGTGCTGAACAAGCCGCTGAAGAAGAAGGAAATCTCGCGTCTGATCAACACCGCGTTCCGCAAGTGCGGTCTGCGTGAGACAGTGATTTTCGCCGACCAACTGATGCAGTCGGGCTTCCGTCTGGCAACGCGCGCTGGTATTTCGATCTGCGTCGACGACATGCTCGTGCCGCCGCAGAAGGAAACGATCGTTGGCGACGCCGCGAAGAAGGTGAAGGAATACGACCGTCAGTACATGTCGGGTCTCGTCACCGCGCAGGAACGCTACAACAACGTGGTCGACATCTGGTCGGCGACGTCGGAAGCGGTCGGCAAGGCGATGATGGAACAGCTGTCGACGGAACCGGTGACGGACCGCGACGGCAACCAGACGCGTCAGGAGTCGTTCAACTCCATCTACATGATGGCGGACTCGGGCGCTCGTGGTTCGGCGGTTCAGATTCGTCAGCTGGCCGGTATGCGCGGTCTGATGGCGAAGCCGGACGGCTCGATCATCGAGACGCCGATTACGGCGAACTTCCGCGAAGGTCTGAACGTGTTGCAGTACTTCATCTCGACCCACGGTGCACGTAAGGGTCTGGCTGATACGGCACTGAAGACCGCGAACTCGGGTTACCTGACTCGTCGTCTCGTCGACGTGACGCAGGATCTGGTCGTCGTCGAGGACGATTGCGGCACGTCGAATGGCGTGGCGATGAAGGCGCTCGTGGAAGGCGGTGAAGTGGTCGAAGCGCTGCGTGACCGTATTCTGGGTCGCGTGGCGGTGGCTGACATTGTTAACCCGGAATCGCAGGAAACGCTGTTCGAATCGGGCACGTTGCTCGACGAAGACGCGGTCGAAGACATCGAGCGCCTCGGCATCGACGAAGTGCGCGTGCGCACGCCGCTCACTTGCGAAACGCGCTACGGCTTGTGCGCGTCCTGTTACGGTCGCGACCTCGGCCGCGGCTCGATGGTGAACGTCGGCGAAGCGGTCGGTGTGATCGCGGCGCAGTCGATCGGTGAACCGGGCACGCAGCTCACGATGCGTACGTTCCACATCGGTGGTGCGGCTTCGCGTGCGGCGGTGGCCTCGTCGGTCGAAGCGAAGTCGAACGGTACGGTGCGTTTCACGTCGACGATGCGTTACGTCACGAATGCGAAGGGCGAGCAGATCGTCATCTCGCGTTCGGGCGAAGCGATGATCACCGACGATCACGGCCGCGAGCGCGAGCGTCACAAGGTGCCGTACGGCGCTACGTTGCTGCAGCTCGACGGTGCGCAGATCAAGGCCGGCACGCAACTGGCCACCTGGGATCCGATGACGCGTCCGATCATCACCGAGTACGGTGGTACGGTGAAGTTCGAGAACGTCGAGGAAGGCGTGACCGTCGCGAAGCAGATCGACGACGTGACGGGTCTGTCCACGCTGGTCGTGATCGACGTGAAGCGTCGTGGTTCGCAGGCGTCGAAGACGGTGCGTCCGCAGGTCAAGCTGCTCGATGCGAACGGCGAGGAAGTGAAGATCCCGAACACCGAGCACTCGGTGCAGATCGGCTTCCAGGTCGGCGCGCTGATCACCGTGAAGGACGGTCAGCAGGTGCAGGTCGGTGAAGTGCTCGCACGTATCCCGACCGAATCGCAGAAGACGCGTGACATTACCGGTGGTCTGCCGCGTGTGGCGGAACTGTTCGAAGCACGTTCGCCGAAGGACGCAGGTATCCTGGCGGAAGTCACGGGTACGACGTCGTTCGGTAAGGACACGAAGGGCAAGCAGCGTCTCGTTATCACGGACCTCGAGGGCAACCAGCACGAGTTCCTGATCGCGAAGGAAAAGCAGGTCCTGGTGCACGATGGTCAGGTCGTCAACAAGGGCGAAATGATCGTCGACGGACCGGCGGATCCGCACGACATCCTGCGTTTGCAGGGCGTCGAGGCGCTTTCGCGTTACATCGTGGACGAAGTGCAGGACGTGTACCGTCTGCAGGGCGTGAAGATCAACGACAAGCACATCGAAGTGATCGTGCGTCAGATGCTGCGTCGCGTGCAGATTTCGGACAATGGCGATACGCGGTTCATCCCGGGCGAACAGGTCGAGCGGTCGGACATGCTCGACGAAAACGACCGTATGATCGCGGAAGACAAGCGTCCGGCAACGTACGAAAACGTGCTGCTCGGTATCACGAAGGCGTCGCTGTCGACCGATTCGTTCATCTCCGCGGCGTCGTTCCAGGAAACGACCCGCGTGCTGACCGAAGCGGCGATCATGGGCAAGCGCGACGACCTGCGTGGCCTGAAGGAAAACGTGATCGTCGGCCGTCTGATTCCGGCCGGTACGGGTCTCGCGTTCCACAAGGCGCGCAAGAGCAAGGAACTGGCCGACCGCGAGCGTTTCGATCAGATCGCAGCGGAAGAGTCGTTCGAATTCGGTACGCCGGAAACCCCGGCTGCCGAACAGCAGCACTCGGGCGAGTAAGTCCTGGCGGCGCAAGCCGCCTCGCCTGACAAGCCACGAAAGCCGCTCAGTTTCGACTGAGCGGCTTTTTTTTGTGCCTTTTTGCGCGTACATCGGTGCCATGCGCCGGCGCTGCCCTAGGCCGAATGGCTAACGTTGTCGTAAAGCACGGGCGCGGCACGAATGCGTTGGTAAAATTCGTGTCACCGCCTGCGTGCCGTTCCCTTCGCCGTCTCTCTCAAATACATGTCCCGTCCGCTCGAAATCCTCAACGAAGTCTTTGGTTATCCCGCGTTCAGAGGGCAGCAGGGCGAAATTGTCGAGCACGTCGCCGACGGCGGCGATTGCCTCGTGCTGATGCCGACGGGGGGCGGCAAATCGCTGTGTTATCAGATTCCGTCGCTGGTGCGACGCGAACGCGGCTTGGGCGCCGGCATCGTGGTGTCGCCGCTGATCGCGCTGATGCAGGACCAGGTGGCGGCGCTGACGGAGGTCGGCGTGCGCGCCGCGTACCTGAACTCGACGCTGTCGAGCGCGGAGGCCATGGCCACCGAGCGGGCGCTGCGCGACGGCGACATCGATCTCCTGTACGTCGCGCCGGAACGGCTGATGACGCCGCGCTTTCAGGAACTGCTCGAACGCACGCGGATCGGCCTTTTCGCGATCGACGAAGCGCACTGCGTGTCCCAGTGGGGGCATGATTTCCGGCCCGAATATATCCAGCTGTCAGTGCTGCACGAGCGCTTTCCGGATGTGCCGCGCATTGCGCTGACGGCCACCGCCGACGCGATCACGCGCGACGAAATCATTCACCGTCTCGCGCTCGACGATGCGCGCGTGTTCGTGTCGAGTTTCGATCGCCCGAACATCCGCTACCGCATTGCGGAAAAGGACAATGCGCGCACGCAACTACTCGACTTCATCCGCGCCGAGCATACGAGGCCGGATGGCACGACCGATGCGGGCGTTGTGTATTGCCTGTCGCGCCGCAAGGTCGAGGAAACCGCCGAGTGGTTGAAGGAAAAGGGCATGCGCGCGCTGCCGTACCACGCCGGCATGGAGTTCGAGGTGCGCCAGCAGCATCAGGAGATGTTCCAGCGCGAGGAAGGCATCGTCATGTGCGCAACGATTGCGTTCGGCATGGGCATCGACAAACCTGACGTGCGGTTCGTCGCGCATCTGGATTTGCCCAAGAGCGTCGAAGGCTACTACCAGGAGACCGGCCGCGCGGGCCGCGACGGGCTACCGTCGAACGCGTGGATGGCCTACGGGCTCGGCGATGTCGTCCAGCAGCGCAAAATGATCGACGAATCCGAAGCCGATGACGCGCACAAACGCGTCCAGACCGGCAAGCTCGATGCACTGCTCGGTCTGTGCGAAACGGCGACCTGCCGGCGTGTGCGGCTGCTCGCGTACTTTGGTGAAACGAGCCAACCGTGCGGCAACTGCGACAACTGCCTCGAGCCGCCGCCGACCTGGGATGCGACGCGCGAGGCTCAGATGGCGCTGTCGTGCGTGTTTCGTGCGCAGCGGGCAAGTGGCTTTCATTTTGGGGCCGGACATCTGATCGATATTCTGCGTGGGAACCGCAGCGAGAAAATCCTGCAGCGTGGCCACGAGAAGCTGACGACGTTCGGTATCGGCGCCGCGCTCGGCGAGCCGGAATGGCGGGCGGTGTTCCGCCAACTCGTCGCGTTCGGCTATCTGACGGTCGACCACGAAGGTTTTGGCTCACTCGTGCTGACCGAGGCGAGCAAGCCGGTGCTCAAGGGCGAGCAGAAGGTGACGATGCGCCGCTACGTGAAGCCCACGCGCACGCGTCAATCGTCGGGGCGCACGAGCGAGCGCGCGGATCCGACGATCGGCATGGGCCCGCGTGAACGCGCGCGCTGGGAGCGTCTACGCATGTGGCGCACCGAAACCGCGAAGAGCGACGGCGTGCCGGCTTACGTGATTTTCCATGACGCGACGCTAGCTGAAATCGCCCGTCTCGGGCCCGACTCGATCGACGATCTGCGCGGTATTCCGGGCATGGGAGCGCGTAAGCTCGACCGGTTTGGCTACGAATTGCTGCACGTCGTAGCGGCAGACTGACTTCATCTGGCTATTTCGCCGGATTGACAGGGGTGCGAAACATCGCAACCTGTTGACTCTCTTAGTGTTTTCGGAATATTATGCTAGGTTCCGGTTCTTGGGATGCTTGCGCGCGGCTTCAATTCGTGCGCGAGCGGACTAGCCGGAAGTTCGATGCGCAGGCGTTTCCGCTTTGCCCGGAAACAGATGCGTCGATTTTGTTCAATTTCAGGAATAAACAATGCCAACCATCAATCAACTGGTTCGCAAAGGCCGCACGTCGGAAACGACGAAGAGCAAGAGCCCGGCCTTGCAGGACTGCCCCCAGCGTCGCGGCGTGTGCACCCGTGTGTACACCACGACGCCGAAGAAGCCGAACTCGGCACTCCGTAAGGTTGCCAAGGTTCGTCTGACGAATGGCTTCGAAGTCATTTCGTACATCGGTGGTGAAGGCCACAACCTGCAGGAACACTCGGTCGTGCTGATTCGCGGCGGTCGTGTGAAGGACTTGCCGGGTGTGCGTTACCACATGGTTCGCGGCTCGCTGGATACCCAGGGCGTCAAGGATCGTAAGCAGGCTCGCTCGAAGTACGGTGCGAAGCGTGCCAAGGCTGGCAAGTAATTAGCCAGTCAATCGTAGTTTCAGGTCGCCTGCAAAGGCGGTAATAGCGATGGTGCCGGACTTGCCGGTGCTATCGAGTAAGTGGTCACCCGACCAGGCTGGTTAGTCTTACGGATGAATCGGGTTAGTTGGTGGCCGCGGGGCTGCATACAGCTCCAACTGAAAAGGTAAAGGAAGAAACATGCCGCGTCGTCGCGAAGTCCCCAAGCGGGAAGTGTTGCCGGATCCGAAGTTCGGTAACGTTGATGTAGCAAAATTCATGAACGTGCTGATGCTCTCCGGCAAGAAGTCGGTTGCCGAGCGTATCGTGTACGGCGCTTTCGAACAGATCCAGACCAAGGGTGGCAAGGACCCGCTGGAAGTGTTCACGGTGGCGCTCAACAACGTCAAGCCGGTGGTCGAAGTGAAGAGCCGCCGCGTTGGTGGTGCGAACTATCAGGTTCCGGTCGAAGTGCGCCCGTCGCGTCGTATGGCATTGGCGATGCGTTGGCTGCGTGAAGCCGCGAAGAAGCGCAGCGAGAAGTCGATGGCCCTGCGTCTGGCAGGTGAACTCTCCGAAGCGGCCGAAGGCCGTGGCGGCGCGATGAAGAAGCGCGACGAAGTTCACCGGATGGCAGAAGCCAACAAGGCGTTCTCGCACTTCCGTTTCTAAGCTGCCCGAGCCGGGTTAAGCGGAAAAACGGAAAGAAATTCCGGGCGGGTGCGCTGCAAAGGCGCCTCGCCCGTTTGTGTTACAGCGCGATGGGTATCTCTCGCATCGCGTCATCCGAATAGAGGATCAAAGTGGCTCGCAAGACTCCTATCGAGCGCTACCGTAACATCGGTATTAGCGCTCACATCGACGCCGGCAAGACGACGACGACCGAGCGCATTCTGTTCTACACGGGCGTGAACCACAAGATTGGTGAAGTTCACGACGGCGCTGCCACCATGGACTGGATGGAGCAGGAGCAGGAACGCGGTATCACGATTACTTCCGCTGCTACGACGGCATTCTGGAAGGGCATGGCAGGCGACCGCGCCGAGCACCGCATCAACATCATCGACACCCCGGGTCACGTCGACTTCACGATTGAAGTCGAGCGCTCGATGCGCGTGCTCGACGGCGCATGCATGGTGTACTGCGCTGTGGGTGGCGTGCAGCCCCAGTCGGAAACCGTGTGGCGTCAGGCGAACAAGTACAAGGTTCCCCGCCTCGCGTTCATCAACAAGATGGACCGCACCGGCGCGAACTTCTTCAAGGTCTACGACCAGCTCAAGCTGCGTCTGAAGGCGAACCCGGTTCCGGTCGTGGTGCCTATCGGCGCGGAAGAGAACTTCACGGGCGTCGTCGATCTGATGAAGATGAAGGCGATCATTTGGGACGACGCGTCCCAAGGCACCAAGTTCTCGTACGAAGAAATCCCGGCAGAGCTCGTCGACACGTGCAACGAATGGCGTGAAAAGATGGTCGAGGCCGCGGCTGAAGCGAACGAAGACATGATGAACAAGTACCTCGAGTCGGGCGAGCTGACCGAAGAGGAAATCATCAAGGGTCTGCGCGACCGTACGATCGCTTGCGAAATCCAGCCGATGCTGTGCGGCACCGCGTTCAAGAACAAGGGTGTGCAGCGCATGCTGGACGCCGTTCTGGACTTCCTGCCGTCGCCGATCGACATTCCGCCGGTGACCGGTGAACTGGAAAACGGTGAGAAGGGCGAGCGCCGCGCTTCCGACGATGAAAAATTCTCGTCGCTGGCATTCAAGATCATGACTGACCCGTTCGTCGGCCAGCTGATCTTCTTCCGCGTCTATTCCGGTGTCGTCAATTCGGGCGACACGGTGCTGAACGCGACCAAGGACAAGAAGGAACGTCTGGGTCGTATTCTGCAGATGCACGCGAACCAGCGCGAAGAAATCAAGGAAGTGCGCGCGGGCGACATCGCCGCAGCAGTTGGCCTGAAGGAAGCGACGACGGGCGACACGCTGTGCGATCCGCAACACCCGATCGTTCTCGAGCGCATGATTTTCCCGGAACCGGTGATCTCGCAGGCTGTTGAGCCGAAGACGAAGCCCGACCAGGAAAAGATGGGTCTGGCGCTGAACCGTCTGGCACAGGAAGATCCGTCGTTCCGCGTGCAAACGGACGAAGAGTCGGGCCAAACCATTATTTCGGGCATGGGCGAGCTCCACCTCGAAATTCTGGTCGACCGCATGAAGCGCGAATTCGGCGTGGAAGCGACTGTCGGCAAGCCGCAGGTTGCTTACCGCGAAACGATTCGCGGCAAGGCGGAAGACGTCGACGGCAAGTTCGTCAAGCAGTCGGGTGGTCGCGGCCAGTACGGTCACGCGGTCATCACGCTCGAGCCGAACGAGCAAGGCAAGGGCTATGAGTTCCTGGACGAGATCAAGGGCGGTGTGATTCCGCGTGAATACATCCCGGCGGTCGACAAGGGTATCCAGGAAACGCTGAAGGCCGGCGTTCTCGCAGGCTTCCCGGTCGTTGACGTGAAGGTTCACCTGACGTTCGGTTCGTACCATGACGTTGACTCGAACGAAAATGCGTTCCGCATGGCCGGCTCGATGGCGTTCAAGGAAGCGATGCGCAAGGCTCAACCGGTCATCCTCGAACCGATGATGGCTGTGGAAGTCGAAACGCCTGAAGACTACATGGGCAACGTGATGGGCGATCTGTCGGGTCGTCGCGGCATCGTGCAGGGCATGGATGACATGGTTGGCGGCGGCAAGATCGTTCGCGCCGAAGTGCCGCTGTCGGAAATGTTCGGCTACTCGACGTCGTTGCGTTCGCTGACGCAAGGTCGTGCAACGTACACGATGGAGTTCAAGCACTACGCTGAAGCTCCGCGTAACGTGTCGGAAGCGATCATCAACGCGAAGTCGAAGTAATCGCGCGGCAAAGTCATTCAACGATTAACTTTTTGAAAGAAGAGAAACATGGCTAAAGGTAAATTCGAACGGACCAAGCCGCACGTGAACGTGGGCACGATCGGTCACGTTGACCACGGCAAGACCACGCTGACGGCAGCGATCACGACGGTTCTGACGCAGAAGTTTGGCGGTGAAGCGAAGGCGTACGACCAGATCGACGCAGCGCCGGAAGAAAAGGCGCGCGGCATCACCATCAACACCGCGCACGTCGAGTACGAAACGGCTAACCGCCACTACGCACACGTCGACTGCCCGGGCCACGCTGACTATGTGAAGAACATGATCACGGGCGCGGCACAGATGGACGGCGCAATCCTGGTGTGCTCGGCCGCTGACGGCCCGATGCCGCAAACGCGTGAGCACATCCTGCGAGCG
>NZ_LRBG01000021.1 GCF_001580545.1 Paraburkholderia monticola
AAAACAGGACGTTGATAGGTCAGGTGTGCACGTACAGTAATGTACTGAGCTAACTGATACTAATTGCCCGTAAGGCTTGATCCTATAACAGGTGTGTTTTATGCACACGGTTGAGATCAGTGTTGTGCCTGAAACAACACAACCCCAGACAACGAATCCTTTACGCTTCTTCCAGATTGGCTGTGGCGCACACCCTGCGACGCAGCAACCAGTCATGCCTGATGACCATAGCGAGTCGGTCCCACCCCTTCCCATCCCGAACAGGACCGTGAAACGACTCCACGCCGATGATAGTGCGGATTGCCCGTGTGAAAGTAGGTAATCGTCAGGCTCCTCACCCCGTCAGAAACCCCACCCCCCAAGGGTGGGGTTTTTGCGTTTACGACGACTGGCTGCTGGTCACTATATAAGTGAGAACGTTGGGTTTGGAACGGTCAAGCAGGTCTTGACAAAAGGATGTTGTTCCCCCATAATTGTCAGTTCTCTTCGGAGGGGTGCCCGAGTGGCTAAAGGGGGCAGACTGTAAATCTGTTGGCTTACGCCTACGTTGGTTCGAATCCAACCTCCTCCACCAGAATGCAAGTTGCAGTAGTTGTTGGGAATCCATGATCCTTGCGGGTGTAGCTCAATGGTAGAGCAGAAGCCTTCCAAGCTTACGACGAGGGTTCGATTCCCTTCACCCGCTCCAGCAACACAGAAGTAGCGCCCATGTGGCTCAGTGGTAGAGCACTCCCTTGGTAAGGGAGAGGTCGGCAGTTCGATCCTGCCCATGGGCACCAGAAGTACTCGGTGATTGTTTGCGCCCGGCGCAACGTACGGAAAATCCTCTTAGGAGTCGAAAATGGCCAAGGGTAAGTTTGAGCGGACCAAGCCGCACGTGAACGTGGGCACGATCGGTCACGTTGACCACGGCAAGACCACGCTGACGGCAGCGATCACGACGGTTCTGACGCAGAAGTTTGGCGGTGAAGCGAAGGCGTACGACCAGATCGACGCGGCGCCGGAAGAAAAGGCGCGCG